>CAWDTA010000002.1:615000-2138206 GCA_963805085.1 uncultured Veillonellaceae bacterium | reverse complement strand
GATAACCTGCTCGTCAGATTTCTCCACTACTTTAGCTAACAATTTTCCGAACTTAGCCAACAGATTTGGTGCTAGTAAACCATAAGTAAGATGCACCAGCTTATAATTGTTATATTCTTTATTCACAAAATGTAACGGCACCAATGCGCCATGGTCAAGTTTTTCCTCAATATCCATTTTAGTTGCAGACTCTTTGCTGATTTGCACCAATGGAATATCTTCGCGCGAGCTCTCACTTACGATTGCTTGCACCATTTCTACATTATTTTGAAAGGAAATTTCTAAATTTCCGCACCCAAAACGACTAAAATCTCCTGCTAACTTCTTCTCTGTAGAGATTGCAATCCCATCACGAAAAACTGGTCCATGGGGTGTGATCAATATAATCGTTGAAGGTTCTCTATTCTTTATATCTAAAACCAATCCATCAATACCAGCAATCGTTTTTGCCGCTTTGAGTTCTTCCCCTCTGCCGATCTCTTCAATTAAAATGGGAGGATGAGGAAATAAATATCCGCCTAATAATTTACCCATAATCGCACCATCCTTTTATATGATTAACCCTTGAATCGCATTCTTACAAGCATTACATTTTTTATCTTTTATTCCAACTACACTCGTGTGATGCTCCCTTAATATCAGAGGATTCCCGCATATCTTACAATACGTTGTTTGATCCGCCCCAAAGACATTTCCCATATAAACATACTCTAAATATTTCTTTGAAATGTCCACTGCCTGTACTAGCGTATCAATAGGCGTTGGCGTCAGCTTCATCTTATAAGCCGGGTGATACCTGCTTAAGTGAAGAGGGATCGACGGATCGATCGAAGCTATTTTTTGTGCGACTGCTTCGATAGTAGAGCACTTACTATTTTCTCCCTCAATCACTAGGGTGGTGACTTCTATATGGGTATATTTGCTGCTCAATTCAATTGTATTTAAGACAAGCTCCAGACTTCCTTTACAAATATTCTTATAAAAACTAGCCTCCATAGATTTTAAGTCGATATTCATTGCATCAACATACGGGAGTAATTCACGTAAAGGTTCCTCATTGATATAGCCATTGGTAACCAAAACATTTTTTAGCCCTTCTTTGCGGGCAAGTTTTGCTACGTGAAGAACATATTCATACCATATTGTCGATTCATTATACGTGTATGCGATCCCTATTGAATTTTCCCGGCGTGCTAGCTCCATTATATCTTCATCAGAGATTTCGTCAGCTTCTTCATCATAATAGACTAGTTCCGCATTTTGACAAAAATCACACGCTAAATTACACCCAAACGTTCCAATGGAAAAGATTGTACTGCCAGGATAAAAATGATATAACGGTTTCTTTTCGATTGGATCATAGGCATAGGAAATCACTTTCCCATAATTTTTAGCGTAAAGAGTTCCATCTACATTGACCCGCACTCTACATCTTCCTATATTCCCAGGACTTATGCTGCAATGATGAGGACACAATAGACAGCGAACATTATGATTCTCCTCTTTCTGTTGATACATCGCCGCTCTCATAACATTACCTCCAAAACTATCATTTTATCTGATAGTCACCTTACAATTCCGTCTCCTATTATTCCATTATACGATATTTTACATACAAAAAAATTGGCGAATACGTCATCACTATCTATTCGCCAATTTTCATTTCAATTCATCAAGTACACAGCATTTTTTTTATAGTATTCCCACTGTTTTACCGTATGCAACTCCGCCATAAAACTTTTGCCATTACGTCGCAAGGTATTCTTAATATCAGTTGTTACAACCTGCATAACAGGCACTCGTGCGAGCAGACCATCGCTGCCAACGTTACGACTGTCACCATAAGAGCCCAAGGAATTTATAACATAGTAACTATCACCCACGCGCCCAAGATATAGCATTACATGACCATCCATATGCAAAGTAGCACCAGGAAGAACTTTATTGAGTACACTTTCTACATTTGCTGGAGTAACCGCCCATACTTTTCCTACACCAACCTCTTGGGTATCAGCATCTCGTGGCATCATAAATCCAAAACACCGGTAGATATCCATAGTAAAACTTGAACAGTCTACACTATCATTCAGACCGCCCCAACCATATGGCTGTCCATAAAAATTAAAGGCTTGCTTAATAATATTAGCGCGTGTATAAGGCAGATTCCCTAAATTGACACTGCCATCAATAGGCACTGCTGCCTCAATAAAACGAACTTGTCCATCCTCCTGACGTCGGGGCAATTTTACGATATAGGTATCGCCCTGCTTGCCTATCACAGGCAAATGTGAACCCATTTCTACTAGCAATTTTTCAGAATCAGTTTGTATATTTAGTTTAGCGGCAACCACCACTAAAAAATTGGGGGGATTTTGCCAATTTGACCATTCATTATAACCCGTTTCAGCAACATCATCAGCAAATATCCAACCTCGGTAAGTATTGGTTTGGACGAAATACCATTGATTATCAGTACTTTTATGTAGGATTGCTACCGCTTCGCCTGGATTCAGTATTGTAGCTTGCAATAAATCAAACTCATTATCATTCGGCTCATCAAATATACCATCTACTGTCGGGTATAGCCGCAAAGAAGAACGTCTTACAGCGATCCCCCAGCGAACAGAATTTTTCGTCTTTACTGCCGCTAAATTCATATTGCTTAAAGTACGAGCTTTAAAGTCTAGCAACATTTTTTGACCATTCACATATCCTTCAGGAAGTTCATTGGCTTGTAAAAGTTTTTGCAAGTCCTTGCTAGCAACTACCTTTGGGAACTTTTTAAAGTCATAATTTATATTGGAAAGCTTGCTAAGCATTTCTTTGTTATATTTCTTTATTTGCTTTGTGTTCATAATAACTGCGTCGGGATTTTGTAAATTTCCGAGCCAAAAATCAACACGATTGACATCATCAGCTGCACTCGCATCTACCGTAGCTGCACCAAATATGCAATTCAGTAAGGCAACCATGATGAAAGATAAAAGCCTATTTTTCAAGCTATTATTCGTTCTTAGAAAATTCATTATAGTAATTCTTCCTTTCGCGCGGCTGGTAAACAATTTGTAAATTCATATATATCCAAAATCTATGCCACCTATCACTTAAACATTTCTTTAAACAACGCCAAAAAATGCTTTCCACTATGTGACAATGTCCTATTTCTTAACCAAGCAATCACGGTTTGGGTTGATATCGCCGGGTCGACAATCGTTTTATATACGAGCTCTTCTTCCGACAACAGTTCCTTTGTAGACTCCGGCACTAAAGCCATACCAATTCCCATTTTAGTCCATAAGATGTTTTGCAAAACCCCATCACTTACACAAACAATTTTAGGAACAAACCCTAACTTACTGCATTGCGCCAAAAAAATGGTTTTCCAGCGCAGTGGAATAATAAGCGGCTGGTCTTTTAACTCTAACAAACTGACACTATCGGCACTTTCCCCACAACAGCAAAGATTCTTCTGCATAACCATAACTAACGGTTCATTTGATAGCGTAATTGATTGATATATCGTACGATCAACATGGGTTCTTGTAATGCCAATCTCAATAATCCGATTATCTAAAAGCTCTAAAATATGTTTGCCTTCGCCTTCCCATAATTGAAAGGTTACTTTCGGATACCGTTTATGGAATTCTTTAATCAACCCTGGAAGTAGTGTAGCGCCTGAGGTTGTGACTGTTCCAATCTTCAACGATCCCATAACACCCGATCCAATCGCTGTAATTTCATTTACCGTCCCATCTACCATTCCTAAGATTTGTTCCACTCTCGTATAAAGAACTTGTCCCGCTTCCGTCAGTCTAATTCTCCGACTGCCGCGTTCAAAAAGCTGGACCCCCAGCGATTCTTCGAGCTTTTTCATTTGTTTGCTGAGCGCAGGCTGCGCAACATCTAAACGTTTTGCGGCATGGCTTATATTGCCTTCTTCCACCACTGCATAAAACGCGTGCATATCTTTAAATTCCATATAGTGCCTCCGTTTCTATTCCTAATTTATATATTACATATACTTTCTTACTAGTTTTACCATACTTTCTATTGTGCTATACTTTTAAAGAATCATCAATAGTTTTAGTCAAAAAAACTTATTTTTTAAATTTATTACAGAAGAAGGTATTGTAATGTTAAGCAATAGCAAAATAACAACACAATGGAAACGCTCTTTTTATATCATGTGGACAGCGCAATTTATTGGTATGAGTGCAATCACAGGTGTAGTTGCATTTCTCCCCCTCTATATAATGCAACTCGGTGTCACCAATACTTCCTCCCTCGGCCTTTGGGCTGGAATCCTGATGGGCGCTACTTCATTTTTTGCCGCACTCTCGAATCCATATTGGGGTGCTATGGCCGATCGCCAGGGGCGCAAACCAATGGTTGAAAAAGTCTTATTTTTATTTGGACTTATCATGATGGTCATGGCTTTTGTAACCAATGTCTATCAACTTTTAGCCTTGCGCATATTCCAAGGTCTTTGTGGTGGCTTTGTCGCTGCTGCGACAGCACTTGGTCTAAGCATGGCGCCAAAAGAAAAGATCCCATTTATTGTTGGTATGTTTCAGACAGCACTCATTGTCGGTGGCGCAGTAGGTCCGATGATTGGCGGTGTCATTGCCGATTTATTTGGCTACCGCCTGCCGTTTATTATTTTCGGCGCCCTGTGTTTAGTCACTTTAATTATCATTCGTTTTGCCATTTCGGAAGCTTTCATCCCCACACCAAAAAGCGAACAGCCTTCAATCAAAGAAACGCTTCGTTATATTTGGTCTTTAGGTGATTTAAAAGTCATGCTGATTGTTTTATTTCTAGCACAATTTGCGATGCAAAGCATCGGTCCAATCTTACCGATTTACATTCAGAATATGGTATCCAATACAGGCAGCCTTGCCAGCATTTCAGGTACAATCATTGCGATCGGCGGGATTACCAGGGCTTTAGCCTCAGCCAGTATGGGCTTGATCAATAGACATTTTTCCCACCGTCGAATTCTTACAATAGCATCGATCTTATGCGCTGTTACTTTTATCGGACAGCTTGCCGCAAACAGCATCTTGTCTTTAGGGATTATGCGTGCGATCAATGGTCTATGTATCGGTGCCATGATCCCCAGTGCCAATACAATCGTTACCTATCTGATTCCCGAAGCCAAACGAGGTGCAGCCTATGGTATAACTGGTGGCGCCGCTCTCATGGGCAACGTCTTAGGCCCGTTATGTGCTGGACTCTTCTCCATATTCTTTGGTATATCCTCTATCTTCTGGGTAACTTCACTCCTGTTTTTATTTGTTTTCGTTATCTTATTTGTACAAATCAAAGCAGATTATCATCCACAAATGTCATAACATAAAAAGACCTATTAGATTTTTTATTCAACCATAAAAAATCCAATAGGTCTTTTTAATTCTCTACACACTCATTATAATTTAAGTTAAAGAAAACCGTCAGTTTATACCTGCTCCAAATTGACCGTTCATTTCTGGAACGAAATTATTATTCCTTCCTGTTGGTAACGCACATAAATTCTCTTGATGAATTCGTGGCGGATGAGGTGCTGGTCCGTTACGGTCTTTACCCGCAGGATAACATTGAAGTTAATACTGGACTCGGCAAAACTGCCGTACCGGATAAACGGTTCAAAACTTTTGACGCCTCCCTCGGTTTCTTGGAGAATTTCTTTTGCAACCGCGGCAGTAACTTTTTCCACATGATCCAAATCACTTCCATAACTGACTCCTATGGGGATGGAGATGGAACATTCAGCAAACGGTTGTGCATAATTGGTGATTATAGATGAAGCAATTTTTTGGTTGGGTACGACCACCATGTTCTCAGTGGGAGTTTTTATTGTGGTATTGCGCCAGTTCATGTCCACTACATGGCCCTCTTCGCCGGTCGACAGTTTAACGAAGTCACCCATCTTGATTTGTTTGGACACCAGAATGTTGATGCCGGAAAATAAATTCGCCAAAGTGTCCTGCAGCGCCAAAGCGGTAGCCAAGCCGCCAACGCCCAAAGCGGTGATCAACGGAGAGATCGAAACTCCGAAAGATTCAAGCAAAAACAATATGCCGATGGCGTAAACGGTCAGGTCAATTGTTGTGACTAAGATCGAAGTGGAAGCGAAGTTTTCGGATGTTTTCCCGAGCTTATGCTTAAGATAACCGGAGCCCAGATGCGCGACCATGAGGGTCAGGGACAGAATGACAATAGAGTGGAACAACCTTTGGAGAAATAGTAGCGGCCGCGGCGGAATTGTCAGGATTTCCATAGCAGCGTAGAGGCCAATGAGAATGCCCAACAACGTAGGTATTCCCCTAAATGTTTGCTGCAGCAGGGAATAAGAGATATTTGTTTTTCTTGCAATTATTTTAAGCAGTTTAGAAAATACCAACCGGAGTATGATGATGCCTAACGCTAAACTAATGAAGTAAACCACCAAATGCACTTTGAAGCCGCCGTTTATGATTTTGATTCCTATTTCAGTAAAAAAATCAAGCATTGTTTCCTCCCATAATATACATAAGTTGCAATGAATACGTAAAATTACCTAATCAAGTATTCTTTCTATCTTGTTGATTGGAAAATTATGTAATACACTATCTTTTATGCAACTTAAATAGAAAATTTTATTTTATACTATATATCGTTTCGTTAACTGCCCCCTTTTTTCCTGCATTGTATGTTCTCCTTATTTTGGAAACTAAAGTCTAATTAAAAAGATTCCTTAAACGTACGCTCATTTTTTAGGACCTTCTGGCCACTATATCCTAAGAATGAATACATCAAAAAATAAAACTGACACTGTATATAGTGCCAGTTTTATTTCCCAGGCAATACCTTACCTTATTTCTTAATCGAATTTTATCGAATAAGCCCAGAAAGAATATAAGTAGCCCACACTTCACTATTTTATTAGTTTCAGAAATAGACCGCCATAGCTTAAAATTATCGGAGCAAATACCAATGCGACAATTGTCATGAGTTTGATCAGGATATTCATCGCTGGACCTGATGTGTCCTTGAACGGGTCACCTACGGTGTCGCCAACGACAGCCGCCATATGCGCTGAACTGCCTTTACCACCATGCTCCCCACCCTCAATATATTTTTTAGCGTTGTCCCAAGCACCACCGGCATTCGCCATAAAAATGGCTACGAGCACGCCTGTTACCACCGCACCAGCGATAAAGCCAGCGAGAGCACCTGCACCGAGTAAAAGGCCAACTAAAATTGGCAAAACAACCGCCAGACCACCTGGAACTAGCATCTTATTTAAAGCAGCTCCGGTAGAAATATCCACGCATTTCTTATAGTCAGCCTTCGCTGTGCCTTCCAGTAGACCTGGAATTTCCCGGAACTGACGTCGTACCTCCTCAATCATTTCAAAGGCTGCTGCGCCCACAGCTTCCATTGTCATCGCTGCAAACACGAAGGGGATCATAGCACCGAGCAGCAGACCTGCAAGGGTCGTAGGCTCAAGTAAATTAATGGTCTTCAGTTCAACAGCCTGTGCATAAGATGCAAACAGTGCAAGTGCGGTTAAGGCTGCAGACCCGATGGCGAATCCTTTGGCGATTGCAGCGGTAGTATTCCCGACTGCATCCAGTTTATCAGTAACTTCTCGTACGGAGTGCGGCAGTCCAGCCATCTCCGCAATACCACCGGCGTTGTCAGATATTGGTCCATAAGCATCAACTGCCACCGTAATACCAGTAGTAGAGAGCATTCCCACTGCTGCGAGTGCAATCCCATAAAGACCAAGCATCGCATCCTGCGCACCGCCCATGGCATAGAAAGAGGCCAACATACCGACAACCATGAAGATCATTGGCCACATCGTCGAGTACATACCGACTGCAAGGCCAGAAATTATAGTAGTCGCAGGTCCAGTTTCAGCTGACTTTGCAATTTTACGGACGTGACTATGGTCACCTGAAGTATAAATTTCGGTTACTTTACCAATCGCCATGCCAGCAACCAAACCAGCAGTGAGCGCCCAAAAAGCATTCAAATCACCAAAAATCATCTGACTGAGAAAACCTGCAGCAACCATCGTAATTCCACCCGCGACATAGGTTCCGAGATTTAGCGCTGCCTGCGGGTTATCGCCTTTGCTTTCACGGCCTATCAGAACACCAATGATACAAGCTAGGACTCCACACGCACTCAGTGCAAACGGGAAGATAATCCCTTCACCATGTTGATAAAGGATCGCTCCAAGGGTAAGTGCCGAGATGATCGCGCCCACATAAGACTCAAACAAATCCGCCCCCATGCCAGCGACATCACCAACATTATCTCCCACATTATCGGCGATTACTGCCGGATTACGAGGATCATCCTCAGGGATTCCGGCCTCAATTTTACCAACCAAATCAGCGCCTACGTCAGCAGCTTTGGTATAAATGCCGCCACCAACACGCGCAAACAATGCAATTGAACTAGCACCAAGACCGAACCCAGTAATTGCTGTTATGTCCTGACTAAATAAAATAAATAACGTTCCCAGACCGACTACACCTAGGCCTGCAACCGACATGCCCATAACGGCACCACCAGAAAACGCGATTTTAATTGCTTTGCTCATCCCCTGTCTAGCAGCCTCAGTAGTACGCACGTTAGCCTTGGTTGCCACCCGCATACCAAAATAACCTGCAAGAACTGAACATAAAGCCCCACCAAGGAAACAAATCGCAGTTTTCCAGCCAATACATATTGTTAAAACACTAAAAACGATTGCCACGAATACAACCAAGTAACGGTATTCCCGATGCAAAAACGCCATCGCGCCTTCATGTATATAAGAGGCAATCTCCCGCATACGTTCGTTGCCGGGATACTCTTTGGTAATACCATTCGCTAAAAAATATGCAAAAATTAATCCAATCATTCCGGCGGCGATAGAGTACATAAAATAGTTCATGTTATCTCCTTCCCTTCAGGTCATGCAAATTTGATCAAACATCCCCATTGTCAACTTTTTGGATGCACTATACAATACCTCCATAGCTCAACTCCTTTATCATCTAAATATATTCCGCTATATATCCAGTATATACCAACCATTTTAAATCTACAACCAGATAAATTTTTCCAAAATTACTGTACTGAATTTTTATCTTTCTAAAACCACACAATGCAAAAAACCCACGAAATTCGTGGGTTCTAATTTATGATACCGTTACAAGGCGCAGGCATACCAAACTCCATGGATACCCTGCCGTTTTTTAGTACAATCTCATAAGCTTATATTAATCATTTTTCATAGCTCGCATAGAGTTTAGTACTGCAAGCAATGCTACTCCAACATCGCCAAATACCGCTTCCCACATAGTACCCAATACCAATGGCTATAAAAACTAATAAAACAAGTTTAATCCCTAATGCAAAGACTATATTTTGCATTACTATACGTCTTGTTTTTTTCGCTATTTTTATAGCTGTAGCAATCTTTGAAGGTTCATCCGTCATTATCACTACGTCAGCAGCTTCAATTGCTGCATCAGAACCAACGCCGCCCATTGCTATACCTATATCAGCTCTAGCTAAAACAGGAGCATCATTTATTCCATCACCTACAAATATTAACTTACCTTTTGTTGATTTTTCTTTATCTAGCGATTCTACTTTTTCAACCTTTTGATCTGGGAATAATTCCGCATAAACTTCATCTATCCCTAATTCTTTAGCAACCTTAGTTCCAACAGCTTTATTATCACCTGTAAGCATTACTGTTTTCTTAACCCCCATGGATTTTAAAGCTTTAATTGCTTTTACTGAATCTTCTTTTATCTCATCCGATATTACTATATACCCTGCATATTCTTTATCTATCGCAACATGAACTACAGTACCTATAGTCTCAACCTGTTATAAGCATATATTCTCTTTATCCATTAATTTATAATTACCAGCTAGTACTTCTCTGTCTTTCAACAATAACTTTAATCCCATGGCCTGATATTTCTTCATAATTTCTCTACTTTATCCTTAGCTATTTCTTTGCCATAAGCCTTTAATATAGAAGTAGCTATCGGATGATTAGAATAACTTTCTGCATAAGCTGCATACGTTATAAGTTCATCCTTTGAAATATTATTTTCTGGGTTTATTTCCGTTACTTTAAATACACCTTTTGTAAGTGTTCCTGTTTTATCAAATACAACAATTTCAACATTATTTAATGCCTCAAGATAATTTCCACCCTTAACGAGTATTCCATTTTTTGATGCTCCACCTATTCCTCCAAAGAATCCAAGTGGTATAGATACAACTAAAGCACAAGGACAAGATACTACTAAAAATGCCAATGCTCTATATAATCCACTGTGAAAATGTTGCTCCTTCTATAACAAGTGGTGGTATTATAGCTAATAGCTAATGCTGAAAAAACAACAATTGGTGTATAATATCTAGCAAACTTTGTTATAAAATTTTCTGTTGGAGCTTTTTTACTACTTGCATTTTGAACTAAATCCAATATCTTTGCAACAGTCGAATCTCCAAACTCTTTTTCTACTTCTATTGTTAAAAGTCCATTTTTATTAATAACTCCACCTAAAATATTATCTCCTACCGCTACTTCTCTAGGAACTGACTCACCAGTTAAAGCAGAAGTATCTACCATTGAATTTCCTTCAATTACTTTACCATCTAGCGGAACTTTTTCCCCTGGTTTTACTACTATAATATCTACCTATACTAACTTCTTCTGGAATACTTTTTTCATATCGTCACCAATTTTTAAATTCGCAAAATCAGGTCTTATATCCATAAGGGCTGTAATAGATTTTCTTGAATGATTCACAGCAATTCTTGGAACATTTCTCCTATCTGATAAAAAAGCATAACTGCTACACCTTCTGGATATTGGCCAATAGCAAAAGCTCCAATAGTTGCTATACTCATAAGGAAATTTTCATCAAATACTTGACCTCTGCCTATATTCTTTAAAGCTCTTAAAACTACTTCTCCACCTATAAGTACATAGCTTATCAAATAAAGACTTAGTTCTATAGAACTAGAAAACTTGTATAGCAGTTGCTATTCCAAAGATTGCTGCACCAATAGCAATCCTAATTAGATCCGCCTTGTTAGATTCACCATGAACATGGTCATGAGTATTGTTGCTTGCTATCTTACTCTGATTTTCAATTACTTTAACATCTGGTTCAATTCTTTTTACTATTTCTTTCACTTTTTCAATAATTACATCTTGTTTAGCAAGGCTATTTATTTCCATGATAAGTTTAGTAGCAACAAAATCTACTACAGCAGATTTTACCCCATCAATATTATTTGATTCTCTTTCTATCTTCGCAGCGCAATTAGCACAGCCAAGTCCTTCTAGAATGAATACCTTCTTAATATTTTCTTCAAACGCCTTTTCCATAATCACAATCGCTCCCATCACTACTTTATTTCTTTTCACCTATACGAAGTAATCCTTGATTAAATATACGATAAATACTACCTATTCGTTAATATAACATATGAACATATTATCAACTGTTCATATGTTATATTATAGTATTCCTTATTATTTGTGTCAATAAAGCTTAGTAAAAAAAACCAATGCTTTAATATCAGATGGATTTCTTTGTTTACTTGAAGTGAAAAGCCAGCTAATTTTAAGTTTAGCTGGCTTTTCCACTCTATTATAAAATTTTATCTTTTTATCGTCACTTCCATTGTGCTGTTTTTAGCATTTCTTTCGTCATTCCATCCCATATTTTGCGATCAGATCCCGAGTTCAATATAGTGAAAATATATATTTCGGAATTTCTATTAACTATATAAGTTTTAAATGCAAACGGCTGAACCAGTTTAAATGTCCGCACAGCTAAACTGCCCCCAACACTGATAATTTTGGCATTTTCATTGTCTATCTGTTTAAATGGATAAAATTCAAGTATTTCCAAGTCAAAGGCATTCTTTAACTCAGGATCTTTGGTATATACGTCACCAATTCCCTTGAGAATCATTTTATGTAATTCTTCTTGCTTTTGCCGATTCATGTTTTTCAATGTTTCAAAGAAGGTTACACCATTTGTATTATACTGCGCAGGTAATTTACCAACAAAAACAAAAGCAGTATTATAGCTACCATGATTTTTTAGGGCAAACTGATAAACACCGATATTATTCTTTTCAAAGGCTTCCGTAATATCTTGCGGTGAGAAAGTCTTAGCCTTAGGAGTCGTCGCTTCTACTGGATGAGCTTTCTTCGCTTTTTCATCTATCTTCACCATTTCTACAATAACATCTTTGCCATCCACAATTTCCAATTGATCTGGAACTTGCATGGTCCCCAAAAATGAAATATTCCAATCTTTCTTTCCTTCTTCGCTTGGCGCACCATAGGTTGTACCTATCATCGAGCCAAAGACCATCATTACTACTGCACACACAACAACATATTTTTTAATTCTCATTCTATATCCCCCTAATAGCGTAAAATAACTACCCTATAGTAACATTTAATGAAATATTATACAATATCTTCTCTTGGGAAGAAACGTTACTTTATCTCAAAAAAGAGTTCGCCTAAACATTACGTTTAGGCGAACTCTTTATATGTTAAATCTTAATCATTATTTCGTCATGAACATCTTGATATCTTCATCAGGAGTAGTGATGCCGCCAATGCCGAATTTTTCTATAAGGACTTTGGCAACATTTGGTGAAAGAAAGGCAGGTAACGTTGGACCAAGGTGGATATTTTTCACACCAAGATATAACAGTGCTAAAAGCACGATAACAGCTTTTTGTTCATACCAAGCAATATTGTATGATATCGGTAATTCATTGACATCATCCAAACCGAAAACCTCTTTTAATTTTAAGGCAATAACAGCCAATGAATAGGAGTCATTACATTGACCCGCATCAAGTACGCGTGGAATACCGCCGATATCACCTAACTGAAGTTTATTATAGCGATATTTTGCGCAGCCCGCTGTCAATATTATCGTATCTTTAGGCAGTTTTTCAGCAAATTCAGCATAATAATCTCTGCCCTTCATCCGGCCATCACAGCCAGCCATAACAAAGAAACGTTTAATCGCGCCACTTTTCACTGCAGCTACAACCTTATCAGCCAGAGCTAAAACCTGGTTGTGTGCAAATCCGCCGACAATCTCGCCTTGCTCCAAAGACTTAGGCGATGGGCGCTGTTTCGCGTGAGCAATTAGTGCGGAAAAATCTTTCGGTTTGCCGTTTGTCCGTTCACCGATTTTTTTCAGACCTGCAAAGCCAACTACACCAGTCACATACACACGGTCTTTATAGCTGTCCTTTGGTGGTACCAAACAGTTTGTAGTCATCAGAATCGGGCCGTTGAAAGTTTCAAATTCTTTGTCCTGCAACCACCAAGCATTACCGTAATTGCCCGCAAAGTTTTCATATTTCTTAAAGGCTGGATAGTAATGAGCTGGCAGCATTTCCCCGTGGGTATATACATCTACGCCACTGCCCTTTGTTTGTTCAAGCAATTCTTCCAGATCTTTTAAATCATGACCACTGATCAGAATACCTGGGTTGTTTCTCACACCAATATTGACCTTAGTAATTTCCGGATTTCCATAAGTGGTAGTATTGGCTTTATCAAGCATAGCCATAACATCCACACCGTATTTTCCACATTCCATTACGAGTGCCACCAATTCATCAGCACTTAGCTTATCATTGAGTGTAGCAGCCAGCGCTTTTTCGATAAAGGCAAAAATAGCATCATCCTTATACCCTAGTGTAAAAGCGTGCTCAGCATAAGCAGCCATCCCTTTTACCCCATACGTAAGAAGCTCACGAAGTGAACGAACATCTTCATTGACAGTCGCTAAAATTCCAACTTTGGCAGCCTTTTCTTCAAACGCTGCGCCATGATTGGCAAACCATTGCGTGCTGTCATGAAAAGCTTCTTTCTCTTCTCCGGCAGTCAACCATCCAGTTAGCTTCTGCCATACTGATTTACTACTTTCATCAGCGGCATCCACTTTCTTGCCAGCTTTTAGTAAAGCGTCCTTGACCTCTTCACGCACTTCTAACGCCTGTTTAATCAGTCCAATAAAGTGCTCCTTATCAAAATTAGCATTGGTAATGGTAACAAACAAGCCTTCCATAATGAACTTATCAGCTTTCGGTGTAGCAATACCAGCCTTATGCGCCTCAAGTGTATAAACTGAGATTCCTTTAAGTGTATAAATCAGCAGGTCTTGGAGATTGGCCACATCAGCCGTTTTTCCACAAACACCGCGCATGGTGCAACCAGTACCTTTAGCTGTTTCTTGACATTGATAACAAAACATTGACATATTTATCTCCTTTGCATTAAAGCATCATTAAATTTATTTGATTTCATTTTAACAAGAACGGAAGCTATTGCATGTGACCGCCATCACAGCGTCGTATTTTTCTGGCATCAGATTCATATCTTCCAACATGATTAAACTTAACCTATCTTATAAATTTCGTATCTTACAACACGCTCATCAGCCTGCTTTACTTGCCTAAAACTATACGCTGCATTGACTCCATTCACAAAGGCTTGCACCCAACTTTGATAAAGCTTCATCATCAAAGCAAGGTCAACTCCTGCGCGTTTCCAGTTTGGTTCCTGCAAGCAGTCACTGACTTCCCAAACAACCTTTGCTTCCTCTGATAACACAATCATATCGCCTTGATCACAAGGCATGCCGTTTAAATAATAGTCACCTAAGGCTTGGTAGATACCAAGAGCATCACTTACTGCCTGTTTTCCAGATGCTTTAGCTAGCTCACCTGTAATTTTTCCATGTTCAACAAAGCTCTGCTCAATCATACTCTGAACACCACATAGATCAACCAATTCTTTGATAAAAGCGGCTTCCCGAGATTCAGCAATCTGAATCTGACGATGTAGCCACCCATGGATATTGTCATGGTCAATCAAATCACCAAGATCAGTATCCGGTAGTGGTGCCCCATAGGTTTGCCAAACTGTTTCTCTTAGTTCTTCAGCGGTAGAACCGCACATTTCATGAGCCTTATTAAAAATATATTCCTCCCGCTCACTCACTACTTTAATTTTCCCATATAACCAATAATGAACTGGACCAATAAATGCGCTCATATTTTTTCCCCTTCCTGACAACTTTTATTTAATTCTGTAACAAGCTCTTTCACATCAATTCCATGAATATCAGCAGCCTTCTTTAAAGCCTCGCCCGTAGCGGATGGACAACCGAGACATCCCATACCAAAAGTCCGAAGTACCGGAATGGTTTGAGGATATACCTTGATGATATCAGCAATAATACTGTCTTCATCAATGCTGGCACCAGTCGCAAGCTTTCCTGCCGTCAAAACACTAGGTTGTGGTGCAATCTTTTCTAGTTCTGCATATGATTTAGCCGTCTCTTCTGAAAGTGTACTATTTTCAAACTCTGCTAAAACATCGTTTTTAAACTTTTCCAAACCAATCCGATCAATAAACTGACCGATCCGCTCTATTTCAGCATTTTTCTGATAGTACCTTACGACAATATCGATTATTTTAAGTGCTTCGTCATAATTGAGCCCTGTAATCAGCTGATCACCAAGTCTAGGGTGTGAACCGGCACTTCCGCCCATATAAACATCCCAGCCATCATCGGTGCCAATGACACCAATATCTTTGATAATGCTTTCTGAGCATGAATTCGGGCAACCGGAAACGCCCATTTTCATACGAGACGGCATTTCTTTTTTTATGTATCTACGATCAAGTTCCAAGCCTAGTTTGAGGCTATCTTGCTTGCCGCGTTTACAAAAGGCTATGCCTGGACAAATTTTTACACTGCGAACACAATTAGCAAACCCAATTGCTGGCTTCATGCCTAGTTCATCCCAAATAGGATCAATATCTTCAGCATTTAACCCGGTAACCATAATACGTTGGGCTGAGGTTAGCTTTAGTATCCCATTATATTTCCGGGCAACATGTGCATATTTCTCTAGCACCTCTGGCTTGATAAACCCACCCGGCAAATGCGGTGTGATACCATATGTTTTTTTCCCGTTGCGGATTTTTTGTAAATTGGCTCCTTTAGGTAACATGATTTTTCCTCCTTACCGTTCGCTTTCGTTAACTCTTGACTTTATATTACTCTATAAAAAAATGCCTTACTATGATCTGCGTCACATAGCCCAATTTTTCAAAAGAAAAACCTGCTCTTTAACATCAAGTTAAAAAGCAGGCACCATTTTCATTTATATTAAGTTTCATAGTACTGGCGTAAACCGACAAGATCGAGGACAATCATCCTTCGCTCATCCCAGTCCAGCACTTTTTCTTTTTTCATTACACTAAAGATTCGACTCACCGTTTCTCTGGTTGTTCCAGCAAGGTTGGCAACATCCTGCCTAGTAAAATCAATATCAATTTCTAGGCCTCTCTGCGTTTTTTCGCCATAGCGGTAAGCTAAATTTTCTAGCGACTGTGCTACCTTGGCATAGCTATCGGAAAATGCCAACGATTTTATTTTCTGCTGAACAAACAGCAGTTTTTTACTCATCACTTGGATAATATTCATCGCAACATGCGGGTGACTGATAATGACGTTTTCCAGTTCACTGTTTCGTATTACGCCTACACAAGATTCTTCCACTGCAACAGCGGTAGCGGGATAAGGGCCTTTATTAAAGAGCAGCACTTCCGCAAAAACGTCACTTGGTCCTAGAACATTGATGATATGTTCCCGCCCGTCTGCTGATAATTTTACAATTTTAATTTTTCCCGTCTTCACATAATGAAAACCTTCACCAGGTTCCCCTTCCCGAAAAATCACATCATTTTTATTATATTTACGTTCAATGGTTACTTTATCAATGATTGCTAAATCTCCCGACGGCAACTCTTCAAATACCGGGACACTTTTTAAATATGCAAAATCCAATGTGCTCCCCTCCCTATATATACAGTTTCATTATAACAAAATACACAAAATACTGCTATGAACAATAATCGTCACTGTACACACAAGACCTATGTAAAGTTAAAATCTAATATCTATCACAGATCAACTTTTTGAAGCATTACAAACTGCCAGATTGTATCAATCTACAAAAATTTTGCACCAGAATCCAGCGAACTATCCCTTGCCTCTCTTATAACATTTTCTGCTTCTTCTCTCAATGCTTTTTTTACATAGTAAGCAACTAAAATTAAGCCCAGATAGGCCAGACACTCATCAAACTCTTCCATATTTTGAAGATGTAATTTGTGTTCACCTATATCTGCATCTATAAATGCGAAAACCGTAATTATAAGCTCTACAACAGGAAATCGGCGTTCTTTTAGCAATTCATAAGGAATTTTATATAACCTGTACTTTACGACCACATACAACCATACTACGATTATGATTGTAAGCAATGGGTAAACAATTGGACCATAGGATAGCTGGGACAGTGGAAGAAAAGAAGGACCATCTACAGCATCAAAACCTCTGAGATAGAACACTCTACCCCAGCTCAACTCCCTAGCGATAATCAATAACCACAATGGTATCGCCCAGAACAGAAAGCGTGCATTGTTAATATTTTGTGGCATCGATTTAGCCTCTCGCCACCATGTATAGTTTAACATCAAGCCTACTGCTAATATGACAATTTGTAGCCATTCTAACAGACTATTTTCCCAGCCCCACTCAACTGGTAAGTAATTACTAATGAAATACGACAAAACTACACCTAATAGCAAAAAATATTTACATTGCTTCACCTTACAACCTCCCTTGAAAATTTATCCAATTGACTACATAGTCATTTAGAGAAATTTTTTTTATATGACTATGAAGTCATATAAAAATTCGATATTTTATAAATTTTGTTTACAAGTAGCTACCAATGTAATAACAAAACATCCTAGTTATTTAATTTTTTCCTTTATTGAGATTAATAACCATATGTAATTTTAGCATAAAACAATCTATCAGTCAAAATAATCCTAACAAAATAAACAATTTATCGTAAATCAATCATCACTGTACCTATTGCTTTCACCGCTTCAAATTAATTAGATTGAACCAGCCAAATCACCCCAACACCTAAAAACAGGAGTACTTTGCGAATCATAAGCAAAGAACTCCTATTTCATCATCAATTTTGTAAATATCAACGAAAATATGCAGGAATTTCGAGGAAGTGGCTGAGATCATTTTTTTGCAGTCTCCTAATTAGTAAGAAGCATCCAAACGCTTTCTTAACTTGTTCACGATAGGCAACACGATAATTGCCGCCACACCGATCTGGACAAGATTACCGGGAATCGACGTCATCGGCACCAGCCAATTGCCGTAAATAAGTCCCTCGGCACCATAATAACCAGCCACCTTAATGAGACAAGCCGCCATAAAGGCTAGGACATAAGCCTTCATGGTGCGGCGTTCTTCACAGATAGCGCCGACCGTATACCCCATGAGACCTACGATGACCAACGTAAAAGGCGCCCATAAAAACCAGCCGCCCACCACATCAAAAAGAGCCATACCGATTCCTCCGGCCAAAGCACCAAACCGGCGTCCGTAAAGAATGGCAATCACAAAGAGGGGCACATTTCCCAAATGAACTAGACCGCCATTAGCGGCAATGGGAAGACGAAGATTTAAAAATGACGTACAAATAAAAACGAGGGCAATGCCCAATGCTGCATAAACCAGTTGTTTTGTATGACCTAAGGATTGTTGTTTCATACCGACTCTTTCCTACCTTCTAAAATATTGACTTTATAAGCCTTATTGCTTATAAGACATCCATTTTAATACGATTTAAGATATCATAGGAATTATTTCATTGTCAACTCCCATGGTATAACTTTTGTTTATGTATACAAAAAACGACAAGATATTATTCGAATCAGCAATAGGTTCACTTGCTTATGTATTTAACGTCAATTCATACTATCAAGTTAACAACGTATCCTGCCACCATTTCTTCGCATAAAGAAATCTTCCTATACTCATGTATCTATGCACCATGAGTATAGGAAGATTTGATTTCGTCTATATATTTAGATTATATCAGCCAAGGTATCCGACTACCATAAACGTTGTGGGACACCCGGGCCAACTGGAAATCCTGAGAGGTACCAGAATATAAAGAGTATATACCACATGATTAAAAAAGCGATTGCATAGGGCATCATTAAGGATAAGTAGGTACCAATCCCCGACTCTTCTTTATATTTTTTTAATGTTTCTAGAAATAAAGGAAGAAATGGATTAACAATCTGTACGCTGTTTAAGGCTCCATCGCCTGCACGAAACGCCACCTGAATAAATGCCGGATGATAACCAAGCAGCATAAACATAGGCACAAATACTGGTGACAAGAGTGACCATATCGCAGAACCACTGGCAATAAAGAGTCCCATAAACTGCCCGAATAACATAAAACATAATAAGGCAGGCAACCCTGTCATGTGAATGCTCTTTAAAAATTCGGCGCCTGATGTAGCAAGTAGCGTTGCAATATTTGTCCAAGTAAAAGCCGCAATAAACTGTGCAATCGCAAATGCCATAACTAAAAATCCAGCAAGATCGCGCGTGCAATCCGTCATCATATGGATTACATCATCTCCGCTTTTAATGGAGCCTACTTTAATACCATAGGTAAGACCGACGGTCAGAAAAAATAAAAAGAGCATCGGAACAATACCACGAATAAATGGAGAGCCCGGAATACCGCCTGTCTCTGGATTTCTTAACATAGCTCCTTCTGGTACAACGAGTAATAATAAAATACCAATAAACACAAGCACCGCGATGCCAGATGCACGCATAGCAACAACCTGTTTCTGCCCAGGTATATCCATATTTACAATTTGTGTCCCGTGATAAACGCCAAGGCGCGGCTCAACAAATTTTTCCGTTACAAACGTTGTTAACAGGGAAAGATAAAATACAGCAAAACACATAAAATACCAATTGTCAATTGGGGTAACAACCATGTTTGGATCAATAATTTTTGCTGCCTGTGTGGTAATTCCAGATAATAAAACATCCGTTGTTACAATTAAAACGTTGGCTGTAAACCCTGAATAAATGGCCGCAAGCGAAGCAGCAAAACCAACAAAGGGATGACGTCCCACAGAGTAAAAAACCATAGCAGCAAGCGGCGGTACGACTACCATTGCTGCATCAGAGGCTAAATGACTCATAAAGCTAAAAAATACGACCGCAAAGGTTATATATTTTTTAGGAATAGAATGAATGGATGTCTTGAGAACGGTCTCCATAAGACCGGTCTTTTCCACAAGACCTATGCCTAATGTTAAAACCATAATCATCCCCAGCGGAGGAAAGTTAATATAGTTTTGAATCATGTTGGTAAATATCCACTGTAAACCTTCTTGGCTAATCAAACTCTTTACATAGATAACCGCATGAGTTGAAGGATGTATTGCGCTTACATGCATTGCTGATAGAACCAGTGAAATACAGGCAAGCAAAACAATTAATAACAAAAATAGAATAGCTGGATTCGGAAGCTTATTGCCAAACTGTTCAATTTTTCGCAAAATCCCCATTTTGTTGTTCTCTTCAATGACATCTACATTCTGACTCATTAACATTGCCCCCTTTTATTTATAATTACTTAGTGCTTTAAGGCCAGTTTGATAAAGAATTTCCACCCCAACGCTTAATGCATCTTCATCTATATCGAAACAAGCATTATGCAATTTATAAAACGGGCCATTTTCTTTGGCACAACCTAGCCAAAAAAAGGCTCCGGGATACTTTGTGAGATACCTACCGAAATCTTCAGCTGCTAATACAGGTTTCACATTTGTATGAATAGCCTGCGCGGGCAGGATTTGTCCGGCTGCTTGAATTACAATATTGGTAGGCTCCTCCCAATTTGTAAGCATCGGGTAACCATACTGGTAGTCGAGCTTGTACTGCCCCCCCTGTGCTGCGGTCATTCCCTCAAGAAGCCTTTGTATTTTCTTTGGTATGTCGTGCCTAACTTTCTCCCCTAAAGTGCGTACCGTCCCTTCAAGAACGATCTCGCGCGCTATAACATTGTATCTATCCCCGCCATGGATAGTCCCGACAGAAATGGTTGCTGTCTCCAATGGATCTATCTGACGATCTCTAAGGCGTCCTAGGCCCTGTAGAATATCGGCTGCCATCCCCATGGCATCAACTCCATTCTGCGGCTGTCCTGCATGCGCCCCTTGCCCTAGTATATTAATTTTAAATCGATCAGAGGCTGCCATTAGTTCACCGCTACGGATACATATTTCTCCACAGGGTATTTCAGGCCAAACGTGTAAGCCAAAGATAGCGGATACGCCATCCAAAAGCCCCTCTTTCATCATCGCTTGGGCGCCACCTAACGGTGAAGCTTCTTCTGCTGGCTGAAAAAGTATCTTTACCGTACCATTAAGATTTTCCTTGTGCTTCGTAAATATCGATGCTATCCCCAGCATAATTGCCATATGGGCATCGTGACCACAGGCATGCATAACGCCAAGATTTTTAGATTCATATGCAGCCGCCGTTTCTTCTTGTATTGGCAAAGCATCCATATCCGCCCGGAAGGCAATAACAGGCCCTGGCTGACTGCCTGTTATCGTAGCGCATACACCAAAATGTTTATCAAAAGTTTGTATGTCTACATTTCCAATTTCTTGGAGTACTTTTACTATCGTACTTGATGTTTTTGCCTCTTCCCAGCTTAATTCCGGAAAACTATGTAACGTGCGCCGCCATAAAATTATTTTTTGTTTGATTTCTTCTGTTAGTATCATAATTAAGCACCTACCTATCCCAATAAAATTACCTACCAATTGCTAGTATAGTAAACTTTATGGACTATCTAGAGACATTTCCAAAAACACTAAAAGTTGCCCAACAATAAAAATCACCTACCACTATAGCAAAGTTATGGACTATTTAAAGATATTTCCTAAAACGCTTAAAACTATTTGAAAATAGAAAAGAGCCCTCATAATTGAGAGCTCCATTGCTTATTTATAATATAGTCAAAATTACGCCCTTTGTCAATATAATTTTACGAAATACTCGCAATTAAGGGCTGCACAAGCACTTCATATAGTTTACGCGGCCGTCCTTTAACAAGCATTTCTTCTCCTGCTACTTTGGCAAATCCATTCTCTGCCAAAACAGCTAAAATCCTTCGTGCACTGCGCGGGGTAATACTTAGATAAACAGCAAGTTCATCCGCACCGATTGTAGTATTATCTAGCTTATCCAGAACCGCAAGCAGGCGATTTACTGTTGTCACACTTAAGCTCACTTTATCAGCAAACCTTTTACTGGCCTCATAATTAGCTTGTACCGAATACTTAAGATGAACAGCAGAACTAAGCGGGCCGATGACTTCTCGTTTATCATTTACTGCCATCCAAAAACCTTGTCCTTTTTGCTCCGCAAGCCCCAATGCGTGAAAAGCATTTTGTTCAGCGGCATATGCAGTCTTGCCAAAACCAATGCCTCCGTCCACTGCCGCTTTTACCTTGCAGGTGATTTCCTCCAAAATAGGTATAAACGTTAGACCCTTGGTGCTCCTTTCAAGCATACCGCGCGTAGAATAAATTGTGTACTGTCCGTCGCCCCGGAGTACAAGTGAACCTTCCACCGCTTCGGCATATCCTAGTAATATCTGATATAAGCAAAGTTCAATTCGTTTAACATCATAGCTCGAACTAGCCCGCACGATATCATCATACTTATGAATGGCAATCTGAAAAATGGCCAGTTGACTGCCCTTAAACGCCTGTGCAATGACAACATTTACAGCAACCTCCAACGTTGTCCGAATGTTACTCCTAGTAGGCCATATACGTACAGCTGGTATCCCAAGCTCTTTCAATTTTTCATAAGTTGCTAAAAAACAAGTAATAGCAATATTGGTCTTCCCCTGTTTCCATAAATCATAATGGTATTTTGTAATTTCCGTTGCAGAAGCCACGCCTTCATAGTCTTTCACATAAATTTCAGGCAACGGCAAATTGATGTCACGAAAGGCTTCTTCCACTTCCTGAGAACTAAAGGTATCAAAGCTAATACTATTGAGCTCTCTTTTTTCAATATAAGTAATCTCAAACAAAGCCCGGTATAAACTTGATCCAGTATGCGGAATATAAAACAGTGGTTTATCAACGACTGCTTTTAAAGCATGCTGATATGGCACAACTCCGGAAAACAGCCACATATCAAATTGCCCCTTATATGCTAAAACAAGATCGGCTACTTGCGCTGCATCTTGATATACTAGAGGCTGCGGTAATAAAACGTTGCTCCGCTCAAGCGCTACCTGGTAGATTAACGAAACTGAATCAGCCGGTCCAACAATAGCCATTCGTATTTTATTCATGCGCATCTCCTTATAAATATTTGTTCTACTATCTATATTCTGCAAATAATATATAGTTTAACACTATTTTCGTTCTTTCGCTATCGCCAATAATCTCGCTTTCCTAAATATCATCAAATGCAAAAAACCGTTAAGACCCTATCAGTGAGCGGCTCACTTTATATTCCAGCAATATTTTCCATACTGGATATTTGCATGGTGGAGGCGAATCGTAACCATTCAAGCACAAAACCTTTTTCACACAAAAAAAACAGAAATAAACAAATAGAGC
Source organism: uncultured Veillonellaceae bacterium (assembly GCA_963805085.1). Taxonomy (GTDB): domain Bacteria; phylum Bacillota; class Negativicutes; order JARBTT01; family JARBTT01; genus JARBTT01. The sequence goes on along the minus strand of CAWDTA010000002.1, from coordinate 2,114,562 downwards.
ATGTACACTTCAAGTTAATCTTGAAATTTGTACATGCTCTATTTGTTTAATATGGATTAATGCTATTTTAGCTTTCACTCATTCATAAAATCCACTGAGTATTCTGTGGAAAATCAAGGTTTATTCTGCAGTTTTGAACCATCCCTACGAGTCCATTCAGTGCTTAATTTGACCCGTTCCCGATAACTTTTCACTTTAAAGGCAAACTGTAGTTCCATGCAGAAGGAAAGGTCCGATAGTGATCGCCCAAAAACACTTTCTATTTTGTCGAGCCGATAGCGTAAAGTATTGCGATGCATAAACAGTGCATTTGCTGTTTCGGCTATCTTGCAGTTGCACTGTAAATACATTTCCAGCGTACCACACAAAGTTTTTCCCTGCTGGGCATCGCACTTCATCAATGGCTCCAACCAAGATTTATAATAATTATCCAGCAGCTTTTCATTCTCTACACCCGCTAAAATAGAAAAAATACCGATATTTTTATAAAAAATAACATTATCCTTATTTTTTATAGATCCAGCAACTTGTACTGCCATAACTGCTTCATCAAAAGCAGTTTTCAAATCTTCCGCCGAATTGTAAGAATTACTAATGCCTACCCTCAAGCTCAAATCATAAAACTGCCAGAAGTGTGCCTCTATCCGCTTTAGTATATGCGCAAGATTATCCTTAATTTTATGTAAAGGGATCATTACGATAATATTGTTATTTTGATCTAATTTCAATAAATTAGGAATGTCAATACTATAAAATTCATATTGAATAAATTTATTTAAATTAGTTATATATATATCCAATTGGCGCTCTTCTGGCCATTGATTTTCAGGAAAAACTATTGTAAAACTTGCAATACAAAATAATTTCAAGAAATCAATTCCATAAAACTGAGTCTGATACAATAAATCTCTATTGCTCTTCCATTCTTTAAATAATAGATCAGTAAATATTCGTTCAAGGGTACTCTGCTTGTTTTCCTCTTCAATTAACTTTTTGCAAATAATCTGTGATAAATCCACTAATTTTATAGATAGAGAAAGCTCAAATAACGGTAGAGAAAGCTCGTCGGCTGTTTGTATGATTTCCGATGAAATACGGCCCACATGAATAATAAAGCCTGCCGCATTCTTTTCATTTGCCGCATACATGAACTGCTTTAGCTTAGCGATATTTTGTGTAATACTGGTATGCGTTACAATAATAAGCTCGCCACCATGAATCCAGTCACCCAAATTTTCGGAATCATCTAGACATTCTATACAATCAGCAAAGTATATCCAGCGAATAGGCCGATGCATACCATCTTTCCCGCCCAATAATGTAAGATCTTTTAATTGAGGGATTTTCATTATATCTGAATAAAACATTTTTATCGGCCTCCCAAAAAACATAAATAAGGCAGCGTCTAGTATATTTTATTATAACACAGTTAAAAGCTATTAAAGAGTGCGTTCAGCCCAAAAATCCCGGTCAAAATGACTTGGAGCCTTTTTGACCGGATCTCTTTTAAGCCTGTACCACCTTATCAGCCAAACGGAAAAAGGCACAAATTGCCGACTCCAGCTCTCGATCAGGTGTATCCTCTTCCTTACAGTGTGATACCCCCTTGGTAGACATGGCAAACATCATAACCGACGGAACAATTTTTGCAATTTCGGCCGCATCATGCAACGGTCCAGAAAACATACTTGTCTGGTCCCCAGTTTCCTCTGCTACCGCTTCCTGACAAAGCGTCACTAGCTTTTCGGGAAATATTGTCGGTGGATTACTCCAGACTGATTCAAAGGTTACCTCCACTCCATGCTCAGCTGCTACTTTTTCGGCGATTACCTTGGCTTCTTGTACTATCTTCGCTAAAACATCCTCGTCAATTGAGCGCTGATCCAAAGAAATGCGGCACGTTCCCGGAAATATCGTCACGACATTTGGCCATACCTCAACCTTCCCCACGGTACAATACGCATCATATTTGAGACCAAGCTCACGAAAGCCAAGAGAAGCCTGCGCTGCAGCCAGAAATGCATCATGGCGCATAGCAATCGGAGAACCGGAATGTGACGGCTGCCCCTTGAAAGTTATATATTGTCGCTGACATCCCGTAATCCCATACACACAGGCAACCGCTTTCCCCTGTTGTTCAAGCAAAGGTGCCTGCTCAATATGCAGTTCGAGATAGCTTTTCATAGGTTTATCCAAAAATTCTTTTCTCGCGTTGATAAGATCGTTTATCTCTAAACAATACATTTTTAACGCATCAGCAAAACAAATATCGTTATTGTCTCGAAGGCTTTCGATAGTTTTCACATCTATGGCTCCACTCACGGCCGCTGAACCAACACAACTGTAGCCAAAGCGCGCGCCCTCTTCATCAGCCCAGTTCACCACATAAAGGGTATGCTTTGGCTTTACACCATTCTTTCCATAACGTCTGAGAATTCCCATACCGGCCACAACGCCTAATGCACCGTCTAACCACCCGCCATTTGGAACACAATCCAAATGACTACCGATGACGATGGCATCATCACTTTCACCTTGGATTTTGGCCCATACATTATGTGCCGCATCAATAAATATTTCTGCACCTTCTGCCTTCATTTTTCCTTTAAACCATTCTACAGACCGATCCCATATAGGCGTCCAGGCTACCCGTTGCGCCCCATCTTCATTCGAGGTAAGCTGAGCTAATTCTCTTAACTCACTGATCACTGTTCTTGCCGCCTGCTGCAAATCAAACTCCATAAGAAAACCTCTTTTCTTGAAACTCCACAACGATGAATATAGGTGCTCTGACAGCTTGTCTATAAATTTTCTTGCCAACAGCCAGAGCTATTTTTATTATTCATTAGCCACTTTTTTTACAAAAGTATCATCAATAATTGTAGCAGCATCAACATCTTTTTTGATTACTTTCAAATCCTTTAGGAAGGAAGCAATTTTCTGTTGTGTATATCCCCAATACGTAGCCTTGTCTGCCTTAGTAAAACCTGCAATGCTATCTTTAGCCGTTGTAATAACCAATGTATCCATCATCTCATGACATTCTTTGGGTGAAACATTCATCTTTTTGGCCATAATAGCTTCTACTTCATCACGATTGCTTTGCCAATATAATACGGTTTCATTCCAACTTTTCACAAAAGCTGTAACAGTCTCTGGATGCTCTTTGATCATATCTGCTGAAGCAGCAATACAATCGGTAATCAAATCTGGATTATCCTTAGTGGAATATAATAGTTTTCCACCACCATTTACAGCTTTACCTAAATAAGGTTCCCAAATAGAAGCAGCATCCACTTTACCTGCCAAAAAAGCATTGCCAGCATCCGCCATACTCATATCCACAATTTTTACATCATCTGCCGACATTCCGGCATTATCAAGCAAAGTCAGTAAATACATATGATCTACGCTGTAAAGCTGAGTCGCTATTGTCTTGCCTTTTAGATCCTTAATACTTTGGATTTCTGGTTTAGACACTAGACCATCTGATCCTAGAGATTTATCTGTCATCATAATGACTTTGAATTTAGCTCCTTCACTTACTGGTGGAATGGTATCTGGAGCTGGATACGTACACATATCCAAATTTCCCGATAAAAATGCGTTACTGCTTTCCGTAGTAGAAGGAAATTCTTTCAGAGAGACCTCCAAGCCATTTTTCTGAAATATCCCCTTTTCTTGTGCAACATAAGCGAGCATATTCGTCGGCCAGGATGTAAAACCAATCCTTACTTTCATAGGTTCTTTCGAGTTTTCAGCTTTTTCCGCAGATTTTGCTCCACCACAACCTGAAACTAAAAATGTCAGAAGTAACCCAGCTAACAAGAAACTCATTATATTTTTCTTACTCATAACTATTTCCCCCTCATTTTTTTAATTGTTTTATTCTCCTGCACTCTCAGCATATAACAATTGATTAATATATTTACGGAAATTAATAAATTCCATGGTATCTTTTATGTCCAAACTACGGTTTTGCCCCATCTCAACATTGACAACTTGTTTAAGCGTGCCAGGGTGCGTTACCATTACAAAAATTTTATTCGCTAGAAACACAGCTTCATCGATATCATGCGTTACAAATATAATGGTTGGTCGTTCTTTCTGCCAAATTTCACGCAGCAATAATTGCATATTGCTTTTCGTATGCTGATCTAGCGCCCCGAAGGGTTCGTCCATCAAGAGCACTTCTGGCTGATTGGCCAGCGCCCGGGCTATGGCTACGCGTTGCTTCATCCCACCCGATAGCTCTCGTGGATAACTATGACGAAATTTAGTTAGTTGAATACTTTGCAGATATTTATCCACGATTTCATTCATCTGATCAACTGGCATTTTCTTTAGCTTTAAGCCAAATTTTATATTTTCTTCGACAGTCATCCACGGAAAAAGCGTGTATGTTTGAAAAACCATACCACGATCAGCCCCTGGGCAGGTTACCCGCTGATTATTAATCAGAATCTCGCCTTGAGTTGGAAAATCAAGCCCGGCAAGCATGTGCAGTAAAGTAGACTTTCCGCAGCCAGATGGACCAATAATGCAGACAAAATCATTATCCTCAATATTTATAGTTACATCCTTGATCGCCGTAAACGTTGTTTTTTTCGTTTTATATACCTTGTCAATATTGCAAAGCCTAATCTTACTTTTTGCCGCACTTTCTTCTAATGCAGTAGTCTGTTGAACAGCACACTCTGGTTGTATCTCCATCATGAACTGCTCCTTTCATCCCATGGAAACATTTTTTTGATGGTTATTGCAAACAGCCTATCAGTAATCAATCCCAATATCCCAATAATCAAAATACCGGCAAAAATAGCATCTGTATTGAAAAAGCGTTGCGCCCTCAAAATCGTATAACCAAGACCAGAATTTGAAGCCACCAGTTCGGCAACAACCAAATATGTCCATGCCCAGCCAATCGTAATCCGTAATGTAAGCATAATTCTAGGTCCCATCGCCGGAATCAAAACTTTAAAAATAGTACTCCAGCGTTTTGTCCCCAGTGTATAACTCGCTGATAGCAAATCTTCTGGCACCGACCTAGCATCATCGGCAATCATTAAAGCCATTTGAAAAAATGTTCCAATAAACACCACGACAATCTTAGCCACTTCATCAATCCCCGCCCAAACCATGACTAAAGGAACGAATGCTGGTACTGGCATGTAACGGATAAATTCACACAATGGTCCGATTACCGCTTCGACTTTTTTAAATGAACCACATAAAATGCCTAGCGGTATACCTAAAGCTGCCGCTGCCAAAAATCCCATCGTAACACGATAAATACTGACCGCTGCATTCTCACATAGACTGTTGTCCTTAATTCCTTCAATAATATTAATAAAGACACTAGAAAGTTGCGGCAAAAACATGGGTTTTACCATTCCACTGACCGTAGCCAGTGTCCAACAGCCAATGATAAAGGCAAAGGTGGCAACCGTAATTAGAAAATATGTCTGCTTGCAGATATCTTGACGCAATCTAAAATCATTTTTCATTCTTTCTCCCCCTGCATGGCATTTCATGACGCTGCGGATAACCGCTTTACTTCTCCTGGTAGAGCCACATATTTATTAAAAAAAGGCAAAAAGCAGCTTAAATTTTTTTAAGCGCCTTTGCCTAATCATTCGATACGAAACTATATTATTCTGCTCTTTGCAACGGGAAGGTCATACAATGCGGTCCGCCTCCGCCTTTGAGAATTTCCACAAGTTCAATGGCAATGACTGTTAACCCAAGCGAATGCATCTTTTCATTGACAAGCTTATTATTGGTAAAAGAAATTACCCTATCGTCACCTAATGACTGCAAATTACAGTAATGACGAAAAACCCCTTCCTGCGGTACATCAATTAGAGTAAACTTTCGTTTTTCTAACATTTTTAAGAAAAAGTCCGGTAAAGCCGCTTTACACACTACCGCCACTTTATCTGCGACAATATTAAAGCACATATCTAAATGCAAATTTTCCCGATGACACGGAATTCCCACCATGTTATAGCCCAATTCCTGCATTTGACGAGCCACATTATCATAACCATCTTGGTCGGTTCTGGCAATAATACCATGCGCAATTGTATATTCATCTAGCATCCAGAAATCTCCACCTTCAAAGGCACCTGCTGTACAACGTGCAATGACCGGTATTCCCAATTCTTTCATCTTCGCTTCATATTTTGCTGTTTCTCCATCGCGGCAAGGCTCTCTAAATTTCCCCATAATATACCCTTCGTCAACACATCCACCAAAATCCCTGGCAAAAACTTCGTAGGTAAGTCCCGGTGTCGGATCCATCAGAACGACTTCTACGCCGTTTTCTTGATACGCCTGTACAAAATCTGCATGCTCACGCAGGCATTCCACCTTATTGACCATTTCACCCTTCTTTAGCCAATCCTCAGTAATCACATTGATGGGTTCAAATTCAAAATACGTGGGTGGACATAACAAAACTTTTTTTAATGTATTGGTTGCATTTTTTACATAAGTCATAGTAATCCCCCTCAATTAAATACAAAAAACTGCATAGCCTGCGCCTCCTTGCCGGAATTCTCCGCAAGCTCAGGCGTCATTGCCATACAGTTTTATCGCTAAATTATTATAGTGTTATTATATATGTAACAAAAAAGAATAACAATGGCCGCTCTGCCCATACTTTGATTGCTTTTTTCAGCGCCACGCACAAATTACCTAAGGAGAATGCATTCATTGGCCTTATAAAATGACGTCTCTTAAGAATAATAATCACCATCCAGCATAATAAATTATTACAGTTCATTATATGGCATAATTATGTAACGAGTGTCCATTGCATCAAATAGCACTAGTAATCATATTTTTCAAATGAAATAATGCCCGATTTAACTCACTATAGTCCAGTGGTAGTGAGCAACGTGTACAATTTTAAGTATAGATTACGTTGGTTTAGGTCACCATATATGCCAAATGATGCCCATTGTAGAATTTTTAGCACTCCTGTATAATAAATTGCAGTAAATAAGTATTTCTATTTCTTTTAAGGAGGTTAAATTATGGCTTTCAAATCGCAACAATCCTCATCTAGTTCTGCTAATTCCTTTTTCTCCTCAAGCAGAATTTTAATATTACTTATTGTCTTAATTTGCACTATAGGTATTTTCCATTTTGTTAGAAATTACTCAAAAATCGAGGGAAAACCGACGACCACTACTATTACCTTACCCGGTCAATTCGCCGTTACATTTCCACAACAAGGGGAGTCGGCTGTTGGTACTGACAACTTGAGTGTAATTGCTTCTTCACCCGATCAAGCTCCCGTTCCCATTGCTAGCGTAACGAAAATCATGACGGCTTATTTAGTATTACAGGCTCATCCTTTAAAGCCTGGAGAAGTTGGACCCACTTTAACCATGACAGCAGAAGATGTTACAAATTACAAAAATGACTTAGCGCTGGATTACTCTGTAATGGAGATTAAAGAGGGCGAACAATTAACCGAGAAGCAGCTCTTGGAAGCTCTCTTACTTCCTTCAGCAGACAACATCGCAACTAATTTAGCACGATGGGTCGCTGGATCTGATGATGCGTTTATTGCAAAAATGAATGAAACTGCTCAATCCCTTGGAATGACTTCGACTCACTATGCGGACGTTAGTGGTGTAAGCGAAGCGACAGTTAGTAGCGCAGTCGATCAAATTAAAATTGCGCAGGCTGCCATGCAAGATCCGACTTTCCGTGAAATCGTTTCCATGCCGCAAGCTACCTTTCAGACCGCTGGTATTATTTATAATGTGGATAATATGCTTGGACAGCATGGAATTGTGGGAATTAAGACAGGGTCTACTTTAGCCGCTGGCGGTTGCTTTGTATCGGCAACACCTATAGGTGTTGGAGCGGATAAGCATTATATTATTGGAGCTGTTCTTGGTCAAAAGACTGCCCAATCCTTGCAAGACGCATTAGACGCAAATGCACAAATTTTGGATCAGGTTCGTTCACAGATAAAATTATATCCACTACCTCCTTCGGCAAATGGTTATGGACAGATAATAGATCCGTGGAATAGCAACAGTGATTTGATTTCTGATAAACCGGTACAAATTTGGGGATATCCTGGTATGACTGCTTCTCTTCTGGTTGACGTTCAGGATACTCAATTACCGATTCCGAGTGGCTCTAATATAGCAACTTTAAAAGTTGAGCATGGTCAATCTATTCAGCAAATTCCTCTTCAAAATTCAGAGCAAATCAATCCTCCAAGCTTTCTCTGGCGATTGCTCCGAAATTGGATATAACTTATTGACATTATATCTATTTATTATTTAGCCTCAAAAATATATAGATGAAATTAAATTGAAAATCCACATGACACTTTAGTCATGTGGATTTTCATATTATTGATCAGTTTATGGTGTAAAAAATGTCATAGAATTTATTTAAATAGAAGCATTTCGAATCTGAGATTATACTACTACGCATTCGCTGGTATCTAAAAAATGTCCACTCAATTATCGAATGCTTGTGGAAACGATGCAAGAGCGATGATTACTGCTAAAAAGGATATTTCTTATTTGTCAAAGATTTAATGACTATCTCTTTGTGCCATCTGGTCTTCAGCTGCCTGGATCATTTTTTTTACTTTTTCTCCACCGATTCTGCCACCAATCTTCCCTACTTCCTCGGTCGTCAAGTCTCCGTTATCCCCCTTGTCTAGTGGTATTCCAAGATCTTTAGCAATCTCATGTTTATCAGGAAGTGATGCATCCAATTCATCCATTGAATCATAATTTTCAGTCATTTTTAATCTCCTTCAATATGCAAGATAATGCTATAGTATTACCAACCAGATTGTCATCTATGTAGTGTATCAACTTCTCGTTGGTCGCAAAGTAGACACGAACTTCAAGCATAGCAAAATAGTGTCTTTTCTTCCTACCAGACGAACCACGCATTCTATACAATCTCACCTACGTTCAAAATCTATTTGATAAAAACTCTAATCGCTGTTATTTAATATAATCCATTTGCAAACACATTAAATACGAATTATACATACTATATTTATGTAACACTAATATTTTTAAAGGAGGCTATTGATAGCATGTCTAGAGATAAGTCATCAGACACTAATGATACAAGTACAATAAATAGCCCAAAACCAAATGATATATTGCAAAATAATGATAAAAAAAACAGAAAACGCTATTGTAAAAAATGTAAAGATTATGATGAATGCCATAAGTGCCATAAATTCCCGACAACATGTTTTATGATCCCGGAACCAGGTGCCCAAGGAGCCACTGGTGCAACTGGACCTGCAGGTAGTCCTACTGGATCTACTGGTCCTACTGGATTAACTGGAGCTACTGGATTGACTGGCGCCACTGGTCTTACTGGTGCTACCGGATTAACTGGTGCTTCTGGAGCTACTGGATTGACTGGCGCCACTGGTCTTACTGGTGCTACTGGATTAACTGGTGCTACTGGTCTCACTGGTGCCACTGGTCTTACTGGTGCTACCGGAGGAATATTAAGTTTTGCAGACTTTTTTGCCTTGATGCCTCCTGATAATGCAGCGACAGTTGCACCTGGTACCGACGTAAGTTTTCCACAAGATGGACCTACTAGTGGGACTGCAATTGCCCGTACTGGGCCTAGCACATTTAATTTGTCTGCAATTGGCACTTATCAGATCTTATTTCAGGTAAGTGTGACCGAAGCTGGTCAACTGATTTTAACACTCAATGGGGCTGACCTAGCCTATACGGTAGTAGGGCGAGCAACAGGTACTTCTCAGATAGTAGAAATGGCTCTTGTGACGACAACCGTAGTCAATTCAATACTGACTGTTCGGAATCCTGCTGGCAATTCAACGGCATTAACCATCACTCCTCTCGCTGGAGGAACAAGACCTGTCTCAGCACATCTTGTTATCATGCAAATTGCATAGAAGTGACTAAAAGTGCGACAAAGTGACGGTTATTTTGGTCTAGGTATAGACTAATTAACAAATAAATCTTTTTTATTTGTTAATTTCTAAAATTATTTTCTTTTTTACAATCATCGACAGTCTACAAACGCAAAAAGCCATTAAGACCTTTTCAGTTTTAATGGCTCACTTTATATTCCAGCAATATTTTCATGATGGAATCGATCTTCGAGCTTATCTTTGGAGACGAGAAAAAAATTGTTAAAAAGGGCGACTCCTATCACGCAGCCAAAAATGTAATTCATGGAGTTGTAGCACTTGAAGATGATTCTATCATCTTCGATGCATTTATACCAATGCGTGCAGACTTTTTTGAATAATATTTTTTCATTAAATTTCTTTCAATTTGCTATATAAAAAACAAATCTAAGTCGCGATATTAACAATACTTAACAATATCCTTCGATTACATATCTCAATTGCTAAACGTAAACACTATAATCGGGAGGTGATTGTATGACTCACACAAAAAGCAGCGACTTGGAAAAACAGCAAAGCAAAAAAGGAAGAAGTACTGAAGAAAAAAAACAAGATATAAAAAATGCTAAGTTTATTGCTGGAGTAGACCGACCAAATCATCCAAACACCTAAAAAAATAGGAGTACTTTGCTAATCATAAGCAAGGTACTCCTGCTTCAATATGCAAAACACTCGTTGTAACTAAAGCCTAATTCCCAATTCAACTTTAAATTTTTCATCATCAAAGCAAAAAAACGCGAAACTGGCGGATTCAATTAATTGCAGTATTTAATCAACGGAGGCGAATCACCCAATTGTTTCATCGGGCCTGTTCGAAATAATATTTAAGTCGTCAAAATGTACTGTCACCGCTAGCTTGTTACATACTATTTTCAGCTACTTTTATTTGGTTACGTCCACTCTGCTTTGCTTGGTAAAGAGCTTCATCAGCATCAGCAATAATAGTAATAGGCAGAGTCTCCTTTGCTAACATAGCAACCGATATACCTATACTAACAGTAACAAACCCGTAAATTGGCGGCTTTTTGTGTCTGCTTCCTAATTTTTCAACACCACTTCGTACTCTTTCTCCCACCGTTCTAGCACCTTGTACATTTGTATCTGGTAAAATAATAGCGAACTCTTCACCACCATAACGAGCAACAAGATCCGTAGACCGTTTCGTTGTAGTTTTCAATATGTCTGCAATCTTTTTCAAACATTCGTCACCAGCGATGTGACCATAGGTATCATTATAATTCTTAAAGAAATCCACATCTAACATAATCAATGCCAATGGTGTATTCTCTCGCTTTGCCCGTTGCCATTCTCTTTCTAAAAACTCATCAAAATAGCGTCGATTGGCAATGCCAGTTAAGCCATCAAAAAAAGAAATACGCCGTAACTCTTCATTTACGGTCATCAATTCCTCGGTCCTTTTTTTCACTTGGTTCTCAAGTTCTTCTTGAGCCAAACGCAGCGCTTCATCTCTTTTCACTAGTTGATTTGTCATATTATTAAAATTAGTTGCCAACTGTCCAATTTCATCCAAGGACTTAACCTCCAACTTTACAGTTAGGTCTCCTTCTGCCAGGCGGTTGGTCGCCTCAGATATATCTGCAATGGGCCTAGCCAACGCTTCCGCTATAACAAGTGCCATTAGTATAGCAATAGCAACGGTCCAGCCCATGACTAAGATACTTTTTATTTTTATATTCATTGCATTTCCCATAGCTTCATCCAATGGTTGCTGAGCAATCACTCCCCATTTAGTGATTGGCACATAGCTATAAGCAGCGATTCGTTTCTCATTGTTATAATCATATTCCATCCAGCCCGTCTGCCCACTAATAGCCGCCTTTATGTAAAACAAAGAAGATTGATCCGCACCGTTATCGATTAGTCCCAGGTCAGGATGGATAATAACTTTACCTTCCCTGTTAACAATATAAGCATATCCCCTTTTGCCAACTTTTGTGTCACCAACACGTTGAATCAACTTGCTTAATTCAATGTTAATAATTAGTACACCAACCAAACTTTCATCCTTCTTAATTGGTTCAGCAATCACAATTCCTAATTTCTGCGTACTTTTGGCCACAATAACACCTGAAATGGCCATTTCACCTGTTTTTAGTACAGTATTAAAATATTCACGATCGGTATAACTAATAGCATGATCAGCCTCTTTTCCATCCCAGCGAGCAATCTGCCTGCCAGCAAGATCCGATACAACAGCGAGTTGCATATCTGGGTACTGAGTGACAATGTCACTCAGTATAGATATTTGCTGATCTGGAACCATAGATTTAATCTTTTCATTATTAATAGCATTGTTCAAAACCCTTATTCTTTCTGTAAACATATCATTAATGTCGCTAGCAATGTACTCAGCTAACATTCTATTTCTTTCACTGATAGAATTCTTCATAACTTGCTCTTGCGGTTGCCATGTTATTACAGTTATAAGGATAATCGGCATTACGGTCATAGTTACAAATGCAATGCTTAACTTTTTGCGTAAGCTAAATCCTGCCCATAGTTGTATTATTAATTTTTGCAGAGTAGCTTTAATTGCCAAAAATCCTTCCCCCTGACATATCCAATACTTTTATTTGTCCCAGATCAGCTCAGCCAGATACATCCATACGCTGAAATTCTAAGTTTTTCATAATTTTCTGGAAAATTGTATCCAAGCCTTGCCTGATGTTGGATTCTATTATAGAATGATTCAGCATAATCTAAGATAGCAGCTCCTGCCTGATTCCTGGTTCTATATTTTCCATGATAAATCAACTCAGTTTTGAACGTACCAAAAAGGCTTGCAGACATGGAGCTATCTACAAATTTATCGCTATACAAGTCTATAACATCCGCAAGATACAACCAACCTTTGCCATTTTCCATATATTATATCACACACACAAGTCTTACAAGGGGCTATTACTGTAAAATTTTGATTAAAATATTTTTAACCACCAGATAATTGTGGTTTGAGTCAATAGTTGTCTTATTTGCGCTATGTATTTCATCATTATATACTTTAAAGTAGTTATTCAAGCTTACGTAAAATTTAAAATCAGAAGGGATTTATAATGGACGAACAAGATTATGAAAAGCTATTAAATATAAAAACCTCAGGAGAACAAAAAATATGTAATGATTCACCTCATTACAACAGATATGAACCAACCTCCTACTCCGTATTAGAAATATTATCTAAACAGTATAACTTCACAGCAGAAGATAATATAGTTGACTTTGGATGTGGCAAAGGAAGGCTTAATTTTTACATAAATCATTTTTTTGATTCCACTGTTACAGGTATAGAAATGAATACCTTCTTCTACAGACAAGCTATTGATAATAAAAAAGATTATTTAAAGAAACATAAAAAGAAATCAAATAAAATAATTTTTTTAAATTGCTTCGCAGAAGAATATAATATAAATCCCTCAGATAATAAATTCTACTTCTTTAACCCTTTTTCTATACAAATATTTACAAAGGTTATCGGGAATATTTTGATTTCTGTAGAAGGCTATGAAAGAACAGTAGATATTATATTGTATTATCCAACATATGATTATATATACTTTATAGAAAACAGTACTCCCTTTATGTTTTTGAATGAAATAAAATCACCCTATTTATATGACAAAGATCGTCGTAATAGTTTTTCAGTGTATAGACTATAAAAAACATTCTTACATTAGATAACGCTTTAATTAGACTTATATAATTATCAACAAAAAACGTGCTCGACAGGATAATTCCATAGCTATAATTTAAGACATAAAAAACAAGCACATTGTATTTTCAATGAAAAGGCGGCAGGAGTTTTATTTTTTTGTTGGAAACGTTAAATAAGGTAAATAAATTAGCTAAATCTGGAGGGTTCAAAATGAATGAAGTAATTACACTAATGAAAAGTCATAGTTCAGTGCGAAAATTTATAGCGGAACCGGTTGAAGATAGTCTTGTTGCCGAGCTAGTGCAGGCTGGACAGCACGCTTCTACCTCCAACCATATTCAGGCATATACTATTATCCGGGTGCGTAATCATAAGCAAAAGGAAGTATTGGCCCAGCTGTGTGGTGACCAGGAATATGTAAAAAATTGTCCAGTGTTTCTGGTTTTTTGTGCTGATTTGCTTAGACTCAAAACAGCCTGCAGTATGAATCAAGAAAGTATGAATGCCGGATCAAGTGAAGCCTTCTTATTGTCCACAGTAGATACCGCCTTGGTGGCACAAAATATCATGGTAGCTGCAGAAGCGGTAGGTCTCGGTGGTGTCTACATTGGCGGGATTAGAAATAATCCACAGCAAGTCTGTGAACTTCTAAAAATTCCGCAACATGTCTATCCAGTATTTGGAATGTGCCTTGGGTATCCTGAGAAACGAAATGCAGTTAAGCCACGCTTACCACTATCTCTGGTACTCAAAGAAGAGTTCTATACCACCGAAGGTGATGACGCAGCCTTGCTGGAATACGATCGCATTATTTCAGAATATTACAGAGAGAGAACAGCTGGCAAACGAAGCAATACTTGGACCCAAGGAGTCACCAGTATGATGAAGACAAAATTACGTCCACATATGAAAACATTTTTAGCGAGTAAAGGTTTTGATATAGACTAACTATAAGGGCTGAAATCATTGAGTTGTAGACAAAGAAAACCTTCACTTTTAATAGTATCTCATTACAAACAATACGATTAAAAGTGAGAATATTTTTGAAAAGGTTTTAAACAAACCTAATTAAATTTATGCCTTAACCACGTAGAACTAAATAGATTCCATTACTTAGTAGCATGACATCTCCTTTAACAGCCTTGGAAATTTCCACAGTCAATTTTTCTTGTTCTTTTTCATCTTGAGCTTCAATTATTAATGCTGCACTTCCCACAACCTTATGGCATGATAAAATTATAGCTGCTATGATTCCTGACGTTTGCACCTGTGCATACTCATTTCCCATTTATTTAGCCTCCCTTGACTTTGCCTTTCAGTACTACATGACTTTTTTTCACAGATTCAAGTAATGGGGTATTTTTAACAATATCAATTATTTTTTCGATATCTCTAACGATTGGTACAAAAAGGATTATTATTTCCCCCGTTTGATAATCTTTCCGTGTAAAATTGTAACGTTTTGCCCCTAAAGAACGAGTAGCTTCAAATAGGATCGCTTTCCGCTGACCAAAATTATGAAGAGCTATTGCAGTATGCTCTTCATTTGCTTTTATAATAATAGCCACTCCTTCTTCCAATATCATTTTTTGAGCATTTTTGGTACCTGCCAGATTTGTAACAAAAGTACCTTCAACAGATACCTCTGATCCTTCTACTGTTATTTCGCCAAGTCGTACCGTCGCAACATCGCCAACTGTTTTTCCTTTTGAAAAATCACTTATGATTCGATACATTATTAATCCTGTGAGAACACCTGCACCTGCCTGTACAATCATTCCTAAATGTAAAAATACTACAATCTCCATAGAAGCTGCTGAAATAAACGAAACGACTAGCGCAAAATAATTTCGTGCCTCAAATGTTTTAGCAATTCCATCTATATAGGCATCGCCTCTCGGCGTATATTCCGTCGCTTCTAATCCCTTAAGACTTTCACGTTCAGTTCTTCTTACATCTCTAAAGTGTTGTACTGCTAAAGCAAGAAATGTTACCGCAGTATAATTATTCGATTTAATTGCGGGAATTGCGGCAGCACCTATCGAAGCTGCTATAAAGGCCAAAACAATATGAATCAAATATCCGTTGGGATAGGATGGATATTGCTTATAATCTACCTTTAAAACAAGAATCCGCGCCATAGTTCCCATAATTATCGCCACAACGAGCAACAATAGATCTTCTGGAGAAATTACAGTTGGTCCTCGTCCATCCATTATTATCACCTCTATGAATAGGTAGTCAAGTTTTAATAAAATCTATTTTTTGATTTCCTCTATTATGTAGATTAGGCTTAGTATTACCAAGCAGATTGCAATCTATGAATTTGCAAACAGTCTATCCTATTGCCTCTTGGTCTAAATAAAAACTCCAACTGCATCTCAAAATCAGTTGGAGTTTTTGCTTTCTTATATTCTTTATCGTTTGTTTAGATGAAAGTTTATACAAGGAGAAACATCACTTTGTATATTAGACATTTCTCTGCAGATAATAATGCTTCAAAGGCCGCAGTTCATCATCAAATTCGTAAACTAAGGGAACCCCTGTAGGTATCTCTAAGTTGACAATCTCGTCATCCGATACCTTATCAATGTATTTCACTAAAGCCCGCAGACTATTGCCATGAGCAGCAATAATGATTCTTTTTTCCTTCTCCAGTAACGGTACAATCGTATCCTGCCAAAACGGAACGACACGAGCCACTGTTTCCTTGAGATTTTCCCCGCGTGGCAATAATTCAGGTGAAACACTTCTATATTTTTCTTCCTGTGCCTGTTTCTTTGCTTCTGTTTCATCCAATTGCGGTGGCTTCACATCATAACTTCTACGCCAGATTGCCACCTGATCCGCACCATATTTCTCAGCTGTTTCCGCCTTATTCAATCCCTGTAAAGCACCATAATGTCGTTCATTGAGTACCCACGTTTTACACTCAGCAATCCATAACAAATCCATCGTCTCCAAAACATTATGCAATGTTTTAATAGCCCGCTTTAACGAAGATGTATATGCTATATCAAATGAAAAACCTTCCTGCCGCAAAATTTTACCAGCATATCTGGCATCAGCAATTCCTTTTTCTGTTAGATCAACATCAGTCCATCCAGTAAATAAATTTTTCTTATTCCAAACACTTTCACCGTGTCTGATAAAAACTATTTTTTTCACCTTTCCATCTTCTTTCTACTTTCAAATTCAGCTTTATTATAATACTTAAATAATTGATAATAAATATCGGTTATTGAAATCATTCGTATAATCAAATGTTTATCCTAGTATAGAGTCTATATTATAATATTAATTAATTTCCGTTTTTTCGATTTCACACTCTCTTTTTATTTTTCTTTGACTGACAACTTTTACTAATTTTACTTATTCGCCAGTCATCATAAAATCCCTCTTAATAAA
Source organism: uncultured Veillonellaceae bacterium (assembly GCA_963805085.1). Lineage (GTDB taxonomy): Bacteria > Bacillota > Negativicutes > JARBTT01 > JARBTT01 > JARBTT01. The sequence continues at coordinate 2,097,526 of CAWDTA010000002.1, read as the reverse complement.
TAATCAATATCAACAAAAAATAATTTATTTATAAATCTTTCTTGACAGTCATTTAAGATAAAAAAGCCGCTCATCCCGAAGGATAAGCAGCATATTAAATTAGATTTTATTCTTTCGAAGCCTTTATTACAATACCCTTGTCATCAAATTCTACCGTGGTATTAGCTTCAAAAAGCTTTGGCGCAGTAATGTTAAATGTGCCCACAGAAAGCAGCTGGGTATCTTTGTTTAGTGTCCCTTTGACTACTTCCCCTTTATCATTTAACACAATTGAACTTCCAGACTTAAATTCAACAAGACCTGAACATATCGAATTATTTGTATAATTTGCAGTTAAAATTTCTGACCAACCGACTGGGCGGAGAAAAGAAGCAGCGGCTAAGGTACAAGTTACTGGCATCCCATTTTTATTAAAGCTTATCTCTTTAGTTACAAAAATATGATTTGTTTGATTTAAATTAATACATTCACTAGAAGTATTTATTGTACCTTTGATCACTTCACCTCTATTATTGAACACAACTTTTGTGCCACCCTTAAACGAAAGAACTCTATATTTTAACACAGTCTCTGTATTGTAAGTGCACATATAAAACGGTGGAGGCGTGAACGCCATTGCTGATGTGTTATTAGAATCCTGAGCTTTGCCACTTTCATATGGCAAGCTTATATTTTCATCTAATGTCCCTTCAAGAACCTCACCATACTCGTTAAGTGTAACAACGGTTCCTTTCTTAAACCTCGGTATTTCATCCCATGTTGTCACTATAACCCCAGGTGGCGTTATTTTAGTATTCTCATCCAAGGTTTTGGTGACATTAGCTGCATCAGCGCTTCCAGTACGACATAAAATAAAAAAAGCCGCTATTATTATACCTAATGATACCTTTGACAAAAGTTTTTCCACACAAGCCCCTCCTACACTAAATTAAAGTTTCAATAAGCAATAAATATCGTTATATGACTGCTAATGCTTATCCAAGATAATTATTTCGCCCCCAATACCAATTTCCCTTTATTTTCCACTATGTTTTTCACTAAAAAACAAAGCTATCGCCCAATTAGTTGAAATTACTCTTAATTATTATGGGCTTGCTATCCCCGAGCACGATTAACAAATAACTAAAAAGCAGAAAAATTTTACTATTATACTATGGCATATTCCCGCTCATGACAATTTAAATCACTGCAAACCGCCACCTTGTATGGTTGTCTTATATTACTTAACAACATAGTGAATAGAGATATCCTTGGTTGCCGATAAATCAATAACAGTACCATCATCTTGCTGCACAATAGAATGAGATGGTTTATCTTTATTTACAAAAACGACTCTCCCTTGTTGATTATTCGTGAGCATTACTCGATTACCAGAGAGAAAATTCATCATATTTTCCGTAAAAGTAATGCAAGCTTTAGCATCAACGAGGTATATTTCCTTGCGCAGTTTTCCTAAACTTAAATAAGGGCTTATCGCACCTGGAGTATCACAATTAATCGTCAAAGATTCATCAAACATATCAGCCACAGCGATAATTTTAGCATAAGGATGAATGTCGTCTGATCGTAATTGTTTAGGATAACCAGATCCATCTTCGCGTTCATGATGGTCCATGATCCCTGACAATATACTTTGTGCTATGTTGGGTATTTTATTAACTAAGTCATAACCAATTGCAGTATGTGTTTGGTATAGTTCATAGTCCTTAGGGGCAAGCCTATACGGTTTATTTAATATCTCTGGCGGCAATTGCGATTTACCTACATCATGTAAAAGCCCTGCTAGAGCAATGGCACTGATACTCTCCTGAGGAAACTTGAGCCATGTAGCAATAAGGGCCGCAATGGCACTTACATTAACACTATGGCGAAAAGTATAATCATCACAGTTAGGTAAGTTATACATTTGATCAATCAAATCACTACTATCAGATACATTATCTACGATCTCATCAGCAGTTTGTGTAAAAGTTTCAATAGGGACTTCTTGGCTTTGGCGGATATTATCAAAAGCTTGTTGCACAACTGTCACTGATTGATTATAACTATTCAGGAACTGTTGGATTTTAGGATCAGTAATCGGATTATCTGTTATTTCAGCAATAATGTCTACTTTCTCAATCTTCCAATTTTTCAGTTTTTCTATAAGAGACTTATTAATAATGGTACTCTCAATTGCCAATACTGAACCATCATCTGTATAGATCTCACGGGCTACCTCCATCCCAGGTACTAAATATTCTACTTTTTGTTCGATTATTTTCTTCACTGCTTGTGATTTAATATTAATCATTTTACACCACCTATCCATTTCTCTGCCTTAAAATTGCCACTCCGAGTTTCAACTGTTATTTTTCGCTAATAAGCAACCACTAAAGCGCCTACTAATAAATAAACCATAACTTGTACATTAAGGTGATCTTACTAAAAATATTCATAATCTACTTTCAAAGTAATTTATGGATGTTTCAATATATTGTGTCATATTTCAACATATTAAGTCATATTTCCTGCATTTTTTTACTAATTTATCACTATGACACTTCTCGCTCAATGACCCATGATCTTTTAAAAACACATATAGCAAAAAAGCCACGAAATTTGTGGCTTCATAAGCATTCTAGATTTGAACGGTTGAATGGTGGAGTCGAGTATCTCCTACAAATTTAGTAGCTCTGTTATTCCGCTGATTGCGCTTTCACAGTTTTCCACATGACCAAAACCATACTTTGCAAAGATAAAAGGAATCTGAGCCATTTGTGTTGCCTCATAATCTCCCTGTGTATCGCCAACATATACAGCATCAGTTAATTGGTTTCTTTTCGTGAGCAGCATGATGTTTTCGCCTTTTCCTTTGTCAGTATTACCAAAGCATTCCCAGTCCTCAATATACGGCTCAAGCCCTGCCTTTTTCATGAACAATTCAATATAGCCCGCTTGACAATTACTAACAATAAATAAACGATATTTCCCTGCAAGTTTTTTTATGGTTTCTACTACATCGGGAAACAACAGGTTATCCTCATTTTCTTCCAATGCCTCATGCTCACATATACAGCACTTTTTCATTAGTAATTCTTTCGTTCTCTCATCGGCATCATAAAACAAATCATCGGCGATGACCTTCATCGTCTTACCAAATTCTTTCTTTAACACAGTGGCGCTTACCACTGCCGCAGTTCCTCCGACTTCAGAAATTGCCTTATTCCAGGCCTTTGCTACCACTTCCGTCGTATCCCATAATGTCCCGTCAACGTCAAATATTATATTTCGAATGATAAAGCCCCTCTTTCTGTCTCATATTCTAAAAATATACAAGATAATTATAGCATTATATGCTTCTACATAAAAACTCCAACTGACACCAAAATCAGTTGGAGTTTTTACTTTCTTATATTCTTTATCATTTGCTTATATCAAAGTTAAGACAAAGAGAAACATTACATTGAATTTTTCTCGCAAAATTCAATGAGTATCCTCTCTTGCCATTTGGTCTTCAGCTGCTTGGATCATTTTCCTCACTTTTTCTCCACCGATTTTACCGCCCATTCTACCACCAATCCGTCCCACATCCTTAGTTGTCAGGTTTCCGTTATAGCCATTGACTAGTGGTATTCCGAGATCTTTAGCAACCTCATGTTTATCTGGAATCGATGCATCTAAATCATCTCCGGAATAATAATTTTCAGTCATTCTTAAGCCCCTCCTATCTGTTAGATAATGCTATAGTATTACCAAACAGATTGCATATATGTGGTCTCTCAGCTCTGCGTTGGACTGCATCGGAAAATCTTTGTCGATACTATACGTCCATCCCGCTCAGCAGCATACAGTTATATTCATCAATTCAAAAATACTTTTTTCTTGTTACGATACTCTAAAGGAGTACAATTCATGTATTTTTTGAAAATACTGTGAAAGTAACTGAGATTATCAAAACCAACCCCTAATGCAACCTCCAATATTTTTTGATCCGTTTCATGAAGAAGGTTCGTTGCAATATTGATTCGATATCTATTGATATATTCAACGGTAGTCTGCCGCATCATTTGTTTGAAAAAACGACAGAAGTAACCTTCACTCATACTTATTTGCTCGCAGAGATTTTTTGTTTTTATTTTTTTATTGTAATTTGAATGAATATAACTGAGTATCTTTTTCATCTGATTTGATTTATAGCTTGTTAAGTAGGATTTACTGTCTATGGGAAATGTGTTGTTTTTTACAAATTCGGATAATGTTAGCAACAGTTCTGCTTTTACCACTAACTCAAATGCTTGTTGACCATCCATGCAGGTATTTAAAATTTTTAAAAAGTACTGAATTACTGTTTTTTCCCATTCGCAATTACCTGAAATAAATTCAGGTAACACATATTGTCCTTTAATTAAGGGATCAATGAATTTAGTTTGTAGGACATCAAAAGAACTGCTGCAAAAAAGAATCGGATCAAAAACAATGGCACAATATGTACAAGAAGAATTTTGTTGAGGATAACCAGCGTGAATGTTCCCTCCATTTATAAAAACGGCCTGTCCTGAATGTACTTCATAGTAAGATGCTTCAATCTGAAAAATTGCTTTTCCTGCTGTAACCAATAAAAACTCCCATTCATCATGCCAGTGACAATCAAGAATTTTTTCACCACTATTACGATTGATTGTATAAGTTGCCAGCGGAAACATACCAGTTCCATGAATTCGATTTTCTTTTAATGTTAGTCTATTCAAATTGATTTCCCCTTACTTATAAAATAATATCAGGAAGCCATCATAACTTAGCTTTAGTCGAAGTAGGCTATAGACCATTTCTATTCCTAATTATAATTCAATTATTATCCAAATGAAAGCCTGTTAAATATTTCTTTGAATATCAAAATCTTGTTAATAGTAGTCAATATAGTGCAAGACCACAAGTGCAAATATACCTATAATAATGAGTGATAATATTATTTTAAGAAAATTTACAATATTATAAAATTTGTAATAAGTAAAATGAGGAGGGACATTGAGCAAAATGAAAATTAGTGATGGAAATTGGCTAATTCAAGAAAATTTAAATGTTATATCCCCATATTATGTACACGACATACAAGTAACGGAGGAAGAATTACTTGTTTATGTGGCACCATGTAATGTGTCTGATAGAGAAAATCAATTAGATACTCCATTGTTTACCATACGTTTTTTTTCACCACAATCAGGCATCATTGGTGTTCGTATGGAACATTTTAAAGGAATGTATCCGGTAACACCTGAGTTTGCATTAAACTATGATCATCGACAAGATATTAAATGTATCAGTGAAACCGATAAAGCAATTTTACAAAGTGGCCAATTATCTGTATGTATCAGCAAGTCTGATCTATGGAAAATTGACTTTCTGCATGACGAAAAGCGCATTACTGGCAGCAATTATAAGTCAGCAGGATACGTAAAAAATACGACCGATAATAAAACGTATATGTTTGAGCGGCTAGATCTGGGGATAGGGGAAAATGTCTACGGATTAGGCGAACGTTTTACATCATTTATAAAAAATGGTCAAACGATCAATACTTGGAATTGCGATGGTGGAACAAATACAGAACAAGCCTACAAAAACATTCCATTTTATCTAACAAATCATGGATATGGTGTCTTGGTTAATCATCCAGAAATGGTTTCTTTTGAGGTGGCTTCAGAAAAGGTCTCAAAGGTACAATTTAGCGTATCTGGTGAAGCATTAGAATATTATATTGTTGATGGTCCTACGATAAAACAGGTACTGCAACGTTACACCTTGTTAACTGGACGACCACCTTTACCACCTGCATGGTCCTTTGGACTATGGTTATCAACTTCTTTTACTACCAATTACGATGAGGAAACAGTAAACAGTTTCATTGCCGGTATGCACGAGCGTTCCCTTCCTCTCAGTGTATTTCATTTTGATTGCTTTTGGATGAAAGCGTTTCATTGGTGCGATTTTGAGTGGGATGCTTCTACTTTTCCCGATCCCCAAGGAATGCTTGAGCGGTTAAAAAATAAAAATTTGAAAATATGTGTATGGATTAATCCTTATATCAGCCAACAATCTGCTTTGTTTAAAGAAGGAATGGAGAATGGCTATTTTATCAAAAATTTGCAAGGAAATGTCTGGCAATGGGATAGATGGCAGCCTGGGCAAGCAATTGTTGATTTCACCAATCCATCAGCCTGCCAATGGTACGCCAATCATTTACGGCGACTCGTGGATATGGGAGTAGACTGTTTCAAAACAGACTTCGGTGAGCGAATTCCTACAGATGTTGCTTATTATGACGGCTCAGATCCACAAAAAATGCATAATTATTATACTTATTTATATAACCAAACAGTATTCCAAGTGCTAAAAGAAAAAAAAGGAAATCAAAATGCAATCGTATTCGCTCGTTCTGCCACGGTGGGTGGTCAAGCTTTTCCTGTACATTGGGGTGGCGATTGTTCTGCAACTTACGAATCTATGGCAGAAAGTTTGCGTGGAGGACTTTCTCTTGGATTATCAGGATTTGGTTTTTGGAGTCATGATATTGGAGGTTTTGAAAATACAGCCCCTGCCCATATTTATAAACGTTGGTGCGCTTTTGGTCTATTATCTAGTCACAGTCGATTGCATGGCAGTAAATCTTATCGTGTTCCTTGGCTGTATGATGAGGAAGCTGTTAATGTTTTACGATTTTTCACAAACTGGAAATGCCGTTTAATGCCTTATCTTTATCATATGGCTACGTTATCTGCCGAACAAGGACTCCCTATGATGAGAGCAATGCTGATTGAATTTCCTGATGACCTTGGTAGTGAATGTTTAGACAGGCAATATATGTTAGGTGATTCGATTTTAGTCGCTCCTGTATTCAGTGAAGATGGAACGGTTTCTGTTTATTTACCACGCGGACAGTGGACACATTTATTTACCAATACAGAAGTCTGTGGTGAAGGCTGGCGTAAAGAGCATCACAACTTTATGAGTCTACCAATTTACGTTCGCCAAAATACACTGCTGGCGATTGGAAGCAATGATCAGCGTCCAGACTATAATTATATCGATGGACTTGAATTCCATTTATTTGCCTTGCAGGATGGACATAGTGCTTCGACAATGATTCGCGACTTGCAGGGTAAGATTGTTTTGACTGCTCGTATTACTAGACAGGGCAATCAGCTACATATACTTCTATCCAAACTAACAAAACCCTGTTCATTAGTGCTACGTGGCAACAAAAGGTCAATCATCACTTCCACTGATGAAATGATTGGCGTTCAGGAAACTTTGGGAACACGAATTACCATTCAACCTGGTTCGGAACAAATATCGTTTCGATTTAAATAAATGATATTTATAATGACTACTAGCAGAAAATTAAATTGGATTTAGTTTTTATCTAAAACGCTAGAAATACTATTTTTTAAAAATGCCTGATTTATAAGGGAGGATATAAAATGAGTGTACTATCGCGAACTGAAGGAATAACTTGTAGATTGAATAATACGGGCAATCTATTATCACGAACCGAAAAAATCGGCTATGGCTTGGGAGATGCAGCCAGTCATATTGTGTTTGATAATGTAATGCTATATATGATGTTTTTTTACACCGATATTTTTGGTATTTCTGCAGGCTTTGTTGGAACGATGTTTCTATTAACACGTACTTTGGACGCTGTTGTAGATCCCATCATGGGGCATATTGCAGACCGAACTCGCACTCGTTGGGGACAATTTAGACCTTATTTATTATTCGGTGCGGTTCCTTTTGCTCTATCTTGCATCTTGGTTTATAGCACACCAAACTTTGGCACAGAAGGTAAGATGATTTTTGCTACGATTACCTATGTATTACTTATGCTACTGTATACTATAGTAAATATACCTTATTGCGCTTTAGGTGGTGTAATCACTGCAGATCCAAAACAACGTATGTCTCTGCAATCTTATCGTTTTGTATTAGCAACAGCCGGTGGAATGCTCAGTACCGTTTTAATGACCCCACTGGCAGAATTTATTGGTGGAAGTAACCGTGCTTTAGGTTATCAAGGCGGTATCACTATCTTAGCCATTCTTGCTTGCGTCATGCTTATTGCTTGTTTTGTTTTCACAAGAGAACGATTGACCGTACCTACAAGTTACCAATCTAATATGTGGGATGACTTCAAGGACCTTTTTCATAATGACCAATGGCGGCTTGTTGCTGGATTTACCATTTTAAATATTTTAGCTGTATCCGTTCGTGGTGGTGCTATGATGTATTATGTTACTTATATTTTAGGTAATTTTGGATACTTTGCCATCTTCTTAGGTACTTATTCAGTAGGTAATCTTTTAGGCAGCGCATTGGCTAAGCCAGTTACCGACCATATTTGCAAAGTTACTGTATTTTATTGGACAAATTTAATTCTTGCCGCCATTAGTTTAGGAATGTTCTGGGTTCCTCTGAATTCCATAGTTACAATGTTTGTTTTTGTTTTTGTCATTGGGATACTTCATCAAATGATTACACCAATTCAATGGGTTATGATGTCTGATACTGTTGAATATGGTGAATGGAAATATAACAAACGTTTAACAGGTATTAGCTTTGCTGGTATGCTATTTGTGCTTAAACTTGGTTTAGCATTTGGCGGAGCTTTAATTGGCTGGGTATTGGCCAGCGTAAATTATCAGGCAGGAGCTACGACACAAGATGCGACAGCATTACAAGGAATTGTTATGCTTTTCACCATCGTCCCGGCTATTGCTTACTTTTTAAGTGCACTTGTTAGTCGTCATTACATATTACGAATAGATCTTTTAGACAAGATATTATCCGAACTTAAGCTAGGAGCAACTAAGATAAGATAAGAATTTTTTGTCTCTTTTAAGATAAGCAGAAATAAATAGAGCATGTAAAATTCAAGCTATTCTTGAGTTTTCTGCATGCTCTATTTGTTTATCATTAATATTAATAAAAGAGCCCCCTACTCTTTCTAATCCATAATTCGCTTTTCTCCGGAAATAGCCTGGATAGGCTTAATATCCTGAGTAACCTCCAATACCCCAGCGAAATTTCCCACTTTGTCCCTTACCGCATGATAACGAATATACACATATTTTTCCCCCATTTTAATCCAGAAGTCTTCATGATCTTTCTTTCCACTTTTAAAATCTTCCACTATTTTTTCTACCACATGGGCACTAGCTGGCGGATGACAGTTCTCAACTTTACGACCTATAACAGTCCTGGTGCGTGGAAAAATTCGATCCTTAGCAGCAGAAAAAAATTTCACGATGCCGTTTCTATCAACAAAAGTTATATCAACAGGTAAATGTCTAAAAATCAAATCTATTTCCTCAGATGATAGAACCCCAGTATCAAATTTAACATTTCCTCCCGAATGCCCATCGGCACCGTTTATGACCTCTTTGTTTATATTTTCTCGATATGGTTTCCAACTTTGTTTTGGTTCAATCAAGCAATAACCAATTTCATCACTATCCATTAAAACTTGGCCCCATTCATCCTCAGAAAGTGTCTCCATCGCCATCGGCAGAAATATTTTTTCTTCTTTAAAGATCATTTCTTCGATTTGCGCCAATGTTTCTTCCATCTTGCTAATTAATGGCTGCTTTTGAGATGACTGATAGTTAGCAGCCATTTCTTTTGTCACTTTCAACAAACTCCTAATTTTATCATCAACGCCCCACATCACCTTGGGTGGACCAGTAATCTCGTATTTTTCCAAAAACGGAAATATCAAATTCTCCTTTCGCTGGTAATGTTTGTCAATATCCCACAGCAAATTCAATTTTTCAGTCAACTGTAAAACAACTGATTTTTCTACAGCTTCAATTGCTTGTTTCAACTTGTCCAATATCGGTTTAATTTCTTTATCCATTAGTGTCATTAACGCCTGATTCTCTGATATGAAAATTTCTACTGGATGTCCGGGCTCTGCAGATATTTCGGGATTTTTTTCTAATGCATCCCGGAATACTTCAGCATGAACATCGCATAATCGCTGAACTTCTTCCACCGGCAGCCCCTCATTGATTAACCCCTGTTCAACTAGTGAAAGTTCAGCTGGATCCAGGCCTTTAGCGATCTCATTAAATTTACTCTTAACTTCCTGTACTGACTTTCCCTGGTGAAGTTCCAAAATAATTTCTTTCAAAACTTTGTGTCTATATTCCCGATTCTTAATTAGTTCACTCATACGTACCTCCAAATTATATATATATACCAGAGTTATCTGCATTATTTTGAGCATACTTAAATGAATTTATTTCAGCTATTACAAATAGAAATTATATATCCATGTACTTTTCAAAGTAAAACAACCAATCCTAAGGCTGATAGTATTGTGGCACATGACAGTCTTTTACTTTACCTTTGTGTTCCTCGTATCTTTTTTTACCTTCAGCAAAATGGATTTTTTCTTCTTCTGTGATCAATTCTAAAGAAGGAACTTTCATTGAGTGTCCACCTGCATTCAACGCAACCATCGTAAAGTATGCCGATAAGGCACATTTGCGTGAAGAATCTTTATACAAATCTTCAACCTCAACTACGACAGACACTTCCATAGAAGATGTTCCGGCAAAGGTGAGATTGGCATGGCAAATCACTAAATTTCCCACAAGTATAGGATGGTGGAAGGTTAATTCGTCGACCCTTGCTGTTACAACGTTAGCACGAGCATGTCTATGAGCAACCACATAAGCTGCATTATCCATAAGCTTCATAATTTCACCGCCATGGACATTACCCGCCACATTTGCTTGATGAGGAAGCATAACAATCGACATAATTACTGCAGAATCTTGAATTTTTTTACAATCCACTTTATCATTCCCCCTGCATCACGTATACTGCTCCTTCGTTATTTTGAAAACTCCTGCATCGATTTCACCGCTTCGAAAATTTCTTGCTCGCTATCTTTTATCACCAATTCATCATTTATATAGCCAAAACTTTTACCTTCATGCTGGCCGCACTCACCAATACATTCCACCTCTACATTGTCTGGCACCAATTCCTCTAATTTATCAACATCCACATTTGAACAAGTTGGGCAAACTCTTATCATACTATCTCCTCCATTTTTGTTTATTTAAAAATGATAACTCTGAAATTCAACTAAACTTAATCAGATTTACTTATTTATATCTTTTTTTATTTTTTCAAATAATTCATCAGCTGTATCAGCCTGTACCAATTCATCATTTACTAAAGCATATGGGGCAACTGCACAATCTCCACAATACCCTAAACACGATTCGACTGATATAGAGGCATCACTAAAGTTTTCCTTTAGTTTTTTCATTGTTTCTTCTGTTTTAAAGCTAAAGTTGTTCTCGCAAAATTTTATTTCTGTCATTACTTACCCTCCATTATTTATAACTATTTTTTAACTGCTCTAACAATTCATCAGCAGATCGTTCAGATAGTTCTGCGTCAGAAAATGTTACCTCTTGTTCTATGGCTGATTTGAGTAATGGTGATTTTTTTGTATCACCTATTACGATTGCCCCTACTATTTTATTATCACTTACAAATATTTTCTTATAATCACCTGTACCAGAACCTTGGTTAATTAGCATTTTTGTAAACTGCGTTTGCTCTATGCGCCCCATCGAAAATAAAGAAATTCCAAAGGCATTTAATGTAGTCACTGGAGTAATATTTTCATATAGTGTTTCTTTACCACAAATATTGTATCCAGCAACTTTTCCTTGTGCTATTGCTATATTCCATAGACCTGGGACTCTATGATTAAATTCGGCAATATCACCTGCTGCATAAATGTTTTTTATATTGGTTTCCATCTTATTATTTACTAATATACCTCTTGCTGTTTCTATTCTAGTATTTGCAACTAAATCTATATTAGGCTTAATTCCCGTTGAATAAATTGCAATATCACAGTTTAATTCTGTATTTTCATCTATAACAATTTTTTCAACGCTTTCGCCACCTACGATTTTTTTTACCGCTTTATCAGTAAGTACTTTGATTCCGTAACTTTCTATTGTATTTCTTAATATTTTTGATGCTTCATCATCTATTTGGTTGTACATAACTCTGGATAGTAATTCAACGATGATAACTTTTTTACCATGTTGATGTAATATCCAGGCTATTTCTAATCCCTGTATACCACCACCAATAATCACTACCTTTTCACTTTTCTCAAGTCTTTTTTTTATATTTAAAGCATCCTTAAGCCCTCTTAAAGTATAAATACCATCCTTACCTATACCATCAATTGGCGGTATAGTATTCGCAGACCCATTTGCCAAAAGCAATTTATCGTACGTAACCTTACTGCCATTAGATAATACTACTTCCTGACAATCTGCACTAACACTTGTTGCTCTGGTATCAAGATATACCTTGACGTTGTTATCTTCATACCATTCTTTCTTTTGAAGCAAGATATTATTTTCATTGAGCTCATCAAATATCCCTTTTGACAACCTTATTCGATTATAAGGATAGAATTTTTCTTCTCCAATTAAACATATCTCTGAATCTGAATCTATTTCTATAATTGCTTTGATTGCTGTCACTGCTGCAATCCCACTACCTATAACGACTATTTTTTTAGCTATTTTTATCATCATCTTTCACTATATACTTACTTTTTATTATGGTTATTTTTTCACTTGCTATACCACTAGTCTATTCTTTATTATCCGGACTGCATCAATTCAAATTGTTGACCTAAAAAGCAGCAGACTAATTTTACTTTTCATTTATCATTTTCTGAATAATAAGGGAAACCAGAAATAAACAAATAGAGCATGTACAATTCAAGTTATTCTTGAGCTTTGTACATGCTCTATTTATTTAACAAATTCCCTCCTAAACAATGCGCTTGCTTATGGTAAATTGAGACAAGGAAAAGCGCGCCACTTAGTCTATTATCCATTATTATTTGAATAGCCTCCTTACCTCAGGTACTACCAGTCTATGAGCATGTATGGCGCATAGGATTATCGGCGTGTACACATAATAGTTATATGTTAAACAAACAGGAGGCACGAAAATGACAAATGCTTACCAAACAACTGGTGTAAGGAATGAAATAAACGCGTATTTCGTTGGAGCTGGCGTTGGCTCACTCGCTGCTGCTGTCTATTTGATTAGAGATGGTCATATTCCAGGAAAGAATATAACCATTTTTGAAGAAATGAAAATAACTGGTGGAAGTTGTGATGGTATAGGCTCACCTGAAAAGGGTTATGTCGTTCGTGGCGGCAGAATGTTGAATGACGAAGCTTATGAATGTACTTGGGAACTGCTAAAATTCATTCCTTCCATTAGCGATCCCCAAAAATCAGTGAGAGACGAAATCGTTGAATTTGATACAAAAGTTAGAACTCAAGCTAAAGCTAGGCTAGTAGATGAAAATGGGAAAATAGTTAATGTATCCTCTATGGGTTTTAGCAACAAAGACCGGATCGATTTAATGAAACTCACAATAACGCCTGAAGATGTCCTAGGAACATTAACAATTGACAAATGCTTTTCACCCTCATTCTTCCAAACACCCTTTTGGTATATGTGGGCTACCACTTTTGCATTTCAACCTTGGCATAGCGCAGTAGAATTTAAACGATATCTGCTTAGATTTATACATGAATTTCCTCGTATTCAAACTTTAGAAGGCGTAACCCGCACGCCATACAACCAATATGATTCTATAATATTACCTCTTATAAAATGGCTAGGAGCACAAGGCGTCAACTTTGAAATGAATTGTCGAGTAACTGACCTAGATTTTAAAGCATCTCAAAATGAAAAGACCGTCGAACGTATTCATTATATTAATGATGGAAAACAAAAGGACATTGAGATTAAAAATACCGACATGGTTTTTGTCACCAATGGTTCTATGACAGAAGGTTACAGCCTCGGATCTATGACCTCTGCTCCTAGTCTTGGATCTAAGGGAGCTTCATTCAAGCTATGGGAGAATATCGTAAAGAAACAGCCTGATTTGGGCAATCCTTCTGCTTTCGCAGATCATATTGCTGAATCACTATGGGAATCGTTTACGGTTACTTGTAAAGATCCAATATTCTTTGATTTAATGGAAAAATTCTCTGGTAATACACCTGGAACAGGAGCTTTGGTTACTTTTAAAGACTCAAATTGGTTTATGTCGATTGTTTTGGCATATCAACCGCATTTTATGAATCAGCCTGAAAACATCAAAGTCTTTTGGGGATATAGCTTATTCCCTAATAAAATAGGTAACTATATACCAAAAAAAATGTCGGAATGCACCGGTGAAGAAATACTTACTGAGCTGTGCTCTCATCTCAGATTCAATGAAGACTTACCGTTAATCCTCAAGACATCTAACTGTATTCCGTGCATGATGCCATTCATAACAAGTCAGTTTATGCCAAGAGCAAAAGGTGATAGACCTGATGTCGTACCAAAAGGGTCAACAAATCTCGCATTCCTTGGGCAGTTCGCTGAAATACCTGACGATGTTGTTTTTACAGTAGAATATTCGGTGCGATCAGCCCAAATGGCTGTTTATTCTCTCCTCAAATTAAGCAAAGAAGTCGTTCCTATGAATCAATACCAATATGATACCAGAGTATTATTTAACTCTTTTATAACTTCATTCAGGTAAAGGTTCTCCCTGACTAATCTTATTATTGTAAAAAATCCAATTTTAGATGGTGGAGGTAAATTGAGACAAAGAGAAGCGCCACTTAGTCTATTTATCACTATTTATCTGCCGATAATGTCACCAATAATTTCAAGCACACAGTCCACGATATCATCTGGTGCTCGCTCAATAAAATCCCATGAACGTGCATGATAATCCAAGGATTTTAACTGTTCACATAAAATATCGCCATGTGTCTCTGTTCGAGAATCTAATGCTACATGTAAAGGAAAAACCTTTTGTGTAGAAGTAATCGGACAAACCATAGTAAGGCCGATTTTTTCATTAAAGAAATTACATGATACAACCAATGCAGGACGCATCTTTTTAATCTCAACACCACTCTGCGGATCAAAATCAAGCCAAATAATATCCCCCGTTTGCGGATACTGCTTCATTAGAACACCTCTTTACCAATGTCGCTCCCAGACTCTAGCTCTTGACACGTATAATCACCATCATAGTTTTGAAATCTTTGAACCAGCTTTGCACTATGACTTTCTTCTAATTTCTTTAACACAATTTCCTTGCCATTAACAGATACTACAATTTTATCATTTGCACTAAGCTCCGCTTTTTCCATAAGTTCTTTCGGTAAACGAATTGCATGACTGTTGCCCCATTTCGAAAGACTAATAATCATAGAAAACACCTGCCTAATTATTTTATAACCATAGTATATACTTCGTATATACATTATGCAAGTTATAATACTTTACTATCTAAAATTCACCACCTCGTCGGTGCCCAAGTCAAAGTCTCCATAATCAGCCGAACTTCACGGAAAAGCCTTGCCGATAATAGATCAGCATCATACAGTTATATTCATCATCAAGCGTGCATTACCAAGGGATCCTACAACTCCAATGGTAATGCACTCTTGAGTTTACTCTCACACGCAAGGACTTTTTTATTTTCTAGCTGATTGAAACAAATAGACAACCTTTTGCCAATTACTTTGCTCAGCCTTGTCTGGAAATGAGAATACTCTCTTACAATTACAATTAAAAGGCGGTGCACATAAATCAAGAGGGCGGAAATACCCAAAATTTATGTCATAATTTATGTAATTTCCTAATGCGCAATTTGTAATTAATGCGTATTTATAAGAAGATAGTTTAGGTAAAAATTCCAAAATTTCTTTATTAGGCCAATGCTGTATGACATCTTTTACGATAATCAAATCTGCCTTCGGTAGCTGTTCTTCGTGTACTACATCTAAGCATCGAAATTCAATGTTGGTGTTAGAAAAGCTCTTTTTATTTTCGTTAATAACTGATTCCACTATATCAATACCTAAATAACTAATTCCGTCCCAATTCATAAGTTTTGCAATTTGCCAGTCGCCACAACCTATATCCACAACAGATTTTATGGAGTTTTCAGCAAAGAATTTTTGCAAAAACTCCCGATAGCTTCTTGTGTTAATCTCTAGCGAACCCCATCCTGAGCCATTACCCCACAGATTTTTTTCATATATTTTGGAAAATATGTTCTGAACATAATTAACTTCAGGCATGTATATCATTCCTTCATTTAATATATTTTTTACTCAGTATCTATTTTATGATCCCCAATGTGATATGTGAACTTGTCTGCTTTCACTTTCAAATCTTTTTTTTACAAGCATCAATACCCTACAAACAGGCTTCGCGGATACTATCTCGATATATTTCCCAGCCTGATCCCCGAAAATCAGCTATCAGATATCTCGCTAATTGACCTCTTATCCAATTAAAGTTTTGATCTTCCCCTTGTTTTATGTTTCACTTGATTATTTTGTAGGGCGATCGGACAAACCAGAAATAAACAAATAGAGGATGTACTATTCAAGTTATTCTTGAATTTTGTACATGCCCTATTTGCTTAACTCAATTAAGTAGATTAAATGAGTTGCCTTTTTATAAGATATTCACCTATGGTAATTTTAGGCAAATAGAATCGTCAAATTGTCTTTTCTATGCAGCTTCATCTATTTCTTGTGCTATGCGCCCAGTGTCGTGTGGAGCCAGTCGAAGATGGTCTGATGAAGCAGACGCATTGCGCCCATATGACAGTGCTCGCCTGCACCATCAGCGTTCCACATCACGACATGCTTGTGCGGAGCTTTTAGTTCGGACGCAAGCTTGCTTGCCTGCCCCTTGAACACAAGGTCGTTCTCTCCCTGAAGAATTAAAGCGGGGGACTTGATCTTGTGCATGTCTTCAGTTGTGAGGGTAAACTGCTCGCTCTTACGGATATATTCCGGTTCGTTCGAAGTGCCAAACACCCACACACCATTCTGCAGCGCCCAGCGGGCGTAGGTGTCGTGCTTCTTGATCCATTCAAGTACGGGTATCGCCTGCTCATCGTGTCCAGCTTTAATCCACTCGACGAGGAATTCCGGAAGCGGAGGATACGTCGCGAAAAAGCTCGTCATACCGTCGTCAAGTACGATGGCTGCCGGACGATGATCAAAGGCCGCTGTCCGAGCGCAAAGATATCCGCCCAAACTATACCCAAATAGCACAATTTGGGACTTATCGACCTCAGGACGTGTCTCAGCGAAATCCATGACAGGACCGAGCACTGCTTCCCAGTCCGGACGGTAGGGCACATTCCTCTCGCGAATCATGCGACCCGTACCGGGGCCGTCATACATGATCACGTTGAAACCGCGCCGTAACGCGGCTGCGCCAATAACGTAGTAGCCTTCCTCAGTCGTCGAGTCGAATCCATTGGTATAGATAAGGGTCGGCCGGGGCTTGCCGCTGTCGTCCACGAGGAGCAGGTATCCGGGAAGCTTGCCTTTGCCGTAAGGTATGGAGATTTCCTCGAAGGGGCCATCCAGCAGTTTGCCCGCCTTCACAAAAGCCTCGCGAGAAAGACCGAACAGCTCAGGAACGTACGGATCGTTTAGGGGATCCTTGCGACGGTAAAATTCAGCGCTGCGATAGTAGGCCGAAGCACGCAAGAGTGCCTCCCGTGCGCTAATCTTGTCTCCATGTACGAAGGAATATTTACCCCGTTCATACATACGGTCTGCGGTGGCTTTCCACTCCCGCATCCATGCTTCTTCATCGCCCTCCGTGATTGCAGCAACGGTCAAGAACACTTCGTTGATATCGGCGCCGTTGTCAACCGCGAATCCAGCTGCACGCAACGTTTCGAAATTAAATGATGTATCTTTGAAAAAGAAGTCCCTGACAGAAGCCCCCTTTTGGCTTGTTGTTGAAGGAAGCAGTTGTGTATCAATTTCATTTTTATATTCCATCATCTCATGCTTGCACCCAGGCATGAATCCTTCATGATGTTCCATCTTCATCAACTCAAATATTTCCAAACCGCAGTGCGGACAACGGCGATGATAATACTCATGTTCGGAGCCGCAGCGAGGACAGACGCGAACCATATGGTAGCAACATACTTCTTCATATATACGGTGTTCAACATTAAAAGAGTCAATGCATCTCTTATAGCATTCAGGTGGCTTATTGTGGTATTCTTCCATCCATCTTTCCATTTGACAATATCCCCCCTCTCAAGTCATGTATTATATGTTCGGGTGTGCTTATACGCTCCAGGAAAAATTTTTCATAATGCAGAGAATTGATAGACCATCATAAACGTTAAAGGGATAACTGTTAAATCATTAAGAAATAGGCAAATGCCACGAGGAACCAATCATACATTAAAAGACCATATGGATTGTCAACAATAAGTCAATATAGAAATATACTTTATCTAATGTGTACTAATCAAATCAAAAAATCAGCCTTTACATCTACTCTTTCTCAATGACAAGAATCCATACTTCACAGTGGCAACCTTCAGAGTTAGAATCTCCCGAAGAGTAGTTGCTTAATAAATTTTTGTCTAACTTTTTGGGGTCAGATTAATTTATATTGACGCATTTAGTATGCACATTTTTTGTTTTTAATCTAAAGTTTTTGTAAATCACTAGGGTAAAATAAATGGTTTTGCTAACACTATATATGTACAAAGGAGGCAAATAATATGATAAAAAGAGAATCTCAGGATAAAGTATGGCTTATTTCGATACTGTTATTAGCAGCATTAATGAATTTCTTGCGAATCAATCAAGAGGGCTTTGCCAATTTATACTACGCCGCAAGTATTAAGAGTATGCTGATGAATACTCACAATTTATTTTTTGTCTCTTTTGATCCTGGGGGCTTCATTTCCGTGGATAAACCACCATTGGGCTTTTGGCTACAGACCCTCAGCGCCTATTTTTTCGGTTTTTACGGATGGAGTATTATTTTTCCACAAGGTCTGGCCGGGATACTATCAGTGGCGATTATCTACTATCTTGTGAAACGTCATTGGGGAAACAAAGCCGGGTTGTCGGCAGCATTTACCCTAGCAGTGATGCCAATAGCAGTAGCGGCCAATCGTAATAATACGATTGATAGTCTTCTGACAATGACGGTACTGTTCGCTGCCTGGGCCATGATTATCGCGGTCGAACGGAATGAGATCAGATGGCTTTATCTTTCCATGTTTATCTTGGGGCTAGCCTATAATATCAAGACGTTGGAAGCTTTTCTTGTTTTGCCAGCCTTATGGCTAGTTTACCTTGTAGCTGGAGGACGCAGTGTAATATACAGATTATTGAATCTGGGGGGAGCTACGGTGCTGCTGGTGGTGGTGGCCTTATCGTGGTCACTATTAGTTGATCTGACTCCGGAAAGCCAGCGTCCCTATGTCGGCAGCAGTGAAACTAATTCTGAATTGGAATTGGCAACCGGTTACAATGGTCTTATGCATTTCCTTGGCAAAGGTGTACAGATACCGGGAGTTACACCACAAAGTCGTGCACCAGTATCTGGAAATACAAGTGGGACTGCATCTGGACCAACAGTATCGAATCCTGCAGGCGGTCCGGGGACACCAGGTCCAATGCCAATAGCTGACGGTTTTGGTGGACCGAGTTCAATTGGAGACGGAGTGGCCTCTTTCTCTTTTGAGACTGGAAATCCGGGTATCTTAAGGTTATTTCAACGTCAAATCGGTGGACAAATCAGCTGGCTTTTGCCTTTGGGCCTAATCGGTTTCTTTACGGGCGCGATGCAGAGGCGGTCTGATTATTCCTCTAATGGGCGAGCTAAGACGATTTCCCTGCTTCTCTGGGGGGGATGGTTGCTGCCACAATTAATTTTCTTTAGTATTGCAGTGGATTATCACCGATATTATCTTGTAATGATGGCTCCAGCGTTAGCAGCCTTAGTTGGTATTGGGCTAAAAGAACTCTTTGACATATTTCAGCCAAGTAGCCGTAATCGCTGGTTCATACCGTTAGCATTAACGTTAAATCTGGCGGTTGAGGCAGCGATGGTCTGGCAGTTTGATGAATGGCGATACTGGCTACTTCCAGTGCTCGGATTCGCTAGTATAATTGCTCTGAGTTTGCTGCTATACGCGCTGCGCCGACCTACTTTGCTGCGTACATCGATGGCGATTGCAGTCATTACAGTCTTTATTCCTCAGGTAGTCTGGGCATTGACCCCAATCATTTACGGCGGTAGTTCGGTTCTTCCCTACGCTGGCCCAGACCTTGATCCCAAAGTAGTACAACAAAACGTCCGGGGTATGGCTATGCCTAAGCTGTCAAGTAGTAGTAATAGGGATTCCGATACAGTTAAACTTGAAAAGTTCTTAATGGATAATAAGAACGGGGAAAAGTTTTTTTTAGCAGTAAGCAATGCTAACGAAGCTTCCCAATTTATCCTAGATACGGGCCAAGCTGTTATGGCTATCGGTGGATTTGTGGGCATGGAACATATTCTTTCTGCTGCGGATTTCGAGCAGATGGTAAACGAGGGTAAAGTACGTTACGTTCTGATTTCTTCCATGTTCACTAAATCACAGCCAGAATTAAATACTTGGATTACTTCTCATGGCAAAGAAGTGCCTTCTGAACTTTGGCAAGAGCCCCAGCCCACTGATGCATCGACAGATACAGATGTTCAGCAGCCTGCTACTGCAATGTTTGCCTTACGCTCACGACAATTATTTGATTGCGCGCCGTCCAAGTAACTTGAATCGTTTCAGGTAGCTAGCTGTTTATATCTTCAGAATCGGACTTGGCAATGTTCCTTGATCAAGCAGAAATTATATTCGATGATGAGATTTATCACCTTGATACCGAGGACAAGATTAAGCTACAAACGGCATTAGAATTTAGTTTTTAGCATATAAAAAAAACAAACATAAAAATAATTAATACTTCAAGCCTTTTCATTCGCGAAAAATGTCATTCTTCACTTGATTACCTCGTTGGTAGAACGGACAAATCAGAAATAAACAAATAGAGCATGTGAAATTCAGGTTATTCTTGAATTTTACATGCTCCATTTGTTTAATAATTCATTTTTTTGTATCCTTATTTTAGACACAAGAACCGTCACTCTGTCTAAAGCCTAAATCCTAAATCCTCTTGACAGTATACTTTGCCTGTTATAAGATAAAAATATAAAAAGACGTACTGGAAACGGTCGTCTGACAAAGGCTTAGGCTAAATTTATATCAAAATAACCGCTAACACTTTATTTCGACGAGAGTAGCGGTTATTTTTTTAAATCCTATAAGTTTTGGCCACAACAATAAGCCAATGCAAAATCCTAAACAAAATGTAAAGAGAGGTAAGGCCTCTGTCACAACATTCATCTTCCTTTTAAAATTGATAATAAGACTATCGAATGACTCGCCTGTGAAGAGCTTTTAAAATCCATCATCGTCATCGCCTTCATAATTATTTTCACCTTGATATTAACATGATTTACCGTAAAGATGGTGTCAGAAAACGATGATTTTGTGTCAAAAAAAAGTAAGTATTATAATAAAAATCCAGCTAACTTCTATGTTCAGCTGGATTTTTTGCTTATTATAAAATTTTCGTCATTTGGTCATACAAAAACTGTAACAGTTCATGTATGAACGAATTTTCATGTTCCATCGTAGAAGCCAACAAATCAAACACACTCTTTACCATAATAAATACCCCTCCAATGTAAGCGTACTATAAACGTCAAAATCCGTTAAGACCTTATCAGTCTTAACGGCTCACTTTATATATTCCAGCAATATTCCATATTTCATATTCACTTGGTGGAGGCGATCCGCGACCTTGAAAATCCCCCCTTTTCAATATACGATTCTCCGTATCGATTATAAAAGAAACATTTAGTTAGAGCTCCATCCTATTAGTGTTTATCATCGAACTTTCTTATATAACAATCGAGTTTAATGACTTGTTAGAAGAATCTATAACGTGTCGAAGGAATTACATCTACGAGTGTTTATAAAGTATAAAAAAAACCGTTTTTTATTCTATATAATTTGTTATAAGTTCACGCCACAATAAATATCCTTTTCCATTTAGGTGTAGTCCATCATAATTTAATGCTTCGTTTAGTCCGTCTCGTGTATAAAATTTATCATACAGATTAATGTATGTGACATTATAAGTTTGTGCCAATTTTTGTATTTCGTTATTGAAAGCTACGATATCAGCGTTTGCTTCTTTATTTATAGATTCGGATATTGGTAGTACGCTTTGTAGGTATATTTTAGTATTAGGCGATTCCCAGCTAATCGCTTCTATCACTTGTCTGTAATTTTCTATTGTTGTTACTGAAGGGGTATGAGCTAAAATATCATTAACGCCAATCATAATAAAAATCTTATTAGGCTTTAATATTGTTATATTATGGACTCTACTGAATAAACCTTCGGTAGTGTCACCATCAATTCCTCTGTTAATTATATCTGAATTCTGAAAAAGTTCTGCCCACTCGCAACGCTCTGTATGACTATCACCTAAAAATACAATACTTTGCTTTTCCATTGGCAAAGTGTTAAACATATCAAGTCTGTATTTATAATTGTCTGATTCCATTATCGTTGTTGTAGTTTGTTTTGGGTAATGATTTCTCACTAAAATTACTATACACGTTGGTATTATAAGCAAGTTTAAAATGAGGCTCGCAATAAATAGTTTTTTCAAGATGCTACTCCTTTCTGAATAACAAAATAGCATTAAATTACATATTATAGGCTAGCTTAAGCAGTATTTATATCGCGGAAAGTAGACTCTTCTCCCAGGGGCCAAATCCCGAATTTCAATCTTGACACCCCTAGATCTAGCTTGGCTTCGGTACCTCCAATTACCGTCAATCGTTCATGACCACTGCCTAAGCTCACCGCTACCGACATTCCATGAATATTGCCAGAAAGTGAAGTTTCGGCAGCAACTAAAAACCTACTTTGCCGATTTTATCTAGAATTATCCGAAAAGTATTTCATTAATGAAGGACTTGTACATTCCTTTCCACTCTCTAACGATACCTCAGAAAACCTACGGATGGTTTCAATATATTCATTTCGAGTCCTGCAACAGTCGAGTTTGGAAAAACTTGATACTATATCAGTAATACACTTGTTGTAAATCGTATCAAGAGAGGCTTCGATTAATTCCCCAGAAGCAGGATGTCTGTATTGACTGTTATTCTCAAACAGTCGATAGTATGCGGTATCAATGGTCTTAGGATAAAATAATGCACTACGTTTCCTCATTTCCACATTTACGATACCTAAAAGTTTCAGCGCATACTTCAAAATCTTATTATTGAATAACCCCTGGGTCTTTATATAGTCATTTAAGCATTCCTGCGTCATTTCGATTCTCTTATTAACATCATTACTGAAATACAATAACGATAAAAAATCAGTCATTATCGAACCTCGTAATTGACTGAATATATATTTTGCGCTGGTGGGTCCAGTGTAGTTAAGCTTTCGTAGATAATACAAGTCTAAGTGAGACTCAAATTGCCGATGTTTAAATACCGCTTTGTTTCTTTTATGGATATCTTCGTCATAATTATTTCCTGTAAAGTAATAAATAAAAGGATGATAGCAGCTATCAATAATAACATGGCTAATACAACCTAGTATAAAGGAAAGCATAACATCAGGAATGCCACCATCTTCGTCTATCGAATAGTTCTGGAGTAAATTTATTATAGGTTTCCATACTTTGCATGTTTCTACCCCGTGGAGTTCAGCAGCCTTTTTCGCCAAAATGCGAGAAGATTTGCCTCTAGAATAGTACGGAATATCATAGGCAACTGCTCCGGCTAAAAACGAGGCATAGTTCTCATCAATTACGCATTTGATACGTTTATAATGTACGTTTTTTCTTGCTGTCGTTGCAATCGCCCAGTGCGTTATCTCTTTTGGCATAAACGATCCTCCTAGATTAGGAATAAGATTCGACTCAATATACTAATAGAATCAGTATGCATCCTTTTTTGCATTGCTGTTCATTTATCATTCTCATAGTTTTGTCATTTTCCCCTGCGTTATATACCTATAATTCTAGGAAAGGGGATTTCAAAGCTGCCTAGGAGAAATCGCAAAGACGGTTTGCAGGCAATTCCAATTCTCCGACTCATTTCCAACATACTTAAAGCAAAAAGTGCTATGCAATATTAGTGCTCTTTTCTTTATTTTTTCTATTTTAATTACTAAATATGTATCACTTTCAACTCCGCGTCGGCCCCCAAGTTAACGTCTCCATTATCAGCCGGACTGCATCGGAAAATCCTTGCCGATAATATATGTCCATTCCGCTGCTCAGCATACTACTATATTCATCATCAAGCCCTATCAAAGTTTCCTGCAACTCCAATGGCAATGCACTCTTGATTTTTTTCTGATATGCAAGAACTTTTTTATTCGCATAATAATACTCACTAGAATATTTCTCCAATTGTAAATCAACCAATTTTTCATGCTTTATCGTAGAAGCCAACAAATCAAACACACTCTTTACCATAGTAAATATCCCTCCAATTATTATTTGGTTATTAATTACTAGAGTTTTTATGTACAGGTACAGATAATACAAGCTTAAATTTTATCATTTTTTTAATCTTTCTAGGAACTATATCCAATTTCGGGTATAATTAAGTTTATATAGATTTTTATTTTAAGATATACTAAGAAGTAAGTTTGCTTTATTATTTGTCTTAATTTCGACGTCACATATTATTGATGTCATACTACCACATTGTCATTATGACATCAATAGTCATAATAGAAATGTACGCTTTTACTTTATAATGATGTCAAATCAATGTCGAAAGGACGCTTGCTAAAAATGGAAGAAAAACGTTTTACATTACGAATGAATGGCGATTTATTTAACGAACTTGCAGAATCAGCTAAAAAGAACAGAAGATCAACAGCCAAAGAAATAGAATGCGCAATTGCTTTTTATTTGAAAGACCAAGAATCAAAAGAACAGCTCAATAACATTAATGTAGATAAATTATAAAATAACAAGGACAGGTTCTTCTTGCTTTAGCTAATCACTTTGATGTTTCGCTTGATTACCTCGTTGGTAGAACGGACAAATCAGAAATAAACAAATAGAGCATGTACAATTCAGGTTTTTTTTGAATTTGTACATGCTCCATTTGTTTAATAATTCATTCTTTTGTATCCTTCTTTTAGACACAAGAACCGTCACTATGTCTTAAATACACATCAGTTTCTTTAAAAAATTTGAATTTTGCAATTCCAAAGGTACTTTACTCTTTACGTAAAGTACCTTTGGTCTACGATCTGTAACGTTAAAAAACGTCTGTTTGAAATTAGTAAGGAATTTAGACTACCTTTCGCCTCTCGTTTACAAAAAGGCAACTTCCAATGGATTGCGGTCTGTCAGTCTCTGATAACGGTATTTGGGATAGCCAACCATAACGGCTCCAGTTATCTTTTTACCTTCGGGAATGTTGAATAACTTCAGTAACGGCTCATGACCGCTAAAAGCACACATCTCAAAAATTCCTGCCCAGCAAGAACCTAATCCAAGAGCAGGTGCATATAGCTCTAGGTATGCCAGCGAAAAGATGGAATTTTCACGACCTTGCTTAAAATCCAAGGCGGAAATTGCCAAAATAAGATGCGGCGCGCCGCGTAGAATGGTGTCAATACCCTTTTCCCGGAATTCCTGGATAAAAACGCTAAAATACGGGTGTGTTAGATTTTTTTCCAACCATTCGATTATCACCACAGCGGCCTTCTCAACAATTTCTCCGTCTTCAACAATAATATAGGATACACCCTGCCGATTGCTTCCTGTGGGAGCCATCCGGGCCATTTCGACAAGCTCTCGCAGCTGTTCCCGGGACGCAGGCGTTTTCTTATAGGAACGAATGGAGCGGCGCGACCGAAGAAAACGCCCGGCGGATTCCTTGTTCAACACAGGAAATTCTGTTATAGCAAGCTGATGGTCCAGCGGTGTCAGTGTATTGTTAATAGCGGCATGAGGACACACAGCTACACAATGCCCACAGGCCATGCAGTAATCTGGGTTAACCGCCTCCGGTCCCTTTTCTCCCATATGTAAGACTACAGTCGGGCATTCTGCCGCGCAAATCCCGCATTGTATGCACTTTTCCTGATCAACGGTAATTAAATTCATTTTGTATCACACCTCTCATTTATTTTGACTTTATGTACTGCATTGTATATCATTATGGGCAATGAGTATAGTATGCACAAGTTTGTTAGATACTAACCCAAAGGTGAGTAAAGGAGTCTATCATGGAGAATTTTGATGAGAAATACAAAAAATGTCCAATGTATTATACAATATCTATTCTTGAAGGAAAATGGAAATGGATTATATTATGGGAAATACATAAGGCCAAGATAATAAGATATAATAAATTAAAAGATACATTACAACCGATAGCACATAAGACATTAAGTCATCAACTAAAAGAATTGGAGAAAAGCCAACTAATTCATAGAGAACAATACAACCAAGTTCCGCCCAAAGTTGAATATTGGCTGACTGAAGAAGGAAAAACGCTAATCCCAATATTGGAACTCATGTTTCGATGGGGAGAGCAACATATGGTATAAGTGGGCAGCGATGTGGATGTGACATTAATTCCTTTTTCACCTTTTCCAGAACCACTTATGTAATTTAATTATGTAATTTAAATTTCTTAATAAAGAATCATGAAATACGTTAAATGTTTCCATAAAAGTAAGCATATCTTCCTCAGATTCAACATAATTCCATCCTTCTAACTTTGTAGAAATCTCTTTTTCATTTCCACAAAAACATGGGGACAGAAAACATGGGGACAGGGGGCTTGTTTTACTTCTTTTCTAGTAAACATAATCCCTGTCCCCATGTTTCATAGGCACCCCCAAAATGCAGTCGGATAAGCGCAGAAAGCAATGAAGCTGCGTAGGATATACATAAAAGAAAGGTAGGTGAATTTTATTGGGTTCGGAAGAATATATTCTATCCCCATGGCCCAATAACATTATGGGAATATATACTTTAATTTTGATAACATTGGCAGCTGTAGAATTACATATACAATATACGAATGAGTTTACACTGATTATTGTGGTTGCAGCGCTGACAATCACCCTAGGATCTATTATAAGAAGTCTGGTAAAAATTAAAGGAGATCAATGATCTCCTTACCTTCCCTATAGAGCCAGCTGTCTTGAATGATCTGATGTATCATAGAAAACATAATCCCTGTCCCCATGTTTCCCTTATTACTCTTCATTTTAGTCCGTTACACGAAAGCCAATAAGTGGTTCCAACCTGCTTAATCAAAGATTTATAACTAGTGGATGGCAGACTGTTTGTCTCACGGATGCGAAATCCACAGAACCGGACGTCTGACCATATACTCCACTTATTATAATAAAAATAAGTGTGAACGACTAAATTCTTTCATTTAGTGTTCACACTTTTATAGTACTAAAGAGAACCGTCACTCAGTCTACAAAAATCGGTTCCATTAGGAATGTCACGATGCCTAATATAATTACATAAACCATACAAAAGCGTAAAGTAGCTGATAATATTTTGCCCTCTGCACCCGCAAGTCCTGTAGCAGCAGTGGCAACAGCAATGCTTTGTGGTGATATCATCTTGCCTGCAGTTGCGCCTGCCGCATTAGCTGCAGCTAACCAATAGGGATTCAACGAGAGTGATCTAGCCGCTTCGACTTGCAGCCCGCCGAACAATACGTTTGCCGATGTATCACTGCCTGTTACAAAAGTGCCAAGTGCTCCGATAACAGGCGCTATGAGGGGATAGGCTGAGCCTGTTACCGAAACTAAAACTACGGCTATTGACTTGATCATGCCACTATAACTCATAACTTTTGCCAGTGCTACAATAGAAACTATAGTAATGGCGGAATTGGTCATTTGCCTAACCGTCTTCCCTAAGACACCAACTACTTCAGTAAGCTTTATTCCTTGCAGCAAGCCTCCGATAATCCCTGCAAAGATAATAAGCGTACCTGGATTAGCGAGCCAGACAAAGGAATAGGGATGACCGCCAGGACCGCTGTAAATGTTTACTGCAGTTTGCACTGCCGCTAACATTTTATTGATACTGGGAAATAACGAGCTTGTGGCAATTATAATGAGGAATACTAAGACAAATGGCAGCCAAGCCATGCATGCTTGCCTCGTGGATATCTTTTTTGCATTTTTTTGTGCTTTATCTTTATGATATAGTTTAGCCCAAGCAATTGTTGTGACTAAACACACTACAGAACCGAGAATGGCTGGAAGTTCCGCGCCCATATACTTACTTGCTAGCAGTTGCGGAACAGCAAACGCTAACCCTGATACCAGCGAGATGCCAAAAACCCCCTTAATGGCCTTGACACTTTTTCCCGTAATCATAACTAATACCATGGGAACAATAACAATTAAGAGTACAAGCTGAAGTGCTATCGCATAACTTAATTCGTTTACCTCAAGACCGGCAACTTGGGCAAGTGTTGATACCGGAAGCCCTATAGCGCCAAAGGCGGTTGGCGTAGTATTGGCAATTAGACAGATAATTGCCGCGAAAACAGGTTCAAAGCCAAGTGCCGCCATAATGCTGGCCGGAATAGCAACAGCCGTCCCAAAACCGGCAATAGCCTCAAGAAATCCGCCAAACCCCCATGCTAGGATAAGCACTAATATTCTTTGATCTGTTGTTATACCTGTCATCATACTCGTAATAACATCCATCCCCTTTGTGTACAGCGACAGATTATAAATAAATACAGCGGCAATAATAACAATCATAATCGGCCATATGGCCATAGCCGCTCCCTCTAGTCCTGCGCTCACCGCATCGATTGCTGGCATTCCCCATACAGTTATTGCTAGCATAAGCGTTATACCAAGGCTAAGCGGGGTTGTTTTATGCCCTGCTATCTTTAACCCTACCAATGAAACCATTAGCCAAACGATTGGTATCAATGCAATCATAAAAAGCAAATACATATTCATGGTATTCTTCCTCCCGTATTCATAGATAGTTTGAAATACTATAGAAAACGGTGCGTCCGGAATAGTTTAAAGCAAGAAGAACGCAGCGCGCCACTCTAAAGGGCTTTCTAACCAGATACTTGGCAGCCTACTGACAAACTTTGCCCGGATTTAAAATATTTTTAGGGTCAAAGGCCAGCTTAATATTCAGCATGAGACCCATGTAATCATTGCCATATTGCTCAAACAAATACGTTTTTTTCGCATAACCTATGCCATGCTCCCCGGATACTAATCCATCTAACTCCACAGATTTTTTATACATACAAGCGAAAACCGCTTTCAATTTCTTTTGCCACTCTTCCTGTGGCAAATCATCTCTCAATACATATACGTGCAAATTTCCATCGCCTGCATGCCCAAAACTTCTTACTCTCATCCCAAACTGTTGCTGTAGTTCAGTCGTATATTTAACAAATTCTGCAACTTTATTTCTGGGCACTACAACGTCACATTCATCCATTTCGGTAGTGGCTTTCAACGCTTCGAGAAAGGCTCCCCGCGCCGACCACACCGCTTCTTTTCTTTCATCCGTATCAGAAATATAGACATCCAAGGCTCCTTCAGCTAAGCAGATGCTAGCCACTCTGTCATATTCTTTTTCAACGTCTTGTTTGCTGTTTCCGTCAAAAGTTAACAGCAAATAGGCATCTGCTGAGTTATCGGGGAATTTCTTGCCTAAATACTCCTCTGCCGCAATAATAACTTCTCTTTGCATAAACTCAATAGCTGTTGGTATCGACTTTGATTTTATGATCTTAGGGACTGTATTGATGGCTCTTTCAAGGGTGGAAAATGGAACCAACAAACTTATGGCTTTTTTCGGCAACGGCAGCAACTTTAACACGGCTTGGGTTACAATACCCAACGTCCCTTCTGAACCACAAATAAGATCTTTTATACTATATCCTGAGCTATTTTTAACAACCTTGCCACCAACTTCTAAAATTTTTCCTGTTGGCAGCACTACCGTAAGACCTCTTACATAATCCCTTGTTACACCATATTTAACTGCTCTCATGCCGCCGGCATTTGTATTAATATTTCCGCCGATCGTAGCTGACTTTTCACCAGGGTCAGGGGGATAAAAGAGATCGTACTGCTCGACAAACTTGCCAATCTCCATGAGCAAAACGCCTGGCTCCACGGTTAGCGTTAAGTTTTCTTCATCGACTTCGAGTATTTTATTCATTTTCGTTAAATCGATCATAATCCCACCATAAATAGCGACAGATGCTCCAACAAGCCCTGTACCAGACCCTCTGGGCACGACAGGAATGCTATGCTCATAAGCATATTCCATAATCTTTGCTACTTCTTTTGTACTTGACACTTCAACAACAGCTTCCGGCATTTTGCTTATTCCGCCAAGTTCATCATGGCTGTAGTCTTCATTAATCTCCGTACCTGTATATACTCTGTCTTTACCAAGCAGATCGAGTAGAAAAGCAATATCTTTCTGATCTAATTTATTATATTCCTGCTTACAAATGTCTCCCATTTTATTACCTCCAGCCATCTATTTCTAAGAAATACAAGTTAATGTTTTTCTTTTAAATTATTGATTAAGTGAGGAATTACTTCATATATATCGCCGACTATACCATAATGCGCCACATTGAATATCGCAGCCCTGGGATCTTGATTAATCGCGACTATGCAATCCGCCTGATTCATGGCTGCCGTAAATTGTACCGCTCCGGATATGCCGCAGGTAATAATTAGTTTTGGTTTTACGGTTCTGCCACTTAAGCCAATTTGACGCTTGGTCTCCGCCCAACCTGCTTCAATAAGCGGGCGTGTTGCCGCTACCTGTGCGCCAAGCAATTCAGCTAATTCTTTAATCATCGCTACATCTTTTTCCGATTTTATACCTCTGCCGACTGCGACAATTACTTCCGCGTCGGAAATACTTGCTTCCACTTCTTTTTGTGTTACCTGTAATACGGTAATCGCGGAGTGTAACGTGTCTGTATTCATAGAACAAGGCGTTATCTTGCCTTTTCTCTCAGGCAATCTTTCTGGGGCGTTCATTATCTTATATCGTACTGTCGCCAGCTGCGGCCTATGATTGGGGTTTATAATCTGCGCCATGATATTACCGCCAAACGCCGGTCTTATTTGCACAAGGTCTGTATTATCCTTCATATCAAGAATAGTGCAATCAGCCGTCAGACCTGTCTTAAATCGTGCCGCAACTCTAGGCGCGAGCGATCTTCCGATTGTTGTAGCACCAACCAATAAGGTAGAAGGCTTTACTTTTTTTATAAACTCTTCCATGGCTGCTGTATATGGCTCAATTCTAAAATCTTTTAATTCGGCAAAATCATATATGAAAATCTCATCTACTCCATAATGCAAGAGTTCTTCAGCTTTATCCGCAATGCTATGCCCGATGAAGACCGCGTAAACAGGATAATTTACCTTTGCCGCCAGCTCTTTGGCTTTACCGATAAGCTCAAAAGTTACAGGATGTATGTCGCCATCCACGTGATCTACATAAACAGCGACACCCTTCCATAAGCTTTTATCGATTGTTGGCACTTCGTCTTCCACAAATTTCATTACCCCAGCCGGTCCATTTTTAACGCAAAGCTTGCACATTTTGCAAGCGGCGTTTACTTCTATCTTGCCACCCTTTTCTTCAATTGCGCCAAAAGGACATAGTTTAACTAACTCATTTATCTGTAATGCATTTACTGTTTCCTGATTTACAATTAATCTGCTCACAGTATTCTCCTCCTTGCAACGATTTTATCAGCAGTGGTCATACGTCAGACCAGTACATGTGCACTATATAATCACTATATAATCACTATATAATCACTATATAATCACTATATAATCACTATATAATCACTATATAATCAAGTACGCTGCTATTACACAAATCTTAATTCTTTCAGTTTACTCGTCAACTTATCAGCTAATTCCACGCCTGCTCCTCTCCAAATTTCTTTGTCGGTATTTACGGCAGGCGGAAATATTCTTTCAACCTGCGTAGGCGACCCATTTAATCCATAGTTTTTTTCGTTTTGATCGGCAAAATCATGTAAACTAAATATGCTGACGTCCCAATCTTTCGTAGATAGTTTTTTCTTATAAGAAGGCAGCCGTGGCTGATAAATATCTTTTTCCACCGTTAATAAACATGGACATTGTATTTCTGCTACTTCAACCGTATGCGGCATATCCATTTCTACTATCAGCGAAGCATCCTTTATCTTCTCAATTTTTATGACATTTGCGATATGCGGCATTGCTAAATATTCCGCCATTTCTGGTCCAACTTGCGCAGTATCGCCGTCAGTTGTTTGCTTACCGCACAATATTAGATCTACATTACCCATTTTTCTAACACCTTGTGATATGGTATACGCGGTTGCTAAGACATCCGCTCCGGCAAATTTGCGATCTGACAGTAGAACACCTGCATCTGCGCCCATCATATACGCCTCTTTAATTACTTCTGCGGCCTGCGGCGGCCCCATACTTATCACTTTTACCGTTCCGCCGACCTCTTCCTTTATCCGCAAGGCTGTTTCTAACGCATATAAATCGTACGGGTTCATTTTGGAATCTACACCATCGCGTTTTAATACTCCTGTTACTGGATCGACTTCAACTTTTGAAGTTTCTGGTACTTGCTTTACACATACTAAAATGTCCATACGTTTACCCCCTATTTGTTTTTCAGGAACCATATTGGTATTATGGTATGACCAGTTATTCATATATTACCATGTTATTGTAAAATTTTCCACTATTACTAGTAAAAAAAATCAACTGCGTTACCATTACGCAGTTGATTTTCCAATTTTTTATTTAAGCATATATTCATTAGCAATATCCAAATGTCTTTTCATGGCCGCAATAGCCTCTTGAGGATTGCGCCTTTGCAATGCCTCATATATATCTTCATGCTGTTTCGCCAACAGCTCTATATTTTTTTCATTGATGATGATTTTTCTTCTAGCATCATCAATAAACGAATCTATTAATTCAGATATCACATTTAATATATTAAACAGAAGAAAATTTCCAGAAGCTCGCGCGATTTCGTAGTGAAACTTCTTATCAATCTTGACATTCTCGTCTTCGCTTTGCGAATCCTTAAAGTTCTTTACTAATATCGCCAAATTTACAAGCTCTTCATCCGTAATTTTATTTGCCGCCGTGGCCACTGCTTCTAACTCCATAATCATTCTAACTTCAATAATGTCTTTCGGAGTGCTCTCATGCAACATAAACATAATGGATAGCGGCTCAAACAAACTATTTTCAAATTTCTCTCTAATATAATTTCCTTCCCCATGTCTACACTCTACTAAGCCAATGATTTGCAGCGCTCGTAGTGCTTCGCGTATAGATGTTCTGCTGACCTGAAGCTGCTCCACCAGTTCTCTTTCTGAAGGCAGCTTGTCTCCCCGTTTTAAGGTTCCATTTACAATCATATGTTTCATTTGTTCAAATACCAATTCATAGACTTTTGTATTCTTTATTGGACTAAACATCAGACAAAACTCCTTATTTCTGTTTAGATGGTTTATAGTATCAACCGTATGCTACGACACATTATCAATTCATTCCAATGTACTATATTTCATTAGAAAGTTCCCTAAAAAAAGCAGAATTCCTGCCAAAATCTCTTTAAACAAATAATCGTTTAAGCGATTCAGACCATAATGCATCTTCTCACGCCTTCTAATTTAATGCTTCCTCTGTTATTATACAAGAAAACATCACTTAGTCTTCTATTTTTACTTTAGCTCCGCGTTGAAGCCCAAGTCAAAATCTCCATAAGCAGCTGAACTACATCGGAAAATCCTTGCCAATAATAGTACCTTTCCATTAGCATGATATTACTTACTAAAATGCTTTTTAAAGACTAAATCTTCTTGACAGTATACTTTGCCTGTTATAAGATAAGAATATAGAAAGACGTACTGGAAACGGTCGTCTGACAAAGGCTTTAGGCTAAATTTATATGAAAATAACCGCTAGCACTTTTAGGCGAGAGTAGCGGTTATTTTTTTGTCTCTTTTAAGATAAGCAGAATCAAGAATAATACAAGTATTTCCTGCTCCAACATATCACCCCCTTAGGGGCAGATTAACAACCGCTTCCGTTTCGTACGTCTAACAGCATTATATCATCGAAACAATAGGTGAACAATAAGAACTCCGTAACATACAGCCAAATGTATATGTTACGGAGTTCTTATTATTGTGATTTATAAATTCGATTCAACTTCTCGTTGGAGCCCATGTTAAAGACTCCATAATCAGCTGAACTGCATCGGAAAATCCTTGCCAATAATAGTACCTTTCCACTAGCATGATATTACTTACTAGAATGTTTTTTAAAGACTAAATCTTCTTGACAGTATACTTTGCCTGTTATAAGATAAGAATATAAAAAGACGTACTGGAAACGGTCGTCTGACAAAGGCTTAGGCTAATTTTATATCAAAATAACCGCTAGCGCTTTTCGACGAGGATAGCGGTTATTTTTTTGTCTCTTTTAAGATAAGCAGAATCAAGAATAATACAAGTATTTCCTGCTCCAACATATCACCCCCGTGAGGGCAGATTAACAACCGCTTCCGTTTCGTACGCCTAACAGCATTATATCATCGGAACAATAGGTAAACAATAAGAAAACCGTAACATATAGCGAAATGTATATGTTACGGTTTTCTTATTGTTGTGATTTATAAATTCGATTCAACTTCTCGTTGGAGCCCAAGTTAAAGACTCCATAATCAACTGAACTGCATCGGAAAATCCTTGCCGATAATATATGTCCATTCCGCTGCTCAGCATACTACTATATTCATCATCAAGCTCTATCAAAGTTTCCTGCAACTCTAATGGCAATGCACTCTTGATTTGTTTCTGATACGCAAGAACTTTTTCATTCGCATAATAATACTCACTAGAATATTTCTCCAATTGTAAATCAATCAATTTCTCATGCTTTATCGTAGAAGCCAACAAGTCAAACACACTCTTTACCATAGTAAATCCCCCTCCAATTGTTATTTCGTTATCAGTCACTAGAGTTTTCTATGTACAGATACATCCAACACAAGCTTAATTTTTGTCATTTTCTTGATTTTACTAGGAACTATATTCAATATCGGGTATAATTAAGTTTATATAGATTTTTACTTTTTGAGATATCTTAGAATATTTATGTATTTATTTTAGAAAATGTAGATGAAAATGAGCTCCCACCTATTATTTAAAAATCAATCAGTCAACATATTGCTGATTAATTACTTATTATTATAAACAAATTGACGATACTTTTCAAATGTCATACTAATCAATTGATGTCTATTTTATAACTAATCCTCTGTTTTTTGTCAATTTACTTTCATTTACTCTTATTATCATCAATTCGATGATTTAAATTATATTTGATAATACTATTATCTCGATTCAACAAATAGACGAAAAGGCGAGGTTATAACTTATGAGTGAATCACCTAATAACTTGAGGAAAATTCGCCAAACACACCCTGATAAAGCATTACGTTCAGGCAATATAATTGCAAAATTAATGAATATATCTCCGCAATATTATTATGATTTAGAAACTGGTCGCGGTGGCAGAAAATTAAATATTGATCACATAAACCAACTTACAAAAATTTTCAATGTTACTGCTGATGAAATATTAGATAACCAGCCTACCCCCTCTGAATCATCTGAAAATAAAAAAGCTCTCACAGACTTGGCAATGTTCCTCGAACAAGCAGAAATTATGTTCGATGGTGAGATTTATCACCTTGATGCTGAGGACAAGGCTAAACTACGGACGGCATTAGAATTTAGTTTTTGGCATGTGAAAGAAAAAAACAAAAAGAATTAATACTTCAATCCTTTACAACCGCGAGAACTGTCATTCTTCACTTGATTACCTCGTTGGTAGAACAGACAAACCAGAAATAAACAAATAGAGCATGTACAATTCAAGTTATTCTTGAATTTTGTACATGCTCTATTTGTTTAATGTGAAATAATCTAACAACTTTTCTTAAAAAATACACTTATTTTTATGACTATTTTAGACAAAGAGAACCGTCACTTAGTCTATCTATTTGAAAACTTACCTTTTCGAATATGTTATCGTAACTGCCGTCATAACCAAAGGTCAGATTTGAAATGTTTATTAAAGACATAATTTATCCTCCTGCATAAAAAAATTATGAGCTGCAAGAAAAGTTAATTCTTACAGCTCATAAATACAGCAAAGCCAGCCTCATAGTAGGCATGGCGAGGTTATATTGTCTAAGTGAAAAAATTAGTAACTTTCTTGCATAAGCACAACAAAACAAGCAGCGTTTTCTGCTCGCACAATCTTATTATGCTTTGTAAAATTAGCAAGAAAATTTAATCATTTTTTCAACTCCAATCATTATATTTTAATAAATCTATCATACTCATTTTTAAAAGTCAAAAAGCTTGGAGAATGAATCAAAATAATTGACTGTACACATTTCATTATGAACCAATATCCCTTCCCCTATTTCTTATTAATTTAACAATTTCACTTTCTATTTATTAAGTTTATGTAAAGCTTGGTTCTGGTGTAAAAATAAAGTCATTTATTTAAATCCTATAAGTTTTGGCCATAACAATAAGCCAATGCAAAATCCTAAACAAAATGTAAAGAGAGGTAAGGCCTCTGTCATAACATTCACCTTCTTTTTAAAATTGATAATAAGACTATCGAATGACTCACCTGTAAAGAGCCTTTAAAATCCATCATCGTCATCGCCTTCATCATTATTTTCACCTTGATATTAACATGATTTACCGTAAAGATGGTGTCAGAAAACAATGATTTTGTGTCAAAAAAAAGTAAATATTATAATAAAAATCCAGCTAACTTCTATGTTTAGCTGGACTTTTTGCTTATTATAAAGTTTTCGTTAATCATACCCCAAAGCTGTAACAGTTCATGTATGAACGAATTTGCTCTACCATTTATATTTTTGGCATTCAACTTCTCGTTGGAGCCCAAGTTAAAGACTCCATAATCAGCTGAACTGCATCGGAAAATCCTTGCCGATAATATACGTCCATCCCGCTACTCAGCATACCAATATATTCATCATCAAGCGCCATCAAATTGTCCTGCAACTCCACTGGCAATGCACTCTTGATTTTTTTCTGATACGCAAGAACTTTTTCATTCGCATAGTAATACTCACTAGAATATTTCTCCAGCTGTAAATCAATTAATTTTTCATGCTTTATCGTAGAAGCCAACAAATCAAACACACTCTTTACCATAGTAAATCCCCCTCCAATTGTTATTTTGTTATCAATCACTAGAGTTCTTTATGTACAGATGCAGATAATACAAGCTTAATTTCTGTCATTTTCTTGATTTTACTAGGAACTATATCCAATATCGGGTATAATTAAGTTTAATAGACTACTACATTGCTGACTAATAATAGATTGGTCAGTTCCGTTTTATTTTTTTGTTTTAACTATTTTAAGAATAACTAATTCGCTCATCTTTCGGTTAGTATTACTAACCTATATTTATATTATAATGGTTAGTTACACTAACCGTCAAGAGGTTTTGTTATGGATGATAAAAATATTTTTTCTACTAGATTAAAATTGCTTCGTGAAACAAAAGAAATTTCAACTCAGAAACTAGCCGATGCTCTAGGGCTAAAAAGCAAAGGTAGTATCACACAATTTGAAAAGGGTATGAATTTGCCATCCTTTAGCACTCTTATTGCTCTTGCAGACTACTTTGATGTTTCGCTTGATTATCTTGTGGGCAGATCAGATAATCCAAATAGAAAATAATCTTATTCCATCACAAATGTAATGGTTTACTAAAAATGATATACTTACATTGTCTTATCTGAAATTTTCCGCACGGTTTAAAATGTGCAATTTAAATACACTTTTATTTTAGTGCATTTAAATTGCACTGTCAATATATTTATTTGAAATGATGTGATTTTATGTCTTCTTTCGGTGAAAGATTAAACTACCTAAGAAAAGAATATAGCTTAAAAGCTGAAGATTTAGCTGAGATAATAGGTGTAAAACGTAGAATTATATTTTTGTATGAAAAAAATGAATCTAAACCAAGTTTTGAGGTTCTCCTTGCTTTAGCAAATCATTTTGATGTTTCGCTTGATTACCTCGTCGGTAGAACGGACAAACCAGAAATAAACAAATAGAGCATGTACATTTCAAGATATTCTTGAATTTTGTACATGCTCTATTTGTTTAATAATTCATCTTTTCAATGCCCATTCTAGGCAAAGAGACTGCACTGCAGACCGTCCTCAGTCTAGAATTTTATTATGAGTATTCTTCCCAATCTCTAGCTAAATACCACTTTATTGGTGACCATGTAGACACAAGAACCGTCACTCAGTCTTTCGCAGTCTTTTGGCATACATCAGGTTTTGCTCTTTTTTTATCCACTGCCTTGTCTGACGCTTACGAATAAAGAATCTAGTATTCGCTTCACATTAATCAAAATTTGCTTTGATTCCTCTCGGCTTAATATCCAGTTTCGCCTCATAAAGGTGTGATGTATCACCCAGACCGATGCAACGAGGTGTAGCCCATTCGGGAGAACGTTGATCAAATAGGATAGTAGTTACCGATGATGGTGCTAACCAAAAACCTGCCCAAGTGATAGTCAATGGTATTTGTAAAAGATGCGCCAACCAAGTGAGGATAAATCCTCCATGAGTAAATACAGCAACTTTTTCAGAATTAGGGCGAACCACTCTATATCTTGTTCCTTGTCTTTCAAACCCTAATGTCTCTAAGAATTCATCAGAATTTTTTATTAGGTCTTCAAATACTTCTTTCGTATTTAAAGCTTTTAATTCAGCTTGCTTATCCCAATCCGAATGGGTAGGAAGCGTTTTATGATTTAAAAACACTTCACCAGGAAAATCCCAAGCAGTATCAACATGCCAAGGTGGAGTAGCTTCAAAACAAAGACTATCTAATTCTGCTGTCCAATTCAAAATGTTAGCTTCCATATTTATGGCATCAGCGATATATTGCATTGTATGGAGCGCTCGACCTTTCGGAGAACAGTAAATACGGTCTAAGCCCAGATTAGCCATACGTTTAGCTAATGCCTGCGCTTCTAGATGCCCATCAGGGGTAAGCGTTTTATTGGGATAATCAGGATCTGCATGTCGTATGATATATAATCTCAAAAAAAAACCTCCTGAAAAATATTTAGTCAGATATTTTTATGTGCAAACTTAATTTTAATCCCAACTAAACTGACCTGTAGTGATAACTTTTTTATTTCCCTTAATTATCTTTCCGATTTCAAAACAAGGAACTCCTTGCTCAGTACAATGTTTAATAATCGCGTCTCTATCTCTTTCACCTGTAACAATAACCAGCCCTATTCCCATATTGAATGTTCTTAGCATTTCGTCATCTTCTATATTTCCAACAGTTTTCAAAACCTTAAATAAATCACTAATAATATACTTTAAAAGATCAACTTCCGCATCTAAACCTTCGGGCAATATTCGATTGAGATTCTCTTTAATACCACCACCAGTTATATGTGCAAGTCCTGTTATACTATCTCCCTTAAAGAGATCTTTAATGGTTTTATAGTAACACCTATGGGGCTCTAATATAGCATCTATAAGATTCCTTCCACCTATGCGCTTCTCTTTTATACTCGGATGGTTATCAATTATTGCTCTAACTAACGTGTATCCATTTGTATGAATTCCACTGGACTCTAACCCTAATACAACATCCCCTTCTTTTATCTTAGAACCATCAATTATTTTACTTTTTTCAACAATACCAACTATGCTCGAGGTTAAAATATAAGTTCCATTTTCAATTACTCTCGGTTGCTCTGAGGTTTCTCCGCCTGTTAAAACGCAATCTTGTTGTTTACAAGCTTCTGCCATAGCTTTTACACATCTTTTTATAATATCACTATCCATCTTCCCACAAATAATAGCATCTTGAACAGTTAACGGCTTTGCACCCATTACAATGCAATCATTAATAAGATGATTTATCATGTCATAACATACGCTTTCGATCCTATCATATTGCATAGCTATCAATTGTTTAGAACCAGGTTCCTCTGTCTTCATTACAAGAACGGGTTCATTATATTCGGGAAAGTTAATTTCATATAAAGCTGAAAATGCGCCAATTTTATTAAGCACTCTTCTATCAGCAGTTTCTAGATGTTCTGCTAACTCTTGTTTCGTTTTATTTGCTAAGTCAATGTTTACGTCATATTTCAAATTTTCACTCATGTTTAAAACTCCTTTTATCATTTAACTTTTTAGTTCCAGTTATTATACCAACAGTATTTAGTATGATTTTATTACATTTCTACATCTTTATTAAAAATCCTATTTATTTTTGTCATAAATGTTATTTTTTTGAAGAAGCAATCCCTTCAGTAGAACAAATACTTTAAGATAATAGCTTTATATTTAAATTTTCATTTATATTTCTAATTTCTTTACTGACATGTTCGTTAATATCTGAAAGTAACAATTGCATAAGTCTGTCATATAACATTTCCTTTTCATTATAATGTCTTTTAGCTGTTAAGCATAAATTTGCAATTATACTTCTTCTTTTTCCTATCAAGTCATGAACTTTAATATATTCGTTTCCCCAACTATTAATTCTTAATTGCTTTAAGGTAAGATTGTTCTCTTGGAATTTTTTTGCACAAGTAAATCTGTATATTAACTTTGCTTCGTCTAATACAAAAAGGCTTTGTAAAAATAAAGTTTTATCAATAACTATATTAAAAGCATTCTCAATTAAGTATTTTATAGAGTTGTCATCTTTAATATAATAATTATATTGGGCTCCTCCTTCATTTTTTAGCATTGTATCTATTGAATATAAACTAAGAAGAATTACTTCTCTTAAATCTAATTCTTCCTGTTGATTGTTAAATTCCAATTTATATGTATATTTAAACGTATTATCTTCGTAAATCGCTTCAATTTTTTCAATAGGATTAAGATTATCGTATGTTACGATATTACTAATGTTAAACATTATATTTCCTCCGTCTTTTTTATGAACATACCCCTGACTAAGATAACGCAAGTATACTGTTAGAGGCTTTTCCACAAGTTAAACCAATAACTCCAATATAGTTTTTGCAATTCCGATACAATCTAAACCATATTTTCCCTTTAACTCTCCACTTTTCCCGCTTTCTCCGAATGTTTCCATGCCAATGCTTTTAAACTTTAGAGGGGTTATTTCCCCTAAAAAGTTAGTAGCAATAATGGCTCCTAGCCCACCATATATAGAGTGTTCTTCTACTGTAACTATATATTTACTATCTCCAACCAACGATGTGAGGGTTGAAAAATCGATTGGTTTTAAACACGGAACGTGTATTACCTTTATATTTAAGTTATGTTCTTTTAATAATTCTTTTGCTTTTATAACTTCTTGAGTAATTTCTCCTGTCGAAATGATTGCAACTTCTTCCCCATCACTTAAACATATTGCCTTGCCCAGTTCAAATTTGTAATGATTAGGCATAATAGTATCTACAGCATCTCTTCCTATTCTTATATAAACAGGACCAGTATACTCTAACGCAAAAGTTATTGCTTGTCTTGCTTCTTCTGGATCTGCTGGAACTAACACTACCATGTTAGGTAATACATTCATTAAAGCAAAGTCTTCCAAGCATTGATGAGATCCTCCATCTTCTGCAGCGGATAATCCCCCATGAGTTGCCAATATTTTTACATTAGTATTGTTATACGCTATACTATGTCTTATTTGCTCCCAACATCGTGTTGCAATAAAAGCACTAAAGGATGAAACTAGCGGTATATCACCACAACTAGCGATTCCAGCTGCAACGCTTATAGCATTTTGTTCACAAATCCCTACCTGATAACCTCGCTCAGGGAAATTTGTAAAGAAATTACTTAGTCTTGTATGTTTAGCCATATCACAATCAATAACTACTAATTTGTTAATTTTTTTCCCCAGATTAACCAATTGTGTACCTATTGCATCTCTAAGTGCCTCCAATTTTTTCACCCTAATCCTTCCGCAACAATTCATTATAATGTTTCGATAATTCGATAAAAGCTAATTGTATTTCCTTATTACTTAAGCCTTTACCATGATACTCATTGTTGTTCTCCATAAATGAAACACCCTTACCTTTTATCGTCGCAGCTAAAATTATCCTTGGCCTATCCTGGTATTTACTGCATGTGTTAACAATATCCATAAAATCATGACCATTTACTCGAACAACATCCCATCCCAGACTACTCCACATTCGATCTAGCGTTTCGATATTACCCGTAACTTGCGTTGGACTTTCTAGTTGAAATTTATTACAATCAACAAAAACAGTCAAGTTGTTCAATTCGAATTTAGGCGCAGTTAAAGCTGCTTCCCATATCTGACCTTCTTGCAATTCACCATCTCCAACTATCACAAATACATTGAATCCTTGTTT
Source organism: uncultured Veillonellaceae bacterium (assembly GCA_963805085.1). GTDB lineage: Bacteria > Bacillota > Negativicutes > JARBTT01 > JARBTT01 > JARBTT01. The sequence goes on along the minus strand of CAWDTA010000002.1, from coordinate 2,054,934 downwards.
CTTTCCACAAATAGCCTGTCCTACACCAAAAGACAACCCCTGACCAAGTGAGCCCGTTGAATAGTCAACGCCATTAAGCCATTTTGCACTTGGATGACCCTGTAGTGGAAATCCGATTTTTCTCATTGTCTCAGTGTATTTAGCCGGAAAGTATCCTTCCGAGTATAAGACTGCATATAAAGCGCTTTCCGCGTGGCCTTTACTCAAAATAAATCGATCTCTCTTCTGCCAATTAGCATTTTTACTATCCTGTTTCATAATTTTTTTATATAGCGCTATTAAAATTTCAAGACAGGAATAAGAACCCCCTATATGACCAGATCCACTTTTTTCTATCATTTTAAGTATTAAAATACGTAGTTCTACAGCCAGCTTTTCCAGTTCATTTAATTCACTGCAACTCATTGTAAGCATATTTAACATCCTTTTTCGTCAAGCTTTCTCCTCTTTCTAACCTAGCCAAAAAATTTAATACCTGATATTGATCAGAACTATTTTCAATGTGTTTGCTAGCCCTAGCAAACACTTCTGACCAACTTCCCTTTTTATACCAATCTAATATATACTTTGACCATTTATCATCATTGATGGTATTAATTATGCATTCCTTTTTTTCCTTTTTCAGAAGACCATCTTCGACAATCCAAGTCTCATAAAGTATAGAGTTTTTCTCCGGAATAAACATGCAAGGCTTAAGATTCCCGAGTTGCATTGATTTCAAATATCTATCACGTGTTCCTGAAATGGAAGCAATGCATATCAACTTAAATTCTGGTGTAAATTCATCCTTTTCTAAAAAGGAAGCAATCTCACCTAATTTCCATCCATAGTTCAGCATCGCTTTCATTTCACTTTCTTCAAACAAACTCGTTATATCTATATCTTTTTGATTGTTGGCGCAATTCATTCTATCAATAAGATATTTAATTGGCCCGCCTTCATACCGTTTCATTTTACTTCCCGATACTATTAAACCTCTCCAATATTTCCACATACTAGACTCTAATCTTGCTTCTGCAATACCTGTTCTTCCTATAAAATTTTTAGTTTCTAAAGGTAAAGAAACAGAAGTATCCCCCACAAAGATAATCATTTTATATGCCAGATTAGGCCTATATAATGTTCTTTCACCAATTGAAAATCTATACTTCTTTTCGAATTCTTCTACGCTTAAACCTAATAAGTTAGAAAAAAGTTCTTTCGTCTCCGCCCTATGTAACGTAGAAATATTAAGTGTCATAAAGTCCTTTTCAAAATTATTCAAGCCTATCTTATTTCCATTCACACAGAGATGTTCTAGAAATTTGTTATTTTCTTGACTTCCCACAGAGAAACACGATAGACAATCAGGTAATTTTTTAAACGACTTTCCCTTTTTATTTTCAGATATACCTATAACAGATAAACATCTAGCCCCACCTCGAGAGCCGGTAAGGGTCCCATCTATGGGGTCAACAACTATAATTAAGTTTGGTTTTTTTGAACTTTCCTCAAACGTTTGCATTTCCGAACAGAATACTCCATCTCTTTCTCCTTCTACCGAAAGAACCTGTATACTATAACCAATATTTAATGCTGCTTGTAATAAACGATCATATTCTTTGGTAGCGAATTGATCCATTATTAACGATATAGGTTTACCAAGAGATAAAAAGGGGTAACTTTTAATTACAATCTTTTCTATTACATCAGCAGCAACCTCTCTTAATGACTGCACATCATACACCTTTATCCTTTATTTGATTATATCCTTAATTCTTTCTATCATATCTTGATTTTTGTTTTTAATTTTAATGTTAGTTACTAATACAATTTTGGATTTAAATATTACGTACTCTTCATAAAGATTATGAAGTTTTAGTGTACTCCCTGTTTCAACACAATCTATACAACAATCATACAATCGTGGGACGAGCGCTTCCGAAGAGCCCGATATAAATTCAATTTTTACATCACTCCTATTTATCGTTTTAAAGAACTTCTCGGCAATTTTGGGAAACTCGGTAACACAATGAATAGGATGATCACCTGCCAAAACTGAACTTTCCACTGGACTTATTAAACTTACTCTTGTATCACACCAGTCTAATTTTTCAATTATATCTACGCAGCTTCCATTTTCCTCAATCCACTCTTCTGAGGTAATACCTATATCAATGATCCCCTTTTCAATTAATTGGGGAATATCCCTGTGCTTGAGTAAAAAAGTGCTAAAATCTTCATTACAAAAGCTGAGTTTATTTTTATCTGTTTTTTCACCTACCAATTCTTCTATTAGTTTAAGCGATTTGCTTTTAACAACACCCTTAGCTAGTCCTATATTAATCAATGCTTATACACTCTTTTCTTTATAATTATTAAACATATCTAACAGAAGAATTTTAGCTGCTTCATTTTGTGCATATTTAAGTTTTCCATAAGTCCGCAACTGCCTATTTACCTCTTTTTTAAAAGTCCCTTTTAAAGCAGTAGATAAGCTAATATCTAAAATATTACATATTGAAATTATCCATGCCGTTAGATCACCTATTTCACCGCATATATCATCTTTACTTTTTCCCTTTCGTATTGCAGCTATCACCTCTCCAAATTCTTCCGCCATCCATAACATAGATTTATCTATATCATATCGCCCATATATATCCAAGCATAAATCTTGAATATTATTGATTTCATTAGTTATCGCTTCCATCTCATCCACTCCTTAAATTATAAAAATCAAATTTTATGTTGTTGGAAAAACTCCATGGTACTTTTCACTACTTGCTTTCAAAAACATATTACTTAAAATTTGCACATTTGCCATATGAATTTAACAGCTTATAATGTTCGATAACGTGTTCACTGATACGTTGGCGTACTTGTGCCATAATATTTCTGGGTTTTATTTCATTAGGTTTATCTCTAAATATTTCTTCAATTGCTTTTTTAAATGCTACCCTTAATTCAGTCTCTATATTTACTTTTGTAACACCAAATTTAGTAGCCTTAACAAGGTCGTCTTCCTTTACACCTGAACTTCCATGAAGTGCTAGAGGCTTTTGAAGTTTATCATTTATACGTATTAGTCTTTCTATATCTAGACTAGCTGTTCTATTTTTCATCCCGTGTGTATTACCTATTGAAATACCTAATACGTCAATTTGAGTATATTGGCAAAAATCAATTGCTTGATCAAAACTAGTAAAGTCATTACTTAGTTCTTTAGTTTCATTAATATTTGATACTACACCGACCTCAGACTCAACTGATACATTAAATTTCTTAGCAAAATCAACTACTTGTCGAGTCATCTCCATATTTTGCTTTATATCCTTATCAGAATAGTCAATCATTACTGAGGTAAATCCAGCTTTTACACATGATTTTATTAAATCGAAATTACTTGCATGGTCAAGATGTAGCGCAACAGGTAAACCGCACCGTTCTACCTCATTTTTTACAACAGATACTACATTTTTCAAAGTTAACCATTCTATTGCAGGTTCCGTAATTTGAATGATCACAGGTGTCTGCGCTTCCTCCGCCCCGCGAAAAACCCCCACTAATAATTCAAAGTTATCAAAATTGAATGCTGGAATAGCATAATGATTTTGATACGCATCGTCTAAGAGTTGTTTCATAGTAAATAACGACATTTTTATCCTCCAGAGAGAGCTAATAAAAAAATATAGCTCATATTTTTTAATCTTATAAGCATTCGCAGTAAATTGAGAATGCTATAATTTTTTTGACATTTAAATTCATAGACTCTACTTAGTAGTTTCCATTAAATTTTTTTCTCTAAATATATTATAATTTACTAGCATAAGTATCATTAGATTCGAAAGCTTTAGAAGCCCCTAAGAACTTAATATATCCTATAAGTCTACACACTTTTAAACATTAACTGGTTTAATTGACGACTTGGGGTTGTTAAAGCTAATTCGGTAGATTTTAAATTATATTTTTTATGCAAGTATTCTTTTTTCTTTTTTATAGCATCTTCGCCAACCGAGAATCTCGATTTTTCATGAGGATAATGAATACATTTTAGATCACGTTCTAGAACTATTTGAACGCCATTTGTATATAAGGAAAGACCCAAATCAGTGTCTTCACATCCCCAAGTTGTATAACTCTCATCAAACATACCAACCCTTATAAGAGTATCTCTTTTGACAGAAACATATCCCGTAAAAAATATAGACCATGGGGCAGACCAAGTTGTTAAATCATCTCCAATTTCTTGGTATACGTCGTCTCTGTAATCAAGTATTCGATCGTTTTGAAGTCTTTCAAAATATTGATCAACATTAAAGGGATCAATATTCAAATCTAACAAATATTTTTCGTTTTCATTATATTCATCAAAACCGTAAATATATCCTAAAACTGCTTTCTCATTGTCTGACCTGTGACATATAACGTTTTTTTCCACACCAGTAGTTCCTAATAAAATTCCACAATCTATAAAAATACATATATTACCCTCGGAACTTAATATACCTTTATTTCTCGCAGCAGCAACTCTAAATCCATCTTTCTCTTGATAAATATACTTTGTATTTAACGAATTTGAGAAATCAGCAACTACTTCTTTAGTATCATCGGTAGAACCATCATCTACTATGATTACTTCGAAATCTTCTTTTGGTAAGGTTTGTTGACAGAGTGACTTTAACGTTAAGGTCAGCAAATGCCTTCGATTGTATGTTGGAATTATTATACTTGCTTTGTACTTACTACTCATTTAAACACCTCTTTATATATTTTTCAGTTTATTTGCATTGTAAGTATTGTACAATATTTACTTTATATGTAAAATTCATTCAATATATTATCTAAGTTCATATTTTAATTATAATCTCTACTTGTAACTTTGTAATATTATTCCTATATAATCCCAATAGCAATTAGACCACAACTCATTAGAAAATTATGAGACAATAATTCTAATCTTAAAATAACGACCAGGTCTACGTGACTTTCACTCAATTTCTAGATTTTTCATCAAATGCATATCTCGGTGTGGCGGATCCACTATTCCGTTTTTGAACTGAGCCACGCTGGCTCAGTTTGCCCTAGAGTATTCATCAAATAGTCACATAAAAAAGTAAGAACCTAAGTCAATAAAGACCTCAACTCTCACTTTTTATTTTGTAAATATATTATTAATCATACAAAATCCACTTTCTTTAACGCTTTAAAAGGAAGCGTTAAAGAATAATCAAGAGTTTTTATTTACCTCCTTCATAAGCCGTGTTTTACATGGTAGAGGTGAAAATTTCCTTCTCAAGAGCACAAAAAAAACCACCAACTCCCCTTCAAACTCAGGTAACTAGTGGTTTTTGTGACTTTAACCAAATATACAAATTGACGGTTCTCTCTGTCTATTTACCATTTAAAATTTAGCTCGTTAGCATTTCAACTCCATGTGCAAGATAGGATAATGCTTCCCGGCACCATCAAATTCAGAACGATTTACGGACACCAAACCCCATGTTCTTATAAAATTCAGCCGCCTGAACATTCTGCTCATTAACATCTACTCGTTTCACTTTTTGCTGCTCTATCACATAAATAAGCGACTCTTTGCCTATACCATTGCCACGCGATACAGGATTAATAAACAGCATTTCAAGTTTATCATCCACTAGGAAGACACTAAGGGACGTTCCTTTTTGGACAGTCAGTGGACAGTCAGGGACGTCAGACTGTGCGAAAACGATAGAGCGATATTAATAGCTGAAATGTTATAATAAGATTATAATATTTCATGCTTTGAGGTGAATTATGGGACGGTATATTTCTAATAACACTAACAGAAATCAAATCAATCTTATACCTATGTCATCTGATGAAATGATAAGCGAAGACAATCCAGTACGTGTATTAGATGCCTTTGTCGACACTTTGAATTTAAACGAATTTGGATTTAAATATGCAATCACAAAAGCTACAGGACGTAAACCATATAATCCTGCTGATATGCTTAAGTTGTATCTTTATGGATATTTCAATGGCATAAGAACTTCGCGTAAACTAGAAAATGAGTGTAAAAGAAATATAGAATTGATGTGGTTGATTCAAGAGCTAAAGCCGGATTATCGTACTATTGCTGACTTTAGGAAGGATAATATATCTTTACTAAAAAATATCTTTAAGCATTTTTCTTTCTTATGTAATGATCTTGGTCTATTGGGTAAAGAAATCGTCGCTATAGACGGCAGTAAATTTCGAGCTAATAACGCTCGTAAGAAAAATTTGACCAAAGGTAAAATTGAAAAAATGTTAGCATATTTTGAACAAGCTGCTCAACGCTATTTGGAGCTATTAGAAAATAACGATTAAAACGATAGCAGTAGTACCATTACTTATAACAAGGAAGAAATACGAGAAAAATTAGCTAATGCGACACAGCGTATTCATGATTTGGTCGAAATCAAACAACAGGTTAGGCAAAACGGAGAAATGTCTTTGACAGATAAAGATGCTAGACTTATGGGTGCTAATAATATGGGATTTGATGTGGCATATAATATGCAAACTGCTGTTGATGCGAAAAATCACATAATCATTGCTGCAGATGTTATCAATAATCCGGCTGATCAAGGGCAACTTTATGCAATGGCAACACAAGCAAAGCAAATACTTAATGTAGAAGAAATAACTGTATTAGCTGATAAAGGTTACTATACCGGACAATGCCTCGAAAAATGTGAAAAAGAAAACATAATTACAATTGTATCTAAACAAAAGCCACCTTCGACTACAGGAAATTCAAATTATATTTTGGATAACTTTAAGTACGATTCAGAGAATGATCATTACGTTTGTCCTCAAGGTCAAATTCTATGCAATGTAAGCAAAAATGATGCAAGAGAAAAACTCTATCGAAGTAAAGCCTGCAAGACTTGCTCACATAAAGATGAGTGTACAAAAAATAAACGTGGTCGACAAATAGTACAGGGAGAACATCAGAAAGTAATGGCACGTACGGATGAACGACTAGCAAATAATTTAAAACTTTACAGGCAACGACAAATGATAGTTGAACATCCCTTTGGTACAATAAAACGTACTCTAGGATATACGCATTTTCTGCTGCGTGGAATTGAAAAAGTGAAAGGTGAAGCGGTTATGCATTGTTTAATGTATAACCTAAAACGTGTGCTCAATATTATAGGAACTAGGGAAATAATAGCAGCAATCAAATAGGGTTAAGAATTATTACTAGAGTATTACCGTTATTTTTATATAATTTTAGCATTTTGGACTAATATCTAGACTGAAGCCTGAGCGTTTTCGCACAGTCTGACGTCCCTTTTCCGTCAACTTTTAAATATTTCTTTAGAATACTGGACCTTGTTCAGCGGGGTTCCCACCCGCTATATGATGTACCCTTAGCTTGGCGCACGGAACGTCCCTTTTGTCTTCAACAAGAATGTGAATCAATAGAACCTTCCCTGTTCTTACTTCCGAAAAATTCCTAGTTTATTTAAAGGTTCTGTCGTCAATTTGGTATTATCTAAAGCCGCCTGTATCGTTTTATGCTCATCAATTTCAAAAGGTTCTTTTCTAAAATCATTTACTTTCTCATCCCATGTCAACTGATATCCCTCGATATGCCCATCATATAATCGATGGGCATATAGGATGAACCGATCAGGTGAACCAATATAACACTTGACCTCATCATATCCTTGGCTTGGTTTAAAATAATCCAACGTATTCATATATTCAACACATTTTTTCTGTACCTGGTCATAACCAATAATTATATGTGCATTTTTCTTTGTCGATACAGAGAGCGTACAATACAAAATATAAAAGTTCCGACCTGTATCGTTATTTTTTATTTGCTTGACTACTGGTACATGTAAACCATAATACTGCTTTATAACTTCTCCATTATGCCAAACCGTAAAGACTTTGTTTTCGTTATTCTCCTGAAACTGCATGATTTCGCCATCAGGCTCTTTGAATTGGATTTGGTCATAAACCATACCGACTTCAATCTTGCCCAGCGGATGACAGGTAGGTTTCGCACATATCTCAACAAGACCACTTGCCATCACATTAGTGGAGCACACAACAATCAAAAAAGTTGTAATAGCTAATATACATCGCATTATTTTTCCCTCCTTAGTAATGACAATGGAATCCTGCCTCATTTTATAATCCATCTTCCTTTACTACCGCCTTCTCGATCAATGATTTCAGCATTCCTCAAAGCCTTTATTTCACTCTTTATTTTGTACTCCGTCAACCCCAACTTTTTCATCATTTTTTCTTTTGAAATTTTAGCATCGGACTGTATCAATGAAACCAACTTTTTCTGCATATCCGTTAGCTTTTTTGCATTTTGATCTGCAGTGGTTTTAAGGGTGGTTTTTCTAAAAATATTCACTCTAAAACTATCGCCAAGTTCACTAAATTCCGGTTCTAGCAAACCATATTCTCTACAGCCAGATATAATCCTGTTGATTCCTGTTCCCCATTCCTCAATAATCTTCATTCGATTGAATATTTCAGCAATACCTTTGTTCCTGATTTTGGATTTACCTTGTTTAATAGATTCAATATCCAAATCTCCATAAAGCATCCCTGGTGAAGTAATTTATTTTTATTGTACCAAAACTATAATAACTGGTTGAGCTTGCTTTCCGGCTCTTCACCATTTTCTACACGTTTTATATTATTCACAAAAAAATCATATCTTTTTTTATGAAGTTTGAGACCGTCAGGCATTCCTGCCGTATGGGGAGTAAGTATTACATTACTTAGGTTTCGGAGTTCACTGTCAATTGGAAGCGGCTCAGTTTCAAACACATCTAGGCATGCACCTGAAATGTCCCTGCTTTTTAATGCATCTATTAATTCTCTTTCATTGACAATCCCACCGCGGGCTGTATTGATAAAAAGTGCTGTATTCTTCATTTTCTTGAATACTGTTTTGTTAATCAGCTGTTTGGTTTGCTGATTCAGGGGTATATGTACACTTACTATATCCGACGTGCTTACAAGAGTATCGAAATCCGTCATTTTCACAAAACTGTCAGATTGTTGAGCGGTATTTCTAGCATAAGCCAACACATTCATATCAAAAACCTTGCAAAACTCAGTTACTTTTTTACCGACGGCCCCCAAGCCGATAATTCCAATCGTTTTGCCCTTTAATTCACTCCCTGTATAGTTCAATTGATTTTCATCCATCTTGTTTTTCATGAAAGCATCAAGAAACGGTATGTTTTTATAATAAGACAATATCAGTGCCATTACGTGCTCGGCCACTGCCTGTGCATTCACTCCTGCAGCATTGGCCGCCCAAATGCCAAGCTGCGTACAGGCATCGATATCTACATTATCAAATCCTGCACCCGTCTGTACCAATTTTAATTTTTTTGCTGTAGAGAGCAGACTGTAATCCACTTTAATATGTTCAGGTATGATTACCTGACAATCTTCAATATGATGCAGCATTTCTTTTCCAGGCGGGACAATTACAATGTCCCAGTCTTTCGGAAAATGCCTTGCAATATTTGATTTTGAGGTCTCGGTAAAATAACCGACTATGAGAATCTTCATTGCTAAACCACCTTTCATGTCTATACATTGCCTTTTGTGTATCCATCCCCTTATTAACTAGATACAACTCTTTTCTAAAATAGTTATACCTAGGTTAATAAGGAAATGTTTTTCTTTTGTATCCTTGTTTCAGAAAAAAAGAACCGGCACTCAGTCTTTTAAGCCATCCCAATTCGCTAAGTCCTCTACGCCATAACGTTTTTTAGCATTATCAATTTTGCCTAGAACATCTCGAAAATACTCTAAATCATCTGCCGCACCCTTGATTTGCTTCCATGAACTTATTAGCCAAATATTTTCTCCCTTGATCAACTCAACCTCCGACATATATGGAGCAATATTCCTTCCTAACGTGCCAGGTTTAATGATTTCGGCAGAGTAGATCATCCTTGCCTTAAGTTTTCCATTAATATAAGTTACGTCCTCTAGCCCCTGTAGACACTAGAGACACTAGAGACACTAGGGGACGTTCCTTTTTCGTCAACTTTTAGTTACAATCCCTCTCGATATCCCTGTCGATCTTTCTATTTCTCTTATTGATAATCCAGAATTTTTTAACTTTTGTAGTATTCTATCTCGTTCTGTTTTTTCTAGTGCTCCTATTCTTTGCGGTTCTATATTATCCGTATCTTTTAGGATTTTCTGCCGAATTTCTTCTTCACTTAGTTTTTTCCGACCTTCGACTTGAAATTTATTTTCTACCAATTGCTGATGTACTTTAATCCATTCTTTTTTTCCTAACATTTCTAAGGATAGTTGTACATCGACAAATTTTCTTTCACCTAGATATTCACAGTAGCTACTATATTTATAGTTTTCTAATTTTTCTACGATTCCTGCTCTTAATGGATTTTGATGTATATATACTATCAATGGAATAAAGTATTCATCTACTTCTACCACTTTACTTTTATATCTACTTCCTATCAAAGCTCCGCTTCTTTGATATTTTTTATTAAATTTCATTACGTATTTTGTTAGTAACCTTTTTAATATTGTTGATATGTCTCCTGTTTGACTTTCTTTTAATAAAATATGTACGTGATTTGTCATTAAGCAATATGCATGTATTTCAAACTGCATTTCTTGTTTTAATTTTTTTGAATATCTCTAGCATATATTCAAAATCTTGTTCGTCTTCGAAGATATTTTGATGATTGATTCCTCGAAATACTATATGATAAAATCCACTTTCACTTAATTTTCTTGCTTCTCGTGACATTTTTATCACCTCTTACAACAACTATATCACTTTGTTGTCAAAAAAGGAACGTCCCTTATGTTTCATTTTGGTATATAAAACGGTTTGCCAGAGTAGAGTTATTAATCAAATTTTTGTATAATACATATAATACAATTGAATAAATTTTACAGATAGTCAATTCCGATTATTTATAATTAAAGACCTCCGTAAACTCCTGCTGCAGTCAAATTACGGAGACTATCGGCAGGCACCTTATCTCATATGTGCAACTCAGATCAAGTAATTTACTTTGGCGACTGATATACTGGAAAAAGGAGTGAAGCAAATGTCTGTACAAACAATAGAAGCAATGGCAAAGTGGGTAGAAAATAATATAACGGAAAACCCAAGCCTGCAAGATATGTCATCATATGTTGGTTATTCACCGTATTACTGCTCTACAAAGTTTCGTGAGCACATGGGGATAACATATAAACAATTTCTTGCCCAATGTAAATTAAAAGCCGCCGCTTATGATCTTTGCATAACCAATGACAGAATAACCGATATTGCTTTTCGATATGGGTACTCGTCATCTGAAGCGTTTACAAGAGCCTTTTCACAGGCGTTTCAATGTTCACCACGGCAATATCGGAAAGTTTGCGGTATTTCTCTTGGCGCACTTAGTCCATAGGGCATATTGCTCTCTCCGAATTTATAAATGCGAGGAGATAAAATGTCTGACAAGTTTGGAAGAAATGATCTCTGCTGGTGTGGCAGCGGTCAAAAATATAAGAAATGTCATCTCCCTATTGAGGAACGAATTAAAAACTATCGTTTAAAGGGATATGAAGTACCTCATCGAAAATTGCTTAAAACGAAACAACAGATTGAAGGTATTCGGGAAAGCAGTAAACGAAATATTGCCTTACTGGATTTCATCGAGGATTACGTCGTTGAGGGAGTAACCACGGAAGAACTTGACCGACTCATCTTTGAAAAAACAAAAGAACTCGGAGGCACTCCGGCAACGCTTAATTACAACGGATACCCTAAAAGTGTGTGTATCTCAATCAATGATGTTGCCTGTCATGGTATCCCCTCTGCTCGTGTATTCCTGCGAAACGGCGATATTACAAATATTGATGTGTCTACAATTTACAACGGCTTTTTTTCAGATTCTTCACGCATGTTTTGCGTTGGTGCTGTTTCCGCCGAGAAACAAAAACTGGTTGATGTTGCGAAAGAGTGTATGGAGCTGGGCATTGAACAAGTAAAACCGTGGGGATTTCTCGGAGATATTGGGCAAGTGGTTCATGACCATGCAAGGAAAAATGGATATTCTGTTGTTCGAGAAATCGGTGGGCACGGTATTGGTTTGCAATTTCACGAAGATCCTTGGGTCAGTTATGTGTCCAAAAAAGGGACGGAAATGCTCTTAGTTCCAGGACTTGTTTTTACTGTAGAGCCTATGATAAATATGGGAAAGTCCAGAATAGTAACAAATAAATACGATAATTGGACTGTTCGCACTGCTGATGGAAAGCCTTCTGCACAATGGGAAAAAACAGTGCTCGTAACCGAAACGGGCTATGAGGTACTGGCATATTAATAAAAAATTACGGGGAGCGGTGGCATTGTGCCAACGCTCCCCGCTTTCCTTATAGCTAGGGGTTGCATTAATCTGAAAACAAAATGCTTATTCATGCATAGGCATTTTGTTTTCTGTTCTTAATCTCTTTTCCCGATTGCAGGAAGAAAAGCAGTATAGCCGGATGTTTGAATTAATTTTGGATCAAAAAAATTAAATGTTAGTTTTATGCTTTTGGAAACTGACAGCAATCGTATCTTTTTGTATCAAATTTTTCTCTTCCAACTGTTTTTTCTCTTCTCGTTCCTGCTCACTTTTATTGTCTTTTATGGTATCAACCGCATTATCCACTTTTTTCATTAGATTTTGCCATTTCTTTTCTGACATCATGATACTGCCGTTGATTAGTTGTCGCACTTTATTTTATATCTTACCGACCAATCTGGTCATAAATTGCAATCGACAAAGATGACATATCATATAAAGCATGCGGTTCATCTTTTACATTTTCAGCCATAATACAGAGAATATAGTCATGACTATGACCGTAGACAATACCGCAATCATAATACATACCGTCTAACTCTCCTGTTTTGTGCGCTATCTTCAAATCATGTGGCAGTTGAGCTGGAATTACCGTATTGTCTTCTTGTCTTAGCATAATATCAAGCATAGCCTTATCACTTTCAGGATCAAGGCATTGTGATGAATATAGTTTATCCAATATATTTGCTATATCATTTACCGAAGTATAATTCTGACTACCTTGTTTGACAGCTTCAAAATCCATCATTTTTCTTTGCAAGACCGTCTCTTTGCACCCTAAGCTTTTAATCATAGCATTGACACTTTCCATTTTTAGTTTGTCAATTAAGATGTTAGCAGCGGTATTATCACTTTGGACAATCATTAAATCAAGAATTTGTCCGATCGTAAGGATGGTTCCATCAGGAAGATTATAGACAGAACCTCCTTCTACCGCTTGTGAGTGTTTAATAACTACTGGTTCGTTAAAATCCAGTTTTCCCTGATTTTTTTGGTTAAATGCTTCAATCATGATAGGGATTTTAATCAAGCTTGCTGAAGCCATCTTGTGGGAATTGAGGATTACGGCCTTTCCATCATCTCCTAAAGGCTTTACATAAATGGCATACTTTACACCTTTTTCAATCGGCATAGTTGTAACCTGCTGGCTCAACCATTTTTCAGAAATTGTTCCTGCAGCACTTGCTACCTTGGGTAAAACTAGCGTAAACAGACAAACAATCATAATACACATAAACATTAATGAGGCTACCATTTTTTCTACTACCACTTTTATCATTATAAATTCCCCTTCATATAATATATTTAAGTTCAACGATTGAACTCAGTGATTCGTTAATCGACTTGGTTATACCCATGCTATAATTTACTCAATTCAATTAATTAAAAGTTCTTATTTTCTCCTATTGAACTTTTATTTTTCGATAAACCTCTGTCGACTTCAGATAACACCATTCATTTGTACTCTCGGCAAGAAGCCTTCATTTATATTACAAACTACTACTCCTATTTCAACTTGCCAATTCTGTATCTAAATTGATTTCTTGTTTTAAGAAAATAAATTGGCATAGATAATAAGAAATACAATTTGCATTGCTGCAACAATAACACCATTTTTAATCATGGACTTAATATCTTTTGATTCGGCAAATCCCATCGAACTAAACATATTAGAACCCGGGTATACAAAATTCGCAACACGAGTAGCTACTACTAAGCCAACAGACCATGCAGCCATTGATACACCATATTGCGTTACCAATGTGCCAAACATATCATTTAGCATCTTCATTACTGCGACGGTAGCACCTGTTAATCCAAATGCACCAGTCAATCCGCCAATAATTGCTACAAAAGGCTTACCACCCATATTAACCAATGGTTGTAAAATCAGTCCTAGTGCTTTAAATCCTCCAGCCTGCTCAATAAAATTCATAAATGGCTCAAGAAAAAGAAATAAAATGAATAATCCTACATTTCCGGCCATTCCTTTAATAATTAATTTAAAAATTTTATCAATATTTAATCCACCAGCTACGCCGGTAATTAGCGATAAACTAAGCATAACGACAATAACATAGGCCGTACCAGCTTTCATCACAATACCATATACTACAGCAGCGATAAACGTAACTATAAAAAATACACTTGTCCAATTTTGCCTATGAGTGGGTATGAATTTATCAACATTTTCTGGGATATCATAATCATTTTTGCCTTTCGTTTTTTTCTGAATACGATGTACCACAATCCAAGTAGTAACTAACGTTACAGCTGCAATTGGCAAAGCAACTTTTAGTAGCATTTCACCATAATTGGTGTGTGTTAAGCCAAGTAAAGCAATCACCGGTGGCGTAAACGGTCCCAAAATAAGTGCTTCTTCGCCACAGGCTTGAAATAGCACCCCAACAGTGCTACGCGTCAAGCCAGCAGTTGCGGCAATTGGTAATATAATCGGCGCCAAGATAGCATTTCCTCCAGCCATGGTGCCGAGCAGCCCTACAACAACAAGACAGGCTATCATCATACCAAGCATCGCTTTATTTTCAGTATCAACACCGACACTATAGATAATTTTATGTACCAGCGCATGACTAACTTTTGTCTCTGTCAGTACTTCTCCTAGACCGCGCCCTAACATAATAATCAAACCGACTAATGCCAAAAATGATCCCATAGCATTAGCCATAACAGTAGCAAATGACACTAAGCTTTGACTTGTAAGAATAGCACCTATAATGACGCATAAAACTGTAACCGGGAGGGGGTCCATATCACGAAAAACAAGAATTACATAAACCCCAAGTGGCAATAGCCCCAATAATCCCCACCAAATATTAAATCCAGCAGTTTCCATACAATTATTTCACCCTTTCTATTTATAATTTTTTATATCTATTTCTTGCCATCCTTCTATATCTGTAATTCCTAAACCAGGAGTTTCGGGCATAAGAATCTGATTTCTACAAAAACTTACGCCCCCCACTATTGGATCTGAGGCTAACAATACGGCCGCATCCAAATCTGTTTTAGTGATTATTTTTTTCCCGGCAGTGATACTGGCTGCTGCTGTAATTCCTATCTTACTCTCAAGCATGCATCCCATCATACACTGCACTCCCATGGTCTCAGCCATACTCGCAATTTTAATAGCATTATGGAGTCCACCGGCTTTCATTAATTTAATGTTTATCAGATCGCAAGCTCTCATGGATAGAAGTTGGAATACTTCATAAGGTCCAAAGGCCGATTCGTCTGCCATAATATTGGTTTCCACGTTATCAGTTACATATTTTAGTCCTTCAAAGTCATGGGCTTTTACTGGTTGTTCAATTAATTCAATATCAAGTCCCATATTTTCAAATTTGCGAATAGTTCGGACCGCCTCTTTCGGACTCCAGCCTTGGTTGGCATCAAGACGAATTTTAATATCATATCCCACAGCTTCACGAATGGCAGCTATTACCGAGTCCTGACTGTCACCGGTGATAACTGCTGTCGGAGGTGCATTGCCATAGCCAACTTCATCTGTATCAGTAATTACCTTGATGATAATATCCTCCGCCGAATTCACCTGCCGTAAAGCCGTTTTAAACGTTTTTTTGAGGGGAATACTTACTTTACTAATTTTAAACTCAGTAATTTTCACAGTACAAGTTCCTCCTTCTTTTTCGTTACTTTTTTAAGTCCCACAATTCCGTCATCTTATCACTCCCTAAATTTAATAGTAAAATAAATTAATCTGTCGTAAATAATAAAAATCCAGCAAGACAGATCCCCTTAGGAGAGCTTATCTTGCTGGATTTCATTTACTTCTACGCTTGTTTATAAGCAAACATATGTGTGAACAAAGCAGCATAAACTACATAGCAATCATACGATATATGGTATTCATCACAATACAGAAACATTCTATACCAGAATAGAAAATTTATCATAATATTTAAACTTACTACGATAACTCTATTTGTCCACCTTTTTGAAAGCAGATAAACTTTTTTTGAGCATCTTTATAGGCTACTAAAATCGCCTTTTGTGATGATGCAAAATAACGACTTTCAAGTTCTTGCTTAATTACTTCTGAATTATCCCTCATGTTTTTACCGATAAGCAAGCTACGAATAAATTTAGCTGTTGTATTGATGGTCGATGAGACATCGCAATCAATAATTATGCCATTTTCTTTATTAATAACAAAACCGATAAAAAATTGTCCATATTGAATAGTAATGGGATTACTCTGTTGTGTTTTAGCATTACCAACTATATATATTGTATTTTTATCATAACAAAGTGCTAAATTAATATCTTGTTGCATAAAATTTATTCCTTTTCTATTAAGACAAAAAACAAAAAGCCTCCCCTTTAAACAGGAGAGGCTTCATTGCCTAAACAATAATTTTATGAGTTCACAATAGCATAAATTGGTATATTCGTCAAGATATTATACGCCCATTTAATGAGTTATAAAATCGTCACTTGACTCATTTGTAGGATGTGTTTCATTATATACCCGAAAAGATCAATACATCCTACGCAAAGTCACGCTAACAAAGTGATCGGTATCGTCATGCCCATTAGTAAAATTGGCATTGCTTACCCTAGAGATTCCCAAGGAGCCATCAAGAAATACTCCCTTCCGAAGCTGAGTCTGATACCCTAACCAGTAGGAGTTGACCACTTGCTTGACAGGCATGCTCTGCTCCATCGTAACCTGGTTGACATTCAGCGAAAGTTGAGTGTTCTTATCCAAATAATGACCGACTTTTACAAAAAACTGCTTAGCATCATGCCCCATCGGATCACCGATGATATTCCCCTCGTAAACGTATCCGCTGGTATAAAGCTGATGTGTATACCAAGAATCACTTGTATGAGCATATTCCAGCCGCATATCCCATGAACCATCCTTACTCAAGCGCGGGATATAAACGCCACCCCGTTCGGCTGGTTTTGACGGCATATAATTAGACTGATCCTCACCGTATAATTCGCCATAAACTTGTACGCCGCCCCACTGCGGCATTCGTACTTTGAAGTCAAGACCGGCGATCGTATTCCACTTGTCCTGTGCGGCATCTGCATTGCATCCCAACAGCCAATCCCAATAATCACCCTGGCTCAGCCCTTTGCCTTTTCCACCCACCATAGATGCAAAAGATAGTCCTAATGTAACATTTCGCTTTGGTGTAAAGTCAGCGCGCAGAGCGACAAAGGAAGGCTTGTCCACTTCGTTGGAAGTTAACCGGGTTCTGTCGTTTTCCAACTCACTGTATAGGCCAGTAAAGTTCATTTCTCCTAAAAATCGAAGAAAGCCTCGGGTAGTATACGGTTCCAGATTAGAAAATTTTATCGACGTCAATGCTTCCATATTATTGCCCAGAATCAGCGACCCGGTTTCACTGTGTCCCCAAAAAATCGGATCCTTGCCAACTTGAATCGCCGTACCATTGATTCTTGTCTTAACATATCCGGAAATCAAATCGGCATCGGCATGTTGGTCAGGATCATAACTCATACGCGGCTCCACAGCCACTACCGTATTTTCACCAACCTTGCCGGCAAGCCAGGCCGATGTTATCAAATTTCCATGACTTCCATACCGGTAACCGTTATTATTGACATTAAGAGGTTGATACCCTGCCATAGGACCACTATTGGTATTTGCTCTGTACCGTAACGAATCGCCGGTATAGGAGGCCGCCTCTAAACGAACTTCTTTTAATGACAAAGAAACGTCCGCTTTGTCTCCGGTCAACACCTTTAACTCCGACTGTAGGTCACGTTCCATTTCTTTCTTGATGCCGAAAAGATACTCCGGCAGTGGACGCTTTGAAGACTCGGCCTGAATTTCGGTCACCCATTTAGCCATCTGCATCCGAGTATAGGGCTTAGTTCCTGTTGTCATAGACGTGAGATATCCTAAACCATCGAATTTTTCAATATAGCCGTAAAGTGGACTCGACAGCGGTACATTGGGCGAGACCCAATCAGACGGTGACGCCTGTACTCCTGATGACAATGCGGCAGCAATTAGACTCGCTGCTAAAACTTTTTTCCATGACAATGGTGATCACTCCTTCTGAAATCATGATTTGTCAACTTATGATTACAATTGAAATAGATCCCTGAATAAAAAATGAGGACATGTTCCGTGTTTTATCCCTTCTAAGCCCAATTTATGGTAGTCCATTATTTACGTTACGCCAAGGAGCAAACATCTTAGCACGTATCATATTGAAAAAATCAACTTAACTCTTTACATTCGCTATATCAAAATAATTTCCTTCTAACATATGACATTTTTTCATTTATTTGTAATCAAAGTTCGATGGGTAAGTAGACGAATGATTTTAACTATTTCTCGTATTCAATGAATAGAACGAATCGGGAGACGGCAACGATTCTTGTAAAAAACAGCCACAAGACTGTATTTTCCATCTGTGATGAACTAAAAGCGGGCATGGTACTACTGTTTAAGTCACATTATGCATTAAATAACAGATACCTACAAAAAAGCACAGCAAAAAACCCGCGAAATTCGCGGGTTCAATTTATTTCAGTATTTAATTGGTGGAGGCGAGGAGAATCGAACTCCTGTCCGAAAGCATTGTCTCATAGGGTTCTCCGAGTGCTTCTTGTGCTTTGAAATTCACATCGTTGACGCCCACAAGCAGGCTTCGCAGATACTATCTCGATATATTTCCCAGTCAAGCCTCCGAGAATTGGCTATCAGGTATCCCGCTAATTGACCTCTTTTCCAACCCCGCAGGATTAGGTCAGAAAGAGGTTAGCATTAAGCTGCTAAAGCGTATTCGTTGTTTGCTTTTATATTTAAATAAAAGTTTCACCTTACTAACGGGTTGATGAACCCCCGACTCGCTACCTATGCTACACCTACCCCCGTCGAAACCATTACGCCCCCGATTAAAGTAGTTGACGGTATCATTTTTCTGTACCGTAACTGATAGTATAACACAAAGAGTATCAAAATACAATTGGTTGATACTGTCATTCTAGCATTTTTTAATAGTCACGTTGTCTGTCTTTTAGCGCACGATCGACTTCACGTTTTGCATCGCGGTCAGCTAAATCCTGACGCTTGTCATAGTTTTTCTTACCACTAGCAAGACCCAGTTCTAGTTTCGCCATACCATGTTTGAAATATATCTTCAGCGGTATTAGCGTAAACCCTTTTTCCCGAGTTTGACTAAACAGTTTGACGATTTCCGATTTATGCATCAATAGTTTACGCGGACGAAGTGGTTCGTGGTTAAATTGATTGCCTTCTTCATACGGACTGATATGCATGTTATATAAATATACTTCGCCCTCTCTGATGTTTGCGTAACTATCTTTTAAATTGGCTTTACCGGCTCTCAGGGATTTTACTTCTGTTCCGGTCAATACCATGCCTGTTTCAAAAGCCTCATGAATATGATAATCATGTCTTGCTTTACGATTTTCTGATGCAATCTTTATGCCTTCATTTGCTTTTCCCATTTTCTCACCTCAGCGGTGCATTGCACCTAACTTTACGTCCATTATAACAAATATGTATTTTCGCAGCAAATAAATCTCATTTTTGTTACTCTTTAGACCAAACTATAAACACTTAAATATAGATGAGATGCAAAAGAAAATCGTTCAATAAAGGCAACACAGACGAATCCTTACTACCACGTAGCTTTGAAGGCTTTCTGTTTGACCGCAGGGAGTTTAGCCTTCATTGCGGTCTATGAATCAGCACAATCTATAGATTCGTCTCTTGCCGACTTGTTGATTTTCATTGCATTTCATCTATTCTTTAAATGCTCTTATACTTTATTTTTATGTTTTGTTTTCGTTTTAGATTTTGCTTTTACTGGATGTGCCTGTACCGTTTTTTTCTTAGATTTCGATTTATTTTTAAATTTATTATAGTATTTATCACCTTGCTGCTTATCCGTCGTTTTTAATTTTGGGTTCTTATCATTTGGTTTTTCTTGGCCTTCTTTGAACACAAATTTTGGCTTTTGAACAATCGGCATCGGAATATAGGTTCCATTATCCGCTAAAATGAAATCAATCGTGCGTGTTTCAACATTTGCTTGCGTTAGGATAACGCGTGCTGGTTCACCGAGACGATACACTTTTTTCGTCCGTTCACCGATCAGCGCATATTGCTCTTCCACATATTGATAATAGTCATCTTCCATACTCGATACACGGACTAAGCCTTCTACGCCATTTTCAAGTTCAATGAAAATACCGAAGGCAGTAACACCATTGATAATACCATCAAATTCTTCCCCAATAAATTGTGCCATGTATTCGATTTTCTTCATATCAACAGTTTCGCGTTCAGCTTCCGCAGCCAAACGTTCACGCGCCGAGGTATGCACCGCAATCTGCGGTAAAATCGTTTTGAATTTATCTTGGCGTTTTTGCGGGATTGTTCCTGTTTTAAAGGTTTCACGTAATAAACGATGAACGATTAAGTCAGGATAACGACGAATTGGTGAAGTAAAATGGGTGTAGAACTCTGCCGCAAGGCCAAAGTGACCGAGGTTTTGCGCTTCGTAACGTGCCTGTTTTAAGGAACGTAACATGACCGTACTGATAATCCGCTCTTCGGGGCGTCCAGCTACTTCTTTTAATACTTTTTGCAATAAAGCGGGATCGATGTCCTCGTCTTGTTTTTTGATCACATGTTGTCCAAAGGTCGCTAAGAGTGCATTCAATTTTTCTAACTTAGCGGCATCTGGCTCTTCATGCACCCGATAGATAAATGGCACTTTTAGTTTTGACATATGCTCTGCCACTGTTTCGTTGGCAACGAGCATACATTCTTCGATAATCGACTCAGATAAAGAACGAACGCGTTTAACTAATTTTATTGGTTTGCCTTCACTATCTAATTTTACTTTTATTTCTGGGAAGTCAAAGTCAATCGCACCGCGATTCATGCGACGTTTTCTAAGAACGTGGCAAAGCGCTTCCATATCTTCTAGCTCTTCTAGGATATCTTCATTATCTTTGCGAAGATCTTCTTCTTTATCTACGAGTATCTTCCTTACGATATTGTACGTCAAACGACGATATACTTTGATTACACTTGGGAAAATTTCATGTCTAGTAACTTTACCACTTGCATCGATTTCCATCTCAATCGACATTGCTAGGCGATCTTCGCCTTCATTTAAGCTACAAATGCCATTAGAGAGACGTGGTGGCAACATCGGCAATACACGGTCTACTAAGTAAATACTAGTGCCGCGGGCATATGCTTCCTCATCAAGTGGCATATTTTCGCGCACATAATAACTAACATCGGCAATATGCACGCTGAGGAAGAAGGTATTGTTTGCACGTTTTTCTACATAAACACCATCATCCAAATCCTTCGCATCATCACCATCAATGGTCACGATTTTAAAATCGCGTAAATCATGTCTACCTTCAATTTCCGCTGGACTAATCACCGTTGGTGTGTGATTGGCCGCATCTTCTACTGCCGCAGGAAATTCCATCGGTAAATCATGTTTTTTGATGACGGATAATATATCAAGACCTGGATCGCCCACATAACCGAGAACTTCGATGATCTTTCCCTCGGCATTACGGCGGGGTTCTGGCCATTTTGTAATCTCCACCACTACTTTTGCCCCGATTTTTGCACCTAGAAAGTTATCTCTACTAATAAAGATATCTTGGGCGATTTTTGTATCATCTGGTACAACAAAGCCAAAGCTTTTACTATTTTCAAAGGTACCAACGATTTTCGTATTGGCCCGTTTAACAACGCGGATGATTTCACCTTCACGTGTTTTTCCCGTACCACCCATACGATTCACTCTAGCAACAACCCGATCGTTATTCATCGCACTTAACATAAGGGCGATTGGAATAAACACATCACTTTCCTCTGGTGTTTGACGAACTTCGGGGATAACAAAGCCAAACCCTTTGCTGGTCATACTCATTCTACCTACGACCAAGTTCATCCGTTCTGGTGTGCCATATTTATCATGACGCGTTTTAATAATGTCAGCATTTTGCTCGAGCTCGTCCAAGAGACCCCAAAACTCTTTTAGGTCATCACCAGTCAGCTCTAAACCTTCCGCTAAATCTTCCGCCGTCAAAGGTTTATACGTCTCATTGCGCATATAGTCTAAGATTTTTTCTTTTAACATAAGAACTTCCTCCATTACCCTTGATTCTATTTTACTGATTCTTTAAGAAAGTTTACTATTTTTTCAAATACCTTTTCTTTTTCCATATCTAAGGTGACCAAATGTCCTGACTCATTTAACCAAAAGAGTTCTTTCTTTTCACTACCAACATGATCATAAATAAAAGTTGCGCTATCTGCGACTACAGTATGATCGTTTGTACTTTGCACGATTAATACTTGATTCTTTAAATTACCTAAGTCTGCTGAAACTGATTTGATCACATTGAGCAAATGATGCACACAGACAATGGGAGTGCGATCATAGGTAATGCAATATTGCTGTGCGACATCGGTAAATTTACGTCGTTTTTTGGGTACATACTTACCAGTACATTCTTCGATTGGTGGTAATAGCTCAACCCCTCGATTGGCTACATGGATCGGCGCACTGAGTGTCACTACCGTATTTACTTCGTACTCCATTGCAAGTTTTAGGGAAAGGATGCCCCCCATTGATAGCCCAACAACGTCTACTTCATCGCAAATATTTTTTAGCAAATGATAGCCATCACAGACTGAATGATACCAATTTTCCCAATCTGTTTTTGCCATTTCCTCAAGGTTTGTCCCATGTCCACACAATCTCGGAGCAAGTACCGTATACCCTTGTTCGTTTAGGTGCTTTCCTAGCAAAAACATTTCCGCTGGCGTTCCAGTAAACCCATGCACCAATAAAACGCCTCGTTTATCTCCAAATAATATGAATGGTTCTGCTCCATCTAATATTGCTGCCAATCCTGCTACCTCCGGCCCCAAAATCAACTTTATTTCTATTATACTATCTATTTATGAAATTAGAAAATTTTTCTTATATGTGATTCTATCTTATATGTAGTTTATGCAATTTATCCAACAAAAAAACTACAAAATAATGTAAAAATAAACTTTTTAAATTAAAATGGAGCATTACAAAATTATTTACTTGCAATACTCCATTTTAAGCCCTATAAATACCAAAAACGCTCTAATTTCTACACGAGGTAAAACTAAAGCGTTAACAGCTACATTATTTCATTATATCGATAATTTTGCGATTAGTAATGTAATAATTCCAAATAGTGCTGCCAAGATCATTGTTACTCTAATTAAGAAAGCATCAAGACCTTTGGCTTTACCACCGAAAACCGCATCCGCGCCACCAGAGATCGAACCGCCCATACCTGAACTTTTACTTGATTGCAAGACAACGGATGCAATAAGCGCGATACAAACAACAGCATCTAATATCATTAATGCTTGGATCAAGATTACGCACCTCCTTAAATAAATATATTACATACTATAATACCATAAACCATCTCACCTTCGCAAGAAAAGCAAAGATAAAAATAGACTGTTGCCTTAGCAACAGTCTATCCCATCATGTAAACAAATAAACGTTGTACGAATAAAGAATTTTTTTCTATCTTCGTACCACTTCTAAACTAGTACGAAGATAGGTTGCCGGCTGTTGAGAAGTACTTAGCTGCTAGGCACATTTATGCAACAACGCAGATGAGTGCTTATCGCCTGCCCGACACCTGTCTGTCCTCGTATTTAAAGTTTTAGATAGTGTATACGCGAATCATGCTAGTATTACCTTGTCCATAAGTAATACCTGAAGTAATAACAGTGATATCACCATTTTTCACATAGTTTTCTTTCACTGCACTTTGTGTTGCACTAGAAATCATTTCATCTACACTATGCCATGGTTTACCAACGATGGAATATACACCCCAGCGTAAGTTTAGATGACGAGCAATCACTTCATCTTCAGAGAACGCTACAATTGCTGCTTTTGGACGGTATTTTGAAACAACTTTTGTCGTGTAACCGCTTTGTGTTGGTGTGATAATTGCAGCTGCGTCTAATTCATAAGCCATTTGTACTGTCGCATGTGCAATTGCGGAAGTAGTGGATTCTTGAAGTTCAAAACCTTTATTCATATACATTTTCTTGTATTTTAAGGATGCTTCAATACGTTGCGCAATTTTATTCATGGTTTGAACTGCTTCAACAGGATAGTCACCGCTAGCAGTTTCACCACTTAACATAATTGCATCCGTACCATCAAGAATTGCGTTAGCAACGTCACTTGCTTCTGCTCTTGTTGGACGAGGGTTCGTAATCATTGATTCCAACATTTGTGTTGCAACAATAACTGGTTTACCAACTTTATTACATTTATCGATGATCATTTTTTGGATCAATGGAACATCTTCTGCTGGGATTTCAACACCAAGGTCACCACGAGCAACCATGATACCATCAGAAGCTTCGATAATGGAATCGATATTGTTTACGCCTTCCATATTTTCGATTTTAGGGATGATTTCCATATGCCCGCCGTTTTCTTTGATCAATTTACGAATTGTATGAACATCCGCAGCACGTTGGATAAAGGAAGCTGCAATAAAGTCCATATCTTGACTAATACCAAAAAGGATGTCTTGTACATCGCGATCAGAGATTGGCGGTAAGCTAACGGATACACCCGGAGCAGCAACACGTTTTAAATTTCCCATTTGACCACTATTTAAAACAGTCGTAACGATATCCTTGCCAACGATTTCATCCACATGCAAACTAACCAGACCATCAGAAAGTAAGATAATATCATCCGGTTTTACTTCTTTATAAAGTGCCTTATGACTAACAGAAGCATGAGTTTCATCGCCATCCGTATCTTCATAAGTTAAAGTAAATTTTTTACCTTCTACTAATTGCACTTTACCTGCTGCAAATTTACCAAGACGCATTTCGGGTCCTTTAGTATCAAGCATCATAGAAATAACTTTACCAGCTTTTTTCGCTGCTGCTCTTACTGCTTTCATACGCTCGCCTTGCTCTTCATGTGTTCCATGAGAGAAATTAAAACGTGCTACATTCATACCATTTTCGATTAAACCATCAAGAACACCTTGTCTTTCAACACTAGGCCCCATTGTACAAACGATTTTTGTTTTCTTTAGCATTCAAAATCCCTACCCTATTACTAAATTTTTTTAAGCCTTAGAGATGTAAATCACCATAAAAATATTATATATTTAAGTCTCACGTAACATGTTACCCAAGACAAAAATTGCTTATCTTTATATAGTTTAGTAACTGCAAAAAAACAGCGCAAAGCCATGGAAGTATCTTCTATGCTTTACGCTGTCTCCTAGCTTACTATTTTAAGTTATAGAAAGTATTTACACCTTTGTATTGTGCTACACTTGCTAATTCTTGTTCAATTCTTAACAATTGATTGTATTTTGCAATACGATCGCTACGAGTAGGTGCACCAGTTTTGATTTGACCAGCATTTGCTGCTACTGCGATGTCAGCGATAGTTGCATCTTCAGTTTCACCAGAACGATGGGAAACAACACAAGTATAACCAGCACGTTTTGCCATTTCCATTGCATCAAAGGCTTCAGTTACTGTACCAATTTGGTTAACTTTAACCAAGATTGAGTTACCAACACCTTTAGCAATACCATCAGCTAAACGTTTAGGATTAGTTACGAATAAATCGTCACCAACTAATTGAATTTTTTTGCCAAGGCGGTCAGTTAATTTTTTCCAACCTTCCCAGTCATTTTCATCTAAACCATCTTCAATGGAGATGATTGGATATTTGTTTACTAATGTTTCGTAGAACTCAATCATTTGATCACTAGTTCTTACAACGCCTTCACCTTTGAAGTTGTATTTACCGTCACTGTACATTTCGGAAGATGCAACATCAAGCGCTAATTTAACTTGTTCGCCTGGTTTGTAACCAGCTTTTTCAATTGCTTCAACGATAGCGCCAAGAGCATCTTCGTTGGAAGTTAAGTTAGGAGCGAAACCGCCTTCATCACCAATTGCAGTGTTCAAGCCACGAGCTTTAAGCACTGATTTTAAGTTATGATATATTTCAGCGCCCATGCGTAATGCTTCTGCAAAACTGGATGCGCCAACTGGCATAATCATAAATTCTTGAATATCAACATTATTATCAGCATGTTCGCCGCCATTAAGAATGTTCATCATTGGAACTGGTAATTCTTTTGCGTTGAAACCGCCTAAGTATTGATACAAGGATAAACCTACAGATTCAGCAGCAGCTTTTGCTACAGCCATGGAAACACCCAAAGTTGCATTAGCACCTAATTTAGCTTTGTTTGGTGTGCCATCTAACTCACAAAGAAAAGCGTCGATACCGATTTGATCAACAGCATCCATACCAATAATTTCTGGAGCAATAATATCGTTAACATTAGCAACAGCTTTTAAAACACCTTTACCTAAGTAACGGCTTTTATCACCATCTCTTAACTCAACAGCTTCATACATACCTGTCGAAGCACCGGATGGTACAGCTGCTCTGCCCATGCTTCCATCTTCTAAATAAACTTCAACTTCTACAGTTGGGTTGCCTCTTGAATCCATAATTTCACGTGCAAAGACTTCGTTAATAATACTCATAATTTAAAATCCCCCTAGAAATTTATGATAACTATAGTATGTAAATTATTACATCCGTTATGTATTATTTTACACTGTTTTTTACGATAAGTAAAACATTTATTTTACATAAACCATAATTATGCTAAATTCAGAATAAACAGAAATAAGTATAATTTATGCATTTGTGAAAAATAGTGCATAATATTAAACTTTTAAGTCTACTTTTTCACACTATAGTTAATTTTCTATGGCAAAAAGCCTTAAATTTTTTGTTTTTTATTAATTTTAATTTTTTTATTTTTCCTTTGTAATTACAGTAATATTACCACCTTTTACCTAGCTTAGTAAAGAAAATCGCACAAAAAATGGTTAACAATTTTTTGTTAACAATTTTAAGTAAAATTGGTTCTATGATTTTATTCGCTTAATAATTTTTTATAGTAACTTTGTGCCGTATAAAGCGCTGCTACTGGATTGTGCCCAGTGATTCTATCTTTTGTAACCAAAGTGGTCGTTACTGCTTTGGAATATCTATAAAACAGGCTGTCATGTCCCACGCAAAGTCCAACAACAACATTTAAATCTGTTTTATTTTTATTGAGCAGTTTTGCTTGCATCACTGGATTACAGGCACTTGCACCCGGCGTTCTAATATATTCTTCTTGTATATTAATCTTCGTTTTTGGTATCGCACCAATTTTGCAAGCTACACCAAAAACTTCAAAACCATGCACTTTCAAAATTTTCGCAAAGATTCTGCTTTCATTCATTAGTCCAGAACAAGTGGCGATACCAATTTTTTTTGCGCCGATTCTTCTGGCAAATTCCATAATTTCTTCGACTCTTGTATATTGTCCATAGAATCCGCCCTCCACTTCAGCCCCAGCAATGGCAATTTTGCGTACTTCTTCATCATTATTATAAAGATCTACGATTTTTTCGATTTCTTTATCCGTCAACTGGGTCGTTAAACAAAACTCTGGATACCGCCCGTCTCCTTTGCTACAGCTCGCTGTCCCACAGTCCGTACAAGTAAGACAAAGATTTTCTTTTGATTTCGTCGTCATTTTTTCTTCCTCCAACTATCCTTGCTATTTTTTCATTAAATATTATATTCCGTAAATGACACATAACGCGCCAAGAATTGCTTTGTGCGCTCATTTTCTGGTGACACGAGAATTTTTTGTGGTGCCCCCTCTTCGACGATGACGCCACCATCCATAAAAATGACATGATCGGCTACTTCGCGGGCAAAACCAATTTCGTGCGTAACTACGACCATCGTACAATTGACCTCTTGCGCTATTTTTTTCATAACTTCCAGCACTTCACCCACGAGTTCGGGATCAAGAGCTGAAGTTGGCTCATCAAATAAAATCACCTCAGGATTAAGTGCCAAAGCTCTAGCAATTCCTACACGTTGTTGTTGACCGCCAGATAATTGGTGTGAATAAAAATCGCCTTTACTCCCCAGCCCCACTTTTTCTAAGAAAACCAAGGCTTTCTCCTTCGCTACAGCTTTTGACATCTTCTTGACAACGGTTAACCCCTCCATGATATTTTCAAGTGCTGTCTTATTTTTAAATAAATTATAAGACTGGAAAACCATTGCTGTCCGTTGACGAATCTCGTGAATTTCTTGTTTGGTTACCTTTTCCACATCAATGTGCAAATCATCTAAAATAATTTCGCCACGGTCGGCCTTTTCCAGAAAATTAATGGACCGTAAAAGCGTCGTCTTTCCCGAGCCGCTTGGTCCTAAGATTACAGTCACCGAGCCTGTGGGTACGCTAGCATTGATCCCTTTTAGCACTTCATTGGTACCAAAAGATTTATGGATATTTTTAAATGTAATCATGAGTTGCTTCCTTTCTGAAACACCGCGAGTTTATGCTCAACTACTAGGAATAATTTTTCAAAAAGAATACTCATCCCCCAATAAATGAACGCCACAACGATATAAACTTCTAAATAACGGTTGTTGTCCGCACAAATCACATTAGCCGCCCCAAATAATTCCATTACGGTAATCATAAAAGCAATGGATGTATTTTTGATTAAATTAAGAAATTGATTTGCCATCAATGGCATCGCAAAAACAGCTGCCTGCCTAAAGATAATACGATAAAAACCTTGCCACCAAGTCATACCAATAGAATACGCTGCTTCCATTTGGCCCTTTTCTACTGATTGCACCGCAGCGCGAAAAACCTCAGTTAAGTATGCCCCTGTGTGAATCGTCAAACCAATAACGGCAAACACGACTGCAGGAACTTGATTAATTTCGATCTTTTGTCCAGTCTTTTCAGCGAAAATCATTAGAGCGATCGGTAAAGCGAAAAATACGATATATAGGATAATCATCGTCGGCAACGCCCTACCTAACAAAACATATAGATCAGCCAATTTACTTAAAACAGGAATCTTCTTCATCCGAATGATCAGCATAAAAAGTCCTAATACGCTGGCAAGAACCATACTCGTAATCGCTAATCCTAAGGTCATTGGGATATAGCCTACCAATTTCCAAAATATCTCCATCAAAAAATAGGGATCAATAATACTATTCATAATTGATTATCCTCTTTCTTCTTTCTAATCAACTAAATCACGAAGCCAATTCTTTACTTAGTGTGCTGCGACGTTCCAAGAAATATGTCGCTACTTGTATCACAAAACACAAGAGCACATAAATAATAGCGATATCTACATATAACTCTAAATGACGATAGCTATAAGAGCCCATTAAATCAGCTTTTCTCAGCATATCGACAACACCAACGTTAAAAATCAGGGACGTTCCCTTTAACGTTGAAATCACATTATTGCCGAGCGCCGGAATTGCCAATTGAAACGCTTGCGGCAAGATAATTCGAATATACGCTTGATACGTACTCATGCCAATGGAATGCGCTGCCTCCAATTGCCCTTTATCGACTGCTAAAATACTGCTACGCATAATTTCAGCAATATAAGCACCAGTATGGATCGACATGATAAGAAAGACAAATAACAGTCCCGGTATTGAACGGATATCTTGATATCCCAAACCGTGTAATAATTGAGGCAAACCAAAGCATACTAAGTATAACTGAACCAAAAATGGTGTACCGCGAATAAACGAAAGGTATAAAAGGCACACCTGATTCAATACCTTCACTTTATGAATGCGAAGGAAAGCAACGACGCAACCAATCACGATCCCAAATAGTTCCGCTACGATTGTGACTATAATTGTAACATCAATATAGGATAACAACGTCGGAAAAGCTTTGATCATATAATCAACACTAAAATAACTGCCCACGCTTCACACCTCTTTCTAGTTCATGCTCCCAGATTGTCTTATAAACTTCTGCTTTTCCTACATTTGTGGAACAGTATAATCCTTGCCTAAGAATTTTTCAGATAATTTTTTCAAGCTGCCATCCGCACGCATTTCTTTGATTGTCGCATCAATCCTATCTGCTAAGGCTTGCGAACTTTCGTTTTTACGTAAAGCATAGCAGGTAGCATCACTAGCGATGGTAGGACCAACAGCCTTTACATCAAGCCCAAGTGTATTTTTTGCTTCATCAATAGCTACTTCATACGTCGGCGATGCATCCACACGTCCAGTCGTTACTAAATTCAAGGTTTCTGTAGTCCCTTTGTCCGTATAGACCAATTCTATTTTAGGCTCTGCGGTCTCATTATATTTTTGCAGTTGACGCGTCACTTCACTACTACTAGTAACAGCAACTTTCTTACCACGTAAATCATCAATCGTAGTGATATCAGTTCTATCACCTTTTACAGCAAGTTTACGGCTTGTGTAATTGTTAACTTCTTTTGTAAAAATACTCTTATCAGCTCTCTTTGGATTTGCAACGATTTGATTGGCAACAATGTCAACTTGACCAGACTCCAAGCCTAAAAAACCCGCATCTACACTCATCGTTTTAAATTCAAATTTAATATCAGGATTTCTTTTTTCAACTTCGCGTAAAAGTTCTATATCATAACCAGTTAACTGATCTTTTTCATCCATATAAGTAAAAGGTCTAAACGTTCCTCGCGTTGCGACTTGATAGGTTTTTACTTCTTTTGTATCTTTTTTAGCTTCTGGTTTATTATTCTCGCCTAAACCACAACCGGTAGTAATCGCTAGCCCCATGATCAATAAAAACGCTAAAAATAAACTCCCGTATTTTTTTCTGTCCGTCAATAAATTCATATCTTTCATTCTCCTCTTACTTCAAATCATTTAATGCATCTTCAAGTTGTTTTAATGCTCTTTTTAACGTCTTACGTGGGCAAGCGATGTTGATTCTGACAAAGCCTATCCCTTGTGATCCAAAAATATAGCCTTGATTAAACCAGACTCCAGCTTTGTCGATTAAGAACATCTCTAGCTCTTCTTTGGTTAAGCCATAATTACTGAAATCTACCCATAAGAAATATGTACCTTCGGGATGATTTACTTTTAATTTCGACAAATTCTTTTCGATACGTTCGATTGCATAATCGCGATTCTGCTGGATATACGCAATCACTTGTTCAAACCATTCTTCCCCTTTTTCATAGGCTGCCTGTGTTGCAACCAGCGGAAATAAACTAGGTCTTGGAATACCAACAAAATCATAAACCGCTTGGAATTTCGCGCGCAGGTCTTCATCAGGAATAATAATATTGGAATTTCTGATGCCAGCTAAATTAAAGGATTTACTTGGTGCTGTACAGATGATTGCATTCCTTGCAAACGCATCACCAAGTGTCCCAAATGGAATGTGCTTTGCGGCAGAATATACAAGATCACAATGGATTTCATCCACGATCATTTTTACATCATACTGCAGGCAAATTTCTCCCAGCTTGATCAGCTCTTCCTTACGATAAACCTTGCCAATTGGATTATGCGGATTGCAAAGAATAAATACTTTTGGCTTATACTCAATAATCTTTTGCTTAAAATCCTCAAAATCTATTTCATAGCCTTTTTCCGTCCGAATAAACGGATTTTCCAATACTTGACGCTTAGTCTGTTTAATCACGCGAAAAAAAGGATGATATACTGGTGTCTGAATCAAAATAAAATCATTCAGTTCTGATAATGCTTGAATACCAAGATGAATCGCTGTGATCACACCCGGGGTTTGTCTAATAGATTCTGGTGCAATCGTCCATTGATGACGCTTTTGGAACCACCCAATTACCGCATTGGTGTACTCTTCTGTGACGGCAGCATAGCCATAAATACCGCGCTTGGCCCTTTTAACAATTGCTTTTTGAATTGCTGGTGAAGTTTCAAAATCCATATCCGCGACCCACATAGCAATCACGTCATCACGTCCAACCCGTTCCTTTCTAAAATTCCATTTATTTGAAATTAAACCATCAAAATCATGTTCTTGATCAAAATCTATTTCTTGTTCATGAAAATGCTCCTTAGAATGTGACATGATATTCGCCTCCTAAAACATACTTATCATATATGTTTTTATAAATCTTATGTTTTAAAGAATAACCTATTAAGCATACTTTGTCAATATGTTTTGTATAAAAATAAAAGCTTGCAGAAAAACATATTTCTGCAAGCTTTTAGCAATCACAACTTTATGAAATTTATTGCTATGATGATAACCATAACCTAAGCCTATCCAGCATATCTAAAATACGAATTTTTACTTAGGCAAAACTTTGAATGAGTACGATACCTGTCATCATACAAACGATACCAACGAGCGCCATGCTTTTTAATTTAACGCCATAAAACGCAACATCTAAACCTGTGGTAAGCAGTAAACCACTTGCTCCCCATAGCGCGTAGGCTACACTCAAATCCATCGTTTTTACTGCTTGAGATAATGTGGCAAATGCAATAATAATCAAGATTACCGCACCAAAGCCCCAACTTTTATTTTTAAAACCATCCGATTTTTTTAAAAATATATTGGCGATAACATCTAATACAATCGATACTGATAAAAATAAAATACCATCACTCATTTTTATCACCCGCTGTTTTAGCATTAACCATGCCTTTCTTTAATAGGATCATTCCTAATAGAATAAAACTAACCCCCAAAATTTTCGAAACCGACAAAACTTCTTGAAACAAAATATAACCGATACCTGTCATGACAATGAGCCCCATACCTTCCCAGGTTGCATACGCAACACTAAGTGGGATCTTCACAATTGCTTTCGATAATAAAAAATAGGATAACCCAACCATCATAAGTAATAACAGATATCCACCAATGGATTCATTTTGCCCGACAATCTTCATCATCGTCGTGCCAGTTACTTCAGTAATGATTGCTAAAAATAACGCACACCACTGTAGCATAATATCTAACCCCTTACCTATATAAACAACTTGATCTTGCGTTGTTTTTATTTGTAAAGCCTCGTTGCTTTACAAATCTATTATATCATTGATCCTACGGCACTGGCGAACCGCCCAAAATCATCCTATTCCTGCCTATTCCTGCCAATCTGCCGTTAAAGTAGATAGCCACAGAGTTCCTCTTATCTCCGCTCATCTCCACAGAGTTCCTAGCTACTTTACCTAAAAAATGAAATGCTGCATAAAAGCAGTCCTTCATTTTTTCAGCTATTTTTTATATTCTGTAATATCATGGCAATGGAGTAAGCAAACTTCCCGATCATCATTCCACTGAATTGTTGAAACAGCTGCCTTGATCCACAGCTTTCGCTTCGGTAAATAAACTTCCTTATTCACCTGCTCAATTGATTCTGTAATTTGAAGCATCGGGCAATACGAACACGGACCATCTTCACAACTGATGAATTCATAGCATAATCCGCCCATATGATGACTACCAAAAAACTCAATTGCTTTCTTATTTAAAAAAAGCACTTCATGGGTATTTTTATCAATGACATAGATAAAAGAATCAATATGATCCATAATTTCAAGCGCATGCACATGCGAAAGTTTTAATTTGTCTATCGCACGCTTTTTAAGTAAGAATGTACTTAAAATCTCCGCAGTAAAAGATAGTACCTCGATTTCAGCATTAGCCCAGATGCGAGGATGCTTATAATATTCAAAACCGATAACCCCTCTAACCATTCCTCCATCAATCATGTGACAATACAGTAATGATTTGACTGGACTATCTTTAAAGTATATCTTCAGTTCATCAGATAAAAGATTAATATTTGCACAACTAAACACACCATTTTTATCAAAATACGGATGAACTCTTTCAACAAATTCTGCTGATATTCCTTGCTGCTCCGCTTGAATTGAGGGTACTGACTTATTACACCATTCAAACGTATTAGAATATAAAGAGTCCTCTGTTTTTTCATGAATAACCGCTCTGCTTACATTATACTTCAAGCCAATCACTTCTAAAATTAAATGAATTGCTGTATTTGCATCTTTACTTCGATATAGTATTTTAAAAATATACTCAATGACATTCTCATGAAATGATTTTGATATTGGGACATTGCTTTCATCAGCACTCGCGGTCCTTCTTTTATTCTCATATTGAACTTGCGGCATTTCCTCATAATAAAAATAAAAATTATTTTTACCATGTTCTTTTACATAATACAAAGCCTGATCCGCTTTCTGAAACAAGGTAGCAAAGGTATCACCGTGGTCAGGATATAGTGCTATACCAATACTGGCAGATACCTCATAAGTTTTATCGTTACTATCATAAGACCGTTTTAGGCTCTTAAGAAGTTCTTGCACCTTTAAGAAAATAATATCCATTTGAGGTATATTTTTTAGTAGAACAATAAATTCGTCACCACCAATTCTACCTACAATATCGGAATCACGAAAAGTTCTACTAATACTATGTGCTAAATCAGCGATCACCGCATCGCCAAACAAATGTCCCAAATGATCATTTACATCTTTAAAACCATCAATATCTATAATAAATAAAGCCTGCTTCTTATTTGGCATAGTGACCTCTGCTATATATTCCTCAATCAGCTGATTCGTTGTAGCTTTATTATATAATCCGGTCAACACATCCTTTTGTGCCTGACAAAGCAATTTTTGATGTTCTTTCTTTTCCGCATCAATATCCGTAATCATCCCAAATACTCGCTCAGGTTGATTAGCATCACCACATCTTAGTACTAAGCGAATTTTACACCAAATATATTCTTGTTTATTATGTAGAAGTCGTACTTCAAATTCTGCATAATTGTTTAATTGCAAAAAACCTTCTATATTCTTTTTCACCTGATTAACATATCGAACAATTGTTCTTCTATCCGTCGGGTGTATCCTTAATGCCTGACGAATATTTTGGCTAAAGTGATCATAGCTTGGTTCATAATCAAATTTAAGTTTCCACTGCGATGAAACATAAAATTTATCTATTTGAACATCCCATTCAAACGTGATTGCTTCACTTAATTCAGCTAAAATGCGGTAGCTTTCTACATCAAACTGCTTGAAATTTTTCACTACGATGCACCACTCTCTCTGAAGCAAAATAATTCATAATTACTATAATTATAACATAACCATAAACGAATTAATGACAATTTTCCCGAAAAAATTATGTCAACTTTTTCTTATCAACGCCTGATAAATATGCCTCTTCTATTTTTATAAATAGTTATAACAGCATTCATACATCATCTTTTCAGACAATCACTCTTGCTATTTTGTCGAAATCATGCTATATAAAAAATATAAATGGATTATTTTATCAAAAATTTTAGTAATAAAGGTGAATTTATGGATGTAATCACCACGCATTGACATCATTTAAATTTAAGTAATAAGTAAAAAATGACGATATATTAGGCAAGAATCTATCCTAAAGGAGGTGATTTTCATGAATGTTAATTCGGTAACTTCACAAAGCAGTGTGTCTTATTTGAAGTATGCAACGAGCAAATCGAATAGTATCTTTAAATCTGCCGATACTTCAGCTTCCAACTCCAACAGTTATTTATTCGGCTCCAGTTCCTCAAGCTCTCCAAACAGTTATCTTCTTGATTCGCTTTCTTCAACTAGCGACAGCTCTTTGTGGAAAAGCATTTTTTCTGACAGTTCCTCAAACCAAACAGCTATTTTAGCGACGATGAAAGAATATACAAAGACTTCTAATGACTTCTATTCTTCTTTTGCTTCAGCCGCGACCAGTTTAAAATCTTCCTCGTCGAAGCTCGCCGAAACACTCAACAGTTCTAAAAGTTCTACCAGTGATATCGTAGATAGTATTACGTCTTTTGCAAATGACTATAACGATGCTACGAAATTATTCACTGAGAATTCCGATGTGTCTACAGCACTTTCTGGTCTGGCGAACTCTTTTTCTAATGGTACGAAAAATTCAAGTAATGTACTGTCTTCGATTGGCATTACTGTTGATAAATCTGGGCAAATGACGGTGGATCAAACTGCATTAACGGATGCAGTGAACAATAATTACGATGCCGTAACGTCAGCACTTGGCGGATCAACTGGTCTTGCTGATCAAGCCTACTCCAAAATAACACTAGCGATCAATAACACCAGTAACCTCGTACCATTTCCTGATTTAACATCACTGACCTCTTCTTCCTCTTCGTTAGGTCTGCTTGCAGATATGTACGCTTAAATGATACTACATAGAAACAAAAGCAAAAATAGGAACACCCATGCATGACTAAACTGCAAGCTGGGCGTTCCTATTTTTATGCTTTACTCTATTTATTACAAATCATCTGCTACATCTTTTTTTGCGGTATGAACGGCAGGGACGATACTAATAATCAGCCCCACTAAAACCACCGCGATCAGCATATTCAGTTCAACCATAGAAAAAGTACCAACGATGGCGATTGCCGTTTTCTTTTGTAAGATATCGGCAATAAGTGAAAAAATGCCATGTCCTAAAAGAGCACCAACAAGCGTACCACTAACAACTAAAAATGCCCCTTCACCAAAGACAATGGCTAAAATATCGCGATTTCCCGCTCCAATCGCCCGTAAAATCGCCCGCTCTCTAGTCCTGCTGATTGCCGACCAATATACAGAAAACGCACTTACCAGCATTGCCATCGCTAGTACCGCATTGCCGATCATCTGCAATATTTTTTGACCTTCGCCCAAGATTGCAAACAATTGGACTACGACTTGTGCGGGAAAAATCAATTGGGCTTCTTGATTTTTTTGAAACTGTTGATATAGCTTCATCGCTTCAGCATAGCCTTTCGGTTTTACTAAAATGACCGTTGTGCTTTTTTCATTCTCATGTTCCTCATGTCCTGTTACCTCAGCATGCGTGTGGCCATGCTCATGCATATGCCAAATACTTTCGAGTGGAACTAAAATTCCACTATCATAAGGACCATTTAGATCTTTCAATATCCCAACAACCGTAAATTTCTCCACATGTTCCTCTTCCCCACCTCCTGCAATCACACCATGTGAAGAAGTAAATTGATCGCCAAGTTTTAGCCCAGTTGCGACTGCTGTTTTCGCTCCAAGCACCGCTTCAAAAGCGCCTGTAAATTTTCTTCCTTGCGAGAGCTGAAGCCAAGGTGGTTGACCGTTTTTTATCACATGCTCAAAAATACGTTCTTCGGTACTGATGAGACGAAAGCCACGATAATTATCGCCAAAGCCAATCGGAATTGCCGACTGTACTAAGGGATTTTTTTCTAACTTCTCGACCAAATCATAGTCAATATTACCAATCGGTACATCTTGTAAAAACACAGTATTTAGCACCAATTGGTTGGGACTTCCCTTTGCTCCAACGATTAAATCAAACGGTTCTGCCGCTTTGATCAACCCCTGCTGGATACTAGATGAAAGTAACATTACTACAATTGTCATCGCAATCGAACTCGCAATAACAGCAATACTCAAAAGACTATGCAAAGGTTTCTGACAAAGATTCCGCCAAATGATAAGCAAATGAGTCATGCCGTCACCTTCTCTTGGGTTCTAACTTGATAACAAAGCTTAAACTGCGACATTACCATTTGATCATGTGTACTTAGTAATAATTTGCTATTATTTTCGTGGCATAGTTTTTTTAATAATTCTAAAATAATGAATACATTGGCTTGATCAAGACTCGCTGTTGGTTCATCGGCTAAAATAAGTTTTGGCTTATTAATCACTGCTCTAGCAACCGCCACGCGCTGCTGCTCTCCAACACTCAGGCGATTCGGTTTACTATTGGCTTTATCGGTTAGTCCGACTAGATCAAGTAAAGCCAAGGTTTCTTTACGAATTTGTGCTTTATCTTTTCGTCCAGCAAAACGAGCGGCAATGCCGATATTTTCGCTTACTGTTAAACCATCAAGTAAATTAAGCTTTTGAAAGATATAACCAACATTTTTTGCTCGCCACTGGTCGCGCTCTCTTAATGATAAATCAGACAACACTACCCCATCACACTGAATCATACCGCCTGTGGGTACAATCAAACCTGCAATCATATGGAGTAACGTTGTTTTTCCTGAACCACTTGGGCCCACGAGTAGCATTTGTTCTCCCGCTGCAACATTTAGTTCATCCACCTTAGCAATGGTCAAACTTTCGCCGCTTGGCGTATTGATTTGTTTGATTACATTTCTAATTTCTAGCATACAGTTCCCCTCGCACTTCCTTTTTTTATGGCTACGGTACTTATAGTGCTTCTAAATTATCTGCTTGAATTCTCACTAAGCTAACAAAACCAGTCTCGCCATCGACTTGCGTTCCGAGTTCCAATTGACCTGTCACGCGAATGGGTCGATCAAACGGAAGCGATGTCACTGGTTCACTTAGCTTTACAATCACAATATCACTTGGCCAATCGGCATCACTAGAACAGAACGGACAAATAGACATCGGCTCTCGCGTAAGCACAAAAAAGTTTATGGTAGGCTTGAGCGGTGGCGCCATAAAACCTACCATTGAAACGCGACGTCCTTCAGCGTTTTTCAGTTTATCGGATAGTTTTATTCCTAGTGATGATGCCGATTCATACATTTCCGAAAACTCTATATTGGTTGGGGCTTGATTAAACCACCCATCCCAAAATGCTGCCTGAGCCGTCCGAAAGAAAACAGGCGATTCCGCCCTCGGAACCGCCTGCTCGGGCGAATCATATTGTGAAAAAGCACTAGCGAGCATCATACCCAAATATACTCCTAGGATCAATTGCACTAGTTTTTTCATTCTGATTTGCCTCCCTACTACTTACTTACTATTTTTATTTCCATCAAGACCAAGGGCACGAACCATGCCGAAGAACACTTCTGTATTATCCATAACACCTTTGAAATAGTCTGCGCCAGGACCTTCGGCGTTAAGAAGAACGTCGTCAGCAGAATGTGCCTCTGAAGTGTCATCCGCAGGAATATTTCCTTCTTGGAATTGACCTTCTATTTTAGGGTTCGCAATTGCTTTTCCATCTGCCATGATTGCTGGTGAAATTGGTTCTGGTTTAAATTTATAATTCATATTTACATCTGGATGATTTGCATATTGCACAGCCAAGGTTACATCTGGATCTGGATTTTCTGGATAGCCATCGCCATCTTTATCTTCAAATGTTGGGAAACCTGCATTTGCATAAACACGCACTGCTTCACGACCAGTCTTACCATCTTTTTCATGATAAGTACCTGTGATACTAGCACCATGGGAATGGTCAGCAACAACGATGATTAAAGTATCATCTTTTTGCTTGGCAAACTCTCTAGCAACACCAACTGCTTTATCTAATTCGATATTGTCATACGCCGCTCTTTGCCAATCCATCGTATGTAATTGCTTATCAATACACGCTCCTTCTACCATTAGAAAGAAACCATTTTGATTTTTACTTAATGTATTGATCGCTTTTTTCGTCATATCAACCAGCCCTGGTTGATCGTTAAAGCCACCCAATACTTTAGGATTTTTTAGCATTTCACGATCAATATATACATTTAAATTATCCAATTGATATAAGCCTAATAATTTATCTGCATTCGCTGGTGTTGCTAGAAGCTCTGACTTTGTCCCAGAGAACTGATAGCCGAGATCTTTAAACTCATTGATTACATTCGTTTCATCTTTCCGTTTTGAACCAGGTGTACTCATCGGCAAAAATTGTCTGGAACCCCCACCCATGATAACATCTGGACGATGGCTAGGATCTAGCATATCTTGGGCAATAAAGTTTTGTTCACTGCGTTTACGTGTATGCGCTACCATCGCTGCTGGAGTCGCATCTGTAATATTAGCAGTAGTTACTAAGCCCGTTGCCATACCACGAGTCCTTTTTGCAAGTTCTACGATATTTTCTACTTTTGGATCGTCAAATGGATCCTTCGTGCTATTGGTATAAGTTCCCATTGCATTCACTACGCCTTTTTGCCCAGTAGCATAAGCAGATGCACTATTTGCCGAGTCTGTAACTAAAGAATCATAACCAGAGGTCGTCACTACTGCCATATTTGAAAGTTTTTCCATCTCAAGAACATCATTATATTTGCCTTCTTTGATGCCTTTTTCTAAAATACGTGCCATCTCACGCGCTTGTAAGCTCATGCCATCGCCAATAAGAAGAATTACATTTTTTGCTTTTTTCACTGATTTATCCGCAACTATAGTATAATTTACGATACGTTTATTGCCATTTGCATTTACAACGATATCGACATTGCCTGCTTCTTTCACACTCACTTGATCAATACGATACGTTGCCATAGTTCCATCCATAGCAGCTACCGCGTGTTTGCCAAAATACTGCTCAGCCGTTTTACCATTGATCGTCACTTGGATATCATTCGTTTTTGCATCTTTCACTTCAATTAAAAAGTCAAATTTTTGACCAGCAGCGAATTTTGCATTGTCAATTGGCAATACCGTTATTGGTGAAATCTGCTGGATAACATAAGGTGCTGCAAATCCAATTGCACTCCCACCTGCCATACATCCAAGTACAGTCAACGCTGTACACATAGTAAGTGCATTTTTCCTGAATTTCTTTGGCAGTTGAAACATCATTATCAATGAGTCCTCCTTCAAAATCGAACGAATATTTAAGAGACTAGCTCCCTTATCATTTATTGTAGGACTTATATAAAGAAGATTTGTTATCAATCTGTTAAATTTATGTAAAATTTTTATACCAAAAAGCCGCAAAGCAAATGCTCTGCGGCTCTTCATATAAGAAAAGTGAGGGTTTTTCTTAATTACTTCAACAAGGATTTACCTGTCATTTCAGTTGGGATTTTCACACCAGCAATCGTAAGCATTGTAGGTGCAATATCACATA
Source organism: uncultured Veillonellaceae bacterium (assembly GCA_963805085.1). Taxonomy (GTDB): domain Bacteria; phylum Bacillota; class Negativicutes; order JARBTT01; family JARBTT01; genus JARBTT01. The sequence continues at coordinate 2,013,670 of CAWDTA010000002.1, read as the reverse complement.
AACTACCTGTATTTACGCCAGTAACTTTATCTGAAACTACAATAAACGGTACTACATTGGTCGTATGTGCTGTAAACGGTTCACCTGTTACAGGGTCTACCATTACTTCGGCATTACCATGGTCAGCGGTGATACAAACTGTACCATCAGCTGCCTGAATCGCCTCAACTAAACGACCTACACAGGTATCCACTGTTTCTACAGCTTTAACAGCTGCAGAAACAACACCTGTGTGACCAACCATGTCACCATTGGCAAAGTTAAGGATGATGACATCGTGGTTCTTCGCGTTGATTTGTTCAACGACTTTGTCTGTAACCTCAATTGCACTCATTTCTGGCTCTAAATCATACGTTGCTACTTTTGGTGAAGGAACTAAAATACGTTCTTCGCCTTCTAGTGGAGCTTCCACACCACCATTGAAGAAGAAAGTAACATGCGCGTATTTTTCTGTTTCAGCAATACGAAGTTGTTTCATGCCTTCTTTATGCAATACTTCGCCAAGTGTATTGGTCAAAGTTTGAGGTTGATAGGCAATTTCAACATCAAGCCCTTTTTCATATTGTGTCATTGTCGCGAATGCAAGTTTCATATAACCATTTTTACGGTTAAAGCCTTCGAACTCTTTATCTGTAAATACATGTGTTAATTCTCTTGCTCTGTCTGGACGGAAGTTAAAGAAGATAACACCGTCGTCTTCGTTTATTCCAGTATACGCACCGATAACAGTTGGTAAAACAAATTCATCAGTTTTACCCGCATCGTAAGAAGCTTTTACCGCAGCTACTGCGCCTGGTGCAGTTTCACCTTCACCTGCGCCGATTGCTAAATATGCTTTTTCAACACGATCCCAACGTTTATCACGATCCATTGCATAATAACGACCAGAGACCGTTGCGATTTTACCCACGCCAATTTCAGCAATTTTCTTTTCAAGCAATTGTACATATTCAGCAGAACTCGATGGCGGTACATCACGACCATCTAAAAACGCATGCACATATACTTTACTTAAACCTTGCTTTTTAGCAAGTTCTAATAACGCATACAAATGAGTATTGTGACTATGCACACCGCCGTCGGACAATAAGCCCATCAAATGAAGTGCGCTATTGTTTGCTTTTACTTTTTTAATTACATCTAAAAATACTGGATTGGTGAAAAAGTCACCTTCTCTAATAGCTTTTGTAATTCTAGTAAGTTCTTGGTATACAATGCGACCAGCACCAATATTCAAGTGACCAACTTCCGAATTGCCCATTTGACCTTCTGGCAAGCCTACTGCTTCACCAGAACATTTTAGTGTTGTATTAGGATATTTTTTTAGTAAAGCATCCATCACTGGTGTTTTTGCAATGGCAATTGCATTGTTTGGATCAGCTATACTGCCAACGCCCCAACCATCCAGTATAACTAAAGCTACAGGTGCAGTTAATTTTTCCATTATATTTCATCCACCTAAATTAAAATTTTACAATGTTGCTGAAATCGCCGGCTTTAAGAGAAGCGCCACCAACCAAGGCTCCATCAACGTCGCTTTTACCCATTAATTCAGCAATCGTACTAGGTTTTACGCTACCACCGTATTGAATGCGAACTTTTTCAGCAGCTTCTTTACCAAATTGTCCAGCAACAGTTTCACGGATAAATTTGCATACTTCATTTGCTTGATCTGAAGTAGCTGTTTTACCAGTACCAATTGCCCAAATTGGTTCATAAGCGATAACGATACCAGCCACTTGCTCAGCAGTTAAACCAGCTAAGTCAGCTTTAATTTGACCACCAACCAATTTATTTGTTGTACCAGCTTCACGAACTTCCAAAGATTCGCCACAGCAAACGATAGGAACGATACCAGCTGCAATCGCTGCTTTTGTTCTTTTGTTTACAGTTTCATCAGTTTCACCGAAATATTCACGACGTTCGGAATGACCAATTACAACATATTCTACGCCGATTTCTTGTAGCATTTCTGCTGAAACTTCACCAGTGAACGCACCATTTGCTTCCCAATGAATATTTTGAGCACCAACATGAATGTTTGTACCTTTTGTCGCTTCTTTAACAGCTGAAAGTGCAGTAAATGTAGGGCAAACAACAATGTCAACGTTTTTCGCATCTTTGACTAAAGCAGCCAATTCTTTTACCAAAGCAGTACCAGCAGCCATCGTGTTATTCATTTTCCAGTTACCAGCAATAATAGGTGTACGCATAATATGAAATCCCCCTAAATATTTTTATTTTTAAATCACTAAAACTATATATCCCTATGATTCGCTGCCGCCGCGCAAGAAGTGCGTAGCTGCTAGGCGGCTCGGAACGAGTAAGGGAGTCGTACAAGTTGTACGTCGACCGCACTCGTGAGAACCAACGACGCAGATGCGTGCTTATTGCGTTGCCGCTGTGAATCAGGCTTTACTTATCAGCAAGTGCTGCAATTCCAGGTAGTATCTTGCCTTCTAAGAATTCTAATGTAGCTCCCCCACCAGTGGAAATGTGCGTAATTTTATCGGAAAGACCAGTCTTTTTAAGAGCAGCAATGGAATCGCCACCCCCAACAATGCTAACCGCGGAAGAATCAGCCACTGCTTGTGCCACTGCTTCTGTACCTTTTGCGAATGCATCCATTTCGAATACACCCATAGGTCCATTCCAGATAACAGTTTTTGCATCTTTTAATGCTGCTGCATAAAGTTCAGAAGTTTTAGGACCACTATCTAATGCTTCCCACTCTGGATCAACTTTATCAACATCAACGATTCTTGTATTTGCATCTGGAGCAAATTTATCAGCAATTACAAGGTCAACTGGCAATACAACTTTTACACCTTTAGCTTCAGCTTGTTTTAATAAATCTAAAGCTAATGCGTATTTATCTGGTTCACAGATGGATTTACCAATTTCATAGCCTTTAGCAGCATCAAAAGTATGCGCCATACCGCCACCAATGATTAAAGTATCTACTTTTTTAAGTAAATTGGAAATAACACCAATTTTATCAGAAACTTTCGCACCACCAATGATTGCAACGAAAGGACGTTCTGGATTTGCTACTGTTTGACCAACGAATCTAATTTCTTTTTCCATTAAGAAACCAGCAACAGTTTCAATATATTTTGTGATCCCTTCAACTGAAGCATGCGCACGGTGAGATACACCAAAGGCATCATTTACAGCAACATCAGCAAGTGCTGCTAGTTGTTTTGAAAATGCAGGATCATTTTTTTCTTCTTCTTTATGATAACGAAGGTTTTCTAACAAAAGAATTTCGCCTGGTTTTAAAGCAGCTGCTGCTTTTTCAGCTTCTGGACCAACACAGTCAGAAGCAAATTTCACTTCTTTGCCGATTAATTCAGCTAAGCGTTTTGCAACTGGCTTCACAGAGAATTTTGCAACTCTTTCACCTTTTGGACGACCAAGATGACAAGCAATTACAAGTGCTGCATTTTGTTCTAGCAAATAATTTAAAGTAGGTAAGGTAGCTCTGATTCTAGTATCATTTGTAATGTTTAAATGTTCATCCATTGGTACATTATAATCTACACGGACAAAAACTTTTTTACCTTTTACGTTAATATCTTTAATGCTCTTTTTATTCATGCGAATGCCTCCCTTAAATTTAAGAAAGGTCCGGCCCAACAAGGCCGGACCTTAAAGATCAGTATAAACTATGCAAGTTCTGCAAAGTATTTAATCGTACGAACCATTTGGCTAGTATAGCTGTTTTCGTTATCGTACCAAGAAACAACTTGAACTTGAGTAGTACCATTTTCTAGTGGTGAAACCATTGTTTGTGTAGCATCGAATAAAGAACCGTATCTGATACCAACGATATCGCTAGATACTAATTGTTCTTCAGTATAACCGAAAGATTCCGTAGCTGCTGCTTTCATTGCTGCATTTACTTGATCTACTGTAACTTTACCGTCAACAACTGCAATCAAGATTGTAGTAGAACCAGTTGGAACTGGAACACGTTGTGCGGAACCGATTAATTTACCTAATAATTCAGGAATAACTAAGCCGATTGCTTTTGCAGCACCAGTGGAGTTAGGAACGATATTAACTGCTGCAGCACGGGATCTTCTTAAATCACCATTTCTTTGAGGGCCATCCAAAGTCATCTGGTCACCAGTGTAAGCATGAATTGTGCTCATGATACCACTTTTAATAGCAGCCAATTTATGAAGTGCTTGCGCCATAGGAGCTAAGCAGTTTGTAGTACAAGAAGCTGCGGAAATAACTGTATCGCTAGCTTTTAATATATTATGGTTAACATTATATACAACTGTAGGAAGGTCGTTGCCTGCTGGAGCAGAGATAACAACTTTTTTAGCGCCTGCTTTGATATGTGCAGAAGCTTTTTCTTTGGAAGTGTAGAAACCAGTACATTCAAGAACTACATCTACATTAAGTTCGCCCCAAGGTAATTCAGCTGCGTTAGCTTTTGCATAGATAGTGATTTTTTTACCGTCAACGGTAATAGAATCTTCACCAGCCGTCACTTTATCTCCCAAAGCATATCTGCCTTGTGAAGAATCGTATTTCAATAAGTGTGCAAGCATTTTAGGACTAGTTAAGTCGTTGATTGCAACAACTTCATATCCTTCTGCGCCAAACATTTGTCTAAACGCAAGACGTCCAATACGTCCAAAACCATTGATCGCTACTTTAACTGCCATTGTGAAAATACCCCCTAAATATTTTTTAAAAAGTTTTCTGAGATTTCTCAGATTTTATTATTGACTGAATAGAACTAGCAGCAGCTTCATCGATAACTAAGACATCTTTACTGCCTGCCCTAGTTACTGATATGATAGCCTCAGCTTTATCTGCTCCACCGGCTACCGCGATTTTTCTGCCCACTCCCACCAGATCATTCAGACGAAACCCAGTATTACAATAAGTATAAATACAGTTGCCATCTAAATCAAAGTAATGTCCAAGCGTTTCACCAACACCAAGTTTACAAATATTCTCTGCAACCTTTGGCATATGATTACGTCTGCTTACCATTATATCAGCTCGACCAATACCATGCACTAAAACATCAGCATTTTTAATTAACTGCTCTATTTCATTTACCGTACTGTCCGTTGCTTTGATCGCTTCAAAAGCGTCATCGTTTAGAATTTCAGGAATATGTAAAAGCCTATATTGACCGCCCAATTTTCCCGCCATAACTGCTGCAACGCTATTTGCCTGGCGTTCCACTTGCTCGCCAAGCCCGCCGCGTGTCGGGACTACCAAAATACTCGGCATGCATAAATCAACTGAATCTGCCACTATCGCCATCGTGGATCCACCACTCACAGCAACCACCATATTATTTGATAAAATATCAACTAATATGCGTGCGGCAACTCGTCCTAGTTCTAAAAATACACATCGATCCGCTTGGCTGTCGCCAGGCACAATTTTTACTTCATTAACCCCTAGTTCATCAGCTAAATAAACTTCAAGCTTCGCTAGCCCACTTAAAGCATCTACATAAGCAGTTAAATCACTCACCATGTCTTGACCTTCCTCAGTTACTGTCATGCCAAGACCCGATAAATGGATTAAACCCGAATCCCTTAAAACCTTAACACCATTTCTGATACTGCATTCGCTAAATTCTAATTGACTAGCCAATGCTCTTCTACCGATTGGTTGATTATAACGAATATGCTTTAATATGCTGTAGCGTTCCTCAATGAGATTCACTAATTCCGGAGCAATTTTTTTTTGTAGTCTTATAATTTTCTCAATTTCTTTCACAATAATTGCCCTCTGGGTTATTTTCTACCCCACTGGTTTATTTTGCATCCCAGAGATATATTACCCCATTCAATATAGATTGTCAATATTTTTTCTATAATCTTCTTTAATTTTATAATACATAATCATTATACTATTTGTTATTTTCTGGCTAATTTTAAAAAATCCTGCTTTATAATTAACAAAACAGGATTTTTTTTGATTATTTGATCATTTTGCACAGACTTACCATAAATATTCAATGATATATAACACAATTATCGTTATAGCAATTTTGATTATGTTTTTATCTACTTCGGCTGATTTTCTAGCATTGCCAATTTCGCTTGAATCATAATCGCACATTCCATGCGTTTTTGTTGAAGTTTACAACCGATTTCATAAGGTACCTTGATATCGTCATTAAATAAATCCGCATTCGCATGACAGCCACCACTGCAATAGAAACGCGCCCAGCATTTGCTGCATTCTGGCTTGTTTAGCACGTGTGCCTGACGAAAGTACTTAGGCATTTCTTTGCTAATCACACCAGCAAAAATAGTACCGAGTAAATATTTATCACGACCAACGAATTGGTGACAAGGGTATAAATCACCATTTGGTGCTACCGCAAAATATTCATGCCCAGCGCCACAACCACTCAAGCGTTTTGCTACACATGGGCCGTTGTTAATATCCATATTGAAATGGAAGAACTCAAAGCCATTACCTGATAATTTGCGATCAATATAAGCCTCAGTTAGCTTATCATATTCTTCAAACAGCTTTGGTAAATGTTCTTCTGTAATTTCATAGTCAGCTTCTTTCGCTACGACTGGTTCTACAGATAAAAGATCGAATCCTTTATCGGCCATATCAAGGACATCTGCCGTAAAATCAAGGTTATACGCAGTAAAGGTGCCACGCAAGAAGTAGTTTTTACCACCACGCGCATCGACTAACTTTTTAAAATTCGCTAAAATGCCATCATAGCTTCCTTTACCAGCAACGTTAGGACGCATATTATCATGCACTTCTTTGCGACCATCGAGACTGAGGACTAAGCTGATGTTATTATCATTTAGATACTCTATATTGGCATCGTTTAATAGTACACCATTCGTTGTAAGCGTTAATTTAAATTCTTTGCCAGTTTCCTGCTCACGTTTATGAACATATTCTACTACATGCTTTACGACTGGCATATTCATTAATGGTTCGCCACCGAAGAAATCCAATTCGCAATGTTTACGCTGACCACTATTGGCGATAATAAAATCAACCGCTTTTTCGCCGACTTCTTTACTCATCAAACTTCTATCATGGCCGAAGTCACCAGTGCCAGCGAAACAATATTTACAACGTAGATTACAATCATGGGCTACGTGCAAGCAAAGCGACTTTACCAATGGTTTTTGACTAAAAGTTGGTGGCACGTCAATATTAGGCGCAAAAAGTTCTTGAGTTGCAATTAATTGTTCCAATTCCTCTAACGCTTCCGCAACATCTGCGCGATCATACATAATGCCATAGGTTTCTAAAACAGCCTCACCATTCGTACCATCATATAGATCCATCATATCGTAAATCATTTTATCGATAACATGTACTGCGCCGCTATTAATATCTAACATAATGTACATGCCATTTAAATAAAACTTATGTATTTTTTGCATAAATTTATAATTCTCCTATCATATAAACTAAACAACTTTCCAGTGTATCTATCTATTTACTCGCAAACAACAAACAAGCCTCTCGCCACTAGGGCAAGAGGCTATTTTTGCAGCCTATTTTGCGCAAACTTGATTACCTACAGTGCAGGATGTTTTGCAAGCTGATTGGCAGGATGCTTGACATTCTCCACAACCACCAGTATGTACTGTAGCTTGAAGAGAAGCTTTGTTTACAGTTGTAATACGTTTAGCCATTGATATAGCCCTCCTTTTGCAAAATGATTCATATTAAAAAAATAAGAACTTCATCTTATCCATATGACTATTTATATTTTATCGTTTTTTTATTAACTAAGCAAGTTTAATCAATTTTGGGGCTGTAAAATTAACCTTGCTGGTAAGTTGGATGCCCCTGGCGGTGAAAATTCAATTACTAATTGATTAAAATTATCATATTGACCTAAATATGTAAGATCTGTAATGCTATTGTCTTGACCAAAAAAAGCTTTATTTAATGGTGTTTCTATCATTTCACCTTGCACATACTGGTCTTTCTTTATATTAAGCGCCCCCGCATAAACGCCTCCACGTGGATTTAAATAATAATTAGTCTTACCTAGCCCCTTAGTAGGAATATTTATTTTGTATAATATACCATAATTACCGTAGTTTTCAACAATACTACCATCGGTTGCATCAATGCCGGTACGATAGCGGTCAAATTTCCCATCGGCGAGGGTAATAGCAACGGTACCATCTTTTTTACCATCATATGGTTTTTCACTTTTCATAATGCGATCCATACCAGTAAAGGTACCACGAAGTCTAGACTTATCTGCTGGTAATATTTTGGCCCGATCAACGAAAAGTAGTGGATTTTCATTTACTGGTAACATAAGCATTGTCACTTTTAACGGCACTGTCGCATTAAAATCAAAAACACCATATACTAATTTCTCCGGGTCAACAACAATTTTATCAAGCTTTGTGCTAAGTAGTCTTTTACCATGGGCTGGCACATGAGCAAATCCAATGTTCGTATTTTTAAAATATTGTTCTTGTGTACTTTTACCTACATAAAGATAATCTTTGCTAGGCTCACCAAATGCATAGTTACTAATCGTAATATCAACATCTTGATCTGATGTATTTTCTAAAACTGCCACAATTTTTTTTGGTAATTTCGTTCCATTTAAATGATAATATAATAGCCTTGTCTTCCCTTGTACCGTATCGGAATACAAAATTCCATCTTCTTCGACGATTTCTGGACTATCGGAGAATAATAAAGTTCCACCAACATCCGCCGTCATGACCTTCCATTCTGGTATATCCATAAGATTTATTTGTGATTTACTGACAGATTTACTGACAGATTTACTCGCAGCTTCACTGGTCAATGTCAGACTCAAAAATGTAACAAAGATAAAAGCAGCCACTAATTTACTTAAATTTCTCATTCTCTTCCCCCTAGTATTACAATGATTTATTATAGCAATTACATTTTCCAGTGTAAATCAGTTAAAATTACCAAACACTATAATCCTAACCGCGTATAAACATTGGCTTTTAACAAACGCAATTTAAATTCAGTTAAACCAAATCTTGGATTTGGCATATTTAACCGATGTAGTAAATAAGGATTTGTATCAAATGTATTAAGTCCACTTTTTCCTGTAAGCCCACCTAGGTAGTCATTTTCTTTCAGTAATTGTTCTGATTCGGCATCAAAGCTCCCGAACGGATACGCCATGAAAAAAATCGTCTTGAGGCCCTTCCATTCTAGTAGCAGCTTCGATGCAACAATTTCTTCTTTTTTCTGGTCACTAGTTAACGTCGCGAGTGGTACATGATTTGCCGTATGCGAGCCTATTTCCATATTGTGTGCTTGCCAATCTTTCAATTGTTCTAAGGTTAAATAATCTTCTTTACCAATATTATTGGCAATCATAAACACAGTACCTTTCATACCGTACTTTTCCATAATCGGCATAGCTTTCGTGTAATTATTATCATAACCGTCATCAAACGTTATAATAATTGGTTTTTCCGGCAACGTAAATTTGCCTTTTTTCGCTTTAGCAAACTCTAATAATGAAATAGCAGTATAGCCATTTTCTTTTAAATATTGCATTTGTTGTTCAAAGTTTACCTCTGAAACACTATAGGTATCGTCATCGCCGGCGATCATATGGTAAGCCAATACTGGTACACCTTTTTCTGGTGCTACCACACAACTAATCCCTACAGCAGCAATCGCTACAACAAAAAAGGCGCCTAGCGCCATAATTTTACTCTTTAAGCCCATTTCCTTCACCTTCTATTAAATCTACTGCAATTTGTTCTAATTTACGCAAGCGATGGTTCATGCCCGATTTACCAATTTTATTATCATTTGCAGCAACTAATTCTTGTAAATTTGCCTGAGGATGTTCTAATCGCAGCAAAGCAACTTCCTTTAGATTGTCAGGTAATTTTCCCAAGCCGATTTTTGCCTCTATCAATTTGATTCGCCCAACCTGCCGAACAGCAGCATTGACCGTTTTTTGTAAATTAGCTGTTTCACAATTGACCAAACGATTGACTTGGTTACGAACATCTTTTACATTGCGAGCAACTTCAAATTCAACAATTGCTTCTTCAGCTCCAACAATACTTAAAAAATCCATGATGGCTTCACTATCTTTTAAATAAACTACGTAGTCATTTTTACGGTCGGTAATTCCTACCGGCAATTCAAACTTTTTAAATAAGTTGACCAACGTCGCAGCGAACCCCTCATTGCCTGTTACAAGTTCTAAATGATAGTCGCCCTCGGGTCTACTTACAGACCCACCACCGAGAAAAGCACCTCTTAAATAAGCTTGCCGACAGCAAGTTTTACGTAGAAGCCCCTCGTCGCTACTAACATTTAAATTATCGCCTCGCATAATGCCAAGCGTAGTCAAGAGTTCACTAACAGCCGGTGCCGGCACCACACGAATTAAATAACTATTATTCTTTTTCAAGCGGCGTGCCCGACTAACCACAACTTCCGTTTTAAGCTTAAAACTTTCTTTTAATAAAGTAAGCGTTTTCCTAGCAATCGCTGGATTTTCCGTGGAGAAATTAATGCCCAAATTCATATTATTACCAATTGACATCGATGCCCCCATCCGCATCAACGCTGCCAATTCTGCAATTCTACAACAAGCATCATCCGCCGTGATTCTCGACAATTCATTTTTCACTTCAGTTGAAAACGATGACACTAGCTTTCATTCCTTTAATGCTTAGATTTATTACCGCGTAAATAGTAATCAAGCAAATTATCTGTACCTTGATTTACCAAATTCATGATATTGCGCGACAATTTTGCCGGATCATGATGACCAGCATTATCTTCACTGATAATATCCGCTTGTAGAACTCTTACGCCCAGATCAATCAAGGCTTCTTCATCAACCTTCACGGGATAAGAACCTTCTTTTGCATACTTCTCCTGTACTGCGGGATCAATCAACGTAGAGTTAACCAATACATAGTCGATTACACCTGGGCCGACATGGTCAATAATTGCTTTTGCATGCATCGAAGCAGTATAACCATCGGTTTCTCCCGGCTGCGTCATAACATTACAGATATAAATTTTAATTGCTCTACTATTATGAAGCGTCTCTGCGATACCATTCACCAGCAAATTAGGCAATACACTTGTATATAAGCTACCAGGCCCCAAGATCACCGCATCGGCATCTTGAATTGCTTCAAGGGAGCTTTTTACTGGCTCTACCTCTGGCGGATAGAGATGTACGCGATCAATTGTCTTATGGACAAGTGGAATTTTGGATTCACCTTCGACAATGGTTCCATCTGTCATAGTCGCAATTAGACGTACTCTTTGCGTGCTCGCTGGCAGTACCCGCCCTTTGACCGCGAGTACTTTACTAGATTCTTTCAATGCTTTTTCCACATCACCAAGAACTTCGGTCATCGCAGCAATAAATAAATTACCAAAGCTATGCCCTGCCAAGTCGCCACAGCCACCAAAACGATGTTGAAACAACTTCTCCATTAACGGTTCCGTGTCTGCAAGTGCCACCAAACAATTCCGTAGATCGCCCGGTGGGATCATTCCTAGATCTTCGCGCAGTCTACCTGAGGAACCACCATCATCAGCCACAGTCACAACCGCTGTCACATTACTCGTTGCATTTTTAATTCCACGCAGCAGTACCGATAAGCCTGTCCCACCACCGATTACGGTGATTGCCGGACCGCGATTCAATTTACGTTTTTCATAAATCAAATCTACGAGCTTCTCTGAACTATCCGGAATCAACACCGTAATAACAGAACGAATAATCATCCTAGTCGCAAACAGCATCACCGCAAAACCAAACATAACAACCAACAACCCAATAATCGACGTTGCCGTATAATTATAAGTTCCCGTTGATACATAAACAGCCTTAAAAATGGCTTCCTCCATATTGCCCATATATTTATAATTAAGAACAAACGCGAGGCCCATGCTAGCCAACATAACGCCAATTGCAAATAAAACAAGCCAACGTTTAAATTTTAACCCTGGGTACAACCACTTTAATAAGTGCATACAAACACTCCTATATTTACCATAACTAATTTTGGGGATGTTCTAAAACTTCATTTTTCATTAAATCGCGATGTTCTAAATTTACTGCATACCCTTGTCTTTTCAGAATCTCAAAAATTCTTTTTGCAATAAATACCGAACGATGCATTCCACCAGTGCAACCAATTGCAATGACCAATTGACTCTTGCCCTCTTTAACGTAGTTAGGCACCAAAAACTCAATCATATCATCCAGTTTTTCAATAAACTGTTTCGTTACTGGCCATTTTGCTATATAGTCAGCAACTTCTGGTACTGCGCCACTTTTATGACGAAGCGATTCTATATAAAATGGATTTGGTAAAAAACGAACATCAAGTACCATATCGGCATCAAGCGGCATACCAAATTTGAAGCCGAAGGAAAGTACCGTGATATTCATGGAATCGCCATCAGCCCGGCAGCCAAACCAATTAATTATTTTCTCTTTTAAGACAGTTTTCTTTAAATCAGAAGTATCAATGATATGCGTCGCCCGGCCGCGCACCAATTTTAAACGTTCGCGTTCTCTGGCAATTCCATCACTAATCCTAGCATTTGGTGCCATCGGATGACGGCGACGACTTTCTTTATAACGACGGATAATCGTCGAATCGGTTGCTTCCATAAAGACCATTTCATAGGTCAGTCCCTGTTCATCCATATCGTCTAAGACGTGTAGCAGCGTATCAAAAAACTCACGACTTCTCGTATCGACTACCAGCGCAACTTTATTGACTCTCCCCGTAGAATGCGTACAGAGCTCAGCAAATTTCGGAATAAACATTGGCGGCAAATTATCTACACAAAAATAGCCTAAATCTTCCATATGGCGGCTTACCTGTGTTTTACCTGCTCCAGATAGTCCTGTAATTATAACTAAGCGAAAGTCTTCCATATTTACCACCTCCAGATATAGCTATTTATCAAATTGAGTAAATTCATATCAATTATATGGCAAAAGCTAAAAAAAAGCAAAATGAAAAAGATGTATCTTAGAAAAATGAGCGTATATAAAATTTATACGCCCCAAGTTATGACAAAATAAAAATATTTATGTTGGTGAACAGAAAATAACAAAATCCATTCCACTTGTAAACTAGTACGAAGATAGGTCGCCGGTTTGCGAGAAGTGCTCAGATGCAAGGCGCAGTACCTTACTGCAACGCCGCAGATGAGTACTTATCACCGACCCGCGCCCTATCTGTCCATAGTTTGTTTACAAGCTATATTTATTTAAAATATATTTTTCAATTGCTACCGCAACCCCATCATGCTCATTATCTTCAGTAATGATATCAGCAACTTCCTTTACAGCAGCAATGGCATTGCCCATTGCTACGCCCACACCAACATATTTCAGCATCTCAATATCATTATCGGCGTCGCCAAAGGCCATCACTTCATCTTTCGTAATTCCCAATTCATTGATCAGCACCTCTATGCCTACCGACTTATTGATCCCGAGTGCATCGATATCCACACTTACTTCGGTATTTTGTTGTACAGTTAAGTGCCCTTGAAACTTTTCATAGATACACTTTTGAATATTGCCGATGTTACCATCCAAATCACGAATGACAATTTGAATCACATCATCGAGATAGCTTTCAAAATCGTTACCAATTTCAGTTACCGCAAAATCATCAATCAAATTGTAGCCCCGAAACAATTTTGCGTTAAATTTCTTAACGTACACTTTATCATCAATATACCATTGCACATTCCAATCACGGTCATAGCATAAGGCAATGACCTCACGCGCAAGTTCTCTCGTAAAACAATGGGTAAATACTGCTTTGCCTGTATAGGCCCTGACTAATCCACCATTACAAGAAACAATCGGTAAGGTTACGCCGATACGCCGTGCATAATGCGCCGCGGCAACACACATACGTCCAGTTGCAACTGTTACCATAACGCCTGCCGCCTCTGCTGCGGCGATCGCTGCTTTATTTCTATCGGAAATAAGTTTTTCGTCCGTTAACAAAGTGCCGTCTAAATCTGTCACTATTAATTTTATTGCCATAAATACCCCTGCCCCTACTTATCTAGAATATATTTTTCTACCGCTACAGCAAAACCATCTTCATCACACGGTAATGTAATCTCATCAGCAACTTGTTTCAAGCTTTCGAAAGCATTCCCCATTGCTACCCCAAAACCCGCATATTTTAGCATATCGATATCATTATCAGAGTCACCAATTGCCATGATTTCCTCTGAAGCTATATCATATTTATCAGCAACTTTTTTTATGCCAATCGCTTTATGGATTCCCATAGAAACGATATCAATACAATAAGAGGCAGTTCTAGGTGCAAACAATCGACCGTCAAAACGCTTTTGCATTGTTTCTTCGATCACATCAATTTCTGCACTGCGATCAAGAATCACCATTTGAATGACACCATGAGAATATTTATCCAGCTCATCTTTGGCTTCGCAAATTTCGATACCATCAACACTTTCATAGCCAAGCCAAGTATCTTTTTTCATCTCTTTAACAAATAATTTATCATCGATATACCATTGTAGATGCCAATCATGCGCGAAACAAAGGTCCATGACTTCCCTTACCAGTGCTGGTTCAATACATTTTTCAAATAGCACATCGCCAGCCATCGTTTTCACCATGGCGCCATTACAAGTAATAATCGGTAATTCAATTTCCGCCTCACGCGCGAATTTTACCGCTGAAGCATGCATTCTACCCGTTGCAAACGTTACCAATACCCCTTTTTTCTTTGCCCGTTTGATTGCTGCAACGCTGTTATCTTCCATTATTTTATTGTTTAGTACCGTTCCATCTAAATCTGCAACTAATAATTTAATTGCCATATATAAACCATCCTTTTCAGCGTTATTTTTTTAAAATATATTTATGAATTGCTGCTGCAACACCGCTATGTTCACAATCTGTCGTCACTGCTGATACCACTGCTTTGATATGTTCTCTAGCATTGCCCATTGCTACACTAAAACCAGCTGTTTTGAGCATTGGCAAATCATTATTGGAATCACCGATTGCTAGCACTTGATCTTTGGTTAAATGAAGCTTTTTAATTAATAAATCTAATGCCGCTGATTTATTGACACTTGGATTTACAATTTCAATATAATCTGGATTCGATTTTGTGGCAAAAATTCTATCTTTAAAATGCGCTTGTAAAACTGGCACAATCGCATCAGTTTCTGCTTCATTAGCGGTAATAATGAGCATTTTAGGGATTTTTTCAGTCATTTCGTATAACTTATCGCCTAAAGCTACGCCCTTTAACCCCGCTAATATTTCATAGCTTTTTGCTTTTGCATCATGATCTTTAAAATATAATACATCATCAGCATATGCTTGGATATACCAATTATGTTCCACGCAAAATTCATAGACTTCCGTTACAATCTTAGGATCAAGATAGCTCTCAAATATCACTTCACCCGAAACAGATTTGATCAGCGCACCATTATAAGTGATGATAGGAACATCAACTTCTAGTTGTTTCGCATAAGGAAGTGCCGAAGAATACATTCTACCAGTCGCAATCGTTACCGTAACACCTTGTGCTACAATTTCACGAATCGCCATTTTATTTTCTTCAGAAACCTCATGCTTCTTGTTTAAGAGTGTCCCATCTAAATCTGTAACAAATAATTTAATTGTCATCTAATTGCCTCCTAAGTTTCTCTACTTATTTAAATTAAAACAAAATTCGTCAAAAAACTAATATTATTTATTTATTATACATAGAAAGAAGAATTCCTTTATATTTAAACTATTTTAAGTATAAAGGAATTCTTCCTGGAACATTGTTAGTTTTAGCCAATAAAAAAGCAGCCCGCAGGCTGCTTCTTCGATTTACATAATTGTATTATGTAAAAATTATTTTATGCTAAAGATTCATTTAATAAAGCGTTAGTTTTACGAACTGCGGCAACACTCTTATCAAATAAAGCTTTTTCTTCAGCATTGAATTTAACTTCAACGATTTTTTCGATACCGTTTGCTCCAAGAACTACTGGAACACCGATACAGATGTCGTTTTCGCCATATTCGCCTTCAAGTGATACACAGCAAGGAATCAATTTTTTAGCATCAGTTGCAATTGCTTCAGCTACTGTAGCACCTGCTG
Source organism: uncultured Veillonellaceae bacterium (assembly GCA_963805085.1). GTDB lineage: Bacteria > Bacillota > Negativicutes > JARBTT01 > JARBTT01 > JARBTT01. The sequence goes on along the minus strand of CAWDTA010000002.1, from coordinate 1,997,510 downwards.
CACCTGGAGCATACCAAGCGGAAGTACCAAGAAGACCAGTTAATGTAGCGCCACCAACCATAGTGTCAGCAACTACTTTATCTAAAGTTTCTTTATCTAATAATTCAGTAACAGGAATACCTCTATAAGTTGCAAAACGAACTAGAGGAATCATAGTAGTATCACCATGCCCACCGATTACCATGCCATCAACATCAGTAGGAGTGCATCCTAAAGCTTGGCTTAAATAATATCTGAAACGGCTGCTATCAAGCATACCACCCATACCGATAATACGGTTTTTAGGGATTCCACTATCTTTAAGAGTTAAGTAAGTCATTGTATCCATTGGATTAGAAATAACAACAAATACAGCATTTGGTGAGAATTCTAAAATTTGATCTACAACGCTTTTAACGATTTTTGCATTTGTGCCAATTAATTGTTCACGAGTCATACCAGGTTTACGAGGGATACCTGAAGTGATAACAACTACTGCAGAATTCGCAGTTTTGCTATAGTCATTTGTACAGCCAATGATTGTAGTATCAAAACCCATCATATGAGAAGTCTGCATCATGTCCATTGCTTTACCTTCTGCAACGCCTTCTTTGATATCAAGCAATACCAATTCACTAGCAAAACCTTTTAATGCGATAACATTAGCAACAGTAGCACCAACGTTACCAGCTCCAACAACTGTAACTTTCATAATAAATATAAACCCCCTCTTATTTAAGACGTGCCAATCATCCTCTTTACCTAGTTACGCTAAAGAGGCGCATCATCTTTATAACTACAAGCCATTCATTGATGGGATGAAGTTTCCTTATGTAAAGTATAGCAAACTAGTTTTTAAAAATCAATTAAATTATTATTCTAACATTAATTAAATTTATCGCATTTATCTTTAAAAATTGGCTATCCTATAAAATGAAAATAATCTTTAACCTTTAAGGAGGTTTTACTATGTCCATTCTTGATAAAATCAATGCTGAAACGCGCGTGTTATTCAACAATTTTTTTGACAAAGAATCTTTAAACTATCTCGAAGCAGCTACCCTTTATGGTGTTGTTGCGCAGGGTCGCTACAATGTGGCCATGCTTGAGCTGCTCTATAACCATGCCCAAGATGAAGAGCTAAAAATGCTACTCAAAGAGGCTCTCAATACCCAGACACGAGCTGTAATCGATCAATCAGAAGAAATGCTGCAAGAAACTGGTTCCGAAATTCCAAACCTTACATTCCGTCGTCGCACCCTTCATAAAAGTCCAATCGATATTGATCCCGATGCCCATTTGACAGATGGCGAAATCGCGATCACTGTCGGTACAATGGCAAAAGCATCACAGATGGCAATGCTGACTGCTTTACATCAATCTTATCAAGTCGAGGTAGCGATGATGTATAAAGAGCTACTAGATCGAGGCTTGGATTGGGACTATAAGTTATTGCAACTGATGTTGAAACGCGGTTGGTTACCACGACTTCATAAAGTAACCCATTAACCTTCTTTGATTTTTCCACAAAAAAACTACCAAATAAAAATTTGGTAGTTTTTCACTATGTCTTATTCGTCTACTTTTTCGAATTCGTCTTTACCTACGCCACATAAAGGACAAACAAAATCGTCGTCTAATTCGTCAAAAGGTACCCCTGGATCAATACCGTTATCTGGATCCCCTTCGGCTTCATCATAAATATAACCACAAACTACACAAGCCCATTTTGCCATTATACTAACCTCCTAAAATTCAGCTCAATGAAAATAAGTAATATTAGGAATGTGTATTCCTACCCCTATTATAACCTAAATTATCTAAATTCATATATCTAAAAAAAATTTTTATTACCAGCCACGATTAGAACCGCCGCCACCACCGGAACCGCCGCCATAACCACCGCCGCTGCCACCTCTGCCACCGCCACGGGAACTGATAATGGCTAGAATCAACGCAGTAAACCTACCACCAAAGAAGATGAAATCTAAGATTACTAAGACAATGATAACAATTGCAATGCCAATCATGAAAAAAGTATCTAAAACACTAGTTCTTCCTTGGCTTGTCGCTTTGACTGGTTTTACTTGACTATCATCCAACTGTACCGCATATTCATCCGCTACCACCTTGGTCAAAGCAAAATAACCATTGACGATACCATTTTCATATTCACCCTTTTTAAAATAAGGCAGCATATACTCATCTTGAATTTGCCCTGTTTTGGCATCAGGCAGGGCTCCTTCTAAGCCATAGCCAACCTCAATACGTGATTTTTTATCATCCACAACAACCAGCATCACGACACCATTGTTTAAGCTTTTATCACCAATACCCCATTGGCGAAGGACGCCTAAGCTATATTCTTCCACAGGCGTTTCCTGCAACGTTTTTATCGTAACAACAACAACCTGTGCCTTGGTTTGTTTTTGCAAGGAAGTACCAATACTATTGATCTTATGCTTCGCTTCATTAGAAAGAACATTCGCATAATCTTGGACATAAATACTACTCGTTGGCGTCTGTGGAATTTCCGTTTTTGCAAAACATACCGAACCTACCATCACAAAACACAGGGTCAGTACACTAACTACATATTTTTTAAACAAGTTATTTCACCTGCCTTTTTGCCTGAGCCAGCTAGCATCTATCTTCTCTAAAACTTCACTTCGGGAACTTTTTTACTCGTTTCTTCCGCTTTAAAGTATTCACGCTGCGCAAAACCTAGCATTCCCGCATAAATACTAGTTGGAAAAGTCTTTACTTTCGTATTAAAATTTTGCACTCCATTATTATAATCTTGTCTTGCTACTGTCATACGATTTTCTGTTCCCGCAAGTTCATCTTGCAATGCGCGGAAATTTTGATCCGCTTTTAGATTCGGATAATTTTCTGCTATCACTAACAAACGACTTAAAGCGCCACTCAATTCATTGTCGGCCTCAGCCTTCGCTCCCGGGCCTTGTGCACCAGCCAATCTAGCTCTAGCATCCGATACCGATTTAATTGCTTCTTGTTCATGTGAGGCATAGCCTTTTACCGTATTGACTAAGTTAGGAATCAAATCAGCTCTACGTTGCAACTGATTTTCTACCTGCGCCCATTTTCCATTAACCTCCTCATTCATACCAACCAAACCGTTATATCCACTCACTGCCATCGCCATAACAATCACAGCTATAAGCCCTGCAATCAACCAACTTTTCATCCAAAGCACCTCCATTTTTATATAAAACAATCAATTTCAAAATTACTTTTACATTATACCATGATTTAACTTTCCCTACTCATATATCGACAAACTTAAATTAAAACAAGAAGATTACTAACTACACTCACCCTTTCGTTTCGATTTAAAGCTTGTCTATTTGAACAGATTCTTTACATTTTCTCAATTGTCTTATCTTTTTATCTAGGATTCGCCGAAACGGACTTTTTAAATTACATTTCAATTGAGTCCTACGATTAAATCGATGCCAAGTTTCTATACTTGTCATTTTTGCAGTCTTTTCTACTTTTTCAATCATCAAAGTACCTGCCTTTATTATTTATTAAATAATATCGTAATATCCTACACTTTTATTAATAGATTGAGAAAATAATCTCCATAATATTCCTTGACAAACACTATGTTACTATTAGAATTAGAACTATAGTGACGTTAAATGACCAAGTTAGTATATTGTAAAGAAGGTGCATGTATCTGAAAAAAATTTGTATTATTTTATTTATTTTACTTTCTCTTTCATCTATCTGCTTTGCTAGAGCGACCCTGCCTTTTAGCAAAGGTATCGCCGTAAATGATACTTTAACTGTTATATCCGTTAATCTCTTCGGACCAGCATTCTACGCTGGGATTCGTCCTGGTGATCAACTTCTTGATACAACGAAAGAACTTTTATATCAAGATGCCCCTTATAGCGCAAGTGAACTCGTAAAAAAAGATACTGAAATCTATAATTGTCTCATCACACCAAAGCAACTTCAACGTTCAACTGAGCAATCTATTTTTTTACTGCCAGCAAATTCCCTTACGATACAAAAAGTTTACGATTCTATCCAATCTGATCTTGAATTGAAAAAGATTCTCCCCCTAAAATCACTGGATACAGATTGGGGAATTCTTTATACTTCTGGAGAACTTAATCTCGAAAACCCCCATCTTCTCGATTATATTGTAACAAATAATCAACCTTCATCTATCCGTTTAAAAACCGTACTGTTTTTTACAAGTGAGGAATTTAATACGTTTCAACTATTTCACATGGATATAAATTTTGAAGAAAAAATAAATAAAACTTGGCAAAAGGTTCCGTCCTCTGGGATTTTAGAACAAGAAATTATAACAAAATTGATGAAGGCAAGAGAACTTTAATCTCTTGCCTTCATCAGTTTTGTTTGTAATGGAACATCATAATAGGCCTGCTCTGAGTCCCGTTTTCTTTGGTCGTAAAGAGGGCAAAGCAGAGATTTTGATATTTTTAAGGCTCAACTGGCAGGTATCTCAGCTGCTAGTTGAGCCTTTTTCTGCAAAACATTTCCAGTCGAACTTTGGATAATCCATCTTTGGGGCTTTGATTTCCTCCTCTAATGATTCCTTATATATTTTCGCATAGGTAATTTCTCTAAACTCTTCTAATGAAATTTCGTCAGCTATTTCATTGACCTGACCAACTAGCGAAAAATCATATATATTAACTGCATCTTGCCACTTGATCATCACATATTCTTTGCAATCTAAATCTGTAAGCAATTTAACTGTAAAATCAGTGTTCTCTACTTCCTGAGCAATAATCGTGGCTTTTGGTGTTCTATAGATTCTATACATTTACAGAACCTCTGTTTTCCCAAAAAACATATCTTGTCCCTTGTAAATAGAACGAACCTCTCCCCTTGGTTGTGGCGAGGAGGCTTCCTCGCCACACGCTGGTGCGATACCTTGCCCATAGCTTTTTACTACCCTGTACTGTTACCAATTTATATCCCCCTTCATCATTCTGCACGTGGTTTCTTCTATCCGCTGATGCAGATAGAAAAAACCAACATACAGTTTGTTTCAGGGGAAATCAAAAAAGCACATGCGAGGTTTTATTCAACCTACACATGCGCTATACGTCATCTTGATTGCATGCAGACGCTAAGCCTCTGCTAAAACTTCAATCGTATTATGCCGAACACACATCCCCCTTGTTTTCAAGGGAAAAGCACGGTATAATAAATTGTCGTCGTAGACAGCTAGCTGTTACGTGTAGGTGCTGGTTCACCTGCTCGTGCCTCAGAGTGTCTCACCACTCTCAGGACACGGCGACTTTTTTAATTTCCACCTATTTTTATTATAATCCATTTGTTGGGGATTGCAAGCAAAAGTAAATCGAAATATGAATTTTTATATAGAAAAAGCGAGGTTAGCGGATTTTTTTACGTCCATAGACCTCGTTTTATATTTAATGTGTACACTTTGTTACGGAGAATAAAAAAAGGCTATGCAATATTAAGAAGATGATTCTGTACTGAACAGGAGTCATCTTTTTTTAATGCCATTGTTATCTGTAGCTATTAGGGTAGTATATTAAGGTAGACGACTTTTTTTCAACTTGCAAAGTACTGAGACCAGTATATCGATTTCTTCATAGGTATTATAAAAGGCAAGTGAAGGTCGTACAGTAGCTTCCAATCCGAATCTTCTTAAAATCGGCTGGGCACAATGATGTCCTGAACGAACAGCGATTCCTTCTTCGCTCAGTGTATTGCCAATTTCTTCTGGCGTGAAACCGTCAATGACAAAAGACATAACGCTGGCTTTTTCTCTTGCCGTACCAATAAGTCGTAAGCCTGGTACACCTTGCAGACTATTCATTCCGTATTCTAGCAAACGATTCTCATAGGTATTGATATTTTCAATACCTATGGAATTTACATAATCGATAGCTGCACCAAGACCGACAGCATCTGCAATATTTCCTGTTCCAGCCTCAAACCTGTTAGGAGGATCTTTATATACCGTTTTTTCAATGGTAACATCTGCTATCATATTTCCGCCCCCGTGGTAAGGATGCATGGCGTTCAAAATTTCAGATTTTCCATATAAGACGCCTATGCCTGTAGGCGCAAAAATCTTGTGTCCAGAAAAGACATAAAAATCGCAGTCCAGAGCCTGGACATCTACCTTCATATGAGAAACCGCCTGAGCGCCATCGATTAACACTTTTGCCCCATATCTATGCGCAATCTTTACGATTTCCCCTACTGGACTAACCGTACCTAGTGTATTGGAAACATGAGTAACAGCAACTATTTTAGTTTTAGGATTGAGAAGCTTTTCGTATTCCTGCAAAAGAATCTGACCCGTTTCATCAACAGGAATAACACGAAGCTTGGCTCCTGTTTCAAAACAAATCATTTGCCAAGGAACAATATTAGCGTGATGTTCTAGTAAACTTACTATGACTTCGTCATCTTTCTGCAGATTGTATTTCCCCCAACTTTGGGCAACCAGATTAATCGCTTCTGTTGCACCACGGACAAACACAATTTCTTTAGAGGAAGAAGCATTCAGAAACATTCTTACTTTATCTCTTGCTTCCTCATACGCATCAGTTGCACGTGCCGCTAAGGTATGTGCCGCTCTATGTATGTTAGAGTTTTCATGCTGATAAAAATTGCTTAAGCGCTCAATTACACTTTTCGGTTTTTGTGTTGTCGCCGCATTATCAAACCAGATTAGATTTTTCCCATTTACCTTCTCCGTTAATATGGGGAAATCCTTACGAATAGCCGTCACATCAAACGGATTGCAATATACATGGAGTTTAGGGCTAACAAGTTTTTCTGATGCATTCTTACTTTGATTGCCTACCGTATTTTCAATCTTCGTAAAGATGGATCTTGCTTCTTCCAAAAAACAAAAAGGCATGGATTGACTTTGTCTTATTGCTTGACCTTCAACGCTAGTAATGTTTTTCATTGCAACTGGAATTGCGTTTATGAAATCCACCACTGAAACTCCATTCTCTGATTGCACTGTTTGCTCCACTGACTGTAGTGACGATGGAGCTTCCGAATTGCCAAACTCAGGGAAATACACACTTGCCATCGCTGCTAGTACAGAAGTATCTAGGGGCTGATGACTACTAAACTGAAAAGAATCTACTGGTAGTCCCGTAGTATCAAATCCAGAATTTATACTATTACTATTATTTATACTCATAATAATTTCCTACATCGACATTCTCAAGCACTGCAAGAGCGTCATCAACTAAAATAGCGACAGAACAATATAAAGACAGAATATAGGATGCTATTCCAGTTTTATCGATACCCATGAACCTTACAGATAATCCTCTGGACTGTTCTCCTGGAAGCCCTGCCTTATAAAGTCCAATAACTCCCTGCTTCTTTTCTCCGGTGCGGACAAGAAGGATATTCGTTTTGCCAGCTTTATCCTTCGGCTTTTTTTGACCATCAACGAATAGTTTATCGGTAGGAACAATTGGAATACCTCTCCATGTTAAAAACTGTGCACCGAATAAAGTTACAGTTGCTGGAGGCACTCCACGTTTTGTACATTCACGACCAAAGGCTGCGATTGCCCTTGGATGGGCAAGAAAAAAGGAAGGTTCTTTCCATACTTTTGAAATCAGTTCGTCCATATCATCTGGAGTAGGATAACCACTGCGCGTTTGAATCCTCTGGGAATTAGCAATATTTTTTAGAAGTCCATAATCAGCATTGTTAATAAGCTCGCTTTCTTGTCTTTCCTTAACACATTCAATACCTAAGCGAAGTTGTTCTGTAATTTGGTCATAAGGGCTGCTATACAAGTCGGATATACGAGTGTGATAATTGATTACCGAAGATATGGATTTTAATGTGTATTCACGAGGTTCTGGCTCATAATCTACAAAACCTTCCGGTATATTTTCATTATCTTTCTGCCTGCAAAGCGCATCTAGCGGTGTTTGCCCCTCTTTTACTTTATTTAATCTAAACACTCCTGTCTCCAGCGGCTTCCAATCAAATAATTTTGTTAGCCATCTTGGAGTAATCGATTCGAATTGTGGTGTTGTTTTTACTACATCAGCAAGTTGATAAGCAGCAGGAGCACCTAGGGCATAATTTTTGTTGTTTTGTTCTGTCATAAAAAAAACTCCTTTTATAAAGATATTCTTCCTTTACTATTTTTCTCTAAAAATGTAATAATTATACTCAATTTAATTTAAGATATAAGAATATCCTTAGTCATTCTTATTTGGAATGTCATAATATTGTCCAAGTATTTTACTTTTAGGAGTCCACTAAAAGGTCGCTAATTTAAAATTGCAAACCAAATCCAAGAGAACTAGCTCCAGTTTTAAATTATGTCGTTTTGTTTTCTATGACAAAAATGCGCTATCGCAAATCGCGATAGCGTATTTTTCATTTATGTTATTCTTATAGTACTTCTTTTACTGTTTTTACCATCTAAGCCAATGTATTTATCTTATTCCCCACATCTCAATACTCCTATGCCGATACAACTAGGGGCAGTATCCGAATTTTTGAAGCACTGCACTCCTTTAGTACTATAAAAGGAATCTCCTCTGTCACCCAAAAACTATGCTATCCTACGATTCTTTCGTTTTTTCTGCCCTAATTTGTGTACACAAAACCGAGAAGGCTGCAATATTTATACTTGCACAAACCGCACAATATATAAGTATTTTTAAATTACTTTTGCTGTTTATTCTTTATTAATTGATATTTTTATGCAAGCGAATCAAGAATTCTTCCAACCGAGATTTTTCATCATCTGTAAATCCAGCTAACAATTTATTTTCAAATTCTTTTGCCCCTCTACTTAGGTTTTTAAATAACTCTGCCTCGTATTCTGTAAGAGTTACAATTTTCATTGTTTTTTTATTAGGATTCAAAAAAGTTCTAATAAGTCCTTTTTTTTCTAAACGTTTTAAAATTCCTACAATCGTAGGATGAGAAACATGTAATTGTTCTTCCAGTTCTTTCTGGGTCACTAACTTATCTTCATTTTCGTGCAAATATCCTAAAACGTTAATTTGACTCATAGTTAATTCATAAGGTTTTAAAGACGAATTCACATGAACTGTAATGCTGTCATTAATGAGTTTAATAATAAAGCCTATAGGTTTTATTATAATCACTTCCCGTTTACTAAATTTTATAGGAAAAACCCCTTATCTACTAATTATAGCATAGATAAGGGGTTGCCTATTAATAATAAAATATAGAAAGTTATCATTATTTCCATTAAAAATATGTAAAAATATGATTTATCCTTTATAAACTTAGAATCTATTATTTCAAATCTATTATTTTTTCATATTTTTTATTTTCTGTAAGGCTTGATTATAAGCAGAATCACTTACATTAAATATTTTTTGAACATCTTTCCACGTATTAGATTTTGTTTTCTTTGCTGCAACTGTAGATATTGAATTATTACTTGCAACTGCGATAGCTCCAGCAGATTGTATATCTGAATCAGAATATCCTTTTGCTTTTAAGGCATCAATTTCTGATTTTGCCTGACTTTCACTAGAAGATGCAAAAGCAATTGTATTCATATTAGAAAAATTTGTCACCGTAAAAGACAAAAGCATAGAAAAGCATAATGCCACAATCATTTTCTTATTTATTTTTTTCACGTAAAAACCTCCCGTATATTATAGATTCGTAAGTTTATATACAAAAGTGTAGCACGCTACACTTTTTATGTCAATAATGAATGAGTTGTTTTAAGTGACGAAATTTAGATATATAGTACATGACCCATACAAGCTCAGCCGGACGCTTAATTTCTAAGTTTTTCATACTTTTCTGGAGAATTGTATCTTAGCCTTTCTTGAAGTCGATTCTATTATAAAAGGATTCAATATAATCAAAGATGGCAGTCCGTGCTTGGTTCCTTGTTCTATATTTTTCATGATAAATTAGCTCATTTTTTAATGTGCTCCAAAATGACTCCATGCAGGCATTATTCCAACAATCTTCCTTACGGCTCATACTTTGAATGAAACCATATTTTTTAGACTAAGGTAAACTAATGCAGACTAAGGGACTGTTCTTTAGGTCTTATTTTCGACATCAGGGGACGTTTTTTTTCCGTCAACTTTCAGCTACAATTCCTCTTGATCTTCCTGTTGCTCGTTTTATTTCTCTTATTGATAATCACGGTTATCTTCGTGACGGTCAGCTAATAAAAAAAAATTATTTATTCAACAAAAGGTTTGCCCATCTGTCTAGCAAAGGTTTTGTTTGTCTACGTTCTAAAGCTAATATCTCTGCACTAAGTCACCCTGTCTCCACAAAATTCTTATAAAGAGTAATTCGCAACTAAGACTCTTACTTCTGCTTCTTTATATTTTATAAATTCAACAAAACATGTATACCCTGAATTTACTTTCAAAATAGCTAGCTCCAAAAGAAGGTTAGCTATTTTTTCCGCAGGAATATCTCCATAGACATCTCCAAACCTGGCTACTTCTGGACCGACTTTTCCATTAAAAGATATAGCATAGGTCGGAATCGTCCCATTTTCTGTACGGCTTCTTCTCCCAGTAAATCCAATGAGCCCTTTTTGATGTTGTGAGCAAGAATTATGACAACCCGATATAAGAACCCGTGGCAATGCAGCTTTTATATCATCAGCTGCATCCTTAAAGGCTTCCAAAATACTGCTGAGTAATTCTTGAGAATTACTAATACCAAAATTACAAATTGTCGGTCCTGCACATGCAACAGAATTTTCTATATTAAATATAGACGAAAACGCAGCTACTAGTTCTAGTAATTTTTGTACATCTTTTTCTCGCAAATCCCTTACAAAAAAGCCTTGCGTTAAAGTCAATCGTAGCGATATTTCATAGTCTAAATTCTCTAAGAAATTCAATACCTTATCCAGCTCTTGGGTAGTAATTGTCGCTCTGTTAGGATGAATATACAAAGAATACTGTCCTGCTTGTTTTTGCGGAAATATTACGTTTTTATATTTCGGGTCCCATAACGATTGATTATTTTGGCTAATGTTTTGCAAGTTTTCTTCTGCGGAATTGATATGAAGCTTCAAGTCTTGTCCGGATTTTTTTAATTCATCCAGTTCATTTCTAAACACCTTGATAAACTCTTTTTCTCCTAATCTCTGGACAACAAATCGCAATCTGGCCTTGTGTCTATTCGTCCTATCTCCTTCTCTTGCGAAAATTTGCTTCATTGCTTGTATATAGTATAAGGCCTCTGTATCTGCTATGAAGTCCTCAATCTTTAAGGCTAATTTAGCATTACCCCCAAGTCCACCGCCCCCATATACTTCAAATCCTCTTTTGCCATTTACTATTTTTGCTATAAATCCGATATCAGTTACAGTGGCATTTGCTGTATCTTCTAGACTATTTGAAAAAGCGATTTTATATTTTCTTGGCAAATCAAGATTCGCTGGATCTTTCATCATAAAATTCGTAACTTCCTTAACATATGGAGTAATATCAAAAATCTCATCCTGTGCTACTCCTGAAAGAGGTGAGCATGCAACATTTCTTATACCGTCTCCACCGGCACCTCTTGTAATCAATCCGCATTTTAATAGGTCATCTAACACATTGCTTAAATCTTCGATTTTCACTGAATGAAATTGAAGATCCTGCCTTGTTGTAAAACGTATCTTAATTCCGTATTTTTTGGCAATTGCACTTATCGTTTGCAATTGCTTTACTGTTGTTACGCCACCAGCAATTCTTGGCCTTACCATATATGTACTCTGGGGACCTTCTTTATAAATTCCCATAATAGAGCTAAAGGATTTCAAATTTTCTAATTTACCTTCACGATACTGTTGTAACTTCTTTTTAAACGCCTCAACACTCTTTAAAATATCTTCCGTAATTATGATCATATCCAGTTACCTCTTTCATAAATATTTATTTGATTCTAACGCATCCAATCATCTTTAAACTCAATCGTCGATGAATATGAACTCTATGGGCTTCAGAATAAATGTCGATACAATTTTCTATTCTCCTCATTTAAAAATTCATTACTTTTCGGTATAGCAATATATTCTATCAAACATCATCTTCCAGAAAACTTTATGGTAAATAAGTCCAATGTATCATATGCATTTATTTACCATAAAACATTCTTTCTCGATTGTCAATAACTAACATGTTTTTAAATAATTTCCACAACAATCCGAATAATCCAACAAAATATATTCACCTTCTTATTAAAAAATTATCATAAAAAAAGACTGCCGACATGACTTTGTCGACAGTCTGAAATGCGCTATCGCAAATCGCGATAGCGCATTTTTCATGTATCTTATCCCTATAATACTTCTTTTACTGTTTTTATAACATTCTCAGTTGTAAAGCCAAATTTTTTGAACAATATGCTTGCTGGTGCTGATGCTCCGAAGCCTGGCATTGTTACTGTTTTATTTATTTATTATTATATTTTTCAATCTGTCTTAAAGAAACCTTCTGCATGTCTTCACCATTTCGATATGCTTCAAACCACGCAATGATATATTGCAAACTTTCATCTATAGATAACTGAGCTTGCCAGCCTAATTTCATATTGGCTTTTGAACAATCCAGTTTTAAATATTTAGCCTCATGCAAAGCATCATTTTGTTGAATCTCATAATCAGCATTTAAACTGTTGCATAGCTTTTTGACCAAATCCCCTACACAAAGTATCGAATGATCACGTGGTCCAAAATTCCAGCTTTCCGCCCAAAAGCTGCCCTCTTCATAGAGTTTTTCCGCTAACATCATATAACCGCTCAATGGTTCTAATACATGCTGCCACGGGCGGATCGCCTGTGGACTACGAATCATGATTTTCTCATTGTTTTCAATTGCTCGCAGGCAATCTGGAATCAAACGATCTTTCGCCCAATCGCCACCACCGATCACATTTCCCGCCCTGACCGTAGCAACTGAAATTCCCGCTTCTTTTAAAAAGGACTGACGATAGGCCGCAGTTACAATTTCTGCACAAGCTTTACTGCTCGAATACGGATCATAGCCACCCAAGGCATCATTTTCACGATAGCCCCAGTACCATTCTTTATTCTCATAGCATTTATCCGTAGTAACCACCACAACAGCTTTTATATTTTTGCATTGCCTTGTGCTTTCTAATACATTTGCCGTTCCCATTACATTTGTTTGATAGGTCCGTAATGGTTTATGATAAGAATCCCGAGCCAAAGCCTGCGCTGCCATATGAATCACAATATCAGGATTCGCTCTTTTCATTGCTTCACTTAAATATTGATAATCACAAATATCACCAATCGTAGAATCAAGCAAGGTATCTACTCTTGCGATTTCAAATAAACTTGGTTTCGTTGGTGTTTCTAAAGAATATCCTATTACTTGTGCCCCTAAACTACCAAGCCATAGACTAAGCCATGAACCTTTGAATCCAGTGTGTCCAGTCAAAAATACTTTTTTTCCTTGCCAAAATGATTTCTTCATTCCCCACTTCACCTGCTTCATCACATTCTTATCTATAAAGTATCATATTATCACTTATACAAGAATATACTCTTTTTGACCAATAAAAGAATAATTCAATATTCAAAATTTTTATCGAAGGGGCTTATGATATGAAAGTTGTTATTTTAGCAGGCGGACTAGGTACAAGGATCAGTGAAGAATCGCATTTAAAACCAAAACCAATGATTGAAATCGGCGGCAACCCAATTCTTTGGCATATCATGAAAATATACACACATTATGGGTTTAATGAATTCATTGTCTGTCTTGGCTATAAAGGCTATGTCATCAAAGAATACTTTGCTGATTATTTTTTACATACTTCTGATATCACTTTTGATTTTGCCAACAACAATCAGATGATTGTTCATAATAATGTCGCTGAGCCATGGAAAGTAACTCTCGTTGATACTGGCTACGCCACTGCTACAGGCGGTCGTATCAAACGAGTTCGAGACTATATCGGTAATGAACCATTTATGCTAACCTATGGCGATGGTGTCAGTGATGTAAACATTGAGGAATTGGTGAAATTCCATCAGCAACATAAACCAATCGCAACCATGACAGCAATCCAGCCAGGCGGTCGTTTTGGTGTACTTGACATTGATCCTCATGGTAGTACCATCAATAAATTTGTAGAAAAAGCAAAAGAAGACGGTGGCTGGATTAATGGCGGATTCATGGTTTTAGAACCTGAAATATTCGACTACATTCATAACGATGAGACTGTATTTGAAAAATCTCCACTTGAGTTAATTGCGAAAAAAGGACAATTACAAGCTTTTAAGCATCACGGCTTTTGGCAATGTATGGACACTCAACGCGATAAATGGTTCTTAGAAGATCTCTGGCAAAGAGAACAAGCTCCTTGGAAGATATGGTAACTCAATAAAAAAGTACAGACAGATAAAAATCTCTCCGATTTTTATCTGTCTGTACTTTTTTATCCTAATATTGAATGCACCGTCTTGATAGGGTCTTTGCATAGTTAGTAGAAAACGCACCTTACTTTTGGCATTTACCATATGCTTCATTCAGGCGATTTTCTTACGCCAGAATGATCGTTCCTTCCACTGGTATGCAACTAAAGCATTAAAATATTATTTATTAAGTTTCAATATCTTTCTTGTTAAACTTTCAAGATTCTCTGGATTCTTTAATAAATAACTCTGAATCCCATATTTACGTCCAGCTTCTACATCTGATATTGAGTCACCAATCATAAAAGATTTTGCCTTGTCAACTGCAAAAACTTTTTCTGCCTGCAAAAACAACCCAGCATTAGGTTTTCGACATTGACATTCTCCAATATCATGTGGACAATAATAAATAGTTTCAATTTCTCCCCCAGACGCAGCTACAACTTCTATCATTTTTTGATGAATTTGATTCAGCTCGTATTCAGTCATAATTTTTTTAGCAATACATCGTTGATTTGTAACAATAATAATTTTATAGCCAAAATCATTTAATAATTTTATCCCTGAGATAGCTCCATCTAAGAACTTAAATTCACTCCAATTTGTTACATAACATCCGTCAGGCATTTTCACATTTACAACAC
The DNA here is from genome assembly GCA_963805085.1 of uncultured Veillonellaceae bacterium. Lineage (GTDB taxonomy): Bacteria > Bacillota > Negativicutes > JARBTT01 > JARBTT01 > JARBTT01. Next base: position 1,982,450 of record CAWDTA010000002.1, on the reverse strand, counting down.
CATCACGATCAAGAAATGCTATCTTGTCCAATTGAAAGCCAATCTTATTTTTCATTTTGATCACTTTTATTCTTTCTTTACTTTTCATATCTTCCACTGCTAGCATTTATATCGTAATTATTTTCGTTTTCTAATTTTATCTGAAACCCTTACAATTGCATACCATCACGCTCTAAAATAGTATCCACAACCTGCTGTAGCAATAAATTGTGTATGGATTCGGCGATACCATAATGACAAATCGGGACATACACATTATAATCGCCCAAATTCTTCACCTGATTATCGCATTTAAACCCAGTAAAAGTAATCACTTTCATCTCTTTTTTCTTAGCAATTTCAATCGCATTTACTATATTTTTTGAATTTCCAGAACTGCTGATTGCTACCAATAAATCTTCCTGATTGCCTAGAAAACTTAAAGGCTTTGAAAAAACATATTCATAGCCATAATCATTTCCCATACAGGTTGTCATCGCATTATCATATAAACTATATGTCCGCATGCCACCATTTTTCATAAAATCTGCAGTCATATGACTCGCAATAGCTGCACTACCACCATTACCAATAAAAAAAATCTGTTTTTGCGTTTTTTTTGCATCAGAAAAAGATTTGACTAAAACTTCAAAGGCTTTTTCTCTATCTTCCAAGGAAAAAGAATGTTCCTTAAAATAAAACTCAGTTTTTTTTAAAGACTTAAACAAAGTATCCAGATAATTATGATACATGCTTGAAATCACCTTTTTCTTTTTTATTCAATTCATTAAAATTGCTTTTACAACTGCAATAATATTATCCTTGTCTAATCCATTAATCTTTTTTACCTCAGCATGTGTTCCATATCCTTTAGCAAATTGATCTGGCAAACCAAATCTCTTAAACGTTACAGCCAAGTTCGCCTCAGCAATAACCTCTGCTACTGCACTACCTAATCCACCAATAACAGTATGTTCTTCCACTGTGACAATTGCTTTTGTTTCTTGTGCCGCTTTAATCACAATATCCTTATCAAATGGTTTAATTGTATGGATATTAATCACACGAGCTGATATATTCTCTTTTTCTAACTGCCCTGCGGCTTCCATTACATCATATAAGATGCTACCTGTACCAATTAGTGTAATATCATGTCCTTCCTTCAAAACACTGCCTCTGCCAGCAGTAAAGTTACATGATTCCCCATAAATTTCCGGCTCATTATTATGCGCTAAACGAATATAAACAGGCCCATTCATCTCATAAGCAGCCTTGATTGCATTTTTTACATCCAGCGGAGAAGCTGGTGAAAAGATTGTCAAATTAGGTAATGCACGAAGCACTGCCATTTCTTCCGTCGGGTGATGGGTCGGTCCAAGTCCACCATAAGTGACTCCAGCCCCTGTGCCTATGATTTTCACATTCAAATTCTGTAAACATACCATATCCCGAATAAATTCAAATCCTCTATAAACCAAAAAAGTAGACATTGTATACACAAAAGGTATTTTTCCATAAGCAGCAAGCCCCGCGGCGGCGCCAATCATTTCACATTCAGAGATTCCATAATTCAAATATTGTTTCGGAAATTTTTCAATATATTTATCAAAAACAATTACTCCATTATCTGCTAATAAAGCCAAAACATTTTTATCTTTTTCTGCCAATTGATATAGCTCTCTTAAATATGTATTTCTCATATTAATTCAGCTCCTCTTCAGTCATATCCAATTCTTGTAAAGCAATTTTTGTTTCTTCTTTATTAGTCATACGATAATGCCAAATAGGAATACCTTCCATAAAAGAAATGCCTTTCCCTTTAACGGTATTTGCAACAATTGCCTTCGGTTTCCCTTTAACTTTTTTGTGGAAAGCAGCTTTCAACGCATTCATGTCATGACCATCAACTTCTATAGTATCAAAGCCAAAACTTTTCCATTTGCTTGCCAAATCAAATTCTCGGACAATATTTTCAGTTTTATCCATCCCTTGCAATCGATTATGATCAATAATAACAGTAAAGTTATCCAAACCATGATGTGCAGCATTCATCGCTGCCTCCCATGTAGTTCCCTCTTGGCATTCTCCATCACCTATAACAGTAAAAACTCGACTTTTTTTCTCATCTAACTTCATTCCTAACGCAACCCCCGTTGCGAAACAAATTCCCTGCCCCAAAGATCCTGTACTTGCCTCAATTCCGTAAGCGACCTTTCTTTTTAAGATTCCGCCAAAAGGTGTAACTCCATGGCAAAATCGCTTTAATTCTTCTACCGAAAAAAAGCCAGCTTCAGCAAGTACCGCATAAAGAGCTAAAGAAGCATGACCTTTGCTCATCACAAAAAAATCTCGTTCTTTCCAGGCGGGATTTTTAGCATCATATTTCAAAATTCCATCAAAATACAACGATGTTAAGATCTCTACCACAGACAAGGATGGGGCAATATGCCCCGTTTGTGCGCCGTAAGCCGCTTTAAAAATTTGTTTACGAATATCTTTCGCCAGTTGCTGTAACTTTTCCATTTTAAAGCTCACCTGTCCTTATATAAAATTAACATGTTGTACAGCTTTTTGAGGCATCGCTTGTGAATCTAAATCAATTTCCTCATTTTTAACCTTCCATAGCATTTCATTTGTCTTATGTTGTAAACATAAAGATCCACAATCAGTTTGCGGATTAAAAGGAGCTGAAGAAATTTTATTCATAACTTCCCAATATCGTTCACTTTTCCAAATTTTTTTAAATCTAGCTTCTTTTATATTACCAATATGAAATTCTTTATATTTCTCATTAAATAACATGCCACAAGGAGCAACCAATCCTGAACCAGACAATTGCAATATAAAAGGTGCTCCAAAACACTTAGTATAGCATTTCTTCCCACCACTCAAAACCTTCGACCACTTTACAGATACTTGATATGTATCCGAACTATATCCTTCGGCTTCTTTTAACAATTCCACTAAATTTTCATATTTACTGTAATCTACACCTAGCGTATGATTTTCATCATCACTACAATGTTTTATAACTAAATAATCGACACCCAATTCTTGACCTAACTTTGTCAAAGGAAGAATTTGATCTTTAAATTCTGGCATCAAAACCATTTGCATACCGATAGTTGCTGATAATCCTTTTTCTCTTTTTATCAAAACAGCTTTTCTAATTGTATCAATTACTTTATCATAGGCTTCTAACTTGCAACCATGTATATAAGCATATCGCTCTCTTTCACCTGCTGAAATATTAAATCTTAAATAAGTCAAACAAGGTAAAATTTCTTCTAGTTCATCATCTTTTAATAAATAGCCATTCGTTCCTAACGCCATATCTAAGCCATTGTTTTTTCCACGAACAATGGCATCTTTTAAATGCGGATTACAAGTACTTTCTCCATCACTAACAAAACTTATTGCCTTTACTCCAATTTCAGCAGCATCGTCTAAAAAATCAAAAATAACCTTTTTATCTAAATTAGGGTATTGATTTATCACTTGCATTTTCCCATAGCAATATACACAGCGATAACTACATTTTGTTGTTAGTGCACAATCAATTGTAATTGGAGCTATGCGTTCTCCAGCTAACCAAGCTTCAACTCTATCTTTATGGTGTAAAATTTTACTTTCATCTAATAACAAATTATTTTTCATAGCATAAGCTCCTTTTCATATAAAATTAACATGACTACTTGGATGTTCTAGTTCATGTAAATATTTATTTATCTCATCCAATCGACAAGTTTTTCGACAATTTTTCTTTATAAAGCCTTCATCAAATATATTTCTTATTCTTTTCGCTCGATCATTTTCCCAAAACTCAACAAAATCTTGTTTGTTTATATTTCCATAAATAAATTCTTCTTTTCCCATAAATACAATACACGGAAAAACATTCCCTGTGGCATCCATGTACGTCATAAAATGCAATCCACGACATTTATCATATGGCTTCTCACATACTAAATTTTCAATAGACTTCGATCGAAAATAAATTTTGAAATTTTCTGTTTGATAATTACTTAATTCATTGCCGATTTCTGCACTTTCCGAATAATCCACTTGTAATTTTGCCTTACTTTGTGGATGTTGCGAAAATGGTTTTACCGTAAAATAGTCTACACCAATTTCTCGCATAATTTTTGCTAAAGAAACGACTTCATGCTTATTTTCTGGCAATAATAATAATTGTACGCCTAATGTTATTTGTAAATTTTTATCTTTTTTTATTTTTACAGCTGCTTCTAAATTTCTTAATACCTTCTGTAAATCACCTGATTTAGATTGATGAATTTTTTCATAAGTCGCATCAGTAGCGCCAGCTACACTAAAACGAATCCACGATAACGCATCCAAACAGTACTCGGATAATTCTTTTGTAAGCAAAACCCCATTGGTTGAAACTGCAACATCAATTCCATATTCTTTTGTTTTATTAAAAATCAAGCCAGCATTTATGTTTAATAATGGTTCTCCTTCACCTGCATAAATAATACTCTTTAATCCTTTTTGACCTAAATCTTTTAAATTTTTTAGCAATACATCTGAATTTAAAATTTGCGGCTGATATTCCATATAATCTACTGCGCAAAAAATGCACCGATGGTTACACGCCCCACTAAGACCAATCTCCATCTCTATTGGATAAATCAATTCATCCTTCTGCCATCGACTTACTCTATCTGGATGAAAGATTAGTTTATGTGAATCCATTCTAATTTCATCTGCCATAGCTTTCTCCTCTATAAGCATTTTATAAAGACTTTACGTACGCATATAATTTCTTATATTTATGCTCAACAATATAGTTAGAATTTGCTTCCTTTATCAATTTTTCTAAAACAATTGGATCATCGTCTAAATGATATGTACACAATACTAATCTAGGTGCAAATTCTTTCAAAACTTTTTTGGCTCCTTTTAATAGTTTTCTCTCAGCTCCTTCTATATCAGCTTTTATAAAATCTACCCGTTCAATATTATTTTCTCTTACAAAATCATCAATGGTTGTGCTTGCCACATCTATCAAATTCGCAGACAAATCTAATGTAGATCTAACAATTCTATTTTGCCCTAAGCTTTCTTCACTCACCATCTGTACTTTTCCTATCGTATCAGAAACAGCTACATTACAAATATTAATATTTTTATATAGTCGTTGTGTTTGCTTTAATAATGCAATAGAGTTCGGTATTGGCTCAAAAGCAAACACCTTACTAGCTCTATTGGCAACAATTGCTGAAAACAATCCTAAATTTGCTCCACAATCAAAAACGATGTCTCCTGATTCTACTTGAAAATTACCTTCCTCATATGGCCCCTCATCCACTTCAGAATATTCATTAAAAATATATGGCAATATTAAATCACAACATTCTGTTAAAAACACCTTCATTATTTTTTCATTGAAACCAGTAAGAAAATTAGGTATTTTTATTCCATTTAAATCCAATACTTCTTCATCTGTCAAAACACCATCTTTTTTTAAGCATCTCATAAATGTGGAATGAATTGATTGACTGCGATCTAAAATTATTAAATTAGATGCATCTTCCAATTCCATTTTTTTAACAAACGCATTTTGTATGATTTTTTTATCATCTAAAAAACTTATTACTCCTATACACAATAAAAAACAATATTCTTGCTTTTCTAATAAAGACATTTTATGAGGAGACTCCACACCAACTTTTAAATACTCTCTTCCCCATTTTTTCTCATCTTCATCTACAAAACATTTTACTTCAATTCCATGTTGTACTAAATTTTTACAAGCTTCCTTGCCATCTTTTCCAGCACCTAAAACAATTATTTTTTTACTTTGAAAAATTCCTTTTTCGATTTCTTGAGAAAGATTTCCAATTCTAATCATGTAATGGTTCCCTCTCTATACATTTAATATCGTACTTAAAAATTTCAATAAATCTACTTTTTCAACAGATTTTGAATTTCCTACTAAATTTGTCTTAATTGCTCCAGCTGTATTACTTATTAAGGTTGCAATATCTATTGGAAAATTATTTACTGCACATAAAGCTGCCAATGCGTAAAAAGCATCTCCTGCTCCAACCGTATCTTTTACATGTAACGTAACTGCCGGAATTTTCAGCTGTTCACTCTCTTTATATCCAATAGCACCCTCCGCTCCGACTGTTACCCACCCTCCATAGAAAGATTCAAAATGTTGTACTAATTTTTTTAATAATACGTCCCGCTCCGTTAAAGATTGTTGAAAAGCTAATCTTAATTCTCTTTCATCTACAACAAACATGTCTGCCCGTTTGTATTTCGTAATAAGATTCATACCATAATTTGCAGAATTAGTTTGACAATTAATTGCCAAAAATTTTGCTTTACTTTCCAATATACCTATCGCTTCTTTCGTTATCAAACCATGCCCATAATCACAAACCACAACAAGATCATAATCCTCAATGATATTCTCTAATTTTTTATAAAAATGATCATAATTCACTTGATTAACTTGCTTATCATTCAATAACATATTAATTGAAAAAAGTTTATCATATTCCTGTCTTTGAGGATGTAATTTTAAGAATCGTCGTTTTACCGGTGTAATAAAGCCCGCTTCTTTGACTATCTCAAGCGAAATTTTTTGCAATGCATTTTCTATGTACGGATAAAATTCATGCTCCATTCCTATCATAGAGCATAAACCTACGTTGTCAGAAAAATTGGCAATATGCTTTGCTATTGCCAACGATCCTCCAGCATAGCGTTCCTCAAAATCGTAACGAGTAGATAGAATCCCGTCTTTCCCTGTCAAACCTTGCACTTTACAAAAAACATAATCATCAATAATGACATCACCAACAACCAATACTTTTAAATTTTTAAACTTCTCAATATCTCCTCGCATTTTCTCACTAATGTTATTTCCATATTTATCTTTTAATTGCTGTGAGACAGCCTCTACTCCATCTGGTAAAGCATTAAAATAATTATTTAATAGCTTAGTAGAACTAAATACTTTTCCTTTAGTAAAATAGATTTTTCCGCCATATTCTTCTACTACAGCCTGTTCACTATCAATATTTCCAGTAATATCATTCTGTGCATTTTCATACTCTTGCCCTTTTACATAAATATCCGGTCGAACGAATCGTACAATTTCATGTACGGTTATATCTTCACTAAGTAAGACGTAATCAACAAGTTCTAAGCTCGCCAAAAACTCCATTCTCTGCTGATCACTAAAATACGGTCGTCCTGGTCCTTTATTCACAAAACGCCCAGCAGTTACAGAGACAACCAATATATCGCCTTTCGATTTAGCTTCTTTCAAATGCTCAATATGTCCATAATGCAGTAAATCATATACCCCATGACAAAGCACTACTCGTTGCTTTTTTTCATGCATTTCTTTTCTTAATGAAAAAAATTTTTCTTTTAATATAATTTTTTCATTTTTCATAACATACCGCCTTATTATCCTAAAAACTTAAACCAATCTACTGTTGCTTCTTGAATTGTTTCTGGTGTCCACACAGGTGCTTTTCGCCAATACTCTATGTTCACTAAAATATTTTTTACGCCTTCCTCTAACGTTATTTTTGGTGTCCAGTTTAACATATTTTTAACCTTACTTGTGTCGGCAAATGTGCAATCTGGCTCTCCTGGGCGTTTTGGGATATACACCTTCTCCCCTTCTAAAAGTTCAACAAGACGATTTATCGAATATGTGTGATTACTACCAATATTAAATACTTCATTTGCCACATCTGACTTAGCCACTGTGAAAAATGCATCTACAATATCTGTAACGTAAGTAAAGTCACGGGTCTGTTTGCCATCTCCAACAATTGTATATGGTTTACCGGCTAATTTTTGTCCTAAAAAGACACCAAGTACTGCACCATATGTTCCAGAAGTTCTTGATCGTGTACCATATACATTAAACAATCGCAACGATACCACAGGCAATTTATATACTTGCGCCCAATGTAATGCCAATTCTTCGCCCATACGTTTTGTCAGTGCATACGGATATTCAGGTCTAATAGCAGCATCTTCTTTGGTTGGATAAGCTTCTGGAATTCCATAACAAGAAGAGGATGCGGTATACATAAATCTTTTTACATTACTAGCTTTTGCTGCCTGTAATACAGAAAAAGTACCATCAACGTTCGCATGAAAATATGTTGCAGGATTCTGAATAGATGGCACAATATCTGCCAAAGCTGCCATATGAAATACCCAATCAACATTCTCAAAAACAGGCTCAATTTGCTTATAATCACAAATATCAGCTTGTATAATGGTCAAATTTCTATTTTCCTTATGATGTGATAAATGTCCCAGTCTCCCCGTACTACAATTGTCAATTACAATAACCTCATGACCTTCTTTTAACAACCTATCCACCATATGCGATCCAATAAACCCACATCCACCTGTTACCAAAGATTTCATCATTTCCCCCCTAAAAATTACTTTGCATTATTCTTAACTAAAAATCTTGATTTCTTACTTTTATTATCAATTTCTAATCCATATTTCCAAACTTATCAAAATCTATTGCATACCGATACCAAATATGATGTCTTCTAATGAAACAATACGTCCTTTATACCCAGCTGAATTTAGCTCTTGCCACTTTTTCTTAAAATCAAATATTTCAGTTACAATAACTACATCAACCTTTTCTCTTTTTTCGAGACCATCAAGCTTAATAATTGGAATATTTTCCACTATAGGTCGATATCTATTATCAGCTTCTTGATCTATAATAAACAAAATTTCAATATCCATCTTTTCTATTTCTTCATAAAATATAGGACCAAACTCTTCCTCAAAGAAAATTGCCACTGTAGTGATATCATTAGCCTTGAAATAATTTTCAAATACTCCCTCATTCCATTTTTGAGAAGTCATCCATTGCCGCAATAGAGTAAAATACATCTTATATTTAAAATCCGAATCTCTAATATTAAAATAAGCTCGTGTATCATAAACGCTTTTCTGGTTGCAATGTCGGCAACATATTTTAAAATGATTGGAATAGATTCGTTTAGCAGAAATACGTTTTATTGTACTAATTTCATTGCAATGATAACATTTAAAAGCTGCAGTAACAAAATCAGGATTCAAAGAATTCTGTTCAATGTTTATTACTTTGCCTACAGCCTCATAATCATGGAATTCAGCTAACGCTACAATAGACTGCATTTTTTGAAATACAAATTCCGGTTGCTTCGTCAGATTAATAACAGGGCAATTTTTTTCAATAAATTTCTTTCTATCTGCAATTAGACCTTTTTTTACTGCGTTTTTATATAATTGTGTTCCTGGATAAGTTTCAATAAATGCTAAATTAATTTGATATTTCCGATGCTCTTTCCACCAGTTCAGTGTTTCACTAAAAGTGTCCATATCTTCTTCTTCATCACCGAATATGAAATTCCCTTGAATTCCAATTCCACACTGATAGGTCAATTCCAATGCTCGTTCAATTTCTTCTTTTTTTATCTTCTTTTTCATATTTTTTAAGACTTTATCATTTATGCTTTCAAGCCCATAACTAATGTTAAAACAGCCAGCCTCTCTCATTATCTCTAGCAGTTGTTTGTTAATGATATTAACTCTCATTTGCACGGTCCATTTTAATCCATACGCCTTTATTCTTTTACAAAACTCGAAAATTCTTTTTTCTTCTAAGCTGAATAGTTCATCAAAAATAGCTAAAGAATTCACTTGGTATTTTGCTAAAATTGAATCCAACTCTGCAAAAAAATTTTCAAGTGATCTTTGTCTATACTTATTTCCTAACGGATGAAAGCAAAAATTACATTGATAAGGACAAGACCTTCCCATAAAAATAGGAAACATTCTCGGTTCATCATGGATATAAGTGAAATAATAATCGTAAGGTGTCTGCTCTTCTAAATATTTATCCATATCAAAACCTTCATAATCTGGGAAAGGCAACGCATTTATATCCTCTATAACCGGTCTATCCTGATTTTGTATATATTGACCATACTCATTTTTATATACAATCCCTTGAATCGTAGAAATATCTTTTTTATGTATGATTGCATCCACCAATTCACAAACTGTGACTTCCCCTTCTCCTAAACACGCATAATCCACCTCGGCCATTTCTGCAAAAAGAATCGGCTCCGACGTAAAACCACCACCGCCGCCAATTGTAATGATTTTTTTATTTACAGACTTTGCAACTTTAAATATATCCTTAATAATATTGTAATGAGCTGTCAAACCGCCAGTCATAACCACATCCACTTTGTTTTCTAATATATAACTCGTTAAAACTTCTCTTTCTTGCGAAATATGGTTTAAATTTAGAGCCATTATCTCATATCCTCTTTGTCGCAAAACACTTTTGATGCTTGCCAATCCAACCGAGAAATTGTATTGCGGTCTCATTTCGCTGTTAAGCTTTGGTACTACAATTAGTATTTTCACAAACATTTTCCTCTCTGCTAGCTTCCTTTTCAATTTGGCCTACTGCCTTGTATATTGCCTGCGACAGAACATCTCTAGCATATAATTTCTTTTCATTGATTACACGTTGACAATTACTAACGATTTTTTTTCTCTCGTCATCATGTTTCAGATAATATTCTATTTTTCTATATAACTCTTGCTTATTATCAAAATAAACGACTTCTTCATCTTCTCTAAAATAAGTGTTTAACCCCGACAAATTTATTGTTTTTTCAGGACGTGGACAAATGCATAAACAACCACTTAAACTTGCTTCAAAAAATCTTCTATGTACGCCATGAACTATGTTAGAATGAAGTACTATTTTACTTGCATTATAAACTTTAGACAGCTCTTTTCCATTTGGTATCTCGCCCTGCCAAAGTCTATTATATTTTTCATCATTGCTCCATCTCATACCAAATATTTTGGTATTAAACTCACGCTTAAGTACCCAATCCATTATACAAATTCGATAAATAGGTGCTAATAAATACAGCTCCATCGTAACAATAAATTTATAAAATTGATTTTTCTCTAAGTTCCCCCAAAAACAATTTATTTCATAAAACTTTTCAAGCATATATTTTTCAAAAAATCCATTATAGCCTAAAAAAGTCCCTTGTTCATCAGTGAGCTCAAAACATTCATCAACTATCTCTTTCATGAATTTTTGATACTCTTGCTTTTTTTCCGTTTCCCTCCCTTTCATAAAAAATCGCTCATGTGTGTTTACAATATCTTTATATAAAACGTCTCTTGAAGTTGTAGAATTTCCTATAAAACAAACCTCTGAGCAATATTGCTTCTTTTCTTTCTCACTAAGAGTATATTGTTTATATACTTCATGGTCAGCAACAAATGGTACTGTAATCGCTTTATTTTCAAAAACTTCTGAATGAATAAATTCTTTTGAATGTACATTTTCCAAAGTTACAAACGGCAGCAAGAATACAGTATAGCGACCATTATTTCGATAACAATCTTCATTCGCTGCATATTGTCCTGAATCAATCTGCGAGATAATCGGCAAACGTGGCGATATGTAATATGGAAAACTGGCATAAGATACATTCATTCCCACAACCACGGAAGGTCTATACTCTATGACCTCCCTTAGAAAATAGATTTCTTCATAATAATGAAATCTCGTATAGTCCTCTACTGTAAGTTTATATTCAATCCCCGCCGAAATAAATGCATCTTCATAGTTCTTCACCATACAGCCGACTGTTCCCATATTAAACAAATCTGAACAGATTAGAACTCTAAGGTTACTTCTTAGAATCTTTAAATCTTGTTGTTGATAATATGCCTCCACTTGCTGTCGTAACAAAAGAATGGCTTCGTTTTTTTTATTTACAATTATTTGTTCTATCTTCTTTGGTACATCTAAATATATGCGCGGATACTGGCAATCTTTTTGATTAAAATATGTTTCAATATCCTTTTCTGAAAAAAACAATAAAAATTTATCATCTTCTTTGAACGCCAAACAATTTTCCGGCATATTTAAAAAGGCGCAAAACATTTCTATATTATCGTAATAAAAAAATACCATTGCACCTTTTTTATTTATAACATCCAGTAAATTTCTAATGCTAGAAATCGTGTATTCATTATATATCATGTAAATTCCTGTATATTTATTATAGCTTTCTTCCATAAGCTCTCGCTTAGCGAAACTAATTGTCTCTTCATCTTCTATGACTGTACATGAACTTTCACACCGTTGGTAGTTACATGTTGTTGGATTGGCCAGATGCTTTTTTAAAATTTCTATATGAAACTTCATGCTACATCCTCCTGTGTCAATATTTCAGCGCCATCCTTGCCGCTGCAACATCCTTAAACAATTCACGAATCCCTATCTCAGTTATATGCCTATCTTTATAAAAAAGCTCATCAATAAGATAAAAATGATAATTAAAAAATTGCACAATCTTAGGCTCTTGAACGCCAATCTGCTCTAACATTTTCGTAATTCTATCATATTCATAAGATGCAATAACAATATAGTCATACTCCAGAGCTTTTATTTCTTCTATATTACAAATCATCTTAGCTCCATCAAAAAGAATTTTCTGCATGCCAACTTGATCTTCTTCATCAAAATACGCGATTACATCTGCTTTTTGCTTATTTATAACTCTGCTAACTTTAAGTATTTCTGGACCTACACCGTACTGTGATCCGGATCCATAAACAATAATCTTTTTCATCTGTTTTTTCACCAATCCAAATATATTATTTAGTGACGACTCTTTATTTTCTAAAGAATGATATTCAACATATGTTCACATTAAAATAAGGTTGTGCAATTGCTGTTCTTTCCCATACTTTGATTTGTATTTTCCCATTTTCATCTTTATATACAAGATGATCTGATTGAATCTCACGTTTAAAAACACATGTATCTATACCAATAGTTACTCTGTCACCTATCGGTTTATTGCCAATAATTTTTGCTCCTGCACTTAGAAATAACCCTTTTCCCAAAATAGGAGCTTTATTGCCTTTTTCATCAAAATTTGTATTAACAGTTACATTTTGAGATACAACTAGAAAATCAGAATAAGCTGCATTTCCAAGAACACTGCCTACAGGATGTGTTAATAAAAAAATATTAGGCAACTCCCCTTTGTAAGAAAACCAAATACTATGTAATGCTCGATTCAAATAAATCAATTTATCACATAAAGCTTTATTTTCAGATAGTTTCCATAAGCTATTAGATAAATAATATAAAAATTGACTATATTGATCTGCATGTAAATGATAAAAATATGGCATATTATTTTTGTTATATCCTGCTACGGTAATGTGTTTAAAACAAAATTCAACTCTTTCTAATGCTAATTCCATTGCTTTATCTACATCTATGCCATTAAATTTATATTGATCTGGTGAAAAATGTTCCAATTGTGCTGCAACATATATTTTTAATTCATTTTTAGCTAATGAACATTCCACGGTTTTATACTCCTAATATTTTATTTAAAATTGATGTATACTTTGGCTTTTCTTGCAGTTTTTGAAGCTTTAAAAATTATTCAATTCCTTTGTAAATTAATCTAAAACTTCAGGTAATACATCATCTAAATTGTCTAATTTATATGACTTGCCACTAGGTAATTTATTGCAATTCTTACAAGCATCATTCAAAAATCGTTTTCCCTCTAAATGTAAAACACGTAATTTTTTTAAACGTTCACCATGCCAAATTTGCAGTAAGCTTTCATCTTTTACATTGCCAACACATGTTTTTCTACTCCAATCTACACAGCAACAAACAACATCACCGTTTGATTGTATTGCTAAGGTATGAAACGGGTATGCACACACCTTCGGCAAATTCTCTTTTCTTATGGAAGCAATTTGTTCTTCATTATAAGTGTTCAAGAGATTTCGATTGTCATAGCCACTCCAATTCATTGGCTGTTCTATTTCAACTTCATCGACGATATTCTTATATAGGTCAATAAACATTTCATTTTCATTATCAAAAGTATTGAGCATTTTTGCATAAGTAACTACATTCGTTACTTTTTGTGTATCACGTAATTGTTTTAATGTAGATACATTTTCACAAATATTTTCTACCGTTATTGGTGACTTAGTAATTTCTTTATTTTTTTCTGATATAATCGAATAAATAGAAAATCTTAAATAAATTATCCCACTATATATTTTTGCTAAATCAAGAATTGTTTGCGCTATTTTTAAATTTAAAAGACTTGCATTACTTGAAATTTCAATTCGCTCGGCAATATCATATTCAATTGCCATTTGCAACATACGCAAAAAATCTGGACACAAAAACGGTTCTCCTAGATAAAAAAGCCTTAAGACTTTTAACCTACCATCACATTTTTTTAAATCTTTCATAATTTTTTCAAATAAAATCATGTCCATATGTTGAAATTCTCCAGCATATGTTGAAAAATCATCAAAATTTCTAGGGCAAAAAGAACATTTAAAATTACACCAATTTGTCGGATCAACAAACAAAGTAAATGGCATCTTTAAAGGAATGACTTCACTAAGTTTCTTTCGCTGATTTTTCAAATCAATATATTTTGTATTTTCATGATTTGCTTTCATATACTCACCTATTTTTCTTTCCAAAGATTCAATTTGTAATTATTTTCTCTTATATTCTTTATGCCTTCTTTGAAAGAAATTTCAGCTTTCCATCCAGTATGGTTCCAGATTTTTTCTACGGAAACATTCAAAGGAGTAATAATTCGTGGATTTTTTCCATATACAATTTCTTGGTCTGGCGCAATCCAGCCCTTGATTTGTTCAATAAAACTTTTTAAAGGATATACATCCCCATTGGCAATATTATATATTTCATCTACATGCTCTGTATCAGCTAATTTACACAAAGCTTTTGCTGCATCTGTCACATAAAGATAATCCCATAAATGCGATGCATTTGTAACTTCTGGTTTTTCTCCCTTTGTTAAGCATTCTATTAAGTACGAAATCAAAGTATTCGCTCCATCATATGGTCCATACACACTAAATAGCCTTCCCCATATCCACTCTATTTTTAATTCGTTAGCTCTAATTTTTGACAAATGACAAGCAGCTAACTTAGCTGCTCCATATGGAGTAAACGGCTTAGGATTTGTTTCTTCAGTTATTTTTTCTAAACATATCCCATATTCAGCCTGTGATCCAATGCCAACAAAACGCCTACACCCCATTTTTTTAGCAACTTCTACAGCATTGATTGTCCATTGAATATTTAAATTCTGTGAATAAAAATCTCTTTGAGCACATTCCCACCCCAAATGATAAAATATATCACAAGATTCCTTTAATATTGTGGGTAATTCTAAAATTTGCTCTAAATCGCTTTCAATAACTTGCACACTTTCTAACCCAATTAAACGTGGTTTATGTCTAGAATTAGGTCTCATAATTGCATATACATATGCCCCTTGTGCTAATAATTCCATTATAAAATAATATCCAACAAAACCACTTCCACCGGTCACAATTACATTTTTAAATTTCTTTGTACTTACTAACATATGTAATATCCTTCCTTGACCTTCCCCTTATAAATCTGTTATTTTTTCAAAAATTGTATAGCCCTATAAATATCTCTTACTTCAAATTCGCTAAAATCCAAAGTTACCTCCTCTTGACCCGCTTTTGAAAATTCTATTGATTGAAAATTTTTCACGTCATTTTTTCTTCGATATTTTCAATGTCAATAGAGGTAATCTACTCTTTATATTTGCATGACTATCAATTGGACATGAAAGCAACTCTATAATAATAACTTGGTGACCCAATTGATTTAAAGCTTTGGTTACAACTTCGTAATCTAGTTTATTATTTAATGTATATTCAACTATAATAAATGTATGCAAAACTTTATTCTTTATCCGCTCCAACCAATCTCCTATATTGGATAATTTTAATACAGCTTTCTGAATATGCTAGAACTTACCCCTGTAATGGTCAAGTATTTCGGGCAACACTTTTCCGCACAAAAAAATTTAAGGTCAATTTTCTCTGACCTTGGTTGGTGTTAAATAATTATTTAGATGATCTATATAAAACAAACAGTTAAAATTCACACTGGGCTTTTTCGAACTCTTCTATTCGCCCTACATCTAACCAATATTCACGAATAGGAAATATTAATGCATTTCCATTTTTCGACATAACCTCACTGAATAAGTCCGTCATATCAAAGTATTGCTCCTTCTTTATTGCTGTTATTACTTCTGGTTCTAATACATATATGCCAGCATTGACGAAAGCCGCGTAAACGGGTTTTTCTTTTAACTCTGTAATTTTCCAATTATCAAAATTAATAACACCATACGGAATTTGATAAGTATATTCTCGGACGCACATTGTGGCTAAAGATTTATTGTTTGTGTGAAAATCTAATAATTGATGAAAACTAACTTTGGTTAATAAATCACCGTTCATAACAATTACAGATTCTTTTATTTGAGATGGCAATAGACTAAGCGCTCCAGCTGTACCTAGATGTTGATTTTCTTCTAAATAATTAATCTCCACACCATATTTAAAACCATTACCAAAATATTGTTTTATCATTTCTGCTTTATAATTAACAGAAATATAAAATTTATAGAAATCTGCTTCGATAAAACTTTCCAATATAATTTCTAAAATCGGCTTATTGCCTATTTTCAGTAATGGTTTTGGGCAATGATCCGTTAACGGTCTAAGCCTACTTCCAAGACCTCCAGCCATAATAACTACTGGATTAGACCTTCTTATAGCCCCAACGGAAAAATCACTCAACAATTTAAGACCAACTAAAACCCCATTATCATTAATAATAGGAATTTGCCTTATATTTTGAGATTTCATTTCTGCTAATATCTCTTGATCTGAACAAAAATGATGTGCCAATTTTGGAGTACTATTCATAATGCTTTTTACACTTTGATTTAAATCATGCCATTTTAAGATAGCTTGCCTAACATCATAATCAGTAATAGTCCCAAGTAATTTATCATCTTCATCTACAACTAAAGCAATCTTTGCCCCACCAGTATCTATAATTTTTACAGCCTCTAAAATAGATTTATTATACTGAATTTTGCAAATCTCCCAATTTTTCATCTTGCACATCCTCGTATAATATATTTAAGTTCAACTATTGAACTCATTGAATAGTTAATCGAGCTGGTCATACCCATGATATAACTGCTTCAAGTCAATCAGTTAAAAGCTCTTTTCCTTTCCTGTAGAACTCATTATTGGGTTCTATAATAAATGTTGAAGTAATCAGCAAAGCTGTTTTCTCAACATAAAAAAAAGCATAACGTGAATTTTCCTTTAAAATAAAGTTGCTACACAAAATCTAAGGAGGTTTTCACTTTATGCTTTATACAAATCATTATATCGAACTTTTATTTAATTAAAAAAATATTTCTATTTTTACTCCTAAAAATCCTCAACCTAATTCTATCATCATTCAACTTCCTCTAAAGCCTCATGTATGTCCTGCTTACAATTCTTCTACTTCAACTATTCACGATTATCGTATTCAACCTATATAAAGGATATTCCTATTCCTTCATCTAATCTCAATCTGCTCTTTAGAAAACGTCGCTATTTCTGTCATCATTGCTTTAAACGCTTTTTGATGATTTACCGTTATTTCTCTTTTTTTACCTTTGACATACTACCGATGGATTTCGCTGGAACTCCAAAAGCTTTGACTTTTGCTGGTATATCTTTCACAACAACTGAACCTGCTCCAATTAAAACTTCTTCACCAATATTTATATTTTGTATAATTGTCGTACCTGCTCCAACATGCGTGCAACTACCAACTGTACAATTACCACAAATAATGGTTCCTGGTGAAATATGTACATGTTCCTTTATCTTACAATCATGATCCACTGAAGCTTTTGTATTTACTATACTATTGATTCCAATACTTGAACCTATTTGGATAATCGCACCAGCCATCACTTGTACACCTTCTTGAATATTTACTGTCTGCCCAATAATTGCTGTTGGATGAATAACTCTAGCGAATTCATATCCTTTTTGTTTGAAATTCAAGAAAATTTTCTTTCGCAAATTCATTGAACCAGCAGAACCAACGGCATTAACTAAATAAATATTTTTAGGCGCATAATTTAAAATATAATCATCATTACCAACGATTTTAACACCCAATATTTGATTATCAAATTTATTAAAATCATCTTCAACAATTCCAATTATTCGTGCATTTTGTTGTAAAAGAATATCAAGCAAAACCTTAGAATGCCCGCCTGCACCTATTACAATAATTGGTCTATCAAATATCATAATTACACCTTTTCATCTTGATCATAATCTTTTTGAGCTATTTTCCCCAACCAATTCCAATAATAACTTGGCGATATTCCATCACCGGGTCTTTTTACTGTTAAATTATTTTCAGTAAAAATTTCACCTTTTTTTATTTTTCGCCCCGCAACTAAACTTTTTCTAGCAACAAATTTATTTTTAACTTCTGTTTCGGTTGGTAATTTCATACCATTTCCGAGAGCCAATTCTATTTGGCGAATTCCCTTTACCATAACATTCAATTCTTCTGGCTCTAAAGAAGCTTGATGATCTGGGCCAGGCAATTTTTTATTTAAAGTAAAATGTTTTTCTATAACTACGGCACCACGTGCGACTGCCGCCAATGAAATAGCAATCCCCTCCGTGTGGTCAGAATATCCCACTGGTAGATGAAACACATTTTTTATTGTATCTATACTTTTTAAATTCACTTCATTAATCGGTGCTGGGTACTCAGTTGTACAATGCAATAATGTCACTTTATTCTTCAAAATAGTTTGACCTTCCAAAGAGCTATAGGCGGATAAAAAAGCATTGACAGACGGAATGCCTTCTATGTTTAAATACCCAAATGCAAGAACACCTAATGCTAATTCAATTTCTCCCAATAAGGTCATACCTGTCGATAAGATAACAGGTCTTCCTGTTTTAGCGATTTTTAAGATTAACAGAGCATTCGTAATTTCACCTGAAGAAATTTTAATCTTATCAACCTTACATTTATTTATTAATAAATCTACACTTTCCATATCAAACGGTGTAGATAAAAATTCTATATTATTTTTTTTTGCACAATCAACAAGTTCCAGATATGCCTGATAGTCTAATTCTAGTCTCTTTAGCATTTGGTATTGTGATTCTTCAGAATTTGTAGTATGCAACTGATATTCTGCTTTAGGCGCATTTTTACTTACTAAATTATCTGCTTTAAAAGTCTGAAACTTTATTGCATCCGCACCAGCTTTAGCGGCTAACACAATCATTTCTTTTGCTCGTGTTAATGATCCATTATGGTTTACACCAGCCTCAGCTATGATATACACTCCATTATTTTTCAGCAAACTACATCACCTATTTTCTACAAGTCATAAAATTGTTTTACTAAAATATCATGTAATTCAGTATTTTTTAAAACCTGTTTAATTCTTACTGAAATATTTCCATCGTACTTTAAAGCCTTTAATCTAATTATCTTTTCTCTAAACCCATCAGACAATGCTCTTTTAATACCTGATACTATTTCATTTTCTTTTTCGCCACAATCTATAATTGTTTCTACTCTGATTCTACCTTTTTGTCTATTACCAATATTTATTGTAGGTTTATTAAAAACAGGTGCTTC
Source organism: uncultured Veillonellaceae bacterium (assembly GCA_963805085.1). Lineage (GTDB taxonomy): Bacteria > Bacillota > Negativicutes > JARBTT01 > JARBTT01 > JARBTT01. The sequence goes on along the minus strand of CAWDTA010000002.1, from coordinate 1,962,802 downwards.
TATAATTCCACTTGATGAATTACCGATAACTGCTGAGCACAGTCTCATCGCACTTAAATATCGAACTTGCCCTAATGATGTACAAGCAGAAGCTCTATTAGGGCGGCTATTAACATATTCATCTATCAATTTACTAATAATATGGCCGCCTGTATCTGAATTAGGCTTGGTAAATAAAATTCTATATTCTGGATAATGATCTAATGCTTGCAATAAATTTTCCATTGCTGTTTTTGCTGTATTAAAAGACATCGTAACGGGATGATAAGTAACTAAAAAGAACTTATCACCAAGCGTAAAATCAATACTAGACTCCAAATCTTCTTGATTTAATAACTTTAATTTTATAATATTATCAATTCCAGGCGCACCAAAATTAAAAACTCTGTCTGGATGTTCACCTAATTGAATCACTCTTTTTCTGTACGGTTCAGCACTTACAAAATGAAGCTGTGCCATTTTCGTGATCGAATGGCGTATCGCTTCATCAATTACACCTTCCGTTGTTTCGCCACCATGAATATGTGCAATAGGAATATTATGAACCATCGCAGCCTGTGCTGCTGCAAAGGTTTCATAACGGTCTCCTAGTACCACCATAATATCTGGTTTTAATCGATCTAAGGCATCGGCAAAACCAATCACGCCTAAGCCAATTGACTTGGTTATTCCTATTGGGGTATCGCTGGATAATAGCATCTCAACTTTAGCATCAATATGAAATCCATCTTGCTCAATTATTTTGTAAGTAAGTCCAAAGTCTGGGGATAGGTGCATACCAGTTACAATGATTTGTAAATGCAATTCCTCATCAGACCCAATTTCCCGCAATAACCAATATATTAGTCCATATTCTGCTCTGGTTCCAGTGACTACACAAATTTTACGCTTGCTCATTTGTCTAACCCTACACTACTTGGTATATTAATTAATCTTTTCGCAATGTTTTCTGCCACACCGCATTCCATCTTGGGACATTTTGCAAACATCGGCATGGTATAAAGCAAATTCCATACAGGTCTAGCCATAATCCCCTGCTCATTTAATATCGTTAAAACTTCATCACGTTGATGACTATACTCTTCATCTAACAAAATTGCATTTAGCCAATAATTGCTTTTTGAAAAAGCGGGCTCCTTAAAGAAAGTAATCCCTTCTACATCAGTTAGAATTTCTTCATATTTTTTTGCAAGATTGCGTTTGTGTTCCACAAATTCTGGCAATTGTTCAAGCTGCGCACAGCCTAATGCCGCATTGATATTTGGCATACGAAAATTATAACCAATCATATCATGTTTGAATTCCCATTTATGTGGAACTTTTGCCTGCGTTGTCATATACTTTGCTAAGTTTCCAAGTTCCTCATCATTGGTTAAGATAGCACCTCCACCACCAGTAGTAATGGTTTTATTCCCATTAAAACTAAATGCTGCAACTTTCCCCCAATTACCTGTATGTTTTCCCTTATAGAAAGAACCTATGGACTCCGCAGCGTCTTCTACCAAGACTAGATGAAATTTCTCACATACCCGAACCATTTCATCTAAATCAATTGAATGCCCAAATGTATGCATTGGAACAACTGCTGAAATCCGTCTACCAGTTTGCCTATTGTAACATTCATCATTATGTATTTCTGCTATATCTGACAAATAAACATCCAACGATTTCGCATCCATACCTAATGTGTTCATATCACTATCAACAAAATGTGGCACTGCATTGCAATAAGTAACAGCATTAGCAGTCGCAATAAAGGTTAACGCTGGTACTAGAACTTCATCATTTTCTCTCACATCTGCTAATATTAATGACATATGTAATGCTGAAGTCCCATTCACTACGGCTACAGCTCGTTTTGCCCCTGTATATTCAGCTAATTTTTCTTCAAATAAATCAACATATTTACCAACAGAAGAAACCCAGCCTGTATCAATGCATTCTTTCACATATATCCATTCATTTCCATTAAATAGAGGCTCATGAAGTGGAACAAAGTTATTCGTATTCTGGGAAGCAGCTTTTATACCAGCTACAATTTCACTAATATTTAATTTATTATTAGTAACTTTAATCATATATCACTTCATCTACCTTATATTTAGATTTGGTATTTTATCTAAAACAACTTAAGTAGTAAAGCTTACCACTATAAATCATTCACTCAATTCCACCGATAATTGAGTGAATGATTTATATATTATATACATCACATTTGTATTTTTTTAAATTTTCTTTATTCGTAAACCATTCAATAGTTTCTAATAATCCACGTTTAAAACCGTCTCTATTTCCATAAGAAGGATCCCATCCAGTCAAACGTTTTGCCTTTTGATTGTCAGCCCAAAGTCTTTCGACCTCACTTTTCTCTGGACGTATTCTAATTTCTTCTGTTTCAATTTCTATATCTACGTTCATTAATTCTGCAATGAGTTTTACTGTATCACCAATTGATATTTCATAGTTACTGCCAATATTTATCACTTCGCCCACGGATTGATCAGACTTCGCAATGGCAATAAAACCACTTACAGTATCTTTAACATAATTGAAATCACGTGTTGGTGATAAAGAACCTAATTTTATTTTTCTTTTACCATTCGCAATTTGTGTGATAATAGTTGGTATCACTGCCCGCGCTGATTGTCTTGGTCCATAAGTATTAAACGGCCTGATAATTGCTACTGGCGTGCTAAATGCATTATAAAATGACATTGCAATTTGGTCTGCTCCAATTTTACTTGCTGAATAAGGTGATTGTCCTTTTAATGGATGTTCCTCTGTTATTGGCACAAAGCGTGCTGTTCCATAAACCTCACTTGTTGATGTATGTACTACCTTTTGCACCCCTAACTCCCTTGCAGCTTGCACAATATTAAGGGAACCTTTAACATTCGTATCAATATATGTATCTGGCGAATGATACGAATATGGAATGGCAATCAATGCTGCCAAATGTAATACCAAATCACAATCTCTCATTGCCGTTTTTACACCATAAGGATCACGAATATCACCAGCAAAAAATTCTAGACTATTTTTGATATCTGCATTGCTTTCATCTAGCCAGCCCCACGTATTAAAAGAATTATATTGCACAAATGCTTTAACATTCTCACCCTGTCGTACTAGTTCTTCGGTAAGATGCGATCCAATAAAGCCATCAGCACCTGTAACCAATATTTTTTTATATTGTTCCATTAGAATTCCCCTCAATCAAATAAACTACTATTTTGCATTAAAATATCTATATTTTTCATATTCTTTTTTATTTAGCAGCGGCGCTAACTCATCAATAGGAGCAGATACCATATTGCCATTATCTAGTTTCTTACTTGTTGTTCTTGGTTCCGTTGCTTGCTCAGTATCTTGCATAACTTCACAAATTCCATAACCGTCTTGCGTTAGAAATTCTTTTAATTTTACATCAAGATTTTCATGATTTTCAATTAAAGTATATGGAATGCCATATGCTTTTGCTATTCGTTCCATGTTAGGGCAACTAAGTCCAGATTCAGGTGTACAACCAGATAATCTACCATTGAAAAAATTTGTTTGAGTTCTAACAATGCACAAATACCCAGAATTATTAAATACAATTAATTTGATTGGAATATTATTTTGCACTACGGTTTGTAGCTCTTGCAAATTCATTTGTAAGCTACCATCACCGGTAAGACAGACAACTGATTTTTTACTTGCAACAGCGGCTCCAATTGCAGCTGGTAAATCATATCCCATAGTTCCACAGTTTCTATTTCCAAATAGTCTTTGCGTTTCTTTATTGATACCAGATTGCAATGTCATTCCGCCTACCCCACTATTCCCTACTACGATAATTCCATCATCCGGTACTACTTCACCTAATACATGGGCAAAATGATATGGATTAACAAATTCACTAGTTTTATGTTTTTCTTGATAAATAGGATATCTTTTTAATAATTCAGTTCCATAGGCAAACCAAACATCGATTTTTTCCCATGGCTTCAAAATTTTCTTGTTCATCGTTTTTATTAAGAATTCCATATCAGCATGAATTGGCATGTCAATTTTTATCGTTTCTTTTTTTAGTTCATCCGCATGTACATCAACAATAATTTTATATGCATTCGGTGCAAAAGCACTAAAATTAAATCCAATCTGATTAAAAGACATTCTGCATCCTAATGCTAGAATGGCATCTGCATTTTGCACCATAAAATTACCAGTTCTTCCACCGATAACGCCAAAATTACCAAAATACAGCGGGTGATCATTATGCAATATATCACCAACACAAGTCGCGGCAAGAACTGGAATATTCAGTTTTTCAATCAAGATTTTAAATGATTCATAGGCATCAGCACTTCTAATCACTGCTCCAGCTAAAATAACAGGACATTTCGCAGTTTTTAACTTAGCCAGAATTTCTTGTGCATATTCATCATATGGGCAAGAATCAACTGGCGGCTCAAATCCTTCTAAATTATCCGTCTCAATTATTGCCCCCTGAATATCAAGTGGAACATCTATCCATACTGGTCCACGGCGACCACTTTTGGCAAGGTACAATGCTTTTTCAAGATGATACCGTATTTCCATTGGATTTGTTACCATGTATGCATATTTTGTCATTGGCTCAACTGAACGCACAATATGATATTCTTGTTCACCAAATTGACGTAAATCAAGTCCAGTACTTGCAACAGTTGTCGCATATCTTACTTGTCCAGAAATTACAAGCATAGGAATATTATCTTGATATGCACACAATACTCCAGTCATAGCATTTGTTCCGCCTGGACCTGTCGTTACACATACCAATGCAATATTTCCACTTAACTTTGTATATCCTTCCGCCGCCATAGCACAAGCCTGCTCATGATGATTATATATACAATGCAATTTACTATGCTGACCAAATGCATCATTCAAATGCATGGCCCCTCCACCAACAACCGTAAACACATCGGTTATGCCCTTCTCCACTAAAAAATCTGCGATATAATCTGCTACACGTTGTTTCATTACCAACCCCCCTTTTCTACTGATCATATTGCTTAGTTAAATAAAAAAACACTATAGCTTTCCCTTACAAAATTCTTTGATCTTTTCAAGCATATAGTCCAATTTTTCTATTGTGATTCCTGGATAAACCCCAATCCAAAATGTATGATTCATAATTCGATCTGTATTTGCTAACGATCCAACCACACGATACCCTTGTTCATTTATACGCATTTCATCAAAACAAGGATGCTTAATTAAATTTCCTGCAAAAAGCATTCTTGTTTGTATTTTATTTTTTTCTAAATAATGAACAATTTCATCACGAGTAAATTCAGCATTTTCTTTTACCGTAATCAAAAATCCAAACCAACTTGGCTGCGAATTTTCCTGTGGCTCCGGCAACAAAAATACATCTTTAAAAACATCTAAATTTTCACGGAGATATTGCCAGTTTTTACGTCTAACCTTGATAAATTCCGGTAATTTTTCCAATTGTGCGCACCCAATTGCCGCTTGCATATCCGTAATTTTTAAATTATAGCCTAAATGTGAATATACATATTTGTGATCATATCCAAATGGCAATTCACCAAACTGCTGTGTAAAACGACGCTGGCAGGTATCATCATGACCAGACTGACACCAACAATCCCTCCCCCAATCGCGAAAGGATTCCACTAATCTCTTTAGCATAGTATCACTTGTATACACAGCACCACCTTCCCCCATAGTAATATGATGTGGTGGATAAAAACTTGATGTACCAATGTGACCTATCGTTCCCGTATACTTCCACTCACCATCAATAAAATACTGACTGCCTAATGCATCACAATTATCCTCAATTAACCATAAGTTATGCTGATCAGAAAACGACTTTACCGCTTGCAAATCAAACGGATTACCTAATGTATGTGCAACCATGACTGCTTTAGTCTTATTCGTTAACGCTTCTTCTAACTTACTTACATCTATATTATAGCTAGGTAAGGTTACGTCCACAAAAACAGGAATAGCCCCATATTGCAAAATTGGCGCAACTGTTGTGGGAAAGCCTGCGGCAACAGTGATGACCTCATCACCTTTTTTAATTCTTTTTTCACCTAATTTATGTGAAGTTAAAGCCATAAATGCTAAAAGATTTGCTGATGATCCTGAATTCGTCAATGAGCAATGTTTTACTCCTAAAAACGCAGCGAATTCTTCCTCGAACTTTCCTGCATAACGTCCCGTAGTCAGCCAAAAATCTAAAGCTGAATCCACCAAATTACTTATTTCTTTTTCATCAAAAAAACGACCACCGTAAAATATACAGTCTCCCTCTGCAAATGCCTTCGCTGGTTTATGCTTATATTCATAATATTTTATCGCCACATCAATTGCTTGTTGACGCAATATTTTTTCTTGTTTACTCATATATTTCCCTCACAAAATTCAAATTTATCACATTCGATATAGCATTTTAATATGATTGAGATATTAGAATGCTATATCTATCCTCTATTGTTATGAACGGCAAATTTTTCTACAGCTTCTTTTATATATTTTTTTAGAACATTTACATGCTCAAATTCCCTCACATTATCAGGTCCAATATTTAATTTACAACTAGCTGTATTCCTCAGCCATACATTCAATGCATTATACAAATCTTCCTCATTTGTTAAATATAGCTTTGCTTCATATGAATCATTCATAAGTCGAAACCAGTCGATTAGCCCTAATACTTGAACAAATAAAGCGTTTTGCGACTGCCCGCCATGTAATCGAAAATAATTTAAAGTATCACAAATATAGACGACATTACCTTTATGTAACACATCTAGCCAAGTTATAATGTCTCCAAGAGCAATATATTTCCAGCTATATTCATTTTCGACATTTTTAAAATAATTCGCCCTTTTCCCATTTGTTAAAAATTCTTTTTTTAATAGAACTGTAGATAATTCTCCGACAAAATTGAGCATACCGATTAAAAGATTTTTTCCAATCTCTTCTCCTGAAAAAATTGAAGTAGTTTTACAAATAGGAAGTGTCGCCTTTATATCCCTGCATTCATTTCCAGCTGCATCAATAATTTGTCGATGTGAAGTTACTAAAACAATATTTTCATATTCTAAATAATACGACACCATTACACTAATTTTGTCCTTATGAATGATATCGTCATCTAATAACCAACTTATATACTCTCCTTCAGCATCGTTTTCTAATTTTCTCCATCTCGCTACATTAATATCAGAAGAATCCCGAAAATATTTTATCCTTCTATTTTTTAAATATGGCTGTATCAAATTCTCTGTCTGATTATCTTTACTGCCATCACCAATAATAATTTCAATATTACGATAGGTCTGATTTATTGCGCTTTCTAATGCTAATTTAAAATACGCTGGTCTATTATACGTTGGTATTAATATACTAACCAATGGATAAACATCTTTTGAATATTCATCTAAAAATAAATTTCTATCTTTTTCATAACTATCATTTTTTAAATTACTATAATTAGTTATACACCAAGGCTCATCTTGTCTTGCTACAACTAATTGATATTTCTTACGTGTAAATTCTACACTTTGAGCTAAATCATAAAAGTGTTCTCCAGCAAAAATATCTTCTCGCCAAGAAATATCATATTGCGTTATCATTAAAAACCCATCTATGGCCTGTACTTTTTCATACAAATCTTCAGGATTTTTCCATGATAGAATTTTTCCAGTGTTTATATCTTGTATTCTCCCCATACGCTTTTGCGCCTTTTGACAAATTGCACTAGTTGGGATTACTTCGGTCCCCAACACGCCAATCATCCCAATTGTATTATCTTTACTAAAAATTCTAATAACATCACGAATAAAAGATCTATTGGTAATCAAAGTATCTTGCGTAACATACACTTTATATTTTGCATCACTTGATCGCATTCCCTGGTTATAGCCTACAGCCATACCGTTTATTTCTTTTATCGTAACGACTTCAGTTTCAAAACCTGCTGGCACTTCTAAATTAGCAAGATAGCCTAGCATTTTTTGATATTTTATTTCATCATTTACACAGGTGATAAAACAAATTTTTCCCTCATTCATATCATCACTCAACCTTATTTTTTCAAATATTAAATTCTATTTTTTATTTACTAAGCGTTTCTTAGTAATCCAAACACCTAATATATCCTCAATCAACCGTCTATTATTTTCTATAAAATATAACCACATCCCTATTCAGCATTTTCTACTTTATATACATATTCATTTTTTTCTACTTTATACTTATCAAAGATCATTTATTATAGAACCAATTATCATGAAAACAGAAGGTAGAATACTCATTTCCAAATATAATACTCCCATTTTTACCTTCATTCCAAAAAAAAAAACTCCTCCTATGTTAGTTATTTTACCTAACATAGGAGGAGTTTTTACTCAATTTTATTCTTATAGTACTTCTTTTACTGTTTTTACGACATTTTCAGTTGTAAAGCCAAATTTTTTGAACAATATGCTTGCTGGTGCGGATGCTCCGAAGCCTGGCATTGTTACTGTTTTACCATCGAGGCCAATGTATTTACCCCAGCCGAAGTCTGCTCCTGCTTCTACTGCTACTCTGGCTCTTACTCTTTTCGGTAATACACTTTCTTTGTATGCCTCTGACTGCTCTTCAAATAGATCAATCGATGGCATACTTACGACTCTTACGTCGATGTTTTCTTTGGCTTGCTCTGTTTTTGCATTAACTGCTAGTTCTACTTCGGAGCCACTTGCGATAATGATTGCATCGGCCTGTGCTTTATTTGCATCTTGTAGTATATAACCACCTTTTAAGGCTTCTTTGCTTGAGCCTTGTAGTTGTGGTAGGTTTTGTCTAGTTAGTACGAGTCCTGTTGGTGTTGTTTGGTTTGTGATTGCATAGTACCAGCCTGCGATTGTTTCTGTTGTAGTTAGCTATCATCTTCTATTTTTTCGCTTCTATATCTACCTTGAAATAGGTGGCCTGTCTTTTTATATTTCTTATTAAAGTAAAAGACATAGCTAATATTGATTCGTTTCATTATATTTGCTATGTCTTCTTCTCTTTCTTGCAATAGCAAATGGGCATGATTATCCACTCCTTTTTCCTCAGAATATCATGTCAATTTAATTTAGTCAAGACAAAAAGAACCGTCACCTCGTCTAGCTAATGTGCACATAAAAAGCGTAATTTTGCACACCATAAATATGTGATAAATATAAATTTTTAAATAGAGAGGAAAAACTAATATGCCTACTATGGATGAAAGGTCAAGTAATCAATGTTTAATGTAATGATTGTAATTGATACCGACTATCTCAAAAGACATTATCCTAATCTAAGCATAAACCCTAAAAAACCTACCAACATTGATCATAATAGTCAGTTCATGATTTGTGGTGGTTCCCAAGGTGTTATCAGTGGGCAAGGAACTGCCGATTTGCAATTCGAAGCCTATATTGGAGATAATATATCGTTCAGGGGGACTTCTATATCCGGAAATTCAGATGACGCTATAATCGTCTATGGAATTGAACATTGGCAAGGAGACACAGCCCTTGATTCCTTTACAACCGAACTGGTAGAGAGAGCACATGCGGTAGTCCCGAATATGGATACTCAAAATGGGTTACCCCCAAGCAACATTAGAAGAAATTTCATTAGTTATAATTCAAAGGTAAGAAGGGCTGGATGCGAAATTTTCTATGTCCAATTTGGTCTCTATCAGTTGGCTGAAGACGGACAGACCCAGCAGCTGAAGGGGTACTACTATTGGGATTTAGGCATTACCGTTCAGGTATTAAATCGTTCAATCTGAAATTAAGACCATCCATCATCCCCACTCTTGTAAGGAGGTGGATGATGGGTGTGTATGCGCATTCTTTGTATTTATGGTTAAATTTTTTTGTAATCAGCCTCTAAATTTTGATGTTTTTTTATAAGCAATGCGCATAGAAAGCGTAATTTTGCACACCATAAATATGTGATAAACACAATTTTTAATAGATAGGAGAAACTAATATGCCTAATATGGATGAAAAATCAAATGATCAGAATGTTAATGTAATGATTGTAATTGATACCGACTATGTCAAAGCACATAATCCTAACCCAAGCAAAGACCCTGTAAAGCCTACCGGCATTGATCATAGTCGTCAGTACATGATTTGCAACGGTGAAGTTGTCAGTGGACAAGGAACTGCCGATTTGAATTTTAAAGCCCATGTTGGAGATCATGTGTCGTTCAGGGGTACTTCAATATCCGGGAACTCAGATGACGCTGTAATTGTCTATGGAATTAAACATTGGCAAAAAGACCAAGTCTTTAACAACTTTACAACTGATCTGGTAGAGAGAGCACAGGCGGTAGCACCAAATGTTGAATCTTCAAATGGATTGCCTCCAAGTACCATTAAAGGAGATTTCATTAGTTATGATTCACAGGTAAGAAAAGCTGGAAAAGAAGATTTTTATGTGGAATTTGGTCTCTATGAGTTGGCTGAAAACAGAGAGACTCAGGAATTACAGGGTTACTACTACTGGGATCCAAGCATTACCGTTCAATAATGTACATTGGTTACGTACCCTTGAGACGCAGTAAAAACATAGCTATCAGGAAAAATCATACAGTAACAAAAAAGTCCTAAGCCAGATAAGGTTTAGGACTTTTTAAACCGAAGACAAGGGGACGGTTTGCAGTGCTTCAAAAATTCGGACACTAGGACACTAGGGACACTAGGACACTAGGGGACGTTCCTTTTTCGTCAACTTTTAGCTACAATCCCTCTTGATATCCCTGTTGCTCGTTCTATTTCTCTTATTGATAATCCCGAGTTTTTTAACTTTTGTAGTATTCTATCTCTTTCTGTTTTTTCGAGTGTTCCTATTCCTTGCGGTTCTATATTATTCGTATCTTTTAGGATTTTCTGCCGAATTTCTTCTTCACTTAGCTTTTTACGACCTTCTACTTGAAATTTATTTTCTACCAATTGCTGATGTGCTTTAACCCATTCTTTTTTCCCTAACATTTCTAAGGATAATTTTACATCGACAAATTTTCTTTTCCCTATATATTCACAGTAACTACTATATCTATAGTTTTCTAGCTTTTTTACGATTCCTGCTCTTAATGGGTTTTGATGAATATATACTATCAATGGAATAAAGTATTCGTCTACTTCTACCACTTTACTTTTATATCTACTTCCTATCAAAGCTCCGCTTCTTTGATATTTTTTATTAAATTTCATTACATATTTTGTTAGTAACCTTTTTAATATTGTTGATATGTCTCCTGTTTGACTTTCTTTTAATAAAATATGTACGTGATTTGTCATTAAGCAATATGCATGTATTTCAAACTGCATTTCTTGTTTTAATTTTTTGAATATCTCTAGCATATATTCAAAATCTTGTTCTTCTTCAAAGATATTTTGATGATTGATTCCTCGAAATACTATATGATAAAATCCACTTTTACTTAATTTTCTTGCTTCTCTCGACATTTTTATCACCTCTTACAACGAGTATATCATCTTGTTGTCAAAAAAGGAACGTCCCTTCTGTCTATAACTAGATTGATGATATTTTATTCAACATCAATTTTAACGTTTTCGTTTACAACAATACTTGATATATTAGAATTATTCTTATTAAAAAGGAGGTTTTATTGATATGTATGATACTGTGAGAAAATGTCCGAATTGTGGTAGTGATGCACCTTGTATGGGTTCTTTGATGAAATGCAAAGAATGTGGTGGTACTTATTGTTCTAATTGCTCTGGTAATGGATATGGGGGTAGTTGTCCATTTTGTGGAGGTAATGAGTCTAAGTCTTTTTAAATTCAGAGTTACTCAGATTTTCTAGATTAATTGAAATTGTATTGTTTGTAGGAATTTATTACCTATTAATTAAGTATCACTAGAGAGCACCTGAGATGAAAACGAGGTCAGTGGATTTTTTACGTCCACTGACCTCGTTTTTATTTACCTATTTTCTCCTGTATAGACAATATTCGAATTTTTGAAACACTGAAAAATATCACTTATCCTAAATTTCTTTTAAATCTTTCATCCGATTTTTTAGCATTAATAAATCATTTTTATCCATACCTTTAATTTTTGAATGTTCTCCATTATAATCAATTTTTAAATCAACTTCTTCCAAATTTTTATCTCTAATACTTTCATCGTCTAAATCTCCAATGGTAGCTACTAATCTTAAATCTTTTCCAGGAGTTCCAAAAATCATCGATTTAGAACGATACTCTCCGAACTTATATTTTTCCGCCATATATTCTGTTACAATTTCGAGTATATCGTCTTCACTATACTTAAGTGTTACTGTTTTTTTCATTTATTATTCCTCCTCGTATAATAAGTTTTGTAAACAATAATCCGCCATTGTTTACAAAACTTATTTTTTATTTTTTAATGCTTAAAGGAATCCCTTGATGCTAAAATATTTCTAAGAGATTTTAGCAAAGGTAACGTCTTATCCTCCTTGCGAAACCTTTTGGTTATTGCTTTTAAAGCTTGACGCCTGCCTTATTCATCAAATACCGCTTACACAGATGTTGCGTCTCTTGGCGAAAGCTTTCCAGCAAATTTACTTTCACAGATGAATGCTTATTATGCGAGGCTGCGGTCAGTGAATAAGATCAGGGTATTCCTTTTCTATCTTTCTTATTCTCAGCCAGAAAGGTGGTGACATTTCTATGAAGAAGGCGGATCTTCTTTCTACTTTGTTTGTGGGAATTGACATAAGTTCCCGCGAAAATGTCGTTTGCGCTATTGATTTTGAAGAGCAAAAACTGTTGCGATTTACTGTGCCCAATAATCAACCAGGTGCAGTTGAAATGGCTAAAAAGTTTCATGATTTTTTTTCTGAAAATCATGATCTTAATAAGCTGGTTGTTGCCTTAGAATCTACATCTTTCTATGGTATTCACATAGCTAACTACTTATCTTCCTGTGAATTATTGATGCCATTTGACACTCATGTTTACTGTATAAATCCCAAGATGGTTGCCAATTACAAAAAGTCTTATATCGGTCTAGGCAAAACTGATGCAATTGATTCTTTTATTATCGCTGATTTTGCTAGAGTTGGCAGAATTACCTCTGCTTCTTGGCGCGGCAGTCAATTTTTAGCTTTGCAGCGTCTAACTCGCCATCGATTACATATAGCTCGTTCTCTTACTCGTGAGAAAACCTATATGCTTTCAAACATCTTTCTTAAATTTAGTGAGTTTTCTATTCTCGACGATGATAAGCAGCCCTTTTCTAATAACTATGGCGCTGCCGCTTCTTCGGTTTTAACTGATTTTCTTTCTACCGAAGATATCGCTAACATGCCGATGGCAGCACTAATTGAACACATTTGAGGACACTAGGGGACGTTCCTTTTTCGTCAACTTTTAGCTACAATCCCTCTTGATATCCCTGTTGCTCGTTCTATTTCTCTTATTGATAATCCCGAGTTTTTTAACTTTTGTAGTATTCTATCTCTTTCTGTTTTTTCGAGTGTTCCTATTCCTTGCGGTTCTATATTATTCGTATCTTTTAGGATTTTCTGCCGAATTTCTTCTTCACTTAGCTTTTTACGACCTTCTACTTGAAATTTATTTTCTACCAATTGCTGATGTGCTTTAACCCATTCTTTTTTCCCTAACATTTCTAAGGATAATTTTACATCGACAAATTTTCTTTTCCCTATATATTCACAGTAACTACTATATCTATAGTTTTCTAGCTTTTTTACGATTCCTGCTCTTAATGGGTTTTGATGAATATATACTATCAATGGAATAAAGTATTCGTCTACTTCTACCACTTTACTTTTATATCTACTTCCTATCAAAGCTCCGCTTCTTTGATATTTTTTATTAAATTTCATTACATATTTTGTTAGTAACCTTTTTAATATTGTTGATATGTCTCCTGTTTGACTTTCTTTTAATAAAATATGTACGTGATTTGTCATTAAGCAATATGCATGTATTTCAAACTGCATTTCTTGTTTTAATTTTTTGAATATCTCTAGCATATATTCAAAATCTTGTTCTTCTTCAAAGATATTTTGATGATTGATTCCTCGAAATACTATATGATAAAATCCACTTTTACTTAATTTTCTTGCTTCTCTCGACATTTTTATCACCTCTTACAACGAGTATATCATCTTGTTGTCAAAAAAGGAACGTCCCTTCTGTCTATAACTAGATTGATGATATTTTATTCAACATCAATTTTAACGTTTTCGTTTACAACAATACTTGATATATTAGAATTATTCTTATTAAAAAGGAGGTTTTATTGATATGTATGATACTGTGAGAAAATGTCCGAATTGTGGTAGTGATGCACCTTGTATGGGTTCTTTGATGAAATGCAAAGAATGTGGTGGTACTTATTGTTCTAATTGCTCTGGTAATGGATATGGGGGTAGTTGTCCGTTTTGTGGAGGTAATGAGTCGAAATCGTTTTAAATTCAGAGTTACTCAGACTTTCTAGATTAATTGAAATGGTATTGTTAATAGGAATTTATTACCTATGAATTAGGTGTCACTAGAAGACACTATAAGAAACAAGCGAGGTTAGCGGATTTTTACGTCCACTGACCTCGCTTATTTTATCACTTCTTACAACTCAAATCTATAATGCTTCATCAGGTTTAATAAAACCATCTGTCCAATGATCTTTATCTATTTCATATTTACTAATATAAAAGCAACTTGTAGGATAATCTTTAAAACCTGAAAGCATTTTATAACGAGCTATTGTTTTTTCTGCATTTTCTCTGGAAGAATAAACTCCTATCATTTTTATCTCATCAAATTGTCCATCTTCCCCCACTTCATAACTATGTTGAAGAATATATACTACTCCCATATCAAAAACCTCCATTTACTTATTAAACCCTCTATCTCCCCATTTTCTAATTTTATTATATTCAGATCCTGGTCCCTTATCATAATTACCCTCACCGTACTTTTCATCCATTAAACGTTTTGCAAAGTCCTTGCCACTTTCTTCTTCAGTTGGCTGATTTCCTTTTGCCCATGATGGAACATCATTAGCTTTTTCTTTTCCTGACTGTTTTGCCCAATAAACCAAATCATCTATGGTATCTCCCGCACTATCTATCCAGCCACCTACTGTTGGAGACCAACTAGCTATCACTTCTCCTGCTTCATTCTTTAAAACTTGCACTCCAGCATCTATAACAATTACAATTCCTGCTGCCGCTAAAAGCGCTTTCACTCCTGGTATCTCTAATGCTAAACTAGCAAGATCATTATACTTCGTTCCATATAACGCAACAATGCGACCTGTTGTACCAGTAGCTGATCCTATAATATAACTAGCCCACTGACGGAGTGCAGGATCTGTGATCTTCGACAATTCCTTCTGTACAAGTTCATTGAAGCCTGCACCTTCAGCACCAGCTATAAACCCACTTCCAGTAAGCTCAGACATTATTCCACCAACTAGAGCATGGAGTGCTACTTTTTGAGGATCTCCATCTTTCCACCCATTCTTTACACTTAACTTATGAATTTCTTCAAATGCCACTTGACCAAATAAACCTGCTAATTCCTGTCGTTCTTTAACCGTTTGTTTGTCAAATATTTTTCCTAATGCGTTCAATGAATTGGTAGTATCTCTACTAAGTCCGCTAATATCTTGATTTGGATTACTCTTCACCTCAATCTTACCTAGTGAAATTGCGGACTTCGTTGTACTACTGGCATCGCCAGATACAGGCATACTAGCAGTAGGAATAAATCCCTGTTCATTTAATTTAGCCTTAGGATCTGTGTTATAACTTCGCCCCGTATTACTTGAGTTATATTTCGCCCTGTTTTCCATATTGGAGAAAGTTAGCGTATCTGTGCTGATCTTATTCTTATCTGGCGTAGCATCACTCGAAATGACCGCACCTTTTAGATCGGTATTTTTGCCTACATTGATATCAAATCCGTCCTTACCTGCAAAGATACCTGCTTGATCTGTTACACTGGCATACGTAGAATCGGTTTCTCCTTTACTAGAAGAGCCAGTTACGTTTGTAGTCGTCGTGGTTTTATTGATCGGCCCCTGCTGACCAGGTTCTAGAGGTTTTCCTCCTACTTTCTCAGTACTAAATCCAAATCCTGTACTTTTGTTATTCTCTGTATAGTTATCTGTATCCTGCTTGCTGGCTATGTTCAGGTCACCTTTGATATCAGCTACTATTTTGTCTCCTTTTACCTGAGAACCATCAATGTTAGTGTCCTTACCCGAATTCATTGTCAAGGTACCACTCGCATTAATTACGCTTTCCGTATTCGTGGTAGCATCTCCATTTTCATTGCCCTTCGCAGAATTAAACTGTCCAAAGTAACTAACACCTTTGTTGGCTAATCCAACTGAACCTCCTACTGACCAGGAAGAGGAACTTGTATGACTCGTCGTCTGCTGTTTGTTCTCTGCCGCTTCAATATTGAGATCTTTTTTCGCATCTAGGGTGATATCTACCGCATCAATTTTCGTTCCTTTCAGGTTCAAGTCGCCGTCAGTGGCTTTAATTTTTACATTGCCACCTGCACTAATGTCAGAGGTATTGACAGTCTCTACATGCTCAGTCTGTTCAGATGATATTTTCGTGCTGCCGATGCTGACGCTAACAGCAACGCCTGAGTTCAAGTTTCCCTTGGCATCTTTGATTTTTTCAATATCTTTATAAGCTTGATATTCGTGAAGCGTTTTAAGCCGTTCGTCTTTTACTTCACCTGCACGATCAATATTGTTTAAGGCGCTCTTTCCAGTATCGACAACACCGCCACCTAAGGATACGCTAAGTCCTGTTTGTTTGAATTCGTATTTGGTCTGACTATCAACCGTATTGATCGTGTTATCAATGGTAACGTCTTTACCTTTAATGTTTAAATCTTCACCAGTAACAAATGCCGTACCCGCACTATTTGCCTTATTACCAGCAGTGACAGTTACATTTCCATCAATCGAACCAACCGTACTGCCAACTTGATCTAATGTTTTTTCATCGGTTGTTGTTTTCGTACTTTGCGTTCCTATGGTAAAGCCTAGCCCGCCACCGCTGAAAAGACCAGATTTTTTTGTATAGGAATAGTGTTCATCATTGCCTGTTTCTTTGGCACTGGTAATGTTGACATCATCGGAAGCAGTAAGTGTTACATCCTTTGTTCCAACAACATTACTGCCTTTCACTGTCAAGTCTTTACCAGAGGAGACAGCTACCTCATCGCCAGAGATAGTGCTGCCTTTCACCTCGTTAATCAACGAATGATCCATTGTATCAGTAGTCTTACTAGAAAAAGCTCCCTTATGTTTGGTATGCGTCTGTACTAGGGATTCATGTTTTTCTGTGACTTCTTGTATCGTAAGATCTTTCTCTGCTGTAATGGTTACCTTACTCTTATCACTTTCGATGGTACTGCCTGCAATGGTAATATTCCCGCGATTTTCAGCATCAGGTATCGTAGTTCCATCGGGAAGTTTTGAGGTAGTCTTCACTGTGACTGCTCCGCCACCTTGGAGAGTACTGCCAATAACGGTCTCATCATCCGTTCTGGTTCTCTTCCAGCCATGACTGATTCCAACTGTTTCATCAGAAATTGTCTCGTCTTTCACAGCGGAAATATTGATATTACCACCGGCCAACACAGTAAGGTCAGTACCTGCTGTAACCTGCGCTCCTTGTAAATTTGTATCTTTACCCGAGGTAATACTTACATTGTTACCTCCTTGCATATGGCTTACGATATTACTTACATCATCTTTGGAGGAAGATTTTACTTTAGATAACCTATTAGATGACTTTTCAGCAAAATGATCTTCATCTTTCACCGCAGAGACATTAACATTGCCGCCAGCTGCTACAGTCAGATCATGATCAGCTGTAATCTGTGCTCCCTGTAAATTGGTATCTTTCCCAGAAGTAATACTTACATTGTTACCTCCATGAATACCACTAACTACATTGTTCACGTTATCGTCTAGGTAGGATGATTTTTCAAATGAAATGCGTTCTTGTTCTTTTACACTATCAGATGTAAAGTTTCCATCTGCGGTGATGGTGACATCTTTTCCCGCAGTGATCTGCGCTCCAGTGTTAGAAATATCTTGCCCTGCTTTAATAGTCAGATTCTCTCTTGCATTGATACTTGCAGTATTACCAGCGGTTGTTTGTGTCATAAACGGTAAAGTTCTGGTAGAGGATATGGTTTCATTTTTAACATCCCCACCCGCTGTTACCTGGGTCTGATCACCATTGATAGAACCACCAATATTAAGGATATTTTTATCCGCAGTTAGCTGTGTGCTCTTGCCGCCATCAATGTTGCCGCCATAGTTAGCGATATTTACGGCTTGTATATTTACACTTTCAGTAGCTTTAATCGCCCCAGCATTCTTGACGTCGCCACTGGCAGTAATCTGTACATTATCTGCCGCAATCACTGCACCATTAGCCTTAAGCTCAATATTTTTTGAAGGAGCGAGATACACTTGAGGCACGAGTACCTTCTGCCCATTTACTTCTTTTTCTATCAGCCACACAATATCCGAGGTCAGGTTTGCCATCTGATCGGCAGTTAAGGCTACGCCTACCTGTAGATTGAACTCTTTTGCATAGGTTACACCATTGGTTAGTAGCGCCTTATATTGTTCTTCTGCCGAAGAGTAGCCGCTTAATGTATATCGTCCAGTAAGTTCGGTGACTTGTTCACGCACCAATTTTTGTTCATAAAAGCCATCACCTAGACGTTTTGCTGTCTTAGCTGGATCAATATTCAATTTTTCCAGCATATAATCGCTGGAAACAAAGTTTCCATAGTTGGTAAATCGGGAATCGGTTTCTACCAAATAATGCGCACTTGGTTCCGTATTGATTTTAAACATCGCATTTGATGGAAGTGTAATTTGAGTAGCAACCGTCTGTTTAGCCGAAGTCGTATTCGTATCCTTGGCTACTGGCAGCAATGTTTGGGTATTTTCAATCGGAACACTGCTGTTAATTGTCGGGGTATTTACCGGAGAAGTAGTGATATTATTAATATTTGTCCCTTGGATGTTAACTGCTTGACCGCCACTGAAGATAGCTGTTTGTCCTGGAAGTTGTGCATAAGCGTTTTCATCATAGGTCTTTTTCTTATATCCTTTGTCAGTATAATTGATTAAATCTGCAAAATGCTGCGTAGTAACACGAGTATATCCTGTTGCTGTATTATTAACCGTTCCCACTGCATTAAGACTACCACCAGCTAAAATTGAACTATTATCATTGGTTATAGTATCAGTTTGTAGTTTTATGTTATGAGCAGAGATAATTTTCCCTTCCGGGGAGTCCTTGGTAATTTTTGTTTCTGTTATTGTTTGTCCTACGAGAAACGTTGCCCCATATCCATATATTGGATAACTTATAGGACTACTCTGTCCACGATTACTAGTACCTGTCCCAATTTGCTTTTTCCATAACGATCCTGATACCATATACTTACTATATTCATCATTCCTATTTTTAAAAATTATACCAGTACTAGGCCAAAAACCTATTTTACCATGATCATCTGGAGTAATATATATCTCATCCGATACAACTTGCTGCTCTGTAGTAAATTCTCGTTTCTTATTCGTCAACGTATTTGCACTTATATTGATATCTTTTTCTGCTTCTATAGTCGCAGATTGATTTAACACTGTATTGGTTTTATCTACATATTCGCCATTGTTATCCTTCTTTGAGCTACCAGCAATATTTATATTGCCACTGCTATAAATCGAAGCACCATCTTTATTTTCCAGTGATGTCTTCGCATAAAAATTCGCTTCTTTTGTTGCTGCAATGACCGCTTTATCACCGTTATTTTGCACAGTATCTGCTGTGACGGTCAACGTATCCCCAAAGACTGCACCGGTATTGGTGATCGTATTACCGGATAGATTAACATCACTGCTCTGCACCGTACCACTGTTAGTTAAATCACCAGCAGCGCTAATAGTTAGCCCTGTTCCACCTTGCAGTGTAGCACCAGTGCCATTGGTAACATTGGTTGCCGAAACCTTGAGATTGCGTACAGCAGACAGTTTGCTGTAGTTCGTTAGATTTGCTACATTAAAATTCAAATCTCGGTTGGCGGTGAAGTTCATTCCAGATGAATATGTAAAATCTCCATTCAGGTTGAAGTTGATATCCTGTCCGGATGTGATGACACCTGCGCCAACTAAATTATTACCTGTTAAATTAATATCGCGATTCGCCACCAATTTGCCGCCAGCAATATTAAACGAAGCTGCATTTACTAAGAGATTATTCCCTGCGCTCATGCTGCCCTGCGAAGTTTTTATCACAGAGGTTGCTGCTGTTTTTCCAATATTGACATCCTGTTCAGCCGTAATCTTACCATTGGTATTATCTAGGCTATCTGAAATATTTGCATTGATATCTTTTTTCGCAAGTACCTTGCCTGCGCTATTCACGAGCGAAGATGCTGTCAATTTCACATCCCCATTACCGCCGATCGTACCCGCGGTATTATCAATGGTTTGCAACGCATTCATAGCCAGTCCACTATTATCCAGACTGGTAATGCTACCATTCTGGTTAGCAATGCTCCGTGCAGTAACGGTAAGGCTTTTGCCTGCTTGGACTGCGCCTTGTTGATTGCTCAAGCTTTGGGTATTGACATTAATAGCCCCGCCAGCAACCACCGTTCCCTGGTCATTGACTACGCTTGTGCTATTTATATTCATATCCTGCTGGGTAGTGATGGAACCGCCTGTATTGGTTATATTCGTAGCAATTACGTCTAATTGCCCATTTGTCGTTATTTTACCGCTATTGTTTATTATCCCGTTTGTAGTGTTCATTGTGAGTTTTCCACTACCAGCGTAAAGGATTTGCCCTTGTGTATTGTCTATAGAATCACTATTTATATTTAAAGTCGAACCATTGGTTTCAATTATACCACCAGTATTATCTATACTATTCGCAGCCGTCAAAGTAGTTTCGCCTGTACCAGACTGCTGCATACTTCCGCCACGGTTACTAATGTTTTGTGCCGTAATGTTAACTGCATTTGCCGTAATTTGCCCAGCAGTACCATTTGTATTTTTGTCATTTTTTATAGTTTGGGCAGCCTTTATTGACAGCTCCCCATCGGTTTGCAAAGTAGCTCCAGTATTGTTAATATCGCCTGCAGTTGCAGTGAGACTGACATTGCCGCCAGCGGTGGTCGTGGCTCCTGACAGGTCAATTGCGGCACCTTGCACGGATAGATTGCCCCCTGCTATATTATTGCCATGCAAAGTAGTGGTTTCTACTGTGGAAATGGAAAGATTTCCAGTTTCTTTTAGTGTATTATCACTGCTAATTCCAGCACCAATATTACCAGTGGAAATTAGAGATTTTGCTACAATTGTATTGTTTTCTCCTGCAATCAGGTTACTAGTATTATTGATTTGTCCTTGACTGCTCAAATTGATATTCTTCTCGGCACTCACTATTCCACTTATCGCAATATCATTTTGGGCAGCTAAGTTGATATCTCCTTTAGCAGAGGTATTCCCTAGTAACTTTATGTTACCGTCTGAGCTGACTTCTATATTATTTTGTGCTAAAAGATCTCCACCAAGATTTACACCTACACCTGTTTCTGTACCAATAAGCTTAATTTTATTGGCATACATACCGCCTAGTGCGCCTACATCAACAGCGACTAGCTCTTGCGGCTGATCAGTTTCTATTTTTTGCGTAGCTAATGTGTTATGGTCAATTGTATTGCTACCTGCGATTACATTGAGATTTTTTGCCCAAATACCTGCATTGACTTCAATTGCTTTACTTAACAGGTCTACTTGATCGGTTTGTCTGGCATCTAAACCAGCTCCTTGAATCTGTATTTGACCCCTATTTACGTTGAAGGCTTCTAAGCTGCCATCACCGCCAAAGATAGGTTTTCCAGTTGTAAGGATTGCTCGATTTGCATTGATAAAGCCAAAACCGTCTCCATAAATACCATTGGGGTTGGCGATGATGATTTCGGCATTGCTTCCTGCAACTTCACTGTACCCTTTTAAATAGCTGGGATTGGTACTGGTTACTTCATTTAAGATAATCCTAGCCGTTCCGTTTGCTAAGTTTGGGTTTCCTAGGATATAGCCAGCTAGCTGGGTTTTACTTATGCCTTGGGAATTATTAAAAATAAGGCCAATTTTATCGACATTGAATTGTTGATAGTAGTTGTGAGATATCCCTGCGTTAGAAGGCGTGGCAATATCTACAATTGGTACACCATTGGACGCAGTTTGCACTGTCGGCTGATTTGGACTGGCATTTTTATCGATGATTACTTCCGCTGATACCAGCATGGGCTGCAATGTAAAAGTGATTGCTGTGAGTAGGGCAATCACTTTTTTTCTAAATATTTTCGCTTTATTCTTCGTCATTTGCATTATCATTTTTTCTCCTCCATGAGTTTTTTCCTATTTAATCCTTAATATTGGTAATTAATCTGAAAGCCAAAGACTTGATTCGCTGTTTTAAACCCATTGCCCAATTGCAGCATAAAAAAAGAAGCAATGACAATAGTACTAATTTTTCTGAGATCATATTTATTTTTTTGCATAGTGACTCCATTCATTTTAACTTGTTTATCTTCATAATCCTTTACAATACATGCAAAAATTTACTATATTGACACAATTCTAAACTAATTTTCATTTTCCTGCTATTTGTCAATGTTTTTAGTTAAATTAGTAATATAGTCCTATGAGAAAGAGCGTAATAAAAACTGGTATCGTATGAAACACGCTACCAGTTTTTATAATTTGATAATAATTATAGCTAAATGGACTGTTACACTAAGCTTTTATTAAGACTAGGGGGGCGGTCCTTTAGTACTATAAAAGTGCAAACACTAAATATATAAGACAAGGTGACGGTTTGCGCTGCTACTAACTTTCGTACACACTTAAAACAACTCATTCATTTTTGTATATAAACTTATGAATCTATAATATACGGGAGGGTTTTACGTAAAAAAATAAATAAAAAAATGGTTGTAGCATTATGTTTTTCTATGCTTTTGTCTTTTGCAACGGTAACTTTTTTCAATACCAATGCAGTTGTTTTTGCATCTTCTAGTGAAAGTCAGGCAAAATCAGAAATTGATGCCTTAAAAGCAAAAGGATATTCTGATTCAGATATACAATCTGCTGGAGCTATCGCAGTTGCAAGTAGTAATTCAATATCTACAGTTGCAGCAAAGAAAACAAAATCTAATACGTGGAAAGATGTTCAAAAAATATTTAATGTAAGTGATGCTGCTTATAATCAAGCCTTACAGAAAATAAAGAATATGAAAAAATAATAGATTTAAAATAATAGATTTAAAATAATAGATTCTAAGTTTATGAAGGATAAATCATATTTTTAATGGAAATAATGGTTAGTTAAACCTTAATTTTATATAGTTTTTTACACAAAAATGCGCTATCGCAAATCGCGATAGCGCATTTTTCATTTATCTTATTCTTATAATACTTCTTTTACTGTTTTTACAACATTCTCAGTTGTAAAGCCAAATTTTTTGAACAATATGCTTGCTGGTGCGGATGCGCCGAAGCCTGGCATTGTTACTGTTTTACCATCGAGGCCAATGTATTTACCCCAGCCAAAGTCTGCTCCTGCTTCTACTGCTACTCTGGCTCTTACTCTTTTCGGTAATACACTTTCTTTGTATGCCTCTGATTGCTGCTCAAATAAATCTATTGATGGCATACTTACGACTCTTACGTCGATGTTTTCTTTGGCTAGCTCTGCTTTTGCATTGACTGCTAGTTCTACTTCGGAACCACTTGCAATGATAATGGCATCGGCCTGTGCTTTATTTGCATCTTGTAGTATATAACCACCTTTTAAGGCTTCTTTGCTTGAGCCTTGTAGTTGTGGTAGGTTTTGTCTAGTTAGTACGAGTCCTGTTGGTGTTGTTTGATTTGTGATTGCATAGTACCAGCCTGCGATTGTTTCGGTTGCATCGGCTGGTCTAAATACGGTGAAGTTTGGCATTGCTCTTAGCATTGCGAGTTGTTCGATTGGTTCGTGGGTTGGTCCGTCTTCGCCTACACCGATACTGTCATGTGTTAGTACGAAAGTTAATGGTAATCCCATAAGCGCACTTAGTCTTGCCATTGGTTTTACGTAGTCGCTAAATACGAAGAAGGTTGCTACGAAAGCTTTTAGTCCGCCATGTAAGGCTAGTCCATTTCCGATAGCCGCCATTGATAGTTCTCTTACGCCAAAGTGAATGTTTCTGCCTGCGTAGTTTTCTTTGGAGTAGTCGCCTGCATCTTTCATGTTGGTTTTGTTCGATGGTGCAAGGTCTGCACTACCACCGATGAAGTTTGGCAGAATATCTTTGATGCGGTTGATGACCATACCAGATAGGTTTCTGGTAGCATCGGCTTTGTCAGGGAACGCCCAGAAAGCTTCATCGTTGATTAGATCTTTAGCTGGATTTTCTGCATAGTATTTGTCCCATAATTGTTTTTGCTCTGGATATGCTTTTGCGTAGTTTGTAAATAGAGCATTCCATTCTTCTTCTACTTTTGCATTTTGTTCAGCAATCTGTTTGTAGTTTTTATATACTTCGTCTGGTACGTAGAATGCATCTTGTTTGTCCCAACCGAGGTTTTCTTTAAGTGCTGTTACGTTGTCAGCGCCTAGTGGTTCGCCATGTGCGCTGGCTTTGCCTTGTTTTGCTGGGCAGCCGTAGCCGATTTGTGTATTGACGATAATGAAGGATGGTTTTGTTTTTTCTGCTTTTGCGGCCTCAATTGCTTTACCGATTTCGACTAGGTCGTTACCGTCTTCTACGGTTAGGATTTGGAATCCGAAGGCTTCCATTCTTTTGCCTACGTCTTCGGTGAAAGCAAGTTCGGTACTGCCTTCGATGGAGATTTTATTGCTATCGTATAGTACGATGAGTTTATCTAATGCTAGTGTTCCGGCAAGTGAGAAGGCTTCGGATGAAATACCTTCCATCATGCAGCCATCGCCACCCAATGCGTATGTATAGTGGTCGACTACAGGATATTCTGGTTTGTTGAATACAGCGGATAGATGTGCTTCTGCCATTGCCATCCCGACTGCCATGCCCATACCTGCGCCTAGAGGGCCGGTGGTTGCTTCGATACCAACGGTGTGACCGTATTCTGGATGACCTGGGGTTAGGGAACCTTCTTGTCTAAACTGTGCTAAGTCTTCTACGGATAAGTTACCGTAGCCGAATAAATGTAGTAGGGAATATAAAAGGGTTGATCCATGACCACCAGAAAGAACGAAACGGTCTCTGTTGGCCCATTTTGGATTTTTAGGGTTGTGCTTCATGTGTTTTGCCCATAATTCATAGGCCATTGCTGCACTGCCAAGTGGTAATCCTGGATGTCCTGAATTTGCTTTTTGTACTGCATCGGCAGCTAAGATTCGAATTGCATTTACTGATTTTGTATCTATTGTACTCAATTGATAAGCCTCCTAATAATTTTATGCAATATCACAATTATTAGATTGTGAATATTTACTCTATGTTATATTATAATATATTTGATTTATATTGACTAATATATTTTTATCTATAATTCTAAGATTTCACTGTAAACCTATTTTATACTCCTCTACTTACTTTAATCTATACACGAAAATTATCATATTCAACTTTTTATTTTTTATGCATGAAAGCTCTGAGGCGCTAATGTTTTCTACGATAAAAAAACCGCTTGCTCCTCAGCTTTTGCGAAGTACAAGCGGTCAATGCTTTTTAAGTTATACAAAACTTTGACGAATACCTTTAAAGATAAACATAACGGCAACTGCACCAGAGTCTGGATGACCAATGGATTTTTCATTATAATAAGCCGCTCTCCCATGTACCGATTGCATTGTTTTCGTCTTTTCCACACCATCAATGGTTGCTTGATAGGCAGCTATATTAGCCTCAGCCAGTGACTGCCCAGCTTTTTCTGCCACACCTAAGGCTTCTACAGCAGGTGCTAGCGCATCAAGCATCGTTTTATCACCCACTTTACTTTTACCGCGCTCCATAACCCCCTGCACCGCAGCCTGCCCCATTTCAACGATATCAGAAAGTGCCAGTTCCGTTTTACCTTTTGCTTTTGGAGCCGCTTTTACAAAACAAGTAGAAATGAGCGTTCCCATAGTAGACGGAACTACCGAGTTCATTTTCATACCAAGTTTCATAAATAGTTTGCCCATATCTGTTTCATCTAGTTGATCAATTTCTGCATAAACAGCATTGAAACCTGTATGCATAGTAAGACCTAAATCACCATCGCCCATTGCACTATCAAGTTCGATCAGATATTCTTTTTCCGCTTCCATAATTTTTACGATATTACCCAAAATATCTTTTAAAGATTCTTTTGTGATTTTTTCCATTTATTCTCGCTCCTCTTAACGCGTTTGTTCAAAAAATGGCGAATAGCATGGTGCATCGACAAACTCTTTTAATTCATTATCTAATTTCAATAAACTAATCGACATACCAGCCATCTCAAGAGAAGTCGCATATTCACCAATATATTTGCGATGAATTTTGATTCCTTTTTTCGTTAATATCTGCTGTGCTTTGCGATAAGCAAGATACAATTCTTCTTTCGGAGTTCCACCAAGACCATTCACTAAAATCGCTACTTCATCACCAGAAGTATACGGTAAATCTTCGATAATTTTATTTAAAATTTCAGTTACAACATCATCAATCGACTGCAATTTTGTGCGATTGATCCCAGGTTCACCATGAATGCCCATCCCAATTTCCATTTCATCTTCCTGAATACTAAACGTAGCTTTGCCAGCTTCCGGTACGATACAAGGGGTTAAAGCAACGCCCATCGTTCTGGTATGATCTACTGTTTTTTTTGCTATTCTAGTTACTTCCGCTAACGAAAGCATTTTTTCTGCTGCCGCACCGGCTACTTTATAAGCAAATACCAGCCCCGCTACCCCGCGCCGTTTATCTTCTTTTCCTTTTGGCGCCGAAGCAACATCATCGGTTACCAAAACTTCCGTTACTTCGATATCTTCCATTTCGGCTAAATCCGCCGCCATACCGAAATTCATGATATCGCCGCCATAACGCCCATAAAGATGAAGTACACCCGCCCCAGCATGTATCGCTTTATCCACTTCATGCATTGCCTGGGCACTTGGCGATGCAAATACATTACCAACCGTTACACCATCGGCAAGTCCATAACCAACATAGCCTAGAAATACAGGTAAATGCCCCGAACCACCACCAGTAGCAATCGCTACCTTACCAGCTTTCTTTTCATCCGCCCGTACCAAACAATGAAAGCTTCCATTGACCATTTTCAAACTTTCCGGATGAGCCAAAACGATCCCTTCAACCGTCTCCCGCGCAAAATCTTCCGGTTTATTAATTAATTTTTTCATTTTCCTTCTCCTCACACTTGTTATTTTCCTAAAAATAGCGGACAAGAGTAAAGCCCTTGCCATTAAGCTTTAGCCATAAACAGATAATTTGCATAAGAAAAATTTTTCAACAAAGGCAATACAGATGAATCTTACTACCACTTAGCTTTGAAGGCTCACTGTCTGACCGCAGGGAGTTTAGCCTTCATTGTGGTCTTTGAATCATAACTAGCCCCAGATTCGCCTTTTGCCGACTTGCTGATTTTCGTTGCAACTTATCTGTTTTTCACTACAACTAAGAAGGAAGATAAGTCGCATAAGAAAATCGTTCAACAAAGGCAATACAGACGAATCTTACTACTACTTAGCTTTGAAGGCTTTTTGCCTGACCGCAGGGAGTTTAGCCTTCATTGTGGTCTTTGAATCATAACTAGCCCCAGATTCGCCTTTTGCCGACTTGCTGATTTTCGTTGCAACTTATCTGCCTTCCAAATCTATTATTTTTTCAACAGTTTAATCTCTTTCGGATATTCCCATTGTTGCAACTCTTCTAATGGCACCGTGTGTGGCTCTTTCCCACCATTTATCATCAATGTGCGATAGTAAATTTCCGCTAACTCTTCCACATAATGTGCTTTTAACAATGCTTCTTTTAACTCCTTGTCTACCGCGATAACACCATGACTTTCCATTAAAGCAACATCCGCAATTTGC
This sequence comes from uncultured Veillonellaceae bacterium, assembly GCA_963805085.1. Taxonomy (GTDB): domain Bacteria; phylum Bacillota; class Negativicutes; order JARBTT01; family JARBTT01; genus JARBTT01. The sequence continues at coordinate 1,934,607 of CAWDTA010000002.1, read as the reverse complement.
AATGGTTCCACAACACTTTGTGCAAGCTCTGGTGTACCTGGACGGCCATATTGTGCCAATGGAATGTAACCTTTTTTACAACCAAGTGCTGCTACTTCATAGACAATCGCGGGAATTTCTTTTTTGAGTACTGCAAACGAAGTTGCATAGCGAGAATGCGTATGCGCAACTGCATTGATATCTGGTCTAGATTTGTAAGCCGCCAAATGCATCAAAGATTCACTGGTCGGTCTTAGCCCTGTTTCTGCTTCAATTACATTCGCCTCTAAATCAATTACACAAATATCATGATAACTTAATTCTTCTCTATCTACACCCGTAGGAGTGATACACACATAGCCAGTCTTAGGATCTCGGGCACTAAAGTTACCAGCTCTATGTTTGCACAATCCCGAACGATCGGCACTCAATGCATATTTTACGACTTGTTGTTTTAATTCTTCTAACATTTAAATCTCTCCATTTCATGTACATTTTTTATCTTACAAAACAATATATATATTACAGGCTGTCGACAAAATAAAATATTTGTGTCGATGATTTAGAAAATATCTAAATCCGTTCCACTTATAAACTAGTACGGAGATAGGCTGCCAGTTGGTGAGAAGTACTCAGATGCTAGGCAAGGAGCTCTGAAGGAGTCGTACTTTTGTACGTCGACGAGCAGCACCTTGTCGGAGGGCGCAGATGAGTGCTTATCGCCGACCCGCGGCCTGTCTGTCCATAGTTTATCTAAAGGCTGATATTATTTATTATCTAGTTCAGCGTTAATTTTTTGCATATGTTTGTAGTACCAAACAAAGGCTCCAGCAAAAGCTGCAAGTGCTGCAATCCCACCGATTTCCCCATTTAACGCATGTGCGATTGACCATCTAAATTCTGGTGCCTCCAATTGAATCCAAGTGATAAATTGTCCAGCATTTACTTGCAGCGTACCTGTAGTAGCTGCCATTTCAGTAATCATCGGCGCGAAACTAGTTGCTACAGCAAGGTAAACTGGTGTTGCAATGGTCGATATAATAATCATGCGGAATAAATTACCGCCCGTGATGATCAGCGCTGGAACTGCTACAACAACATTGATAATTGAAGCCAACGGAATTACATTATTCATCCCCATTTGACTCATTACCAAAGCCAATATTAATTCAATTGGCACTAAAACAATGGCAGTTACCCAAATTTCTGATTGACCAGCTAAGAACGGCCAGTCCAGACCAACATAGAATTCTCTACCTTTAAATTTGCTCTTCATGAAAGTACTCGTTGCATCAGCAATCGGTGCTAACGCTTGCATGAATAACTTTGCAACCATCGGGAATAACACAAGTGCTGTGGATACTTGCATGGCAGTGATTAATATTTTTTTCACCTCGTACCCGCCCATGAAAGCGATGAGACCACCAACCAAGAAGCCCATAACACTATTTTCACCAAAAATACCAAGCTTTTCTTTCATTTGGGCTGCATTCATATTGACTTTATTAACTCCAGGAATAAAATCCAATCCCCTATTTAGCAATCCCAAGAATGCACATTGTAAAGCCATTGGATGCGTACAAGTTACTCCAGGTATTTTCGTGATATGTTGTAATTGTTTTTGTGTAAGATCGGCATTGATTAATTCCAAAATAATCTGTACTGCTGCTGCAAAAAAACCTAAGAGTAAACTTCCTGTAAGTGCCGTAACCATCGATGCAATGAAGATTTTTCCCCATACATTCCACAAATCCACGTTTAAACAGTTGGTCCATCTAAGCCCTAGCATAATTAAATTGATGATAATTTGTAATGGGAATAGGACCAGCGCATATGGCCAAGCCCAGGCAATCGCTGCCATTGGCGACCAGCCAACGTCAATTGCGGTTAATTGCAACCCCGTTCTTTGAACCAAAGCCGTAGCCGCAGGACTAATCGCATCAAACATAAATCCTAAAACTACGTTCATCCCTGTAAAGGCTATCCCTAAAGTTAAGCCAGCAATAATCGCTCTTTTTACTTTCATTTTCATTGCCAAACCCAAGGCAATCATAATAACAGGTAAGAAAATTGCCGCGCCTAAACCTAATATATAATTTAATATCGCTTCCATTTTTCCATCTCCTAACTATATAATTTTAGTAAGATCAAATTTAAAAAATTTTGTATTTATATGATATAATTAGTTTGTATAATTTCTTTTTGGCTTCCTTCGCTCATTGAGCTAGGAGGCTCTTTTTTTATTGAATCGACTTTGCATAGTTTACTTACTGCGCTATAAATTGTTTTAACTTTTCAAATTCCTCCTCCATTCCCATCCCTGTCAAGAACGGAATTCCACTGATAGTTGGAATGTTCCAGTTATTAGCCCCGGTTGATACAATAGACACATAGATATCACATTGATCAATAATACTTTCTAACGATTTGATATCCACAGCTTCTACTGATACATTTAGCCCCTCATCTTCACACATATTACCAATTTTAGATGCCACGGTCTGAGAGGTTGCCACGCCGGAACCACAAGCAACAAAGATTTTTTTCATCATAAAGCACTCCTTTTTTATTTTAAATTTTAGCTTTTATCGCAAAGCATCAAGCTAAAATTTCATCCAACTGATTGATCATCTCGTTTTTTGTTTCTGCGTTATATAAACCTAGTAGTTTTTCCCCATCTGAGAAAATGGACATCAGTTTACTCAAGGTTGCTAAATGCCCTTTGGGATCGGTCACGGCTAGCATAAATACCAGACTTGCCTCTACCGATTTTCCACTGTTGCCCATCTCTTTGAACAGCACAGGATTCCTCAACTTTGCAACTAAAATTGCTGCTTTATTTACATGAACTGGATCGGTGTGTGGCATGACCACTTTCGCTCCAGGTGTATTTAAGCCTGTAGGAAAAACCTTTTCTCTATCGATAATCGCTTGCGTATAACTATCTTTTACATAGCCTTGTTCTTTTAAGATTGCTGCTAACTTTGTTAATAGTTCTTCACTATCATTGGCACTGCAATCTAACAAAACTAATTCGTCATGTAAAAGTGATTCGCTCATAATTGCCACCTCCTTTATCTGTATATACTTGCTTTGTTATTTGATGGTTAATCCCTTGCCCTATTATATCGCAAATTCCATGCCAAACTAGTGCATAAGTTATTATTGCTTGAATTTTCAGATAATGCAATAATTTATTATGCAGTACCATTAAAATAAAACTTAGTGCATAATTTTATTTTGCTTGCATTACCAAAACTACGACAGTGCGTAATTCAGTTGCCTGACGTTTCTCTAGCGTCTAAAAGCTCCTAGATTATATTGTACTATTCTTATTCATTTAGAACAAATCCCTTGCAAATTATATTTTTTTGTAATATTTTAATACTATATTGATCTAGTGTATAAAGTTTTCATCCTAGTTTTCCTTGCTTTATTAAGCACTACTGAAGCTCAAGCAAAATGTATGGAGTGATATTGATTGAAAAAAATTGACATGATTATGCAGTTTATCGAACAGACACTCTCTTATGAGGACATCATGAACGCGATGAAACAAAATGATAACCCTGGAATCGATGCAACCTTGATTCAAAATGAACTCGGTATCGTGCGAAATAATGCCAGTACGATTTTGAATCAGCTGTGGAAGGACGATCGATTAATCAAAATCAATAGCCGTCCCGTTACTTTTCTTACCTATGGGATGATCGAGACAATCCAAGAGAAACACCCCCTTGAACGAAAAAACAGTTATTCATTCAGTGAATTAAAAGCAGCCTTCGAATCGACCATACTACAAGAAACAATCGATGATCCCTTTATGCACTTGTTGGGCAATCATAGTAGTTTACTCAATCAGATTGCCCAAGCGAAGGCCGCAATCGTCTATCCCCCCAAAGGACTTCATACGTTAATTCTCGGAGAAAGCGGTGTTGGTAAAACGACCTTCGCCGCGGCAATGCATGAATATGGTATGCTAGCGCAAAATAAAAAACCCGATGATTTCCCTTTTGTAACCTTTAACTGTGCTGACTATTTCAACAATCCACAACTATTGTTATCACAATTATTTGGTCATGTGAAAAATGCATTTACTGGTGCTGACCGCGATAAAATTGGTCTTGTCGAGAAGGCAAATGGTGGCATCTTATTTTTAGATGAAATTCATCGTCTGCCCCCAGATGGACAAGAAATGTTATTTTACCTTATGGATAAGGGAGAATATAATCGTTTGGGTGAAATCAGCGCAAAAAGAACCAGCAAATTGCTCATCATTGCCGCCACGACCGAAGAACCTAATGGTGCTTTGCTCTCAACTTTTATTCGTCGTATTCCAGTCACGATTACCCTGCCTACCTTTGCTGAAAAACCAATTAGTGAAAAAATCGAAATTATTGACCATTTTTTCTACTGTGAAGCGGTTAACCTGAATAAACAAATTGTACTCGCCCCCGAAGTATTAAAATCACTAGCAATTTATGATTTTAAAGTTGGTAACATTGGACAATTACGCTCCGAAATAAAACTCTTATGTGCCAAAGCTTTTTTACAACACCTACAAAATAATCAAGAAATCAATATTGATTTTCCAATGCTGACAAAAGAAATTCGTGAAGGATTATTTGATTATGCAAAACTAGAAAACAGCATTAAAAATTATTTAAATATGTTCTCGGAAAATATTATCATTTCTCCGACAAAAGAGCATGAATACTATCCGTTTGAAGTTAAAAATGACATCTATGAATTAATCGTAAAAAAATTAGATACGTTAAAAGCACAAGGACTGAGTAATGAAACCATTAATGAAGAACTAAAAAGTGAAGTATCTCACTATTTTAGTGACATTATGAAAAACTTCCACACCGTGCGCGCCAACATCACTATGCTCTATAAGTTAGTCCCCAAGGAAATTGTAGATGTTACTACTGATTTGATTGATTTTGCTGAGCATCAATTAACCACAAAGTTTAATAATAAATTTATTTTCGGTTTATCCTTTCATATTCAAGCTTTGCTAAAACGAATTGAAGAAGACAAAGTGATCCAAAATCAACATTTATCAAAAATTAAACGGGAAAATCCCGAGGAATTTCTGGTGGCAAGGGAACTGGTCAAAAAGCTCAGTGAGAAATTTGGTGTCATAATTCCCGAAGACGAAAAAGGATTCCTCGCACTACTACTTGCCCATAACAAACTCGAATCCCCCAATGACGCAAAAATCGGCATGATTGTCATCTGTCACGGCGATACCACGGCTTCCAGTATCGTCAATGTTGCCAATGCTTTACTTAATACCGAATGGGGCAAAGCGATTGACATGCCGCTCACTGCAACCATCAGCGAAACCTACAACAAGGTTCGTAGCGCCGTCATATCCCTCAACCGTGGTAAAGGGGTTATGCTCTTGGTTGATATGGGTTCCCTTTTAGATTTTGGTGAACAATTAATGGCCGATACTGGTATCAAAATAAAAACCATTGATAATATTTCAACCCCGTTGGTGCTTGAAGTTCTCCGTAATGTTTTATATAAAATCGACGATCTTGATACCTTACATCATGCACTAGTTGCTGAAGCTCCAGTAAATACGCTTACAGCTAAAAATACCAAAACAGCAATATTATCGGTTTGCGTCACTGGTCAAGGTTCTAGCATTCTTGCTAAAAATATTCTTGAAAATTTATTAAAAGACAATTACCAAGATCAAGTAGAAATCATCGTCGTGAATTACCTCGATGCCAAGAAAAAGTTACAAGAAATGAACCAAAAATACAACGTAGTCGCTGTGGTTGGCAATATAAATCCCGATTTAAACTTACCTTATTTCCCCATCAATAAACTTCTTGATAAAGGCTTCCAAAAAGATTTCCTTCATCTGCTAGATATCAATAGGAAGCAAGCAGTACCTGCGAATCAATCAACAAAAACTATTTATGAAAAAGCCAAAGATATGCTGGAACAATACGTGAAGTATATCAATCCAAAGTTCGCTGTCATTAATATAAAAAAATTCATTGATAGCATTGGCTATGTACCCCAGGATGAAGATTTGATACTAAATCTCATTGTCCACACAGGCTGTATGCTGGATCGCTGTATTCATAAAGATGCTGTTTTATTTGAAAATGTTAATTCATTTAAAAAGGACCATCAATCAGACTTTGATCGTGTCCGCACCAGCATTGACGTACTAGCCAAGGAATATGATATCAACATTAATGATGATGAAGTATGCTACATCGTAAAAATCATAAAATTTCGAGTTTAAAAAGCGCCGCAATCCTCCTACTATAGTCCCCTTTTTTATGAAAAGAACTATGGTAGGAGGATTTTGCTATATTGTGCAGAAATATGAAAAATTAGGTACTTTATTTTACCCTCTTATGTTTTTTGCTAACTCTATTAAACGGGTAAAATTCAGTAAATTTTATAAGTTGGAGATGGAATCATGAATAGACTTAAATCAATTGGTCGTATTTCTATTGCCGTTGCTTGCTTACTATTTTTCACAGTAGTTGCCAGTGCACAATCGCTAAACTCTTTATATCAGGTGTCTACAATTAACGCTTTGTTACAAGGTGTCTATGATGGTCAAGTCACAATGAAAGAATTAAAAAAATCTGGTGATTTTGGTATTGGCACATTCGAGGGACTTGATGGAGAAATGATTGCCTTAGACGGTAAATTTTATCAAGTAAAATCTACTGGTGAAGTTATTTTAGTAAATGATCAAATGAAAACACCTTTCGCCAATGTTATGAATTTTAAACCAGAACAAACCGGAGAAATTAATGATGTAAAAACTTTTGGTGAATTAGAAGAAGCTTTAGATTCTATTATCAAAGATAAAAATTATATTTATGCGATTCGTATTGATGGTGTATTCACTGGTCAAACTCGCAGCATCCCAGGGAAAACAAAACCATATCCATCTTTGGCAGACGCTGCGAAAACACAGTCTGTTTTTGATATTCAACAAACCAAAGGAACCATCGTTGGTTTTCTATGTCCACAATACGTAAACGGAATTAACGTACCAGGCTATCATTTACACTTCATTTCAGAGGATCGTAAATCTGGTGGGCATATTTTAAATGGTGGTATCAAATCTGGTAAAGTCCAAATTGCGCGTATCACCGACTTTAGAATGGTTTTACCTAGCAATGATGCATTTCAACAAGCTTCTTTAAATCAAGATTATAGTAAAGAACTCTCTAAAGTAGAACAATCAAAATAATTGTAATGGGTCTATAAGTAGGAGGTTTTTGGATGAAAAGTCTGCGAATGCAATTGTTAGTACCGATAATTAGTACGATTGCCGTGATTTTACTTTGCATAATGGCAATTTCATATTGGAATACATCGAAAATACTCACAACCAATTTAGAGGAACGCTTCCAAATTCGGGCGCAAGAATTGTCAAATGCTTTTGATATCAGAATGCAGCGTGAAAAAACGATTATGGATTCTTTCGGAAAACAAGGTGCCGCACAATTTTCAACTCTACAGGCGGATCGACAGTTACAATTTGCCTTCACAAAGCACATGCAGGAGGATTACACCCAATGGAATCCCGTAAGTTTCTTACCGGACTTGTCTGGCAAGGATGTTGCGACCAGCGCAGGAAAACTAGTGGATGCATCTGCCTTAAGTTATGTAAAAAGACTTCCTGAAGGTAAGACATTTTTAGATAATCCAATTGTTTCTGTGACCACAGGCAAAACAATTGTGGTAGGTGCTGCTCCAGTATCTATTAATAATCGTGTCATTGGCGCAGTCGTTGGTGGTATCCCACTAGAAAAATTCACGGAAGGCTTTAGTGAAACAAAAGTTGGCGAAGCTGGTTATTGCATGCTGGTAGCTCCTGATGGAATGATTGTTAGTCATCCCAAGGCAGAGCTTATTATGAAGAGCAGCATTAAAGATTTAGGCAATGAGCAATTGATGCAAGCACTCGAAAGTATCAAGCAAGGCAATAAGGGCTACATCGTTACACAAATTGATGGTATCGAATCAATTGTCGCTTTTGCTCCAACCCAGGATAAATGGGGCGTGTTTACGATTGCTCCAACTGCACAAGAATTTGCTCCAGTCAGACAGTTGACGTGGATGTTTGTTCTACTCTTCTTTATCGGTTTAGGTTTAGCTGCTTTTGTCGTAAATTGGATTGCTGGGCGTATTGTACGACCAATTAAAGAAATGTCCCAATATGCTAGTGCAATCGCTGCTGGCGATTTAACAAAATCGTACGTTAGAAGCAATAGATCGTTCCCATTACCAGGTAAAAGATGAAGTGGGAACGTTGCGCATCGCAATGATTCAGATGCGTGAAAAGCTATGGTCATTAATTGGACAAGTGAATGAATCTGCAAATCACACCGCTACTTCTTCCTTACAATTGAAAGAAAGCGCAAATCAATCAGCGCAAACAGCGACTCAAGTTGCCGAAGCAGTTACCAAAGTAGCAGATGAAACAATTCACGGACAAACAACCATTAACAAAGTTAACACCACCATGGCTAGTTTCATACAAGAAATTGGTACCATGAAGGGGAATACCGAAGAAGCGAATGGGTCTGCGAACCTTGCCGTGGAAAGCAGTACAAAAGGAACTGAAAGAGCGCAAGCTGCTAGAGTCCAAATGGAAAGCATTAATACAAGTACTAAAAATGTAAGTGAAACCGTGGTAAAATTATCTGTGGGAACAGCAAAAATTAGTGAAATCGTAAATATGATTTCTGGCATTGCCGCTCAGACAAATTTACTAGCATTAAATGCCGCAATAGAAGCAGCCCGAGCTGGTGAACAAGGTCGAGGCTTTGCCGTCGTCGCCGATGAAGTTCGAAAACTTGCCGAACAATCTCAACAGTCAACCAGTCAAATTATTGCATTAATAGATGAAATTAATCAAGCTGTATCTGGTGCTGTGTCGGCAGTTGATCAAGCTTCCAGCGAAGTTTCTTTTGGGATGAAACATGTAAACGAAGCAGAAGCACAGTTTTTGCAAATCTCACATTTGATTGAAAATGTCCAGCAAAAAACTTCACAAGTATTGTCAAACGTAGCTACGCTATTTGATGATGGACATATCATTGAGTCTTCTTCTACCGAAATAAACCATGTGATGAATGAAACCGTAGCACATACTCAAACTGTTTCGGCCGCTACAGAGCAGCAATCTGCAGCAATGCAACAAATTGCCGCTTCAAGCGATGACTTAGCGCATTTAGCAAATGAATTAAATAAGAGTCTAGGCAAATTTCGGATATAATGGACGCCATTGATCTTGCTATTCCATAGCGATCATAAATTAAGACTCTAAGAAAAGAAACGCGATAGGGGAATTGCTTCCCGCTATCGCGTTTCTTTTTTTAGAACCTTTTAATCTAAGCTTTCTTTTTCCGTTGCATAATATTCAATGTGCTGACACATAATAGCTTCCACTTTACCAATAACCTTATCACCTTGCAAGATATGTACTTCAAAATATTCATCACTCGTGGCAAATATTTGATCTTGTCCATCTTGATTATGCATCTCATTTTTAATACTATCATGCGGTCTATTAACAAGTTTCCACGTTATATTATTTGTTTTATCATCACTAATAGAAAAAACTGCTTGGTATTGCGTAATTAATTTTCCTTTTTTCATTGTAATTTCTCCTAAACTTTATTTACATTTATATGCGATATTTTGATACCACTCATAGGGTACTGACATATTATTATCTATACCTGTACCGAGCACTACATTGGAACGATTTTTTCCATGAAAATCTGTCCCACCTGTTGGTAACATCTTATATTTATCAATGAGATAAGTAGCAAAGTCTTGATCTTCCTCACTGTAATTTGGATAATAGCCTTCCATACCATCTAAGCCTAAGGCCATTAATTCTTGGATGGTCGCTTCTTGCTCAGACCTAGTCATCCCACCTAAGCCAAGTCTTTTTTGATAATGTGCCAGAGATGTTATGCCACCAGCTGCTCTAATAGCTGCAAAACCTTCTTCGGCAGTAATATTGGCATCAAAACCAGTAAATGCTGGATTAATATAATTATCCCAGATTTTTTGTACATTATCAAACATATTTAATGAAACAAAATAACGCATAATCGCATAACGGTCTACGTTATCAATCGTCGTAAAGTTCTTTTCTAGTATCGCCATACTAACATCAATATCTTTAGCGCGAATTTTTTCTACCGCCCCAGCTACACCTGATTCTTTGATTCGACGAATTTTCTTATATAGCATTTGAAAGGCTGGATGATGACGATCAAAGCCCAGCGCTACAATGTGCAGTCTCCGACTTTTAAATTGCACACTCATTTCCATCCCAGGTAAAAATTCTACACCTAACTTTTTTGCTTTTGCTTGTGCTTCACTAATCCCGGCTATCGTGTCATGATCTGTTAAGGCAATGGCATCAATGCCAGCATCATGCGCTAAATTAATAACCTCACTGGGTGTATAACTACCATCAGATATATTTGAATGTGTATGCAAATCAATTATTTTCATCAACAGTTCCACCTTATTAAGTAAAAATCACCTAGATACTTTCATTATAGTTTTTTTATGAACAAAATACAAACTTATCTAAAAAACAACTACATTTGATCTTTAGTTTGAAAAAAATTGTAAACTGCTTGCGCTGTGGGCAAATTCATCCCCGATACAGCGGCCATTTCTTCTACACTGGCTGCTTTTATCTTATTTAGCGTACCAAAATGATCCCAAAGTGCCCTGCGGCGTTTAGGGCCAACCCCAACAACATGATCAAGCACGGAGACCATATTACGTTTGCTACGCAACTTACGATGATAGGTAATCGCAAAGCGATGGGCTTCATCACGAATGCGTTGGACCAGGTATAAAGCTTGACTATGTCGTGGTAAAATCACTGGTTCGCTTTCACCTTCGGTAAAGATATATTCAAACTGTTTGGCGAGGCCGACAACCGGCACTTGATAATGCCCGGCTCCCCGAATAATCTCCAGTGCCGAACTGAGTTGCCCCTTGCCACCATCAATGATAATTAAATCTGGCAAATCATCGGCGGCAGCTTCCCCATAACGGCGTCCCACAACCTCGCGCATAGATTTAAAATCATCTGGTTTTCCTTCTGCCGATTGAATTTTATATCGACGGTACGCATCTTTTTTTGGTATCCCGCCTTCAAACACGACCATCGAAGCAACCGTTTCTGAGCCTTGGATATGGGAAATATCAAAACATTCCATACGATTTGGTGGCTTACCTAACTGAAGATATTGCCCCAATTCTACTACCGCACCTTCGGTTTGCTGATTTGCCGTTTTTAATTTTGCGAGTTGTTCTTCCAGAACAATTTTTGCATTGCCAATCGCCATCGTTACAATATCGCGTTTGGTTCCACGTTTTGGCGTTTCTACGGAAACTTTTGCTTCTTTCTTTTCACTGAGCCACTCTGCCAGCAAGGCTTGCTCTGTTAAATCGATTGGCAATAAAATTTCCCGTGGAATGAACGTGGTTTGATTATAGTATTGCTTTAGAAATGCAGTTAATACCGCTTCATCACTTTCACCATCACTACCTGTAAGCAGAAAATGGTCGCGTCCGACCATTTTCCCACTGCGAATGAAAAACACCTGCATACATACGCCAAACTCGGAGCGTGCCATGCCTATGGCATCTTGATCGCCTGATCCAGTTACGATATTTTGCTTCTCCGTTACTTTTTTTACCGCCAATAATTGATCACGTAATTTTGCCGCCCGCTCAAATTCAAAATTTGCTGCGGCAGCTTCCATCCGTTTCGTTAAATCTTTTTCAACGGCTTCACTGCGACCTTCAAGAAAAAGACAAACACTTTTAATCATTGCACCATATTCTTTTTCATCAATTTTTCCAGCACAGGGGGCTAGACAACGTTTAATATGATACTCCAAGCAAGGACGTTTCGCGTCTAAATGCCGACAGCTGCGCAAGGGAAAAAGTTTCCTTAATAATTTGATACTTTCATGCACCGCACCTACATTGGTATAGGGACCAAAATATCTCGCACCATCTTTTTGCACCTGTCTCGTGACAAAAACACGAGGGAAAACTTCATTGGTTGTCACTTTTACATAGGGATATGTCTTGTCATCACGCAGGCTAATATTATATTTGGGACGATGCTTCTTAATCAAATTACACTCTAAAATAAGCGCTTCGATTTCAGAACCAGTGATGATATATTCAAAATCATCAATCCGCGCTACCATCGCTTGTACTTTGGCGGAATGATTGCGGCTACTTTGAAAATAGGAACGTACCCGATTTTTTAAAATAATCGCTTTTCCTACATAGATAATCTTACCTTGCTCATCTTTCATAATATACACACCTGGTTTATCAGGTAAAAGTTGTAATTTCTCTAAGATTTTTTCTGTCATACGCGCCTCTTTAATTTAATTTTATAGTATAAATAATCATTATACCTAATTTTCAAATGATAAATATCAGAATAATTTAATTTATTTAACCTTGTGTATACATTCACAATCTATATTGTTTTCCTTAATATATTATAATATAATACATTATAATATAATTTAACATAATATATTATATTATATTAATTTTTAAATAATTTTGGAGGTAACTTACATGTTCAAACGCCTTCTTATCGCAAATCGTGGTGAAATTGCTGTACGTATCATCCGCGCTTGTCAAGAATTGGGGATTGAAACAGTTGCAGTTTACTCAGATGTTGATGAAAAAGCTATCCACGTACAATTAGCCGATCTATCCTATAATATCGGCCCTGCGGATGCAATACACAGTTATTTAAATATGGATGCTATTATTGAAGCTGCAAAAGCAACAAAAGCGGAAGCAATCCATCCTGGTTATGGTTTTTTATCTGAAAATGCCGATTTTGCCGAAAAAGTTACCAATGCTGGTCTCGTGTGGGTAGGTCCACTTGCGGAAACAATCCGTCAAGTAGGCGATAAAGATGTGGCCCGCGAAGCAATGCTCGCGGCTGGTATACCGATGACAAAAGGTAGTAAACCTCTTAAAAACAATGAAGAAGCACCGGCGATTGCTGAAGAAATTGGCTATCCGGTAATTATAAAGCCAGTGTCTGGTGGCGGCGGCAAATCAATGTTCGTCATTTATAATGAAGAAGAACTAGCGAGCATATTACAAATCGTTGATGTAACAAAAACTTCTTTCTACTTCGAACATTATATTGAAAAGTCTCGTCATATTGAAGTACAAATTATGGCGGATAACTATGGCAATATCATTCATCTTGGCGAACGTGAATGTTCGCTTCAGCGTCGCAACCAAAAAATTCTCGAAGAAGCTCCTTCTACTGCTTTAACCAACGATATGCGTAATAAACTTGGCGCCCTTGCGATTAAAGCAGGTAAAAGCATTCATTACACGAATGTTGGTACCGTAGAATTCTTGATGGATGTAAAAACAGGAAAATTCTTCTTTATGGAAATCAATCCACGCATTCAAGTGGAGCATGCGATTACAGAAGCAATTACGGGGATCGATTTAGTTCGTCGCCAACTGAGAATCGCCTCTGGTGAACCACTCAATAAAAGTCAAGATGATATCCAATTTATCGGTCATGCGATTGAATGCCGTATCAATGCGGAAGATCCTGATAATAACTTCTTACCTTCCCCTGGCTTAATTGATTTCTATCATGAACCAGGTGGTCCAAGAGTTCGTGTTGATAGTGGCGTATCTGCTGGTCTTTCCATTGAGCCATACTACGATTCACTTATGGCCAAAGTTGTTGCTCACGGGCGTACGCGCGGTGATGCAATTAAAATCATGCAACGAGCTTTAAATGAATTCAAAGTTGACGGTGTCAAGACAACGATTGCACTTCACAAACGCATCTTAGCTGATACTTGTTTCTGTACTGGAAATATTGATACACAATTTATCAAAAAACGTTTACCAGCTTACGAACAAACACCACCAAAACCAAAACTAAAAAATCAAAAAGAGCTTGCAGATTATATTAACAATTGCCTTTATTATGCATAAATTTCGTCAAACAAAATCTTTACTATTTAATATTGAAAAACTCTATAATAGATACTTAAACAAATAAATATTGGGCGTGCCGCAAATCGGCACGCCCAATATTTATTTGCCTAGTCTTATAAATCCTACTATCATAGATACATCCCCTGCGTAAACAGCAAGAATCAACTGTTTCATCTCATCAAGTGAAGGTTTGATGGGAGTGAATGGAGTGCAGACATCCTGCATCGCTTTTTCGGCAAGCATATCAATTTTGTTTTCTACATCATCGTCTTTTTTTATCGCTTCTTTCATTGAATGTGGTATCGCAAGATTTTGATTGAGTTTTACAATAGCATCATATAAAGAATCTTGACCAACCATTTTTGCCAGCTCAGTATAACGGGCATGTACCCTTTCATCTTTGTCATTGAATTTTATTCCATATGGCAGCATAATTGCATTGGCCAAGCCATGCGGTATGTCATATTCTGCTCCAAATGTGTGTGCGACACTATGTACGATGCCTAGCGCGCAGTTTGAGAATGCAATTCCCCCCATGCAGGCAGCCGCTAACATTTTTTCTCGCGCCTCTAGATCGTCTCCGTGTTCATAGGTTTTTAAAATATTATGATAGCCGTTGATAAATGAAGAAATGGCCATTGCATCTGAAAATGGATTTGCAATTGGCGTCACATAGGATTCTATAGCATGTGTTATTGCATCCATACCGGAGGCTGCCGTCAAGCTTTTCGGCATAGATACTGTGAAAATAGGATCAAGGATAGCTACATCAGGTATCATGCGTCCATTCATATCTCGTATGGAATACTTTTTCTTTTTATCAGTATCTTTTATCAATGCAGCGCGTGTTGCTTCACTGCCAGTACCGGCGGATGTAGGTATGCAAGCGATACGGGCTTTGACTTTAAGGTTATTGATGATTTTGGGCGGCATAACATCATCAAGTTCCTTATATTCCGGATTTTCATAAAAGACCCACATCGCCTTTGCAGCATCCATTGCAGATCCACCGCCAAAACCGATAATCCAATCCGGCGCAAAGTCAGACATGGCTTTAACCCCTTTTTTTATAGTATTGAAGCTGGGCTCCGGCTCTACATCTGTATACGTCTGCCATTTGAAACCGGCATGTTCGAGTACTTCTGTAACGATTTTTAATGAACCGATTTCTTCTAGTATCGTTCCGCTCATAACAATAAACGCTTTTTTGTCTTTACCAGGCAAATTATGCAGTGTTTTTATTGAATCTTTTCCATAAAATATTTTGTCGCAACCTAATTTTATCGAATACATTTTTTCTCCTCCCAATTTATCAATCATACACGATACAATTTTTTATGACTTTATGCGCAGCATGCTCTTCTAGTGCACTGCTTATATCTTTTAACGAATAGTCATTTTGAATAAAATCATCGGACGATATAACGTTCATCTTTAATAATTCAAAGGCTTCCGCAACATGACGCGGCGTGGTATGGAAAACACCTTTGATCGTCAATTGCGAGTAATGTAAAAGCGTAGTGTCTACTTCAAAAAGCATATTTTGTTTAGTTCCGCCGAATAATAGAACAAAACCGCCTTTACGAGCCATTTTTATACTATCGTTCCATACTTGGACCAAGCCTGTTGCTTCGATAACAACATCTGCGCCACGCAGGTTATCGGTCAATCCTTTTACCGCAACTACACCATCCGTTACCGAAGACATATTGACCGTTTTATAGGCGCCTAATTTCATCGCTAAGTCTAGCCTGCTTTGGGTCATATCGGTAGCAATGACTTTGGCACCTTTCATCACCGCTAAGCGTATGAACATCAGACCTATGGGACCGGCACCGTTGACAACGACATAATCGCCTAATTCGATAGGGCAGTGTGATATTCCATAGACGGCACACGAAAGAGGTTCCATGAGCGCAGCTGTTTTATGCGTCATAATGTCAGGCATAGCGAACATATTTTGCTTTACGATACGTGAGGGAACTTTGACATATTCAGCATAACTGCCGCGGTTGAAAAGCATATTCTCGCACATGGAAGGCACACCTTTTTTACAGTAGTAGCATTCGTTACAGGGAGCTGTATTATGGACAGCTACACGATCACCTTCTTTGAAACCGTTAACGTCTTTGCCTATTTTAGCTATCACACCGGAATATTCATGACCGAATGGGTGCGGCGGTTTTAATAGCGGATACCCTCGGTTATATGTTTTCACATCTGTACCGCATGTGATCGAAATTTTGTTTTTTATCAGAACCTCGTCAGGGCCGATTTCAGGAATGGGGATTTCTTCTATCCTTAAATCCTTTTCTTTATATAAGACAGCTCTTAACATCTGCTCACCCCTTTATCAGGATAAAATATACGATATAAACATGAAAACCAATGCTTATATCGTATATTTTTAGTATGTATTATTTTTTTACTTGACCGTAAGTTTTAAACTCTTCCATCACATGCGCCATTTCGTTATCATCAATAATCACTGGTTTACCCGCACACAGGGAACGCCACTGCATTTCAGCGACAAATTCCATGTTTACAGCCAGTCCGAAAGCTTTTGCCAAATTGATACCGCAAGTTACGAGACCGTGATTGGCAAGCAATACGGCTTTGCTTTTTCCACAGGCATCAATTGCATTTTTTGCCAATTCAAAAGTGCCGAAGGTCGCATATTCCGCACAAGGGACGGTTGCTGCCCCTGCGCCCCCGATAACATAGTGAACCGCATTGATTGGCAAATGCATACATGCTAAAGTGGAACAAAAAGTAGAGTGAGTATGCACAACAGCTTCCATATCAGGTTTTGCTTTATAAAAATTTGAATGTATGTTATGTTCACTTGATGGTTTACGATCACCATCAATGATGTTTCCGTCCAGATCCATGATAACGACATCTTGCGGTTCCGTTTCAAAATAGCCGATACCCGACGGACTGATCGCCATGTATTTTGTTTCATGGTTATAAACGCTTATATTACCACTGGTTCCTTTGCTGAGTCCAGTTGAGCTCATTTTTTCACCATATTCTACAATTTGACAACGTTCTTTCTCCATTAACATTATTCTATTACCATCCTTATTGTTTCAAATTTTTTAGGTTAACTACCATATCACTTTTTCCGGTCTCCCAAAAATGTCTGATTGTATCGATGAGAAGCATTGGTGAGCGAGGCAAAGCATCCACTACATTGCCAGCATTATGAGGCGTAATCGTAACATTATCTAACTTTAGCAGAGGATCATTTTCTGGTATCGGCTCTTCCCAGAATACATCCAAAGCAGCGCCGCCTATACGTTTATTTTGCAGCGCATCGATTAGATCTTCTTTGCTTACTACTCTTGCACGTGAAGTATTTATCAGATACGCAGTCGGTTTCATTAGATCAATCACTGTTTTATTGATACTGTTTTCAGTCTCTGGTGTAAGACGAAGGTGCAACGTAATGATATCAGCTGTTTTGAATAACGTTTCCTTATCTGTCATTTTTACATGCAAGCCTTTATCGTTTATCATTTCCTGCGAAATATAAGGATCGAAGGCAATTACCTTCATGCCTATGCCAAGTGCTTTTTCCGCTACTAATTTGCCGATATGACCGAGCCCTACAACCCCTAATGTCATTTGTCTAAATGTTGTTGTGTACTTAGAATTTACATATTCTTTGCGCCAAACACCATTTTTTAACGCAGCATGTGCACGAGCGATGTTACGCGTTTCAGCGAACATAAGACCAATGGCAAAATCGGATGTTGCCTCGGCATTTCTTATGACGTGAATAACGGGGATGCCCGCTTTCGTTGCAGCAGATACATCAACATGCTCCATCCCGCCGCGGCAAGTCCCGATGAGTTTAAGCTTTTTGCCTTTTCCTATCAAGTCAGCAGATACAGGGCAAAAATGGACTAAGAGAATTTCCGCATCCACGATTTCTTCGTAAAGTTCTGGTGGTGCTTGCTCTGCCTCTGGACCATCAGTTTCTAAATGAAGAGCTTTTTTTTGAAAATCTTTTCGGTCTTTTGCCGGCCAATAGATCGTTTTTATTGTGATATTTTCGTTTGGCTTGAGCTCTTTAGCAGCTTCTGCCAGCAGCTCGCAACTGACAATAAGATCACCAACTACTACTATTTTCATCATCTTATCCTCCTATGAATGATCACGTAAATGATCAAGTATTATTTGCTGCTTCACCATTCAGTTTTTGATAACGAAACGCATTACTTTCTAAATAGTCCCATACAGCATGCTTGTTCTTTTTGAACAATAGGAACGCCACCAGATATATGATAACAACGGCCACTATAACGACTGGATTAAAGGTCATAAAGGCATATGTAATCAGGCCAGCAGTACAGTTTGACATGATAAAACCTATGATCAATACACTTCCAGTCGTAACTTCAAATCCAACTTGCGTTGCGATTTTTGTGAAAACCGCAGCCCACGAGGAAGCCATAAGAAGCTTGCAGGCAAATACGATACACGCTGCAACTGCTGATTTTGCTATGTTACCATTACTAAGACATACAGGAACTTCGACCATATATGGCAGCGATGGAAGTACCATTAAGGGAATGACGAGATTTCCAGGGACAACAAATGCTAGCAGCACGGCGAACGGGATAACCAAAAGGCCGGTAGTCAATGTAGCTATCTCACCATATCCCAGAGCATCATTCACAGCGATGATGAACTCTCTATCTTTGCCATACTTGCTATTTTTGAGCGTTTTTCTTGAATAGTCAGTGATGGTGGTGAATGCAGATGCGAACAAGCCTGCAACTTTGGGGAAGATGGCCATAACAGCTGAACAGGTGATAGCAACATTCGCTATTTGCCCCCACGCTTTCATCGTTCCTAAAATATTGATATTGCCGATAATACCTAAGATCAGCCCAACGATGATACCGACATACATAGGTTCACCTAAAAAGCCGAATTTTTGCTTGATAGATTCAGGACGTACATTTATTTTATCGAACCCCAATCGCCCCAAAACGAAATCCAGAACCAGATACATCGGCGCATCGCCCATATGATGCGGCGCAGTCATTGCACAGCCGGGATATCCATAATAGGAAGACCATCTTTTTTGTACCACCTCGGCTATCAATAAAACTACTAAGTTGATAAAGAGCATCAAGCCAAACGCTATAGGTAAATTACCCGTTATTTGCAGGAATAAAGAACCCCAGACAAATATGGAATAGTTGTTCCACAAATCAGATGGCATAAAAATATCAGTCCATTTTATTAAATAGAGGAAAACTTGAAATATTAAACCTACGCCGATATACATCAAACCTATATCTGTAGAATATGCTACAGAAGCCACGGCTTGCCAGCCAATGTCGATAACAGGCAGGTTGATCCCTGTTATATCAACCAATCTTTGTACCAAGGGAGATAAAACTGCCCCGAAAGCTTTGGTGATAAATTCCATACCTTTTAAACCTACACCGGCCAATACGGCAGACATAAAAGCCTTTTTTACAGGTGCCTTGAATACCAATGCGATAACGAACAAAATGATTGGCACCATGATATAGCTGCCAAAGGTATCAAAAAATAATTTTAATCCTTCCCACATAATGATACGCCTCCTTTAAAATGATATTGGCCATTGATCATAATTTTAATTTTCCTACTACGCCAAGCAATTCTTCAACAAATTCATCTTCGTTGATACCGACAAGGAAACCTGTGGCATTGAGCTTGGGTACGCCGAAATCACCTTCTACAGGACTGGTATATGCGATGAGGTCATATTTGCCTGAGCTCATTGCACCTGGAACGCCACCTGGACTGACTTCCGTTGATTCAACACTATATCCGTTTTCCTCTAAAATATCCGATAATTTTAATGATAACATTGCGGAGCTAACCGTACCGGAACCACAAACAGATAAAATCTTTACAGGTCTCATGATAAACAACTCCTTTCAAGATCCTTACTTAAAATCAATCTTCATCTAATATTTTCAGATAACACAATACTTCTTCCGGGGAACGTGCATTTTTAATTTTTTTTAAAAGCTCTCCATCTTGGATTATGCGAGACATCTTTTTCAGCGTTGATAATTGCATTTCTGAATCTTTTACCACCAATGGGATGATCACTTCGCATGACAATATTTGGTCTTTGTTGCCCATCATGCAGAATTCGACCGGCTCTTGCGGTATGATTACCCCAATCGCAGGCTGATTGACCAGCTTGTTGTTCGTATGGGGGATCGCGATACAGATGTCTTTGCCGGGCAACCCTGTCGGATAGGTTTTTTCACGCTCAATCACTGCTTCGCTGTATCCTTCCTTTACATAGCCGTATCTGAGAAAGAGATCTCCGGCTAATCTGATACATTCTTCAGCTGAATTCACAGCAGCGTCGATTTTGATCAGATCTTTATTTAGCAATTCCAATTTTTCTTCCCTCCTTTGCCTTTTTCCTACATGTTTAGTTTATCAATATGGGCTGGAATAAAAAAGAGCAATGTTTTGCAATTCAGAATAATCAGATTTCTACTAAAATTTGTGCTTAATCACTTATAAATGCAGTCAAGGAAAAACCATATAAAATAAACTCAATGCCATGAATAGGAACCCGAAGGTTCTCACGATTTTAGTTACTTTGTGAATGCCCAGCGGTTGATAGGAGGAATACCTCATAAAAACCAGAGGATAAATAATAACGATGCCCCCCATGAACAGCATTGGTAAAAATTGTTCTACGCCAGTCCAGTAAAAACCGAATGACAATAAATTCGCTATTACGCAAATAGCAAGCAGTAAGAATGCGCGAGTTCTATTCTTCATATCCCATTCTAAAAACTTTTTAGCCCTAGTCAGGCATTCGGCTGAACAACAATGTAGTTCATCGTCAGCGTGTGGATTCAGTATGAAAGGGCGTATTCTCAAGGTAACTTTCCCGCAATATATACAATGCTTCATTTTATCCATGCTATCCCTCCTATAATATTTCCTCATGACATATGCTAAAGGTTTCGATCATGCCGGCAATATGCTCTTCGTTTTCTAAGTATTGATATGTATCCATGAGCAATGACCAATGTGAATAATTATCTATGGTAGCGATAAATAATAGTATTTTTCCTTTATTCCCATCGAGAAATTCTATATCGTTTTGGGAGACCACGACTGAAATGTCTATCTTTCTATGACTTTCACCCTGCATAGGGCAGCAAATACACAATACCTCCGAGCTTATTTGATAAACTTTCCCTTTACGGCGCTGCAATAAATTTAACAATCTTTCGAAGGTGCGTTTAGTATAATGTCGACCTCCGATTTGTTTACAAGCTGTTTCTAAGATATCTTTCCAATTGCTTGCCAAAGAGACGGTCAGAACTTTCCCTTTTTCCAGCTTTTCACGAATGTTTTCGGTATAGGACATGAAAGGACTATGCTTTTCTTCATTATAAAATAGTCGAAATAATTCAAAATACAGCTCATCCTCTTCGATTTCACCAGTACAATGATTTTTTGTTACATCTATGACTTTGCGGATACGTTCATCATACCGTGGAACACAACCTTTAGATTCAATAACATCAATGATTTTTCTTTTACTGCTGTCATTGATAAAAGGATCGACACAAATAACGTTACTATACGTCGAAAGATTTTTGAATGCTATTGTAGTTACGACTAATACATAATCGTTGAGCATCCAGTTTTTTAGCCGGCCGATAGAAATTTTTTCGTAATCGAAACGGTCATTGAATAAACTCGTCAATTGCTCCTGAATCAGCATGGCTTGCGCCATGTTCGTTCCGACTACGATTAATATCTTACCTTTCCGTTTCTGACTGGTACTAACGATTTTTTTATAATTTAAATGACTGGCAAAGTATACGCATAAGTAAGCTATTTCATCTGTAGTTATCATGCTGGATAGATCATTGTTGGTTTTTGCTAAAGCTCGTGCGGTAAACTCATATATATAGGAGTATGTTTTCTGGATATTGCTTACTAAAGGATTCGGAGATATGATGCCATATTTCAGGCGGTAGTACAGCGGTCTAATATGAAAAGATAGTTGATGATATAGACGCTCCTTGTTTAGGAACGAAATGCAGGCAACACATTCAAAATTGTGTACTAACTCTTTGGTGAAATCCATGATATAAGTATCTTCCTGCTCTTCTGAGACAAAATCAGTCGTTCGTATTCCTAGAAATAAAGGGATCAGATAATATATCTCTGAGGTTGGTATATGCATGTTATGCAGAACCAATTTTTTGAGGCTTAATTTTAGTGAACGATAAGAAGCTGTATTGAAGAGGGTGGCTTTTTCGTCAGGGTTTATTTCAAACGTATAACCTTTCATGCTTCTTATCCATGAAACTAAGATAAGCATGCATTCCATATCGATATCGTTTAAAAATAAATCTCCTTTTATGTCTTTTGCATATTGCTTGATAAGACAGCGGCTTATCTCAAAAAAGTCTATGTCATTATGGGTGAACGACACTAAAGTCTCAGATAATATTGCTCTCACACATAGATTAGATAGGAGCAATGTCAATTGCTTACTGATCAGTTTTCTAATAGCGGTTTCCGACCCTTTGAAAACATATCCCGTTTTAACTGTGCTAGAAATCGTAATGTTCCAATCTTTTAACAGCGATTTCCATGCTTTGATATCAGACAAGATCGTATTCTTGCTTACATAGAAAAAAGCTCTGAGTTTATCAATGGTGACGACGTCATGATATAAAGCTATATAAATTATTTCCATGGCTCTGCGGTCGGAAACAGAAAAGTAATAGCTTTGCGTTTTAGAAAGCATATTTTGGAATGCAGACTGGTTATTTATTTCCAAGTAGACTTGTTGGTTAGAGATGAGCATTTTGCCAAGGCCATTCGTAGCAAGCCAGTCATTGATCTGCTCCATATCATAATAAAAAGTTCGCTGGGTTATATCTAACTCAGCAAGGAAAATTTTGATATGCTCGCCATTTTTCACATTATTCAGACGATTCATGATATATACAAGTCTGGTTTTTAGTTCCAAATACAATCACCTCCGTACGTCTTGTTTGATTTAATCATATCAGTTTGTACAGAAAATTTCAGTAATAGTTTTTTTCAAGAGCTCTTGCGCATTGAGATGCAAAAATCTGTGCCAGTTGAAAACACAGCACAACGAAAATAAAGATCGCCAAGCCCTTCATTATTGATTGACTCAGCGATCATAGCATATCTTTTATTCACAGTTTTCCAACTCTTATGCCTGCATGCCTTTTCTATTTACTTATGCTATTCTACCCCAACCATCACTGATGTTGCTTTGATGATGGCATACGCTTCTTTACCAACTTCTAAGCCCAATTCTTTTACAGAAGACATCGATACTGTTGCAGTTACAATATCACCGCTAGCAATTTTTATGCCAACGATTGCATTGACTGCACCTTCTTGAATAGATACCACAGTACCTTTTAATTGATTTCTTGCACTAATTTTCATTTGTTTACCCCTCATTTCTTCATTAATATAATTTTATCTTCAGGGATACTTAAAAAAAGTTTCGTTTTATCAAGACTCTGCCATTGTGCTTTTTCTAGCTCCCAACGAAGCGGTGTAACATCCAAACCTTTCGGTCGAATCATGACGATAAAAGAAAATGTATCCTCCACTACTTTGACAATCTCAACTTCAAATGCATTTTTTTCATGCTTAACAAACGAAAAGAAGTGAGCCCGAAAGCCAACATATTGTACATTGTCAGGCACTGGGCGATCAACTTGTAACTGGAGTCCCCATTCTTCCGCAAATACGACATGATCATTGATTTTTTTTGCCGTCGAAATATTTTTACAGCCAGTAAGTATTGTTCCCGCCAAAGTTTCTGGTGATTCAAACAAATCATATTTTGTCCGAACCGTATCGATATTGCCGTTGGACATCACCGCAATGCGATCGCAAATCCGGTATACTTCATCACGATTATGCGAAACAAATAAAGTAGCGCGATTATATTTTTCTAATAAACTCGTTAATTCTTGCTCTACTTGCCACTTCAAATAACTATCCAAGGCTGAAAATGGTTCGTCTAACATCAGCAGTTTTGTCTCTGACGCCAAGATACGAGCGAAAGCAACCCGCTGTTGCTGCCCGCCCGATAATTGCAAGGGATAAAGATGTTCTAACCCTTCTAGACAAAACATTTTTACTTTTTCTGTTACAACTTTACGCTTTTCTTGTTTTGTTCCCTGAACGACAAAAGCGATATTTTCCACTACGGTCATATTGGGAAACAAAGCATAGTTTTGAAAAAGATAACCCACCTTCCGCTTTTGCGGTGGTAAATTAATCTTGCGCTCACTGTCGAATAAAACATGATCATCAAGTTTGATGACCCCACAATCTGGCGTTTCAATCCCCGCGATACATTTTAAGGTCATGCTTTTCCCACATCCGGAAGCACCTAGCAAAGCAAGCACTTCTTGATCTGCTCGAAATTTTATATTTAAATCAAAATCGCCTAAGTTCTTTTTGATATCAACAGACAACGCCACTGTCAGCACCTCACTTTTTCTTTGACAGTTTTCTCATTCGTTTCAAATGGTTACTTGTCCAATAATTCATAAGCATAATCACGGCAAAAGAGATCAATACGACCACGATCACCCATTGAAAAGCGGTTTCATTGTCGCCTGCTTGTACTGCAGAATAAATGGCGGTAGACATCGTTTGGGTCCGCCCTGGAATATTTCCAGCGACCATAATCGTTGCCCCAAATTCGCCCAATGCTCTAGTAAAAGATAGGATTACACCGCCTATTATACCATACCAAGCATTCGGCAATATCACATGCCAAAATATTTTTGTCTCCGATATACCAAGCGTTCTTGCCGCATAAATAATATTCTTATCAATTTGTTCGAATGCTCCTCTAGTCGTCCGATACATCAGTGGTAATGAAACAACGACCGCCGATACGACCGTTGCTTCCCACGAAAACACAAAGGTAAGATCAAAGCTAAGCAGAATTTTTCCAATGAAACTGTTTCTACCAAAAAGCAACAGTAGAAAAAATCCTACTACTGTTGGTGGTAAAACCATCGGTAGCGTAAAAATCGTATCCATCACGCCTTGAAATCGTTTCATCTTCACGACGCAGTGGGCAGCATAAATGCCGAGAAAAAAAGTAATCAAGGTCGCGAGGAATGCCGTTTTTAAGGATATAATAAACGGTGATAAATCCATTAGTTCAATTTAAATCCATATTTTTCAAATACTTTGCCCACTTCTGGTCTCGATAAATAATCTAAAAATGCTTTTGCCTGTTCCATATTTTTACTAGATTTCAAAACTGCTTCTGGATAAATCACTGGTTTATGACTGCCTTCTGGCGCTTCAGCAACTACCGTAATTTTTTGGGAAGTTGCAGCATCAGTTGCATAAACAATTCCACAATCCACTTCGCCAGATTCTACCCAAGTTAGCACTTGGCGCACATCAGAACCGTACGCAGCTTTTGCTTTTGCTTCATCTAGAATGTTTAATGATTTAAAGATTTCTTCCGAATACTGTCCAACCGGTACACCTTTTGGTTCACCAAGTGCGATCCGTTTTACTTTATCGGTGTTGATATCTTTAAAATCTACAATGCCAGCTTTACTGTCTTTTGGGGTAATCAATACCACTTTATTAATCAGCAAGTTTTTCTTCGTGCCATCAGCAAGTAATCCGCCTTTATCTAACGCATCCATTTGCTTTTGCGCGGCGGAAAGAAAAATATCTGACGGTGCGCCTTGCTCAATTGCCGTTTGCAAGGCTCCACTAGCACCAAAGCTAAAGGTTAATTTCACATTGGGATTTTCTTTGTTATACATTTGGGCGATTTCTTTCATTACGTCCGTTAGACTAGCAGCTGCAGAGACGAAGATTTCTACCTTTTCTTTGGCTGGTGCCGGAGCCGCCGCTTCTTTTTTCTCAGCATCATTGCCACACCCAGCTAACAATACTGTGAATAATAAGAATAAAGCACATAATACCATCATAAACTTTTGTTTTTTCATCAAGATTCACTCCTTCTTATTTTCGCACGATCTTTTCTACTTGCTTTGTCACCGCTTGCGCAGCTCTGAAATCGGTAGAAATATCATATAAGGTACTCGCCGTGTAAATAAATTGCATAAAATCACAATTACCAGTACGTTCACCAATTCCAGCAATGGTTGTATCAATAAATTTCGCGCCAGCTTTTGCCGCTGAAATGGAATTGGCCACCGCCATGCCGAGATCATTATGGGCATGAAATTCAATCTCCATTCCTGTATCCTCAATGATTGCTTTGATCTTTTGCTCTGTACTTGCAGGCGTTAAAATCCCAACTGTATCAGCAAAGCGAATATAACGAACTTCATAACGTTTCAGGATTTTGGCCAACTCTAACATAAATTCTAGCTCCGCCCTTGAGGCATCTTCAAAGCCAACGGTTACTGGATAGCCTTTTTCTCTGGCAAATTCGACGCAAGCAACCATATTTTCTTTGAGCCAAGTTTTATCTTTGCGCAGTTTTTCATAGATCTGCGCCGTTGATACGGGAACGCTAATATGAATCAGATCTGGCTGACAATCAAACGAATGCTGAATATCGGCTTTATTAATACGATTCCAGGTGGATATGAGCGAATGTTTACAGCTATCTTTTATTGCTAGGATTGCTTCCTTTTCTAAATTGCCCATTGCCGGAATTCCAGCCTCAATTTGATAAACGTTGGCGTCATCTAGTAACTTTGCAATGGTTAACTTATCCCGCTTACGAAAAGCGAGTCCAGGACTTTGCTCGCCATCTCGCAAGGTAGTATCAACAATATGTCGCGGCTCTTTCATTGCTACACCACCTTGATCAGCTCAATAAATTCCTCATCAGTTAAGCTCTGTTGTTTTTCTACACTTTTTTGCTTTACAGCTAGCAATAATTTTTCTACATCCACACTCGCTTTGGCAATTTTCAATTCACTTAATTTAGCTAAAATAGCACTCTTGCCAGAATGTTTCCCCATGATCACGCGCCGTTTACTACCTACGAGTTCTGGTGGATAAGGCTCATAAATTTTAGGGTTTTTCACAATGCCATCGACATGAATACCAGCTTCCACGCAAAAAATTTCCTCGCCAATAATGGCTTTGTTTTTTGCTATTTTTTTACCAGTAATCTGCTCAAATACTTGTTTCATCCGTTCAAAACAACTGATATTCTCTGTAAGTTCCTGTTGTTTTTCGAGGTGTAAAGCTAGCAGCACTTCCTCTAAACTCGCCTGATTACCGATACCAGTAAAACTAGCTACCAGCTTTTCCCCCCCTAACCGACACCATTCCACCGCTAAGGCAGTAGCACAGAAAAAATCATTTTGCGGACAAATTTCAAATTTCATTTTTGTCGATAAAATATGTTTAAATTCACTGGCAACGTCTGTGCAGATACGATCAGCAAAACCAATCATCCGCAAACCTTGGATACATTCTTCATTATAACCGATATCTTGATCATTTTTAAAATTAATTTCATAGGTAGCATTGCCAACATTGCCAAAACTAGACGCCGGAAACAGATAACCAGCAAACCCTTGGTATTTTTTCAATTCACATAAATTATTTATTTTCAACAAATAATTTTCAAATTCAGGCAGTGGTGCAAGGGAAATAAGCTTTTCATAAGCCTGGATCGACATTTCAATCGAACGAATCGGCAAAGTTAATAATAACTCTAATAGCTCATGCAGCTCTTTTGGCGTTGCCTCGTATGCATCAAGACAAGCCAGCGTATTATCTGTGATACATATCATTTCTCCCACCTCACTAAAATTAACTTATTGATTGGCTGCCTTTTTCACAGCATCTTCAATACGATCATACGTAACAACGATACCAATGCCCATATCTTGTAATCGTTTTGATGGTGAATCACCAATGCGCAGCGCCAGCACACTGTGACAATCTTTCACCGCAGTTAAAATATTGTCAATCTTACTTGCTTTATCCTCACAGTGTTCCACCCCTGTACAATACTTTTCAACATTCCGACGTTCAATAAATTTAGCCGTTTTACCGTCGCTTTCATAAATATAAAATTCACTAGCGTGCCCGAAATGCTGATCGACTAGCATACCACTTTTCGTCGCCACAGCAAAGCGTTTTGATTCTACGGTTTTCTCTTTGCCACTAGAAGTCTCTGTACACCCACGATATTCAATGGAAACATCATTGTCTAGTGTACCAATTGCGTCAGCGCGACATTGCTTGCAATGATACATTTGTTTGATGTGTACTTCGCATTGTTTACGCATCACCGTAATTTCTTTGTTATTCACAAGCGGCATATCTTCAAAGGCACTACCAGCTACTGGAATAAGCTGCATGATATTGGTGATTTCACAACCAAGTTCTTTCACTTTTTTCACGACAGTTTCGATATGATCATCATTCACACCTTTTAACATAACTGTGTTTACCTTACAAATAATACCACGACTCGTCAGATATTTTAATCCAGCCAATTGATTACCAATCAAAATGCCTGCGCCACTTTCCCCCGTATAGCGAACGCCCATATAATCTACATATTTATAGATTTTCGCCCCGATTTTTGGATCGATGGCATTTAAAGTAATCGTTACATGGGTAACACCTAAATCAATTAGCTCTTGGGCGTAAAGTGGCAACATCAAACCATTTGTTGATAAGCAAAACGTTACTTGGGGATCATATTCTTTGATGAGTGTTAACGTTTCTTTGGTTTGTTCAAAATTCGCCAATGAATCCCCAGGCCCAGCAATGCCGACCACTTTTAAATTTGGCATTTTTTCTTTTACGATAACATATTTTTGGAATGCCTCTTCTGGTGTAAGAATTTCTGTAGTAACACCAGGACGACTTTCATTTGGACAATCATATTTTCTAACACAATAATTGCATTGGACATTACATTTTGGTGCAATTGGTAAATGAATTCTCGCATATTTACCAGCGCCGCAATTATAACAGGGATGGGTTGCCGTTTTTTGTGCAATAATTTCTTGTGTATTCATCTTCGTCACCTCATGAATCGCCTGTGGCGATTTTTTATCACTGCCAGTATAATATTTCTCGTAGAGTTCTTCACGGAAAGTACTTTCTTTTGCTCCTAGCAGTGTATTCGAAATACGATCGAGTAATTGTAAAGAACCAGCGTAACCAATCATTTGTATTCGTTGCCCGCCCACGCGATCATGGATCGGGAACGCACAGCGGACAAGATCTATCGAATGTTTCTCTGAAATCCTCCGGGCATCAGAATTACCGATCATAACATTTGCTTTTAAATCTAAGGTTAACTGCTCAATTGTTTCAAAATCAGCATCGTCAACCATTACATAGCTTTCGACAAAAAGGCCTGCGGCAACTTTCTTGATGGGTCCTTCAATTTTTTCTTGAAACTTACTGCAAGCAGCACCTGTCGCACTCACCACTGGGACGATACCATTTTCACAGCATAGGTTGATGATCGCTTTGACGAAATCAGGTTCACCAAATACCGTTGCTCTGCCAAGGGCATTGTATTTATGAGAATCTACCATCGCATCAAGATAACGCCCACGTTCCTTAGTTAATTCTGGTGAAATAACGCCGCCCAATTCTACAATTTGCTTAATAAACGCATCGGTCGCCTGCAAACCTACCGGCAAATCCATTCTTTGATAAGGGACACCATAATGGTCAGCTAGATATTTTGCTGGAGAAATATCATCGCTAACAAAGGTAGATAGTTCTATCGTAAATTTGGCTCCAGCCATTTGACTAATTTCTTCTAGCGAGGTTCCTTCACTTGGCAATCTATTATAAACATCAACATGGACGCCATCTAAATTTTCCGCTAAATCAGGCAATAAAATATAGGAAACACCTAAGCCGTCTAGTAATTGTTTTAGATAACGCGTATCTGCTGGTGAAATCAACCCCGTAATGATATTGATTTTATTATTTTTTTCCATAGCCATTTCTACATTTGCTACCACAGCTTGTAAAGCTTTAAAAAAACCTTCATATTGCGTACCAGCGTAGCCAGCTGTCGAAACTGGAATGATTTTTACCTTACAGTCAGGATTTGCTGTATAAAAATTTTTAATAATCGCTTTGATATCCTCACCGATGGTTTCTGCCAAACAAGTGGTAGATACACCGATCACTTCGGGATTATATAAGCGAATGAGATTTTCTAAACCCTTAATCAGATTGCTTGCACCGCCAAATACAGTGCCTTCTTCCGTTAGGGAGGAGGAAGCGATATCAACTGGTTCATTATAATGCGTTGCCATATGGCGACGTATATAGGTACTACAGCCTTGTGAGCCATGTAAAATCGACATACATTTTTTTATGCCATATAACGCGGTAACCGACCCCATCGGCGTACACATTTTGCAAGGATTTACATTCAAATTTGTAAAATTGATTCCCACTGAAACCAGCCTCCTCTTTTTTCATCTTTACTATAATAACTGCCAAACTGGACTGTTGATGGTCAGGTTAATTTCTTTGGTAAAATTGATTACCCCTTCATAACCCGCTAAGGCATGTTTGCGTTCATGATTGTGATCACAAAAGGCAATGCCTAGTTTATAAGCAAGCGGCCGCTCTTTGACGCCACCAACCAAAATATCTGCACCTTTTTCTTTCATGAAAGTTTCTAGTTCAGCTGGGTTGGCATCATCTAAAATCACGGTATGTTCATTCACCAAACTTTGAATGACCGCATAATCTTCTTGTTTACCCGTCTGTGTCCCAACGACAACGGTTTCGATTCCCATTTCATTAAACTGACGAATCAACGAAATGGCTTTAAAGCCGCCGCCAACATAGATTGCTGCTTTTTTACCGAGGAGATTACGACGATATTTTGTTAAAAAATCTTGTAGTTTTGCTGCTTCTACTTCCGTAAAAGCTTGTGCCTTGCGAATGACCTCTGCATCGCCAATGGCATAGGCAACCCGCATTAAAGAATTGGTCGTATCTTCTACGCCGAAAAAGCTTACCTTTAAAAAAGGTATCGCCAGTTCATCTTCCATGCGATTGGCCAAATAGGTACTCGACCCTGCACATTGCACGATATTGAGCTCTGCCTGAGAAGCTTTGATCAAGGTATCGTAAGAAGCATCACCAGTGATCGTTGAGACAACATTGACCCCGATTTTCTTAAAATAATTTTTAATAATCCACATTTCACCAGCCAGGTTAAAGTCCCCTAAAATATTAATTCCTTTTTTCGCTTGTTCTGGTTTTGCATGTGGCTTTATCACTTGCATTAAAGCATCACAGGCCATTTTATAGCCAAGTGTCTTGGTACCAGAGAAACCTGGTGCTTTCACTGGAACTACACAGATATTATACTTTTGCGTTGCCTGCTTACAGACAGCTTCTATATCATCGCCAATAACACCCACGATACAGGTCGCATACACGAAAATTAATTTAGGTGAATGATTGGCTACGATTTCATCAATGGCGGCAGTTAATCTTTTTTCACCACCAAAAATAACATCTCTTTCTCTTAAATCTGTTGAAAAACTATTGCGATATAAATCGCTGCCACTAGAAAGGCTGCCACGAATATCCCAAGTATAACTTGCACAGCCAATTGGTCCATGAACGATATGGTAGGCATCTGTAATCGGATTGAGCACTACGCGGGCACCACAATATACACAAGCGCGTTGACTAACAGCCCCCGAAACACTTTCTTTTTCACAGGTAATACTCTTTCCATCCCCACTACAACAAAAATCTTTTACCATAATGGATTGTTTTCTCTCCTCAAGTATCCTTGCTTCCATCGCTAGCCCTCCTTTAAATACAAAAATAAGCAAAATAGACCCTTGAACAAATGAAATACATCTTTGTATCAAGAGTCTATTTTGCTTTCTCTACTTATTGTACATCACATTTTTTTACATTACAAGTTCCATATCTTCATCTTCACAATCGCGATCACGGCGATCCATTAATGCATTGCTAATGAGTTCAACCAAACGAATGGCACCTCGGTAGCCGACAATCGGCATATAAGAATGCACATAGCGGTCAAGGATTGGGAAACCAGCACGAACAAACGGAATATCCTCTGCTCTTGCAATCTGTTTTCCATAGGAACTACCAATCAATAAATCTACTGGTTCATTTTTGATCCATTGATGAAGTTCAAATAAATCTCCCGACGCTTTTGCTTTACAATCGGTTACGCCAAATTTCTCAAATAAGGCATTTGCTTTTTTTGTAAACTTTTCATTTGGCGTACCAGTAAGCACATATTTAGGAATCATGCCCATTTCTAATACCAAACTTGTAATACCAAGAACGGTATCAGGATCACCATAAATTGCTACGGTCTTCTTATCATAATACGCATGGGAATCCAACATGATATCAACCAATTGTCCACGTTCCTCTTCTAAGGCGTATGGCACTTCATTCTTGGTGAAATGTGACAATACTGTTACATATGCATCGGTTGCTTCGATTCCAATCGGAAGTGGTAAACAATCGAAATCAACTTCGCATTTGCGTTTTAACTCCATTGCTGGTTCCATACTAGTAAGTTCACCGAGTGCCAATACTTTTTTACAGTCACCTAAACCAATGATTTCAGGAATCGTTGTACCACCTTTTGGATACATTTCATAGTTGCCAGTCATCGGTGCATCCATAACACCACTGGTGTCAGGGAACATCGTAAAATCAGCACCTAATAGTTTAGCGATTTTCTTCATTTCACGCATATCGCCGGGATTGGTGAAACCAGGGAAAATACCGATTTTACCATTATCTACTCCGGTATTCTTCGCTAAATATTTGATGAAACCACTCATCATATTGAAATAACCGCTGATATGCGAACCAGCATAACTTGGCGTATTACTATGCAACACGATTTTTCCTTCTGGTATTTCCATCTGTTGAATATAGGTGTTGAGGTCATCACCAATCGTTTCACTCAAACAAGTGGTGTGAATCGCAATAATATCAGGATTATAAATGTCGAAAACATTTTTAACTGCTGTTTTTACATTACTACCGCCGCCAAATACTGAAGTTCCTTCGGTGAAAGAGCTCGTGGAAGCAATTGCTGGCTCTTTAAAATGTCTGGATAAAAACATACGATGAAAGGATACGCAACCTTGTGAACCATGGCTATGTGGCATACATTTATGCACACCAAGCGCCGCATAGATCGCACCAACCGGTTGACAAGTTTTGCAAGGATTAATCCTTAGCCCTTTACGTTCAATTATTTCTTTTGGAGTTAAGTCTAGCATTACTCCTCACCTCCAATCTTTCCTTCTAGCGTTGGCAGCGTGCGCCATGGTGGAGTTACATAATTCCACGCAGGTGTGAAAATTCCCATCGTCGTATCTCTAGCGAAATTAACTGCTCCTTTAAATCCAGCATAAGGGCCGCTATAATCATAGGAATGCAACTGCCGCGATACAACTCCGATTTTTTGAATAATATATTTATCTTTAATGCCTGAATAGAAAATATCAGGTTTGAATAATTCTATTAATTGTTCAGTTTCATAATGATTAAAATCGTCGATTACCACTGTACCATTACCCATATCTTTAATCATCCCAGCATACGCTTCTAAATCAATTGCCTTAGACAATTGTTCGAATTTTTCCTGGGTCAAAAGTAAGCGGAAATGTCTTTCATCTGGTGTAACTGTCATTTCTTCGATATTTTTACTATCGGCATCTGTTTTGATGGTAGGAAGCACTTCCCTGCCTTCATAATCATCGCGATGCGCAAATTCGTAGCCGGCTACGACGGTTTCTACGCCTAGGTCAGCAAGTAAATTTTGATAGTGATGGGAACGTGAACCACCGCAGAATAAACCAGCCTTTTTCCCTTGCAATTTTGATTTATAATATGCCATATCATCAGCAATATTTGCAAGCTCATCTTCGATAACAGCTTCTGTCCGTGCGGTTAAATCAGCATCACCAAAATACGTTGCCATTTCGCGCAAGGAACGAATTGTTTCATCGACACCGATAAAGTTAACTTTGATCCAATCAATGCCATACTTTGTTTTCATCATTTCTGCAATGTAGTTGATAGAACGATGACATTGCACTAAATTTAAGTTTGCTGTATGCGCATTTTTTATTTCTTCATAACTACCATCACCAGTAAATACCGAAATCACTTCATAACCAATTCTTTTTAAGATACGAGAAGTTTCCCAGCCATCGCCACCAATATTATATTCACCCAAAATATTTATGGAGAATTTTTGTGTTGGCGCCTTATCCCCTGTACCAATAACATATTTCATTAAACTATTATTGGCGATATGGTGACCAGCTGATTGACTGACCCCTTTATAACCTTCACAACTATAAGCAACGCATTTTATTTTATATGTTTCTTCTGTCCAAGTCGCTACTGCATGAATATCGTCACCGATTAGCCCAACTGGACAGGTGGAACAAATCATAATACATTCTGGTTTGAAAATCTCAACCGCTTCGGTAATTGCTTGCTTTAATTTCTTTTCCCCACCAAATACGATATCTGGTTCTTGCATATCAGTGGAAAAACTATATTCAATAAAGTTCTTGCCATTATCACTTGCTTTTGCTTTATTACGACGTGTTCCCCAAGTATAGAAGCCACAACCAATTGGGCCATGTGTAATAACTACAACATCCTTTAATGGGCCTAAAACAACACCTTTACAGCCAGCATAACAACAGCCGCGATTTGTCATAACCCCTGGTATTGCTCGGCTATTGGCTGCGATGCTTTGCGCGTTCGCAACATCTTCTAGCTCAATAATATGATCTTTACGGTTTTTAAAAACCCGTGCAGAATATTTATCTAAAATTTTCGTACGTTTATCCACAGCCATTACCTCCTATCTGTCAAATCGCTTTCTCGCTCACGACATTCACCTGTTCTAATATTGTAGCCTTCCATCACTGGCATAACAAAGATTCTACCATCGCCAGGATTTCCTGTCTGATTTACCTTGATAATCGTTTTCACTGCCAATTCTACTTGCTCATCATCAACAATTAGAGTAAAGGCACGTTTTGATACGAGCCGCGTCCCTTCCGACAAATGTTCACCAATCGAATCGGCAGGTACAGAACCGGCATTGCCCATGATGACTTCGATTGCTTTTGTAGCCAGTGGCTTCTTGCCACGGCCTACAGCTTTTGAAAAGTTAAACGCCGGATACCCAGCTTTGGCAAGTGCCTGCTTGGTTGGGTTTACCATATTCATCCGTATAAAAGCCATAATTTCTCTCATTATATAGCCACCCCTTCTCTTATAAGCCAGCTTTGCCTGAACTGATCGTATATGCTTCCAGTACTGGACTCACAAAAATACGTCCATCACCGAAATTGCCCTCACCTGTTTTTGCATTTTTCAAAATGATTTTGATAATATCATCTTTATCTTCATCATTAGCAAAAATGATTAAAAGTTCTTTCGGTAATTCATCATAATGCACCTCACCGACAATGATTCCTTTTTGGCGACCGCGACCATATACTTCTTCTTTGGTTACCCCAGAATACCCAGCATCAGAAAGCTCCGATAATACAACATTAGATTTCTCCGGTCTAACAATGGCTCTAATCATGATCATAATAGTTAGCTCCTCTCAAAATTGCTCTTTTACTTAAATTTGCTATTTAACCTCAAATATCCATAAGACCATGTTCCATAAGCAATTCTTCCAAACGTTCTTGCGTCAATGGTTTTGGAATAACAAACATTTTATTTTCATCAATTTTTTTCGCAAGTGTTCTATATTCCTCTGCTTGACCGCATTCAGGATCGAATTCAATAACTGTCTTTTTATGAATTTCAGCTCTTTGTACCATGTTGTCACGTGGTACAAAATGAATCATCTGGGAGCCAAGTTCTTTAGCAAACGCTTCAACTAGTTCAGCTTCACCATCAACTTTACGGCTATTACAAATAATACCGCCCAAGCGTACCCCGCCTGTTTGTGCATATTTAGTAATCCCTTTTGATATATTATTTGCTGCATATAATGCCATCATTTCACCTGATGCAACGATATAAATTTCTTTTGCTTTTCCTTCACGAATTGGCATTGCAAACCCACCACAGACAACGTCACCAAGTACATCATAGAAAACATAATCAAGATCCTCTTCATATGCACCAAGGCGTTCTAATAAATTAATGGATGTGATGATACCACGACCAGCACAGCCAACCCCTGGTTCGGGTCCACCAGATTCTACACATCTAATGCCAGAGAAGCCTGGTTTCAATACAAGATCTAGTTCTACGTCGTCGCCTTCTTCTCTTAACGTGTCAAGCACGGTTTGTTGTGCTAATCCGCCTAAAATTAAGCGAGTTGAGTCTGCTTTAGGATCACAGCCAACAATCATGATTTTTTTGCCCATTGCACCAAGGCCAGCATTTAAATTTTGAGTTGTCGTAGATTTACCGATTCCACCTTTACCATAAATAGCTACTTGTCTCATAAGAAAACCCTCCATCTCATTTCACTTAATTTTTTTATTTAAAGTACCATCACCACCAAATTAAGGTGGAAATGATTTGTACTTTATACCTTAGAAAGCAAAAGACAGTCTTAATTATAGCGAAAGCTTATAATCAAGACTGTCTTTGTCTTAGCACTACCTTATTAATTTTTTAAGCAATATTTTTTAAAAACTTAAAATGTTTTTGTGTGAATTGTTTATACGGTAACTATAATTTAAAAGATTCCCTCTGTCAATGGCCATTTTTATGCAAAAAACCCAATAAATTATCACAATATTCTGATCTAAAAATGAAATGATTTTTAAATTTAAGCCATCCTATTTTCCACTTTAAAAATTAACGTTTCCACCTAAAAGACTTTTGTTTTCGACAAAAATATACATTTTACATTTTTTAAAAAAATTTTGTATACATTTTTAATTATTGACTTTTTGTGTACACATCGTTATATTATTAAAATTATACAAACTTTAAATCGTACAGAAAGGTAGTGAATGATATGGCAGAGAAAATTGCTGTAACTTTCAAAGGAAAAAGTGACCTTGCTAAGTTAACCCAAGCGGATACGCTTATGGTCTTTGAAAAACGAGATACTGATTGGATCGCGAGAAAAGAAATTCCTTATCAAATTGATTTATCGACTAACCTGCAGGAAATTAGGAATCAAGTACGCAATTTAATTACCAAGTTAGATGATTGTAATATCATTGT
This sequence comes from uncultured Veillonellaceae bacterium, assembly GCA_963805085.1. Taxonomy (GTDB): domain Bacteria; phylum Bacillota; class Negativicutes; order JARBTT01; family JARBTT01; genus JARBTT01. The sequence goes on along the minus strand of CAWDTA010000002.1, from coordinate 1,897,293 downwards.
CAGTCAGTCCATTACTGGCCTTGTGTACAACGTTTTTGATCGTATGGGCTTTCATATATTTGAAGTGCCTACTTTTCAGAAAACGGTTCTTAATGACATTTTTATGGATATCATTAACAATACGGAAAATATCGAGCGAAATGAAGCGATACCAACCACTCCCATTGAGACTGTTGATGGCATTTATTTTTTGGATCTCATTCAATTGCAAGCGAACCGCCCTGATATTTCATCAAAAAAAGCCTTACAGCCCTTTTTACACAATACTCCCTTTATCAAATTGGATATGCTCTGCTCACACTTACCACCTTGGTTAGAAAATACTGAATACAAAAGCGTTTTTGACATTGTCAATAAAAAAAGTGGTTCAGCGATGCTTGTAACAATCACAAAAAAAATCTGTAAATATTAAGGATGATTAACTATGAACATTGAAACAAACTACGGTACACTCATGGATTGTACTCGTGAAGAATATCATAACAATGGTACCTTAGCGGGTTGCATTCTTCAAGAAAAAAACATTATCAAAACAAAGGTTGGTGACTTAGTACCGCAGTATCATTATGATGACTTGCGCCGTAAATATATCAATTCCCTAACCTTTTATGAATCAGGGGATTTAAAAAGCATTTCTCTCGAAGCAAGCACCCAAATCCAAACGCCATTTGGCAAAATCCCCGCTGAATTCATCACTTTTTACCCGACAGGTGCCCTCAAAAGAATCTTCCCCTTAAATGGCAGGCTCAGTGGCTATTGGTCAGAAAGCCAAGAAAGTGAATTAGCGCGCCCCTTTACCTTCGATTTCGATTTTGCAAAATTCACTGCCAAAATTATCAGCCTGCATTTTTATGAAACAGGACAACTATATAGTTTAACTCTGCAGCCAGCAGAAGTGATAGACCTTGCAACACCAGTTGGTACTATTGCTGTAAAAACCGGCTTTTCCTTGGATCAGCAAGGCAACATAACCTCCGTGGAACCGGCTAGACCGACACCAGTAACAACGCCAATTGGCAAAATCAATGCTTTTGATCCGCAAAGCATTGGCATCCACGCTGACCGTAATTCTCTCCAATTCAGTGAAACTGGGGATATTGTATCCATAAAAACGATCGATCAGTTCATGCTCACAACAAAAGAAACCGTCGATTTAATCAAACCCATTGAAAAAATGAATCCCCTTGATGACAACGACACGATCACTTTGCCCCTTACCTTAACCTTTACAAAGACCGATGTCATCATTACCGACTCCACTGACCATCGTTATCCGTTGTCCGATATTAAGGTTACGATTATGTCCACGAAACGTACCGAAAAAAGCAACTGCACTTCCAGTGATTGCAACAGTTGCGGTCAATGCACATAAACGCCAAAAAGAGTGAAACATTCTTTTATAATAATAACTGAAATATAAAAAATAAAATGCTATAAATGCAACTAAAAAGTGGTATAAACAGCTATTTCTAGCTAATTTATACCACTTTTTATTGTTAAAACTAAAGACTACCAATTATTTAATTATTATATGATTTCCATGCGTTTCTAATCTTAATACAGTTATCGAATTCTTAGAAAATATATAGTTAAATTGGTTTGATTCACCACAACTTACAAATTGACTGTCAACAGGAACTACTTTTAATGGGTTTGCAAATGAATTTTCATCGGCAATATTATTTGAAGTGAGCACGCTTGCTGTCCCGCCTAAAATTTTATCTTTTCCGTTAATTCTTATCACAGCCTTACCATCTTTGTCGTTAGGATTTACTACTTTCATGATAATATCTCCTGACTCAGTATCCTTACTTGTGACAAAATATAATGGATCACGAGTAGCTGGTTTTAATGGCGATGAATCAGTTACATCAAATAATAATTGGTCATCCAAATAAGCCTTAATATTTGTTCCAGAAACGACTACCTTAATTTTATAACTTTGACCTGCTTTAATCGATCCGGCTTGACTAGCAAGTAATGATGTGCTTCCATTATCATTTTTTTGTATAGCATGCAGAGTATTTTTCCACCCGCCAAGATTTAAATCATAAGAATTATCACCATCTAAAAATCCAAAGTAAATCATCATTCCTTCGCTGCCACTCATCTTCTTCGCTGTTAGCTCCAGTGTGTAATTATTCCAATCACTACTTCCAGCAACTATCATTCCAGGCTCTACAGTAGTATTGGTTTGATTATACGTTAGACTCCAAGTACCACTTATCACCTTCCAGTTAGGTGCATCTTCTGAAAAATCATTCGTTAGGAAAATACTGCTATCACTATTTTTCGTAACTGAAACATTATTATAACTCACTGCTGTATCCCAGCTGCCAATTCCTACTTGTCCCACAATCTGCCTAGCCGAAGTAGAAGTAGTATCCGTAGTACTATTCAAAAATTTTAACGTTGTAGGTAAAATAAAACTACCTAGGTTGTTGGCAAACATTTTTTGTACATAATAAGATGGTGTTCCATACACATCGTAAGCATTGTAAACAATTGCATCCGGATTCCACGCTCGATCATTTGTATTAACCAATAATGGTGCATAAGAAGCCATTTTTACAATATCAGAATTTTTTTCAAGTCCTGTCATGAAAGCGGCTTCCCCTATAGCTGCATTTAAATTTCCTTTTCCACAGTCAAGAGTCGTAGTAACCGCATATTCTCCTACATAAATATTATGACTGTTTCTATCATAACTGTCATACTTATTAGCCTTATTGATAAACCATTGTGTCCCTCTATAATAGTGCTCGTCAACCAATTCCACTGGATGTGAATATTGCCATGAAGGTGTATCTGTCCCCCATGCTTCAACATTGCCTATCGTATATATTTCGGGATACTTATTCTTTATCGCATTATAAAACTTGATATATCTGTCACCATAAAGATTACTTCTGTTATCCGTGGTGCTATGTTGATTATTTTCATTACCGATTTCAATATATTTTAAATTAAAAGATTCATAATGACCATTGGCTGCTCTCATCGCACCATATGTTGTTGTAATATCCCCATTTGCATACTCTATAGCATCAAGAGCCTCTTGTACCCAAGAATCAAGTTCCTCCAGCGGGATGTTATCTTTGTGGGCTATCCCAATATTGATAACATACAATGGTTCTGCACCAAGGTCTTCAGAAAGTTGCAGGAATTCATGATATCCCATACCATCAGTTGTATGGTAACCCCAAAGATTTTGATGTCCTGCTCTTTCTTCTATCTTTCCAATCGTAGTTTTCCACCTGAACGCAGTTGCCATAGCCGCTCCTTCAACAAAGCATCCTCCTGGAAATCTCATAAACCTAGGCTTCATCTCTTTTATCATGTTTACTAGATCTTCTCTTAGTCCATTAGGTCTATTATTAAACGTCGGCGGAAACAGCGAGACCACATCAAACCATACTGAGCCTACTGTATTTATTGATAATACAAATACTGCATTTTGGTCAGTTCCGTTTGAAGTAATTGTCACAATATACTTTTCCCACTCTGTAGCTATACTTGATAGTACTATCTGTCCATAAACAGTTTGTCCAGCAGCGCTTTGGAGACTAGCTGTTATATCTCCTGAAAAATCACTGCTAGCTTTAGCAAAGAATGATAAATTATATTGTATTCCTTTTTTTACGCTTATCCCCCAATAACCTTCGTTTGCTATACCAATGCTTCCAGCTGGGTCTGCCGTTGTTACATCAAGACGTAACGATCTCGACTGAACGCTGTTTAAAAGAACAGTATCATCAAGAGTCATTGTACCTTCAGCTGTTCCTGTCTTTACTAATGACCAATGTTTAGGTGTTGTTGAATCATCCTCAAAAGAGCGATTTTGAATTAATTCTGCATATAAGCCACCATCTGCAGCATGATTTATATCTTCAAAAAATATTCCATAAAGATCAGGACTAATGTTTATACCTATCTGATCTGTATTTACTTCCAGTTCCAAAGCAACCCCGTTTTTACAATTATTAATATCTGTCTTATCTGCAGATAAATCTTGATTGTAAGACATTTAAAATCGCCTCCAGAAATTCCTAATAAAAGCCAATATAGCTAAGGAACTCTTATCAAATTGTGTTTTTTCCTTGTATATTGGCTTATACTTATATACATTGATTTAAAAAATTTTTTTAAACGGGTAAAAATAAAAAATTCGAAGTATTGTCCCGAATTGGTCATTAAACTAGATATAAAATAAAACCCGGCGTCCTAAGATACCGGGTATGTTGAGAAAAATCGAATTTGACATACCATCCAAATTATATAAATCTATCTAGCTCCAATATTAGTGCCACTTGGAGTGCCTGCACCAATCAGGTCACTACCAGCAGCAAGTTTTAAAAAGTTTCCTAAATTAATGGAACCATCCGTATTTCTAGTTACGGCTGGAGTAAGGCTAACAAAGTCTGCATCATTACAAGCTAACCCATTTGCATTTGTAGTTTTTGAATTTTTCCACCATACATTTGAACTATTTACATCAGTACCGCTTGTCTTATCACTTGAACTAGCTTTATAAGATAATAAATTAGTAAATACATGCATACCTTTATCAAAAGAAAAATTGCTTCCTGATGTAGTTCCGTTGTTATAGCTTGTACAATTTGTTAACGTGATAGAGCCTGGGTTACTATTATAGGTAAATCCATGCTTTTTGTTATTGAAGGCTATACAATTTTTCACTATATGGTTAACAGCTACTTTGTCACCACCTAATTTAAATCCATTACCATCACTGTTTGCCGTACTTGTCCCACTAGAAGTTACACCGTTATTATAGGCTACACAGTCTTTTATAGTTACAACGCCAATAGCACCAGTGGCAGATTTTGTATATAGATCCCAACCGTCATCAACATTATTATAGGAAATGCAACCGCTAAATACGTTGCCTTCACCTGTAGTCAGCTTGCAAGCAAAACCATCCGCATCCTCGCCATTATCAGGGTCAGAATTATCATGAGAAGTACAATTCAGGATTTCGTTATATGCTGGCCATTCACTTTCTGCGGCGGTGGAGATATATCTTCCTAACTGCAAGCCTGAGTCTCTATTCGCATAAGTTTCACAAAGTTCTATTTTGTTATAGCTCCCTCCGATAAAAATACCATTGTCAGCAGCGCCTTTTACAGCAAGTCCTTTTATATGCCAGTAATTGCCGTTGATCTGCAGTCCTCTAGGATTACTTACACTCGAAGGATCTCCATACGTCTGGGAAGAAAAGTCTAAGATTACGGTTCCAGAGTTGTATGGCTTAATGCTTTTGTAACTACCTGAAGTTCCATTATTGCCACGCTCAATCGTTATTTGAGTAGCATAACTATATGTTCCTGACATCATGTAAATTGTCCCGCCTGCAGCAACCTTTGTAATTGCCGCAACAAGAGTAAGCGGGCTACTCACAGTACCTGCATTACTGGCACTTCCTGAATTAGATACGTATAAATCACTCATAATCAACACTCCTATTACTTTATTAATTAAAAAAAGAAACTTTAATATATATGAAACTCTTTATCGTTTCCCCATCAACATACACCTTTCTTATTGCTTTCAATAGTCCAGAACCTTTTCATTAAATTTTTCTATGTATATTGGCTTTAATTATATACATTCATACAGGCCGTTTTTTTTAAACGGGCCAACCCACGATTGCGCAAATTAAATATTGCTTGTGGCGTTACCCCCAATGCTGCTGCAGTTTCTGTTTGACTAAAGTTCCAAGCTACAGTTTTAAGTACAGCAATCCGCTGACGTTCTGGCAGCATATTAATAGCTGCTTGTAATTCTTCAGTCAAAAACTTCTTCTCAACCTCATCTGAAACATTTGTGCTGCTTTGTAATGTATCAAGTAGACTATTTTCTTCATTATCACCATCCCCCTCAATAGCCACTTCATACTGGCATTTCCTTTGCTGCTTCCTAACCATATTCCAAACTGAATATTTGACTTTGCTTTTTACATAACCAGCAAATGGTACTCCCTTCGTAGAATCATATAATTTTGTTGCCTCCACTACTGCTAACCAGGCTTCCGCCCTTACATCCTCTGATTTATTCCAAGTGTATTTACGCACTAGTGGTTCAAAATCTAACACTGTACCCATGATTTTTCTGCATTTCTATTATTTTTTATACTATTAGTAAACGCTTTCTTAATAACGCACGTAAATTTGACATTTTTAGAAATATTCTTACTATTAACAAAAATAAGTTGGTTTTCTTGTGATACGATCAAGTCTTTTCTACCATTCACCCCACTATTTCTAGATAAATCTTGATTGTATACCATTTAAATCGCCTCCCAAATTTTTAATGTTTTTGTAAAGCCGCTATAACAAAATACTTTTAATTTATTCTGTTAAATATTGGCTTCTACTTATATACATTTTTTAAAGATGCTTTTTTAAACGGGTCAACCCACAATTATATAAAAAAATTTTTTTCGACGTTATCTCTAACTTAATTTCGCCATCAGCTACTAAAGAAAACAAAAAGCCGCTCTAAATTAAGCAGCTAATTTTACTTTTACTTTTTTTTCATTACCCCCATGCAATTTGTTCTCAAAATGTACAAATATAAAAATTATTTGATAATTTCATATTTTACGTCTTATTTGATTGAATATTTTTACATTTTTACCAGTTATATTTAATTATAATTACAATTTTCTATTATTTCAATATGTCTTGTCTAAAATGGTAATTTTACTACTAAAAAAAGTAAATTAACGATTAATATAGGTGAATTTTTCTATATTTCATAACGTATCTTAACTATACAATCGCCCCTTTACTTTCCGATTATTTAAAGATCTCTGTTGTGACAAAATATATACCGTATCATATTTTTCATTGCAATTTTTACATACATTATTTTTCATACACGCTTTCAAGTTTGAAATTAACCTGATAAAAATTAAAAACCCCTAGCCTAAGCTAGGGGCAAACTCATAGTATTTTCTAATTATTTTTCCAAAACTTTTTGCAACGCCTGTAATAACTATTTTTAGCTATTAGCTCCATATATTCAAAGTGATTGCTCCAGTAATGATATTATTTTCGCAATTGGATAAAATTTTATTGCACGCAGTTTTAATTGCACTACGAATTGAAGCTTGTTTAGCTGTATCCGTAATCTTCGTAACAGTTACACCAGAAGGAAGAGAATCGGAGGAAGTGCAATTAAACTCTCTACAGTTTGTCATAGTAAGACTTGTAGCATCATCCAGCTGATAGCCAATCACATTGTCAAAAGACAGGCAGTTGGTTAATGTTACTACTCCAACCCCATTGTTTTGATCAAATCCTTTTTTACCGCTATATTTTGTATCCCACGCGATACAGCGAGTCATTGTCCGTTTTCCAGTGGCACCTTTAGAGCCAAGTTTAAAACCATTGCCATTACCAGCATAAGTAGTTATACTCGCGTCTCCATTATGCCAAGTAATACAATCGGTATATGTAACATCATTATTCATATCATAACTGTCCCAACCATCATCAGAATTTTGGAAAGCTCGGCAACCAATAAATGAATTGCCTGCACCAGCACTCAACTTACAGGCAAAGCCGTCCGCATTTCCACCACTCGTTGCTTTATCACAATTTCGATAGGAATCACAATACTTGATCGTATTTTTTTTAGCTGTAGACTTGGATATCTGTAGACCTGTATCTCCGTTATAACGGAAGATACAGTTTTGCACCGTATTACTAGCACCTTCAATTTTCAGTCCATTATCACCAGCTTTTTGTACGATAAGGCCACTAATCGTATTATTACTGCCTGTTACATAGATTCCAATACCAGCTGAACCTGAGTTAATACTGGATATAGCCGAAAAATCAAGAACAGGGGTTACTCCGCTTTTTGCCGTTAGAGTGATACCACTACCACTCAATACGATTTGAGCAGTACAAGTAATCGAAGCTCCAATATAAATTGTATCTCCTGATCCTGCTGCTGCCACCTTGCTTTTTAGATCTGAGTAAGTCGTTACATTATAAGTAGACATTTTTACACAACCCTTCTAAATTTCTAAAAACCAATATAGCTAAGGAACTATTTTTTTCATTATTTTTTTCCCTATATATTAGATTTTACTTATATACATTTATTTAATATTCTTTTTTAAACGGGTTTAACTAGAAAATGATCACCTAATCTGAATCATCCTGTATAATGAACATTAACAAGAAAAAAATCACTACAGAGCTGTAACTCCATAGTGATTAATGGCTTCAATATGCCTACATATACCTTATCTAATAAGGCATAACGCCCTCAGAATAATAGAAGCATATAGTTTTATTAAATTACAAGAAATTACATTATGTTTAGATTGAACTTCTTAGTATGCAGGCATAGCACTTGTTGGTTTTTTAGTCGAGGGATCTGTTGCGCCCATACCATAACTGTTCCAATTATAACATTCAGGTTCCCAATAGAATATTCCGACACCTCCTACAGCTTTAACATTAGTTTTAAGCTGTGCAAGAAATTTAGCAGCAGTTGTTGGATCATTATAGGCAAACCCAGCTTCAGCAATCACTACATTTGTATCATATCTAGATAGCATGTCCTTCATATTCGTTAAGCATTGGCTGTTATAGGTAGTATAATTACTTGCCGTCGGATAAAGTGACATCCCTATAATATCCCAATTGCCACCAGCTGCTTTCAGCCCATCAAAAAACCATCTAAAAGTAGTATTATTATAGCCATTTGCTAAATGGACGATGCATTTAGTTGAGCTACTTACAGCTTTAACAGCATTATAACCAGAGTTAATTAGCCATGCAACATTGGCGAAACCATTTGAAGTATTTCCGAGAGGCCATATTAAACCTGAATTAATCTCATTGCCTATTTGTACCCAAGTAGGCGTTACACCGGCATTTTTCATATTAGTCATCACTTGATAAGTATAATTGTACACCTGCGTCCCTAATGCAGACATCGTAGTACAAGTTGACCAAGCAGCTGGTATTGTCTGGGCTCCTGGATCTGCCCATGTATCGCTATAATGTAGATCTAGCATGATATCAGCACCTATAGCTTTTGCTCGTTTTGCCATTCCAATTACTTGAGTTTCATTGCACATACCACTGTAGACGTCACTTGAAGGATTAACCCATAGTCTCAATCTAACTGCATTAACTCCTAATTCTTTCATCGTCGTCATTTCGTCTTGTGTTGTGCCGCTTGAGTTTTTAAAAGTATATTTTTTTGATTCCATCGCAGGTAGCCAGCTCAAATCTGCTCCTTTATAATATGTAGACATGTAAATTCCTCCTCAATTTACGATAATACTTTTGAAAACTAATATAGCTTAGGAACGTTTATCATTAATTTTTTTCCCTGTATATAGGCCTTCATTAAGATACATTCCTGCAAGCTTATCCTTTTCAACGGGTAAAATAAAAAATTTATTCGCCTTAATTAAATCGAACAGTATTTTATGATTTCATTCCTTAAATGGCTTTTATCTTCCCTGGTCTAAAAAATAAAAAAGTACCTATAGGTACTTTTTTATTTCTACTTTTTTTGATTCTACTCTATTTTCTCTTCAAGTAATGGCTTCAAAAACTGTCCTGTATAAGATTTTGACTCAGCGGCTACTTGTTCCGGAGTACCTTTGACGACAATATTCCCGCCTCGGAAGCCACCTTCTGGGCCCAGGTCAATCACGTAATCTGCTGTCTTGATCACATCTAAGTTATGCTCTATAACTACAACGGTATCACCACATTCTATCAGACGTTTTAAAACCTCTAGAAGTTTGTGGATATCGGCAGTATGCAGACCAGTCGTCGGTTCATCAAGAATATACAGTGTTCTACCAGTGCTACGACGCGCTAATTCGGTCGCGAGCTTAACCCGTTGTGCTTCCCCGCCTGAAAGCGTGGTTGCTGGTTGACCTAGCTTGATATATCCCAAGCCAACATCTTGCAATATTTGCAATTTACGCTGTAATTTCGGTATATTTTTAAAGAATTCCAAAGCTTCATCAATGACCATATTGAGCACATCAGCAATTGATTTTCCCTTATAATGCACTTCCAAGGTTTCGCGATTATAACGGGCGCTTTTACATACTTCACAAGGTACATAAACATCAGGTAAGAAATGCATTTCTATTTTAATAATCCCATCGCCATGACATGCTTCACAACGACCACCTTTGACATTGAAACTAAACCGACCAGGTTTATAACCACGCATTTTAGCTTCATTTGTCTGGCTAAATACTTCGCGAATATTATCGAATAAACCAGTGTACGTCGCTGGATTGGAACGAGGCGTTCTACCAATTGGCGATTGATCAATATCAATAATTTTATCAATCAAATCAATCCCACGAATTTCTTTATGAGCGCCTGCTTTACCACGGCCACGATACAGTTTACTTGCTAAACCTTTATATAGAATCTCATTTACTAAGGTAGATTTTCCTGAACCAGATACGCCTGTAACGGCAGTAAATAGTCCAATGGGAAATTCAGCATTGATATTTTTTAGATTATTTTCCTTGGCCCCGATCACTTCCAACCATTTACCATTTGGCATTTTACGCTCTTTTGGTACAGGAATATATTGCTTTCGGCTCAAATATTGCCCGGTAATAGAGTCAGGATTTGACTTAATTTGCTCGACTGTTCCTTGGGCGACAACATAGCCACCACCTTCTCCTGCAACTGGACCAATGTCGATGATATGGTCAGCCGCATACATCGTATCTTCATCATGTTCGACCACAATTAAAGTATTACCGACATCGCGTAAATGTTTTAAGGTCGCCAGTAAACGATTGTTATCACGTTGATGCAAACCGATACTTGGTTCATCAAGAATGTAAAGTACCCCAACAAGGCCTGAACCGATTTGCGTGGCCAGTCGAATCCGCTGCGCTTCCCCGCCTGACAAGGTACCGGCTGCACGACTTAATGTTAAATAGTCTAAGCCTACATCTAACAAGAACCCGAGTCTCGCATTGATTTCTTTTAAAATCTGTACGGCAATCATTTTTTCCCGCTCTGAAAGCTCTACATTGTCAAAGAAATCTTTACATTCGGCAATCGTAAAACAGGTCACTTCATGGATATTTTTATTGCCAACTTTAATCGCTAAGGTCTCTGGTTTTAAACGAGCCCCTTTACAAACTGGACAAGTTTTCGTACTCATATACGACTCATATTCTTCCCGCTGCACATCAGAATTGGATTCACTATAACGGCGGTTGAGCATTGGCATAATGCCTTCAAAAGATGAATTATATTCTTTATTCTCACCATACATATTTTCATAGTAATATTTAAACTTTTCCTCACCAGAACCATATAGGATGATCTCTTTAACTGGTTCATCTAACATAGTCCAAGTGCTGTCTAACGAATAACCAGACTTAGTGAGTACAGCATCTAATTGACACATTGCATAAGAATTGACGTTCTTTGATAACGGTGCAAATAGTCCTTCAGCAAAACTCATACTGCTATCTGGCATAACAAGCTCGATATCAAACTCCATATTGTTGCCCAGTCCAGTGCAAGCAGGACAGGCCCCAAACGGGCTATTGAAAGAAAACATCCTTGGAGCAATCTCTGGTAAACTGATCCCACACTCAACACAAGCAAAATTTTGACTAAACATGAGCTCTTCGCCGTCAATGATTTGGACAAATACTACGCCTTCCCCCAGCTCAAGGGCAGTTTCCAAAGAATCTGCCAAACGCTGTTCAATGCCCTCACGAATCACCAGACGATCAATGACTACCTCAATGGTATGCTTTTTATTCTTTTCTAATTTTATTTCATCACTTACATCTTGAATTTGTCCGTCAATCCGAACTCTGACATAGCCATTTTTACGAATATCATCGAGGACTTTTTGATGCTCGCCTTTTTTCCCACGCACCACTTGCGCCATTACCATAATCTTCGTCGAATCTGGCTGTGTCATCAATTGATCCACCATTTGATCTACCGTCTGCTGGGCAATTGGCTTGCCACATTTAGGACAATGCGGACGACCTGCGCGCGCAAACATCAATCGTAAATAATCATAAATTTCCGTAACCGTACCTACAGTAGAACGCGGATTACGACTCGTTGTTTTCTGATCGATTGAGATTGCTGGCGACAGCCCTTCGATATAATCAACATCAGGTTTATCCATTTGTCCTAAAAATTGACGTGCATAAGCGGAAAGGGACTCCACATAACGCCGTTGGCCCTCTGCATAAATCGTATCAAAAGCGAGTGATGACTTACCAGAACCACTAAGCCCAGTTACAACGACCAATTCATCACGAGGAATTTCAATATCAATATTTTTCAAATTGTGCTCACGCGCACCTTTAACGATTATTTTATCTTTCACTGCTCTTTCCTTTCCACTGCTTCGGCAAAGCGTACTGCTACTTATTTTTTCTTACGTGTTGGTTTGCCTGCTGCCTTCTTTGCTGGCAAACTCGTCTTTAGCTCCACCAACATATCTCGTAATTTTGCTGCACGCTCAAATTCGAGTTTTCGTGACGCCTCGCGCATTTCTTTTTCCAAGGTAGTAATCAATTCTTGTTTTTCATTATCTGACATCTTTATACCAGATTTTGTTTTATATACAGCGGGCTCTTCGGCAACTTTCGTCGTTTCAATTAAATTCTTAATGCTCTTTTGGATCGTTTGTGGCGTAATACCATGGACTTTATTATACGCAGCTTGAACTTCACGCCGACGGTCCGTTTCATCAATAGCCCTTTTCATGGAGTCTGTCATACGATCGGCATACATGATAACTTTACCTTGCTCATTACGCGCTGCCCGTCCGATTGTTTGAATCAGCGAAGTATCTGAACGCAAGAAGCCTTCTTTATCCGCATCAAGAATTGCCACTAAAGAAACCTCTGGTAAATCCAATCCTTCACGCAGCAAATTGATGCCAATAAGAACATCGAATACACCAGCACGCAAATCACGAATGATTTCCGCCCGTTCCATCGTCACAATATCAGAATGTAAGTACCGAACTTTGATGCCCATTTCTTTTAAGTATTCCGTTAAATTCTCGGCCATCTTTTTTGTTAAGGTCGTTACCAGTACCCGCTCTTTTACGACAATGCGTTTTTTTATTTCCCCTAGCAAATCATCCATTTGCCCCTTGAGTGGACGAATATCAATTTGTGGATCAAGTAACCCAGTAGGACGAATGATTTGTTCTACCACTTGATTTGCCTGCTCTAACTCATACTTCGCTGGTGTTGCCGAAACATAAATAATTTGATTGATCCGATTTACGAACTCCTCAAATTTAAATGGTCGGTTATCAAACGCTGACGGCAAACGAAAACCATTTTGCACCAATGATTCTTTGCGACTACGATCCCCAGCGTACATAGCTCGAATCTGCGGTAAGGTCACATGAGACTCATCAATCACAATTAAAAAATCATCGGGAAAATAATTCATCAGGGTATATGGTGCATCACCAGTTTCTCGTTTGGTCAAATGCTTCGAATAATTTTCTATTCCAGAGCAATAGCCCATTTCCAACATCATCTCAATGTCATAGCGCGTCCGTTGTTCGAGTCGTTGCGCCTCCACTAATTTATTGTTGGCGTTTAAATATGCTAAACGTTCTTCTAATTCCGCTTCAATTGCTTCTACCGCATCAAGCATATTTTCTCGTGATGTAACATAGTGAGAAGCTGGATAAACGGTAATATGTTTGCGCTCTCCATAGATTTCTCCAGTTAGCACATCAATTTCTAAAATACGTTCAATTTCATCGCCAAATAATTCGACGCGAATTGCCCGTTCATTATAACCGGCCGGAAATATTTCTACTACATCCCCACGCACACGAAACTTACCACGCGTAAAGCTAATGTCATTGCGTTCGTATTGAATGCTAACTAACTTTCGCAAAATATCATTACGATCGTAAATTTGCCCCTGCCGGAGCGATAACACCAAACCTTGATATTCATCGGGCGAACCTAAACCATAGATACATGAAACACTCGCAACGATAATAACATCACGTCGTTCAAATAAAGAACAGGTCGCCGAATGGCGTAATTTATCTATCTCATCATTAATGGATGCATCTTTTTCGATATAAGTATCCGTATGGGCAATATATGCCTCTGGTTGATAATAATCATAATAACTAACGAAATAGCCAACTGCATTATTAGGAAAAAACTCTTTAAACTCACTAGCGAGCTGCGCAGCAAGTGTCTTATTATGGGCAATCACAAGCGTTGGTTTTTGCACCCGCTCTATTGTTTTTGCTATCGTAAATGTTTTGCCAGTCCCCGTTGCTCCGAGCAAAACTTGTGCAGTCTGTCCATTTTCAATGCCACCGACCAACTGTTCAATCGCTTTTGGTTGATCTCCCGTCGGTTCAAACGGCGACACCACTTGAAACGGTACACCACCATCTTGATAAACTGTATTTAATTTTGGCACATCTACCACAAAAAACACCTCACCAGACAGAGGGACTATTTATATCCCACTTAATTTCTTCATTCCAATTAAAGCTAATCAATAACAATTATCCAATAAATTATAACACAAACATATGTACGATACAAATAATTTATTATTATTATATACAAATTTTGCGAAAAAAATAAAAGTACCTACAAAACTTCGTAAGTGTTTTCTAGCCTGTAGATAAACTATGGACAGACAGACCGCGGGTCGGCGATAAGCATTCATCTGCGTCGTTACAGTAAGGTACTGCTCGTCGACGTACAAAAGTACGACTCCTTCGCACCCCCTTACTGTGCCTAGCATCTGAGTACTTTTCACCAACTGGCAGCCTATCTTCGTACTAGTTTATAAGTGGAACAGATTTAGATATTTTCTAAATCATCGACACAAATATTTTATTTTGTCGACAACCTAAAAAGTACCTACAAAATATCGTAGATACTTTCGATTTTTAATTATAGAAGCAGATAAGTTGCAAAAGAAAACCTTTTAACTAAGGCAACATAGACAAATCTTACTACTACTTAGCTTTGAAGGCTTTCTGTTTAACCGTAGGAAGTTTGAGCCTTCATTGCGGTTTTGTATCTAGCGCTAACTTGAGATTTGTCTTTTGCCGACTTACTGGTTTTCGTTGCAATTTATCTGCTTCTCTAGCATAGAATGTTAAATTTATTTTAGTTTACTCGTCACCACTTCAATTGCCTTTTCCAATTGATTATCCGTTGTTCCATTTGGTTCTACAACAACATCAGGTTGAATCCCAATCCCATCAATGGATCGATCATTTGGCGTATAGTATTTTGCTATGGTTAATTTTAACGCATCGCCACCGTACATTGGCATAACAATCTGTACAGAACCTTTCCCATAAGATGTCGTACCAACAATCGTACCTGAACCAGTATCTTGAATTGCGCCAGACACGATTTCCGAAGCACTCGCACTACCGCCATTGACAAGAACTGCTGCTGGATATTTGACAGCATCCAGTTTGGTCGCATTCAACACTTCTCTAGTACCATCGCGTTTTACTGTAGAAACGACTGTACCTTTGGGAATGAAATTATTGGCCACTTCAACACTAGTAGTAAGTAAACCACCTGGATTATCACGTAAATCTAATACGATTGCCTTCATTCCTTGATCTTCTAGCTCTTTGTAAGCTTTATCGACATCTTTACCAGTATGTTCACTGAACGTAGAAATTCTGATATAACCTACACCATTGTCGAGCATTTTACTTGCTACTGTTTTAATTTCGATATTGGAACGCTTTAACACGTAATCTTTGTCTACTTCTCCGTCACGATGTATGGTAAGTGTAACCTCTGTACCAATTTCTCCACGAATTTTATTCGCTGCTTGATCGACTGCGATATCTTTGGTGTCTTCGCCGTCGATTTTTACGATCTTATCACCGCTTTTAATACCGGCATTGAAACTAGGCGTACCTTCAATCGGTGCAACTACAGTAAGCATCTTATCTTTGACACCCATTACAATACCTACACCACCAAAAGAACCTTCAGTATGACTCATTAGCTCTTTATACATCTGTGGATCCAAATAAACCGAATGAGGATCTCCTAGAGAAGCCATCATCCCAGAAATCGCACCTGTGACTAGTTTATTATCGTCGACTTCATTGACAAATTGACTATCAACAAAACGTAGTGCATGCAAAAAACGAACGGTATCACCAATTTTAAATTGACTTAATCCTAGCACATAGTAAACACCAATCAGTGTAGAAAACATTGTTATAAATACTAAAAAAACAGACCCAAGTATTAGTTTTTTCTTGCTCATTTTTCCACCTCTATTCACTGCTATAAAAATTAGCAGAATGTTACTTACTATCATCATTATAACATTCTGCTACTTTTCATTATTTATTTTCGGCTTTGATTCTCCTACATTGCTATAACGTATGCCAAAAGCACTTTATTTATACTATCTTAAATAATTATACGGGCTCACCGGTGTACCATTTTCTCTGACTTCAAAATGAACATGTGGCCCAGTTGAATTACCTGTAGAACCACAATATGAAATTAGCTGTCCTTGTGATACCGATTGTCCTTCACTAACTACCAAGCTCTGATTATGTCCATAAAGTGAAGATACACCATTCCCATGATCAATGATGACCGCATTACCATAGCCACTAATCCAGCCAGCATAAATGACAACGCCACCATCAGCAGCAACCACTGGCATGCCATAATCACCACCAATATCAAGACCACTATGAAATATAGAAGTGCCAAAAATCGGATGGGTACGCCAGCCGAATGGAGAAGTAATTGGCCCATCAATTGGCCAAATCATCGTACCTGTAGATTTGCCACTACCTTTTCCTTCACTCACTTGATATCTACTTTGGCGAATCATTTGCTCAACTTGCCGTGATGCTTCTAATAATTCCTGATAAGCACGTTCAGCAGTATCACGATCATTGGCCATTTTATCCAGTATTTTTTCTTGTTTTGCCTTGCTCGCTTCTACTTCTTTTTTCTTTGACTCGGCAGCTATTTCAAGCTCTTTTAAGGCTGCTTGATCGCGTTCTAATTCCGCTTTTTTTTCTAAAATCAGCTTACGTTGATCCTGAATTTTGATAATCAGATCATAGTCATGTTTGATAATGCGTTTGAGTAGATCCATCCGCGTCATAAAATCATTAAAATCTTTAGCGCCAAATAATACATCGACATAACTGATTTGCCCATTTTCATAGATATCACGAATGCGTTTATCCAAGATTTTCATCCGCGCAGCTAGCTCTTTCTCAGCTTTAGCTAACGCGTCTTTATTTTTATCAATTTTTTCTTCTGTTTCGTTGGATTGTTTCTGAATGCCTTTATATTCATCCGTGACAACCTGTAAATTTTGTTGTATCAAACGAAGTTGATCAGATATATTTTCCACTTGTTGCTGTGCTTCTGCCGCTTTACTTTTTTGATCAGACATCTGACTCTTGATATCGCTAAGTTTATCGTCGAGAGAACTGGCAAAAACGGTTATGGAAAAAGAGCTTAGCACTAATAGCGCAGTTGCCACAACCCAATAACGCTTTAAATTATTCACTAAAAACTCTCCTTATACCTTCATAAACCGTTTTAACGAAATTGTACTACCAAGTGCCCCAATGGCCGTACCAACAACAACCATTAAAATACTGACATTATTCAAAAACGGTTGCTCGGGAATGAGCGGTAAAAAAGTCAATGTATCATAAATTTTTGCGACAACAGCACCATAAGAATTACGCAATATGATCGTCGCAACCGCTGAACCCAATAATCCGAGCACCATGCCTTCCATTAGAAATGGCCAGCGAATAAACCAGTCGGTAGCTCCAACATACTTCATAATACCAATCTCTTTGCGTCGAGCAAATACCGTTAACCGAATGGTATTTGAAATAATAAAAATGGTCGCTAAGGCCAAAAATACAATGATAATAAAACCAAAAATTCGAATCATCTTCGTTAACTCAAATAATTGGTCAATGATGTCTTGTCCAAATTTTGCATTTTCGACCCCCTCATATTCATTGATTAAATTGGCCGCTGCTTTTACCTGTTCTGGAGCTCTGAGCTTAACTTCAAAGGCATTCGGTAATGGATTCGATTCCCCTAATGCAGTAAGCAAGGTTTGTTGATCACCTAAACGTTCTTTGAATCGTTCCATCGCTTCTTTTTTACTGACAAACTTGATTTCTTCCACACCAGGCAATTTTTTTATTTTCTGACCGATATCCTCCATCTTCTTATCAGATAACTCATCTTTTAAATAAACATTAATTTGTACCTGAGATTCCAGAGATGTCGCCATATTATTCAAATTTAAAACAATAATCAAAAATAAACCTAATATTAGCAGAGACAGCGCCACCGTACTAATGGAGGCAAAGGTCATCCAACTATTACGTTTTAGAGAAACAAATACTTCACGGATAAAATATTCCCAGGTTCTAATCTTCATAGCCGTATGCTCCCTTCACTTCATCACGGATAATACAGCCATCTTCAATTGCAATAACCCTTTTTTTCATCGCATCAACAATAGTTTTATCATGCGTTGCCATAACAATTGTCGTACCTGATTTATTGATACGTTCAAATATCTTCATAATTTCCCATGATGTATCTGGATCTAGATTACCCGTTGGTTCATCAGCAATCACAATCATCGGACTGTTGACAATCGCGCGGGCAATCGCTACTCTTTGCTGTTCTCCCCCTGATAATTGAGACGGCAAACTTTTCAACTTATCTCTAAGACCAACCAATTCTAGAACACTGTTTACACGTTTTTGCATTTCACGCCGTGGTGCTTCAATTACTTGCATAGCGAAGGCCACATTTTCATAAACATTTTTATCAGGGAGTAAACGATAATCTTGAAAGACAATCCCTAAACCACGTCTTAAATATGGGACTTCTTCTTCCTTCATTGTCATGATATTACGACCATTGATGATTAACTGCCCCTTAGATGGTAATACCTCGCGGAAAATCATTTTAATAAAAGTAGATTTCCCTGCACCGCTCGAACCAACTAAGAAAACGAACTCACCTTTTTCTATATCAATATTGATATTATTCAATGCAGATGAACCATTTTCATACACTTTTGAAACTTCACTCATATGTATCAACGGTGACCAAACCCCCTTAATCCAAAAAAAATACAATTTATCTCATAACGTTATATCTTTAGACATTTTTGTCTAAAAACCTTTTTTTCAGAGGTATAAATTTTTATAAAATAGCTTTATCTTAGTAATTCCCCAATATAGACAGTTGCAACCCCCAAAACTGCGATCAACCCAATATACCAACTAAATACAAGCCATCTTACTCTGGTAGGAATTTGATAGTAATATTCCGTATAATCAGTACTACTTAACTTCCATAGTCGCGTTAAAGAAAAGATAAAGATGATAAAAATAATGATATTATACGTATAAAAAAATAATACACCAATGATGAGTGTACCAAGCCAAGAAAGATATGGAGAAATCGCCACGATAATTTTACCACCATCTAAGGGTTCACTGGGAATCAAGTTAAACAAATTTAAAATACAAGCTACATACGCTAGGATTAAGAATAACCGTTCGTCTGTCCAAAAATAACACGCAATACAAACAAGTGCACTCAAAGCGCCCATTGCTGGCCCGCCAATTGCAATATTTGCCGTCATCTTCGCATTCACTGGCTGGCGTTTTAAATGAATCATCGCACCTAAAAATGGGATGAATATCGGTGGTGATGTACGAAGCCCGACTACCCGCGACGCAAGCACATGCCCAAATTCATGGGCGAATAGTAACAATACAAAACCAATGGCAAAAGAAAGATCAAACGGCAATGCATAACACACAATCGACACGAGCATGGAAATGAACATGGTAAATGTCGCATGTAATTTTAATAACGCGATTGCCGTAATACATAAAACAGCGATCCGTTTATAAATTTTTTTACCAAAAAAAATCATAATGCTCTCCTTAAATTTCAAAAGATTGTTACAAGATGCCCAGATGCTAGGCACGACGAGAACGCGAAGGCGTACGTGTATAGTACGTTGAGCGATGGCTCGCAGGTTGAGCAACGCAGATGGGTATTTTGTAACAATCTCTGCTACACACAAAAAAAGTGGCTTCTTTACATGCGTATGCATCTAAGAGCCACTTTATCCGTTCGATTATTTTATATTTTTCTTACTTTCATAACTGGTAAATCCTTCACCAAAAACTTCATGCGCATCATTAACAACGATAAAAGCTTTTGAATCATGCTGCACAATCAGGTCTTTTAACTGTGTTACTTGACTTGTCTCCACAACACACAGGAGCATCTCACGACTCTGTCCTGTGTAGCCACCCCGTCCTTGTAGATACGTAACGCCACGATCAATTTCCTGAAAAATTTTATCCGCTAACTCACCAGGATTTTCAGCCATAATCAAGAAAGATTTACTCGTTGATGGACCTTCTTGGACTAAATCTATGATCTGCGAAGTTACAAAAATTGAAATCGTTGCATACAGGGCAAGCTCTGGACTTTGAAAGACAATCCCGGCAAAAGCAACAACACAGCCATCCGCGATGAGTAAGGCTTGTCCGACGCTGATATGAAATAGCTTATTTAAGATTGCTGCCAGTAGGGCTGTCCCTGCCGTATTCCCTTTGAAGCGAAATACTAGCCCCATCCCAACGCCAACCATAACGCCGCCATAAAGACAATTGAGTAAAATATCTTCCGTAACAACTGGCGTAATTTTCCCGGTAATATCAATAAATACCGATAACATGATCGCACCATACAAAGTGTTCAATCCATAACGCGCCCCTAATATTTTCAAACCAAACATAAAAATCGGAATATTAAAGAGGAGCATAATGACACCAACGGGAAAATTAAATAAATAATGTAGTACAGTAGCTACACCACCAATACCACCGGCTGCAATCTTATGGGGAATTAAAAATAAGTTCATTGCAACAGCTGTAATGAGTATCCCTAATGTCATTCCTACATACTGTCTGATCTTTTTTCGCACACTGTTCACCTCATAGATTTACGACTTGCGATTAAATCAATTGCGAGTTCGGCATTGCTAAAAGCATCATTCCGAAGACCTGCCAGTAATCGCACATTACTTTCGTTAAGCTCTTTTTTCGCTTGCCATTTTTCCTGAATACTTGCCATCATTTTATCCACTGTAATGTTTTCTAAATCTCCTACAACATCTTGTCCAATAGATGTTAAAAACCGATCAATTTTAGGATCATATGACATTCCGATCATTGGCACGCCCATGACACCAGCAAAAATAAGAGCATGTAAACGAACACCAATTAATAAATCCAAATTACCTACGATAGATAATAGCTCACTGGTTGTATATTCATCATCTAGTACCACTGCCGAATGCTCCGTACAACTCACAATTTTCATTGCAGTCTCAACATCCTCGGGAAATTGCATTGGGAGAAAAACCACTCTTGCATCTAGTTCATTGACGATTTTATCCGTGATTTTAGCCAATATATTTTTATAATGTTTCCATTCACGCCATTCACGTACCGATATTCCCACCAGATTTTTAGCACCTTCGAGATCATGCCGCCTTAGAATGGCTCTACCAATTTGCTTATCTACTGGATGAATTGCCAGTACCGGATCTGCCGTAACATGAATTGCTGGCTTATCAATAGCTAATTCTTTCAGTTCCTGTAAAGAACCAGAATCTCGAACCGTAATCAAGTCGACCATATTACCTATGTAATGCATCGCTTTACGGGCAAATTCGCCGCAGATTGGACCAATCCCCTGTGCGTAGAGCATTACTGGCGTACCAAGCGTTTTCGCTAAAAACAAGATACTCATATAATAATACAAGCTTCTACCGCTCGTTACATCCTGAAGTAAACTACCGCCGCCACTAATTAATAAATCACTATTTTTTAATTCTTTGGCTATTTGAATATAATTCAGCCAATACACTGCTTTTACACCATGTCTATGTTTAGTATCTTCAGGATTTGCAGAAATAACCGTAATATTTACAGTAGGATCTAAATCCGACAATACTTCTATCATAGCGGCTAACATAGCTTCATCACCAGCATTTTTAAAGCCATAATAGCCAGAAACTACAATACTACTCATGTTTCGTTGTATCCCTCCCTATATAGGAAGATAGATTGTATAAGAAATGCGCTGCAAGCATTGCAAATGCTCCTACACCTGCGCCCAATACCAAACCACTCACACCACGTATGAAGGTCATAAAGATTGGTGTCCGTAAATGACAAAACGTTTCTACCAGCGAACCTTGTCCAATTGTCGCCACAAGGACTAAAATGAAAAATAAGATTCTTGGCCATTTTTTATAGACTGCCAACACCGCTAACATAAACGCTGGATGACCAATTAACAATTCTTTCGAACGGGGCCTAGCATACATTGCCTGCTCTAAAAATGCTCTAAATTTAAGTTCAGCTCCTGATACCGGAATACCAGCCGTATGACCAGATCGACCAATATAAACCAACATTGCTACTGCCGCAATACAAAAACCAACTAAAGATTTTATATAAATAGGCGTATTTAAAATTTTCTTAATTTGTTCAAAAACATTACCAGAATAATCTTTGCCTTCAAATAAATTAAAGCGTACTAAGAAAGCCAAGCTTACTAAAACAATCGGCAGAATAAAGGTCAGCTTTACCCCACGGAAAATATTTACTTCGAGTAAATATTGGATATCGGCAAGCACCGATCCAACATAGGCACCGCCAATAAAAGCCAAGGCACCCGTGGTCAATAATAGTACTACGCCAGTAAGCATTATTTTTATCATTGGGGTTTTTGCATCAAACTCATTTTCGCGCCAACGATCAAGCTGCCAAATTACCGCAAGGGCTGGAAATAAATTTGCACTCGCCAAGGCTACCACACTACGTACCGTATTTCCATGCCCCATTAGAATTGGTGTCAACAAAATAACCGAAATAACAGCCATTAATATAGCTTGATAACGCTCTTTAAATGGATATACCAATGATACATACAATACACCTGCTGCCACTGCACCAAGGGTAATCAAAATAAGAAGAAATTTGCTTGGATAATAATTCTCATAGGTCCCTGCTTTGCCTATCGAAAAACCTTTGTTTTTCAACTCTTTCGTGGTATCAGCAAAGTACTTCATATTCGTTTCGAATAAGCTCATCGTACCTTCCGGTTTTTCATACGTGCGAAGTAAATTAATTCTAATATTCCGTTCTTCATCCGTTGTTGCCCAACGCTCCACGGCTTCAGCAATTTTCAATTTTGGTTGTTCATCTTTAGGAATAGAATACACTCGCGCCGCCTTATACTCAAGGTCTTCTGCTAGTTCCATTAAACCTTCTTGTTTAAAAAACTGCAATTGCAAGGGATGCTCAATCATCCCTAAGGTATACTCTCTACTTTTAAATAGTGGAGCTGTATCTTTGACATTTTTAGGCGCCCCAAGAATCTCTTCACCAGAAAATATAACATCAGAGATTTTGAAGCCATCTAAACGATCGAAAACAGATTGAATGTCATCTTCTGTTACTTTTGCATAATTACTCGGACGGGCAACAACATAAAAGCCAGCGTCGTTCACTATTTTCATTTCATCGGTTGGCATGCCCAAATTCCATTTCATTGCTTTTTCATAATTAGCCTTTACCGCAACAACTTCGACACTACCAACTTTGATTGACTGTACCCGATTTTCTCCAAGTCGTCTGATTAAATCTGCTTTTACTTCGGCAAAAATTTGTGGTTGAATACTAGTCAAATAAATACTATCCGCATTTACACTACCATTGCTTACTAGCGCACGCCAAGCAGGATCACTTAACGTACCATTATTATAATTTTTGATCAAGTCAGCACCAGCGGTCGTTGTCACTTTGCCATTTTCCGTTAATTTTTTCAACGTAGTTTCATACACGGCGAGTGACGTAATACCTGATTGTTTTGCATTTTTGAAGACTTCATTCACTGATAAACCTTCAATCTGCGCTAGTTCTACTAAACCTTCATAGTCAATAGCCATTTCTACCGTTGTATTGCTTTCTTCTATCTTGTGTCGGTAAAAACCCACTGACAAGGCAGCTATTAACCCAATCACGATAAAGCCAATCAGCCATTGATTATATTTGAATTTCTTCAACATCTTCTCCACCTTATAACCAAAATTAATTTTTGTTTTAATTAGCTGTATGCATCTAACGATGTGACTCGGCATAAACAACAGCTCTGCCTTGTTCTAACGTAATATTTTTTACAGTTACGTCAAACGGTAACTTCTTTAAGTCTACCAATGTAATATCCGTAAGTAATGCTCCGCCAAATTTCCCCATTATACTATTATTGACCTGAAAGTGCTCGGTATGAAAGATAATGGCATTATCGGTGGAAACAAATTTTCCTTCAAGAATGACCTTTGCATTGACCAGCCCTCCCATAGAAAGCATACTCGTTGCCGTTACCTTTTCTGGTGTGATACTAACCTCAGCATTTTTTGTTCCCTTGACTGTCTGATTAATGGTTCGAGCAAGTTCAGCTTCCGAAATCACTGCTTTTACAGTAACATCCTCCACTGATTTCATGGTAAGCGTACGATTTTGGATTAAACTTCCCATATCAACATCAATATTGCTTAAATTGATATCAAATTCATCGAAAACTACTTTATCTGTTTTGGCACCAAAAGCTTTTACACTTATGGTATCAAAATTACCAGCTAGCATCATAATCGCCGGTGATTTATCGGCTCTTGCTTCCACTTTATCAGCACTGGTCAGCTTCGTCATCGCTACTCCTATTACTTCAGAAATAGCTAGCGGTAATAATATTTGGCTAAAAGCAAGCAATAGTATGAGGATACCACCCATGATCATCAGTCGTCTTGCCATATTTTCGCCTCCAAAACATTTTATGTGAATCGTCATTTACGAGCAGAAAGGGAGACGGAAAAAACATTCCGTACCCCTTTGTTGTCGCCATCATTTAATTCGCTTTTGATTTTAAATACGCTTCAATAAACTGATCAATTTCACCATCCATAACGGCTTGTGTGTTTCCTGTTTCAGCATTTGTCCGATGATCTTTCACCATATTATATGGATGAAATACATACGAACGAATTTGGCTGCCCCATTCAATTGCTTGATAGTCCCCAGCGATTTCCGCTTTGGCTTCTGCTTGTTTTTTTTGTTCTAACTCAAATAATTTCGCCCTTAGCAATTTCATACATTGTTCACGGTTTTGAATCTGTGAACGTTGATTCTGGCACTGCGCAACAATCCCCGTTGGTAAATGCGTCATACGAACCGCAGAATCAGTTTTATTGATATGCTGACCGCCCGCACCACTCGCACGATACGTATCAACACGTAAATCTACTGGATTGATATCAATCTCTACAGTATCATCAATTTCCGGCATCACATCACAAGCCGAGAATGACGTATGACGACGCGCATTCGCATCAAAAGGAGAAATACGCACAAGACGATGTACGCCTTTTTCTGCTTTTAAATACCCATAGGCATTACGACCAGAGACCATGATCGTAGCACTTTTCACCCCAGCTTCATCGCCTGGTAATAAGTCCATCGTTTCTACTTTCAAATTTCTTCGTTCCGCCCAGCGTACATACATACGAAGTAACATCTGTGTCCAATCTTGGGCTTCTGTTCCGCCAGCACCCGCATGCAAGGTTAAAATTGCATTGCTCCCATCATATTCACCAGATAACATAAGTTCAAGTTCGAGTTCCTCAATTTGCTTCTTAATAGAGGTGATCGCTTCATTGACATCGTCATAAACACTCTCATCTTTATCTTCTGTTCCCATTTCCCAAAGGATTGACATATCTTCATATTGCGCATTCAGGGAATTATATTTTACTACACTATCTTTGACTGCCGTTAGCTCTTGCATCGTAAGTTGCGCTTTATCTGGATTATCCCAGAAACTAGGTTCCCCCATCTTATACTCAAGTTCGGCTATTTTTGCTTCTTTACCAGCAATGTCAAAGTGAAGTCCCCATTTCATCAAGCTTCTTTTTGATCTCGACAATCGGTACTCTTAAATCTTCCAAAAGCATTGTTTTCAACTCCTAAGGCTCTTATAAAACCAAATTATTTTTCTTGTCCGCAACATTTTTTATATTTTTTCCCTGATCCACATGGACATAAATCATTGCGGCCTGTTGTTTCATGATTGACATGTGGCTGTTGTTTTACTTCTTCATCTGTATCTTCTTCCACTTCGCCACGAGTTTCTTTCGCATTTACTAGATGATCTTCTGGCTTTTGTTCTTGCGTAATAATATTCACTCTAAACATTAATTTTGCAATATCTTCTTGGATCACTTCAATCATTGCTTGGAACATATCATAAGCTTCCACTTTATATTCAATCAGTGGGTTACGTTGACCATAGGCACGTAGATTAATACCTTCACGCAGCAAATCCATATGATCTAAATGCTCCATCCATTTTCCATCTACGACTTTCAGCATAACCACTTTTTCAAGTTCACGCATGCTCTCTTCACCAAAGATGGTTTCGCGGGCTTTATATGCTTCTTCGGCTACCTTACGAAGCTCTTCTTTTAGTTCATCGCGACTCAAAGCTTCAAGCTGCTCTTTCACCAATCTACCTTCTGGCGCAAAAATTTCATTGCATGCTGTAATTAATCTGTCTATTTCCCATTCTTCTGGATATAGCTTTTCATTGGCATACGCATCCATATCTTGATCAATAATTTTATAAATCATATTCATGATATTTTCACGCAAGTTATCACCCATCAAAATTTGACGACGTTGTCCGTAAATAACTTCACGTTGTTGGTTCATCACATCATCATATTCAAGCACATGCTTACGAATGTCAAAGTTACGACCTTCCACTTTCTTTTGTGCTTGCTCAATTGAACGGGAAATTAATTTATGTTCAATTGGTTCGTCTTCTTCCATCCCTAATTTTTCCATAACGGTTGCGATGTTATCAGAACCAAATAAGCGCATCAATTCATCTTCTAAGGATAGATAAAAGCGGGACGAACCTGGATCACCTTGACGACCAGCACGACCACGTAATTGATTATCAATACGACGACTTTCATGACGTTCTGTACCGATGATATGTAGGCCACCGATTTCAGTCACACCTTCACCAAGTACGATATCAGTACCACGACCAGCCATATTGGTTGCAATCGTAACCGCGCCTAGCTGACCTGCTCCAGAAATAATTTGCGCTTCCATCTCATGATATTTCGCATTGAGTACGTTATGCGCTACTCCACCCTTTTTCAGTACTTTACTAAGTTCTTCAGACTGGGCAATGGAAGTCGTACCAACCAAAACTGGTTGACCTTTGCGATGCGCTTCGATAATCGCATCCACAACTGCTTTGTATTTTGCTCTCTTCGTTTTATAAATAACATCTGGATAATCGATCCGGGCAATGTCTTGGTTGGTTGGGATAACGATAACAGGAAGTCCGTAGATTTTGACAAATTCATCTTCCTCTGTTTTCGCCGTACCAGTCATACCACTTAATTTTTTGTACATTCTAAAGTAATTTTGGAACGTAATCGACGCTAACGTCTGACTTTCACGTTCAATTTTCACGCCTTCTTTTGCTTCAATGGCTTGATGAAGCCCATCAGAATACCGACGACCAAACATCAACCGGCCTGTAAATTCATCAACGATTACTACCTCACCATCACGTACAACATAGTCGCGGTCACGTTTCATCAACGCTTTTGCCCGTAATGCTTGTGTAAAGCAATGTGACATTTCAATGTTTTCACTATCATATAAATTGACTACATTTAAAGCTTTTTCTATTTTAGCAACCGCTTCTTCCTTTGGAAGAACCGCTTTTGCTTTTTCATCGACAGTATAATCGACTTCTTCTGCCAATACTTTTACTGCATCTGCCATGGTTTTATACATGTCAGTAGATTTATCACCAGGGCCAGAAATTATGAGCGGTGTTCTTGCTTCATCGACTAAGATACTATCCACTTCATCGACAATCGCATAGTTAAGTTCACGCTGTACCATTTGGTCTTGATAGATCACCATGTTATCACGTAAGTAGTCAAAACCATATTCATTATTCGTCCCGAACGTAATATCACAAGCATACGCTTGTTTACGATCTGGGAAATCTAAACCATGGGCGATTAGACCAACAGAGAAGCCTAGGAAACGATATAATTTCCCCATCCACTCACTGTCACGTTTTGCTAGGTAATCATTTACCGTAATGACATGTACGCCTTTACCAGTTAAAGCATTTAAATATGTAGGTAAGGTACCAACCAAAGTTTTACCTTCACCAGTACGCATCTCCGCGATTTTACCTTCATGTAAACAAATACCACCAAGCATTTGCACATCAAAATGGCGCATGCCAAGTACACGACGAGATGCTTCACGAACTACCGCAAATGCCTCTGGCAAAATATCATCTAGTGTTTCGCCTTCTTCTAGTCTGCGCTTAAATTGCGTTGTTTTACCGCATAATGATGCATCACTAAGACCTTGTAGGTCAGGCTCTAAACCATTAATCGTTTCAACAATTTCACGCATACGTTTTATTTCTTGTTCATTATCATCACCAAAGAATTTCTTTATAAAACCGAACAAACAGTATCACTCCTTGAGTTGGCACATATATTTACGTGCATTATTAGGCTATCTTAGAATTCTATCAAACTATCATCAATAAGTCAAAAGCTCTCAGAAAATAAATCAACTATTTACTAAATTTTTATTTTCTATTTATTATATACTGATTCAAAAAAATTATCTAACCTAGTAGCAATAAACTTTAAAAATAAAAAAACTCCACAAAATCGTGGAGTTTTTTCATTTTTATTTTATCCTATGCTTATACGCCTGGTTCAATTAAGCCGTAGCGATTATCTTTACGACGATACACCACATTGACCTCTTCTGTGTCGGCATCTCTAAATACAAAGAAATCATGATTGATCATATTCATTTGCATAATTGCTTCTTGAATATCCATAGGTTTTACCGCAAATCTTTTTGTTTTAACAACTGGATATTCTTCTAAGTCATCAACACCCGCTGCTGGAGCTGGTGCGACATCCATTTTAAAGCTACCGACACGAATTCTTTTCGCTATTTTAGTTTTATGTTTTTCTATTTGTTTTTCTAATTTTTCAACTACAAGATCGATGGAAGTATACATGTCCATTGTAGACTCTTCGCCACGAAGTAACATGCCATTAACATGTAATGTAACCTCTACACTATGACGCCCTTTGCAAACTGTAAGAAGTGCAGTAATTTCGCCAACGGCATCAAAATATTTCGTCACCTTACCTACTCGTTTCTCCACGTATTCTTTTAAAGCTGGAGTTATTTCAATGTTCTTTCCTCTAATAGTGAATGTTGCCATTATGCATCCATCCCCTTTCTTGTATCCTATGATTATCTATATTCTCCATTCGAGTAAAAACTCCTACCAGAAAGAACAAATTTTCAGAAACTTTACAAATTAAATATGAAATTGTCGAAAAATCGCTAAAAGAGTGTATTTTAACACATCCAGAAGACTCTTACAAGATGCCCAGATCCTAGGCAGGGCGAGAACGTGAACGAGGGCTCGCAGGGTGAGCAACGCAGAAGGGTATTTTGTAACAGTCTCTAAAAAACATAAAAACCCGACTTAGATTCTAAGTCGGGTAGTAACGTCTTTATTATTAAGCTGTTTTCTTAACGTTAGAAGCTTGAGGGCCACGAGCACCTTCAACGATTTCAAACTCAACGCCTTGACCTTCAGCTAAAGTTTTAAAGCCTTCATCTTCAATAGCCGAAAAATGCACGAAAACATCGCCGCCATCTTCTCTTTCAATAAATCCGTAACCTTTTTCTGCGCTAAACCATTTAACTTTACCAATCATTGTGAAACTCCTCCTAGAAATAAACTGGTACATCACTCTGATGACCACGTTTACTATTATATAGTTGTTGGTTATATTTGTCAACACAAAAACCCATATTTAAAGATAATTTAATAAAAATATCTTATAGCAAAATTATTGTTGTTTATTGTCATAAACAGTAACAATTGGGGCAATACCCAATTTATAATATTTTTGATAAAAACGATTGCAAACGTTCTTCTTTTGCTTCTTCAAAAATCGCTTTTGGTGGGCCTTGTTCCACTATTTTCCCTTCATCCACAAACAATACCCGATCACCAACTTCACGAGCAAACCCCATTTCGTGGGTAACAACCACCATCGTCATACCTTCTTTGGCAAGAGTATTCATCACTTCTAGCACTTCATTGACCATCTCTGGATCAAGTGCTGACGTTGGTTCATCAAATAACATAATCTTTGGTTTCATTGCAAGTGCTCTGGCAATTGCCACACGCTGTTGCTGCCCCCCAGATAATTGTGAAGGATAAGCCTCTGCTTTACCTTCCAGACCAACTTTTTGCAATAGCTCATTTGCAGTTGCTACCGCATCTGCTCTACTTAATTTACGCACTTTCATTGGTGCAAGGACGATATTTTCAAGCACTGTCATATGGCCAAATAGGTTAAAACGTTGGAACACCATTCCGACTTCTTCACGTACTTTATTGATGTTAGCTTCGCCAGTCAGGGGGATTCCATCAACAATAATTTCACCAGCCGTAGGTTCTTCAAGATAATTGATGCAACGAAGTAACGTGGATTTACCTGAACCACTCGGCCCGATGATTACAACGACTTCTTTTTCGGCAATGCTTACATCAATTCCCCTTAAAACCTCAGTCTTCCCAAAAGCTTTATACAAATTTTTAATGTCTATCATCTATTTTATACCTCCGCTCTAAATAAGCTACAAAGCGGGAAATCGTTAGCGTCATTAACAAATAAATAAACGCTACACTCAGCCAAATCTCCAGAGATCCATACGTACGTGCAATAATTAATTGTCCGCGTCTAGTCAGCTCTTCAAACCCAATAACTGAAACCAAGGAAGAGTCCTTTAGCATCGCAATAAACTCATTCCCTAGTGGTGGAATAATTCGTTTAAAGGCTTGTGGCACAATAATATAACGCATCGTTTGCGACCAACTCATTCCCAGAGAACGACCTGCTTCCATTTGACCTTGATCAATGGATTCAATCCCAGCCCGAAAAATTTCTGCAATGTACGCACCACTGTTGACACTACATGCCGTAATCGCCGCAACAAACGGATCAATACGCATCCCGGTTAGCATCGGCAAGGCAAAATACATAATAAAAATTTGGACTAATAGCGGTGTCCCACGAATAAAGTCAACGTAAACTGCCGCCAAAAACTTTATCGGCCAAAACAAAGCAAGTCTTCCAATCCCTGCAAATAGGCCAATAACCAAACCTAAACCGACACTCATGGCGGTAATCTTTATTGTGACCAAGGCACCTTCTAATAAGAGTGGCATTGAATTGGTCACGAGGGCAAAATCAAAATCCATAAAAACTCATCCTAACCATTCATAATTCATTACTGTTTTCTGCATAATCATACTCTAATGATTATATTTCAATTTCAAATCCCCTGTCAATGCCACTTCCTAAATATTGAAAACGAGGACAGACAGACCGCGGGGTAGCGATAAGCCCCCCTCTGCGCCTTGCATCTAAGCACTTCTCACCAGCCGGCAGCCTATCTTCGTAGCAGTTTATAAGCGGAACGGAAGAGAGACTTTTATATGCCAGACAACAGAAGAGCTGTTGCAAAAGCAACAGCTCTAAATCAAAGTCTAAACGAATAGGTAAGTTGCATAAGAAAATCGTTCAACCAAGGCAACATAGACGAATCTTACCACCTCGTAGCTTTGAAGGCTTTCTGTTTGACCGCAGGGAGTTTAGCCTTCATTGCGGTCATCGAACCAGTACCACCTTGAGATTCGTCTCTTGCCAACTTGTCGATTTTCGTTGCAACTTATCTATTTTGTACTACAGAATTATTTTTTAGCCCCAAACCATTTTGCATAAATTTTATCGTATTCACCATTAGATTTTAATTTTTCAAGAGCAGCATCTACTTGTTTTGCAAGATCCGCATTGTTCTTGTTTATAGCAATACCATAATCTTCAGCAGTTAAGATTTCACTAAGTGCTTTTGCGTCTTTACTGCCACCTTGTGCCAAGTAATAATCATTTACTGGTCTATCATTCACAACAGCTTCTACACCGCCGATTTTTAATTCCATAAAGGTATCAGCTGAGCTGTTAAATTCCTTCACTTTTGCATCTTTGACTTTTTTTGCTTCCTCTGCACCAGTCGTACCAATTTGTACAGCGATTGTTTTACCTTCTAAGTCTTTAAAACTGTTAATTGTTTTATTATCATTTTTAACAGCAATTGTTAAACCTGATTGATAGTAAGGTTTAGAAAATTGCACTTTCTTTGAACGTTCGTCAGTAATCGTCATTCCGCTGATGATAACGTCAATATTGCCAGCATCCATTGCTGGAATCAAACCGTCAAAATTAATATTTTGAATTTGTACTTCATAACCCATTTCTTTACCGATTGCTCTGATCAAATCCATATCGAAACCAACATATTCTTTACCATTGACATCTTGGAATTCAAATGGAGCGAAGTCAGCATTACAACCAACACGTAACACTTTTTCTTTTGTTTCCTTTGCTTGCGCTTGTTCCTTTTGTGCACCACAACCAGTGAATAAAGCTGTCATAACAAACATACTTACCATGAAAAGCGTTAAAATCTTTTTAGACATAGAGGAACCTCCTTTAAACTTGTAATATTGTATTCAGTATTATTTTACCTAGCAAACACTAAAGCCCGGATTTCTCCGGGCCTCAAGTATATACAATTGTATATAATTATTTATTAGCGTTGAAACAATCGCGGCAGTATACTGGACGATCGTTACGAGGTTGGAAAGGTACTTGAGTAGTTACGCCACAGTTAGCGCAAACAACTTCGAACATTTCACGTTGTTGTCTAGATTCGCCACCATCACGGTTACGACGTCTAGCATCGCGACAATCGCGACAACGTACAGGTTCGTTTTCGAAACCTTTCTCTGCGTAGAATTCTTGTTCTCCTGCGCCAAAAATAAAATCTTTTCCACAATCTTTACACTGAAGAGTTTTGTCTTCGAAAGCCATTAAAAAAATCCCCTCACCTTTTGAGTTTTAAGAATATGCTCAGCCGACCTGGTTTTTGACCCCACACTCGCCTGCTGGAAGTTTCGCTAATAGAAATTATTCCCTCACTACTACTTCTCTCGGATATCGACATCAATTATGTACAAGACTCCGGCAGGACTTACCTCTAAGCTGCACCATGATCAGAATCACTTTTTGGATTCCTTACGTGGATCGTTTCGCCTGCAACTGGCATCGACTTACAACCACGGACCTAAGCAATAAGTTCTTAACTCTAAGTATAAATTTCTGTAAGAAAAAAAGCAAGAACATTTTATCATTATTACCTATTTAAGCCGTAAATTTTTCGATAACAAAAAAAGTTCCCCGCGCTTTGGCGTAAAATTCGCCATTTTCCCCGATAATATCCGCTTCTACGACAATCGTGCTTGATCCATTGTGTATAACTTGGCCAACTGCGAGCACCGAGCAATTACTTGGTGCTCCTTTGATACAATTGATATTAAAATCAAGCGTTACCACTTTTTTATTTAAAGTCAAACAAGTTGCTCCCATCGCCGTGTCCGCCAGCGACATCAAAGCTCCGCCATGCGCTATCTTATAAACATTTGTATGGAAATCGCTATCAATCGGCATCAGCATTTCAACCCGCCCCACTTGAGCCTTCACCAATTTGATTTCTAACTGCTTTACAAATGGATTGTCTTCATAAAAAGATAACATCAACTTTTTCACCCGTTCTGAAAGTTCAACCACTACAAAATCCCCCTATACTAGAAAAAACACCGAGCCCAATTTCATTAAGCTCAGTGTAGCATGCAATTATGCACTAATATCAACATTAGAGCCAAGATATGGTTCTGCCGCCAATTCCATTGATTTCGTATCACCCATCATGTCAGACAATGCTGTCCCCTGATCACCAATTTGGTTCAGAGCCATCTTCATCACTGAAACGCCAAGGTCTTGCTGTAAATTATTTTGACTCATCGCAACCGACAATGCCGCTATATCCATATAAAGCACCTCCATGTTACTATATTTTTCTAAATAAATCCTATACAGCCATTATACAAATTTATAGTCTAGTTATCAACAAAAGAATTGTTAATAACTCCATTTCCCTCTTATTTTTATAAAATTAACAATTTGTTAACAAATTATTAACATATACCTTTTACTTAAAATCACAATAAATAAACCTTTCAAGGGCATTTATCCACCTTTTTATCCACAACTGTTGATAACATTATTTTTAACCCTGTGTATAACTCCCTTGAAAGTGTTGATAATTCATACTAATGATTCGTACTCAACATAAAAACTCTTAAATTGCTTCGTTTTTTATTTTTCTAGTCGCCCTTCTACACGCTTTATCATTTCTTTGAGTAATGGCATAAGCTCTGTTGCGATGCATTCACCTGCTTTTGCCCCTTGCTTAGCTTTACATAATTGGCGAGCTTTATTTGATTTTTTTATTAAATATAAAATTGTTTCGGTATCACCAAAAATCCTCTGCACTGCCACCTGCGTGTTTTTGAAGGCATACACAGTATCATCAAATATCTGTACGACCACTTCGGATAAATCACCAAGTACCAATCTACCATGTAGATAGACTAGGCCTTCTTCTACCGTATGCAATAATACACTCACTTCTTTTAAAATTTTTTCTGTTTGTACTTCGTCAACGATATTCTTCCAAACTTTTTTATAAAGCCGTTCAACATTTGTAACATAGCGTTTTTCATCCATTAATGGAGACTTACGCATACGCTCTCTTAAATTCTTATGCAAATTCATTACCTTATACTGATTATTAGCCAGTGCAATCGCTTTACTGATATAATCATCCTTCGTTTGCGCGATACATTCTTCTAAACCAATGTTTTTTAAAATGCTATAGCCCATCCTCGAACTATGCCGAGTTCCAGTCGTTACAATTACCGGCACTCCCATATAAAGTGCATCACACGTACTACTAGCACCTTGATACGGACAAGTATCGAGCATAATGTCAATATCACGATAATCCTCAAAATCATCGCCCCTCAACGACCGAAGCTCTACACGATTTAAATCAAACCCCAACCTTTTTAAACGAAAGCGCGTTTCTTGGCAACCATAGCCACTGCCAAAAATACGACTTTTAATAATCAAGCGTGCATTCGGGACTTTAGTAATAATTTCCTGCCAAACCAATAAAAAGTCATCGATAACATGTGTAAAATGATGAAAGCACCCAAACGTCACATAGCCATTTTTAGCTATAGGCGCATCTTCATAGGTTACAAGCTCAGTGCGAGGGCGATAGCAAAAGTGACTTTGCGGAATGAGCAGTACATCTTCAATAAAATAATCCTGATTTTGTTCTTCTGGACTGCAATATTTATCGGTTAATAAATATTCCACTGTTTTTAAACCGGTGGTGTGAAAATAACCAATACTGCTCATTTGAACAACTGCTGGTTTTCGCGACAAAATTGGTAAACAATTACTTGAAGTATGGCTAGATAAGTCAACTAAAATGTCAATCTTATCTTTCTGAATTCCCCGTACCGCTAGTTCCACACTGATTCCCGCAATATTACGCCATACAACACTTCGATTGCCAAGCCTCTCCCGAAGTTCTTTCACATCGCCATTGGCATAACAAAAAACATTAAATTCGCCCTCATTAAAAGACACTAACAGCGGATAACTAATACAAGCCACTTCATATTGCCGAAAATCGGGTAATAAATAGCCAATATTCAATTTTTCTTTTTCTTTTATATCTTTATGTCTATACATAATTTACACTCACAAATTTTCATATTTTTTCTTTTATTATACAATATTCCGACAATTTTAGCGATAAGTAAAAAAAGACAGCCAACGGCTGCCTTCAAAAATTATTTATAATAGCTTTATTTTTTTATCATAATACAACTTTCTCTAATAAACGAAATCATCTCAACTTGTTTGCCTATTTCTTCAATAAAAGTTTGAAACTCTCTTGGAACTCTTAATTCTTGTCCACCTGTACACACTTCAGCAATTTGTGAAAGCACATCATAAGCGCTAACTGATACATCATTATACCCCGGGTAAGCCTTAAGATTTAACGATGTACCGACATCCTCCATTATGTAAATTCCACCACTTGGTAAACATGGAAATAATTCAAATAAAGCACTAATTTGATGGCTCCAGATATGTGATGCATCATCAACAATTACGCTTGGTTTTAATGAAGCTAATACATTCAAGCTCTTAATATTTGATAAATCTCCCGTCAATATATTGATTCTATCACTAGCATATTGTTTACATTCTGGATCAATATCAACACCAATAATTTTTGCTTTTCTAAAATAATCGCTCCACATTTTTACACTAGAACCATGAAAAACACCCAGCTCTAAAAAAATAAACTCCTCTTGGCGTAAATGATTTAAAAACATATCATATTTATTTAGATAATTATGCCATAACGAACTTTTATCCGTAGCTCTTTTTACGCCAAGTTGTTCAAGTTCTACATATCGATTAAAATATACCGATTCTTTCTCCTCGTTAAAATCATGGCAAACATCATCTTGACTAAGATGAGAAGTAATTAAATTTAACACGTCTTCGTTACATATTACTCTTCTTTTTAGTATTGGACTATACAATGCAATACCATCATAGTTACATTCAACAAACTCTTGAGGCTTAACTAATTTTAAAAATATTTCTGTGAATTTAGCATCATTGCCCTCCATGACAATATTACAATCGCGAAATAAATTTCGCATATCTTCTTGTTCATACCGCCAATACTCATTCATCGGCACATTTTCAGGATGTTTATCCGTCCTTGCTGTCAAGATTATAATACCATTTTTCTTGCATAAACGTTTCGCCGATGAAATTACACTTTTGTAATCCTTGGCTACTTCGAATATTGCTGACATAAAAACAATATCAAAAGTTTCTTCCCCATACGCCAATAAAAAATCTTCTACCGTACAAACTTTATCTACTCCGGCACCTGCTATAATATCAATTCCAACATATTCTGCAGGCTCATATTGTGCAATGGCAAATCTAGGCGATGTATTATTGATAACAAAGGAACCCACATCAACGATTCTTTTATTATAAACCTCTTCTTTTTTTAAAAATTGACGAATACAATCATTATACTGCATCCCAAACATTCTACCCACATCCTATTTCTATAAATGATACAACAGTAATATACTATTTTTTAATATTTAAAATACAATCAGTTAAATATTATTTTTTCAACAAAGCTATAATGTTTTCATCTTTATTCTTAATTTTACTTAAATATTTTTTTGCTATTTCTTTCTCGCCAAAATTATATAAAACAATGCCCAAATTGCTCAATGTAATATCATAATCTGCATCCAAAGAAAGTGCTGTAGTTAATAAAGGTATTACATCATCGAACTGATTGCTTTCATAAAAATTCACCGCAATAGCATTCAACAGATTAATTCTTTCATCATTATGAATATATAATTTCATTATTTCTTCGTCTATCTTTTCTGCTGTATATTCACTTACCACAGCAAAATTTTGTTCCAATTCATCATTTTTAGAAATACGATACAATGCATCTTCTAACGTTCTTTCTTTATTAGGAATCTCGTTAGAATGATTACCAACGAAATCATTCCAGATTTTTTGATAAGCTTGCTCCAATGCAGCCATATAGCGATTTCCGTCCATCAATGATGATTCTAGCATTTTTTTGCGTAATAATCCTTTATGCAGTTCATTTAAACGATCTATATCCTCTGCCAAGGCGACTGCCTTTTCTACATACTGCTGCTCACTATAAGCAATACCTTCCTCAAATCCAATATTCTTCAGCATGCTATAGCCAAAACGTGCGCCATGACGATTGCCTACTAATGTAACTACTGGCACTCCCATATATAAAGCTTCACAGGTTGTCGCACCACCTACATAAGGATAGGTATCCAAAGCAATATCCATCTCTAGATATTCTTGCATATGATTGCTGGTCGATGCTCTAAATTCTATCTGCTCCATTCTAAGTCCCATTTGTAAAAGTCTATGAGAAATTTGTTCACAACCATATTCACTCTCAAAGACTTTATTCTTGAGCACTAATTTTGCATTTGGAACTCGCGTTAAAATTTCTTTCCATAGCATTAACATTTGATCCGTTGTTTTTGCAAAATTATTAAAACTACAAAACGTAATATAATGATTCCTTATACATGCAGTTTCTTGACAGTCTGGTTCATCCAAGCGATTGGTATAACACCAATGCGTCGCTGGCAAACGTAAAAGTTTCTCTGTAAAATAAGTATCATTTTTTCCAATTGGATCAACATAATGATCCGTTAAAAAATAATCAACCGTATCTAACCCTGTCGTATTGAAATAACCAATGCCACATAGTTGAATTGACGCTGGTTTGTAGGCTAAGATCGGTAAACAATTATGCGCAGTATGACCAGCCAGTTCAACTAAAATATCAATTTTATCTTCATAAATCAGTTGTGCTGCTTCAGCTTCACTTAAACTACTAATATCACGCCAAACTGTGCCAAAAGATTTTAGCTGCTCTGTCGTCATATCCGATTTTCCTTTATGATAACAAACGACTTCAAATTTTTCCTTATCATAACTACGTAATAACGGATAGCAATAAAAGACTACGGCATGATAGGAAAAATCAGGGGATATGTAACCAATCCGCAACTTCACTTTAGACTGAAAATCAGTATGCTGATATTGCGGTATTTCAGTAAAAAACGCATTAAATTTTTTATGTTCCGCAAGCATTTCTTGTTCTGACATACTCAAATCATAATTGGTACACATCAAATAGCCACTATATTCTGCACTTTTTCCAATCAAATCATTTTTTATTTCACTAGCTTTTAAGTAAGCTTTCTTTGTTTCAGCAATATTGCCTAATACTAAGTTAGATGCGCCCAATTGTTGCCAAGCCTGACTAAAAAGATCATATTCCATACTTCGTAAACCGTGTTTATTTTTCCGTTCAATCAAAGAAACGACTTTTTGTAACGTGTCAATATTTTCTTTCAACAGTAGTTTCTTATCGTAATAAAATGCCATTGCCATGTAGGCACCGATATAATCTTTTTTAATTTCAGTTACTTTTTTCGCTAAATGAAACGCCTGTTCATCCTCGTCTAAATATAAATGAGCCGCTGAAGCCATATACATCGCTTCATAATCGAACTTGTCTAACTGAATCATCTTATCAGTAATTTCAAGCACTTTTTCATATTCTTTACTCATCATATACAAATTTGCTAAACGCTTTAAGGCAGTTTTATCTTTAGGCTTTACCTTGATATATTGATTTAATACCATAACTTCCTTTGCTACTTCATCATCCATTCCATTCATACCTTTTTCCTGCTTATGATTGTCAAACTCACGCCACATTTCTTGATATGCATGTTCCACATCTAGCACATACTGTTTTCCATCCATTAATGGGGACTGTAGCATGCGTGCGCGTAAAATTTGATGCAATTCATTTAATCGTGATTTGTTCCTTGCTAAGCTTACTGCCTTCTCTATATATTCTTCTGTCGTTGTAGCGATACACTCATCCAATTCAATATTTTTCAAAATGCTATAGCCAAACCTAGCACCATGACGCTCACCGACTAAAGTTATCACTGGTACGCCCATATATAAAGCATCAAAAGTCGTACCACCACCTGGATAGGGAAAAGTATCTAACGCAACATCCATCGCTAAATAGTCATCCATATACTGATGACTACCTTCTTGAAGTTCTACTTGCTCCATTGGAAAAGCAAGATACTCTAAACGAGTTCTAAAGCTACGCTTCGCCGATTCGCTAATAAATAGCTTATCTTTAAAGACTAGCTTTGCTCCTTGTACCTGCACTAAAATTTTTTGCCAAACTACTAATATCTCATTGGTGATTTTTGCAATACGATTAAAACTGCAAAAAGTAGCAAACCCCTTTATTATACAAGGTGCATTTTTGCACTCAGCTAAATCCTCGCGACCTTTATAACAAAAATGACTATGTGGCAAACGCATTAATTTTTCGGTAAATAAAGTATCATGCTGCCCCACTGGATCGACATATGCATCGGTAAGAAAATAATCTACCGTATTCAGCCCCGTTGTATTAAAATAACCAAGCCCTGACACCTGAATTGGTGCGGGTTTATAAGCCAAAACCGCCAATCCACTATTTACAGAATGCCCCGCTAAATCAACTAAAATATCAATATGATCTTCATAAATTATTTTTGCAATCTCATGATATTCCTTCCCCTGAACATCGCGCCAGCAATCTACCATTGCCTTAAGCTCTTCTGTATAAACATCCGTATCGCCTA
The DNA here is from genome assembly GCA_963805085.1 of uncultured Veillonellaceae bacterium. Classification (GTDB taxonomy): domain Bacteria; phylum Bacillota; class Negativicutes; order JARBTT01; family JARBTT01; genus JARBTT01. The sequence continues at coordinate 1,856,642 of CAWDTA010000002.1, read as the reverse complement.
AAGAATAACAAGTAATATGAAACTTCTGTTTATCATAGCACGCTAATAGTTGATAATAAAAAGATAACATGACATGTTGGCGAAAATCAGGGGAAATATACCCAATCTTAATTTTCGCCTTTTGTTTTACTTCATTATGCTGATAAGGAACAACCTGCTTAAAAAACTGTTGGAATCTTTTATGTTCCTCAAAAATAAATTCATCGGATAACAATAAATCATAATGTAAGCATAATAAATATGAGCTAAAATTATTAATAATTTCTATTTGATTTGTCTTTACCTTACTCGCATTTAAATAAGCTGCTCTAGCATCTGAAACATTACCAACATTCATATAATAACTTGCTAATGTTTGATGAACCATGCCTATAAAGTCATTACGTTGTGTTTGATCATTATGATCATTGCGTATGTCAATCACACCTAGTAAATATTTCAGGCTATCAATTGCGGCTTCATAGTCAAAAAGCCCAGCATACGCATAAGCTAAAATAAGATATGTTTCCAAATGATATCGTTCATTCGTAGCAAGCTTTAAATTTGCATACTGAATTGCATGGTCATACTCTTCGAGCTTCAAATAAGCCGCCGCCATCATATACATAGCATCAACATCTTTGGAATCTACGACTAATATTTTTTCCGCACACTGAATAGCGGCAAAATAATTGCGTTCTTTCATATGTTGATTAGCTATTGATTTTAGCTGATTGTTATCCTGATTCATAAAATTACTCCATTTATAACCTTCATTTTATTTACTACAAAACTGCTCCCACATCGCATGATATACCAGTTCAACCTCTTGAATATACTGTCTCTGGTTCATCAATGAAGATTTTTTCATTAACGTTCTTAAATTTTTATGTAAAACATCTAGCAGCTCTTTATCTCTAGCAAAAGCAACCGCTTTTTTTATATAGTCCTCACCACTGAAAGAGATACACTCCTCTAATCCAAGATTTTTTAAAATACTATAGCCAAATCGTGAACCATGACGATCGCCAACAAGTGAAAGCACAGGCACTCCCATATACAGAGCTTCACAAGTCGTTGCTCCACCCGGATATGGATAGGTATCAAGCGCAATGTCGACTTCATGATACTCCTCTAAATAATCTGAACTAAAAGGTCGTAACTCCACTCGCTCTATAGCAATGCCGATCTCTTTCATTCGAGTTTGTGCAATCTGCCTGCCAAATTCGCTGGCAAAGACACGACTTTTTAAGATTAATTTTGAGTTTGGTACCTCTGCTAAAATTTCTTTCCATAAAACTAATAATTCATCCGTTATCTTTGAATAATTATTAAAACAGCCAAATGTAATAAAATTATTTTCTTTACAAGGTGCCCCCTGACATTGTGGCATATTCTCTTTCGCCGTGTAACAAAAATGACTGTGCGGCAATCGCACCAATTCTTCGCTAAAACAACTGTCATTTTTTCCAATTGGATCACAATGAATATCAGTGAAAAAATAGTCCATTTCTTTTAGGCCAGTCGTATTAAAATAGCCAATCCCACTTACCTGAATAGGCGCAGGTTTACGAGCAAAAATAGGCAGACAATTGTTGGCGGTATGTCCTGCTAAATCGACTAAGATATCAATCTCATCATCATATATTAGCTTAGCAGCGTCCTCTGACTTCATTCCTCTGATATCACGCCAGGCTGATACTAAATTTTTTAAATGCTCTGTTACGCCATCTTCTAGTCCATTGGAATAGCAAATAACTTCAAATTCATTTTTATTAAAATTAGCAATTAAAGGATAGCTAAAAAATACAACAGCATGCTGATGAAAATCCGGTGATACATAGCCAATTCTCAGCTTATTTTTTCTACGCCTAGAACTATGTTCATAACGATTGATATCCGTTAAAAACGCATTATACTTAATATGGCCTTCTAACATTTCTTCATTGCTAATATCAAGTACGTAGTTTGTTGCAAAAAGATAATTGCTATACTCCACAAGTTTTTGATTATTATTTTTTTCCAGCAAACAAGTTTGCAGAAAACATTCCATTGATTTTTTATGATAACCTAGCAAGCTATAAGCTGAGCCAAGCAAGCTATAAATTTCACTACTAAAAATTGATCCATCAGCTATTTCCAGAGCCTTGTTTAGCAAAGCAAGTTCTTCGTCTATCTTAAATTGTCTTTTATAGCAATGCGCTAAAACAACATAAATCGCAATATATTGCTCATTGATTTCCAGCAACTTATTTCCCATCGCAATAGCGTTATCATACTCATTGTTATTCATATACGAAGCAGCAGCCATATACATTGCATCCAGATCATTTTCGTCTACAGACAAAATCTCTTCTGCATAGCGAATTGCCCCTTGATAATCCCCTTTAACAATACAGCTATTACCGAGTATCTTTAATGAATTTTTATCTTTAGCCATGATTCTTCCCCGCTCAATTTATGAAAAATTTTACCCCTTAATACGATTTATGAAATCAATCACAGCGATATCTTTTTGTGAAACTTTATCCAAATATTGCAGTGCTAACTCTTGTTCACCAATATTAAATAATAAAACGCCCAAATTTTTCAAACTATTGTCATTCTGTCCATCCATCTCAAGTGCCTTTACAAGAACAGGTAACACTTTATCAAGGCATTGATATTCATAAAATTTTACAGCTATCGTATTCAATAAATCCACTTTATGGGCATCTGTTGCTGAATGCTCGCTAATTTCATTAACTACTTGGTCTATCTCTTCTACTTTGAGTCTTTCTGCCACTTGCGCTGTTAAACCATTTTTAAAGGCATCCTCTATCATATTAGCTAATGTATTCTCTTGTTTTTTGTCTAAACCCAAACCTTGCAATAAATTTTTCAAATTACTTAAATCAGTTTTCGTCACTTGTTGTTTCTTGTCTGATGGTTGAACTTCGCTTACAGACTCATCTACTATCGTTTGTTCTTTGGTCTTAGCAATATATTGAGAAAGGTTTCTATAATATTTCGCAATGTCTATTTCATAATCCATTAAATCTATCGTATTTATTAATTCCTCAACCTTAGATTTGATACTGTCAAACTCTTTTTCTAAAAGTTTATTTAGAATTGGCAATAATTCAACCAAAGCATTTTGTTTTCTATATACTTTTGCTAATAATAAATAACCTTCCGCATGATTTTTATCAAAGGAAATTACTTTTTTACTCCATACTTCAGCTCTTTCTATATCATCAGTTATGTAATAAATATCTGCCAACTCGTACATAACATCTGTGCTGAAATATTCCATCTCAAATATTTCACTGATGACAATTCTAGCATCGTCATAGTTTCCTTGCAATTTATATTGTAAAACTCGTTGTTTTAGTTCATTTATTTTATTCATATCAATCTCTTTGGTATTCGTTCTATTTATTACATTATTTTTACTTACTACGCTTGTTTTATTAAACTTGTTCTTATTGTTCTTCTTAACTTTCATATCGACTGCCTCATCCCATATTTTTTTATATGCATCTTCTATATCACTTACATACTGTCTCCCATTCATTAATGGCGAATTTAACATTCTTGTTCTTAAAGTTCTATGCAGTTCATTAATTTTAGCTTTATCATTCGCGAGCTGTACTGCTTTTTCTACATATTCAGCCTCATTATAGGCAATACCTTCTTCGAAATCTAAATTTTTCAATATACTATAACCAAAGCGTGAAACATGTCGCACTCCTGCTAAAGTTACTACGGGAACCCCCATATAAAGTGCTTCAAAAGTAGTGGTGCCCCCCGCACAAGGATAGGTATCTAACGCAATATCAATATCATTATATTGTTCCATATAGTCGAAACTATTAGAACGAAGCTCCAGTTGCTCTTCTTTAAACCCAGCGTCCAGTAATTTCTTTTTGGCTAACTGTGCTCCATATTCATTCGCAAAAGCTGCCGCTTTGATAATTAATCTAGAATTAGGTACACGATTTAATATACTTGCCCATAAGGATAAGGTTTTGTCTGTAATTTTTTTAAATTTATTGAAACTACCAAACGTAACAAAACCATTTTCATCCGAAGGTGCCTTTTTACATAAAGGAGCTTCAGACTTACCAGTATAGCAAAAATGAGTATTTGGCAAACGCAGCAATTTTTCCGTAAAATAGCGATCATTCAATCCTTCTGGGTCGCAATAGTTATCCGTAATAAAATAATCCACTGTTTTTAGTCCCGTAGTATTCACATAGCCTATCCCACTGAGCTGAATCGGTGCTGATTTATAAGCAAGTACTGGTAATACAGAATATGCAGTATGTCCAGATAAATCGACTAAAATATCAATTTTATCTGCATAAATAAGTTTCGCTGCCTCTTCACAGGTTATTCTGCTAATATCCTGCCATTTTGTTACCAACGTTTTTAAACGTTCTGTAACATCATCCGTTTTTTTTGTATTAGAGTAACAATATACTTCAAATTTTTCTTTATTATATTCTAACAACAATTGCAACGAAAAATAGGTAACTGGATGAATACAAAAATCAGGAGATATGTAACCTATTCTCAACTTTTCCTTTTTCTTTATATCGTTGTGTTCATGAGGCATAATATCATTAAAAAGTTCATTATATTTTATATGCTCTTGAAATATTTCTTCTTTGGTAATGCTCAAACTATGGTTTAATTCGAATAAATAGTCACTATAATAACTACTTTTTCTGTTAATATTCGGCTCTATGGCAAGAGATTTTTTTTGGTACTCTATGCATTTATCAATGTCTTCTATTTCCCAATAAATCCCGCTCAAAACAGCATATGCTCGACTTTGATATTCTGGTTCTAAAGAAGCCATGTTCAAATGAAACATCTTATCAAAAGTCGCAATTACTTTTCTAGGATATCGTTTGCTATCTTTTTGTGATGCATAAATCATACCCAATATATAATACGCTTTTACATAATCGTCTTTTACCGCAATAGTCCTTTCAGCAAATTTTTGCGCTCTGTCAAAATCATTTTCATTATAATATATTTCCGCTAAAACATATAAAATTTCATGATCGTTAGGATTAATTTTTAGTACCTCTTTGCCCAATTTGAGCACTTGTTCATTATCTGAATTTTCCCAGGCATGAAGCAATTTAATTTTTAATTGATTGATTTTTGCTATTTTTTTTGCATCTAAAACTGTACTGCGGCTAACTTTATGATTTACATACATCAAATCTTCCCACATTTCTTCATAACAACTTTCAACCTCTAAAACATACTGTGAACCATTCATCACAGCAGAATCAGCAAGCTTTTGCCGTAACGTTTGATGCAATTCATTCAATTTCTCTCGATCATTTGCAAGTGCTATCGCTTTTTCTACATACTCAGTTTCACTTAAGGCAATACACTCATCCAAACCAATATTCTTTAAAACACTATAACCAAATCTTGAGCCATGCCTTGTGCCTAGTAAGGTTATAACCGGCACCCCCATATAGAGAGCCTCACAAGTGGTTCCCCCGCCTGGATACGGAAAAGTATCCAACGCAATATCTAAATCTTGATATTGCGCTAAATAATCCATACTTGCAGGTCTAAATTCCACACGATCTTCGTCAAAGCCCAGTTTAACAAATCTTTTTTTGATTTCTTGGCAAGCATATGCACTACCAAAAACTTTACTTTTTAAGACTAGCTTGGAATTTTCCACGCTATCTACTATACTTTTCCACAAAAGCAATGTAGCATCTGTTACCTTGGTAAAATTATTAAAGCTACCAAATGTAATAAACCCATTTTTATTTACTGGTGCTGCTACGCACTCACCAACATCAGCGCGTGCTGTATAACAAAGATGACTATGCGGCAATCGAACAAGTTTTTCGACAAATAAATCATCATTTTGCCCTACTGGATCACAATATTTGTCCGCAAGAAAATAATCAACTGCTTTTAATCCAGTCGTGTTAAAATAGCCAATCCCACTGACTTGAATCGGTGCTGGTTTTCTGGCGAGAATTTGCAAACAATTATTATCCGTATGACCAGATAAATCAACTAAGATATCCACACCATCTTGATAAATGATCTTTGCCGCTTCATCAGGATTCATTTTGCTAATATCACGCCAATCTGAAACCAGACTTTTTAACTGAGCCGTAACTCCGTCCTCTAGCCCTTTCGAATAGCAAGTAATATTATATCTTTTTTTATTGTATCTAGATAATAATTCATAGCAAAAAAACACCACCACATGATATCTAAAATCAGGTGAAATATAACCAATATTAATTTTTTCTTTATCACCTCTTGCTCTGTGATTAAATTGTTTTACCTTCTTAAATAAGTCATTATATTTTGCGTGTTCAGCAAAAATATCAGCATCTTTACTATCATCACTATAATTGGTTGACAGTAAATATTTACTATATTCCACTATTTTCGTATTAACGTCTTCCGCTACTTTACTTGCTTGCAAAAAATTCTGACAGCCTTTTGTCGGCTCACCCATCACATTATAAATATTGCCTAACAAACTATAAGCAAGTTGTTTTATCATGCTAGGCATTTGTTTTTCATATTGCAAAAATAAATTTTGCAACACAGCAAGTGCTTTATCATATTCTAAACGCAAATAATAGATTTTTGCTAAGACTAGGTGACCATAAAAATATTCTTTTTTTATCTCTAACATTTTTATGGCAAATTCTAAAGCTTCCTCATACTTACAAATTTCCATACAAGCCATCGCTGCTGTACACATTGTATCATAATCAATGGCATCGATTGCGATTACTTGTTTTGCGCCATCAATCACTGCTTGATATTCTCTATTATCATACTGAACTTTAAACTGTTTCTTAATCTGTGCGATTTCCTTTTTTATATCATGAGTCATTCTAACTACCAATCCTTATATTGTTTTTAAAACAAATTCCATCTAATTATAAAAACCACTATCTATAGTATCGTAAAAAATCAAAAAATTCTTAAGATAATGTCATGTTTTATCTTATTATTTACTCTTTAACAAAAAAAACAGTTCTCCTGCCTGCATTTAGACAAAAGCACTGTTTTTTTAGCTATATTTTTTTAACGCTTTACCATCGTATGTAGTAATGGAAGCATTTCTTTCATTACCTTTTTTAACTTATTTTTCTCCACCAGCCTGTTCCACATATCTTTATAAGCCCGTTCTACATCAGCTACATATTGCTGACCATCCATAAGTGATGAATTCATCATCTTGTCACGTAATGTTTGGTGTAAATGATTTAATTTCATTTTGTCATTTGCTAAATTTACTGCTTTTTCTATATACTCAGCTTTACTATCCGCAATACCGTCTTCAAACCCAATATTTTTTAATATACTATAGCCAAACCGTGAACCATGCCGATCGCCGACTAAACTTATTACGGGGACCCCCATATACATTGCTTCACAAGTCGTGGCTCCGCCTGGATACGGAAACGTATCTAATGCAATATCCATATCCAAATATTCTTTCATGTGATTACCACTAGATTTTCTTAATTCTATTTGTTTTAAAGAAAATCCTATGTTTAATAAGCGTTGGCTAACTTGCTGACAACCATACTCGCTCCCCATCAATTTACTTTTCAATACTAACTTTGAATTTGGCACTTGATTTAAAATTTCAAGCCATATAGTTAGCATTTCATCCGTTACCTTTGCAAAATTATTGAAACTACAAAAAACAATCGTTTTATTACGTGTAGATGGTGCAGGCTGGCAAGCCGGAGCATCTGACCTCGCGATATAGCAAAAATGACTATGTGGCAAGCGCACCAATTTTTCTGAAAAAGCTCCATCATTTTTCCCGACTGGATCTACATACCTATCCGTAATAAAATAATCTATCGTAGAAAGACCAGTTGTATTAAAATAACCGATTCCACAGGCTTGAATAGGAGCAGGTTTATACGCTAAAATTGGCAAACAATTATTCGCAGTGTGACCTGATAAATCGACTAAAATGTCTATTTTATCTTCATAAATCTGTTGTGCAGCATCACCATCACTTAATCCTCGAATATCCCGCCAATTTGGAACCAAACTTTGCAATTGCAATGTCGTTTCATCAGGCTTTCCTTTTGAATAACAAAAAATAGTAAATTGCTCCGAATCATATTGCGTCAATAAGGCATAACAAAAAAATACCACTGCATGCTGACGAAAATCAGGTGAAATATAACCTATTCTTAGTTGTTTCTTTGTTTCTACTTCTAAATGCTTGTACTCCTTAACCTGTTTAAAAAATCCATTGTATTTTTTATGCTCCAAAAGCATATCTTTTTCACTAACTTTGTCGTCGTAGTGCAAACACATCAAGTATGAACTATATGCAGCAGCCCTATCCATTTCATTATCGGCAACTTCGCTAAGTTTTAAATAGCCTGCTTTTGCTTGTTCATTATCGCCCAATAAAACATTTACCCCTGATAATAATCCCCATGCCTGACCTAGAAAATCATATTGATTCTGCTTTGGCAAGGACTGGGCCAACTCAATAATTTTTTCTAACACTATGATATTTTCTTCAATTAAAAGTTTATTATTATAGCAAAATGCCATCACCATATAAGCTCCAATATAATCCTGTTTTAATGAAATAGCCTTTTGGGCCAAAATTAAAGCATTGTCAATATCATCAAGTTTTAAATAAGCGGCTGCGCCCATATAGAAAGCTTCATAATCTTGTGCATCAATTTCTAATAACTGTCCAACACATTCTAATACTTTATAATACTGACCTTGCTGTGTATACGAATTTCCTAACTGCTTTAAAACAGACTTCTGTCGTTTATCATTTTCTACTATTTTCAAACACATATTAATCTGTTCCTGAACTTCATTACTATCCATTTTAATTCTCCATATATAATAATTTTCAAATACAATATTTTTCAATCTGTTTTAAAGAAACCTTCTGCATATCTTCACCTTTACGATATGCTTCAAACCAATCAATAATATATTGCAAACTTTCAACTATGTTTAACTTCGGTTGCCAATTTAAATTCATATTGGCTTTTGAACAATCAAGTTTTAAATAATTAGCCTCATGCAAAGCATCATTTCGTTGAATCTCATAGTCAGCATTTAAACTTTTGCATAGCTTTTTGACCAAATCACCTACACAAAGCACTGAATGATCACGCGGTCCAAAATTCCAGCTCTCTGCCCATTGACTCCCCTCTTCATACATTTTTTCCGCTAACATCATATAACCACACAATGGTTCTAATACATGCTGCCATGGACGAATCGCCTGTGGACTACGAATCATGATTTTCTCATTCTTTTCAATCGCCCGTAAACAATCTGGAATCAAACGATCCTTTGCCCAATCGCCGCCACCAATAACATTTCCCACCCTAACCGTAGCGACGGAAATTCCAGCTTCTTTTAAAAAGGACTGACGATAGGCTGCAGTCACAATTTCAGCACAAGCTTTACTGCTTGAATACGGATCATAACCACCCAGAGCGTCATTTTCACGATACCCCCAGTACCATTCCTTATTCTCATAACATTTATCCGTAGTAACCACAACGACAGCTTTAATATTTTTACATTGCCTTGCACTCTCTAATACATTTGCCGTTCCCATTACATTTATCTGATAGATCTGTAATGGAGTATGATAAGAATCCCGAACCAAAGCCTGTGCTGCCATATGAATCACAATATCAGGATTCGCTTTTTCATTACTTCGCTTAAATATTGATAATCACAAATATCACCAATAACAGAATCAATCAAGGTATCTACTCTTGCGATTTCAAATAAACTTGGTTTGGTTGGTGCTTCTAAAGAATATCCTGTTACAATTGTCCCTAACCTACTAAGCCATAAACTAAGCCACGAGCCTTTAAAACCAGTATGTCCAGTCAAAAATACTTTTTCCCCTTGCCAAAATAATTGCTTCACCACATTCTTATCTATAGAGTATCATATTATCACTTATACAGGAATAACTAATATTTTTGTCGAATAAGAGAATAATCCAATATTTAAATTTTTTATCAAAGGGGTTTATGATATGAAAGTTGTTATTTTAGCAGGCGGACTTGGCACAAGAATCAGTGAAGAATCGCATTTAAAACCAAAGCCAATGATTGAAATTGGCGGCAACCCGATTCTTTGGCATATCATGAAAACATACACACATTATGGGTTTAATGAATTCATTATTTGCCTTGGTTATAAAGGTTATGTCATCAAAGAATATTTTGCTGATTACTTTTTACATACTTCTGATATCACTTTTGACTTTGCCAATAGCAATCAGATGATTGTACATAATAATGTCACCGAACCATGGAAAGTAACCCTTGTTGATACAGGTTTAAATAGTGCTACAGGTGGCCGTGTCAAACGTGTACGAGACTACATCGGCAATGAGCCATTTATGCTAACCTACGGTGATGGTGTCAGTGATGTAAATATTGGTGAATTGGTAAAATTCCATCAACAGCATAAACCAATCGCAACGATGACAGCAATTCAACCAGGTGGTCGTTTTGGTGTCCTTGATATCGATCATCACGGTAGTACGATCAATAAATTTGTGGAAAAAGCCAAAGAAGATGGCGGCTGGATTAACGGTGGTTTTATGGTTCTAGAACCTTCAATATTTGATTATATTGAGGGGGATGATACTGTTTTTGAAAAATATCCACTTGAATTAGTAGCTCAGATAGGGAAACTACAAGCTTTTAAACATCACGGTTTTTGGCAGTGTATGGATACCCAGCGTGATAAATGGTTATTAGAGGACTTATGGGAAAAGAAAAAAGCCCCTTGGAAAAAATGGTAACCTAAAACAAAGAGTATAAGCATATCAAAGATCTTTGTGTTTGATATGCTTATACTCTTTTTACACTACTAGCAAATTTTTGATTTTTACTAAACTGACATAAGTCTACTCAATAACAAAAATTTTTATCCCAATATTTGGTTTTTACAATATTCTCTTTTTGATTTTCAAACTTACATCTAAAGCTCTTTTTACAGCTTGATCCATATCATAATATTTAAAATCACCTAATCTTCCACATATAATTAAATTTTTAAAATCATTACATGAAGTTAAATATTTCTGATATAACTCACAATTTTTTTGATTCAGAATAGGATAGGCTGCTCCAATAGAATCTGTATTATTTCTATCATATGGTACAGGATATTCTATTCCTATTACGGTTTTATCGCTAATATTTTGATATGGCAATTTTGTATATTCTGTTTTGCGAACAAATCCGTCTGCCTGTGGATATGCAATTGCGGGATATTCTAAATAGTTTAAATAGTTATATTTCTCATATTTAATTTCAATAGAACGATATTGCAATTCTCCGTATTTAAAATTTTGCAATTCATCAATCGGACCGGTATAAATTACCAAACCAGAATATTTCACGTTTTCGTAATATATTTCGTTACTCAGTAAATTGATTTTTAATTTTTCAAACGCATCTACATTCTTCTTGATTTGTATATTCGGATGAAACAAGATCTTGTCGACTAAATCTGTAAAACCATTACAAGGCAAGCACTGATATTTATCGTCAAACCTTGTGGTTCGGTAAGACAAAAAGATCGGCACACGCTTTAAGATACTAGAATCAATATCTTTAGGATCAACTCCCCATTGTTTTGACGAATATAATCTATAATCTTTTTCAAAAAGCACTTGCCCATATCCCTTAATATCGTTATCCTCATGCTTTAGCAGCTCAAGAATATTAACAATTTCTCTCTTCGAATATGCACTGCACAATTTATTTTTAAGTTTTATAGCAGCACCTTCATCATAAAAAAAATCAATACTAGTAAAATTAAATGGCATTGGCAAATTTTTTCCATCAATACAAGCCGCTGCCTCTAAACAATATGGTTCAAATTTTGTAAATCTCGATAAAAATTCATAAACCTCATCTAGATTTGTATGAAAAAGGTGTGGACCATAACGCTGCACTAGTATTCCATCTTCGTCTTTTTCATCATATACATTTCCACCGATATGATTTCTTTTCTCTAAGACCAAAACTTTCATATTTAAATCTTCTGCGAGTTTTCGTGCAATCACACTGCCTGTTAAACCACTTCCAACTACTATTGCATCCATAAAAATATTCCTTGTCATTTATTTTTCTAAAAATGGATATAAATCATCAAACTCTGCTGCCTTTAATGATCCATCTGGCATCACTCTAGAAGCGATTCTCGGGATTATTTCCATAAATTCTTTTGCCATAACTTCGCAGATTACTGGCCCCTCAATTTGCAAAACCTCCTCAATTTTTTTCTTTATATCATCTTCTGCAGTAATTCTCACTGCCGGTAATCCATATGCTTTTGCAACGGCGCAGAAATCAGGAGTCTGCACACCGCTGTCAGGTCCGACACCCAGAAAACGATCATTCATATAATTATGTTGGTTGTGACGAATCAACATGTAGCCATTGTTATTATAAATAAATAATTTTAAAGGCATTTGATTATATTGTAATGTTGCAAATTCCTGAATATTCATTTGTACACTACCATCACCCGCAATAGCAATCGTCTGATGATTCTTTGGTACAGCCCCCATAGCACCTGCCCAGAACCCCATGCAAGATAGTCCCCCGGAAATAATATACCGTTGCTTTTCTTTTAATATCCAAGACTGAGAAACTATATTGCAGACGCTTCCTGTATCTACAACAACTATGGCATCATCATCGACCAATTTAGCTAATTCTTGTGTAAAATAATACGTATTAAGCTGTTTTTCATTCGCGTATTCAGTTAACACATTTGGGTATTTTTCTTTCCACGCATTGCATTGTTTGAGCCATTCACTAGTATCGGTTGCCTGATACTCAACCTTACTTAATTCTTCTAAAAATAATTTGACATCCATATTTAATTTTAAATCTACTGGTACATCCTTTTTCGCTAGTTCTTTTTCATCAATGTCCACCATAACCTTTATTGCATATTCAGCCAACTTCTCAGGATAATACCCAATCGTAGAAACAGACAATCTACTTCCTAATATCAACAATAAATCCGATTGCTGCAGTGCAAAATGCGACGCCCTATCACCATATGCACCCGGCCGACCTAGAAACAAACGATTATTAGTTGGAAAAACATCTATGCCTCCACGTGACATTGCAACCGGAATACGATGCTTTTCAGCGAAATCTCGCAATAAATCTACTGCACTTCCAGTGCGCACCCCATGTCCAGCTAAAATTACTGGTCTTTTTGCCCTGCCAAGTAACTCTATTATTCTTACAAATTCTGAGTCGAAATCAGGGTTCATTTTTTCCGGTACTTCAAAACTCACCATTGAATCCGGTACCTGCTTATTTTGAATATCAATTGGAACATCTATCCACACTGGTCCTGGTCTTCCAGTCGTTGCTTCATAATAAGCCCTTTCCATATGATAACGAATAGAGTCCGGATCAAGCACAGCAGAAAAATATTTTGTAATCGGCGAAACAATATGTTGCAATTCAAGGCTTTGTGTGCCATGCTGACGAATTCCTGTTTCGATTTCATATTTCAACAATTTTGAGGATGCCTGTCCCGAAATAATAAACATCGGTGATGAATCCACATATGCTTCTGCAACGCCGGTAATAGCATTTGTTGCCCCCGGTCCAATCGTAACAAGCGCCACTCCCGGAGCACCTTTGGTTCGACCATAAACATCCGCTGCCATAGCTGCTGCCTGTTCATGATGTGTACAAATCACCTGTAATTGATCATTGCGTTTTAACGCATCCGTCAGCCACATAGCTGAACTTCCAGATACCATATAAACAGTATCAATTCCTTTACCAGCTAAAAAATTAAAAATAAATTCTGAAACTGTCTGTTTTTTCAATATTTCACACCCCTGCAATTCCTATATATTGACTTTACATCGAAAATATAATTACTTGCTTCATTCGTTATATCAATGAATGAGTAATTTCATAATTTAAATGTGATCAATTTTATTTATAAAATTTTCAGGCAAATCATAGTCAGCATTTTCAATAATATCTTTTAATTGTTCCATACGATTACAACTTATTAAAGAAATCCCATTTAACGAATTCGAAGTAATATATCCTAAAATAAAAGCCGTTGGATTTATATCATGTTGTATGCAATATTTTCTTATGTATTCTACCTTCCTTAAATTTGCCGGAGTTTCAATTCTCTGGCGCAAAAATGAATCAACATTATTCACCCCGAAATTTATTGCCTTTTGGAAATACCCTTTAACCTGTGATGTATATGCCATTCCTAATATATCATTTTCCTTCATATATTGGTAGGTTTCATCATCCATATAGGTAGTTGTAGGATCATTCCACATTTCTTTTGTATATTCGGCCAAAGACCACCAAGTTTGAATAATCTTAAACGGAGTTAGGTTATTTTGTTTTGCATATAAATTTGCCGCAACAATCCGCTTAATATTCCAATTACCCACACCTATAACACCAATTTTATTATCTGTATATAATTGATGCATTGTTTCAACAATTTCTTCGACGTTTCGTGAAAATTCATCTCTGTGTAGTAAATAAATATCAATCTCATCTGTTCCTAATGCTTCTTTGCTTTCTTCCAATTCAGTGCAAATAGTATTATAGCTCAAGTCATACGTCCATTCTTTACCTTCATTACGTACACCGCATTTTGTTGACAAAATAACCTTTTCTCTTACTCCCGTTTCTCTCAGCCATTTTCCAATGGTTTTTTCACTCATACCTCTTCCATTTTGTACCCACTCATAATAATTTCGCGCAGTATCAATAACAGTCCCTCCTGCTTGCAGGAATTGATCAAGCATTTCAAAACTATCTTGCTCCGAAATAACTGTACCAAATCGCCCTGTTCCTAAACCTATTTTTGATAAATGCAAATTTTTAAACCTTGTTTTCAAATCAATATATTTCATATTAACTCATCTCGCTCTCGTGGCAGGTACTGCATATAAGATGGTTTCCATATAATTCATATAACTTCTTAGAAAGAATTTATGATTTGGCAAAATTCTCTTTAAAAGAAATGGTATTTGCCATAAATCACTTTCTTTGTGATAAATAGCAACAGCAACTATTGGCTGATATCTCTTTAACATCTGTATTGCACCAGTAAGCAATTTCATTTCAAATCCTTCAACATCAATTTTTATAAAAGTTGGAGCAATTTTATCGATATGCTCATCTAATAAAATTGTATTTGCCTCAATATCTCCATCAGGAACAATCACCGAGTTCATATGATTAAAATTTTTCAAATATACCTTTTCATTTCTATCGGATAATGCAACATTATGTATTTCAATTTTATTAGCAATTTCCTTAGAATATCCTGATCTTTTTTGCACAATTTCTTCTACATTTATTGGATCAGGCTCATAACATATGTATTTTTGAAAACTTTTATTGCTTTTTTGTATGAACACCTCCATTACATACCCGATGTGCGTTCCACAATCCACAAAGACCTCATCTACCTTATTCGTAAAAATATCATAAGCAAAGTATTGTTCTCCTATAGGTAAATGACTCGATTTCCCCATTTCACTAGTTAATGTAAATTTTAAAATGATTTTTAATGTATCCTTTGATTTTTCATCCTGCAATAAATCATACACCTTTTGTATATTATTTATATTTTCTCTGAATAAATCAATATCTGGTGAAATCATTAGCAATTGATTACGAAATAAATTTTGATCCCATTTATACTGCAATATATGATGAATATTTTCAAAACCAAAACTGTATAAGTTATTTTTTATATCAATATAACTTTCTTTTGAAAACATACAAACCAACACAATTACATCTTTATCTTTTTGACGTATAGTCTCAGGCAGATAAATTGGAATCCCATTTAAAAATTGTTCTTGCTTTGATGCATCTCTATCTAAAAAAGCCACTGGATTAATATTGCTTTTAGTTAATAAATCCATTACAAGCATCCCACAATAACCTGCACCATAAAGCATTACTTTTTTATTTAAATGGTTTATTAAACATTTATCTTTCATGTGAAAACTACTAAATAAATATCTAAATTCATTCATACGTTTCTCCTCATATAATAAGTTTCTTATTATTTCTATTCGTTATATGCTACTTACATTATCGTAGCTCAAAAGAAATTCGCCAACCTATATATTTTTTATCAATCTATGCTTAGGAACCGCATAAAAAACATATTCTACCATTCCTTCATGATTTCTTAAATATAACTTATAGTCAGCTGAAATATCTTTATCTATCGCCTTCCTCACTTATATATCCTTAAACATTTTTGTATAATCTCTCTTATACTAGTTTTCTCTTGCCAACCAAGTTCTACTAATTTTCTTACATCAGGTAAAAAATAATCTTTGCAATCAATAATATTTTTCGATTGAAAAACTTCACCATATGATAAAAATTCTGAAAAGATATTTTTCAACTCTAATATAGAAAAAACATTATTTTTACTACCAATATTATAAGTTTCATTTTCTCCATTTAAAAGTAACGTAATTAATCCTGCTGCTGCATCAGCAACATAACAATAAGACCGAACCGCCATCCCATCTCCTTTTAGTTTGATGCTCTCTTGATTTAGAACATTACACAAAAAATCCATAAAACAGCGATCTGAATTTATCGATTCACCTGGACCAAAAACAGAAAAAATACGAGCTATTTTAGAACTAATCTGATACTGATGCGAAAAAGCCAAGCACAACAATTCACCTGCCCTTTTTGCATCTACATAAACATTTTTCATCTCCAAGGGAATCTCTTTTATAGATGCATCATCTTCAATAAAATATCTTTTTACATTACTAACACCATAGAGCATTCCACTACTGACATATAAAAAAATTGCATTATCCCTTACACAACGTTTCAATAACAAATTTGTTCCAACAACATTCGCCTGCCATACATCAACAGGATATTGCAAATAAAGTTTTTTACTCGCGGGACTTGCTGCATGAATGATATAATCAAACTTCACATCAACACCAACTTCATCACAAACATCCTGTATAAGTGGATGAAATTCTTCGCAAAACCATATATTGGAAAACCATTCTTTTGCCTTACATTCATCACGCATTATCGCATAAATCTGAATATGCTGCCGATAATCTCTATTTCTGCACATAAACATATAAACAAGATATGAGGCAATTAAGCCAGAAGCCCCCGTAATTAATACATTTTTATGTTCTAATTTTGTCCAATCAACATAGTCTGGCATAAATTCTCGGACGTCAGCCCACACCGTTTCTTGATATTTATTCATGGCCTCTTCCTTTCGGCACTGCATAAAATAAAAATGAAATATGATTCATATAGGAACGCAAATAAAATTTATAATCCTGATTAAACGAATGAATCAACAAGGGAACTTCCCACAAATCCCTTGTTTTATGATAAGCAGCAATCGCTAATACTGGGCTGAATTTCTTGATTGTTTCTTTCGCTCCTAGTAGTGCCATTTTTTCAGAGCCTTCAATATTCATTTTAATCATAGTGGCACAGCTACCATCAAGTATCGCATCAATATAGTCCGTATCTACAATGTTTTTTCCTATATCAGTTAAAAATGATCCTGGTCCATGCAGTGCATATAAACTTTTCTGCCCTTTTTTTTGATGTGCAGCACATTTCAAAATTTTAATTTTATTCTTAATTGAATCTTCCAAATCATTTACATAATTTTGTAAAGTCGAAAAATTTATTTCATCAGGTTCAAGTGCAACATACTGACCTAATTGGTTATGATTATTTTTCAAAAATGTCTTCAATGTAATCCCATTATAGGCTCCGCAATCAATAAATCGTTCCGTTCCAATCATTTTATATAGATCATATTCAAAATATTGATTATCTTGAGATAAAGTAGGTATTGTAATGCTGTCATCAAGAAGACGAAAACAGAGAATCTTTCGAAAAACGTCTTTTGACATATCATCTGCTAGCAGCTCATATACATCAGAGATTTCTTTTTTATGCTCCAACATAATCTGCACATCGGAACAAGACGGCAAATTATAGTGATCGCCACGAAATAGATCATGACATCTTCTAAAATAAGTATAATCTATCACATTCCGGCATCCAGCACTTTCTAACGTTTTATGTACACCTTCATGCCCGCCAAGCCGCAAAGCTTCAGTAAAGCTTTTGCAATATTTCTTGCCATCCGTATTGATTGTTACAATCACCAGCGCATCCGCCGATAAATTTCCAATAATTTTCTCAGGGCCTATAACCTTAACCCCTTCAACAACACAACCCCATTTTCGGGGATCTCCATCGACGAAATATCTTGGCTCAATACCAATATCACGCAGATACTGTAGAAAAGCAATTCCAGCGCTACCTGCTCCATATAAAACAATTTTATCGATAAAAGCTTCCAAGTCCGACTTCATCTGATCTACACTATATTCTAATGAGTTTCTTTTTTCTGTAAAATCAGTAAAAATTTCCCGGATAGTCTTATTCATTTTGTAATGTCTCCATAATTCCATTCACCATAGCATCGGCATCCATTTTAAATAGCGCATTTAAATATTCCCTTGTTCCTGTAACCGGAGCAAATACATCTGGCACGCCAAATCGTCTGAATGGTACCTGAAATTTATTTTCTGCAATCACTTCCGCAACAGCAGAACCTAAACCGCCCACAATACTATGTTCTTCTACAGTAAAAATCGGAATTCCCTTTGAAGCATATTTATTTATGACTTCTTTATCCAAAGGTTTAATTGTATGCATACTATATAATGCGATACGAAAACTTTTCTCTTCTAGTTTTTTGCATGCATCAACAGCATCTTTGAGCATTGTTCCAGTCGCAAACAAAACCCCATCTTTGCCATCTCTCATCCGTATTGCTTTTCCGATTTTAAAATCGACGCTATCTGCTTGATGTACCAGGGGATCAACATTCCTGCCAATTCTTATATAAATTGGTGTTTTCATCCTTACTGCTTCCAGCATCGTATATTTCATTTCTATTGGATCTCCCGGACATACAATGGTCATTCCTGGCAAAGTTCGCATCATTGCAATATCTTGTAATGAATGATGCGTTGGCCCCGCCACCCCATAGGCAAAACCTCCGCCAACGCCTACCATCTTTACTGGATTTTCCTGATAGCAAACATCTATCATAATTTGCTCCATTGCACGCAAAACCATGAAAGATACTACATTATAAGCAAATACATTCATGCCCATTGCCGCAAGTCCGGCTGAAAAAGCAACAAAATTCTGTTCTGCAATTCCAACATTCACAAATCTTTCTTTAAATTCAGTTTCGAAAGGCTCAAATACAGAAAAACCTGTATCTCCAATCACTAGCATGATTTTATCATCCTGATGTGCCAACTCTGTTAATGTATTAACAAATGTTTTTCTCATGCTTTTAGTTCCTCCAATGCTATTTTCAATTGTTCATCATTAGGTGATTTAAAATGCCATTCTAAACGGTTCTCCATAAACGAGACACCTTTGCCTTTAATAGTATGAGCAATAATAGCCATAGGTGCGCATGGATCTTTCCTACAAGAATTGCTTAATACATCATACAAAGAATCGTGATCATGACCGTCAACATCCACAGCATTACAGCCAAATGCATTAAATTTAGCTGCTAAATCTCCCATATTGAGCACATGATTATCACTGCCATAAGACTGAAGCATATTTCTATCTACAATAAAAGCTAGATTGGACAACTGAAATCTCGCCGCAAACATTGCCGCTTCCCAAACAGAGCCTTCATTACATTCTCCATCGCCCATTAAAACATAAACATTACCGCCCACCCCCTGCAAACGTTTGGCATAGGCCATACCAATTCCTATAGATAAGCCATGCCCTAATGATCCTGTCGATGCCTCAATCCCCGGCACAACATATTTTCTTGTATGTCCGGCATAATTTTCTCCATTCATAACATGTTTATCTAAATCACCCATTGAAATGATTTCTGCATAAGCAAGAATGGCATACATCGATGCAGCGATGTGACCTTTGCTCAAAATAAAAACATTACGATTCGGATCATTTAAATTTTCTTTTGAAAGTCCTAATATCTTTGTATATAAAACAGACATAATATCTATACTAGAATATCCTCCTCCAATATGAGAATCATTTGTTTTATTTAGTATCTTTGCAACTTTTCTTCTTACAAGTCTTGCAAATTCTTTCGAGTCATTGATCATTATGAGCCTCCATTAAAAATAGTTCTATTTGATTTTGGCATATACTTTTAGCTTTATCTCCTAATAGTTCTCTTTTTCTAAAATCAACTACTAACTTTAAAACATCTTCCAATTGATAAAATTGATTCCACTTCAACCTATTTTTTGCCTTAAAGCTGTCCAACTTTAAAATATTTGTCTCTAATCCAGATTTATTGGGAATAACTTCATATTGGGCTGAATCAAATAATTCAGATAATTGATTAGTAATATATCTCACTGTAACAAAATTTGATTTATCGGGGCCAAAATTAAATGCAGATGCGCATTCTCTTTTACCATTATATAGATTTTCTGCTAATATCAAATATCCATTTAATACATCAAGTACATATTGCCATGGACGAACAGTATCCGGGTTTCTGATTACAGCCGTTTCTCCACTCGAAAATCTTTCTATTAGATGAGGAATAAGCCTAGTCTTGTTAACATCGCCGCCTCCAATGACGTTACTTGCACGTGCTGTAGCAACCAAAGGAGTTTGTTGGTAATTGAAGTAAGAAAAGCAATAACTTTTTGTGATTAATTCCTGGCAAGCTTTACTTGCAGAATAAGGATCCTGCGCACCCAAACGACTCTCTTCTGTATAAGGAATCTCAGTCTCCAAATTTTCATAACATTTATCACTTGTCACAATAACCACAGCTCGTACACTCGCACACTCTCTAACACTTTCTAATACATTAACAAGACCTACCGTATTTGTTGAAAATGTATTAATCGGATCCTGCAACGATTCATGAATAAATCCATAAGAACCTAAATGTATGACAATCTCTGGCTGAACAATTTTCATAAATTCTACAAAACGATTTTGATTTCTTAGATCACCTTCACAATGATAATCAAGCAAGACCTCAGCCTGTTCAAACAAACTTTCCTTTTCCGGTGATAGTGCATATCCAGCAACTATCGCGCCTAATCTTTTTAACAACAAAGTAAGCCAAGTTCCCTTAAATCCGGTGTGACCCGTAATTAATACTCTTTTATTTTTCCAAAAATCTATATTCATAAATTACCCCTGATTTACGCAAGCAATAATTTCATCAACAATTCGCTGCAATTTTGACTCATTTAAACCCGGATAAACTCCAACCCAAAAAGTATTATTCATTATTTTATCTGTGTTATTTAGATTCCCAACAATTTTATAACCCTTTTGATCTTTTCTCATTTCATTAAAACAAGGATGTTTTACAATATTACCTGCAAACAACATCCTTGTCTGGACACCTTTATTTTCCAGGCATTTTACGATATCTTCTCTTTTTACCAGACAAGTATCTTTTACCGTAATCAAAAATCCAAACCAACTTGGAACTGAATTTTCAGTTGGTTCCGGTAAAATTAACTGATCAGATAAAACAGATAAATGGTCTCTTAAATATTTCCAGTTTTCTTTTCTACGTTGTATGAATTCTTCTAATTTATTTAATTGTGCACATCCAACAGCTGCCTGCATATCAGTAACTTTTAGATTATATCCAAAATGCGAATACACGTACTTATGATCATAACCATATGGCAATTCTCCGTACTGTCCATCAAAACGTTTACCACAACAGTTATCAACACCAGAAGGGCAAATACAATCTCTTCCCCAGTCCCTCATTGAACGAATAATTTTATAAAGCAACGAATTATTCGTATAAACGGCACCGCCCTCACCCATAGTAATATGATGCGGTGGATAAAAACTGGAAGTACCTATATCGCCAATCGTTCCAGTATATTGCCATTGACCATCAATATAATATTGAGAACCCAGTGCATCGCAATTATCTTCGATTAACCACAAATTATGCCTATCACAAAATTCTTTAACAGTTTTCAAATCAAACGGATTACCTAATGTATGCGCGAGAAAAACAGCTTTTGTGTTCGGACTATAAGCTTCTTCCAGCAGTTCAGTCTTAATATTATACTCTGGAATAGAAACATCTATAAATACAGGTATGGCTCCATATTGTACAATAGGCGAAACTGTCGTAGGAAATCCGGCGGCTACTGTAATGACCTCATCCCCAGGATTGATACGTCGTTCTCGCAACAATGGTGACGTCAAAGTCATAAAGGCGACTAAATTAGCTGAAGAACCAGAATTCACTAAAGAACAATATTTTATATGCAGAAATTCAGCAAATTTCGCTTCAAATTCTTTTGTGAATCTTCCAGACGTCAGCCAAAATTCCAGCATCGCATCCGTAAGATTTATCATTTCCTGTTCGTCATATACACGTCCAGCATATGCGATACGTTCAGAACTATATTGAGATTTATTTACATCATTAAATTTTTCATAATATTCTTTGACTTTTGTAAAAATTTCTTTTCGCATTGATTCTTTTTCTTTATTCATTTTTATATTCTCCATTTTATTTTTCCCATTCAGGCGCAAAAACTTCGCCAATTTGGATGAAAGATTCTTTTTTATTCCAATTGGTGTAAGATGATTGATAACATATCTTACACGATTCATTCATCTGCTTTTCATTATTTACAGTCCGTCTGAAATTTCTATATACTTCAGAATTCCACAACGCATTAAAATCCTTAAACTCTTCAAATTTTAAGAACTTAATTGGTGTTGACATACATGGCCTTACATAGCCATCTGATCCTAAAAAGAAATCTCTCCAGCTGACATAACAATCTTTATGCATTTTATTTTCAGCAATATCTTCTCCTTGAAGATAAGGCAACTTTATCTTTACCCCTAAAGCCTTACCAAGTTCATCTGCCTTAACAAAAATATTTTTAACTTCATCTTGACAATCATACAAAGATTCATATAACATTTCAGTTCCAAAAGCAGTCAAATATACAACCTTCACTTCGTCTAAACCGATTTCTGCTGCTAGTTTAACAAGCTCTGGAATTTGGTTTAAATTTGATTTCATCGCTGTAAAAACAAAATTCATATACGGATACGAAAGTTGATGTTGCTTTTTATATTGAACAATTTTTTTTAACGACGCACAAATACAATCAAAATCGGATCCTCGCCGAATTTTATTATTCATCTCTACAGTTGCACCATCAAGACTAATAGCAATAATGTCTACTTTATATTTAAATATTGCTGGTAACAATTCTGCCAGCTTCATTCCATTTGTACAAAAATATTTTCTTAAATCATATTGACTCAATTTATCTAAAATTTTTACAAACTGTGGATGAAGTGTCGGCTCACCCCATCCCATCAAAGTCACTTCTTCAGTATATTGTAATGGTTCAGCCAATTTATCAATCCAATTTATATCAAAAAATGTGGGTATAAACTTCGTATCGTTTCGTCCACACATAATGCAATTCATATTACACGCATTCGTTAATTCAAATACAATCCTACGTGGATATGATGTACATTCAATAACTTTATCTTCACTCTCTTTTAAATTAACATCACTATTCTCTCTTCGTTGAATATTTTTAATATCTGTGTTAAAAAGCTCTATTGTTTTTGCTCTTATAATCATATCCTCACTCCATTCAATAAACTACATTTACAAAATCATATTCACACAATTACTTCATATTAAATTTCTTTCGCGCAAAAATTTTTGCACCCGCCTAATAATTTCATTATAATCGTTAAATATTTTACTATTATAGTAAAACGATGCTTCACATTTTGCTTTGTTTTGCAAATCAACTTTTTCATTAAGTTGTTCAAATAAACAATAAACGTTTTTCAAAGTTTGTAAATATTCTGCTTCAGTTGCAAAATATTCTTTTTTAGCATATTTCAACAAAATAAAATTTTCTGTATACATACATAATTGTGAAAAACTATCTCTTTGCCCTTGTTGCGAATGCATTCGAAAATAGCTTAATGTTTCCCTAATCCAAACAAAATTTCCGTATTTTAAAGATTGAATCCATTGCGCTAAATCCCCCATATACATAAAAGATCGACCAGCATATGTTCCAAAAGCAAAATCAATATCTTTCTTTTTCAATAGTACCGTAGTTGGTTCTCCAACAAAATTTACCATTTTATGAATTAAATGTTTTGCTACTAACTTTCCATCTTCAACAACATCACTCTCTGATAATGGCTGAAAAAAGCCTGGAGAGACTCTGCCATTTACATCTATCACATCCCGATGAGATGTTACCAAACTTATATTGGGGTATTCCAAAAAATAATTCATCATTTTAGTAATTTTTTCTATATGAAAAATATCATCATCCATCAGGTAGTTAATATAATCCCCCTTACTACCTCTTAACAGTCCATGATAATTTTTATAGGCACTATCTGTATCATTTATATTTTTCACATAAAATATATTTTTATATTTTTCCAAGTACTTTTTTACAATTTCTTTGGTAAGATCATCCTGGCTATTATCACCGATAAGAATTTCTATATTTCTATAAGTCTGTTTTATCGCACTTTCTAATGCAATAGGAAGAAAATGTGGACGATTACAAGTAGGAATTAAAATACTAACCAACGGAAATATATCCACCGAATATTCATCTAGGAATATATCTCGGTCTATATCTGCCTCTTCAAAATTGGAGATACCAGAACACCATGGTTTTTCCTGATATGGTACCGCTACCATATATCCTGCCCTTTTAAATTCTATACTTTGTGATAAAGCATATAATCCATTCTTATGGAAGAAGTTTTCACGCCAAGGAACATCATATTGAGTTACAAGTAGCCAGTCATCTAAAGCTTCAACTCTTTTATATAATGCTGCAGGTTGTTCCCATGCCATATCCTGATTTTTATCTCTATCTGTTATTATCCCATAACGATTCTTTGCTTTTGGACAAATTGCGTGTGTAGGTATAATCTCTGTCCCAGCTATACCAATCATCCCAATAATTACATTCACATTAAATATATTAATTATATCATCAATAAAATTCGAATTTAAAATCCACGTATTTTCATCCAAATATACTTTATATTTTGCATTACTCTCTTTCATTCCTTGATTATACGCAGTCCCTAAATCATCTTCTTGCAATACTGACACTACATTTGCTTCCATTCCTTCAGGAACACGAAGTCTGGATAAATATGACAAGCATTGTTGATAATTTTCTTGATTTTTTACAGATATAATAAATGTTATTTCATTTTCATTCATATCAGTTCACAACCCTATTCCTACAAAAATTAAAACTCTATTTTTTTCAATTGACTTTGCGTAATAAATTCCTTTGGAAAAGCTTCATTGTAATCCAAATACCTATGTATTATTATATGGATTATATTATTCTCATCAAATAACTGATCATCTTTTATAACATAAATATAATTACCCTTACATTGCATTATTTTACTAACATCATCTTGAAAATATTTTATTCTTTTATTAAAATAATTCTTCATATATTTTTCAATTACTTTATTATCACTAAAATCCAAAATGACAATTTCAATATTACGATAAGATTGCTTCATTATGTTTTTAAAAAGATTTGAAAACGCTTCAGTATGCTCGGAAATAATAATTACGATACTAACCAACGGAAATAAATACGTGGAATATTCATCCAAAAATATATTACGATACTTTTCATAAGTTTCACCTGTCGCTGTAATTCCACAATCATGAATGCACCATGGCTCTACTTGATTTGGAATAATGACTTTATAATTATTCTTCATAAATTCTACACTCTGTGAAATATCATAAAAATGCCAGCCATCGAATATATCCTCTCGCCAAGGAATATCATATTGCGTTATCATGATTAATCCATCAACTGCTGCTACCTCTTCATAAGTATCAGTAAAATTTCCAAATTGATCACACCCTATGTAGCCTTGATGAGTATCATAAATTCCAATATATAAACTATTTGTTTCCCACCAACATGCTGAAACTGGTAATCGCTTTGCACCCGCTACACCAATCATCCCGATAGTTTTATCTCGTTGGAAAATATGAAGGATATCTACAATAAAATTCTTATGAATAATAAAAACATCTTGATGTAAATACACCTTATATTTAGCATCGCTAGATCGCATAGCTTCGTTATAAGCTTTTGTTAAACAACTCGCCCCGCGAATTGCAATCAATTCGATTTCAAATCCCGCTGGAATAGTTAAATGATTGATATAATAGACAGCTTCTTCATAAACCACCTCATCATTTACACAAGTAATAAAGCAAATTTTATTCTCATTCATAGCATCCCTCCTATTCCCTATAAAGTCTAACTAAGTAGCAATATACATTAATTTTTCTGCGCAGTTGTTTTTGCTTCAAGTAACATTTTTAAATATCGATTGTGTAATTTTTTATCGATTTCATCTTCGGCATTTTTTAGAAATTGATGTAACCAATTCGCATCATTGATAAATTGTAATAAACATTGTTTGTATTCCTGCACATTCTCAATAAAATAACCATTTTCATAAGCTTCCTTTGCTATTTCATACCATTCAATTCGACTTAAAATAACCACATTGATTCCAGCTTGCTCTTGCTGCGCATGTCTTCTAAACGAACTTAAAGATTCGACAATATACGCCATTTTCCCTTTGGATAATAGTTCTAACCACATCACAACATCTGAAATTGTTTTATAACCACGACAATCGGCATTCCAATAATGATGCTCAAGCAAATTACGTTTGATCAATACTGTTGTAGGTTCCCCAACAAAGTTCGACATGCGAAAAAGCATCTTTTTACCAATTTCTCTACCATCAAAGATTTCCGATTTTTCGCATTTAAATGGTGTTAAACTTTCAATTGGATTTCCATCGCCATCGATCCACTGACGATAGGACGTAACCAGACTTACCTCTTCATGCTCCAGATAAATCTGCATCATATAGGTAATCTTATCTACATGAAATACATCATCATCCATGAGCCAATTGATATACTCACCCTTTGTAATATCTTTAAACTTTTGAAAATTGCCCTCTTTTGTCTTCACATCTCTATTGCGTAAATATCTCACCCTTGGATTGTTTAAATAGGACTCCATGATTTTCGCCGTCTCTTCATCGGTACTATTATCGCAGACAATCACTTCGAGATTACGATACGTTTGATTTATCGCACTTTCAAAAGCAATTTTAAAATATTGGGGACGATTGTAAGTAGGAATCAAAATACTAACCAACGGAAATAAATACGTAGAATATTCATCTAAAAAAATATTACGATATTTCTCATATCCATTGTCAATTTCCATAGGACCACAATCATGAATACACCATGGTTCTGCTAATCTCGGAACAACAACTTGGTATCCCTGCTTTGTAAATTCCACACTTTGCGATACATCATAAAAATGCCAGCCAGTAAAAATATCATCTCGCCATTTGACATCATATTGCGTTACCATAAGCAAACCATCAATGGCCGCAACTTTTACATACTCTTCTCTAAACTCTATACTATTGGCCCTATTCATCTTACCTTTAGTATTATCATAAACGCAAACATATTGTTTATCAGCTTTCCACCAACAGGCAACTGGTGGAATTTTTTTTGCACCAGCAACCCCAATCATACCAATCTGCGCATTACTTTTAAAAATTTTTAAAATATCACGGATAAAATTTTTATGAATAATAAAAAGATCTTGATGCAAATATACCTTATATTTAGCATCGCTGGCTGACATAGCTTGATTATAGGCTTCGGTCAAATAGTTAGCATCACGAATTGCAATAAACTCTATGCTAAACCCTTTTGGAATTAACAAGTGCTTGATATATAAAACTGATTCTTGATACATTTCTTCATTATTCACACAAGTAATAAAACAAATTTTATTATGATCCATTTATTTACCACCACATATTTTTCTTGTTAATGCTATAATATTTTGATCTTTTTCTGGAAATTTCCTCAATATTAGTAGAGCTTTCTCTTTTTCTTTTAATACATATAAAATAGAGGCCACTATATATACAACGGCTACATCATTCAAATATTTTTGATAAGCAGACTCTGCGAATTTTAATGTATCAGCTTTATTGCCTTCTTCATATATGGCTGTCATTAAATGTGCAATAACCTTTGATTTTTTGAAAATATTTATTTCTATTGATTCTAAAATCTGTTCATAATCATATTGTTTTTGTTTGATGGCGGCTACCAAGTCATAGATATTTTTCTTTAGATCAATATCATTTTCAATTCGTCTGAGTACAAACTTCAGCTGTTGTAGATCAAGTTCATCATTAGCAATTTCTTCTTTAATCATTATTTCAGTCGCAAGCTTTTGCGTTCTTCCAGCTTTCACCAAATACTGATAAACTTTTAATTGTTCCTCGTCTTGTACTAGATTTAATGATTTTAAATTTTTAATAAATTGTTCTGGATTTTCGTCATGATTCGTAATATGATGTACGCCATTATAGGTTAATTCAGAAAATCCACCAGTACGAAACATTTTATCAATTTCTTTTAATGTAAAAAATCTAATATGCGTTCTATCTAAAATACCAGCATCTTCATAGGTCCAATTTCCTGCTAATAAATCTTTCACAACGCTATAATGCATAACATTTGGAACACTTGCTAAAACATAGCCATCTGGTTTTAAATATTTTTGTATTTTTTGTAAAATAGTAAGTGGTTCATATAGATGCTCTAATACATCAGCAAAAATAATATAATCAAAGAATCCTTCTTCATATACTAGATCAGCATGTTCAATATTTTCGGCTGTAACTGTTGCAAATTGTTTTGCTATTGCCGCTGGTTCTGGACAAAGTTCAATTCCATAAATCTCTGCCGTTTTGTTTAAATGTTTAATCTTTAGCAAAGTTGTCCCACATGCACAACCAACCTCTAGCACTTTCATATTGGGTTTATTGATATCCATTAAATCAATAATTTCATTACGACAAAAAGTAGAATATCGTGCATCAAAGCCCCATTTTTCTTTAAATTTAAGTGCATTTTTATTTAGAAGTTCATGATAATTTTGCGGCTTTTCTTTAAATGATACACTGCCAAAATGGTGAATAAAGGTATCATGACATAATAATAAACGATACCCCGCACGAATCATTCTAAAAGAATAATCATCATCTTCGAAATTTCCTGGTGTGAACAATTCATCTAAAACACCAAGTTTCTCAACAATAGAACGCTTAATTAACATACAAAAACCAACTAATTTAATTTTTTCTTCCCATTTTTCTGAAGCTGAATTATTATGTCCTTGCGCAAATACTTGTAATTCATTGGTATCTTTGTAATCCACTTTGATTGCTTGATAATTTGAACAATTATTTGTTATTGGGCCTACTGCACCAATATTCTCAGCACTATATAAAGCTGTTTTTAAATTAAGCAACCAGTTGGTAGTAGCAATTGTATCATTGTTCAGCAACAAAATTTCTGAACCGTTTGCAATTTCAATTCCCTGATTGCACCCTTTCGGGAAACCATTATTTTGCTCATTAAAAATGCATTTGATATCTATTTGTGTTTTTAGCCATTTTACCGTCTCATCCGTTGAATGATTATCTACAACGATAAGCTCATAGGTTTCTGGCTCAGTATACTTACGTATACTTTCAATACATAACTTTGTATAGTCTAATTGGTTATAAGTCAAAATTACAATGCTAGTTTTTCCTGTATTGTTGATAAAATTTGTTTCTAAGCTATTTGTATCTATTGATACTTCACATAAATTATTTAAACTATATTGATATAATTCCTCATATTTTTTCAAACTCAGCAATTGATATGGTACGATTCTATCGTCCTCTATGCCAAATTCTTTTTGTAAAATATTTGTATAATAAACATATACTTTGTTTAATACGGTCTTGCATAGATTTTCTACCACAAAAGCAATATCTTCTTTTTTTCTAGGATAAATAGAATTTAGCAATTCGATAATTTTTACTTCTGGATACTTAGACATAATCTTATAAAAATTTTGAAACGCATAGACATTCCATTTATCTGCGATTAATGCTTCACAAAAATAATTCATTGCTGATTCAGAATCATTTTTCAGTGAAAACAGCCTTCCCAAATTGCAATATATCGCTGATAATTTGCCAGCAAAGGAACTTGCCATTTGTGTATCCGTATTTTTTTTATAGACCTCAATCGATTTCAAGTAATACGTAATTGCCATCGTATACAATTTTTGATCAAATAGAAAATTAGCATATTGCGCATAAAAATCTGGCATCTGAGGGAAAATTTTCATGGTATTTTCAAATTCTTTTTGGATTAGGTCTATCGGTGTATTAGTTTGCGTCATGGCATATAGCATTTTTAAATAAACGATACTTTCACTATGTACAGAGGTCTGATTCGATGCGAGATGTAGCTTCGCATATTTTACAGCTTGCTCGTATTCCTTTAAGCCATGATAGCAATCACACAAGTAGCGATAATATCTTTCTTCTTTGCCATTTTTATTGATATCAGCTAAAATAATTTCTAAATTTCTTTTTAATTTTCCTTCAACAATGCTAGATGAATAGCCTGTATGAAAAATTTTTATTTCATCAGTCAATATCGCTAATCGTAATTTATTATTTTTTTTACTTACCAATTCTTCATGAATCGCATTTTTATAACCGATTTCTGGGGCATTGCGAAAAATCCGAATCGCCGAGAACGTATCTTTCACTCTATTATCATTGTCGATATCAATATTGACTAATTGACACATTATAGCGTCAATCGCTTGCTTTTCTATCTTTAACAAACAATCCTTTATTTGTGAAATACATTCTTCACTGACATATTCATCGACATCAAGAAAAATAATCCAATCTCCTTTTGCCTTTTCAATGGCAAAATTCTTTGCAACAGAAAAATCATCTTGCCACTCGAAAGAGTACACCAGTGCCCCACAATCTTTTGCTAACACAACGGTCTGATCAGTTGATCCAGTATCAACAACAATGATTTCATCGACAATTGGTTTCATGCTATTTAAACATTTCACAATGTTATTTTCTTCATTTTTGGCGATGACACAAGCAGAAATTCTCATAATTTTTCTACACTCCAAGTTAAAAATTCTTTTACATCATTCTCTTTATACCCCAACTTCAAAGCTTTTTCGAAACACTCTACGACTCGTGTATAATCTCCTAATTGATAGGCACAAAAACCTAATTGAAAATAAAGATCGGCTACATTTTCATCCGTATCATGATTTAAAAGGTATTCATATAAGAATGATGCTTGTATAAAACATTGCTTTTCTTGTAAAAGCTGCGCGATTTCTAAAGTTTTTTGTTTACTAAAATCTGTGCTTAAAGTTGCATACTTACTTAGTGTTTCCTTTTCATCTGTAAGTAACAATTCTACTACTATATTTTTGTATGCGACAAAATCGTCATCACTTAGCTTTAGATCAGTTATTTCTTCATAGCGATACAGTATATTCTGATAAGGCAATGGCAAGATTACTTCTAACTGCTCTACCTTACTTTTGTCATCTATTAATATCAAAGACAGTGCCAACAACACACTTTGCCTCAATTGTTCATAGCTATCCACTTCTTTTTTCTCACCTTTTTGTTTCAACTTTCTCTTGCTATAATAATAATAAACTTTCCCTTGTTGAATTGAACCAATATGCTTCACTAGAAAATCTAAATCATTTTGATTTTGCTGATCATAGATCGTATTTAAAAATCCTATCACATAAACTTCTTCTTGATTTTGCAGTAACCGAAATAAAGATATGAATGCCTCTGGATAATATTTATCAAGCATTAATGTTTTTTCATAATATTCAATTGCTTTTACAAAATCATTTTTACGTTCATGTAATAGACCAAATAGCAAATAAGTAGTCGGCATCTTATTCTCAAATAAGCTAGTTTCCATATCATGATACTTTTCATTTAGCAGCATCGCCTTTGTGAGTAGTGTAAACGCATCATCATATTCTTTATGATTGTATTTTAACAAAGCATATTCTGCATAGAAATCCGGTAAATTTGGAAATGCCTCAATAGATTTTATTAAATAATGCTCTATCTCATTTTTAGGCGCTTTCATTTTAATAAGTGCTCTATTGATAACTCGATAAGAACGACTTGCATAGGATATTTCTTTTTTACCAGTTTCAATATCCAATTTGGCATACTTTACTGCATTTTCATAATCATTCAGTCCATTGTAAACATCAGCCAAATAACGATATAAATTAATATTTCCTGGATTCTCGCGTAGCTCTTCTAAGAGAATTTCTAAGTTTCTTTGACATTTTAACTGCATTCTTTTTTGAGAATAGCCGGTATGGTAGAGAACGATTTCTTTTGGGTCTACTTGATATAGCGCTTTCCTTTTGCCATTTAAAAAGCGAAGCTCTTCATGGACTTTGCCAAAAAAACGTAATTCTTTAGAATTTTTTAAAATGCGCATTGCAAAAAAATCATCTATAGGTTTATTATTATTATCGACATCAATATTAATCATTTTTAATATATAGGCATCACATTCTTTGGCATGTTTAGCAATAACATGTTTTACATTACCAATGGTTTCCGGCGTAAAATATTCATCAGCATCAAGAAAAACAATCCAATCACCTGTTGCCTTTTCTAGTGCGAAGTTTTTTGCTGCGGCAAAATCATTTTCCCAAGGATAAGAATAAACATTTGCTTTCAGCTGTTTTGCTATGGTTATTGTCTGATCCGTAGACCCAGTATCAACAACGATGATCTCATCAACAATATTTTTCATACTTTCTAAACAGACAGCTAAATTTTCTTCTTCATTTTTTACAATGACACAAGCAGATATTTTCATTTTTCTTTTACCTCACGTTATAATAATTAGTAATTGAAAATAGACAATACCACCATAATCTACTTTCAATCACTAATTATTTTAATGAAAAAGAGGATGGTTTATGCCATCCTCTTTTTTCAAATACCACGTATCTTGTTTACAACAAATTATTTTAATAAGCTTAACACGCCAGAACCTGATTGGTTAGCTTGTGCAAGCATTGATTGAGCAGCCTGTTGTAACACGCTGTTTTTGCTGTATTCAGTCATTTCTTTTGCCATATCAGCATCAGCAATTGTGGACTGAGCATCTGTTACATTTTCACTTGAAGTTGTCAAGTTAGTTGAAGTATAGTCTAAGCGACTTTGAGCTGCACCGATTTTTGTTTGTTCGGATAAAGCTCTTTGCAATGCTGCATCAATTGTGTTGATTGCTGCATTGGCATTATCTTTTGTTGATACATCAAGATTAACATCACCTGTTGCTGAATCCTGACCTTGTAAGCCTAATGCTTTTGCACCCATATCAGATAAAGATACTTTAATTGTTTGATTAGATTTTGTACCAACTTGTAAGCTTAATGCGGTATCTTCACTTACTGTGTTTTGTGCAGTAATTTTTTCACTAAACGCATCTAATTTTGTATCAACAAGTTTTTTCTCATTTCCTGAGCTATCTGTTACCCCAATAGTAAAGCCAGAAATGGATGAAGATACACCTGCAGCAGTAGATGAAAGTGTTAATACATTTGATTTATCTGCTGTATTAATAGTATTAGAACCAGAATCTGTACCAATTGTACTGCTATATGTAGAACTTGAACCTGTAATTTTAGTAAGTACATCGTCAAGAGTACTAGTAGTACCAACTTGGAAACTAGTCGTAGTTGTTGTACCATTAGAAACATAAGAAACAGTTACAGTATCTGTAGAAACGATACCCAAAGTTCCACCATTACGATCTGTCAATGACGTCAAAGCAGTACTGGAATCAGTCCCTGTATTTAACGAACTATTTACATAAGCAGATTTCGTCGCAACGCCTTTTCCACTTCTAGAACCATTGCTTAAATATTGATTATTAAATGTTACATTAGAATTGTCGTTAATTTGATCAATTGATTGATCCATTTCATCTTGGATTGCTGATAAATCACTATCAGTGTTTGTACCATTTGCTGCACTGATTACTTTTTCTTTTAGTGTTTTTAAGATTTCTACTGTGGAATCAACACCACCGGCAGCTGTACTTAATAACGATGAACCATTTTGTGTATTTTGATTTGCTTGGTCAAGAGAACGAATTTGCACTTTCATTCTTTCAGAAATTTGATATCCTGAAGAATCATCTGCTGCATTTCTAATTTTTAAACCTGAAGATACTTTCGACATACTTTTGTTCAAAGCAGACGTGTTTTTGTTCATGGTATTTAATGTGTTTAACGCGGATAAATTGTTTTTTACTACTAAACCTGATGACATAATAATATTCCTCCCTGATTTTGCTTTTATTTTTTTATTTGCTGAGCATCCCTGCCCAGAAAATTATAAGTATCGTCACCGCCGATCGCTCGGTAACTGATTACTTTTTTTAACTACTTCATTTATTATATCGTAAAAATTTTGTAATACTTAAGTACTTTTTGAAAAATTATAAAATAATTTTTATAATCTTCCATCAACCTGCATTCCACTTATATTAAAACCTAAAGATTCATAAGAACGGCTAACATTACGATTCATTCGTGAATCATTTAACCACATCTGTCCTGCAACATAGATTTCTTTTTGCACGGCTATGAGTCGTTTAAGCAAAACTTGACCTTCCTCGGATTGAATAAAGGACGTGTCCGTTTGATTTTTAATCATGTTTTCGAATTGATCACGCTGATCATTTAGCTCTAAAAATTGATCAATATCATTTTTTTCGATAAATTTTTTCATTTCATCGGTTAACATAGCAAACTTTTGCCAAAGTTCTTTTGCATTGTATGTTGGTAACTGTTCCATCATCTTGCTATCCCTGCTGTACCAGCTTTAATGGCAGCTTCCGCTTTATTGGCTTTATTTATTTTCATCACTTCATGCCAAGTATTACGAAATTCTGTGATTAATTCTTTCGCTTCTTTTAGCTTCGACATATCATTATTTACATTGCCTTCAAATAGACATTTTTTAATATAGTCATAAAGTGCCATCCAAGTCGCACAAAAATCATAATCCATTTTTAACGTAACTTGAAATTCTGATATAATATTTTGCGCCTTAATGCAAAGAGTATTTTTTTCCTCATAATTCTTTTCTTCTAGTGCTTTCATGGCTTCATTCGTAAATTTAATGGCTCCATTATAAAGCATCAGCGTCAGTTCTGCTGGAGATGCTGTCATAATTTGTTGCGTACGATAAACCTCAGCACTCTGTGCAGTATTTTTATACATATTGATATCCCCTTATGTCAAAACAATTTTGCAATACCATCAACTGCTCTGGCCAAGATAGCTACTTAAAGTACTCGTCGTTGATGTATTCTTGGACATTGCTTCTTCCATTTTATTATACTTATTGTAGTAATAGGTTTCTTTCGCACTTAAAATCGCTTGCAGCGATTTTAAATCACTCGTCATTTTTGTTATTTTCACACCTAATGCACTTTGGTCATCGGTTGTACTAGAAATACCAGCTTCATTGGTAATTTTCGTCAAGCTATCTGAAGTAACAGCAGACAAACGATAGGCTACCCCACTAGTTTCATCAGTAGCTCCCTTGCTAGCAAATAAATTGTATACACAATTCGGATCATCGGCAATAGCTTTTGTTAATTTATCTGTATCAAGATGTAATGTACCATGCTCAAGATAATCTGTTGTCGTGATCCCAATTGATGACAGTGTATCATACTTGCCCGACACACTATCAACCTTATCAGAAATTGCACTACGCATTTCATTTACAGTGTTAGAAAGGATCGTATTCTTGCTTAACAAACCAGTCTTTGCTTTCGTTTCCCAGTCTGTTACTTGCGTATCTGACATTTCTTTTTTTTCAGTATCCGTTAATGGTCCATAATCACTATCTTTTGTTTCATAAAGTTTTGTATTTAATTTACTAAGCAGTGCATTATAGCTATCAACAAATTTTTGTACTTTTGCTATCAATGCAGTAGTATCTGTACCAATCGTTACTTTCCCTGTTGTACTAGTTATATCATTGAAAGTATAAGTAACACCATTAATTGTATTTATATTGGAATCTTTTGTATAACTCTTCCCATCGACTGTAAAGGTTGCATCTGTTCCTTTAATTGTTCCGTCATATAATGACAATGTCGTCGACCCACTTAATGCTGTCGTCGCCTTCGTTGAACTATCATAAGACGACAAATTGAATGCAGTAAATAAACTTTGGGCATTCGTTCCTGCCGTGGTTGTAGTTCCTGAAGTATCCTGATCTAAAGTAATTTTAATTGTGTTAGCAGACCCACTTTTAGAGTTATATAAGCTAAATGAATCGTTGACTGAGTCGTAGCTTGCCCCAACATTAAGTCCAGCTGCCTTGATATCAGAAGCAAAATCATTTAAAGTTTTAGCTGCGACGGTCTTACCATTTGCATCAGTTCCACCCTTCAATTGAAGATAAGTATACGATATAGTTTTTGTCGAACTACCATCACCGATTGTGAAAGATAGCGCCGTATCGGTATCAGCTCCCGTCGAGGTGTCTATTCCTGCAACATCGGCTAGCTTAATACTAGTAGTAGTCGTTGTACCGCTAGTTATGCTTTTACTTACTTTTGATCCCGATGCTGTTTGTAACATCGCACTTGATGCGAGTTGCGATACCGTCACATCATGCGTCATCGTAGTTGCGTCAGCATTTGCAGTGGCAGTAATCGCTGTTAACGTACTAGTCGCAGTACGCGCAACTGTATTTGATGATAGTTTATAATCGGATGCTGTTCCGGTACGAAAATCTTTTACCGCACTGTAAATATCTGAATAAGCAGATTTTGTCCATTGGGCCGACACTTTAGACTTATATTTCTTATCATAATTTGTTTGATATTTGGCTACCGAATTTGTTACCAAAGTATCAATATCTAAGCCTGAAGTACCTAGTGATACACCTTTTGATGCTGCCATTTTTCACCACTCCTAATTCCATTTGAATTTCTCACACTTTTTTATCAAGCAACACACCAACCCACTCACGAATGCCAATCAACACATCTAGCATCTTCTTTGGGGGGAATTCCTTTATTACTTCATTTGTCTTTTTGTCAACAACTTGCATTGTCATACGATCCAATTCCTTACAATAATCGAACCTGATATTACAGTCTTTTGACTGTTCCATAAATTTGTTTAAAGCATCACTCATTTTACTGACATCATCTTCTGATAATTCTTTGCCATCAATTTGACCTTGCTTGCCTAAGCTAACATCGCTTGTGGAACTATCATTAGATGTTAACTTGTTTTCATCCACAGTTGTAGATCTAACTGGTTGTACGGCTGTAGTCAGATCACTTCCTACACCACTTGTACCGCTGATCACAAGACATCCCTCCATAGAATATTTATTCAATCCTTTGATTTGATGACAAGCACACCCAATTATAAAATTTGATCAAAAAAACTTTTTAATTGTCATCAATGATAAAGATCGTAAATAAAATTTATTTTTTATTTATATGTGGTAATTCGATCTTTTCTGTGGAACTTTCCATTGCACGTTTATTTTCAGCAATAATTGCCGCATATAGCTCACCGCGAAAAATTTTAATATGCTTTGGAGCATCAATTGCCACACGAACACTGTCGCCTTGAACATCAACAAAATTAATCACGATATCCTCACCAATCATAATTTGCTGACCTGGTTTACGAGTAAGGGCTAACATTGATTATTTGCCCCCTTCACTAGCAACTGCGTCCGTAAACAAACGATGTTTTGTCGTATACTTACTTTTTTCCAAAACGATCTGTTTACCTGCTTTGCTATTGATATTGATAACTACTGGTGCAACTAAGTTAGTAGTCATTTCTCTCACTTTGCCTATTGGCACCGTAACCATCGTGTACACTGCGATATCTTTTTCTTCTTTAACTTCTAAACTATTCATATTGTCTTGATCAATTTCAAATTGATAATCCTTAAAAAACAAAAACGGATCCGTCATTAGAAATGCTAAATAATCTTCTGTTGTTGATTGCAATAAAACAAATGGGCTTTCGTCATCATACGGCAAAATAACAAATTGACACTCCTCGGGAAATCCAGGCAAACCATCACCAAATGTTATAATATCGGTTTCATCTATTTCAATTGTACCAAATCTTGTTGTTTGAACTTGCAAAATTTAACCACCTTTCAGGCATATATATCGTATTTATCCTTACTTACCCACATTCTCACATCTGACTTTTGTTTCACATAAGTATTTACTTGAGGTCGTGTATAGTTGATTTCCACCGGTGGAGCATCGACTTTTGATGATGCTGGTCTAATCTTCGGTGTAAATTCAACCTCACTTGGCGTATAGTTAATTGTCGGTGGCGCCACTTGACACAATTTTACTTGCATGGTTGGCATCTCAGAAAGTTTCGATTTTTCTCGATTTGCAATAACATTTTTAGGACTAGGCGTTTCTAAAAATGCTGTACCTTCCTGCGCTCTTCTTGCAATTCCTTCAGTGGCGTCTTGCTTAGCCTCCTGACTACTCTGCATGACTTGATCTGCTGTTGATAATAGTCCATAGGAAGCACGAGAAGGATATGAATCAATTTCTAAAGTAGCATGCGTGGTATGTATATCCACGGTAGCTGAACCATTGTCGATATCAAGCTTAACCGGTGGCGTTCTCATATCCAGCTTTCCTCTTTGAATATTTAAATCAATGCGTGGCTGTTGTGTCCTAATATTAAGAAATTCCATTTAAATCAAATCCTTTGACTTATGATAGGTAATCAGCAAGCGACTGTGGTAATATCTTAGAACCAACTTGAAGTGACATATTATACAAGGTTTGCGCTGTTTGCAGATTCACAATCAATTCCGCAACATCCGCAGCACTAGTATTAGTAATATCCGTTTGAATCTGTGTATTTTGATTTTCCATCGTCGTTTTTGTCAAATCATAGCCTTCTAACCGCGAGGCAAGTGATGTCTGGGCATTTAAAACTTGAGAATGGGCATCATTTGCAAGTGTAATTCCATCCGATGACAACCAATTGGTATCACCACTTTTCATATGTGAACTGATCTCATACAAGTTATTGATAAGAGCGGTACCAGATGCACCAAATAGATCAGTCCCAAAGATATCACCACCCGTTGAGTTTACGCTATCACTACTTGGTGTTGCGACACCATTTTGGATTGGCATCGATATTTTTACATTATCACCAGCATACGTAACTACACTTTTATCACTAGTAGAGAAAGTTAAAGCAGTCGATACTCCATTTACATTTTGTGTAAATGAGTTGGTTACATTTAGCTGCCCTTTACTATTAAAGGTAGTTCCTGTACCGCCATTTGCTGTTGTAGTGAAAATTGTACTGGCATTAAAGCCACTTAGTGTTCCAACAGTATTCGCTGCAACTGCTGCTTTAATAGCAGTTGTCGTTGCTGTCGAGTTATTAGCTAGCGTAGTCTTATAGCCATTATCAACATAATCTTTGGTATATAAACTACCGTTTGTCGTATCCAAATAATAAGTATTTGACGAGCTATCTGTAAGTGTCAGCATTTGACTTGTTCCAAAGGCATCTGTTTGTTTATCATCTAGTGTCTTCACATCAGCCTTAGCGGTTACCGTCCCAGTTACAAATGGCGCTGTTTTATCTGCTTGTCCTGAAAAAACATATCGATCACCAAGCTGCGAATTTCCCTCTGAAACCAACTGGTCAATCAGGGCATCCACTTCTTTACCAGCCGCTTGTGTATCGGCTGTTGTATTGGTACCATTGGCAGCTGCTGTTGTTTTTTCTACAATGGATTTTAAAATATCAGTCATACTCGTCATTGCATTATCTGATGTTGTCATCCAAGATACTGCATCATTTAAATTGCTAGTATATTGTTCATTTTCTGCCAAACTAAATTTTGATGTCATCGTTT
This sequence comes from uncultured Veillonellaceae bacterium, assembly GCA_963805085.1. Classification (GTDB taxonomy): domain Bacteria; phylum Bacillota; class Negativicutes; order JARBTT01; family JARBTT01; genus JARBTT01. The sequence continues at coordinate 1,816,497 of CAWDTA010000002.1, read as the reverse complement.
TCACAAATGCCACCGGATCATCAGACGGCCGATGAATAGAACTGCCGTCGCTTTGTTCCATTAAATCTGATTGTCGTTTGTATTGACTATTCAATTGTGCTAAATAATTATTCGTCATCATCCCACTACTAACACGCATTTATTATTCCTACCTTCCTACTTGTCCAGTACTATTGATTAACTTATCAAGCATTTCATCCATTGTCGTTAAGCATCTTGACGATGCACTATAGCCTTGTTGGTACATAATCATATTGCTTAACTCTTCATTGGAATTAACCCCAGCCGTAGACTGCCTAGAATCTGTAACTTGCGTCATAATCGCATCTTGAGTCGTTACTTTACGGTCTACTGCTTGTGCATCTACCCCAAGTTTACCAAGCACCCCGCTATAATAGGAAGTTAATGTCACATTACCCAGCATCGCGCTAGAAGTACTACCAATTAAATTTCCTAATATCGTCGCATTATCACCACTTGCTGTATCCTGTCCTGTACTTGTGCCACTCGTAGTAGATTTTTTTGCTGTTTTTGCTGCAATTAAATCCGTGCCACCAGTTGCATCAAAGTCACTATTTACATTTAAGTAATTATTTAATATATCCGTACGATTTACGTCTGTCGTCACGCCGCTTACAGTCATTTGCCATGTACCAGAAGTCGAATTATAAGCTAATGAACTGTAATCTGTGGTACTGCCACTAGACCCGCAGAAAAAATTAAGCCCTGTGGTTTCACTAGAATCAATACCATAGCCAGCTTTATGTGCAGTATTAAAGGTGGTAAGTAAATAAGATGACATCGTCGTTAAGTTATCAATATAACTTTTGGCTTCAGTCGTAGAATCTTGTAGTCCTTTTAATTCACCGCTGGTTGCCGTGTAGGTTGTGCCCGAGTTTTCTACAATAATTGTAAGGTCCTGCACCCCATAGTCATTATTTGCTGTCGTCTTCGTGGCTAAATTAGTATGCCCATCCTCATCAACTAATGTATTTCCATTGGAAGTAATAGAATAACTGCCATTGCTTTTTTCTGTCACACTGACATTGACTAATGCAGATAACTTATCAACCAAGGCATCTCGACTATCGCGCATATCATTTGCTGTTCCACCGGTCGCTTCTGATCTAACGATTTGCTTGTTTAAATCATAAATAGCACTCGTCAACTGATTGACACTTTCCACCTTTAACTTAATAGAATCATTATTATTGGTTATCGTATCTTGTAATTGTGATGTGCTATCTTGGATCTTAGTCGTCAATTCTTTACCTGCATCACGAAGAACAACACGCGTACTATAATCACCAGCATTCGTTGATAAATTTTTGCAATCCTTCCAAAAATCACTTAAAACTGTAGATAAACCTGAACTACTACTTTCATCAAAGATTGATTCAATGGAGTCATAAGAAGTCTGCTGGACTTTTTGATACGATGTATTCGAGTTTTCTTGCCAATATTGCCGGTCAGCATAAACGTCACGCGCCCTAGTAATCGATTTTGCATCAACACCTGTACCCACTTGGCAAGTACCACTACTGCCATAAATCGTCTGAGAAGCAGTAGCTACTGAGTTTACCGTTTGTCTAGAATATCCTGTCGTATCAGTATTGGTAATATTATGTCCTACCGTATCCAATTGCATTTGACTATTAATTAAACCACGTTCCATCGTATTGATACCTGCAAATGTAGATCTCATTTATTATCACTCTCATTTCACTATATTGATTGGTCAAACATCTTTCTTTTACTAATGCCACTACCCTCTTGCCCTTTTGGTTCATAGGTATCACTAGCTACCGTGCTGGTAATCAGATTTATATTAAAATCAATAAATTGCATTGCTTTTGCCAATAACAGCTTATTTTGTTGAATATACGCCTTTAATTCATCAACAACTTTACCTAAATCATTGATTAAGTCTAGTAAGGACTCTTTAACGTTTGAATCAACTAATTCAACCAATTTCACTAAAGTAACAGAATCATTTATTTCATAGTTCTGCTTTATCCCATCAATAGCAGCTTGTCGTTTATGATTTAGCAAAAAAAGTTGTTTCATCTTTTCTGATATAGCTTTCGTGATTTTCTTAACTTTAATTGCATTACCAATAACAAGTTCTTGGCTTTGTGATTTACTTAACGCTAGCAATTGTTCACAAATCGTAATTTGCTCTTTTAAAATGATACTTAATTGTTCCATGAAACAATTCTCCTTTGCATTATGCTTTATAGTCAAATCGTTTTGCATTCGAGAATTGTTCTTGCCCTTTTTCAGCATACGTCGGCCCTGCACAAGTTTGTGATAACACATTTAAATTATAATTAACCACCGATAATGCTTGAGTAATGAGATGGTTATTTAGTTTGTTATTGCTTTCTAATTCTGCCAATGTTGCTTTAAATTGACTATGAATTTCTTTGATTTTGTTACCAGTAGCTTGATCACAAAACATCACTAAATCCAATAATTCTTTATTCGGTGTCGAAATATTTTCTGATACCAGCAAACTCGTAAGAACCGATTCTCTTCGCTGTTCGAGCTTTCCTATGGTGGCGATCATGATCTGCTCTTGTCTAACTATTTTTTCTAGCTCGGTCATCTTTACACTTGCAATAACCATACGTTTTTCTTTACTTAAAACCAGTAATTGGATATATAGATCTAATAGTTTCTTTAATACGGAAACCAATTCTTTCCACATTTATTTTATTCCTTTCTGGTTCTGTCTGTTTTGTACCTCTTAATATCTCGCATTTAACATTTTCTCCGCAATATTTCTCGAATCAACAGAATATGTGCCGGAATCAACTTGCGTTGATAAGGTTTTCACTTTGTCATCTCTAACATCAGTCATATTTTTTGCCTTTTGTAATACTTTACTAAATGATTGCGCTTGGGAAGATAAAACAACTTCATCTGGTTTATTTATATTTGTTGCTTTATTTTCTGGTTTAGCCGTTTTCACGGTTTTATTATCACCATACGCTTTTAAAACACTTTGAATATTATTGTTAATAATCATACGCTTACACCCGCCTCTTGGGATTTTCTTATTCAAATATAGTATCGAAAAAAAAAGCAAGGATATTAATCCTTGCTTTTTCCCCATTTTCGTTATATTGCTTTCAAATAGTCTTATTTTCTTTCATTATCTCTAACATACGTCTTTTAAAGTTTCAGTACATGATTTTATTTAATTTACCTTATCATATCTTTCGTATACATACCTCGACCACGACGTCGATCTTCCGCCTCTTTTGCTTTTGCTTTTTCTTTTTCTGCACGCGTAGCATCAGATTCTTTGACTTGATTGATAAAATTTGCATTACACTTATCGCATAAACGCCCCTCATGTATCAGTTTCCCACAGCTTTCGCAGGGATATGAAACTTCCCCAGCATCCATAAACCGTCCGTTTTTAATCATACGAAAAATTGTTTTCTCTTTGATACCAGTTGCCTTATGAATGGCTTCAACCGAGCATTTAGGATTGTCGCGCACATATTCTGCAACAATTCTTTCGTTGTCTTCTTCTAATCTATAACAGTCATTACACATACCTAATGCTGTTTTCATATATAATCTTCCACACTCAGGACAATTTCCTACATTCATATTACACACATCCTTCTCACGCAACTACCTATTTACATTATATTATAATTGCAGCAGCGATTTTTTAAAAGTACTATTTTAAAATTTTTTTCCATCTATTAGGCATCACTGGCAATGGCCAAGCCTATCACCCGAAGCGCTCCGGCATGTTTTAGTATTTTTGCACATTCGTTCATCGTCGCCCCAGTCGTAAAAATATCATCGACGAGTAGCACATTTTTCCCTTTTAGATCACATTGCTCTATGATGGTAAATGCACCTTTGATATTTTGCTTACGCTCAGCAATCGTTAAATTGTGTTGTTTAACAGTAGCTTTTGTTCGCAGTAATAGATTTTGCCATTCTAGGCCTTGCTGAATCGCCCAAGGGTGAAAGATTTTTTCGTTTTGATTAAAACCACGTTCCTTCAATCTATCTACATGGAGAGGAACAGGAACAACAACAGCTATAGCTGGTAAACTTGCCAGTGAAACTTCACGATTTAATAGCCAAACAATGGGGGGAATGTACTGCAATTTTTTATAATACTTAATTGAATGGATTAACTGTTTGATTCCTTGACGGTAATGACATAATACGATGCACTGATTGAGAAATTTTACATGTTCGCTGTCTAGCGGAGCGTAATGTTTTGTTACAACTTTCCCCAAACATATTGGGCACCATTGACCCCGCCCCTCCACATATGCATGACAAATTGGACACTTCGGTGGAAACATCGTATCTAAAATTGCCTGATAGATTTTCTTCAACATCAGCTTAACAACCTATTTCTTGCCGCAGTCGCTCGGCGAGTAGTGAATAGCGTTTTTTCGTACGGTCATTCATAACCGCAGTATTGAGTGCCGATTTCGTTCCTACAAGAATCACCCTTGTTTTGGCACGCGTTACAGCAGTGTATAGAAGATTCCGTTGCAGCATAATATGATGTCCAGGAATCAGTGGCATAATAACGATTGGATATTCACTACCTTGGCTTTTATGCACGCTCATTGCATAGGCAAGGTGCAGTTCAGCAAGTTCATTTTTTTCGTAAATCGCATCGTTATCTGGATAGCGAACTTTAGTTTTTTCAGCATCAATTTCGACAATAAAACCAATATCGCCATTAAATACATTTTTCGTATAATTATTACGCATTTGCATGACCTTATCACCCAATCGAAAGGTTTCGTTGCGATTACTAATCGTAGGCTTATTTTCTGATTCTGGATTTAAGGCATTTTGCAATAATTTATTTAGATTTTCCACACCACAATCAAGGCGATGCATCGGGGCTAGGACTTGTACATCGCGTCGAATATCAAAGCCCATTCCCTGAAGTTCACTGGTGCAAAGCAGTACGATTGCAAGCGCAACCTCATTGCTATCATTGATTTCGCGAAATTGAAATTCTTCGCTGGTCTTATAATCAGGCAATAAACCACGATTAATCGCATGGGCATTCATCACAATCATACTTTCGCCAGCCTGACGAAATACCTCTGTTAACCGCACCACTGGCACAGTATCAGATCGCAAAATATCTTTCAGTACTGCCCCTGGACCTACCGCAGGCAATTGATCTACGTCACCTACCAAGATAACGCGGCAGCCTTTGGCGATCGCTTCCAAGAAATGATCCATCAAAGAAATGTCCATCATCGAAACTTCATCAAGAATCACCACATCGGCTTCAAGTGGTTCATCAGAATCGCGTGCAAACACCTGCAAACCACTATCGCCACCCGTTGATTCTAACAACCGATGCACTGTAACCGCTTTTCTTCCGGTTGCTTCACTCAGCCGCTTTGCTGCCCGCCCGGTCGGCGCACCAAGTAATATTTGTAGTCCTTGCTCTTCTAGTACCGCAATCATGCCTTTTACAACCGTAGTCTTTCCTGTCCCCGGTCCACCAGTTAACACCAGAACTCCATGTTCTAAGGCAGAAATAACGGCCTGTCGTTGCTGATCTGCGAGGATAATGCCCGCTATTTCCTCCCAATCATGAACTTGCTCCATGGCATCTTCACTAGCAATTTGCTGGGCTTTATCTTTTAAATATAATAAACGTTTGGCAACATTTTTTTCTGCATGATATAAGTGACGAGGATAGATGAGCGTTGTTCCCGAGATCTCCTCAGTACAAAGTTGGTCTTCTTTTAGCAAATTTTTTAAATTTATAGCAACTTCATTGTGGTTAACTAAAATAAGTTTTGCTGTTTGTTCAATCAAAATTTGTTCTGGCACACAGCAATGTCCAGCATTTGCTATTTGCAGTAATGCAAAATCAATTCCAGCACTGATACGCCCCTCAGAAAATTTTTCAACACCGATGGACGCAGCGATTTGGTCAGCAGTACGGAACCCAATACCATCTACTTCACGCGCCAGTCGGTAGGGATCTTTTGTGATTACATCAATAGAAAATGAGCTGTATTTTGCAAAAATTTTTCCTGCATAAGCACTTGATACTCCATGCGTTTCTAAAAATAGCATAACTTCTCTAAGCTCTGATTGCACACTATACGCTTCATGAATATCAGCCGCTTTTTTCTTACCAATCCCACTGATTTCTTGCAATCGCCCTGGGCTATTTTCGATTACTTCCAGCGTTTCTAAGCCAAATTTATCTACCAAACGTTTTGCCATTGCCGCACCAATCCCTTTGATAACCCCAGAAGCTAAAAAACGTTCAATCCCACTCAGACTGGTCGGCGCCACATGCTTCATCAACTGCGCCTTGAATTGGTCACCAAACTTTGCATGGGTTATCCACTCTCCCTCAAGTTCCACCTGTTCACCGACCAAAGGTGCTGGCGCATTTACCGTTACATTGATTAAGCCTCTTTCCTTCGCTGGTCGAATCTTAAACACGGTAAAACTACCTTCACTATTCTCAAAAATAACGGTCTCAACAATGCCTTCTACCTTTTCTACTCCTGCTTCCACAAATAAATCCTCCGCACTCATGTTCTGTACCTATTAGTATTCCATTTTCTTTCTATAAATCCTTGCAAAATAAATATATTTTTTTAATAGACATACTATGGACAGATAGGCTGCAGGCAGGCGATAAGCCCCCATCTGCGTCGTTGCAACAAGGTGCTGCTCGTCGACGTACGAAAGTACGACTCCTTCGCACCGCCTTGCTGTGCCTAGCATCTGAGCACTTCTCACCAACCGGCAACCTATCTTCGTACTAGTTTATAAGTGGTACGAAATATTTATATTTCTACCTATAAATATAAATATTTTTATTTTGTCGACAGTCTGAAATATTTTTTTGAAATATTCCTATTATATTAGCCTCTACTCTTTGATGAATTGCAAAAGAAAAATTTTTAACAAAGGCAATATAGACGAATCTTACTAGTATATAGCTTTGAAGGCTTTTTGTTGCAACTGCCTAATCCCACGATTCTTTAGATTATAAATTGCTTGTGGTGTTACCCCCAGCAAGCTCGCAGTTTCGGTTAAGCTTTTCCCCGAAACAATCGTAAGTAAGATCGCCTGTCTCTGTTTTACTGGTAACTTTTCCATACTATGAAGTAAATCGCTGCTTAAAATTTTCAGTTCTATCTGCTTTTCAATATTAATATCACTCGCCAAATTCTCTATTAATGTACTATCTTCACCTTGCTGTACTTCCACTGTAAATTCATTTTGCCAGCGATTTCGTTCCCGTTTAAATAAATTCCACATGGCAAATTTAATTTTACTTTGGGCGTAACCAGCAAACTTAATTTCTAAACTACAATCAAAGGTTTTGATTGCTTCCACGAGTGCCAAATACCCTACCGAAAGTGCTTCTTCATAAATTGGCCTTATATGTGCTTGATAGGCTGATTTTTTTACGAGACCTGTGAACTGTTTGCAAACCTCGGCAAAAGCTGCCTCGTCACCTTTTTGAGCTTTGATAACAAATTGTTCTAATTCCATTTCTTCTCACCTTTTGGTGAGAAACCGGCTTCTCTTTTATATTAGCGCTTGGTTATACTATAAAATTTAAGCGTAGTAATAACAAAAGCCGACTTAGCGCAACTCAATGCGCCAGTCGGCTTTTATCCTTATTATTTTATATGGAGTTATTCGCTATCTTCGATGCACTCAGCCCAAAGATCATATTTTTCTGCAAGCTCTTTTGATACCCGATCATATTCACTCGCTAATGCTTGACTCGCATTCATATCGGCATGGCTTTCTGGGTTATTTAGTTGAAATTCGATCCCTTTGAGTTCCATTTCAAGCATAGCGATTTCACCTTCATATTTTTGTGCCATTTTTGCCCGATCCTGTGGTTTGGTTTCACGTGTTTTCGCCTTTTTGGGTACTTGCACGTTAGCTACTGCAACTTTTGGTTTCAGTTTATCAAGCTCAGCCATTTCTTTTGCCATTGCAATTTTTTTATCATGATAATAACTGTAATTGCCGTTGTATTCGGTTAATGTTCCATTTGCCAATTCACAAGTAAAGTTGGTTACTTTATCAAGGAAATAACGATCATGCGATACCGTAATAAACGTTCCCGGAAAAGCCATCAACGCTTCTTCAACAGCTTCTTTCGCTGGGATGTCTAAATGATTCGTCGGTTCATCAAGCACAAGAAAGTTCGCGCCTGTAAGTAGTAGCTTTAAAAAAGCGAGACGAGACTTCTCTCCACCACTCAATTCCCCGATGATTTTATACACATCATCGCCTTGGAATAAGAATGCCCCTAGATAATGACGAGATTGTTCTTCCGTAAGACCATATTCATAGATTAGTTCATCCATCAAACGATTCTCTAAATTTAAGCCTTCATGTTGTTGTGAGAAATAGCCTATTTTTACTCGACTACCTATTTTCGTTTTACCTGATTTTGCTTCGAGCTCACCAATCAACAGTTTTAATAAAGTCGTCTTTCCTGCCCCATTCGGACCAACCAGCGCAACACCATCACCATTTCGAACAAGCAAAGACACATTGCTAAAAATGTTATGGTCACTATAAGAAACCGCAACCTCTTCGAGTTCAGCCACACGCTCGGCACATTCACTTGGTGGATTAAAAGAAAAATAATTAAAGCCAACACTATTGGGTGGCAAGATTATGCGTTCCAAACGATTCAACTGCTTCTCACGTCCACGCGCCTGTTTTGATTTGATCCCAGCTTTGTATTTACGAATATATTCTTCAGTTTCATGAATATGCACTTGTTGTTTTTGGTATGCACTTTCCAAAGCCGCAAGCCGATCCGCTTTGATCCGCGCAAAACGACTATAATTGCCACTATAAGCAATCACCGTCTTATTTTCTAATTCAATGATACGATTTGCAACACGATCAAGGAAAAATCGGTCATGGGAAATAAGCAGCACACCGCCGGAGTAACCAATTAAAAAATCTTCCAGCCATTCAACCATCTCAATATCTAAATGGTTTGTAGGCTCGTCTAAAAACAAGAAATCTGGCTGCCGAATCAATGCTTTTGCCAGACATATTCGCGTTTTTTGTCCACCAGAAAAATCACTCACATGTTTCTCAAAATCTATATCACGGAATCCAAGACCAAAAGCAACCCGTTTGATTGTACTTTCGTAATCATAACCCCCAGCCCGTTCAAACTTATCAACAGTACTGGCATAAGCTTTCATTAAATCTTCAACAATCGCCTGCTCGCTTTCTGCTGCGATTTTTTGCTCTAATTCTTTCATCTCAGCTTGCCAGTTTAGCACATCAACAAAAGCATTGCTAAGTTCCTCATATAACGTCCAATCGCCCAGTATTGCCTCCTGTTCTACATAACCAACTGTATCTGTTACGGCTAGATTAACTTGTCCTCGATCCGTTTCTTCCAATCCCATCAAACAACGCATCAAGGTACTTTTCCCCGTTCCATTCGCCCCAACAAACCCAACCTTATCTCCAGCTGCGACATCAAAACTAACCTCATGAAATAGTTCTTCTATTCCAAAGGATTTGCTCAAATTATGAACTCGTAAAATTCCCATCAATTCACCCCAAAAATTTTTACTTCTATATTAATTTAACTGCTTGTCCTGTAATAAAAATAATGAATTCAAATCTAATATTCACTTCGTCTACATACACAAGCAGATGATTTGCATAAAAAAAGCGTTCAATCAAGGCATCGCAGACGAATCTTACTAGCATGTAGCTTTGAAGGCTTTTTGCCAAACTGCAGGGAGTTTAGCCTTCATTGCGATCTTTGAATCAGCACTAGCCCTTAGATTCGTCTCTTGCCGACTTGCTGGTTTTTGTTGCAACTCATCTACTTCAACCTCTTGTAATTATACCAGAACCCCAGCAATTTTAAAATTAACAATAATTCTCTTCCATCATTGATTTCAAATTATACTTACTCTTGCCTAATTTGAAAAAATTTGTTATATTTATAATACATTAAAGAACATATGTTCTAAATTAAAAGGAGGTCTTTCCCTTGCATTACACACTACCTGATAACAGTAAAATTGCCGCAATCCTACCAGAATACACAGGCGCCGGTGATCGAACACTACTTTTCTTAACCGACGGCACTGAGGTTCCGCTCAATTTAAAGGTCGCCACCGTCATTCGCCGCCTAGCCAATCGACAAACAATTGATTTATGTAGTCTAAAAAGCAAAACTGCCAAAATTACGAATTGCACACTTTGGCACCCCCTAGTACTGGCCCCTGATCTGGTACTAGTACCGATAAAAATTAGAAAGCCAAAAATCAGTGGAGACGTAACGAGCGGCTACATTAATTTTCACCATATCGTTACTGTGCAAAAATTATCAAATACTACCTGTATCAGACTGATTGGTAATCACGACATTCACTCTCTTTGGAAAATAACAACCATCCAAGAACATATTCAACGAGCCCATTTGACTTTTCTTGCTATGCATAAACAAAACATTGCTTTAGAAAGTCTTACAAAATATTTGTTACTGAGCAATATCGTAAACATCTCATAAATACCTGACACTACTTATATATAATATTTCGGCAATACTATCTTTTCACTTGACTGCTTCATTAACCAACAAATAATAGAAATAAATTGGTTTACATCAATTCGATTTACCGTATCAATGACATGTACTATGGTTCCTATACAGTACGGCAATGCATCCTCTACAGCGATCGTTGGTTTCTGCGAATGTACCGCAGTAAGTTGCTCAAATTCTTTACTCAAACGCTCAATAATTGGATAGGTCAAATCACAAGAATTGCAGTCTAAAATTACCACATCACACTCAATATCCGCCATTTCCATTTCTAGCACAAGGTGTCTGAGCATCTCTTCGATATCCTGCTCAATATTTTTGACTACAATAATAAAGCTAATGCTTGGTACCGTCCCAATATAAGGTGCAATCAGCCAAGACCATAGCTCTTTACTAAAACACCATAAGCCAAAAATAGCAAACGATATTAACAGTATACTCATACCATAGGTTAAAACCACATGATCGCCCCCTTTTGCTATAGTTATAATAGGGTATGCTGAAAAAATAAAAATGCTACTACAGCGTATTCCTATACATAAAAAACCCGAGCACTATACAAAATTTCGTATAACGCCCGGGTTTTATTTATTTAGCGTAATCTTTCCCAATGATAACCGTCGCTTGACTGCCATCACTAGAGTCATTCGCTTGTAAGGAATAGCTAAACGGTAACCCACTGAACTTACCTACCACTGCCTCATTGGAGGTATTGGCCATGACTACCGTATTTTTATATGGAGCCGTTAATGTCGACACGCCACTTACAACAAAGCCTTGTCGCTTTAATATAGCTGCAACTTCAGCACCTGCACCATCGATACCACTGGCATTGACAACTTCAACTCTAATGGTAGAAGGTGCTTTACTAGCTGTTTTCTTATTGTCGGGTTTGTCTTTACTAGTTTCCTTAGTTTTTTCATCTTTTGTCTTATCTTTTGCTTGGTCTGTAGTTTTCTTGATCTCTTTCGGTGTATCCAAAATCTTCATTTCTTTCGGAATCGAAGTTTCATATTCTACAGCTTGTTGTTTCATTGCGTTGGCAACTTTGTCATCCATTTTTACATCAAGCGTTTCTGCTAATGCTTTACGCAATGCAACAACATCTGGTAACCAATAACTAATATCATCAATATAAGCCGGCTTACCAGGCACCATTGTCGTCTTTAGACCTTTTTCTTTGGCATCCTTTATAATACCTGCCAAACTAATCATTTTACTAACTGACATATCCGTTTTAACTGCCGAACTAATTTCTTGAATAATCGCTGGTAACTTAGGGATAATACTCGGCGTTGCCAGTTTGTCCAAGACTGCTTTCATAAACTTTTGCTGCCGCGAAATACGACCAATATCGCCTTCTTCGTCACGATAGCGAACGTATTGAATTGCTGTTTCACCATTCATGTGCTGCATACCAGGGCGTAGATTAATAACTAGTGGATGTCCTTCACTATCATCATAAGGATCTTCATAATACATACGTTTTTCAACATCAATATCAATGCCACCAATTGCATCGATAATTCTTGAAAACGCTTTGATGTCAATGAGAATATAATAATCAATTGGCACCCCAATTAATCCTTCGACTGTATCCTTGGATAACTTATGCCCACCAAACGCATATGCATGATTAATTTTATCATAGCCATGCCCTGCTATCTTTACTCGAGTATCACGCGGTATGGATAATAATGCGGCTTCCTTTTTATTGGGATCAACCGTCGCAACCATTAATGTATCGGAACGACCGACATCATCAGCCCGACTATCTACCCCCATAATCATAACAGTCATTTTATCCTGGGCTACCATCATGCCACTATCAGCACTACGTTTATTGCCAAAAAACTTTGAATCAAACCAATAATAAGATGCTCCTACAGTAGCCATAAATACAAATAAGACTAGCACTATAGTGAGTATACGCCTACTACGATTTTTTCTTTGCTTTTCAACGCGTTCTTGCAAAGAACTCAATAAGCGCACCTCCTTTTTATCATAAAATTTTCGTCATAAATAAAACAAACAAAGCCCCTATGCTTGGGGCTTTGCTTAGTATATCAAATATCTACTTACTTCGTCAATCTTTTATTCAATAATAGTTACTACTTTTTTAGCATTTAATTATCACATTTTAGGGAATATTTGATCTATTTCTTTCCACATTTCTGGTTGTTCTTGGCCAAGTCGCCAAATCGCAATTCCTGCTGGATTATACTTAGCAATAACCTTTAGTTTAGCTGCTGTACTCCTAGCATTTTCAAACCAAACTTCATGATCATCATATTTAAAATAAGGGGCCTCTACTGTTTCATCATACTTTACCTGTGCACCTTTTTTCTCGGCTAAAGCCATGGCACTACCATAGGTAATTGTTTCACCATTTTTATTTGAGTCCCAATCGTAGCCATAAGCACCGACTCCAACCAGTACCTTATTTGCTCCACCACATTTATCAATTGCATATTGGATGTTTTTTTCATACCAGTCAATTGGTGCTATTGCCCCTGGCTCAGAGGTTGACCAATGCTTATCATAAGTCATAATCTGTATATAGTCTGTACAATTTGCCAATTGAGGATAATCATAAGCGCCTGAAACTGACTCATGTACTTCAACTTGTGGGAAAACTGATATAATTACTGTTTTGTTAATGGCCTTTAATTTAGGATACAATTCTTCCATAAAAGCTGTTAAATTTTTTCTATGAATTGGATCAAGTAATTCAAAATCGACATTGATTCCATCATAGCCATTATCCTTAACAACTTTTACAATATTATCGGTTGCAATCGTCCTAATATTTTCGTTACCAAGAATGCTATCCGTTGCTTCACTTTTATTCGTTACTAACGGATAAACTTTTAAACCAAGTTGCTGCATCGTATCATAGGCCGCCTTACTTTCCTTTGTCTCTATAGAACCATCCTTCGCTATCTTATACCAAAAAGGTCCAACAGCTGAAAGACTACTAGAAAATGATTGTAAACTAGGATAAGATCCCGTAACATCGCTGGCTCCTTTCCAAGGATTTTCATAATAGCCTAACACGATACGTTTCTGCGGCTTTAAATCACCGACGATTCCTTTTAACCATTGTGATGCTTGATCTGGCTCAACTTTGGAGTCTCGTGTATTTAAATCACAACCAATCATCGTAATTAAGAGAAATACATTGAGCATTAAAACTATAAATACACTTGATTTTTTTCTATAAAACATGTTGTCACCTCTCCTTATATTGATATTTTTATTATTACCGATGGCTTATATTTTATGTAGCAATACAAAAAAACTAGAATTTCTTGCTAAAACAACAAGTTTCATAATATAATGACATAAGAAGCGTTAAAATTTAGGAATTATTATCGTGAAGGTGTTAATTGAATGCAAAAAATATCTACAGAAAACTTAAAAGTTGGCATGAAGATTGCCAGAAGTATTTATGACGCGGATGGTCAGTTACTATTAAGCAAGGGAATGCTTCTAACTGATATCTATATTAAACGTTTAGAAGCCTTACAGATTCCTAGCGTTTATATAGAAAGAAATATGCCCCATTTCACGATTCATTATCCAAACACTAGTATGAGTGATGATGATATTAATAGTGAAAAAATTAGAGTATCCGCTATTAAAAATCTGTCTGCAGCCTTTGATAAATGTCAATTAACAGGTTCTTTAGATACTGAAGTCATTGTTGATACAACCCAAGTGATTGTAAATAGTATATTAAACAATCCTTGTTATATTGTTCAAGCTACAGATATTCGAAAATATGACGATTATACTTTTGCACATTCAGTAAACGTATGCGTACTTTCTACTATGCTCGGTATATTGTGCCAATATACAAGGGCTCAACTTGATGAGTTAGCTCTTGGTGCATTACTACATGATATTGGCAAAATTAAAATTTCATTAGATATATTAAATAAACCAAGTCAGCTAGACAATAATGAATTCGAAATTATGAAAAGCCATTCTGAACTGGGCTTTGAATTATTAAGAAAAACGACACAACTTTCTGTCGTTCCAATGCATGTAGCATTTGAGCATCACGAAAAATACGATGGCAGCGGTTATCCCCGTGGACTTGTCGCCAACAGTATTCATGAATATGCTCGTATTGTTGCCATTGCCGATGTATTTGATGCATTGACTAGTGACCGACCTTATAAAGAAGCATGCTTACCGCATATTGCCTACGAAATTATGATGGAAGAAGGAGAAAAGCATTTTGATGAAAATCTCCTAAAAATTTTCTTTGATAATGTAGCCGTTTATCCAGTGGGTACAGCAGTACAATTGACAACTGGTGAATATGCGATAGTAACCGATATACAAAAAGGGTTTACATTAAGGCCTACCGTACAGCTAATTGCCAATAGTAAAAAGAAATTAATTAAAGCAACTGCCCTTTTGGATCTATATAAAAATAATAATACCTCTATAAAACGCGTTCTTACTGAAGATGAATTAACCGATCTACTTTCACCTGATTTGCATTAATATTAACTCAAATTATTTAAATAGAATATAATTATAAAGGTCAACAAAAATGATAAAAATCATTCATTGTTGACCTTTATTTTATAATCGAATAATACTATATCATTTATTTTTACACAACAAAAAAAAGACCCAACCGAAGTTGAATCTTTTCATCTTAACCAGCAACTACCTACTTTCCCAGGGCGTTTCCACCCAAGTATCATTGGCCTCTAAGCGCTTAACTACTGTGTTCGGTATGGGAACAGGTGGAACCACTTAGGTATCGTCACTGGATCTTTCAGAGATATTCTCTGAAAACTAAACAGAAGTTTTATTATTGTATTCTTTGCATTTTAGTTATCTTTTATTTATCTAGACATGCTTGCATGTCTGGCTTTTTTTTAAGTCAAGCCCTCGACCTATTAGTACCAGTCAGCTACATACATTGCTGTACTTCCACACCTGGCCTATCAACCTTGTCTTCTACAAGGGGTCTTACTAGATTACTCTATGAGAAACCTCATCTTAAGGCTGGTTTCACGCTTAGATGCTTTCAGCGTTTATCCTTTCCGAACGTAGCTACCCAACTGTACTCCTGGCGGAATAATTGGTACACCATTGGTTCGTCCACTCCGGTCCTCTCGTACTAGGAGCAGCTCCCTTCAAGTTTCTTGCGCCCGCGATGGATAGGGACCGAACTGTCTCACGACGTTCTGAACCCAGCTCACGTACCACTTTAATGGGCGAACAGCCCAACCCTTGGGACCTACTTCAGCCCCAGGATGTGATGAGCCGACATCGAGGTGCCAAACCTCCCCGTCGATATGGACTCTTGGGAGAGATTAGCCTGTTATCCCCAGGGTAGCTTTTATCCGTTGAGCGATGGCCCTTCCACTCGGTACCACCGGATCACTAAGCCCGACTTTCGTCCCTGCTCGACATGTCCGTCTCGCAGTCAAGCTCCCTTATGCCTTTGCACTCTTCGCGCGATTTCTGTCCGCGCTGAGGGAACCTTTGGGCGCCTCCGTTACTCTTTCGGAGGCGACCGCCCCAGTCAAACTGCCCGCCTGACACTGTCTTGAATTTAGTTATTATTCCAGTTAGAATTCCAGTAAATGAAGGGTGGTATCCCAACAATGACTCCTAGAAAACTTGCGTTCTCTATTCTCAGTCTCCCACCTATCCTGTACATCATTTACCAAAATTCAATGTCAGGTTGCAGTAAAGCTCCATGGGGTCTTTCTGTCCAGTCGCGGGTAACCTGCATCTTCACAGGTATTTCAATTTCACCGGGTCCCTCGTTGAGACAGTGCCCAAGTCGTTACACCTTTCGTGCGGGTCGGAACTTACCCGACAAGGAATTTCGCTACCTTAGGACCGTTATAGTTACGGCCGCCGTTTACTGGGGCTTCAATTCACAGCTTCGAATTGCTTCTAACCGCTCCTCTTAACCTTCCAGCACCGGGCAGGTGTCAGCACCTATACGTCAGATTTCTCTTTAGCAGGCACCTGTGTTTGTGGTAAACAGTCGCTTGGGCCTCTCTTCTGTCGCCACCAATCGCTCCAATAGTAAATATCTTCACAATCAATGGCCATCCTTTTCCCGAAGTTACGGATGCATTTTGCCGAGTTCCTTAACGAGGGTTTTCCCGCGCACCTTAGGATTCTCTCCCCGCCTACCTGTGTCGGTTTGCGGTACGGGCACCTTTAATCTCGCTAGAAGCTTTTCTTGACAGCGTGGTCCATTCGATTTCTCTTTGGCCGAAGCCTCAGATACCCATCACTCCTCAGGCTTTCAAGAGACGGATTTGCCTATCTCTCACCCTACAAGCTTAGACATACTATTCCATCAGTATGCTCGAACTTCCTTCTGTGTCACTCCATCACTCAAACAATTATTGGTGGTACTGGAATTTTCGCCAGTTGTCCATCGCCTACGCTCTTTGCCTCGGCTTAGGTCCCGACTTACCCTGAGTCGACGATCGTTGCTCAGGAAACCTTAGGCTTTCGGTGGAACAGATTCTCACTGTTCTTTTCGCTACTCATACCGGCATTCTCACTTCTATACTCTCCAGCACTCCTTACGGTATACCTTCGTCGTGTATAGAACGCTCCCCTACCCAAGATGTATTTTTCAACATCTTGACGCGACTTCGGTTCTGTGCTTTAGCCCCGGACATCTTCGGCGCAAAACCTCTCGACCAGTGAGCTATTACGCACTCTTTAAATGGTGGCTGCTTCTGAGCCAACATCCTGGTTGTTTGTGAAGTTCTACATCCTTTGCCACTTAGCACAGCATTGGGGACCTTAGTCGGCGTTCTGGGCTGTTTCCCTCTTGACTACGGATCTTATCATTCGCAGTCTGACTCCCAAGCTATCAGTATAGCCATTCGCAGTTTGACTGGGTTCGGTAAGCTTTACGCCCCCTAGCCCGATCAGAGCTCTACCGTCTATACTTATCACTTGAGGCTAGCCCTAAAGCTATTTCGGGGAGAACCAGCTATCTCCGCGTTCGATTGGCATTTCACCCCTATCCACAACTCATCCCAAAACTTTTCAACGTTCACGGGTTCGGTCCTCCACGCAATTTTACCTGCGCTTCAACCTGGCCATGGATAGATCACTGCGGTTTCGGGTCTACAACATATAACTTTCGCCCTATTAAGACTCGCTTTCGCTTCGGCTCCGTATCTTCTACTTAACCTTGCTATATACTGTAACTCGCCGGTTCATTCTTCAATAGGCACGCTGTCGACCACATAAGGGTCTTCAACTGCTTGTAGACATACGGTTTCAGGTTCTATTTCACTCCCCTCCCGGGGTTCTTTTCACCTTTCCCTCACGGTACTATACGCTATCGGTCGCCAAGGAGTATTTTGCCTTGGAGGGTGGTCCCCCCTGCTTCCCACAAGGTTCCTCGTGTCTCGTGGTACTCTGGATTCTAGCCCTCAGATGCAGCCTTTCGTTTACAGGAGTTTTACCTTCTACGCTATACCTTCCCAGGTATTTCAACTTGACCGTTTCTGATTTTTGCTAGTCCTCAACCCCAATGAACCGAAGTTCACTGGTTTGGGCTCTTCCCCGTTCGCTCGCCGCTACTTAGGGAATCTCAATTGATTACTTTTCCTCCGGGTACTTAGATGTTTCAGTTCCCCGGGTCTACCTCCTCATGCTCTCAGGCATGGGTAACAGTCCATTACGACTGCTGGGTTGCCCCATTCGGACATTCATGGATCAATACCTACTTGCGGTTCCCCATGACTTTTCGCAGCTTATCGCGTCCTTCTTCGGCTCTTGGCGCCTAGGCATCCACCGTATGCCCTTAGTAGCTTGACTTATCGTACTCTTCGAACACGTCTATAAACGCACATTTGCTTCGTTGCTCCTCGGTAAAATCACTCGACGTAATTTTCATTACGACTCGCGCTTTTCCCTGCGGTGCGCCTTGCAACTGTACATTTCTAGTCTGTTCTAGTTTTGTACTAAAATCAAATAGCCATTAAGTTATACTTAAATGCTTAATTTAATCTTTTTGAATCCTAAAATGCTCGTTAATTTACTCTCACTTCTGAGAGGTACTTTAAAACTTAAAATACATTTTATTTTCTTCTGTGTAGTTTTCAAAGAACATAAGCAGAGAACAAAAAGCTTCTGCTTTTTCGTGAATCGCTTAGTTCCGCACGTTAGTAAGGAACCTCTACTTTTCACTTTTTTTGAGTTCATACTTTCGTATTCCCTCAAAACTAAACAATGTAAATGAATTAATTAGATGTGTCGACCTCGGATTACGAAAGTACATTTAAACTTTCATATCTCCTTAGAAAGGAGGTGATCCAGCCGCACCTTCCGATACGGCTACCTTGTTACGACTTCACCCCAATCATCGGCCCCACCTTAGACGGCTGGCTCCATTGCTGGTTACCCCACCGGCTTTGGGTGTGACTGACTTTCGTGGTGTGACGGGCGGTGTGTACAAGGCCCGGGAACGTATTCACCGCAGTATGCTGACCTGCGATTACTAGCGATTCCGACTTCATGTAGGCGAGTTGCAGCCTACAATCCGAACTGAGAGCTTGTTTATGGGTTTGGCTCCACCTCGCGGCTTTGCATCCCTCTATTTAAGCCCATTGTAGTACGTGTGTAGCCCAGGACATAAGGGGCATGATGACTTGACGTCATCCCCGCCTTCCTCCGTGTTATCCACGGCAGTCTCCCATGAGTTCCCGCCATTACGCGCTGGCAACATAGGATAGGGGTTGCGCTCGTTGCGGGACTTAACCCAACATCTCACGACACGAGCTGACGACAGCCATGCACCACCTGTTTTCTTGTCTTCCGAAGAAGAGGTACTAATCTCTTAGCATTTCAATCAATGTCAAGTCCTGGTAAGGTTCTTCGCGTTGCGTCGAATTAAACCACATACTCCACCGCTTGTGCGGGCCCCCGTCAATTCCTTTGAGTTTCAACCTTGCGGCCGTACTCCCCAGGCGGGGTACTTATTGCGTTAACTCCGGCACAGAAGGGGTCGATACCCTCTACACCTAGTACCCATCGTTTACGGCTAGGACTACCGGGGTATCTAATCCCGTTCGCTCCCCTAGCTTTCGAGCCTCAGTGTCAGTAACAGTCCAGAAAGTCGCCTTCGCCACTGGTGTTCCTCCTAATATCTACGCATTTCACCGCTACACTAGGAATTCCACTTTCCTCTCCTGCACTCAAGAAATGTAGTTTCTATCCCATCACGGGGTTGAGCCCCGCACTTTTAAGATTGACTTACATTCCCACCTGCGCTCCCTTTACGCCCAATAATTCCGGACAACGCTTGCCACCTACGTATTACCGCGGCTGCTGGCACGTAGTTAGCCGTGGCTTCCTCGTTAAGTACCGTCATTATAAACCATTATTCACAATCTATACATTCGTCCTTAACAACAGAGTTTTACGATCCGAAAACCTTCATCACTCACGCGGCGTTGCTCCGTCAGACTTTCGTCCATTGCGGAAGATTCCCCACTGCTGCCTCCCGTAGGAGTCTGGGCCGTGTCTCAGTCCCAGTGTGGCCGTTCATCCTCTCAGACCGGCTACTGATCGTTGCCTTGGTGAGCTTTTATCTCACCAACTAGCTAATCAGACGCAGACCCATTCTTTAGTGATAGCTTATAAATAGAGGCCATCTTTAGTTTGAGAAGCATGCGCTTCTCAAGCAATATTCGGTATTAGCACCACTTTCGCGGTGTTGTCCCCATCTAAAGGGTAGGTTGTCTACGCGTTACTCACCCGTTCGCCACTAAATTACGCTCAACACCCAATTCTTATTGGTGTTGGCACTTTTATATGCGTGGTGAATTCACTTCGTTCATTCACCGCATTGTTAGCTTAAGCATCTCACCGTTTTATAAGAAATCGGTGTTAAGCGTAATTCCGTTCGACTTGCATGTGTTAGGCACGCCGCCAGCGTTCGTCCTGAGCCAGGATCAAACTCTCCAATAAAATTTATTAGAAAGCCTAAAAGGCTCTTTAAATTCTTTGTTTCTTTATAATAAAGAAATTGACTCGCGATTCAAGAACCGCGACGCAGCATCTCTGCTGCTAATACTGACAGTTCACGAAGAACTGTGCAGTGCACATCTGGCATTAATTTTTTCTACATTGTTTAGTTTTCAGAGAACACTTGCTAACGTCTTGCGTTGTCAGCTCGTTTATATTAACACAACGTTTAAGTTGTTGTCAACACATTTTTGAAATTCTTTTTTAAGAAGAGTTTCGTTTGTCGTCCGCATATCTCGTTGGCGACTTGTATTATATTACACTGTTTGTTTCCTTATGTCAACACCTTTTTTAAATACTTTTAAATTCATTATACAGGTTTAAAACTTCTATGATTGAACGACACAACAATCTTTTCTTATAAGCCAGCGGACTATTTAATCCACAATGTTTCAGCCCACTGAAACGAGTCGTCGTTTCACACTCTTTCACCCGACGAATAAACGAAAACAGATGATTTACATAAGAAAATGTCACAATAAAGGCAACATAGACGAATCTTAACTACATCGTAGCTTTGAAGGCTTTCTGTTTGACCGAAGGGAGTTTAGCCTTCATTGCGGTCTCGTAATTAGTACCGCCCCGAGATTCGTCTCTTGCCGACTTGTTATTTTCGTTGTAAATCATCTGTTGCCCACTACACCTATTCTACTAACAAAATCAAACCATATCCTATACTTTCTTCAATTAAAACATCACTTTAAATAAGATTAACAAAATAACCCCTGGTATCCCAAGAAAACCAGCAACAAGTGCGGATACAAAATTGATACCAATAGCAAAACCAAAGCTTGCCCCAACGAAGTTAACAACCCATAGCATGATTCCACCGATAATACCATTATAAATCAGTTTCCAAACCAATCTTACTGGCATCAAAAACATTTTGCCAATGAAATAAATTGCTAATATCCCTACAACGTATGCTGCAATTACACTCAATTCCATATGTATAACCTCCATTTTTCAGTGATGAACACACAGATAATCATTTTTTATCCAGCGCAATACTCACTTTATATACTTGTATATTTTAGTACATAATTTACAATATGTCATGGAAATTATTTTTTTGCCATATTTCACACTGGATTTTTTCTTCTCTTGCTATCTTAATTAGATAGCGATACTTAGCTTCATTGGCTTTAATTAAGTATATTACATAGTCTATCAAATCAACATCGGTGATTTCTGCAAGCATTTTCATAGAATATTGCCAATCAAGTTTTGCTTTTTCTAACAGATGAAGAAACTCCTCGCGTAATTGGCGAGCATTTTCATCTTGTTGCCGTTCATATCTTTGCGCATATAGCTTAATCAAAAAATCGCCTCCATACAAATGCTTATACAACATTATATTGGAATAGCTATGTAAATATGAAAAAGACTTTAATCTTGATAAAATAATACTAAGATTCATTTTCCTACCCCCTTAGTGTTATTTTATCCAGCTTCTTTGATAACTAAACAACTTTGCTTTTTAATTGAGAGTAAAAATTCTTCTTAAAATACGCAAAAAAGCCGCTATAAATCAAATTATAGCAGCCCAGAATGTATACAAAATAAAAATATTCACATAGGTGAATAGGCAATATCGAATCCCGTTCCACTTATAAACTAGTACGAAGATAGGTTGCCGGTTGGCGAGAAGTACTCAGATGCTAGGCGCAGCAAGGGGTTGCAAAGGAGTCGTACTCATGTACGTTGACGAGCAGCACCTTGCTGTAACGACGCAGATGAGTGCTTATCGCCGACCCGCTGCCTATCTGTCCATAGTATATCTACATGCGGTCATATTTCGCGACGGTTTTCCAACGCTTTAGACAGCGTTACTTCGTCGGCATATTCTAAATCGCCACCAATTGGTAAACCATGAGCAATTCTCGTTACTTTAATACCGATTGGCTTTAATAACTTCGCAATATACATCGCGGTGGCTTCACCTTCTACGTTTGGATTGGTAGCCATAATAATTTCTTTGACTTCCCCCGAATACAAACGTGCCAGTAATTCTTTCGTACGAATGTTATCTGGTCCGACTCCTTCAAGCGGAGATAACGCTCCATGCAATACATGATATTGTCCCTTGAACTCACGCATTCGTTCCATTGCAGCAACATCTCGCGGTTGTTCCACAACACAAATCACTGATTGATCTCGATTGGTAGAAGCACAAATATGGCAAGGGTTGATATCTGTTAAATTACAACAAGTATTACAATAGCCAATTTTTTCTTTCGCATCCACGATGGCATTTGCCAGTGCTTTTGCTTTGTCACTGTCCATATCCAGTATGTGATATGCTAGTCTCGACGCAGTCTTTGCCCCGATCCCAGGCAAAGCACGAAAATGTTCTACGAGCTTTGCTAATGGCGCTATGTATTGCATAATTAAAACATTCCTGGAGGTAAACCAAGTCCGCCAGTTAATTTGCCCATTTCTTGTGACATCATATCATCCACTTTTTTAATTGCTTCATTTACTGCTGCAGCGATTAAATCTTCGAGCATTTCAATATCAGCTGGATCAACAGCAGCTGGATCAATTTTTAGGGACTGAATTTGTTTTTCCCCGTTAATCACAATTTTCACTGCACCGCCACCAGCAGATACATCAACAGTTCTCTTTTTCACTTCTTCTTGCATTTTTGCCATATCGGCTTGCAACTTCTGCACTTTTTTCATCATACCAGACATATTCCCCATGTTTCCCATTCCACCAAACATTCTATATCCCCCTTAGATTTCATTATTTTATTTACAACTTATTTAAGACTACCAAAATAGCCAGTAATCGTCAAATACCATTTTAGTCTTTTAACTCTTCTTTCTTTACAAAGTTATCACCGAACATTTTAACAGCTTCATCTATCACATGTTTTTCTGCCGACGTCATGTTAGCATCAAATTCCACTTTAGGTTTGGGTGGCTTTGGCGGTGCTTTAGGCGGTGGAGCCACCACAGAATTTTGCACACATCTAACCACCGTTGGCGCACTACAAAGTCCTGTTAAGATCGTTTCCAGAATTGCTTTATAGTCACTTTTTTCCGTTCTTTCTTTCGGAAAAGCCGCGGTAAAAGCAATCACCATCTGCCCCTGCTCAAAGCTTTGCAATTGACCTTGCGACACACATGCATAGACCGACCGTTTGCCGGTACTAACTAGTTCTTTCAACATCCGATCCCAAACAGCCTTAGCATCAGCCGTACTAGCACTCGCCATCGGTTCAACGACATGCACTGGAACTTCTGCTGGCTTCGTCACAGGTTTCACTGCTCCTTGCGTTTTTGCAGTTGGCGCATTGTACTGTGGTGTTCTCACTTGTGGTGGTTCTGTGTAAGCAGGCGTCACAACCGCTGTAACCGACTCAACGTGAGTAGGCGCTACACTTAACTTTGTAATTTTTTCTTCCAATTTTTCAATTCGCTTTAGCAATGCATCGGTATCACCATTTGCTACCGTAAGAGGATTACAAATAGTTAACATTGCTACCTCTGTCGTAATTCTTGGCTGTGGCGACCATTTTGCTTCATTAATCGCACTATGCATCAATTGAATATTTTTCACAAGTTCATCATGTGTAAATAATTCAGCCTGTTTTATTAAGACTTTTTCGTCCATACTATACAATTCTATACTGCTTATATCTTGCGTTGCTTGATAAATCATGACGCTACGCATATATAAAGCAATCTCGCTCAGAATTTGTTTTACATCTTTTCCGTGGGCAATAAGTTCGTCAAGGATCATCAAAACTTCTTTGCTATTTTTCTCTGCCAGTTGACTCACGATTTTTTCAATAGACTCATGCCCTACTAGACCTAATAATCGTCTTACTTTATCAGCAGTAATTCTCTCATTGTCCAGTGTACTACATTGATCTAGAATACTAAGTGCATCCCGCAAACCGCCGTCAGCATGCATAGCAATCAGTTTTATCGCCTCAGTATCTGCTTCAATATTCATTTCATCGGCAACAAGTTCTAACCGTGCGACTATTTCAGGAACACTAATCCGTTTAAAATCATAACGCTGGCAACGAGAATGAATGGTCGCTGGCACTTTATGAGTTTCAGTTGTCGCTAAGATGAAAACCACATGACTTGGCGGCTCTTCAAGTGTTTTTAACAAAGCATTGAAAGCTTCTGTCGTTAGCATATGAACTTCATCAATGATATATACTTTATACCGTCCATCGACTGGAGCAAATTTTACCGTTTCTCGCAGATCGCGAATTTCATCGATACCACGATTGGACGCAGCATCAATTTCAAATACATCCATGGATGAACCAGCATTAATTTTTGTACAACTGGTACACTTATTACAAGGGGAAGGCGTTGGCCCATGTTCACAATTTAGCGCTTTCGCCAAAATTTTCGCCGTACTAGTTTTACCTGTACCCCGCGGTCCAGAAAAAAGATAAGCATGCGCAATTTTCCCTGTATGAATAGCATTGACAAGTGTCTTACTGATATGTTCTTGTCCAACCAAATTACTAAAGTCACTCGGACGCCACTTACGATATAACGCAACATATGCCATACACATTCCACCTCCTCAAAAGTAAAATTTATCCTCTACGCTCAAGATACTCCTTCTATGTATCAACTATTCAACACATCTCTATGGTTTTCCTTTGTATGCAGCATGATCTTTCCGATATACAAAAAAGCAACCATAACTATGGTTGCTTATAATCACAATATTTATGCTAGCGCTTTTAACGTCGGACCACGGTACTTAGGCACCCTTACGGCACATAAAGGTTATCACTTACCGTTGCTTCCTTCCAGACCTGGCGGAATTCATGAGCCTCCATTGCGTAAGACCCAAATACCGTGATCCCACTTTAAAAACACGGCACAAATTTTAAAATTTAATGGCGGAGAGATGGGGATTCGAACCCCAGGTACAGTTGCCCGTACACACGCTTTCCAGGCGTGCTCCTTCAACCACTCGGACATCTCTCCAATTGCTTAAACTAGTAAGTTTATTCAGTTATCACAGTTTTCCGCTGCGACCTCTAATAGAATATCATTATATTAACCATTTGTCAACTCTATTATTTATTTATTTTTCATACTATTGAGAAGCCTCAATTGAAAAGAGCCGTTAGAACAAACAGCTCTTTCAATACTTATTGTATACCATCTGCGGCGATGAGCAATTGAATCAAACCAAGCTTCGTTTCAATATTAATGACTGCTCGTTTATTGCCACTTGGAATGACACCTTTACCAAACTTTTGCGGCTGTAAATCTACATCTAAGTTGCGATTTGATAAATGCACAACAAATAAACCATTCACCACATTCAAAAACTCTGCGACACTATCCAACGCCAATTGATCTACTTCATCCATCGCTTCTTTACTATATTGCTGGGCAATCTTTAAGAGAACCTCATCTGCTAGCAATAAACCTGTCCCTAAATCAAGTTCACCATTCATCCTTTGGGTAATCAACCATTTTTCCTTGCTCTTAATTTCTGTACCGGAGACAAGAACGCCTTCAATATCCACAAACTTAACCAATGCCTCTAGAAACAGTTCTGTATATTCCACATACAATTCTCGAACTTCCTCAAAATCTCTGCAACATATTTGGTTAAATTCACTCTTACTAAATGATTCATGAATGCTCAATTGATTATTATCTCTATATTCTTCTAATACTTTTCCTAATTCCGCTAAGGTCATAAATCCTCTGCTAATTATAGCTTGGGCAACACTCAAATTGCTATCTTCACGGGCAGCCAGAATACTACCTACTTGTTGTTCCGTTAACAAACCTTCATTCACCGCAACTTCGCCAAACAGTTTATCTTGATCAATTTGAATTTTTTGGATTCTTTCAATTTCTTCAGCAGACAATAGTCCTTTATGTAAAGCAACAACACCGGGGGCAACTCGTTGGAATTTGTCTTTTTCGAGAATTTCCAAAACTTGTTCACTACTCAGCAAATCTTTATTGAAGAGATATTGTGCTAAAAATTGACTAAGCATTGCTGTCTACCTTCTTTCTCAGGTCTGTTAAAGCCTTTTCTATTTGCTCCACAGTATACGGCTTTTGAATGAAATCAACTGCACCTAGTTTTACTGATTCCAATAGTTTTGCCGAAGTTCCTGCCGATGACAGCATAACTACATAAGCTTTTTTGTCTATTTCACGGATTGCTTTTAAAGCCTCCATCCCACCAACTTCTGGCATAACAATATCCATAAATATTCCATGAGGACGTTCTTTTAAGAACATCATCACTGCTTCTTTGCCATTTTTAGCTTCCATGACCTCACAATTTCTACTTTCCAATTCTTGCGTTAGCTTTTTCCTTAATAAGCTAGAGTCATCACAAATTAATATTTTCAATGTTTTTTCCAACACTTTCACCCCTTATAATCCAATCAACCTTCTGTAGCTTTTCAACTGAACTTGCAAAGAACTTTTAAGAATAGAAGTATAAATTCATATTAATTATATCATAAATAATTACATAAAATAATTACATAAAATAATGTTTTTGAATTTCAGCAAGAATTTTTTTCTAATTACCTATTTTTATAGGCATTGAATATATTCTTGAGCAATTAATATTTCCTTTATATATTTACACAAATGCATTCTTATCGTATAATGTATTCATAAATCTAAAATTTATTGGCAAAGACGCCTGAGTTTTGTAACTCATGGCGTCTTTTTTTATTTTAAATTGTTTTTCCAAGTTTTTATGCAATAAGTTCATAATTGTAATGAATCAATGTACTAACAAATACTAATCGGACTGCTACAAATATTTTGTTACAGTCCTTATTTCATAAAATAAGGAGTGAGTTTTTAATGATACTAGATAATGAAATTATGACGCTATCCGAAGAATTAAAAGACATCACCATTACCCGTCGGCGTAATTTACATCATCATCCCGAATCCGCATGGACAGAGTTTCGTACGGCAGCATTTGTC
The DNA here is from genome assembly GCA_963805085.1 of uncultured Veillonellaceae bacterium. GTDB lineage: Bacteria > Bacillota > Negativicutes > JARBTT01 > JARBTT01 > JARBTT01. Next base: position 1,788,882 of record CAWDTA010000002.1, on the reverse strand, counting down.
GCTGATACACTCTCAGACCTAGGCTACGAAGTTCAGACCGGCAAACAAGTCATTGCTGAATCTGCGATGACGGGCGTGCCAAAAGCAATTATTTTAGCTGAACATATGAAACGTGCGATGAATCAAGGTGCAAATCCAAAATGGGTAAATAAAATGGGTGGCGGAAAAACGGGTGTTCTTGGTATTTTTAAATTTAAAAAGTCAGGCCCTACGGTTGCTCTTCGTTTCGATATGGATGCGAATGATATTATAGAAGCACAAACAGACCAGCATCGCCCCTGCAAGGAAGGTTTCACTTCCTTAAACAAAGGATTTATGCATGCCTGTGGTCATGATGGGCATACTTCCGTCGGCTTGGCCGTCGCCGAAATTTTAATAAAACTCAAAGACGAGCTTGCTGGTACGATAAAACTTATATTTCAACCTGCTGAAGAAGGCGTTCGTGGTGCAAAAGCCATGGCTGAACAAGGTATCGTTGATGATGTAGATTATATACTAGGAGCACATCTGGGTTTACAAATGAAAAAAACTGGTGTTCTTGCTTGTCATATCACTGGGTTTTTAGCAACGAGTAAATTTGATGCAGAATTTACTGGTCTCCCCGCTCATGCTGGTGCTGCACCAGAAACAGGTAAAAATGCTTTACTTGCTGCATCTTGCGCTACGTTGAACCTTCATGCAATTCCTCGCCATAGTGAAGGTGCCTCTCGCATTAATGTCGGGATATTAAACGCAGGCAGTGGACGCAATGTGATCCCCGCAAATGCACTTTTAAAATTGGAAACTCGTGGCGCCACAAACAACATCAATCAATATATGGTAGCCGAAGCACAAAAAGTGATTAAAACCGCGGCAATGATGTATGGCGTAGATGTAAAAATCACTGAAATGGGCAGTGCTGCTGGCGGTAATACCAGCGTAGAACTTACGGATAAACTGTCGCAAACAGCAAAACGTCTCGGTATTTTCGAAGAGATTGTCTCAACTTGCAACTTTGGTGCGAGCGAAGACTTCTCTTATTTTATGGAACGGGTTCAAAAACACGGCGGGCAAGCTGCTTACCTGATGATTGGCGCAGACCTTGCGGCAGGACACCATGATTCCTATTTTGATTTCGACGAGACAGCACTTGATCTTGCAACAAAAGTCATTTCAGCCTCCGCTATTGATCTATTAAATAAAGTAAAATAAGACGAAATGACTTTTATTATTAGTTGCATTATTTCCATTCTACGTTTACCATTAAATTAAATACATATAGGATGGTGATATCATGGTCTCTGAGAAAAGACTAGCAATTAATTTTGAAAAGATGAGTACAATTACAGCCCCAGGTCAAGGTATTACACGTATTGCCTTTAGTGATGAAGATTGGCAAGCTCGCAATTTTATTATAGAACTCATGAAGGAAGCTGGTCTAGCAATTCGTATTGATCATTTTGGCAATGTCATTGGTCGCCTGGAAGGAACAGATCCAAAAGCTAAAGTTGTTATGCTTGGTTCACATATTGATAGTGTACCAAACGGTGGTAATTTTGATGGTGTTGTTGGCGTTCTTGGTGCTATTGAGGTAATCAACTGCATAAATGGAGCAAACTTTGTAAATGTACACCCTATTGAAGTTGTTGTTTTTATGTCGGAAGAATCCAGCCGTTTTGGCGTTGCTACACTTGGTAGTAAGGCAATGTGCGGCAAAATGGATGTCCATACACTAAAGAAATTAGTCGATAAAAAAGGCCATTCTCTTTACAATACTTTAAAACTTCGCGGTTTAGATTCTGATAAAATAGAAGAAGCAGTATATCCTCATGAATTAAAAGCATTTATGGAACTCCACATCGAACAAGGTAAAGTACTAGAAGCAACGAATACCCAACTTGGTATTGTTACCGGTATTGCAGCACCTACCCGTATGAAAGTCATCATCAACGGGCAAGCGGATCACTCTGGTGCTACCCCAATGAACATGAGGCAAGATGCACTTTGTGCGGCTGCTGAAATCATCTTGCAAGTCGAAAGACTCGCTAAGGCATCTGAAGAATTCCCTGTTGTCGGTACCACCGGTATTATCCATGCCCACCCTGGCGTCATGAACGTTGTCCCCGGTACGGTTGAACTAGGTATAGATATTCGCAGTATTTACATGGAAACTAAAATTAAAGTTTTGAAAGCCGTCATGGCTAAAATCAAAACCATTACTGAAAACCGCAATTTAACCGCTGATATTACGACCCTGACCAACGAAACTCCTGTAAGATTAAAAGATGAAGTTATCAACTTCCTTGATGAAATCTGCAAAGAAAAAAATTACTCCCATATGCAAATGCCAAGTGGCGCTGGTCATGATGCAATGCATTGGGCACATACTACACCTACTGGCATGATTTTTATCCCATGCAAAAATGGTATTAGCCACAATCCCGCTGAACACGCGGAAATGAAAGACATCATCGCTGGAACTGAGGTTCTTTACACAGCGATTTGTAAATTAGCCAGTAAAGAATAAGTAAAAAAATCTGAATATTAATTTCTCAATTCTTAAGGGGCTGCATCATTCAACAATGATGCAGCCCCTTAATATTTAATTGACCAGTGAAATTTGAAATTCAAAATTCACTGGTCAAACGTACTTTTCCTCGTTCTGTGATTTTCGTGCCAGCACGCCCTTGTTTTATACATACCAATCCTCGCTCACTGAGTTTTTGGAGAATCGGACGAACACTTTGCTCACTAAGAAAGATATTTTGTTCCAGTAATTTATCCGCAAGCTCCTTACGTCCAATATACCTCTGATCTTTGTCAGCTTCATAAAGAATCTTTAAAATCGCTCGTATTTCAACCATTTGACCAATTTTTTCTAAGTCTTTTTCTTCTTTCTCTTGACGCAGATGGAAGTGATTTAAAATATGTACAGGTAAATTTTCCACCCCAAATCCTTCCCCCATACTAACCATATACTCAATACAGTTGCGCAATTCGCGAATATTTCCAGCCCATTGATGTTCAAATAGTACCTGCATTGTTTCCTGTGGAAAATCTACTTTAACCTTCTTTTCATCTAAAAACCGCTTAATTAAATAGGAAATATCCGATTTTCGTTCCCGCAGTGGCGGAATCCGCAAATTAAATACATTTAAGCGAAAATATAAATCCATACGGAATTTTTTATTTTCCACCATTTGGTATAGATTTTGATTTGTTGCCGCAATAACACGGATATCTATCGGAATAATTTTTGTTCCGCCAACACGTATGAGCTCTCGTTCTTGTACAACACGGAGTAATTTCACTTGAGTTTCTATAGAAATTTCCGATATTTCATCAAGAAAAATCGTTCCTTTAGTCGCCATTTCAAATAAACCCTGTTTACCGCGCCGACTCGCACCTGTAAAAGCCCCCTCTTCATAACCAAACAATTCGCTTTCCAGCAACGAGCCACTCAACGCAGCGCAGTTAAAAGCGACAAAAGGCCCCTTGCAACGTCCAGAATAATTGTGAATCGCCTGTGCAAAAAGTTCTTTACCCGTGCCACTTTCCGCTTCTATTATAATGTCACTATCTGTACCTGCGGCTTTCTGCGCCAAAAAAATTGCTTTACGAATGGCTTGATGATTTCCGAGAATATTCGAAAAGGTATATTTTGCAATATGACCTTTACCTGCCATTGCCTCATGGATTTTTATATTCTGATTTTGAATACTTTCACACTGACGAATCGTCAAAATTCCTCCGCTGCTTTGCCCGTTTTTCAAAATCGGCGATTTATTGATCACGTAATAAATACCATATAAGGAAAATACAGCATCTTTCAATTCATCCACTTCACAAATTTCCTTGGCTGAACTCTCTGTGAATAGATTTTCCAACGGTTGATCCAACAAACGTGGTATCTGACGAAAAAATCTGACCGCATGCTGATTATAAATTTTTACACGCCGATCTACATCAAACGTCAAAACAACATAATCAATCATATCAAGCAACTGTTCAAAATCTTCCTTCGTATCATAAAAACGATAAAACAAATTTACAAAACCTGGACTAACAGGAACCATTTCTTTCATATGCGAGTAAAGCAACTGCTTTGTCACCTGATTTACCAGATTGAGCTTATGTAGAATATCAAAGATCGTAGAAACATCAACTAACCGCGTCCCAATATCAATCGTATGTTCAATATACTTTGGTACACTTTCTCGTTCATTTGGTGTAATGGCGTAGCGAATTTCTTGATAATTCTCTGGCTGATTATTATTAAACGGAATAAGTTCTAACTGATAAAGTCCCAATTCATACAATACGGCAATCGTTTGAATCGACATCTCCCAATAAGTGTTAACGACTAACACTTTTGTGTTTGGAGGTATCTGACTAATCTTGATCCATGCATTTTTAGAAATCGTGCGCCGTACAACCAAAAGTTCTGTCTGCGGCATAAGATATTTTTTGACAATTCCAGCAACTTCTTGTGAAGGTACAAGTGCCAGATCACAATTGATATAAGAATTAATGCCCTCTTCGATAGAATAGCTGATAAAATCAATATATTCACCAAGCAAGGACTGTAATTGATAAACAAAATGAAATCTCTTACGCAATAGCACAATAGCAACGCGTGGTTTTCCCATAAAAATCACCCACTTTCACATACGATATGGTTAAATTGGTTATATGTTTTATTATATTTTAAACCATTTTAACATAAACTTTACCGTTTTGCCTACCTATGTAAATTTCCATTCGACACAAAAAGCTTTTATTTCTGCATTTTTTAGAAATATATAATAAATTTTGCTTATTGGCACATAACTTGCATATATATTTAAACAACTATAAGATTGTCCAATCTTGTATAAAATGAAAAGGGGAGATTTTCTATGGAAGAAAACAAACAGCATAGTCCAACAGAACCTACAAAACTGACGGTACCTTGGTATGGATTTGTCGCACTTATTTTTGCCATTCTTTTTTTCTCTGGTATATTCAATAACGTAAGTGGTGGATTAAAAGCACTTGATTTCAGTGCCCTTCTCGGTAAATTTGGTTCTGTACAAGGGACAAACGGTGCTACTACTATATTTACTGGACAAGCAGGTCTTGGCGCACGCGACGGTTTCTTATTTGCCCTCAGCCTAGCGCCAAGCGTCATGCTCGCACTCGGAGTTGTTGAAGTAGTAACGAATCTCCAGGGATTAAAAGCCGCTCAAAAATTGCTGACTCCAATTCTTCGCCCACTGCTTGGCATTCCAGGCATTACTGGCCTTGCACTGATCTCTAGTTTACAAAGTACCGATGCTGGTGCTGGAATGACAAAATCACTGCGCGAAGAAAATCAGATGACCGATAAAGAACGCTTGATTTTCTGTCAGTTCCAGTTCAGCGCTGGAGGCACAATCACCAATTATCTGGCAACAGGTTCTGCATTATTTGCATCCTTGACTGTTCCAATCATTCTACCACTTATTGTATTATTTGCGTTTAAAATATTTGGCGCCAATCTCATGCGTCTTTATCTGAAACGCTTTAACGAGGAGGAAGTAAAATAATGAACAAATCTTTAATTGATATATTTGTTGAGGGTGCTAAAAAAGGTCTTCACATTAATCTCAATAGTATCATTCCAAATCTAGTAATGGCTTTTGTATTTATTGAAATATTAAAAATCACTGGCTTACTTGCATTTCTCGGCAAAGTCTTCGCTCCGATTATGGCGATTTTTGGATTGCCAGGCGAAGGTATTACCGTTCTTCTAAGCGCATGGCTTGCTATGGGCGGCGGTGTTGGTGCCTGTGCAAGTCTTTTCAATGAAGGTATTCTGACCAAAGAACACGTGACCATCTTAATCCCAGCAATTTTTCTTATGGGCGCGCAAGTACAATACATGGGACGCTTACTCGGTACAGCAGGCATTCCAAGTCGTCACTACCCGATCTTGCTTGGCATTTGCATACTAAATGCTGCACTTTCTATGCTGGTTATGCGTTTTCTCGCATAGTATCAATCAAATTCTTATCTATAAACGAAAGGATCCCATATTATGAAAATTTTCAATTTAGATGATTATCTTAACGATTTAAAATATCTTGTCAATTTTGACAATGGCAGTTACACCCCCGCCGGAACAGCAAAAGTCGCCGAATTTTTCAGTGAAAAATTTCGAGCAGCCGGTTGGCATGTTGAAAAAATCGGAGTCGGTGACGCAGTTGGCCCTTGTTTAAAAATCACCAATTGTCCTGATGACGCATATGAACTATTATTACTTGGACATATGGATACTGTATTTCCTAAAGGAACTGCTGCACAAAGGCCTTATAAAATAGACGAGACTGGCATTGTTACTGGCGTTGGCGTCAGCGATATGAAAGGCTGTATTTTACTTTCTTATTACGCTTTACTGGAACTTCAAGCTGCAAATAAGCTAAATCATACACGAATTTGTTTCTTACTCAATAGCGATGAAGAAATCAGCTCGATCTATTCACGTTCACTCATTGAGGAAATCGCTAAAAAATGTAAATATACACTTGTTATTGAAGCCGCACGAAAAAATGGTGATATGGTAAAACTACGCAGTGGCGTTGGCCATTACAAATTAACGGCGACAGGAGTTGCAGCACACGCTGGTGTCAATCCCCAAGATGGCTCTAGCGCACTCAACGAACTAGCACACTGGATTATTAAGTTGCATCAATTGAGCAACTACATCAACGGTACATCAGTCAATGTCGGCATTGTTCACGGTGGCAGTGCAGTCAATGTGGTTACTGATTATGCAACGGCTGAAGTAGATGTACGCTTTAGAACCTTGGAAGAAGCTGCACGTATCGAAGCCGCTATTCAAGCACTTACTAAGCAATCTTTTACTGCTGGTGGTGCAAAAGTTACTTATGAAGGCGGAATCAATCGTCCAGTGATGCTGCCTAGCAAAGAAACTTTAGCTCTTTGCGATACCATCTCGGAATTTGGTAAAGAGTTAAACATTGACTTCAATTGGGTAGAAACTGGCGGCGGTTCTGACGGTAACTTTACTGCTGCCCTTGGTCTACCAACAGTAGACGGTATGGGACCAATCGGTGCAGGCGGACATAGCACGAAAGAATGGCTTGATACAAAATCTGTAGAGCCCCGCCTAAAATTACAAATGAAAACAATTGATTATATTGTTCACAATTTGAAATAAATATAAAAAAGAATCCTATCGTTTTACTACGATAGGATTCTTTTTACTATTTATTTAGACCTCAATCAACTTACGTTTTTTCCATGCTCCACTGCGCCAGCGATAAATAAAAATAATCGCCCGCACACATTCATCCGTTGCCATTGCAATCCAGATACCAACGAGTCCCATTTTCATCACAATACCAAGGATATACGAAAGACCGACCGCAATACTCCACATGCAAGCAATGCCAACGGCAACTGGTGTCTTGATATCTCCAGCTGCTTGCAAGGCTCTCACCATAACAATATTGATTGCCCGCCCTATTTCCAAGAAGATTTCAATAAACAAAATCGTTTTTCCTAACTTAAGTACTTCGGTATCCGTTGTAAATATACCAAGCACGTAATCACTACCCAAATAAAGCAACACAGTAAGCCCCGTACAAGCGAATAGCGAAATACGCATCGTATACCAAACTTTTTTCCCAACTTCATCAAATTTATTGCTACCAATCAGGTATCCCACGACAATCTGCATTGCCGCTGAGATTGCCAACGCGTAAATATAAGCAAACATTGCTACAATCGCTACATACACTTTTGTATTAATAACGATCAAACCAAATGCATTGACCATTTTCATAATCGTCGTCTGTGATAATTGATAAGATAAAGTCTCACCACCCGAGGGTATTCCAATATATAAAATTCTTTTTAAAGATTCCCAAGGGAAGGGTCGTAAGTACTTCAAAGATATTTTAATACCAAGATATTTTCTAAATATGTAATAAATGATAATCAAGCCAATACATTTACTGATCGTCGTGGAAATGGCTACGCCAGCAACACCCAATGCTGGGATATTCCAAAAGCCATAAATCAAGAGCCAGTTACCAAAAATATTAAGAATGTTCATCACGCTAGAAACGGCCATCGTTGTTTTCATCCAAGAATAACCGCGGAAAGAAGCAACAAAGGAAAAGTATAACCCCTGCACTACGATTCCACTGGCAATGATACTAAAAAAGATACTGGTTTCGTCCATAATTTCTGCCGGCACTTGCAGCCAAGCAAATAATTGACGATGAAAGGTAATCAGAAGCACGCTTGAAACCAAACCGAATAGCCCATTGAACACGAGCGACACCGTACACACTTCCGATATCTTCTCCTGATTTTTCGCCCCTAAATATTGCGCAATCAAGATCGTAGTCGCCGTACTCATTACGGTAAGTAAGATAATGATGATATTCATGATCTGATTGCCATTACCAACCGCCGCCACTGATGGCTGCGAATATTGGCTAATCATAAACTGATCGACATTACCAACAAGCATTTGTAAAAACACTTCGATAAAAATCGGCCAACTCATCTTAATGATTGATTGTTTGTTATGACCTATATCACTCTGCATAGAAATTATCGTTCCCCTTAGTTCTTTATAATCAGTACCTAAAATAAGATTAGAAAATTAGAAGATTAGAAAATTATAACATCTTAAACATAATTTAGCAATGCTATTGTTCAAGGCAATGATTTGCAAAAGAAAATCATTCAACAAAGGCAATATAGATGAATCTTACCATTACATAACTTTGCTGGCTCATGGTTTGACCTAGGAAGTTTGAGCCTGCATTGCGTTTTTTGGGATTTGTATGACCTTCGAATTCACCTTTTGCCGACTTGTCATTTTTCATTGCAAAGCATGCTGCTATTCTACTTATTCTTCTATAGGAATCAATAAAACATCCCCAGAATGAATCATATTCACATCACTTATTTTGTTATATTGCGCAATTTTCTCTGTATACGCCTCCGTCCCATACATCCGTTGACTAATCTTCGCCAAGGTATCATTTGCCGTCACATAATATTTGATTTCCACCTGTTCTGCCTTTTGCTGCTGCGTGATTGCTTTTTTCTCTTCAACCACGACCTCATTTTGCTTCATCTCCGTCACCGTTCCAGGCAGTGCGTTTTTCTCATGAAAACTCTTGATATACGACATACTAGCAAACACTGCAATACCAACCAATAATAAACCCAATAAACTCTGCAACACTTTTCCTTTTTCCATCTATTCAACACTCCAAATCTCGTAAATTACATACATGCTATATTACTTAACAACTACATTAGTTCTTATTATACAAGAATATCGTTCACCTTGCATCTAACGCAAGAAGGGAATAAAATAATCTTGTTATCTTATCTAAAGGAGCTTAACCATGACAATTCATGAAAAAATCATTGCATTTTTAGAAGAAAATCATTGTACATACCGCCTTTGTACACACGAAGCCGAAGGGCGCAGCGAAGAAATCGCTAAAATTCGCGGTAACGAGCCTAGTCAAGCAATGAAAGCCATCGTGATTATGGCAAAAATGAGCAAAAAAGAAAAGCAGTATTATCTAGCCATCCTCCCCGGCGATAAAATGCTTGATTTAGATGCATTAAAAGCATACACAGGTGCACCAAAAGTTATTTTTGCCCCAAGAGAAACTGCTAAAGAAATCACAGAATGTGAAATTGGCGCGATTCCACCTTTCTCCTTCAACGAAGAGCTTCCCCTCATCGTCGATCCCCTCGTAAAGCAAAATGAGGAAATCGTCTTCAATGCAGGAGAACTGACCAAATCTATTTTTATGAAATTAGACGATTATATCCGTATCGTTAGCCCAACTTTTGCCCAAATCGCAAAATATTCGTAAAAAACACGCACAGCCCCTTTTTTTAAACATGAAAAAAGACAGCCTAATTCAAGCTGTCAAAATTGGTAATATTGGATTATAATAGAAAACAGGCTAGCACTAACTAGCCTGTTAAAACTGAATAAGGAGGTGATACCGTGCAGTTAGAGATTGGCAAATTCAAACTAACAATTTCTAGCAAACAACCTCACTTACTCAACCGAAACGTCCTGATACTAACAGGGCGTTTTTGGTTTATTTAGTATATGTTTATTATATTCGATGTATACTAATTTGTAAACAATACAATCTTTTGCTGTCTACTTGACAAGAGCAGTCCATAATTTGATCCCTTTTAATTTAATTATTAAAGTTTAAACACTTCAAAACTAATGATTTTTTCAAAGAATAAATACTCTTTGCTATTTTGTGAACCAACAACCTTATCAAACACATAATACGCATTCCCCGTACCGACTGTACGATTACACCATGCAATAAACTTATCAGCCTCAGACGATGTCACCTGATACTCACGCTCACTAGAATCATTCATGGTAATTCGTAATAATCCAGTACCTTCTGGCGTAGCAGTAGCTTCATTTGAATTATTACTCTCACCATCAGCATTTACAGCAGTAACTACATAGTAATAGGTAGTACCGTTTGTTACGCTAGTATCTACATAACTAGTACCAGTCACATTGCTAGCAATCGTTGTATATGTACCACCTGAAGTGGTTGAACGTTTTACAGTGTAGCTAGTTGCTCCGTCTACTGCAATCCATGACAATGTTACTTGTGAATCATCTGCGGCGGCAGTTAAACTAGTAGGTGCTTTTATATCAGCAACATCTATTCCACTAAAACCAAAACCTTTATTTTCTAAATTCACTAATTCTACCGTATGAGCTTGTGCTGATAATCCAGTTTTTTCATAAGACAATCTTTGATGACACTCAGAACTACAAATAGAAAAATTATCACTTTGACCATCTATCGTAATTTTTATATTACTTGAATGATCTGTATTTGCATCTGTGATAATCCGTAATTTAGTACCTGTAAAAATAAAACTAATTTTTGCATTTAGTGACCATGTACCATTTTGCCTTCCTTCATAATATAAAGGGCTAGTAGCTGTTCTCCAATTACCAGAGTATGAAAATACTGAATCAAAAGCGCCAATTCTTTTCCACCCAGTCTCTGGCGCTGTTAATTGTTCTCCTAGTGTTGCCATTTTACATTCCTCCAAATTAAATTATTATTTTTTCGAATCCAATATAGCTAAGGAACTCTTATTTTAAAATTTGTATTTCCTGTATATCGGCTTTCATCTATATACATTCTTGTAACATCCGTTTTTAAACTATAAATCTACAAAAAATTCAAAAAGGCGTCTAACTCTCAAAATGAGATAGACGCCCTTTGACCTAACTATTAAAGTTTGATTACTTCAAAGCTAATGATCTTATCAAAAGTCAAATATTCCTTACTATTTTGTGTCCCAACCTTTTTATTGAGCATATAGCTTGTAGTATTGGTGCTTGTATGACTATTAAACCAGTTAACAAAACCATCAATTTCAGTCGTAGTCAATTGATAATCACGTTCACTAGAATCAAGCATAGTAACTCGCAATAATTCAATGCCTTCTGGCTTAGCTGAAGCTTCATTTGAATTGTTACTTTCTCCATCAGCATTTACAGCAGTAACTACATAGTAATAGATAATACCGTTCGTTACGCTAGTATCTACATAACTAGTACCGGATACATTACTAGCAATTGTAGTATATGTACCACCTGAAGTTGTCGAGCGTTTTACATTGTAGCTAATTGCTCCATCAACTGCCGTCCATGATAATGTTAATTGGGAATCGCCTGCTGCAGCGGTTAAATTGGTAGGCGATTCTACTATTGAACACGCTATTAATTCCCCTGTATCATCAATATCTACTGCATTAAATCCAACTACTTTACTTTCTAAATTTACCAATTCTACAGTATGAACTTGTGAAGATAATCCACTTTTTTCATAAGATACTCTTTGATACGCCGCAGAAGTACAAACAGAAAAATTATCACTCTGGCCATCTATTGTAATCTGTATGTTTTTTGTATGGTCTGTATTTGCATCTGTGATAATTCGTAATTGGGTACCTCTAAATTTAAATGTGACCTTCGCATTTAGTTCAGCTGTAGCCATTTCGTGTCCATTATAATACGGTGAAGCACTATAACTGTTCCAAGTACCAGAATATAAAAATTTTGAATCAAAAGCACTAATTCTCTGCCATCCTACTGTTGCCATAATATTACCTCCAAATTAATCTATTATTTTTGCAAATCCAATATAGCCAAGGAACTCTTATTTATAATTGTGTATTTCCTGTATATCGGCTTTCAACTATATACATTCTTGTAATTGCAATTTTTAAACTATAAATCTACAAAAAAAAACTAAAAAAGCGTCTAACTTTAAAACTGAGTTAAACGCCTCGGCTGTCAACAAAATAAAATATTTGTGTCGATGATTTAGAAAATATCTAAATCCGCTCCATTTATAAACTAGTACGAAGATAGGCTGCCGGTTGGTGAGAAGTGCTCAGATGCTAGGAACAGTAAAGGGTTGCGAAGGAGTCGTACTTTCGTACGTCGACGAACAGCACCTTACTGTAACGACGCAGGTGAGTGCTTATCGCCGACCCGCGGCCTGTCTGTCCATAGTTTGTCTACAGGCTGAGGCGCTTAACTCTCAAAATGAGATAGACGCCTTTCGTGTTGTATCATGATTTAATTTTGCATTTACATCTTCGCAATTAATTTTTCCAATTGCGCTAATGCTTTGACGCCCAGAACGGAAATTTGCGCATCGAGTTCTGCTTCGGCTGCTGTAACCAATGTAATGTATAATTGGTCGCGGACTTTTACATAGCTGCTTTTTGTCGTAGCGATTTCTGCTTGCTTTTTGGTAACGAATTCTTCCAATTCTTCATCCATTTTTGTTTTCACTTGTTCCTCTGTTGTTGATTCCGCTACAGTCGCTGCTGTTTCTACCACTGCTGTCACTGTGTCTTTAAGAGTATCCGCTGTCGACGTCGTTGTTTCTTCTGCCATTTTTGATTCCTTCTTTCTTTTATTTAAAATAATATTTTCTATTAAAACTGGCACTAAATTTTCTACCAGTTTTATAGCATAAGGTTTTAAAAATTCAATTATCGGTGTTAAATATGCCATTTTGTTCAGCTCCCTCAAGAAGCGATAGAATCAGTAATTCTACCATATCCACCATCAAGTATTGCATTACGAAGTCGCATGGGATCTATACAACCAGCTTCAATATCCGGTAATATATCTAATTTACCTGCCCTAGCTAATCTTGTGCCTAATTCACTACAATCCATTAGCCAATCGTTGTCTGGTATCTCAATTCCTAACAGATCAAATATTCCTGCTCGTAAGCAATCTGTAAATCCATACGGTGAACCAAGTAACTTTCTAGCTTCGGCTTTAAAACCTTCAATATCTGGTATTTCTACCTCGATAAATTCTGCGTATGGATTGTTATCATATTTATCTGGATTATGTAGCCAAACCCCAGGATACGGGTCTATTTCTTCCCTCTCTCCTGTACTTTCTAAAATACCATCAAATATTTTTATGGCTATATGAGACTTGTCTCCACCGGAAACACCGGTTATAATCTTGTCCACTTTACTTTCTCCACCTACAAAGACAAAGGTTACTTTCATCTATCCCGCCTCCTCTCATTGAAAATAGTCAGTTACACCTCGAGCAATCGCTCTGGCAAAGTCATCTGATTGATTGGCTAACAAACTTTCATCATTTTCGTTCGATATAAATGCTGTTTCAACTAGACAAGCTACGCAATCGGTATGTTTTAACACATATAACGCTTTACTTTCCTTTACGCCACGATCTACAGTTCCTAAACTATTTACGATTTGCTTTTGTATGCACTGCGCGAGCATTGCACCTTCGCCATTTAGATCGTAACAATAGGTTTCTGTTCCCTTTGCTTCAGAATTCGCTGCAGCATTACAATGCAGTGACACAAATAAATCAGCACCAAAATTATTACTAGCGTTTGTAATATCTGCCAGCTCGTTTTCTTGCACTTCCAATACTTCATAGCCAACATTACGTAGATAACCAGCAACCTTCTGCATAAGATTTTTTGTTACATCTGCTTCTTGTAGATAGCTACCACATGCACCACTATCTAAGCCAGGGTAATGACCTCCGTTTACACAAATTTTCATTGATAAAATCTCCTTTCCAAATTAATGAGGTAAAGCAGCATATAAAGCAATGAGCGTTGTTACTAACCATGCTATTATGCCTGCAATGTTCGTCTGTTTCTTCTCGCGTTCTTCAAGCATTGTTTCTACTCGTGCCAAACGATCAGATAAATTGTCAATTTTGTTAAAAAGTCTTTGAATCACATCATCGCCCACGACTCCCTCTCCCTTCCAAATTTATCACCTATATAAAGCCTCCTAATATAATAAGTTCCTAAAGAATCAATTTTTAAACGGCAAAAAAAAAATAGACGTTCTTCACGTCTAAAATTATTCTCCTACCCTATCCAATTATGCACCTTATAAATTTATAATTATTGTATTCATTATTACGATAAATTTTTGAGTAACTTATATAGCTGCCTCTTTCTTGGTGCTTTCTAATCTTTGGATATATAACTTTATAGAGACCGTCTCCTCGGTTTGATTCCCTGCGCTAATGCTTCCTTGTCTAATCTCGCATAGGTAATCTCTCTATATTCTTCGAATGAAACGTCATTCACTATTTCAGTGACCTGGCCAACCAGCGAAAGATTATATATTGTAACTTCCTTTTGCTGCTTGACCATCACATATTCTTTGCTATCTAAATCTGTAAGCAATTTAACTGTAAGATCAGCATTTTCTACTTCCTCAGCCATAATCGTGTCTCCTGTTGTTCGATATGTTCTATACATTTACAGAACCTCTATTTCCCAAGAAAATAAATCTTGTCCCTTGTAAATAGAACGAACCTCTCCCATTGGTTGTGGCGAGGATGTCTCCCCGCCACATGCTCATGCGCTGCCTCGACCACAACTTTTTACTCCTCTGTACTGATACCACTTTATATCCCCCTTCATCATTCTGTACGAGGTTTCTTCTATCTGCTAATGCAGATAGAAGAAACCAACATACAGCTTGTTTCAGGGGAAATCAAAAAAGCACATGCGAGGTTTTATTCAACCTACACATGCGCATTGCTATATCTTGATTGCATGCAGACGCTAAGCCTCTGCCAAAACTTCAATCATATTATACCAAGCGAACGGACTGTCTCCCTTGTAATCAAGGGAAAAGCACGGTATAATAAATTGTCGTCGTAGACAGCTAGCTGTTACGTGTAGGTGCTAGACCACCTGTTCGTGCCTGAGAGTGTTCCTGCACTCTTAGGACACGGCGACTTTTTTAATTTCCACCTATTATTAGTATATTACATTTTTTAGGTATTGCAAGCAAAAATAATCCAAAACATGATTTTTTATTGTAAAAATCATGTTTTTTTATTATATTTTTTCAATTCATCTCCATCGTGATAAATGGCAAAGAAAATCGCAACAAAGCAGACGATAACCAAGTACATTTTTTGTACTAGTTATCGCCTTTTTAATCTAATTATTTAAGTTCAGTTACTTGATTAGTATTTAATACAAGCTAGTAAAGCTAGGTTACGAGGGCGGGTTTCAGTACCGCCTGCTGACTCAGTATTTACAAAGAAATCAGCATGTCCATCCGTTGTTGTAGTACCATCGTTACCTGTCAGCCTGAACGGTCCTCCATTACCAGTCCCAGCGTAATAATCGTTGTAGTTTGATTCGATTTCATGAGAATGTGTCTTGTTTTCATCTGCCTGAACACTTCCCACCGTTCGACCACTATCTACCCCACGAGCATCGTCAAATCCACGGATAAACTCACCACGTAAATCTGGCAGATTAAATGTAGTACTGCCATCACCTACGCCAAACAGAGTACCTACTGCCGCAAACAACTTATCATATTGTGATCTTGAAACCACTGAACCATCAGCTTTTAGCCATCCCTGCGGTGCTACTGTCATAGCAAAATACTCAACAGCACCAGTTGGAACACACTCAGCTTTTAATGCATCAATTTGAGCTTGTAAACCTTCAACTAAACTAGCCCGAGTACTTGATTCAGTTTGATCACCATTTGTCCTTGCAGCAATTTCAGTAGCAATCTGATCTCGCAATTGTTGATCTGCTGTAGTTCTAGTACTAACTTCAGAATCAATATTTTCCTGTAATTGCTTATCACCTTCACCTCTTGCCAATACTTCTTTACTAATTTGATCTTGTAACCCTTGATCAGATGCAGTTCTAGCACTAACTTCTACATCAATGTTGGTTTGTAGTGTTTTATCACCTTCAGTTCGTGCCATAACCTCTTTCGTAATCTGATCTTGCAGATCTCTGTCTGCAGTAGTTCTAGTACTAGCTTCCGAATCAATATTGGTCTGTAGAGCTTTATCTCCTTCAATTCGTTCATTGACTTCTTTGTTAATTTGATCTTGTAACTCATCAATTACCGGAATAACACTCGGATCAAACTTACCATCATTGCCTAAAATAGCAAGCTTACCAATATCTTTTTTTCCTTCTGATACAACGATAATCTCATCATTGATATTTACTGTTCTACTCATAAAAATCCACTCCTACTAAAATATAATTTAAATCCAATATAACCAAGGAACTCTTATTTTAAATTGTGTTTTCCTGTATACTGGCTTTCACTTATATACATTCTTGCGATTGCAATTTTTAAACTATAAGTGTACAAAAACTTTAAAAAGGCGCCTAACTCTAAAACTGAGTTAAACGCCTTTAGTGTTGTATAAGTATTTAATTTTGTATTTACATCTTAGTAATTAATTTTTCCAGTTGTGTTAATGCTTTAACCCCCATACCCAAAGCAGCTTGGATCATAAATATTCTCCATTTATTAAATAAAAAGAGTGAAGATTTCTCTCCACTCCTAAAGATGTCATTTTTTAATAACCTATAGCCATATAATAAATATTAACATCATTATCAATATGATGTTCATCTGCATCTCCCCACAAGTTGCATCCATATTTTGTAACGCCTGATATTGCTGTACTCATAGGCCCCCATTCACTTTGTGGTGGGTTGTCATAAGTGGTTGCGAAACTTAAACACTTATTCGGAAAAGGTGTAGGGAACGTAACTGATGCGTTGCCGATATTTGCTCCTTTTGACAACTGAGCATGCCCCCATTGCAAAATCAATCCATTACCTAAGCTCTGGTAACCATTATCACTAAACGAGTGTCCAGCATCAAAAGCTGATCCTTTCAATGCATTAATTTGCTCCTGTAAGTTATTATCAGCACTAACCCGTGTGTTTGATTCGGTTTCGTCAGCATTAGTCCTGGCGGTAATTTCAGCAGTTACTTGATCTTGTAGGCCTTGATCGGCTTTTGCTCTAGTATCTACTTCGTTATCGATAGAACTTTGTAATTTACTATCTGCATCTGTACGCGCTGCTACCTCTTTATCAACAATAGACTGTAAAGCCGTATCGCCATCGGTACGTGCCACAATTTCTTTAGAAATTTGCTCTTGCAAGTCTTGGTCTGCAACACTTCTAGTATTAGCTTGTGCCTCAAGATTAGCTTGTAGTTGAGTATCGGCATTAGTTCTAGCTGCAACCTCTGCAGCAAGCTTATCTTCCAAATCTTTATCGGCAGCATCTCTTGCGGTGGCTTCCGATTCAATATTTCCTTGCAATTGCTGATCAGCTGATATTCTAGCACTTGTTTCTGCATCGATATTAGTTTGTAGCTTTTTATCTGCTTCAGTTCGTTCCGTAACCTCTTTTGTGATTTGTTCTTGCAAATCATCAATTACTGGAATTACGCTTTTATGGAACTTCCCTTCAGCCCCTAGCATAGCCATTTTCCCTGTATCCTCTTCCCCATGGGATACTACAATAATTTCGTCTGTGATATTTACTGTTCTACTCATAAAAATCCACTCCTACTAAAATATAATTAAAATCCAATATAACCAAGGAACTCTTATTTTAAATTGTGTTTTCCTGTATATTGGCTTTCACTTATATACATTCTTGTAATTGCAATTTTTAAACTATAAGTGTACAAAGACTTTAAAAAGGCGTTTAACTCGAAAACTGAGTTAAACGCCTTTAGTATTGTACCATGATTTAATTTTTCAAGCTGTGCTAGTGCTTCGACGCCAAGGACGGAATTTTGCACATTGAGTTCTGCTTCCACTGTACCTTCAAGAGTATCAGTTGTTGAAATGCTTTTGCAAAAAGCGCAAATAAAAAAGGCCCCACGTCAAACCACGCGAAGCCTTGAATTTACTAATTGTACCACCATAGTTAATCATCCCACTCTATTACTTTCCTGTATCTCTGTTTACTGCTGGTCGGTTTATCAGGAATCGTCAATTCCACCGCGCCACACTCAATCGCAGGATTGAGATAGTTCTTCCGAAATGTCGCTCGATGCGACAAATGAAGTCGGTTCATTAACTCCATTGCCGAAAGTTCTCTATCACTACCAAAACAGTTCAGTATCATTTTGACTTGGTCGGCAGATTTGTTACTTTCAATGATTTCCGTTAAAGCATCCAACATAATTTGCAACATAAATTCTATGAATTCGGTAGAATCAACTTTGCGATCTGCTGCACCGAATGCCGCATAAAATCGCTAGTGACGCCTGTATCGTTTTGATTCGATTTTCACGACGCAATTTCGGGTTTGATTGCAAATGATATGTCGTATTTATATTTCCAACACATTCACTAATCTCAGAAACCAGTTGTATCATATGATCTGTTACTTCAAACGGCGGTTTATCCCCTTCCATTTTCTGAATTTCCACTCACCTCTTCCGCTTCTAACTATCTTATCTATTACAATTATACCATCTTCATCTCTATTATTCAGAAACAAACTTTTGATTTTTACTCTTTGGCTTATCTGGTATTGTATACTTCAATTTACCTTTTTCAATTAAAGGTAAAATATATTTTTGCATAGCATGGTAATTGGTTTTCAAACCTAAATATTCAGCAATTTCAGTCCTATTTCTTGGAACCTTGCAAAATGCAACCAAATCTCCTGCCGCTTCGCTTTTAGTCGCATTAACTGGCTCATTATATAAGGTTACAAAAAAACAATTCCTAACATCATCAAATACAGGCTCTTTTAGACCAAACTGCTTCATACTTCTTCGAATTGTCGGTATTCCCGAATAACGATTTTCAGTAAGTGACATATCTTCCATCATTATAGCAATTACAGGATTCCTTGTATCAGGCTGTGCCTTACCTATCTGATCAATTCTAAATCTTCCGTATAATCCGCCTGGACTTTTAACTTCTAACCTATTTTTAAATAGGAGAATTTGTATTGGTATACCTTCGGTATGAATGCTATAATCACGATGAATTAACGCATTTAATATAATTTCTCTAACTGCCTCCATTGGATATTCTGCTTTATCTTGCCTTTGACCAGTTTCCTTATCAATAATTGTTTTAATTGCAATATTTTTATAAACAAACCGTACCGCTTCTTCTAATATTTCTGGAATTGTTCCATCAATCCTTTTATTATCTATAAAACGTTCTCCCATATTACCAACTTCACCAATTTCATATCCTGGAACAACAACAGCAGTAATACAAAATTGTGGAAAATAACCTTGTGGATATTTACAAAACATCATTGTTCCCGCTAAAGTTGGAATATTACTTTTAGTCACTCCCATCAGCTCATAAATTTCGTTATTGTTTATTGTAGCTAATCTATTTTTTTTATTTTTTAATCCTATAACATAAGCATCCAATTTATTTTTATCTAGCATTGAAAATGGTACTTTTTCAGTTAAACGAATATCATCTTGATATTTATTTCTAAAGGCATCATAACTATAGACTTCATATTCCGTCATTTGCTCATCAGAATCTCCAACTCGTATATACGAACCTGTTAGACGACCTTTTCCTGTATAGAAGCATGGTTTGTCGGCAACATCAATTTCTGGAATTTCAGCTGCCATAATGATTTTGTCATCACTTTTGCAAAAAGTAAAAACTGGTCTTACAATAGGCGACATCTGCTTACATTGTTCAGTCATCTTTTTTTGTAAATCAGCAGGATCATATACACCAACCACCTCAAAATTAGCAGATTCCTTTAGCCCAAATATTAATATTCCTCCACCGTTTTGATTAGAAAAAGCAGATATAGTATCGTATAATTTTTTAGGACATCCTTCATGCGCTTCTTTTACCTCAATATCGTAAAATTCTGTTTGGTAGTTTTGTATTTTTTCTACTAACTCTAATAAATCACGTTCAAGCATCTTCAGCCCTCCTTATATTTATATTATATTCTAAATAAACTAAATTTATAAGTAAAATTTAGTTTATTTTTTGTTTATTTAAAAAATTAATCAAAATCATAATGAAACAATCAAAATAATTTAGTTTATTTTAAAAACAAGTTAAATTTTTACGCAAATAAAAAAGGCCCCACGTCAAACCACGCGAAGCCTTGAATTTACTACTGGCAGAGAGGGAGGGATTCGAACCCTCGGTACCTTGCGGTACAATTGATTTCGAGTCAATCACCTTCGACCACTCGGACACCTCTCCATACTAAGAACAATAAGTATTATATCATACTTTCCCCTAAAGTAAACATCATTTTTTTGTAAAAATGTTATACTATATAGAAAAGCTAGAGAAAAGAGCGTTGTTATCATGAGTTTTTGCAAATCTTTTGACCCAATCATCGATCAAAATTCAAAAATTTTAATCTTAGGCTCTATGCCGGGTGTCCAATCGCTAGAAGTGCAGCAATATTATGCCCATCCGCAAAATCGATTTTGGCGAGTGCTTTCAGCATTATGTGGTGAAGAAACTCTACCTAATGACTATGCAGATAAACGTGCTATGCTACTCGAACATCACTTCGCACTTTGGGATGTGATTGAATCTTGTGAACGCGAAGGCAGTCTTGATTCGGCAATTCTCCATGAAATTCCCAATGATCTTGTTTCTTTATTAAAAGCCTATCCACAAATTGATACCATCTGTCTCAATGGTGGTAAAGCATTTGCTTCTTATAAAAGGCACTTTAAAATGATGCAATCTGATCGCATCAAATATCTTACTATGCCATCAACAAGCCCTGCTAATGCGCGATGGCGTTTGCCGATGCTCGTTGACCATTGGCGGCAAGCCATTTATTCTTGAGCTGGCAATGATAACTTTTTAAGCTGCTTTTTCGTTTTGCGTCGCTCACGAAAAAAATCTTGCATAATCAATCGGCATTCATCTGCCATTACTCCAGCCGTTACTTCTAGCTGATGATTGAGAGCTTGATGCCCTACAATATTAAACACGGATTCAATCGCACCAGCCTTATAGTCGGTTGTTCCATAAACCACACGATCGATTCGGCTCATCACCAAAGCCCCTGCACACATTGGACATGGCTCAACCGTTACATAAAGCGTTGCTCCACTAAGTCGCCAACGACCTAACTTTTCACAAGCTTTTTTTATCACAACCATCTCTGCATGGGCTGTCGCATCGTTCCACGTCTCACGCATATTATGCCCTACAGCGATTACTTCATCCTCAAAAACTAAAATAGCCCCAATTGGCACTTCACCTAAATCAAAGGCTTTCTGTGCTTCAACCAGGGCTACTTTCATGTACTTTTCATCATCTATCATTCTATCACCACACCGCAAACTAAATTTGATCATCATCTTGCCGTATTATACAATAAATAGCATCACGAAACAATACACTTGAGCTACATTATAAATAGGTTAAACTTTTCAAATCAAGTTTATACGCGCCAGGCGTAGTCGTTGTTGATTTCTCACTGATTTTAGTTTCTAAAATTGTTTTAAAACTAACGTCTTCTTTCTTTTTACCATTTTCGCCAAACGACTGATTATTATTAGTATAGCTACTAATTCGAGGTGTTCTCGAGATTCCACTGATTCTTTCAATCATTTCAATCACCATCCTAGATACAAAATTAACATCCTTGTTATATATATTATCGTTGCTTTCAGTTTAGAACTTAATAGTTTTTCGAAAAAAAATAAATTAAATTACCTATTGTATATAGGTAATAAGCACTAAAAAAAAGTCATGTAGGTTCTTCCACTCGCACGAGATTCTCATCTGATCTAGAGATTTGTTATGATTCAAATTCATTCACTGTTGATTTTAAATATAGTCCTTGAATCAAATTCTTCATTATATATACAATAGCATTTCACAAATTATCCATTGATATATTTGGTTATTACTAAAACAATCATGTAATATCATTATGATTAGTATGTGTCTTGTGCATACTAATTTTATCAAATAGCTACCAAAGCTAAGCAAACTAAGCTATTATATAAATATAGCAATTTACTTATACCCGTAAGTTATGATATTCATAATTAATTTACATATATTTTGCAAGTACAATTAACGATATTTATTTTTAAGTATGTTATGATAGACACTACCTAAGGAGTGATATGACATGGAATTAAATCAGCTAGAATATTTCAAAACACTCGCACATATTAATCATTTTACCCAAGCGGCTCAAAGCATTGCTGTATCTCAACCTGCCCTTAGCCGTTCCATTGCCAAATTAGAAAGTGAATTGGGTGTACCATTATTTGATCGCGTGGGAAAGAGTATTAAACTGACTCAATATGGACAAACTTTTCTCGTTCATGTAGAACGTGCTTTGCAAGAAATATCAAATGGGAAACAGGCAATCGCCAATTTATCGGAACCAGATCAAGGCGTTGTTAATTTATCCTTTCTTCATTCCCTTGGCAGTTATCTTGTTCCCGTGCTTTTGAGTAAATTTAGAAAACAATATCCTAAGATAAAATTTAGTCTCTACCAAAATAACTCTGCTTTGCTCACCAATGAATTAATTGATGGTGAAATCGATCTTTGTCTTTGTTCTACGCTAATGACAACCGAAACATTAGGATGGTTCTCCCTTTGTGCCGAAGAACTATTTGTTGTCGTTCCTACGAAACATCATCTAGCAAAACGTAAGAGCATTAATTTATCTGAAATCTCCCATGAACCATTTATTACGTTTAAACCAATGTACGGACTGCGCCTATTAGCTGATCAATTCTTCGAAACCGCTTCGATTCGTCCCAAGATCACATTCGAAGGTGATGAGATCATGACGGTTGCCGGACTGGTTGATGCAAACCTTGGTGTCGCACTCATTCCTCATATTCCAGGCTTAGAACACCTAAATATCGTCTTTATTCCAGTCGGCTATCCAACATGTACTAGACCACTCGGCATGGCATGGAATACGAATAAGACTCTCTCCCCTGCGGCTAAAAAGTTTCAACAGTTTGTGATAGATGTATTTAAAAACAAGGATAAACTTTCTCTTGCACCTTATTATACCGACCTGAAAGACTAATCTAAACATAGAAAAATGCCTGCAAATTTCATCGTTTGAAATTTGCAGGCATTTTTCTATGTTCTAACTGTGGCATTTCGTTGCTTTTTAGTCGCCCAGAGACAGTTTTTTGATCAATTGCCGTGCGAGAATTAAACCAATTATCGCCGTAATGACCTGCGGCCAGCTCATAATGAACAGTATCATCGTTGCCACTGATACGGGAATCACAAAACATTTTAAAATGAGAAATGTTCCTACATAGAGAACTGCTGTTTTAAATAAAGGCGTTAGCCATAACAATTTTTTATGCCAAAATAGCTGACAACATAAAACTAGCACGATATTGCCAAGAGCAACTACTGGCACTACTATCGGAATCGCCAATTGCCCTTGAAAAAAAGCAATGATCGGCAATAAACAACTCATTAATAGCGCTGGCATCATTCCCGCATACTTTACAGCTACGATGAGTGTCATATTAACCAAACTACCAATCAGAAACATTCCTACCATTGGCGGTAAAGGAATGATCAAACGTATTCCTTGGAAGCATATCGCCATCGCTAGTAGTAAAGCGCCACGCACCATCAATTTTTTCTGATTATCAGTTGAAGTATTCATATTCTTTCCTCATTTCTAGTGCCTGAAATTTCTTATGTAATAGCAAAAAGCCCCCTGATGCATTTTCTCAGAAGGCTTGTTTTTGTTTTAAAATGGTGCGCCTAGCTGGATTCGAACCAGCGGCACGCAGTTTAGGAAACTACTGCTCTATCCACCTGAGCTATAGACGCACATGATTAATTACCTAAAATATTATAGCAAATTGCATTGCTATTGTCAAAAGCCCCCCAACAAGGCTAGCCTGTTGAGGGTTTATTACTTATATATCAAATTTTAAAGCCACGAATAATCTCTTTAAGTTGATCTGCCATATTTGCTAGGTTTTGACTGGAAGCCGCTATTTCTTCCATTGAAGCAGATTGTTCCTCTGTAGCAGCAGAAACAGTTTGTGTTTGCTCCACTGTCCCCTTAGTTACGGCTTCCACTTGCTCAACGGATGCAACAATTTTTTGACTGCCATCAGACAATTGCTGTATGGTTGATGAGATTTCACTTACTTGATGAGAAACGTCATTTACAAGTGTTACAATTTCTTTAAACGACTGTCCAGCAGCGGTAACTATTTCAGTTCCTGCTTGAACTTCTTGAGTTCCTTCATTCATAGCATTGACCGCTTCATTCGTTTCCGACTGAATCGCACCAATCAGCTCAGCGATTTGTTTTGCCGCAAGCTGCGATTGCTCTGCTAATTTTCTCACTTCATCGGCTACAACAGAAAAACCCTTTCCTTGTTCGCCTGCTCTGGCAGCCTCAATAGCCGCATTGAGAGCAAGTAGATTGGTCTGGCCAGCAATCCCAGAAATCGTATCAACAATTTGTCCAATTTCCCTAGAACGTTCGCCCAACTTGAGTACAACCCTCGAAGAAGTGCTTACCGCCTTATCAATATAACTCATCTGGTTTATCGATGTTTCTACGATACTCACGCCATCATCAGCAGCTTTTGCCGTTCGCTTGGAACTATCTGATACCTGATTAATTTTCCCGGCGATTTGCTGCATACTAGTATTCATTTCATTCACCGTAGATCTCGTATTATCAACAGAAGCAAGCTGCTTTTCAGCCCCATTTGCAACATCGGTAACGATCACCGCTACTTGATTCGCTGCCTGCGCGGACTGGTCAGCACTCTCGGTCAATTGTTGTGATAATGCTGCAACCTGATCGGCTGTCGTTTTGATACTCATCACCATATCATGAAGCTTTCTAACCATATTGCCAAACTCTTTAGTAAGCATTCCTATTTCATCGTTACTCGTTACCAGCTCAGCAAAATTCAAGTTACCACTCTTCATATCTTCGGTAATTTTATGAATTGGCATTACAATACGATGCGAAAGAATCACCCCAAATACAATTCCTAAAATCACCATCAACGTTGAGGTTATGATCACAATGAATTTGATACGATTAGAATAAGCATCGGCATCACTTCTACTCGTTCTCGCTTCTTCTTCCTGTATTTTAATAAATCCATCAAAGCTAGTATCTATATCTTTACGAAGTTTCCGCCCCTCACTAAAGGAAAGTTCCTGCGCTTCTTTGCTTTTTCCTTGGGTATAAAGCTCAATCACCTTAAAATTAGTACTAGTGAATTTCGTGTGAGTTTCATCAAGCTTAGCTAATGCTTCTTTTTCTTGAGGTAAATCCATTAAGGGTTTTAATTTCTCAATATCTTTTTTGATTTTATCGGATTTGTCTTGAATTTCACTCTTATATTCAGGACTGCCTGTCAGCAAAAAACCACGCTCATCATTGGCTTGTCCCGTAAAGTAATATTGGATTTCACGCAGAAGCATGACCGTAGTATCGGAAGAATCGATAATATCATCATAATCTGCCCTGACTTGCTTCAATCCATATAAGGACATTGCGGTTATAATCATGATAAAAACTGATATTACCACATAGCCTGATACTATTTTTGTTTTAACTTTCACTGGTAAGACCCCTTTCACTTAAAAAGATTATGTAAATTACAAAGGTTGATACTAAAGTACTAGAAATAAGATATTGTGTTCATTCCATTATAGCTCAAAAACTTGCTAAGTAAATAAATTTCTCAGTAAAAAATTTTTAAAAGTATTAACACAAATTATTTGACACAGACTTTTTCTTTTAAGTAAAATTAATCGCAAAAATAAAAACGACCCTAAGGATGATCCCTAGAATCGTTGATTTGTTCAATATCGTTGATTTCAAATTTATATTCCCATATGTTGAAAACGTTCCATTACAGTGGTCCAATTGATATTATTAAAAAAGGTTTCAATATAGCTTTTCCTATCCAGACCGTAATCGCACAAATACGCATGTTCCCATACATCCATCACCAGCAGAGGTTGACACCCTGCCAAAAAGCCTTTGTCATGTTCACCGATCCAGCAATTAAATAATCGCCCCGTATGATTATCACGACATAAAATCACCCAACCAATTCCGCGCATCAGTCCTGTTTTATAAAAATCATCACACCATTTATCAAAACTACCAAACGTATTACATAACCACTCGAAAAATTGATTATGCTCTTTTTCGAGCTCATGACAACCCAAATTTTCAAAATAATACTCATGTAACCGCATACCAGAAAATTCCCAACCAAATCTTCTTTTCAGTTCAGCAAAGCAGTTACTACTTTGATCCTCCATATTATTAAGTTCTGCGATCAGCTTATTCGTGTTCTTCACATAACCTTGATACAAGGTTATATGAGTTTTTAATAACCTATGACTAAACCCATGCATACCAAATAAATAACTATAATCTTTCGCCTTATACATAAAATGCCCTCCTATAAAACTCTGATTGTAAACATACTATGGACAGATAGGCCGCAGGCAGGCGAGTACTTCTCGCCAACCGGCAACCTATCTTCGTACTAGTTTATAAGTGGTACGAATTTAGATTGTTTCTATTTATTAATATAAATATTTTTATTTTGTCGACAGTCTGTATAAAACTACCAACTATACATTTTATGTATAGGGTATACCATTTAGAACATTTCTTTTAAACTAAACATGAGATAAATTGCTGTGCTCCAAATAAATACTGCTGATACTTTATTGATAACAAACATCAACCGATCTATATCTTTATATTCACCTAAAAATCTGCCAACGATCGCTAAACCAAAAAACCATAACCATGATACCGAAATACAAGCCAACATAAAAAACATTTTTTCCTGATTTGCATATTGCGCTGAACTCGTTCCAATTACCCCAATAATATCGAGTACCGCACTTGGATTTAAAAACGATACCGACATCGAAAACATAATTTGCTTTTTTCGAGACAAAGCTTGCATTGCATTTAATGAACTAATATCTACCCTGCTGTGCCAAGTCAAATATCCCATATAAAATAAAATGATAACGCCACCGCCGATCATAATAACTTTCATCATCATAAATTTGAATAAAAGTAGCGAGACACCACTAACTGCAGCTAAAATCAATACGGTATCACAAAGTGAAGCTGTAATCACCGCTGGCAATACCGAGTAAAAGCGCGGTTGCAGTACTCCTTGCTGAAAAATAAATAAATTCTGTATACCTAAAGGCAAAATCAATCCGATTGCTAAACATAATCCATGTAAAAATGCTGTCATAACCCCTACCACCTCATCTGTTTTCTCTATTATAAAAACATTTTTCCTTGATGTCTCCGCCCAATTGGTTTGTTTTCATACCAACCAATTTGCTATAATGGAGAAAAGATACGGAGGTGACGGCATGTTAACGATTGACTGGTTACCAAATAAAAAAGCTAAACTCCCCTTATATAAACAAATCTTTGAATATATCAAAACTAAAATTCACACTGGGCAATGGCCGATTCATAGTCAATTACCTCCCCAACGCGAACTCGCGATAAAATTGCAAGTAAACCGCAGTACAATTCGAATTGCCCTCGACGAACTGATTGCCGAAGGACTACTTGAGAGCAAAACCGGCAGCGGCATCTGGGTCGCCAACAATACCTGGTCGCTATTGACGACGGCAAATAAAATAGATTGGAATGACTATGTAAAGTCTGGCTTTTACCTACCAAACTTGCAATTCATCCAAGAAATCAACCGTTTAGAATTTGATGAGAGTTTCATTCGTCTAGGCACAGGTGAAATTTCACCCCACCTAATTCCAGACACACAATTAAAAACCATACTAGAAGGTCTGCCTGATAAAATACAATCCTTTGGCTATGAAGAACCGAAAGGATTGCTTTATCTGCGTCAACAAATCAGTAAACAGCTTGAAAAAATCGGTATTTTTGCTTCGCCCGCCTCAATTATGATTGTTTCTGGTGCTCTGCAAGCCTTACAACTGATCTGCTTTGGACTACTTCCCAAAGGTGCAAATATCTTGCTAGAAAAGCCATCCTATCTCATGTCGCTAAAGTTATTTCAAGCCATGAACTTGAACTTTTCGGAACTGCCAATTGATCACGAAGGCATTCAAATAGATTCTTTTATCTATCGACAAAAACAGAAGCAACATTCTTTACTTTATACGATACCAACTTTTCACAATCCAACGGGGGCTTTGATGGGCGAGCAGCGTCGCCTAGATTTACTGAGTGCCTGTCAAACTTCACGTCTGCCAATTCTCGAAGATGACGTTTATCGTGACCTTTGGTTAGATACACCGCCTCCACCACCATTAAAAGCACTCGATACCAATGGTAGCGTGATTTATATTGATAGTTTATCAAAAACTGTTAGTCCAGGCCTTCGGATTGGTTGGATTGTAGGGCCTGAACCAGTCATAGAGAAATTAGCGGACATTAAAATGCAAAATGACTACGGTTCGAGTTGCTTATCGCAATGGGCAGCCGCAGAATGGTTTGCTAGTGGACAACATGAACTGCATTTAAAAAACCTCCGACAAGAATTACTACTACGCCGCTCTGCTGCCAGTGAAATCTTAGATACAAACTTTAACGATATCGCAACTTGGACACTACCAAAGGGCGGCTTTTACATCTGGCTCCACCTCACCAAACCAATCTCAATGCATCAACTCTTCAAAAACGCCCTAGCCGAAAAACTCCTCATCAATCCTGGCAGTATCTATGATAACTTATCCAATAACCATCTAAGAATCTCCTACTCCTACGCCGATATTGCCGATTTAAAAGCAGGCTTAACCAAACTTGCCAATATTATCAAACGAATGAATGCAGAGAATTGACATGAAAATAAAATTGGACATTATAAATATTATAAGGAGCTATTATTTCTCCGAATTAGCTTATCCTATAAACATAAGCTGATTAGTTGCATAAAAAGCCTTCATTGCGGTTTTTGAATTGATACTAGCTTGTGATTCGTCTTTTGCCGACTTGCTGATTTTTGTTGCAATTTATCTACCTTTCGATAGCACACTAATTTTTAAAGTTATTCTACTTATCTTCTAACAGGACTCCATACTAACGAATGTATGATAAGTTGCATTGCATCAGAAAACCCTTGATTATAATAAAGCTCTCCTGCAACAACTTCTTTGGTCAAAAAATTATCGCATAGTTTATATACCATTTTTATTTCTTCTTTCGATAAACATTCTTCTAGTTTTTTCTCTATAGTATTGTTTTCCAAATTCGCCCAATAGTAGTTTTCCGCTACTTTTTCTAAGCTCTTTAAATCATTTTCATTATGTATACTTCTTAATTCATCCGTTACACATTCAAAAACGTTCATATTCTACCCCTCCATAAAAATTTCAGTAATAAAAGACAGACAAAATAATAGGTAATTTCCATAAGAACAAAACTGCATAAATTAAATTAGCATTTTTCTTTATTTTAATACAAACAACAAATAGTTGTATTATTTACTTATTATATTATACAACCATTCGTTGTTTGTCAATATAAATACATCTTTTTGTTGTATTTATATATTTATCAACAATTTGTTGTATAATTTTATAAAAGGAGGTTTTTATTTCATGTTTTCTGAAAGAATAAAACAACTAAGAAACTCCAAAAAGCTATTACAAAAAGATATGGCTGAGCTTTTAGGAATAACAACTAGTGCTTACGGATTTTATGAACAAAGTAAACGTCAACCGGATTCAGCAACACTTATTAAAATAGCAGATTTTTTTGATGTAAGTATCGACTATCTTTTAGGTCGTACAAATATACCTAATATGGATATGCACCCCAAAAATGAGCTTTCTTATGATCTACCCCAAGAAGCCCTTGATCGTATCGAAGAATTTAAAGAATTGATGAAATTAAAATATCAGAAAAAACCTACATCCAAGTAAAAATTTTGGATGTAGGTTTTTTCTTTGTATGCGTAAATTTGCCTCATTAACTGTCTCAATGCTGAATTCAGGACAACTAATTCATACATTCTCATTATCCCGTTTCAAATCGTCAAGGGACACATATTCTTTTTTACTATACTCTTGTTCCGCTTCAGCAACAATGCTATCCAGTGCTTTATTAAGCTTTACTTGATACTCTTTTACAGTTCCTTGATTAATAGGCTTACCGTCTTTAGCAATATCGGCAAGGATAAGGTCTTGTAATTCATCGGCTACAGTTCGAGGTTTGAGGATAATCCGCTCACCTTCTACTATAATTTTAATTTTACTGCCTGTTGATAGTTTAAATTTATCCCGAACTTCTTTAGGTAAAACAAATTGCCCTTTACTACTTATGGTTACATCATATTCGCTCATAGCACGCCTCCTGTAAGAAGTAAGATTTCTTACAAATATTATATGCTACATTTCTAAAAATGTCGAGTAACAAAGTGTTTCTAGTCCTTGCTCATCCGATATTCTCTACACCTATTTCGTCCCGGAATTATTGCAACGGTTAAAAATACAGTTTGTTCTTTCACCAACGAAGCATTTATTACACGAAACACATTTGGATCGTTTCACATTTCCGCTTTGCCAACGGTTAACCAGACTACTTTCACATATTAGAGGCCGACAGAGTGCAATGTACTCAATGGAAGTCTGATCTAAAATTTTTGTCAGTAAGTCAAAATCGCGATTACCACCCACTAATATAACCGGAACATTGATTTCTTGCGCTATTTCTGCAGCATACGACTTAAAGTACGATTCTTGTTCTGTTTTTATTATTCTTGCAGCTCCCTCATTAATGCGCGACGATGGACTGCCACCAGTAATTTCAATCGCATTTATCCCTAATCTAGCCAGCATTTTGCATACATATTTACATTCTTCCAAAGTCATGCCCTGATCCATAAAGTCTTCACAATTGATTTTAATTAGAATTGGATATTCAGGGCCAACTTTTTCCCGCATTGCTTTATAAGTTTCTAAAATTATTCTCGCTCTATTTTCGATGGTCCCACCGTATTCGTCTGTTCTCCGATTATAGTATGGAGTTAAGAACTTGCTTAATAAATAACCATGGGCTGCAAGTAATTGCACACCATCAAAGCCCGCCTTTTTAGCTCTAAGCGCTGCGGCAGCGAAAGCATCTTGCACCAGTAAGATTTCTTTCTTCGTCATTTCCTTCGGTGTAGTTTTGTAGGCCAAGTCCTCTATTGAGCTTGGTCCGCCAATTACCAATTGATTCGTATTAACACGAGTTTGCGAGCCGAGATCGACAATTTGAAGAATAATGTTAGCATGACAGTTATGAACTATCTTCGTCAAATTTTTATATTCGTCAATAAATGTATCCTCGTAGATACCCATCTGATGTGGAAGCAAATGTGCAGTAACCGCTGCACCGCCAGTGATAATTGTACCCACGCCACCTTGTGCTAATTTCTCATACACCCCAAATAATTCTTTCGTCATGTGACCATGTTCATCGGCTAACTTATCATAAGTGGCTGAACGAATCACTCTGTTCTTTAGATTGATTCCAGAGAAAGTTGTTTGGTCAAACATAGATTTCATTGAATTCCATCCTTTATTCATACTTATCGTAATTTTGCTAAAGTTAGTACATGTTCTATATTACAGCCAAATAACATCTAGCGGATTGCGTTCTACTAGTCTTTGATAACGATATTGAGGGTAACCAACCATAACTGCACCGGTGACCTCCTTATCTTTAGGGATGCTGAATAGCTCCAATAGCGGAGCATGCTTTGCAAATAGACACATTTCCAGCAGTCCAGCCCAGCAAGAACCTAACCCAAGAGCAGGAGCATATAGTTCTAGGTAGGCAAGAGAAAAAATCGTATTTTCCCGGCCCCGCGAAAAATCTTTGGGCGTAGTTGCTAAAATTAGATGGGGAGCATCTCGTAAGATCCTATCTACGCCAGTCTCTCGGTATGCACGAACGTGGTGAGGGAAACTCCAACGCAACGGATTTTTTCCTTGTGCCTCCATCCACTCTATCGTTACTTCAGTAGCTTTTTTAAGAGTTGCCATATTTTCGACAACCCTATATGATACGTCTTGCTGATTGCCGGCAGTGGGAGCAAAACGAGCAATTTCAATTAACTGCAGTAACTGTTCTCGCGGCACAGAAATCGGTTTAAAGCAGCGGGTGGAGCGGCGAGACCTAAGAAACTGCTCTGCTGTTTCTGCAGTTAGAACTGGAAATCTCTCCAGAGCAGTTTGACTTTTCAAAGGTGTCTTGCTATTATCAAGTGCCATATGCGGGCACACCGCAACACAATGACCGCAGGCGATACAAACTTCCGGTTGAATAGCTTCTGGACCATTCCCCCCCATTTTTAAGATTCCTGGTCCACAAACTTTTGTACAAATTCCGCATTGAATACATTTTGTTTCATCTACATTAATTAATTTCATTTATTAACGCTTCTTTCCTTTTTCTTCTAATTGTATATGATTTTACATAAAAAGAAAGTATGCACTTTTACGGTAGATACTACCTAAAATGATAGTATTGTGAGCAAATCGTTGTAAATTGATTGTAACTATTCCGTAGCCTATGCGCTATCTCATCGTTGGTGGCAAATAGGAATAATTCAGCTATTTCAAGATCAATACAATAGAAGAATTTAAAGAATTAACGAAATTATAATTCAGAAAAAGCCTACATCCAAATAATTTCTAGGATGTAGGCCTTAGTTGCCAAACTGTTAAATTACTCTAATCGCATACTAATATCCGCAGCTTTTACCGTATGCGTTAACGCACCACTTGATATAATATCAACCCCAAGACTAGCTAGCTCTGCCATTCTCTCTAAAACTACATTGCCAGAAACTTCGATTAAAGCTTTACCTTGAATTATTTCGACAGCCTGCTTAATCATAGTTGAATTCATGTTATCTAGCATAATAATGTCAACACCGGCTTCTAAAGCTTCTTGCACTTGGGATAAATTTTCTACTTCCACCTCAATTTTTCTAAAGTAAGAAGCATTGCTATGTACGCGCTCTACTGCTAGGCGAATGCCACCAGCAGCCTTAATGTGGTTATCTTTGATTAATACCATTGCATCTAAACCATAACGATGATTATTCCCGCCCCCAACTTTCACAGCATATTTTTCTAGCATGCGTAACCCAGGGGTAGTTTTGCGTGTATCAACGATTGTAGCTGAACACTCTTTAAGAACCTCTACATATCGACTCGTTTGCGTGGCGATTCCCGACATCCGTTGTAAGAAATTTAGTGCCACCCGTTCACCTGACAACAAGGCTCTAGTAGGTCCTTCAATTGTTGCAAATTTGTCCCCTCGTTGAATTAATGTACCATCTTTATACTGTACTCTTATTTTTACACGCTCATCCAATAAAGCAAATGTGCGAGTAAATACATTGATTCCTGCTAAGATAAAATTTTCTTTAGCAATAAGATACCCTTGAGATACATGGTCATCAGCAAAAATAGCCTCACTTGTAATATCCCCAACTCCAATATCCTCTACTAAAGACCTGCGTAATAAATCATCTAAGATCAAATTATTCATTGTAACGCAGTTCTCCTTCCCCATTGCTGTACAATATGTTTATTAAAATCAACATCATTTCTTGCCAAATAGTCCTCGCGATAATGAGTTCCTCTGCTTTCACGTCTAAGTAATGCTGCCTCCAATAATAACTCTGCCAGCTGACAGGCATTGCAAGCTTGATAACCTTGAACAGATTCCATAGAGTTTTTTTCATCCTCAGCCTCACATTTTAGTGTCTCAAGTAAAGAACTTAACTCTTCACCTTTACGAATCACACCAGCTACCCTAGCCAGATCCTGGCCCAACTTTTTAATATCAGTAGAATACCAAACTCTTTCTCCCTCCATATCACTTACTGCAACAAGATCAGTTTTATGAAATTCCGTATTAATTGCATGAGCTACTCTACGACCAAAGACTACTCCTTCTGATAAAGAATTGCTGGCAAGACGATTGGCACCATGCACTCCTGTTGAAGCAGCTTCGCCGCACGCATATAAATGAAGCAGCGTACTCTTTCCTAAAAGATCGGTTAAAATACCGCCAATCGTATAATGCGCCGCAGGAGCAATCGGTATCAGATCACGTTCCATATAATAACCATTTTGAACTAGTTCAGAATACACTTGTCTAAATCGATCAGCTAAATACTTTCCCCCCATATGTCTAGCATCCAGATAAACTACGTCTGTACTTTTTAATTTCATTTCATTAACGATACCTCTTGCCACTTCATCACGAGGAGCAAGTTCACCACTTGGATGATAATCAAGCATAAACCTTTTGCCAGCATCATTTAGTAAATATGCACCTTCTCCCCGCAACGCCTCGGTCAACAAAAACACTTTTCCTGTATTCGTGGTAAAGGCAGTAGGATGAAACTGAACAAATTCCATATCTGCGATAAAAGCACCAGCCCGATATGCCGCAGCAATACCATCACCATTTGCTGTCATGGTATTGGTTGACCGAGCAAACAAACCACTATACCCACCTGTTGCAATTACAACCTCACTGGCATGAAGTACCATAAGCTCACCAGAATTTTCAACAATACAGCCATTACATTGTTGGTCTTTAGTTAAAATATCTACTAAGAAACAATGGTGAAATAAATCTATATTTGATCTTTCTGCTACTTTTGCTGCCATAGATTCAGCTATATGGCGCCCGGTATAATCGTAGTAATGAACGATACGATTCTCAGAATGTCCCGCTTCGCGTGACAGGCATATTCCATTTTCATCATGATTAAAGTTTGTCCCCAGCGATTCTAAAAACTCTAACGCTTTGGCCCCCTCTCTAATCAGTACCTCTACTGCTGGCTGGCGACATAGGCCTCTGCCAACATGTAATGTATCCGCTATATGTTTTTCAGGACTATCATCAGCCCCAATGGGAATAGCCATACCGCCTTGTGCTTTATAGGTACTGCTTTCATCAATTTCTTCTTTACTCATAAGGGCAACTTTTAATTTAGGATTTAAAGATAAGGCAACACTCATTCCAGCAATGCCAGCACCAACAATAACAACGTCATAATTTTTTGACTCCAACCTATTTAGCTGAGCTTTAGGTGAAACGATATAACTACGTTTTTTCATCATCCTATCTTCAACATCCTTTGCAATGTATTTCGCGCCTTTAAAGCAATGTCTTCTGCAACATTAATTTCGTATTTATGATCACGTAAAGCCTCATACACACTTTGAACTCTTGTCTTTTTCATATTAGGACACACCAAGCCAGGATGCATTAAATAAAATTTTTTATTTGGTAAAGATGCTTTTAAGGTAGAAACTACTCCCATTTCCGTACCAATAATAAAGCTCTTTGCATTTGATTGCTCAGCATGCTGAATAATGTCAGATGTACTACCAACAAAATCTCCCAACTTTACAACCTCAGGACTACACTCTGGATGAATTAATAACTCAGCGTCAGGGTGCAACTGACGAATTTTTTTTACCTCTTCAGGTTTTACTTTAGCATGCGTAATGCAATGACCTTTCCAAAGTATTAACTGTTTATCGGGTATCTTCTTGGCAATATAATCACCCAAATGTTCATCTGGAACAAAAATTACTTTCTCACTCTCTAATGAAGCGACAATGTTTACCGCATTGGATGAAGTGCAACAAATATCACTCTCTGCCTTTACCTCTGCCGAAGAATTCACATAACACACAACTGGCACCCCAGGGTGTTCCAGCTTCAGTTTACGTAATCCATCCGCTGTAACCATATCAGCCATGGGACAGCCAGCATCTTTTTCCGGCAATAAAACAGCTTTTTCTGGAGATAAAAGTTTAGCTGTTTCTGCCATAAAGTGAACTCCGCAAAAGACAATAACATCATGCTTTGTCGTAGCAGCAATCTTACTTAAATAAAAAGAATCTCCTATGAAATCAGAAATTTCTTGCACTTCCTCTAACTGATAGTTGTGAGCTAAGATTACCGCATTAGCTTCTTTTTTCAGTCGCTGTATCTCCGTTTTTAAATTTAGCATTACCTTTCCTCCATCTCTTTTAGCTATATTTTTTGTTCATTTCAATCCAAATGCAGTTTGTTAGCCATAATATTTCCATACTCATTGTAATTCATCACCTTTTTATATGTCAATACATGTGACAAGACACAGGTACTAGTAAGTACTTTCTTTTCATGATCTATTCAACTTGTATATTATTCTAACAATAACAAGTAATCGTTATATAATCCCCTAATTTTGTAGAAAATACTACACATGAAAATATGCATTTACTATGTCAAAAAATTAGGTGGTCCATCTATTCTGCTCCAACAGTTTTACCGGTGGCAATAATACTAAATAAAAAACGAGCTGACTAGTAATTTCACTAGTCAGCCCGCTTTTTACATGTAATATAACCAAAGTATGTACTTTCTTTTGTCTCATACATAGACTATTTCTTTTTCTCAATCGGGAACCAAACTTCAGAGCAATATTATATAGGTTTTCTAAATGTGATGCAGTAGAAGGAACTTTTTAACTCTTAAACGTTTTGGAACCAACTTTATATGCTTAATTATCATGTGCACTTAATATAGTCAAGTGATACTATTTCTACTTCATTTACAAAATGTTGCTTTAATGGATATGGGATCACTGGCAGGCATGATACCCCTATTAAAAATTATTATTCATCTGATGTAGTACCAATCTTTAGCAACTGGCTTCTAAATATAACATCTTTTTCATTTAAGTCTGGAAACTTATCTTCAATCTCGTCTAAGATACGTCCTAAATCGGATATGCATTTTCAGTAATTGTTGAAGCAACCATCCAGGATAATCCCGCAGCAAATGCTATTTTAAATACCTCTAAAGTAATCCCTAATCTCGCCAATAAACTTAAACCATAACCCATAAATAAAATCCTCCTACCAAACCTAGGCCCTTCACACAAAAGCAAAGGCTATCCCCATATAGTATCATTTCTTACTCATAAAAAAACAATTTCAGAAGCTATTTCGTCATTACAAATTCCAAGTTAGACTTTCACAGTAGGCAGCTTTTTTATCATCCAGTTATTTCCTTAGTAAAATTTTAGGAAAAAGGAAATTATAAAGCTAAATCCTCGGAAGGAGACTTACAATAATGCAAGCTTTGGAACCATCTATCTTCGAACCAATATTGCGTACAACTTTTGTTTTTTTTATCGTACTGGTAATCGCTCGACTATTAGGAAGAAAGCAAATTTCACAACTAACATTTTTTGATTATTTAGCAGGTACCACCATTGGTTCGCTTGCAGCTTCAGCGATGGCAAATAAATCGATTTCTCTTACTACGGAACTCTTATGCTTCACTACATGGACTATTTTAGTTATTACAATGAATATAATCACTTTACATAACGCGCCTGTGAAAAAATTGTTGAATGATCAGCCAAGAGTAGTTATTCGTGCTGGTAAAATATTAGAAAGTAACCTTGCTACTGGATTTTATAGTGCTAGCGATCTTTTAGCCCAGCTCAGAGAAAAACAAATTTTCGACCCCAATGAAGTTGAAGTCGGCATTTTAGAGACTAATGGCCAATTGAGTATACTTAAAAAGGCTGAATATAGAGCGGTGACAGCCAAGGACTTAAACATTTCCAAACAAAATAATATAGCTACAGCATCTCAATACACCGGTAAAGAATTGGTTATCAATGGAGAAATACTGCAGCAGAATTTATCATTACTACATATTTCAGAAGTATGGTTACAAGAGCAATTACAGCTTCAAGGCATAACTGATATAAAGGATGTAACTGTAGCCATATTAACACCTGAAGGTAAGGTTTATGCTGATATGAAATCAGATCAGTAGACCATCTTGATCACTTCTTGCTCTATTGGGTCAATCTCACTTTTAGATACTACTAACATAAAAAATTAACCAACTTGTAATAATAACTAAAACGATCCTAGGAGGAGCTATGGCAAATTTGCATTTTTATTCAATCTATCAGCATGTCATATACATCATCTTACATTATTGTTCATTATGGATGATACTAACTTGCATAATTTCAGCCAAGATTTCATGGCAGCTTTTCAAAACCTCAAATAGACAGTCCCAAAATACAGGTGATGCTTATCTTGCTTGGTGGACTACAACAGTCTGGGGTAGCACAGCCATACTATTTTTCCTAGTTAAGCTCTTATTTTCTTAGCTAATCATGCTCACCAGTTCCTCGAACATTCACATTGGCGGAAACAATCAGAGGGATTGTTGGGTAAATTTCCTCCCAACGATCTTTAATTTTTTTCCATTCAAAGGGATGATATGCTTTAAATCTTCCCTTAGCATTGGGAATATCAATACCTAAGCCCTGCTGAAACGTCCAACAATCTTGAGCGTTTTGTGACACTTCTTTGGCAATTAACTCTTCTATACTATGCAAAAATTGCAAATCATGTATATCATGTTTAGCCGCACAATTTACTTCCCCAACATTCCCCTGCATCGCGATATCTAATGTAAAATAAATCGTGCCTCCTTCAATATGTGGCGTAAGCTTTGTATCGTGATTAAACAACTCATAGACAATTTGTTGATCTGGATGGTCAGGGCAAGCGATAGATATAACTGCTGACTTTTCTGTGCCATATATAAACTTAAGCCCGCGGGTAATATATTCATCAGCATATCCTACTAACATGTCGTTTTTAAATAATGCTGTCCCACCTAGCTTTGGCACGTTATCAGCATATTCTAGCCTAGGTATTGCGTAATCAGCGCTATTATCCATCGCTTGGGTAATAAAACCAACATCAGTTTTAGCCCCACCTACATGAATGTTTTTCTTATGATTCCTAACTAGACCAGTCAGATATAGCCCGCCCGCTTCCCCTGTTGGTGGATTAAAATTAGCGATTACTTTGGCTTCCCCAGGCGTAATAAATATTTTTGTCCGCGAACGCATTTCTGGATCACGACGAAAAAAATCAAGAATTGGTCGTAGACCGCTCTTTTTTACCGCAGCCTCGCTTATAACAATCGCCTCAAGATGTTCAAAAAAGATACTCTTACTGCTCTGTCCAAGCATATCGCGTACCATTTCAAACATTGGTTTTCCAGTATCCGATATAACAAAAGTATTTTTGGCTTGTGTTCCTCCTTTACCGTCACTTTTAGCAATCTTCAGGATTTGAAGACTAAGCATATATTCTTTTGTACCATGCTTCTGAACAAAGGTCTCAGTTTGGGCTTTTTGTTTTTCAGACTCTGATTTCTCAACTATATCTGCATCATCAATCGCGGCGACCAAAACAAAATTACGATCTTGTATTTCTTTCGCATCCCAGCAACCTGTTGTAATCAAACAAGTGAAAATGCCAAATAATACTATGGCAATTCGCCAGACTACATGCATAGCATTTACTTTATTTATACTGCTTAGCATTTTTACCCCTGCCTTTCTTCCACCAGACTAGAAATAGTAGTATCGGAATGATAACAAAAGAAAAAAATAAGATTACATACATACCAAAATATCGAAATACATCATAACGTTCTGGTGTATCAACAAAGATACTCATGAAAAAAATCAGCGGTAAAAATACCGGAACAAAGGTCCGGTGATCATTGTAGTGTAAATATTTCCGGCAGCCTTCTGCTAAAGCGAAATAACTTAGCACCATCGAAATATACGTTACTGGCATAAAAAACATAATCATGTAGTTTTCTAGCCGCTCAATAAAAGTTCCTGGCAACTCTATACTCTTCATGGCATAAATTACTGGTTGCGGAACACTTGCAATTGTCTTCGCCGAGATACTGCCGACTAATACTAAGCCGCCAAAGACATAGATTAGCGTGACGATTAGGAATCCCCAGCCGACAGTGCGCGCGAAACTAACTTTTCCACGCCTTGCCAGCGGCAAAAGCACGAGCAAGGACTCATATCCTGCATAATAAGCTATATGATACATAACCCCCTTCAATATCCCGATAAAACTATCTGGCCAAAGTGGCAGTACATTTAAGGGTTCAAAATTGAGCCAAATAAGGCTATAAAAAATATAAAGCAAAGGCAGTGCAAAACCCAAAATCTGAATTACACGCAAGATCGTTCCAAAGTCCTGCATAACGCAGTAAGCTACAGCCAGCAATAGAACAAGAATTAAAATCGCTTGCGGAGTCTGATCAAACAGGAATATCGAAACCAGCTTAGTAAGCGCTGCTACGCAATTGATGATATTTACGAGCAGTACTGTGATAAAAACAAGAAAAACACCACCCCCGAACGTTTTGCCAAACAATCGAGGAATATATTCACCAATTGTTTCTTCCGGAAACTGCTGTCCAAGACGAATCATTAAATAGGCTGCTAAATAAAAAAGCAATCCCGCCAAAGCCGAGCTCAACCATAAAAATTGTTCCGAAGCACTTACTATATAACTTGTTGTTGATAAAAGTCGCGCGGTAAGTAAACCGGATGTGACGACAATCCCAAATTGCCAAGACGACATTTTGGACTTTGCCTCAAGATTCGCCACTACTTCTCACCACCTATTCTAGTTTTATCTTCAGTTCCAAGTCTTTTAGGACGAGACGTTAAAAATTTAGCTGGAAATCGCAGTACCCCATCTTTCCAGTCTTTGATCAGGGTAATATCAAAAAGATCCCCCAGATAAGATTCGCCATATGTATGCAACGAACAAAGAAAAACAACCATTACGATAAAAGAGATCCCAACACCGTACAAACCAAAAACAGCGGCAGCGATCAGCGCTGCAACGCGAAGGAAACGTAAAGCCATGCCGAACGTATAGGAAGGCATACTAAATGAGGATAAACCGGTAAGCGCGATTACAACTACCAATAGTGCATTCACTAACGCTGCTTCTACAACTGTCGTACCGATAACCAACGCTCCTACAACCCCTGCAGCTGCAGCCAGCTTTTGCGGCAACCGAACAATCGCTTCTTGGAAGATTTCTAAAAGACCTTCCATCAGAAATGCCTCTAATAATGCTGGAAATGGAGTCTTCCCCCTGAGCTCAGCAATAGAAAAAGCAAGTCCAGATGGCAGCATCCCAGGATGGTAAGAAACTATGCTCACATAAAACGCCGGCAAAAAAACAGCAATAAAAGCCGCAAAATAACGGGTTAATCGTGTTAGACTCGCTACGGCAGGTCTTTGCGTATAATCATCAACAGATTGCATAAAATCTTGAAGGGATACTGGGAGGATTAGCGCCGCCGGAGTATTATCAACAATAATACTTATCCTGCCTTCATATAAACCAGCAACTACCTTGTCAGGCCTTTCAGTACTTATCGCTTGGGGAAACGGATTCCAAACCTCGTTACTTAAGAACTCTTCAATATTCGCAGAAAGGATAACCTTGTCAATGTGAATCGTGAGCAGTTGATTTCTAATCTCGTCCACCAAGCTAGCCTTTACAATGTCATCAACATAGAGTAATGCGACTGAAGTTTGTGTTCTCTCACCAATCTCAAAAATCTCAATTTTTAAGTCTGGGTCTTTTGAGCGTCGT
This sequence comes from uncultured Veillonellaceae bacterium, assembly GCA_963805085.1. Lineage (GTDB taxonomy): Bacteria > Bacillota > Negativicutes > JARBTT01 > JARBTT01 > JARBTT01. The sequence goes on along the minus strand of CAWDTA010000002.1, from coordinate 1,746,932 downwards.
CTTACTAAAGCGATATTATCGACAAGTGTTTCGTTAAAGGCATCATGGGGTCCTCTTGCAACATCTTCGTTTTCTGACTTGCTAATTTGTCTTTTTTCATATTTGGCAATATCAATCGATAATGTGTCTGAAATACCATCAATTAACAAAAGGGCGTTCCCCTTCAGAATGTTAGCTATTGCTTCCTTTGTTTCCGTAACAACTGTAACATTTGCGGTAATAATCAAGAAATTGATAATCTTGTTTATGTCCCTAACTGATTCATTGCTTTCTAACCTGCTAGTTAGACATTCAATTACTGTCTTTTCCAGTTTATTTGTATCTGTAAGTCCACTTAAATACACTAATAACGCTTTCGCTTTGCCCGCCTGAAATGAGCGATACTTAATATCATCACAACGTGATAAAGCACTTCGCACTAATCGCTCCTTACTTTCAATATTTTTTGTAAAAATGAAAGTTTTTTCTGTTGGCTCTTTAAAGTTATGTATATCTTTTATTGCAGCCCTGATTACTGCCCCAATATCTTTTAGTTGCTCAACCTGTTTTTGTAATTTCTCGGATAGCTTACGAAGCCTCCATCGCAGTAGTTTAGCCATATTTAATCCCCCTCAGAAATCTCCTGGATAGCTTATCCAAAAATAGAATAAACATGTATTTAATCGAAATATTATCCAAAAATCAGGGACGATTTTATTTGACTACCTTTAAAATCACTGCTTTCATTACACAAAAATGTATCCTATAGGCTACCCTTTTTCTAGAGTTTATCCTATAGGATACATTTTATTTAGTCAGGCCATATTTTCTATATTTTGAATTTCTTTGATTACTTTTTTTGTCTAATCCAAGTAACGATGGAAAGAAGCAATGCTACGGTTAACATAAATAGCGGCATCGCCCACGGATGTTCTTTCATAACATGTGACTGCCACGGATACAAAAATTTATCCATCTGTTACTTCATCTCCTTCTGTTTTTTACCCAGCTTCTGTCTAATCCACGCTACTATAAAAAGTATACCTGGTAATACCAAAAACAAAAGAATCCATAAATTATAAGGCAAAACTTTAAGCCCTGCTTCAATATGATCTAAAACACTGGATGCCATCTTCATTCCCAAATACAACACAATAACTACTATAGGTAAAATGAAAACACGACTATTTTTAACCCGCGTAAGCTTCTGAATTCCATAAATAGCGGTAAATAAATGAATTGATATTTTAAAAAATGAAGTAGTTAAGAAGTACATAACACCCAATGCATCTAAATTTTGGAGGAAATTTGCAATATTAATTTGTTGAATCAATACATATAACGGATAAATGCTACGAGAAAACGTAGCTTCGCCTAAAACCATTATCGCTACCATATCAAGCAATGCAATAAAGAAGCCAACCATCAAAGAAGCAGCTATCGTAGTTTTCATAATCTTCTCTGGCTGTTTTACTAATGGCCAAATCATAGCTAGCCCAAGCGTTTCTCCAAAGCTCTGTGTTATACCAAGCGGCCATACACTACTCCAAATTTTTTTCCAGCCCTGGCCTACTAGAGGCTGTAATGTTTCTATATGAGTAATCTCTGAGCTAAAAATAAATATCAGCTCCAGAATAAAGAATAAAGTAAGTACTGGCAGCCATACCTCTCCCAGTCTACCAATGGTTTCTATTCCACAAAACAAACCATAAGCTACTACGGCCATAAAAATTGTTAAAACAACGCCACTTGGCGTAGTTGGTAAAATAGTCGTTGGTATTAAATCCCGTAAATCTCCCAAGACACGTCCTGCATCATAGATGAATAGAAGAGGATACATCCAAGCTATCGGAGTACCTAACCAGCGCCCAAATTGCCGTGGATACCATTCTACTAATGTTAACCCCGGATGCATTCGCATAAGTGCAAGATACAGAAAAATTATCATTGTCCCCAAGCAGGTAGATATTATAACGGAAATCCAAGCATCTCGTCCAGCAGCCGATGAAAAACCAAATATAATTGTCGTACCGACTTGAAATAGCGTTGTAATCGCAAATAATTGATAATTTGATATTCTCTCCATAAATGACCTCTTATTTTATAATTTCGTCCTCTTTCCGCGTTAACGAATTCGTGACAAAACCGACTCGTGGTATTGAAACCTTGCACGCAACCTCTACGTTAAGTTCCGGAAACTCCTCGTGCCAATTATCCTTATATTTTTCTTTCCATTCCTTAGGATACTCCCGATAAACTGCTGTCCCAAAGCCCAAAATATCACTTCTTACTTGTATTTGGAGCTTATCCAATGCACTTTGAGCCCTTTCTTTAATACGCTTCTCTGCCATTTTTTCTGCATCATAAATGCTCTTAGGATCACTTAAGTCCATCTTAGATGAATTATCATAAATTATCGTTGTAGCCTCAATGTACACATGCATCGTAAGTACATCCTCGTTGATCTTAGGTTGTAACCTTGTCTTAGCCTCAAGGATACGTATGCCCATTTTCCCTCCGCCTTTTTCTTCCGGAACATTCACGTTAACCGCACCTATACCCCTTTTCACTTCATCCCGAAGCCACAACACGCCTCTAACCTCATCATAATTGATCCAGCCAACTAATTTATCCTTATCAAACACCGCCGCTCCTCTAATAGAAGAATACGATTTTTGGGGCTTTGATGCTTCAGTTTTCTCATTTTTCTTAGTTTCTACTGCCAATGGTAGTTTCACCAATTGTCCCCCCCAAGGATTTACGCCTTCCTCAGTCATCATATTAATGAAATCCTTTAGATCAATTCCAGCACCAATTCCCATTTCCCCTTCCTCACGAATCATTTCCGCAACTGATTGCTCTATTCCCGGCTCCCCCCCTAGCACTTCGTCAATGTTTTCTTTCGTAAATAAAATATGCGCCCTTAAATTGGATTGTCTTGGCCTTGAGAAAAAATCCAAGATACCAGCAACTCCATCTTGCGCTAGTCTTTCACCAATAATAATGAACCGAACATGTGAAAAAAGAATTTCACGCGGTAACTTTGCCTGAAGCTTGCGATATGCAGCCATGATACTTTTTCCAGATTCAGAGATCACGAGTGCTGGTGCATTGTTGTCACCACCACTACCTCCTCCACTTCCACCGCTAGAGGACAATTTTTTAGGGGCAGGTAGGAGTAGCGAAAGACAAATATCGCCATTATCTGTTTTATCTACACCTACAGCTATGACAATCGCAACATCATTAATCTCAACTCGATCCCAGCATCCAGAAAGCAGTACTGCATTCATGATTACCAGCAATAGAATTCCTATTTTCTTCATCACATCGCCCTCTACTAATGAACATTTGATAAAGCTCACCTATTTGGGAGGCCGAGGACGCAGCGAACTTTTCATCCGCTTGATATCCTCATTAACTGTAAATCCCGGGCGAGTCACCATCGCCCACCAAGGAACCCGGATAAATACATCTTTAAGACTAGACAATTCCAGTGGAGCTATCGGCGATAGATACGGAACACCAAAAGACCGTAAACTTGCCATATGGATTAAAATAACTAGAAAACCCATGAATACCCCGTAAAGACCAAGCATGCCAGCTAAAATCATCAACATAAAACGAAGTACGCGAATAGCTACAGCTTGATTAAACTGCGGCACAGTGAAGGAGGCAATTCCTGTAATAGAGACCGTAATAACCATGGGAGCTGACACAATACCAGCCTGGATGGCAGCTTGTCCTATGACTAGTGCCCCGACAATACTTACCGTTTGCCCTACCGGTCGGGGCAGACGTACGCCTGCTTCCCGTAAAGCCTCAAAGAATATCTCCATTATCATCGCTTCAATAAAAGCTGGGAAGGGAATATTTTCTCGAGAAGCTGCCATAGAAAGTAAAAGCTCCGTGGGAATCATACTCTGATGAAAGGTTGATAACGCTATATACACAGCAGGCATCAGTAGTGCAATAAATAAGAATACATAGCGAAGCAGCCGAATAAGACTCATCCCTAAGGCACGTTCATAATAATCATCAGGCGCTTGCATCATTCGGAAAAAAGGGTGAGGCGCAATTAAGGCAAACGGTGTATTATCAACCATAATCCCAACTTGACCCTCAAGCAAACTACTAGCTAGCTTGTCCGGTCGTTCGGTATGGGCAAGTTGAGGAAAAACAGATGATGGATTATCTTCAATTAATTCTTCAATATAACCACTATCCAAGATGGCATCAATATCAATCTGGCTGATTCTTTTGCGAATTTCGTCAACTAAGCTTTCATCGCAAATACCTGTAAGATAAATAATGACAACATCAGTTTGCGATAGTCTACCAACCTTCATAAGCTCAGTTTTTAAAGTAGGAGTTTTTAACCTTCTTCGAACCATGCTGGTATTCGTCCTTAGGCTTTCTGTAAAACCTTCCCGCGGTCCCCGTATAACAGGTTCGACCTGTGGTTCATCCACACTGCGTTTATCCCATTGGCGCATACTGGCAAAAATGGCCTGCCCCATCCCATCGATTAAAATTGCTACATCCCCTGTTAGAACGCTTTTCACTACTTCTTCGTTTGTTTTGCCTCCACTTAGTTGCGCCGTAGTAATAACTTGATTCTGTAAAATATTCTTAATATTACTTTCTTTTAATATTTCTTCTTGATTTGCATTATTGCCATATTGGATTAGGGGTCTTAGTACATCTGAATTCACTGCTTCGCTATTAATAAGACCATCTATAAAAATAAGTAAGCCAGCCTGATTTTTGCCTACTTGAAAGTTACGAAAAATAATATCAGATGACTTATCAAATATATTTTTGAAAAAAGCTTCATTATCTTCTAAGTTTTGTGATATTCGCTGCTTCATCATGCTTTGACTTGGTTCTATAAACTCAGTTTCTGCCTCATCCGATGCCTGCATAATATATTTAATAATTTTTTGCAACAACTTTTTTATCTTAATACCAATAGTTTGCTTCCGCTTCACCTCCCCTACCTCCTTACATTTACTATATAGGTTAATATTTCCTTCATAGTATTTGTTGAATACTCCTTTTTATACTTATTCATAGCCAATACTCTATCTATAAAAATTTGTTTACCTGATGTAAGCTCGAATAAAATAGTTTTTCTCCAATTTATCTAAATATGTATTTATATTTTTGATAAAGCTATTTTACTTAAACAATTGGAAATGATCGAATGAAAAATGCCCTATAGAATGAACACTCTCCTTTTGTGCTTATTCTATAGGGTATTTTTAGGGTATTTTTTATTTTTTATTTATCTTATACTTCCATGTAGGATTTGCTAGTGAAAATAAAAGCATCGTTAATGCCAATAAATCCGCGCAACCACCCGGGCTGATATTCTTCGTGATAAAATCATCATCCATCGCTTCTAGCAAAGCTATATTTTCTGGCTCTAACGCACCGCCAACGTGTAAAATTTTTTGCGTTTCTGCTTTTACATACGTAGAAACTTCCATATCGTGACGTCCTAAAACGTTGGTATCATCTACATTTCCAGCTAACTGCAGATACGCCTGCAACATGCTTTCATTGATCGATCTACCGCATAGCAAGCAATCTTCCAGTACCGGATATGAATATCTTAGTACACTCGGAAAACCTTGTTCCGCTTCACCGCGCACGCCTGTTAAGCCATAACGCAGATAGATTTGTTCGCCCTTGGTCAGATTTTGCTTTGCTTCGATCCCGTGATATTCCTCTGCACAAATCCCCGCTATCATATTACCCACATATCCTGCAACATTTTCTGGCGTAAGTTCTGTCCCGTTTGCCACAAGACAGCCCGCAGCGCTGCAAACTAACCCAAGAGAAAAAATCGCCCCTTTATGGGTATTGACACCAGTTGTCGCGGCAAACATACAACGTTCCGCCGCAATACCAATTGGGCGAATCGCCCGAAACAAAGCTTTTGGTTCTTCCTTGGCACACTCTGCTCCTTTTTGGGCAAACTGCGTAAAATAAGGTGCTAAAGCTGCCGTACTCGCTAAAAAAGTAAAGCAATCCATATCCTTATGGGCACCGGCGCTATGGCGATCAACCAAGCCTGGTTTGGGCGTAACGGCTACTTCATTTAAAAGGGACTGCACTCCAAAACGGCCAATCTCCTGTGGTGATAAACTCATCAAACTACTCCTCTCAACCGACCGCATGTTGTAACTTTTCGATAATCTGCCTTATCTGTAAATTGTAATGAATCAGGTGTGCTCACTACTACTTTTTCAACACTTTAACCTAGTTCCTTCGTCTCATCATTGTTTCAACACTCAAATTGCAAACTAGCTGTAATAAAAATGAAAAGTATTATTCCAGCACCCAAAACCATCCAAAGAGTTTGATACCCATATTGTAAAAGCAGCAAACTACTAAATGCAGTGCCTAAGCCACCTCCACCAAAAAGTCCAAATCCAACCAACGCTGAAGGAAGCCCCTTACTCTCAGTTGCTACATCAAAAGCAATTGTTGCTAAGGTAGATTGAATGAAAATATATCCGACCCCTAGACTGACTGTAGCTAACCACCCAGTTTGCCAATATGGAAAAGCTGCTAAGAGTAAAGCCGCAACTACAGCAAGTAATTCACCATTTATGATAACCTTTTTTTGTCCAATTTTTTTCCCAAAATTTCCAACTTGAGAACCTGCGAATAGACAAGCAAAGCCGTAAAACATTACTACTATCCCAACCTGTAAATAATCCAACCCTGTAACCTCATGTAGGAAGGATCCCAAATAACTATATAGACCAAGCAATAAAAATCCCGCAGCCAGAGCTAATGGGAAAATGACTCTCCCTTTTGGAGTTAAAGTTACCTGCTTAACTTCAGAAAAAAAATTACGATTGATACGATTTATAGGATTAGGAGAATCCTTGGGCAGTTTCTTCAAAAAGAAGACAATACAGAGTGCAGCTCCGGCGAAAATAATAAATGCAACTCGCCAACTAATGTATTCAGCAAAAATCCCCCCTAGCCCAACACTCAAACCCTGCCCTAGAAAAACAATCCCCATAAACCTACCAACATGGATCTGACGCTCCAAGACTGGCACACTATCACCAATTAATGCTAAAGACACAGCAATAATTCCTGCAGCAAAAAAGCCCGTAATAGCTCGCCAGAAACACAACATCCATAAAGAATTCGAAAGAGCACAGCCAATAGTTCCTAAAGAAAGTCCATAAATAATCCATTTCAATATATTGGCTTTCCCCCAGCGGTCACTAAGGAATCCATAAACGGGTTGCATCATTCCATAAGGTATCATGTATGCTGTTAAAACAACTCCAACTTGGGAAATAGAAACTCCAAATCCATTTGCGATTGCTGGCAAAATTGGCGAGACAACCCAGTTATCCGCTGCAGAAATCAACCCTGCCAAACCTAATATCACAACCAGTACCTTATCGTTCAAAGCAACTTTACTTTTCCCTTGTATCATAACATTCCCTCCAAATATTTTTGACGGTTATTCATACATACTTAAGCCTTTAAGATCAACACCTGAAATTATCCATGTATGATTTTCCTATTATTGTTTTAGAGCCAAGTGGCTTTTTCCGTAAAAACAAAGGTATATCTGTCACTCAGATATACCCAAAAAATTATGATATTTTTCTCTACTCTCCACTATTATACTCATTGCTTTTTTTCTTAAAGACAAACTATCATGTATGTTATTTCCAATACAATAACTTGCATCATTATTACATAATAAGCATTTTCTCTCTTCATATCCTAAAGCTCTTCTATTAATAGATATTCCCTCGTTATTATAACAGTCAATATCTAATAATCTAAAGTAACAATCCATTTCTTCTATTTCAATTGCTACTTTTTTTAAAGCTATAGGAGTTTGTATAGATTCCAAAAAATAAAATACACCTGCCTTATTTATATATTTATATAAAACCACATCTAGTCTCATTTTTTTCCTAATTATAGGAAAACAACTATTAAAATATTGTTCTATCTTATCATTATATTTAGGCCAGCCCGGTATATTTAACCCAACGCTCACTAATGTTCCATGTTTACTAATCAAACTAATCAATTTATTTTTAACTATATATAATTCACTTTTCAAATCTAAAATTTCTTTCAGAATCAGTTTATCTTTCACTAAAGGCTCCTATTAAATTAATATTTTAGGCCAATTTTTCTTATATGGACCATGCTGTGATAAAACCGCCCATACCCACCTTTCTATTCCGTATGCAGCACAAGTTGTCCAGAGGCTATCATGCTTTTCTGAATTTATATTGAGATTTTGGGTAAAATAATCTCCATGAATATTGAAACTCGCTATCGCAAGGGATTTTTTCCCATAAAGATTAGCTCTCAATTCTTTTTTTACATCACCTGGATAATGATATTCATTTTCACAGTTTAAGTCTTCATTATTTAAGAAAAATGGATCATTTGCATCTTCAATATATGAATCTAATTCAAAATCATTTATCATTTTTATAGAAAACTCCATCATTTTGTCTCTAAAGTTTTGAACACTCTCAGATGTCCCAATAAAAACAACTTCTCTCATGTGAAATAACTTCATTCTTTCTAATATAAAGTATTGACTACCTTCTCTTCTACTACATACTCCTATTGATGTGAAAATTTGAGAATCTTTTATGTCACTATCTTTTAAATATCTCCATATATTATCACATACTGCCATTTGCCAATAATGATCATTATTACTATCATTAATATGATTCAATTTGTACAACATCAAATCATCTTTCATATATCCAAAACCATTCAATTCGTTTTCTTTCCACAAAGGACTTGAATAAAATTGTGTTGCGTGATTGCTTTTGGCAAACTTTAAGATATAATTGTCTATACTTGAGAGCAGTTCAACTAAATCACCCAACAATACAATATTTCCATTTGGCATAATTTTCAATAAACCACTTTCTAATATTTCATCATAGCTATAATATTTTTCTTTGTTTTTTCTACACACTTTAATTGAATTAATACTTCTATCCATTTTTCTATTCTGATATTTTTGGCAAATATCTTGTAATATAACCCAATCTTTTTCTAACTGATTGTGATCAACAGATCTTATCAAAACATTTTTGCAGTCCTCATTAGAAATTACTATGTCACTTTTTCCCAAAGATACGATATTAAACTTATATGCAATCTCTTTAATATCTTCTACACGGATTTCACCATCTAGTTTCCTCAATTCACTCAACATACTACTTATTCTCCTCCCTTGAATCGCTTATTATTGTTTTGATCTAGTTACTTTTATACTACAATACCGCTAGACCACTAATCTCAACTAACAACTCCTGATTTACCAGACCTTTAACTTCAACTAGAGTACTTGTAACTGCAGATTTTTCAAAGTAGTTGTTTCTTACGTTTGAAATAACTTTAAGATTTTCTAAATCAGTAATATAAATAGTAATTGCGACAAGATTCTCAATATCCCCACCTGCTTTTTTTAAAACCTTTCGTATATTTTCAAATGCCGTAATAGTTTGTTTTTCAGGCTCTCCTTTTCCTACAATATTACCATCTTTATTAATTGATACTTGTCCACTTATAAATAAAAAATTTGTTTTTTGAGTAACACTAGTTTTTATTCCTGGAACATACCTAGCAGTCGCTTTAGAAATATCACTCGGAATAATAATTTCTTTCATTCTTCAACCCTCCTTTTTCAAATTTATCATTTTTGAAAAGCTAAAATTTTATTAGCTTGAACAAGTTCCTGCGAGTCAATAATTTTGTTATGGAAGATAAAAACTTCACAATCATCAACATATTCTTTAACTACACTAGATAGCAAATCTTCCGCCCACTTATAGCGTTCTTCTGAAGGCTTATATATTTCATTTGCTTCGTTTAACTGTTTAGGGTTTTGGATAGCCCTTGCACACATTCCATACTCTCTTGCTATTTTAGAATCTTTTTCAAATCCTACTTTATCATCAAGCCACGGGTAAACAGTATCCACCGAAAACAAACCATATTCTGCAGCAACTGTTACCATTTCAACTCTCACATATTCTAGTTCTCGCGAATGTTTATGCCGTTCTAAACCTACATTATATGCCCAATCTTCTCCCCCTAAGCATAAAGCTATATTTCGCTTTGATGCACCTGCAATTTCACGAATATTAGAAAATCCTTTAGGGCTCTCTATCATTGGCTGAAATTTTATTTTATCATAATTTTTCCCATTTTTTTGTTCCAAATCATCAATTATGTTTTCAATTAATTCTATATCCTTTCTATCCCTTACTGATGGTATTCTCAATGAATCAGGTTCTGCATCAATTATTGCTTTTATGTCTTCATAGCAAAATTTCTTTATCCAAGGTAGATTAATCCTGACACAAACGTTCATATCTGGTCGTAATTTTTTCAAATATGAAATTGCATATTTTAACAAGTATCTTGCTTCTATTTTTTTATCAATATTAGTTGCATATTCTAAATCCAAAATGATGTTTTTCGCATTAATTAATGGTGTATAAAAAATATATCCCGCATTATTCGCTGGCATAAATAAATGAGCACCCCATAAATTTTTTTCCAACATTATTATTCAATACCTCCATTTGCATTTTTGCCTTAGGACATTTCTTTTACTTTTTGTACCGCTCCTTCTATCCTCCCTAACCATACAAATTTATCCGGAACTTTATTTGATATTATTATATTTATAGAATACTCAAATCCATTTAGTATTTTATATACCTCGTCTTTTATTGAATTATAAAACTCATCTACTTGATTTTTTAATTGCGGTTGATAACATTCTATCTTAACTTTTTTTTCTACTTTATTTATTACCTCAACGACTAAATCATAAGACATGTCAGATCCTACTTTTTCAATTACTTCGTATTTTTCTTGCATTTTTTCATCTCCCCATTTTTTTAATTGTTCTAGACAATTTCGTTTGAAAAATCCCACCTTCTATTTTAGAATTTTGTACCATATGCCATCACAATCATCCCAATATCGAGCGTTGTTATCCTTAAATAAATATCAATACAATAGGCTATAAACTATAGGCATTCATTTAAAAATTTGGTTTTGATACTTTACCAAGAAATCATTGCTCTAAAATTGTAACCTAATAATAGACTAGCGCATGTCCCAATTTAAAATTGGCGTCATCATCCTTGAGTAAATAAAAAGCCGACACTATCATTAAATGACAGTATCGGCTTCCAGTTATTCTAGTCAGCCTACTAATCTATTTTTTATGTTTAATCAAATAGCTTTCATGATAATCTATCCGATTAACTTCGCCATCTTGAATACTCATGATAATCTGTCCATAATGAAAATTGTTGAGTTTTTCTTTCTGAAGTTCTAAAGCCTCTATAATTTTTTTAACTATCATGTCTCCACCTCTTAGTAATTCTGATCTAAAACTTACTAAATTGTTCTAAATTTCATTTTGTTATTTGACGCCTTATTTGTTATTTATTTGCTCTTATCTTACAATAAAAAACCATATATGTAAATCTTTTTATAAACATTGACATTAAATTCTTATACACTACCTAAAATGTAATAGGACAAGTGGACAGGTTAAAAACACTCAATAAGTAAAATTATGGCAAAATAACACATATTTCGTCCATAACAAAGGCATGAGATGCATCAAAAAAGTGGGTTTTTGGCATGCTTAGACCTAAATCAAAACAACTAAGTTTATATTCCATTATATATGATAAAACACCAGATAATCATATACTTAAAAGTATAGATAAAGTAGTAGATTCTGTTTTATAAACAAAAGGCTTGAGGATGTCATCTGCCCCCGCCGCGCCGTTCTTCTTGAACACTCGACTGTAGGCTTCATTTAGACCAGTATTATGTGTACTGTTCGTAATGAGCAGGTCGAGATTCGAATCCTATTATCAGCTCTATAGATAATTCAAAGCTTCCGATATTTCGGAAGCTTTTTTATTTCATCTAAAATATTCATTTTGTCCCTTGTTGCAATTATTTTATCAGCTGTTCTAAGTGTCCACCAAGTCTGATCTAGGTCAGTTTATGTTGATACAAGATCAGACAAGTAGAGCAAGGTACATTTTCTACACTTTATATTTCCATGTAGGATTTGCTAGTGAAAATAAAAGCATCGTTAATGCCAATAAATCAGCACAACCGCCCGGGCTGATATTCTTCGTGATAAAATCATCATCCATCGCTTCTAGCAAAGCTATATTTTCTGGCTCTAACGCACCGCCAACGTGTAAAATTTTTTGCGTTTCTGCTTTTACATACGTAGAAACTTCCATATCGTGACGTCCTAAAACGTTGGTATCATCTACATTTCCAGCTAACTGCAGATACGCCTGCAACATGCTTTCATTGATCGATCTACCGCATAGCAAGCAATCTTCCAGTACCGGATATGAATATCTTAGTACACTCGGAAAACCTTGTTCCGCTTCACCGCGCACGCCTGTTAAGCCATAACGCAGATAGATTTGTTCGCCCTTGGTCAGATTTTGCTTTGCTTCGATCCCGTGATATTCCTCTGCACAAATCCCCGCTATCATATTACCCACATATCCTGCAACATTTTCTGGCGTAAGTTCTGTCCCGTTTGCCACAAGACAGCCCGCAGCGCTGCAAACTAACCCAAGAGAAAAAATCGCCCCTTTATGGGTATTGACACCAGTTGTCGCGGCAAACATACAACGTTCCGCCGCAATACCAATTGGGCGAATCGCCCGAAACAAAGCTTTTGGTTCTTCCTTGGCACACTCTGCTCCTTTTTGGGCAAACTGCGTAAAATAAGGTGCTAAAGCTGCCGTACTCGCTAAAAAAGTAAAGCAATCCATATCCTTATGGGCACCGGCACTATGGCGATCAACCAAGCCTGGTTTGGGCGTAACGGCTACTTCATATAAAAGGGACTGCACTCCAAAACGGCCAATCTCCTGTGGTGATAAACTCATCAAACTGCTCCTCTCAACCGACCGCATGTTGTAACTTTTCGATAATCTGCTGACCTTCTGTTGTTAAAAAATACGTTGCAGTAGCCCTTGGCACAAGCTTACTTGCACCAGTAATATCATTTTGTCCAAGGAGTTTGCGTACCCTTGAGGCCGATATTGGTTGCCCTTCTTTTTCTTTGCGTTCGAGAATTATCGGTTCAACACCAAACTGTGGCAATTCTATCTGCATGATTTCATTATAAGCGCAGGTCAATGGATCGGTTGGCTCACTACCGACGAAACGTTTTGTAATCGAAAGTGCTGGCGCAATATGCTTGGCAAAAATATTGAGGTCAAGCTCGGCATAGGTTTTGGCAATCTCGGATAATTCCTTGATAAAGTAGGAAGGAAAGGTCGCTGACGATATGATATACTCTCCACCACTATGAACCGTCACATTTTTGAGGTCTTTGGTCCCTTCTTCGATTAGCCTTTTTCGCACATGAAATGGGAAACTAGACTTATCCTCTTCCACCACAAAGATATGCAGATGATCACACTGCCGCGCCGCCCACTCTACCAAATATCGATGTCCTAGGGTAAATGGATTGCCATTCATCACAATCGCACCTTGCACCCCTGTTTGGCGATAACGTTCTAAGGATTTGGCATAGTCAGTAATGCCGTTCTTACTACTCTCTAGCAAAATGGCTGCTGGTGAACTGGCGATGAGATGAAAACCTGCACCAGTAAATTGGTTGCTATTCTTCGGTTTGGTAAATACGAAGATATTGGATACCCCTTGTGTCCATAGTTCACTACATAAATGCGAAATGACTTTATTTGATAAACCGCATTGTTGATAGCTAGGATCTACAGCGACACATTTGATCGTTGCCCCTTGATAACCAGCACCGGCCACGAGCTTATCCCCAGCGAATAATCCAACATAAGAGTCTAAGGTATCATAGGCTAAATCGAATTTCGCCAAAAAATCTGCTACAAGCTTACGACTGCTCTTTAATGATTGTGGCAACTCTTGCAATTCAAATGTTTCTTCTGTAAAAGATTCCATCGCTATTCTCCTTTGCTCATTCTCTTATGATCTTACTTTTGTATTTCTACAACAGCTTTTTCAATCTGTTTCAATAATTCTTCTGGCGAATGCTGCTGCGACCGCGCACAAATCACCGCATCTTGCTGGCAAATTAAGCACTTTCGTTTCGGAAAATCAAGTACACTGCGACTGATCGGAACGCCATCCACATCGAGTACATCCATATCAAACAATCTACCGACTGCATCTTGATCTTCAATACCGCAAGCAATTTTTTTTAACGTCCGCGCATCACTGCGAACCGAAAAAAGCGCTTCTAGTCCAGTAAAACTTTCTACATACCGAATATCATTAACTAAAATATACGCACGTTCCAGCGCATCTTTTAACCGGTCTATGCCTTCCTTGTATAACAGACGACTTGCATTGTTTAATTTTACACTACCTGGCATATTGATAGTAAAAGAAATGATTGGATTCTTATATTGAGCAAGAAGCTCGCGTTGCAAGGCAGCGCGGGCTTCTTTATTTGTTAAAACTTCTTCTAACGTTATGGAAATTCCTTCGAATAGTGCGTGAGACATGTTACGCTTTAACCTCATGAATCACGTCTAATACTCTACCATCTGGATGCGTAACCACGGCAACCACTTTATCCATAAATTGCAATGGATCAGGTATGCCAACTACTTTTTCAGCACTTTCTTTCAAGGCTTCAATTGTGGTCACTTTCAAGCCAGCTTTTAAGAGTCTTTCTTTTACTTCTGGGCGGTTAGGATTTACAGCAACCCCTTGGTCTGTAACGAGCACGTCACAAACAGAACCAGGTGTAACAAGTGTATTTACTTTATCTAAGATACAAGGAATACGTCCACGAATCAATGGTGATACAAGCACGGTAAGCGCTGCTTTGCTTGCTGTATCTGGATGACCACCGATCGCACCACGGATTACTCCGTCAGAACCAGTCAATACGTTAACATTGAAGTTTACGTCAACTTCTAATGCCGATAGGATAACAACATCAAGTTGATGAATTGCGGAGCCTTCATTGAATGGGCTTGCATATTGGTTGCCATCTACTTCAATGTGATCTGCATTATTGATTAGAGATTCGGCAGCAATCGTATCAAATCCTTGTACATCAAGAATTTTTCCGATTAAGCCTTCTTCATATAATTTTACGATTTGTCCTGTGATACCACCAAGCGCAAACCGAGCTTTGATATTGCGTTTTACCATTTCTTCGCTGATAAAACGAGTCACAGCAAGCGCCGCTCCGCCGGAACCTGTTTGAATGGAGAAGCCATCGGTAAAGTAACCAGATTCTTGGATTACTTTTGCAGCTGCTTCTGCAATCAGTAAGTCACGAGGATTTTTGGTAAAGCGTGTAGCACCAGAAGAAATCTTACTAGAATCACCAAGTGCCTCTACTTTTACCACATAATCAACGTCAGTTGCTGGAATCGATGCTGGAGCGTTCGGAAATGCAACAATATTATCCGTAAGAATAATCGTCGTAGCTGCATAACGTGCATCCACTTTTGCATAACCGAGAGAACCACAGATGGATTTACCTTCTGGGTTAGTATAAACACCGCTGGCATTCCCTACAACATCGGAGGATGGTGCCCCAAGAAATGCCACGTCAATGTGCAAACTACCATTGGCAATCGCCGAAGCACGTCCACCATGACTACGGAAGATAACAGGTTCTTTCATCAAACCATGTGAAATCGCATCTGCTAAATCATCACGCATCCCAGAGCTTTCGATTTTTGTCACAACACCACTTTTGATATGTTCGATGAGTGGTGCATGTGCTGTTGAAAGACTAGAGGATGCAACGGTTAAATTCTTGAACCCCATCTTAGCTAATTTATCTAGAACCATATTTAAAATATAATCACCATTACGAAAATGATGATGGAAAGAAATCGTCATGCCATCTTTTAAACCGGATTTTTTAATCGCTTCTTCTAAAGAATCTACCAATTTGCCATTCTTTACAAGACGTTCATTTAATGTAGAGCAATCTTTTCCTTTGCCATTATCACTGTAAAATTCTAAACCTAAATGTTTAAGAAGCTGCGCTGAAACTTCATGATTGATTGCATTTTTCATTACTCTACCTCCTCTGGTAATAGCACGCCAGATGCGATTGCAAGTTCAATCGTACGTTCGGCACGAATTACAACCGGTCTGTCGACCATTTTACCATTCAAGCTGATAACGCCAGAACCTTTTGCTTCAGCTTCTTTAATTGCGGCAATGATACGTTTTGCCTTTTCAATTTCTTTTTCAGTTGGTGCAAATACTTTATGTACTGGACCAATCTGACGAGGATTGATAACGGATTTGCCATCAAAGCCCATTTCTTTTACTAAGGTAGCTTCATAGATCAGTTGTTCTTCATCGTTCACATCGGAGAACACTGTATCAAGTGCATCGATTCCAGCTGCCCGTGCGGCAACTACAATTGTTTCCCGTGCTAACTGAAGCTCAATCCCTGATTTTGTTCTATTTGCTTTCATGTTTGCACAGTAATCTTCTGCGCCGATTGCAATACCAATCAAACGATCAGAAGAAGTAGCAATCTTATAGGCATTGAGTACGCCAAGCGCACCTTCAATTGCTGCCATCATGAGTGTTTTGCCTACTGGAATGCCATGTTTCTTTTCCATTTCAGCAATATATTCTTCGCATTCGGTAATATCTTCTGCTGTTTCGGTTTTTGGCATACGAAGTACATGTGCTCCAGCGACAACCATTGCTTCAATATCAGCTTTGCCGTAAGGTGTGTTAAGTGGATTGATACGAACAACAACTTCTGTATCTCCATAATCAATTGTTTTTATTGCATTAAATACAAGCAGGCGAGCCGCATCTTTTTCTGCCATCGATACAGCGTCTTCAAGGTCGAACATAATCGAGTCCGAACCGTATATATGTGCATCGCGCATCATACCAGGATTGTTTCCAGGGATAAACATCATGGTTCTACGCAATCTCTGTTTAATAGCCATCTTTTCTCTCAGCCCTTTCTTTGTTTGCCTTCTACTTCCAACTAAATTCTGTGCTTTCAGCAGCGCGATATAATGCTGCTGTCACTCTTGCCGCGATCGTGCAATTTAACGCACCTTTATCTGTTGCGGTAACTTTAACGCCATCTTTAAAACCATGGTCACTGACTGTTTTTGTAATCACTTCTTTAATCTCTCTGCCAAATAAACTGGCAACGGAACTATCAAGATCAATCACAATCCCTGCAGCATCCGTTTTTTCAACGACAACACAAATATCGCCAGATTCCAATGTCCCAGCTCTTCCTTTTGTGATTAACTCCATCTCTTTTCACCTTCTTCTCATTAATCGCAATCACGAACAATTGCAGTGCTTCACTAAAATAAAAAATTACAACCTTGTTATGATAGTTATATACTATCGTAACATAAATTTTATTGATTTCATTTGTAGGTCATTTTATAAATAACTTACATTTTCATTATAGCCAACTTATTACAATAAAAAAAATAAAGATTTATTATTGTTTACGATAGAAAATTCAGATAATATCATTGACCGTATTTATAGAGAAAAAACCTGATGATAAAAATCATCAGGTCAGCATTTAGACAAACTATGGACAGATAGGCCGCGGGTTGGCGATAAGCACTCATCTGCAGCGTTGCAGTAAGGTGCTGTTCGTCGACGTACACAGGTACGACTCCTTCACATCCCCTTACTGAGCCTTGCATCTAAGCACTTCTCACCGACCGGCAGCCTATCTTCGTACTAGTTTATAAGTGGAACGGATTTAGATATTTTCTAAATCATCGGCACAAATATTTTATTTTGTCTACAAGCTGACCTGATGATAAAAATCATCAGGTTTTTTATTGAAGTTTTTTTATTTGTTCTCCGTTCAAAAGTTTACTGTTCTAGCGGGCTGACCAGAAAAATCTGCAAGTATCGCAGTGCCATGTTCAATATAAAATAGTTCAAAAATCGGATTGTCTGCTGTTTTATAAATGGATTTTACTAAACCACTTATTTCAAGAACCCTTTCTTTGATCTTTACATCATTACTGAATTCTACTTTACCACTAAGCCGAATCCAAGCAAACTTAGGCGAAGAACTTGTAAATTCCACATATGGATTGGCCTTTAATTGCTTGCATACATCTTTTTCATTGCTAGTGCAGAAAAAGAATTTGCCTTCGTCTTCTAACATAAATTGAAAAGGTCTGACTTTTGGTTTTCCCTCCTCAGTCGTTGCCAAACAACCGGTGACGTTTTCTTGTAAAAACTTTACTACTTCTTGCATTTAAAATACCCCCACTTTTTTTATATGAATAGTGCATTAACACACTATTTCTACTAAAGTTCTATTTCTTTCTTTTATACTAATATATTTTCAAAGAATACCATTCCTTATTTGCAGATACTTATACTTAATAATATTCGACATCTAACTATCTTTATAAAAAAATTTTTCATTGCAGATATACTTATTTTTCATTTGGCACAGACTTTCTTACGTTTCATTAGACGTCTAACTATATGATTAGATGAAGACGCACTCAAACTCTATTCATCTAAATTACGCTTTATTTTTTCCAATGTTGCTTCCAAGTAATTCGCTTCTTCCTCGGATAAATCTTTATACACAATCGTATTCATTCTCTCAGAAACTTCAATAAAAATAGGTTTTAACTCCAATCCTTTTTCCGTCAATCTGATAAAGGTAACACGACTATCCTCTCTACTTTTTTCCTTGGTAACATACCCTAGACCTACAAGCTTATCAATTAATACAGTCACTGTCGGTTTTGTCCTATGGATTTTTTCAGCTAAATCTTTCATGGTATATCTTTCGCCTGTGAAAAGATTACCTAAAATTCCCCCATGCGAAGGAACGATACCATCAACTCCACGCGCTTCAAGCTCTCTTACAATAAGTTTGTGCGCTTTTTCTGTTATTCGGCTCACAAGAGCAACTACATTTTTCTTCATGCTTTCATTATAGTTAGACGTCTAACATATGTCAAGTATGAAATGCAGAAAAATTCACCAGATAAATTTAAGTAGTCACTCCCCGCTACTAGTTAGACATTCTTTATCGCCTGGACAATCCTAAACTTCTGGGTGATTCGCTCAAAATCTTCTTTATTAAAATATTTTTCTGCTAAATGAGCCGAATCCACTTCCTTAATTAATCCAAATTTATATTTTTCTAAAAATTTTTCTATTGACCCCTCAATCATATAACTAGGCTTTTCACCCGATTTGACAAGTTTTTTGTAATGCTTTTCTATATTAGTGTCACCATGAATTTTCTCTTGCCGAACTGCTGAGGCGGACGCATAATCAAAAACAATTAGACTGTCTTTCGCAGAATACTCACTTATAAGATTTAATGTACTATCAATAGCTTCTTGATTAAGATAATAGGTTAACCCTTCTAAAAGGAAAAGACATCTGCGATTTTTTTCAAACCCGGCTTCATCTAATTTTTCTACTAATGCTTCTTTATTAAAGTCAATGGAAATGAACTTTAAATTCGGTGGAAAATTAATATTTTTTTTCGTAAATCTATTAATTTTTGCCTGCTGAGTTACTGGAGCGTCAAGCTCAAATACTTTCGCGTTCTTTAACTGATTTCTAAACCGAATAGCTCGGGAATCGAATCCAGCGCCAAAGATCAATACTTGATCAATATTCGCAGCAAGACTGTTGACTATTTCGTCAATAAATTTAGTCCGTGAAATGATATACTCATATATTCCTGGAACTTTAAATAAAGCTTTCTTTAGAATACTTCGCGAAATAGTATATTTTGTCATTGTACGAAGATACGCTGGTATAATCATAGAGGCAATAAAATCCTCACTTTTATAGTATGGATTATTTTCATAATAAGAGGTAGCTCGCATAAGACAAGTTCCTAGTGCAGTAATGGATACTTTGGTTTCAATTCGTTTATTCATAGTTGCCTCCTGCCATTTAGTTAAAATACTTATATATTTAACGACCGGTTGTTAGGTAAATATTACCCTGCATTGTGGAAAAAGTCAACAGAAACATCGATCGTGCAATATAAAAAGCATTTTATTTTTTGTCCCTCTGGAATCACTAAATTACAGTTTAAACTATAAAAAATAATTAACTCCCCATTTTTCTAAATTCAACTGGTGTAACCCCAGTGTAACCTTTAAATAGACGACAAAAGTAATCCGTACTACTATAGCCAAGCTTTTCACTTAATTCATAGTTTTTATATTGACCTGTCACAATCAGATGTTTTGCATGTTCCATTTTTACTTTAGTGGCATAATCAATAAAATTATATCCCGTTTTCTGTTTAAACAACTTGCCCATATAATCCTGGCTTATATGTACAACGCTAGCAATATCCTCCAGTTTTATATTATCTTCGACATGCTCTATTACATAGCGACAGGTTTTCCCTACTACGCTGTCTGGATGATGCAGTTCATATCTTTTTATAATTTCCAGCATAGTATTTATACAACTCAAAAACTTTGTCTTAATACCATCAATAGATTCCACATCAGTCAAAGTATCATTAAAGACTATTTCTTCAAGGGTTGCCAGCCAGGGAAAACTATGATTAATTTTGTCTCTTAAATTCAAGAGCATTTTTTCCAGCAGTATATCTGTCTTAACTAGGTCTTGATTCGTCAAATTAAATAGTTCTAAACAAGTACTTGATGCTTCATCAATAGTCTTATAGTCACCGATCATCATTAAATCAATAAGTTTTTGTTCTTGGCTCGTTGGGTAAAAAAATCTAAGGTTTTCTTCGAATAGCATTTGTTTTTCTTCTTTGCACCTTTTTTGTAAGAAGTTTTTGTCATCCAAATGCCTTTTTACCCGAGTTAAGGCACTCTCCAGAATCTTGCTGTCCATCGGTTTCATAATATAGTCAAATACGCCAAGACGTATACCTTCTTGCGCATATTCAAAATCATTATAGGTGCTCATTATCATTAGACAAGTATCTAAGTTTCTGGCTTTAATCTTATTTAATAATTCTAGTCCGTCCATTCCAGGCATTCTGATATCGGTAATTACCAGATCAAAACATTTTTCAACCAGTTTGTCCAATGCCTCCTTGCTAGCACATGCCTCATCTTCAATAGTGAATCCACATGATTTCCATTCTTTAAATTGCCTTAGCCCACATAAAATCGACCTGTCATCATCAACAAGCAACACTTTATACAAATCATATCCCTCCAATTCAACATATTTTTTGATCATGGCAACGGCTATACTAGTTTGTTCTTTAAAAATTATTTAAATGAAATTGTGAATACGAATAATCAATTATAGTTTTTTATTCCATTACTACATTAATTTACCATATAAAATTCGTTATTTCTATAGATACTTACTAAAAAAGCTATTTTATGGTGTAATTTTCTATTTTTTATGTCATATGTGTAAAAATTTGCTATAATATATCTTATTATACTTTTTTGTTTGTAAATGCAATATCCACTAATGATTACTAAACAATATAGGAGGCAAAATTTATGGAAAATGAACCTTGTACGCCACTTACGGACTCAGATGTAATTAAAATTAGCATTGCAACAACGCCCGAAGAAAAAAAAGAAATCTATCGTCTTCGGTATACTATCTATGCCGAAGAAATAGGCTATGATCTCGTAGGTGCAGATCATAAAAACAAACTTTTATATGATGAATTAGATGAATGGGGTACTTTATTTTACGCGAAAATAGGATCAGAGGTTGTTGGCACTGTAAGAGTTAATATAGGACAACTATCATCCTTTCCTTCTGAAATAGTAAAGATGTATTCTATGGATAAATTTAAAGAATATTACCACAAAGATGAAAATTATAGCTTTGGGATTGCTTCAAAAGGTATGGTGGCTTCATCCTATCGAAACTTTCCATTATTCACCACACTGATGACCAAGGTATTTGAGATGTATTGCGATAATCAAGTAGATTTTGGGTTTGGAAGTACCAATTTTTACTTGCTTCCTCTCCATGAACACTATGGACATCGCCGTATAGGTACAAATGTCGTAGATCCCAGTTATGGGGCATTGGCTAATTTTGTTGTAATGCCAAACGATATTGATCATTTGCGAAGGGTACACTCTCCTTTTTTAAAGATAGCCCTTGATAAAGGAAAAACACAGAACAACCGATTCATTGAATGGTTTCGTTCTAGGTTTCCTGGAGCCGCAACTATTACAAACAGCCAACTCGTAACTGAAGAAATTTTTTGGGAGATTCTACGTACTCGTCTAGGATACGCTCCTAATAAATGTATTCCAATACTGCAAGGATTATCTGAAGCAGATGCGAAGAAATTCTTATATCGTTGTGGCGTGATTGTTCAATGTTCTAAAGGCGACTACGTTGTGGCTCGCGAAAGTGTAAGTCAAGAGATTATTGTCTTACTTTCAGGAACACTGCATTCTCCGGACTCGTTGGATATTGATAAAATACCTTTAGGACAACACCTCAATGGAAATGGTTTAATTAACCGTACTAGGCATACATTAAGTATCGTAGCTGCAACTGATACAGAAATATTAGTATTGTCTTATCATTTTTTCTTGAAGTTTAACCATTTATATCCCGATATCGCCAGTAAGATTGTGAAAAATATAAATTTTATCGGTGCTTCTTGCACATAGGTATAGAAGGAAGGATACAAATGGATATTATTTTTTTATCTATAATATGCGCAATGTCCGGGACAATTCTTATGCTATTTATCTACATATATTTATATGGCGTATATCGCGAATCATATATGGGTGCTTGGATCGTAGGATGGCTTATTCATTTAATACGGCTTGCACTCTTTGATTCTGGAATGTTAGATTGGAGACAGTCCATATTAAGTTTTTTTACTTACCAAACGCTTTTTATAGCCTGTTCCACGACTCTTATATATAGTGCTCATCTTGTCATTAAAAAGCAATTAAATGTAATTTGGTTGCGTGGTGTCGCTATTGCTTCTGTATTAAATATTATACTCGATTTAGTGGATGCTTCTACTTTTTGGAAGTTAGTTCCTTCTTCATGTATTTCCACTCTTATGCTGTACTATATAGGTAGAATATTTATTACCAAATTGCAGATAAAAGGAGCAGGAAACTATATTACAGGATATGCATTTATCCTGTGGGGCATTTTCACCGCATTAACACCCCTTTTGGGTGTCAATACCGACTTCTCACGATGGATAGTCTCAATTGCTGGAATCTTGCGATTTATTATTGCGTCCGGTATTGTGTTAGTATATTTCGAAAAAACAAGAGCCAATTTGCTTAGTAATCAAGAATCGCTTCAACAAACTAACCAGGAACTAAACCATTTCTGTCATTCCGTAGCACATGATTTCAAATCCCCATTACTGTCTATCAATCAGCTTGCTAAATTTATCGTGCGTGATTATTATGATAAGCTTGATCGTAATGGACAAGAGTTAGTTAACCATATTCAAAACAAATCTGCAGAAGTCGTTACCATTACGGATCATTTGTTGGAACTCTCCAGAATGTCTCAAAAACAAATAAAAACCGAGCCGGTTTCGTTGGAGGAGTTATTTTGGACAGTCTATTCCGAGTTACGGCAGATTGGGCCGAAAAGACAGGTAGAGTATACTGTGGCAGAACTGCCCACAGTCCAGGGCGACCCGATCATGCTGAAAATTCTTGTAACAAATATTCTTGATAATGCGCTAAAATATACCCGAAACAGAGAACAGGCAATTATTGATGTAACTTTCACCGAGGATGGGAATAATTATATTATTTCCGTAAAAGACAATGGGGCAGGTTTTGATATGGAGTATTCTTCTAAACTTTTCGAAATTTTAGAGAGACTTCATCCTGTCGATCAATTTGAAGGAACGGGCGTAGGGCTTGTTACGTGTCAAAAGATTCTAAAAAGACACGGTGGTAAAGCCTGGATGACAGGAAAAGTTGATGAAGGAGCCACTATTTTCTTTAGTTTTCCAAAAGGAAATAGTAGTCAGACCTCTAACACCTTATCCGCTTTACCGGATGTGGTTTATTAGTACAAATCAATTGTACCGCAAGGTGCTGAGGGTTCGAATCCCTCCCTCTCTGCCATCAGTAAATTCACGGCTTCGCGTGGTTTGACGTGGGGCCTTTTTGACCACAAATTAACCACATCCAATAAATGGATGTGGTTAAAAGTGCTTTTATAAGTCTTAGATATTGCTCTATTTAAAATATATTCGTGAAATAGATTTTAGTGGAACAAGTGGAACACTTGGAACAGCCTTTCAAACAATCGTTAATTTAGATTTTTCTATTATATATTCGGTTACTGCTGCCCGAGGTATTTTCTAAACTTGATTATGACGAAAGCATTTTATTTCGCCGGATGATAATAATTTATATGCTGAATTTTTACCAATAGCTAGCATATCGCATAAATCTTCAACACTTACTAAATCGTTATATTGCTCAAACATGATTATATTACCCCCAATATAATTTTTAAATATGATGTGATAAAGCGGATTGTCAACACTTAGTCAGACATTTTTTTTAGCATTGCAATAAAAAAATACTAAGAAATCGCTAAATTACAGTTTAAACTGCAAAAAATAATTAACTCCCCATTTTTCTAAATTCAACTGGTGTAACCCCAGTGTAACCTTTAAATAGACGACAAAAGTAATCCGTACTACTATAGCCAAGCTTTTCGCTTAGTTCATAGTTTTTATATTGACCTGTCACAATCAGATGTTTTGCATGTCCCATTTTTACTTTAGTGGCATAATCAATAAAATTATATCCCGTTTTCTGTTTAAACAACTTGCCCATATAATCCTGACTTATATGTACAACGCTAGCAATATCCTCCAGTTTTATATTATCTTCGACATGCTCTATTACATAGCGACAGGTTTTCCCTACTACGCTGTCTGGATGATGCAGTTCATATCTTTTTATAATTTCCAGCATAGTATTTACACAACTCAAAAACTTTGTCTTAATACCATCAATAGATTCCACATCAGTCAAAGTATCATTAAAGACTATTTCTTCAAGGGTTGCCAGCCAGGGAAAACTATGATTAATTTTGTCTCTTAAATTCAAGAGCATTTTTTCCAGCAGTATATCTGTCTTAACTAGGTCTTGATTCGTCAAATTAAATAGTTCTAAACAAGTACTTGATGCTTCATCAATAGTCTTATAGTCACCGATCATCATTAAATCAATAAGTTTTTGTTCTTGGCTCGTTGGGTAAAAAAATCTAAGGTTTTCTTCGAATAGCATTTGTTTTTCTTCTTTGCACCTTTTTTGTAAGAAGTTTTTGTCATCCAAATGCCTTTTTACCCGAGTTAAGGCACTCTCCAGAATCTTGCTGTCCATCGGTTTCATAATATAGTCAAATACGCCAAGACGTATACCTTCTTGCGCATATTCAAAATCATTATAGGTGCTCATTATCATTAGACAAGTATCTTCTGGCTTTAATCTTATTTAATAATTCTAGTCCGTCCATTCCAGGCATTCTGATATCGGTAATTACCAGATCAAAGCATTTTAAAGCTATTTTTTCTAATGCATCCTTGCTAGCACATGCCTCATCTTCAATCGTGAATCCACACGATTCCCATTCTTTGAATTGCCTTAGACCGCATAAAATCGACCTGTCATCATCAACAAGCAACACTTTATACAAATCATATCCCTCCAATTCAACATATTTTTTGATCATGGCAACGGCTATACTAGTTTGTTCTTTAAAAATTATTCAAATGAAATTGTGAATACGAATAAGCAATTATAGTGTTTTATTCCACTACTGCATTAATTTACCATATAAAATTCGTTATTTTTATAGATACTTACTAAAAAAGCTATTTTATGGTGTAATTTTCTATTTTTTATGTCATATGTGTAAAAATTTGCTATAATATAGCTTATTATACTTTTTTGTTTGTAAATGCAATATCCACTAATGATTACTAAACAATATAGGAGGCAAAATTTATGGAAAATGAACCTTGTACGACACTTACGGACTCAAATGTAATTAAAATTAGCATTGCAGCAACACCCGAAGAAAAAAAAGAAATCTATCGCCTAAGGTATAACGTTTATGGCGAAGAAATAGGCTATAACTTAGTATCCGTAGACCATCAAAATAAGCTCTTGTATGATGAACTAGACGAATGGGGCACGCTATTCTATGCCAAATTTGGTTCAAAGATTATTGGTACAGTAAGAGTTAACATAGGACAAATATCAGATTTTTCTTCTGAAATAGTAGAAACGTATTTTATGGAGCGGTTTCAAAAGTTCTTCAAAAGAAATGGAAATTATAATTTTGGACTTACTACAAAAGGGATGGTGTCCTCAACTTATAGAAAGTTCCCGTCATAACTAAAAACAACAGGAGGTTTGGCGATTTATAGATTAAATTACTTATTGCTGTATATTAATGATTATGGAGGAAAATCTATGGATTATGTTTTTTTATCTACTATAATTGCAATGGCTGGAACGGCTCTAATGTTATTTATCTATATACATCTATATATTGTACATCGTGAAAAATATATGGGAGCTTGGATAATAAGCTGGCTAGCTCATTTTACACGAATTTCCCTTTTTGAGTCTGGTATGTTTGATTGGAAAAGTTCATTTTTAAGTTGTATAACTTACCAAATGTTTTTTATTGTTTGTGCTACAGTACTAATATACAGTGCTTATCTTGTAATCAACAAACCTCTAAACAGATATTGGTTATACGGTGCCACTATTGTTTCGTTGTTAAGTGTCATATTTGATTTAATGAATGCATCCGTATTTTGGAAGTTGCTTCCTCCCACATGGCTCGGCGCTATTATGTTACTTTATATAGCCAGAATATTTATTTGTAAATTGAAGATAAGAGGAGCAGGAAACTATATTACCGGATATGCATTCTTTATCTGGGGTATTTTAACCGCTATCATTCCTTTTTTCGCAAACGATACGTCACTTCCGCTATGGATTACCTTACTATGTGGCATTACACGACTAGTTATTACGTCTGGTATGTTAATGGTATATTTCGAAAAGACAAGAGCCGACTTGCTTAATTATCAAGAGTCACTTCAACAAACTAACTTTGTACTTCAACAAGCATTAGATAATAACCAGGAACTAAACCATTTCTGTCATTCCGTAGCACATGATTTCAAATCCCCATTACTGTCTATCAATCAGCTTGCTAAATTTATCGTCCGTGATTATTATGATAAGCTTGATCGTAATGGGCAGGAGCTAGTTAACCATATTCAAAACAAATCTGCAGAAGTCGTTACCATTACGGATCATTTGTTGGAACTTTCCAGAATGTCTCAAAAACAAATAAAAACCGAGCCGGTTTCGTTGGAGGAATTATTTTGGACAGTCTATTCTGGGTTACGTCAGATTGGGCCGAAAAGACAGGTAGAGTATACTGTGGCAGAACTGCCCACAGTCCAGGGCGACCCGATCATGCTGAAAATTCTTGTAACAAATATTCTTGATAATGCGCTAAAATATACCCGAAACAGAGAACAGGCAATTATTGATGTAACTTTCACCGAGGATGGGAATAATTATATTATTTCCGTAAAAGACAATGGGGCAGGTTTTGATATGGAGTATTCTTCTAAACTTTTCGAAATTTTAGAGAGACTTCATTCTGTTGATCAATTTGAAGGAACGGGCGTAGGGCTTGTTACATGTCAAAAGATTTTAAAAAGACACGGTGGTAAAGCCTGGATGATAGGAAAAGTTGACGAAGGAGCCACTATTTTCTTTAGTTTTCCAAAAGGAACTAGTAGTCAGCCCTCCAATACCTTATCCGCTTTGCCGGATGTGGTTTATTAGTACAAACTATTCATCAAAGCCCCGGCTTTCCGAACCTACGTAATACAGAAATGGACTATGTTGAAACTTTAATTTCAACATAGTCCATTTTTATCTTTCTTTTATTCCTTGCCAATAATTCTGCCATACTTTATCAATCTTATCAAGTTTTTGCGCTTCGGTCATATCATACATGAATACATTCATTAATGAATAGAGTCCCTGCCTTAAACTATAATATGAAAGCAAAATTTCTTTGGGCGGTTCTTTCCGAATTAACCCTTGCTCAATTGCATCCTTAATTATTGTCGTGTATCTCTCACCAAGCAGCATTTCATGTTTTAACGCCCTCGCTAACACTCTATCTTTTAGCATCACCGGGGGAAAAAACATTACACGAATCCAAAAAGTTCTCGCTCCCGGTTCCTCATTCTGAGTACCAATTAGATATTGCTTAAAGAGATAATAAAGCCTCTCTGTTGGCGACATGCTTTCCGACTCTGTCAATAACCGCTCCATGTAATTATGGTATTGGGCTTCAAGTTCCTCATAAATTTCCCAAAACAGCGCTTCTTTACTAGTAATAAATGCATACAGTGATGATTTTTTTATTCCCACTCCAGTCGCAATTTTCTCCATACTTGTTGCATCATAACCACTGTCAGCAAATAGAGTAAGCGCAATTTTCTTTATTTTATCTCTAGTTTTACCACTCATAAATCATCCTCCTTGCCGACCATTTGTTAGGTAAATTGTATTTCACATAATGGAGAAAGTCAATGATGAGCGCTTAGAATATTACTCCCGCTCCTTATCTTGCAATCCTATTTAGTAAAATTACGCAAATGATACTTAAACTATGCTAAGTATGTTGAATTTTGTACTTAAAATGTTTATACATCAACGCTGCCGATAATATCAATGTGAGCAGTTCTGCAACAGGAACTGTTAGCCATATACCTTTTATACCAAATATCATCGGTAACATAACCAGCCCTATCCCGATCCACACTATGCCTTTGCTCAACGCGATCAATACCGAGCTTTTAGGATTACAAGTAGCAGTAAAATAACCTGATACAACAATATTCAAGCCATTTATGATAAACGCAAAAGCATACAGTCTCGCTCCATATACAGCCAAACTGAGAGCTTGTTCATGATTTACATCTAAAAATATCGTAATGATTTCTCTAGCAAACATAGAAATACAGAAAAATAATCCTATACCGATGATGAATGCCGAAAAAACAGCAAGCCTTAATGCTTTTTTTACACGCTCCATTTTACCGCTGCCATAATTATAGCTAATGATTGCACCAGCACCATCTGATAAACCTATCAATATATTATGTCCAATAAAAGATAAATAGCTTATAGCTGTAAAAGCAGCTACACCAGCTTCGCCTACATAACGCATAAGCGTAATGTTAAATAGTAAGGTTGTAACACCAGTGCCGATCTCCGCCAAGCCTTCCGATGCACCATTATAGAGAATATTACAAGCCAATGCTTTTCTAAAGTTACCTTGAAATAATTTCAATGTCGTTTTCCCCATGATAAATGGAAGTATAGCCATAACAAATGCAACACTATAGCCTAGTCCTGCAGCAATAGCAGAGCCTTTAATCCCTAGCCCAAGTTGTACAATACATACATAGTTAAACAACATATGACTGATAACAGAGACCACTAGAAGCTGCATTGAATACAAAGGTTTGCCCATTACTTTTAACACATAATCTAAAACAAACATGATTCCGAAAAAAGGCAAGAACAATGCTTCATATTTAATATAAGTTGTTACCATTGGAATCAATTGCTCATTTGCCCCCAGAAAAACAGCGATCTTGTTGGTAAAGCCAATAGCAATTACGGAAAGTAGCAACGATACGCCTGTGACTAAACTAAGCGATGTTTTAAATGTGTCGCTTGCCTCTTTTATATTGGTTTCGCCTAGCTTTCGCCCTATGATACTTTGTGTTCCGATTCCAATAATCACACCAACTGCAATCATTAAACTAAAAAAAGGCATCGCAACATTTACACTCGCTAACGCATTCACACCAATATAATTGCCAACAAAAAAACCATCCACAATTGTATTGAGCCCTAAAAATATCATTCCAGAAATCGCAGGGATGCTGTATTTTAGAAATAACGTAGTAATATTTTCTTTGCCTAATATATTTTCATTCATTTTTATCACCCTGATAAGATGATAAACCTTTGAGTAACTCCAATGTCAAGGATGAATTGCAATCCAAATTTCATAATAATCAAGACCATCTTTATGCGAACTTGCAAGGTATCTTCCAACTAAAGCCCCTTTTACTTGTCGCCCTTCTGTGTTCAGGTAATCTAACGCTTTCCTTAGTACATCATTTTCTTGTTCTGCATAATTTGTGCCTACGATTGTGTATAAATACTCCGCAGCGTCTAAAGATGAAAGCTCCTGCTGTTCTGAGAGATCCAGCATACACAAATTTTCTTCATCAACACTAATCCCCACTTGCGCCGAACAAAAATTTGGATTTTCCAGAAGTTCCTCCTGCGGGACTAATAGAGTATATCGTATACGGTCATCTATCCAATCTTCTTCTTTATATTTACGGATCGTAGCAACTAGGTCATTCGCCTGCATGCCAATAAGCTTATATTTAAAGGCAGGGACAGAAACAATGGACAACTTGCCCAATCGTTCTTCACATAGCTTATATTGAGAAGCAGCTTGGGTAATCATTTTCTTTAACTTACTTAATTCTTCTATCCTATTTTCAACTATTCTTTGGTTTTGATAAAGGATATTTTTAATATCACCAACATTCATTTTCGTTATAATATTCCTAATGTCTTTAACTGATAGCTCCATATTACGAAAAAACAATATATCCATAAGCACCACTATCTCATCATAGGAATAATACCTATATCCGTTCTCATCACTCTTATGCGGTGAAATGATACCAATCTTTTCATAATAGCGCAAGGTATCCGTTGATACGTCAAAAAGTTTTGCTACTTCACCTATCGTCCATTTTTCATTCATTTTTTTCTCCTACCTTAATGACTACGTTTTAGCTTGTAAATTAATGATACTTCTATATTTATAGTATACAATATCGCAGGATCGCAGGCTTTTTCATTTAGGAATTTATTTAGCTCCACCACCGCTATACATCTAAGATTTTTCAGCTATTAAATGATTTTTTCATAAAGTTATCAAAATAAAAATGTTGACAAAATTCATCATTTTTCTTATTCTTCAATTAATGGACTAAGTCCATTAATTGAATTTTAGAAGGTGATTCGTATGCAAAAAAATCTTGATTCCATTAATAAAATTAGAAGTTTCAATCGTTTTTATACCGATATTTTAGGATTACTAAATCAACATATCTTAGGAAGTGGTTACTCCTTAACGGAGGCTCGTGTCATTCTCGAAATAAGCAGAATAAACCAGTGCACAGCGAATACATTGTCAATTCAACTAGATATAGACCGTAGTTATATGAGTCGAATCATCAAAAAATTAGAAAAGGACGCACTTATTGCAAAGGTTCAATCTCAGAGAGATAATAGAGTAAATTTCATTACTTTAACACCAAAAGGGCATGAAACATTAACAATTCTAGAAAAAAAATCTGATGAGCAAATTACTTCTCTTATTCATCCGTTAGAGCAAAGTCAGCTTGTAAAAGTTACCGAAGCAATGGAAACAGTCAAAAGCATCCTTGCAGATAGTATGAATCCTATCCTAATACGAAACTTCATTGACAAAGATATTGATTATGTTATCTCCCGTCATCGCATTTTATATGATGAAGAATATGGTTTAACTTCAGCTTTTAGCGATTATGTAGATACAGGTGTACATCATTTTGCACAGCATTATGATGCGACTTGTGAATGCATGCTAGTCGCAGAAATAAAGAACAAACCTGTAGGCAGCATAGTAATCGTCAAATCAGAAAATTCAACTGTTCAATTAAGATATTTTTTAATTGAACCTGAATTACGTGGTAGAGGTTTAGGTCACAAACTCGTAAAAATGGCATTAGATTTTTGTCGTGAAAAAGGCTATAAACATGTTTTTCTTAAAACAATCAACTCGCTAAAAACTGTGCGGCACATCTATAAGAGTCATGGTTTTTCACTAACAAGTTCCCATAAAAACTCCACTTGGGGTGAAATGATCTTAGAAGAACGTTGGGATTTAGATTTATAAACACAAAAAGCAACTAAACTATTTTCTAGATAGTTCGTTGCTTTTTCTTTATCATTCCAAAAGTGTATAGCACTAGAGACCTTTCAAACTCTCGGTAAAAATATGGCGAAACTTTTGAAGCAAGTAAAAAGTTAACATTACAAATTTACTTTAGCCTTCTTCTAGTTCATCGAGTCCTTGAAATTGCATTTTATAATATTTAGCGTAAAGTCCATCTTTCGCCAATAATTCTTCATGCGAACCACGTTCTTGAATTCCACTGTGATTGATTACAATGATTTCATCCGCATTGCGGATGGTACTGAGTCTATGGGCAACGACAATGGTCGTACGATCTTTTGATAGTCGTTCCAAGGAAGTCTGAATATAGCGTTCACTTTCATTATCCAGCGCAGAGGTGGCTTCATCTAAAATGAGAATCTGTGGGTTTTTCAAAAAGACACGGGCAATGGCAATTCTTTGTTTCTGCCCACCGGAAAGTCGTGTCCCCCGTTCACCAACATAGCTGTCGTAATCATTATCCAGACTCATAATAAACTCATGGATGTTGGCGTTTCTAGCAGCTTCTATAATTTCTTCATCTGTAGCCTTAGGCTTACCGTAAGCAATATTGTCACGGATACTACCAGCAAAGATATAGACATCCTGCTGAACGATCCCAATCGCACTACGCAACGATTTAAGCGTAACATCACGCACATCTTTTCCATCAATCATAATGGATCCCTCCGTCACATCATAAAAGCGTGGCAATAGTGAACATAACGTTGTCTTACCTCCACCAGAAGGGCCGACTAATGCGACGGTTTCCCCTGCGGTAATCGCGATATCGACCTTATTTAACACGCCAGTATTTTGATTATATCGAAAGGAAACATTTTTATAAACGATATTGCCAGCAACATTGGTCAGCATAGTCGCATCCGGTTTGTCTAAAATTTCTGGAGTTGTACCTACTACCTCCATAAAACGTTTGAAACCAGAGTAGCCTTTTTGAAACTGCTCCGTAAAATTGATTAACACATCAATCGGATTGAGAAAAATACCGATATACAGTGCATATACAGCCAGATCAGCGACATTCAAACTGTCATTGGCAATAAAGAAGCCGCCACTGACGAGCACCGCCGTATATAGTAACCCCTGAAAAAAAGCGTTTCCTGCATGAAAACTTCCCATGATTTTATAGCTGCCTTCTTTTGAATCCAAAAACTCTAGATTACTATAACTAAACTTTTCTCGTTCTAGCTCCTCATTGGCAAAAGATTTGACAACACGAATACCAGAGAGGCTATCCTGCACCCGCGAGTTAACGCCGGCAATTTTTTTTCGATTATCCATGAACACAGCTTTCATTTTTCTATTTTTATAAATACTAAAAATAATCATGAACAAGGTGACAACAAAAAGAATCAAGGTCATTTTCACATTAAGCAATAGCAAAAATGCAAAAGAACCTAAAATCTTGATCGTCGATATAAAAATATTTTCCGGCCCATGATGCGCCAATTCTGAGATATCAAACAAATCCGATACCAGCTTGGACATCATCTCGCCAGTGTTGTTACGATCATAATAAGAAAAAGAAAGTCTTTGATAGTGATTAAACAAATCCTGACGCATATCACTTTCCATTCTTGCCCCCATGATATGTCCCCAGGTAGTGATATAGTATTGACAAGCATAACGAACGCTGTACATAACAAGCATTCCTACACCAATGATACCAAGTACATTCATGATTTGATTTGCATCACGAGTAAAAACTCCATGCGTAAGAACAGAGAGAATCTGTGGAAATACTAGGTCGATCATTGAAACAACCAGTGCACAAAACAAATCAAAATAAAATAATCGCTGATATGGTTTATAGTATTGAATAAATTTTTTATAAATTGACATATATAATCCCTCACTTATGATAAAACTAACTTAAAATATTTCTCCTTTACGAATGACTTTTCCTGCAATCATTCAGCATTATCATTTTTACGCTAAGCCAAATCATAAAATATATACAATATCCGATTTGACTTTTAGTAACGCCGTGCTAATCACTATGATATTTTTATGATTATTTCATGTGATAAAGCTAAAAATCGTAAATAATAGTACCTTGCATATTGACAATAGTATTGTAACAATTTATAATCGTTACAATACTATATCATATATTGGTGATGACGGAAAAAAGTAATTTTGTTTTTTTCACACAGAGAGCTAGTGGTTGGTGCAAACTAGTTGAAAACGCACAATGAAGTTCCTTCCCGAGCTGCGGACTGAAATTACAGTAGGTTTTGCCGTATCGTCTACGTTATAGACATAGAGCTAATCTTATGATTAAAACTAGGGTGGTACCGCGGTGATTCGTCCCTTATCGGTATCGCTTTTTATTTTTGTCCTGAGGTTAAATTTGGGTGGTACCACGGTCATATCGTCCCTCTTTACGAGGGGCGTTTTTTATTTTATTGCCATTATAAAATAAAATAGATGAATACAATTTATTTACTTTAAGGAGGTTTACTTATGAATATTCCATTTCTCATCGTATGTATCTATATTTTCCTACTCTTTGCAATCAGTTATTTTGCACAACGTCGCTCTGCGGGCAGTGCTACAAATTATATCTTAGCCGGCAGAAAGCTGACAACGCCGCTGATTACGGTGTCGATTGTCGGGCTTGCTGTTGGTGGGGCATCAACAATTGGTGTCGCTGAACAAGCTTATAAAGTCGGCCTCTCCGCTGGTTGGTATACAACAGCTTGGGGGGTCGGCGCGATTACAATGGGAATGCTCGTGGCAAAAAAATATCGCGAACTTAATATTACCACTATCCCCGAACTATTAGGTAGATATTATGATAAAAAGGGTATGATTGCTGGCATTGCCTGCCAGATTGTTATTCAGCTCGTCATTATGTCCCTACAATATCTAGCTGGTGGCAGTATTCTTTCGGCTTTAATGCCCGAAATATTTACACTAACTACAGGTATGCTTACCAGTGCTGTCGTATTCATTAGCGTTACAATGATTGGCGGTATGTGGTCCGCTAGTCTTTCCAATATTTTAAATGTCTCACTAAAATATATCGGCATTATCTTAGCCACAATCGTCAGCGTAACCCATGCTGGCGGCCTGGCAAGCATCGAAGCTCAACTACCTGCGAGTGTCCCTTACCTCAGTTTCTTTGATGGTGTTGGTATTACTGGCATCATTACTTGGATGCTGGTACTAGTAACAGTTAACTTATCTTTACAAAGCATCATTCAAATTTCTTTAGGGGCCAAAGACGTACAAACAGCCCGCCGTGGTTTTATCATTGGCGGCTTAATGATGCTACCGATTGGTTTTGTCAGTGCGTTACTAGGTGTAATTGCCAGGACGATGTTTCCTGATGCAAGCCCGGCGATGGCTTTGCCAATGACGATTATGTCTTTGAATCCAATTCTAGCGGGTATCACGCTTGCCGCTTTATGGGCAGCAGATGTATCAACCGCCTGTAACCTGCTCCTCAGCTCTGCAACGTTGTTCTCCCAAGATATTTATAAAAAATTTATAAATCCTACTGTCAGCGATAAACAGTTTCTCTTCGTCACCAAGGCAGCTGTACTATTATTGGGACTATTAACTCTCATTTTTGCGATGACGATTAGCGGCATCATCAATACGCTGATGGTTGGTCTTAGTTTAACTGCTTCCTTTAGTGTTATTGTTCTCTTCACCCTGTTTGCTCCTTCTCTTTGCCGTAAGAATGCTGCTTTTTATACGATTGCAGCTAGCATAGTTGTTTTAGTCTTTTGGCAGACTTGCCCTTCCATTCGTATCTTCCCTCACGTGATTTATCTCGAATGGATTGCTTGTGTTGGAACGTTCCTCTTAACCTATTTACTCGATTCAAAGTCAATTGCCGCCTCTGAATGTGCATAAAGCAATAAAAAGTAAGCGATTGCTATGAATACAAAAACACCTATCATGATACATTTGCTTGATAGGTGTTTTTGTATTCAACTATTAACTTCTTTAATAAAAATGGAAGGATTTTGATTTTTCTTGGCGAAGTAATAAACACAAATAAGAAAAATCTACATTATTAGGTTAATATGTTGTTAATTGTAAAGCAATCTACAACACTAATGCATTGGTGCAATATTATGCACTAGAGAGGCTTTTAAGAATGAAAGGTTACAATCTAGCAACAACATTGAATATAAAAATAATTACCGTTGTTTTTTTACTAATCATAACGTCGACAGCCTATAACCATTGGCTCTCATTACAAGAGGAAAATGCGAAAAATACCCAATATATTCTATCTATTACTGATATATTACTCAAAAAAAAACCATACAATGTTTTTTCTGAACTCCCCACCAATCAAGGTGATCCTACCAACCTAAAACGAGACCAAGCACTGGCTCTCAACGAAGAGCTCCAACCCATAATAAGTGATATTATCATCCCAATGAATACAATTAAATTTGGTTTTTATTCAAAGCAATGTGAAAGCATCGTTGCCATTGGGCCACAGCCTGATAAGTCTTTACTGATTGACATTCAGTCCAATCAAAATTATACAATTTATAAAAACGCTACCGAGCATCTATTCAGAAATAGTAAGTCAATTGTATGGCATGGAGCAAATACAATCACCTGTACTAGGCCAATTGAGGAGAACGGCGTTGTCGTTGGCTATGTTTTTGCTACAGTCAATCAAGATGAAGTTTTTTCAACCATCTGGAAACGGACAGTAAATACCTTTTTAGGCGCATTTCTAATGCTATTAGTATGCATTAGCATTTTTCGTGAGTTGTTCGTGAAGTTAAAAGACGACCTTCATTCATTTGCTGAATCGATATACTCTGGCCATTCTTACGATTATCGTAGTGAAATCGCCGAATTCTCTCCGATTCTTAATTATATTAGTGAGCAAACTGAAAAAATGACCCGTCTAGACCGCTTAAATATTATTGGCGAAATGGCAGCTGGTATTGCTCATGAGATACGAAATCCGATGACAACCGTAAGAGGCCTATTGCAATTTATCGGTGATAAAAAAGAATTTATTAATCAAAAAGAAAATTTTTCACTGATGATTAGTGAGCTAGATCGTGCCAATAGTATTATCACTGAATTTTTGTCGCTGGCCAAAAATAGAGCAATGGATTTTAGCGAAAACAATCTCAATATTATTATCCAGGATCTCTATCCTTTACTGCAGGCTGATGCCTTATGTAATAATTGTGAGATTAAACTTAGTTTAAATACGATTCCTATGCTCTCTTTAGACCGAAGCAGCATCCATCAATTTCTTTTTAATATGGTAAGGAATGGGCTAGATGCCATGCCTAACAAGGGTGTCATTACCATTAGCACTAAAATGATTGATGAAAAAGTACTATTATCTATAGAAGATTCAGGGACAGGTATTCCCTTA
The DNA here is from genome assembly GCA_963805085.1 of uncultured Veillonellaceae bacterium. GTDB lineage: Bacteria > Bacillota > Negativicutes > JARBTT01 > JARBTT01 > JARBTT01. Next base: position 1,709,368 of record CAWDTA010000002.1, on the reverse strand, counting down.
GAAATTAAAGATAAGCTTGGAACCCCATTTTTTACCACCAAAGAAAGTGGTACTGGTCTTGGTTTAGCTATCTGTTATCGAATTGCCCTACGCCATGACGCAATATTGACTGTTGATAGTGAACTAGGAAAAGGAACAACCTTTACCATCCGGTTTAATCCCGACTTTTCAGGACCGGATTAAGCATCACAAAAATCTTAGGAAGCAGAGGTATCTGAATATGACTGAAAAAATAGTAACATCCTTTTTTTTAGTAGCAAGCATTATTTATCTTTGCTTTGCTCAGCAGCTTACTTTTGGCAACCTCCAATCGCCCCGCTCTGGTTTTTTACCTATCCTAGCGGGGAGTACTGCTGTTGTCGTCTCGCTACTACTGATCGTGAATCAAGTACGATCGAAAAAATCCGTAACAAACAATAAAGTAAACTGGACAAAGTTTAGTTTCATTCTTATTGGCTTACTCTTTTATATTACGCTTTTTAATGTTATCGGCTATCTTATCGCCACATTTGTCTTTCTATTATATTTATTCAAGATAGCCGATACTACAGGCTGGCGCTTACCTTTGCTGCTGTCAGCTACTAGTTCTGCAATATTTTATCTGATATTTAAGTATTATTTAGCAGTTACATTACCATAACGCAGAGGGTTTACCCCCAGTCTTACTGATTTTAAATTAAAATAGAGTTTTATTCGTATAATTATCGAAAAGGCAGGAGATGAAAATTTGGATACTTTGACTATGTTACTACATGGATTTTCTATTAGCGTCATGCCAGTCAATTTGCTATCCTGTACCATCGGGGTTCTACTAGGCACATTAGTTGGTGTACTGCCAGGTATTGATACGATTAGTGCCATTGCATTATTGTTACCTTTTAGTTATAGCATGGATAGTACTGCAGCTTTGATTATGTTCGCTGGGATATATTATGGATCAAAATACGGTGGGTCAACTACTTCCATCCTAATGAATGTCCCTGGGGAAGCCGCATCCGTCGTAACCTGTTTAGACGGCTACGCGATGGCACAACGTGGACGAGGCGGAGCAGCACTCACAGTATCAGCCATTGGATCCTTCATTGCTGGCACCCTCGGCGTGATTGGTCTAACTATATTCGCACCGCCTCTAGCACAGTCCGCGCTGGCCTTTGGACCGCCAGAATATTTTGCCGTTGCCCTCATCGGCTTAATTGTATTGACAAAATTAACTGGTACTTCCACCTTAAAATCCATACTAATGGTTACCATTGGTATTATCTTAGGAACCGTTGGCCTTGACAGTATGTCTGGTATCAGTCGCTTTACCTTTGGCATCGACGAGCTGGATAGAGGGTTTGATTTATCCCTTTTAGCAATGGGAATATTCGGCATCGGAGAAATCCTCACGGTAATGACAGAGTCAAGTACGCAATCAAAGGTACAAACAATACGTTTTCGCGATTTATATCCCACCCGTGAAGAAACTAGGCGATCAGTAGTTCCTATCTTCCGCAGTGGTATTTTAGGTTTCTTGATCGGTTTGCTGCCGGGTCCGTCAGGAACAACATCAAGCTTTGCTTCCTATGCACTAGAGAAATATTGTAGTAAAAATCCCGCCGAGTTTGGTCATGGCGCAATCGAAGGAGTCGCTGGTCCAGAATCAGCCAATAATTCTGCAAATTCCGCTACGATGATTCCACTATTAACCTTAGGGATACCATTTTGTGGTGGTACAGCTATCTTACTGAGCGGCTTTATGATTCACGGCATTATTCCCGGGCCTGCACTGATCACCCAACAGCCTGATTTGTTTTGGGGCTTGATCGCTAGTATGTATGTCGGAAATATACTGCTACTCATTATTAATTTGCCCCTAGTCGGCATTTTCGTCCAACTACTCAAAACACCAATCTATATTCTGATGCCACTCGTAACTATCCTGACGCTAACGGGTGCCTATACCATCAACAACAGTGTCTTGGATTTAATGTGGATCGTGTTCTTTGGTATTATGGGCTTTTTTCTACGTCGCACAGGATTTGAACCAGCCCCACTTATTATCGGTATCGTCATCGGTCCTGAATTAGAACAAGGCTTAATCCAAAGCTTAATTATTTGCAATGGCAATATTGGGGAACTGATAACTCGACCGATTGCTGGAACCATTTTAGCAGTAGGGACTGCTTTCATTCTCTATCATGTAATTCACTGGTTTATAAGCCTAAAGCACCGTCAAAAGGAAACAATTTCTTTATCGCAATTGCCTTAATAATACACAAGGAGATGTTGTAGTGAAAGAAAAATCGTTAATATTATTTACTATATGCTTGTTACTTATTTCAATACTATTAGGAGGTTGCACTGATATGCAAAGCAAAACAACACTACCCGCAAAAAATAATTACCCTACGAAACCAATTACCGTCATCGTACCTTTTAGTGCTGGTGGCGGATTAGATCTTGTAGCTCGGACGTTGGAAAAAATGGCACCTAAATATCTAGGACAGCCTTTAGTTGTTGTCAATAAACCCGGTGGAGCAGGCACCATCGGCTGGAATGAACTGGTGAACGCAAATCCCGATGGTTATACACTTGGCATTAGTGCACTGGATGTAGTCATCCAACCCCTATATGGCACAACGAAATATCATTATCCAACTGCCTTAGAGCCCCTTGCCCAAGTTGCAACTAACCCATGGATAATGGTAGTTCCAGCTCAGCAGCCTTGGCAAAATGTCGATGCTTTGATTAACTATGCCAAACAGCATCCCGGACAACTAAAGTCCGGTAATACGGGGATAGGCTCACCACCACATATTCTTGGCGAAACCTTCGCGAAATCTGCTGATATTACTCTTGAACAAGTTCCTTTCCGTGGTGCTAGCGAAGAGGTCGCTGCTTTGTTAGGTAACCATATTCAAATTGTTCTTACTAACCCATCAACAGTCAAAGAACAAATTAAAGCTGGTACACTAAGAGCACTGGCAACAACAGGCGAACAGCGACTAACTGACCCCGATCTAGCGCAAATACCAACCTTTAAGGAGCAAGGCTTTGATATTGTATTAACGAACTGGTTTGGTGTGGCAGCTCCTAAAGAGCTACCACTAGAGGTTAAAACTAAGCTAGAAGAAGGATTTAAAGCAATGATTGCCGATCCCGAATTTAAAGCTAATATCGAAAATTTAGGTTTACAAGTGGAGTATTTAAACTCCGACGACTCCAAAGAAAAATGGCGCTCAGATGGCGATAAATTAGCTAAATCAATACAAGAAACAGGTATCCTAGATCAAATCAAAGCACAGAAAAATTAGAATTGTTTTAAATGCTAGATTGTATTTTTTCACCGTTACTTTAGATCAACGTATAGAATACAAAAAATCCTGCAAAAGTCTCAGAAGACCTTTGCAGGATTTTTTTATACTACCTATACTCTATGGTTTTACAGTTTCTTTGTAAACTTGCTTGCCATCTTTCATTTCGATAATGACGACACCACGAATGGCATCATGCGTAGGACTCAAATCCATAGTTCCGCTTACACTTTTAAAATCTTTAGTTGCCGATAATGCCTCACGTATTTTAGTCGGATCTACACTATTGGCCCGCTTAATCGCATCAACCAGTAAATAAGCAGCGTCATATCCCATAGCTGCCATAGAATCTGGCAATTGGCCATATTCTTTCTGGTATGATTCAACAAAGGTTTGTGATGCCGGACTGGTATCTTGCACGGAATAAAAATTAGTGAAATACGTATTATTTAACACATCCGGACTACCAATTTCGACCAGTTTAGGTGAATCCCAAGCATCACCACCAAGAATAGGTATCATAATGCCTAGCTCACGAGCCTGTTTTACAATCTTACCTACATCTTCATAATATCCGGGAAGATATATTATATCTGGATTCTGCGCCTTAATTTTAGTCAAAATAGATTTAAAGTCCTGATCTTTTTGGAGGTATGCCTCTTCAGCAAGGACTTGGCCTCCACCTTTGGTAAATACGTCTTTAAATACTTGCCCTAAGCCTTTACTATAGTCGCTGGAGTTATCAATCAGAATTGCACTCTTTGATGTTTTTAAGCTATTTAATGCAAAATTAGCACTTACTGTACCTTGGAAAGAGTCGATAAAACAGGCACGGAATGTATACTCTTTTACTTTACCAGTTTTTTCATCAACCGTTACTCTCGGATTTACGGTAGCAGCAGCTACAAGAGGAGTCTTGGTATCTTCAGCAACTGCTGAACCAGCAATTCCGCAGGAACTAACCGTAAATCCAGTGACGGCGACTACTTTATCCTGCGTAATAACTTTCGTCATCGCATTGGCTGACTCGGAAGGTTCACCTTTGTTATCAGCGATAACTATTTTAATTTGTTTCCCCAAAACACCGCCATTCGCATTGATTTCTTTAAATGCTAATTTGGCCCCATCAGCAGCCGAAGTACCATACGACGCGGTATTTCCAGTTAATTCGTATACCATACCGATTTTAACTTCGTTGCTTGCACTATCGCCACAACCAGAAAGTAAACCAGTCATCAAAATAAAAACAAATAATAAGCAATATTTTTTAGATACTACCTTCACTATGTACATCCTCCTATTAAATTACTTACATTTTTCCCTATAAATATATCGCCTTTTTTATTTTCTTATTGTGATATATTTTATTGTAAAAATCCCATATTAGCAAGTTTTATTAATCATACAAAAATTCCAGCAAAAGTCTTTGAATACAGTTCTCCCCCCAAGTCAAAAATGAAACTTCTTACGACTGTAACATCATGGTTTCACATAGGAATAACCTTCCGTTTGTCTGCTAATAATTCTTGTTATTCCCGCAGGAACGACTGTTATAAAATCCGGCAATAATTCCTCATGAATAGAATTTGCTTTTAAAGCATTCCTACAGGCAATTATCATCACATTCTGATTTGACAGTTCTTTCATTTGTTGAAGTAGTTCGTGGCTGTCTTTGTCGATATCTTCTTCATTTGAATCAAAGAGTTGAACTGCGGCAGCATTTGCCACAATCTCTACAATAACATGTTCCACACCAACATCTTGGATAAAGTTTTTCGTATTTGCTAAAGTTAGCCGCCATTTCATTCGTTCATCAACATGAAATAATGCTTTTAATTTTTCCATTATATAACTCCTCCAATCATACTATCTATTTGTTGCTTCCTACCATCCACCCGTATATCCACTGCTAATAAAGCAATTTTATCGTGCATCACAAATCATTACTCAATAAATAATCCTGATGATATATTGATAATATCACGCTCATTTTTCAGAGAATTATTTATAAAAAAGGACAGAGATTAATTGCCTAGAAGCAACAACGCTGTCCCGACTTTGTTTAATTATTTTGTTATTACGCCTTTTTCACAAATTCAGATTTTAACTGCATCGCACCAAAACCTTCGATTTGACAATCGATATTGTGATCACCTTCTGATACTAAGCGGATTTTCTTCACTTTCGTACCGGCTTTTAATGATGAAGACGCACCTTTAACTTTAAGATCTTTAACGATGATAACAGCATCACCAGCTTGTAAAACATTGCCATTCGCATCTTTTACAACATTTTCGTCAACTTGTCCACCTGCTTCATTCGCACTCCACTCATGTGCACACTCTGGGCAAACAAAAAGGTTTCTATCCTCGTAAGTATACTCAGAATTACATTTAGGGCAATTTGGCATATCACTCATGTATCGTTCTCCATTCATTATTGTTAATTTAAATATACTATCATAGTTATCTCATCATGACAAATCCACACTTCCCTATTTTACCAAAACAGATCATTGACAAGCTTGCGAAAAAGTATTCCTTCAACATCTGGTCAAAATTTGACGATTATAACTCTTCGATCCGCCTTGTAACCTCTTGGGCAACCAGAGAGGATGCCATTACTTACAGCTTTCAGTGAAGATCTAAAAAATCTCACAGATTAAATATCTGTATGAGAAAATTAAGAGATACAAACATAAACTAAATAAATCGTAATAAAGAGCCATAAATAACCTCGTAGTTTCGAGATATTTATGACTCTTCAATTTTAGCCGTTAGAAATGATACAGTTCTTCACGAAACGTCCTTTTATTTTACCACAACGACTGAGCAGCAGCTTTTGCTAGTGCAGCCAGTGGCGCTGGGTATATACCGATAAACAAGGTTGCAATCAAACTAATCAGCGCCACAATCCGCAGTGACCCACTCGCAGTAAATGCCTGCTGATCCTTTGCGTCCTTACTATACATAGCTCTGACCACAAGCATGTAATAATATACCGAAACCATTGACATGACAAGTCCTAGTATCGCAAGCCAAAAATAACCTTTGTCTGTAATCGCCATAAATATATACATCTTACCAACAAAGCCTGCCATCGGCGGAAGTCCTGCCATTGATAACAACGATACCGTCATAACCACTGCTAAGAGCGGTGACCTTTGGGCTAATCCAGAAAGATCGTCAATATCATCTGATCCACACTGGTTATGAACGGCAATGGTTACAGCAAAAGCACCAACATTGGCCACCATATACAGCACAGCATACACCAACATCCCCTTGACTCCCGCTACATCCGCAGCCAATAGCCCTGATAAAATATAGCCAGCTTGCGCTATCGAGGAATAGGCCAACATGCGCTTCATATTGGTCTGCCATATCGCAGCTACAATACCGACAATCATACTGGTACCAGCCAAAAGACTAATAATCGGCAGCCAATACGCTGACAAGCCTGCAAATGCTACCAAGAACACCCTAAGTACTACCACAAAACCTGCCGCTTTTGATGCCATCGCCAGCATAGCCGTAATCGGGATAGGCGCACCTTCATAAACATCAGGAGCCCACATATGAAAGGGAACAATGGACAATTTAAAACAGAAACCGGCAATCATCAGCCCCATTCCCAGCAGTATAGCTGGACTGGCAGTAAGATGTGCAGCGATCTGGCTCAGTATAATATTGCCGGTAAAACCATATACCCAGCTCATCCCATACAGCAACACAGCACTCGATGCCGAACCGAGAATTGCATACTTTATCCCTGCTTCACTTGACTTAACACTTTCTAAATCAAAGCCAACGAGAATATAAAAGACTATGGTCATCAGTTCCAGCCCAATAAACACTGTTAATAAATCATTTGCGGATGCCATGACCATCATCCCCACTAAGCCCAGCAATAATAATGCATAAAACTCCCCAACACTGCGGGTCATTCTTTCTACATAATCAAAAGAGAAGAGCAGTGTTAATATAGTCGCCACCATGAATAACTGTTTGAAAAATAAAGCAAAGTTATCGACAATAAAAAAACCGTGATATACCGTAGCTGAAACTCCATAATGGTTAGCGGTATAAACTAGAATCCCCAATAAACCGCAAACTGCAAAATACCCTAGACTACGACGCGTTTCTTGACGTGGCATCAATAAGTCAAAGACGATGATAAGCAAAGCGAGAATTACAACTGCTATCTCACTCGTGAGCAGTGCAATATTCATCAAAAAGCACCTCCCAGTAAGGCCGTCGTAGTGTGTAGATTAACCAAGATCGCCATTACCGGCTCCATGCCACTGTTAACCATACCCATTAATACTTGTGGAAAAATGCCGACTACGATTAAAACAGCGCCCAATAATACAAGCGATACCAATTCAACGCCAGAGGCATCGCGACAAGCATCAAATTCATCACGCCTTGGACCGAATAGGATATTTGCCAACGCGCGTAATATATAAAGAGCAGTGAAAATAATACCGGAAATCGCTAGCAGAGTATATAACGGATATACTTTAAACGCCCCCACAAAGGTCGTAAACTCGGGAACGAATCCGGCTAATCCCGGAAGTCCGAGTGAACTCATTCCAGCTAACATAAACCCGGTAGCTACACGCGGCATTTGGTGCGCTAACCCGCCAAGCTCGGGAACCTGCCGCGTATTTGTTTTGTCATAAACTAGACCAATCATCGCAAAGAACAAGGCACTCATGATCCCATGTGCGAACATATTGGCAATCGCGCCATCAATACTGATCACATTTAGTGCCGCAAAACCAATCAGTATATACCCCATATGAGATATTGAAGAATACCCGACGATATATTTTAAATCTTTTTGCGCTAAGGCAACAAATGCGGCATATAAAACATTAACCACCGCAACAAAGGCAATAAACGGCGCCCAAAATTTAACCCCGAGCGGTAAAATGAGCAGCCCTATTCGAATCAAGCCATAGCCACCAATTTTCTTTAACACGCCAGCATGAAGCATCGATACCCCCGTTGGCGCTGCCGCATAACCATCCGGTGCCCAGCTATAAAACGGCCACATGGATAAGGTAGAACCAAAGCCAAGCAGTAATAAGAAAAACACGACCACTTGCACAGTTTCTGATAAATTCCCCATCGTATGTGCCTGCGCTAAAGCTTGCATGCCAAAGGTTCGCATCCCTGCTGGAAAAGCATTCACATATAACGCGATAACACCAGCAAGCATGAAGGCTGAGCCTAACAATAAGTAAATCGTCATCTTCATCGCTGCATATTCTTTACTCACGCGTTCTGCCGATCCCCAAACAGCCACCATAATATAAGTCGGAATGATCCCCAACTCGTAAAACAATAAGAATATGAACAAATCCTGCGACACAAACGTTCCGATTGCTCCAGCTACCAAGAGCAGCAATTGAATAAAGAATTCTTTAGAACGTTTATCAACATTCCAAGAAACAAAGACAGTCGAAAAGCCAATTAACGTAGTCAAGAGCAATAGCGGTAAGGAAATCCCATCCACACCTAATGCGTAAGATACGCCTAACTCAGCAATCCAAGGAACATTCTCTATATATTGCATCCCGCCCAAGCTAACATCGTAAACCCAGTAAGCATACAAGGTTAAGCCGAGCGCTATTGCCATCGTTACCGCTGCTATCATCTTTATCGTTCTGTCAGCTTCACGCGGCATAATAGCTAGTACCAGTATCCCCCAGATAGGCGTTAATAAAATTGTCGTTAGTAATGGAAAATGGACCATTTTAGTAAGCACCTCCCGCTAAGATACCTTTAAATAACGGATTGAGTAGCACTAACCATGCTACAACGATGAGCATTGCGCCAAACATTACCAAACCATACCGTTGCAAGTTACCACTCTGACTTTTGCGCACTGCATTGCCAAGTTGAATCGGTAAATTTGCTACCTCTTTTATAATGCCTTCAATAAAGTTAAGCTCCAGCCAATACAGAAGCTTTCCTATTCCATCAACAAAGGTGTGATTAAACCACAAGTATAACTCATCGATATAATATTTATGGAAACTTAGCTTATATAAAACGCTGAAACGCCTAGATAGTTTATCCGCTGGAACCTTGCCTGAACTGTATATAAACCAAGCCAAACAAATTGCCAGTACCGACAAAATTGTTGATGTTGCCGCGACACTGAAATTTAAGCCCTCATGCGATGTCGGCCCAAAACGAACCCACTCGCCAAAATGGTTAGCATAGGGTATATACCCACCAATAACAGCAAGAATGCCAAGCACTACCAATGGTATTTGCATAGACGTTGGTGCTTCATGCGGATGATTATCTGGTTTTTCTGATCCACAAAAGACGACAATCAAGAGTCTTGCCATATAAAACGCCGTCATAAACGAAGTCACTACAGCGATGATGTATAATGGCATACTCACCTGAGAAACCGCCAGCAGAATTTCATCCTTGGAAAAGAATCCAGCAAATGGCCAAATACCCGATATAGCGAGTACCCCAATCGTCATCGCAGCAAACGTAACTGGCATTTTATGACGCAAGCCGCCCATTGCAAAAATATCATTCTTATCTGGCAAAGCGTGCAAAACAGCGCCAGCTGCCAAAAACATCAAAGCTTTGAAAAAAGCATGTGTCATCAGATGAAACATTGACGCCGTAACACTGCCTACGCCAAGTGCCAACATCATATATCCTAACTGACTGACAGTGGAATACGCTAAAATGCGTTTCATATCTCGCTGGGTAAAGGCGATACTTGCCGCAAAGCAAGCTGTAAACGCGCCAACCCAGGCTATTACTACCATTGCATCTGGCAAAACACTGAATAAGAAGAAAGCTCTAGCTACCAAGTACACCCCAGCTACTACCATGGTAGCAGCATGAATCAGTGCTGATACTGGTGTCGGCCCCTCCATCGCATCAGGCAGCCACACATGCAGTGGAAACTGTCCAGATTTACCGATAGGACCAAGAAATATGAAGAGTGCTACCATAGTTAGCAGAGCTGTACCATGCTGCATAGCATAGGCAGGCACATTTGCTGCTAGTTGCTGAAAATCTAGCGTACCAAATATAATCTGCAAAAACAGTATTCCGACCAATAGTCCGAAATCACCAATGCGTGTAGTAATAAAGGCTTTCTTAGCGGCTTCCCGCGCAGAAATTTTATGGAAATAGTAGCCGATTAAAAGATAGGAACACAAACCAACTAACTCCCAAAAAACAAACAACTGTACAAAGTTAACCGCAATAACTAACCCCAGCATAGCCGCCGCAAACAATGATAAATATGCAAAAAAGCGTCCAAAGCCAGTATCCCCACGCATATATCCAATAGAATAGATCTGCACCATCAAAGCTACCAATGTAACGATGAATAGCATCATTGCTGCTATCGGATCAATATATACCCCCATATCAATATGAAGCCCTGCTATCGCAACCCAAGGAATTTTCTGAATCAATGGAGTATCCACTGTGATACTCTCAGCGATAACGCCATACCCCACCCCTAAACTCAAAGTAAAACTGAGCAAGCTCATGCAAATAGATACTGCTCCCGCTACTGTCGGAAGACGGCGTAGAAAAAATCCCACTAGGATAAATGCCACTGCCGGTAACAACGGAATCAGCCAAGCATGATATAGTGCATATTGGCTAAACAAAATTCTCACCTACTCTCCCTAATGCAATCTTACCAGCGCATCTCATCAAGTCTCGCAGCATGCACTGTATTACGATCATAATATACTCGAAAGACCATCGCTAGTCCGACCGCCACCTCGGCAGCCGCTACCGTAATTGTAAAGATAGCAAATATTTGTCCAGTTAAAGCCTCCGGTGTGATAAACCTTGAAAAGGCAATTAAATTTATATTCACAGCATTGAGCATCAGCTCAATACTCATCAGAATACCAATAATCGTGCGCTTGGTCAGTACCCCATACAAGCCAATCGCAAATACCATAGCCGCAACTATTAAAAAATGAACCAATCCAATCATTCTTCCACTCCCTTTGCCAAAACAATTGCACCAATCATTGCAGCCAGTAAGAGCACTGCCGATACTTCCATTACCACCATATAATCGGTTAGTATAAACTGCGCAAGAAGTGATGGAGTATCTTGGACAGCCTCGACGCTGGAATACTGCCATGGTGTAGTCGCGATAACGCCCAAGGTAATAATGACGAACAATCCGCTTACCATTGCAACTAACCGAGACGGAATATTTACTTCCGTATCATTAGTTCCATGTCGAGTACTACGCCTTGTAAGCATAGTCCCGAGAACAAAAACAATAGCAATTGCCCCATTATAGATTAAAATCTGAACCGCTGCCAAAAAGTCCGCCTGCAAAAGCACATACAAGCCGCTTACGCCGATAAAACACAAAGCCAACAGTAATGCGCTATGCACAAGATTGCTTTTTGTCACAACGCCAACGGCGGCGGCTACCGTAATCGCAGCAAAGATAAAAAAGGCAACAGTGTAGATCAGCTCATTCATTCATCTTCCCTCCCCTTAAGGGTATCCGTTTGCCCAGCATCCGACTTTTTCTCTGCAAGCGCTAAACAATCAACATCCAACTCATCTCTGAAATACCGAGAATTTTCATAATTCTTATCCCAGCAAATCGCATTTGTCGGACATGCTTCAACACAAAAATTACAATACAGGCACAATCCTGAATGATATACATAGGATTTTAAGTACCGTTTTTTCGCTTCGTTCATGCCTGTAGTCATTTCAATTACATGATTCGGACAGGCCATTGAGCACAGTCCGCACGCGATACATTTTTTAGTGTCTAACTCCAGTTCACCGCCACGAAACCGCTCGGGCATGGCTAGCTTTATTTCTGGATACTGTAACGTTTCCTTTTTGTTAAAAAAGCTCTTTAAGGTTACGCGCATACCCTCTAATAATCCTTTTCCAAGCATAACTTGTCCCTCCTAACTGAAAAACTCGTAAATATACATGCCAATCCCAGTAACAATGATATTAACCAACGCCAAAGGTAGTAACATTTTCCAGCCAAAAGCCATAAGCTGATCAATGCGCAGCCGAGGAAAAGTCCAGCGGAACCACATAAATAGAAAAATCATTCCGCCAACTTTAAGAAAGAACCATACCCAGCCAGGAAACCAAGGCCCGTTCCAGCCACCCAAAAATAACGTTGTTGCAATCGCTGAAACAGCCAACAAATTCGCATATTCAGCTAAAAAGAACAACGCCCAACGCATGCCAGTATATTCGGTAAACGGCCCAGCAACCAATTCTGACTCGCCTTCGACTAAGTCAAACGGTGCCCGATTAATTTCTGCTGTTGCCGTAATCACATAAACCACAAAGGCAATTGGTTGTAAAAAGATAAACCAAACCTGTTCTTGCGCTGCTACGATTGTACTCATCCGCATTGAACCTACCAACATCACAATTCCTAAAATTGAAAGCACCATCGGAACCTCATAACTAAGCATTTGCGCAACCGTACGCATACCACCTACCAAGGAATATTTATTATTCGAGGCCCAGCCCGCCATCAAAAAAGGTAAAACTGACTGTGCGGATATCGCGATAAAATAAAAAATACCAATATTTAGATCCGCAAAAATAGCCTTATTGTCAAAAGGAAACACGACAAAACCTGCAGCCGCAGGGATAAATAACAGCATCGGAGCTAACATCCACATCCATTTGTCAGCACCAGTTGGCATAATATCCTCTTTCGCCATGAGTTTAATCATATCAGCGACAGATTGTAAAGTTCCCCTAGGACCAACGCGATTAGGCCCTGACCGTCTCTGCATGAAGGCACTTACCTTTCGCTCAGCGTAAACCAACACAACTGCCGACAAGGAAATAATCGTAAAAATAGCCCCAATATTGATTAGGCTCATGCAGAGATCTACGAACTGCTGGTCAGGTAAAAAACGCCCTAATAGTTCTCTTAGCATTTTTGCAATTTGAAATAAGCTCATTATCTCTTGCATAATTTATGACTCCTCTTTGTAAAGTTTAGCAGTCCACTTCCCCCATCAACGAATCCAATGTCGCTAGTACTGCTACAACATCACCGATCAGTAAGCCCTGACAGGTTTCATTTAACACCTGCAGGTTAATAAAGGAAGGACGGCGCACATGGAGGCGATAAGGCTTAGTCGAGCCATCGCTAACAATATAAAATCCTAATTCGCCACGCGGATTTTCGATAGAGTGATATACCTCACCAACTGGTGGTTTTAATACTTTAGGAATCTTAGCCATAACTTCGCCTTCAGGCATTTGCTCTAGCGCCTGCCGAGTTATGCTGGCACTCTGCTTCATTTCTTCCATTCGGACGATATAACGATCCCAGCAGTCACCGACTTGCCCTAGTGGCACGCTAAAATCAAAACGATCATACATACCATATGGCTCGACTTTTCGAATATCATAATCAATGCCTGAAGCCCGCAATGCAGGCCCGGTCAAGCCAATTTCGAGTGCTCTTTGACCAGCAATCACACCAGTACCTTTTAGACGGTGATACAGAATCTCATTGCCTGTTAATAATTCGTGGTATTCTTTTAGCATCGCAGGAAAATCGCCCAAAAAGCGTTCTAATTCTGGGATAAATTCTGACGGTATATCAGCTGAAACACCGCCAAATCGTATATAACTATAGGTCTGCCTAGCACCGCAGGCCATATCAAATAAATCTAGAATCCGTTCACGACTACGAAAGCCAAACATCATTCCAGTAGAAGCACCAAGGTCAATTGCCAGCGATCCCATGAAAATCAAATGACTGGCAATACGATTCAATTCGGTCATGATAATTCGCAGATGTTCCGCACGTTCAGGCACGGTAATGCCCATCAGCTTTTCTACCGTCTGACAATAGCCCCAATTGTTTCCCATGGATGAAACATAGTCCAATCGATCCGTGTAGGGTATAAATTGGGCATACGTGCGACTTTCCGCCAATTTTTCAATGCCGCGATGCAGATACCCCATGTGCGGTACAGCTTGAATTACCAGTTCACCATCTAGTTCCAGTACGACTTGTAACACGCCATGCGTACTAGGATGTTGCGGGCCCATATTCAAAGTATAGGTTTCTGTCTTTACCATGAATTGATTACCTCTTTTCCCCTGTATTAACAACATTGTACGTTTTGCGCAATGGATGACCAGAAAAATCTTCTGGCAATAAGATCCGCCGTAAATCAGGATGACCGATAAATTTCACCCCTAATAAATCATAGATTTCCCTCTCTTGAAAATTTGCCGAAGGCCAAATCGCTGTGACTGATGGAACCTCTGAATCTTCTATACCACACCGTGTCTTTATCGTAATCGCCTGACGCAGCGGCAAAGAATATAAATGATACACAATTTCCATATATTCCAGATAATCAACAGCCGTCAAATTACGTAACATGTTAAATTGATAAGACTCATTCGTTTTAAGGCTCCCTAATATATCTAACATATGATTTGGCTCAAGCAGTAACGCTGCCTGAGCGTCCTCGCCAATCATTTTTACGTCTTCTCCATACTGTACTTGCAGCTCTGCTAACACCCTGTTTATTTCTAGATTGCTCATACCTTTTTCCTCGCAACCTCAGGATTGTTAATCTTGCGTTTCAATTCCAGCATTCCGTGAATCAAAGCTTCTGGACGTGGTGGGCAACCAGGAATATACACATCGACTGGCAGAATCTTATCCACTCCAGGAACCACCGAATAGGACTCGGCAAATGGTCCTCCAGAATTTGCGCAACTCCCCATGGCAATGACATATTTCGGCTCAGGCATTTGCTCGTATAGACGCTTTAGCGGCCCCGCCATCGCCCAAGTCAGAGTCCCCGCCACAATCAGCAAATCAGCTTGTCTTGGCGAAGCGCGAAAAACCTCATACCCGAACCTCGACAAATCAAATCGCGCAGCGGCAGCCGACATCATTTCGATCGCACAACAAGCTAGCCCCGAAGATAACGGCCACAGAGAATTACTTCGCGCCCATTTTAATACGGTATCAAAACTGGTTAAAATAATATTTTTTTGTAACAATTCATTGTCTCGCTCATCTTGTGTTTGCAATTTATTTACTTCCATTCCAATGCTCCCTTCTTCCAGGCATATCCTAGCCCTACCACTAAAATACTGAGAAAAATAAACATCTCAACAAAAGCAAACGTCCCTAACTGCTGGAATTTAATCGCCCAAAGATATAAAAAAACAGTTTCAATATCAAAAGCGACGAATACCAATGCATACAGAAAATAACTTGCTCTAAATTGCACCCAAGTCTCGCCAACCGTATCTACACCACACTCATACGGCAAAGATTTTTCCGCGTCATTCTGACGAGGATGAGGCCGAATCGCAAACGCAGTCACTAACGCCATCAACGGAAATATCAAAGCAACGATCAATAATAGCCCAATATTTCCAAACTCTTGCAACATCCTAGCTTCTCCTCCTTCACTTAGCTTCAATAGTAAACCGCCACGCATACTCGATACCTAGCTTCCTTTCGACGTCTTTTTTCTACTGAAAAAAACAGTTAAAATTCCAACTACTCTAGCAATCTGCTTATCTATTCCATTGTTTCCAGTAGCATATCCTATTATTCTTTTCGACCATGCGTCCAGCGCAGGCAAGTCTCTTTCTTCGGACAATTTTCCATAACAGGATGATTCCGACGAGTTCCATCCACCCCAGAATCTACTATCCATAATCTATCTCCGCCACGTTTTTATTATAAATAATACGGTTCTTTGTATCGACTATGTATAAAGACGATTTATACCATTTGACCTCATTATAGCACTGGATAATTGATTTGTCCCAATAAAAATTCAAATTTTCCACCTAATATTTACATTTTTTTTGTTGCAAGCTTATCATTAAATAGCAAAATATAGCTGAAAAATAAAAGTGAGACCGTATTTCTACGGCCTCACTTCAGCTTGTAGACAAACTATGGACAGACAGGCCGCGGGTCGGCGATAAGCACTCATCTGCTTCGTTACAGCAAGGTACTGCTCGTCGACGTACAAAAGTACGACTCCTTCAGAGCTCCTTACTGTGCCTAGCATCTGAGTACTTCTCACCAACCGGCAGCCTATCTTCGTACTAGTTTATAAGTGGAACGGATTTAGATATTTTCTAAATCATCGACACAAATATTTTAGTTTGTCTACAGATTGAAATGAGACCGTATTTCTACGGCCTCACTTAAACATACTTACTTATTCTACTAATCCTTTTTAATGAACGATTTCTGTAACTGCTTATCTACTTTTCTTTGCCTTAAATCATCAAGTAAGGTATACACAACCGGGACCACTACTAACGTTAAAATTGTTGAAGTAATCAATCCGCCAATAATCGCATGAGCCATAGGAGCCCGTGCTTCCGCTCCAGGTCCAATTCCTAATGCTAACGGAAGCATCCCAAAGATCATAGCTGTTGTTGTCATGATAATCGGACGCATCCTGACAACAGCGGCTTCAATCAATGCTTGATTGCGCTCTGTGCCTTGCTCAATACGTTGCTTAGCAAAGTCAATCAGTAAAATAGCATTTTTCGTTACAAGGCCCATGAGCATAATAATCCCAATTAAAGACATCATACTGAGCATGCTATGGGCAAAGAGCAGTCCAAGTATTGCGCCAATAATCGCCAAAGGTAACGCCAACATAATGGCAAATGGGTCAATATAGCTTTCAAATTGGGCGGCAAGTACAAAGAAAATAAACATCACTGCCAACGCCAGCGCCATTAAGATACCTGTAAAAGCATCAGCCATTTGCTGCGTTTGACCTGTAGAGACAAATTTATATCCCTCAGGCAGTTTCACTTCTGCTAATTTTTTGTTGAATACTGTATTGAAATCGCCAAGAGATACCCCACTTAGATTTGCCGAAATAGTGACTTGCTCCTGACGATCATAACGCATAATTTGCGTTGGGCTTGTGGCATAGACCATTTGAGTTACCTGTGACAGAGGCACCATGGCCGCTTGCCCATTTTTATCACGATTAGAACTTGCTACATATATATTATTTACATCTGCTAAGCTCGTGCGGTCGCCAGGTGCTAAAATAAGGCGCACATCATAGGAGTCATCTTCATCGCGATACTGTGTTACAATTGTTCCGTTAAACATAGTTTGCAAAGTACTGGCAATATTGGAAGTCGATACGCCAAGATCCGAAGCCTTATCTCGGTTAACCACGATTTGACCATCAGGCTTGCCAGCTTCATAACTAGAAGAAACATCAATTGCACCAGGTGTGCTCTTCATCAGTTGCTCTACCTGCTCAGCAATTTCAGCCAATGTGTCCAAAGACGTTCCCTGAATCACAAGAGATATTGGCTTGCCACCTGACATGCCTGATTTTTTCGAAACACTAACTTGTGTTCCAGCAATTCCACCTAATTTTTCGCGAAGGTTTGTAATAATTTGATTATCACTAATCTTACGTTCGCTCTTTGGCGTTAATTTGGTCAAGATCGTAATATTGTTTATATCCGCAGAACTATAGGTCAACGTAACTTCTGGGATCGTGCGGATAATCTGGGACATATTATCCGCGATTTCACCAACCGCTTGTGGACTTTTACCGGCATCAACGATGGCCGATACTGTAATTTCCCCAGCATCAGAATCCGGGACAAAAGTCGAGCCGAGGAAAGGGAGAAGTAGTAAACTGCCTACAAATAATCCAACCGACATGGCCATTACTTTCTTCCGATGTTCTAAGGCGTATCTAAGGAACCCTCCATAACGGCCTGTCCAATATTCAAATTTTTCGTTCCATCTTCCCCATATTTTTGCTAACTTAGTGCCTGATTGCGTATGGCTGCCAGTTAAATACTTTGCCGATAGCATAGGCGTCAATGTAAAGGCAACAAATAAGGATACTAAAACACTGACTGCCACCGTAACACCGAATTGTTTGAAAAATTGTCCTACAATCCCTGTCATCATTCCCACTGGCAAAAATACAGCCACCAACGTGAGGGTTGTTGCGGTAACAGCTAAGCCAATCTCCTCTGTCCCTTCAGAAGCAGCCTTATCTTTATCTTTACCCATCTCAAGGTGGCGCACTATATTCTCGATGACAACAATCGCATCATCAATCAAAAGCCCTACTGCCAAGGATAAAGCTAGTAATGACATGGTATTTAACGTATAATTTAAAATTTTCATCGCTAGAAATGAAGTAATAATCGAAGTTGGGATGGCAATGGCGGCAATCATTGTACTACGCCAATTACCCAAAAATAATAACACGATGGCAACTGCCAAGAAACCACCTAGAACCAAATTAAATAATACGTCGTGAATTGAATCATTAATACTTTTTGAATTGTCCCGCACCATGATGAGCTCCACACCAGGAGGTAACTCTTTTTTGATATTTTCTAGTTCCTTTTTTGCATTTTCAACAACCTGTACTGTATTGCTACCCGACTGTTTCATAATGTCTAGACCAATAGCCGTTTTATCATTCAGTTTTGTTACAGTAGTTGGATCTTTGGTTGTGTCCTCTACTTCAGCAATATTTTTTACATACAGCTGAGCTCCATTTCGCTGGGCAATGGGAAGATTAAGGAACTGATTCGGCGAGGAAACATTGCCAATTGATCGTAAACTAGTTTCACGTTTTCCGTCAGTCACCTTGCCACCTGGAGTGTCCATATTTTCATTTCGTATACTGTTTAGCACTTCAGTAACTGTCAGATCATAAGCAGCTATTTTATCACTATCCATATTGATTTTGATTTCACGATCTACCCCACCTTGGACATTGACCGCCGCTACTCCATTGATTGCTTCGAGCCTTTTCACAACAGTATCATCGGCAATAATCGTTAGCTCTCGTGGGCTTCTATTACCAATCAATGCAATAGAAGCCACGGCTGTATCAGAGGGATCAAATCGAGTAACAATAGGAAGCTCTGCATCATCAGGTAATATGCCTTGCATTCTACCAACTTTGTCGCGAACATCTTGTGCAGCAGTTGCCGCTGACGTTTCTATGGTAAACTGAATAACCGTCGTGGATACCCCTTCTTTTACAGTGGACGTTACATGATCAATTCCTGGAACAACACTGATTGTTTCTTCAACTTTCTGGGTGATTTTCGATTCAACCTGCTCTGGCGATGCGCCAGGATACTTAACGGTAACGGACACAACTGGGATTTCAACATTCGGATATTCATCTACGTTTAGAGACACATAACTAAATAATCCTAAAACGACCAAGGCCAGAATTGTCACTGTGGCAAATACTGGACGCTTTAAACTAATCTCTGTCAATATCATGGTTATCTCCCCTATTCCACTACTTTCAATGAATCACCATCTTTAAGTTGGCTGACATTGCTGACAACTACCTTTTCACCTGGTTGCAACCCCGATTTAATCTCAATGACCTCACCTGTAGCAGTACCAATCTCGACCTGATGACGCACCGCTTTATCATCTTCAACAGTAAAGACATAGTAAATACCTTGTTTCTGAATAACTGCCTCTTGAGGAATTTTCAAACGCTGTACAGCATCACCTGTAGCTAACTGTACTTTACTAAACATACCTGCTTTTAAAGCACCATCTGTATTATCGATTTTTACCTTAGTACGGAACATCCGGTTAGCTGTACCCGCTTCCGGATTAATCAGCTCAACAATCCCAGCAAATACTTTGTTGGCATAGGTATCAACTGTCACTTCCGCTTTCTGACCAATTTTGACTAGAGACAAATCCTTTTGTTCAATATTAACAACTACATATACTTGGCTAATGTCCTGAACAGCCATGAGGGCCGCACCAGGAGAAACAACTTGGCCAACAGTTGCTGTTACGTTAGCAACCACACCGTCCACTGGTGCTACAAGGACGCCATAACCATACTGTTGCTCCGCGTTACTTTGACTCGTAACTGCACTTGACAATTCTGCTTGGGCAGTTCTTTTTTTTGCTTCAGCAGTATCTAAGGTTTGCCGAGATGTAGCTCCTTGGTTATATAGTGTCTGATAACGCTGATAGTCACTCAATGCTAAATCATAATTGACCTGTGCTTTAGTCACGGCATCTCGCGCAGTACGCACAGAATTTACAAGCTCTGCGCTTTCTAATTTAGCTAAAGAATCACCGGTATTGACGTGCTGTCCTTCTTGCACTAGGACTTGTTCAATACGCCCCGCCAGCTTTGCACTAATAATCGCCGATGTTTTCCCTTCAATCGAGCCATTCAACATTAAATTCGGTACCGTATTTAAAAGCTGTGCTTCTGCTACTTTTACGTTTATTTGAGAATTAGTGGTTTGCAACTGGTTTTTTCCACTGGAAAGTGCACCGCTGCGAAATACTAAAAATAATCCAATAAATACTACAACTGGGATGGCCCAATATTTCACTTTAAAACCTTTCATTGCAAAAACCTCCTCAACAAATTTATACTATCTTATATTTTTACATACCTACCAGTCGGTATGTGATTCTCAAAGGAATAGAGTTATTCCTTTGGGGTATTGCCCCCAATAAGTTGCCAGAGACTGTTTATTACCTGCTGCTGCATCGCTTTGGTATTCAGATTGTGCCCTAAAACCTTCAGTCCACTTGAAATAGAAAGTACAATAGTAGCCAGAATCTGAGCCTCTAAATCTCGCCTAATTTCCCCTGTTTCTTGGGCGATCTGTATCTTTTTCTCCACTATATTTCGTAGTTCTAATTGACTGCGATCAATCCGCTCTTGGATCTCTGGAAAATTATGCATGATCTCTAACGCTAAGCCTGCATTATTGGCTTGATAATCCCCCTGTCTCATATTAAGTAAACGTTCAATATAACCATCTTGTTCGCCGCCTATCATAACCTCTAAAACACGTCGAAAACTTTTCTCCTGATCAAATACTTTGGCGTATTTCGCTCCAAAATAATCAAATAAATAGCAAATAACGGAATGAAATAACTCCTCCTTACTTGAAAAGTAGTGATATATTCCGCCCTTAGTAATGCCTATTTCTTTTCCCACATCAACGAGAGATACGTTCCTGTATCCACGTAATAAGAATAACCTCAAAGCAGCGATCCTTATATTATCTATAGTCATATCAAAATTCATCCCCCTCGAAACCATACCTACCAGTCGGTATGTACCTATTATCACAAAATATCGAATGACTGTCAATAAGAATTTTAAAATGCCTCAATCCCTATTTGATAAGGATTGAGGCATTTTGTATCACTCAAACGAGCAATGCATGTAATTCTATTTTGCTAGCATCAACATATTGGTATTTTGATCGAAGCGAGAATGGAAATCCCACAAAGTCTTCACATCATCAGTGGAAATCATAGCAGTACCTTTGGTGAGGAGTAGCGGATATGCTAATGTAATAGGAGCATTATTATTCACTGCCTGTTTTTCACCTAAGGTAAAGCTGATTTCAGTCGATTTATATTTTGTAATGACATTTCCGTTACGATCGGCGGTAACTTCACCGCCAATAAATTCTACAAAACTGCGTAGTGGCAAATGCCAAACCCCGGATATTTCTTGTGGTGGCAAATTGACAAGAGGATTTTGCAACATATTGCCCCAGATAACCAGACGCGTATCATTAGACTTTTCTGGTAGAATCGTACGAGGCACGTCAGTTTTATTTAATTTATCAATACTATAGGTATCAATTAAACTTCCGCCTTGCATATAAGCTCGAATCGTCAATACATCTCCCGCGACCTCAATTGCGATATAATTAGGTTCGGCCTGAGGGTCGTGGAAAAAGGCATCCCAAACTTTGGCTGATAAGTCAGTATAAAATTTATTTCCACTTCTACCCGCAACAAGGTAGATGGTTCCTTGGTCTGGCGTGCTAACAAATGAATCTTGATAAATAGGATATGTTCTTGAATAGCCATGATCATGACCATTGATAACTAAATCAACATGATGCTTATCCATAATTTGGGTTAGTACGGCTTTTAATTTTTCATTGGAACGAAAGGCTTTATTATAGTATGGAGTTTTATGGAATAGGACAATCTTCCATTTTTTATTTGTTGCTGACAAATCTTTGTCAAGCCATTCTGCCTCAAGTGCTAGCATATTAGGAACGTACTGACCTTCTTCTTGTTCCTGGCTGTCAAGTATTGCAAAATGCGTATTTCCATAATCAAAGGAATACGCTTGCCCCTTTAAGGCCTCTGGACCGTTTTTCGGTAAGCGTAACTGTTTTTTAAAGTTAATCGGTAGCACCGAATGATTTTCTTCAGGTACATCATAGGTTTCATGATTTCCTGGCACAGCCATATTGGGGATTTTTTCTATTACATCTTGTGCTGCTTCGTACCAGTTTTTCCAATGTGCCTGATCTTGTCCAATTTCAACTAAGTCACCAACATTCATAAAGAAAGCGGCATCCTGATTGGCAGCATATGCGTTATGAATGGTCGTGCGCCATGGACCATATTCTGGATTTTTCGGCAAACCACTTTGTGAATCACCAAACACTAAGAACTTAAAGGCCTTATCGCCATCATGCTCTGTTGTAAAAGTCTCAGGATCGCTCCAGCTATTTTCGCTACCTACCCGATATGTATACTGCGTCCCTGATGTTAAACCTTCGAGGGTTGCAAAATGAATATTAAAATCGCCTTTATTGGTATTAAATAGTTCTAATTCTGTATCTAAAGCCTGTGCGTGCTCCCAACCACTCTTGCGGAATTTTTTTGTTTTTACAGCTTGAATGGTACCTTTGGTTATACTGGTATCTGTAGACCATGCAATTGTTTGGGTAGTTTTAGGATCAAGCCCCCAAGTCAATGTAACATGGCTTGCCGCTATACTACTAGCAGCAAAAATTTCAGTTAAATTAAACGGCATTCCTGCGAGTACGATAGAAGCTCCACAACTTTTAAGAAAAAGCCTACGGCTAACGTCCTTATCCTTTTCAGCAAACAAATCAAGCAAACCTTTATTTTTCATCAGTATTTCCCCCTACTTAGTGTTTAGCCAAATTGACTTAACCTATCTATTCTAATTTTAGCTCCATTAAGTAAAGAGTACGTTAAGAAAATGTTAACATTTTCTTAACAATGCATCGAAAAGTCTTTTGATCTTGATTTTCAGCAAAAACGTTCTACTTGTAAAGATCCCTACTCATTATAAATAAAAAACCGCTCAAGGTAAGTTTCTACTACCCAAAGCGGTTTATATTTTAATCACTCAGCAAGCCTTACCAGATAGGAACTTCATCGCCTCAGCTTCCGGTACTGGGCGACTGTATAGATAGCCTTGGATAAGATCACAGCCATTATCAGCCAAGTATTTCAATTGCAACTCATTTTCCACCCCTTCAGCGACAACGTTCATATGAATCGTGTGCGCCATATTTATAATGGAGCCGATAATTTTCGCTCCTTGGGCATCAGTTGTTATCATATCGATAAAAGATTTGTCAATTTTAAGCGACTCAACCGGCAATCTGCGCAAATAGGTCAAGGACGAAAAACCTGTACCAAAATCGTCTAATGATAGATGTACCCCAAACTCTTTCAGTTGGACAAGCTTACTCGTAGCATCCTCAATTGACGTCATCAATGAACTCTCGGTAATTTCAAGTTCAAGCTGCTCTGGCTGGATGCCAGCCTCATCAACAGCACTGCGGACAACGGCGATAAAATCATCCGAGGCTATTTGTTTCGACGATATATTCACCGCGATATGCACTCCGCTCCAGCCTTTGTCGGCCAAACGCCGGGCAAATTGGCAAGCCTCACGTAGAACCCATTGCCCAATGCTGTGAATAAGACCGTATTGCTCAGCGAGTGGAATAAAATGCATGGGTGACACAGCCCCATATTCAACGCTGTTCCAACGCAAAAGCGCCTCAAATCCAATCACAGTTTTTTCGTTGGTATGTATCTGCGGCTGATATACAATTGAAAGCTCACCCCGCTCCAGCGCATATCGTAAGCTACCAGTCAGCTGTATTTTTTTATATGCCTCTGTCTGCATTGCCTCGGTATAGAAGCGCCAGCAATTCTTGTTGTCTCTTTTGGCTGCATACATTGCATTATCGGCATTTTTAATTATTTCTTCCGTTGTATCGCCATCGGTAGGATAAGAAGCAATACCGATACTTGCTGTCATATGGAAGCGTCTTCCGAGGATTTCCTGCTTTTTCCCTAGTTCTTTACTTATTCTATTGGCAATTTTTTCGATTTGCCCCCGGTCATACTGTCCGGATAAGATTACGACAAACTCATCCCCGTCAATTCGCGCCACAAAGGCTTTTTCACCTGCACCATCGACGACTCTGGCTCCGGCCGCACTAATAATCTTATCACCATAAGAGTGACCATACGTATCGTTAACCATATTTAGATCATCTAAATCAATAAATAGAATAACGCCCGACGCTTTTCCAGCACGCGCCCGTTCCATTTCGTTATTTAACCATTCATTTAAATGATGTCGATTTGCAAGACCCGTCAATGAATCAAAGTAAGCCATATGCTTGATGGTTTCAGCCTGTTTCCGCCGCTCTTCCTCTACCTGCACCCGCTCAGTAACATCCTGGTTTGTTCCAAATGTCTTTATAATCTTTCCCTTGGCATTTCTAACAGCACTTCGGCGTACAATAACGGTGCGTACCTCACTGTCCCGCCGAATGATCCGATGTCCCATATCACTAGCACTGAATCCTTCCTCAGCCAAAAGAAAATTTTTTTCTTTTTTAAACATCCAAGCATCTTCCGGATGTACGAACTCTCTGACATAGGTGTCCAAAGACATAAAACACCCTTCCCTCGCTACGTCCGTACCATAGACAGCGTAAAACTCATCGCCGAATTCATAAAGTTCCGTCTCAGGGTTATACTCCCACGGTCCTAGGTTAGCTAGCCCTGCCGCCAAAGATAGCTTATTTCTGCTGGCTATTAATACTTCTTCCTGTTGTTGTCGCACCTGCTCGGCCTGTTTATGTTCTTTAATTTCGTTATGTAAAGAAGCTACCAATAAAGCATTACTCAAAGCAAGCGCTGCAAGATCAACGAATCGTTCTAACAAAAAAAATTCTTCTACATCAAGAATCCTATCCGACTCGGAAAAGGCAAGTCCGATTGCACCAATCATTTTATCTCTGTTTTTTAACGGAACTAGGACAAAATAATGTAATTCGTCAAATATCGGATTGGTTAAGCGACGTGACCAGCTACTATAGTTATCAACAACAGCCGCCTTCCCTGTTCTATACGCCTGTCCAATAATTCCTTTGGTAATTTCTCCCTCTCTCGGAAGTTTACTAAAAACACCCGTTCCTATTTTTAACGTATATATCCTTGTCTCTTCATTTACATAATATACGAAACTATTAGGCGTATCGAAAAGCTCTCTAATTCCATAAATAATTTTTTTAAATACATCTTCATGATCAAGGTCAGCCATGAGACCTTTAGCTGTATCATGTAGCAGATTTAGCAACGTATTTTGACGATAAATTTTTTCTTCTTTCACCAATAATTCGTCAAATTGCTGCCTTAGTTCTTCTTCCGAGGCGGTAAGTTCCTCATAGGCGGCCAAAAGTTCTTCATGTAGTAACTGGTTTTGATTTTCATACCCTGTTATTAGCGTCTCTTTCTTTTCCCCATGAAGCGCTTGGATAATGCTGATCAGCACTTCATCTTTCCCAAAACTAGCACTACAAAAACTTATTTCCACCGGAAAGCTCTTTCCATCTCGCCCTACGTGAGTAACTTTATGTAGAGCAATCTTTTGCTCCGCTGCTTTCATGTGTTCATCAATACGATGCCTGTCTTTAGGAGAATATAAATCGTGAATACTGAAGCTTTGAAATTCATCTGCGGAATGACCATAAACATTAGAAGCCGCATGATTCGCATACATCACTTTACCGCGAACATCAAATACGAGAATAGCCTCAATCACTTGCTCTGCTATATATCTAAATACAACGGGAACTAAATTCTCCATTACTTTCTCATGCTTATCCTTCATATCACGCACTTTTATCACTCCTCGTTATTTCACAATAAATTTTGTTTTTCAAGGCTACCGGTACTTTCTTCTTAATTTATAGTATAAAATAACTGAATATAGCTAAATAGTACATTTACTGTAAGCAATTGTCAACTCACAATATTACTTGATATTTATTATCAGAACATGTCAATTATCTAAGTTACACACATTCAATAATAGAGCCACAAAGATTGCGTCTACTGTCAGCAAGAATACAGTACACACAATCTTAGTGGCTCTAATACTAGTCGTTTTATTTAATTCTAAAAATTATTTGTAGGGATAAGAGATAAAGTTTGTATCCCCCGTTTTGTCTTAACTTACTTAAATTATAATTTGAAATGGCTGACACTATTTTTTAACGTACTAGACATGGCTGCTGTTTCTTCAGCGCAGCTTGAAACGTTTTGCATAGCTGCTGCTTGTTGCTGAGTAGCAGCCGAAATTTGTTCTGTATGATGTTCTACAGCTTCGATGATGCTGGCGAGTTTATCAATGAGTTTCACAATCTGATCAGAATTGGCTACTTCTTCGGCAGCAATATTGGTGATTTCATTAATTTCATTCGCGGTATGTTTCACCGCCTGCAAAATGACATCTAACGCACTACCAGTTTTCGTTACTGCGTTTACGCCCTCTTCTACCTGCGTGCTATTTTCAGCCATAGCAGTAACTACCTCTGCTGTTTTTTGCGATACATTTTCAATTAAGTGTGTGATTTCTTGGGTTCCTTGATTGGATTGTTCGGCTAGCTTCCGCACCTCTTCGGCTACTACGGAAAAACCTTTGCCATGTTCTCCGGCGCGGGCGGCTTCGATAGCCGCATTTAAGGCAAGCAAGTTTGTTTGCTTTGAAATAGAGGTAATGGTATCAATAATCTGACTGATTTGCTGTGAGTAATTGTTTAAATCAGCAATCATATCTGAAGTCACTTGGGTTTGACTTTTAATCTTCGTCATGGTTTGGATGGTTTCCTGGACATTGCTAAGGCCTTGCTCTGCAGCACCTTTGGTAGCTACTGAATCTTTCGATGTCGTAGTAGCTTTAAGCTTCGCCATTTGAATAAGCGACGACAATTGCACCAAAGCTTGCGATGCTTCTAGAACTGCCTGATTGCCTTTTTCTGTTTCACCAGTCAATGATTGCATACTAGCAGCTATTTCTTCAAAAGAAGCCGTTACTTCTTGGGACGAGGCTGACATTTCCTCTGAGGCAGCAGATAGTTGGTCACTGGCATCGGATACTTGGCGAACAATGTGATCTTGACTATCAATCATACTATTAAAGGAATCTGCCAGCGCACCGAATTCGTCATGCGTCTGCATCTGGCTGTGCACGGTGAGATCACCTTCTCCAGCCATCTTCATTGTTTGACGCAATATATTAATCGACTTGAGAATGGAACGTTCTAGAAGAAAAACAATAAAGATAGCTACTGCTATTTCAATGATAAGTAAAATGATATTTTCACCGATCATTTGACTTAGCGCAGTCTGCGAACCTTGTCTAGCGTTGGCTAACATGTACATTTGCCCAGCTAGTGTAAGCACGAGTAGTGAAAAAAATCCGGTTAAAAGTTTCATTCGTAAAGTAAGTTTCATGTATCATCATTCCAATCTTTAAAGGACTTATTTAATATGTAAACATAATGCAGAAACATCATCACGACGATTAGGACTACGCGCTGCTCTGAACAGCCAGCGATAACTTTCAGCGTAACTGCTCGGGCAAAATTTGGCTGGCGTAGGAAGTAGCTCAAATAGCCCATCCGTCATAAAATAAAAGACATCACCAGAGCCAAAAGGCATTGTGTGACACTCAAAATCAGCTTTTTTGTCTAACCCAGCAAAGATGCCAGGCTTTTTGATCACGCATGTCTGACCTTGCGTAATTGCGAGAAAATGATTAATGCCAGCCATACTATAGGTTAGTTCTTGCTTGTCAAAATCAAGTGAAAAACAAATAAGTGCAGCAAAGGAATCTTCCGCCAAGAAAGGAATAGCCTGTTGATTAAACCAAGCTAATTTCTCATTTAATGGTAACTGCTTCGTAAAAGCTTGCGACAGCAGCACTCTGAGAGCCGACATGATAAGTGATGTAGCTAGTCCGTGTCCCATAATATCAAGAAGATAACCATTTAAAATCTGGCTATTTTCCCATTGAAAATCAAAAAAATCTCCGCTTACGTAGTTATACGGTCGATAAATAGAACGAATCTCAACGAGTGGACTTTTATAATTTGCTGGCAACATATTTTTTTGAATGCGACTGGCAACCTCAAATTCTTGTTTGAGCTGCCGTTCTAGCGAAATGTCTTTTATTACCAAAGCAAAGATGCTTTTGCTATGTATTCTGATATCGCGGGCATGAATTTGTATCGGTACAAGCTCATTATTCTTTTTTTTGTGCGTCGATAGAAAAATATAGCCTTCATCACCTGACTGACGAATTGTATGCAGATACTTGGCTGCAACGGTTATATTTAAATCTAACTCAGCAATATGTAATTGCTGGGCCTCTTCTAGAGAATGCCCGTAAAATTTGCGTGCTTTCTCATTCATGAATAAAATCATGCCAGACTCATCAAGTAATAACAAAGGGTCATTTAGCATGTCAAAAATCCAATAGCTGTAATCAGGAAAAAATTGCGTAATATTTGTGACGAGTTTCTCTACTGGCAAGTCGTTCATTATTAAGATCTCCCAATGGGTTTTTTCGTATTGTTCGTATTGTTAAGTGAAATAAAAAAAGGCATCGCGCCTTTCAATAGTACCGTGCTTCTGCAACAAGAGCCACCAACTGCATCATACGATTTCAAATATTTTATTCAAACGGGTAAGCTCAAATAACTCTTGTACAACACCAGTTAAGCCATGTAACTGAAGTGCTCCGTGATGCTCTAAGGCACGTTTTTGCAGAGCAACCAGAGCGCCTAGTCCTGAACTGTCAATATAGTCCACCTGCGATAAATCGATTAAAAAATTATTGTGTCCTGCTTGAAAATACGACAAGGCTTTTGTTCTGAGTAACAGAGCGTCCTCGACATACAGACTGCCTTCTAATTTGATTACAACTTTATTATCTCTAACTGTAATATTTACTTTCATAAATTACCGCCTCACATGGATGAATTTTTTAAATTTTTATGCATCGTAACCTCACGACCACAAGCGCTAAATTCCAGAGAATCTACATAATGTCTAATGATGTCAATGCCACGCCCGCTGTCATTATATACCTCGCTTGCAGCAGTACAGTCGATGTATTCTGGGGTAAAACCTTCCCCATTATGCTTTATTTCAATGCACAAATCTTGTTTGTTTCGAATGATATCAATCGTTACTTGTGTACCTTTATGATCATTTATTCCATGGAAAAAGGCGTTGTTCACTGCTTCATTAATAGCGACAAATAATTGCATGGAATATTCAGGACAAATTTTATTAAGGTTTTCTCGAATAGCCTCTCTGGCTAAGCGAAATTTCTCAAGGGAAGCACAGTCACAGTTGAATTTATCTATCAGAAGTAATCCCTCCTTGTTTTTAAACGCCAAACATATAAGCTTTCTATATAGAAACCAGAAAACCTCTTTCTTTGTAAAATTTTATATAAAAATATCGTATCACATTCATAAGAAGGTGACAGAGATTGATTGCAAAGTAAAATAGATCCCCGGGAACTTTATTAAACATTTTAATAAAGTTCCTCAAAAATAGAGGAGACGCATTATGCGCTGTTGAAAGCTAGGAAGATGATGGTAGAATTTTTTACCTATCAGAAAAAGGCTTTTAAAATTATATAATATGAATGGAGCGAATGACAATGAATTACCAAGACGATTGTTTTTACTGTACAAAAACTGAGAACCTTACAGACATTATGATTGAGATTTGTGAATTGGAAGCTTCTACTCTATATTTATTTAAAGAACAGACCTATAAAGGAAGATGTGTAGTAGCTTATAAAGAACACAAAAGCGAACTCTTCCATTTATCCGACGAAGAAAGAAATCTATTTATGAAAGATGTAGCTAGAGCTGCTAGAGCTTTAGATAAAGCATTTTCACCAAATAAAATTAATTACGGGGCATACGCTGATAAAATGACGCATTTACATTATCATATTGTTCCTAAATATATAAATGGCCCAACTTGGGGCGGTACTTTTGAAATGATGCCGCAAGAAAAAGTCCTCCTAAGTGATGAAGCATACCAAGAATTAATCAGTAAAATCAAAAAAAATCTTTAATTTTACGTGTCTATACAAAAGGCCTCAACCTCACATTTTTTTTGCGAGAGTTGAGGCCTTTTTAAGATCTTTAGTGGCTTTTTTCTCCTATTTTCATACCAACCTGAATAATTCGGCAAAGTCGTGCCGCCCCCAGCTCTATCAATTTTGCTCCGCTCTTAACACATTCTTCTAACGTCATGGGACCAGGAACTGTGCTCATTAGCCCGTCAATTCCTTCTTTTAACACATCTTCATGACCTTTTCCTAAACAACCTGCCAAGCAGATTGTTGGGACCTGATACTTCTGAGCAATTTTCGCTATCCCTACCGGAGCTTTACCGAAAGCAGTTTGAAAATCAGTTCGTCCCTCACCAGTGATGACTAACTGTGCGGAACTTACCAAAGCTGCAAAATTAGTAGCCTCTAGAATGATTTCCACACCAGGTCGCAGCTTCGCATTGGTAAAGAATAAAAATCCCGCGCCAATTCCCCCACCGGCGCCAGCACCAGCCTTCTCTGCTACTGCTTTTCCGATAGCTTCTTCCGCTTTCTTCGCAAAATGCAAAAGCGCTTGATCTAGTTCAGCGACAATTTCTGGCGTAGCTCCTTTTTGCGGCCCATAAACAGTGGATGCTCCTTTGGGTCCACACAAAGGATTGTCGACATCACATGCAACAACAATCGTTGTATCATTAAGCCGCGAGTCAAGAGCGGTAAGATCAATCGAAGCTAATTTTGACAATGTTGCACCGCCGCAGGAAAGTTCTTTCCCGTCAGCCGACAAAAATCGTCCTCCTAACGCTTGTATCATACCGCAGCCACCATCATTTGTAGCGCTGCCACCAATACCAACAATGATCTTTTTCATTCTCCTATCAAGAGCCGCTTTGATTAATTGGCCCGTTCCATACGTTGTGGTAAGCCGTGGATCTTTCTTGTATTCTGGCACGAGTGGCAAGCCTGAAGCAGCTGCCATCTCAATGACTGCAGTTTCACCATCGCCCAAAATTCCCCAGAATGATTTTACTGTATTACCGAGGGGCCCAACTACATTTTGGTAAATTAGCTTGCCATTTGTCGCTGTGACAAGCGCTTCTACCGTACCTTCTCCACCGTCACCTATTGGGACCTTGATCACCTCTGCCTCTGGAAATACAGTTTTAATTCCTCTTTCTATAGCATTCGCCGTTTCTACCGCCGAGACACTACCTTTAAAAGAATCTGGTGCAACCACAATACGCATATATATTCCTCATTTCGACTATCTTTTTAGTATTATGAAGTTATCTCTATTTTATGGAAAGACAACAGTTATTACAATATAAAAAATGGAAGTTACTGCCCTATCCGGTTCTGTTTACCGCTTTATACCTCAGTCTGTGCTTTCTTTATCATGCTTGGCATCCAGCCTGGATTTTATTCTTAACGACACCTCTGTATTATTCCCTTATTAGCTATTTCCGTCAAAGAAAAAGTAAGCCGAACAATTGATCATTTCTCTGAAATCCTGCCTTGTCAAAGTCATCACCTCAATTATAATTTAATTAAACAGTCCTCTCAAGTCTTAAATACAATAGTGAAGGCATAAAATAGCACCCCTATTTTATGCCTTCACTATCATTTTTTTAAAATTTCCAATATTCTATGGTAATGATTATTTTTAAAAGCTTTTAGAAAACTATTCAATTCATACCTAGTCAATTAATTTATGGTTCTGTCCCACAAATTAATTGACTTGAATTATAAAGAGTTATCTTATTGGCATTGGTATACGTTGAGGCACTGGAATTGAATGAGTAATCATCCGACTGGGTATAATCTGACCAGTCGTTTTTGGCAAACCGGAGCTGTAGTTCTGCAGTCTCACCTGCTGCAAGACTGCCTGCTGCCGCCGTGAAACCAATTTGAAGATAATAATCTGCACCGGATTTTGCCGTGCTCATTTTTACAAAGTTACCAGTTACATTGCTCGTTATATTTCGGTAAGTCCCCGATGTTATCGCTGCACTATCACACCAGAAGCTTTGACCCTTTTCAGTATCAATCGTGTAATAATATCTTACTGTTACTGTACTCAGATTTACCTCGTTCTCACCGGAATTCGTAATTTTGATTTTAGGACTTATGCTATTGGTTGTTGCTGCTGTACTGCCATTGTAGGCCTCTAGTGTCAAATTTCCGACAGGTTCAGGTCGTATCGGCAGTTTGATTTTAATATTTACAGGAGCAGAGATAGCGCTTGTACTATTACTGTCTGTAGCACTTGCCGTAATTGCATACGAGTCGATTCCAGTCGCACTCTGCGCATATCCTGTCGGATACCAAGTTATACTGTACGGAGAGGCAGTCGATTCGCCAATCTTAGTACCGTTGGCATAGAATGTCACCTTGCTGATTGTACCGCTTGTGGTCGAAGCATCCGCAGAAATTGCGGGCTTGCCTTAGAAGGATATTCGAAGGATTGTCCTTCTGACGGCGCTGTAACCTCTGCCGATACTGTTGATACATCTGTTAATACAATATGACAAACAGTTAGCGCAGGTATCTCATATAAAAATTGGTTGCCATTTATATTGGTTATCGCTGTTCTTTCTGTTATGTTTGCACTATCTTTGTCAAACCCCCATACTCTCCCAGAGGTATAATTTTTATTTCCATTCACATTAAAGCTTACTGTCATTGACTGATCATAATTTTTATTAATCATAATTATGTTCAATTTTGAATCATCGTTGTTAAATACCGAAGCATAAACAGATGAATTTTCACTATCAGATGTATCTGTTTTTACTTTTATATCGCCATAAGTTGATTTATTACCATCATAGTCTCTATATAAATTAAAAGCTGCTTGTACATAATCATTCTTGCCACTAAACGGCCAGAATGCTGCCAAATAAACTCCTTCTTTACCAAGTATACCAAAGAAATCCGCTTGAGCAATCCCACCTGAAATGTGACCATTTCCTCCAAAGTTATATTCAGTAACGCCAATCTTTGTTTCTGGATAGAAATCATTTATTGATTGCTGCATTTTTGGGAGCAGTGGAAGATAGCTTTTACAATACTGACCAATCCAACTGTCCTCTGTATAGGTTGAATCCCACAAGGTTCTTGGCGCCTGAATACGGGCTTTATTACAATCAGTATTGGTATAATCAGTTTGTTCCGTTATTCTTATCCCGCTCCCTTTAGCTTCGGGGTAATAGTGAAAATCCAATACATCCAGTAGCCTTCTACCATCATTATTTGATGCTGTTTTCATTTGAGCCAAATAATAATCTACAAACCAGCTATAACTGCCTTTTACACTGTCCCAATCCGGTGCACTTTGTAAGCTTTGGTAAGCTCCCATTCCATACAAAGCAGGTCCAAATATTTCTGCATATGAATCTACATCTTTTACTGCTTTTGATAACTCAATGCTTTTAGATATCAGCTCCGTACATTGAGTCTTATTGGCATGTATTCTTGGATGAGTGCTTGACCAGAGTCCCGGCTCGTTATCTAAAGAATATCCTTTAATACCTGTTGTTGTCGATGCATCTTTATATTTTTCTACCAAAAAATTAACAAATTCATCCATATACACATAGTCATCATCTACATCCGGATTATCTGAAAATGTACTCTCTTTTTTGGGTTTGACCTCCGCCCATCTTGCAGAAGGGGCTGATTCAGCTTCAGAAACTGTGCCGTTTTTGTCTTTAGCAGCATACCCCGCCATTTGTAAGGTAACAAGTGAATATGAAGTTCCATTTGTTAAACATTCTTCCTGAAAATTCGTAACTACAACCCCCGGTATATTTTGCTTATCTGTTGAAAGATTCGTCGTTAAATAATTATCACTGCTGTGTTTCCAATCACTTCCTGCATTGGATGCATTGTTTTCCCAATTGTACCCTGTAAAGCGATTACCACCTAATCGACTTGCTGTAGCCACAGCTGGAATTGTACCTTCATTACTTTCAAAATCAAAATTTGATCCATAGATATAAGGACTGATTGCTGCTCTTTCTGAATTCGTATCAATACTTACCTTTAATGTCATACTCTTTCCACCTACTTTTTTTATTTAACAGCACCACTGTTTTATACCTGTTCAATAGTATTTCACGGTTCTGTACCACAAATTAACTGACTGGAAATATAAAGAGTTATCTTACTGACATCGGCATATGTTGAGGCACTGGAATTGAATGAGTAATCATTCGACTGGGTATAATCTGACCAGTCGTTTTTGGCAAACCGGAGCTGTAGTTCTGCAGTCTCACCTGCTGCAAGACTGCCTGCTGCCGCTGTAAAACCAATTTCAAGATAATAATCTGCACCGGATTTTGCCGTGCTCATTTTTACAAAACTGCCAGTTACACTACTTGTTAAGTTTCGGTAAGTACCCGATGTTATTGCTGCACTATCACACCAGAAGCTTTGACCCTTTTCAGTATCAATCGTGTAATAATATCTTACTGTTACTGTACTCAGGTTTACCGCACTCTGACCGGAATTCGTAATTTTGATTTTAGGACTTATGCTATTGGTTGTTGCTGCTGTACTGCCATTGTAGGCCTCTAGTGTCAAATTTCCGACAGGTTCAGGTCGTATCGGCAGTTTGATTTTAATATTTACAGGAGCAGAGATAGCGCTTGTACTATTACTGTCTGTAGCACTTGCCGTAATTGCATACGAGTCGATTCCAGTCGCACTCTGCGCATATCCTGTCGGATACCAAGTTATGCTGTACGGAGAGGCAGTCGATTCGCCAATCTTAGTACCGTTGGCAAAAAACGTCACTTTGCTGATTGTCCCGCTTGTGGTCGAAGCATCCGCAGAAATTGTTATCGGGCTTGCCTTAGAAGGATATTCGAAGGATTGTCCTTCTGACGGCGCTGTAACCTCTGCCGTTACTGCCGAAGTCGAACCGCTAACTTTAACCATACCGGCAAGTGCTCCTACTAAACCGGCATTATAATCAATGGCAACCTCAGTATACTGGTACTTAGTTACATCATCTGTAAAGTTATCATTCGCATCCGGTCCGCCAACCAATGCTCCAAGAAGAAGATGTTTAGCTTCCTTTAGATAATCATTGTTAGCGTATGTATACCCATTTGCAGCTCGGTGATGAGGATGCTTCGGCCAATTATCACCGAAACCTATCATATAGGAGATATTAGCAGGGTTATTTCCTAAAATATAATCGATCTGTGATTTAGCCAGAGTTTTAAGTGTCTCATCCTTAGTATGCTTATAGTAAACTAGTGCCAGCATCGACTCTGCTGCGGCATACCTTAAAACACCCCACTCGCTTAAAAATTTCAAGCCGCCTGATGTAGTTTTTAATGTATTTTTCCAATAATTAAAGTTATATTCCATTGCATCTTTGTATGTTTGCTCTCCAGTTATATATCCCAGTCTTAGGATTACTGGAAGCTTCATACTATCCCAAGTCATTGTCCAATTATTTTGCAAGGATGTCGAATTTAACACGATAAAATTTTTAGCATCAGAAAGATACTGCGCATCATTTACTGCAACATATAACCAGACAGCCGCCCACGCTAAATCATCAGCATAATCTGACGATGTATAATAGGATTGTCCATTGCCCTTACCTTGATTGGCCTTCCCTAATTGATATAACTCTTTTGCTGTCTGTAAGCACTGCTTAGCATAATCAGCATCTTTGTCTTTATAATTTAAGTACATAAGGCTCAGTGCAGCAGACGTTTCGCCTAAAATATCAGAAGCTGGATGAGTTGCATCCGCAAAATACATAGTTGTTCTAGCATTCGTCTGATTCTCTGGCGATCCCCAATAAGAATGGTCTACATCTCCATCCCCCACTTGATAGTAGAAAATATCACTACTTGAGTGACTCTTTAAAAAATAATCTGTAAAGTGCTTTATTTGCTGAAGCAGTTTTTCAGTATTT
The DNA here is from genome assembly GCA_963805085.1 of uncultured Veillonellaceae bacterium. Taxonomy (GTDB): domain Bacteria; phylum Bacillota; class Negativicutes; order JARBTT01; family JARBTT01; genus JARBTT01. Next base: position 1,672,845 of record CAWDTA010000002.1, on the reverse strand, counting down.
CCTGTTGCATCGAATGTATCCTTGAATTCGTATAATGCCCACCCTAATACTGCTGCTGCATATCCTTGATTCAATCCAAACTTAACATGATCACCCGCATCATGATAGCCCCCTGTTAGATCAAGTCCTTTATCACTGCCATCACTAGTATGACATGCACTTCTCCAGGAAAATTCATTATTCGTTTCTACGTCCTTCCCACACTTGTTAGCATCATAAAATATAATAGAATTTTTAAGCGCCAAAGAGTAATCAAGTCCTCTAGAATTTGCCATTTTACTACCTCTTCCTTTCGACACATAATGTAAAAAACGAACTAAAAAATTATATGTCATGTTGTTATGAGAGGCTAAAGCTAATTGTTGCCATCAAAGCCCTCATAACAACATGACTCATTATTTATTCTTTTGTTTCTTATTAATAATTTTATTTAGGTTAAATCATTATGTTTATGGCTCTGTACCAGAAATTAACTGGCTGGAGATATAAGCAGTTATCTTACTACCATCGTCATACGTTGAGGCACTGGAGTTGAATGAATAATCATTCGACTGGGTATAATTTGACCAGTCGTTTTTGGCAAACCGGAGCTGTAGTTCTACAATCTCACCCGCTGCAAGACTGCCTGCTGCCGCTGTAAAGCCAATTTCAAGATAATAATCTGCACCGGATTTTGCCGTGCTCATTTTTACAAAACTACCAGTTACACTACTTGTTAAATTCCGGTAAGTCCCCGATGTTATCGCTGCATTATCACACCAGAAGCTTTGACCCTTTTCAGTATCAATCGTGTAATAGTATCTTACTGTTACTGTACTCAGGCTTACCTCGTTCTCACCGGAATTCGTAATTTTGATTTTAGGACTTATACTATTGGTTGTTGCTGCTGTACTGCCATTGTAGGCCTCTAGTGTCAAATTCCCGACAGGTTCAGGCCGTATCGGCAGTTTGATTTTAATATTTACAGGAGCAGAGATAGCGCTTGTACCATTGCTGTCTGTAGCACTTGCCGTAATTGCATACGAGTCGATTCCAGTCGCACTCTGCGCATATCCTGTCGGATACCAAGTTATGCTGTACGGAGAGGCAGTCGATTCGCCAATCTTAGTACCGTTGGCAAAAAACGTCACTTTGCTGATTGTCCCGCTTGTGGTCGAAGCATCCGCAGAAATTGTTATCGGGCTTGCCTTAGAAGGATATTCGAAGGATTGTCCTTCTGTCGGCACTGTAACCTCTACCGCTACTGTGGATACTGCCTCGCTAAACAATAGATAGTAAGTAGCATTTGCCAAGGCGATATCACATTGCCCCCAAAATCTGTGATAATTAAACGAAGGATTTTCCCCTGCTTTATATGCACTCTCGACCTTAGCCCAATCAGGATCCTCCTTATATTTTGAACGAATGTCGATGAATTTAATTCCCGGCTTGATCACATCACCATTTGCCATTTTTCCGGACCAACCGGTTGGAATGTATACTTCCTGATCGAAGAAACGATTGTACGTATCCATTGACTCCGTAGCGGACAAACCTTTCGAATCTGTGAATAAAGTCCACATACGATCAAGCAATTCTTTCGCCAGCACGCGTGAATCATCATCATACGTAGACCATAATTTTGTACCTGCACTGTAATAGAGTAATGCGTTTGCCAGTGAACCTGTAATACCAAGATCTGTGCCGTATTTTACTATCGTCACATGCAACTCTGAATTTCCTGTATAGCTGCCAGCCCATGTATCGGGTTGACCAGACCAGCTAAGTGTTGAAGGTATTGCAAAGGTACCGTCTGTATTTAACTTAACGGATTGTTTAATCCATTTTACCCACCTGCCAAGTAGATCTTGTGCTTTTTTGTCTCCAGTCTTATAGTAATATTGTGCTACACGCTGCATAGACCAAGCCTGCATGCCAAACCAGGTATTACTCCCCGGATCTTTATATACAGGATTTTCCACATAAGCCATATCGTAAAAGGTAGCAGTACCTGCTGGATACGCTTCATATCTTCCGTTGTAGGAGTTTGTTGCCCCACCGGCAATAGCGCCCTCTGCCGACTGCAGCCATTGATAAAACTCCAACTGGCGTGTCAAGCTTTTACCCCAATCTGCCGCACCTTGTGAAGATTTCGGTTTGAAACTGCTGTCGTTAGACAATATCCACGCAACAAAAGGATTCTGATACCCAAAATGATTATGACTGCAACCTATCTTCCATGCCCAGTTAGCATTGATTCCTCCACCCCACGCATAGTACCAAGATATCAAATAACTACAGGAATCATAACCTGTCCCTTTATTCGTCTTATCTTGGCACCCGATTTGCTTAAAGTATTTATCAAACAATGTATACCTTAAATAGTCACCCATCTTTGATGCCTTGCTCACCAATGAACTTAGGTCAACCCCTTGTTCCTTTGCCCATATATTAGCCCAATACATTGCTTGTACTGTCCGGGCATCCGCATCAGGCGCATTCGTATAACGCCACTGTTTAGAATAACTCGAATCTCCAGTAAATAAATCAAGGAAACCATTTGGACCACCCGCTTTAAATGCTTCCCAGGATGGCTGTGGTACGGTTTCCCATACGGATTCCTGTTCACCACGTTGGAATGTATTAATGTATGAAGGTTTAGTAACCCCGTCTCCTCTAGTACCATACCCATACCAATTATCCACATCCAAGAGCCAATGCATGCCATACATAAAATCGGCTCCGTAGGTGTTTTTAAGATCGCTAAAGATAGGGTCTTTGCCTACAGGGGTGCTAAACTCAAGCTTACTAGGATACATGCTTGGCTGTTCCCATTCCCCTGCATAAGTAGCAGGCTTTGAATCATCATAGCCGCTTGCTGGCTGGTCCGCAGTAGTAGGAATCATATATTTCTCCATTTTTTCCCACGCCGTAACAAGCCCAGTCCAGTCACCTGTAATTTTCCCATTCACTGCTTCAAGCCACACATAGTAACTAAAAGCTTCACTTGTTGTCAAATGACCATAATCAGGTGCTTCACATATTAAGGTCTCAACCGAATGGTAAGGAATCCCGTCGGAACTAAAATAACCGTTGCTCGAATCATGAATTTTATTATACAATTCTGTAAAACGAGTTTTATAATTTGTACTCATTGATAAACCTCTCCTCATATTATTCATTTAGTAAGTTAGGAAAATCTAGAACTCATCAATCCTTCTACTCCAATATTTTTCTTGCAAAGCACCTACCTTTCATCAAAAATATTCAATTTTTTTATATCTTCCCCCCTTGAAAAGCTTCCTGTATATTGGCTCACAATTATATATATTCTTTATAGCCCCTAAATTTAAATGGCTTATATTGTTTTTTTTTCAAATAAATAACAAACACATTTCTACACATAGCAAAAGCCGTTAGAAATTATCATTTTTTCTAACGGCTTTTACTTATAAAATATGATCTGAACTATTTATAACAAACAATCTGCTCTATCCCATTGCTCACTATTTTGCTACTTCCCTTTATTGTTTAGAAGTGTATAAAGAATTTTCCACTCTAAGCAAATCTCCATAATCTGTTTGTAATTCCTCAAATGCCTTTACTACATTCAGAGGAATATCCACGTGTGCAATATATGCTTTACCATTAGGACCATAGCCATTGGTATTGTCAAGCAATCTCGGAATTTCTCCCAATAACAAAGAAATATATCTTTCTATACCCCACATTCCCCAAAGATCTGACGGCTCAATAACTAATTTTTCATCTCTTACTTCAACGCGAACTTTATAGGCAGCAAAATTTATAAGTTGAACTTCTGCGCTTTCAAGGTATTTACGAAAACCAGCATCCATTCGCCGCTGCATCGTTGCATCTTGGACGATAATAATGCTTCTTGGAAAAATTCTATTTTGCTTCATAAGCTCTAACGCATACGTGACATTATTTCCACAATTGGTTGAATTACGTTCTAGCAATATTTTATCAATACCATATTTCCAGCTTATATACTCCGCCATAATATCTGCTTCACTTCTACTTGCAGTTACTATTTGAGGATAAGACTTGTGGACAGCTTGACGCAGACTCTCGGTAGTGTGTCCCTCTCCACCAACGATCATAAAATGTTTAGCCATATTATTTAAAACAGCCTCGCCAACTACATCACAACCATCGGGAATACTACCACCAAATAAAATCAGCATATCCGCTTGTGAAATTTTATAATTTTCTTTTAAAGCAACACTAGACAAAGTAGGTATATCTCTTTTGCCAAGAAAACCACTCAATATATTGATGTTATCTTTAATCTTGTATAAATCCATTTAAAGACCTCCATCCTCAGTCTTGCAATAGCTTCTTATTTATGCTCCTTTACTACTTGACAGGTAGCAACATATAGTGGAATAACAGTTCTATTGCCTTGTTGACTGGTTCTACAGATTTTTCAATTTTCATTCGCAGAAGACTTCCCTGCCAACAGTCCCAAACCAAATCCGCCAAACATTGCGCTGGCAAATCACTTCTTACTTTTCCTAGTTGCTGTCCAATCAGTAGACGTCGCGCCAAAATATCTTTATATTCATTTACCGACTGCTGCAATGCCTTGCGACAATCTTCACTAGCTTCACTGATTTCGCCGGCCAGATTGCCAAGTAAGCAACCTTTTTTTATCTCAGCACAGCGGTACTTTTCAATAATCGCCAAAAATGCCGTCCCCAACGCTTTATAGGAATCTTCTTGCTGCGTCGCGGTATCTAGAAGATTCGTCCATTCCTCCATACTTGTTTCAGTATAATAATGAATTACTGCTACACCAAAATCTTCTTTACTAGAAAAATAATTGTAGAAAGATCCTTTTGGAATATCCGCTAATGTGGCGATTTCTTGAATTCCTGTTCCATTGAAACCTTTTTCTTGAAAAAGTGACAACCCCACTTCTAATAAGGTTTGTTTCGTTCTTTCTAAATCAGCACTTTTTTTTCTAGCCATGTGGTATCACTTCCTCCTAGAATTGCATCCTATAGGTTGGCTTCCCATTCTCTCCTTTTTTTCAAAAAGAGATTACGATAATGTTTTTTCTACGCCAAGTTCAAACGGAATGAGTTCATCGATTCTATTTTCACGTGTTTTAGTTGCCCAAGCTGGATCAGCCAATAGTGCTCTCCCCACTGCCACTACATCAAATTCATTCTTTTCCAATCTCTCGATGAGCGGTGTAAGACTCGTCGCCTTCGCGCCTTTTCCTTCAGCAAAGAATTCAATGAAATTGGTATCAAGACCAACGGATCCAACAGTAATCGTTGGTTTTCCCGTTATTTTCTTTGTCCAGCCCGCCAAGTTTAGCGGTGACCCGTCAAACTCTGGCTGCCAATAACGACGTGTTGAACAATGAAAAATGTCTACCCCAGCCTCAACTAACGGTGCTAAAAATGCAGCAAGCTCCTCTGGTGTATTTGCCAATTTTGCACTATAATCTCCCATTTTCCATTGAGAAAAACGAAATACAATCGGAAAATCTGAGCCAACAGTCTGGCGGCAAGCTTCTATGATTTCCACAGCAAAGCGCGAGCGCCCCTGCAAATCTCCACCATATTTATCTTGACGTTGATTGGTCTTTTCCCAAAAGAACTGATCGATGAGATAACCATGTGCACCATGGATCTCGATTCCATCAAAGCCCAGCCGTTTAGCATCACCAGCAGCCACAGCAAAAGCCTTGATAATCTGTTCAATTTCTGCTATTGTCATATTTTTTGTCACTTTTTCACCGGAAACTACATCAATCCCCGATGGGCCAATCGGCAAAGCTTCTGGATTTGGATTTTCGCCATCGATTTTCCGCGCCATACCAACATGCCATAACTGAGGAATGATTTTACCTCCAGCCTGATGAACGGCCTCGACAACTTGAGCCCAACCATGTAACGCTGCTTCCCCATGAAAATTAGGTCGTCCTAACCCTTCTGCAGCTGCTGGATGATTAATCAATGTACCTTCAGTAACAATCAGACCTACTTGATTTTCTGCACGTCTTCTATAATATCCTACCACATCAGCCCCCGGCACGCCATCAGGTGAAAATCCTCTTGTCATTGGTGCCATAACAATACGATTTGGTAACGTTAAATCACCTAGTGCTACTGGTTGATATAAAATATCTAAATCATGATTTATAAATTGTTTATTGTTTTCCATCTTCTATCTCTCCTTTTATAAGCTAAGTTTCAATACTTGACGAACAACGTCAGGAGTCACCGTACCTTTTTCACCAAGTTTGACCATTCCATGTGATTCCAAACTTGCAATAATTTTTTCAATTACATCTTTTCCTAATCCATAATCAGCTAAACGAGTTTTCACGCCCATTGCTTCAAAGAAATCTCTGGTTTTTTCAATCGCTAATGCGCTTTTTCCATCTGGCGATAAATCCATACTTAGATTCCAAATTCGCTCACCATATTGAAGAAGTTTTTCTAGTTTCTCTGCCTTCATCACTTCTAGCATGGAAGGCAATACAATCGCCAATGTCTGTGCATGATCAAGGCCATATAATGCAGTAATTTCATGACCTACCATATGCGTAGACCAATCCTGCGGTACACCGCTACCAATCAAGCCGTTTAACGCTAACGTAGCCGTCCACATTAGATTCGCTCGTACATCATAATTTTCTGGATCTTGCAAAGCTTTTGGACCTTCTTCCACTAAAGTTAAGAGCAATCCTTCCGAGAACCGATCCTGCACTTTTCCAGCCACTGAATACGTCAGATATTGCTCCATTACATGAATAAATGCATCCACAACACCATTCGCAATTTGTTTTTTCGGTAACGTATATGTATAAAGTGGGTCGAGTATCGAAAATTGTGGAAATACCTTTGCACTCATAAATGGTATTTTAGCCTGTAATTGTTTCCGCGTTATCACAGCACCATTGTTCATTTCTGAACCTGTAGCAGGCAACGTCAATACTGTACCAAACGGTAATGCCGCACTAATCGGTAACCCCTCTATAATGAATTTCCAAGGATCGCCTTGTGTAAATAAAGCAGCTGCGGCAATAAATTTAGTTCCATCAATAACCGACCCACCACCTACTGCGAGCAGAAAATCATATTTCTCTTTACGAATGATTTCCACAGCTTTCATCAGCGTTTCATAGGTCGGATTAGGCTCAATGCCGCCAAATTCACCAACTTGAAAATCAGTCAATACTGCCTTAATCGATTCCAACAAACCTGTTTTTTTCACGCTGCCACCACCGTAAAGTATTAACACCTTACTAGTAGTAGGAATTTGTTTCGTGAGTTGAGCAATCTCACCATTACCAAAAATAATTTTTGTAGGATTTACAAACTGAAAGTTTTTCATATTTTAACACTCCTTTTTAATAAAATGACCAATCGTATAATTAATATTCAAAAAAACATATATTTCTTAAAAATAATGTATAGAGGCGTTTGCAATTGTTTTAACTGCAACTATATTTTATTATACGATCGGTCATATTAATTGTCAATTATTTTTTTGTTAATTATTGGAGGACAAGCTACTCTGCTATCCTAAACTTCTAACACACAGATATGAAATGCAAATAGAGAGTATAATCTTATCCCAATGATTTAGTTGCTAAGCAAATGAATATTACAGAAATACAGCCTTATTTCTTCCTGACTTTTTCGCTTGATATAGCGCTTTATCGGCTCTTTCAAATAAGGTTTCCTCTGTATCACTTAATTTTAAAATAGAGAAACCAGCGCTTATAGTTACATGTACTGAACTATCTCCAACAGGTACAAATTCTTCTGCTGCAAAATCACTACGAATTCTTTCTGCAATTGCAGTAGCATCATCATAAAAAGAATTAGGCAATAAGACAACAAATTCTTCGCCGCCAAAACGAAAAGCCATTTGCGTCCCATCCAAAATATTTAAAAGTACTTCGCTAAAACGAATCAATACCTGATCTCCTTGCCAATGTCCGTAGGTATCATTATATTTTTTGAAGAAATCAATATCCATAACGATCAGCGCCATGCTTTTTTCTTCCTGAACCGCCCTACTTATTTCTTGTTGCATTTTCTTTTTTAAGTAACGTCTATTATACAGACCCGTTAACTCATCCGTTAAACTTAAATCACGGTAATAATGGATATTTCGGGTGAGCACTAATTCTTTTAACCGCAAGGTTTTAAATCTATCTGACAGGGCTAAAGAGAGTAAAATTGCCTCAGAAGCTGTTGCAAACATTAACACATTCTCAGCTATAATTCTATATGATGACAAAATCCATACCAAAACGCCCAGGGAAAGTATTCCCCAGGCAAGCAGATAAAATATCGCTGGGTGAAAACCTTGATAAATGCGAAATATAGCCAAAGCCATGAAAAATGATGGTTCAATAATTCCTAGACAATTTGCAATTTTATTTGCCAAAATTGAATAACCGAATGCTCCTAAAATGCCTTGTATTATCGCTGTAACCAGCAATGCTTTTATGATTTTTGACCAAACTACTTCATCATCATGCACCTGTAGAAAGCTTGCAGTAAATAAAATTGAAAAAATAAAACCAGCCGATAAGCAAATCCAAAACAATGAATTATATAATGAATACTCAATGTTTAGCCACAGTTTTAAATGTCCATGTGCATTGAACTGGTAAATGAACATAAAGAAAATATACAAAACATAGAATAAATATGTCTTATCTCGCAAAACGAACACAATAAATAAATTATAAAGGAACATCGCGATAAGGACGCCATAAAAGATTCCATAACCAATATTCTTAATAAAAATTTCCTTTAAAAAAGAATTTTCTTGCCAAACTAGGATAGGCAGACGCAGAGTCGAGATACTTTCAAGTTTCAAATAGATGTACTGTCCTTGTGCATATTGCTGAGGTATATCAAATACCCAGCTAGTATCCCAAATATCTCGATTCGTTGAAGGCCGCTCTGCTCCTACATGCTTTTCCAGATACTGAAGATTATCCATATCGCTACCATTTACAACAGGCAGATAAAGATCGATCTTGCTAATACTCGGATTGCTTAGCTCAAGCAATTGCTTTGCATCTATTTGACCATTATCATTCGTTGGTAGTACAAACCGTATCCAATAAACCGATTTTGAAATACCTAGCGAAATTGCATCTTGCTTATTCAGTCGAAACTGCTCTGAAAATGAGGGAGAACTTATCGTAGCAAAATCGTACGCACCATTTACGTCCTCAAAAGTTTCAAAATTCGTTATGGAGTAATGGCCCTCAGCTCCTTGCTTTTCTCCAGCAAACGCTATGTGTAAGCTAAAAACAAATAGTAATAAAAAAATCGTAATTATTTTTCGAAAATATATTTTCATGATTTAATACACCAACTAACTAGAGTATTTTTATTAATATACAGATATACAAATATATAAATATATAAAATTTACAACTATTATATAATATTCAGGAAAATATTACTATAATCAGCCATCAACATGGAACACTTATAAACGGGGCCCCTCTAATCAGCAATAAATATTAAAATTATTAAGGGCTAGAAAAATGTAGTAATATTAGTTATAATAAACATTAAGCAATTTATTCAATTATATAATAATTATTATTTTAGGAGGAAATATGGATTTTAATAATAACCAACTAGAGCAAAGCAATGCTTTTGAAAATACCATTGCCAGATATATTAACCATTTTATTCGGGCACTTCATGTTCTATTTAGTATAGCGCTCATGATTACTGTCGTACTTACTCTAGTTATTTTTGCTACAGATATCTATCAAATTTTTCTTAACGGCAATATATCTACAGGTACCATCCAAGCCCTAGGTTCTCTTTTGGTTTTATGGACTTTATCAGAACTGTTGCATTCAGAGGTTCGCTCTCTTATGGGTGAACGGATACAAGTTTCAATCTTCATTGAAGTTGCCATCGCAGCTTTTGTCCGCAAGCTACTGGTAATCAGCACGGAAGGCGTTCCGCTTGCAGATGCTAGCATTTACTTAATCAGTCTATTGGTACTTGGCATTGTCTACTGGATTTTACATACACCGAATAAGTCTAAAAAAACAAATAGTGCTATGTCTGCCAATTAAGCAAACAACATTTGGGATAACTATCAAAGCGCCTAATAAATTACAACAATTTGGCAGGCGTTTTTTTATTTATTCCTACCAATAATATGGTTATCCTTATCGTATATAGCTGCTAAGAAAATGAGTAATAATTTCGAAGATACAAAAGAATTTTTTTGTTTTTTGACCGCTTTTGTATACTTTTAGATATGAATTTACTTTGGAGCGTGGCATTGTAAGACTGTAATGTAGTATAATAGTAGGCATAGATTTTTGATGGCAAATTCATAGATGCTGTTAATTTTGAAAGAATGATGAGGTATAAAAATGAGTATTAAATCACTTACACCATTAGAAGGGCGATACGGAAACATTACTGCGCCACTCGGCGACTATTTTTCAGAATGGGCTTTAATAAAATATCGTATTCATGTAGAAGTGGAATGGCTTATTGCAATGGCAAGCAATCCTGCTTTTACTGAAATTCGTCAATTCACTCTTGAAGAAACTACGTTTTTACGCGACATTGTGAATAACTTTGATGAAACTGCTGCTTTGCAAATTAAAGAAATTGAACGCACTACCAATCATGATGTAAAAGCAATCGAATATTTTCTCCGCAATACATTAGGCAGCATGTCACTCGCTGATGTGCTCGAATTTATCCATTTCTCTTGTACGTCAGAAGATATTAACAATCTTTCCTATGCACTAATGCTTAAGCACGGCATCGAAGATATTTGGCTTCCTGCAATGGAAACTCTAGTGCAAACCGTTACGACTATGGCAAAAGAAGAAAAAGATATCCCAATGCTAGCTCATACCCATGGACAATCCGCTTCACCTACAACAGTAGGCAAGGAGTTAGCGGTGTTTGTTTACCGCTGGAAACGTCAGCTAAAGCAACTTCGTGCCCAAGAATATCTAGGCAAATTCAACGGCGCCGTTGGTAACTTCAATGCGCACAGCATTGCTTATCCAGAATTAGATTGGGAAGCTGTTTCTCGCTCCTTCGTCGAAGGTTTAGGCTTGACCTACAACCCACTAACTACTCAAATTGAATCGCATGACTATGTGGCTGAAACATTCCACACGCTTGCGCGTTTTAACAATATTATTCTTGATTTTGACCGCGATATGTGGCTTTATATTTCCCTTGGCTACTTCAAACAAAAAACAATTGCTGGCGAAGTAGGCTCCTCTACTATGCCGCATAAAGTAAATCCTATCGACTTCGAAAACTCGGAAGCGAACCTAGGTTTAAGCAATGCAGTACTTGACCATTTGGCTAACAAATTGCCTATCTCCCGTCTGCAACGTGACCTTAGCGACTCTTCCGCACAACGCAATATTGGCACAGGCATCGCTCATTCTTTCATTGCGATTACTTACACTTTAAAAGGTCTTAGAAAAACATTAGTCAATAGAGAAGCTCTTGCTGCCGATCTTGACCACGCTTGGGAAGTTCTTGCCGAAGCAGTGCAAACAGTAATGCGTAAACATGGGCATGCCAATTCCTATGATAAACTAAAAGCCATTACTCGTGGTAAAGGCATCGCCGAAGAAGACATTAAAACCTTTATTGAAAGTATCGAATTGCCAGAAGCAGACAAAAAACGTCTATTGGCTCTAGCGCCTTCACAATACGTTGGTATTGCCGCTTCTTTGTTAAAAAACATATAAGTTCTCTTTAACATCAAATTAACATCAAAACGCCTGTCAAATTCAAAACAATTTGGCAGGCGTTCTTTTCATTTATTATTATCAATATTACGCTTCTTCTCATTGTGTATAATCGTGAACTTTGCTTATACTATCTAAATACATATTGCCATACTTATGAAAATTTATTCTTTAATTCTGCAATACTCTACGGATCGTTTATTGATAGTCTTTTAAATATACTCTAAACTTAATTTGTGAGGTGATACGAATGAATTGCGACAAAATCGGTAAATTGATATACAATCTGCGAAAAGAAAAAGCGATGACGCAAAAACAACTAGCCGATATAATGAACATCAGTGACAAAACAATCAGTAAATGGGAACGCGGTCTTGGTTGTCCAGACGTATCGTTACTTCCAGAGCTATCACAAATACTTGGAGTCAATATTGAAGAAATTTTATTAGGCAAAATTCAGCTAAATGAAACGATTGGAGGAAATATGAAAAAGCTTAAATTTTATGTCTGCCCGCAGTGCAATAATCTCATGACCGCAACAGGTGATGCCAATATTTCATGTTGTGGCAAAAAATCAGAAGCATTAGATGCAGCAAAAGCAAATGAAAACCATCTATTAAATATAGATCCTGTCGAAGATGAACTATATATTTCGTCTTCCCATGAGATGAAAAAAGAACATTATATTTCTTTTGTTGCCTATGTCACAGGCGATCGAGTTTTTATCGTAAAGCAATATCCCGAATGGAATATGCAGTTTCGCTTTCATAAGTTTGGGCACGGAAAACTATATTTTCATTGCTCAGACCACGGACTGTTTTATCAATTGATTTAAATGATGTAAAGCAAAAACAAGAGGACGGGTTTACGACACCATTTTATTTCTGTGTCATAAGCTACGTCCTCATTTCAATTCCTCTCGTAAACGATCTATACTATAGGATAAGCATATTTAAGGTTTCCCATAGGAACTGCCCCAATTCTTTACTAAGATTCACCCTGCAAATATCATTAGATGACAGAATAGATTTTTAAGCAAGTATATTATCCTTTAACATTTTTTGAAATAAAATCCGCTGAAAACGTTACTGCTTTTTTGGTTAGATTTTCACAAAGATGCGGCGGATTATTCGGGGAAAAACCTTGCGTTCTTAATTCATTACATAATAAACTGCCAAAGGTTATCTGAAATTCACTACAAAACTTATGGCATAAATTCGTGATTTCTTCTTTCGTCCTATTGTTTTGGCTTGCATATACCCCAATAAAAAGTAATGTTCCCTCTACTAATCCACATTGTAAGCCACATCTACCCGCATTTAATCCAAAGGCAGCTTCTATTATCTGAGGGTGTAGTTCAGGATAATACAGTTCAGAAAGAACTTTTAACGTTGTTATTGCACAACTAAAATCATCGTTCCAATAATAATCATGAACTCTAACGTTTATTAGCTCCTGCAATTTCATTTCCCCCAATTATTTATAACTTAATATTAGTTTACTTTTTGGTCTCCTCCGTATTTTAACATAAATTCAAGTCCAAAATATAGATAATATGAATATTTTATTAATGGTACATAGGAATAGTAAACAATAGTTACACAGTGAAAAAGGCTTTGCACTCTGCAAGGCCTTTTTCAACTAAATAGAACCTCGGCTCTTACTACTTAACAAGGTTGACCGTAGAAATGAAAACTCCGGTTGCGATGGCAGTTACTATAACTCCACTAATGTTTGCCCCTAGTGCCAAGGGCAAAATCATGGCCACTGGATTGGCCTCTTTGGCAGCGTACTGCGCTAATTTTGCCGTCGAAGGCACGCAAGATACACCGGCAATGCCAATAACTGGATTAAAATTGCTACTAAACCAGTATACAAGCCACCCACCGAACAAACCACCAATGCCTGAAAGCAATAACGCTAGACAACCGAGGATTACCAGAATCCCCACTTCTGGATTCATGATGGTTTGTGCATCACAAAGAACTCCTAGTAGTAATCCCAAAAAAAACGTGGAAGCATAGAGAACCGTACTATCAAGAAATTGTTGAAACGGTTCGATTTCAGCCTCTCTAATAGCGACTCCAAGAAAGAAACACATGATAAGCGGAGCGGCTACTGGTAATAAGAGGCATAATACAAAACACATGATGACGGTAAAAAGGAATCTTTGCTTTTTCGGAATATCGACCTGCTTTAGTTGAACCGCTAAACCACGATATTTTTCCGGCACCAATAGTTTAATTAGGTAAGGGTATCCGGCATAGGTTAGACTTAGATACAGATAAGCGATAATCGAAATAGGGACAAACAATTTTGGCGCCAGCATAAGTGAGGTGAATAGCACCATGGGACCATCTGCGCCCCCAATGATACCGACTGCCGCCGCATCTCCAATGGGCAAGCCCATTTTATATCCAATAACAAGAGTAGCGAATGAACCCAATTCTGCAAATACCGCAACCGTCATGCTAGCCCAAGGTCGCGCCAAAACAAAACCGATGTCACTCATCGCTCCAATTCCCAAAAAGACTAAACAAGCGATGAGTCCATTGCTAAAGGTAAGATTGTAAATGGGCTGTAGAAAATTAACCTGCATGATATTCACGAGCGTGGCAGGATCTGCTATCAATGGATCAAGAAAGATGTTCCCAATCCCTCCACCTTGCATAAATAGCACTCCGGAATTAATAGCAATCATACCTATTCCCATGGGAACCATAATCAATGGTTCAAGGGTACGCTTAAACCCAAGATAAGCAAGAACAAAACCAAAGGTGATTAGAAACATTCTAGCTACTACAATCCCAGAATCTTGTACAAAAAATGTAAAAATTCCAGGAAACAGATTGTATAACACTTCAACCATACTATTTCACTCCTATTTTTGCTATAAATTATTTACCAACCGAGCCTTGAAACCTATGCAAAAGTTTATCGACCAACAGTATGATTCCAACTGTAGAAAATGCAATAATTGCTGTGAGGCCATAGGAAAAGAAAAAATAAGTATAAATATCCATCTGTAGCCCCTCCTTTCCCATACAAATTTTCTGCAACAATAATAATCATCCCAATGAGTCGGCCTAAGACATTTGAATACTTATCTTTGAAAAGGCTGGCCGTTCTACAGCCAGCCTTTATCATTCCTTATTTAGAGGGAAAGAAGGGCCAAACCATTGGGATGATAATAATTGATACAATAAAACATATAAAAACTAGACCAGTACCAGCCTTTACATAGTCCATAAACTTATATTGCCCAGGCCCAAGCACTAGCGTATTAGGCGGTGTTCCAACGGGTGTGGCAAAGGCACAGGAAGCGGCAATGGCGATTGCTATGAGTACCGCTTGCGGACTAGCACCAATCCCCTTGGCAATGGAAATACCGATAGGTGCCAATAATGCTGTACTAGCAGTATTAGACATAAATTGAGTCAGACCACCGGAGAGCGCAAATAAAATGGCAGTCACAAACATTTGGCTAGGTTGATCACCTAAGACACTAATTACCACATCAGCAATCAATTTACCTGCGCCACTCTGTTCCATGGCAGTTGCGATCGGCATCATTCCAGCAAATAGGAAGATCGTAACCCAATCAATACCGGAATAGGCTTCCTTTTCTGTCAGACACTTGGCAAGTACGCAGATGATTGCGCCAATGACGGCGGCGATTTCTAACGGAAATTGTTTAAGATCAAGAGCCATGACAATAACAACACCAATCAAAGTCGCAGCAGTAATCCATTGCTTTCTAGTATCATGTGTAGTGGCGATTGCTTCTTGTCTTGCTTCTTCATCGATCACAATATTGATAGATAGCTGAGCTTTCGGCAACAGATGTTTACCAATAAACATCATATATAAGATACCAACTACAGTAAGAGGAATACCAATCCAAGCGAATTCGAAAAAACCAAAAGGCTCGTAACCAGCTGCTTTCAATGCCCCGGCAGCAATAATATTAGGCGGCGTACCAACAAGAGTAATCATGCCTCCTAAACCAGCAGCAAAAGCAAGTGGCATCATCTGACGTGAAGCAGGTATCTTCGCTACGACACAGATACCAAGAATAACCGGCATCAGCGCGGCAGTCGTACCTGTGTTAGAAGAAACCGATGAAATTGCCGCCGCAATAAACATAGTGCCAAACATTAGACCATTTTCACTAGTACCGACTTTTCTAACAACATATTCTCCCATCTTCTGAGCCAGCCCAGTATGGAACATAGATGCACCAATAACAAACATTCCCGCAAACAGAACCACGGTAGAATTGGATAAACCAGAAAACACCATATTCATGGGAATGACACCCATTACCCCCAAAGCAATAGCTCCACCCATGGCTGCTACCGCTAGTGGTATGGCTTCTGTTACAAAAAATAACGAGACAACGGCCAACACAAGTAAGGTTATAATTGCAAGTGACATTTTCTCTCATCCTCTCTATCCATTAAAAACATCGAGAACTAACCCCTGTATACTTAACCCCAGTAATTTTTGAATTATCCTTTTCATAGAGGAAAAATAATTTCGTAGCCAGTCAAGAAAATCATACCGTACATCAGTATCATCACGACCATCCCCTGCCAAGTACAAGGATACCCAAAATGACAACCTTCCCCCAATACTCCTCGTCGGGTAAAAAAGCTTGTCTGTCGGCGTTGCTTAAACCATTTTCCTTTGCGCTGACTACCAATCAACCAAGCCGTCACATAGCTTATAACTATACCCAAGAAAAAAATGAATATTACTTTGATTGTAAGAATTCTTTCTATGTCTTCTACCATGATCCCCCCTTTACTTACCCGAATATGTTGTTAATAATACGGTGCCAATTGCTATGCAGGATAAGCACCTGCAATATAAACTATGGGGATAATGGGTAAGATATTCTCATTTTCTTCTTTACAATAGGTTGAATCTTCAGAAATATAATTAAATGAATATAAAGAAAAAAGTCCACGATTTTCGCGGACTTTTATATTGCTATACCTACTCAATCCAAGTTACATTCAATGGACTACATTGAAAATAAAAAATTTCTACTATTATCTGAATTTTCCTATTATCCTGTTCTCTGATAATTAAACCTAATACTCAGATTTTAATAAAGAATAGCAATATTGATCCACAAATTTACCACGATTAAAATCATACTCTCTAAGTAAACCATCTAGCTTGAAGCCGTTTTCCTCCAATATTTTTTGTGATTTAATATTTCCGAAATTAACAAATGCTTCCATTTGATTGTTTTGCATAGTAGCAAAATCGTAATGAATAATCACCTACAACGCTTCCGTCATGACGACTTGCCTCCAGTATTACTTTCCCAGTTCATACCCCATCTCCACAAAATTAGCTCTAAACCTCTTAAATAGTTAAATCTTTAATTTTAACTATTTACAATAAAATTCAACATTCCTGCATAAAAATAAAAGCCCGCGAAACTCGCGGACTTTTATTTTTATGCGGCCACTTACACAGGTAATTGTCCTGTTAAAATAGCTGTAATAATAAAAATGAAAAACAGTGGTATGGACCATTTGAAAAATTCCTTTTGATATTCACCGAAACTCATTTCCGTTCTATCCATTAGTAAGAAAAGCCACGCAACTGTCGGGCTTGCGTAACGAATGGCCTGCCCCATAAAGGATGCCATACCAATTTCAGTAGGCGTTATGCCATACTGATAGGCAATAGGAGCAACAACAGGCAGTATGCCGAAATAATAAGCATCAACAGGCAGAGCATAACATGCAAAAGACCCAAGAAAAGCGAAAATCAAAGCTGTATGGCTGCCTAAAGACGGCGGTATTAAACTCGCCATATGATTAGCAATGGCTGCCGCCATACCGCTGCCATTTAAAATACCTAAAAAACACCCTGCCGCAATAATGATTGAGGTCACGGCAATGGCATCACCGCCGTTTGCAGTAATACGCTCACGCTGTTCTTTATCATTATAGTTAATGGCCAAAGCAATGCCTGTACCAAGCAAAAATACGATAGCGCCGCTAACCCATCCTAAAATTAAAATTGTCAGCATAACTATTGTCAGTATAAGATTAAACCAAAAGCGTTTAGGTCTCTTAAGCTCTTTATCATTATTTTCGATAACCGCCACCATTTCTTCTATCTGGTCTTGCGAAATTACCGTATTTCCCCCAGAAATATAACCAAGTCTTTTTCTCTCCTTTTTCCCCATCATATAAGCTACAATAAACACATAAATAAACGATATGCCAAGAATTGGTAAAACAGCTACAAATAAATCGTTTACTTCTAGATTGAGCACTGCTGCTGCCCGTGCAAGTGGTCCGCCCCAGGGCAAGCAATTGCCTAATCCACAGGGAAGAATAATCAGCATCGCCAAGTTGGATAATTTTAAGCCCATTTGTTTAAATAAAGGCACAAAAGCTGCAGTAATAATTAATATAGTAGTTGTCCCATCTCCGTCTAGGGTAACAACAGATGCAGTAAAGGCTGTCACCATAATAATTTTCAGCGGATCACCTTTGGCTTTTCTTATCAGGTAGGTACAAAGAGGATCAAATAATCCGACATTCATCATAAGACTGAAGTAAAGAATGGCAAACAATATCATGATGGTTGGATTAATTGTGCCTAACTTCACCTTGCCTTTTGTATCAACGGTATAGAATAATCCATCTCTAATCCAGATAAGTATTTTTTCTAGAGGAATACCATTTAATAAACAAGCAAGAAGTGCCGCTGTCAGCGATACTACGATTAAGCCGGTAAATGGAGATAGTTTTTTCTTTATAACGAGCACTAAAAATACAATAATCAATAAATAGCCTAAAATTGTTAGCATTTCACTCTCTCCTTCGCCACATATCATATTTTATAATTTCTAACTAGTGGTTTCATATCCAACCTATTTATTGCTATTTATCATTTCTATTACCCACGCTGGAGCTAATTCCGGAAGAAGCTCATTATTTTTCCTACACTTAGCATATTCTGCTATAGTTGCTCTACGTTTTACTTCATAAGCCTCTTTCTTTTCAGCGGCTTCTAACACTTCCTCAATACGTTCACGCGGAATAACGCTAACACCATCCGCGTCTCCCAAAATCAGATCGCCTGGACTTACTTTAACCCCCGCACAAGTTACAACCGTATTAATTTCACCTGGTCCTTTTTTTGACGGGCTTCGTTGCATAATCCCCTTGGCATAAATCGGAATAGAAAGCTGTGATAATCCAACTTTATCCCGCACATATCCATCAACGATAATCCCGTTTAATCCGATTGCTTCTGCTGAAGCGCCCATCAAATCCCCCATATAAGTTCTTTCGGTATATCCTTTTCCAGCAACCACCAATACATATCCTGGCTTACCTTGATAAATTGCAATATGAATCGGAAAATTATCACCATCTTCCGTATCCACCGTACAGGCAGTTCCGATCAAAATCTTATCGCTATCTAAAGGCATCAAACTAGCATCCATACAACCATTACGTTCAATCCCTAGTTTCTCCATGCCATCACAGAGCTGTGCCGGGCTCAATCTCTTTACTCGCTCTATTAAATTCTGTGGAATTAATTCAGGAAGTTCGTTATAGTTAATTTTACTCATGAAAAAACACTCCTTTTTATATCATTTTATTGTTCTATAAAATGTTTCATCGCTTCTTTATAATCCATCTTATCGCCGCCTGCACCGAGCTTATTTACCCAGTTTTGCTCAGCCATATGGTCTAATTTATGGACAGTCGCCTTTGACATCGAGGCATCAACCCCTAAGCTTTCCAAGGTTGCTACCACATCTTTCATTTCTGCGCTACGGCGTGATGCATGAATCATTGTACGAGCAATAAAGTTATCGGCTAATTGCTCCACAGTTTTACCATTAATAGAGCTAGAAAGAGACTTTACCAGTGTATCTAATACACCATAATTCTGCGCTGCTTCAAAGGATTCAAACATAAGCTGTGGGATCCCTTTCATGACTACGCTTTTGAACATCTTAATTGCGGAAGCCCCGCCCGCTTCTGCATCCAACACGGTTAATTTCATGCCATATTGTGAAAATTCTCTTTCAAAATCTTTAGCACCCTCTCCTGCCAAAAACATAGGTACTTTATGTTTATTGCCAGGAACTGTACCCATAACAGCGGCATCACAAAATTTAACACCCTCTGCATGTGGAATTCTTGCAATATCTGCTTTTATCGTAGGTGCAGCAGAATTCATATCGACATAGACTTGTTTTTCCGTCAGATGCGGAATAATGGATTCCGCTACATTTACTGCGACTTTCGCACTCGTGAGAGATGCAATAAATTTGCCAGATTGATAAGCGTTTTCTAAACTATCAAACAACTTAACGTCAGCTTCTTTGGCTCTTTTTTGAATCATTTCACCTAATTGAGGATTTGTTGCATTTACATCGTAAGCACCAATATCCGTTAATCCTTCTGATTTTAGCCCGATAGCGATATTATAGGCTGCTTCGCCAAACCCAATGAGTACCAATTGCATGACTGTTCCCCCTTTTTATTGTTTATGCCTATTTTAAATGCAAGAAGTGTGCCAGCCTTCATAAGTAAGAAAAGCTGATTCTGTGCAAGAATCAGCTTTTCTTTGATTAATACTCTAATAAATCTCTGATGCAAATCCAATTCATATTTTATAAATCATTATATATTGATTGAATTTTTGCAATATACCGAAAATATACGTGATAAATTACTTTTCAGGACATTGCGATCCTTTGCATATTTTTTCATTATTGAAATCAATTGCAAGGCTCACTTCGTAATTTTTCAAGACAATCTTTTATCTGTTATATTTTATTAAATCAAAGCAATGGGAATCTTCTTTCATATATTTCTTCATTTTTCGCCATAGTGTTGTTATGCTAATTCCTAACCGTTTTGCTGCCTTTGTTCTGTTTCCATTCACTTCACATAATATTTGGTAAATAAATTCTTTTTCGGTCAGAGTTCCCTTCGGGGTGGATGTAGTTAACGCAGCAGGAACAAAATCTTCGTCGTTCTTAAAAGATATATCATCTGCAACTTCTTGCACCAAATTTTTATTGACGATGCCATCGTCGCACATTACAGCTAACCGTTCAACAATATTACCAAGTTGACGGATATTTCCGCGCCACTCACACATGGATAGCAGCTCCAAAGCTTCATCTGTAATATCACAAGTAGGTAAGTGAGGATTTTTTAGAAAATATCGTATAAGTTCTGGAATATCTTCACGGCGTTCATTTAGCGATGGAAGACACAATTTTAATACGCATATCCTGTAGAAAAAATCTTCACGAAACAATCCTTCTTTTACTAAGTTATTCAAATCTTTGTTGCTTGAGGTAATAATACGTATATCAACTGGCGTTACTTTGTCGTCACCAATGCGAATGACTTTTCTTTCTTGGATAACTCGTAAAAGTTTTAACTGTACATCCAATGAGGTCTCACTAATTTCATCCAAAAAAATGGTTCCCATATGGGCAAGTTCGAACACGCCTGGTTTGCCTTCATTAAGAGCTCCCGTAAAGGCTCCTTTAACATAGCCAAACAACTCACTTTCTAGGACACTTGGCGGAAATGCAGCACAGTTTATCGCCACAAATGGGGCGCGACGTCGATTAGAAGCATTGTGAATACTTTGCGCAAATAATTCTTTTCCTGTTCCTGTGTTACCAACAATCATGGTTGTACTGTCTACAGCCGCATATTTAATTGCCAATTTTTTTGCTGCTTGAATCGCTGGGCTAGAACCAATAATATCGGCAAACGTTTTATCAGCAACATGCTTTTGGACGAGCAAGCGGCGCATTTTATGTTCTATATTTTGAATTTCCGCTTGTTTTTGCAAAGTTGCAACAGCGCCGAGCACTTGTTGATTTAATTTGATGGGATCAATATTTAGGATAAGCGAATGGTTTTTTATCGTAAGTAAAGCGCCACGAACAGATTCACCTTTTTTTAACACATCAGAAAAATAACTTTTTTTTATAACATGATCAATATGTTGTCCACAATGTAACGGTTCCAAGAATCTACTGGCATTTCCGTTTATATTTGTAACAAGTCCATCACGATCAATACTGACAATGCCTTCTGATACACAGTTCAAAATAGCCCGTATCAATTCATAACGGCTTTGCAATTCTAAACTTTTTCGCGTCTTTTCGTGTTCAACTTTTAATAAATGAAGTGCTGCATTAATAGCATCGTTTATTGAATCTTCATCAGCCGTTGTCATGATATAGTCAATGCCGTGTTTTATTACTTCTTTTTCAAGAGAAAGTCCCCCAATTGCCACTTTTATTCCCATAGATATTAATTCATCTATCTTTTTCTGCGTAGCATCTTTACCTAATAATGGATTGATAGGATATATTAATACATCTTCTAAAAACGGTTTAGATTTATTTAGAATTTTTATGTAACCTTCTGAGGTTGCTAAAAAAGCAATTTTATCAGAAATAAGACGAGCTTTTTGATAAGAAAAATAACAATCAAAAAATGTATGCTGTACTTCGACAATTGGAATATCTACGTGACTACGTAACATCTGTGCAGTATTTCCACGACTTATGATTACAGTTATCCCCTCATCAATAAGATTTTGAGCAATGCTTAAAGCATCCTCTTGTGAAGCCTGTTTAATTATAAAAGATAAATTTCTTTGATCTACAATTTTCTGTATTAACTGCGTTAATGTGCTAGATGGTGAAATTACTCCAATTTTAGGTTTCATAATCTTTCTCCTAAATTATTTATGTATCAGTTAAATGTAAAGTCAACTATAAATCTTTTTTAAATCCAAAAAGCTTTAACTTTTAATATTTACTATAAAACTCAAAATTCCTGCAAAACGAGAAAGAGAACAAAGTAATCTCATGCGTTACTTTGCTCTCTTTCGCATATTACTTATTTTTATCAAGACATTCTATATGCAAAACTGTTAGGATACCATTTTCCACTGTGAAACGAATATCAAACTCGGCGAAAGGAATTCCAAAAACACGGGCAGGATCTTGCACATAGGCCGGACGAGGATCTTGTTCTAACACACTATATAATCCCTGCCTTAAATACTCTGGTATGAGCGCGAGCCATTTTTCAGGGAAAATGACTTGCAGTTTATAATCTACGAGAGGACCAGCAAACCCGGCTATCGCATCTGGATGACTATCTGTAAACGGCAGATATGGTTTAATATCAAAAATCGGCGTTTGATCGATCATATCGGCACCCGATACATGCAGAATCGGCCCCAAATTCGGATGTTTTTCAATCCGTTCCAGTTTAACGGAAGAAAGACCTAGATGGTTTGGTCTAAAAGGAGAACGTGTAGCGAATACTCCCATCCGTGTATTGCCACCCAAACGTGGCGGACGAACCGTAAGAGAATATTTACTGCCTACTGCTTCTGAAAACTGCCAGATCAGCCACATATGCGAAAATCCTTCTAAGCCCCGAACCGCACTAAAATCACGATATGGCGGTTCAAATATAATCGTCGCTCCGAGTGGCACAAGCCCACTTTGCCGCGGAACACCAAATTTCATCGGAAACTCCGTGTGAATACGAGCGATACTCGTTATCGCTCCCGATATGCTTGATTCTTTCATAACTCATCTTTCCTTGGTTTTTAATTCTATTAGACAATACAAAACCGTGCACAAATATGCTTCTGGGTTATATGTTAACAATCTCTCCATATACCACCATACTAAATCAATCTATTCTAGACAAAAGAGCCATCCATTAGCCTCTCAAATTCAAATGTTTCGCTAATGTTTCAACCTGCTTTCTCTTTAGCCACTCACCGATTTCTTTGCCCTGCAAAGACTTAGGTACCGCCTCACCTTTTGCCAAGGCCATTACCGCTTTCATTGGACCTAATTGCGGGATTTTTACCCCAGTAGCTTGCGTAATGAGGTCAAACTCCTCTAGATTCAGGGAACCACGTCTTAATTTGTTCATGGTATCAACAACTTTATCGGCGGTGAGCTGTTCTAAAAAGACTATGGATTCACTGACTGTAATCGCTGCATCTAACCAATCGCCAGGCAAGGTCATGCGCTTATTCCACGCGGTTAACATTTCCTTAGTCAATACCGTTCCTAAAGCAGCAAAGCGAAGTTTGGCATCCTTCGTAACGTTTGCCACTGCATCTAGCCGTTCCATTGCTTTAGCAAACGCTTCAGTTGGTAAAGCTGCCAACTCATGAAAGGTAACCGATAATAACTTTGTCTGTCCTAGAACTCTAAAAAAGCGTCCTGGCTGCTTCGCTTCTGGTAACACCTTGCCAAGCTCCGCCACCATGCGTTCTACAGGCTCCTCGGCCAATTCTACGTTCGTCGCTCTCATCTGTGGCAACGTAGCAATATCTATTGCAAAGTCAAAGCGAGCCGCATGCCCGGCCAGCCGTAACGCCCGCATAGGATCATCCGAAAAATGTTCACTCGTCGCTCTAAGTACCTTTGCTTCTATATCGGCTCGTCCACCAAAAGGATCAATAACTTCACCTGTTAAACAGTCCTCAGCCATCGAGTTCACTGTAGTATCGCGACGAAAAAGATCTTCTTCAATCGTAATCTTAGGCTTAGCTGACACTCTGAATCCTTTGTAGCCAGGGCCTATTTTTTTCTCGGTTCTCGCAAAAGCAACTTCACGCTTCACGCCATCTATTTTTAAAAGAAAAACAGGAAAAGATTTACCAATCTCCTGCGCCTCAGGAAACAGTTCTTTAAAATTCTTCTTTACCATCCCCACTACGCTAAAATCAATGTCTTTTGCCGTTACCCCCATAAACTGATCACGGACACAGCCGCCGACTCTAAATACCCGCCCGCCATTTTCGGCAATAGTTTCGGCAAAACCTCGCTCTGTTAACACACTAGTACTCATACAATATCTTTTTCCCCTCTATGTTTGACTATACTATATTACTAAATTACAGGTTACGAAAATTTTGGCTTATTGCTTTTGTTTGAATAACCAATCTCTCATCTCCGAAGTTTGGTACGCTAATACCCAAGAATAATGTCCCATCGGTTTGATAAACATTTCTCTCGGAAACTCCGAATACATCGGCTTCCCGCCGGCATTTCTGATAGCATTGATCATATTCCTACTATATTTTACTGGAACTACAGGATCACCCTCGGCATGAAATGCCCAGATCGGTTTATCCACTAACCTCGAAGCAAATTGCAAATTGCCGCCGCTGCAAACCGGAACTATCGCTGCAAATAATTTAGGATACGCTTCATTAGCGTTCCATACACCAAAGCCGCCTTGTGACACGCCCGTTGCATAAAGACGTCTTTTATCTATCGTATACTTTGCGCTTACTTGATCTATAATTTTTAATGCCATCGTAAGGTCATCTGAAATTTCTAACTCACTGTCGCCCTCATCTTCTCTCAAATCAAAACCAGCGCCACTATGTGCTTGTGGCGCTAAAACAAAACACGGATGTTTCGCTTGTTCATCAGGTTTTGCCCAGATTGTTGCCCCCTGGTTAGCAGTTAGCTGCGCTTCATTGTCATCGCCGCGCTCTCCTGAACCATGTAGAAACAACACCAACGGATATGCTTTGCTCGCATCGTAGTTTTCAGGTACGAACAAACGATACGGCATCGTTTGCCCCGTAGCAGAATCTGTATAGTTCAGTTTCAAAAACTTATCAATAACAGGCTTGATATTTTCCCGCTTGACATAAATCGTATACGTATTCGTTGCACCGCTCTGTGCCGTAACCGTCAACTCAAATTTATTCTTGCCTACTCCCAATTTTGCATTATAATCGTCACCCGTCTTTACATCTTGACCATTAATTTTCATCGCATCTGCTTCTGCCATGGTTGCTCGAATCAGCAGATTTGTAATATCACTATTGACACTTACTCTGTATTTTGTTTGTTCGGCAGAAAATGCCGGCGTAAGCTTAACGCCACCAGTTCCATACAGCGTAATATCCGCAAGCGTCGCATGCTTGAAGACACTCGCCCACGATGTACTCATTGAAAAAAGACTGACTAAGCAAATGGCTACTATCAACGCTAAATAAAGGCGTAGACTCCTTTTGATAATTGGATTCATTCATACAACTCCTAGCTCATAAATTGATCATTCTATACTTCTCTAACAATTCAAATGAATTATACCACGATGAGGGATATATAAATAGGTTAGACACCGTCGGCTAATACTACTTTATTTCTTCCGCTTTCTTTTCCCTTGTAGAGTGCTTGATCGGCTCGATCGATTACTCGCTCCATTGTATCACCAGTATTAGCTATGGTCACACCAAAGGTCATACTAATTGGTATGGACAAACCCTCCCAGACAAAGCTTTTATTTACTATCATACTTCGCATTCTTTCCGCGACCTTCAATGCTGTATCAATATCCGTTTCCGGCAACAAACACAAAAATTCTTCGCCACCCCACCTAGAAACAGTATCATACGCACGTACTGCATTACGAAGCTCGTCTGCCACAATTCGCAATAAAAAATCTCCACTATTATGACCATACGTATCATTCACCTGCTTAAAATGGTCAACATCGCCAATAACTACTGCGAAGGTTCTCCCCGTCCGATGAAACCGTTCAAACTCAGCCTCAACTTTCTCGGTCATATGACGCCTATTAAAAAGGCCTGTCAACGCATCTGTTCTGGAAGTAAAATCCAAATGTCTATTTAACTGGCTCAGAACACTAATTAAATCTTCTTGCCGTTCCTTTGCCGCCCTCAGTTCTTTATTTGCAGCTTCTAGCTCCTGCGTCCGTTCCATAACCATAGCTTCCAAATTTGCATTCATTTTTTCTAGGATAGCCTCAGCCTTCTTACGCTTTCTGCGATTCGTTAATAGCCCAAAGATCAACATTGCTTGCAATACCAAAACGACGATAGTACCAATCACATACCCTCGATATAAATCCCATAAACTAGGTTCGCTAAACTTCACCTTACTGCCATAAGGCAGATAGTTTGGATCAATATCCCAACGCTTTAACTCCCGCCAATCAAAAACATATTCTGCTGACGGGAAAATTTCAACACCAGAAGGAAGTGACTTTTCTCCTTGTAAAATGCCAAGGCCTAAGTCCGCTACTTTTTTTCCTAGTAATTCCCCATTGAATAAATATCCGCCGACGATGCCACTGCCGAGGTAACTGCCCGCGGTTGTATAAATGGGAACTTTGGCCCTAGCATAGATCATATTCATTAATTCTCTTGGCAAATAACTTGTTTCTGCCACATCTTTGAAAGCAAAAAAATACATAATGGCAGCATCACCAGTGATCGTACTTACTTTGTCTAGCATCTCAGGGACAGTAAGATTGTCAAGATAGATGATCTCAACTTGCCCAGAAAATTGAGCTAAATTCTCACGTAATTTAGACTTCATTCCTCTTTCTAAATCCGAAGCACCAATCACAACATAAATTTTCTTGGTTGTTGGTCTTGTTTTGAGTAATACTCGAAACGACTCAGCAATATCCACACTTCCCAAGACTTGCATAAAATTTGGTGGGAATACTTCATTGTTATATTTTTCTCTTGTGTCCCCAGCACAAATGACGGGTACCCCCGGAAAAACGACTTCAGTATGCTTCAGCATAAACTCGAAGGCTGCCTCTCTGTGCACTATAATTAAATCTGGTCTTTGATTGAAATATTTTTCTTGCAAGTATTTAGGCAAATATTTTAGATTTTCTTGATCAAGGTATTCATAATAATAATTTATTTTTAAGTTAGCTTGCTGTGCAAGTTCATCTTGTACCCCTTTTAAAAATATCTTACTAATAGGTAAGTCCTGATTAAACGAATCAATGATAAGGACTTTCTTATTAATTACGCCGTCATTAGCCACACAATAAGCAGGTTGCAACATGCTAAGAATAATAAAGAAAAAAGTTGTAGCTAAAATGCTTTTTGCTACAACTTTTTTCATTGAAGCCTCCAGCCTCTTTATTGCTTTTTTAGGCTCATCTACGATTTTTCGATTCATCATCATCTCTATACTATCACCATTCCTTTAAAGCAAGTATCATCCGGGTAATAAAGAATAACTGGATATGATCATAGTTCAAAATTCCACATCTAGATTGCGACAATGCTACCACTGATACCTCCCAGCATATATTCGAGGCGCCAACCTATATCTTTTAGAAAATTATATCATTTCTTAAAAAAAAAACAACGCCCTAGCTAATATTTTGTATGATTATTGTACCTTGGTGATCATTTTGGGCTTTAAATAGATTTAGCGAAAGATTATTTTTGAATTCTATGTAAATACTATGAAATATCTTTTCTATTGATTGATTAACAAGAGAAGGGGGAGAATTATGACAAAAAAAAGGCTTCCTCATCATGAAAAAACTTCAGCTAGTGAACCGCCAGATTCCAACTCAAAAAGCAGCTCCATACTAGAATCATTGAAAAATTTAATGACAGGTAGTACTGATACTAAGGAAAATAGCATCTCTGACAGCGAGCAATTACGATCTTCGGAAATCGAAGCTCAATCCGTATTACCTAAATTAAAAGCGAATGAACAATATATAAGAAATATATTTAAAAACTGCTCAGATATCATACTAAGGGAAATTAAAATAACCAGTAATCAAGACTATAGTGCAATGCTTGTCTATCTAGATGGAATGGTAAAGCAAGACCTCCTCGAAGAAGCCATTGTAAAAAAATTAGTTAGTCAACCTGCCGATACTACGCATATGCCTAATATCAAGGACTATGTGCAATATTTACTTGGAATACGCCCTGAGGATATCTACAAAAAAATGGACGAGGCACTCAACGCGATATTAGAGAGTAAAGTCGTCATATTTATCAATGGTGTCAATGCTGCCTTGACAATTGATTTTAAAAATCCCCCTTCAAGAAGTGTCACTATTCCAGACACTGAAACTTCTCTACGTGGTCCGCGAGAAGCATTTATTGAATCCAGACAGACAAATATCGGCTTAATCAGAAAAAGAATTAAAAATATTAACTTCAAAGTTGAACCTTTTCAGATTGGCAGGCAAACCAAAACAGATGTTAGTATCTGCTATCTCAAAGGCATTGCCCATGATAAAATCGTTAACGAGGTAAGAGAACGGTTGAATAAAATTGATATTGATGCTGTACTAGCTAATACCTACATTGAAGAATATATCGAAGACAGTCCTTTTTTTATTTTCCCCACCATATTTCGCACAGAGAGACCAGATATTGTAGTTGGAAAACTCGTAGAAGGCTATGTTGCTATTATCACCGATGGAACGCCTATTGTGTTAGTTGTTCCCTATCTTTTTGTAGATTCTATGAAAGCGACTGATGATTATTACTTGAAATATATGTCCGGCACACTGACTCGCTGGATTCGGTCTATAGCATTTTTTCTGACACTCACACTTCCCGGCTTTTATGTGGCGTTATTAACCTTTCATCAGGAACTAATTCCCTACGATTTAGTCACTACCCTAATAAAATCTCGGGCCGGAGTTCCCCTTCCTGTAATGTGGGAATGCATTGCCATGTTATTTGCCTATGCAATATTGAAAGAAGCGGGTATTAGAATGCCAAGAGTAATAGGACCAGCTGTAAGTATTGTTGGTGCACTGGTGTTAGGTCAAGCCGCTGTTGAGGCAGGCTTAGTAAGCACTCTTACCGTTATTGTAGTTGCTCTCTCAGCGATAGCTGCTTTAACAACACCTACTCCCGAGATGAATATTTATCTCATGACGCCTCGCTTTATGTTCCTATTCTTAGGTGGAACTTTAGGTATGCTAGGTCTTATCGGCGGTATGATGATCTTGTTTGTGAATATGATATCTGCCCGATCTTTTGGTGTTCCCTATATGGCTCCATTGGCGCCTCTTATGAAAAATGAGCTTTCCGACGTTATGGTAAGAGCACCCTTTTGGTCTGTGCTGAAACGTTCAAAACTTATTACTAGAAATCAATCCACACGCAAAAAGCCAAGGTAAACCATCTAGGGAAATAAGAAAAGGAGTCCCCCATGAAAAAAATAATTGCATTTTTTATCATTCTTATGATGATGTTTTTATCCGTAGGTTGTAGGTCAAAAACTGAGATTGAGGAATTAGCTATAGCAACAACCTTTGGTATTGATATTACAGAGGATGGTAAATATATGGTATCTACGCAGGTATTAAAAACAACCAAACAGTCTTCTGGTGAAGGTAAGGGCGATAAGCAGCAAACCGATGTCCTAGTATTAACCAGTACCGGGAATACCGTACCTGATGCCTTAGAACATTTGTCAAAACAATTAGGTAAGAAGTTAGTATTAGCACATGTAAAATTTATCGTAATCGGTGAAGATATGGCAAAAGCAGGAGTCGCTGAACTTATTGATTTTATTATAAGAAGCTATGAAATTCACACGAATATAGCCATCCTTGTTACAAATGGCAAGGCGGCTGAAATAATAAAAACAACAACGCCAGAAGATCCGGTTCCTGCGAATGCCATTAATGACATATTAAAATTACAATCAAGCTATGGCTATATCCCTGTCATTAATAGTATAGAATTTTTCACATCATTAGGCAGCAAAACGGCATCACCCATGGCAGGAGTTATTAGTCTGCGTGAAAATGAACAAAAGGATAAAGTATTTAACATGATAGGAATTGCGGTATTTAAAAAAGATACATTTGCGGGATATATAATGGGTGAAGAAGAAATAAGGGGCGTTCAGTGGATACGAAATAAGGTTAGAATGAGAAATATTATAATCCCGGTATCTAATAAAGATAAGATAACAATAAAGCTTGTTTCTGCACATAGTACGGTAAAGCCTATCATGAAAGATAATAAGCCCCTAATACAGATCATCATCCACAATACAGGAACTATAGCGGATATGACCGGAGACTTTGATCCTATGAAAAATCCCGAAATACTAGCAGAGTTTGAACAAATGGAAAATGAAATCATTAAGAAAGAAGTGGAGAAAGCCTTATATGCAGCGCAAACGACCTTCAATACAGATATCTTTGACTTTGGTGAAACAATACACAGGGACTATCCTAAGGAATGGAAAGACTTAGAGGGAAATTGGAGCAAAGTTTTGCCTGAACTTGAGGTAGAAATCGAAGTACATTCTAGTATAAAAAGGATAGGGGTAATAACTAAACCGACCTATTAACCGGAGGCTAACTATGGAAACAAAAATATCTCCATATCAGTTCTTTGCAGCTATGATATTATTTTCATTTGGCAGTTCTGTACTTTTTTTTCTCACGCCTGATGCAAAACAGGATGCATGGCTGGTACTACTTTTTTATATACCAGTAGGTATAATAGAACAGCTTATGTATATAAAACTATTTTATCAATACCCTAATGATACAATTGTTACCTATATGCCTAAAATTTTTGGCATATATATAGGCTCTCTTGTGAGTATCCTATATATTATATATTTTACCTATCAAGCAGGGAGAATCATCAGAGACTTTACAGAACTCATACTGATTAGCTCAATGCCTGATATGCTCCCACTTATAATCGCCATAACATTGACCGTAATTTTTGTCTATGGGGCATTTTCTGGTGTGGAAAATATTTCACGGGCAGCTGAGCTCATACTACCGCTATGGATTGTTATCTTTATTGTATTATTTCTATCACTATCTGCAACACCCGATGTGGTAAAATTTCAAAATTTAAAACCTTTTCTTGAAAAAGACCTCCCCTCCCTCATAAAAGATGGCTGGCTGCTTGTTACCTTTCCTTACGGTGAGACCATTATCTTCACTATGTTCTACTCCGCTGTCAATGATCCCACCAAAGTACGAAAAATGTCGCTACTTGCCGTCCTATTTTTGGGGATCTTTCTTTCCCTAAATACAATTATGTTTATTGTTAGCTTAGGCATAATAGGTGCAACTTCGACCTTATTTCCTTTTTTTGATTCCACACGTCTTATACAACTAGGTTTTTTGAGTAAATTGGACATATTTGTAGTTATCACTATGATAATAGGCGGTTTCTTTAAAGTAAGTCTTCTTACCTATGCAGCCATGTTGGGGACATCTCAGCTGATAAAGTTAAAAGACCCGAAATATCTGGCAATACCTTTTGGTATAGCAATTGTGATCATTTCCATGCTCATCGCAAAAAATTACCCAGAGCACATTATCATAGGGCTAAAAGTAAATCCTCTCCGCATTAATTTTCCGATACAAATCATTGTGCCCTTCATTGCATTGATTGTCTGTTATCTAAGGAAGCTGATGAAAAATCCAAAGAGACATAATTCCCTCAGTTGTAAAAATAAGTGATATTCTGCTCACTACATTTCTGCCAAAATTCTAAAAAACAGGCATAATTACATGATGTTCATGTAATTATGCCTGTTTCGCTATTGCCTATAAAGCCATGTCACCAACACTATTTACTAAATTTTTTCCTATAACCACATTTTCTACAAAGTTCTTCAACCACAGTATGATTACAAAATCCCTGTCTGATACTCTCTGCTCTTTCTCCATAGATAATATCAGAAAACTTCTCTTGATGAATATTCCCTAAATCAATGATGCCTTCGCCATCAAGACAGCAAGGGACAACTGTGCCATCCACTAAAATAGCAACTTGATTTCTTAACCCATAGCAAGAGCCTTTCGCAAAATTCTCTTCTGCCTTTAAATCTGGCCATTGAAATTCATAATCCTGATTCAAATATACACGCTTTCCTAGTTTCAAGGCCTTGCCCTCCGATAAATTCCCCTGCACTTGATAAGGCAATTGAAAGTGTTCTTCAATTTTATGAATAATATCTAAATTTCTTTTTCTTTGATCCTCGGTTAATAAAGCTTCCTCTAAATTCCATAATCGCAAGGATAGAATGAGATTTGACTCTAAAGCGGCTCTGCGAGAAAAGTTTAAAACACTATCAATATAGTCATCTTTTGATACCTCTTGTTGATTGCTATCAAAACTATGCAAGGAAAAATTAATTTGCCTAAGTGCAGGTTTTACGAGTAAAGTATCGACGACTCTATCGATTAAGGTACCATTTGTCGTAATGTTTACTTTAAACCCTTTTACGGCACTGATATCTAAAAATTTGTCCAAAGCAGAGTGCAACAATGGTTCGCCCTTTACATGCAAGTAAATATAATCCGTAAATGGTTTGATTTGATCTAGAATGTATCTGAATGTATCTTCTGCCATAAATTCAGCTTTCCGCTTGGTCTCTGGACAAAAATCACATTTTAAATTGCATACATTAGTTATTTCCAAATAAATTTTTTTATATTTTTTCACAAATTGTAAACTCCTACTATTTATCCGATGACTAAACCGCTCTAGTACGCTCGCGTTTTCCCCTAGATAATTACGACTACAATTCAGGCGGTATTAAAATTTGTCTGAATTAAGTCTCCATTTATATGCTAGCTAGGTAAAACATTGAAGAATATACACTGATAAATTTAAGGGACTGCAACACCTTACGAAACCTTCCCTTAAAGCAGCATTTTATCCAATAATCATTTGCTTTCTTAACGTATTTGCCATTTCTGCACCTTTCAACACTTCTACGATTGTGAATGCAAAATGTAGTGAAGTCCCAGGTCCACGTGAAGTAATAATCTTACCATCAACGATTGAACTATCTGGCAAACTTACATCTGCGCCTTCTAAAGCCTGCTCACAGCCTGGATAACAAGTAGCTTTCTTCCCTTTGAGAATGCCTAATCTGCCCAAAACAGTTGGTGCTGCGCAGATTGCTGTAACCCATTTCCCTTGCTTTACTGCTAATAATAACTGTTCATTTAAACCAGCATGTTTATCTAGGTTTTGTGTTCCCACGCCACCACCTGGCAATATGATCATATCCGCACCTGCATAATCAACATCTTCATATAAAACATCAGCCATCACCATAATATTATGCGCGCCTAGCACTTCTCTTTTCCCCATGATTGAAACTGTTTTCACCTCAATTTCTGCTCTGCGTAAAACATCAATCACACTAATTGCCTCAATTTCTTCAAAACCGTCTGCTAAATGAATCAATACCATTTTACATTCATCCTCTCACTATTTTAATAAGTACCATACAACTTAACTACTATATGAAGAATTTACACTGCTTGGATATTTTCTTTTTGCCCTCTTAAGCTCATTGATCAAAGAGGGTAATGTTGCATCCCCGCCTAGTATTTCTTGGCCGATGTTCTGAAAGAGTTCTAATCCCTTCATAAATTTCCAACCAAGCTCAGTAAGGAAATACTCTACCTTTAGCGGATAGCCTTCATACACTTTCTTATTGACGATTCCACAATCGACCAATTCACTTAAATGCTGTATGAGCATCTTTTGATTGACCCCATGGATATCTCTATGTAACGTCGAAAGCTGCTGATTCCCCAAACGAAGTCTCCACATGATAATAGGCTTCCATTTTCCTGATATCATATCAAGTGTTAATTCTAATGGACAAGTATATTTTTCCCTTATTTTCAAAATATCCTCCCTCGCAAAGCTTATCTTGTTATCAGTTCATCCAATTTTCTACTGCTTTATCTTTGGCTATAATCTTATTATAATACCACGATTAGCCCTAGACAATTACCTACTTTTTTGTAAGTACTTAATTTTGAGGTGAAGTTAAATTTAGATTTTATTCTGCATTAAGACTTTAAACAAAAATATCTACTCCATTATTATAATTTATTGTAATCAAAATAGCCCAGCTTTCACAAAATAGAAGAGCTGAGCTATGAGTTTAACTATAAGAGATTACATTTAACTATATATTATTTATGCTGCGTAGCAAGCCATTCCATAAGCGTAATTTCACGACCATCAATCGTACTTATACCTTCATTGTTGTAAACGTATATCCAAGACCAGTGTCCGTTATACTCGAACGGTTTTCCATTTGCTTGTTTGTATAACCCCGTCGTATCGCGGACCTTATCAAAGAAACTGAACTGTACATTCTTCGCTCCGGCAGCTAACAAGCGTTTATAAGTAGGTACTACATATTTGTCTGGTGGTACGACCCCATCAGTTTTAGCCGCCGTGAACCAAATCGGCACTTCCTTCATCTTCTGGATATCGCTATCTGTGATGAGATTATCTCGCAAAGCTTCACAAGTCGGAAAAGCCGCTGTGAAATACTCTGGATAATCGCGAATCATTAGCATTGTCATATACCCACCATTGGAATCTCCGCCGATATAGATACGGTTTGTATCAATAGCCTCTGTCGCCGTTTTCTTTTCATCATGTAATTTGAAACGCAATCTCGTATAACAGTGCGCTAACGATATTACATTTTCTTTCCCGCCAACATTTTAAATGATGGCTTTTGCCAATTCTCCATACTCTAGGCTCTATAATAGATGTTGTGGTCTTGATGAAAATCAAGGTTGCAACATTTATTATAGAGCCTAAAAATGGCGGTTTGCAATCCAACAACTGCAAACCGCCAAAACTGAATACCAGAAATCAACCTTTATTTTGCTTTGAGCACCGACACATTATATTTTGCAGTTCTTGCATCATTGATGACACCCTTCCAATTCATGCCGTAAGCAAAGTCATAGCTGTGCCCTTCGCTGTCTTTATAGCATACCATGTCTCGTGGTACATCCTCCAGTTGTGTTTCTACGGTGATCATATCCTTCGGCTGCTGCATTGGCAAAAGCCCCTGCGCCTCGGTCTTGCCGGTAAGGATATCAAAGTACGCCTGATCACTGACACTGAATCCCATAAGAATAGCATCCGAAAGCGGCTCAATCTCACTGAAGATCATCGGCTTCATTGCTTTGACCAGCGTGATGATCGGCATCTTTTTACCAGACTTTGCCGCACAATCACGACCATAAACTACACCATCGAGATCATGTGAATTGATGGTACGTGCCGTTTTTCCATAATAGGACCGATTTTCGCCCGGATCTCCTGCAATAGAGGTCTTGCGTACAGCAGCGGAGTCTGCCGTATATTTACCATATTGCAAAGAGATTGGAATATAGCCCTCATCATCGGCATAACCAATACCATCAAAATTGTTGCCCTCTGGGGTCGGAGTATCAACCACAGCCAGCACAGCATCACATTTTGCAACTTCTACTGGATTGAGACGCACAATATCCTGCACATCAGCCATCGGTTTCCCATCCTTATCTTTCTCACTAAGTGAAGGAACACTGTCTGTCACGACGTTGAAATACTGCTGAGCAACGGCAAGATTCACTGGCAGACTCCAGTTCGCTGCGGTATAGGTTTCAAAACGTTTATTGACAATCACTGGCCGGTACACCATCGGAATGTACACCGTTGGTTTCTGTACTTCCTGACCAGCTGCAGCATGAATCACGCCCCCCTTATTCTTGAGCATGACGATGGATTTGAGCTGGGCATCATAGCCTGCTGCTAAATCGGCTGCATTGCCGACAGTCGCTACACTCTGCTGTACATCAAGATACGGATTTTCAAACAGACCAAGTTGGAAAATATTGCGCAGCAAACGAGTAGCGGATGTACGGAAACGCTTCTGCATAAAGGCTTCGCCATGTTCTTTTATGCCCATCGCATAGGCATCAAGCACCGGCTGCTTCACATTGTTACCACCGAACTGATCAACACCGGCCATGAGGGCTTTATAGTGACGTTCGGCTTCCGTATAACCATCTTCAACGCCCCATGCCATGGAAAGACCAGCTACGCCCTCACCCGGTGAATGCGTGACACCCCAATCCGTACAGATAACGCCATCATATTTGTATTTGTTGCGCAAAAGATCCAATTTATACTTGCTATAAGCGCTGCCAACTTTTTCTCCCAACGAACCATCATCGGACCAGGCAATCGAGTACGACGACATCACGGCACTTGGCACTTTTGTCTTGCCATCAAGCTTCAGGCCACCTTCAACAAATGGGATCAGCTGTGTCTGAAAATTATTTCCCAGATAAACCGCATATTTTCCATATTTCGAATGTGCTTCGCGACCGCCTTCACTGACACCATCGCCTGGCCAATGCTTCATCATGGCATTGATGCTATTCTTGCCCCAGCCAAGATCTTTCCCTACTGCGTCCACTGTGGACTGTGCACCATCAATCGAGGCCCGGGCCATATCCCGGGAAAGTGCCGGATCTTCACCGAATGTGCCATAGAACCGCGGCCAACGTGGATCAGTTGCTAAGTCAATCTGCGGTGAAAGCCCTGTACCTATGCCCATAGCACGGTATTCTTTCGCATAGACCTGAGCAAAGTGTTTTTCAATCGACGAATCAAAAGTTGCCGCGAGCCCCAGGTTACTCGGCCAGCGGGATACACCACCCGTCGTTCCCTTGAGGTACACACCATCGCCGCGCGCATCATTGCGCGGGTCGGAGCTTGTGTTGACCGGAATCGCAAACGGCTGCGCTTCTGTATAGGCCTGCATTGCATTGTTCCATTTTGCCGTAGTTTCAATGCTTGCCCCGGTATCAGCATTCAGTACGGTACGCACGTTATCCTGGCTCAGCATTTGTTTCTGCGCATCATTGAGCTCCGGCTGCAGATTGCGCTGATGCATACTATAGAGCATAAGACCGGCAATCTGATCGATACTGATTTGCTGGGCAAGATCCTCAGCACGTTGCTGCGGCGTAAGGCGCCAGTCCTCGAATTTATCAAGCTTACCATTGCGGTTCATATCCTTGAAGGCTTTTTCATCCACGATCAGAAGCTTTACCCCGGAATCTTTCGAATATCCCAGCTCCGGCCCATGCATATTTTCGACAAGTTCATAGCCGTCTGCAGTGGTTTTCTCAACAGGCGCCTTGGCGGCCTGTACCTGTACACCAGCAAGGACCAAAGCTATCGTAAATGCTAATGCTGCTGTTTTTTTCATGAAACCTGCTCCTTTTTTTCAGAATCATCTGTCTTTTTTATACCATCAGGAGTACAGCGTCAACGCCATACTCCTGCATTTTATTTATTTTTTTAACGCATCGCCATTTAAGGCAATGATTTCTTTGTACCAGCGAAAGGATTTTTTCTTGTAGCGTGCAAGCGTACCTGTCCCGTCATCCTTGCGATCTACATAGATGAATCCATAACGTTTCTTGAGCTCTGCTGTCGATGCACTGACAAGATCGATGCAGCCCCAGGTCGTATAACCCATGACCGGCACACCATCTTCAATCGCTTCGCCAACCTGTACAAGATGATCGTTAAGATAGCTGATACGGTAGTCATCGTTGACCGTTTTGCCGCCCTGACCATCATCCACGAGCTCGTCCACTGCACCCAAGCCATTCTCTACAATAAAGAGCGGCTTCTGCCAGCGGTCATAGAAGCGATTCAGCACGTAGCGGATGCCCTGTGGGTCAATCTGCCATCCCCATTCAGAGGCCTTGAGATACGGATTCTTCACACCGCCCATGAGATTACCTTCACCATTTTGAGCTTTTTCCATATCTACCGTTTCACATACGCTGGAATAGTAGCTGAAGGAAACAAAATCCACGGTATTTTCACGCAAAAGTTCTTCCTCGCCCGGTGAAAATTTGATTTCAATCCCATTTTCTCGGAAATAGCGCTTGATATATCCCGGATAAACACCGCGTACATGCATATCGCCAAAGAAGTCGTTCAGGTGATCTGCCTGCTGGACTTTGATGATGTCATCAGGATTCGGCGTAAGCGGATAAATTGGAATGCTCAACACCATGCAGCCAATCTTGGCCTCCGGCATCATCTCATGAGCAATCTTTGTTGCAAGCGCTGAAGCCACCAGTTCATGATGGACAGCCTGATAGAGATCCTGCAGACTTAACTTCTCTTTCGGCGTCATAATGCCACCGCTCATAAGCGGTGCATGAAGTACCGAGTTGATTTCATTGAACGT
This sequence comes from uncultured Veillonellaceae bacterium, assembly GCA_963805085.1. Classification (GTDB taxonomy): domain Bacteria; phylum Bacillota; class Negativicutes; order JARBTT01; family JARBTT01; genus JARBTT01. The sequence continues at coordinate 1,634,170 of CAWDTA010000002.1, read as the reverse complement.
CAGCCAATATTTAACCTTACTGCCATAGTACGCAAAAATCGTACGCACATAGTTCTCATAGAAGCCGATGAGATCATGGTTTACCCAGCCATCGTATTTCTTCGCAAGGTGCAACGGTGTTTCATAGTGGGAAATCGTCACCAGCGGTTCAATTCCATATTTATGGCATTCATCGAACAGGCTGTCATAAAAGGCCAGACCCTGCTTATTCGGCTCTGCATCATCACCATTCGGGAAAATACGACTCCAGGCAATCGAAGTTCGGAAAACTTTGAAGCCCATTTCAGCAAAAAGCTTCACATCGTCTTTATAGCGATGATAAAAGTCTATCCCTACAAGCTTCATATTGTCTTCCGTCGGCTCGGACGTAGGTGCACCCTTAATCCCGCGCGGCATAATATCCTGAATATCCAGTCCCTTGCCATCCTCATTGTATGCACCTTCACATTGATTGGCAGCTACTGCGCCGCCCCATAAAAAATCTTTTGGAAATGTCATTGTATCTAAACTCCTTTATAAAAATTATTATCTTTTCTGTGCTGCGAGCCAATCCATAAGCTTTACAGTCTTTCCACCGATGGTATCCTCACATTGATCATTGTACACATAAATCCAAGACCAATGACCAGGATATTCAAATGCTGAGCCATCCGCCTTTTTATACAAGCCCGTCTGGTCAACAACATTGTCAAAAAAGCTGAAATGAACATTCGTCGCACCAGCTGCCTGCAAACGCTGAAAGGTCGGCACAACATAGTCTTTTGGTGGAAGCGTCGTATCCGTCTTCGCTGCAGTAAACCAGATTGGAGTCTTCTTGAACGCTCCAATATCCGCATCGCTGATCAGTTTATCCGCCAGCCCCTCACAGGTTGGAAAAGCTGCTGCAAAATACTCAGGATAATCGCGAATCATCAGCATTGTCATATAACCGCCATTGGAATCCCCGCCGATATAAATACGACTCTTATCGACATTCGGATGTTCAGCGGCATAAGCCTCAATGAGCTGCATAAGACTTTCTTCATAGATAGACGTCCCATCCCCAAAATTTTTATAACCATGCATCCAGTAGGTACGTGCCTGCGGTACAAGTACATAAGCACCACCAAAATGCGACTGCAGGGAATCATCCGCAAACATATCCGCCTTATTGGCCGAAATTGGAATTGACGGACTATCGGTTCCACCCTCTCCCATACCATGAAGCCAGAGAATCAGCGGATGTTTTTCGTTATCTTTCGGCTCGTAGCTTGCATAGCCATAGGACAAGCGACCAAAAATCTTATGTGCATAACTGAATTTATCGACAATCGGACGCACATTTTCCTTATTATTATCAATTACCAGCCCTTTGACCGAATCGGCGGCTTTCGTCTGTGTAATCGTATATTCCGGTTTTACCCAGTTATTAAAAAAACTATTTACGTCAAAATTAAGTGCCGAGCCGATGGCAATATCCGGACCAACCTTCATCTCAATGGTCACATAGCGTTCCTTGTCAACAGCTTTACCGTCAGCATCGGATACATAAGCTTTCGTGATCTCACGATACCCTTCAAGATCACTGTCTTTCTGCGCTTCTGAGCCTAAAGAAATCTTGTTTTTCGCCTGCATAGCCTGCTTCGGTGTCATTGCACCTTCAGCTAAAACACGTTTTGCATAGACTTTGAACGTCCCATTATCCACTGCGTTTGCAGAGACATCCTCTCCTAGGTCAACGATAACCTTGGAAACTGCTGCACCCCAGTCATAGACCTCTGTAACCGTACGATACGAGGGTGCTGCTTTGGCAGCCGCTTCAACGGATACACCTGAACCGAACAGCATTCCAGCCATGAACACACTGGCTATACCCGTACAAAGAAATTTTCTACAATTCATTTTGCATATCTCCTTTGAAAAACGCCAAAGAGGACAGCTTCCGTGTCCTGCCCCAGCGTTTCTTTATTTTATAGTTCCGTACCTTTTTCCGTAATCCCCCCAAGTGCATGTCCAGTCGGGAAAAGAGTAACAATCGTGCAGTCCGCCGGAGCAACCATACGGCCCTAGGACGGATCAATCGCAAAGCCCTTGCCAAGTACCCTTGAAGCAAATGTTTCATCCGGGACTTTCGTCAGCGGTACAATGTACCCGGCAACTGGCGACTTAATGAACTACTATTAACAAAGAACTCATATATCTCCTACTCTACAGTCATGATTACCCTAGCATAACGAGTAATTGGCGGCTGCCCGCTATCTGTTACTTCTAAAATAAGATGAATGGTCTCACCCTTTATGGCATTAGCAGGTACCATAAGGCTTGCGTCCTGTCCCTTGCCTTTGATTGCAACAGGAGCACGATACGAGCCAGCTTCCTCATATGGATACCACTTATAGTTTAGCTTGTCTCCATCCGGATCGCTGGCCGAGGCATGCAGCGTGACTTTCTCACCAGGCTTCACCTTGATGTCCAAACCTTCCTGAATCTTAATCTCCTGCGGTGCATGGTTAGCATGCTGGTAATCATTCATCGTCCACTTCACACGTGCAGCAAAATCATTCTGAATAGCATCAATCCATCGTGTCTGCGAATAGTATTTATCCAACTTTTTCGTATACGGATTGTAGTCAAAGGAACCTTCGTTATCCTCCCAAAGGTTCTTAGTGGAAGCCGACAGTGAAAGTCTGCCGCTCCAGCCGCCATAGGTCGGACTTTCAGTAGAACGCAGACCATTATTGATAAGATACAGGAAAGACGGAGAATCCCCTTCGGATATCAAGTCATATTTTCCGTAACCGTTTTTAGTGGCTTCTTCCATCGAGCCGAACTTGTCCTCCGGGTCGCCTTCAAGCTTATGCCCATCGCCATAGGTCATATAGCCGCCAATAAGCGGGCCTTTCAAAATATTTTTCTTCATCCATTCGCCACGGAAGTATTTCTGCTGTGCCTCTGGTAGCGTTTTAGGCCATATATAGGCCAGACTTCCGAACTGCCAGCTGTTGTAATAAACCTTGATATCTGGCCATTTAACAGCAATATAGGTTTTATATGTGTCATCCTGGTCCATGATATTATACAGGATGGCTTTTTTACTAACCTTCTGATACATCCTGTCCCATTTTGCCGTCCCCTTATATTCATCTTCGATAGATTTCAAGGCTCTGGCAAAAGTATTGGCACCACCCCAGGTTTCAAAATAAATCGGCGTTTCATCCTCAGAAAGAAGCGCCTCTTTTATGAATTTCGAGCCTTCGGTGTCGTAATTCATCTCGCCCTCAAAATCAATATTTCCCACACGCACCAGGCTTTGCAGCTTATCCGGAGACGGATAATTTTTATCGTGCTGTAAAAGAGTCGGGTAAACCGTGCGATATTTATCAATATATTCCTTAATCCAATCTGTTCCACACCAACGAAGATCTGTGTGCCAACCCGGATGATATAATTTGACAATATCCATATGGGTATTAAATTGAGTTCCACTGCCGTCCCCCTTGTAATGCCACATGGAACTAGTATAAATGATGCCTCTTACATCAAGATCATTCGTATAGAGCAGAAATCTTAAAAACGAATCCATATCATCGACTTCGCCATCCGTCATGACGATTGTTCTTGGCTTTACATCATTCGGTGCTGCACATGCAAGGCTGAAAAATGAGCTAAACGTCATTGTTCCTAAAGTCATCATGCCAAATACAACTTTAATAAGTTTTTTCAGCTTCATACAAAGCATCTCCCTATTATATTTTTTATTTCACTGCTTCATCAGAAGAAGAACTGTGCTTGGAAACGGTACAGGTCATCCTTCTCACCAGTGTCAATTTCTCTTGCCCAGGTATAGAAGGTATCCAAGAGGATGTTCTTCTCCGGTACATAGCTTACGCCAAGGCGGACGAAACGTTCATTGCGCCCGCACCAGTCCGTGACCGTTGGCCAGGTGAGGGCCGGTTCATAGCGGTAAGTAGCGGTAACGCCATAAGAGCCAGGAGCCTGAAGATCGGCCCCCTTGTACCGGAGCTGCAGCCAGCGGCCCGGCTGCTTTGTCTTTGTGCTTGCAGTTGCCGTATCATCTCGTTTTGCATCGCTGTTGATAAGGCCCGCACGAAGATCCCAGTTGTTATCAAAGTTATGATGCGCATGGGTATAGTAATAGAATACGCGCCCTTGATCAGGATCTTGGTAGCGGCTGGCCATAGCAGAACTCCAGGAAACACCGAAATTAATGTCATTTTTCTTGTCAAATGGATAGAAGAAGCGCAGGCTGGTAACCTGTTCATACTCACGGTCGCCACCCATGGCATTATCCCAAAGATCCATCTTTCCCGCGGTGAAATAGGTCTTGAAATCTTTTTTACCATAATCGAGCTGCACGCCAGCAAAATCACAGTCGATATCCATGCCCCAGCCGTAAATGTTCCATTCATTCCACTTGCCGACTTTAAGACCGAGGGCATTGTCCGCCATGCGGCCAGTCACATAGGTATCCATGGTGGTACCCGTCGCATTCTCACCCGGTGAAAGGGATTTCAGTTCATCAAAGCCGCTAAAGGAATTACGATAGCCAAGATCGGTATGGACCTGCCAATTATCATCTACTTTGTACGTCGTATTGACTTGCACATGAACCATATTTGCGCGAGTTGTCTTGCCCGTATCCTTCAGATAGTGATCATTGCGCAGGCGGGCATAGCCATTGATAGAAAACTTATCCGCAAAAGCTGCCGCTTTCTTCAGGCCAGCTTTTTCTTCTTCCGTAAAGGTCGTGCCGTTTATCTCATTCGTAGCCTTTTCCAGATCCGCATTGTCGAGCTTCGACAGTATCTGTATCTTTTTGATGTCATAGTAATATTCTTTATTCAATTTCTGAATCGTATCCTGCTCAGCAGGCGTAAATGCTTTGAGGTTTTGCATAGCATCATCGACAACCAAGGCCATTTCCATGCGGCTCATGATACGGCCTTGTGGTATCGGTTCGGTGTAGTCATTCACATGTCCTGTGGCAATTAGCCCATTGACGGCTTCATAAGACCAGTCGCTCAGTGGCACATCTTGAAAAAATACCGGTGCTGCCTCAGCTTGTACGCCGCCACAAAAAATTACGGTAGAAAGTCCTAATACTGCTAACGCTTTTTTCATTGTTTTTCCTCCAACATTGTATTCTTCAATTATTTAATATATTTCTAAAACATAAAGTGTCTTACAGGTGAAATATTCATTATCATGCAATAACCGTAATAAGACTTTCCTTGTAATCTATGTTTTCCTTTTCTGTCACAATAATATCCAAATACTGTTGGAAGTTCGTAATCGCTACAGGTGTCATCACAGAATACCCTGCTGTTTTTATTTTTTCCAGATCAAATTCAACAAGGATTTGTCCACATTTTACCGTATCACCTTGTTTCACCTTTGCCTGAAAATACTGCCCATTTAATTTTACGGTATCAATTCCAATATGAATGAGAATTTCCGTACCTTTATCTGTAATTAATCCCAGAGCATGTCCCGTTGGGAAAATTGTTGTTATTGTGCCATCGGCCGGTGCGACAACTTTACCTTCTGAAGGAACTATTGCTACACCTTTTCCCAATACGCCAGAAGAAAATGCTTCATCCGGTACTTCTTCGAGTGCTTTGACTTCACCTTGCATAGGACTTGCAATGATTTCTTTCTCAATAATTTTATTACCGTCTTTTTTTACAACAGAGCTCTTTTCTTCTTCCTTTTCATCATGGTAAAACGGAAGAGCTAAACCTAAACCGATAAGAAAAGATACTAAAGACGCAATTACTCCATATTTCATACCGCTGATATCATGCGATACTGGATCAACAAAACATGGATAAGCAAAAATACCTAATCCTCCGAACATATACAATTTTATTCCTAAAAAAGCAATCAATCCGCCACCGATTGCCGCACCGATACAGCTGATGATAAACATTTTTTTCCGTGGCAGAGTAACCCCATAAATTGCTGGTTCAGTGACGCCAAAAATCCCCGAAATAAATGCAGGTGCGCAGAGTGATTTAAGCTTTTTATTTTTCGTCTTCAATAGAATAGCCAAAACGACCCCGGTTTGCGCAAAAGATGCTCCAAAATAAGTAATAACAACAGGATCGAAACCTTGCACGGAAATATTATTCAACATAATTGGTATAAGACCCCAATGCATACCAAACATGACAAATACCTGCCAAAATGCACCAATAAATAAACCTGCTAGAACCGGGCTCAACTGGAAAATACCATTTGCTGCTGAACCTACCAATTGCCCCGCCCAAGTCGATACAGGACCGATGATCACAAAAGTCAGTGGAACAACAATAAGTAACGTAAAAAATGGAACCATGAACCCCTTAACCATAGGAGGAATCGTTTTTACCAATAGTCGTTCTACCTTAGCACCAAAATATACTGCAACAATAATCGGAATAACGCTTGATGCATAATTCATTAAAATTACAGGAACCCCTAAAAACTCCATCTGTACCGAAGAAGCGAACATCGTCCCAGTAAACAAGTGATAAAGTGGCTCTCCTTTGATGATCGTACTCAGTGATGGATACACCAAAGCGGCGCCAACAGCCATACCACTGAATTCATTCATTTTAAATTTCCGTGCTGCTGTAAAGCCTAAAAAGATTGGCAAAAAATAGAAGAATCCATCCCCTATTGTCTGCAAAATCTGATAGGTCCCTCCGTTTCCATCAATAAAATCAAGTGCAACAAACATTGCATTGAATCCTTTAATCATCCCGCTGGCAGCCAACATCCCCAAAACAGGCGTAAAAATACCAGATACAATATCAATGAAGCGATCAATCACATTCATCTTTTGTTCCGGCTCAGCATTTTCAGCCTCACTGTTCGCACCGGCAATTCCCTGTGATTTTACGATTTCGTCATAAACATCACCCACTTCATTGCCGATAACGACCTGATATTGCCCTCCACTTTGCACAACCGTAACAACGCCATCCATATCTTTCAATACCTCTGTCGCTGCTTTCTTTTCATCATGCAATTTGAAACGCAATCTCGTATAGCAGTGCGCTAACGATATTACATTGTCTTTTCCGCCAACATTTTTAATGATGACGCTTGCTAATTCCTCATAATTTTTCATCAATTATTCCTCCAAAATTTTAAAGATAACTTTGAAGGTTTGGCCAACTTAATGTCACCATCCAAAAAAACGATTTTCTATCCTCCTTTACGCCTAGAATTCTATAGCACTAAATATGTATTTAGGACTTAGTGAACTTATTTTCTTCTTGTTACCTTAGCGATATGAATCATCAGATAAAATTTTTCATCTGCACTAACCTGATATTTGTACTTCATCTGAATAAACGTATCAATTTTCTGTACACACCGATACGCTGCTGCATATTTTTTCTGGATGAGCTTTTCCATTTCTTCATCGATTTCAGCAATTGCTTCTCGTTCTGTAAACATACGTTTCGCAAAGAATTTCAAATGCGTAATAAAACGATAATATTGTAAAGATTCTATATCAAACTCCATTGCGTAGGTATGACGAACAATATTCGTAATCTCTTGTATTAGCTTCGCGATGTGATCTGCAATTGGCTTGTCTCCATCAATCTGTGCATCAACGATATGCAGTGCTATAAATCCAACCTCATCAACTGGTAATTCTAAACCAAATTTCTGATTCAGCATCCCCAATGCCATTTCACCGATCGCATATTCATCACGATAATACCGTTTGATTTCCCAATCCATCATATTTTTGACGACAGCGCCTTCTCTGAACCGTGTAATTGCCATATGCAAATGGTCGGTAAGTGATATATAAACACAATCGTTGAGTTTTTTTTGTAATTTTTGCTCTGCCATCTCAATAATTTCGCTAGATATCTCCATGTATTCCATCGAAAGATTCTGCACAAGTTGTTCAAACCGATGAAAAACTTCTTGATTAGAAAGCGTATATACTTTGTCGATTTCTGTTCTTGGCACATCGTCGCCACAACGCTTTTTAAACGCAATACCTCGCCCCATCGCAACAATTTCCTGCGTCTTTTCATTCTCAGTAATAATGACATTATTGTTGAGTATCTTTTTTATTATCATGACTGCCGCCCCCTCTTGCACGCACACTTTCATTTCAGACACAAAAATACCGAAAAACAGACAACTAACTCATCCTTGTCATTTTTCGGCTATCTATCCTTGCTATTATTTTATACATCTTAATCCCCTCCAAAATTTATTCAATAAATTTGAAGGTTTGGCCAACTTAATGTCACCATCCAACGTTCCGCTCTCATTGATTGCGTTTATCATAGCATAATTCTATATATTCAGTCAATTAATATTTACCTGGATTTTTTTATTTATCTAGTAAAAGAAGCTGAGAAAATCCACATCATCTCAGCCTCTTTTATCATCACTTTATTTTAATTCTTCACCATTGCTTACAAAACTCTTAACGTATAAAATTTGTAATCTCTCTTGGTTCTTTTTTTGGTAATTCAATGCCTGCTTCTTTGCCTGCTTGAATGGATTTCAAAAGCCAAGCCATGTTTTTCCCTAATACCCGCATGGTTTGCATACCTTCTAAATCTTGCTTTACTTCTTCGGGCGTATTGCCATGCACCATATTCCAATATTGCGAAGATACAATCGGCATATTGGCAATCGTAAAATATTTATTGAGTTGCTCAAACGCCGCTGTTGATCCGCCACGACGACAGCTCACAATGGCAGCACCTGGCTTATATTGAAAGCCAGTTCCCGCATAGAAAAATCTATCTAAAAATGATGTGATTTGCCCAGATGCAGCTGCATAATGGACGGGAGAACCAAAGACAAAACCATCCACTTCTTTTGCTCTTTCTAAAGCAATATTTACAGTATCATTAAAAACGCACTTGCCAGAATTAGTCTTCGAACAAACACCACAAGCCATACAACCACGAATCGGTTGTTTACCAACATGGAAAATTTCAGTTTTAACATTTGCATTTTCTAATTCTTTGGCTACTTCGCATAAAGCCGTATAAGTACAACCTTGTTCTCTTGGACTCCCATTAATAAGTAATACTTTCATTCTTACACCTCATTTTTATTTTTAAAATAAAAACTATATATAATTTAGTATAAACTTACTCACTCCATTTGTGAATTTTTTTCTATAACATATCCCATTAATGTCAAATCAAAAGGGCCGTACTTTTCGCCAATTCCTTTAAAATGTGGTCCATGAACACACAAAGGTGCATTACAAATTTCGTCTATTTTTCTTTCATGACATTGCAATATAGGAATTTTCCTGATTATTTGCATCGATTATTTCCTTTAGTTTTACATTTCGATTCACGAATCTAGCGTTACTTCTCTCAAATTTTAAATGTATTGCATTTTGCGGACAATGATGTATACATGCATAGCATCCTTCACATTTATGCAAGAACTCAGGCTTGCTTTCAGCTTTAATATTATTGGCGGGACAAACCTTCTCACATACTTTGCAACTGTTACATTTGTCCTGAACACAAAACCACTTATCTCCGTTATCATAATGAAATTTAGCGATGAGCTTGTGAGTAGTTTTAGACACTACATCGGTGAAAATTCCTTTTCTTATAACCTTTTCTCGTCTACTTTTAATATCACTTACTATTTGATCTAATTTTTCTTCAATTTTTTTTGAACTCTCTTTTTTTATCTGATCTTCTATCTTAAATATAGGCAAATAATTATCAATCATTAATATTTCATTGGTATAGTTAAACTGAATTCCTGCTTCACTCCCGATTTGCTCCATATAATGTAGTCCAGCCGCGGACATATTGCCATAAGTCATAATCGCAAAGAAGTATTTGTTCTTAAATTTTGATTTTTGTATAAAATCTATTACAATCCTCGGAACTCCCAACCCATAACAAGGAAATACGATACCAATTTCTTCGTCTTCAAATTCACTTTTTCCTTCTTTTAACATCTTAGGAATTGAGTATAGCTCGCCACCAATTTTTTTTGCAACGTATAAACTGTTTCCCGTAGCTGTAAAATAAAAGACTTTCATTTTCATCGCTCCTCTAACTCTTCATAGTTTACTTAATATACTTTCATTCCAAGTAAAACTGTGAACGCGCTCTAGTTTTATAGCTTTATAGTTTTATAACTGTCGAATTTTAGAGTAAAAATTTTTATCAACTTAAGCCTTCCTAACCCAACATTCAATAGAGATTAGAAATAAATTATTCAAGGGGATGGACTGCTATAGAGCTAGCATCTTGCTTACTTCACTAACCAGTTCTTCATTTACCCTGCAGACTAAGAATTTTCCTTTTTTTTCAGTGGTAATAAGATCTGCGTTCACCAATTCCTTGATATGATGTGAAATTGTTGGTGCACCAATATTTAAACAGGCAATGATATCTGCAACACAGCACTCTCCACCAGTTTTAAAACTAGCTTCATGAGCCTCAGCAATTTTTAAATATAACTCCAAACGATTTTCATTTGAAAGTGCCTTAAATATTTTCGCCATTTTTTTTGTATCCATTTTTTCAACCCCTAGCTAGTTTTATTACAATTCGATAAGTATCAAATTGATTTTAACTTATCGTAAAGTCCTTGTCAATCAATCTTTAATTATCATAAATAAAAAAAGCTCAGCCCGAAGGCTGAGTCAGACTGTAGACAAAATAAAAATATTTATGTCGATGAACAGAAAATAAAAAAATCCGTTCCACTTGTAAACTAGTACGAAGATAGGTTGCCGGTTAGTGAGAAGTGCTTCAATGCAAGGCGCAGTAAGGGGCTGTGAAGGAGTCGTACTTGTGTACGTCGACGAACAGCACCTTACTGCAACGCTGCAGATGAGTGCTTATCGCCGCCCCCCGCGCCCTATCTGTCCATAGTTTGTCTACAACCTGGCTCAGCCCGAAGGCTGAGTCTTTTAATCATTGTCAGCTTGTGGGCTTAAGGAATCTACTTCGTTCTCATTCTTTTTATGGAATCCTGCCTTGTAATAAATTCCTGTCAGGATCAACAGCCATAAAGGTCCGACAACCAGAGATACGCGGTGAGCATCATCTATAGCCATCGCAAAGATAACAAAACCTAAGAAGAGAATCGTCATCCAATTGGTGTATGGATAGCCTGGCATAGGAAATTTGAGTTTAGAAACTTCCTCCGCACTGAGCTTTTTACGGCGGCTGTGCTGCGACCAAAGGATAATAAACCATACATAAAGACCGATAAAGGTAATGACGCTCATAAGGTAATTGAATATTGCTTCTGGAATGAAATAGTTGAGGATTACACTGAGCACCATCATGGCTACAGAAGCCAAAATGCCACGGTGTGGTACAGCGGATTTACTGAGTTTAACAAAGTATTTCGGAGCTTTCCCTTGCAAAGCCAGACTGTGCAGCGTACGACCTGTCACATAAATCCCACTGTTACCTGTCGATAGAGACGCCGTAATAACAACAAAGTTGATGATGCCAGCTGCTGCCGGAATTCCCAAGCGGTCAAAAATCAGAACAAACGGACTGCCCATCGTGCCGATCTGTTCCCAAGGATAGACGGAAAGGATGACGAGCAGTGAACCAACATAAAAAATCAAGACGCGGTAAAATACCTTGTCGATTGCTGATGGAATTGTTTTTTCAGGATTTTCGGCTTCCCCAGCTGTGACGCCGATCAGTTCCATCCCCAAAAAGGCAAAGGCCACCATAACTAAGGATGTAATAAAACCAGACAGCCCGTGGGGGAAAATCCCGCCATAACTCCAAAGATTGGAAAAGCCTATCGCGATGCCGTCGTTGCCGATGCCGAACAAAATCATCGAGAAACCGAAGAATATCATGGCAATGATGGCAATAACCTTGATCAAAGCAAACCAAAATTCAAATTCGCCGAACACCTTTACAGAAGCGAGATTTGCCAAAGTCAAGAATACCGTACAGGCCAGCGCCGAGATCCACTGAGGCATATCCGGCCACCAGAACTGCACATAAATACCAGTAGCGGTTGTCTCCAGCATACAAACCAAGGCCCAAAAGAGCCAATATGACCAGCCAGTAAGGTAACCAGCCAAAGGGCCAATGAATTGATAAGCATACGCAGTAAAGGAGCCAGCAATCGGCTGTTCTACTGTAAGCTCACCGAGAGCGCGGAGAATGAAATAGATGAATATTCCGCCAAGCCCGTAGGCTAAAACGATTGATGGTCCAGCTGCCTTTATGGCTGAAGCTGAGCCGAGAAAAAGTCCGACGCCAATAGCGCCGCCGATTCCGATGAGTTGGACATGGCGCTCTTTTAAGTCGCGCTGCAGTCCCTCATGCAGAATATCAGAATCTTGCTGTTCTTTCATGAAATAACCTCTTTTTCCTAAATTCTTCTCAATAAACGACCTTGCGATAAAGAGGTTATGCGGGACGATTGAAAAAAAATGCGGAGATAAACATGCTAACAAGTTTATGATCAGCCGAAGAGCTTGTAATCGCATTTGTACTTTCAGGAGAAGCATACATCCTTTATCGCAACATGCCTTTTATTTTACGACAATTTTTTTGATTAGTAAATTGTTAACGCTCTATTGAATTTAAAAAAGTACAAATGTTTTTATAAAGAATGAAATTACTGTTACTGAGAACGAAAACCAGGAGAAAAGACGATTGTTTTGTTACGCACAAAGAACGCAAAGAAGCAGTGTTTCAATTCCCTCTGCCTCCTTAAAAACCCAGTATGTAATATCACCCATTATCTTCACTCCATAAAAAAAGATATAGCTTCTGCCAAAATCACACAAAAATTCAGCAGAAGCTATTTTTGAATATGAGTCAGTCTTATTCTGTTTATAAGTTATAACTACATATTAAAATAAGGGACAAAAATGGTACTTCAAAGTACTATTTTTACCCCTTATTTTTTTTCAATATTTAACAGCATTAAATACTTTTTCTACTTCTTTTTAGCTAACCAACTAGACCATGATGTAGCATAGTTATCGTTATTTTGCCGACAATACTCATAAAATTCTTTGATAAAAGCTGTACGTTCTTCATCATATGGGGTTCTCCAATCCTGCTTATGCTGCTCAAACAAATTAATTCCGCCAGCTTTATATTGACGGTCAACAATTTGCGCAAGCGTATCATTTTTAGCATTTGACATCATATCATACATGGCTAAAAAAGTAGTTGTCCGTCCATGTCCTGCTTCACAGTGAAAATGCAGCCAAGTGTCGGGAGAAAGATCTTTAATGAAACCAATAAACAAATCAACATCATTATCTAGAGGTCGCCGATGATCTGTAACTACTAAACGGAAATATCCCATTCCTAGACTTTGTGCCAATTGCTCTTCTGAACGAACCTCACTGATTTTTACTATTTCTGACTTGTTTGATAGCAAAGCACCTGTTTCTTTATCTTTTTTAAAATCTTTATGTATACTAACTTCTTGTTTGTCCGCTATTTCTATTAGCGCCTCATTTTCAACTTCGAGTACTTCGTCAGCATTTTTACCAATATTTGCCCAATTATTAGCTCCATACCAGCTTACTGGAATACCATTTACAAATCCATGCGCTTCCTGTCTAAGATCCACTAAAACAACATTTTTTTGCTGTAAAGTGTTCTTCATATAGTTCAGATTGTTTGCTGAATACTGCGCGCTACCAGAAGCTTTTAGATCATCAAACCTACGAAAGCTCTTTGGCAAATCGTCTTTATCCGCAGCATCTTTACGAATGATCGATTCTCCCTGTGCCACAATATCTTCCCGAGGCCAAAACATATAAGCTGTAGAAATCAGTATAATCAGAACTATAAACCCAATGATATACTTACGATATGAATCCATAATAATCCCTCCAGTATTACTATATCTCTATTCACTATCTTAATTCAACTAAATTTTTATGTGTTTACTATCATTTATTGATTACATTAATTAGATTATCAACAATACTTTAGAATGACCAAACCAGACAGCTTTTGTTTACTTACTAGCTCACACTGGCAATATGTATCTATTAGATTTATAGAAATCCAGCTTGTCTGGCATTCTTTTAATAGTTATTCTTAAATGCTAAGATTTCTCGGCACTGCGCAGATTTAGATGCCCTTATTTTTTCCTTAAAATCAGTTTATTGTACAATGTCTGCATAGCGCGTTTCAAAGCGTTGCTACATATAATGCTATGTAACATGTTATTGACCAAAAATTATTTATAGGCAACGACATGCTTCAAAAACTAATGAGGAGCGTGACTTATGGATCAAGATAAAACTTTAAACGATGATGCTTCGTCCCAGTCTAAACAGCAAATTCCCCGCCAATCTTATGGCTACTATAAAAATGAATGCTGTGATGAATGCTGTGATGAATGCTGTGATGAATGCTGTGATGAATGCTGTGATGAATGCTGTGATAATGATTGCGTTGGGCCCAAGGGTCCACAGGGCCCACCTGGCAGACCTGGCAGACCTGGTTTGACTGGTGCTACTGGTTTGACTGGTGCTACTGGTTTGACTGGTGCTACTGGTCTTACTGGTGCTACTGGCGCTACCGGATTAACTGGTGCTACTGGCTTAACTGGTGCTACTGGCTTAACTGGTGCTACTGGCTTAACTGGTGCTACCGGATTAACTGGCGCTACTGGCTTAACTGGTGCTACTGGCTTAACTGGTGCTACTGGCTTAACTGGCGCTGATGGATTGACTGGTGCTACTGGATTGACTGGTGCTACTGGATTGACTGGTGCTACTGGCGTTACTGGCGCGGGCGCGATTATCCCATTTGCCTCAGGAAACACCGGTATCTTAACTACCGTCGCAGGAGGATTAGTTGGCACTACAACTCTTGTTGGCTTTGGCAACTCGGCCACTGGTGTATTGAGCGGAGTTACAATTGATCTAACAGGGTCTACCGGCACACCTCTGAATTTTGCATTTTCTGTACCACGTGATGGAACGATTACTTCAATTGCCGCATATTTCAGTACTACCTTAGCATTAGCTCTGACTGGTTCGACAATCACAATCACGGCTCAATTGTACAGTTCTACCACCCCTGATAACACCTTTAGTCCAATTGGTGCTCTTGTAACCTTAGCTCCACCTTTAACAGGAGTATTAGGAGTCGGTACAATCAGCAATGGACTCACAACTGGGCTCACTATACCAGTTACACCACAGACTCGTCTATTGATGGTGTTTTCTGCAACTGCTACAGGGGCTAGCTTAATTAATACTGTTATCGGTTATGCAAGTGCAGGCATTACAATCGAATAGTATAATAGAGATTAGTTCTCCGTAATTCTCAAAAGAGCTTCCCTGTAGAATTTCTTTCCAGGGAAGCTCTTTATCTATTTTTTATCTAGTTACAAGCATACTGATTTTAAATAATGGCAAAACCACTGCTTTTATTTCCACCAAGTGGAGCTATGGTACTCAGTATCGCCACTAAAATAAGCTTTTGCGTGCTCAATCAACCATGAAGTACTTCAAAAATAAAGATACTACTGCCTATTTGCATATGTTATTACCTCAACTTTATTAGTAAATCTGTTCTAGATCATTTTTTATTAACTCTACTAACCATCTACTTTATTCGTTAACAATGAGTCCAAAGAGTTTTGAAAAGGCAATTGCTTGCTCAGATGAAATAATGCACCCTTTCACATCTTCCTTGGTAACACCAATCTGGTTAAATTCACAACTACTTAAATCAATCCCTGCCAGTTTCGTCCCTGATAATTGCATCTTATCTAAGTTTGACTCAGAAAATTCTACATTGAGTAATTTTGACATAGAAAAATCAGCATTGACTAATGAACATTGCTGAAATTTCACCTGTTTAAAATCCGCACTACGAAAGTTAGCATAGTCCCCATAGCAATGATCAAATAGTACGTTACGTACTGTTGTTGCCGTTAGGTTTACACCCATAATTTTGCAATCTATCATTTCAACTCGATGCAGAATTGCTTCGTTAAAATCTACATTTGATAAATCACACTTTTTAAAAATAGCATTTAACAACTCTAATTTGCTAAACTCCACTTTTTGGAACGTTACGTTTTCAAATATTACTTTATTAAAAACAACACGTTCTGCTGCTTGATTCTCAATTATGCAATCATCAATGATTCCAATCTCAAAATAATCCTCATTGCGGATCTTCCTATCCGCAAAATCAAGTTGCTCCAATTCTTCGGGAATATCCGGTGATAAAATTTTCAATCTAGTTTGCATTTTCTTCATCTTGTAACCTCCTTAAGATATCTTACGTATCTTTGCCATATGCCTGCTTAAACTTGAACGCCATTCCTAGCGCTAATCTAGCTTCAAAATCGTTCAGGGAAACATTTAAAATTGTTTCAATTCTTCTCTTACGAAAAAGAATTGTCTGCCGGTGTACATAAAGTTCCTTGGCAACCATATTCAAATTATCGATCTGTAAAATTCTTTCTAATGTGTATACCAAATCTGTACCATTTATCCGATCATATTCCTCTAATTTCCCCAACATTCGATTTACAAAACTATTAACATACTCTTGATTTATTACTGCAGGAAAAAACTGAAAAACTCCAATATCCAAATAATGATGCACCCGCTGTTTGTCTGCCATTTTTTCACCGAACTCAACCGCTGCACATGCCTCAGCATATACTTCAGCAAACTTCCAGAATGTTTCAGGACAGAATTCAGCAATTCCTATACAATATTCTAACTCTGGGACATATTGACCAATCAACATCCCCCACTTTTCAGCCTGGATTAATTCTTGCTCCCTCTTCATCAATTTATTCTCATCAACAGGAACGAGCATCACAATACCCTCCTTACTTTCCCAGACAATTGTACCTGTGTCTCCAGACAGTTTCTCAATAAGCAAGTCTATCATCACCTGTAAGGTATCTTGCTTTTCATTCAATATATCTCTTTTATTATATTTTAAATTCTTTTGAAAACCAATCAAATAACAGGAAAAATCAAACGTCAAATTAAGTTTAACTTGCCAAGCCTGATCTAAAATTTCCTGTGATGGCTCAATTTTACCCGTTGCTAGGTCATTTAGCAAATCTCGTTGTCGACGTTTTTCATAATTTGACTTCAATAATTTTTTTGTATGGTTTTTTTCTGTAACATCTGCCCAATAACAAGCTACCGTCGAATGTTCTTCCAAACGGTAACTAAGTGGCGCAATGCGTACATCAAAAATACGCTCTCCACGCAATAAAGGTAGTGTATATTCACCAAATCTAACCATGTTTTTTGCAATTGCAATGCTAATCTCCCGACTAAGTTTTTCAGCTACTTTGCTTGGCAACAGCGTAGTAATCTTTTGTTTTTCCCATGACACAGAATCCGCATCAGTCAATAGCTGACTGTCATCGAAAATCTCCACAATTTTTCCCATTGCATCTACAATCATTCCTACGCCCGGCATCGCTCGTGAAAATTCTCTTAAGCGAAGCGTCACATCTTGTTCAGCTTTTTCTAGCGTTTTTTGCTGCGTGATATCGTCAATTTTTCCGAATATTTCCATAGAACGACCTTCAGCATTTTTCAACATGTAACCAGTGACTTTAACTAATCGTCTTGTCCCTTGAGGCAGATGAATCCACAATTCTTCTGACACTGAATGCCGCTTCTTGAAAATCAGTCTAAACTTTGCTGTAATTTTTGCAATATCTATGTCTGATAATCGCAAAAATAAAGCTTCATAAGAGTACTTGTCTACCTCTTCACGGCTCATCTCATACAAATCTAGTACACCATCGGAACAGGTAAATTGTTTTGTCGCCAAATTGATTTTCCAACTGCCCGTACGCCCAAATTTCTCAGCTTCATTTAACTGCCGCTGCATCTCTTCTTGCTCCGTGACGTCCATCATCGCAACCAGTATTTTCTCTACTTTCTGATTTTTTAAAAGTATCGGCATGTATATTCCATGAAGCCAACTATCTTTCTTAGCCTTTTTGAGGCGGTCTTGATTTTGAATTTTTACAGTTTCCCCCTGTAGACATTTAGCAAAAACCTCAGCTCGTTTTTTGTGGAATTTTGGCAAAATGACCTCACTAAAATGATGACCGATCATTTTTTCATGATGAATTCCCCGAAATTCAGCATACCGTTGGTTCATATATAAAAAATTTCCATTACAGTCTAAACAACATAAAAGACAAGGTGCAGCATCTAAAATTTCTTTAAAAAACTGTTCATTTCCTGCCAAGTGTTGGAACAGTTTTTCTAGATATTTCTTTTTAGTCAATGCTTGCTCACTATCTTTTACTATTTTAGATACGTCATATTGTTTTCTGTCCATAATAACACCCCTGTTTTGGTCTTAACGCAAACACTTGTTTATTTTATTTTTTATAAATTTGGACTGTTTTTGCAACCTCGTTTCTTAATTGCCATTATATATGTAAATACAACTCTGACATACTGTCATTCAGTATGATCTAACCATCCTTTTCTTGTACCATTTGTATAATATTAAACATCTATTAACTATGATAAAATATTATTGTGAAAATTTGTTTTTTATTAAACGATACAAGCACTCTTGCTCTTTTCATAACTATCGCCGTAAATAAAAATTTTTTTTAAATAAAGCAACTATTTTAATAGAACAACAAAATTTATGATTGAAAAGGGGCAAATCAATGAACAAACGTATACCAATTGGTCTCCAGTTAGGGTTTCTCATGGGGATTGCCATCACGCTAATGACCATTACAGTAGGAACATTATTATATCAACTGCGAATAGTCAGCGCTGATTATCAATCTATTCTATCTGGTGCAATACAAAGAACACTTGCTTTGCAAGCAGCACAGGATAATTTTCATGAAAGTTTGAGTGAATTACGCGGCTTTCTTGCTTATAATGATGAAAAATATGCCTCCGATACCTTAACATTGTTTAATACCAGTCATAAAAATGTAGCCGATATCGCGATGAAAATAGAAGACAAAACAGGATCTGGCAATAAACAAGCCGCTGAAAATCTACAAAGTGCCATGCAGTCTTATGGTGAAGATATGAAACAAGTTCTAGAACTAAAAAAATCGAATACCCCTATATATACCGATAAATTAACAGAACTTCGCCAAAAGACTACGTCCATAAATGCATTATTCGAAAAAACGATGCAGGCCCAAGATGCTGCAATGAGCAAAAGAATTAGCACCCTCAATGAACACGAAACCACCATTTTTAAAATGGTGTTAATTTCTAGTAGCGTAGGGATTATTGCGATTATTGTTCTTTTAATCTGGTACAGTCGCTATCTATCCCGCAGAATTAAAAGTCTACAAAATGAAATTTTATCACTAAGCGGATTGGATTTATCGCGCCAAGATATACATGCCAGACACAACGATGAAATTGGCGATATGGGCGAAGCACTCATTATAACAAAGAAAGCACTGAGAAATATTGTTAGCCAACTGAGAAACGATGCCGATACATTAGCTGCTTCTAGTCAAGAACTCTCTTCATCCGTTGAAGAACAACTCCATGTGGCAGAAAGTGTTGCTAAAAACATTACAGAGGTTGCTTCTGGCTCTGACCAAAACACCAAAAACATCACTGAAATCTCTGCCGTTATTGAAGAAGTTGGTGCCAGCGCGGAAGAAATTAGCGCTAGTGCTGCACACGTAAACAGTGTCACACAAGACACCGTTGGCGAAGCGGAACAAGGAATGCAACTCATTCATAAATTAGTAAAACAAAATGACACCATCAAACAATCGATGTCAGACATCACCAATGTTTCATCATCTCTGGTAAAAGGCTCTGATGATATTCAGCAAATTGTTACAACCATTCGCACCATTGCTGGTCAAACCAATCTTTTAGCTTTGAATGCTGCAATTGAGGCAGCTAGAGCTGGTGAAGTAGGGCGTGGCTTTGCCGTAGTAGCTGAAGAAGTCCGCAAATTAGCTGAACAAAGTGCAGATGCTACCAACACGATTGAAGAAATCATTGGTAAAATGACAACGGATATCCAGTTTGCTGTCAATGTAGTAACAAAAGCCAACGCAGAAGTAGTCACTGGCAAAACAGCCACAGACGAAACACAACAAGGATTTCAAGCAATCATTGGTAAATTATCCGAAGTACGCTCAGGCATTGAGCAAATCAGCACAGCCGTAGAAGAAACTGCACATGGTATGCAATCTGTTGTAAACAACGTACAAAACATCGGTGTAGTCGCAGAGCAAACAGGTGCAAGTACACAGACAGTAGCCGCAGCGGCAGAAGAACAAAGCGCCAGCCTCCATGAGGTAAGCTCCAGCTCTGAATCACTGGCAAAAATCGCCACTCAACTTAACGTAATTACAGCTAAATTTAAAATTTAAGGGTTAAACTTTTATTATTTTACAAACAAAGCTGTCAAACTTGAGACCATAGACAAAGAACCAGTTACTTAATCACAGTAGCTGGTTCTTTTACATTTAAAATGAAAATGTCACATTATTCTTATCGAAGCAAGCAATTACAAAAACTTCTAGTATGTTTGTGATTTGCAATAAATTTGCTTAACAACTATAGGTTTATTTCCCCAATCAGCTGGTTTATGAGCATGCTGTAAAATATGGACTTTCCTCCTTTATTAATTTATTTGATTCTTTTTCCATAATAACACTTCTTGAAACTTAGTTCTACGACCTGAAAACTTGTATTTAGTATAAAGGCATTAGCATTACACCAATCCCTCTCACTTCTAAATCAAATTCGTATCATTACTAACTATAGATGGGGCAAGAAACCTGCCCTTTTGCCTTGATAATGTAATTATTTTTATTCACTAGTACCGTTCTTATACTCGCTCAGTTTTTCATTGAGCTGTTTGGCTTGTCTTTGGCCATCAATATACATCATTGCAAAAACTGCTCCCTTCACAATTAAAATCACAATGATATAAAGTATTACAATATTACTATCTATATTGGGACTAAATAAACACAGCCATAGTACAACCATTATATCTGCTAGTGTAGTAAAAATCGTAAATAAAATTAATTGATTTTTTTTCCCTAAATCAAGATTATTTGCAAACGAAAATTTGAAAAGTGTAAATGCTGCTGCTATTATGATAAATTGCCATAGCAGTGATGTTTTAATTGTATCTATAAAATTAATCCCCAAAAATATTGAAGCAACTATCATCAAACACCCACAAGCTGTAAAAAATTCCTTTAAGAATTGTTTTAAATATTGACTCAATCTCATGAATAAAACCTCCTTATAATCCTAATTTCTTTCTGAGTACAGGCACATATTGCCTAGAAATAACTACTTTTTCGCCATTTTGCAGTAACGCTTCAAATCTTCCGTAGAAAACTGGCCTTACAGAATCTATTTTCGTAATATTAAGAATCGTTGATTTTGAGGCTCTGAAAAAATCCAAATTCTCATATGTCTTTTCAATCTCATAAAGCTTTAGTCTTGATTCAAAAACCTTTTCTTGACAATAAATAAATACTTTACTATCAACTGATTCGAAATAAAATACATCTTTAGGATTGATCATATGCATTTGCAAATCTGAAATCCCTACTAGCTTTTTTGAAGCTGAATTAATGGAGTAGATAAGATGCAGTAGTGCATCATCAACCTCATTGCATCTTATGATTATTTCTGGTTCAATTCCGTCAGGTATATTTTCGATGGTAATTTTCATCTTGACCACCCCCTTCTCTACATTTCTAGTATATGTTAGTAATTTTCTTAATTCAATACACCAAACGTAGGCTGTAGTTTTAGGAAGATAAGTTACAGTGTTAAGGAGCTATCTTGTGAAAAACAAACACAAAATTGCCTTCTATGATCCATAGAAGGCAATTTTTATCAAAGTTTATGACAAAGTTAGCAATATTCTAATTTTAGAATGACTATTTTATATAGTTGTTAAAAAACTCATCATTTGACATTGTTACTCCAAAATGAGGCATGATGTATTTTTTAATATAGCTATCCTGGCCATCTTCGAACGCTGCAACATCATCGTCAAGCAAGATCACCTTGTATCCTCGATCATAAGCGTCACGAATTAACGATTCAACGCACACATGAGTTGCAAAACCAGCCACCGCAATCGTAGTGTATCCCCCTGCCCTCAATATTTGCTCTAGGTTACTCCCAACAAAAGAGCTTACGCCCACTCGCCCCCGTGCAATATAGTCGCCTTCTTTTGGCGCTGTTGCTGGATAAAATTCTGCCCCAAAACTGCCTTCCTCTAACCGTTTTTTACTTCTGAGATGATAACTTATACCAATTTGATCGGGAGCGATTTCTGGATATCCAGCAGAATAGCTAAGCGGAGCATAAATAAGCTTTATTCCGCCATCTCGAGCCTTATCGACTAATTCAATAGACTTTTCCACCGCTTTTTTCTTTTCTAACTGATTCTTAATCAACGGATTCAAATCGCCTTTAGGGTCTAACCAGATATTTTGGAATTCGACCATAACAATCGCTATTTTATCTTTAGGTACTTTTGTGATATTCTCCGGAGCAGCTGCTTCAACAAATCCACTCCATACTGTACAAAAAATCAGAGTAAAAGACATTACTAACAAATTTTTCATGAACATGTATTGACCTCCTAATTATTTTAAAATATAGATGAAAAAAAAATCTTAAGCTTAACTAATATGAAGGACTTTCATTTTAAATTGTTAAAATAACTCCTACTGTTGCACTAAAAACTATTACTATCCCGCTTAAATACCTCTACTTGTCAGCACCTGCGAATAAGACGATCATGTACTTTCTATGCTTTGGTCGCAGTAGATTCGTTCAAACGTTCGATTTTTACATTTAAACGATCTACTGCTTTTTGCATTCCCATGATACGCTCTACCAAGTGATCTCGCTGCTCAATCAGTAATATTTTTCTTGCTTCTTTTGTTGCATCACCTTGTTGGAATAAAGGGACATATGCAATTAGTACTTCAATTGGTAATCCTGCTCCTTTCATACATTTTACAAATTCAACCCAACGACAATCTGCTTCCGAATAATCACGAATACCGCTCTTGTTCCGTGTAACATTAGGCAATACCCCAATTCGTTCATAATAACGCAGAGTATATGGTGAAAGATTAAATTTTTTGCTAACCTCAGTAATATTCATTTTTCTGCCCCCCAATATAGTCTCACTGCTTAATTGATTTTAGCATAGCACTTATAGTTAACTGTAAGTCAAGTATAAGTAGTTATATTTTATTAAGTACCGCGGAGTCGATATCTGCGTTGAACGAAATATTCAAACAGTTACATTGTTATCGGTAATTCAATATGCTCTGAAATCGAAGATATCAGAAGTTCTATTATTTCCTCTAAATACAAAAGACTCCTGCCAAATTTCTACAAAAATTTGGCAGGAGTTCTATTTTTACTACTTTCATTGAATTAAATTCTCGGATAAACTCGGATGGGGCTATTGTCTTGCAACAGCCAACTTCAATTGTTCACCGTTAATTATTACATCGGTATACTCTCTTGCTTCATCAAATATAATCTGCACTGCTAAAGTTTCGCTCATGATATAGTCCTTATATTGATTGACAACGCCTTGAAGAAGGCTATTCCCTGTCATATAGATTGTAATCTTGTCCATTACCTCAAAAGAACTA
This sequence comes from uncultured Veillonellaceae bacterium, assembly GCA_963805085.1. Taxonomy (GTDB): domain Bacteria; phylum Bacillota; class Negativicutes; order JARBTT01; family JARBTT01; genus JARBTT01. The sequence continues at coordinate 1,610,530 of CAWDTA010000002.1, read as the reverse complement.
TCTTTTCTCATCGTTTGGATTTTGCTGATGATTTCGCGCGCATACCCTTCAACTCTCAAGCTTTCAGAGATATGGGTATCAAGCACAACGCCAACTTCACCTTCGCCAGCGAAAGCAAAGCCCTCTAGACCATTCATTGAGATCAACAAATTTTTAGCGTTAAATTCGATGGCAGTATCATCAATTTCTACGGTAAGTGTCTCACCATTTAAAATTTTCAACGCTAATGCCATTTGATCCATCTCTGCAATCGCTTTTCTAATGCTAGGTATAAACTTACCATGGGTTTTCCCTAACACTGGCGAATTTGGTTTTACGGTATAACTTACATAATCAGCCATGTTGGCGTTGACTTCTACGCTCTTTATATTCAATTCTTCTTTGATGATGTCGATATAATAGTCAGGTAAGTTCTTCGTACTGAGCAGCATCTTCGAAAGAGGTTGTCTGTTTTTAATATTGGCCACATTTCTTGCACTCCGGCCAAGACCACAGATTTGGTAAGTCAACTCCATCTCAGTTTCCAACTGCCGATCAACGAGTTTTTCATCATAAACAGGCCATCTGCACAAATGAACGCTCTCCGGTTCCGCCGCATTTAGGCGTACGACCAGATTTTGATAAATTTCTTCCGTGATAAATGGTACAAAAGGCGCTGCCACGATGACTAGATTCTTTAACACAGTATGCAAGGTAAGATAAGCATCAATCTTATCCTCTGTCATATCCATAACCCAATATCTAGTTCTATTTCTCCGCACATACCAGTTTGACAATTCCTCAGTAAACTCTTGGATAAGTTCTGCTGCTCCAGTGATATTATACGCATCCAAATTTTCATCGACTTTATGGATCATCGTATTAAGCTTAGATATAATCCACTTATCCATGACATGCTGGCTTTCTCTCTCTTGATACTTCGTCGGATCAAACTGGTCAATCTCAGCATACAGGACATAGAAAGAATATACATTCCATAAGGTATTCAAAAATTTACGTTGAACGTCAATTACTGCATCTTCATAAAATCTTGATGGAAGCCAAGGCGCACTGGCGGTATAAAAATACCACCGCAAAGCATCGGCCCCTTCATTTTCCAAGACTGTAAATGGACTTAAAACGTTTCCTTTATGTTTTGACATTTTAATGCCGTTTTTATCTAGCACATGTCCCAGAACGATACAGTTTTCAAAAGAACTCTTGTCAAATATAGCCGTAGATATAGCGAGAAGTGTGTAAAACCAACCTCTCGTCTGATCGACTGCTTCCGATATAAATTGGGCAGGAAAATTTTGTTCAAACAATTCTTTATTCTCAAAAGGAAAATGGTATTGAGCAAACGGCATTGAACCAGAATCGTACCAACAATCAATAACCTCACTTACTCTTTTCATTTCTTTTGCACAATGAGGACATTGCAATGCTACAGCATCAATATAAGGTTTATGCAGTTCGAGACCCTCTGGCACCTGGATTCCCTTTTCTCGTAATTCTGCAATGCTGCCAATGCACTCCCTATGCCCGCATTCGCATTCCCATATTGGTAGAGGCGTACCCCAATAACGTTCCCGACTTAGTCCCCAATCAATCACATTTTCTAAGAAATTACCAAAACGTCCGTTCTTGATATTGTCAGGATACCAGTTGATTTTATCATTATTTTTCAAGAGATTATCGCGTAATGAGGACATCTTTACGAACCACGAATCTCTTGGATAATATAAAAGCGGTGTATCACAGCGCCAGCAGAAAGGATAGGAATGAAGATACTTTTCTGTTTTATAGAGAGCACCATTGTTCTTCATCGTTACAATGATTTTTTCATCTGCTTTTTTCACAAACATCCCCTGCCAAGGCGTAACTTCTTCTACAAAGTTTCCCTGAACATCCACTAGATTTACCAAAGGCAGATCATATTTTTGTCCAAGCCGATTATCATCTTCACCGTAAGCAGGTGCAATATGAACGATCCCCGTACCATCACTGAGCGTTACGAAATCTCCATGCACAACGTAGTAAGCTTTTTTCTCAGGCGTAACAAAAGAGAATATAGGCTCATATTCATGATCAAGAAGCTCTTCTCCTTTAAACTCTCGAACTACCTCATATTCACCTTCAATTTGGTTAAGTAATGCTTTGGCAAGGATTAAATGCTCTTCCTGATTGATGATTTCCACATAATCATATTTGCGATTAACAGCAAGCGCTACATTACTTGGCAACGTCCAAGGGGTTGTCGTCCAAACCAAAATAGAAACATTTTTACCCTTCAGTTTAAATTTCACATAAGCAGAGCTATCCTTAACATCCTTATAGCCTTGGGCAACTTCATGTGAAGACAGCGCTGTCCCACATCGTGGGCAATACGGAACAATTTTATGTCCTTTGTATAGCAATTCTTTATCCCAAAGTTGTTTCAAAGACCACCATACCGATTCAATATATTCATTTTCATAGGTAACATAAGGCTTCTCCATATCAATCCAGTAACCCACTCGTTCGGACATATCTTTCCACTGAGTTGCATAGGTAAATACGCTATCTTTACACTTCTTTATAAATTTTTCCACACCATACTCTTCGATTTGCGGCTTGCCGGATATACCAAGATTTTTCTCCACCTCAAGTTCAACTGGGAGGCCATGCGTGTCCCAACCTGCCTTACGTAAAACCTTATAACCCTTCATTACTTTATAACGCGGGATAAGATCCTTAATAACCCGAGTAACGACATGACCAATATGCGGTACACCATTCGCTGTTGGCGGGCCATCGTAGAAGGTAAAATATTCACCCTCCTCATTCATCTGAAAGTTTTTGTTTATAATGTCTTTTTCTTCCCATAACGCAAGAACAGATTTTTCCATATTCACAAAATTGGTTTTGGAATCCACTTTTTTATACACGTTTAAAACTCCTTTTCTTCTATTTATTATGCTCAATAAAACACAAAAAGCTTCGCCCTTTTCAGGACGAAGCTTCTACCTCGTTATACCACCTAATCATGCATTCAGGTACTAACATACCTTATCCTTTAACGCAGGAATACGAATTGACTTACTCCACTTTCAGCCATCAGCTCTCAGGTGATTTTCCTCATACCAATCGTCGCAGGTTCTCAACCATCCCCACTCTCTGTCCACTACCTAGCATGAATACTCTTCCTAATCATCGCTTTTCAGATATCTTTATTAAAATCTAATTAAAAGTATACGTCTTGCTTTTTATAATGTCAATAGTAAGCACTATCGGGGCATGGGGAGAGGTTGGAGGTTGCATTGTGAATTGGGTTAAAACTCAGCAAACATCGATATTAGGGACAGCGTTTCTGTCCCTCTATGCTTTAGTAGTTTGCCGCAGATTCCCATACCAAATCAGTAAAATAAAGACAATTACAACCGTCCCTTTGTATATTAATTCTTACTAGCAAAGATGTAACCCTGTGTCCTGTATGCGACAAGGAAAAACTGACAATGGCTTATTCGCTTTTTATGGGGCATCCCTATAAAATAGATTAAAATTACATTTTTTTATCAAGACCAAATAGCGGGGAGGGGGGAAGTTATATTCAAATTGCGAAAAACTAGCTATCGCTAAATCAATTGGCAGCTAAAAAGCTAAGCTAAAAATGTTTTTTACGCCTAGAAAAGATAAAAATAATGGATAGCAGACGATTGAAAATCCATAGCCAAACCAGCCGCGATTTCCTTCTTCTGAGGCAATCAAAAATTTTGCGCGTAAAAAATTAGAGGCTCAACCTGCAGTAACTCATATGCACGTTGAACTTTTTGCCGCGCAAAACTTCCGATTGAACCTTTAACAAACCGTCCCTTAGAGTCACGGATAGTACAAGAACGCCGGCCTGAATTGGCAAGAATAGCTCTTTCTTCGCCCCAGGGATACCAAGTGTGCATGTTGTATCTAATCATTGTAGGTAGTTAATGTGCTTTTTAGCCATCGCCCAACCTCATTTTTATGGGTATTGTTTAGACCAAAGACTAGATTTTTTTTGCAAGTTAACAATAATTTTCACGTTATCATGAGTAAGAGAACAAATGGCAGCACAAGGACGAACAATAATCTCTTTTTTATAAAATTCTTCAATCCATTACTTTCTTTAGAATATTAGGATAATTATTAATAAATAACTTCATAAATTTATATTGTTCTGTATCTTCGTAAGTTACTATGTTGAGACCATCTTGCCCAATTTCATATATTGTTGAATTGGGATAGGATAATATAATCGGTGAATGAGTAGCAATAACAAACTGGGAATTGTTTTCGACTAGTTCATGTAATCGTGAAACAAATGTCAATTGTCTTTCTACCGAAAGAGCGGCTTCTGGTTCATCTAAAATATAAAAGCCATTTTCTCTAAATCTATTTAAAAAAAGGGAAAAAAATGATTCACCATGTGATTGTTCATGCAGCGATTTACCACCATATGATTCAATAATTTTTTTTGTTCCTGATGGAATATCATCCATTTCTTCAATATTTGTTGCAACATTGTAAAAGCTTTCTGCTCTTAAAAAATATCCATCTTTAGGATGATTTAATGTTTTTCTAATCCTTATGTTTTTGTAAAGTTGAGATGAAGAAAATCTAGTTGAAAAATTAAAATTTATAGAACCACCTTCCGGATTAAATCCATAGGCAATCGCAATAGCTTCAATTAGCGTTGATTTCCCCGTTCCATTTTCTCCAACTAAAAATGTTACTTTTTCATTTAAAACCAACTTATTCAAATTTTTTAAAACATCAAGATTATAAGGATATTGATTTATATTTTCTCTTCTTATATTAATCAATAATTCAGATACAAATCCAGATTTATCTATCATATAGGCAATCCCTTTCAATAGCAACTTTAGTACATAAATACTATGAAATCTCCTTACTTATTTTTCTTATCCCGACTCAATAACCTTTTGCCAATCACATTTTATCACCTCGGATCTATGATGTGTCTTTTAGATTGTCTCAAAGCCTACTAACAACGCGTTTTGTGTCAATTCAAAAGACAACACGCACTTTAGTGTGATTGTTTTTTTATTGTGGGTTAATTTATTATCTTCAAGTAACAAATAATTTTTGAAACTGTCGTTTTGAATAATCCGGTTCTTGAAAAGGCTCTCCTTCTATTTCAATCCATGCATGTGCTTCAAACGGATTTAATTTGGCTCCAATGCACCATAAAACACGTTTTCTTTTTAAAATAGAAAAAATAACAAATGCTAATGATTGTTCCATACAAGCTACTCTTAGTAACAAAAATTTTTGAGATTTTCTAATAGCCAGCCATACTCTAATAGCTTCATCAAAACTGTATTCTTCCTTCATTCTTTTTTTTGTTACAGTTAATAATAATTTTCTTAGTTTTTCTAACGAAAAGCCATGTAATAGAATATAAGCTAATATTATAGAGAATAATCCTTGAATATATTCTAATAAATTTAAATCTAAATCTAATGAATTCCAAGCCATTTGCTTAGTCATTATTATATTCTCCTTCCATAAAGTTTAGAAATGTTCAAGCAACCCAGCATTTATTAATTCTGTAAATAAATCTCGCATATCCTGTTTTATTTGCTCAATAGATACACCTTCATATTTTTTCACAAAATCTTCCACGGCCTGTTCAAAAGATTGAACATTACTAAAAATATCCAAAAACTCTAACGCACTTTCGTTCAAACAATAATACATATTGTTACGCGAATCTAACAAAATAGCCTTTCCTTCAAAAGAGCTGATTTTTACATGTTCTGGCATACGAAGGTTTTTCATCAATATTCCTCCCGCATTTTTAATGAAAACGCTTATTTAATCAACTAACTGATACTGTTCTTTCTGTATACTCCATAATTTTGAATATTTCCCTTGATTTTTTATTAGCTCCGCGTGTGTTCCAGACTCAACAATCTTTCCGTCATGCATAACGAGAATACGATCACCTATTCGTGCTGCACCTAAACGATGAGTAATGAAAATGCAGCTCAGATTATTATTTCGGATATATTTTACTATATTATCAAGCAAAGCCGCCTCAGCATGTGCATCCAAAAATGTATTTGGCTCATCCATAATCAGTAAATCTGTATTAGGTCTAGCAAACACCCGCGCAGATCCTATTTTTTGCCATTGACCTCCTGACATCTCAATACCACCCCATTGCCGCCCTACCAATTCATCTCCACCTTTAGGCAGTTTTGCAAGATAAGTCTCCATATCTATTTTTTTGAATACTTCTTTCACGTTTTCCGTACAATCATTTTTATCGAAGAAAATATTTTCTTTCAGAGTTAACGGAAATCTGCCCACATCTTGCAAAGAAACACCCAGTAAATTTCTATAGCTGGTAGTATCAAATTGTTTCAAATCATTACCATTAATATTGAGTGTTCCTTCTTTCGGATCATACATACGAGTAAGAAGTTTAATTAAAGAGCTTTTCCCCGCGCCATTTTCACCAACAATAACTAAAATTTCTCCTCGATTAATACTAATATTAATTTCGGAAAGTGCTGCCCGATTTCTTCCTTGATATGTAAAACTTATATTATTAGTTGCCAAGGACTCTATTTCTGTTATATTTTGTGTTCCTTGTGGCAATCCCTCAAATTTTTGCATTTCTATCATCGTAGAGAAAAATAACGTTAAAGTGGAAAATGCCCACATAAATGAATATACTTGCCCCACTGCTTGTTGTCCCTCTTTAATTGCAACAAAAAAAATCGCTAATTTAACAGGATCCAATTGACTATCAATTGACCAAAACACTATAAGTCCACATATCACGCCTAAAGATAATCCGCAAATAATCGTACCTGATATTGACTTTATGCCTTCTTTTAATCGTATATACAAAAGTTCTTTCAGAATTGATTCGCTGTGCTTTTGATAATTATCAAGAATAAATTTTTCAGCATTTAATAATTTTATTTCTTTTGCTGTCTTTATTTCTGTTGATAGTTCAAGTAGATAATTGATTCGTCTATAATTAGGAGACAACATCTGGATATCAATTTGCGATTTTCTTGACTCTTTTGCTTGCCAAACAGCTAGAGGTATTATAACTATTGATGATAATATCGCTATACGCCAATCTATTACCCATAGAAGAACAAATGTGCCAAGACATGTTATTGCCGAAGTTATTGCTTGTACAAAAAAAACTGATGCCATACTCCCAATTAAATTATCAACTGTTGCTATTTTATCGTATATTTCTTTATTCTCGAAATGTTCTACTCCTATCCATTTTGGCGGCAATTTCATAATTTGCTCACTCATAGTTCTCGTAATTCTTTCCGCCAGTCGCCCACGTTGAGACACCACTCCTATATGACCAAATTGTAGCATACTGTAAGTTACAGTATATATTATAATTATTTTACCTATGGAAGCTGCAGACCCAGGAATAAATTGTCCAACCACCATTCCAGTTGTAATAGCTAAGACAACTGGTGCAATGCCGGTAATAAAAGCAGAAAAAATTAAAATTAAAGTACTTTTTAGATCAACATTAAACGCAAGTTTAAGATTGATTAAAAAACTGCTTACCCAGTTTTTAATTGCAGTAATTCTTTCGGCAAATTTATATTTCATCCTTAATTCTTCCCTCCTTTTCTAGCAAACCAAGATTATAAAGTTGCTTTATGTAAAGTTCAGAATAATATCCTTGTTCTTGCATTAGGTTAGTATGTGTTCCGTCTTGAACAATTTTTCCGTCTTTTAAAAACAAAATTCGATCTACAAATTGGTTAACTGCTAATCGATGAGACACAATAATAACAGTACGCCCTTTACTCCAACGGCGAATTGCCTGATAAAACTCCACTTCTGATTCTACATCTAAAGACGCTAATGGTTCATCAAGAATTAAGCATTTAGGTGAACGATACAGAACACGAGCTAAGGCAATTTTTTGCCACTGACCTCCTGATAATTCTGTTCCTCCAAATGAGCCTGATAAAGAAGTATCTAATTTATTGGGTAACTGTTCAACAAACGAATATAGTCCAACATCTTTTAATACAGAGATTAGCTTTTCTTCATCTCGACATAGACCAAAAGTTATATTTTCCGCCACAGTGCCAGCAAAGCGAAGATAATCCTGAGTTAAAACCGCCATTTCGTTACGAAAGGAGGGTATATTATCTGGTATTAGTAAAGAATTATTAATCTTTATATTTCCTTTATCTGGATAATATAATCCCGAAATCAATTTTATTAATGTTGTTTTTCCAGCCCCATTTTCACCAACTAGCGCAATACATTCACCGTGGTTTATTGTCAGGTTTATTCCTTGTAACAGCGGTTCTGTATCAGTATTATATCTAAACCACAAATCCTGAATTTGAACGGAAAATTCATTCGAATCTACTGGAATAGCTTTAGCTTTCTTTTTAATGTCCATATCTAATGTTGCTTTAATTTCATTCGCAAAAGAAGAAATACGCATGGCTACGCCTACATTATAAAACCCATTTAAGATTGACATTCCCATTGCCAAAATAGCACTAATATATAAAAAAACATTACCGGCATTAATATCTTTCTGTGTAATAATCCAAGCAATTGAAATAGTAGGACCTGCAACAAAAATCAGAGTTCGCCATAAAACATTGTTCAGTATACGATTTCGTTCTCGATTAATTTTTTTGGATACATCATCAAACAAATTTTCATAAGTTTTCGTTAATAAATCTGCAATATTATGTATCAATGCATCCATTACCGTATCACGGCTTAACATACTATTTCTTATTGCGCTAAGACGTCGTGCTTCTGGGTCGTTCATTTCAAGTGTTTCATCTGTCATAGAAACAAATTCCAATTCTATTTGTGCACGAGGAATAAGTGTAAATAAAAGAAAAAAAACTAATGGCCAGGAATACATTCCGAGAACAATTAGCAACACTGTCCCCATTAAAAGGTTTTGCGCCCCATAAGAAACAAATATAATTACTCCAGCCAGATCTCTTTGTAGTCGCTGACGAACATTTGTGACTTGTTGAAAAAATTTTGGTTTTTCTAATTCTTCTATCGTAACCATCGAAAGAATTGATTGCAAAAAACGATAACCAACATGTATACTAGCTTTATCCATAAAAATGCTCTGAGCTATTTGAAAAACTGTAGGAAAAATTAAAGTCATTGCTAATGTTGATACAAGCATAGCTATAGTTATTAAACTGAATTGATTTGCGACAATTTCGTTGATTATGCGTCCCATTGTCCATAAAACAGCAACGCCCATAATTGCTTGTATAAACAGTAATGCTACTAAAAAAAACGCCATAACGCGGTTAGTATCCCAAGCTAATTTCAATGTATACAAAACTGTTTTAAGTTTTGTTGGCAACATATTTTTTCCTCCAATACTGTTGTTGATTAGATTTAATATTTCTTATCCATAATTCTGCTGCTACTGTATTGCAAAATTGACAAAGTCCAACATCCAATCCCATATTAAATGTTTTAGCCGCTTCTATTAAAGTATTCGAACAAATTAATCCTAAATTATGCAGGTACGACTCTTGGAACAAATTAATAACAGTATTGAGATTTTTTTGAATTCCTTTATATAAGTCATCGGTATAATCTCCTTTAGTTGTTCTCGATAAAATAAACTCTGGAATATCGGATTTTAAAGAATGATAGAGCAATGGTTTAAAAAGAAATGGATTATTGCGGTCTTCTGTCTTTGCTTGTAAACAAGTATCAACAATCATGGCATCTAAATATGGAAAATCTAAATTAACGTCATATGCTCCTGCTACCTGTTGAAGCACTCTTGACGTACGACCAATAGCCAAAATATTAGAATAAGCTTCATGTTGTCCCGGCTTTTCAGAAAACGGAATACCTGTTATCGAATGTGTTTTTAACAAAGAAACAATAACTCTCACTGCTTCATCAGTATGCCAGCTAGCTTTTTGGGGGGCTTGAAACCAACCCAATTCAAAAATATTTTGTTTGTTTTGATTTCTTTGCAGATTTATAGATTGTTTTTTAGCCCAATGTTGGTATTTAGTTATACTAAGCATGAATGCGCTTTTGATTAAAAATCCTTGCGAAATGTTTTTTACTTTTGCCCATCCATTGATATGGCTAAAAAGTGTTTTTATTTTTCTCTTTAAAATCAAATCAGCCAAATAAGAATATGGAGATAAAAGAACCGCATCTGCACCTTCACCACTAAGATGAAGTTCCGAGTTCATTGCTTTAATAAAATTAAAACCATAGTAAAAGTTTCCGAATGTAGTTGCGTTTATGAGTGGTTCGTCTGTTAAAGGAATTTCTAAATTACTAAAAGCTGAAGGAAATTCATGTACTCCTAAAATATTAGAATTAATATTTGCAAATTTTGAAGCAACTTTTTGGGCATAAATAGTATCTTCTCTTTCAGAAGTACTTCCATATGTAATCGTATTCAAGGTTTGTCCCTTTTTATCCATCATTTTCGCGGCCAATACGGATAAACTTGTAGAATCTAAACCTCCACTTAAATCAGCCGACATATTTTCCCCATACATCGAGACTCGATTATTTATGCCCATTAAAAGATGCGTTTTTAATTTATTAGAAACATCAGTAATATTCTTTTCTCCAGGCGGTGGAATCCAATAAGGAAAATATTGGGTTTTGTTAGGAGAAAAGAAAAGAAAATGTCCTGGTAATATACATTTTATATTTTGAAATGGAGATTGGTCTTGTAACAATTCCTGTATTCCAGGGCAAATCAAAAATTTGGAAATCCAGTCAGTATTTATCTCTGCATTTATTAACTGTTGTAATATAAGACTAGATGACGAATATGCAATAAACTGATTATTATAATCAGTAAAAAACACAGGCTTGAGACCAGTTATATCTGAAAAAATTAACGTATTTTCATTTTCATGAACGATCAAATTATAATTACCTGGCAAAGTAATCAATTCAGTATAATTTGAATTCTTAATACACTTATAAAAAATTGTCTTAATTTCCTCTTTTTTTGCAAAAAAATTACCAATCAAAATACATTCATACGGTTTTTCTTTTATCCTTAAAAATGATTGCTCTCTATAAGGCGGTTCTACCCATAAAGGCCTAATTATATCTCCCATGTTTTTTCCATAAAATTCAATATCAGGAGCATTTCTTGTATCAATTTTAGGCAATAACCCACAAAAATTACGCATAAAAGACCTCCTGCATTATAAAATATCGCCATGGGAATGTCCCATGGCGATATTTTATTGCTTAATAATACCAGTTTGTCATATCCTTTTTACCATACATTCCCCAGCCCAGTGTCAACTCAAGGACATTGCCAAGCACTATAACTTTAGGAGCTTGATACTTTTTCATTCTGCACCCTCCCTTCTTTCAGTTAAAATTTAACCTTAATTTTTTGTCGCGACAAATTAATTTATTTTGCCAATCTACTTAGAATGTCAAAAATAAATCCTAAAAGTATAAGTGTAGTTAACGCAACCCAACAAACACCATAATGCTCTTACAGATACGTCAAAAACACTATCCTGCCAATTCGACGTGGCAGGGGGACGAGGTATTGGCACTCTCTACCTTTTTTCAGCCTGTTCCTTTTCATTTTCTGTATCACGAAACAAAATTTTTCTGCTTCCTTTAGAAATAAAGAACCCTCAAATAAGAAATGGGTGGTTACAGTACTAGTTCCAGACAGGCCAAAGTGCCACATACAGCCATTCTTTCTTGTTTTCCAAATATTTTATAATAATAATTATATTTTTATTATTTACATTATATTTCTCTGTCAATTTTCACTTTATTTTGCGAATAAGCTTTACATTTTTCTACAAATAAAATGGTTTACTTTCGTTCGTCTCTCTAAGCCATACATGTCGAAATATATCCCGTATTTTTCCATAACATTCACCACCGCAACCTTTCGGACTGAAGCAGTTGAAATCTGCTCCTACAAACCAGCTCTAAAGAGCTACCTTCATCCAAAATACAGCAAAGTATTAAATTAGCACTTTCTTGACGCTGACCTTATAAGAAAATCCATCCATAATCGCAATTAATTGTAATTAATTGCAATTAATTACAATTCAAATATATACCATTTTTGGACAAAATGCAAGCATAAAGTTTTCACCCTTGAAAACTTTAAAGAAGCCAAAGAAAGGTTATAATCCTCTTTGACAGCATTTCTTGTTAACTGGATATTTATTTTTTCTTGAAGTCTCTCTTCGAGAAGACTTCTATTTGGCCGTATTGGTACAAGATTTTTTATTATATTCTTCATTGCTTTATCAAATAAAATTGTCGGGATTTCAATGGGACACAGGGGCAAGTAGCCCGAGGGAGTTTCACCCTCAGGCTCTCTCAGAACCGGACTTGAACCTCTCAATTCATCCGGCTCCCATCATCTAACCGTTGGAATAATTTCCATTCGCCAATGAACAAATAATTTCTGCTTGCTCTGTGCCATTTCCCTTAGCTTGTTTCGGGCACGTCTTTTGCTAGATTTTAGTCTCTTATACTTCTTTACCATCCATCTAATCAGTGTCCAATTTAGTTTGTGTAATATTACATTCATTGCTGATTTGTAAAAACAGCCGTAATAGTTTATCCAACCTCTAACTACAGGATTGACCATCTGGGCTATATCCACCAGTTCCTTTTCTGTCATCCGATGGATTTTCCATTGTCTTATGGTTTGCCCCATTGCTTTTACAGCTTTATTGCTTACTGCTGGTAGGAAATTGAGAAATCGCTCACCGTTCTTGCTCTGTGAGCTTCTTGGGCGGAAAGTGTATCCTAAGAAATCAAATTGTATATGTTGATGGTCACCTGTACGCTTTTCATCTTTACAGTAAACAATTCTCGTTTTATCTGGATGCAGCTCTAATTTGCATTCTGCAAATCTTCCCTTTAATCCTATGAGTAGTTTTTCTGCTTCTTCTTTAGTTTTACAGTGGATTATCCCATCATCTGCATATCTCGCCCACGGATTCTGGGGATTGCTCCTTTCCATCCATTTGTCAAATGCATAGTGCAAAAATAGATTTGCTAGTACTGGACTGATTACTCCACCTTGTGGTGTGCCGGCTGTTCGCTCTATGGTTTTGCCTTCGGATGTTTGAAATGGACTACTTAACCATCTGGTAATATACAGAATAATCCACTGATTATCCGTATGCTGAGTTACCGCACGCATAAGTAGCTCATGGTCTATGTTATCAAACAATGCTTTAATGTCGAACTCTAATACCCAATCATATTTCCAACATCTTCTCCTAGTTATATCAATTGCGTCTATTGCTGACTTTCCAGGTCTATAACCATAGGAATCTTGACTAAAATATGGTTCTACTTCTGGTTCAAAGTATAGTTTGACTACCATCTGAGCGATTCGGTCGGTTACCGTTGGTATGCCAAGTGTTCTTTTCCCTCCACTTTTCTTCGGTATTTCTACCGCTTTGACAGGAGAAGGAAAGTAACATCCTGATGACATTCGATTCCACAGTTTATACAAGTTATTTTTCATGTTTTTTTTCGAATTTTTCTACAGATACACCATCAATTCCCGCTGTTCCCTTATTCGCTTTTATTTGTTCGTATGCTTTTATTACTACTTTCTTGGAAATTTCAAACGGTTTTGTTTTGTTCATAGGCTCCTCCCTTTTGGTTGACCAGTGTTCAAAACTAGATAACACAGTCCCTTTGCTCCATTCCCATTACGGATTTTCATCACTACTACAGACTGTTCCGCCCCTATACCCTGCATCTGTACTTTCGTCCTTGCGGGTTCTCCGCTTGAGACTTTTCCTTTATCATCAGGGTCGTAGGTTCCCACGTTCCTAACTAAAGCCTGTGCCACGTTCACGCCGCCTCTATACCGGACGCCATCTGGACAGTAATCAGGTTTCCTCCAGATTCATCCCGGACTACCTGTCAGAACCCGGTTTTGACGACATTTGCAAGTTTCGATACTTCTACAGCGGTTCAATTTTGTTCGTCTCCATTGGCACTTACCTAACGAAATCTTGTTTCGCCTTTTCCCGTAACGCTCACCACCACGGCTTTTGACCGCAGCAGCTTACGGTGGTTTGAAGTCTCCACCTGTATGGCGACTTCGGAGGGCCTTCCTCCATCTCTAGTTAAGCATAGAGATGCTTAAGCATCTTCGCTTTCGTGGCGCACGACAGGTTACTGTCCCCCTATGAGCTAAATCGTTATCGGTAATTCAATATATTCTGAAACTGTAGATATCAGAATTTCAATTAATTCACGATCCATAAATTGATAATCATCAGGGATATTAAGACACACAATTTTCTTATTATCAAGACTATCCCTGAATTTCTCTTGTAACCTTCTTACATGTTTCTTTTCCATTACAAAAATTAAATCTGCCCAGCCGATATGTCCGCCCGTTACTTTAATACGGGCTTTTTCCTCTGTCCCTGCCGACTTCACTTCATAACCATTAATACCCTGAAACACTTTTTCCGCTGTCAAGCTTCGCCATCTATTTTTACTGCATATAAATAATAGTTTAATATGCTTATCCTCCATTTTCGTTTAAGTAAAGTTACTGCCTATCCTCATCTTTCAGCGGCGTCCTTCTCCATTGATAGTCATTAATTGTGTCAAGGGGACGGGGTTATTGACATCGCTTCATGCTTTTAAAACAATACCTCTGTTAATACCCGTAATTCTTTCAATTTGTCGAATTGATAAGTTATATTTACTTTTTAGCTTTCTTAAGTATTCATTTCTTGTTATTGCATCAAGATTCTGTAAATCTTTTACGTTCTTTACTCTACATTCTGTTTTTATTATAGCCCTTGCTTCTTCGTCTGTAATTCGCAGTTTGGTTTCGTTATCTATATCTATACATGCATGATCATTCACTTCATTGGTATATTGCATGAAAGTCTGTATTGCCTTTCCTCTATCATTGCTTATCATTCCAAGAGAGAAATTTACATCTACCAAATCTGCCTTATTTACATATTCATAAAAGCTGCTCCATTTATATTCTTCCGCATGTTTTACCATCCCTGCTTTTACTGGATTTTGATGTATATATCTTTGCACAATTTGAAAATATTCATCGTCTTTTACTGGTTCGCTTTTAAATCGATCCTGAAATAGATTGCCTACTCTCTGATACTTACTATTATACCAATATACATAGCTGCCACATAGCCGCCGCATCACTTGTTCTAATGGTTCTAGTCCAATTTTCAACAGCAGGTGCACATGATTTCCCATCAAACAATAGGCATAAATTTGGTATCCGCTTTTTTCTTTGTATCTCTGGAGCGTTTGAAGAAATTGGGTACAATCCTCTTCATCCTCAAAAATCGTCTGTCGGTTTATTCCCCTCATAATTATATGATAAATTTCACTTTCGCTTTTCTCTCTAGCCTTTCTCGCCATGCATTACACCCCCAGTTGATCTTATTTCACAGCAAAAACGTTGTCAGTAACCCCGTCCCCGTGACATTAGGCAAATGCAGTTTGATCTCCGCAAATGGTTCCCATTATAAACATTACTACAACAAAAACTATTCTAATCAACTTAAAATACATATTTTCCGTCCTTTCAATTAAAGCAATTAAATTTTACATTTAATTCTTAATTTGTAAAATTCCATTTAAACAATACAAATTCCTGCAAATTAATACATTATACATAGACAATCTTGACGAAATAATAATCTCAGAAATACGCCATCCGCTAAATTTTGCTTTCACTGATTAAACTCCCCGAATTCTTTCAAAACAACAAAGTAAAAACCCGCGAAATTCGCGGGTTAAAAGTCATTGCATATTAAATTGATTGATGAACCTACTACTACCGTCCCTTCAACAACACCTGATGAATCATATCCCCATCTATCCCATGGGCGCTTTCCATTACTGTCTCGGATAGACTTGGATGGGGATGAATCGTTTTCGCGATATCTTCTGCCTTTAGGCCATTACGAATGGCGATTGCGCCTTCCATGATGAGGTCACTGGCGTGGGCGCCGAGGATGTGCATGCCTATGATCTTGTCATTATTGGCGTTGGTGATGATTTTCACTAGTCCATCTGTTTCACCCATCGAAACAGCCTTGCCATTGCTGGCGAAGTTAAATTTGCTAACCTTTATCGCTATGTTTTGCTCCTCAGCCGCTTGCTCCGTAATTCCAACCATCGCTATTTCTGGCGAAGTAAATATACAGCCCGGCACTGCGCTGTAATCCATGGTAGTATTTCCGCCCATTGCGTTTTCGGCGGCAACCATGCCTTCTGCTGAAGCGGCGTGTGCCCACATTTCTTGTCCAGTTGTATCACCGATGGCATAAATGCCTGCTATATTGGTCTCCATTTTTTCATTCGCTTTGATACCGCGCTTGCTATACTCGACTCCTGCGGTTTCAAGACCAAGTCCCTCTACTACAGGTTTTCGTCCAGTTGCTATTAATACTTTTTCTACAGCAAGCACTTGGAGTCCCTTGCCATTATCAAGGAAAACTTTAACACCGTCAGCACTCTCTTCGATACTCGTTACTTTTGTCTTGGTCAGCATTTTAATGCCCTGTTTACGTATCGGAATACCTACTCGTTTTACTAAGTCACTATCGACATTCGGTAAAATCGTTGGGAGCATCTCTACTACAGTAACTTCGCAACCAAAGGATTGAAAAATAGCAGCAAATTCTATACCTACAGCACCGCCGCCGATTACAATCATACTGCGTGGTACCTCAGTCATTTCTAGTAGCTGATTGCTGTCAATGACGTCAGATAATTCCCGCCCTGGTATGGGTAGACTCATCGGCACAGATCCTGTAGCAATAATAATGTTTTTTGCTTCATAGCTGATTTGCCCATCATCTTCCTCAACACTCAAATGATGCGCATCCTCTAGCATCGCCGTCCCATATATCAATTCTATCGCGTTGCTTTTAACCAACTGCTCAACCCCACCCCGCAATTTGCTGACCACTTGATTTTTCCGTTCCATAATCGCATCAAAGTTAAAGCCTATATTATCCGCCTGTAAACCAAATTCAGTACACTTTTTAAGCTCCTGCCATTTTTCCGCACTCTTTAATAACGTCTTCGTTGGTATGCAACCACGGTTTAGACACACTCCACCCAATTTATCTTTTTCGACTAATAAAACCTTTCCACCTAATTGAGCGGCTCGTATGGCAGCAACATAGCCACCGGGGCCGCCACCAATCACTGCTACATCATATTGCATATTTTCCCCTCCCTCGGTTTCGCTATTTGCTATGAATCGTATTAGCGCAGTATATTCCAAGAATCCTGACTGTATTTTGTGGCGGCAAGTTCATTACTTATCGCCTGTTCTTCCGCGGTAAGCTCTCCCTGCTCTAGCTGAATTCCTAGCGCAGACGCAAACGCTTCTGGCATAGGACGATACACTTCCTCCCAGGTAACTGATCTTCCTAGCACTTCTTCAAGGGAAGTTGCCCTGCTCTTTAACATGTGAATCGTTTGCTCCCGTTTTTCTTCTGATTGCATTCGCAATAAGTCTACGAACTGCTCAGCGGAAAATCGAAGAAGCAATGATCCATGCTGTAAGATAACGCCATTTTTGCGCACTTGGGCACTTCCTACTAACTTTCGCCCCGCTACGGTAAGTTCATAATGAGAAGGTGCATCAAAGCAAGCCGCTGACGCAGGTTGCTTTTTTTTCTGTCCATACGCCGCGAGCGGTACAGTCATTTCCGCATTGATACCCAGTTTTTCAAGACCTGCTAAGAGTCCCTTACTGAAATAACAATAAGATGCCGTGATGGTTCGCGGAATCTGCGGATCATCTTCCCGAACTACGATGCTATAGGTTAGCTCGGCATCATGCAATACTGCTCTGCCACCAGTTAATCTTCGCACTACATCAATTTGCTGTTCTTTACATTGATCTAAATCTATTTCAGACCTAGATCGTTGAAAATAGCCTAAACTAACTGCGGCTGGCTTCCACCCATAGAATCTGAGTGTCGGGGGAACTTTCCCTGCACTGTGTGACAGTAATATGGCTTCATCAATTGCCATATTTGCTATAGCATTCGCAATTCCACTATGAATAACTCGCCAGTTCATAAGACTCTCTCCTCACGATCCCGCACTCTTCAATCGCCTTGGTAACTTCAATAGGAGTAAGAGGACGAGGATAATTATAAATAATGCCACCGGGACGTTCATTATAATAAGGACGATTGCAATCCGCACAGCCACTTGTTTGAAAAGCTTTGCCATCCATCAATATAGATAAAAGTTCTACTTCTGGTACTTTAAACTCGTCAATACAGCTATTTTCATAACCAATAACCTCTTGCTGATAGCCACGTTGAAGCAAACGATGTGCAATCTGAATACGCCGATATTGACCAATTGATGGCGGTAATTTATCTGCCAAAGCAGTACCGCGCACAGGCGTAAAAGCAAATAAACCAATGCTGATCCCTTTGTCAATGCAGCTTGCCATCCGCTCTACCATCTCTTCTTCGCTTTCGCCTAAGCCGACGATGAGATGCGTAGTGATACGTCCCGGCAAGTTTTTTGCACATGCTAGTAGCAGATTCCACTTAGTAGCCCAATCACCGTTTTTTACCTTTGCATATAAGTCTGGGGTAACGGCATCTAGTGCAATACAAACTCGCTGCGCACCTCTTGCCACCAGTTTTTTTGCCTCTTCTACCGTTTCTAAATGACTAGAAACACAAATCGGCACTTTACTGCTGTTATGTAATAAATCTAAGGCACTCACCGTAGTATCCCAACTATCTGGGTTATCTACGACCTGCAAACAGGCTCGTTTTATGGTTCCTGCTTCATATGCATTATCAATGCCATGTACGGCTTCTTCGCTATCAATAATTGGCCAAGTCACCCGTGAAAGCAGATCTGTCCGAGCACTACTTTCTCGCGATTGCGCACAAAATTGACAGTTATTTTTACACTTTTCTCCGAGCATGATATAGGCAGTTGTTGGCAGATCATTTGCTTTGATTTTCTTTTTGCCAATCACGCAAGCTGTACCTGCAGAAAGTTTCCAAAGGTTCATAATACACAGCACTCCTCACTCCGCTGAATAGACATGCCCATTTCTTTTGCTAGCTCCACTGCTTTAGGCGTAGGATTCACAATCGTATCAACTCCGATTTTAACTGCCCATTGATCAATCTCACTGCGATAGCGTCCCCCGGGTCGCATACAACCTAAGTGAATTGGTATAGACGGACAAGTCTGCCGCGCCCACTTTAATAGTTCTACTACTTCTTCCATCTTTGGCGGCGAACATTCTGCATAACGAGTTCCTCGCGTTGGCGTAAAAATAATAAAAGTTAAGCCATCTACACCTAATTCTTGCAAAAGTTCGATGGCTTTATATTCGCCCCTAAGTTCACCACCATGCAGTCCGATGCAGATATGCGGCATCACTTTCACCTGCTGACGTAGCGCTTGATAACAATTGATATAATCCTGTACTGTCCGTTCGATACCAAATACTTCACGAATCGTTTCATCAGCACCAACAAAATCAAAAGAAACACAGTCGGCAATCTCCGCGATCTTCGCGATTTCCTCTTTATCAATCAAGCCTACATGGAGATTGTAACGTCTGCCCTTCTTTAGCTCTTTCAGCTCTGCAATATGCTCTCCAATCGGAACCTTGCCATCGGCTTCACAGCCACCACTAATTAAAAAACTAGTGGCACTGCTCGCCTCAATCGCTGAAATTGGCAACATATGTTTTAGATAATGACCACCGCAATGCGCACAATCTTGCTCGCAATGCGCAGCTGTAACACTGACCGATTTGGTTTGATTGGGATAGGTAAAACAAATCACGTCTGCCATCTTACCACCGGTTTACGAGCCGCTAAAGTTTCATCCAAACGACCAACGACCGTCGTATGTGGTGCACTCTTGATCTGCGTTGCATCCGACTCAGCTTCTTTTGCAATTTTAATCATTACGTCGATAAAAGCATCTAAGGTTTCTTTGCTTTCGGTATCGGTTGGCTCAATCATCAGCGCTTCTTCTACAATCATTGGAAAATAAATCGTTGGTGGATGGTAGCCATAATCTAGCAGACGCTTCGCAATATCCAAGGTGTGAATCCCATATTGAGCTTGTTTCTTGGAGTTTAAGATACATTCATGCATACAGAAACGATCAAACGGTGCATGATAATGCTCTTTCAATTGACTCAAGCAGTAATTCGCGTTCATTACTGCATCCTCACTTGCTTGACGCAATCCATCTGGTCCCAAGGCACGGATATAAGCATAACCACGAACAATCACACCAAAATTACCATAAAAAGAATGCACCTTGCCAATAGATTCTGGACGATGATGATCCAGATCATACTTACTGCCATCAAAGGTGATGACCGGCGTCGGCAAAAATGGTACAAGACTGCTCTTTACACCAACAGCACCGGCGCCTGGGCCACCGCCGCCATGTGGTGTACCAAAGGTCTTATGTAGATTAAAATGCACGACATCAAAGCCCATATCACCAGGTCTAACGATACCCATAATCGCATTGGCGTTCGCTCCATCATAATATAACAGGCCCCCAGCTTCATGAACGATACTGGCAATTTCTTCAATATTCGTCTCAAATAATCCCAAGGTGCTAGGGTTCGTCAACATGAGTGCCGCCGTATCTTTTCCAACTGCCGCGCGGAGTGCATCTAGATTGATCGATCCATCTTCATTCGATTTTATTTCCACGATTTCAAGTCCACATACGGTAGCCGAAGCAGGATTGGTACCATGCGCGGAATCTGGAACGATTACCTTCGTTCTCGCTTCCCCTCTGTGTCGATGATACGCACGAATCAGTTTGAGCCCTGTCAATTCACCATGCGCACCAGCAACTGGCTGCATCGTCACCGCATCCATGCCAGCGATCTCCGCAAGATACTGCTGCATATCATAGAGTAGTTCTAGTGCCCCCTGTGCAGTTTCCGGCTGTTGCAGGGGATGCACCAAAGAAAATCCGGGATAACGGCAAACATCCTCATTTACTTTGGGATTATACTTCATCGTACACGAACCCAATGGATAAAAGCCTGAATCTACGCCAAAGTTTCGCTGGGACAACTGCGTATAATGGCGCATTAAATCTAGCTGGCTAACCTCTGGCAATGGCGCAGGATCTTTCCGTAAAAATTCTTGGGGAATCAGTGAGGCAATCGGTTGCTCTGGTACATCACAAGTTGGCAAATCTATCGCACAGCGACCTGCTTTGCCTATTTCAAAAATTAAGGTTTTCGTCTTTCTCATCCCATCGCCCCCAATTTTTCAACTAATTTATCAATGTCGTCCTGTGTTCTATTCTCCGTTACACACAAGAGCATACAGTTTTTAAGTTCTGGATAATACAGCCCAAGATCGAGCCCACCAATTATTTTTTCCTGTAATAATTCCGCATTGATTTCAGCTATAGGTTTCGGACAACGGATCACAAACTCTTTAAAATAACTTGCATCAAAAGCACTGCTAAAGCCAGCCAATTTTGTCAGTTCACTACAAGCATAATGCGATTTTTGCAAGGACAATCCCGCTACTTGCTGTAAGCCCACTTTACCGACAGTACTCAAATAGACAGCCGCGGTCAAGGCACATAAAGCTTCATTCGAGCAGATATTGGAAGTAGCCTTTTCCCTACGAATATGTTGTTCCCGTGCCTGCAAGGTTAGCACGAAACCACGATTGCCCTCATGGTCTACCGTCTGCCCGACAATACGACCCGGCATTTTACGCATGAGTTTTTCATTAGTCGCAAAAAAACCTAGATAAGGACCGCCAAAAGCAGGCGCTAATCCCATCGGCTGGCCTTCGCCTACTACGATATCAGCACCAAGCACGCCCGGCGCTTCTAAAATTCCTAAGGAAATCGGATCAACAGCAACGATAAAGAGTGCACCCTGCGCATGAGCAATCTCAGCAATTTTTTTCACATCTTCAATACAGCCAAAGAAATTCGGTGATTGGAGGATGATCGCCGCTACATTTTTACTCATGAGCTGTGTAATTTCTGCTTGATTGACAGTGCCATCGCCGTAGCCTAACTCTGTTATTTTATAGTCCCGATCCATTCCATATGTATTGATGACCCCGCGATAATTAGGATGTACAGTACTCGCTACCAGCACTTCACTGCGGCGCGTAATACCGCAAGCCATCATCGCTGCCTCAGCCAAGGCAGTACCACCGTCATACATAGAAGCATTGGAAACTTCCATCCCGGTTAGCTGGCAAATCATGCTCTGATATTCCCATAACGCTTGCAAATATCCCTGTGATATTTCTGGTTGATATTGCGTATATGCAGTATAAAACTCCGATCGCCCTATCACATGGTCAACCACACTTGGTATGTAGTGATCGTAAGCTCCCGCCCCTAGAAAACAGGTATACTCCTGCAGATTGGCATTCTTACCAGCTAACTTTTGCATTGTGTTTACGAGCTCCGGTTCAGACATCGCAGGTGGTAAATTGAGTGGCCTTTTAAATAATAATTCATCAGGAATATCGCTAAAAATTTTTTCTATTCTTTCTACACCAATTGCCGCCAGCATAGTGCGTCGATCTTCATCGGTATGAGGTAAATAGCTCCACGCCATTTTAATTCCCCTCCTCCGTTATGAATTTTTCATACTCATCACTACTAAGCAAGTTATCTAAATCGGTTTGATCGGCTATTTTGATTACTGCTATCCACCCTTCGCCATAAGGGTCCTCATTCATAATTTCCGGCGTATCGGTAAGTGCATCATTTATTTTGACAATTTTACCGCCAACTGGAGCATAAATATCAGATACCGCTTTGACTGACTCTACCACGGAAAATCCCGTTCCCACAACGACACTCGTATCAGCAATAGGCACTTCAACAAAAACTACATCGCCAAGCTGAGACTGTGCATAATCCGTAATACCTACTGTTGCGTGATTGCCCTCAATTTTTACCCATTCATGGTCACGTGAATACTTTAATTCTGCTGGAATATTCATATTTATTTCCCCTCTCTTTTATAAAATGGCTTCGGAATTACCTGAGCAGCTACATTTTTACCGCGAATTTCTATAGCAAATTCTTGCCCAACCTTGGCAAATTCAGCTTCCACCAAAGCAAGACCAATATTCTTATCCAAAGTTGGTGCATAAGTTCCCGTGGTTACTGTACCGATACGCCTTCCTTCAGCCATTACGGGATATTCAGCCCGAGCAATACCTCGACCAGTCACCACAAAGCCGGCAATCTTGCGCTTTACACCATTTTTCTTTTGCTCTGCCAAAGCAGCCTGACCGTTAAAATCACCTTTATCCAGCTTCACAAACATACCAATCCCGGCTTCTATCGGTGAAATATCCTTGGATAATTCATGCCCGTATAATGGCAAGCAAGCTTCAAAGCGCAAGGTATCTCTACAACCTAAACCTGCTGGCAATAATCCATAAGATTTACCCGCAGTCATGATCGCATCCCACAACTGAGTAGCATCCTCAGCCTGACAGTAAATTTCAAAACCATCCTCACCAGTATACCCAGTTCTTGATATAAGAGTCTCCTTACCTGCTACGATTACTTTTGGCAAAAACCAATAATACTCTAATTCCTCTAGGTTAGTATCTGTCAAATGGCTAAGAATACTCTCGGCCATTGGTCCTTGCAACGCCAATTGCGCTGTTCGATCAGATAGGTTGGTTAGTTTTACCTGAAAATTTCCTTTGTTTTCCTGCATCCACTGCCAATCTTTTTCAATATTAGCCGCATTGATCACTAATAAATATTCCTCTTCGCCTTGCTTATAAATCAGCAGGTCATCAACGACACCACCATCTTTATAGCACATTGGTGTATATTGTATTTTATGTTTGGTAAGGCGAGATACATCATTTGTTACTAAATTTTGCAAAAATGCCAACGCATCAGAGCCTTTGACAAGTACCTCCCCCATATGCGAAACATCAAATAGCCCCGCCTTTTCTCTAACGGCTCGATGCTCTTCTAAAATTCCCGTATATTGTACGGGAAGTAACCATCCGCCAAATTCAACGATTTTACCACCATGTTCCAGATGAGTCTCATATAGAGGTGTCTTTTGTAGTGCAATCATAGTGACTCTCCTCTTCCTTCTTATATTTAGGTAAAAAATAAAGACAGGGACAAAGGCGGACGAATCCACCTTTGTCTCTGTCTGTTGTACCTGAGAGTTTTGCCTAAAAGGCTCCCCATCGGTGACGCCCATTACCTGAGCATTCTCTCCAGAGTGTAGTCCGGTTACGGTTCTTTTTGCCTGAGAGTTTGACAAAGTTCTTGCTCCTTCGGCGCCGCTTTCGCGATCTCTCCTATAACCATCATTCCAGCTTTTATTATTTTTTATCATAGGATATTACTCCATTTATATTTATACTAACAAACTGGTAAATTGGTGTCAACAAGATTTTAGCCTGTCTACAGTATACACTTTTCGACATCTAAACTATTCATCTATCAGTGACAAATTTAAATGGTATCCCTCATTACAAAGGAAATAGTCAAGGTTACGCTGCAAGATGACCGCGTCCTTTTGTCAGGTCAAGCAATTACCGTTATGCAATGTGCTTTGATACAAGGTTAAAAATTATCTCACTGTTTACGAGTATTCGTAAGAAACCAATCATAAAGCTCTTGATTTTTATATACACCGGCAATTTTGTGTCCTTTATTAGGCAAAATTGTGAAACGAGGTGTACCTCCCTGATTACGTAGTGAATCTATAATTGCTTCATCATCTTTCAAGGGAGCAACCGTATCTTTTTCACCATGAAAAGCCCATATTGGCATTGAAAGCATTAGTTGATTCCAAGTGTTTGGAACTTTTGGTCTAGCCGCAGCTAAAGGAGCTATCGCAGCAAAATATTCGGGGTGCTCACGAGCTACTGTCCATGTCCCCCTGCCCCCCATACTTGTTCCAGTCAAATAAACATTGTCCTCGTTTATACGATATTTTTTTAAAACATCATCAATTAACGCAACCAAAACATCTGCTTTATTATCCCAATTATCGTTTTCAGCACATTGTGGTGCAAGAATAACAAAGGGAAAATCATTACGTTGCTCTGCAAACCAGGTTGGTCCATATTCTTTCACTAAATCTAAATTTTGTCCGCGGAGCGAACTTCCATGTAAAAACAAAATCATTGGCCATTTGTCTGTGGTTTGTGTGTATTTTGCAGGGAAAATAAGTAGGTATTGAATTTTTTGATTGTTATATGTAAATGCACCTTTTTTCTCCACAAAAGTATCCGCTGGTTCAATAGTTTCAGATATAGATGGTGCAAGTGAAGTCAACGATTCACTTTTTGCAGCCTTTTGTTCGTCGGCATTAAAAGCTTTTTGGATAAAGTAACATGATATTACAACTACCAAAAAGATGATGCTACCGATAGTTCTCTTCAAAATGACATCTCCCACTCCTATCAATTACTCCTAAATACCAACTTTGTAATTCTAGAATATTCCCCTCAATATCTGTTGCATAAACAAACATTGCTTTTCTACCATCCGCATACTCGGCTTTTACTACTTCTCCGATTTGCCCACCGCCTGCACTTTACTGTTTAACAAATACTAATCTAAGAACTTACTTTAGCTACAGTTTCGCAAAATAAATCTCTTTAGCTAAGGTCTTATGTACTGGACATTTACTTACCAATTTTATGACCTTTTGTTTCACCTCTTCAGGAACATCGCCAATAATATCGACATCATAAAGAAATCCTGTTCTGGCCTCATCGGTTCTATCTAAATCTACTTTTACAATTACCTTTTCATAAGAAACATTCATTTTATCCAGCACCATTCTCGCTGTAATATTCAAGCATGAAGCAAGACCAGCACATAATAAATCATGTGGTCTAAAGCATTCTCCACTACCGCCCTTGTCATCCGTTACATCTGAACATATGACCGCCGATCCGTTAGTGATCCCGGTTTTATAATTTTCACACACACTCTCTGAAATTATCACAATAAGCCCTCCCTTAAAATCATAACTATGACACGTTTATAATAACATATTCTTATAAGAGCAAGAAACTCCTGCCAAATACATTTAACATTCGGCAGGAGTTTCTTTATATACAATTTATATTTGATTTACTAATATTTCTTGAGTTTAATAGGCTTTTTTATTTTACTACTACACTTTAGAAGTAGCAATATTACTCGCGTCAATTGCTACTGGCTGGACTTTATTTCGCGTAGTAATAAGTACACCTGCGATGGTTATAGCCATACCGATCAAATGATAAGCTGCAATTTTTTCTCCATATAGAAGCGCAGCAATCCACGCTGCATTTATCGGTGTGAGGTTAATATAGGCCGATGCTTTCGTTGCACCAATACGCTCTACACCCCAATTAAAGAGTAGAAATGCAAACACGGTACTGCATACTGCTAGATATACTATCTCTAGCATGGTTTGATTCGATACATGCATGACGTTACTCCACTGCTCTTCTTTTACAATGGAGATAATGAGTAGCATCATTGCCCCCATCATTGTTGACACAGAAGTCATTACACCGTTTTTCATGGTACGTGTAACTTTTTTTACTATCAAGGTATACGCAACCCAACTTGCAACTGAACCAAATAAATATAATTCACCAATCCCAATCGACATATGAATCAAGATACTCAAATCACCTTTGCTAATAACTAAAGAGACACCTAGTAAGGATATAACAACTCCAACGATCGTACGCCAATTCCACGCTTCTCCCATAAAAAAACTGGCAAAGCAAGTCGTGAATACTGGATTAATGACTATAATCAAAGCTGCTGTTATCGCCGAAGTATATTGCAAGCCTGTAGCAAAAAAATAATTATACGCAAAAACGCCTGTTGCACCTAAAGCCAGCAAAGCGAAAAAATTCCTTTTAATGCTCGCCCAAACAAGTTCCCCTCGCCAAGCACTCCACGCAAGCATAAGCAACCCTGCAATAATAAATCTGAGAGCTGATGTCGTCAACGGTCCGAGTTCTGATAAAATATGCTTCGTCGTGCCAAATGCACCACCCCAAAATAAAGGTACTAGTAATAGAATGATATAGGTTTTAGTAAGACTCTGTTTTTTCATTATTATACTCCTTTGGTTAAAACTAGTATGATATATTTTTTAATCACTAGAATGATCAGTTTTTCATTTTACAAGGAAAATAAATATTATTAAATATTTAATCACACTTATTCTTTAGCTGTCAATCATTAATCATCTTGTATTTTAAAAGCAAAAGAACTCCTGCTAAATTCATATAACATTCAGCAAGAGTTTTTTTATCTACTATATCTATTGTATTTGTCTTTAATTCTACAACCTCATAAAAATCCTTACCACTCAATCACAACTCCGCCGTGTGTTAAGCCAGCACCAAATCCGTACAATAACATTTTATCGCCTGTTTTTATTTTTCCTTCTTCTAGCGCAATCCAAATAGCAAGAGGAATTGATGCAGAAGATGTATTACCGTAAAACTCATTACTAATTAGAGTTTTCTCTAACGGAAAATCAAGTCTTGCGCAAAGCGCTTTGATCATCCGCAGATTGGCACTATGCGGAACAAACCATTGAATATCATCAAAAGTCAGATCACTTCGTTTTAATAAATTGTTAACGCCTTCAGGAATATTCTTCACCACATATTCATATAAAAGCTTGCCTTCCTGCTGAAATAAACGCTTTTTATTCAGCTCGTGACCATTTATTTTTTCTGATAAATTACTACAAGCAACATTTTGTGCGAGCTTTCCATCTGAAGTAAAATATGACGCAATAAAGCTTCCCTGCTCATTTGTTCTTTCAAGCAACATAGCGACTGCCGCATCACCAAAAAGAACGCAGGTATTTCTATCAGAATAATCCACCACTTTGGATACTACCTCCGAGGCGATGACCAATACCTTATTGCTATGTCTGGCTGTTATTAAAGAATCTGCTACACATAGACCATATACAAAGCCTGTGCAGGCGGCGTTTAGATCCATTGTTCCGGCATTTTCCATGCCAAAATGTCCTTGAACTAACCCGGCAACCGTTGGCGTGAAATGATCAGGGGTAAACGTTGTGACGATTACCATATCTACATCATTCACCTGCACATTATTTTTTTCTATTAAATTCTCAACCGCTTTAATTGCTAAATCACTGGAAAATTCATCTTTTTCTGATAAGCGTCTCTCCCTTACCCCTGTACGGCGAACGATCCATTCATCATTTGTATCCACCATCTTTTCAAGATCATGATTCGTTAATCTTCGCTTCGGCAAGTATGTACCCAGTCCCACAATTTTTGATTTTGACTCGTTATTCATAGTTACCTCCCACCAATATTTATATCTTTAGCACCAGGTACTAATATCTACTGTCATTATTATAATACAAATCGGAAATTATATCAAATATATCTTTAGGGCTACTAAAACAAAACAATTCTAAACTGTATTTCATTACGCATCACATCTGCATTAGTATGTACAAAAAAAATATCAGTATTACAACAATACTGATTTCATTCCTGAACAAATTTAATTTTATAAGGCACACGCTTTACCGCTTAAATATTAGCGGCAATTCAGGTTGGAAGTCATGTTTTTGTTTTTGCGCCCCATGATCAAATTCTAATTCTAATAAATTTTGATTAGAAAGTTCAAAGGTTACATCTGATTGCTGTTCGATGAGTTTTGCTGATTCTGATAAAATATTTTGCTGATTTATATAAACTTTCACTGAGGTAACTTCTCTCAGTGGCACCTTATGCTCTATAGGTTCCTTCTTTTCTTCAGTATATTGATCCTGCCTTACAGAGAAAAAAAGATAGAAATACATCGGTTCACTAATTGGAGTATCTTTGGCAACTTGGATTCTTAATGTACCAGGCAAATAAATCGGTTGGTAGTTCCAAGCGTGAAACGGAGCATTATCATCTATTTCATTTGTCCGACGAAATCCCAAGCCGAAAGGAGAAATACCTTTTCCCCTTAACATACATTTTTCATATAATTTCATGGGTTTTGTTCTGTTACTTGTTACTTCTTCCATATTTTCAACCCATAAAAGTTCTAACATCATATTATGGAAAAAAAATCTTCTATTTTCCGTTCCTTGCCCTGGATGCGTGTTAGCAGAGCCTTCCGTCAATCCAAACTTTAAAAGCAAATCACATGCGATTGCTTTTTTATTTGTACATATATATACTTGGTCAAGCTCCATTTTACTTACCATAAAACAATGAACCTGTACCCTTTCTTAATTAGGCAGGAATATATTTTCTCAACACAAACTAGTACTAAAATAAATAAACATCACAAAGGAGATTATCATGGTTAAAATAGTACTCGTCTGCATTAGGGTGATTTGTTTTTATTAAATAGTTGATTTTTTTTATTACCACGGAATGTATTTAGTGAGACCAATAAAAAGATGTGGTTCGCGATGTTTTTGTTTGGTTATCAATAATAAAAGGGGATATTGATTATGAAAAAGAAATTTCTTGCCTTAGTATTCAGTTTCGTGGTGATTTTAACTGCATGTGTAATTCCTAGCAAGCCTGTTTTTGCCTCTACTTCTCTGACTGTAGATTGTAAAAGTACATTAAGGGAAGTAACCCATTGCGCAAGTGGTTCACTGTATGGAGTTACTGAGACTCTACCAGCTGATATTACCAATCTGGTTACACCTCTTAAACCGAATGTTTTTACCAATCCAGCTCTAGCTGGATCAGGATATCAACAACCGATTGGGAGCGCTGTACCAGTTGCAAAACAACTCACTGGCACAACTGGAAAAGTTATGATTAGATTGGCGGATGTATTTCCAAACTGGCCCTATTCATTTACAAATATGACTGATTGGCTTAGTAAAGTTACTACAGTAATCAAAAGCAAAAAAGCATCAGGGTATTCGAATTTCTACGGTTATGAGATATGGAACGAGCCATATTGTACTTGGACAAACACTTCCGTAACTTTTAATCAAATGTGGCTTGAAACCTACAATTTGATCCGTTCATTAGATCCAGCTACTCCGATTATAGGACCTTCTGAATGCTATTATAGCCATGACAAGATGAAGGACTTCCTTACTTTCTGTAAAAACAACAATTGTCTTCCAGATGTAATTTGCTGGCATGAACTTGGAGGAATTGAAGGTGTTTCTAATAATATTGAAGACTTAAAAGCGTTAGAAAATACACTTGGAATACCAGCAAAGAAAATTTCAATAAATGAGTATTGCGATACTGATCATTATGCCGAAGGACAACCAGGATCATCCGCACGTTATATAGCAAAATTCGAACGTAATTTAGTAGATTCAGCTTGTATTTCATGGTGGTGGACAGCTGCTCCAGGCAGGTTAGGAAGCCTTATGGCATCAAATACACAAAAGGGAGCTGGATGGTGGTTCTATAAATGGTATGGTGACATGACCGGTAATATGGTTAATGTAACACCTCCAAATGATGATAGTACCAAAGTAGACGGTTTTGCTTGTGTTGATTCAAGTGCTAAATATATAAGCACACTTTTAGGCGGAGTAAATGACGGAACGATCAATGTGACACTTAAAAATATTCCATCTTTCATCGGCTCAACAGCAACCGTTAAGGTAGAGAAAGTAGATTGGACAAGTAAAGATACTGCTGTAAGTGGTCCAACCACAGTTTCTGCAGCTAATTATACTGTATCTAACGGTACTATCACAGTACCAATAAAAGATACCAACAGCACTAGTGGCTACCGTGTTTATGTAACACCTGGTATAAGCAAAACACAAACATTATATGAAGCGGAGAATGCTTCTATAAGTAATGCGAATATATTCTCTAGTGCAAATGCCTCAAACGGAAAATATGTTGGTCAAATTGATTATAACGATTCTACTACCCCTGTATACAGCTATATAGATTTTACGGTAAATGTACCTACTACCAAAACATATACAATGACAATAAGATATGCTAATGGGAATGGGTCAACTTCAACACAAGGTTTGGCGTATAATGGAGGAGGATGGTCAACCATTTCATATCCAGCAACAGGTGGTTGGGCAAATTTTTCTAGTGTAAATACCAATTTAGACCTTAAGGCAGGTATTAATATAATAAGATTGGCTAAAGGAAGTCCTTACTTCACGGGAGGTACTGGGTATGCCGAGCTTGATTATATCGAGGTGAAATAAATAAACAGACAAAGGGGCGATGGTTTTGTCTTGTTTTTTGCGTGTACCCCTGATTCTATGTAAACTCCAATTGGCATAAAAAGAGCAAATAAATTTTAAGGGGCAAAACAGTCACTGGACTATTTGCTCCTTATCTTGCATTATATTGAAAAATTCCTAGCTGTCAAACTAATACATTGGCTCACTAATTGGAGTATCTTTGGCTACTTGAAGAACCTATACACTTTCTTAATCAGGCAGGGATATTCCTCCGTTACTCGAACTAGTACTAAAAATCAGCATTACAAAATCCTAATTTCATTCCTAAACAAATTTAATTTTACAAATCAAAAAGCCTCTGCCAAAACGCCATAAATTTCAATTGAGAAAAATAGCACCATAACCTAGCCTCTCTATTGATCTGGCTTGTAAATTGCTATTGTAATCAAAAAAGAAAAGTACTACAATATACATAACCAGGTTATATATTTATACAGTAATGTAATTTGTTTTAAATAATAGCTTTTTGGAAGGTAAATTTATGGATAAGAACAATGATAAAGAATACATACACGTAATTGGCGCTAGAGAAAAAAATCTAAAAAGTATCGATGTAAAAATCCCAAAGAAAAAAATAACTGTCTTTACCGGCGTTTCAGGTTCAGGGAAATCATCTTTAGTATTTGATACAATAGCTGCCGAATCACAAAGGCAACTAAATGAAACGTATTCAAGCTTTATTCGTCATCGCTTGCCACACTATGGGCAGCCAAATATGGATGCTGTTAGAAATTTATCTGTTGCAATTATTATCGATCAAAAACGTATTGGCGGAAATGCAAGGTCGACTGTTGGAACAATTACAGATATATACTCATTACTAAGACTATTATTCTCTCGCATAGGAGAACCATTCATTGGTTACTCTGATGTTTTTTCATTTAACAATCCTTCTGGAATGTGCCCAAGATGTGATGGTCTAGGAAAAATTGATACTATAAGTATGGAACGTCTACTGGATAGAAATAAATCTCTCAATGATGGAGCAATTTTATTCCCAACCTTTGAGCCGGGAGGATGGAGATTAAAAAGATATATTCATTCGGGATTTTTCAATAATGACAAGAAAATAAAAAACTTTACGGAGCAAGAACTGGATTTGCTATTGTACAAGTCAGACATTAAAGTAACTACCTCTAATCCACAATGGCCGAAGACTTCACTCTATGAAGGTCTTATCCCGAGAATTGAAAGAAGTTTCCTGAAAAAATCAGAGGGAGAATCGACCAAATATAAAAAAGAAATAGCTAGGATTGTTAGTAAAGAAACATGTCCTCTTTGCCAAGGTACTCGATTAAATCAAACCGTTTTGCAGTGCAAAATAAACAATAAAAGTATCTCAGATTGCGTTGAAATCCAAATTATTGATTTGTTAG
This sequence comes from uncultured Veillonellaceae bacterium, assembly GCA_963805085.1. Classification (GTDB taxonomy): domain Bacteria; phylum Bacillota; class Negativicutes; order JARBTT01; family JARBTT01; genus JARBTT01. The sequence continues at coordinate 1,577,848 of CAWDTA010000002.1, read as the reverse complement.
ATTTTTTCCGTACCATTAACGACCCCAAGGCAGCAACCATGGTCACGGCTCTAAACAATCGGCTAGAGCATTTAGTCTCAATTGGTTTAGGTTATTTGAGTTTAAACCGCGAAACCTCAACCCTTTCTGGTGGCGAATCACAACGAATAAAAATGGTTCGACAATTAGGAAGCAGCTTAACAGATATTACTTATATTTTTGATGAACCGAGTATTGGATTACATCCTCATGATGTAAATAAAATTAATACGTTATTAAAGCTTTTATGTGATAAAGGTAACACCATACTAATCGTTGAGCATGATCCGGATGTTATTAAAATTGCCGACTATATCATTGATATCGGACCGAAAGCTGGTACAAATGGTGGCAAAATAATGTATCAAGGTACTCTAAATGGTTTGGCATCATCAGATACTCTTACTGGAAAGTATTTATGCAACCAAACACAATTAAAAAAGAATATTAGTCCCCATGCTGAATGGTTATCTGTCAAAAACGCGCATTTGCATAACCTTAAAAATATTAATGTAAATATTCCCAAAAGAGCTATGACGGTCGTAACTGGGGTCGCAGGCTCAGGAAAAAGCACGTTAATCAATCAGGTGTTACCTAAATTTTATCCAAATACAATTTTCATTGATCAGAAGCCAGCTCATACCTCAAAACGCTCTAATATCGCAACTTTTACTGGAATATTTGATATAATAAGGGAGCTGTTTTCAAAAGCAAATCATGTAAAACCAGCTTTGTTCAGCTTCAATTCACAAGGAGCCTGCCCAAACTGCAAGGGTTTGGGAGTAACTTATACAGACTTGGCATTTATGGATACGCTGGTAACTGTGTGCGAGGTTTGTCAAGGCAACCGTTTTATCGATGAAGTATTGAGTTATAAATTGCGTGACAGAAACATAAGTGAAATTTTAAAAATGACAGTCGCCGAAGCCTTAGAATTTTTCTATGAAAAAGAAATATCAGCAATCTTAACAGGACTAGCAGAGGTAGGAATCACTTATATTACACTCGGACAACCATTAAACACTTTATCTGGCGGTGAGCTGCAAAGAGTAAAACTCGCGGCAGAACTTGAGGGCCATGGAGACATCTATGTGTTGGATGAACCGACTACCGGACTTCATATGTCAGATATCTCCCAGCTTCTTAAAATTTTGAACCGCCTCGTTGAACAAGGTAGTACCGTAATTGTGATAGAACATAATTTAGATGTTATTAGTCAAGCAGATTGGGTTATTGATTTAGGACCTCTCGCCGGACAAAACGGCGGTAACGTAATGTTTGAGGGATTGACAGAAGATTTAATAAACTGTACCTCCTCGATCACGGGGCAATATCTAAAGAAATATGTTAAGTAAGGAGAATACCTATGGCAAAAAAAGAATTAGAAGATTACTATATACCTTTTCAATGTATGATTATTAGTAATATTAATCGCTTTAATATTGATGGGGTGACAACAGCACAGTATAATGTATTGGACATTTTAGATAAACAAGGTTCTAAAACCACCAAGGAATTAGCAGAAATTCGTGGAATTTCTCAAGCGGGAATGTCTAAACTAACCAAAAGGCTTTTAGAAAAAAAATACATCATACAAGAACGGCGAGAAAATGACAGGAGAACTTATGACATCTTGATTACTACCGATGGTAAGGATTTTTTATTAAGATCAGAGAAGTTCAGAAATGAAATCATGGATTTAATTGAAAACACGTTAACAGAAAAAGAACTTGATTGTTTTGTACAGCTGTGTAAAAAAATTACTGACCATTCCTAAACTAATTTTAAATCCCCCTAATTGCAGAGGAATATATTTTCTAAGCTCGAACTAGTACTAAACACAAAGGAGATTATCATGATAAAAATAGGCGTTCTTATTTTTCCGCAAGTTGAAGAAATGGACTTTGTAGGCCCCTTTGAAGTATTAAGCTATATCAACAAGCTTCAGCCAAATAGTACCCAAGTTTTTCTTGTGGCTGAGAACTTGGACATTATCCAAGCATTTAACGGAATGAAGATTGTCCCTGAGCATTCTTTTGACACTTGCCCCGCTTTAGATATTTTAGTTGTACCTGGTGGCAAGGGACGTTTCGAGGCTATGCACAATCCAAAGATCAGAAAATTTGTGCTGAATCAATCCAAACACACACAATATACTACCTCCGTTTGTACCGGTGCCTTCATCTTAGCCACTGCTGGTTTACTCGAAGGAAAAAAAGCGACTACGTATCACACGGCACTAGAAGAACTAAAAACTTATCAAGCAATTGCAATCAAGCAAACAAAAGTTGTCCAAGATGGGAATATCATCACCGCCGCGGGTGTCACCTCCGGCCTAGAGCTAGGTTTCTATCTCCTTAAAATTCTCTTCGGCAGCGATCTAGCAAAAGAAGTGGCGGAAAAAATTGAATATGCTGTAGATATTGATAGCTTGTAATTTTCTTATCATCTTTCCAAATCTAAGTAGTCTTCTTTGTTATACAATTCATTAATGTCGTATTGATAATATTAACAACATCAGCAGGATTTTCATTAAGAAAAAAGTGACTACCTGAAACTTTATAAAAATTACATTCGGTAGAGTATTCTCTCCAAGCAAGCGCATCATTTTCTAGAACAGTATTATCCAACGTACCGTTTAACACAGATATACCGCAACCTACTTTATCTCTTTTTTCACACTTATAAGTGTCATCATTTTTCATATCGGATTTTAACACTGGAATAAAATAATTATACATTAGCGAATTTTCAAAAACTATTTCTGGAATTCCCCCAATTTTTGTTATTTCCCTTTTAAAATCTTGTTCAGGAAGATCATAGTATAAATTTTTACGTCTTGTATGAGGAGCTCCGCGACCAGAAAAAAACATATGAAATGGTTTATTCCAATTTGATCCATTAATTTTTAAATATAATTCATAGGCAATTAAACTCCCCATGCTATGCCCATAAATAGCATACGGCATATCGTTAAGTTCATCTTCAACAATCGAGTAAACGTCCTCAGCGGTCTCCTGAATACTCTTCGAAAGCGGGTCCATATGCCGTTTTCCCCTTCCCGCCAATTCCACAGAAACCAATTCTATGAAATCATGTAGATATGGTTTCCATTTATTGTATGCCGAAGATGTACCTCCCGCATGAGGAATACAGAATAGTTTAATTTTTTCCATCTTACTTACCTCTTTTTCGCTTGTACTTAAGGTCAATAATCAATTTATGTCTAATTAATATGTGCCATTAGGTTTGTAATTTGATGAAAGATTCCACAGCAAAAAACTATTTTCCGTGGGATATTACTTCATTACAGTATCCGTATACTAAATAACACTTGTGCGACATATCAGTATATTTGTACATGTTATCACAGCTTTTTAATGTAGAAGTTGAATTTCACACTGGAATTATCAGTTAAAATTCATTACCGCAAATCTGTCATTACCGCAAATATATCATTATATATTTGCGGTAATGACAGATTACTCCAATCGAGTCAAACTAATGCACTAAGCACTTGTAGTGCATCGTGCAAAGAACGTACATCATGGGTGCGAATATAATCTACGCCCATATAACTCAAATAAATTTCAGTCGCTAAAGTGCCAGCCCCTCGTTCATTAACTTGGCGTCCTGTGATATTTCCTAAAAAGGATTTTCGAGAAACAGAAACAAGAATTGGTAAATTAAAACATTTCTTTAATCGCTTGATATTTTTCAAAACGTAGATTGAAGATTCCGGATTGGATCCCAAGAAAAATCCCATTCCTGGATCCAAAATCATTTGTTCTAGTGAAACACCTGCGTCTTGAAGCGATTTGATACGTTGGTTGAAAAAACTGACCATTTTCTGGAATACTTCTTCAGGTTCGGTTGTAACAATTGTAGCCGGCCCCATACGCTGGACGGAATGCATTATAATAAGTTTACAGTTGGATTCTGCTAAATCAGAATAAATTTCAGTATGAGGAAACCCTTGAATATCATTTAAGTAATGAACTTTATTCTGCAGACAATATTTCTGAACTTCGGGTTTAAATGTGTCTATCGATATTGGAATATTTTGCGATAACAAAGAGTCAATAACAGGTTTTAAACGGTTAATTTCTTCTCGCGGTTTTACTTCCTTTGTTAACGGATTACTGGAAGCAGCCCCCAGATCGATGATATCTGCACCATTCTTCATAAGCATAAGAGATCTTTCAATAGCTTTGTTCGTATCGAGATAAGCTCCACCATCAGAAAAGCTGTCCTCAGTAATATTTACAATGCCTAATATTTTTGGAACATTTATTTTCATAGTAACTCTCCTTCTGAATTTTAAGTGTTGGAAATAAATTATATATTTCTCTGTTAAAATTGAAATTTTTTGATTGAGAATGTGATCTATCCTCTACTCGTTCATTAGCAATAACTCATGACTTGATGCACCTTGAAATGTTTTACTTATTCCTTTGTACTCAATAGTGTAATCAGCATTATCTTTCATTTTTTGAATAGTTAGAGCTTCTCCGGGCTCAAGCTTATAAGAAACAGTCCAGAATTTTTTGGGATCTTGAAATGGAAACCGCGCTCGCGTTTTCGGTCCAAACATACTACCAACTGCTCCGCCAAAGGAAGTACCAGATGCCGCAGCTGTAATGGAGATCGGATTATTTTTACTTGTATTAACAATTTTCAGTTGAATCGTATCTTTTATTCTGACTGAACGATATTTATACCACTTCTCTTGTGGAGATAAGTTTAGATTATAGGCTTCTTCCCATATCTTCCCTTGATCATACCTAGAAACCAAATTATTAGATATCTCAGACAGCCTTTTGGAAAGGTATTCCTCAGAAAGAGGTGCCTGTAAATTCCCTCCACGAACCAAAATTTTTCCATTTGATAATACCGTATCAACATCTTCAACTCCTCCACCATAAACAATCAATGAAGCAATGTTATCGATATCTTTAGTCTGTACTTCCGGCGACATACCAAGCTTATTTTTTGAAAGTAGAACGATATCTGCTTCTTTCCCTGGCGTCAATGAACCAGTTTGAGAACCGATCCCCAAGGCATTAGCTCCATTTATTGTAGCCGAAGCCAATACATTCCACGCGTTGTATTGACTGGTGACAGATGTGTCAAGATAACGTAACTTTTGTAAATTCCATGTTGCACGCATTGCAGAAAAGAAATCAATCCTATCATTACTTGCTGCACCATCTGTTCCAATTGTGACATTGGCCGATTCATAGTTTAAAATAGGAGCGATTCCTGACGAAAGATACATGTTGGATTCTGGATTATGCGCTACAAAGATATTATGTTTTTTGTAATATGCAATATCATCGTTATTTAGCCATACACTATGAATAGATAAAAAATTGTCCAAACCACCCAAATAGTCAAGAATCGGTACCGGGGAAATAGTAGTTTGTTCTTTTAGCTGCTGAAGTTGTAACCGTTCGGTATCAGTTAATTTAGGGTAAGCTTGATCTATTTTCAATAGTTCATCTGCCAAACGGTATAGATTGATGACCCCGTCAACCTTTCCGGGCGCTCCTAAAGCAAGCTGAGCTTGAATAAAATTTCGATCAGCCTCTGATAACTTATCTTTATATGTCGAAAAATAATTTTCAAATTTAGTAAATAAATCACGTTGTTCTTGAATATTTTCCATAGTATGTTCAGCAGTTCGCAAATTTAAATCTTTGGATAAACATATACCATCATACACAGTCGGTAAATCAAAAAAGGACAAGGGACCATATCCCATCCAAATTGAAATGGAAGGATTTCCGTTTGCCTGCAAACGGTTGATTTCATCTTTCTTATAAGAATACGGAAGAAAAGCAGCAGGATTCCACCAGATTAACGCGCCATCAACATTAGCTGTTTTTAGGGCTTTCATGGTTGAATCTAATGCAAAATCATTATAATTAACTGAGGCAAAATCCGCCACTGTAGTGATTCCAGAGCTCAGTCCTTGACTAAGTGCCGCCAAAGTAGTCTCATACAATTCTTGTTCGGTAAAATAAGGCGCATAGCGATAGAGTTGAACCCATTCCTGAAGATTGCCGTCTGGATAAAACCCTTTGCCGACATGTTGCCAAAGATGCGTGTGAGTGTTAACAAAACCCGGAAGAGCAATAAGGTTTTTGCCATCTACGATATTTTTGCTATTAACTTGTTTTGGCACTCCGATATAATCAATTATTTTTCCTTTGATTAAAATCTGATTATTATTCGTAACATTTTTGTTTTCTACATCAACAACAGTTACATTATTAATTGCAATATCATAATAATCATTTGCTTCCGTGTTGCTAGTAAATCCATGGGCTTCAAAGCTACAAATAAAGCAAACAACAAAAACAATAAGCATAAAAAACCTTTTTTTCATCATAACAAGACATCCCTTCAATAGTTTAATTACCCATAATTTTAATAAGTCACGAAAGTAGGATGTATTTTTAATAAATTGCTGTGATTAATATTTTTCTTAATATCAATTTACAAATGTTTTACTTTAACATTAATAAAAGCTGACTTTTTAAATCCTTATCTGTTTTAAATTTGCCGCGCATAACATTTGTTTTTGTAATAGATTTCTTTTTTATACCTCTTGCGGTTACGCAAGAGTGCTCTGCAGAAATAAATACAGCAACATCCTCACTGTTTGTTACTAGTTTTATAATATCTGCAATATCTGTACATATTCTTTCTTGGAGTTGTAGCCTCTTACAAACCATATCAGCAATGCGACTTATTTTAGATAAGCCAATAACCCTATTTGTAGGAAGATAAGCAACACTAATTTGCATATTATACATAAGGGCTATATGATGCTCACATAAGCTAAAACACGGAATATTTTGTACTAATACTATGTCGTTAGAATTTCCGGTTTCTATAGCTAAATCATCTTGGAAAGTTTTATTAAACATATCTGCAATCTGTTTATTACTTAACCTTACTGCTTGTGTTAATTCTTTAAGCATTTTAAGAAAACGTTTTGGCGTCTCTTTTAGCCCTTCTCTATCAGGGTTTTCGCCAATGTATAGTAATATATCTCGAACCGCATTTTCTACCTGATATTCGCTAGTTTGTGTGTCTGTAGGCTTAATTTCCATGTCTGCGCCTCCGTATCTGCAATTAAATTTAAACAATCTGCTATATTCATTTTTTCATTAAGCTCTAAAGGGCTAACAAAATAATGCTGGGCTTTAAATGTGCTTGAAAAGTAATTAAGGTCTTTTATTGTTAAATTATCATTTACAACTCGAATTTCATGAGCAAATTTAATTTTTATTGCTGAATTTGCTTTTGGCGATACAGCAATATAATCAATAAAACAACTATATTGACTTATTTCGTTTGTTCCATTGGTTTCAATACCTACCCAATATTCCTGCTGTTTAAGTTTAAATAACAATTCGCCTAAATTTTGAACAGTAGGTTCACCGCCCGTAATAATAACAGCCTCCGACTTATATTGTTCAATTTCTCGCATAATTTCTTTTTCTGTCATTATTTTAACTTGTTTTGTGTGATCTGTATCGCACCAAGGACACCTTAAATTGCAGCCGCACAAACGAATGAATACGACACGTTTTCCTGTGTTGTATCCTTCTCCTTGTATACTTTCAAATATTTCATTTACATTATAATTCATAACAAGCTACATTCCCTTCACTTTCTTGCACGGTTACTTTATAACAATACCGAACATTATCGCATATCCATTTTGCGATATTTTCGGCTGTTGGATTAATACCTTTTAGAACATCATTTACATTAGCATGATCTAATTGAATAACAACATTTTTTATTTCAGTAAAATCAACAACCATGCCATTTAAATTAAGTGTTTCACTTTTGCAGTAAACTTCAATAATCCAATTATGACCATGCAAATTAGAACATTTGCTTGCATAGTCTAAATTTAAGTGATGGCTCCCAGCTACCTCAATTCTTTTTTTTACTTTGTACATATTCGCCCCAGCCTTTCTTTCTTAGATTACATGCCGGACATTCGCCGCAACCATAACCCCAGTCATTCATTTTCTCTGAACCATTATAGCAAGTGTAAGAATATGTTTTTACAATATCAATACATCCTTCTTTTTCTGCTAAATCCCATGTTTGTGCTTTATTTAACCACATAAGCGGGGTAATAATTTTTAAATTTGTATCACTGCCGATATTAAGGGCTTTATTAATAGTCTTGATAAATTCATCTCTACAATCTGGATAACCCGAAAAATCTGTTTGACAAACGCCAGTAACTAATGCCTCTGCTCCAATCTTTTGTGCAAAAGCATGGGCTATTGTTAAAAACATGGCATTTCTATTGGGAACAAATGATGCCGGCAAGTTTTTTAGCCTGTTATGTGATTTTGTCACATCTCCATTATGGGTTAAGGCACTATCGACAATATCGCCAAAGAATGAAATATCAATAATATGATGTTCTATATTTGCCATTTGTGCTATTTTTTTTGCTTGTTCCAATTCTCTAGAATGTTTTTGACCATAGAAAAAACTTATTGCTATAATACTGTCAAATCTGTTTTTACTCCAATAAAGGCAAGTCGTTGAATCTTGTCCTCCTGAAAATACTACTACTGCTTTACTCATAATACATCCCCCTTTCTTTTATCCATATAAATTAAAGATTAACCTGGATCCGTGACAAAAAAAACAGAATATAGGAAATCACCAAGTGAAGGTCGAATCTTTACAAGGGATACAGCATTTTTGAGAGGTAATAATCACAAATTAACTGTAAAAAAACCGTGGTTTGACAAACTCCATGTTGGGTTTAGGGAGTCTTAGGTAGGCTTAAACTTATAAATCAGCATTCCCCGCGAGCAACTTTATCACATTACGATAATAGTTGCATATTTCGAGTTCCAACACTGTATTTCTTTAGATATGAATCCACAAAGTTTTTATATTCATTTATAAGTTTTTGAACAACCTCTCCCACGATTTCTCCACCTATCATACGAACATTCACTTTTTTAACCGGCATTATCTGTAGTACTGAGTTTGTTATAAATACTTCATCCGCAGCATATAAATCCTTCAGTCGGTATTTTCCTGAGTAAAGTTCCATATTTAAGGAAATAGCTAGCTGTTTGATTATCATTTTTCTTGTAATACCATCCAATAGACCGCAGTCCGTCGATGGCGTAAACAGTTTTTGATTTCTTACAAAAAAAATGTTACTGCAGCTGCATTCACTCAACCATCCTTGAGTGTTCAATAGCAGAGCTTCATCGAATCCTCTTTTTACCGCCTCTTCTTTTGCCAGAATATTATCAAGATAATTCAAGCTTTTAATACTTGCTAGCGGTGAATAAGGATTGCGCCTTACTGTAGAAGTTTTCAAACTAAAACCCCTCTGGTAATCAGCGATAGAATAATTAATACTGCGGCTGGTAATAATCGTATTTAAAACGCCGTTTTCCCCTGGAGTCAACGTTATCCTCATTACACCATTAACGATTTCGGCCTTTTTTATAAACGTATCGATTTGCCGAATCAAATTATGCATATCATTAACCATATGCATGTGAAGTTGGGCAGCCGAAGCAACTAAACGTTTTAAATGTTCCTCCAACATAAAAGGGATTCCTTCATACAGACGTATAGTATCAAATACTCCCCAACCATACATTAGACCTCGATCATCTGCTAGTATAAACGCCTTTTCCTTAGGCAAAATATTTCCATTTACTGAAATCAAATTTTTAATCAAACTCTCCTCCTTAAGAAATTCCTATCGATAAGTGATTGCATTTAACTTCAAGAAAATTTCTTAGTAAAACTTTGCCGTATTCAGTTAAAATTGATTCCGGATGATACTGGACACCGTAGGTTAGATGCTGCTTATGTCGCAAAGCCATAATAGTGCCGTCAGCGGCACAGGCTTCGATCTCGAGACATTCAGGAAATCCTTCCTTTTTTACACACAAAGAATGATACCTGACTGCCTTAAAACTGGAAGGTATATTTCGATATAAACTTCCGCCACTGTGACGGATAATTGACTGTTTTCCATGCACTACTTGTTTGGCTAGCCCAATCTTGCCCCCCATTGCCAAACCAATAGCCTGGTGCCCAAGACATACTCCAAGGATTGGAATTATACCACTAAAATGTTTAATTACATCAATAGAAATGCCCGCATCCTCAGGATGTCCCGGTCCAGGCGAAATAACAATATAATCTGGATGAATTGCTTTTATCTCATTCACCCTAATTTGATTGTTTCGCCTTACAATAATATTCGGGTACAGCTCCCCAATATATTGATATAAATTGTAGGTAAATGAATCATAGTTATCAATCATTAAAAGCATAATGGTCGCTCCCTTCATGACCTAATATCGCTAGTACAACATTATAGTAACGCCTTTCTCAACGCTAAACCTTTATCTAGTGTTTCCTGGTATTCCTTTTCCGGAACTGAATCCCATACAATTGCCCCGCCAACCTGATAATATGCCTGATCATTTTTTATGAGTATAGTTCGAATAACGATATTCAAGTCCATATTTCCATCAAATCCAATATAACCGATGGAGCCAGTATAAACATGTCTGCAAGTAGGTTCCAATTCATCAATAATCTCCATCGATCTTATTTTGGGAGCCCCCGTTATCGAACCTCCAGGAAAAGTCGCCATTATACAGTCCACAGCATCCTGATCCTCCCGCAATTTTCCTGTTACCGTAGATACTAAATGAAACACCGTAGGATATGTTTCTAGGCAAAACAATTCTGGTACCCGGATACTTCCAAACTTACATACCCTTCCAATATCATTACGTAATAAATCAACAATCATAAGATTTTCAGCCCGGTCTTTTTTGCTTTTTAAAAGTTTCCTTTTATTCCGCTCATCTTGTTTAGAGTTTTTACCTCTCGGCAAGGTTCCCTTGATAGGCCGTGTTTCAATAGTACCATCCCGTAATTGCAGAAATCTTTCTGGAGAGCTACTTATCACCTGCATGTCTCCGTAATTTAAATAGGAAGCGAAGGGGGCTGGATTTATGGTTCTAAGACGATCATATATGTTCAACGGATGTTTATTAATTAGGGTGGAAAATCTCTGGGTCATATTCATTTGATATATATCCCCTTGCAGGATATACTTACGCACTTTTTCAATTGCCCGATAATATTCTTTTTGCGTAAAATTTGAGATAAGCCTAGGCTTATTATGAGAGTATTTAAAATCTAAATGTTGCAAATCAATTTTTTTATTTTTTTCAATTCTTCGCTTTATTTCATTGATCTTATTTTGGGCTGCTTTTTCTTCTGGGAATCCGGCCGACGCGACATAAACTTTATTATTATTGTGATCAAAAATAACTATTCCATCATAAAAGCCAATTATAAAATCGGGTAAATTTAAATCATCCTCCACAGTCAGCGGGAGTTTTTCAAGATGATGGCATAAATCATACGACAGAAATCCGACAGCTCCTCCTACGAAGGGTAAATTAGTATCGTTTTTTATATGGTACTTACTGAGATTTTCTTTTAAATGAATAAACGGATTCCCCTGATAAAGCATCTCCCTTCCATTTTCCCGAATGATTATCTGATCATTTTTTGATTCAATTTCCAAAAAGGGATTAGCACTTATAAACGAATATTTTCCTAATCGCTCGCGATCCATACCGCTATCAAGAAAAATACTATATCGATCTTCATAAAAAATTTTGTATATTTCAAACGCATCAAGATCCGTATTTATTTCTTCAAGATAGACTCTATTCATTATAATTTTTCACCCCCTATACTTATTATTTACCAATACACGCCTTCGCACTTAAGCCGTTTACGTCGACATTGTTGACGCAAGACAATAGCAAACTCCAGCCTATAAATTGGTACAAGTTTACCACATTTGGCGGAATGCATTTGAGACTTTTTAACCTCAAGCGGTATCAGTAGATTGATTGAATGTCAAGCTCGCATTAATTGCAGCACTTCATTTTGTTAACTTTATTTTCAACAAAATCAACAACGTCCCCAAACCTATTAAACAGCTCTAGATTCAGTTCATCCGGCATACAAGAAAATCCAAATTCTTTCTCTAGTCCAACTATAAGTTCAAGAATCTGAATGGAATCAAGTGAAAGATCGGCTACAAGAGACATCTCATCGGTTATAGAATCGATCATTTCTTTTAAAGCCAAAAACTGGCTTCCTTTCAGTACTTTTTTTATACGCAATGATATAATTTCTCTTTCCATCAAAATTCCTCCTTAAGATAGGGGTACGAACAGATTTTAGCGAAAATCGAACGCTTATTTTTGTATTCTGAGTAATAGAACTGCCCAAAACTGATACACGGCTTCCAGTAAACTGAATTATTTTAGCGTACAAAATATTTAAAAATCTGCCTATACCCCAGATATTAAATTGCTTTCATTTTACTACCATGAAACAATCTGTATTTATTAAAAGAACAAGATTATATTAAAATCCTCCATAATAATGAAATATTTCAATATGGTTAAAAAAGTATTAAGTACTATAAAACTAATACAAGCCTTCAAGATACTAAGAAATCGACCTTTTCACGTGGCCTAACATCATATTCTTATGTTCAGGAAGGTAAAGCTCGCGAGCAATATCATCTGCGAATAATGCCCCTTCAAATGTAGATTCGATTGCGTTATCCTTTATATTAACAAACCCTTCCCTTTCCAGCATTCTGAACTGTTTAGGGAACACATCCATTATATCCATTCCATAGTCTTTTAAAAATTCGGTTCGACAAATTTTTAGATTTTTCAATCCCAATACTGCCCTTTGAACCATATCCTCTTTTTTACTGATCTCATGAGCCCTCACAACGGGCATTTCTCCCCGATTTAACATTTCAATGTAATGTTCAATACGAGGTTCGTCTTGGAACATAAATAAGTTCATGCATGAATGTGCAGATGCCCCAACGCCCAGCATATCTTCGCCATCCCATAATCCTCTTCGTTGAATATGATCATGCTCTTGAGAAATCATAAAGTTGAAATGGTTGGCTAAACTATACCCCATTTCTAACAGTCTGGCATATCCTTTTCGTACATATTTAATTTCTTCTTCATCGGAAATAAGTGTTATACTACCCTGTCTTAACCTTTTATAGATGGAACTGTTTAAATATACCTCCATTTTGTATATAGATATGTTTTCCGGACTTAGCACAACAATTTTATTAATCGTATCCATGAAACTCTCGATGGATTGATCCACAAGTCCCGACATCAAATCGACATTAATCGTTCTTACTGATGCTTTTCGTGCAAGCTCAAAAACTTTGTAGAATTCTTTTGTCTCATGATTACTTCCATTGGCTTTGAGAACTTCTTCATCTAAGCTCTGACAACCAAGGCTTAAACGGTGCAATCCAAAAGATTTTAAAACATTAATCTTTGAAAGAGTCGTTTCAGGTCCAGGATATGCTTCACAGCAAAATTCAAAATCGGATGTGAAATGGAAGCTTTTCATTACCAATGACAGAATAAATTCCAGCTGCTCTTCGCTTAGTAACGTAGGAGTCCCGCCTCCTATATAAAGGGAACGAACATCTCTGCTCTGTATCTCTGGCATAGAAGCATAAGCCTGGATCTCCTTCTTCAGTGCTGTTACATATTCATCTGGTACCGTCCCATTGGGGCTAGCTATCGATTTATAATAGCAAAACCCACATTTTTTAATGCAAAACGGTATATGTATATATAAATGAAACACATCCCTTCGCCATAAATCTTTTACTTCGTCCTTGTTCATATAATTTAGTGGAGGATATTGACTTATAAAATCTTCTCTTCTTAAATCCATTTTTACCACCTCACCTCTCTTATTAGACTTATACTAAAAATTTCCTTAATACTTTGCCGGTTTGACTTCTAGGTAGTTGATCCACAAATTCAATAATCCGCGGTACTTTAAAGCTAGATAAGTTTTTTTGACAAACTTCCACAATCTGTTTCGTAGTAATTTTGACTCTATCGCATACGATAACCGCCTTAACTACCTGTCCACTGGCTCCTGAATCAACCCCTATCACTACTACTTCCTTTACTCCAACATGATTAGCAATAACTTTTTCTACCTCTACCGGATCAACCTTTGAACCTGCAACATTTATCATATTACTTTTTCTTCCCGTTACATAAACATTACCCTTTTCATCCACACTCCCAATATCTCCAATACAGAACCAACCATCCTTATATGCTGTTTTGTTCAATTCATTCGGGTATAAATACGCTCTGGCATCAGCATCACTCTTTGTTCTGAGCTCACCGACTTTACCAAAACGTAACAGCTGACCATTTTCGTCAAATGCTCTCATAACTCTTTTTCCTATAGGCCTTCCAACAGATATCTCTTCCGTTTGGGCGTTAAGATTCAGACACATTAATCCCGTCTCAGTAGAACCATAATCCTGAGAGATTAGCTTTCCAAAATATTTTTGAAAAGCTATGGCAATGTCTTTCTGCATAGGAGCTCCCGCCGAAAGACAAAATCTTAAGGTGGAAAAATCCGCAACTGAATGTGCAGCTGTCTCATTAAGCAAGTGATACATGAAGGGTACTGCGAATAAAATAGATACCTTTTTATCTTCAACATACTTTTTCACTTCCGCAGGAAAAAAGCCATCTAAAAGAATTAGTTTTGCTCCACAACATAGAGGAGCAAGCGTTCCTCCTATTAAACCATAAGAGTGATGCATTGGGGGAATCGTTAAAACCGTATCATCGTCAGTAAGTCTCAAATCTTCGATTGTATCGTTAATTTCGCTCATCACCGCTTTACCTGTCCGGATAGCTTCCTTAGACATACCTCCCGTTCCGCTAGTCAGCTGACATATAAAATCTTCCGGTATAAATTTCTCACTTCTTTCATTATTTTCAAAGGACCAGCAATCAATCGATCCAAAAGAACTATCTTGTTTTTTTCCTCCAGCCTCCTGCATAAACTCTGATAATTTTGAAGCAGCCATAACCTTTTTTATACCTGAGTTTTTTACGTGATAACTTATTTCTCTTGGTTTAAGAGCCGCTCCTAGCAGTACTGCAGGATGATTGGAAAACTCTGCCGCCAAGAGTGAGGTAACATGCTCCCAGCTGTTGGGAAAGGCCAAACCGATAGGTTCATAATTTTTCAAAGTACAGGTATCAATGTAGCTCGCAACTTTCTTTATATCATGTACTAGTTGCTTATAAGTCCAAATCCCATGCCTAGTCTCAAGAATTTCCTTATCACCATATTTACTGGCAAAATCAAAAACTCGCTCCACAATCAAATTAATTCCCCCTTCTTATACTGATTGATTATAATCATACCACAAATACTCATTAATGGGGTTTTATGTAATAAAAATTCAGGAGAATTAGCGACAAGTGGACGGTAGACTGTGTGAAATTCACCTACCTTTTATCGAATCGGAAGCTGATTGCTCGTTTTGCCTCCTCCAAAAGCCTTAATTTGTTAGAAAGAGCTTTATCAAAACAGCAGACAGTACCTTTATGCAGTACTGCCTGCTGTTTTTCCTGTAATCGTCTTACTAACTCCTGAATTCCAAGTATATTCATTACTCTTTTTAGTTTATACGCTAAAAAAGACTGAATTGCTTTGTGCAGCTATGCAAAAAAATTACCGATTCGTATATAAGTGAATAGTTATATAATTGCAGTACTAAAATAAATAATCATCAAAAAGGAGAATATCATGGTTAAAATAGGCGTTCTTATTTTTCCTCAAGTTGAAGAAATGGACTTTGTAGGGCCTTTTGAAGTATTAAGCTATATCAATAAAATTCAGTCTAATAGCATCCAAGTTTCCCTTGTGGGCGAGAACTTGGATGTCATCCAAGCATTTAATGGGATGAAGATTATCCCTGAGTATTCCTTTGCGACTTGCCCCGCTTTAGATATTTTAGTTGTACCAGGTGGCAAAGGACGTTTCGAGGCTATACAAAATCCGAAGATCCGAAAATTCGTGCTAAATCAATCCAAGCATACAAAATATATGACTTCCGTTTGCACCGGTGCCTTCATCTTAGCCACCGCTGGTTTACTCGAAGGAAAAAAAGCCACTACATATCACACAGCACTAGAAGAACTGGAAACTTATCATGCAACTGCAATCAGGCAAACAAAAGTTGTCCAAGATGGGAATATCATTACCGCCGCGGGTGTCACCTCCGGTTTAGAGCTAGGTTTCTATCTCCTTAAAATTCTCTTCGGCAGTGCATTGGCAAAAGAAGTGGCGGGAAAAATTGAATATGCTGTAGATATTGATAGTCTGTAAAATAATCTGGCACCTATTACTTATTCAAAATTGGCTCTTTTTCAGTGGCAATTCTTATGATGTAATAAAACTATGCTATACACATAATAATTGTTAGTTAATGGAGGAATAAGAAATGAACAATGTCAGCTTAACGAAAAGAATAGGAATATTGCTGTTTGAAAATGCGTGCCCGATGGATTTTGTCGGACCCTATGAAGCTTTTTCTGTTCTAAATTACGGTGCAGATCCTGCTCTGTATGAGATTTTTACAGTCGGCGAGAAAAAAGGAGATGTAAACACTTTTGACCTGACAGTAAAAGCAAACTATGATTTTACCGATTGTCCTCAGGCAGATATCGTCATCATTCCTGGCGGAGGTACGCCAGCAATTTTAGGTAATGCTACGATTATTCAATGGATACAGGAGCAGAGTCAAAAAGCAGAGATCGTCTTCTCTGTTTGCAATGGCGCATTACTTCTGGCAAAAGCAGGTTTACTCAAAGATTTACCAGCAACCACTCATCATATGTTCTATGATGCTCTACTTGAAATCGACCCAACGATTCGCTTGAAAAAAAAGGATCGCTTCGTCGACAACGGCAATATTGTAACCGCTGGGGGGATATCTGCCGGGATTGATGCGGCATTACATATTATTAACAAAACACTCGGAAAAGAAGCTTATCTTAAATCGTGTAAAATTTTAGAGTACGGTGATGCTTGGAAAACCATGCAAAATCAAATGAAGTAAAACATACTACATTAAAGTGTTAAATAGACAAATCCCCCTCTCTTTCATTCTTCTATTTTGAAAGAGAGGGGGATTTTCCTTGTAGATAAACTATTTATCCTCAGACCAGATTTTTCGTAAAAGTCTAACCGCTGGCAAAATATCATCAAGCGCTATTGCACTGAACCCTAATAGGATACAAGGATAAGAATGCGGTGCAAAATGAATCCATGATTTACCGCTCGTAGAAATAGCTATACCTGCTTTGGCAGCTTGTTCTATTAGCTTTTGTGCTGAAGCACTACACTTGATTTCCAGTAAAAGATGAATTCCTGCATTTTTCCCGGAGATAGAAATTTCATCACCAAAATTTTCTTGAAGAGCGCAGACAAGAGCAGTATGTTTTTTCTTAAAATGCTTTATCATTTTTCGTAAGTGACTCTCAAAATACCCTTCTTGCATGAAAAGCGCTAAAGGTTTTTGAATGAGAAATGGTACTGAGCAAGCAATGAAGTCTGATTGATCCTGTAATTTTTGCATTAAATTTTTTGGTAATACCATATAGGCTATCCGTAAAGAAGGTAATAACATTTTTGAAAAACTCCCAATATAGATTACCTTCTCTGGAGCTAGCCCTTGTAGTGAGGAAATCGGTTTGACATCATAGCGCAGATGACTGCTATAATCGTCTTCAATAATATAGGCATTTCGCTCATAAGCCCATTCAATCAGACGAAGCCTTCTCGTTATCGACATGATAGTTCCAGTAGGAAACTGGTGAGAAGGCGTTACATATACGACTTTAGCAGTGGAAGTATGCAAGACTTTTACATTGATCCCGTGATGATTTAAAGGAATAGGATCAACGCGAAAGCCTTGATTTCTAAAAGCTAAATAAGCTGCTCGAAAACCTGGGTCCTCCATCGCTATGGCAGTAGTATCCGAACGCAGGAGTTGACAAGCAAGCGTAAGCCCCTCTACTGTCCCCGAAGTAATTAGAATCTGATCAACACTGCATTTGACATCACGGTAAACACGCAAGTATTTTACAATTTCTTTGCGCAGTCCAAGCTCTCCCATAAGTGAACTATACTTCAACAATTGATTTTTATAGTTTCGAAAGCACTCATTCGTTAAGCTCTGCCATTTAGAAAAAGGAAAGGTATCCGGCGGAAGATTGCCATAGGTAAAATCATATTTTATTTTTTCATCAGATGCTTCTAGAAGCGTTTCTGACTCTGCTATCTCTGGCACAAAAGGAACATTCACATTGTTGATTGTTTCGACATAGTAGCCGCTTCTTGATTTACCGACAATGTATCCTTCTGCTAAAAGCTGTTGATACGCCGTATCTACCGTGTTTCTGCTTACTTTAAGGTCTGCAGAAAGCTTGCGGCTTGAAGCAAGTCTTGCTTGCGGAGGGATTTCACCATTCAAAATTTTCACGCGCAATTGTTGATATAATTGACGATAGAGTGGCGTTTTATTTTTCGAATCTAATATAAACATAAAAACCTCATATATCATTTTTAATTGTAAAAATATCCATAACTCACCTAAAAGTAAGCTATGGATATTTTCTTCTTCTAGCCCAGCAATCCCTGCTATACATTCACATTAATACTGAATTACGAAAAAAATGTAACTCCCACAAAATTCAGTAGGAGTTACATTTATACCCTCTTATAAGGAAATAATTGTATTATATTTCTTAACTCTATTTTCTATAAAATTATTGATGTGAAAAATAACACTCTGAGAATGATCCGCTAGTTTCGTCCGGAAACCCAGATTCCATCCACGCTCCTGTCGCAAAGCAATAAGCATTTCTGTTCCTTGTAGCTCACCGCAGCAAATTCATTTTACTGGCCTGCTCCCAAACGCATCAGCATTTTTGCCAGCAAATACATCCTTGGAACAACACTGTCCAGTTTCGTACATTCATGTTCGGTATGATTTTTTCCACCTTTAACCGGCCCCAGACCGTCAATCGCAGCTCCGCTAACTGAGGCGGCCCAATTTGCATCGGAAGCGCCTCCTGCACCAACAGCGATCAGCTCTTTGCCCAGCTCGCCGTAGATTTCCTGCGCCAATTGTACAAGATTATCAGTTCCCTGATTTTTAGCAAAAGGTGGATTTCCTCGTTTGAGGTTTACCTTCACAGTAGTATCAGGAATAAGTGTCTGTTGTGCCAACTTTAAGGCCATATTCTCAATGCGATCCAATTCGTCAGGATATAACACCCGTATATCGGCTTGCGCCACGGCATAATCCGGAATGACATTTACCCTGTCGCCGCTCTTAATTGTTGTGAAGTTAAGGGTGGTCAGTTTCTCCAAATTCTCTAAAGCACTTATCTGCTGTATTTGATGAATAATTTCCATTATGGCATTACGTCCGTTTTCCGGATTACTGCCGGCATGCGAAGCTTTGCCGAAAACCTCTACCTGCATTTGCGCTGAGCCTTTACGCCACATGACCACACCGTCACCTACCTGGCCGGATTCCATACACAACGTATACCCATGCTCCTGAGCCAGTTTTGTAATCAAATGACGCGAATGGGGCGAAGTTGTTTCCTCATCACAATTAAACAAGCAGGTGATTTTCCCATAATCTTTATATTGCAGCACTTTTAATACTTTCATAGCAAAGAGAAAAAGCACAATACTTCCCTTACAGTCTGAAACGCCAGGGCCGTATACCCAGTTATCCTTGATGGTAAAAGGACGTATCGCGGCTGTTCCCACAGGAAATACAGTATCCATGTGCGCCATAGCCAAAATTTTGCCTTGCCCCTGCCCTGTAAAAGTTCCTACAATATGAGAACCTTCCAAAGGATTCTCCGTCGGAATGGCCTGTATAGACGCACCAAGCTGCGTAAGCTGTTCTGCAACGATAGCGGCCACTTGATTAAGTCCTTCGCCATAACCTGTTCCTGTATCAATGTTTACAAGTCTTTCCCATAGAACGATAAATTCCTGTTGCATGTTTTCGCAGGCTTGATACAATACTTGATCTTTCATATTTTATCCCCCTCTTAAAAAGCATCTCATAGTGTTTTTACAACAAAGCTCATCATAGTCAAAGCAATAATACCGTTTATAATGGACATCCCGAATATAAGTCCGTAATATTTGGTCTGAACACCTGATGTTCCTAATACACGACCTAGATTCTGCAACTGGCCGCCGCTGGCAAAAATAGCTGGAAGCAAAATAGTAGCTTGTTTGGCATCAACACCCCCATCAGTTAATAAACTGGCCAGCACGCCTACCGCACCGCCCTGCGACATTAAAGCAGTCACACTCACCATAATCGCTTGACCCGGCAGCCCAAAAACCCCCATGACTGGTGCGAAAACATTTCCAATAAACGCCATAGCACCTGTTACTTCCAATATTTTCATAAGGGCAAACGCAAGAATAACATTGGGCATTAACCCGTTGATAGCAATACTCCAGCCTTTGCGAGCCCCTTCCACAAACATTTCAATGATATTCTTTTTTTTCATGCTTTATGCTTCCTCCGTATAAAACTTATTGATAACAAACCTTGTAACATTGGCGGCAAAAAATTTTAAAACTAAAACTAAGACTAAGGGTACGGAAATCGGCACCAAAATATTGGCAAATACCATACTGCCTAAAGTTAGGTAATTATTGATTACAGCACAACCAGTAAACTGAAACTGAACAAAAATAGCACGTTCTTTTTCGGTAATGAGACCTTCATCAAATAAGTCTTTGGTCATACCGGCACCAGCATCTGTGCTTTGCAAACTGGAAATAAGAGCTAAGCTTACATTGCCTGGCAGCCCCATCAATGGCCGCAGAAGTGGTGTCAAAAGCTTTTGTGCCACTTTGAGACCGCCGGTTTGTTCAACAATAGAAACAATCCCCATAGCAAGCATCACACCGGGAACCAGACTTAATGCCAGCAAAAAACCGGCCCGTGCTCCACTGCCTCCAGCACCCATAAAGGTTGCTGTGGTGGCATCTTTCATGGTCCCAAATTTTCCGCTTAGCGTAACAAAATCAAAGGCTGTACTCCAGCCTTTCCCGCTGGCCATTAAACCGGAAAAAATAACGACAGCTAAAAGGAGTGTAATAACACCCACAAGAGAAAACCTCCCGTTATCATCTTCCTTCTGGACTTCTTGCTTCTGTTTCTGTTCCATATTCATTCCCCTTCCGCAAATTTTTGTGTTAAGTTAGTAATTTGGATTTAACCGAGTTTAGCTTTTTCTTTTTGGAATTCATCCTTAATTTTGGCTATTGCTTCTTTATTTTCTATCAAATCCAAAACGGTTAATCCTAAAATTTTAGCTCCGTTGAGCAAGGCCTGATGTGCATCTTCCGACAAGCCTTTTTTCAACCAGGCCTGACTATGAGCCGCAATTCCTTTTTCAATAAATCCTACCCGTATACAGGACCCCGGTACATGGAACATCACGGAAGCAAAATCGGTGGAACCAGTTTTTTGCCTAGGCGGAGTAATTTGGGAAGCTTGTATATATTCAGCATTTATCATTAACATCTGATTCAATGATAAAACCGGAATTTTACTAAGACTGCCGCCCAGTTTTTCAATTTCATAACTCGTATCTGTCATTAAGGCTGCACCATCCAGAATATGCTTAACACGTTCAATCACACCATCAAGATACACACTGTCATAAGAACGAACTTCTAGATTAGCTATCGCCTTATCAGGTATCACATTGCTGATCTGGCCGCCTTCGGCAATGATGCCGTGAATACGTGTGTCATCACGCACATGCCCGCGCAAGAAACCCAGTCCGTTAAATACCAGCATAACAGCTTCTAAGGCACTGCGTCCCTTCTCGGGAGCAATCGCCGAATGAGCAGATATGCCTTTAAAGGTAACGGCAAATTCAGCACGAGCCATTGAACGAATATCTGTCGTTGTGCTATCAGAAGCATGCATCATCAGAGCCACATCCAGATCTTTAAAAACCCCATTTTCCAGCATAATGTTTTTGCCGCCATTCGAACATTCTTCACCTGGTGTCCCGATAACTTCCAAGACATAATCAGATTCAGCTACTATATTTTTGATCGCGATGGCAGCTCCGGCAATGCAAGGTCCCTGCAAATGATGACCGCACGCATGTCCTATTTCTTTCAAGGCATCATACTCACATAACAGACCGATATGCGGTCCACCTTCCCCGTGTTTGTACACAGCCCGAAAAGCCGTAGACAAGCCGCCGTAGCCTCTTTCTACGGCAAAACCGTTTTCTTCCAAAAACTGGATCAATAGATCAGATGCCTGTTTTTCTTGAAAACCTAGTTCAGGGTGTTCAAAAATATAATCACTGATGACAAACAACTCAGCCTGCAAGTTATCGATAGTCTCAATCATTTGTTCCTTTTTCCTAGCACTGTTAGTATTTTTCATAAACTTTACCTCCCCTATGAAGCTAAACTCTTGGAAAACAACCTTGATCGGGCAGGAGCATTGTAGTATAATCGGTCTCAATACTACAATCAATTTGCCCGAAGGTCTGCGTTTGGCCATTCCGTTTTAAAGTAACGTTTTCAGTCTAAACTCTTGTTATCTATAAATTTCAATTTAGGAGAATCAGAATGGACGATAAGGATTGGCTCATCTTAAAAACAATTCATAAAACTGGAAGCTTAACCAAGGCTGCGAAGGATCTTTATATCTCACAACCTGCTCTTACCTACCGCTTGCAGTGTCTTGAGAAGGAATTTGGCACCAAAATTTTCGATCGGCATCCAAATGGAATTTTCCTCACTGAACAGGGAGAACACCTTACACGTTATGCAGAAAACATGTTGCAGGAACTGCAAAAAGAAAAAAACTTTATTCAACAACCAGAAAAACCACTGGAAGGAACTCTAAGGCTGGGAATTTCCACTGTGTTTGCCAAATTTAAATTTGCACCACTGTTAAAAGAATACAAAAAACGCTTCCCGCATGTGAATATTTCTATAAAAACCGGCTCCAGCACACTTGTACTGCCAAGCCTAGTGGAAAGAGATGAAATTGATATTGCCATCCTGCGCGGTGATTTAGATTGGCCCGGGGAAAAACATGTTATTCTGGAAGAGCCTTGGTGTTTAATCTATGCACATCCAATTAAGCTTAAGCAACTTCCTGGCATTCCTTGGATTTTAGATGAAGCCTCCGCAACAACAAAATCAGATCTACAATTCTATCTTTGGTGGCAAGATCATTTTAACTCGTCCCCGCCATCACCGATTTGGGTAAATTCAATCGAAGCCAGCATGCAGCTTGTCTCTTACGAGCTCGGCTGGGGCATTGTTCCAAAAATTTATTTGCAAAAATCCAGTTCTTTGTTCTCTTCTCCTTTGCTCTTTGAAAATGGTAAACCCATCTTACGAAAAACGATCATGATCTATAAAACCCTAGCAACAGAGCAGGTACAACTAAAATCATTTGTCGATTTAGCTCTCAAGCTGACATCGCATTCACTCTAAGCAGTTTATATACAAACTGAAACTATTACTCCGCCATTTTATAGAGAAAAGCAATAATATGTTTAACAGCCTGGCAATAGTCTCTAATCACTAAGTTTTCATTAGGAGCATGGTTTAGAGCACCAGGGTAACCTGGCCCAATACCGATGATTGGCATATCCGTCCAATCGCTGAATACATAACGTGGTCCTGTCCCCGCGGCGCATGGTTCAATAATAAAAGATTTATCATATACCAGTTGACCGGCTTCCCTGGCAATCTTAACTACCGGATCTGTGATAGGTGTCTTAGATGGTTTGGTCGTACTATGAGGATAGATTTCAATATCAGTAAATCCATGCTCATCCAAATGCTTTCGCAGCAAAGTCAAAATTTCATGTGGATCTTGTCCCACTACCATGCGAAAATCTAATTTTGCCATTGCATAGCAGGGTAAAACCGTTTTTGCTCCTTCTCCCGTATAGCCTGAAGAAATTCCACATACCGTACAGGTAGGTCCATTTAAAAATTTATTGGCAAATTCCACTCCCTCTACACCATTCAGCAATTCTTTAATTTGGGCACGTTTTTTAATCTTCTCTTCCTGACCAGCCATAGCACGCAAAACATCATACTCTTCTTCTGGAATCGGTCGTATATGATCATAAAAGCCTTTTATTAGAATGTTTTCGTTAACATCTTTCAGCGTCCCCAAGGCCCATATCAGCCGCCAGGCAGCGTTAGGAATAATAGGCGCAAAACGTGAGTGATAATCGGTATTAGCTGCTTTAACCCGCAATTCAACATAAAGCATTCCTTTATTGCCAAGCCGGATTACCGGATGGTCATCTTCGGCTTTATGTGCATTTTCCCACACACAAACGTCCGCCTTTAGCAATTCTTTATGAGCTTTTACGAAAGACTCCAGATTCGGACTGCCAATTTCCTCTTCACCTTCAATTAGAAATTTTACATTTACCGGTAAGCTACTAGTCAGTTCCATAATCGTTTCGATAGCATGTAAGCGAGTATACAAAGGCCCTTTATTGTCGGAAATGCCCCTAGCAAAAATTTTGCCGTCCCTGATTTCCGGTTCAAATGGAGGACTAATCCATTGATCTAATGGTTCCGGCGGCTGCACATCATAATGATCATAAAAAAGCACAGTTTTATCAAAAGCTCCCGTGATTTCTCCGTAAATCACGGGATTGCCATTCTCAACAGGCATTTTCTGCGTTTTTATACCGAGCAAATTCATTTTTGCTACAATCATGTCAGCAGTCTCAATCATGCCAATATTCTGGGCGGCAATACTGGGCTGTCGGCAAATTTCAATGACCTCCTGCACCATACGGTTTAAATTTTGATCAACCTTTTCAAAAAACTTTTCCATGAATAGCTCCTTTCAGCAACAAAAATCAATTATGTTAAGTACTGTCCATTGCGAGAACATATTTGGTTTAATAACATTATAGATGATTTATTACAATTGAAATAATAGAAATATTCTATCCGGACTTGATAAAATATTTCTATATAGTATTTTCTTAACAAGGTTAGCAATATCGATTGAGAGGTCGGCTACCCATGGTGCGTAGCCGACCTCTCAATCGAGTAGCAACGAAAGATTTCGCTTCTATGCTCTCATGGAACCGTACGTGAATCTTTCAATGCATGCAATAAGTACAATTTATTTCGATATCATATATGGTTCACTTTCGCTCAACTTCATGATATCCACCTGACAACTTAATTTATCTTCTCTTTATACAAAAAAAATGTAACCCCCACAAAAATTCAGTAGGAGTTACATTTATATCCTTTTTAAAGAAAGCTAATATTATTATATTTTCTTAACTCTATTCTCTGTAAAATTGTCCATGTTGAAAAATAGCACTCTTAAGACTATCCATATCTTTTCTAAAAGTTTCTTCGTTAATACCAAGAGAAGTCGCTACATCTTCCCATCTATTATTAACTTTTTTCATATCAAGCACATCAGCGATCGATTTCTTAGTGTCGCCCGCAAATGCATTTGCTATAGCGATATCGCGAGGCTGGTATCCTTTTTGCATAAGAGACAAGGATGTTTCTTTTGGAATATCCAAGTTATCTTCGAACATCGTAGATACAATATCATTATGAGTCTCTTTCATCTTTTCTTCCGAAACACCTAAAGCCTTGGTAACGCCTCTCCAATCAGGATTTTCCATCTTTACATCCATGACTTTTTTAAGGGACTGCCCACTCGCTTTCGCTACAAAAGCCCCCATGGATATGTCTTTGAAACGAACCCCTTCGTTCATATAAGCGATTACTTCTTTCTTGTCAACTCCGCACATATCGGAAAAATTTTGTGCTATTTTATCTGGTTCAATTTGCTGCTGCCCAACGCGAAAAGCAGGATTAGGCCCATCTTCAAAACCATCGTCTGGCGATGCATTTGCAATAAACGGATTCATTATTCCTGCGCAAAGCACAGCGCCTGCTGATAAAACAAGTAAATTCTTCTTTGATAAAAAACTCATAGAATATGCCTCCCTATTTAAAATAATTTTATAAATTGTTGGCAATAACAGCGCCTATGATAGCCCCTGCAATAATAGCACCATTATTATTTTTCTTGTGATGTTCCTTTTCCCTTTGTGGAGGAGGTGGTGGTGGTTCACCATGATCATAGTATTCAACTTGTGGAGCATTATGGCCATGTGCTGGCGAAGCTTCTGTAACGGTAGAACCAATCCCCATTAACAAAAATCCACCTAAAGCTATGGCAACTATCTTTTTTGATAAACTTTTCATTGTAGCAAAGTCCTTTCTATCATATTTAGGATTTTAATTCTGGTATGATTTTCTTTCCTTACCTATATATAACTATTTTAATCTTGGATTTTTCTTTGTTTAATAAATTTTTTTAAAAATCGTTATTCATAGCGGCACCTATCATCGCTCCTCCCACAATAACACGATTTCTATCCCTATCATGATGATGTCTTTTTTCCTTCCTTGGAGGAGGAGGTGGTGGTGGTGGATTATCATCTGGACGTTGACCACGATCATGGAATTGAACTTGTTGGGCGTTATCTACTGGGAAAGGTGAAGCTTCTGTAACAGTCGAACCGACACTCATTAAGAAGAATCCACCTAAAGCAATAGCAACTATCTTTTTTGATAAACTTTTCATTGTTGCAAAACCCTTTCTATACTTGTATTTAAGTTTGTTTTTACTGGATATATTTCCTTCTCTTTCTATATTTAACTACTTTAACCTTAGATATTTCTTTGAATTTGAAAATTTCCATAAAGATAGGTCAAATGTAATAGATTTTTTATCCTACAAATAGAAATAGGCAGAGCTGGATATCTTCACATATCCATCCTTGCCTATTTTTACTATCTCATTTTCTGCACGTGATCGATGCTACCTTCTATCGACAGTGCTATATTACCATTAGAAAAGCAAAATTAATCTGCAAAAAAATATGTCCCCCATTAACTACAGAAGACAATAAAAAGTATTATTTATTCATATAAGGACGGCGCCCGAATTTTTGAAGCAATTCAATCTGCCCCTGTGTCAATTTATTTTCAATATAATTCTTCCCCCGCGTTTCAACCTGCGCTTCATTTTCTATCGTCTATGCACCTTTTTCCACACTACAAGCCGCATTCCTTACAGTCTTCATCTACGTCCTCCTCTCTTTATTTAGTCTCCCGCTAACAGCGAGATGACTTCTTTTTTATCCACGGTTGAGAGCAATCGCTCCAGTATCTGCTCATCCGCCAAAGCATTCGTAATCTGCCCCGACAGACTCAAATGCAGTTTCGTCTTGTCTTCGTTACTCATCGCAAACAAGATCACGATACGAACTAGCTTATCATCGAAGGAGCCCCATATTACACCCCACTCGCTCCGCCCAATCACAATCGAAGTTACTGACACCGCATCCGACTTACAATACCGAATCACCACACGATTACCAATCCCCGTCCGCCCCTCTGCTTCCCGCTCATACACATCCTGCAGAAACTGATCACGATCATTGACTTTTCCCTCTTGATAAAGCAGTTCTATCAATTCCCTTATTGCTTCCGCTTTCGTCTTCGCTTGCAACTCTAAATTTACTAAAGTCTCATTTAAGGGCTCTTCAAAATTCATGCCTCATTCACCTCTGACTTTTCCGCTTTCATATTTTATAGCCATAAATTTCACCGTTTCTCATGGCGCATTTTCTTTCAAATAGATACCGTTATATGTTCTGTAAAAATCAAATTAAACGCTTGTTTTAAAATAGGGAATTTGGCAAATATTATTGATGTACTTTAAGGCTACACTATAAATGTTCTATAGTTTTATTATATTGCTTCATATTGTAGCTGTCAATATTCGTTGCAACTTTTAGAAGCAATTATTTAAATGCTTTTAAATGTAACATATAATTATGTGCAGGAGTTGATTATATGTCTCTTGGCGAACGACTATCGGATTTACGCGAGCGTAGATCATTAACACAAAAAGAATTAGCACAATTAACTAATATCTCTCGATCGCGCTTATCCTTATATGAAATAAATAAACGCGAGCCAGATTTAGCAACGATACGACAGCTTGCTAATTTTTTCAACGTAACCATAGACTATTTAGTAGGTTGTGATGTCATAACATCACCGCCACTTCTTTCCGAAGAAAAGCCATCTATCAATCTTGACAAAATTTTTAATGAGCCAAACCTTCTTTGGCACGGCATCCCATTAAACACCGAAGATAAAGCAAAACTTAAGGCAACCCTTGATATTATATTTTGGGATGCAAAACAACAATAGGAGCAAAAAAATCGCAATGATTTTTCTGCTCTTATTTTTAACTCTTGCATGTTCAAAACTTGGTCAACTACTTAATGACTTTGCTGCGTTTGGATTATTCGAAGAGATTTTAGCACTGATCGCTTTTTTATAAAGTAAAGCGCAAAGAAGTAAATAGAACAAAACTCCAAGATATGCTGCAGTTGGGGATTGGGCCCATGATTCTAGAAAGTAGTTAAAGCCCATTATGCGTAATATGGCGCTAAGCAGACTGCCAATAGCGCCGCCTGCTATGAAGCCAGAAGCAATTGTTTGGCCTTTGCCCAGCCGCAAGGAATTTAAAACACTGTCTTTACTGCTATGAGAAACAAAATATGAAATAAGTCCTCCGACCAATAAAGGCGTATTAATCTCCATTGGCAGGTAGGCACCTAGGGCAAAAGCTAAAGGCGGAACTTTTACCATCCAGAGAATTATGGCAAAAAATCCTCCAGCTAAATATAACATCCAATGAGCACTTTGCCCCTCCATCAAAGGCTTGATAATAGCAGCCATTGCATTGGCTTGTGGTGCTGGTAAAGCATCCTGCCCAACAAAACCATACGCTTGGTTAAGCAATAAAATGACTCCAATTGACAGCACAGCAGTCATGGTAAGAGAAACCATCTGCCATTGCTGCATCTTTCGGGGAGTTGCCCCCAAGAGATGCGCTACTTTAAGCTCTGACATAAAGTTCCCGGATACCCCTAAAGCGGTACAAAGAAATGCCGCCATCATTAGTATTGCAGTAATGCCCATATCGCCGTGCATTCCGGCATTGCCCAGTACTACCGCCGAAACGATAAGCATAAAAATAGTCATTCCTGAGACGGGTTCGGTGCTAGTAAGGGCAATTGAACTTATCCCTACAATTGAAAATAGGACTGTAAATATCGAAATAATTATCATCGCCAACAAGGTTTGAACTATACTTTGAGAAAAATAAATATGGAAGAACAAGGTGAATAGCAAGACGATACCAACTATGCCGGCAATAATGGCAGGCATCGAAATATCTTGCTGGGTTCGCAGTAAATTTTGCTTTGTCATTCTAGATTTTTTGAAGATGCCGACAAATGCGCTTTTTACTACGTTTGATACAGCTTTGGACATAGTTAAGAGCCCAATAATGCCTGCCATAGCCAGCATGCCAATTCCAATATGCCGTACATACTCGCGAAATACTGCATTTAAAGGAGCGTTGGCTAAGAGAATATCTTTACCCTCAACTACCATATGATGTTCACCAGCTAAGTAATAAATAACCGGAATGCAGACAAACCAAGAAAAGAAAGAACCTGCGTTGATAATAGCGGCATAACGCAGACCAGTGAAGTACCCAATTCCTAGCAGCGCCGTCTCGCTATCCAATTTGAAGGACAATTTCGCCTTATCAGCTAGTTGCTGGCCCCAGCTGAAAGCGTTGCTTGAAATGATTTCCTGCCACCATCCAAAGCTGTTGAGGATAAAATCATAAATAAGGGCAACAATGCCACTTCCTAGCATGAGCTTGACTTTATTGCCCTCGCCAGAGGTTAGAACTTCGGCAGCGGCCCGACCAGCCGGAAACGGATAAGCATCCGCCATCTCCTCACAAAAATAACGCCGGAAGATAGCAGCAATCAAAACGCCAAGAAGACTGCCTAGAATAATTGGTACTGCCAGCTGAAAATAACCAAGGCTGTTGTTTCCTAGAATGTAAAAGGCCGGCAAAATAAACATAGCACCGCCGATACCATTGGTACCCGCACTGGCAATCGCCTGAATATGGACATTTTCTGGAAAAGCGTTTTTTCGTTTCAGCATGACTGCCATGCCTATCGCCATTGCAGAAACAGGAGCAAAAGCATCAACCGTCTGGCCTATTTTCAGACAAAGATAGCCTATTGCCAAGGCAAATATTGCCGCATAGAATAATCCCCAAAACACAACGTATGTATTGATTTCTTGATACTCTTTATGCGGGGACATGGGTGTGGAAGTTGGGGTTTGACTGGACTGACTTTGATTTTCAGACATGAAAATTCCTCCTGCTATAGTATAAAT
Organism: uncultured Veillonellaceae bacterium; assembly: GCA_963805085.1. Taxonomy (GTDB): domain Bacteria; phylum Bacillota; class Negativicutes; order JARBTT01; family JARBTT01; genus JARBTT01. Next base: position 1,547,428 of record CAWDTA010000002.1, on the reverse strand, counting down.
ATAATATCCTTATTATATTTACATATTCCCCCATAAACTTAAAACTCCTGCTAAATAAATACAATTTTAACAGGAGCTTACTTTTTACATTAAAGAGACAATGGTTACGTCTTATTCATTTATACTTTTCTACTGGTATCAGAATCCTGTATTGTTTCTTTCAAAACAGGATCTCCTTCCCCTTGTATTTATAATACCGCTTCCTGACATGATATTGTTTTAGAAGAAATAATATACTTGCGACCGGAAGAAGTTCTGCCTTACTCCAGCGGCTTCATTAGTGCCATTTACACCTAGGTTATTCGCTGGTAAGGTTTTGGCTGAAAAGAAAGTATTGGTCCATTTTACATCTTTGTAAGGTATATAGGAAAATCCGAATGCAGTACCTTTAGTGCCGTCATTAACCCAATAAGTAGTATCGATAGCAGTATTTTTTTCAAATCTTTCATAGTCAATCCAGGCACCAAACGAACCAGGATTAGCCGGGTTAGCTTCTTTGTACGAAAGGCCAACCACCCATGCTCTATTATCATTGTCATAGCTTGTTTTATCATAAGTGGTATATAAAGATAACGTGTCGGTCAGTTTTGATTTGAGATTAAAATCATAAACATTCATAGAATCAATGTTATCATCTTTTGAATTCCAGTGCTGGTATGAAGTAAGGAAGGTGGTGGCTTTACTCAAATCATAGCTCAAGGAAAGGGCAGCTACCGTGTTTAAACTGGATAGATAGCTATTAGGAAATGTGCAATCGGCAATATTTTTATCCGCGTCTGCGTATAATATTTTGGTATGTAGTGTCTTGCCAAATTCAAATTTTGCGCCACTTAATTCATCATCAAAAACCAGCCCGGAGCCAATTGTGTCTGAGAATTTGCCAATCGTCGCGGTTGTGCCAGCAAGCGGACCGGCGATATTAGCCATTGAAATGTCTCCAGTATTTGTGCCATTCGATAGGCCTTTTTCGTTATAAAAGCTTTTGGCAGCCTCCCAGGAAAAGTTTGCCGTCCAGTCATTGGCTAGTTTTTTAGTAGCATCCAATTCCAGTTTATACTGGAATGCATGCCAGCTATTTGCAGAATTCCCCTTATCCTTTAATGTCTGATAGCGGAGACGATAAAAACCAGAAATTTCTATAGGCTTTATAGGAGTAGAAGCGGCAGTAGGAGTGCTAACAGCTGTTGCGGGAGTAGTTGCCTCTGTATAAACTCCCAGATTCCCTAGCTCAGTTTTAAATTCTGCGGTCAGTTTATCAATAATTACTTTTTGTTCGGCAGTAGCTTTTGGTTCATTAGCCATTGCTTTGGCCACTAGTGTAGCCATTTCATAGCGAGTCAAAGCCTGGTCTCTATTGAAATTAATGTCTCGATATCCTTCATAGACCCCAGTATTAACTAAAGTAGCAATAGAATCATATTCCCAGTTTGTTGTGGGCACAAGGGCAAAAGGATTTGCTGCAAAAGCAATGCCTGTTAGGCTAAATGTTAAACCCAGCGCAAGTGTTGATATTTTTTTCATAATAAATATTTCTCCTCCAGAATGGTTGTTAAAAGTATTTTTGAAATATATTTTCAGGTACCTCGTATTTATCTATTTAACTTAGCGAAAATTGCCGTAAAAAAAATTTTGCACCTCCAGTTCTAGTTTGAATTGTCGCTAAGGGATAGGAGACATCTTTCTATTTATTAACCAAGTGACATGCAACTGAATGCTTATTGGCACCTTCAATAAAGGCGGGAACCTCTTTCGCGCACTGCGGGGCAGCATATCGGCATCGAGTCCGAAATTTGCAGCCGCTTGGTGGATCGATCGGACTTGGTACATCGCCTTCGAGAATGATGCGCTGGCGCTTGGCTTCAATCACTGGATCGGCAATAGGGATGGCGGATAGCAGCGCCTGTGTATAGGGATGCTGCGGATTTTTATACAGCTCGTCACAGGGCGCAAGTTCCACCAAGGAGCCAAGGTACATTACCGCTACGCGGGTACTGATATGCTTTACCATTGATAGGTCATGAGCAATAAATAAATAAGTTAGTCCAAACTTCTGCTGCAATTCTTGCAGCAGGTTTACCACTTGCGCCTGGATGGATACATCGAGAGCCGAAATAGGTTCATCGCAAATGATAAATTCCGGGTTTACGGCAAGAGCTCTGGCGATTCCTACCCGTTGACGCTGGCCGCCGCTGAATTCATGTGGGTAACGGCTCGCGTGTACTGGATCTAGCCCGACTTGTCTTAACAGTCTATAGATACGCTGGGTTCTATCATCCACTCCACTTGCCAGTCTATGAATATCCAGCGGTTCGCCTATGATGTCGCCGACCGTCATGCGCGGATTGAGAGAAGCATAAGGATCTTGGAAAATCATCTGGATTTTGCGGCGCATTTTCATGGCATTAGAGCTGGCAATGGCTGTGTGGACATCTTCACCATCACAGGTCACAGTGCCTTTGGTCGGTTTATATAAGCCAACCAGTGTCCGCCCTACTGTTGATTTGCCGCAGCCTGTTTCTCCAACTACCCCTAATGTCTCGCCTTTGTACACTTGGAAATTGACATTTTCGACCGCTTTGACAAAAGAAGTAGGGTTTCCCCAAAAGTTGCGTTTGGCGGTAAAAAACTTGGTAAGGTTCTGTACATTAATCAATACTTCACTCATGCTGTTTCACACTCCTTAAATAAGGTGCCCGGAGTATGGGGTGAAGCTTTGTCAAGCAGCCAGCAGCGGCACATATGGTCTTCGGTTACTTTTATTGGCGCGGGCGGCTGTTTGCAAACTTCCATTGCAAAACGGCAGCGTGGCATAAAGGCACAACCTAGCGGCGGTGCCAACAGATCGGGCGGTTGTCCGGCGATTGATTCCAACGTCCCGCTTTTCATATCCGGACGGGGTAGTGATTTTAAAAGCCCCCAGCTATAGGGATGTTGCGGATTGGCGTAGAACTCATTCACCGGAGCAGACTCCACTACCCGTCCAGCATACATGACCAGCACCCTGCTGCACATACCAGCTACGACACCTAAATCATGGGTAATTAGAATAACAGCTGTGGAAAGTTCGGTATTTAATTTTTTAATCAGTTCCATGATCTGAGCCTGCACGGTAACATCCAGCGCGGTCGTTGGTTCATCCGCAATCAGGATCTGCGGATTGCACGCCAGTGCCATGGCGATCATCACTCTTTGGCGCATACCGCCGCTCATTTGATGCGGATATTGGCGAATCCGGGTTTCCGGTGCCGGAATACCTACAAGCTTTAGCATTTCCACCGCTTTTTCCATTGCTTTCTTTTTGGGTAGTTTTTGATGCAACATAAAACTTTCGGCTAGCTGCAGACCTACCGTTAAAACCGGATTGAGCGATGTCATCGGATCTTGAAAAATCATACTAATTTGGTTTCCGCGAATTTTTTGCAAGGATTTTTCATCTATTGTTACCAAGTCTCGGCCTTCAAAGAGAATACGTCCGCTGGCGATTCGACCTGGAGGCGAAGGAATGAGTCCCATGATAGCACTGGAAGTCACACTTTTACCACAGCCGGACTCGCCAACAATGCCGATGGTTTCTCCCTCGTGCAATGTGAAGCTTACGTCATCAACCGCCTGGACTGTACCGGCATAAGTATTAAAAACTACTTTCAAATTTTCTACAGATAATATTGGCTGCATTAACTATCCCTCCCTTATTTACGCATACGCGGATCAAGTGCATCGCGTAAACCGTCACCTATAAAATTAAACGACAACATGGTGATACATATGGCAGCAGCGGGGAAGAACAATTGATACGGATAGGAACGAAGGCTTGTAGCTCCTTCCGAAGCAAGTACCCCCCAGCTAGCCATGGGGGCTGATACACCCAGCCCAATGTAGCTCAAAAAAGCTTCGCTGAAGATGGCTTCCGGAATAGTGAGGGTTGCAGTAATTAAAATAGGCCCGAGACTATTGGGAATCAGATGCTTGATAATGATGCGCCAGGAGCTGGCCCCCACCAGCTTAGCGGCCAAAACATACTCGAGTTCACGTAAGGACAAGATTTGTCCACGTACGAGCCGCGCCATGGGCATCCAATAGACTAATGTCAAGGCAATAAAGATATTCATTAATCCTGGCTGCAGAACGACCATTAATAAAATGACATAGAGCAAAAACGGAATACTCCAGACAATATCAATGATCCGCATCATGATAGTATCTACCCGGCCGCCGGATAATCCAGCGATACCGCCATACAATACTCCGATTATCATAGTGCTCAGACTGGCAACAACGCCGATGGATAGAGATATACGAGCACCATATAATACCCTAGTCAATAGGTCACGCCCCAGATTATCGGTACCAAACCAATGCACCGCAGAAGGTGGCTGATTGGCAATTTGCAAGTTTTGATCGGAATACGAATAGGCCGTGAAAAAAGGACCGACAATCGCTGCTATGGCCACAAAAGAAATTATAATAAATCCTAGGATGGATAGTTTATTTTTATTGAGTCGGCGCCATACATCCTGCCAGTAGGTTGTTCTTGGGCGGCCGATATCATAGCTCGCATCAAGCTGAAAGTCTACTCTTTTAAATAATTCAGTGTTCACGTCAGTTGTCTCCTTTTTTATCCAGCGAAATTCTAGGGTCTAAAAACACATAAGCGATATCTACCAAAAAGTTAAAAATGACGATGAGCGCACTATAGAAAATGGTGATACCCAGAATAACTGTATAATCACGGTTGTAAATACTGGTGACAAAATAACGTCCGAGGCCAGGAATATTGAAAATGCTTTCGACAACAAAGCTCCCGGTCAAGATACCAGCAGTCATTGGTCCGACATAGGTTACTACCGGGATTAAAGAATTTTTTAAAGCATGCCGATAGATGATTAACCCTTTGCCGACTCCTTTGGCTCTGGCGGTACGAATAAAATCCTGTGACAATACTTCTAGCATACCCGAACGAGTCAGGCGGGCAACCACAGCCATGGGCAAAGCAGCGAGCGAGATTCCAGGAAGAATCATATAGGAAAAGCCATTCCACATGGCGGCAGGAAATAATTTAATTTTAAAGGCGAAGAAATAGATTAGAAAAGAAGCCAGAATAAAGCTGGGAATAGAAATTCCCAAAGTAGACGACGACATTATAATATAATCAAGGGGACGGTTGTGCCTCAGTGATGCCAAAATACCTGCTGAGATTCCAACAGGTACGGCAAGCAGTACCGCGAATGTTCCAAGTTGAATTGATACAGGAAAACCGTCTGCTATAATGTTATTGACAGTTCGATCCTGATATTTAAAAGAAGGACCTAAATCAAATTTTAAAATATTACCCATATAATCTATATATTGTTTCCATAAGGGGTCATCAAGGTGATAGCGGGCATTGATATTTCTTAACACTTCGGGAGTTAAATTTTTTTCGGTTGTGAATGGCCCGCCGGGAATGGAGTGCATCAGCAAGAAAGTTGCAGTGATAACGATGTAGAGCACTAATACCATAGATAATGCGCGTTTTGATACATATTGCAGCAAAGTAATCATCCCTCCATATTGATTAAGTAAGGTAAAGCAGCTACAGGGAGTCCCCTGCAGCTGTACCTTTATTATTCTACATAAGCTTCTTTAAAGTAAATATAATCGGTTACTGTACGCACCAAACCTTTTACGTTCGGTTTAATCATATACGCCACCGTATAGTGGTAAATTGGCATAACAGGCATTTCATCCATCAACAATTTTTCGGCATCATGCATGATTTTTATACGAGCAACCGGATCGGAGGTAGATTTTGCTTGTTTAATCAATTGGTCAAATTGCGAATTTTTCCAATGGGAATTATTATTGCCATTGTTTGAAGTCAATAGACTTAAAAAGGTCAATGGATCAGGGAAATCGCCAGTCCAGCCATCGCGTGCCACTTGGTAGTCGCCAGCAGCACGTGTTTTGAGGAATACTTTCCATTCCTGATTTTCAAGATCTACTTGTACGCCAAGATTTTTCTTCCACATTTCCTGAATGGCTTCGGCAATGGCCTTATGCCCTTCATTGGTATTGTAGGTCAGAGTAATTGGCGGTAACCCTTTACCGTCTGGATAACCTGCTTCGGCTAAAAGTTTTTTGGCAGTTTCAACATCATTGTCTTTATAGAAATCGCCGCCAGCTTTGCGGAAATCAGAGCCTTTTTCACTATCGGGCAGACCGAATGGAACAAAGGCTGCGGCCGGTTTTTGACTTCCTCTAGTAACTTTCGAAACAATTGCATCACGATCGATCGCCAGCGTAAAGGCTTTGCGTACCATTGGATTGTCAAAAGGCGCTTTGTTGACATTAAAGTCATAATAATAAATAGCTAATTGCGGTTCAATAACAGCTTTTTTCTCACTTAACAGACGTTCAATTTCGGAAGGCGGTGGATCTAAGGTTATATCAATTTGATCATTTTCGAACAAGGATACACGGGTGGTATTGTTTTCCACAATGGCAAATTCCAATTTTTTTGATTTTACTTTACTGGCATCCCAGTAGTTTTCGTTTTTTACAAATTCGGCTTTTTCGTTATGCACCCAATTGCTAAGGGTGAATGGCCCGTTGGTAACCATGGTTTTGGCGTCTGACGCCCAGTTTGGATCAGCTTCTACTGTTTTTTTATGAACAGGGAAGTAAGAGTAGCAGGCAGTCAACTGGGGAAAATACGGAGTTGGTTCCTGCAAGGTAACTTCAAGCGTAGTATCGTCAATGGCTTTGACCCCGACATCTTCTGCTTTGGCTTTGCCAGAGTTATAAGCTTCGCCATTCTTAACATAGAACAGCATTTCCGCATAACGGCTGCCAAGTTCCGGGCTAAGTAATGTTCTCCATGCATATTCAAAGTCCTGAGCGGTTACCGGATCACCATTCGACCATTTTGCTTCTTTTCTAATATGGAACGTATAGGTCAGCCCATCTGGAGAAACATCCCATTTTTCTGCAACCGCCGGAACGGCATTATTATTAGCGTCATACGTTGTTAAGCCTTCATACATTTGCAGAAGGAATTGCATCTCCGGCTGCCCGGTTGCCAGGCGCGGATCCAGCGATTCCGGTTCAGATAATTGACCAAAACGAAGTGGTTTATCGACGCCGACCTTACTTGCCGTGCTGCTACAGCCGATTACAAACGTACTCAGCATAGTGATTGCTAACAATAGTGAACAAATTTTTTTTAGTAACACATCACTGACCTCCTAAAATAATAAGTTTTTTTGCATTAAGCGGTTTTCTTTAACCTATGTTGGGCTAGCTACCCCCTCCTTTCTTTATAAGCAAAAAGAGTCAAAGGTACTGCGATATACGCAGGTCGCCTTTGACCCTTCAGTATTCTGATCAAGTCAATATCAGTAATATTGTAAAACATCAGTAAACAATTCAAATATTACAACAAATTCTCCGAATTTAAAGCATAAAGTCCAGGAATAACAAAGCGTCCGTCTTTACGGATCAAGCGATCATCAAACCATATTTCTCCACCGCCATACTCAGGTGTTTGGATACATACCAAGTCCCAGTGTATGGCAGAACTGTTACCATTAAAGGCATCATGATATGAATTTCCTGGTGTAAAATGGAAACTACCATTAATCTTTTCATCAAATAGCGTATCCTTCATGGGAGTTGTGATATAGGGATTGACCCCCAAAGCAAATTCACCAATATAACGGGCACCTTCATCCGTATCTAGTACTTTATTTATTTTGTCGTTATAATTAGCAGTCGCCTTGACAATTTTTCCATTAACAAACTCAAATTGAATATTTTCATAAGTAATGCCACTATGAATTGAAGGTGTATTATAAGTAAGATGCCCATTGACGGAATCTTTTACTGGTGCAGTGTATACTTCTCCATCGGGAATATTCATACTGCCCGCACATTTAACAGGCGGAATGGCTTTTATCGAAAAATGCAAGTCTGTACCTGGTCCCACAATGTGAACTTTATCTGTTTCTTTCATTAAATTAATGAGCGGTTCCATCGCTTGATTCATTTTGTCATAGTTTAAATTACATACATTGTAATAAAAGTCCTCAAAAGCTTCAGTGCTCGTATTGGCCAATTGCGCCATAGAATTATTGGGATAACGCAGCACACACCACTTCTTTTTAGGAATGCGAATTTCCATATGAACTGGCTTATTCCAGTATTGCTGGTACAATCCCATTTGCTCTGAAGAAACATCAGCTAATTCACTACTATTTTCAGCAGCGCGTATAGCAATATAAGCATCCATATTTTCCATGCGCATAGCTTCCCAATGAGCAATCAGTTCCAGTTGACCAATCGTTGCCTGTCTTAACAACTCACGAAAGATCTTATTATTTTTGATTGTAACAAAAGGAATTGCGCCAACTCGGTAAGTTTCCTTCACTAGTGCTTTTGCCAATGGCAAGCCATCATCAAATACTTCAATTAGAATTTTTTCTTCTGGTTGTAATTTAACAGAATATCCAATTAGGTTTTTAGCTAATTTAAGAACTCTTTCGTCCATAACCAATCCTCCTATCGTTCGCTGAAAACGAGATTTATTTTTAACTTCTTCTGATCAAACGTTTCCCAAAAAACATAAAATGGTCATATTCCATTATTGAAATATGACCACTTAACGACGCGTTAAGCTAATCACATGAATGTTCGTTATAAACTATTACACATGGATAACTTGCTCCAGCAGCCCATCAAAATTTTTTATCACAATTCTTTTGTTACTCATACTAATCAAATCTTGGTCTATAAACTGATTTAATATTCGAGTAACCGTAATTCTAGAACAACCAACAATATTAGCCAATTCACCTTGGGTAAAAGGAACCACAACCATATTGTTTGTTTTTTCTGTTTGTAGGGAATTGGATGTTGAAATAAGCCTAATTAACATATCCGCTACTTTGCCCGTAGAATTATTAAACACATTACTGACCATTTGGAGTAGCACGATTCTAAATTTTATGATCATTACATTCATAAAATATTGATATACTTTAGGATCTCTTTGCGCGAAATCAGAAAAAGCGTCCTTACCAATAAAGGAAATTGTCGCATCTTTTTTTACTCTAATTACATAGTTAAAAAAACTATTAGAAAACAAATTCATTTCCCCAAAACATTCACCAGGCAGAAGCGTGTATAATATTTTTTCTTGTCCTTTTGAACTAACAACACTTACTATAACTTGTCCTTCGACAACAATACCAATTGATAAATCATAAAAATCGGCAGCAATAAACTGCTTTCTATTGTATTTCTTTACTACACCATATTTCGATAAATTATTTAAAAAATAATCTCGCATCAAAGCTTGCTGCTCTTCAATAAATAAATTTTGATACATTATATTCACATCCTAGGTAATAATTGTAAATTTAACTATATTATAACAGATTAGGATGTAACTTTCCTAAATTATACTTTATATATAAATAATAAAACTGTAGCCTTCGCTACAGTTTTATTGTGTATACATTATAATTGATTCATTTACCCGAAAACTAAATCTGCCTGTTTTAATATCTCGCTTTCTACTCGCGGTCTACTCACACGCTTTGGATTTTGGAATTTCTTAATATTTGCTCTACCTCCGCAGCTTGTTTTTCGTCAACCGTACCTTTTTCCAAGGCAATCCCTAAAGTATATAGTCCCAGCATCCTGTATAAATTTTTATCTACTTCAGTTTCAAAAGCCTCTATATGCGCCTTTACCGTAATACCATCTCCACGGCTAATCGGGCCAGTCAGCCCTTGAACAGCTCCCATTTCTTTTATGTTCTGCACAGTTCCCTCCAGCAATGGTAATAACGCGGCTAAAGCTTCCTCAGAAGATAAACCAAATCTGCCATACAGTTGACTCGCCCAATGCATCAAGGAAACTGTATAATTGGATACAATGCAAGCAGCCCCATGATAAAGAGGTTTATCTGCATCTAAAATCTGAAAGCTGATTCCTCCCAAATCCTTCACAATCTTTTCGGCTGCCTGTATGACCTTCGTTTGTCCAGTTAAAGCATAATATATGCCTGATAGCCTTTCACTAGTATATTCTTTATTGGAAAAAGATTGTAATGGATGCATACAACCAATCCATGCACCTTGTTTTTGGGCTGGCTCTAATATTTCTACTGGTAAACAGCCTGAAGTATGAAATACCATTTGTCCTGATTTAAAACCATTGTCTTTCGCGATTTCTGCTACCACTTCCCCAATGCAGCGATCAGGTGTTGTAATAAATAATATATCTGTCTCCCCCATAAAATCTGTGGTTCTTATTGCCCTATTTACGCCAAATTCTTTCGCCAGCTGATTTGCCGATTCCAAAGTATGACTAGCAATTCCGGTTAATTGGTATCCTTTAGCAACTAAACCTCGCGCCAACACGCTCCCTACTTTCCCAGCTCCCACAATACCTATTTTTGTCTTTTGCATGTTCATGTCTTTCCCACCTGCCTATAAAATATAAAAGCCTTCCGGAATTTATCCGAAAGGCATACTTTTTTCCCTGCATCCTTCTGTCTCAGTCCATAAAAAAATCTAAGCGGATATAATTTAATATATAGTTGTGGCATACTATAGTGGCAAGTTCCTTTTTTACAGTATGGTTCATTACAGATACCATCTAAAGGTCTAAACAATCTCAATTATCTTGATCATAACACAAAGCATAATAAAAGTACAAAAGCTAAAATAACAGATTTCATCCGATTTATCTTATATAAGTATGCCTCATTCACGAGTATAACTAACTAACCCCAAATAAAAAATTTGGAATAAAATATACAAACAATCAAACCTACTATAAAATATACTCAGGAGGTGTTTTTATGAACGGAATAACCGGAGAACAAAAACTCTTAGCCATTTTAGCTCATATATCTTATTTTTTAGGTGGATTAGGCTTTATTATTGCTCCATTGATCATTTTTCTATTAAAAAAGGATGATGATTTTGTCTATGAACATTCTAAACAGGCTCTTGTTGCTCATTTAGCTATATTGGCTGCATCCTTCTTTGCTGGTTTCTTGTGTATGTTAGTCATTGGTGTCTTCCTGCTGCCTGTCGTAGCGATTGTCTGGCTCATTCTGCTAGTAACTTCTATTATTGCAGCAAGCAAGGCTTTGCAGGGAGAATCCTATCAATATCCTTTTATCCAAAAACTTGTCGACAAACTTTAAAGCTAAATCTTATATCTTTCATTTCATACAAGGAGGAACTATATGCGTTATAAAATTTATCAGTATCTTTCCGTTGGGATTGGCTGTTTGATAAGCGCGGTTGCAATCAATAGTTTTCTCGTCCCTCACCACCTGCTAAGCGGCGGGGTGAGCGGGATAGCGATTATCATTTATTATCTAGTCAGCTGGCCTATTGGTTTACAAATGCTAGTAATGAACCTCCCCCTCTTCTATGCTGCTTATCGGCTCATTGGCAGAGAATATTTTTTTAAAACCGTCTATGGGGCAGTGCTCTTTTCCGTATTCGTAGATGCAACAGACTATTTAGCGAATTTTATGATCGTCGATGATCCAATTCTCTCTGCGATCACGGGTGGTATTGTGACAGGCATTGGCTCCGGCCTTATATTTAGAGCCAATGGCAGCGGCGGCGGACTTGATGTCATTTCCAGCATCCTAAAAAAATACTACTCTCTCAATGTAGGTATTACTTCCTTTTCGATTAATTGCCTGATTATGCTGGTCGCTGCTATTCTCTTTGGCATTAAACTAGCCATTCTCACCCTTATCTCCATGTTTATTGGCGCAAATATTACGGACAATGTCGTGGAAGGATTTAATCGTAAGAAAACCTTGCATATTGTTTCTTATAAAACCGATGAAATCATTGAAGCCATCTTAAAAGAAGTAGGCAGAGGTGCTACGATTCTCAATGGAACAGGCGCCTTTACCCGCCAAGAAAAACAAGTGATCTTTGTCGTTGTGAGTCTAACTCAAATTGGTCAGATCAAGCTTCTCATCCAAGCTGTAGACCCTAATGCTTTTATGATCGTTCAAGATGCCGTGGAAGTTTTAGGCAGAGGCTTCACACTCCCCGGCCCCAAACAACTATAAAAATCAATCATCAAAATAAAAAAAAGCATTAAAAGACTACTCCTTAAAAAGAGTGGTCTTTTAATGCTTTTACCTAAGGACTAAATTTCAGCTTATCTTTCGCATAATACATTGCATAGTTTTCTATAAATCACCAAAGTCAGCAGAGACATGACAATTCCTTTTATCATATTAAAAGGTGCAATTGCTAAGGCAATAAAAGATTTTAAATCAATAATCTGAGGATTTGCGATTGTACCCATATGAACGACTTGCTCTAGTGGAAAATGCAGTACCGCCTGATATATGGGCAGCAATATAAAATAATTCAGCAATGACGCCAGAAACATCATAGAAAAGGTTCCAACAACGAGAGCGATGACAGCTCCCTTGTGACTATGATAGCGTTGATACAAATAGCCTGCTGGCAGAACAAATGCCACGCCCACTAGAAAATTAGCAACTTCCCCAATTCCCATTGTTTGCGTATTTGCAGCATGTAGCAGATTTTTAATAAATTCAATCGCCACACCTGCCATAGGGCCGAACACAAAGGCTCCAATAATCGCAGGCAATTCGCTGACATCCAATTTCAAAAAAATAGGCATCATTGGTAAAGGTACTTCAAAAAACATTAAGATCACAGCAATTGCTGATAACATTCCGATTTTAGTAATATATCGTGTATTGGTAGAAACCATGTCTATTCCCCCTAAAAATATCATCACACCTTAAAACTAAAAAATCCCCGAAATCTCTTCGGGAATCTAATGATTTGTAAACGCATGCATATGCGAGCTTACTAAGCCCTATTGCATCTACTTACTTCTCTTCTTACATCCAGACTATACTGTCGGCTTTGGAATCACACCAAATCTGCCTTGCGGCTCGTGGGCTTGCAGCAAATCTGCTTACCACCGGTCGGGAATTTAACCCTGCCCTGAAGATATTTCAATATATTTAGTTTTAAATGCAGAGATAATGATTATCTCTTATTAGATGAATTCATTGTAACAAAATGTAAGCTATTTTGCAACTATGAAAAAGAATGAAAAACTTCCTAACAGATATGAATCCGCTGCTAAGCAATTCAAACCTAAAAGAAAGTTTTTTTATGTTAATAATACCGATAAACTATATCCAAAATCAAGCACACACACACGCCGTATTTTCGGATTCGTAAAAATATCCGATGCAGATGACATAGGTTAATGATAAGGGGATAGTGGTTTCGTCTTGTTAATTTACTCTGCTCACTGGTATCACAACACTTTTTTTCGAGACAGTACCTCCTTCCCCTTGTCATACATCACCCTAGCATCAGAATATCCTGATAATATGAAAGTAATGGATGAAGTTTATTCATTTGATTTAATATATTGATAGCTTCTTTTGACATCCAACATGCATTAATAACCTCTGAATTTTGTAAAGTCAATTCTTTTATGTTAATGTCAAAATGGAAAAGCCACACATCATAAAAGTCCTGACAATCCTCTCGGCGTGTCTGATAAATCAGCTGTGCTGTATCGGCGTCAAGCGACAATCCTAATTCTTCTTTTACTTCTCGAATAGCTCCTTGCAAACTATTTTCACCGGCAATAACAGAACCACCCGTGCACTCCCAATATTCAGGATACGGCTTACTTGGGTGTCGTTGTGACATAAGATATTGCCCTTGACTGTTCACAATCCAGATACTTACCACAAGATGATAGAAACCTTGCAGAATCGGTGTTCCGCGCTCATGTAAGTGTCCGGTCTTTTTTCGCTCCTGATTATACATATCCCACAACTCTGCCATTATTACACCTCCCTGTACGGTATGAACGCATTACGAAAATCAAATAGATAACCATCCGCTCATGCGCTAAATTCCGATTGATTATGCTCAGAATATTTGTCGTAAACACCATAAACGATCATTTCTGACTACTTCGCGCTTTTGACAGCCTGCAAAACGTCCTCATATACAATATATTTTGAAGGGGCAACTTGCAGAGCTTCATTGACGTAGGAAGCGAATACGCTCAAAAGTATATCGCGTTCTATTATCTTTCGGGCAATGGTAGCAGAAATATCACTTCGCCCGATATGTACACCGTCAGCTCCGTTTGCCGATGCGATATCTATGCAATCATTTACGAGCAGTGGAATACCATAACGAACTGTTATTTTCTTAATGCGAATGGTCTGCTCATAGAGTTCCATTGAGGATGCTGACTTATCCCGAAACTGTACCATCGCCATCAATTACTTCTTCGAAGGCTATTTCTAAGTCCTTTGTACTCATAAATTCCTGTAAGTGACCGAATATAGCGTATAATCAAATTTTCTGTTCATCTGATTTTCTTTCAATGATTCCCCAAATGTAACTGACAGCCACAAGACCAAGCATGATAGGCAGTGTGATCCCAACGACTGTATTATACGACATCAATAACCGATAGATAATAAAGCCGACCAACCATATGATTAAATTTTTGATACTCAGATCGCTTTGGGATCTCATTTCCTGTTTATGTAACAAGAAGTAATCGGTAAATGATACAGCAAACAAAGGTGCAAACACTGAGCTTATCAAATATAAAAAATCTTCATATCTGCTTATCGGTATAAATATCGCAATGACAACGCCTGCGATACACACAATGGCTGACGCCAGCTTTTGATTGATTTTCCCGCTTATATTGACAGAGCTGACGCCTGCCGAATACACATCTAAAAAAGTCGTCGTTACCGTGGAAAGTAATATTGCAGCAAGGGCGGCAAAACCGAATCCGGCTGATGCCATAATCGTAAACACATCAGATGTACCATAGTAAACAGCGGCACCAAGCCCTATGATGAACATAAAGATTGAGCCGATAAAATAGCTCAATATGCTTCCAACTGTTCCTCTGAAAGGTTTTTTTAGCGTCCGGGTGTAGTCCGAAATAAGCGGTAGCCATGATAAAGCCATGGCGATGTTCAGTTCTACAGCAGCTCCAAAGCTGATTGTATCATTCGCGTCTGCGGTGCTTTGCGGCGTAGAAAAAACAGTAATTCCAAGCACAATAGTACATAGGAAAAGCAGGGTAATGACTACAGCATTTATTTTTGAAAGATTTTTCAGCCCAATGACAATCCAAAGGCAGATAAACAGTCCGATTACGATACACCAAAGCCGTTCGTTCTGATAGTTCCAGAGCTGCTCCGCAATGCCATCAAATGCCTTTGCACCGCTTATAATCATTACAGCAGTCCAGCCAAGGAGCTGCAAAATGTTTAATATGGAAAACCCGTATGACCCGTATTTGCTAAAAGATATACGGGTAGATTCCGCCCATGACAAGCCGCTTTTAGCACCGATCAAACCGGCGGGGAACAGCACGAGAGCGCCAATTATATGACCGGTCAAGATTGCTAAGGTACCTTGACAAAGTCCAAGCGGAGCGATTAACGCCCCTGTCATCAGTTCAGATATTGAAACAGCAGCTCCAAACCATAAAAGCACCTGACTGAATGTTGAGGTTTTTGATTCTTTTGTGTCCATCGTTAATTATCCCATCCTTGCAATCCGCTTTTGTAAAGTTCATAAAAGTGATTGGTCGGGCCATTCCCGTGACCGATGGCAAGTGAATGTTCAATCGCAGTAGTAACATATGCCTTGGACTTTTTGACAGCTTCCTGAATAGTCAGTCCTTTTGCAAGCTGTGAAGCGATAGCGGAGGAAAAGGTGCAGCCAGTACCATGTGTGTTTGTTGTATCAATACGCTTGGTTTCAAAATGGTAAATCTTTTTTCCATCAAACAGAACATCCAAAGCATTGCCTATCGCATGACCACCCTTGACCACGATGCCCTTGCAACCCATTGCATATATTTTCTTTGCGGCGGTTTCCATGTCTGCTACGGAAGAAATCTGCATATTTATAATTTTTTCGGCTTCTGGAATATTCGGAGTCAGTACGTCAGCAAGTGGAATGATTACTTTTATCAATGTATCAACAGCCGCAGGCTCCATAAGAGAACAGCCGTTTTTTGCATACATGACGGGATCAATTACTACATTTTGTGGCTTATACTGCATGAGTTTTTCAGCAATGGCGTTCATACAAGGCGGAGTAGACAACATTCCGATTTTAACGGCGTCCACCTCAATATCCTCGAAAACAGCGTCGATCTGCTTTTTTATCATATCGGGGGTTATATCCTGGATGTCTATCACCCTGCTTGTATTTTCTGCGACAACAGACACAATAACGCTCATTCCGAAAACACCATGTGCCGAAAACGTTTTTAGATCTGCTTGGATTCCTGCTCCGCCGCTACAATCAGATCCGGCGATGCTCAAAACTTTTTTCATATTAAAATATCCTCCTTTATCTCTCGTGGAAAAATAACATTTGGCAATTCAATCCACCTTTCTATTTTCTTTATAAGCCATCTTCCAAAAACCCAATTCAAGTAAACTTGCTTCTTTAAAAATTGAATTTAGATTTTCTTTATCTACGATGGTAAGTGAAGCACATTTTTTATCCGTAGAGTCACACAATGTTTTACAACCTTCAAAATATTGCTCATCTGCGTAGTCCTGAATAAAGTCCCAATACTTTGATTTATCAGCCTCCGACTCAGCGGCGATTGCTCGGAAAATATAGCTGTAACTCAGCATACATGGAAGAACAGCCATTAGTATTTCACAAATATTACCCCGTTCAGCAATATTGAGCATAAAATCTATATAATTCTGATTCTCCGGCAATGGTGCAATTAGTTCAATATCGTTATCTGTCATACCAAATTGTTTCAAATAATTTAACCTAACGACCGATTCTCTGTTTGTTACAAAACTTAGAATAGAGTAATAAAGCTGAATGTCCTTTAAGGTTGTAGAATGATACATAGCTTTGCCGTAAACGCGGGCATAATATTTCAAATAGATACTGTCCTGAATCATGTAATTTTTAAATTTTTCATAGGGCAATATTCCAGTTTTCAGTTCCTGCACAAACGGAGTGTTCAGAGACTCGTTCCAGATCGGCACTGAAACATCCATAGTTTTCTTCATAAACTTCATTGTCTTTCCTCCTAAAAAAAAATTGAACTTCCAATTTGGAAGCTCTTTCAAACGCAATACAGCGTAAGAAATTGCTTCCTTACGTTAGTATTAACCAGCACGTTCAAAGGGTCAAGTTTTAACTTCTCAACTACGAAGTAGTCCCCCTATTTTAATATAAAACCACCATATTATTTTAAAGAGTTTAAATAATATTTTAGTTATAAGTAGCTGTGCTAAATTTATGCAGCTTCCGGATTTTCATTTAACATCTCACTCAAAGTACCTTTAACTTCTGTTAACCATGTTTCTGCATTTGATCCTAATAAAAACAGCCTATTGTTAAGATCAGTTGCAATTTTATAGAGCTTTCTATAAATAGGATAATCGCTACTCATTGCCTTATAAACGCTGCATCTTGCAGGCAATAGATACTGCGGATAAGAGTTGTCTGCATTAGACGAAATTGATGCAATCATAGTATCACTAGATGCAACGACATTTACCAACTTTATTGCTAAATTTTCCTTATCCGTATTGATATCAGAGTTGATTCCAATAATATCACCGTAAAACAATGGAATATTATTATATTGACTGTACGAAATCAATTTGAAGTTAACATTATTTGCAAAATCACCCATGCTGGACATTGCTTCGGTATATCCAATATAGGCTCTGCCTTTGCCTTCCGCTAGCCATTTTGCTCTTATATAAGCATCATTGTCTTCTGGATAGTAATTGGCATGTGCTGTTCCAGCCATTGATTGTAACATTTTTAAGTAAGATACAACATGTTCATCAAACCTTTGCGGTAATTGCGCATAATCTGTATATGTTTGTGTTTGGTCTATGAGTGCATCCAAGTATAAACACACTTTTGATGTACCACCTGACATATCAATCATTAATCCTTCATTTTCACCTGGTATAATGCTATTAGATTTTCTATCCCCAAGTAACTGATACAATTCATTTACTGTGTCTACTTGTGCCATTTCACTATCATCATTCCGATAATATAAGAGATTTGTACAAATAATTTGAGGTATCGCATAGATTGTATTATTTATAGTACATCCTGATAAAGCAAAATCCAACAGGTCATCTTTATTTTTAATTTGATTTTCAGAAATTGGAAGCAAATATCCTTCGTTAACATAATGCTGCAGGTAAATAGAATCAAAAACAAAAACATCTATGTCCTGAGTCGGGTCACTCTCATAACAATCCCAATCCACGAAATTTAAATCCACATTCGGTTCCACTTGTTTCCAAGAAGTCTGCACGGCGTTTCTAAATCGTTGAACATCAGGAACATAGCCATATAATGCAACATTTAAAATCGTTTGGTTTTGTTCTGTAGTATTTGCCGAATAGGCAAAACTCACTGGTAAGTACAATAACATAACAACAGCCGCCAAAGCCACATAAACTCGTTTGGCTTTTTTCATGTGTTTTCTCCTCTCTTATTTTTATAGGCTTGATATATTATTAATTGTTTTTAATCCTCAATTATTTTTATAAAGAATGAATAAGTGTATTATGTTTATTTTATGGATTTAAAAATAATAAAAGGTGGAATAGTCCTTTCATTTCCCCACTTATTAAAATTATATTTTCTTTCATAAAATAATCTATCTTCTTGTGATAAATTATCTATTGTTGGTTCAATTAAACTAACGGATTTAAAACCAATCTGAGTTATCCAACTTAAATAATTATCTTTTGTCCAATACCAATCATTTAAGATTAAATCCGTCTGATTTGGTATTTTAAGATATTGCTTTTTGCTTCCTCCTATCTTGTAATTTTTCCCTTTATCTCCATTAGTAAATGTGGTGAATTCAAGTCCAACAGCATTTGGATTGGAGTCTAATATGATCAAAAAACCATTATTTCTAAGTACTCGATAAACTTCGTTTATAATGTTGGAGATACGATTGGAATCAGAATTATTTATTATAACAAAACAGATAATTGCGCAGTCAATAGAATTTGACTTAATAAAACCCAAATTATCATTTTCGATTAAACGATATTGAATATTCTTTCGCTTCCTAAAAGTTGATGCAAGATCAATCATCTTTTGAGATTGATCCACAGCTAAAATATCATATTTATCATTAAACTCCGCCAATCTTTCGGATACTTTCCCAGGGCCACATCCGAAATCTAAAATGGATCTTACATTAGGTTCATCTTGTATAAATTGAAAAATGTAGTGGAACCCCAATACGTCCTCCAACATATCGTTATATTCATTAAAATTTTTTGATACTTTTTCATCATGCCACGATGTGCCCATATCTCTCACTTCTCTTTCTTAAACAGATATTCCCATTTAACCTTTACTAAGTATTGATATAATGGTATTAATTTATAAAATAAAGAAATATCGATCTTATTTTCATATAAAATTTTTTGATAAAGTGCAAATAAAATGATAATTTGTTTCCAGTATGTATCAACCTTAATATCTTCAATTGTTTTGGCATCTAGAACTATTTTATTCTCTCTTAACTGTTTTTCATATAAAAGAACGATTTGAACATTATCCCAATTATCTTTATGAGGCATGGATGGGAATACTAATCTATCATTTTCTTCAATCTTTTGTGATACTATTTTTTTTACCTTGGCATTGTCTGGCTCATAAATATGCACAGTGGCTACATTATGGCAATATTCTCCTACATTAAGGCTTAATTGAGTTGCTAACATTTCCTGAATGAACGTAAACGAAAACACATCACTTATCATACCTCTGTAAGCATCATTTGCTCTCATGAATGTTGTTAGATACAATGAGTTATTTCTGATAAAGAACTGTAATCCAATCGTGCATGAAACATCAATATTATCAAGGAAAAGATTTTCATTGGGATCAAAAATTGATATGAATGCTCTCTTGGTATCCTTATCTTCTCTAAATAGTTTTATCAGCCTGTCCCATTGATTGATATGATTATTGCCATATGCAAAAATTTGGGGACCATAAGCTGTGCCTTGTAAAGTTATTCCATCCGCAGAGTATTTCCGCATATTCTTGGCATAATACTCAATAAAGGAAAGTTCATTACTACCTGATAGATACCATAATGCTTCTGCAAGGTTGAACACAATATTGATTTTTCTTGATTTTAGATAGCAAACCCTATCAATAGGATTAATAATAGTAAACGATAAATTCAGCCTTTCTTTGCTTTTATTTCCTCTTGGCATATTTACAAATTGAGGAGAATAATAAACATCTTTTAAATTATGCAAATAGGCTTCTTGAAAACTGGAAAACTTCATGTTTATCACCTCTCAAAAACTACATTACAAATACCTGTTAAGTGCTTCATAATATTCCTTTTCTTCCGAATAGATAATATAAGTTACATCCGCAACAGTATGTAATCCTCGTATGAGATAGGCATAATTTTCTTCTGCTCCGTGAAGAAGTATAAAGATTTTTTTGTTAAATGCAGATGCCCATCCAATTTCAATATGTGTACCAGGAGAAGGCGGATTACCGGGAAACGCAATAAAAATATTACACTTATTAATTTCGTTATAGTCAATTTGAGTGCATTGATCAGGTGGCATAAATTCAAGCCCCCAATGTTCTCGTTTATGAGCATTGTGAACACTATAGCCTTTACTTTCCAGGAATGTAATTAAATTTAAGATTTGCATTTTTGATTTCTCACACATTAATGACTTTTTTTCGTCTACAAGACTTTTAAAGGGAGCTGCTAAAAAAATTTTTTTCATATCTTTCTCACCCGTTGCATGATAAGGGGACGTTGTCTTCGTCTCGTTGGCTTTTTTCTAAGACAATGCCTTCGCCCTCCTCAATCTGCCGTCATCCTTTTAATATTAATTTTACATATTCTAGTAAAATATTATAATTCCTGCTAAATTATACATAATTTATTATGAATTTCTTTTTACTTTTATATTCTATTTACGATAATGCCAGTATTCTTTATTCATTCTCCCGCTAACAGCGAAATGACTTCTTTTTTATCCTCGGTTAAGAGCAATCACTCCAGTATTCGCTCATCCGCTAAATCATTCGTAACCCCTGCCCCGACAGGCCCAAATTCAAATTCGTTTTATCTTTGTTGCTCATCGCAAACAAAATCACGATATGAACTAGCTTGCCATCGAGAGAATACCACATTAAACCCCACTCACTCCGTCCAATCACAATCGAAGTCACTGCCACCGCATCCGACTTACAATACCGAATCAACACACGAGATTACCAATCCCCGTCCGCCCCTCTGCTTCCCGCTCATACAAATCCTACAAAAACAGATCACGATCATTGCCTTTCCCCTCTTGATACAGCAGGTCTATCAACTCCAGTATCGATTCCACTTTCAACTTAGCTTGCAACTCTAAATTTACTAAATTCTCATTTAAGGGCTCTCCAAAATTCATGCATCATTCATCCTCTCATCTTTTTTGCTTCATTTTAAAGCCATCAAGATCAAAACAGAGAAATCCCAGCCTATTTAAAGGCTGGGATTTCTCTGTTTGAATGAATCTAAATTATTATTTTAAGGAAGAAATCGGGCATATTGTATCGTATTGTGGTTCAACAATAATGCGTCCATCTTTATTCATAAAGCCCCATTTACCATTTACTTTAATGCCGATAAAATCGTGATTGAACACAGTCATTTCTTCATAACCCGATTTTGCAGGAATCATATAATTACCAGATAAATCAATGATCCCCCAAGCGTCGATGTATTTTACGACAGCGCTATTATCGACAAACGGTTTAACATCATTAAACTTGGCTCTAATTACAAGGTTCCCTGTACGATCGATGAACCCCCACTTTTCGCCAAGCTTCACTGCTCCCCTGTCACAACTAAAGGCTTTTACTTCATCAAACTTTAGAGTAGTTAAAGGCTGATTACTCTTGTCAATATAGCCCCATTTATCATCTTTTTTATCCATAGCTAGACCATCTTCAAAATCAGATAGACCTTGATATTCTGCGGGAATCACAAATTCCCCTTTACGATTTACATAACCAGTTTTACCATGGTCAATAACCTTAGATAAACCATCTTTAAATACATTGACTAAATCATACTTTGTTGTAATAACCTGCTTCCCTGTCTTGTCGATAAAACCACGTTTAAGATTGAACTCCACTAAATTGTTATCTGCGGGATCTGAATAGCCACCAAGCGTTGCCGAAATCGCAGTACTTACAAAGCCGCCCCAAGAAAAACTACTTTTTTCTACACGAACCTCTGCGAGACCATCTTCAAATTGGAAGACAAAATCATAAGGTGCACTAAAAACAATATTACCATTTATATCAATATAATCATGTTTGCTTGTTTGATTTACAATCGCAAGCCCTTCTTTAAAAGCGGCTTCATATCCGTTGAATTTTTCTTCAATAACAACTTTCCCTGTTTTGTCGATAAAACCCCACTTATCTTTTGTTCTTACTGCTGCCAGCCCCTCAGAAAAATCCGCTGCATTTTTATATTGATAAGGAATCACGACTTTTCCTTGGATATCTATATATCCACACTTATTATCATGCATTACAAGTGCAAGCCCTTCGGAAAAATTATTAGCACCATCAAAGGCCTCTTCCAAGACAGCTTTACCTGATTTATCGTAATAGCGCCAAAGTTTATCTTTTTTTGCTGCTACTAAACCAGAAGAAAAAGTAGTCAACTCATCAAATTCTATAGGCAAAATCACGTTGCTTTGATTATCGTAAATACCCCATTTATCTTTTTGCTTCACTGAAATGGTATTATCTTCATGAATCGTTACATCATCAAATACTACGGGAAGTATGCTTTTCCCATTCTGGTCAAACACGCCATATTTTCCTTTTTGCTTTGCCAAAATGAGACCTTGCGCTTTAAATAAAGTTAGTTGATTAAACTCAGCTGGTATGACGAAAGCCCCAGTTTGATCAATGTAACCGTATTTGCCAGATTTTTTCACTTCACTTACCACTTGTTTTTGTGTGGTATCAGCGGTGACAACAGACACCGTCTTCGTTTCTTTTTCGGTTGGCTCGCTGGCGTAAACCACACTGCAAAATGTTATTATGATTGCTATGAATCCTGTGACAATCCTTGTCTTCAATTGAAAATTCAATTACTTCACTCCTATTGTATAATTTGTTCTAAAAACTGATATTCAAGGAAAAAAATCAAATTCCTGTAAAATAAACAATAAACAGGAATATAGTCCCAATAAGAGCAAATAATCATACCATCTACTTTAATAAATCAGGAGCTATGCAAATGCACAGCTCCTGATTTATTACCTCTTAGGCTTCTACACTCGATCCACTGCCACACGCCGTATTTTCGGATTTGTAAATATATCCGAAGCATCATCGCTTGGGGAAGAAAACTCACTTACAATTGCCCCCTTACCTCCTGCCTGAAACCAATGACGTGTATTCGGTGGAATCGTATACTGCTGTCCTGCGTGCAAAACAATTTCATGTCTTACCGTATACCATTTTTTATGTTTCTCAGGAACATCTGCCGATATACCTTCTGTCACATTCCCTTCTACATAAAGATACACTCTGCCATAACGACAACGAAACGTTTCCATCTTGCCCTCTGCATCATTTTTCTTTGGCGGATGACGATGTTCTGGACAGGTTTGATTTGGCAAGAGAGCCATATCCTTGGCACAGTAACGTTCATTATTACAATAAACAATAAGCTGTAGCCCTTCTTTTCTGACATTTCCTATACCAAAGCCAAAATCAGTAAACTCTAATCGTTCCTTTTCTTCTGCCGTCAAAGCAATATGCGCTTTTTTAAATAATCCCTCGACTTCTTCCTTCAAGATCAAATTAGGCATTCATTTTCCCTCCTCAGTAGCGTTTTGCCGTCCCAATGGAGCCGAACAAATTCATCTTAAAACGAATCACTTCTCTAGCCGCTTCAATACACTGCGGATAAATCGTATTTGGTTCCCAACATTCCTGCGCCGACAGGATTTCCCGAGCTTTTTTGAAAAAGGCAAATTTCATATCACTAGAAATATTGACCTTCTGCACACCAAGTTTAACTGCCTCGGCAATCTCTTTATCTGGATTTGCCGAACCACCGTGCAGTACAATCGGTATACTTACTTTTGCGGTAATTGCTTTTAAAATGTCCATTTGCAATTTCGGGGTAACATTCTTCGGATAAATGCCATGTGCCGTTCCAATGGCTACCGCTAAAGAATCCACACCCGTTACTTTTACGAATTCTTCTGCCTGCGTGGGCTCTGTATAGGTAATCTTACTAACGCCACCCTCAATCGAGGTTCCTGTATTCCCGATTGTGCCGAGTTCTCCCTCGACACAAACACCTGCCGCATGCGCCGCTTCCACTACCTTTTTCGTCAATGCAACATTTTCATCATAAGGAAGCCGTGAGCCATCAATCATCACCGAATTAAAGCCTACATGAATCGCATGCATCACATCCGCAAACGAACCGCCATGATCCAAATGAATCACAAAAGGAATAGGACTTCTTTTCGTTCTTTCGATTACATACGCCATAAACTCATCCGTAATAAATTTCAGTTCATCGGGATGAATCGCAATAATCGCCGGAGAATTCGAAGATTCTGCTTCCTCCGTCACCGCTCTAAGTAATGAACTATCCGATACATTAAACGCTCCCACCGCAAACTTTTCTGTTTTCGCAACTCTTAACAACTCTGACATTTTTACTAACATAAACAAACCACTCCTCTTTTTACTCTATTTTATTTAACCAATATCATTCCAAACTAAAACTGATATCCTCATCTTTTACCTGAACCGCATCATCATCAAAAGTTTCATCTGCCTCTGTCACCTTTTTCTTCAAAAAGGACAACATCACACCGCAAATAACCGAACCAAGTAAAAGCGCCGCACAAAATAACAACGGTTCTTTAAACAGCGGCACAACAAACATTCCACCATGCGGTACTGGCGACTCCACACCCCAGACCATCAGCAATCCGCCCGCTATCGCTGAACCTGTAACACAAGAAGCCACCACCCGAAACAAATCTCGCGCCGCAATCGGAATCACGCCTTCCGTAATCATGCAGATTCCCATCGGGAACGCCGCTTTCAGCGCTTCCTTTTCAGCCCTCGTATATTTATCCTTCGTCAAGAGATATGAAATCGCGATACCAAACGGTGGAATCATCGACCCCACAAACTTCACCGACTCCGGCCCATAAACACCATCAACTAAAAGCCCATCCACAAATAGTGACATTGTTTTATTCACTGGCCCGCCAAAATCAAACGTCGCCATAACTCCAAGTATCGCCCCCAGAGTAAACTTTGAGCCATTTTGCATACTCTCAAGCATATGAATCAAACTGCTCTGCAACCAAATAATTGGCTGACCAATAATATAGTACATGCCAAGTCCCGCAATGACCGTCGACAATACCGGAATAATCATGATCGGCATCAAGCCTTGTGCCGCAACAGGTACCTTCACATATTTCTTGATTGCATTGACTACATACCCGACAACAAATCCGCCTACCATCCCACCAATAAATCCTGCATGAATCTGAGTACAAATAAATCCTACAATAAGCCCCGGTGCAATCCCCGGTCTGTCTGAAATAGAAAATGCAATAAACGCACAAATTACAGGCACAATCAAATACGCTAAACCATAAATACCGATCTGATTGAGTACATACGGCAATGACCCCTGCACCTCAATCAGATTGCCACCCATCAACCTGCCTACTACCTGTCCCAATGCCATACAAATTCCTGCGGCAACAATCAAAGGAAGCATATAAGAAACACCTGTCAGTACATGCTTTTTGATCGTTCCAATCACATTACGTTGTGCTGCCATTTTTCTTCACCTCATCCTCTTTAGTTCTTAGTTTTTCGCAAGCTCCGCTTCTACTTTCTCCATAAACTGCACTGGCGATTTGATCACAGTCGCCGTTTTCACACGAACAATACGTTTACCCGAAAACCTCTCTTCACCGTTTATCTTGATATCGACTGCCAAAATCACCAAATCCGCCACATCAATCTGTTCCTGTGAAAGCTCATTTTCAACGCCAATCGTCCCCTGCGTTTCAACATGCACCTCATGCCCCCGCGCCATTGCGCCCTTTCTCAGCTTTTCTGCGGCAATATATGTATGAGCAATCCCCGCTGTACAAGCCGCAACCCCTACAATCTTCATCTACGCTCCTCCCTTCCGCTATTCGTTCCTTGCCAACAAAGCAATGACTTCTTTTTTATCCTTGGTCATGAGCAATTGCTCTAGTATCTCTTCATCTGCCAGAGCATACGCAACCTGCCCCAACAACCTCAAATGCAGTTTCGTCTTATCCTCCTTCCTCACCGCAAACAAAATCACCATATGAACTGGCTTGTCATCGAGAGATTCCCATACCAAATCCTGCCCAGTCCGACCAATCGCAATCGAAGTCACCGCCACCGCATCCGACTTTCCATGCGGTATAGCCACATGCTTACCAATCCCAGTCCGTCCCTCTGATTCCCGCGCATACACATCCTGCATAAACAGATCGCGATCACTGACTTTGCCCTGCTTGTAGAGCATCTCTATCAGCTCCCTGATCGCCTCGACTTTCGTCCTCGCTTTTAGCTCCAAATTTATTAAATCCTCATTTAAAACCTGTCCAATCTCCATGCTCATTCCTCCTCTCAACTTTTCTGTTATCTGATTTCCATAGCCAAAAATTTCACCGTCCCTCATAGCTCATTCCCTTTCAAGTAAGCACTGCTATTTCCTTTGTAAAAGCAAATCACAATTTTGTTTTAAATACGGAATTTTGCGAATATTATTGGTATACTTTAGGTAGTAGGATTTTTATTTAGCACATCACTTCCTTAGCCGACTATCATTTTTGGGAATTGAGACTTTTGATTTAATAGTTTTGGAATACTTACTCCTAAAGCTAAAGCCAATTTTTCTACAATCGGAATTGTCGGTTGTTTCTTCTCAGCTTCAAGTTCCGATATATAGGTTTGTGAAATCCCCGCTTTCTCAGCTAATTTTTTCTGAGACCAGCTCTTCTCCTTACGAAATATAACTAAGTTTTTCAAATTCTCACCCCCTTTTGATTCAGATTATATCGCTTTAGTTATATAATGTCAATCACTTTAGTTATGTATTTTCTTGTTTTTAACTATGTTATAATTGCTATAGCGATATATGGAAGGTGAATAACATGAATGTTGGTAATAGAATCGTAGAAATCCGACAACAAAAAGGACTTAGCCAATACAAGCTATATCAATTAGCTGTAATTAGCCAAGCCGCACTTAGTGACATCGAGTCCAATAAAAAATCTCCTACAATTATCACCTTAGAAAAAATTTGTAACGCACTAGAAATCAGCTTAGCGGACTTTTTCTCAGAAGATAAAGAGTCGGATACTAGTAAAATAGATGCGTTTCCAGCTGATGCACAAAAAGAATTGGATTTATTTAAGGAATTCCTTTGCTATAAATACGGAATTAAATAAGACGGTAGGCGCAACAAAAAAGGGTGAGCAGAATAAAAAATTATTCTGATCACCCTTTTTGTTTTATGACATTTATGTAAATACTTTCTCGCCAGAATTTATAAATTTATTTAACTCGCCACGTAATCAAGTGCTTTTTTATACACCACTCAACGCTTTCATATGTTATTTATTCTCTATAATCTACCTAATTACATTAGGCAATCTATGAAACCACACTGCCTCAAATAACATATTAGCATTATCAGCAAACCAATTTGACCATTTATCTGGGTTATTAGAAACTTTTCTGTTATTTGCCTCATATTGCAACATCTTAAGAAGAACATATTTAACACATTCAATTAAAATTTCAATATCGCCATCATATATTTCTCCAAAATCCCACCACTTTGACTGTGCAGGATGAGATGTATAAACGTCAATGAAAAAGTGAGCCACTCGCTCATGAAATTTTAAACCACTTGTGCTCATGAATATTTGAGCCACCTAATCGTTAGCAATAGCATGATTTACTCTGTACGAGGAACCGTTCATATCCAATAAATGGGACAAGGGGACAGGTTCGAAACCACTGAAAAAGTCAAACTATATCAAATATACCCCATTTTTGGTATAATAAAGATATTGTATATATTGAGAAAGTGGGGTTTAGTATGCTTAAATCTACATCGAAACAATTAAGTTTATATTCAATTTTATATGATAAAATACCCGATGATCACTTACTTAAAAGCATAGATAAAGTAGTAGATTTCAGTTTTATAAATAAATTACTTGAAGGCTCCTACAGCAAGCATTTTGGTCGTCCAGCAAAGGAACCTGAAATGATGGCGAAACTTCTCATATTGCAATATTTGTATAATTTATCAGATGTAAAAGTCATAGAAGAAGCCTCTTTGAATCTTGCATATATGTGGTTTATTGGTATCAACCCAGATGAAGATTTACCTGATGCAAGCTTACTTGCAAAATTCAGAACACAGCGACTCAAAGATACTAGTGTTGATAATATTATTACGGAAGTCGTACACCAATGTATCGAAAATGGCCTTATTAAAGGGACAGGATTAACAATTGACGCCACTCATGCAAAAGCCAATACAATGAAGCTAGTCCCAGAACGGATTATGAAACATTTGGCCAAGAAAATATTTAAAAATATAAAAGAAGAATCAGGAGAAATATCGCCTGAGATAAATACCACTATCCCCGATTATAAGGGAATAGTGGATCATAAAGAAGCTAAGGAAATGATGAAAACTTTTTTGGAAAGCATGATGACAGAAGTCGAAAATAACGTTGATATCTCGACCATGCCAAAAACTTCAAAAGCGATAGTCCAAGCAAAAGAGATACTAAGCGATGAAAAGTTTATCATACAAAAAGGCTTACGCTCACTTGTTGATAAAGACGCTCGTGTAGGGTATAAATCAAAAACGGATAGTTTTTATGGTTATAAAGTTGAATTTACAATGATACCAGAAGAACGTATTATTATGGCTATAGAAACGTGTGATGGTGCTTATGTAGATGGAAATAAGTTTGGCGAATTATATAATCGAAGTAAAGAATGTGGAATTAATATAAAAGAAGCCTATGGTGACAAAGCGTATTTTCGTAAACCGATACTTGATATTTTAAAGGCAGACAATGTGGAGCCAATTATACCCGTAAGTGCGTCAGTATACAAAATTGACGAGAGTAAATTCAGTTATAACAAGGATAGTGATCAGTGGTTTTGTATAATGGGAAATCATACGATAACAAAAAAACATGGGAAAAGTAGCTGGGGGCAAGAAATTCTAAAGTATAAATTTAATAAGGTTATGTGTAAAGATTGTCCCAATAGAGTAGAATGTGCTGGCAAAAAAGCATCTGTAAAACGTTTAGATGTTGGAATTAATACAGCTGACTATTATGAACATAATCAACGGGCAAAGACACCCGAATTTAAGGAAAAATATAAAAAACGTGCCAGCCATGAATGGAAAAATGGAGAAATGAAACGCTTTCATGGATTAGACCGTGCCCGAGGGTATGGTCTAAAAAGTATGAGTCTGCAAGCCAAGCTTACAGCTTTGGCAGTGAACTTGAAAAGGATAGCAGCTCTAGTATCCTTTTTCTTCGAATATTTACTCCGAATTTTGAAAAATAATGTCCATCAAAGAATTATAAAATATAAAAATATTCTAGTGACTTAAAAAATGGTCATTTTTCAGTGGTTTCGGACAGGTTCCCTGTCCCACCATTTTTTAATGGCCGTGACGATGATTTCGTCTTGTTACTTTTTCCTAAGACGCTACCTCCACCACTTCGCCCTCCTCAACCTGCCATCAACTTTTTAATATTAAATTTACATATTCTTATAAAACCTCAAAATTCCCGCCAAATTCATACAGAATTCAGCAGGAGTTTCCTTTTTAGTGTTTATGTTCCATTTACCTTTATCGCCTTATATTTCAGTAACGCACATAGCTTGGAACTAGCAGAACACAAATCTCAACTATACTTCTCCACCATCGATCCCACCTAACACTGATTTTACTAAAGATTTTTTTGTTTTGTTGATTAAAAAACATTGATAAAAAGTTAATTTCTATTGTCAATAAAAGGTTTTTCTAATATTAATAGCGAAGTTTTTAGACTGATAATGATAAAATGGGGGTTAATAATGAGAAGTTTTTTTGTTAGAAATAGATTTCTTCTTACAATTTTGGTTACTATGATTCAACTTGTGGCTATTTCATCGGTATATGCCTTTGCATTACCGGATTCTGATGGGAGCAAAGCAAAAAGGTTTGAGGAAATTTTTGTTACGGAAGGAAAAGTTTATAAACAAAGCGCATCCGCAGATTTTTTTCGCGTTAACTTTAATAATAACATGTCACATGAAAAGCTAATTGATTTTGCTCGGCATATGGTTCGTTTAAAATTAGCTAAAGAATATAATACGAAGGTCTATAATTCACGATTGGGACTGGATTCGTCCATGTTTTATGTTTCTACAGAGACAATTCCATTAGAGATGATCGAAGAAAAACAAGAAACAGTAAAAAGCAAAGGCAAAGAATATACGCAGTGGTTTTTTTCTTTCCGTGAAAAACCTATTGATGTTAATGCGTTCAATCCGTTTATCGAGAAAAATATACCGCAAAAACCAGCAGTAATCAAAAAAGTAATGCAAGAAGATGATGGTTTGAAGATTGAAGCCGAAGGATATGGCTATTATGAAAGTGCGGAGAATATAGATAAAAAGGCAAGTCTCAGTGCAAATATTGCCCGCCAATCAGTATTTGATCTGGTTACAAGTAAAGTGATCGAATTAGGAATCATTGATGAAGCAAAATCAGAGGATTTCAAAAAAGAGCTCAATAAAAAGAAACGTCTGGGAGGTGTCTATGATCCAACAGGCTGTGGAGTATATTTCAGAAAACCGTTAAGCGTAAAAATTAATAATGATGGAGAGATATTAGATCCTCAGAAGTGAGAGGAAAAGAAAAATTCAAAGGCTATATAAGAAGTTTCTTTTTGATACTAAACTTACATATTCTCATAAAAGGAAACTCCTTCCAAATTCATACAGAATTCAGTAGGAGTTTCCTTTTACTGTTTATATTCTATTTAGCGATTGGTACTAATTCTTTATTAACGATCCATAATGAGGAAATCAGATGTCCATTGACAAAAAGATGAGACTTCATAAAATTTTGTGTAAAAAGAATAAAAAACTTCCCGATAGGTAAGAATTGGAATATAAGAAATTCAAACCTGGAAGGAAGTTTTTTTCTATGTTAACTGCACCTAAAGATCTAATGAAAGAGTATGTACAAAGCCAAAATTTCACCTCTACTACTGAGATTATGCAAGCCATGAAAGATATGTTCAAAGACGTTATCCAGCAAGTTATGGAATCTGAGTTAGATCAAGAACTTGGTTACGAAAAAAGTAAACATCTGGACGATTCTGTCGATTTATCAAAGTCACAAAATTATCGTAATGGTTATTCTAAAAAGACTGTTAAAACTCAGCTTGGTGAAATCGACGTTAAGATTCCTCGTGATCGCAACGGTGAATATGAACCGCAAATCATTGCTAAATACAATCGTAATGCCGATGGAATGGAAGAAAAAATACTCTCTCTTTATGCCTGTGGTATGAGTCAAAGAGATATTGCTGAACAAATTAAAATTCTCTACGATGTAGAAATTTCCCCTGAACTTGTAAGTAAAATCAGTGAAAAAATCATGCCGGATGTAAACGCTTGGCAAGCCAGACCACTTGAAGCAATTTACCCCTTTATCTTCATGGATGCCATACATTATAAAATTAAAGAAAACCACCAAATCGTAACAAAAGCTGCCTATGTTGTTCTTGGTATTACGCTAGATGGAAGTAAAGATATTTTAGGTATTTGGATAGGTGAACATGAAAGCAGTAAGTTTTGGCTAGGTGTCTTAAATGACCTAAAAAGCCGCGGTATACTTGATGTTTATCTATTTTGCGTAGATGGTTTAAAAGGATTTAAAGAAGCAATTAATGCAACCTATCCAAAAGCACAAATACAACGCTGTATTATCCACCAAATACGTTCTAGTACAAGATATGTAAGCTATAAAGACATCAAAGAATTGATGGTTGATTTAAAGCAAGTGTATCAATCTGTAACAGAAGAGGAAGCATTAAATCACCTAATGGAATTCAAAGAAAAATGGGTAAAAGCGTATCCATCGTGCATAAAGAGTTGGGAAGAAAATTGGGATATATTATCGGCGTTTTATGCATATCCACCAGAGATACGAAGAATAATATATACGACTAACATAATTGAAGGACTGAATCGGCAGTTTAGGCAAATAACAAAAAATAAGCCATCGTTTCCGAATGACGATAGCTTAAGAAAAATATTATATTTGGCATCAAAGAAAATCGTCGAAAGATGGACGCAAAGATGTCGAAACTGGGATATGGTTTTAGACCAGTTAAACATCTTATTTTCAGATAGAATTGCTGGGTAAAATACATTAGAAATAGTATATCCCGATGGTTATAGTCGATATTCACACTTTGGAGTGAAATATCGCTATAGCCATCGGGAGGTAGTGCTGAAATAATTGTGTAAACCTCCAATGTTAGGTAAAATAAAACTAATATTGGAGGTATTTTATTATGGCAAATAAAGAAAACAACAAGCTCAAAGATCTTATCAAAGAGTATGGTATTAAAGACATGAATGATGTCCATGATTTTGTCAAAATGCTTACAGCTGAAACCATCCAGACAGCTCTTGATGCTGAACTGGATGAAGAACTTGGATACTCCAAATATGACTACAAAAATAAGAAAACAAAGAATAGTCGCAATGGCTATTCTTCTAAAACCGTTCAAAGTTCCAACGGAGTATAAACGTCAATGAAAAAGTGAGCCACTCGCTCATGAAATTTCAAGCCACTTGTGCTCATGAATATTTGAGCCACCTAATCGTTAGCAATAGCATGATTTACTCTGTACGAGGAACCGTTCATATCCAACAAATGGGACAAGGGGACAGGTTCCCTGTCCCACTATTTTCGAACGACTGTGGACGGTGATTTCGTCTTGTTGCTTTTTCCTAAGACAATACCTCCGCCACTTCGCCTTCCTCAACCTTGCCATCAACTTTTTCACATTAAACTTACATATTCTCATAAAAGCTCAAAACTCCTGCCAAATTCATACAGAATTCAGCAGGAGTTTCCTTTTTAGTGTTTTAAATAGTTATCCGCTATTTTCGTAAGTTTCGGTCGCAGTTTTTCATCATTAACTAGAAAGTCAATAAAGAAATCCTCTATTTGTTCACTTTGGACAGTAGCCAAATATTCAAAAACCTCTTGCCATAGATTGCGTAATCCTTCATCCTTGGCAATTTTCATTGCTATTTCTGCGGCCCGGATGTCTTTTAAGCCAACAAGAGACTTAAAAACAAACTCTAGTTTATCCTCGGCATCAGCTTCTTCATTCCGAAGAAGTCTATAAACACGTTCGTCCGATAAATCTCCAGAAAACTCTATACAAGCCACCGTAAATGCGTCGGGGTATTGCTTCCCAATATCTAATAATTCTTGTGGCCATTTAAACTGCGCCCAACATTCCGCTTCCATAGTTAGATATTTTTCAACTTCGTCAGTTTTTAATTTATTCGCTTGACCATATGATTTCTTGAAGTGTTTATTAAATTTTGTCGGAAGATTTTTTGAATCAATCCATTCACCGCCAATTGACATTTTAAAATCTTTTTCATCTTTCAAGCATGAAATACCATGTACTGGCAAGATTGTTAAACAACGAAATTCTCGTCCTTCCAAAGCTGCTGCCACTGCCTTATGATGCCCATCCAGTAGGGTACAGAGATAATCCCCCATATAATAAGCCAATCCTCTTAATGATTCCCCAGCTCGATACATTTCCTGATACCGCTTCATTGTCGCTGCATCATAACTTTCAGGCAGTTGGCTTGGCAGGATAAAAGTAGGCATCCCTTGCGAATACATTTGTTTATAATAAATTGAGCAGGTTCCTTTATTAAAGGCTGGTTGATTGCTTTGATTCCAAAAAAATTGTCCATTTCCATCAGACGGATACAGAGGTAAATCGGCTACTACATAATATCCACTGGGTAAAAGCTTTAGTATAGGTACTAAATTATCTACTGCTAAATCAATCGTTTCATGGGATTGGTTCATGCACCTTCTGATTTCACTAATAACCTCTTCATTTATGTTATTTAACCCATAACCAGCGGATATGAGTTTTTCACATGTGGGGCAGTTATATTCATCAATACAATGCCACTTCACTAACGGAATATCTTTTAATAGCATAAAGAATTTTTGTTTATTATTTTTCGCCATTCCATAGGCCATACGTAAATGCCCAAGTCTGTTAGTTACATGCAAAAGAACTGCATCGTGCTTCCACGGTGAGTTCGCTCTATATGATTCTAATTTAGTTATATCGGTAGTCTTTTTCCAGAATCTATCAAACATAATTATTCCGCCTTTATGACTTGAATTTTTGACCGCAGTTATGGCAGAAATCGTGTGACCTCTTGCATGTTATAGTTCGACACCGAGGACAAGCCTTATATAATAAATGTGTTACTCCACTTCCTATAACGATCATAAGAAAAGGAATGAAGAAAAAAGCTTTTCCCATAAAAATTTTCACAAAAAGTAAAGCGAATATAAACCACAGCAAATCCATTATTTCTATTGACCATCTATGACAGTCTGACGTCCCTTCTGTCCTACATATTCTAGTCAAAAATTAAAATTCCTGCCAAGTTATACATAATTTAACATGGTTTTTTTAATTTTATACCTATAAATGAGTATAAATACTAACAAATATTTACAGCAGGCAAGATATAGCTCACTTATGCACATTTTAGCCTATCTAAAATATGAGATAATGAAACTCCCGCTTTGGCTTGGCTAAATATCCAAGTATATAAATTTGACTTCACTTGCTTGCGAATACTTGACATTCCTGACGCAAGTGATGTTATCTTTGACGTACCAATGGTACAAAATAAATAAGTTAATGTTGTAAGTGCCCAAAAACGCTTAATAGCAGTAATACTACGCATTTGATACTGATTTAATCCAAGATTTCCTTTGGTTTGGCGAAAAAAGGTTTCAATTGATATGCTACCCGTCAAGTCAATGTCATTAAGTTAAGCAAAATAGAATGTTTACATCGATAAAAGTAGATGTAAACATTCTATTTTTATATTTGCTAGTCATATAAAAAAACACTTGACAAATAGTCGAAAATTTGCGGCTCCGCCCTTGAAATATAAAGTTTCTAGGGAGGAACACATATGAAACCAACTGAAGTAAAAGAAATACTTTCACACATAATAAGTACTATATCAGATGATCCATCTGATTTTTTGCAAAATCCATCAAAGGACTTTACAAGGAATCGAAAACTATCATTTGAAACAATTATTAAAATGATGATTGGCATGGGCGGAAATAGCTTATGTAAAGAAATATATGATTGGTTCAATTATGCAGAAGATACCGCATCTGTTTCTGCCTTTGTTCAACAAAGGAATAAAATTTCATCTAAAGCTATGGAATATATTTTTAGAGAAATGGTTAAACAATGTGACGAGCGGATTTTATTTAAAGGATATCGTCTTCTTGCTGTAGATGGGTCTGATATAAGATTACCTAAAAATAAAAATGACGATAATTCTCATATCAAAAATGATGATAATACTAAAGGATATAATCTTCTTCATCTTGATGCTATGTATGATTTGATGCGACATAATTATGTTGACGCTTCAATACAAAGTAAAAAAGGTATGAATGAACATAAGGCTCTGGTATCAATGATTGAAAAATCTGAAGCAACTGGAAGTGTTATTGTTATAGCTGATAGAGGATACGAATCTTTTAATAATATTGCTCATTTTCAAGAAAAGAATTGGAATTATATTATACGTTCGAAAGAATCCTACGGTATTAAATATGAAAATCCTGATAGTGATGAATTCGATAAAGAAACCACCATCACCCTTACTCGGAGAAAAACGAAAGATACAATAGCATTGATTAAAGAAAATCCTGATAGATATCGTTGGATTCAACCTCATACAACGTTTGATTACTTACTGTCTAGAGAAAATGAGATGTATGATTTGAAATTTAGAATTGTTCGATTTAAAATTTCAGATACCACTTATGAAACGTTATTCACAAATTTACCTGCGAATGAATTTCCTGCTGAAGTTTTGAAAGAACTATATAAAATGCGATGGGGTATCGAAACTTCATTCAAAGAATTAAAATATGATGTTGGATTAGCCAGCATTCATAGTAAAAAGCAAGATTTTGTACTTCAAGAAATTTTTTCAAAGTTAATTATGTACAATTTTCCAGCTTTAATATCTTATCAAGTAGAACATCCAAAAGATAAAAGAATCAATTTCGCTAGAGCGATACATTTTTGTTATCAGTATTTTAAAGGCAAAATTTCTGAAAGAAGTCTTTTGAAAATTGTGCAAAAATTTATGTCTCCAATACGTCCTGGCAGAGTATTTGAAAGATATCAAAATATTAAAAAGGCTGTCGGGTTTGCATATAGAATTTCTTAACAACAACTCTTCATATCTGCATGTTGTACAGATGGCTTATAACGTCATCTGCTTTTGGTATGTTTAAATCATAAAAATGGTGAACACTTATCATAGCGTTCACCATTTTTTGATACATTAACCTGCTCTTAATTACTTAACTTAATGACATTGCCCGTCAAGTAGACAATGAAATAAGAAAAAATATTTTCTCTGCCAGTAACTTTGTAAAATGGGTTGCTGGCAGTTTTTTATGCGGCTAAATACATCTCATGTTTTTCGTACGGTGTCAAAACACCAAGATTGCGTTGTACTCGTTTCGTATTGTAATAAATCATGTAACACTTAATCATATCAATCAAAGAATCTCTATCCATGAAGCGTTTGCCATAATATCGTTCCCGTTTCAAAATCCCCCAAAAGCCTTCCATTGGACCGTTATCGATACATTTTCCTACTCTAGACATGCTCTGTGTCATACCAGCTTTTACAATCATTCCGTGGAATGTCCGATTCGTATAATCGACTAAAGAAAAGGGATTGCTCCCTTTTCTTTAGTCGATTATTCAAATAAAGCCTATCAGTTAATGTTAATAGATAAAGGCATCATCCCAAGTATGTCACGAAAGGGGAACTGTTGGGATAATGCCTTAGCCGAAAATTTCTTTAGTCATTTTAAATGTGAGTGTTTACATATTCGTAAAAAAGCAATAAATTCATATGAAGATGTTAAAGAAATCGTAGAAGAGTATTTATATTATTACAATAATGAACGTTTTCAAGCTCGGTTAAAGGGGATGACGCCGGTTAGTTATAGGAGGCAACATTTTTAAAAAATGTTATTTTCTCTATAGGGACAGTGTCCGAATTTTTGAAGCACTACACTTTCTAGTGATCCTGTTTTCACAACTTGTCTTGGTAAAAGTCGACTTGCTTCTCAGCCTACTATTTCACGCTTTGGATCTCGTTTGGACGAAATAACACTGGAGCAACTTCATGAAATTACATGTGATTTACGCAAACGAATTTATTCTATTGCCCAGCCTCCAAGTATTCTTTTGGATTTGGATTCAACACTTCTTCTAACCTACGAAATGCAGGAAGGCGAAGCTTTTAACTATCATTACTCGGCTCATGGCTATCATCCACTAGTTTGTTATGATGGCTTTACAGGTGATCTGTTAAAAATCGAGCTTCGCAAGGGTAGTACCTATTCTTCAACGGGTGTACAGAATTTTTTGCAACCGCTTCTTGATGAATATCTTAGCCAATATCCAGAGGTTCAGCTGTTTCTCCGTGGAGACAGCGGTTTTGCTACGCCAGAACTTTACACACAAGCGGAATCCAATGGCTTTTCTTATGCAATACGGCTCAAAGGTAATCACTTACTTCAAGAAAAGGCGTTCTATTTGGAAGAAGAAGTAACTGCAAAGGCAGCTCTTCATCCCGATAGATTTATAGCTCTTTATGGCGAATTTTCATATCAGGCAGGAAGTTGGGATTACTCCAGACGCGTTATCTGCAAAATAGAGAAACGTCCTGAATAACTTTTCGCCATACATTCATCGTGGCTAATATGGCACTGTCACCACAGGAAATAGTAAAGTTTTACCGCAATCGCGGACGAATGGAAAATTTCATTAAGGAATCCAAAAATGAATTTGGTTTTAGTGTGATGAGTAGCCATTCTATGCTTGTTAATTCGAATCGCTTACAGTTTTGTATGTTGGCATACAATCTTTTCAACTAGTTTCGTCGGTTATGTCTGCCTGAAAAAATGAAAAAGTTTCGTGCAGATACGATTCGGCTAAAGCTCTTGAAGATTGCAGGAAAACTAGTAAAGTCGGCTAGAAGCATTACTTTTAAGCTTTGTAGTAACTGTCCGTATATTCATGAATTTTATGAAACGTTTACGAATATTGAGTGACTGATACCAAAGTTAGAATAGATATAATTTTGTTCTTTGACAATTAAAAAACAGATTTTAGAACTGGGTAGGATTCGTGTACCCATTTTTAAATGGAAATGAAGAAGATTTTTGCTTTTTAGGCAGGTACTTTATCCTCCCTCTTAGCACCCCGCATTTTGACGATGCACCCAGAGTTTCTACCCAGTCGGTTAAGTAAGTTACCGGGATAGGACTTTCATCCACAAGCATAGTCCAGCTTCGCTGGACACGTGGTATTCAAAAGAGCATTACTGAATAATTACCATCTCATCTAACGAATAAAGTTTTTTGCAGAATGTGGAGATTTTATTACAAGTTTTAGGATCAAGCAACAACATCATGTGACTAGAAGAATCTACATCTATTATGTGAAAATTGGGAAGTTGTTGTTCCCATTCCCCCCAATATTTTGTATGATCAAGTAAAATTTTGTCTTTTGCATTTGCTACAAATTCACCAAAGAAGACTCCGTTCTTATTGCGAAAATAATAGCAAGTTACTGTTTGAGGGTAGGTTAACGGTAAAATGCTAAAGTGATTGAGTTTATATGCCTGCTGAACTTTTACATTATTTTGAATCCGCTCGCGCAATAGAGCTTCCGTTTTGGTTAATCCACGTGCTTTGGCAAGTATAACTACTTGCTGCAAAAAAACTTCATCATCTGCATTCAAATCCACTTCCTCTTGATGGATTATTATTTGTGCCGCTTTTTCCGGTTCTTGCCGGATCATAGGCATAAGCTCCATGTTAACTGCTTGTAAAATCAAATTTTTAGGAGATGAATTTACTTTCCTCATGCCAATACTATCTGGTGAATCCAGCATAATAATCGTATTGACATTTTGTCCCAACTCTTGCATTTGGCGTGTAATTTCATATGCTAGAGCTCCCCCCAGAGAAAAACCGCCTAAATCATATGGTCCCTCTGATTGTACTGATTGAATTATATGAACGTAATAAGAAGCCATTGATTGAATTCCATCTAAAGGAGAACCACCGTTCATCCACCCTCGTGCTTGTATACCATAGAAAGGGCGCTGACTTTTCTGGGCAATACTTTGATATCCTTCAACTCCACCGCCCCCTCCATGAAGCCAAAATACAGGTCGTCCTTGAGAAACCTGATTAAGGTGTATCAGCTCAGGGAACTGAGACCAGTTGTTTCTATTTATATCTGGTTCTAAATTAATTCTCTTCTCTGTGTAAGATTTATTGCTATTTTCCTTATTGGCTATATATTTTTCTTCCTTTGCAGAATACATTGCTTTAGGAACAGGGTAAAGTTGTTTTTGAAAACAATATGTTGGTAAGGATATACGATAAACATTATATGAATGAAAAAACGTTTTCCAAGAAATATTTGAGCCTTGTACCCATAATTTTGCTAATTTATGCCATGAATGATTGTTCAAATAGCTTTGAACCTGAGCCTCCTCACAGTTTTCAGTCATCGTATTAGCATCCACATTAGCAGTTGAAATAATATCGGCAGATATTTCACTGTTTAAAAATTGTCGAAATTGTTTAACTAATGTTTTAAGATTATCAGTTATAAATACTACTCGTTCAGAAAACACTACTCTACCAACGCAAAGTGTAAACATTATATTGGACAAAGTATAATTAGTATCCCATTGTGCATCAAGATTTTGATACCTTTCAATGAATTCAATATAGTTTTCGATAGTTTGCCGAAGCTGATAGTTTGTTTCGGACGATAATGGAATAAAATAAGAATCTAATTTTTGTTCCTCGGTATTCTCTACAATATGTTCTTCCAAAATAAGATGCCCATTGTTACCGCTGTTATCAAGGGATGATATCATTGCCCGACGCGGCATTGAAAACTGTTTATTATTAACCGTTAGAACAGGCGGTATCCATTCTGTTGTTGATGTTTGAAAGTAGAACGGGGAGTCTTTTATATTTATATTTGGTTCTATTTCTGGTAAATTAATTAACGGAATAAAACTTTTCGATTTAAACTGCAGCAATACTTTTGTTAATTGTAGTAATGTAGATACGGCTTGACCATGTCCAATAATAGATTGTACTGACCCAATCGGACAAAATTGCTTTTCATTAATGAACTGATTAAACGCTAATATTAAACCTTCAATTTCAGCAACATCACCTACAGATGTTCCACTGGCCGCCGCTTCCATACAACTTATGGTCGCTGGATGTATTCCTGCTTTTTCAAAATTAGCTTGAATAAGTTTAGCTTGTTGTTTTGGATTGGAGACCATAAACTTTGACGTATTTTTTTCATGACAAATATTACATGAATTAACAATTGCATAAATATGATCTTTGTCTAGTAAAGCCTGTTGTAGTGGTTTCAGTAAAATGGATACAACTCCTTCAGCTAACACCCGGTCATCGTCTATATCAAAAGGATCAGTGCATAGGTTCGGATCAAGAATATTTGCTCCAATAACTAATGCCGCTTGGCATTCTTTTCGCATTAAGCTTTGGCCTGCCAAGTGAATCGCCGATAAAGAAGAACAAGCACCCGCATTTACAATTAAAGCTGGACCTTGAAAATTAAAAAAATCGGCTATCCTATCATTTAATATATGGGAATGGTTTTTAATTTGATATTTACTAGGTGTTATCCCATTAAATATTCCTACTGAATTGCCTAATTCTTCAAAAGTATAACCTGCATCTTCAATACAAGACCACACTGTTTCTAACGCAAGACACTCTCGAGGATCCATAATAGATATTTCATCAGAAGGTAAATCAAAAAAAGATGCATCAAATGTATCATGCGCTTTTAAAAAAGTGCCTAATTTATAGCACTTTTTATGAAGATATAAAGAATCACTAGTTGAAGAATCATGGTGTTCATCACAATAGCATTGGTGCTCCAGAGTTTTCTTGATAAATTTTGTTCCTTGTTTAAGTTTCAGCCAAAACTCATAGTGATTATCTGCCTGTGGATACCGTCCATTCAACCCAATAATAGCAATATCACACTGTTGAATCTTTTTTGTCTCCTCAGATTCTAACTTCTCAGTCCTCGTTTGAGTAACTGCTTCGTATAAAGATTGTTGTTGTTCTTCTGTTAATAGTGCTACTAGATCCTTTAAATTTTGTCTAGACATGATTAACAATTACCTCCATACTTTGTTTAAAAAAGTCATTCAGCCTATCATAAATAATTCTGCTCATCCTAGCGTGGTAAACCTAATAAAATCGCAAAAATGAATGTTCTTCATAATTATAATGTTAGTCATGATATGATACTGCATCATATCATGACTAACATTATTATATAAAGCCATTTTTGTTGGCCCACTTGCGGCTCTTACGCAAATGATAAATTGTAATTTTCTAGGGTGATAATCCTGCGATTCTTAATGATGCTTAACAAATAGTCTGTAAACAATGGTTTACTATTCGTTTGAGCTACCTCTGAAAGCTACTAAATACATTATAAGAGATAAAATAATGAGAATAGTTGAAATGTTGTATATGTAAATAAATCCAAACACTTGTGCCACACTGCCCCAAAGAACAGAGCCAACCATTATTCCTAAGTCCATTGCACATAGATATGTTGCATTAGCCATTCCTCGTCTTTCCGCAGGTGCAAAAGATATAACTAATGCATTTAGGGTTGGCTGAACTACACCGAAACCAATGCCATAAATTACAGCAACGATAAGGAATATTGGCAACGAAGGAGCTACAGACAACAGCTTCAGGGCAATTGCTAATAAAAGCATGCCGGAAACCACTATTTTGGAGCCTCCATGTCGGTCAGCAAATCGACCAAATGTTAGCCTGACAAATATTGTAGCCAGTGAACTAATTATAAAAAATATCCCAATATTTTCTATACCTTTCTCATTCGCATATGCAGGTAAGAAGACTCCTATGGTAGAGTAAGTCATCATAACGATAAAAAATAAAAAAGATGGCCACATCGCTGTTTTCTCAAAAACCAATATCTTGTTTTTTTGCCCTGCTTTATGTTCAATTTTTTTAATAAGTGGAGGCTCTGTACTTATTTGATTAAGGTAGCGCCTTTGCCAGAAACCGGTAAGTAATGCTAATACAATGAAGAAAGCTGAAAGAAGAAAAAGTAATATATAATTATAATGCTCCAATACGTATAATCCTAAGCCAGGACCGAGAGCTATAGCAACTGAGTTTGATATTCCAAAAAAGCCCATTCCTTCAGTTCTGCGGCTGGCTGGAATCAGATCGGAGGCTATGGTGCTGACTGACGTGGTAGTTGCACTCCAGCTTATTCCGTGTATCGCTCTCAGTATTAGCAACATAATAACTGAATATGCCACCGCATTGTAAGAGAGCGTTGCCAGCAGCAGCACAGTCAGACTCGTAAGCATAATTGACTTTCTTCCTTTTTGATCTAGCAGACCTCCAATCTTTGGACGAGCTATGAAACCGGTTAAATAATAAATACCGGATACTAGCCCCGCCATTATTTTGTTTTCCCCAATGTTTAAAACATGTAAAGGTAAAGTTGACAGTAACATAAAATTCCCCAGATAGGCAAGAAAATTCACCATTATGGTAAAAACAAAAGCTGTCGACCATAAGTTCTCCTGAACAACTGCCTCCTGATTTTCTATAAGCATTCCTTTCAAAACGATCATCCTCCCTATAAACACTATACCTTCAGGAATATTGCAGACTTAATTCTTAGTATTCCCACTGGTTTAATTGTAATTAATTTACTGTTTCATACTATTCCTACTTGAATAATTTGTCAATCCCAATAATAGTGGTTACTTCCACTTGACATCTTGTGATTTCAGTGCAACTTTCTTTAAGGAAGAGACCTGTGGGTTAAGGATTCTAACTTATTACTAAAAGAGAAAATCGTCTGAGGTCAATTTTATGTCTTTACCCTTTTCTCTAGCAATACGAAGTAATTGTTCTGTTTTTGTTTCCGGAGAAATATGTAAAACTGATCGGCGTAACATGGTCCGGGCACTATTAGGGCAGGCAGTGGCGCATAGACCACAACCGATGCACATTTGCTTATTAAGCTCCGGTGCTTCTTTCCCGTTGCCCACGCTGCTCATACTAATGGCATTCATAGGGCATTTTTTAGTGCATTCACCACATCCTTTGCAACGATTCAGATCAATAGACGGAATGAAATTGCTGGGGTGTGTACCTAATACTCCAGATTGCCTGGATGCATCAAGAACTTCACAACAGCAGCTACAACAGTGACACATGAACACTGGTTGATTAAGTACATTGTCGACTTGGTGAACTAAACCCAATTTTTCAGTTTGATCCAACAACCGTAACATTTCGGCCACAGTAGCCGGCTTACCACCCCCTCGTCGCGCACACCATTGCCCAAATTCGCCTAAACTCATACACTTCTCCATGGGTGCATTTATTTTACATGACTTACCCAAGTGACTAGCCCTATGCATACACGCACAAAGGCTAATCGCCCCTCCCCCTGACTGACGAATAATGTCAGAAGCTCTTTCATAAGGCATAACCTCTGTTTCCACTGCATATGGTATAACCTTTTCGTACACCAATGTCTTAAATGTCTTAGTATCCATCATGAAATCTTTAATCACTTCAGGATTTTGCATATTTTTTATGAAGAGTTCTGTTATTTTCTTCACGTTTCTCCCATCCCCAACTCGTGCGAAAGCAAACCCGAAGAAAGCAAATACTGATGGAGCCAGCAGATAGTAAGTACCTTCCCTGCGGGGTAGGTCTAGCACTAATCCTTTATCGGCCATTCCATCCAATATTCTTTTTAGCTCGTCTTCTTTCATATTGGTTATTTCGGCAATCTTATC
The DNA here is from genome assembly GCA_963805085.1 of uncultured Veillonellaceae bacterium. Lineage (GTDB taxonomy): Bacteria > Bacillota > Negativicutes > JARBTT01 > JARBTT01 > JARBTT01. The sequence continues at coordinate 1,502,891 of CAWDTA010000002.1, read as the reverse complement.
CAACATCATTGGTGCTATAGGAAATCGGCTGCCCACCATAGCCTCGTTTTCGGTATAAATCCGGTAGAGTATTGCAATCATCTCTTCGGTTACGGACGTTACCATTGGATTTTTACTCAAGCGTTCAGCCAGTGCCATGTAGACCTCTTCTTTGGCGTTAGCAATGTGTCCCATTAAAATTCCCCCTTAAATAATTTGTGTTCATTTCCAAAGGATAGTAACTGAACTGATTTTTTACATTAAACTTTCTGACTTCCTTACTTCGCGACTGTTAATTTGCAAATTATTTTGACCAAAAGGCACAATAATACAGCCATATACTTGGTGTACTGTACAAGATTTTACGAAAAAGCAGGAAGCAAATGAAATATTTCTCCATATTGGACCGGATCTTTATTTGCAGAATGCAAGTGCAAAAAGGTATGGACAAACCAAATGGCTACCCTTACCTTTTTGCAAAAGACTCTTAAGCTTAGTTAATAAGTACTTCCATGTTTTGTTTAAAGAAACTATTTAGCCTATCATAAATAATATGTTCATCTTCCTCTGTTAAACCCAATGGAATTGCCAAACGAATGCACTGATCAAGTATTGTATTTTTCTGTTTACCAACCTGATGAATACCACCTCGAATACCTGTTTCAATAAATAAATTTCTGAGAAACTGTTCTTTCTTTTGCGCATTGGTTTCTCCATTTGCGAGCTGGGATACATCAATGACAATAGCATGGCCATAGGCAGGTTGTAATATTGGCACCCGAATTTTCACAAGCATATCTTGCAAATGTTTAGTAAATGCCATTTGTCTGGTTATAAGATCAATAATAGTTTCTTTTTCTGCTAATGCTTGTATAATCATATTTTTCATATCTACAGTTATTGCTTGCTCCTGACTAGATTGAATATTTCGAATGTCGGTTGCTAATTGATCATCATTTGTAGCAATTAATCCTCCTACTGAAACCGCAAAATCCTTAGTCAAACTAGTTACAACATGATCGGCTTGTTCGAAAGTCAGTTTGACAATATCCCAAATAGTATTTTGTTTAAAGCCCTCTTCATATTCTTTTATTAAGAATGCATTGCGTACAATTCTAGAAGCATCCAACACAAGAGGTACTTGGTATTGTTGTAGTATTGTTTTGAGCAATTGTATGTGAGAAAGCCTAACTGGGTTACCGCCGCTAGCATTACTTAATACTTCTAAGCCAGCAAAAGCAATGTTGTTACTGTCTAGCTGTAATTGTTCCGTTAATGCTTCTAAATCCATTTCTCCCTTAAATAAATGAGCTGATTGTGCTTGTTTAACTGACGAATGAGGTAATTCAACAACATCAAAACCATTTTGTAGTTGATGCATAAGGGTCGTAGTCCAGGGAATGGTAGTAACAATTTTTTTCTTTTTCTTAGAGTAAGCCTGGTAAAAAAGCAATTCAGCACTTCGTCCTTGTGCCGTTAAAATGATATGTTTAAATGGAAATATCGTGTGGAGTACTTCTGCGTTTATTGAGTGTGGCTGGGTTTTTAAATAAGCAACATGTCTTTTTACCGCATCAGTTTGAAGTAAGTACCAAGAATCCGTTTGTAAATCAAGCGGGCTGTCATTATAATCAAGCTGTTCTAACTTTTCTGTTTTAGCAAGAGATTCCCGTCTTTCCTCTTTGTTTTGGTGGTATTTTTGTCTGTTTTCGTTCTCTTTATTTTCATGTAAATCCAATAAATTTATTAGATTTATTTTCTTTATGAGTTGGCTAGAAGTCAGTGAGTTTTGATAAAAAACAGTCCAATAGCTTAACAATGAGGAAAATGGTAAATTTTTAGGTAAGTAGGCAAAAACAGGTTCACCTACGACACCAAACTTCTTTTTAAATTGATAATTTGTTTCACCTTGGTGAAAGATTTGAGCTAAAAGAGTTTTCTTATCATTTTGTTCTTTTAGCCACGCCCAACCTTCGTTATCTTTATGGGGATAATCTTCAAAAGCAAACGGAAACCAGGTTAACCCAAGCGAGAAGATTTGAGCATCCTCTGTTTTTAGTTGTTCAATGATCTTAACAATTGCATATTCCATATGACCTAACGGTGCCGTTTTGGCATCATAAAATTCTTGGTCCATTAGAAATATTCCATCCTGCATTTTTTCCATTACTATAAGGGAACACAGTTTATTATTGTGATAGGTTAAAAATGCCCGGTGTCCACTAGGGAGCATTTTACGCAAAAGTTCTTCCATACATACAAATGAATGGTGAATTACATTTTTTTTATCCTCGCTCCATTTAATCATTAGATCTTTCATTTCATCTAACGGTAAATTTAATTCGGTATGATATTCTTCAATTCTAACTTCCCCCGATTTTCTAAATTTCTCCACTAAATAGCGCACTTTCCTCATCTTATTACCTGCTAGTGTGAACTGATTAATAACAATATTTTGCCAAACCCCCAGCGGGATGAGTCTCGTTTGCTTTAAGTCAATCCAATCGCTATATAAGTCAACTATTAGTAATTGATAACCAATTTTTTGACTATAACGGAGAAGTTCTTGATAAATACCTTCATCTGACACTGTATATGGGAAAATAAGTTTATTTGATTGATCCATAATGAGTCGCAAATATTTGTTTTTATCTGAAGTTATGAAAAAATACGGATACAGCAATCGTTCATATCCTACTGGCGAATTTACATCATCAATACCTTTAATAATAGTTGCAACCTCCGGTTTATTTTTCAGCTCATCTTCATGAATCAACAAAGGTTCTGATAACACAGGCGCGATAATACCTCTGGTATCGTTATTTATAGAAATAATATTTTTATCATATAAAAAATTAACAATATTATCCAAGCTAAAATCGTTTTTTTCCATTATATTAACTAGACTCTCCTGAATATTATCTGCCGACTGTGCTTGTATTCTTTGATTAACTGGCATTGACTCAGTGTCTTTATTATCCTGTTGTATAGCAAAATACTTTGTTCGGCTGTTTTTTTCATATGACTGATCCGGCATGTTAGACAAATGTTGATTCTTTTGCTGCAATGTGTTTTCTGTTTGATCTATTTCTTTAGGCTCAAAGAGTTTTACGAGAGCTTCCTTATGCGATTTTATAAAATAATTAGCTAGCTCGTTAATCGTGCTATATTCAAAAAATAGCGTTTTCGAAAGCTCGTCAAAATATTTTTCCAATCTGTTGTTAATTTCTAGAACCACAATAGAATCTAAACCGTATTTGCTCAGACTTACATTTATATCCATCCGTTCCGGATCCATTTTAAGCGTATTGGAAATGACTTGTTTTAAATAAAAAATCATCTTTTCCTTCAAATTTTCTTCTTTAGGTAATTCGCTTTGTTTCGTAAAAACGGATTGGGTTGAAGTTTTTGCAAATTTTTGCATAACTGGGTTTATTATTTGATATATTTTTTTCTCTAAGAGGTTAATATTTCCTCCAATCATCATCACATTATCTGTATTGACAGCTAAACATTGATACAAAGTTCTAATACCGACTGATGTCGGTATAGCAAATATGCCCATATTTTGCATCATCTTCTTGGTTTGTTCGTTAACATGCATCCCACCGTTTTTCCATAACGGCCAATCTATTGCTAGGGTGTGACCATATCGCTCATTCGTGGCCACCAAACAATTACGATATCCTGCATAAGCGTCCATAAATGCGTTAGCGGCGGAATAATCAGCTTGACCTGAATTACCTAATGCTCCTGCAATAGATGAAAATAAAATGAAAAAATCTAGGCTTATGTCCTTGCTGGCCTGATCCAAATTTACTAGTCCGGTAACCTTAGGAGCCAGAACCATTTGCAGTTCATCTTTTGTTTTTTTGAGAATGAAATTGTCATGAATCACCCCCGCGCTATGGATGATACCATTGAGACTTCCAAATTCATTAAGGATACCTTGAATCAAGTCAATAACCGCATTTTTTTGCGTAATATCGACTTGCTTGTATAGTATCCGAACACCCATTGTCTGCAGTTCCTTAAGTTGAACCTGTTTAGCCTCATTAAGCGGAGACCGACCTGTGAGAATTAAAATGCTCTCCTTCACCGTTCCAGCAATCTCCTTAGAAAAGATATATCCAAGACCACCAAGACCACCGGTAATTAAATAAATTCCCCGATCCTTCCATGGAATTAACATTGGAGCGTTAATTGCTTCTAATTCACTCCAACCACCAACCAACCGTTTTCCATCCTGATACCTAATCCTCTTATCTAGGGGAGTATTACTGTTCTCTTTCAGATTTTCTACAATTCTTTCTATATCTTCTATTTCAATCATTTGTCCCATTAATTTAGGATTTTCAAGCTGAGCTGTTTTCAAAAGTCCGGAGAGTCCTGTAAGAAGTTGCTGCTCTCCTTGACTAGGAACTCCTATCTGGATCAATACTTTGCCCTCAGGTTTTTCTTTGATAATGTTTTGGATTTGTCCAAGCACTTCAACAGCATAGTCTTGAAACCTTTCCGCTATATTTTTCTTCCCTGATTGCAAAATAAGGCATTGTATTCCCCCTCCAATTTCACATTCAATTCTTTTTCGCGAAGTTTCCGGCAATTCGCAAAGTATCACAAGATGTTGTCTAAAGCGATACGTCTTGTACTTCCCGTCAACATCTTGTTCGTGCCAGCAAGGTTGAAATATTAGTGTGTCAAAATTTGCCGGACTCTCTACCGACTTGACTTCGCCTTCCAATACTCTTAACGATACTCCCTTCATTCGCACACATTCTATTCCAGTATTATCAATCAAATCAATATCCAATTTTTTTACCTTATTTTCAGCAACGCTGTCATTACTGTATCGAATTAGTGCCCACATATCGGAAGTACATTTATTAAAAATTTCAAGTTGCTCCAAAGCAAAAGGAAGGAAAAGTTTAGGAGAATTATTACTAACTAGCATTGACTCATCCATATTCAAATTTAAACCAATTGAGGCTTGCAGAGCCGAATCCATCAAACTGGGATGCAGAACAAATTGACCTAAAGTATCGAATACTGAAGACGGCAAGGATAACTTTGCCAACACCTGACCTGATCCTACATACAACTTTGAAATTCCTTGGTGTCCCTGACCATATTCAATTCCTATTGCTCTAAATGCTTCATAACATTGATCACGCGACAAGCTCAACTGGCTACACTCAGCCTGCAAGGCTTGAAGATCGCAAGTTGGAACTTTGGAAGTCGTACTTAGCATTGCATTACCTTGGCTGTATATTACAGTTTCTGTTTCAGCATCAGCCATTTCACAATCACTATAAATTTCGTAGACAATATTACCATTCTCTTTTTGAAAAAGTCTGATATTTACCTGCACTGGCTGTTGTTCTACAACAATAGGTCTAGCCCAAACAACATTTTTCAAACAAACTCCAGCCTGTCCTTTATTCATAGCACCAGAAGCCTGTTCCACTGCAGCTCGAGCTATTTCAAGATAGGCTACCCCAGGCAGTACCCGCTGACCTTTTACTATATGATCAGCTAAAAAGAATTCTTGGCCAGTAAATATCGAACTAAACCGTTGTACTGAAAAATCAGAGGTATTCTGATGTACTAGCGGATGAATGTAAAATACTGCTGCTGAAGCTGAAACTCTATCAGCAGACTGGCTATTAATTTTAGGTAGCCAATACTTTTCCCGAGCAAAAGGATAGGTCGGTAAACTTATTCGACGAGGTTTAACGTCACTGTATAACTTATCCCAATCAAAATTCAAACCTTTTACCCAAAGATCTAAAAGCTTCGCATATTTCCTTTTCGCTATCCAGGAATCAATCATTTTCGCCATATCTTCATCCGCCCCGAAAACGCTTAGCGTTTCCTTATTGCGTTTGACTTGCCCCCGATATAAATTTCTAATGCCATCCTGGTTTTCCACAAAATTATTTAGTTTCTCTTTAAGCTCTTTGATTGATCCCACTATTAAGCCTAAGCGTTCTTCCATGGCTTCACGACCCACCTGAAGAGTGTACGCCATATCTGCTAGGCTCTCATCAGTAAACTGCTGCTCCTCAATAATAGCCAATAATTGCAACACCTGCTCACAGAGCCGCTCTTCTTCTTTAGCCGACAATATAATAATTGCTGGGTTCTGAATGGTAATCGCAATCTGAGATGATGCTTGGTTATTAGCAATGTATTCTTCAATCACTGCATGAGCATTTGAACCTCCTGCGCCAAAAGCTGAAATACTGGCGATTCTAGGATATTCTTTGCTCTCTCCTTCTATCTCGACTACTGGTCGTTTCCATTCCGCAAGTTCCTGCTGAACCACAAAAGGAGTTTTAACAAAATTAATATTATGGTTCAATTCTTTGGCGTGCAAACTCGGAACAATCTTTTGGTGTTTCATTTGTAGTACAATCTTAGTTAATCCGGCAACCCCTGCCGCTGCTTCCAAATGACCGATATTTGATTTTACTGAACCAATGGCACAAAATTGTGTATCTTTGGTATCAGTTCCAAATGCCTGCGTAAGTCCGGTAATTTCGATTGGATCGCCAAGTTCTGTCCCCGTCCCATGAGCTTCAACATAACTAATTGTCCGGGCATTGACTCCAGCTTTATTCAGTGTCGATCGAATGAGGTCTCTTTGAGCTGCCGGATTTGGTACCGTATAGCCGTTGGTTTTCCCGCCATGATTAATGCTACTGCCCCGAATAACAGCGTAAATATGATCCTGATCCTTGACTGCTTGAGACAATCGTTTCAACAGAACACATCCCACTCCCTCACCAGGTACAAATCCATTAGCACCATATCCAAAACTTTTGCATTTTCCATCTACAGACAACATTCTCTGCGCACATAATGCGCTATAATTTGCAGGATGAAGATACAAATTTACACCGCCAGCGATTGCCATCTCACATTCTCTTTGGTAAAGATGCTCACATGCTTCATGAATGGCAGTCAATGATGCAGAACACATTGTATCAATTGTCATACTAGGGCCTTGCAAGTTCAGTAAATATGAAACCCGATTAGCCACTGAACTGAATGAAGTGTGAGGCAAAATTTTTTCACCTTGTCGCCATAAATCGGGACCGTACAAATCAAAACCTGTTTTAGTAATTCCTGCGAAAACACCAACCTGGCTATTAAATTTAGCTCTAAGTTGCTCCTTAGTGTAGGCTCCATCCTCCAACACTTCCCAACATGACTCAATAAACAATCGTTCCTGAGGATCAATATTGATTGCTTCTCGAGGTGAAATGTTGAAAAAGAGCGGATCAAAATCGGAAAATTTTTCTACAAAACCACCCCATTTGCTATAGCTTTTGTTATGAGCCACCGCTTCTTTGGGATCAGGATGATAGAATCCTTCTAACGTCCAACGTTCTCTAGGTATTTCGGTAATACAATCTTTGCCTAACTGTAAATTATCCCAATACTCTTTTAAATTCCTTGCCTGAGGATAACGACCGCTCATACCTATGATAGCAATAGGCTCCCTGGGATTATTATCTAAACTTATATAAGAACAACTACGCGCTTTTTTCTGTTGTGGTTTTAAAGAATCCAACACAACAGAAAATGCACTATCGATGCGCGATTTTACCGAAGACATTTCCGGTTTTTTTGATGCTTCCGTTTTTAATCGTACCTGTTTCGCAAGTCCGGTCCACAGCATACATTCGTGTGACTTTTCCTCAATAAAATACTCAGCTAATGATCCTAGAGTCTGATATTCGTAAAGTAACGTTTTTGATAATTCTCCGAACACACCGGCAAATTTATGATTCAATTGAGTAATCATAACCGAATCAATTCCATAGTTTTCTAAAGGCTCGTCGATATCAATCTTGCTAACACTTAACTTAGTGATCTCTCCTAATAGTATCTTTAATTGATCCAACGTCTTTTCTCTAAGCAAGCCTATATCTACTTGTGTAACAGATGGCTCTACCTGATACGAATAAACTTTTGGTTTCAATAGTTGCTCTCTAATCTTTGGAATATCCCCTTCCAATACCATCATATGATCTCGTCCGGAGGCTAAACCTCTATACAAAGCTTGGATTCCGGTTACTGTCTCCATAGCGACTATTCCCATACTTTGCCTTATCATCTTCTCGACTTCCGCATCAATACGCATCCCGCCTTCTTTCCACAGCGGCCAACTGATTGAGAGTGTTTTGCCATAACGTTTTTGTGATGACACTAAACTGTTCCGATACTTAGCATAAGCATCCATAAATGCGTTAGCTGTGGAATAGTCGACCTGTCCTGGATTACCAAAGACTCCTGATGTAGATGAAAAGAGCACTAAGAAATCAAGGCTTATATCCTTGCTTGCCTGATCCAAATTTACCAGTCCAGTAACTTTTGCCGCCATAACCGCTTGCAATTCTTCTTTGGTTTTCTTAAGAATAAAGTTATCGTGGATGATACCCGCGCTATGAATGATACCATTGAGACCACCGAAGTTCTCTTGGATGTTTTGGATCAAATCGACAACAGCCTGCTTATGGGTCACATCGACCTTTTTGTATTCGATCCGGGCACCTAAGGCTTCCAATTCCTTAATTCGAACTTGCTTGTCCTTATTGAGCAAAGACCGGCCTGTGAAAATCATTGTCACATCTTTAACTTTATTCGCTATCTCTTTAGCAACTATATATCCCAGACCGCCAGCACCTCCAGTAATTAAATAGACCCCCTGGTTTTTCCAAGGAATTGGCATGGCTTTCTGAAAATTTTCAAATTCTCTCCAGTCGATAACATAGCGTTTATCCTTTTCATAACGGATATGATCATCAAAAAGGCAGCGGCTACTCTCCTTCAGTTTTTCTACAATCTCTTCGATATCTTCTCCCTGTTCCACTTCAATCAACTGGCCTATTAGTTTTGGATTCTCAAACCGGGCGGTTCTCAACATTCCAGCAATTCCTGAGAAGAGTTGTTGTTCGGCTTGAGCGGGGATGACTATTTGGATCAACACCTTACCCTTTGGTTGCTCTTTGATGATACGCTGAATTTCCTCAAAAACCTGAACGGCATAGTTCTGGAATCGTTCCCCTATGTTTTCCTGCTTAGATTGTAAAGCAAGACAGCTTACCCCACTCATGTGGTTTTCCATACTTTCTTGGGAAACTTCACCTAGCTCCAAGAGCATCACTAAATGTTGAATATAATCAGTGGCTAAAAATTTTTCGGTAACGGTTTGCTCTTGCCAGCAAGGGTAGAGCAACAAAGTACCATGCGTTGCCATGGATCCTACTGAAATCATATCAATTTCCGTTACTCTTAATAAACACTTCTTCATTCGTACACAAACATTCCCTTGCTCGTCACATAAATCAATATCAATTTTCTGCACCTTGCCCCCGGCTATGCTACCATAGCTGTAGCGAATCAAAGCCCACATATCAGCAGGACATTCACTAATTGTTTCTAACTCCTCAAGGGTAACTGGTAGGAATTGCTTAAGAGAAGTACTGCTGCTAAATGGAATTGGCACAGTTAAATATAGGGAAGCCTGTATGGCAGCGTCCAGCAGAATGGGATGTAAAACGAAACGATTCTTCATGTTGTTGTCACCAACTGACAATGATATCTTCGCCAAAACTTGCTCTTGCCCCACATACACCTTTTCTATTCCTTGATAAGCTGGGTCGTATTGAACTCCCATTGTTCTAAAGCCTTCATAGCATTGGTTTGAATTAAAGACATGCTGACTGCACTTAGCCTGCAAGGACTTAAGATCTAAAACAGGCATTTTTAAAACCGAACTCAACATTGCTCTTCCTTGACTATATATTACACGGTCTTCACCACATTCCGATTCACTATAAATTTCATAGGCAACTTCACCAGTATCCTCAGGGTATAGTCCGATATTCACCTGTACTGCTTGCTCCTTTACGATAACCGGTTGTGCCCAAACAACATTCTTAAGGTGAATCCCTATCGGTCTTGCCGACAAACTTCCCACCGCCTGATCTACTGCCGCCCTAGCCATCTCGAGAAAGGCCACTCCCGGCAAAACTCGCTTACCTTGTACGACGTGATCCATTAGGAAAAACTCTTGCCCCGTAAAAGTCGAACTAAACCTCTGTTCAGAGAAATCGGACGTATTTTGCTGTAATAATGGGTGAATGAGAGCTGTCTCACATGTAGTTATGTTGCCACTCAACTTTACTTTGTCCTCAACCGCCGATATCCAGTAGTGTTCCCTAGCAAAGGGATAAGTAGGCAAATTGATCCTGTGGGGTCTGATATCTCCATAAAGCTTATCCCAGTCTATTTTTAAGCCTTTGACCCATAGCTCCGCCAATTTATTTTTCTTTCCCTTGTCAATCCATTTGTCAAGGACCTCCTTCATATCCTCGTCATAAGTAATCGTTGTGATCAAATCCCTATCCCTTTTCTCCAGTCCCTGAAAACAGTTATCAATATTGACTTTGCCTTCAATAAATAGCTCTAATTTTTCTATCAATTCATTGATAGTTTTAACATTGAAGACGACTCTGCAGTCCATCGCTTCCCGGCCTACTTGCAAGGTATAAGCCAAATCCACTATATCAATGTGATGCCTGATTTTTGTCCCGTCGGATGTGTCTTTAGATCTGAAGAAATGTTGTTCCAATTCTGGTTGGTACTGTTGAATAAATTGACTTGTTAGACTGCGTATGGATTGCACCTGAAAAATGATATTCTTATCAATATCTAGTCCATACCTCTCTTGCAGATTTTGATGGAAACTAGCCATTTGGATGTAGTCAGCATTGAATTCAGACAAGTCTTGAACAGGGTCAATATCATTTTCCTTGACGGATAGTATCTTCGCTAGAATTTGGATGATTTCTCCTTCGACTATTCTTGCAAGCTGCTCGTTAGAACTACCCCGGATTTCCGGAACATCCTTAAGAAAATCAAGAAGTTTTTGGGCATAGACCTTAAGGCAATCTCTATTTTTGGCGGAAAGTGGTACAAGAGCCAGATTTATCTCATTAATCGTAATGCTGTTTTTTTTCGTTTTTTGAGAAATGTATTCTTCCACAATAATGTGGGCGTTACTCCCATTTGCACCAAAAGAACTTAAACCGGCACGCCTAGGGTATCTCAGCTTTACTCCATCTAATTCCACTTCAGGACGATTCCACTTTTTAAGATTATGCTCAATGTAGAAGGGTGTATTGTCAAAAGAAATATAAGGATTTAACTGCTCAGAATGTAAGGAAGGAAATATTTCCTGGTGTTTTAATTGAAGCAATAATTTTGTAAGTCCTCCAATGCCAGCCGCGGCTTCCAAATGACCGATATTGGATTTTGATGAACCGATTGCACAATATTGCCGATCCTGCGTCCACTGATTAAATGCCCTTTTAAGGCCTTGAATTTCTATCGGATCACCTAATGCCGTACCTGTTCCATGGGCTTCAATATAACTAATTGATCGTGGATCAACATCCGCTATTTTTAATGCATCTGCTATGACTTCAGACTGCGCAATAGGGTCGGGAACTGTTACGCCTGATGTCTTTCCAACGTGATTTAATGCCGAACCTTTGATAATTCCATAGATGGGGTAGCCTTCCTGCTGAGCCCGTTCAAGAGTTGTTAACAACACAGCACCGACTCCTTCTCCCGGTACATAACCATCGCCGCCTTGCCCAAAACTCCTGCACCGCCCATCTGAGGATAAAAAGTGAGCTTGCTTAAGAAATATAAATTTATGGGGATGTGTTACTAAATTAACGCCTCCCGCAATAGCATAATGACATTGATGATGGCGGATACTTTCACAAGCTAAATGAATAGCCGTTAGTGCCGATGAACACATCGTATCAACAGCCATAGAAGGGCCATGAAAATTCAAGCAATATGAAACCATATTGGGTATAGATGCCGGGCTGATGCCAAGCGAGGTCGGTATGCCCCGCTGCGTCATTTCAGCCCCAAACAGTTCGTAATGATTCCAAAAAACTCCGGCAAATACGCCTACACTCTTATCACTTGATGACGGATAACAGTTCTGCGTTCTATCCTGATAAAATCCCGCATCTTCACAAGCTTCCCAAACTGTTTCTAAAAAGAGCCTAGCCTGTGGATCCATCATTTCTGCCTGACGAGGAGCAATATTAAAAAAGAGTGGATCAAACTCATCAATATGATCAAGAAACCCCCCGTATTTATAAAATTGTTCCACATCAAACCCGAATTGATAATTCTTCCATCTGTTTTTAGGGAAGTTTGAAATACAATCCCTTCCTTCTCGTAAGTTCTGGTAAAATTCTCGTATTGAATCCGCCATCGGATAACGACCTGATAGACCGATAATAGCAATATCATTAGACCTGTATTCCGATTGGAAAATTTGATCGTCAGTTTTTTTCACAGCATCAACATATGTTGACCTTTTCATAGAAATTTGCGCATCTTCCTGTGTTGCATGAATATAAGAACCTAGATAACTGCGCATTTTGCTTTTGTCACCATAAAAAACAATATTGCGGGTTCTGTTTTGGCTTAATAAAGTATCCAGAGCCTTTAGACCTAATTGTGCTGGTAATGGTTTCATGCCAAATGAACCAGCCATCATTTCTTCAAACCTGTCATCTACCTGCATTCCGCCATCAGACCATAATGGCCAGTTAATGCTGATTGTTTTGCCAAACCGTTTGCCTTCCTTTACCCTATCCTGACGGAAAGTCGCGAAAACATCCATAAAAGCATTCGCAGTTGCATAATCTGCTTGCCCCAGATTGCCCGTAATGGCCGAAAGGGAAGAAAATACAATAAAGAAATCCATTTCTTCGTCCTGAGTTGCCTCATCTAAGTACCACAAGCCATGTACTTTAGGGCGGAAAACATCTTGTATTTCTAACAGATTTTTTTTAATAATAACCTGATCTTTTAATACCCCTGCGTTATGAAAAATCCCGGTGATAAATCCAAATTTATTTTTGATCACGTTAAATACGTTTACAATCTCCGTTTTTTTACTGATATCCGCCTGCAGATATAATACCTCTGCTCCTTTTTGCCGTAACTGGCGTATTTTTTCTTCCTTTGTCGAATCTAACTGAGACCGGCCAATTAATACAAGTTTACTTTTAACCTGGTTGGCAATATGATCGGCAATTAAAATTCCTAGACCGCCTAATCCTCCTGTAATAACATATACTCCATTTTCCTTATAAGATATCAACGTATTTGCTGAAGGCTCCTTCTCATTTAGCTGTCTTATATAACGATGGAGTCCTTCTCCTCTGTAGCAAATTTCCAGTACATCCTGTTCAAAGGCAAGAGATTCTTTTTGAAGAATCTGCACAATGGCAGAAATTGATTGTGACTGCAGCTTATCAATAGCAATGATTTGACTATGAATCTTTGGATTTTCTAAATAAGCGGTTTTCAACATTCCCGCCAGCGCATAAACATACTTACCTTCGCTATCCGAATCTGCAACAATTTGCAATAACAGTTCTACTGGAGTTTTTTGCCCTAGCCGCTCTTGGATTAGTTGCAGCAATTGTATAAATTTATCCTCAAACCGGCATACAATATTTTCTTCTCTTGAAGTCAATATAATAACGTCCGCAGTACACATACTTTGTTGAATTGCTGACTTTACATTTTCCTCATCACTAAACAGTATAACTATATGCTGGTGTTTTTGAGTTACGGCTTGCTGGTTCATAATATTTTGTTTATACCAACCAGGTTCCAGAAATACCATGTTTGCGTTATTGGAATTTTGTAAACTGCGATTATCTTTGTCATTGTTTTCCTTATTATGAAAATCAAGAAAGAGTTTATCATAGTTACTCAGCAAATACTCCGCCAAACGCTCAATGGTAGAATACTCAAATAAAAGAGTTGGATAAAGCGGTTCGCCTAATTTTTCTTCTAACTGTTTAACAAGAGATAAAAGATTTGTCGAATCCAACCCCAATTCATAAAATCCGCTGTTCACATCAATTTCGTTTGAATTCTTTTTTAATACTCTACCAATCTCTTGCTGCAGATAAGAAACAATTATCTGTCGAGAATCACTATTAGCTTGGTCCCTTGTTTTCCTCTCCGCCTTGTTCCGACTTGTTTCCAAACAAGAAAATGCGTTTGCATAATCCTCTGATAAATAGTCAGATAGCCGTTGTATAGTTGAATACTCAAATAACAACGTCGGGTAAAGCTGTTCACCTAATTTTTCTTCCAGCACTTTTACAAGACCTAACAAATTAGTTGAATCCAACCCTAATTCATAAAATCCAGAGTTTATATCAACATCACCAGGGTTCTTTTTTAATACTTGACCAATTTCCTTTTGCAAATACGACTGAATGACATGTTTAGCATCGGTATCCGTTGGCTGTTCCCGTTGCGTTTCAATCCATGCTTGCGTGGTTTCCTTCTTAAGACTGCTTTCTCCTACAAATTCCGTTTTTTCTTGTGATAAGCGGTTATTGTCAGCTTCAATCAGTTTTTTAATCAAGTGCGGTTCTCTGATCCGTTTCACCATCATTTTCTCAAATTTAACTAAGATCTCACCTAATTCGTTAAAAATGGTAATATCAAATGTAAATATGTCTGGAGGATTTTCTTTGTTTTTAATAATAAATTCAGGTTTTTTGGTATATGTATAAATACTTTTAGGCAATGGCCGGTATATGCAAAACCGCTGAATTAAAAATGGAATGTACGGTATACCACGAAATATTTCCTGATCGCTTCCGGTTAATTGGAAGGGCAACCCAGCCAAGGTTGAACCATCCAAAAAAGCCGGATGAGCATAAAAACTTTCTCTGTACTTTTCTGCCAGCTCACTTAAATGAAGATGCATTATTTCTGCATCATCATTTAAGTATACCGTGCCTAATGTTTTCATAAATTCAAAGTGTTGAATATTAACCTGGCGTCCAAAGCGGTAAATACTATCCATATCCCATTGCGTTTTTGCATTACTTATAAATGACTTCACATCAAAATTCTTATCTAATTCCGTGTTTTCCCGCTGGAAAAGCAAGCATTCCATATTTTCGTCATACGCTGAATCCAAAATCACATCATTTTTTATTTTTTGACTGACAACTTTTATTTCCCAATGTGAATTTCTGGGAATGAAGGTTACTAATACATCTCGATCAAAGTTTTCCGACGTAACTACAGGTTGTTTAAATAAAACCTGTTTTAGTTCAATTGCCTGAGTACCTATATAGCCAGCCGATAGCCGGTAGATCATATCCAGCAAGGTTACACCAGGAAGAGTACGTACACCATGAATGCGGTGATCACGTACAATGTAGTTAGAATGTCTTATTTTCTGTGAAAATGTTTTACCTTTTTCCAACATTTTGTGTTACACCTCCTGTATTTCAAAAAGCTCATTAAATTCGTCTTCTTCGTCCTGTTTAGGCTGAATACCCTCTTGAAGTTCACTTTCCTGCTTATAAGTTTTCAATGCCATTTCAGGCCAATAGATTTTTCGCTTAAATACCACTTTATTACCCCTTGGTACCATTGATGCTTTATGTGTATCGGGTACTCCTTGATTACTGACAATAATATTGGCGTTATTTCCTCCTAGTCCAAATGCACTAATACCGGCACGCAGAACCTGGTTCTCGCTGCTCCAATCCTGTAAACCCCGTACCAAATACAACGGTGATTCTTCAAAGTTAAAACGTGGATTAGGGTTATCGCAATGTAACGTTGGAGGGATTTGTTGATGAATTATAGCCAGCAATACCTTAATAATACCCGATACACCAGCTGCATTTAGCAAATGTCCAATATTGCTTTTTACACTGCCTACACCGCAGAAACCTTTCCTCATTGTATGCTCTGAGAGTATTTGGGTAAGTGCTTTTAATTCTATTGGATCACCAATTACTGTACCTGTTCCATGTGCTTCGATATAACTTATTGTGTCAGGGGTTATATTTGCATCAGCAATAGCAGCTCCAATGAGCTGACGCTGAGCTTCAGGATTCGGAGTAGTTACCCCCACTGTATTACCATCATTATTAATAGCCGAACCATCAATAACTCCATAGATCTTATCATTGTCAGCAATAGCCTTGTTTAAAGATTTTAAAACCAGTACCCCGCAACCTTCGCCTAACCCGATTCCGTTGGCACTCGTATCAAAAGTCTTGCACCGCCCGTCAGGTGATAAAATTTTTTCGCCACTTAACGCAATAAATACGGATTCATCCAAAAGAATTTCAACTCCCCCAGCCAAGGCAATCTCTGCCTCCTTGCTTTGAATACTTCTTACAGCTAAATGGATAGCCGTTAAGGAGCTGGAACAAGCTGTATCTACAACCATATTAGGACCTTTAAAATTACAAATATGCGCTAAATGAGCCGTAATAAAATTTTGTCCTCCCCCTATAATCTTACCTTTGCTACTTTTATCAAGTTTATCGGCAAAGTTACTTGTCCTTGCACCCGCAAAAACCCCTATCTGTTTCCCCCACAAATCTTTCTTTTCATAACCTGCATCCGCCAAAGCTTCAATACTGACCTCAAGCCATTGTCTTTGAAGGGGATCAATTTTAGGTGCTAATTGCTCTGAGATATTAAAATATCCAGGGTCAAATGCTTCAATTCCTTCTAAAAATGCACCCCATTTGCTAATACTTTTTCCTTTTTCACCGCCCTGGGTATCATAATATTTTTCCCAATCCCACCGACTCTTCGGTACTTCGCGTATACTATCTCTTCCAAGTTTTAAATTCTCCCAGTATTCATAAATATTTGCTGCATCCGGAAAATGACAGGCCATACCTATTATTGCAACCTTTTCTTTCTGCGTGTCGGCTTTGGTTTGACAAAATCCTTTTCTTTTCTTTCGTTGCAAAAGCAGCACTGACTTCGAATCATTTGGAATACTTTGTGCAGCACTCTCCCTGAGTGAGGCCTCAATAGAGAATAAAGCAGTAAGAAACTCCGGATAAGTTTGCGTTAAATACCTTGCCAAACTTCTTACTGTAGAATTTTCGATAAGTGCCGATGGATCTAATGCTGCGCCTTTTAACTCACGATCCATCTTAGTAATAATCTGGGCGAGTAAAATAGAATCCAATCCATAGTCCTGAAAAGGAGTGTCTATTTCCACCTTCGCGGTGTCCATCTTCAATTCCCTGGCGAATAACGATATCAGCCATTCTTGCGTTGCTTTAACAAGGACATTATTTGCTTCTCCCTTGCTTTCATCCAGAACGCCCTTAACTGGTATACTTGTTGTGGTCTCTTCTTGAATTTTCCGCCCCATAAGCTGCTGTGGTTTCCACTTATCTGGATTGGTCACTGCCGGTAAAACCACAGGGCCTATCTTCTGGGACAGAACATAGTCCAAATATTGTAACCCTTCTCTATCTGTATGACTTAACAGGCCGGTTTGCTGATATGCTCTGCTCTTGATTTCTCCCATACCTGCCTCTTTCCAGCTTGGCCACTGTATACTGACAATTGGACTCGATTTCCTATGCACTCTAGCAAAATAGTCCATATATGCATTCGCCATCGCATAATCACTTTGCCCTGCTCCCAAACTGGGGATTATCCCTGCTACGGATGAAAACAAGACGATAAACTGCAGCGGTTCTTCCTTTAAACTTTGGTACAATACTTCCAGTCCCTTAACCTTTGGTTCCAATACTGTTTTAATCCCATCAATATTTTTTCGGATAAATGCCGGATTGTCGGCATCGCTGATTCCCGCGCAGTGTATGAGTCCGCCAATAGTTCCCATTGTATTTTTAATCTCCTGCAGGCTCTGCTGCACTGCCTCACTATCTGTCAACGCCACTGACAAAACCCGTACTTTTGCTCCTTGCTTTTCCAATTCTCGGATAGATTCAATCTTTCTGCCTATAGAATTGTTTTTATCCTCGTAATTATCCCATTCTTCTCGTGGTGGCAGTACTTCTCGTCCTGTCAACACCAGTTTCCTGACTTTATGGTGCATGACAAAGTGCCGGGCACACAAATATCCAATTCCTTTTGTGCCGCCTGTAATCC
This sequence comes from uncultured Veillonellaceae bacterium, assembly GCA_963805085.1. Classification (GTDB taxonomy): domain Bacteria; phylum Bacillota; class Negativicutes; order JARBTT01; family JARBTT01; genus JARBTT01. Next base: position 1,484,882 of record CAWDTA010000002.1, on the reverse strand, counting down.
ATAACACCTGATCCTGCGGAAACATCAGTCCCGTATCGTTATTGCCACTTTCCTGCAATGCAACAAGCATAGCCCGGTAACGTTTCCCATTCCGGTAACATACTTCCGGATCTTCACTGTCCATAAACAACTCGGCGGCAATCTGTCTCGCTAGCGTTTCAGTATCAGCACTTGCTTCTGCATCCATATGCCGTGATCTTAATTGACTATATTCACTTTGCAGCATACGATACAAGCCGGCGTGACAAGCACCTGACAAATTAGCATTGGTATTCTGATATGATTCCAAGCCCTTGGTCACGCACAATAACATCAGCCCTTCTTTATGGCCCTGCTCAATCAATTGTTGCAGCCATACTATCCAGTCCATTGATTTGCTTATACTTTCTCCACAGCCTGACAGATCCACACATCCATCATATGTTTTCCATTCTTCCACCTGTTTACGTTGTACAGCAAGATCATTTAGATCTAAAAGTTCACTCTTTTGCAGGTGCTGAGCAAGCTTTTCTGCTAATTCTTTGGTTTCTTGCGTCATTAGGATGGCAATACACCGGTCCAATCTCCGGTTAGAAGTACCCGGACAATGTTCCCATTGCTTTTGCAGTACATGCTTTGTCCTCGGCACAGTGTGTTTTTGACAATACTCTGCTAACTCTACAGGCTTCATTTCCATTCCCTTTAAGCGCACACAAATTTTTCCCTGATCATCGCAAAAGTCCACATTGAATTTTTGACCCTTTTCTCCTGCTTTGTTTTTCTCTCTAAACTGTATCAATGCCCACATGGATGGGGTACAGCCGCCAAGGATTTCAATTTCATCCAGAGCTAAAGGCAATGAAGGTGTTAGTGAAACTACCTTTCCGGGCAATTTCACTTCACTAGAATTGAGTAAACATGCTGAAGCCTGCAAGACTCCCTGAAGTAGACAAGGGTGTACGACAAATTGTTTTCCTGTATCAGCAAGGGAAGAAGGTAAAGACAATTTTACCAAAGCCCGATCCTTTCCTATCTGCAACATTTCAATTTTCCTCTGTTCCGAGCCACAGTTAAATTCCATTGCAACATTGGCTTCGCAGTATTGACTGGAATTAATTTTTTCCTGTTCACATTGTGCTTCTAAGGCTTTTAAGTTTAAGAGGGGAATCTCCACTGTCGAATCAAACATTGTACTGCCTTGACAGTACACTATAGGCTCTGCACCGCTCTTTACAGAATCACCATAGATTTCAAACGCAATCTGATCGTGTTCTTCAGGAAAAAGTCCAATGTGCACTTGTACCGGCTCTTCACCAATAACCATAGGACTGCCCCAAACCACGTTTTTAAGCCTAATTGTCGTTTTCTCTTCCGCTATATTCCCTGCTGCCTGCTTTACTGCCGCCCGTGCCATTTCAAGGCAAGCTTCCCCTGCCAACACCTTTTTCCCTTTACCTGCATAATCCAAAAAGAAAAACTCACGACCAGTAAAAATCGAGCTAAATCGATGTTCTGAAAAATCAGAGGTATTTCGATGCAATAAAGGATGAATAAAAGCAGCACCACCATCGCAGGTAATAGCTACTTGATGTTTAGTCGCTCCCGGTATCCAATAACTGTCTCCTGCAAACGGATATGTAGATAAAGGAATACGGTGGTATTTACCTTTATTAAAGAATTCTTCCCAATTTAAATCATATTTTTTTATATATAAATGTGATAAGACCAGCAATTTTTCCTTATATCTTTCTCTGGCTAAATTACCTGTTTCCTGTAATTCTTCCATGAGCTTTTCGCCATATTTCTTTAATTCTTTTAACATCGGTTCCAGGTTATCGCAATTATTTTCCTCATTAAAAAAATAATTCTCTGTCTTTCCATTTTCAATGACTTCTTTTATCCTGTATTTTAATTCGGCTATATCCTTGGCCACGAAAACACACCGAGCGGAAAAATGAGTACGCCCAACTAGTAATGTATAGACTATATCGTCAACTACATAATTACCTTCTTCTTTTTCCAACCAGCTTGCCATATCTGCGATTTTTTGCTTTAACACCGTTGTACTCTTTGCTGATAACGGAAAGAAATAATAAGGTCTAACCGGATTGCCGGTATTATTTTTAATTTTTGGCGGTTCTTCGATAATAATATGACAATTTGTTCCGCTAAAACCAAATGAGCTAACTCCCGCTCTTAAAGGTCCACCATCATTACTTATCCAGTTTTTTAGTTTCGTATTTACAAAAAACGGACTTGTATCAAAATCAATATGTTCATTGATTTTCTCTACACTGATTGCTGGCGGAATCTTTCTGTATTTCATTGCCATTAAGACTTTAAAGACTCCTGCAATCCCTGCTGTCATGATTGTATGTCCAAAATTAGGTTTATGCGATCCGACTGCGCAAAATTGCATTTTATCGGTGAACATACGAAATGCCTCTGTTAATGCTTTAATCTCTATCGGATCCCCTAATTTTGTACCTGTACCATGTGCCTCAATATAACTAACAGTCTCCGGATTAATCAAAGCATTCTTGTATGTTTCATATATCAGTTTTTTTTGCGAAAGCATACTCGGTGCAGTAATTCCCTTTGTCTTTCCATCCTGATTCATAGAAGAGCCTTTAATTACTCCGTAAATATGATCACCATCTTCCAAAGCCGCTTCCAATCGTTTTAATACCATTACCCCTACGCCTTCGCCAAGCACAATTCCGTTTGCAGCATTATCAAAAGTTTTGCATTTACCATCTGGTGATAATAGATTTGTTTTTGATGTCATGACGTAAAAATCCGGAGAATCAATAACAAAGACCCCCCCTGCCAATGCAAGTTCCGATTCTCCTCGACGAACACTCTCACAAGCTAAATGAATCGCCACTAAGGAAGAGGAACATGCAGTATCTACTGACAGGTTGGGTCCCTTCAAATTTAGAAAATATGAAATTCGCGCAGCCAAAACCGACATATCATTGCCTACAAATGTCTGAGAATTAATTTCTTCCACAAGCAAGGTCTTGTCTTTATAACTTGAGGCTCTTCCTCCAACAAAAACACCAACTTTTTGCCCCGATAACTGTTGGGCGGAATATCCACTATCTTCGAACACTTTAAATGCTTCTTCCAGGAATAACCGTTGTTGTGGATCCATCCTTTCGGCTTCAATCGGTGATATGTTGAAAAATGAAGCATCAAATTTGTCGATGTTTTTTAACAACCCCCCCCATTTACTAATTGATTTATTCTTTTGGCTAGGATCAGAATCATAATATTCTGCCCACCCTTGGCGTTTAATTTCCTCTATACAGCTATCACCAGATTGCAGATGATCCCAAAATTCTTCAACTGTTTCAGAACCGGCAAATTTACCGGAAATGCCGATGATTGCTATATCTGGACTCCGACCGGCATTAATATCTGAGTAACCGTTACTTCTTTCTGCCGAAATTTCTGCTTCTTTCTTGCTCATATAATCATGTGCACTATTTTCACTGGAAAGATTGCTGTCAGCAACCAATACGCTGTCAAAGTTGGCTGGATGGATTTTTTTTTCAGATTTACAATAAATAAACTCAGCTAACTCCTTCACACTTGCATAGTCAAAAACAACTTCAATGCCCAATTCAGTTCCCAATTTTTGATTAATCGCTTCCACTAATTCCACAGCCAACACTGAATTAATACCCAACTCCAGAAAACTTTTATCTAAATCCAGGGCTTCGCCAGTATCCTTTAATAAGTTTATTATTATCTCTTTCACTTGCTTTTCAAAGTACTCTATGTTATTAGGATTGTTGACTTTCATCCTCTGCACTCCCTTTTCTACAACAATTTTTCCCCAACAGCCATATACAATTGTCGAATAATTGAATGACCTTCGTTCTTAAGCATATTTCGCCATTCAACGGAAACTTGTCCCATAGTCTTACTTGATAAATAACCATCCTTTACTAATTTAAACGGAATACTAACTCCTTCAGATTTGGAAAATAGTTTCTCTCCTATGATCTCACTATGGGCACTAATGATTTCAAAATCAACATTCGAAAACCCGCCTTTTTTCAATACTGCAGGCAATTCCCGTCCAATTTTAGGATTCCCCCCTTCAGCATATCTGGATCGGCAATAAGCATCATAAAGATTTCTCAAATCCGAAACGTGCGGATAAGTCATAATATGCATTTCAAAATCATTGTCAACAAACAACGCTTTCCCGCCGGGTTTAAGTATCCGGAATACTTCGCGGACCGCCTCGACCGGATTAGGTAAATGTTCCAGTAATAACCTGATAATGGCAAAATCAAATGTGTTTTCGCTTAAGCCCGTTTCTAAAATTGATCCTTCAAAAATTTTGCATCGTTCCCCAAACTTTTCCGACAAATGTCCCTTGGCTAAATCAACCAAATAGGGATCAATCTCTAGCGCTGTAATGTGTGAACTAGGAAAATTATTCAAAAGTTTTTCCGTAAGAAATCCCGGTCCTGAGCCAAGCTCCGCTATTGACACCCCATCCCTTAAACCAAATTCAATATAATGCTTTAATTCCTTATCCCAAAACAACTCTACCTGGGCTTTCAACCGGCCTATTTCTATTTCTACATTACCGGCAATTGTTTCAATTCGGTAAGAACATTGCTGATTCATACCTTACTCCTCCTACCTTTTATGTACTATCTCACGCAAAAAAATAAGGATCTGGTCGGCCACCAATTCCCAATTCGGATCTAACATCATATCATGACTAACGTTATCAAATACAACTAGTTTTGATTGATAAAATTTTGCAATCCCTGCAGCAGTTTTTTCAGAAAAAATCCAATCCTTTCTAGAACCAATTACCATAATTGGAACTTTAGTATTTATTGGCTTAGTAATGATTGGCTTACTGCAATTTTTACCTGCTTTAACTGACTCCGGTTGTAATAGCATCCCATATTTTTCTTTTTTATCCTTGCGTAAATTTGGAGACAAAAATAAATTAATAGGAGATCTTACATTTCTCCTTCTATTAAACAAAAACAATTGTTTAGCTTCTGTAAAATTGGTAAAGATTAGTCTAACTAAATCTTTGAACATACCATTAGGAGGCACCGAAGCTAGCAAAACTACTGCTTTTACTTTAGCTGGATGTAAAGATAATATCTTTTGCACAACCGCCCCTCCCATTGAATGTCCAATTAACACAGGTTTTTCCTTTAAAGTTAGCATCAATTCAAGCACATCTTCCATATAATCATCTAATGAAAAAGAATGTAGACTTTCATAACCTTCACTTTTGCCATGCCCACGCAGACTAAGAGCATACGAAGGAAAACCTTTTGCTGAAAAATAAGGGAGAAAATTTTCTTTCCAACACCATGCCCCATGACATATTCCATGCACAAAAAGAAGAGAAGGAAACTCCGGATTCTTCTCAGAAACATCTTTTATAATCTCTAAATTCATTTTGTATTACTTCCATTCTTATCGGTTTTACATCATTTCCATAGTCTCATATATCAGCGCTTTAAGAAAACTCCATCGAAATCAATATTGGGGAAACATAAAACGATGTCTTTTTACATCATAAAACATATTTTGGTTTATTTGTATTATTTATGTTAGTTATACTACTTTTATTATTTTATGTCAATATTTTACACAATTTGTGGGGTAATAACTTTTTTTACCCTTGAATAATTGTTTGACAGATACCCAAAAGTTTAGCCTTAATCACGTTAAATCTTCAAAGTATTCGTAGGAAATTAGAAGCTGATTTATACCACGGTATAATAAATTGTCGTCGTAGACAGCTAGCTGTTACGTGTAGGTGCCTGTTCACCTGCTCTTGCTTGAGAGTGTGTCACTACGGCAAGACACGGCGACTTTTTTAATTTTCACCTATTCCTAGTTATATTACGTTTCTTAGAGATTGCAAGTAAAAGTAAATCGAAATATGATTTTGATATAGAAAAAGCGAGGTCACCAGATTTTTCACGTCCGTTGACCTCGCTTTATTTAGTATCATCTACTCACCTCATTTATGGCATGAAAAAAAGAGCCCTAAGGCTCTCAATTATGATGTTTTCTCCGTGTACGAGATTTCTTAATTTCTTTGTATTCCAAAAAAATCTCTAAAGCAATCTTTGCTATTCCTAAGATACTCTCAACTATAATTAACATTTCTTGAAGTACGTCAAAATCTAAGCAACATGTAATCACCACCCATTAAACACTTTCTGAGGTGAGAAAAAAGCAACTAAAATAATGAAATACTTGTCCTATATAATTTAGGACGACAGTCGGACAGTCGGGGACGTTCCTTTTCCGTCACCCTACCATCAACTTTTTGATACTAAACCTACATATTCTCATAAAGGCTCAGAACTCTGAAGCCTTACTTTTATTGTATTTAGCTTGTGCGCCCGGAGGAATTCGAACTCACATAACAGTTTCTACTGCGATATTTAATTTTCAAGGTTGATAACACACGAATATCTACCATTACTAGATATGATTTGTGCGCCATATTTGTCCCATATCTTTATAGATGCTACATTGTCTTTTCTAATCGTAGAAGATACATATTTAAAGCCTCTATTCTTTGCTTCGCTAAGCATAAGTTTAAAAGCCCTACTTCCGCATCCCTTATTCCAATAAGCACTCCCGAGCCAATAACCAATTCGTGCTGTATGGTTGATAGTATCCTTGTGACTTAAAGATATAATCCCTATTGCTTTTTTCCCTAAGACGATAGCAAACATATCCGCATAATTTTCGACAATCCATTTTCTATTGGTTTCTAAAAATTCTTGTTCAGTTATCTTAACTGAGCTATTAGAACCAAAATGATCAAGTAAACGATCATCATTATTCAGAAACCAGATAAGCTGCATCGTATGTTTACTTACATCTGCAAGAGCTACATCTTGTGCACATTCTTTGTAGGAAATATCCCCATCAATTCCCACATTATTCTTTACCACTAATTTTTCCAAGAATAATTTAAATAAATCCTGAAAATCATCACAAACAAAATCTGCTACTGAATTTATTTTTGATGAATTATGAGCCATCTTTATTGTATATAAACCAGCATTTCTAGCCCCTTTTATATCATATTCTTCCGAATCACCAATATATAAACAATCAAACGGCTTCAAGCGGTACTTATCAACCAAATAAAGAAATGCCTCTTTGGTTGGTTTATAGGCTCCGATATCTGCACATACAACAATATCATCAAAATACCCTGTTATCCCTGTATTGTCAACTCTTCGTTTTTGTTCTTCCGAATTATAGGCATTGGTTACTATTCCCAATCTAACCTTACCATACAAATATCTTATTACTTCTTCTACTCCCGAAAAACAAATTGTAGATTTTATGAAATGTTGCAAATAAATATCTAAATATTTTGTTTTCAATTCAACAGAAAAATACTTCATGGTGTTATAAAAACGATAATTATGTATATCACTAGGCTCCACTTTACCATCACTAACCAAGCCATGAAACTTCATAATTTGCTCAACAGCAATGTCAATGAAAACATTTGTGTCTACTGTAATTGGCAAAGATTCTGCTACCATCCTCAGACTGTCTATATCTGATTTTACATAATCTACTATTGTATTATCAAAATCAAAAAATACAGCCTTAATATTATTCATAAAGTTCTATTCCCCCATAGAAGGCGGAAAGATTTCTTTTCCGTCAACTTACCATAATTTTTCAACTAGTAAACTTACATATTCTCATGAAAGCTCAAAATTCCTGCCAAATTCATACAGAATTCAGCAGGAGTTTATATTTTATTTGTCAATATTTGTTCAAACTTTTGTCTATAATTTTTTATCCAGTATTGCCTTATTGCAATACTTTTAAAGCCTTCTTTGATCATATACTTGATATTTTACTCCCCCTATTATACTCATCACGAAGTATTCCCATCAGAATAACATCGGTATATTGACCATTAATAAAAAATTTTTTCCGTAGTCGTCCTTCTTCCACAAAGCCGCATTTCAAATAACATTTATAAGCTCTTTCATTATAATCATGCAAATTTAATTCTAACCGATTCATATTTAATCTCTCAAAAACGAAAGCTTGTAATAACTTGATAGCCTCTGTTCCAATCCCTTTTCCTAGTAAATCTTTATTGCCAATAACGATACCCATTTCAGCAACACGATTTTTCCAATCAATATTAATTAAATCAATTTGCCCAATATATTCTTCAGTTTGTTTATCAGCAATAACAAAATTTTTTTGTTGATTATTTTTCCCCTCAAGTATACTGTTCAGAAAGTTTTCCGTTTCATTTATTGTATTAGCATGTAAAAATACGTCAGATAAATTATCTACTATTTCTGGGTCATTAACCCATTTTCGCATATATAGCAAATCTTCTTTTTTATATTCTCGCAATATTATTCTTTCCCCAAAGATTCTTGGCATTAATGCTCCCCCTTAACTATCGATTCTCCTACAGATAGTGACATTTTTTCTATTCCTTTGCCATTATCTTCTTATACCTTCCCATCCCGCTTAAATTACCTTATAATAGAAAAAGATTATTGTCAGTATCAAAATTGCGAAATAAACAGGAGGTCCCTAATGCACCGAATCTTATTATCACTCGTATCAATAATGTTTGCCGTAACATCAGTGTATGCTGCAGAGCCTCAGCAGATAAAGGTATACGAAGACGAATTTATAAAAATTGAGTTCACTCAAGAAGCTATTCCTTATAAAAATGATATTCCTACGGGCTTTCTTTACCTATTCACTATGCAAAATCATAAATCACCAGATATAAACTTGACTGTTATCCCCAAAGAAGGTAGTTTAGATGACTGTTTGCTCAAAACCAAAAACTCTTACATCACAAGCCTCAACGCTCGAATTAGAACTTGCAAAAATCTACAAGTGAATAATCACCAAGCCTTTTGGTTAACTGCAGTCGTGATGTATCCGAATAATGATAAGCGCATATATTCTATGCTTGCAATTGACGGAGCCGACTTTCGCTATTTTCTATTCAGTGCGCCAAAAGAATCTCAGTACGAAACCACCCTTGCCGAATTCTCCTACATCATGCAAAATATCGAATTCAAGAAATAACCCACCTATTCTCTGACTGCACCCAGGGCTTTAATTTTTGGAGGCAATCAGAGACACTCAGGAGACACTCAGGGACGTTTCTTTTCCGTCACCTTGCCATCAACTTTTTGATATTAAATTTACATATTCTCATAAACGCTCAAAACTCCTGCCAAATTCATACAGAATTCAGCAGGAGCTTTCTCTTTACTGTTTATATTCTATTCAGCGGCATTATTGTGTAGTCAAAAGAATACTTCACGCTGCACTTTTTCTACATCTAAAATCATACTGAAAAATTCTATCTTCTGTTCTTCACTGCCAATTTTTTCACCTTCACCACTAATGCAAAAGCCATACTTAGTATAACATCTGATTGCTCTAATATTTGTTTTTCTCACATTTAGGCAAACTTTATTAAATTTAAGGTCTTTCCTTGATTGATTAATAGCTAAACTTATTGCTTCTTTTCCAATACCTTTCCCAAAATAATCTTCTTTACCTATCATTATCCCAAGAATAGCTATATCATTATTCTTTTCTTCTTTTTCAAGCCATATTACTCCACAGTCGATTTCATTAACCTTGATAATATACCAAGTATATTTTTCACTTATACTTGTATCAATTCCATTAAATTTTTTAGGCCCATATCGCGATGTATATGTTGCTCCGTTAATTTGTTCATACCATTGTTCTAAAACTTGAAAATCATCAATAGCTAATGCCCTTAATGATACTTTCATGATACCCTCACCCCATAATTAATTATTACGGACAAACGATGGACGTTCATTTTCAGTCACCCTGCCATCGACATTTTGATACTAAACCTACATATTCTCATGAAACCTCAAAACTCCTGCCAAATTCATACAGAATTCAGCAGGAGTTTCCTTTTTAGTGTTTATATTCTATTTAATGGTATTCCTATAGACCTTTTTCAATGGTTTATTATAGGTTCATAAATATGAAATCAGTAATGATATTGAAAATAAAGAAACGTCCCTACTGTCATTCTTTTCATGAATTCAGAAAATTTTTCTATAGGGACAAGGGGACAGGTTCCCTGTCCCACTATTCTTGAACGACTGGGGACGGTGATTTCGTCTTATTGCTTTCCTCTAAGACACTACCTCCGCCACTTCGCCCGCCTCAACCTTGCCATCAACTTTTTGATATTAAATTTACATATTCTCATAAAAGCTCAAAACTCCTGCCAAATTCATACAGAATTCAGCAGGAGTTTCCTTTTTGGTGTTTTACATGCGACAAGGGAACGGCAGAATGGTGAAAAAGCACCTAATTCTTTATCGTGATGGAGCTTGATTGCCCGTTCTGCATTTGCAAAAACGTCTTAATTGCTTTATAAATCTCTTTTAACTAAATTGCTTAGTATTGGTAAATTATGCTACAATTAGCAAGGATAAAATATAACAACATAATTTAGGAGGAAAATTTCATGACATGGATGCACAAGTTATTGATAATTTTGTTTTTTTTCTTAGTAAATATCGGTAGTTGTCAAGCAACAATTTACAAGGTAGACCAAACAAATGGTACAACAGTATATTTTACTCAAGACGACTACTTAGAAATTCAACATGTTTTCACGAAAGAAAAAGACTATACAGTACTTCACATTAATAAAAATGTGCCAGATATCTTAGAAGCAAATATTATTGTTGATAAAACAACGAAAATTCCACTGACAGAAATAAAAGATCCTGCTCTAAGAAAAAACGCTACGACAAGTAACTCTATTGATAAATGGTATGTTTATAATGAATCTGATTGGCAGGGACTAAATTCAAAACAGAAATTGGAATATGAATTAAAAATATCTGACAAGAAAAATATAAAATCACGCTGTAGGATCATACCAGAGGAATTTGTTAAAATCGGGAAAATTCCAGTAGAAAAAGCGCATACATATCCAGCCATTGCTTATGATATACCGACTTATCAACTGTTTTTTCCAAACAAAACATACTCTCAGATAAAAGATGCTTTTTGCTATAATTTAAACTATCACTATGACATAAAAAAAGTAATGAGTGGCTATTACGGATATAATCGTTATGCCAGAGATGATGTAAACAAGTCTATTGGCTTTAGAGGTGATGACAGCGACGTGCTTAATTTCTGTGATTTTATTGAAACATCAGAAGGTACTTGGCTGAATTATCGTGCTTGGCTAATCTATGAGCATACTCGTAAAGATTCATGGACTGGTATGTACGTTTCTAGTGGCACCGACTATATACCATTATCGTTTACATTATCTAATGACAAAAAACCAGATAAATTTGATAAATATTTATTAGATACAAAAAAACTCATTGATCAAACCTACGAAGGTTTTTATGGACTCAATGATTATGGACTCAATCTTCGAAAAAAATATTTGGATGCAAATGAAAGTTGGAGCAAAGGCCCATTTACAGTTCAGAAGGTAAGTACAGAACAAATACCAACACTTATTGCTGTAAAACCAGGTGATCAAATTATTTCAATTAATGGTATCCAAACAAACACTCTGCACTTATATGAATTTGAAGATATGATAAAAATGGATATGAAACGGCCAATTTTACATTTGACTTTAAAACGAACGGATGCAACGTTTTATGAATGTGATATTGTCCCCATCAGCACTCAACCACAGAACGAATCTATAGACTATGCAGCAATTAATACCAAAGAAGATTGGCTATATTATAGTAAAACGAATCCACTTAAATTTGCAATGCCTAATTATGATCCATTTAGGATTTTTGATCCTTATGGTGTTAAAAGTGCCGTAAAATCGGAGAAACCATCACTCTAATGTATATCTTACGGACACTCAGAGGACACTCAGGGACGTTCCTCTTCCGTCACCTTACCATCGCTTTTTGGTATTAAAATTACATATTCTCATGAAACCTCAAAACTCCTGCCAAATTTATACAGAATTCAGCAGGAGTTTCCTTTTTAGTGATTATATTCTATTTACCAGTATTTGTGTTCGCCTTTATTAATGTTTTATCAGCAATTCATAGAGATGAAATCAGAAGAGACATAAAAAAAACAGCCCGAAATTCAAGTTATCAAAATTGGTAATATTAAGTTATAATAACTAAGGACGTAGCGCTAACTACGTCCTTAAAACTGAATACAAGGAGGTGACCTTATGAAGTTCCATTTTGATTTTCAGATCGAACCAATGGTACTTGTTAAGGTAGTAGCATTAATTGCTTTTACCATAAAAGTGCTAACCTAACCTCGTATTCAACCGAAACGTCCTGTTTACGCAGTGCGTTTTTGGTTTATTTAGTATATGCTTATTATATTCTATTTTATTCATAAAGTAAACAAGCGTTTCTTTGAGGGCAAGTGGCAGGCGGGGACGTTCCTTTAGTACTATAAAAGTGTGAACACTAAATGAAAATTTTTAGTTGTTCGCACTTATTTTTATTATAATAAGTGGAGTATATGGTCAGACGTACGTTCCTTTGGATTTCGTATCCGTGACGAAAACAGTCTGCCATCCTCTTATTATAAATCTTCGATTAAGCAGGTTGAAACCATTTTCTGGCTTTCGTGTAACGAACTAAAATGAAGAATAATAAGTAGGATTGGATACCATTTTACAAAGATTATATTAGGAGGTATATCCCCTTGATCAGTGTAGGAATTGACGTTTCAAAAGGTAAAAGTACCGTTTGTATTTTAAAGCCTTATGGTGAAATTATTCAGCGACCATTTGAAATTACACACACGGTAGAAGATTTAACAGCACTGGTAAAAACAATTAAGCAATTTAACGAGGAAACACGTGTTGTATTGGAGGCAACTGGCTATTATCATCTGCCCATTCTAGCGTTTATGAAAGAAAACGGTATCTTTGTTTCGGTAGTTAATCCTTTAGTTATGAAAAAATATATCAATGTTTCATTGCGTAAAGCAAAGACGGATAAAATAGATGCTGGCAGAATTGCTAACTTCGGTATTGACCATTGGTTTGATTTAACCGATTACCGTCCTGATGAAAAAATATATGATGAATTAAAAATACTGGGGCGTCAGTACATTCAATTCATGGGAATGTATGTAAAGTCTAAAATTACTCTTACTTGTATGCTTGATCGTACGATGCCAGAAATCAAGGACTTACTTAAAAGTCATTCAGATGATTTTTCTCATAATAAAATCGGAGATTTTGCGTTTAGATTCTGGCATTATGACATAATCACTAACAAAGGAGAAAAACATTTTGTAGATACGTATGTGAAATGGGCAAGTAAAAAGGGATACCAAGCTAATGAGAAAAAAGCACATCAAATATATGCTTTAGCCTAAACAGGTATCCCAACATTGCCTTCCAGTACGCCATCGACCAAAATGCTCGTACAAGAAGCTGTCAAGGTACTTCTCCAAACAGAGAAGTCCTTACACAATATTTTAGCACGAATGAATGAGTTAGCAAAGAGTTTGAAAGAATACAGCATTGTTCGTGCAATGCCGGGTGTCGGTGACAAATTAGCACTACGTTTGATTGCCGAAATCGGAGATGTACGTAGGTTTCATAACGGGAGCTCTTTAATTGCATATGCAGGTCTTGATACACCACCTTATGAATCCGGGCGATTTACAGCAACAAAAAGAAAAATTTCTAAGCGTGGCTCGTCTATTTTACGTAAAACAGGATATGAAGTTATGAAGTGTTTAAAGACAGTCAAACCAGATTATGATAATGCTGTATACAGATATATTCTTAAGAAAGAGGCAGAAGGTAAACCTAAAAAAGTTGCTAAAATTGCAGGGTTGAATAAATTTCTAAGAATTTATTATACACGAGTAAAAGAGACAATAGCAGGTTAATTGCAATAAACATCTAAAATCCGGTTTTATAATTTAACCGGACTGCTTAGCCATGCCCTTTTTTCAATAAAATATATTCAGAAATTTTTATTGAAAAACTATTGATTTTTATTAGCAGGTTTCTGTCACCTTGCCATTAACTTTTCACATTAAACTTACATATTCTCATAAAAGCTCAAAACTCCTGCCAAATTAATACAAAATTCAGCAGGAGTTTCCTTTTTAGTGTTTATATTCTATTTAACGATTTGTCAAAATTTAAACAGACAAAAATTTACTTGTTGATTCCACAACTACCTTTTACATTTTTAAAACTTTTTAAATTTATGCTTGCAAACCATAAGGTAAGATAGAGCAATCATTAATATTGCTGTAACTCCTAATGGCAATAAGTATTTTACCGTAGCTAGGCAATATAATGCCATAAACATACCAGCGAAAGTTATAGGAATACCATAAAATTCTCCGTCAAATTCAGTAACATTGAATCTGGCTAACCTATACGCACCAGCCAGCGGGAATAACAATAACAATAAATACCCCCAAATCCCCAATTCTGAAAATCCATAGAGATTAAAAGCAAGTATAGACGGCGCAACCCCAAAAGAAACTACATCCGCAAGAGAATCAAGCTCTTTTCCTAATTCACCTGACACATTTAGCCATCTAGCAACAAATCCATCATATCGATCTGCAAGGCATGCTAATAATATAAAAATGGCAGACCATATATAGTTCAACTGGAATAACATCATTATAGACATAATACCACACCCTAAATTGGCAAGAGTCAATGAATTAGGTATAGCACTTTTGGTTATCTTGAAAATAATAAACACTCCTCTAAAGGCAAATTGCCACAAATAAATCTGAAACATTCGGGGACGTTTTTTTTCCCGTCACCTTGCCATCGGCTTTTTAACTATTAAACTTACATATTCTCATAAAAGCTCAAAACTCCTGCCAAATTCATACAGAATTCAGCAGGAGTTTCCTTTTTAGTGTTTATATTTCTATTTAACAATGTTATCTAAAATCTTTGTAAAAGATTTATTAAAAATTCATAAAAATTTGGCAAAAAATGACGTTAAAAGAATTTGAAGGCTTGGCAAAATTCACTTCACTTTTAACCAGTGAATACGCCTATCTTTTACAAAACCGACTTTTAATACTAGATTCATCGACTTTTCATTTTCCTCTTCAATATGAACAAATGGAAGCTTACCTTGTTCATACAAGCCCATTATTAAGGCAACAGTCAGTTCATATCCATATCCTTTTTTTCTATATTCCGGCAGTACATGTAATAAACCCATTGCACCATCATCATGAGTCGCAATCCAAGCTATAAGTTTACTGTCTTCATAGATACCTAACGCATTACCATTTTTAATACGATTAGCAATATATTCTACCGATGTATACTTTTGATAATTATAATGTTTGTAGATATACTGTGCATCCTCTGGTTTTAATTCAGATACATTATGTTTATTAGCAGGCAGCAATGATACATCATGTGTAAACACTAATTTTATACTTGTTAACTGCCAAACTACCGTCCTACTTAGTGTTAAATAAGGAAGCATCCAGTCTTCAATAGCAGCAAAATGTGTACCTGCAGCTTGCTCATTTTCAATCAACTTTTCAAACTCATTTACATTTTCGCTGCTAATATAATTCCAGATTTCATCACTTATACCTCTCACCAATACCGACTGTCCCATTATTTCAATCCGTTCTATCGGATATTGGTCTATAAAATTAATGATATTGCAATTTCGGATTTTGTCTTTGTCTAATAAACGTAAAGCTTCTTCCCACAAGTTTTCACCCTCCATAGACTAGGGACATTGATTTCGTCTTGTTGCTTTTTTCTAAGACACTACCTCCACCACTTCGCCCTCCTCAACCTTGCCATCACTTTTTGATTTTAAACGAGTATAGCGTTTATTAAAAACCCATTAAATATTTAACATGACGACAGTTTTCCAATGATGTAAGCATCTCCAATAGCTTAAAGGCAACGTCCATTGCTGTTGCTGGTGACGAAGACGTTATAATGTTACTATCAATTACTATCGGTTGGTTAACAACACTAACCCCAAAGGAAGCTAATTGCTGTTGACGATATCCATTATTCAAATGATATGTCGTTCCTTGACGACCAAATAATGCTCCGCTTTTTCCCACTGGTAAAGCTCCGACGCAAATTGCAGAAATGATTTTTTCTACTGAATTAAACTTTTGAATAAGAGTCAAGAACTCGTCACTATATGCATCCTTATAAAACCCTTTAGATTCATACCCGCCTGGAATCGCCAATGCGTCAAACTTAGCTACATCAACTTGTGATATTAGTAATTCAGGAATTACAGTTAAACGTCCAGTACAAGTAATCTGCTTGTGTAAACTACAAGTCACCACTTGAGTTGATCCGTCCCCCTCTTCCATATTCCAGTCCAATACATCAGTAAAAACACTTGCTTCATAGGCTTCAAAACCATTGGCCAATAATAACAAAATCTTTTTCATACTTACACCTCCAAACCAGGACGGACAGGCGGGGGAGACAGGCGAGACAGGCGGGGACGTTCCTTTTCCGTCACCTTGCCATCGCTTTTTGATATTAAATTTACATATTCTCATAAAAGCTCAAAACTCCTGCCAAATTCATACAAATTTCAGCAGGAGTTTCCTTTTTACTGTTTATATTCTATTCAACAGTACTTAATCATTCTTTTTTGATGGTTTCCATTCCTCATAAATAGAAATAGCATTGTTACGCTCATAATATGACTGGATAGGATTAACCTCGATTGGCTCAATTGGAGAAATTTTGAGCACATATAATACTGCTATATTATCGTTTGTCGGCTGCCGCGAAATCATTATATAATTTTTACCCTTATGCAAATATATAAACATGACTTTATCGCTTTGATTCATTCTGGCAATTGAATCATTTACCCATTTTTCAGATTCATCTTTTGACCATTCTGGAAACAATGCTTGTAGTGCCGTGTAAAACAAATTTATTTTTTCTTCTAAAGATAAATTATTAGTAAACAATTCAGATTGTTTATAATTTTGCCCTTCAGTGCCAAAAGATACATGTGCCATATTTAAATGTTGCTTATCATCGCCAGATGCACTAAACCAGACTTCTTTATCAAGAGCTTTATCTAAAAAGCTATACGGCGTTGTAGTAGAGATATAAGAATCATTATTTGCTGGCTTAGGTCCCTGTGACTCCTCTATTTTATTTAGCGCATATCCTTTAGATGTAAATAAATTATAAAATTTCGTCTCATCCAAGGGCAGATATTTTTCATCCAAATCGGGGATTGGCCCCACCCAATTTTGTGATACATATCTTGTTATTTCATCAGCCAGCACATCAGCCATTGAACCTTTGATGATGTCTGTAAACATTGGATTATTCGCCCTATCCCCCAAAAGCTTTGCACCACTTTTACCATAAGGACTAACACTCCGAATCTGAATCATTTTCTTATCTTGAGTTATAGCAAATATCATATGAAAGAATTCATAATCTACATATTCTTGCTGATTATTAAAAACATCTAATTGCTGAACTTCCTGTTTATTCTTACTCTTTATCCATGCGTCATAATAAATGCACTTTCTATCATCTTTTGTAACAGAAAGTGTTGCAGTATCCAGATAAGCCTCTGCACTTGCTGACTGTCCTAAAAATAAAAATTGATCTTCCGCATAAGCTTGTGAAAAGTTAGAACCAAAAATAAATACTGAAAAAAACAACAGAATAAAAAACTTAGTTTTCATTATTAATCATCTCCCAAAGAATAGTTTTCTTCTTCTTTGACGAACTAGACAACGGTGGTTTTGAACAGCTCACCCCCCTGCCAAATTCATACAAAATTCAGCAGGAGTTTCGTCTGTATTGGTTATATTCTAATTAGCACTATAGGCACTATTCTTAACGACAGGGGATGGTAGCGGACGTGAAAAGTCACCCCATTTTATTGAAATGGAGATCGCCCCTCTACATCCGAAAAAGCTTCTTAAATCTTTATCCAAACAGCAGACAATACCTTTATACAGGTACTGTCTGCTGTTTTTCTTTACGGATATAATTCCCTAAATTTTATTTATTTCTTAAGCAGTGTTTTTTTGTCGATTATGGTTTAAAAAACAACATTTAAAGAATGTATATAAACAAGGAGGCTGATATAAAGGAATATTTTCTACAAATGATTCAAAAAAATATTAGCTAACATTGCAAGCACTATGAAGGATAACTTAAGTGCTAATGTGGATTTCTGGTAAATTATCGCCTGTGTCAAATCCAATAGCTAAGTATAGAAAGGGGGCGTGTCTGGATGAAATAAAGTTTTGTTTCATGTCGTAAATATATCTATTTTTACTGTGAAATAAATACAAAACATGTTATTAATGGAGGGAAATAATATGATTAAAACTAAATTTAATAAAATTATTACATCATTTTTAATTTTGGTAACTTTATTAAGCGGTGCTGTAATTGCACAAGCTGCACAAAGTAGTATTACAACAGTTGATTCTAGCTGGGGTCTAGGAGTAGTGCAATCTGAATATATCAGTAATAATAGATCTTATGATTGGTATATAGATCAGGGAAACACAGGAGAATACTCAAATAGCAACTGCGGTCCGTCTAGTACTATAATGGCATTAAAGTGGCTAAACAGTGACTTTTCTAAAACTGTTGAAGATGCAAGAGCTGTTTATCCTGAAAATGGCGGATGGTGGTATACGAATGATGTTCTAAATTATCTTGAGTTAAATGGTACCAAAGGTAAAGTTTGGGATAATCCATCAGAAAGTCTTTTAAAATCTCAATTACAGCAAGGAAATATACTTATTTTATGTATCGATACAACTTATATACCATATAACAATAACTCTGAACAAAGAATAGAAAGATTTTACGATTATAAAGGAGGTCATTTTATTGTGGTAAAAGGCTACAGAGTAGTAGATGGTAACACCTACTTTGAAGTTTATGATCCAAATAATTGGAATGCCACCTATCAAGATGGTCAACCAAAAGGAAAAGACAGATATTTTTCATCTCAAAAATTAATGAATGCAATGAGCACTTGGTGGAACCATATAATTGTAGTCAATAATCAAGTTTAAACCTCTTATGGGACAAGGGGACAGGTTCCCCGTCCCACTATTTTCGAACAACTGGGGACGGTGATTTCGTCTTATTGCTTTCCTCTAAGACACTACCTCCGCCACTTCATCCGCCTCAACCTGCCATCAATTTTTGATATTAAATTTACATATTCTCATAAAAGCTCAAAACTCCTGCAAAATTCATACAGAATTCAGTAGGAGTTTCCTTTTACTATTTGTGTTCTATTTAATGATTATTATCGTTGCAGACAAGAAGTCGGTGTGCAGTGCATAAAATGTTAGCAAAGCATATGAGCAAACATCCATACACTATAACTATCGGCAAAATTCTTGCAAGTGAAAAGCACCCTATTCGGACGCTTTACAAAATTACCATGAGGACTGTTCTCCGAAGAGTACACTGCCATTTGTATTGTTATATGGCCCATACGCGCCATCCCAGGTTATGAAGAAACTGGCACTGGTATAGGTATAATTTATCGCATTATTCCATAGAGTATAGTCAAATTTCTTAATCTGATTGTTACTGCTATCTACATATGCCCCTCCTACTGTAGGCCCGATTTCACTAAAACCAATGGACTTGCCTTTACCAACCAGTGCATTGTAGGCAGTTTTGATATCCGAATCATTGACAGGATCATCACTATAAGCATCAATTCCTATCCATGTCACATAGCTGCTCCCAGGATAATAGTCAGCCGCATAACTCCCCTTATTAGGTGCATAAACAAATTTTACATTGGATAGACCTTTATAATTTATAATATAATCATATAATTTTTTCCAAAGATTAATGAAATCACTTGTTAACTGCTTTCCCCACCAAAACCAACTGCCATTCATTTCATGAAACGGTCTAAAATACACAGTAGTTCCAAGATTGCTGAGTCCAGCTGCTATTTTGTCTACTTCTGCCTTGTATGTTTGCAGCATTGTAGAACTGGATGAGGTGATCGATTTTATCTGGGTACTGGCGAGTGTAGAAAAATCTGAGGCTGACATTGCAACTTTTGCATTTCCGCCGTTCGGATTGGGCATATGGCAAGATACAGAAATCGTTTTATTTAAATTTTTCACTGTGCTATTGTAGTTATAGCTTATTGCACTGGCTCCCGAACCATTCCAGTTGCAATAGTCAAACGATACAATATCCGGATCATAAGTACTCACACCAGTTGTACTTACACCACTATCATAACCAAGGAACATTCCACTTTTACACGTATTTCTCATAAACAAACATCTCCCCTTATTTTTTTGACAAAAAATAATTCTGTGTATCCGCTTACCTCATATCGTCATCACCCCTTCAATTATATACATTCTTTTGAAATTCATTTTTCAACTAAGAATCTTGATATTTCCATGAAAATTCTTTATCCAGTTCTGGCATGCTTATTGTTTTATACTAATAAGCACATACTAAAAAAAATCACTAGAGGAGTGAATCTTTCTTTATGAAATATACAGAAAAACTATTGCAAAAGAATGTACCGATTTTGAGCATATTATAAACGTGGGTATGGCAGCTCGTTACTTAACGTCTCTCCCGACGAGTATATCAGGCGTTGTACCGATTGCACGAACTGGTTAAACGACTCCTGCAAAATATTAAAAAAAGAAGTTTCTCAATATCAATAATTGGATCTAATAGCCCCCAAGCCATAAACTGGGACAGAAAGAAAAGCACCTCTTATGTCGTATAGCAAAACTATATTACGTAAGAGGTGTTTTTATGGTGAAAAAAGTCAATTAATCAGCAAAGGTGAGATGGCAGGCAAAGGGATTGGAGGGACAAGGGGACAGGTTCCCTGTCCCACCATTTTCGAACGACTGGGGACGATGATTTCGTCTTGTTACTTTTTCCTAAGACAGTACCTCCGCTACTTCGCCCTCCTCAACCTTGCCATCAACTTTTTGATATTAAAATTACATATTCTCATGAAAGCTCAAAACTCCTGCCAAATTTATACAGAATTCAGCAAGAGTTTCCTTTTTAGTGTTTATATTCTATTTAGCATCACTGACGTAGTCTATTTTATCAATAATTCAATAAGGGACAAATCAAAATTAACATGGTCTCTTCTGTTATTAAATGGACAAGTTAAGAAACAATTGGAAAGTAGTAATATCTATTAAAATTTCACAATACTTCCATTCATCTCCTGTACCCCAGACTTATAATACAATTTATTATTTTATTACGAAAAAATAATAGAAGTCCTGCAAAAATATCAGGACTTCTACTTCTATCTTATGATCTATTACTGCTTCAAAAGATATTGTTTGGGTGTATCTCCAAATTTTTCTTTAAATAATTGAATAAAATGAGAAATATTTTCGTACCCCAAATCCATTGCAATTTCCGTAACATTTTTATTGTTTAACTGCAACTGTGTTTTGGCATGAAGCAGCTTTAAATTAGTCAAATATTTATTAGGTGTTATACCTGTCATTTGTTTAAATTTTATTGAAAAACTAGCTGACGACATATTTAAAATTTGTGCGATATCAGCAATGCTGCTATCACCAGAAAGATTATTTTTCATTAAATTGATAGCTAATTGCATAAAATTGTTTGATTGATTTCTTTTTACATCCTGAACATATTGATTTTTAAGCAAATCATATATCATTTCCTGTGCATATAAATCGATAATGAATTCCTTGTTTTTATCAGTTCCTATACCTGTCTGAAAGATTTTTTCAAGGATGATTTGTAGTGTAGTTGTCTTCTTTGTATGACAAAAACTATTATCTGCGGTACAAACACACTCTATCTCAGTTTCCAAACTAACTTTTTCCGTAATATCCTCAATTAATCCGTTAAAAATTTCAATAACTAATGCAGTCGTAGGAATATTTATTTCTAAGTTTATACTGGAATAAGGCGGTAATACAATAAATTCATTTTCATCATAAGTAAAAAAATTGGAATCATTAATTTTTACTTTTTTAGCACCATTAATAATGGTACATAATCGATTATTTTCATAGGAATTATAAATACCTTGATACTGCTTGTCAAAATCATAATACAAAATACGTAAATAATTAGTTTCCAATCCATCAATTAGTTCCAGATTTCGATTAAACTTATCCATAATATCCCTCCTTTGCAGATTTCCCACTATATTGTATTTTCAATATTCATAAAAATACAAATTTTTTTAAAATAGAAACAGTTTTTTAAAAAACCGAATAGTTCTGTCTACAATAAAATGTTACTATCATATCAAGAAGAGTTATCACTAAAAAATCTATTTTTTTCCATATTAACAGATGTTTCAATAATGTACAAGATAATTTGTTGATCAAGCTTTTTCCTAGTCTAAAAACAGGAAATTATTCACCACAAACTCTTTGAAAATACTACACTATACAATTTAGAGATTTGATATTTAAATAAAACAAGGAGGGTTTACTCATGCAAACATTATCTTCAGATTTACAATCTATCCAAGAGGCTCGTGATATAATTGCCAAAGCCAAAAAGGCACAGGAAGTTTATAAAGATTTTACCCAAGAACAAATTGATAAAATTATTGAAGCAATGTCTATCGCTGCTAGTAGAGAAGCTGATCACCTTGCAAAGCTTGCCAATACAGAAACTGGGTTCGGCAAATGGTCAGATAAAATAATCAAAAATAAATTTGCCAGTGAAGTCGTATATAATCACATCAAACATATAAAAACAGTAGGTATTTTAACAGATGACAAGGAAAAAATGGTAATGGACGTAGCTGTTCCAGTTGGCATAATTACTGCATTAGTGCCTTCTACTAATCCTACTTCCACTGTTATTTACAAATCTCTCATAGCATTAAAAACAGGAAATGCTATTGTATTTTCTCCTCATCCATCAGCAAAAAACTGCACAATAGAAGCAGCAATTATACTGCAGAACGCTGCAGTTAAAGCAGGTGCTCCTGAAGGGATCATTGGTTGTATGAGGGTTCTTTCCATGGAAGGTACTACACAATTAATGAAGCACCCCGATGTTTCATTAATTCTTGCTACAGGCGGCGAAGCTATGGTTAAAGCAGCGTATAGTTCTGGCACCCCCGCTATTGGAGTAGGTCCAGGCAATGGACCTGCTTTCATCGAAAAAACAGCAGATTTTCAACTCGCTGTGCAAAGAATTATAGAAAGTAAGACTTTTGATAATGGTGTAATCTGCGCTTCAGAACAATCCGTTATTGTCGAATCCTGCTCAAAAGAAGCCGTTATCGCCGAATTCAAAAAACAGGGTGCTTACTTCTTAACTCCAGAACAATCCGAGCAATTGGGGCTATATATTTTAAAAAGCAATGGTATGATAAATCCGCAAATTGTCGGAAAAAATGTACAAACAATAGCCAACTTAGTAGGCATAACAATCCCTGCAGGAGCGAAGGTACTGATTTCTGAGCAAACAACAGTAGGAAAGCTAAATTGCTATTCCAGAGAAAAATTAGCTCCCATACTTGCTTTTTACTGTGAAGAGAACCTTAAAAAAGCCTGTGATCGCTGTATAGAAATTCTAATGAACGAGGGAAAAGGGCATACTTTAATTCTTCATTCTAATGATAACTCCGTCATCAGAGAATTTGCCTTAAAGATGCCGGTATCCAGACTTTTGATCAATACTTCAGGATCATTAGGTGGTATTGGTGCTTCAACTAATCTTGTTCCAGCATTGACTTTAGGATGCGGCGCAATAGGCGGCAGTGCTACCTCAGACAATGTAGGACCTATGAACTTAATCAATATTAGACGAGTTGCATATGGCGTAAGAGAGAATTAAGAGATATCACTTCTGATTAAGCTAAAATATCATGGGACAATAGATGACGTCCCTTTTCCGTCACCTTGCTATCGACTTTTTGATATTAGACTTACATATTCTCATAAAAGCGTAAAACTCCTGCCAAATTCATACAGAATTCAGCAGGAGTTTCCTTTTTATAATTACAGCACATTAACCTCTGCCAATCTCCTGATAAAGGTCTATATCTAAGTAAATTAGGCACTCGCAATCCATCCTCCAGCTCCTCTGAGTAAAAAATGACTACAAATTATATCTTCTGAGATGAACTTAAACATTCTTGGAATTTATTTTTTAGATTTTTCCTTAAATCCGTAATTTCTTTATCATATCGCTGTTTATCTTCTTCTATTGAAACAAAATCTACATACTCACCCGTTAAGTCATCTTGTCCATTAGATAAACGCCTATCTTTTTTTCCCATATTTTCAATCTGTGATTTATGCGAGTCTTCTAATTTATCCAAAATGTTATTAATAGGAATTGATTCACCAAATCTAACATACAATTTGGTGCTGTAATTACAACAACTTGTTTTATTTTAATAATGCTGATTAAATTTTATTTTAAAAAGTCGAAAACCCAAGTAAACACAATTTCATATCTGACACATAAATTTTCGTGAAAAACAAAAAGCTCAATCCTCTATCTTTGGATTGAGCTTTTATAATTTTTTTAGATTTAATACAAAAATGAGATTTATTTCATTGATATTTATTGATGATGTGGTTATAATAAATACATAAAGACGTACTGGAAACAGTTCGCCTAGCAAAGTCAATAGAGGCAGTTTTAAGAAAAACAACCGCTAAAACTTTTCGAGGGAGTTAGCGGTTGTTTTGCATTTCAACGAGAATTAAAAAAATCATAATAAGTATTATGATTATATTCTCCATTGACAACACCTGCCTTTTAGGGCAGATTAAGCAAACCGCTTCCGTTTCAGTACATCTATAGGGACAAGGGGACAGGTTCCATGTCCCACTATTTTCGAACGACTGTGGACGGTGATTTTATCTTGTTGCTTTTTTCTAAGACACTCCCTCCGCCACTTCGCCCTCCTCAACCTTGCTATCTACTTTTAACTATTAAATTTACATATTCTCATAAAAGCGCAAAATTCCTGCCAAATTCATACAAAATTCAGCAGGAGTTGCTTTTTCAGTGTTTATATTCTATTTATCATCATTAAGAACAATCTCATAAGATAAAAATCATTTTTATCCACTATTGTCTTCTTACCTACATTTAAAATTCACTTTGATCATATACTTGATATTTTACCACCACACGAGTATAATAACGATATAAAAGACGCACTGGAAACGGTGCCGACAACAAAAAGCTTTCGAGGCTTTACTTTTAATTAAAAAGGATAACCGCTAGACTTTTGGTCGGGAATAGCGGTTATCTTTTTGTTTCTTTTAGGATAAGCAGAATCAAAATTAAAACAACAATATCTTGTTCCAACTTATCACCCCCAATTGGGGACAGAATGGCAACCGCTTCCGTTTTTTCATGCGTCTAGGATAGATTATAACAGAATATGACAATAATTTAAAGATAATTCATGCAGGCAGGGACGCTCTTTTGTCATCGAATTTTTGATACTAAACCTACCTATTCTCATAAAGGCCTAAAACTCCTGCCAAATTCATACAGAATCCTGCAAGAGTTTCCTAATTATTGTTTGTACTATATTTAGCGGTATTTGTGTTAGCCTGTGAAATAGATGTATGAATTACCCTAAATCACCAACTTTAACTGAACTTTTGAATTAATATCTCTCCTAAATGACATGGGGCTGGATAGTGTTTGATCCAACTGTTATCAGAAGGTAACCAACCAGCGTTTATATCATAACAAATGGATCGTGATTTCGTCGACGCTTCAGACACATCCACCAAAACCCCAATTTGATGCAAAATTTCCACGGACATATTCGGAACAATCAAAGTCCCTGGAACGATCGCAAGAAACATAGTGTCTAGTGGTTTTATTCTAAGTGACTGGTGAGCATAGAAGTTGATCCCACATATTCCGTGATATACCTCATCTCCGCCTCTCATGCCCAGTCCAGCCACATACTGGATGCTGGAATTATTCAAAATTGCCACGTTGCTGCAGGAACCAGTCTCCACGGTGGTCGATCCCTCTGGGGCAATGACCATTTGCTCGTGCATAGCTATGCGCCTTAACACCCTTGAAAACCTGCATTTCAAAACCATTTTTTAGAGCATCTAAGGTCTCATTGTCCAATTCCACGTTTACACTGTACTTAGTCATGTTTTCCTCCTATATGATTTATTAGCCACAATAAATATAATCAGTCACTGCCGTGTGGCCATTGTCGGCAGAGCCTAACACAAAAACTATCGGCAATTGTGAGCTAGAGCAAAACTGAAACTCCCAATTGTCCACTGTGGTAACATACTTGGTTAATTAACTATTATTTCATCGTCGTTAACTTGTATATTTACTATCTGCACATCTCCTGATACCTGGATTTTTATTGATATTTTCTTTGGTGATGTTGTTTTGATTACAGTTAAATCTTGATCCCCTACCGGCACTGCAGATTTTGTCCTTGACCAAAATCTGCAGTGCCGTTCAGCCCCCACCTTACATTACCAATTGTCACTGCGCTGGTATTTTCCTTTTCTGTTCCACCGACGATCTTTACTGTTACATCTGTCATTTCTTTTCCCCTTTCTTCTCATCAGGCTAATTTGTTAACTGCAATTTGAGATAAAACACCGAGGACTCCACCAGCTTTAATGATCACCTCCTTACCCTATAACTGCAAAGGTTTCTCACTTTCTTACCCACCTCACAAAAAATCAGCCGGGCATCCCTTGCTGCCCCGGTTCAGAACATGAGTATAGCTGATGTATAATTACTCCTTCTGCAGCTTGTTAAGATAGAACAAATTTTCTTCACAAATATGACCTGGAGATTGTTGTCAGACATAGTAAGCCTTCCTATATGTCATGACTTTCGTTCGACTCTTTAAAATTTGAGTCTAAAGCTATTATCTTCATCGTTCATAAAACTAGAATAAATCTCCTCTGAAATGCAAAATAGACATGTTGAAATACAAATACCGCTCTTAATGTGCAACAATCGAAAGTCCAGTTTGCTCCTTAAAGTTCTTAAGGTAATTCCGACTAACGGGAATCGTGCCGTCATATGATTCAAGTTTCAATTGTAAAATACTATTAAACCACGGAATAATCTCTTCGATTTTGGCTAGGTTGACTAGATAGTTTTTATGGCACCTTAAAAAATTTAATGAGGACAATCTGACGCTTAAATAGTCCAAAGAAGCTCGAACCAAATACCGTTCTTTTGCTACGGCATAGATTTTACCGTCATTTGCATAAAAATAAAATATTTCAGATGATTTTTTAAATAAAATTCTTTTTTCTTTAAATACAATAATTTTCCCAAGATGTAAATACATCGGTTTTTCCTCCATTCTGTTTCATCTCCTCACATCATGGAAAATATTCCATTTATAAAAAAAGCATCCCTTTGTCCCATTAATTTTCACACGTTTGGAAAATTAATGGGACAAAGGGATGTTCAACTATCATTTGTCGTTGCTTGTAAAGTTTTAAATTATTTGCTAGTCGTTCATCCGTACGTGCCATTACTTTCTGTTGTTCTCCCTGTACTATTTGCCGACCACGTTTATTTTTTGTACACTCATCTTTATGTGAACAAGTTTTGCACGCTTTACTTCGATAGAGTTTTTCCCGTGCATCATTTTTGCTTACATTGCATAGGATTTGGCCTTAGTGTCGAGGGGACGGGGTTGTTGACACCATAAACTAATGTTCACAGCTTAAAACTTGTTCAAATAATTTTGCAAAGAATCCGCCAATTTTCCAATATGTACTCCATCCACAAAAGAATGATGTACCTGAACGGAAAAGGGAAGTATTGTTTTCCCATCTCTGTCAAAATATTTTCCCCAATCAAATAAAGGAGTGGCATTATCTTTTTTACCGGAATTTGTGTGTGAAATATGCGTATATGATATCCACGGCATAGGCGAAAACTGAAATACATCATTGCCCAATGGCCCTGTAAAATAATCTTTTTGGTTTGCAACTTTTTGAACCGCTACAGAAACATAACTTTCTAATGTGTCTTGCATTTCAACATTAACAACTTTGAATAGTTCCGTATTCTTATCCAGGTAAGTAAAAGCTGTATCGATCTTATCATAAAGCATAATCTGACCATCAAGGAAACGATATCGAAACTCTTCAATACTGTTTGCACATTTTGAGACAACAAAGATAAGCGCAAATGTAAAGGATAAATTTGCTGTCCTGATTTTCTTCAAGAAATTTGTTATGTCCAATTCGAAGGTAACACAATAGGAGGGTTCTATGCTGTTTCTAAACATTTGACAGTGCAGCGCCCTTTTCCACTTGCTTTCATCAATTACCTCATACTTATTTTTCATGACATTTGTCTCCTTTTTCTTAATAATCGCTAAATTTATTAAAAACAAGACTCAAAAAGATGGTTCTGACATGACAGGTGGGGACGGGACAGTGGACAGGTGGGGACAGGTGGGGACGTTCCTTTTCTGTCACCTTGCCATCAACTTTTCACATTAAACTTACATATTCTCATGAAAGCTCAAAACTCCTGCCAAATTCATACAGAATTGAGCAGGAGTTTTCTTTTTAGTGGTTATATTCTTACTGTTATTGCTGCCAATACTTATACATGATTTATCACTTAAACACCCACAAAATATCTTCTAGTAAACAAGCCACTTTATAATATACACAATTTTACATTTTATGCTATAATCAAATGTAGACGTACTAAAAAACGGAAGCGGTTTGTCAATCTGTCCTCATAGGCAGGTGTTGCCGATGGATAATATAATCATGATACTCATTATGATTTTTTTAATCCTCACTGTAACGCAAAACAACCGCTAGCACTCTCCTACAAGTTTAGCGGTCGTTTTTCTTAAAAACTGCTTCTATTAACTTTGTTAGGCGAACCGTTTCCAGTACGCCTTTTATATTCTTATCTTATATTAAGCAAAGTATACTGTCAAATCTTTTTTAATAATTTAAGCCTGAAGAAAAAGACAATCAGGGACGTTTCTCTTCCGTCACCTTGCCATCAACTTTTTGATATTAAATTTACCTATTCTCATAAAAGCCCAAAGCTCCTGCCAAATTCATATAAAAACACGGGGACAGGGACTATGTTTCCTTATTGAAAACAACATCCCTGTCCCCGCGTTTCCTATGGAAATTAGAAATATGAAATTCCTTACAGCATCTCAAATATGCTAAGATAAGTTTATGGGGATTAGTAGGTAGTGAACTTAGCTGCGGTTGAAATAATGTGCCCACAAAGAATTTGTTTTGGAGTAACTCTAATATTCTTGCCTCACCTGTTTCATCTGTGCCAACTACTTTAAAACCACTTCCATCTATTAATTTTTGATAATCAGGATTAAGTCCAAAACTGCAATTATAGCGTTCTTCAACATCCGTTTCATTGTAAAATCTGTAAATCATGGAATTTCTATTTATAAAAATTTTACGTGTTTCTCCAACCAGCGAACATGATAATGCTGTAATAAACAAATTTGAATCTCCAGGTCCATATTCTGCATGCTGTACATTTTTTAAGCCTAATTTATTCTGGGCATATTCAATAACTGCATGTTGAAAACCTCCACATGTTCCAATAAAAGGATAATCATTTTCTCTTGCAAATTGAATTGCCTTTAAAGCTCCCTTTATACTCTTATACGGACTTCCTGGTGCACACCAAAAGCCATCATAATTACCAATATTACTAATTTGCAACTGCTCTTCTAGAGATTCCGTAGATAACCATTGTATTTCTACATTAACACCTAAATTATCTGCACAATGCTGTAACGCATCATTTGTCGCCTTGTGTGATGGCCGTTTCAAATCTAGATCGCCAATTACTCCTATTCTTATTAAACTACTCATTTCAATCTTCCCCCAGTTTTATTCTCAATTTTCAAGGACGGGTAGGGACGTCAGACTGTACAAAAACGCTGTACCCAATAAATCAAAAACTAAAAAGTGGCGGATAAATATTAGCTTTAAGTTCATATTGGGGCTATTTATCCCAAAATATAGGCCATTTATGTAGTAAAGTGGGAGAATTAAAAATAAAAAAATAGTTTTCGCACACCCCGACGCCCCTTCTTAACCAAAAACCTACACTAATCTAGAAGACAAGGTGACGGTTCTTTCTGTCTTGTTTTTTTATACCGTACTTACCTCGTAGCACCTTTTCCGAAGACAGTACCTCCACCACTTCGCCCTCCTCAACCTGCCATCGCTTTTTGATATTAAATTTACATATTCTCATAAAAGCTCAAAACTCCTGCCAAATTCATACAGAATTCTGCAGGAGTTTCCTTTTTAGTGTTTATATTATATTTAGAGATATTTCCCCAAACCTTTGTAAATCATTTATCAAAGATTCATAAAAATTTGGCAAGAGTTGACGTTAAAAGAATTTGTAATTTCATTCTGAGGATGACACCGCTGTCATCTAAAAAGCCATTGAAAACGCTCCATATAGATACCGGCTTCGTCGGCCTTAATTCTCATATATGAGTTTCAGTACATGCCAAGATTATTAATAAATTCCCACTCTAGTTTTCATTCAGCGAGTCGGCACTTAGTAACAGCTACGTTGGTACTCCCCCTATTCATTGGTATGCTTTTCTCTGCCCTTGATGAGTTGTAACAATCTTGTATAGTGCTTTATTGCCCGTAATGAATAAAACGTTACTTTCAGCCCCGATTCCAAACTCACAGTTGGTAACAGTCTCGGGAGTTTGAATATAGCCAATCTCTTCCCCCTTAGGAGAAAGCACCAAAATTCCTGGATGGGATGGATCATAGTTGGCGACAAAGATATTTCCGTCCGAATCTACTCTCATGCCGTCAGGCCGAAAGCCTGGAGACTGGTAAATTATTTCTCGGAATTTTGCAGTTCCGTCCTCAAGCAAATCATAGGCAAAAATGCAATCGAAGCCGCGACGGATGGCTAATCCTGCGGTTGACGATCTGTAGTCAAACAGACCGTTATCGTTAGAATCTATATACAAAGTTTTTTTGTCTGGTGAAAGTGCAATCCCATTAGGCTTTCCTGCATTCGCTATAATAAGACTGATTCTTCCATCTCTATCGATCCGATACACTCCTTGGACAGCTTGATTCATAGCTTCTTTACCAAAATACCTTGGATCAGTAAAATAAATTCTACCTGTTTTATCTGTCGCAACATCATTTGGCGAATTTAAAGACCGGCCATCAAATTCGGCTGCAAGAATAACAGCCTTACCTGTTTCCAAATCAGTTGCGGTTATACGACGACCGCCGTTGTCCGCCGCTTCTGCCGCAATTAAGCGTCCCGCAGCATCAAAGGCCAGTCCGTCTGCTTGACCGCTAGGAGACCGAAAAACTGTAACTTTCTCTGTTTTTGAATCATACTTCATGATGTGCCCCCCAAAGGGTACACCTTTAGCTAATGAAGAGGGCGTAAGATCACAAAAATATACTTCACCATCCGGAGCCACTGCTGGTCCTTCTAAATGAGTTCCTTGACTATAAATTACTTCAAGTTTTTCTCCGGACAAAATCACACTATTATTTATCGCCGCGGACGCAGACAAAGTGAATATATTTAGTATTAATATGCTCGACATAAGTATTAAGGCTGAGCGTAAAGATTTAGCCATTTTCTCTTCCTCCTTGTACGTTCTTTATATAAACCAACCTAATTTTTCGTTAACCGTCCGCCCACCTTGTAAGTAACCTTTCGGTAAATGGCAGTCACAAAGCTAAGCCTCCATTACATTTTTAAAACTTAATGAGCCATTGTTTTGCTAGACAGTAAACATAGTGTGCCATACCCACTCTGGGCGATAGCGGCAAGGCAGAAAATTTGAATGCACGAACGAAAGTTCTGCAGAGTTTTATCTATTTTCCATAATCTGTAAAACTCTCCTTTACAAATCGCATCCCCATATTATATGCTTTTCCACAATCCTGCGGGAATACTTCCTTACGTATTGCAGCTTTCTTTTCCGGGTCGAAGGCACTGGCAACGTATTTAGAATAATCATCAAACTGGTACGTATCGGTAACACAAAGCGATTCCACCTTGCCAAAAGCTCTCACCAACATCATTTCAGCCAATTCGAAAGACTGGACATGGCCCCTTTCTTCCAGCTGACTTTCAGTAGCATTCATGGTATAAATAAAACCAGTCGGTATCTTCCTCTTGAAAAGAGAAGAATAGTTTCCATCATATACTACGTACGAAAATACAAGCCGCTCCATAAATGATCTCATTTCTCCAGTAGCAGTTCCCATATAGATAGGTGACCCCAGAATAATGGCATCAACGGACAATGGTTCCCTTTCTTTGGTGCGTTACAGGACGAATAGGACTCAGCAATTTTCTCTTTCAGCACCTTATCCTTGATGAATAAAATACCAAGGTTGATTTTAGCTCTCTAGTTGGTAATTAATAATTAGTGGAAGTTAATAAAAGATTATCACTGTATAATTTTTATTGCAAGTACGCATATTTTTATTATATACTAACAAAAATAGTACTATTGGCTATTGGAAGGATGATCATTTATGGCAAAATCACTTTATCAGGAAGGGAATTGCTCTGTGTTAGCTGTGCAAAACATCATTGCTGGCAAATGGAAGCTTTCAATATTGTGGCAGTTGAGTCAAGGAACCAAAAGATTTAATCAACTGCAAAAGCTATTGTCTGAAATTTCGCAGGGAATACTCACTCAGCAATTGCGAGAACTAGAACAGGATGGACTAGTCCATCGAGAAATTTACAGAGAAGTTCCGCCTAAAGTCGAATATTCATTAACAACGCTTGGTGAAAGTTTCATGCCAGTACTAACTATCATACGCAACTGGGGTAATGATTACTTGAATATTCGATCGAAATCCCATACTATATAAATATTTCCTTCATTATATGAGACAATAGGGGCAATCCTTCAGTCCATCTCGAACAAACGTGTTGCTTTAATGTAGACAGGTGGACTGGTGGGGGCGTTCCTTTTCCGTCAACTTGTCATCAAGTTTTTAATATTAAACTTACATATTCTCATAAAAAGGAAACTCCTGCCAAATTCATACAGAATTCAGCAGGAGTTTCCTTTTTATTGTTTATATTCTACTTAATGATATTGCTACCAATCTTTATGAATAGTTTTCAAGTTTCAAAATAAATGTTCTTGTTGTACAATATTAAATTTAGAATTCATCATTTAGAACTTAGAATTTTCAGTTACACAACGATTACCATTGCTCAAAAAAGAAAATAATATGGTCATTTTCAGGACTTATTGCTGCTCCATAAGACATACCGCAATTCCACCTTAGTTTACTGTCTAGTATATAAATATCGCTATAGCCATCGGGATAGAAAAATCACAAGGTATTTTAGAGCTATGCTTTCAGTTACAAACTATACGTTATCTTATAAATCTTACTTGTTCAGAAAATCAATTTACACAAAATTATATGGGCTACTTATTAAACGAGTTTTATGGCCTAAATATTACCTTAAAGGTACGATCATCTTCACCACTAAATAATAGCTGATTTAAATATAACCTAGGTCACATTAAAATTTAATAAACACCTATTTTTTTCTATTTGCTTAGGTTTTTTATTGCCTTTTTTAGGTTTTGTTTTCACAATAATCGTCACTTAGTCTTATTTCTTGTTTTCTTCTACTATCTTCATATATCTATTTTTCACATCATCCGGCAAATCAAACGTACAAACAACTGACAAAAAATCAGCGCGTCCTTCCAGAGGATTGACAATATCAAAATACCTTGAAAGTAATTCATGATACCAAGTTGGCGGCTTCACCGTACAATGAGCATTTTCACCATTGGGCAAAATGCAAATTGCCTTGGCATGATGCAGGTGAAAATATACTTTTTCTGAAATTTTCCTTATATCTTCGAGGACTATTGGAAGCTCTTTTTCTGGAATATGCTCTAAAACATCTGTATTAATGACTAAATCAGCTTTTTCGATCGGCAAAACCTCCTTGCCCTCTATTGCCGGATCATATCCAAATATCTTTATGTCAGGGCAATACTCCTGTATGGCTTTATCTACTGCACCTTTACCACAACCATAGTCCAAAATAGTTTCGGGTTTTAAATGTTCTATCATTGATAGAATTTCCGGCAGATATTCTATCGATGAACTTCCATAGCTTGCGTCTTTTTTATGTAACAATTTATACAAATAAATTTTTTCAAAATCCATATTTTTCTCCTTTTGAATTTTATTACATTTATATCATATTTAAATTAATTAGCAAAATACAGTAATTTTGTATCCGTGAAATTAAACACTAATGATATAAAAAATAAATATGTCAAAATCATATATACTACAAATCTCAATAAACAAAAACAGCAAAATCCCTGTATTTTCTTCAAAGCTCCAACTGTTCATCATTTAAATATTTTACTTAACAAGAAGAGATTTTGACTTTGTTTCAAAAATGTCACCAGTCTAATCCCGTGCCAATATTTACTATTTAAACAACTATACTCATGATATTATTTATTAATTCACCCTCAAAAAGGGCAATCTGAATTCTTTCAACCTCCCTTTTCTAATCACATGCATTATTTCAATTCCACAAATTGTTCTTTTAGCAGTTTCAAGACTATTAAATCTAAACAATAAGAAAAGCATTTAACTTCGCCAGAATTTCGCCCTTGTCCATAATATTGTCAATACCAATGATTTTCTGAGGCAATTTCTTTGCTACCAATTCCTTTGCAATATCGCTCAACGTAATAATTAAAGCTCCATTGAAATCTACAACCGCATCCAGTGACCCATTTTCAATCTTGATTGGAAGCTTGTTTTCATTAATAACTTGTTGCAGTTTGATTTTCAGAATTAAACTAAATCCTACACCTGCACGACAAACAACTAACCCTTTACAGTCCATTTGCCCACCCTTTTCCTCATAAATTTTTCATATATTGCATAACCTCGGAGGCGTCTTTAGCATGATCCAGAAACTCATAAAAATCATCACGTTTCAATAGCCCTGTCAATTCTGTCAAAGCATTGATATGGCTTTCACTATCTTTGGCACTCAGAAAGCACAAATATTTTACAGGATCATTTTCTTTATTTCCAAATACAACCGGCTGTATCAATGTTGTAATACCAATGGCACTTTTCAATTACTCCATCCTCAGATCAAGCATGAGGCAAGGCAACGTGCTTTGTTAACACGATATATGGCCCAACTTCTTTAACCGTTCTTATAATTGCCTCAATATAGGATGGCTTTATCTTCCTATTTTGTAATAGAGCATCTGCTGCTTGGCGGATTGCATCTTCCCAATTTTTTGCATCGATATTCAAACGAATGAGCTCTTTAATTGTTAAATCCTTTAACCTCATACTTTAACCCCTTTTCCTGCTTGGTTATACAAAGCGATAAAATATATATAGACAAGATGACGGTTTTGGGGTCTTAATCTTTTATATTGAAAAACAGACAGTGACGCTCATTTTTCGTCACTTTGCCATTAAACCGTATCTATTAAATTTACATATTCTCACAAAAAATTAAAACTCCTTCCAAATTAGTACAAATTTTTAGCAGGAGTTTCCTTTTTAGTATTTATATTCTATTTAGCAATAACCCATGAATCTATACTAATGGATTATCAAAAGTCCATGATGATAAAATCAGAAATAGAATTAGAAAGAAGACAAGGATCGAGTATCCGGGGCTTTGCAACCCCAAGCCCTCACAGAACCAGACGTGCCCAATTAAGGCATCCGGCTCTTCACATTACCATTTACATACAGTACTTTCTTCCTTGTCCCTGTGTTTCTTTATATTCTATTTACCGTTATTGCCACCAATCTTTTTTAACGAATTGTCAAAGTTTCATAAAAAAAGAACTTCTCTTCTGTCCATCAGCGGACTCCTAGTAAAATGGTTATAACTTTCGCAAACATATTTTTTGAACGGAATGATCGTCCCCCTTTTTAATGATCAAGCGTGCGCGACGCATCGTCGGATGAATATTTTCCTCTAAATTAACTCCATTTATTTCTTCCCATATTTTCTCTGCCAATAATTCTGTCTCTTTGTCTGACATTTGAGCATAACGATGAAAATATGAAGTCTCATCTTGAAAGGCAGTGCGTCGCAATATCTGAAATCGTTCAATATACCATTGCTTAATATTTTTTGAATCCGCGTGAACATAAATGGAAAAATCAAGAAAATCAGAAATGTATAAATGGGATTTAGAAATTATATGATCTACATTGGGTGTCTGTAAAACGTTTAGTCCTTCAACAATTAAAATGTCTGGAGTACTTAAAACTTTAAATTTATGAGGAATAATGTCATAAAATGAATGAGAATATATCGGAACTTTTACATCTGAACACCCGGATTTGACATCTCTTAAGAAATCAATTAGTCTCTGAGCATCATAACTTTTAGGAAAACCTTTTTTATTCATAATACCTCGGTCTTCCAATACTTCATTAGGATATAAAAAACTATCTGTTGTAACTAAATCAACGCTTGGCTTGGTTGGCCAACTTTTCAATAACTCTTGAACAATACGCCCCGTTGTACTTTTTCCAACAGCGACACTACCAGCAATACCAATAATGTACGGAACTTTTTTCGATAAAGTACCAAGAAATGTATTAGTAACATTATAGAGCCTATGTGTATCTAATACATATAAATTTAGAAGTCTAGATATTGGAAGATAAACTTGTGATATTTCTTCTAGAGAAATCTTCTCATTAATTCCATGAATTCGAATTAAATCATCTTCCGATAATGGAAGTGGCGTAGCCATTCGCAAATTTTCCCATTCAGCGCGATTAAAAAACATATAAGGAGAATTAATTAATTTGTCCATTAGTAGGGCCTCGCTTCAGGTGACAATCGGACAATCAAGAACATTCCCTTTCTGTCGTCTTGCCATCACTTTTTGATA
This sequence comes from uncultured Veillonellaceae bacterium, assembly GCA_963805085.1. GTDB lineage: Bacteria > Bacillota > Negativicutes > JARBTT01 > JARBTT01 > JARBTT01. The sequence goes on along the minus strand of CAWDTA010000002.1, from coordinate 1,447,863 downwards.
TTAAACTTACATATTCTCATAAAAACATAAAACTCCTGCCAAATTCATACAAAATCCAGCAGGAGTTCCTTTTTTGTGGTCATATTCTATTCAGCATCACTGTCCTAAGCTATTTTTATCAATACTTCATAAAAGTCAGAAGTAACATGACAAAAAATAAGCGTCCCTTCTGTCCTATTCCCGTTGTCTGGCGGCATTTTGGGATAGAAGCTATTTGTTAGGTTCTTTTCACTTCTTTATCAATCTTTTTGCATAGACAGTAGCGTCCGGCTCAATTATTTTTTTCGCAAGGCGAAAGCGATAAAGTTCAGATATTTCCCGCCGCCTGCGTTCATTGTTTTGCGGTCATTAACCGCAATCTCATTTTCTTCTTGGTTCAGCCAATCCATCCAAACGTTCTCGTTGCTTTCCATTTCGTATATGGAAATTACCTCTGCATCACGGCTGCTATTCACTATTTCCGTCCAATAAGCAATATCGCACAGATAGGCAAGCTGCTCCGGTGTCCACGAGAGAAGCAATTCTTTCGGCAGGTTATCATGGCAATCTTTTTTCAGGCCGGGTACGCAGCAGTAAATATATCCACCGTGTTTGACAAAGGGCAGTAGTTTTTCGTCCAAGTATTTTGGGTCACGTCCCCAATAGTTATAGGAATCTGTGCTGACTACCGCATCGAAAAATTCTTTTTCAAAGGGCAAGTCGGTGGCGTCAGCCTTAACGGTTGTAATCTGTTCAAGGGTTAATCCCATTTGATAAAAAAATCTACGGTTTTCCTGCGGCTCGCTCCACAAATCAGCGGAGTAAACAGTGAAGCCATAATCTTTTGCGAGCATCACGCTTGTAAGCCCTTGTCCGCTTCCGAGGTCGCAGACGAGACTCCCAGCGGGGATTTTATGATTTAGCAGCATTTCTTCCTGCAATTTGAACGGGTTAGGCCCCATAATTTTAGCCAGCAATTCGGGGGTATTGTACTTTTGGCTTTTTGGATACTCCATTGTGATTGCTCCTTATCTTATCTTTTATTTACTTTATTGCTTTTGCATAGTTAAATTATACCCCGTTCCTTTTATAAAAGCTCCCTACTAAACGATACAGAAGCAAAAAGCGGCATGACAAATCTGCCATGCCGCCTTTAAGGTCTATTTATCATTTCTTCATTTCAGATAATATCTTATATACGGTCTTTGGCGACAAATAAAACGTATTTGCCAGTTGCTTAACAGGTGTACCACGCTGGTATTCCGTAAAAATGGTTGCGTTACGTTCGTCAAGCAATTGTCTACTATTACTTAATTCGCCCCAACCTTTTTTGTTTTCTTCTTTACGAGGAATATAAAGATATTCGCCGTCAATATGTTGTTGTATTGCCATAATCAAATCATCTGGCAATACACAGATTGCATTTTTATAGCCCATTGTGCGCCTCCTAAATAATCAAAAAATAGGATTACGCAAGGACTATCCTCATATTTGAATTATGCGATAGCCCTTGCTACGCACAAAACCGACTCCAATGCACCTTTCGTGATAAGACAACGCTCCTTTCGTATTTATCTATTGTTCTTGTCTCTAATTGTTTCATTTCACCCTTGCCGCCGAACATTCTGTTGAGTTTCTCGTTTTCAAGCTGACGGGCATTTAATCCGGCGTATGATACTTCCCGTTGGGGATAGCCGGGGACGTTGCTTTTCCATTATCTTGCCATCAATTTTTTGATACTAAACATACATATTCTCATAAAAGCTCAAAACTCCTGCCAAATTCATACAGAATTCAGTAGGAGTTTCATTTTTACTGTTTATATTCTATTAGCATATTTCCGCCAGTTTTTATTAATGACTTACCAAATTTTCAACCGACGAAAGGACAGTGTCCGAATTTTTGAAGCACTGTACTCTATCACCATGTATTAGAAATAAATTTTTAAGAAATGGGAAGTATAAAAAAGTACTCAAACAGATGTAAAGGATGATAATTTATCCTCCCGCTTAGCACCCCGCATTTCGGCGACGCACCGGGATTTGCTATCCGGCCTCTACTTGGTAGTTACCGGGATGGGACTTTCACCTACTAGCACAGTCCAGCTTTGCTGGACGCGCGACAATAATAAAAGATATAAACAGTCTGCCAATGTGTTCCTCATAAGCATGGTCCAACATCTCGTTAATTTACATTATTTACCCAAAACTAGTCCAGCAATCACTAACATAGCCTTGATTATAGTAATCGTATGGCAGGTAAAAATATCCTTTGTCTCCCCATGAAATTCCCCAAGAGTTTCTAACTATCAGTTGATTCTTAGTATCGTCGTAGCCGACTACCAAAACCGCGTGCCCGCCCAATAATCGATCTTTAGCCTTATCTGGCATTGGTACAATCCCATTAGCGGCTACTTCGTCACTTTCAAATGACGAATAAACATCGATGCCGATAACTACGGGCAGACTTTCAGCGACAGCCGTTTTCAGCTGATCCAAAGAAATGATACGGTGGTATTCAGATATCTTATAGGGTGCTGCATCAGCAACATCCTGATCTGTCGGCGTATTAGAGAAAGTTGAAATATCATATGGCCAGTCTGTTTCTGGGCATACGCCGATTTTTTTCAGTACTTTCATGCCATCACGAATTTTAGCCCCACTATCCTCGCTAACTGTTCCTTCAATCTTTCTTTCCTCCCAGTAGAGAAATAACCGGGACAAAGATACCCAATCATTTTTATTTTCAAGCATATATTCGCGTAGTCCACTGACAATTGCATTTGCTGTACAAGAGCCCAGATTCCCCTGATCGACAACCGGACTACATGTACTCCGTAAATCCACCTGTACAGGCAACTTTTCCGGTACTTTATAACACTTCGAATAAAAAATATGATCCCGTAAGTCTTTCGTGTCCTTTTTAAGTAGATATTTATGCAAAATTACATTCCTCCTTAATTACAATAGACCAGCTTTTTCAGTCAATGACCCAATAATGGCAACTATTATTATGCCTAACCATCCTGATTGAGTACCCCATTGGATTTTCATATCCCAAAAGCCAGCTTTTTTTATTTCTATTGGTGGATAAAACATCTGATTATAGTTTCACAATAACGCTTGATCATTACATTTTAGGTGCTTTAAGCGACAGAAAAACCCGACATTGGCTCTCCACTGTAACCACACTACCTGTTAAAAAAACCTATCAGAAGCAACTCTTACTCCCATATAACCACCTCTTTGCGAAGTCTGATATGCAAAGAATTTGTCTCTTTCACGCTTCATCTTCCAATATGGACCTAATAAACAATGAGATGAGCCGTTGGATCTTCATTATTTCCAGCCGCCGATGCAAAAAAAAACAAGAAATTCACTCTTTTTTTCTCTTTTTCAGACCAGTTTCGTAAATTATGTGGGCACTTGCTAGTGTCGCATGTCCACACAAACTTACTTCACTACTAGGTTGAAATTTCAAAATACAATCTCCTGCAAGGATTACCCTTGAACGTTTCATTTGTAAAAGCATCCACTTGAAATATTTTTAATCCCATCCCCCCATTAATTATAACTATCAAATATATTTCATTTAATTAATTAAATGAACCAGCAGTTATAATATGGTATATAATTCAATAATTTTAATTATATACCATATTATAACTAAAAACAATAACGGTGATGTTTCTTTTGTATCAATATTTTCCCACGAATTTCGCGTTATCATTCACCAATAAATACAATGCCGATTGAAGTTTGATTTACACCATGGGCATCACCAATTGTATCATCTGGCCTGCACAGTCGTTCCATCCCCTTTGCCACCCTGGATAGTGGGGGACGTTCCTCTTCCGTCACCTTGCCATTAACTTTTTGATATTAAACTTACATATTCTCCTAAAACCTTGGTGACTGATCCTATACCCAGCATTTTTATACAGATAAAACTTTTTTATCTTTTTGTAATAAATAAGCAAATTATCTTGGCGAGCAATAGAAAAAAGCTATACACTCAATGAGTATAAGGAAGAATTAAATAAAATAATAAATGGGAAAAAGCAATATACAACTACATTTATTGCCGTTGGCGCAGGATTAGCCTGTGGCGGATTCTGTAAACTATTTGGCGGGGATTGGTTATCGTTTTTTTACACCACATGTTGCGCTTCACTCGGTTTTAGTCTGCGCCTTTATTGTAATAAGCTTTCTATAAATCCTTATGCCTCTATCGCAATTGCTTCATTTATTTCTACACTGCTGGCTTATCTCACACATTTTATTCCATGATCCTCGATACCGTGGCATCCTCTTTTAGCCTGTGCTTTGTTTATCGTTCCTGGCATACCTCTAATAAATTCCGTCGATGACATGCTGGACAATTATATCGTCTCCGGTATAACTCGAGCGGTAAACACCATATTGATGGTCGGCAGCATGAGTTTTGGTATCGTACTTGCCATTAAACTATGTCAGGTAGAAGATTTTACGATGATAAATACGCGTCCCGACAGTTCTTATCTAGTCTATGCAATATCGGCTGCGATAGCTTCGATCGGCTTCTCAACAATTTTTAATGTTCCCAGACGGCTCTTATGGGTAGTCGCGATAGGCGGGATGATATCCGTATGTACAAGAAATTTCATAACTTTCGATCTGGATATGGGTCTGCCTGTGGGATCTTTTGTCGGCGCCATGTTCGTGAGCCTTATTGCGATAAAAGCTGTACATTATATACACACTCCGATGCATGTGATAACGCTTCCTTCTGTCATCCCTATGATTCCCGGGGTTTTTATGTACCGCCTGATGTTTGGCATCATTAATATAAATGTAATGGACATCTCATCTTTTATTCAAGTTTTTCAAAGTGGCGTTATAGCAAATCTCACGATACTTGCTATAGCCATAGGCGTGGCTATTCCTCATATTTTTGCAAGAAGATATCTCACCCGAAGAAAAATCAAGTAGACAAAGTGACGGTTTGCAATTCTGGTGTCTTAACAGCCTGCATTGCCTCCCTACCTATCCCTGGGACAAGGGGACAGGTTGTTTTCTTGTCCCACTATTCCGTCACTTCGCCCGCGCCAACCTTACCATCAACTTTATGATATTAAACTTACATATTCTCATAAAAGCTCAAAACAACTGCCAAATTCATACAGAATTCAGCAGTTGTTTCTTTTTAGTGTTTATATTCTATTTAACGACATCAACGCTAATCTTTATTAGTGGTTCGTCAATAACTCATTTGGATGAAATCAGAAATAATGTTGATAAAAAAAATGGTAAAACAATTAAGCTCATCTTCATCCGTCACCGAAACAATTATTTAACTCTTACTCGATTATTTTAATTTTCCAGCACGAATATCATCTGTCATTCCATCATAGGGAGGGATAGAAATCAAATTTTCATTATTTTCTCCTACATATTCTAGAAAGGTAATCTCTGAAAATTCATCTAACACATATTTAGGATAAGTATCATATTTATTTCGTGATTCTTCCATTAGTCCAATATGATCATTTTGATAGCAGACAGTGATTTCCGGGTGCTCATGCACCCATTTTGGGAAAAAAATAGCTCCATGTGTACGTTTTTCCTTCAGCATAAAGTTCAAGGACACATCTGTTCCGGTTGGTTCAGTCCAAGAAACTTTATAAACACCTTCTATTAGCTTAACAATATTAACTTCTTGATTACGAACCCATCTGCCTTTTACCATTCCACTATGAATGCGATAATCAATGGTATGGTCATTTTTTATATAAATTTCATATTCCCATCCATTTTCATAGGTATAAATTATGTGGCTGCCTAAAAAATCCTTTAATGCTTCTCTAGATTGTCCATATGTTATCATTATACATTTCTCCTCATCATATTTTTTTTACGTATAACATTTATATACAAACATTTATATATAAATGTTTGTATATAAATGTTTGTATGATTAATATATACTTGTGATATAATATTGTCAAGAAAGAATGATAAAGCATTGCCTAGATAGTTAATCAGTTAGAAGATCTATAATTTTTATCATTATAATGGAGGTTATTTAGTGGGACGTCGAATTTTAAAATATGCAATACTAGGTCTATTGAGTAAGCAAGAAATGAGCGGCTACGATATTGCTGCTGAATTTCAGAAAGCGATTGGACAGTTTTGGAGCGCAAAGCAGAGCCAAATTTATGTTGAGCTAAAAAAACTATTAGAAGAAGAATTGATTTCTCAGCATATAGATAGATCTAGCGTGAGAATCGAGAAGAAAAATTATAAACTAACAACAGCGGGCAAAAAAGCACTTCAGACATGGCTGCTTGCAATAGATCATAGCATTGAAACAGAAAAAGATGTTTTTGTTTTAAAAATATATTTTTTGAAACATATTCCTAAAGAGGACATTCCATTCTTATTCAAAAATCAGCTAAAATTAAGAACGGAAAAATTATCGTATTTAAACAAGCAATTCACTTTACATTTTAGTGACAACAAGAATCCATACGATTTAGATGCAGAAGAACTAACAGATTACCTTATTCTTACCAAAGCTATATCGCGTGAGGAAAGTTATATCTGTTGGTTAAATAAAAGTTTCGATCTTATAAAATGATGGCTAAAAGGGAACTCCTGCCGGATTCTAAAATGTACCCTATAGAGTAGACAATGAGAGAAGTCTACTCTATAGGGTACATTTTATTTATATTATTTAGCAGGAGTTTTTTTCAAAATATATCGCTATGAGGTAATTTATTTTACAATGTGATAGCGGTCAGCTATTCTATCTATATTTAACACTGACTTAACTTTTCTTCTAAAATATATCTATCGGTAATGAGTTCCGCTTCAGATAAAGTAATGAGCTCCTTATCATTAGAGCAGCGGAAGCTATTGTTTGATATTTTATCGATGCTTATGGAACGTCCACGATAGTTACTGCCTAAATTATTTAGCCTAGTGCTTCGTACAATATAGATATTTTTGTTCCGGGAGTATGCGCTTAGAAAAGAATAATAATTGGAAATTCGGAGTCTTCACGGTATGCCCTATGGAATTCTCTCTGTAATAAAAAAAAGGCCCATTTTTGCTAATAATTCGCAAAACCCAGCATCCCAGAGAAGCAGTTGGCACCATTGCTGGCGATTAATAGTAAGACTGAAGAAGACCTATCGTCGAAAGTATCATACTTCATCTGAATTCCATTGGCAGTCACATTAGCCATTGTTCTCTCCCTCCTGCATCATTCTCCAAATTGGCGCTTTTACGCCTTTATTTAAATTATTTTCATTGGTACACTCATATTTATCAACTCCAATCAACCAAAAAGACATTTACTATTTAATTCCTTATAGATGATGAAATCCTTTTCGTCCCTAAATATTTATAAGTCATCTTACTAATAACGTATGAACCATAACCTGACAAATATCTACGGACAGGCGAGGACGTTCCTTATTCTATCCCTTAACCATCGACTTTTAGCTATTAAACTTACACACTCTCATGAAACCTCAATTTTTCGCCAAAATCATACATAATTGAGTATGATTTTCCTTTTTACTGTTTATATTCTATTTAGTCTCACTGATCTAAGCTATTTTTTATCAATAATTCATAAAGGTCAAACCAGAAGTACCATGACAATTAAGAAACGCTCCTTCTGGTACTCTTACGCCAGAGCAGGATATGTAAAAAACAGAAAATGGGTCAAATTTAAACAAAAATGCATCAATATACTAGACTCAATTCGCCTGGTTTTCTGATAAATCAAGCCGTATCCCAGTCCAGCAAAAGTACCCCATATACTATATTCTATTCCCCCTGCATAGTGAGCAAAACCAAAAAGTAGCGACGCAGTAATAACTGCTATCACATTTCCCCATTCATACCTTTGAAAAATCTGGGCAAGCCTTTCTTGAATAAAACCACGAAAAAATGCTTCCTCCGCCGTACACACCAAGAGTAAGTTTGTTATTACCCAAATTGGTGAACCCGCTGGCAATTTGGGATCAAAATGAATCTTCCCTGCAATCAGCGCGAACAGTACAAGAATTACAACAAACATAATGGTCATAGGGACGGTTTGTTTAAACATAGTACTCCATTCATTTTTATTAGATAGCAACCGTTGGGTTATCCCTAAAATAAATAGGCCTACAATTGTTTTATCAAAATTAATATATAAAGTAAATGGAATACTTTCTTTACTAATATACACATCAGACAGTACTTTCAAATTATGAAAATACGGAATTTTGTGTGCGCCCAACGCATATGCCATTAAAAGAACTATTACTCCCGCAATCGCACGTCCTAAAAGAGGAGCTGTCTTTCTTTTGGTATAATGCAAGACATACGCTATTAAAATAATTATAAAAATAGCATACCATTCAATCTGATTACTCTGTAAGCCAAAAATACAGGCTATACTAAATACTATACTCCATACTGGGATTCTAATTTTATAAGGCATCCACAAACAAAGAACCGACACATATAGAAAAACATAACATAAAGCAGTTTCCCACGATAATATCTCTGAAGATATCACAACTCAACCTCCCCCTATGACGGTCGGGGACGTTTCTTTTCTGTCACCTCGCCATCGGCTTTTTAACTATTAAACTTAGATATTCTCATAAAAGCTCAAAACTCTTGCCAAATTCATACGGAATTCAGTAGGAGTTTCTTTTTTAGTATTTATGTTCTATTTATCGATATTACCATTGTAGACTTGGCTCGGCATCTCATTAAACATCAAAAATAAAGCAATATTAAGGCAACGCCACCAGTCCAACCTCAATAGTATGGCACAAAAACGCCTCATCACCGAGTTTCACACTATAGTACTAAGTGCATAACGTAATATGTAAAGATTTTGATTTAGAGGAGGGCTGTATGTGGGATTCTATATTAAAGTAGAACCAAACGTAAAGATTTATGTAGAAGACATTAACCCAGAGGGTAAGAGAACAATCTTGTTTATACACGGGTGGCCGGCAGACCATAGGATGTTTGAATATCAGTTCGATCAGCTGCCTAAGATGGGATATCGCTGTATAGGAATTGACTCTCGGGGGTTCGGTAACTCCGATAAGCCTTGGAGGGGCTACGACTACGATACCTCAACAGACGATATTCACTGTGTGGTCAAAGCACTTGATTTGCAAGATTTCACTCTCGGGGGACATTCCACGGGGGGAGCGATTGCTGTTCGCTATATGACCCGTCACAAGGGATACGGAGTATCCAAGCTTGCCCTGTTTGCAGCTGCGGCTCCCAGTCTTATTCAGCGACCATATTTTCCTCATGGACTAAAAAAAGAAGATGTAATTAAAATCATTCAAGGAACAAATAATGACCGTCCAGAAATGTTGCGTGAATTTGGAGACACATTCTTTTTTCAACATGTATCCCAGGCCTTCTCAGATTGGTTCTTCCAAATGGGACTACAAGCGGCAGGCTGGTCCACCGCAGCGGTTTCAGCCGCTTGGATAGACGAAGAGCTATTTTCTGATCTTGAAAAAATACACGTTCCCACTTTAATTCTTCATGGTATCCATGATAAAGTTTGTTTATTTCCATTGGCTATTGCACAAAATGAAGGAATTAGAAGCTCCAAGCTCGTTCCGTTCAAATACAGCGGGCACGGATTATTTTATGATGAGTGCGATAAATTTAACAAGGAATTGACACGATTTATCGAGGAATAAAGTTCATGGACGAAGGGACAGATTGTCCCTATATTCTGGAACGGCTAGGGACATACGTTCCATATTTACTACAGGAGAGAGAAACAAACACTGTTTGAACGGCTCATGATTATATGCTAATAGGCAAAAATATGCCCCCATACTACAAGCAAATAAACTTATTTTATTTGATAATGATCGTGCATAACACATAATGACATTAAGATCTTGCACACAGTTTTGAACTTTACAAGGATAGTCTTCATCCTTACGATCACCATGTTCAGGCAGATCGAAACTAAGCACTTGATAGCCTATTGGGGTTGCTTCTCCTGCAAATACAACAATCGCATCGTCTGCCTTATTTGACATATTACCATGAACCACTACGAATAACATATCTGATTTTTCGCCCCATAAAATTGCGGGGATATTTCCTATTTTTAAATTTTGTTTCATCATTGTAAATTCTCCTCTGATACGCTGGGACTCTAATAAACAATCAGGGACGGTGTTTCCGAAAACTACCCCTGAACTTTTATCTTAGCAAATATATTTTTGTACTTTAATAAATTTCCATGCATAATTATCATTAAGAAAGACAAAATAATTATATTCCTATCAATATTAATATTCAAGGAGGAACTCAATATGAACCATAATTCAAGCATAGGTTGTTCAGTACCAGAATGTGCGTTTCATTGTAAGGAAGATGACTACTGTACTTTAGACAAAATTCAGGTAGTAAAAAATTCTCAAAAGGCAAATACTGTTGAATGTACAGACTGTGGTAGTTTCAAAAAAAGCTAACTTAGTTGTAGCACAAGCAATTTGACAGAGACATAGCCTAAAAACTCAAGGGGCTGTCGCACTAAAATGAGCTGCTCCCTGTCAAGTATACAGGGAGCAGCTCAGAAATTGGTGTGGCAGCCCCTTCTTGTTCTCAAATTAATCTACCTCTATCTACTCTTGCAGACAGGTGAGGACGTCCATTTCCCGTCACCTTGCCATCCAAATTTTACACAAAAAATTTTTTTAAGAAATCGATTAAAATTCGTTCATCTGAGTAAATTTGCCGCCCCTTTTTGGTCACAATACCGGTATCGAGATAAAGTGGCGTATTTACCGAGAGCGCGATGATATCATCATCTGGCAAGATTGCATGTTTTATTAAAAAGGTCGAAGCAATTTTCTGACTTACGAGATTTCTCACTGTATGCAGATAAGGTGAATAATGGAGAACGTTCGGTTTAAATCCGTGCTTCATAAATATCTGGTGAACAAAATGTGTAAGATTGAAAGTGCTATCCAACAGAACCAACGGTTCGTCCTTTACATCCTCTATCGTAATGACTTGCTGCTTAGCAAGCGGAGAGCTCGAATAGGTACAAAAACAACATTCCGCCTCTCCGAGCTTTCGATAGATAAAGCCATCATCGCAATCCGCTGTATAATTCATGAGTGCTAGATCAAGTTTCTCATCTTTCAACATTCGCAGAGAATTTATCGGGCCGGTTTCAATAATTTCCACTATGATTTCCGGATTTTCCTGCCTGAATTTTCCTAGCAACAGCGGTGCAATACGGATACCAATCTGTGGAGGCAATGCAACGCGGATATGATTTCGTTTGTGCGCCATTTCGTTAATTTCTTGTTCCAAATGATCCATCTGCTCCAAAATAGGACGAATTCTCGCCAGTAGGATATTTCCATCCTTCGAGATAAAAATCTTTTTGCCATTACGTCGGAAGAGATTTAGTCCAGTTTCTGCTTCAAGAGACTGCATTGCTACGCTTATCGTTGGCTGCGATACATGCAGATTTTCTGCAGCCTTCGTGATATTCTGCCAACGGCATACTTCGTAAAAATACCTCATTTGAATAACATTCACAGCTTAGCCTCCCCTTTTAAGTGAATAGACTATTTGTTTTCATTATAGCATATCTATATAGTTTTTAACTATATAGATATGCTATAATTGTATTTCCCTTTCTATGGGCTTCCGGACATAATAAATGTATAAAGGTTTACAAAACGATTAGGGAGAGGGAATAAACTATGACTCATACAACCATAATATACCGTATTGCAAATACCCTAGCACAGAAAATCCTCGACAAGTTTGATACTTATCGCAAAAGGAAAATCCAGCGAGCTAAAGAATGCTGCCGACGTTACGAAATCGGCCATAAATCTTTTTCAAAGCTACAGCATAAGGAAATTACTTCATTCAATGCAAATTTTTTCGATTATCTTGATTGAAGCTAGAATTTAAAACTGCCTAAGAAATGGCTTCTCAATAAAATTATAGGCGCGGTGTCGATTTTTTTGAACTTTTATATTCTATTTACCGCTATTACCGTTAGCTTTTATTCATGGTTTGTTAACTATTAATAAAATAAGAAAGTAAAATCAACAATGTCAAACCAGAATTGTCCCTTCGGCTCTCTTATCCAAGAGTCTCTTTTTCACCAAAATCCATGTAATTAAAGATTTCTATCTAATAAAATTTGTGAACTTCTTTTCCTCTGCTAAAACAGGTTCTACTTGCTTTCTACCAGCAGCCAATACTTTTAATAACCAAGCCATATTTTTCCCTAAGCTACTCATGATTTGGTTGCCTTCCTCGTCTTTTTCCGCTTCCTTAGCTTCTAATCCATGCGTAACATTCCAATAATTTGATGTTGGCATAATCATTTCGGAATACATGATATAGTGATTAAGAGAATCGAACGTCGAGACCCCACCCGATCGTCTTACCGCTACTACCGTCGCACCAACTTTATTACGCAACATGGATTGGTTAACAGAGGTAACGAAGAACGCTCTGTCTAGGAAAGATTTCATCGTTCCTGCAATGCCAGCATAATGTACCGGTGATCCTAATAATATCCCGTCGGCTTCTTTCATCTTCTGAATCCAGTCATTCACTTCGTCAGTGGCAATTGAACAGCGTTCATTTTGATTTTTAACACACCCCATACACGCAATACAGCCTCTTACAGCTTTGTTACCTACATGAACGACTTCAAATTCTATTCCTTCTTTTATCAGCTCTTGACCAATAACTTTTAGTGCATGATCAGTATTGCCATCCTTGTGAGGGCTACCATTAAAGGCGATAACTTTCATATTTCATTCTCCTTAAATATTCCTGCCAAATTCATTAGCGCAGGATTTTTTTCTTTAGTACCTAATATATATTACAAAGCACCCCTATACAAGTACGCACTTTTACGTAACTATACTTACCAAAAGGTAAGGAGACTATCAAAAAAAAATCCGCTTTACAAGAAAGGAATACATTTATGCTTACAATCAATAATCAAGATTATATCTGTAGCTTGGATTACGCTGTCAGCCTAATCAAGGGCAAATGGAAAGCAGTAATTATCTGTCATTTAAACGATCAATCTTACCGTTTTCTAGAGCTGCAGAGAAAATTACCTGGCATTAGCGAAAAAGTGCTTACGGAAAAACTTCGCGAACTAGAAAATGATGTACTTGTTGAGCGCATATCATACCCAGAAATACCTCCACATGTTGAATACCGCTTAACCCTACTCGGATTTCAGCTATTCACCGTGTTAAATTCTTTGCAGATTTGGAGCGATAAATATATTGTTGACCAAAACAAAATGCCTAATCCTACTCTATAGAAGCAACATTGAAAGAAGTCCTCTCTTTTGGCACTCGATAATGTCTAAAAATTGCCCTTGGCTATATTTTGTTCTTAAATAGCTCTTACAATTCCGGATAATGTAACTATACCATTCCGCCATTTACATAAATGGTCTGGCCATTAATCCATCGAGCGGAACCTGCAAGAAACGAAATCACTTCGGCAATGTCATCTGTATTCCCTAAGCGCTCAATAGGATTCATCTTAGACAAACGGTCAATTGTTTCCTCATCTTTGCCTTCTAGAAATAATGCTGTTGCTGTAGGTCCTGGTGCAATAGCATTTACAGTAATATCACGCCCGCGCAGTTCTTTGGCGAGTACAAGGCTTATTGCATCAACAGCCCCCTTGCTAGCCGCATAAGCAGCATAAGTAGGCAGTGCAAGTTTCTTTACTGATGTTGACAGATTAATGATAGCGCCACCGGAACGGACACGTCGTGCAGCCTGCTGATTGACTACGAATGTGCCGCGAATATTTGTACGATGCATGCGATCAAGTGCTTCAAGATCAAAATCAGCCACTGTATTAAGGATCATAATGCCCGCTGAATTGACAACAACATCGACGCCCCCAAATTTTTGTTCCGTTTCATCGAAAAGTCGGCTGACTGCCTCCTCATCAGCAACATCTGCTTGTATTGCTATGGCTTTCCCTCCATTAGCAACTATTGACTGAGCAGCTTTATCTGCTTCTTCATGATTGCTTGCATATGCTATCACCACAGTTTGTCCATTTGCTGCAAGTCGCTCTGCGACGGAACGTCCAATGCCTCTTGAACCACCAGTAACAATTGATATTCTTTGATTTTTATTCATAAAAAAAATACCTCCTTATAATATCAGCAGCATATATCTGCGCTGTAGTCTGTTTTGTGTCATGGAACAATTAATTACATAATCATTATATATAAAAATAGATTTGTTACGGTAGCCTATTACAGCTTTATCATTGCCTAATCCTACAAATCACAGTATAATTTTTATATCATTTGGCCTTAAAGGGGATTATGCAATGAGCATATCAATACAAAATAATAAAATTGCACAATACCAAAAGGAACTGGCTTTACTTCTTAGCAGCCTTGTTTCTTCTGATGGAATACACACCACAGCCATACCTGCATTACGGTTAATTCGTGCATCCAATGTATCTGAACCTCTGCATGCTATCTACGAACCCTCTTTATTGATGATTGCACAAGGTTCAAAAATTGTAATGTTGGCTAATGAAACCTACCAGTATGACCCGGCGTGTTATTTAGTAACCTCTGTTCAACTTCCAATTACTGGTCAAATCATCCAAGCCACTCCGCAAGAGCCATATTTATGTGTTCAGCTCAGTTTTAGCACCGACCAGATTTTAGATATTATCAAAACTTCTGATCAGCCATGGAAAGGCAAAATGGATTCATGCAGGGGATTGGTCGTGAATAAGACTACCTCTTATTTGCTTGATTCTATGTTAAGGCTTGTTCGTCTTTTAAATACTCCGCAGGATATTCCGGTTCTTTCTCCTTTATTTATCCGTGAGATTTTATACCGGATTTCGCAGAATGATCAGGGCTATCTTATCAAACAGTTTGCTATAATCGGCAGTCACGCGCATTCGATTTCAAAGATAATTAGTCTGATTAACAATGAATTTTCTAAACCGCTACGAATCGATGAACTGGCAGCAAACGTAAACATGAGTACCTCATCTCTGCATAGTCATTTTAGGAAAGTAACAGCCATGAGTCCGTTACAATATCAAAAGATGATAAGATTGCAGGAAGCGCGTCGTTTACTGCTGTCCGAATCAATAAATGTAGCGGAAGTCAGTTTTCATGTAGGATATGAAAGTCCCTCTCAATTCAGCCGGGAATATGCGCGCATGTTCGGATTACCCCCGTTAAGCGATATTAATCGTCTTCGAACTTCATTATATTCAAATAGTACTTTAGTTTAATTCAATAATTTTTGTATTTCATGATCCAATTGAGTTGAAAACTCTGAGCCAAATCTACTATAAATTCTGTTTCTATCGGTTACACTCGGAGATGTTCCTTTTACGTCAACTTGTCATCAACTTTTTAATATTAAAATTACATATTTTCATAAAAGCTCAAAACTCCTGCCAAATTCATACAAAATTCAGCAGGAGTTTTTTTTTTGGTGTTTATATTCTATTGAAAATTTTTTATATTTTCACCATAGCAATAAATTCTCTAAAAGCATTTGTCATTAAAACCTCTTTATGCCGTATTAAAAAAGTTTGCGATAAACTATATTCTAAAGGGATTGCAAAAGATTTCAATGTACCAGCCATTTCATGCTTTCTAATTGTCGATTGCGGAACAAAAGCTACGCCTAATCCTACGATTACACCGCTAATAATTGCATCAATGTTGTTAAATTCCATAAATCGTGCATTATTCACTCCATTGTCTTTCAACCATTTTTCTAATTGAATTCGACACGGACAATTTGGAGGATTCATCAGAAAAGATTGACTATACACTTCTTCTAAAGTAGTAATTGCCGAGCTGGCGATCAGCACCAGATTTTCTTCAGATATAAGTTCTTTTATCAGATTTTCGTGCTGAATAGGTATTGTAATAAAGGCTGTATCCAGTTGAAAATGCAATACCTTTTCGACTAGCTCATCTGTTTGTCCAGTGATCAACGATAAGGCTACATTGGGAAAACTTTTATGAAACTTCCCCAAAATCTCAGGAAGATTAATTGTAGAAAAAGTCTGGTTTGCTCCAATCGCCAATTCTCCGCCTGTTTCATCAGAATTAACTAAGGATTTATTTGCTTCATCAAGCAAATGTAAGATTCTTTCAGCATACTGCAAAAGAAGTTCGCCCTTTCGGGTCAATAGCATACCACGATGGCGATAAAACAAAGGTGTTTTTAATTCTTCTTCTAACTGTTGTATTCTTGCTGTTATATTCGATTGCACGTAGCCTAGTTGTTGAGCGGCTTTTGTAACACTACCACTATAGGCGACAGCGCGGAAGATTCGTAAATCATGGCTCTCCATATTTCTCACCCCATATATCATTATAAATGAACTGTAATATCATTTGTAATCATTTTACTTGATATTATTTTCTGTGTAAACTAGAAAATAAAAAGGATCAAAGGAGAAATATCATGAATCGATTGGAGAAAAAATGGATTATTTTATCGATTATTACGTTAGTTTCGTTCATTACGAATGTAGACGCGACGATTGTTATCATTGGTTTACCAGCGATAATGGAAGGATTAAATATTTCTATTATAACGGGAACTTGGATTATTACATCATATCTTATTACGAGCACTACTTTTTTATTGCCGGCCGGTCGCTGGGCAGATATCTTAGGCAGCAAACGAATTTTCATCTGGGGATTGGGGATTTTTACAATTGCTACTGCTTTTTGCGGGCTAGCCACTTCAGGAACCTTCTTAATTCTTTTTCGTTTTATTAAAGGCATCGGTGCAGCTCTAGCACTCGCTACGGCTACGCCAATCATGATGCGAACTTTCCCTTCCCATCAACTTGGTTTAGCTATCGGATTAAATTCCACTTCATGGGTCATTGGATCTCTTACTGGTCCTGTAATTGGAGGTATATTGCTTGAGCAATTCAGCTGGGCCTCTATATTCTTTGTGACCGTTCCCTTTACACTTTTAGGAATGTTAGGTGCGTGGTTTCTTTTCGATGATATAGTCATACCATCACAAAACAGAACAGATTGGAAGGGGCTATTTACATTTGCTTTTAGCCTTATTACATTGCTCATAGCTTTATCAGAAGGGCAATCGCTCGGTTGGAGTTCAGCACCTGTTATTACTTTAATTTTCACTTCTATTATCTTAGGATTTTTCTTTATAAAAGTGGAACTAAGCAATCCTTATCCTTTATTTAATTTAAAACTTCTTTACAATATGAAGTATACAGCTGGACTAGGTATTACAATGAGCTACTGTATTGCCTACTTTGCTATTTCATTTCTTATAACATTTTATTTACAAGGAATTTTGCAATTAACGCCACGTCAAGCTGGATTTCTTATGATTCCTCTATCCGCCCCCCAACTTCTTATGGGACCACTTGGCGGCATTCTTGCCGATCGGTTTGGTTCTTTGCGTATGATGTATATAGGTCTTATTTTATTGATTGGAACTACTTATACACTCGGAAATATGAGTGAACAGTTTTCTACAACGGCTTTTGTCATTTGTTTAATCATTCTCTCTATTGCCAATGGTCTTTCTTGGCCGGCGCTTGCAAAATTAGTTCTTTCATCAGGTACGCAAGGAGAAGCCGGAGCGGTTTCAGGTATGTTTTACACGATTTATAATATTGGTAGATCTTTAAGCCAACCTTTGGCTGTAGCAGCAATGCAAGTTGTTTTGCCAACAGATACAATTTCACAATTATTGGCTAAATCAGTTGTGGTTTCTGGTTTGAATAAGCCCTTATTTATGGATTCTATTCATATAGCTTTTTACTTCGTTCTTTTTTTCTTTTTACTCGCACTGGTCATTACTCTGTTTTTGAATAAAAAAACAAAATCTCAATTACATGATAATGTATCGAAAACATCTGCTCAATGTGATTTATAACTCCCAAGCCTGAGCTAATAGTTTGATCCCTTTTTCCAATTCATCAGGATTCATCCTTCCAAATCCAAGCATTACGCGAGTAGGATAGTTTTTGTCACTTTGATGAGTCTCTGAAATTAATTTTCCTGCTAAGATTTGATTTTTAATTTGATTATAAAGTTTAACGTGTAGCGGTCGAGGATCTTTGCAATCTAAAACAAACATCAAATTCACCAACAATCATCTTTTATTTAGCCACTTAATTGCCTTTATTATATCCACGCGTAATAAGCAGTGTCAATCTGAACACCTTAAACTGCCCCCGTATTATTTTTACAATCTGTCTCTACTATTAGGGGCAAATTTTATTTATAATATGTATATCTTAACTGATATCGTAATTGAGAGGATGTATTATAATGCTAAACGAAAAATTATTAACTATTCTTTCTCATCCTGTAGATGGATGCGTTTCTATTGTAACAAATGGTGCCGATGGTGCCCATTTAGTAAATACTTGGAATAGTTATATCGAAGTGACAGCAAATGACAAACTTCTGATTCCAGTTTCTGATTTTGTTAAAACTGAAAGAAATCTTTTAACTCAAAATGAAGTAATCATTTCCATTGCTAGCAGAGAAGTTGCTGGTTATAAAGGGATTGGAACAGGTTTTATCGTCAAAGGAAGCACGCGTTTTATAAAAGATGGTGAAGACTTTAA
Source organism: uncultured Veillonellaceae bacterium (assembly GCA_963805085.1). GTDB lineage: Bacteria > Bacillota > Negativicutes > JARBTT01 > JARBTT01 > JARBTT01. The sequence goes on along the minus strand of CAWDTA010000002.1, from coordinate 1,429,201 downwards.
TCGCATGAAGGAAAGATTTTCTTGGATTCGTGCTGTATTAGAGATCACCGTAGCATCTGCAAAGCAGATGCTACGGTATGATATGAGAGATGCTCGGAGACGTTTCTTTTCCATCACCTTGATATCTACTATTTGAAATTAAATTTGTATATTCTCACAAAAGCTCAAAGCTCCTGCCAAATTTATACGAAATTTAGCAGGAGCTTACCTTAATTATTTAGATTTATTTAACATATATTATACATTTCTCACGCACACTGAATCTTTAAATTATCTGCTTTAGCTTCTCTTCTAATTCTCTTCTGTAAAATCCACTGCGTCATTTACTAAATGAATTTTCCTATCCTTTCTCAAACGACTAGAAACGGTGATCTTTTCTTGTTAGTTTTTTCTGTTCTACTAGTGTCATAACACTTTTCTCGTTTCTCCCTAAGATAATAAGGCTGCATCTTCATTCCCTTATATTTATTACGCTAATACCTCTCATCTTCTAACAATACTTTCAACATTTTTTTGCGGTTGTTCATAAATTGTTTCATTACAATATAATGCTCTGTTCTTTCGTATTCAATAACTTCAATACTATTATTTGCTATTTGCAAAATCATTGCATCTGGATACCCCATTATAATAGGTGAATGAGTTGCAATAATAAATTGTGATTGCTGATTCACTAATTCATGCATTCTTGAGAGCATTGCCATTTGCCGCGTAGGCGATAATGCTGCCTCTGGCTCATCTAATATATATAATCCATTTCCTCTAAACTTGTTCATAAAAATCGCAAAAAAAGCCTCTCCATGTGACTGGTCATGCAAAGATCGACCTCCATAAAAATCACTGATTTTAAGTTCATCTATTTCTGTCGCAAGATTATAAAAGCTTTCTGCACGCAAAAAAAATCCATCCCTAGGTTTTCTAGCGCCTCGAATTAAATGAAAATACTTATGCAACTGGGAATGAGAATCTCTTGTAAAAAAATTAAAATTGCGTGTTCCTCCTTCCGGATTAAATTCCAATGCAATAGCAATTGCCTCTAAAAGTGTGGATTTTCCCGTACCATTTTCGCCAATAATAAAGGTAACCTGTGGATGAAACGCCAAACAATCTAACTCACGAAAAACTGGTAAAGAAAAGGGATATTGATTGAAACTATCTATTTCATTTCGCAATAATTTTATAGAACGCAAATAATGACCTGTATTTAATAATTCCATATGTTACTCCTATCAAGGTAATATGTGCCTCCGCCAGTTCACTCTCCTCAACCTCGCCATTGACTTTTTGATATCAAAATTACATATTCTCATATAAGCTCAAAACTCCTGCCAAATTCATACAGAATCCAGCAGGAGTTTCATTTTTACTTTTATATTTTATTTATCATATTTAGCTGATTTATATAAATAATTGGTTAATGTTTCAACAGATAAAAGGAAGCATCCGAATTTTTGAAGCACTGTAAAAAGACCCTTCTGCCGCCCCTATATATCAGTTTTTGTTGTGGGGGATCACTAGCATTTATACTTCTCAAAGACCAAGATTATAAATCCTGTTGGCATTTTCAAAAAACACTTTGTCATGATATTTTTCTGGAATAATATGCGCGACAAACTCAATATAATTCGAAATGTTAGCCAGTGGCCAATCTGTCCCGTATAGCAGGCGGTCGTAGTTATCCAAGTATTCCAGCCATAATTTTAGGAAGTTAATATATCCGCGTTTTTTTTCAAAAAAATCCTGCATGTTATCAATTCGGCCTTCTAAAATTCCCGAAAGATCGGCAGCTACATTTTTATTTTTCTCAATGACCGCGATAGCGTCTACTATCCAAGGATTTCCAATATGACACATGACAAACTGAACCTGAGGATAGCGTACCGCTACCTCATCCAAAGTCATAGGATGACTATATTTTAACAGCGCATTGCTGGTCGCTGTCAATCCGGTATGAATAGCTACTGGTTTTTTATACTGTATTGCTAGTCGATAAAACGGGTCAAGCACAGAATCGTAAACATAAAAGTGATTATAGCCCGGATATAGCTTAATACCCACGCAATTCTTTCTTTGCAAATGTTTTTCTACTAAATAAGCCTGCTGCACGACCTCTTCCTCTTTGAAACAGTTGCTATCGAGCCCAATGCAGTAGCTAAGATTGTCAGGATAATCGTGTTCGCTTAATTGCAGACTCCGATTGCCCATGATCACACCATGAACAATGTTGTTCTCAGCATATTGCTCTTTCAGATGTGCATTGGTATTTTTATGTCCTGCCAATTCTGCAATGTCGTCAAAATAAGGTTCTTGGCAGAAATGGATATGTGCATCAATAATTTTCATTGGGCATTAGTCCTTCCTCAAATGGTTTCTTAAAGCTCGCTATTATTAAAATGTTTCAATCATTACTGTTCTATTCTTAAATGCTTACTTTTGACACAGTAATTCTTTCTGATTTTTCAATGAAAGTCCAGGAAAACAATAGGTACATTTCTTTACTGTTACCTTGCCATCAAACTTTTGATATTAAAATTACATATTCTCATAAAAGCTCAAAAATCCTGCCAAATTCATACGAAAGCTATCAAAATATAGCACTTTAATGAGCGAAACAAAAATTTTTGAAGAATTTTGATATATCTTTTGGATATGCTAAATGTAAGTACTAAATAAGGAGGTACTATGCTTGGATATTGTTATCTTAATACCTCAGAATACTCAGGATCACATTACGAAAGGTTATCTTGACCGTACCTGCGTGATGTGAGTGCAAACATCTTGGCTGCTACCTTAATCACAATGACATCCATTCCGTTAAAAGTACTTGCTGATGATCCATATAATTCATAACCATCATCCAATAATATTGAAATTCTTTGATAAAAAGCTGCAGCACCTTTTCATGTAATCAATCGATATCTAAGTATTTTACATTGATTTCATGAATTCAGTAGCTTCTTCTATATTTTCATTTTACTCTGCGGGAGATACAATTTTTTTTTATCAGCATAAATATTTTTTATAGTATCAATAAACTCTATCTCTTTAACTCTTCTATAGGTTTTAAGCAGAGACTTTCTATCACCTTCTCATTACCTTCTAACGTTAAAATTACATAGTCTCATATAAGCTTAAACGCCCGCCAAATTCATACAAAAATCCGTAATAGTTTTTTACTGCTATATGTAACGATAAAGGGACGACATCTTTTTATTCTTCTAAAACATACTAGAGCACAGTACCGTCTCTCTGCATATAAATTTTAGCTATCATCGTATGCACCAAAATTATATATACAATATTTTCTAACTATTGAATAATTAAACTATACGTGATATTCTTTCTTTAATTAGTTAATTAATTATTTATTTTGAAGAGGTGGGAATATTATGAAATCAGTAGAAATCCAGGATAAGTATCAATTATTTATTAACGGTCAGTGGAAAGATGCTTCTGATGGCGCTGAATTTAAAACCACTTGTCCTGCAAATGGCAAATTACTTGCCAAATGCGCTCAAGCGACAAAAGAAGATGTGGATGAAGCTGTTGAAGTTGCATGGAAAGCATTTAAACTTTGGAAAAAAACTACAACCAATGAGCGTGCAGCAATTCTAAACAAAATTGCTGACATCATTGATGCAAACGCTGAACACTTGGCCATGGTTGAATCTTTAGATAATGGAAAACCGATTCGTGAAACACTGGCAATCGATATTCCTTTAGCCGCGCAGCATTTCCGCTATTTTGCCGGTTGTATTATGGCGGAAGAAGGCAGTGCAAATATGCTCGGAGATAAGATGCTTAGTCTTATTCTCCGTGAACCAATTGGCGTTGTTGGACAAATTGTTCCTTGGAATTTTCCATTTCTCATGGGAGCATGGAAATTAGCACCTGTTTTAGCAAGTGGCTGTTGTACTGTATTTAAACCGTCTAGTACAACGTCATTAAGTATTTTAGAATTAGCCAAATTAATTCAAGATGTTATTCCGGCGGGGGTATTTAATGTCATTACTGGTTCTGGTTCTAGATCCGGACAGTATATTCTTGACCACCCATGTTTTAGCAAGCTTGCATTCACTGGTTCAACAGATATCGGCTTATCTGTTGCTAGAGCCGCTGCGGATAAAATCATTCCATCCACATTAGAATTAGGCGGTAAATCGGCAAATATTTTCTTCAATGATTGCAAATGGGATATGGCAATGGATGGTGTGCAGCTTGGTATCTTATTTAATCAGGGACAAGTATGCTGCGCAGGCTCACGCGTTTTCGTGCAAGAAGATATTTATGATAAATTTGTCGAAGAAGCCGTAAAACGTTTCAATGCGGTAAAAGTCGGTATGCCTTGGGATAAAGATACGCAAATGGGGGCACAAGTCAATGAGTCTCAGGTGAAAAAAGTCCTTGAATGTATTGAACTCGGTAAAGCTGAAGGAGCAATCGTTGCTTGCGGTGGAGAACGAATAACTGACGGTGATATGAGTAAAGGCTGTTTCTTACGTCCAACACTCTTAGTGAATGTAACCAATAATATGCGCGTTGCTCAAGAAGAAATATTCGGACCTGTTGCTGTTGTGATTAAGTTTAAAGATGAGGCTGATGTCATCGAGATGGCAAACGACAGTATCTTTGGTCTTGGTGGCGCAGTTTGGACAAGAGATATCAATCGCGCGATTCGTGTAGCCCGCTCTATTGACACTGGTCGTATGTGGGTCAATACTTATAATGCGATCCCTGAAGGAGCACCATTTGGTGGCTATAAACAATCTGGTATAGGACGAGAAACACACAAAGTAATTCTAGATCACTATACACAGATGAAAAATATCATGATTAATCTTTCCGAAGAACCTTCAGGCTTCTATCCAGAAAAATAAAAGCATTACGCTTATACAACTGTACTAAGAACGAAAGCGTTTGTACAGGTGAGACGCTCTTCCCCTCTTGCCTGCCTTCGTTTTTTTGATACGAAACCTACATATTCTCGTAAAAAAGTAAACTACTGCTAAATAATACAAATTTAGCAGTAGTTTACTTTTTACTCTTTATATTCTATTGAAATTTAACACTGTCTTAACTTTCCTTCTAAAACATATCCATCGGCAATCATTGATAAACAGTGAAAATTTCTTCTTTTAGCGTTCATGCTAATAAAGGAACATCTCTCCTGGAATCTTGTTTTATGTTTGACTTACTTAAGATCAACTAATTTATCAAATTTCACGATAACACGCTTTCTCCATTCTATTGCTGGAACCAAAACAATGAAATTATATCAGACTGATTGAAAGCTAATACAAATTTGACGTGGAAACGTTAACCACACCAGCTTGTTAATGGAAATTTAATGTATCACCCACTCGCAATCTATTTATTTCAAATTACTTTTCATTGGATTTCTACTTTGGCAAGGAACTTTTGTCCGACATAATCCACAGCCTGCTCCTACCGCTGGATTTCCCCCATAAGATTCTGCTAGTTTCTTTGCTTCCTCACCATACGCATAGTTATAACATTTTATCTTATCATGTCCTTCCACAGATATCGCATTTACAGGGCACCGTTTAATACAAGCCCCACAAATCCCCTTACTGCACAGCAAGCAGTTTTCGGTATGATTTTTAGCCTCTCTACGATCAGGTGTTAACTTTAATTCTGTTACAACGGAAAGCAGCTCTACTGCAATCCCTTTTTCGGTAATGAAAGCATCGTTTATTGAAAAAGTTCCAAGACCTGCCGCATAGGCAATATGCCGTTCTGACCAGTTTGACGATGGTCCTTTGGGCTCATTTACCATTTTAAACCACTCTGAATGGCATGGCGCTACAGATCTGTATCCTCTACTCTGCAATAAATCTTTCAAAAAATTAGTAAAATCCGCAAAATATTTTTTCTCATGCGTACGCAGCAACGCCCATTCTTTGGATGGCCATATTGTTTGCCTGCCATTACTTTCTCTAATTTTTTCGTTTATTGGCAGTACGACACTTATGACCGTTCCTCCCTGATAACTGCCTGTGCCAAGCGATAACTCAAAAATTTCTTTGGGTGTTAGATGATATTGGCCAATGATTTCTTTGTATTCTTTGAATAAAGGATCATCTGCAGATGCAAATTGTACAATAGGTTCATCGAACCAATGGTCATCAATCTCCGAAAACCAGTTATTTTCACCTTCCAACACATACTTCTTAACTTGATCTCTAATTAAATCTTCCACTTAATATGCCTCCTTGTAATTTTCTATTACGTGTATATACACTATTTTTATTATAAAAATGTTTTAGTATTAAAACATTTTTAATGGGTTTATTTAATTTTTACTTAAGGAATTATTGCCTCTAACTTTGCTAGTAACTGTGTAAGTTTACCTAAATCCTCTTTGCCAAGATATTCTTTCAGCGAAGACTGTGCCTCTCCCCACAGTTTCCATGCATTATCAACTGCAACTTTTCCTTCATCTGTAAGCGATATTTGTCGGGTACGGGAATCTTCCCCCGTTTTAATCACAAGCAATCCTGTATCATCTAATGGCTTCATATTACGGTTTAGAGTCGTACGGTCAATACGCATCATCTTTGCTAAGTCACTAATCGTAATCTTTTCCGCAACCTCAATGTGTCGTAGCAATCCCATTTGACTAATGGTAAGGCCACTCGGTTTTAAGACTTCATCATAAAACTGTGTAACAGCCCGAGAAGCCCGGCGAATATTCATACAATTACACGGACTAGATTCTTTAGGATAAACTTGATTGATATTTTTCATAACTTTTTTCCTGTCTTTGCTTTTATGTGCATATACACTTATTTGACATTCATTATAATCTTTCCTAGCGCATGAGTCAAGCAGCCCTCGTCTATCAATTGAACAAAGGCTACCTACAACACGCTTATAACCTTAGTATCCAGCACTCTCCCCCATAATGATTACAGAGATATCCGCTGCTACCGGCTTCTTCCTTATTACCGAATAGACTCTGCATATTCTGGTTTTAGTTTGACAATTGACACATCCCCCTGTTTTTGTACATGGGTTTTCGGTGTCCAATCTTTTATTGTTCATCGGCGCCGCAATGCCTTCTAATCTTTCAAAGGCCGCTTTTTCATCTTTACATATTTTATCTGTACTAACGACCACGATTACTTTTTTAGGACCAAAACTCAGTGCACTGACTCGATTTCCCATTCCGTCTATATTGACAAGCTTGCCGTCCAACGTAATTGCATTGCTGCTGCATAGGTATAAATCACTTAACAATTCTTCTCTTGCGACAGCTACCCTTTCTTCCCTCGTGAGATCGGGTTCCCCGTGATCCAAAACTGTGCCGCCGACTGCTTTCACTTTATCTTGAATTCCCATATTTTTTATCGTCATTGACCCGCCAAACCCGACTTTAGTTTCAGGTTTTACATGATCCATGATAAAAGTCGCCGCTTCCTCGGCCGTTGATACATACACAGCATCAAATTCGTTTTTTATTAAAGTTTCGACGACCTTTTTTCCGATTGCCTCTTTATGCCAGTTTTGCACTTCCATGCTCATTCCCCCTATAGCTTAATCATATAACGGTTACTTCTTAAAATTACATACTTCGACCAGAATTGATTCCAATCTGAATATTTTTGCAGCGGCAAAACATTATTTTTTTGCGGCCGCAACTTCTTCATATAAAGTAACAGATGGCTTTTCAGCCAATAACTCAGGAATGGTACTAAATAATTCTTTCAGATAAGGTGTAGAACCGTGGAAATCAAGGGCTTCTTTATCAGCATATTTTTCATAAAAAAGAAATTGACCCGCATCGTCCTGCGCACGATGTAACACGTACTTAAGTGTGCCTTTTTCAAGTTCGACCTTTGGTATTACCGATTTCAAGGCAGCCTCAAGTTCAGCTTCTCTACCTTGTTTCGCTTTCATAGCAGCAACCAGAATAATCATATACTTTTCCCCCTTATTAATTTAGGCATTCTCAAGATTTATGAACCTGCCTATTTTTAAACAGCAACTGATAAAAAATGCAATTGCGACCCTTTCCATTTAGAATCGTTACATAATCATTCCATTTTCTAAACAGAATCCTCGCCTTACATTTTCTCCAGAAATACTCTCAGATATAATTTAAAACATATTATCTTTTTCTACAAGTACGCACTTAATTGTGGCCTAGTATCTATTTATATACCATATCAGAAAAACTTACCCCCAAAGCAAAGCATCTTATGCATAATCTGGGGGTAAGTTTTTTTGTTTAACGTTCTTTTATTAAAGCCGCTCCTGAAACATAAGCACCTATATCACTATTTTTCTCATATTCATTGCTGGCATGATTAGATGTTATACTATTTTTTGCCATGATTCCCTGCGCTTGTGCATTGGTGAATGAAATACCATTGTTAGACTTTCCACCTATTTTACCATCAGTTGATCCACCCATTTTTGTTTTGCTTATAACTTTTGAAGTTCGAGATCCGTTTGCTGCTGTAGTTACTTGTGTAAGGGTAACAATCATCGATCCACCTGGTCCTGCAGATACAGTGCGTTCAATTGTCGTCTTGCTGCCATTACTGCTACCACTATCACTACTACCAGAAGTACCGTTGATAATCTCATGCAATTTATCAATCCATTTACTGTCGCTCGAAGTTTTTGTACTTGTACTGCCGGTAGAGTTAAGATTACTCCACGCGGCAGTAGTAGAACTGATGCCGTTAACACCACTCATAAAAGTACATCTCCTTTTACTAACTCCATTTATTGTAATTTTTGATCCATCACTATATTTATCGGTAATTTTACTGATAATGATAAGCACTTTTTAACAAAAAGTGGATAGTAGTTTATGGTGCTATTTTTAAAATAATCCCTTAAGAACGGTATAAAAAATATCTATAAAAATCCTAATAGCTCCAGCACTTGCTTATCAACAATACCATTAGCCTCAATACCATGTTCTGCTTGAAATTTTTTTATAGCTTCATCGGTTACCAGACCAAAGATACCGTCTGCTCGTGTCTCTAAATATCCTAATTCTCTCAACTTCATTTGCAGTATTGCTACATCCGAACCAGTCATTTGGTATTTTAAAACTCTTCTAATTTTTATTTTTCTGCCTTCAATAGTTACCGGGGTACCAATAGGAACCCATTCAAACAATTCCTCTACGTCTCTATTACGCATCCGAATACAGCCATGACTGGCAAATTGACCAATTGACCATGGCTTATTAGTACCATGAATTCCGTAAATTCCCCAAGGAACATTTAACCCCATCCAGCGTGTGCCAAACCCCGTTCCCCAATTATAGGCTTTCCATACAATATTCCATTCCCCAATAGGCGTAGGAGTGTTGCTTTTTCCCACAGCTATACGATACTTTTTATGTAATTGTCCATCACTGTATACTTCTAGCGTCTGCTGATTTACATGAATAATAATGCTAACTTGCCCTGTAGGAATATTCGTTTGGTTATCTATACTAGCCAGTTCTTGTTCGTCAATGTAATCAAAGAAGATTGCTGCCAGAATAGCGCCAAATAATATGAAAATAGCCACACTATAAAATATTCTAGTCTTATTTATATTTAAAAACCATAGGTTGAGCATATTCCCCTCCCACACCTCTTACTAGAACATCATATGTGTCTACGTCAAAAATATGAAGAATCGTGAGCAATCATGGCTAGCTTAAAATATGGTCTTTTGTATTTCGGAGACAAACGAATGCTTTCTCGAACCTTTGTCATGATTTATCAAAAATTCAACATACAAGATAGTGTCCGAATTTTTGATGCATCCCCCTGTCCCCGCGCTCTTTGGCTTGCATACTGCAATTTTGGATTGACACTCATCTTTCATCTATAGCGGAGTTCGTATATTTTCAACTATATCGTAAATAATAAAAACAGGCCTGATCAAACTAGGTTAATTGTTTTTTAGGAGGAACCTCATTCAGATGAATCGCAACTACGAGAAGAACCGGATTACAGATAAAGCATATGAAACGCTCAGTCCTTTCGAATTTATGTCCAAGCTAATAAGCTTTGCTGAAGGCAAAAAAAAGAATACACGTACCCTCCTCAACGCTAGTAGAGGCAATCCTAATTGGATTGCAGCAACACCTCGGGAGGCCTTTTTTCTGCTTGGACACTTCGCCATTGAGGAATGCCGACGAATATGGGGAGAGCAAGACCTTGCCGGGCAACCACAAAGATGCGAGATTCAGGCTCGTTTTGAAACTTTTATCAAAAAAAGCGCACCGACACCCGGGCTAAGATTTCTTAAGGCCTTCATTGATTATGGCATTTTAGTACACGGATTTATCGACGATGACTGGATTTATGAGTTGGTTGATGGGATTACCGGTGACAACTATCCAATGCCTGAGCGAATGCTAGTCCATGTCGAAATGATCATTCACGATTTCCTTATCAAGGAAATGTGTCAGAGTAATCCAGCATCCGGCAAATATCATTTGTTTGCTGTAGAAGGGGCAACCGCTGCAATGTGTTATATTTTTACCTCTTTGACAGTAAATCACTTGCTATCCCACGGGGATAAGGTTGCTATAATGTCTCCGATTTTCCCTCCATATATTGAAATTCCTCACTTAGCTTCCTATGACTTTGATGTCATCCGAATTAAGGCTGACGAAATTGATCCCACCGGAAGACATACCTGGCAGTATTCAGATAAGGAACTTGATAAACTCGCTGATTCATCAATAAAAGCATTATTTCTTGTGAACCCAAGCAATCCGCCATCAGTAGCCATTAGTCCGCAATCTATTCAACGACTTATCGAAATTGTACATAAACACAACCCCGACTTGATGATTATTTCTGATGACGTATATGGGACATTTGTGGAAAACTTTCGCTCCTTAATAGCTGATTTGCCATTTAATACAATAGGCGTGTATTCATTTTCCAAGTATTTTGGTTCAACAGGTTGGCGGCTAGGTAGTATCGCTGTTCACGAGAGTAATGTTTTCGATAAACTATTGGATCGATTAACTGCCGAAAAAGCCAGTGCACTCCAAGAACGCTATGCCTTAATGACACAACACCCAGAAAATCTCAAGTTTATTGACCGCATAGTTGCTGACAGCAGACAAGTAGCCCTAAATCATACGGCAGGCCTGTCAACACCCCAACAGGTGCAGATGGCACTATTCGCTGGTTTTACGCTACTTGATTCCGAGGATAGCTATAAACAATTGACAAGGGACATCTGCCATCGCCGTATTAAGCTCCTTTATGAAGGTCTCGGTTTACAACAGCCGAAACTTCCGTACGACGCAGATTATTATACCGAATTTGATATGGAAGAATGGTCTATATTGAATTATGGACAAGAATTTACCGATTACCTAAAGAATAACTATAGCCCCTTGGACATCTTGTTTCGTTTGGCTGAACAGTCTTCCATCGTGCTTTTGCACGGCGGTGGATTTGGGGGACCGCCCTGGTCTATCAGAGTATCGCTGGCCAACCTAGAGGATGAAGCCTACGCCAAAATTGGAAGTGAATTACGTATAGTACTCACAGAGTATGTAACTGAGTGGCAACAGTCCGAAAATCATGCACAATAATTACATGGCTATATGCCTTATAAGATACGAGATTTTGACCTATAATAAAGTAAGTGAATTGGTCAAGCGTGGACGCTCATTTTCTGTCACCTTACCACCGACTTTTTAATTTTAAAATTATATATTCTCTAACAAAAAATATGAAAAGCCGTGAACAATCACGGCTAGTTTAAAACATTGACTTTTAAAGGGACAAGGGGAGCAAGTCCCGAACGTCCTCTTCCATTAATTAAGGCACTTATGCGAACAAATGGCCAAACCGCCGGGGCCGGAGACATCGGCTACTGTTCCTAAAAAGGTGCCAAAAGTAGTAAATACAGTCACTTGCCCCGTGGCGGAAATAAATAGCCTAGTTTCACTAGGGTCAAGGGCTATTTGGTCAACACCAAAAAAGGATGCGATCTGAAGGCCGTGGGCAAAGGAACGCGCCAAGGCCAAGCTTCCGGAAACTGGGTCGAAGGTAAAAATGTCAACATTGCTCGATCCCAGCACGAATAAATGTCTGCCATCTCTGGAAATAGCCATGCTTTGCGGCTGGCTGGATGCCGGTATGGTACTGATCAAGCTGATATCGTCCGGATTAACGGTACTCAGCACACTGACAGTGCCAGCGAAATCGACTACAAATGCAAAATTTCCATCGGGGCTAAAGTTAACGTTAATAGGGTTCGACCCAGCCGGGAATTGCTGTCCAGTGTCCTGGAGTTCACCGCAACAGTTAATCATAAAACGCCGCACGCTATTAGCACTCGATACAGCAGTTAATACCAGTCCGTCACACATAGGAGATATGGCAACAGCTTGAGCACTAGTTGCCAGTATGGAGACAAAAGAATTTTTTTCCAGGGAATAGGACACGATGTTTTGATTTGCAGCAGAACCATCCACGCTCAACGCAAACATGTCATCTGGGGTGATCTGAACATCTTCAAGGAAAGTAGTGGTAGTTGCACTGCCAACCACTTTGGCCGGAATCTCGCTCAAGTCGACTTGAAATATAGTTTTGCTATTGAAAGAAGTTACAACCGCCCATCGGCAATCACTCGTCAGCGCTACATCTATAACATCAGCTTCTAACGGGATGTGCTGCAGGAGGGTCAAAGTGTCGGTGTCAAAAATACTGACTCTTCTGGCTGAAAAATCTGCAATGACGCCAATATGACTTTTAAAATACGACATTGTCAATTCCTCCATTTATAAAGATAGACACGGAACTAATCAATATATATTATGCGAATTAAGTGCAATATGTTCTCGTTCGATGCAAAGGGAGACAGCAACCCTAATTATATAGTATATCTCGTAAGAGACAGGCGGGAATGTTTCTTTTCTGGAACCTTGCCATCAACTTTTTGATATTAAGCTTACCTATTCTCATAAAGAGGAACGCTCCACCCGTCTTAAGAAGATGGAAATCATTATACAAATTCTACCATCGAGTTGTCAGCTCACATTTTTTACGTATTACATAAATTCTATATTACGGAAACTAATTTAGCATTTTACATAATATATAGTAAATAGCAAATCACATACTGGAGGAATAATCCTATGCACTTTGATACCTGTTCTCAACAAAATGATGACTTCGGTAATTATTTTCACTGTTATAATTGCTGTATTTATGGCGGGGAGTTTAAACCTTTATGGCCTACAACCATCGTCCTTGATCCTGGGCATGGAGGCATTTATCCCGGAGCCGTGCACTATAACATTCGGGAAGCTGACGTTAACCTCGCAGTAGCTCATAAATTACGCGAAAAACTAATTATGCTTGGAGCTCAGGTTATTATGACTCGAACAGGAGACATTAATCTAGCTCCTTTGGGTTCATCTCTTACCGCCGATCTCCAAGCGAGGGTGGATGTCGTGAAAAAATCTGGCGCCGATATCTTTGTAAGTCTACATTCAGACTCCAATTCAGATATCCACATGACAGGAGCCGCTGGCTATTACCCAACAGGAGGCTCCTCTAATCTTGCCCGCGCTATCCAAACTGCTATTGTAATTCAAACGGAAGCCAAAGATAATGGAGTTCATTCAGCCAATTTTTACGTACTCCTGCACAATAAAATTCCATCTGCTTTAATTGAAATGGGATTTTTATCCAATCGCAGTGAGGCATCACGGCTTATAGACGACACATATCAAAATCTTCTAGCCGATAGCATCTGTAAAGGCATTATCAGTTATTTTCTTTTTTTTGCTACGACCACCGAGTCTATTTGCGATAGTTAATCCTACTTTATTTATTTTCTCATCTTATATCTAATTTCTCTTTAACAAACACAATCGTCATTGCCTATAAATCCAGAGACGGGGGTAACGTTCCCTTTCCGTCATCTTGTCATTAACTTTACCTATTCCCATAAAAGCTCAAAACTCCTGTTGAATTATACAGAATTCAACAGGAGTTTCCTTCTTAATGTTTAGATCCTATTTAGTATATTTTCACCAGTTCTATAAATAGTCTATCTAAGTTTTAACTGACCAAAGGACGCATCCAAATTTTCAAATACCACTATGTTAGCGTATCCATTCTAGCAAAGAAAAATCAATTTCAGCAATAGACGTGCGTCCTATATTCGCCATTGTTATATCAATCTCAGAGATAAGATTTTTCAGCACTTGCATAACGCCTTTTTCGCCTGCTACAGCCAATCCATAGATATAGGGACGACCTAAGAGTACCACATCTGCACCAAGGGCAAGTGCCTTGATGACATCCGAACCACGACGAATTCCGCTGTCCATAAGTACAGGAATCCGCCCTTTGACAACATCATATATCATTGGTAAGGCTTCAAGCGCAGCAATCTCTCCATCGACTTGCCGACCACCGTGATTTGATACGATTATTCCATCTACACCATGTTGTAGAGCCAATTCAGCATCCTTAGGATTAAGAATTCCTTTCACCATGATTGGAAGCTTTGTGTGTTTACGTAAGAAAGATATATCATCCCAGGTTAAATGCGGATTAGGAAATAATCGGTTAAACAGAGAGATTGCAGACTTTCTATCCTGTTCGGGGGGATGTTTCAGCATACTCCGAAAAACAGGATCAGAAGTGTAATTCGCCATTCCTTCACCAATGTTAAAGGGATTATAATCATTGCGTATATTTCTTTCTTTCCATGAGTGAGCAGGGTAATCAATTGTTACGACTATTGCCGAGTAACCAGCCTTTTCGGCTCGACGAACGAAGCTTATCATAAGATCGAGATCAGTTGGCCAATATAGCTGAAACCAGTGAGGAGAATTTTTCATTACAGCTGCTACATTTTCCATCGAATATGATGAAACCGTACTCAAGATAAAAGGAATCTTTAATCTAGCTGCTGCTCTTGCAGCACCTAACTCTCCAGTAGAATTAGCGAGTCCTTGCAGGCCGATGGGTGCAAGAAAAAAAGGGGTGGGGAAATTATGGCCTAATAAATTCACTGTTAAATCTCTTTTAGATACATCCCTGGGCAGATGTGTCTTAATTCGCCAATAAATAAATGCTTTTCTATTTGTACGCATTGTTTCTTCAGAACCTGCACCACCGGCGATGTAACCAAATGGTCCGGCTGGTAAAATTTGTTCCGCTTTGCTTTCCCACTCTTCATATGATGCGGCAAATGAATTTACCATAGCAGATTTTCCTTGATCTATGTTTGCTTGATTATACATTTTATGATGCCTCATGAATGTAAAATGATTCTGTCTTTTTCTATCATATGTGTAGATATGAGTATTTATGAAAAAACTACATTGATGCATTGAATAGAATCTTGTTGATTTTCTTTAGAAGGCTGACAATTGCTGACGCTTCTTTTTAGTGTTTATATTATATTTAGCATATTTTCACTAGTTTTATAAATGATTTGTTAAATACCTCTCCTCCGCCCTATCGTCCAATTATTTGAATTTGCAACATTAATTTTGTTATATATTTAGTAACAATAATAGTAATTTTAATTATATTATATAGGGGGGAGGATAATGGGTAATTTAATAGATTTTAGTCAATATAAAAAACAACGTGAAGCAGAGCTAAAAGAATATCAAAAATTAAGTGAAGATCACTATGTAGTTGCTTATGAATTGTTAATATATGAATTGAGTACGCAGGTTTTGCCACTGATGAAACTTTTAGAGTTAGAAATGTTTGTTCTAAATGAAAATGGTGATTTAAGTTTTGCGTTTAAAAATAATAACAAAGAATGAAAATACAAAAATAAATCTTAGCAAAATACTAAGGTTTATTTTTTTATAGGTGAAGACTTTACAATCTTAAAATCTGCATCAATCAAGTATTAATAATACTTGAGGTTATACGATGATATTTAATTACACCATCAATAAGCTAGGTCTCATATAAACTCAAAACTCCTGCCAAATTCATACAAAATCTAGCAATGTATAATGCTGTCAGTAATTTAATGACTAAATTTTTGAATAATTTTGATCTGTCTTTGGGACATACTACATGTAAGTACTAAAAAAGGAGGTGCTATATGACTAAAAAATATATCAAACAGAGTGCTACAGGATTTAGGGCTAAAGCATCACCATCAAAAAACAACCTATTAGATCCAAAACTACCCGATTGTAAACAGCACACATTACTCCAAGAATTGAAAGCTTCCGGATCAATTGACATCCCCCGCGATTATAACGATAAGCCTCTTTAGGGCGATATAGGCGAGGAAAATTGAATTCACTAAAGAGCCTGAAGCTCAAAACTCCTGCCAAATTTACATAAAATTTTAGCAGGAGTTTTCTTTTTATAATAGTTTTATTAAAATAATGCGATCTGTATACTAACCTCATGTGGCAAACCCAGTCTGTTAAGGCTTTATAAAGGCCAGAGCGCTTAGGATAACAAAAGTTCCTAAGCATATCCAGGCAAAACTATTACCTATTTTACTATAGATTGACCTGCCCTGTCCTAGCAAGACTTCTCCTATAAGCATTGCATCATCTTGCGTATTATCACAGAATACCTTCTCTACAATACGCCCTCTACTATCGCTTAAAGTTAACAATCCCCACTGTCCAGCTCGGGCGACTGCAAAATCACCTTCAACACCTCGCATCACAGCAATACGTGTATGACTCCAAGCATCATCATGAAAATCTAGTGCAGGAACGAAAACAATATTTACAGCTTCAATACCAGTTATAGACGCGATCTGGATAATCGGTAAATTCGCTGCTTGCGTGTAGGCAATACTGCTTACTGTTCCATGCGGAGAATACAGAGCAAAAACAAATTCTTGTGCTGTTAAACCACTTGCAAAAATAATACTTGTATTCCTCCCTCTCCATTTGTCTGCAATAAGATGAAAGACGACAAGTACACCCGCAAATGCAATTGCATTGACCGTAATTAACGGCCAATAAATCACGATAGGAAGTACAGTATGAGGATTTATTGATCCAAGTAAGTATGAAGTAAACCCCACCACAAATGCCATACTCACTGAATTTCTCAACGAATATATACAAAGCAACAATAATGCAACCCAAGTAAAGCACCAATACTCTGTAGATAAATAAAGAGACAATGTACTCAAAGCAATTACCAATACACGCTCCAGTAATTTAGATCCACTAGCGCAAAAAAACCGTTTTATCGAATTCTGGGGAATTTCGATTAATTCCATAAAATAATTCCTTCTTTCAGACTTCAAAAGAATTTCAAAAAATCATTTGGTAAAGTTTAAAATATAAAATACATATGAATTATTTCTGAGGAAGGTTAGAATATTTCATAAAAAATTCACTTGATGATTAAACTCCGATGATAACAATTAAGTTGGATTTTAAATTTAATTAAATTTAACTTTTAATATAAATTTATCGAAAAAGGTGCTTATCTTAAATTTTAGATAGGCACCTTTTTTATATTAAAACTATATATTCTCATATAAGCTCAAATCTCCTGCTAAATTCATGCAAATTTGAGCAGGAGGGTTCTTTATTCTGTTTAGATTCTATTTATCATCATCGGCACTAAGCCATTCTTTATCAACTTTTGTCAACAATTCATAAAGATAAAACCAAAAACAGCATTGATGAGAAAGAAAGCTGTTATTCACAATGTACATCAGGAATACTCCGCAAGTAAAAAAGAGTCAGCGCCATGCCTAACATTGTACGTCCGGCAAAAGAATTCATTGAAATCCCCAGTATCTTTTCAATCGCTTGTTTACGGAAAAGAACCGTTTTGTAATGGATAAACAGGATATTTGCGACCTCTTGGAAACTATGATTTAAAATAATCATCTCCATAGTATGAAATAAATCTGCACCAGTCACTCGGTCGTGCTCAATGAGTTTTCCAATCGTACTTTCAATTAGGTTATCCGCACTTTCTTTATCGACATATTGATTCAAAACTGGGAGGAAGCCACTGTCTACAATATGATAAATTCCTAAGTCTGGCGAAACACGAATGCCGATTATCGCAGCGTTACGAGCTTGTACATATCTATCGGCAAAACTTTCTAATTTCGTATAATGTTTCGCTATGCCGATAGCAACTGTTTTATCAGAAAAATACCTTTCTGCAATAGCCTTTAAGTTGGCTGCCGCTCTCAATTCTTCGCTTTTGTACTCATCGGAAGCAGTAATAGTAAAGTCGAGTATGCCGATTCCTTGGTGTGTTTGCCATACAACTAGGTCAGTTCTTTCCGAAAGTTCCTCAATGAGTGTATTTACTGCCGCGCTCTTCCCATCCAACGTTTCCTTCTTTATCTTGGTATCCATATCCGAAATCAGCAAAAAAAGAAATGAAAACGATTGCATAAAATTAATATTCATTAACTTTGCTTGTTGCAAAATATCATCCGAATTCGTAATTTTCTTTGCGATTAAATTATTTAATAGTTCATTCTTATTTTGCTGTACTGAGATCTCGTCCAAATTAAGATGGCTTTGAATAATTCGCTCCATCGTCTTATTTAGTCTTTTAGGAGATACAGGCTTCATAATATAATCAATTGCGTTTAATTCGAAAGCTTCTACGGCAAACTCACTATAAGCCGTAACAAAAATAATATCAATATTATCTTTGTTGCTATATATTATTTTTGCTGCCTCAATTCCATTTAGCTTAGGCATGTCAATATCTAAAAACAGCAGATGTACATTATTATTCTCAATTAGCTCTAAAGCCTGATTAACATCGGTAAACATTCCGATAATTTCAATATCAGGATATTGTGAAAGTAAGCGTTCTAAGGCCTTTAATGCGGGTTTCTCATCATCAATTAATACAGTTCGTAGCATGTTATACTCCCTTTCTTACATCAGGAATTTTAATACTTACAGTAGTTCCAACATCGACTTCGCTGGTAATTTGAATGCCATGACCATAAATGCGTTTTAGTCTGCGATCTACATTTATAACCCCCACGCCTTTATTTTGTAAACTCGTTAAAAGCTGGGACAATTTCTCTTGAGAGATGCCAACACCATCATCTTTTATTGTTATCAGAATATAAGTTTCTTCCTGCTTAATAGAAATAATGATTGTTCCGCCCTCCCTTTTAGGCAAGATGCCATGTTTTATTGCATTTTCTACAATTGGCTGGATCACAAGGTTTGGTATCATTATATTCTCTAGAGGAATAGCTATATCATACTGAAAGTTCAACTTTTCTTCAAAGCGTGCTTTTTCAATCGTTACGTAGGACTCAACAAATTCTAATTCTTGTTCCAAGGTACTAAACTGGTTCATATTATTAAAGTTAAAGCTGCCTCGTAAATAACTGCTTAAAGCAAGTAAGAGCTGTCCGGCCTTTTCTGCATCCGTCCAACAGAAAGACATAATCGTATTGAGTGCATTGTAGAGAAAATGGGGTTTTATTTGTGCCTGCAAAAAAGCCATTTCGTTTTGTATCGTTTGGCTAACAGATTTTTTTAATTGTAAGAGCGTTTTCATCCGAGCTTTTAATTCACTGGGATTAAAAGGTTTGTTTAAGAAATCATTACAGCCTGCTGTAAAGCCAGGTAACATGCTGTTGGCTGAATTTTTCGCCGTCATCATTAACACGGGCAGCTCAAAAAGTGAATAGTTCTCTCGGATTTTTCGGCATACTTCATAACCTGACATGTTTGGTAGCATAATATCAAGAATCACAAGATCAATGTTTTTATTTTTTTTCAGTACTTCCAAAGCCTCATTGCCGCTTGCAACGGCAATTGACGAATAATTTTCCACCGTTAAAATATTGATAAGTGCCTGCAAATTAGCATAATCATTATCGACAAGTAAAACGGTGAAATCTCCGTTTTGTTTTAAAACTGCTGGGTTTTTAAATATAGTCTGCGGTAGGCTGGTATAACTCCGTAATTTCTGTTCTGAGGATTTACGATCGGTAGTACTACTTATTGGCATGCTGAACGTGAAAGTCGAACCTTTGCCGGGTTCGGAGGTAGCCCAAATACGCCCACCATGAGTATCCACCAAATATTTTGTAATGCTCAACCCTAAACCCATGCTGCCATATTGCCCTGCCAATGCCCCATCAAGTTGCTCGAAGGATTTAAAAATATCGTTAATTTTATCGTGAGATATGCCAATCCCCGTATCTGTTACACTGATTTCCAACATATCATTGTTTTGAACAACGGAAATTTTGATAATCCCTTGTTCGGTAAACTTTATGGCATTTCCGAGCAAATTAAAAATAATTTGGTTAACACGATTTTCGTCCGCTTCAATCGGAGGAAGACAATCGGGAAGGTTGCTAACCAAAGCAATTGGCTTAGGAAAAGCCAAATATTTACTTACTTCCAAAACTGTCGGAATTATCTTTCCAATATCGATTCTTTGCTTATTCAGATGAATATCGCCATGTTTTAGTTTTTCATAATCTAGTATATCGTTGACGAGATTGGCCAGCCTTTTACCACTGGATACCACCAAATTCAAATTTTCTTTCTGCTTCTGGGGCAAAATTCCTGCAGTACTTTCCAAAACCGATTCTGTAATCGTAATCATTCCATGAAGAGGCGTTCTGAGTTCATGGGAAGTATTCGCTATAAACTCATCTTTTAGCTCATCTAAAGAAAGAAGCTTTTTGGACAAAATGTTGACCTCGGAAAAGGAAGCGGAAAATCGTTGCGCTAAAATAAAGGCCTGGACAAAAACAAGGATCAGACTGACGCTGGGAAACAATTCTGCATATTTATTGCTATAAAGGTTCCAATGATTTAGACTTTCCAGAATAAAAGCGCCAATGGAAAATATGAATGTACTGAATAGTAATGCAGCACCAGCTCTTTTTTTTATGACGGCTAACCAAGCGACATAGGTATAATACAATGCAACTATAATTAATTGCATTTGCAAATACAGTGTGAATTTTGTAAAAAAAGCAATAGGCGTAAGCAATGTGATCAGTGTAAGCAACGAAGAATTAACGACTAATATTTTCGTCACCCAGCCAGAGCACTCTTCCGGGTATAGTTCCTGCATAAACAGTGCCAATGCCGCCGATGCCCAGTAATTCGCCGTATACTGAAAAACAATAAGCCAATAAATGCTTAGTGAAGGGAAAACATTTAGAATAACATACTCACCACGAAAGGCAATGTTTATAAAAAATAATACCATAAAAAACACAAAATATAGCTCAGCTTTATAATGATATTTTCTTTGCAACAGAAAAATTGCCGTGTGATATAAGGCCATTATAAAAATAGTGCCTAATAGAAATATGTCCTTTTGCCGGGATTTCTCCTGTAATGCAATGATTTGATGGTCGGTTCCCAGATAAATGGAATACCTAGGACCACCACGGGCGTAAATGAAGTTTGCTACCTGGAGAATGATTTCAAATTCATTTTTATCTGCATTGAAAAAACTGCTCAACGGTTTGTATTCGGGAAAATATGATTCCGGATTTTTGCCAACAACTCCGTTAGCAGCTACAACTTTATCGTTAACCATCAATTTATAGGAAGTAAGCATAGTCTTGATTTTTAATCCATCTATTGAACTTAAATTGATTGTTTTTACTTTTAAACGATAGGTAGCATAGCCAGTACCCGGCAAATTATTTTTATAAGAATCCCAGGTACTAGGGACATTGCCATAATTTTTCTTCTGACTGCTTCCGTTGTGAAAGTCCTGGTATGTTAGAAGCTGATTCCAATAGAATTCCCATTCACCATCTAAAAGTACAACACCATCTTCTTCAAGATTCCAACCGCTAAGATCTAAAACTCCTTGTTGCGCTTTAGGGGTTTTAATACTATGAGAAAAAAAACTGTTTAAAAAATAAAGAAATACTAAAGGAAGTAAAAGTAGTATTAAAAACCTTACTATTTTTTTTGTTGTCTCATGATAAGTCATCTCCTAAAAGCTACCTTTCTTGCCGATAATATTTTAATCGAAAGTATACTCTATAATAACAGATAACTCAATAATTGCTACATTTTCTCTAATTGAGGAAAATTACTACAAGTTTTCTTAAAAAAATTTTAATATAAGATTTCCCATGCTGTCTTTAACGGATGCTTATTTTATAAGACTTAGTACCCAAGTTAAGATCTGTTAATAATAATTTTATATAGAGCAATTATCCAATTGGATAAAACATTCTATCCAATTAGATAATTAACAAGTGATTCTTATTTATGCTAAGCTGTATATACTATGAAAGGCCTTTTTTCGACTAATTTTTTAACTGCACTCTTCGCCTTACAGAATTCTGTTATAGAGAAAAATAAAAAAAATAAAGACCATCATCTTTACTTCATAAAAGGTTGGCTATTCGATAATTGAAATAAGATAGAACCCCTATATATCAATATCAGGACCATTGTCTTAATATTCATCAAATTAAAAATATACAATTATCTAAATTTGCAACTTAAATCAAAAATTAAGATCAATACAGGTAAAGGAACCTGGAGTTAATGAAACTTATGAAAATAATGACTACGCTAATAATGGAGAATGTTTATGCTTGAAGTGTTTAAAACAGTCGAAAAAAAGCGTACAGAACTGGAAGAGCTGCAGATTATAGTGCAAGCAACTGAAATTACTACAGTGGAGTCTTTTAAAAAGCTTGAAATAAACTTAGAAAAAGCTATTCATAATCTGCGTGCAAAAACATGAACAAAATAAATCACACGGAGGGCTACATGAATATATCAACGGAACTTCTATATAGAATTTATATTATTTTATTAGGATCGGGTATATTGCTTCTGACTCTACGATATTTTTATTTAAAAACTTATTCCCCCAAAAATTTATTCCAAAAAAATATAAGTTATGTTGAAATACGAGCTTGGAGAGAAAAGCAGTAGGTTGCGGAGGTACGCATGAATTTAATTTTTACAAAAAATTTAGTTCCCGGTTTGTGCACAAGTGAAGATATAATCGTCGGGGATGGATTTATAAAACTATTGGCTCAAGGTGTTATTCTCAATCAATCACAAATAAACAGGCTTAGAAGCTGGGGATTATCATCTATCTATATTGATAATCCCCCAGAGAAAATGAAGAATGAAGACATTGCCGTTTATATGACTAAGGAAGAATTTAACAAAGGATATAATGAAACGATTGATAAAATTGTTCATGCATTTGAACAGATTAAAAAATTTAGAGAAGTTCCAATTGCTGAGATACAGGAACTCATCGATCAAAAGATTGTCCTTTTAGTAGAAACAATTGGTGTTTTAGAACATCTACACAATATACGATGTTATAGTGAGTATACCTTCAAACACTCCTTAAATGTTGCTATAACTGCTGGGATTTTGGGTAAGTGGTGTGGTTACAAAAGAGCTGAGTTGAAAGATCTAATTTTAACTGGCCTACTGCATGATATTGGCAAATTATTTATTCCTTTGTCCATACTAAATAAGCCAGATCGTTTATCTGATGAAGAATTCGTCATCATTAAGAAGCATCCTCAAGAAGCCTATCAATTGCTTAAAGATGCTCGACTTTCTGAAAATATCAAACTCGGAATTTTCCAGCACCATGAATGTCTGGATGGTAGCGGATATCCCCTGGGGCTTATCGATGATGAAATTTGTTCTGAGGCAAAAATTATTGCCATTGCGGATATCTACGATTCGATTACATCGGATCGGGTATACCGCCTTAAAATGACGCCATTCCAAGCACTTGATATATTGGCAGATTCTATGTTCAAGAAGTTAGAGCCCGGTGCCTGTTTGACTTTCATTGATAATATGCAAAATTATTTCACCGGGAGTAGCGTGATCTTAAGCAATGGTGTAAAAGCAAAAGTCATTGCCTTTTCCGCCAAAGACGCTTGCTTTACTAAGCCACTTATCTGCATGCAAAATGGCAAATTTTTGGATCTACAAAAAGAAAAATTATACATTGCAAGGGTACAGGCATTATTATAAAAACGCAAAAACACTGCTTCCTCATCAGAGCAGTGTTTTTATGTATTCTACTTAGAATTTTACTGATTTAAAAATTCCTCTCGAAACTTAATGAAACTCCTTCACCGTTATATCCAGGATTATGAGTTCCAAAACCATTAGAAACATGCATTAGTGTATACCCGATATTTATTGAAGAGTTTTCACTAGTTTTATAAATCAATCGAGGTCCGATTCGCCACATAAAATTATAATATCTTCCTTCTGCCGGAAATGCTTTGTCATATACAATAAATCCGCCGCTCATATCTAATGCTTCATATAGTTTTTCTGAAATTTTCTTTCCATTGCGAATCATATAAACGGGTCCGATCCCAACTGCGGAACTGTCTTTAATCTGTTGATTGTCATTTATTATGTGTCCATACGGTCGAGTGATTGTAACGCCTCTATATATAGACCAATTGTTTTTTTTTGAAATATTCTCAAGTATATGTAGTGATACCGTATCAATATAGCGGTCTTTAAAGTGTGCATGCGTCAAGTAGTCCGACTCCACTTCAATCTTGGATTCTGAGGCATAGCAATATGACTTTCCGGGCAAGCAAATCAGCAGAATATTAATAGTAATTACCAAACAAATTAATCTACGCACAATACAACACTCCTTGTATGAGTTTTCTATATTTTAAATTTACATATTCTCATATAAGCTTAAAACTCCTGCTAAATTCATACAGAACTCAGCAGGAGTTTCTTTTTACTATTTACATTCTATTTATGCTTATTAGACTCTAAAATTTCAGCATATCATTTTCATCAAAGGTAAAGTCTGGCCCCCAGGCGACTTCCCAATAGTACCCATCTGGATCAGAAAAGTAACCATGATAACCACCCCAGAAAACATCTTGTGGTTCTTTTACAATCTTTGCTCCCGATTTTCTTGCCAATTCAATAATTTCACAAACTTCTATTTTACTTTTGGCATTATAGGCAAGGGTAACTCCAGCAAAACCATTCGTAATTTCAGGCGGGTTATTTTCATTAATATCCTTTGCTAACAAATTTAATGGATATAATTCAAGTTTCGTTCCAGATGCATTAAAAAAGATTACTTCTGGATTGTTGCTTTTTTCATTTGTTTTAAAGCCGAGACCATCACGATAAAATTTGATTGATATTTCCATATTTCTTACACCTAAACAAATAATATTCATTCTGTTCATTTCAAAATCCCCTCTTTCAGCGGTACGCAAAACCAAATTTCTTAGCCTACTACCATTTTAATGCATCTTTATAAAAGTTTATTAATTTCTTACTGTCCTTCGCTATAATATTGGTATGTACATATCTAAACATATTTCTAATACCTCACCATCAAATTTTTAAGATTAAACTTACCTATTCTCAAAAAAGTTTGAAATTTCTGCCAAATTTATACAAATTTAAACAGGAACCTCCTTTTAATATTTATATTTTATGTAGCAAAAAGGAATAAATTTTTCTCTTATAAAAGCTCAGAACACCTATTGAATTCATATAGAAATCAGTAGGCGTTTCCTTTTCAACTCAGTAAGCAGTTATATTTAACGGCAGGATCGATACTAGGTAATTTATTTTGTAATACTATAGCCACCAGTTATTCTATCTATATTTACCGCTTGCTTTACAGAAGGCTTATTCCTACTTGTGCTCGAGATTCCTGAATATGCGCTGGCAATCCCTAATGCTAGCAATAATTGTCCAAGTATCGTCTCTAAACAGACAAGCAGCTTAGCTAAATAAGACTGCGGCAAAATATCCCCATACCCTAACGCGGCTATGGTAATCGTACTAAAATATAGGCAATTGGCATATACAGATGATTTATTGTCCGGCAGGTATCGTATAACCTGAGTTTGAGGGTATTCAACCCCCTTTAAAATAATGGAAATTGGGAGCGGCTCCGCTATATCTTTAGAAAGTCCAGAGTTCCAAAGTTGGAGTTGTTCTCTGGTATCAACCCCAGACCACAGTTTATCTTGGATTCCCGAAAGAGCATTAGAATTTGATATACGAAGCTCTTTTTGAATTATTAGATCCTTTGTATCTTTATTTTGGGATAGCTTATAATAATTATTAAATTTATTTATCGCATCATAGCCATCACCAACATAGCTAATTAAAAAGTAGGTATTAGCAAAGCCGATAATCATGTACATATATGTAACTAGAACAAGAATAAGTTTCCTTCTCCCCCGATGCTTTTGCAACATCGTATAACGAATAAGTCCATACATTCCATAGAATGATATTGAACAACTGAAAATAAGAATGAATCCCATACTAAAAAGGTGAATCTGATTATATAAATCCAGTTTATTGGGCTTAATCTCTGGAAAATCAGGCAGTCCTTCTTCGATAAAATTTGCTGTTAAATCTGGTAGATAATAAGCAATAACAATTGAAAAAAAAGCAATTAATAATGGTTTTGCAACATAACTCTTATTTATAACAGATAGACATTTTTTAATATATTTATTCAAAGTAAAAATTTCCTTTCTTATATATTTTAGACAACAACAATTACAGTAATAATTACCATATTAAAATATTATACAATACTACTTTGAAAAAAGTTTGAAGTTTAAAGAATTTTTTTTGCATTCAACAAGCTTTTCCTTGTTAACACTGGTGTATTATCTTTCTAATATTAAAATCACAAATTTTCGCAGAAACACTTTCTGCCAAATTGATATAAGATTTAACTAAACGTTTAGACTTGATTTTGTATGAGCTGTAGCTGTTGCAAAAGACTATGTTATTGTTATTTTTCACGCTAACTTCCTATATACAAATAAATCATCGACCAATATTTCAGCTTTATGCAGGTTATTAATTCAAGGATTAGAAAGAAAGCTCCTAGCTAAAAATCAGCTAAGAGCCTTCTTCTTCATTTATTATAGCCTAACACTGTCTTAACTTTCCTTCTAAAACATCTCCATCGGTAATCGGTGGTAAACAATGGAAGTCTTTACATAGATAAGCAGTCGGTTTCTTTTCAATCGGCAATTTATCACTGATATGTGGCAATATCGCTTTGATTTCATTTTCCTTATCAATCGCATTTACTAATACGGCGGTATATGGTAAAAAGTGTCGTTGAATTCTACTTAGTGTCGACTGCAATTTTTTATCATAAATATCACCAGCAACCACTAAATTTTGTGGTGGTGTTAAATGATAATCAAGTGCCATTAAATAAAAAGTATATGCATCAGGATTTTGCTCTACCTCATCTACAAAAAATTCTAACAAAGTTTTTGCAATCAGCTCGTACTCTTTTTTCTCGGTTAACCCTGCTAACTTTTGTAACGCCAGTGCAGCTACAGAATTTCCCGATGGTATTGCACCATCATAAATCTCTTTATGGCGCATTAATAAGGCTTCCCCATCACTACCTGTGAAGAAAAATCCGCCCTGATCATCATCGTAAAATAGTATTTTCATTTGTCCCGCTAGCGCTTCTGCTTTTGTTAAGTATTCCGGCTCATAAGTCGTTTCGTATAGTTCAACCAGCGCCCATAGCAAAAACGCATAGTCATCTATATACGCTAATATTTCTGCTTCGTTTTCACGATAACGTGCCAATAATCTATTGTCTTTAAATAAGCTTGCATAGATAAACTTCAAGGCTTTTTGGGCCATTGTTTCATATGCTTTATTCTGCAGAGCCCTTGCCGCTGTTGATAGCGCTACAATCATCAGCGCATTCCAAGCTGTTAAAATCTTATCATCTTTATATGGTGGAATTCTTCTTCTACGAAGCACGAATAGCTTTTCCCGCCCCTGCTTTAACAATTCAATGAAGTCATCTTTTACTAAACGATGTTCTATGACAAAATCATCAATATCATGACCAATGTAATTCATAACATTTTTTTGCTCCATGAAATTGCCCTGCTCAGTAATATCATAATACGAACAGAACAGCTCCCCTTGTGCTTCGCCCAAGGCATCTAGCACCTCTTGTTTGGAAAAAACATAAAACTTACCTTCAATGCCTTCACTATCAGCATCCTCTGCTGAATAAAAGCCGCCAAGGACATCGGTCATATCGCGTTTTACATATGCAATGATTTCTTCTGTAACCTGTGCATATTCACGTTTTCCAGTACTTTGATAAGCTTCAGCATAGGCAATAATACACAGAGCATTATCATAAAGCATCTTTTCAAAATGTGGAACTATCCATTTTGTATCTGTTGAATAACGGGCAAATCCATATCCAATATGATCATAAATGCCCCCCGCATGCATTGATGAAAGTGTCTTCTCCACCATCTGAAGCGCTTCCATTTTTTTCGTCTTATGATAATACCTCATTAAAAACATCAAATTATGTGGCGTCGGAAATTTAGGTGCTTCGGCAAAGCCCCCATAAGTTACATCAAAACTATCTTCTATATTTGCATAAGCTTGATGTAATAAATTCTCCGATAATTGACCCACACCACTTTCTAAGGATGTTTCTTGTACGGCTTTTGTAAGTACATCACTATGTTCTAATAGAGAACTCCGATTCGATTTCCATGCCACAGCTATCTTTGCCAAGAGCTCTATCAAACCAATGCGTCCATGCTGATTGGTTTTTGAAAAATAAGTACCTGCGAAAAATGGCTTTCTATCAGCCGTCATCAAAATCGTAAGTGGCCAGCCCCCTCGTCCTGTAAGGAGCTGACAAGCCTTCATATAGATATGATCAATATCTGGACGTTCCTCCCGATCTACCTTAATTGACACATAATCACGATTCAGGATTTCGGCGACTTCTTCAGCCTCAAATGATTCTCTTTCCATGACATGACACCAATGACATGTTGAATATCCGATACTTAAGAATACTGGCTTATCTTCCTGCTTCGCCTTTTCAAATGCTGCAGGACACCAAGGGTACCAATCTACTGGGTTATAGGCATGTTGCAGGAGATATGGAGATTTTTCATTGATTAACTTATTTGGCTTATTGTCCACGAAATCACCCCTCAAAATCAGTTTGATTACATCGCACGCTCCTAATTAGTATGTACAAAAAAAGCATCAACATTACGCTAATACTTTTTATTTATCGGACGCGGGGACAGGTTCTCCGCGCCACTATATTCCATTAATTACACTTTTTTAATATTTTAGCGCTTCTAAAATTTTTTCTCTCCTCTTCGTCTTCAAATATATTTTGCTTATTAATTCCCCTAAGCATTAGATGATATATTCTGGTTCGGCTTTTTTCCCTTGCTTATCTCGGCATTATACCACCCCAATAACAGTATAACATTTTTTCATCTTGGGACAGAGAACCTGTCCCCTTGTCCCTCATAAATTTGAACCAAGAAGCCTCCCTGAGACCACTCATTTTTCAAATATCATGATTCAAACTTCTCGGTTACAAGCCTAGCCCCCATTTCAAATGCCTTTTTACAATCATCGGGAAATACTTCTTCTCGCCTCTTAGCTTTCTTCTCAGGATCAAACCTTGTTGCAACCACCTTTGAGTAATCCTCAAATTGGTACGTATCAAAACTAAGGAGATACTCTGAAACCCCGAATATACGTTGCAACATATTTTCATTAATAACAAAGTGGTGATCATAGTCCATTGCTTTCATCTGTTCCTCTGTTGCATTCATTGTGTAGATAAAGCCTGTATTAATTTTTTTAGGAAAAAGTGATTGTGGAGGATCACTATAAACTGAATATTGAAAAACAAAACGGTCCATGAAGGCTGCCATCTCGCCAGTAACCCTTCCCATATAAATTGGAGACCCTAATATAATGGCATCTGCTTCCTCCACTTTTTTGAAAATCGGTGCTAGATCATCCTGTATTGGACACTTACCATAACTTTTACCACCTTTGCTTTTACAAGCAAAGCAGCTGATACATCCTTTGTAGTTGAGATCATAAAGATGTATAAGTTCCGTCTCTGCTCCTTGCGTAACTGCACCTTCCATTGCTTTATTGAGTAGCGTTGCCGTATTCCATTTTTTTCTTGGGCTTCCGTTTATCGCTATTATTTTCATAACTATACCTCCATATTTTAGATCTTATTTACTTGATTTCTCTCTCTTAATTGTATATAGTTTTAGCATAAAGTAAAGTATGCACTTTAAAGGTAGATACTATACAAAAGGAGAGCGTTATGATGAATTGCTCAATGAATGAATGTGGCAAGCCCCTTCTATATACCTTATCCGTTATTGGAGGCAAATGGAAGTGGATTATACTGGCCTCATTGTTTCACAATGGACTGCAAAGATATGGTCAACTAAAAAAAAGCATACCACCTATCACTCATAAGATGTTAAGTCAACAACTCAAAGAACTAGAATCTGAACAGTTGATTCATCGAGAAGAATATCACCAAATACCGCCTAAAGTGGAATATTCATTGACCCAAAAAGGGGAAACGTTAATTCCACTATTTCAGCTCATGTCCGAGTGGGGAACAAAATATATGCCTTCGTCAAGCGACTAAACTAAGTACCACTCCAAAGTATGTTGACCTGCACCATTGATAGCAACATGAATATTGGCTAGCAAATAGACAAAAAAATTACCCCATTTTTATAAAATTAAATACTAATGCCCTTGCCAGTATAAGCAAGGTTACTTTTGCAATATAGACATAAAATGTAACCTTTGGAAACATGGCACCAATGACATGTTGAATATCCGATACTTAAGAATACTGGCTTATCTTCCTGCTTCGCCTTTTCAAATGCTGCAGGACACCAAGGGTACCAATCTATGGGTTATAAGCATGTTGCAGGAGATATGGAGATTTTTCATTGATTAACTTATTTGGCTTATTGTCCACGAAATCACCCCTCAAAATCAGTTTGATTACATCGCACTCTCCTAATTAGTATGTACAAAAAAAGCATCAACATTACGCTAATACTTTTTATTTATCGGACGCGGGGACAGGTTCTCCGCGCCACTATATTCCATTAATTACACTTTTTTAATATTTTAGCGTTTCTAAAATTTTTTTCTCTCCTCTTCGTCTTCAAATATATTTTGCTTATTAATTCCCCTAAACATTAGATGATATATTCTGGTTCGGCTTTTTTCCCTTGCTTATCTCGGCATTATACCACCCCAATAACAGTATAACATTTTTTCATCTTGGGACAGAGAACCTGTCCCCTTGTCCCTCTTAACATGCCACTGAATGGCTAATTTTTTAATACAACACTCGTAATTGACAAGACGCTCTAAAAAATCAGCTCTCCTGGTTTATAGCCGTCAGGCAATTCTTCTTCACTTAAAAATTTGAAATTGTCATCACGCAGTATTGGTAAAAATACTTCGTATGGAATCCTGGAAAACTCACAGGCATAATTACTGGCTCCGAACCACTTACCCTCTTTGCTGCTCAAATTTAAATCTCTGGCAAATTTTGTATAGTTTGAGCAATCATGAACTACTAAATCCCACTTTTCTTCATCGGCTATTTTCATGAATTTCAGAGTTAATTCCCTACTCCAAATTGGAGATATATAGCCATGTCTGGAAATATACATATTTTCCCCATAATAATTGTCTATGTTATTCTCATTTAAATGTAATTCTGCACAATTGATAAAATCGAGTTTTGTCTCTAAGATCGCTTGCTTTTTCTTAAAAAAAGCTTCGAAAAACTCAGGAGTCATTGGAGTTTCAATACCTACATTTTTAATATATTTTTTCGCTATTCCAATATTTTCAATAACTTTGTCTGAACACTTAGAAGCACCCAGGTTGAAACGTATCTCGTTAAGACCGGCTTCACCTAATGCTTTCAATGTCTCTTCCGTAGCTAAAGTGCCATTTGTATATAGATGTTGATGAATCTGAGCATCACTAAATTTCTTTATTACCGAATAGTATTTTTCAATTTCCATGAATGGCTCTAAATAAACGTAGGAAATGCCAGTGGGTTTCTGGTGGATGGAAAGAAGTAAATCAATATCCTTCTCATAAAATTTTGTGCCTCCAATTTCCCACATACCTTCGCCAACCGGAGGAATATCTTCTAGTTCTCCATAATTATAACAGAACTTACACTCTATGTTACATTTGTTCGTTTTCCTAATTGCACTCAAACCAGTGCCCAACAGACAAGAACGACATCCTTTTGGGAATTTGTTTTCATTTCCCACAAAAAAAGTTCTATTCTCCAAAGTTTTCAAACCTCTAATTTCCGACATTAACGTATCATTTCTATGATCAATCGCTGCCTCAATTTGCGCAAAGGTAGCAGTAAATGATTTCTTGTTGTTTTGTCATAAGTTCCTCTTCCTCAGGCAATAGCGAAAAAAATTCAAACCATATCAACGCATCTTTCTTTGAAATTTTCATAATATATCCTCCTCTAATTAATCCGTTAGTATATGGGACACGGGGACAGGTTGAAACCACTGAAAAAGTCAAACTATATCAAATATACCCCATTTTTGGTATAATAAACATATTGTATATATTGAGAAAGTGGGGTTTAGTATGCTTAAATCTACATCGAAACAATTAAGTTTATATTCAATTTTATATGATAAAATACCCGATGATCACTTACTTAAAAGCATAGATAAAGTAGTAGATTTCAGTTTTATAAATAAATTACTTGAAGGCTCCTACAGCAAGCATTTTGGTCGTCCAGCAAAGGAACCTGAAATGATGGCGAAACTTCTCATATTGCAATATTTGTATAATTTATCAGATGTAAAAGTCATAGAAGAAGCCTCTTTGAATCTTGCATATATGTGGTTTATTGGTATCAACCCAGATGAAGATTTACCTGATGCAAGCTTACTTGCAAAATTCAGAACACAGCGACTCAAAGATACTAGTGTTGATAATATTATTACGGAAGTCGTACACCAATGTATCGAAAATGGCCTTATTAAAGGGACAGGATTAACAATTGACGCCACTCATGCAAAAGCCAATACAATGAAGCTAGTCCCAGAACGGATTATGAAACATTTGGCCAAGAAAATATTTAAAAATATAAAAGAAGAATCAGGAGAAATATCGCCTGAGATAAATACCACTATCCCCGATTATAAGGGAATAGTGGATCATAAAGAAGCTAAGGAAATGATGAAAACTTTTGGAAAGCATGATGACAGAAGTCGAAAATAACGTTGATATCTCGACCATGCCAAAAACTTCAAAAGCGATAGTCCAAGCAAAAGAGATACTAAGCGATGAAAAGTTTATCATACAAAAAGGCTTACGCTCACTTGTTGATAAAGACGCTCGTGTAGGGTATAAATCAAAAACGGATAGTTTTTATGGTTATAAAGTTGAATTTACAATGATACCAGAAGAACGTATTATTATGGCTATAGAAACGTGTGATGGTGCTTATGTAGATGGAAATAAGTTTGGCGAATTATATAATCGAAGTAAAGAATGTGGAATTAATATAAAAGAAGCCTATGGTGACAAAGCATATTTTCGTAAACCGATACTTGATATTTTAAAGGCAGACAATGTGGAGCCAATTATCCCCGTAAGTGCGTCAGTATACAAAATTGACGAGAGTAAATTCAGTTATAACAAGGATAGCGACCAGTGGTTTTGTATAATGGGAAATCATACGATAGCAAAAAAACATGGCAAGAGTAGCTGGGGACAAGAAATTCTAAAGTATAAATTTGATAAGGTTATGTGTAAAGATTGTCCCAATAGAGTAGAATGTGCTGGCAAAAAAGCATCTGTAAAACGTTTAGATGTTGGAATTAATACAGCTGACTATTATGAACATAATCAACGAACAAAGACACCCGAGTTTAAGGAGAAATATAAAAAACGTGCCAGCCATGAATGGAAAAATGGCGAAATGAAACGCTTTCATGGATTAGACCGTGCCCGAGGGTATGGTCTAAAAAGTATGAGTCTGCAAGCCAAGCTTACAGCTTTGGCAGTGAACTTGAAAAGGATAGCAGCGCTAGTATCCTTTTTCTTCGAATATTTACTCCAAATTTCGGAAAATAATGTCCATCAGACAATTATAAAATATAAGAATATTCTAGTGACTTAAAAAATGGTCATTTTTCAGTGGTTTCGGACAGGTTTCCTGTCCCACTATATTCCATCAAATACACTTCTTGATATTCCGCCAATTACCTTATCGAAATGCCTTCTATCTCATTAATATTTCGTAAAACATCGTCCCTTCGCTCTTTGTTCAGTTGCTGTAATTGACTTATATTTGTTATGCCAATTTTGATTAAATATTTCAATATTTTTTTATCTGATACAACCAATCTTTCCTTATAGCCCATACATTCGTCAACGTCATTTGCGAAACAAACACTGCTTGAGCGGCTGCTAACAGGCTAAAATATGTTCCCATACTACAAACAAATAAACTTATATCATTTTCTAGATATAGTAAGTATCTCATTGCATTTCAAGGCTCATCTTTCACAAATTCTAACCATTACACATATTATAGAAAAAATAGAGGTGTTCTGTATAAATGTGGCATGAAGAAATTTTTACTTCCACTGACTCAGCTCCCCAAAAGCCACCAGCTACAACCAATCGACTTCCTGCCTCATATGAAGATTGGGAATATAATGATATAGGGAGGGAATACCGGATGTATTGGTATCCGTACGTTAATTCTATCTACACAAATGAACTCTGCCAAATGACTAGACTTGAGGTTGAAGAAATGCGCGAAATCATGAAACAACATGCACTTGCGATAAATGAAATCCAATCCCTTACCCGTCAGAATCATCAATTATTGACACTGCTCTATTCGCGTCAATTTGGGGCTTATCCTCCCCGTTATGAATAAAGATTACTGAATGCTTTATTGCCTTACTAGCGGTATTTATTTTTTTAAGTTAGTTAGGATTGGGTGCCAATCACTAAAGGTAATACTTATTTTAGTGTAGAATTAATGTATATAATTATGTTAGTAAATAAAGTAGAGGTAATCATGAAAATAATCATTGATGCGGATGCATGCCCTAAACATGTTTTAGAAATATGTAAGTTATTAGGTAATAAACATAAAGTAGAGGTTTATACTGTAGCAAGTTTCAACCATAATATTGAAAATAAATATCATATAACCGTAGACAACAATTCACAAGAAGCTGACCTGAAGGTAATAAATATGACCAAAGTACATGATGTCGTAATTACACAAGACTGGGGTCTCGCAGCTATGGTTTTAAGTAAGAAGGCTGATTGTTTAAGCCCTTTGGGGATACAATATGATGCAAATAAAATGGACTTCTTGCTAGAAGAACGAGAAATAAAAGCAAAACTACGCCGTAGCGGTGGACGAACTAAAGGGCCACAAAAACGAACAGCTAACGATGATATACGGTTTCAAGAAGCACTAGAAAGAATATTAGCAGCTAAAGATAAATAGGAGTCAGCCTTGTGATTAAATCGCACTTTACCGGGTTCTTATTTGACTATTAAAAAGAAAACGGATAAAAAAATGATTACTAAAATTACGGATAAAACGCTCAATAAATTGTAAACAAGAATTTTCCCTGCTAAGACAAATCATTTAAACTGAGAAATCCAGGTGCTTATCTCGACGTTGAGATAGGCACCTTTTTTGTTATATAAATTTCACAATATTACTTTATAATCTTTTAGAACTATTCATTTCCCCCTCATTCTCAATCTTTAGGATTGTGATTGAAATTTTATCCATTTAATATCTACTACTATACAATTATAGCATTATGTAATAACATGTCTATGTAACACTACTATGAATGAAAGCTTGATAAGATAATTAAACATATTTTATTAAATTGAGGAATTTTAGATGAATCGAAGAACATTTTTATATAAAACTTTCTATACTTATAGCGCATTATATCTTGGACAAGATTTATTCCAAGTTTCTAAGGCTTTTGCAAGTTTGTCGGCCGCTGAACTTAGTTCCAAATTGGAAATCAAAGAAACAAATTTAAAATTCGTCCAACCGTTGAAAAATCGATTTAAAACGAATCTTATTATTATACATCATGTTGGAAATACTGATGTTGATGTATCCTCTGAAGAAATACATAAATGGCATCTTGCTAATGGTTGGGCTGGAATAGGCTATCATTACGTTATCCGTAAAGATGGAACGATTGAACGAGGTCGCCCGCGCGATACGATTGGTGCACATTCATATGGGCATAACCAAACGTCAATCGGTATTAATTTAGTTGGTAATTTCGAAATAGCTACACCCAAACCTGAACAAATCGAATCAGCCGCATGTTTGATCGCTGATTTATGTAATACATATAGATTAACACCAAATAAATCAACAGTGCGTGGACATAAAGATCTTAATTATGATACGCTCTGTCCAGGGAAAAATTTATATAGTCAGTTACAAGATATTCGGACAAAAGCATTTATTTATGTGTAATTTTTGATATCAATATCCCACATTCTCATTAAAGCTCAGAAGCTTGCCAAATTCATACAAAACTAAGTTAGAGTTTTCTTTTATTGCTTATATTTTTGTTATTGATACTGCCATTGCAGTCAAATAAATGGTAATCTCATCATATTTGCTTTTTAAATATGAAATTCACCGAGTAAAAATATGGACAGTATCTCAGAAGTAATCAATATGGCTATATGCAA
Organism: uncultured Veillonellaceae bacterium; assembly: GCA_963805085.1. Taxonomy (GTDB): domain Bacteria; phylum Bacillota; class Negativicutes; order JARBTT01; family JARBTT01; genus JARBTT01. The sequence goes on along the minus strand of CAWDTA010000002.1, from coordinate 1,392,582 downwards.
ACCAGAATGGTACACTCAAGATTTCTCTGAAATTATCTTGATTATACCATTTTTTTCGAGATCCTTAATTTTTATAATTTTCTATAAAATCCAACGAATTTTCTATCCATACTAGATTGGTTTGGAGACCAGCAATGACACCTTTCAGTAAAAGATAGTCGCCAATATATTTATCTGGAATAGATGTTGGTGAATATTCCTGCAGTTTCATAGTATAACGAGTTATCAGTGATAGTGTCTGTTCACGGCGATTTTCGAATTTTTTTAAAAGCTCTTCTTTTGAGATGTTCTCTGAAAAATAAAGACGAAGTTTAAAAATATCTTTACTCTGAGGTAAAGGAGGATCATCCTTTGTCATCCATGATAAAAGTTCTTTTTCTCCTTTTTCAGTAAGCGAGTAAACCTTTTTCTCGAGAATCTCGCCTTGAATAACAACTTCGTATTCGATGAAATTCTCTTTTACAAGTTTTTTTAGTTCCGTATATATTTGGCTTTGCTTGGCACTCCAGAAATCAGCAACACTGTCACTGAAGATTTTAGTAAGATCGTAGCCAGTAAGTTTCTCTTTATCAATTAGTCCTAAAATTGCATATCCTAACGTATTCATTCTGAATCTCTCCTTGCCAGATTGCTTGACTTTGATTTTTTTATTATATATAATAATCGTATAAATTACAACATGTATAAAATTACATGTTGTAATTTATACAAATATATAATAAAGAAGAAGGAATTTGTTATGAACGAAGAATTAAAAGAATTAGTAGGAAAACATTTTATCTATACCTATGATAATGGCTGGCAATATGAGGTCTATATCAAAAGTGAAAAAGTCTTTGATTATCGCATTCATAGTGGAATTGTCGGAGGTCGCTGGGTAACAGGCCAACAAGCTTATATCGTAAAGCTTGCTGAGAATATCTTTAAAATTTCTTGGGATGAACCAACGGGAACTTGTGTAAGCCTAGCATTTAATCTAGATTCACGCAAAATACACGGTACGATTTTCTTCCCAGCTTGGGTGGGGAATGATCCGAAAAAAACAATCTGTTATCAAAATGAACATTTAGACCTTATGCATCAGTATCGCGATCAAGGCCCTACCTATCCGAAAATGGTAGTAGATGAATTTGCCGAGATTACTTTCTTAGAAGATTGCGGACGTGACAGAGACGATGTAATCGATTGCGCATCAAAAGATTTACCGGCAGGTTATACAACACGCAAAAATTGAAACAACACCATATAATTAAGTTACTGTTAGCCAAGTGTCTAAAAAAATACTGATAGATCAAGCTGAAATAGTGCGTTCAACTTAAATACAAGGAAAGCGAGTGATTAGATGAATCTGAAGAAGATGATGACATTGCTGACAATATCAGGAACTTTGCTGACATTGGGGACAAGCTCATCTGTTTTTGCCGAAACAAATCACACAGCAGACAGCAAAATACTTGATGTACAGGTAAAAAAACCGTTAATCAAGTTAATCTCTAATGTTGTTTATGAACAAGTTCCTACTATGGGCTATGATAATGTAGCTATGAAAATGGATGTGCTCAAGCCGGAGAAAAAAGAGAAAATGCCAGCGATTGTTTTTGTAACAGGTGGTGGATTTATTCATGCCAACAAAGATAGTTACATCCAGCAACGGATGGATCTTGCCGAAGCAGGCTATGTTGTTGCAAGCATTGAGTATCGTGTTGCGCCAACGGCAACCTTTCCCAAACCATTAGAAGATGTAAAATCTGCAATTCGTTACCTCAAAGCGCATGCAACAGAATTTAGCCTTGATCCAAATAACATTGGTGTCATCGGAGAATCTGCTGGTGGTTATTTATCAGCCATGGTAGGCACTACAAATGGGAATGATAAATTTGATAAGGGTGACAATCTAGATCAAAATAGTGATGTAAGAGCAGCCGTCGATATTTATGGATTATCCGATCTAACAAAAGTTGGAGCTGATTTCTCACAAGAAAGCCAAAACAATCATAAATCTTCTGGTGCAACAGAAGCTCTATGGGTAAACGGCAGCTCTACCTTTGGTGGTAAAGATGGCGGAATTCTAGTTGATCCTGAAAAAGCAGCCAAAGCCAATCCAATCACATATATATCGAAAAGTAGTGCGCCTTTTCTTTTGATGCATGGCAATAAAGATACCCTTGTATCCCCAAGCCAAACAGAAATATTGCATCAGGCTCTCCTCGAACATGGAATTGAATCTACTCGCTATGTAGTCAATGGGGCCCAGCATGGCGGTGTTTATTGGGTTCAACAAGAAGTAATGGATGTAATAATTGACTTTTTCAATAAACATTTGAAAACAAACTAGACAATGATGTTTCTATCTTCGCATCAATTCCGAGCCAAATAAAATTCCTATCCATCTAAAAGAAGATGGCAAACTAATATTGAATTTAAATATACTTATAAAGCGAAACGCCTGCTAAATTTATACAAATTCAGCAGGCATTTCGCTTTTCCAATTTATATTTTATTTATCAATATTCCTATAAATATTTACTATGGCTTTTCAAAATGATAGACCTGATTGCGGCCATTATTTTTGCCATTATAAACAGCAACATCCGCATGTTTAACTACTTCATCAAGACTTAGTCCTTCCTGATAAACCGCAATTCCTAAGGTCATTGTTGCTTTTATACACACAGATCGACAATCAAAGTGATGTTCTTCAATTTTTCGGCGCACTTTCTCGGCAACGAGCAAAGCTCCATCGATTGGTGTCATTGGCAAAAACAATAAAAATTCTTCGCCCCCCCACCTAGCAATACAATCAGTTGCTCGAATCGTATCTTTTATAATTTGTGATACTTCCTTTAAAACTACATCACCACAATCATGACCAAATTGATCATTAATCCTCTTAAAATAATCAATATCCATCATGATAAGTGTAAATTCCTCTTTTGATTGTTTATATCGTCCAATTTCCTGTTCTATTTTTTCAACAATAAATTTCCGATTATACAATCCAGTTAAGAAATCTGTCTGCGAAGACATTTCCAATTGTTCCTTGGCAAAAGCAAGCTGGCGATTGCGCTCTTCTAATTCGCTGGTTCGTTCCTGTACTTTATACTCCAAATCATTGATAAATCTTGTGATTTCTTCCGCCATTTTATTGAAGGCTCGCCCTAACTTTCCCACTTCATCATGCTTTAAAATGTTAGCCCGCTGAGAAAAATCTCCGGCAGAAAAGCTTTCTGTAACCGCAATCAACTCATAAATTGGTGCTAGATAGCGATCTATTTTTTGGGTCCATATAAGAATTGCTATTAGAACTGTCACAAGCGATAAGAGGATTGAGATAAAGATACTTTGCTTTATCTGAACTACATACGGATCTTCTGAAATTGCTGTAATAATCAGCCAATCCAAACCATCCTTTTTAAATTCTGATACTTTTACATACGAATTTTTTTCTTCGATACCGTCCATGAACTTGGGCTCCGATGTCGCCATATATTTTTTTAAAGCATGAATAATAGCATTATTTTTTATTTGATCGATATGAATTCTCTGCATATTTTCTTTAGCATCAATCGTGAAATTAGGTTCATCTTCCGTATTTGCCACAAGATCGCCTGAAGCTCTTTCTATAATATAAGCAGTTGCTTGTTTATCTTTCACAGCATCCTTTAATTCCTGATTCATTTTTGAAAGTAGCACATGCGTCCCCAATACTCCCATCAGTAGGCCTTGATCATCGTAAATTGGATAGGAAGCTGAAACAGCCAAGTCATTGGCTATAAAATGCTTATAGACCGAGGAAAATACCGGTTTTTTTTCTTTCTCAGCTACTTTATACCAATCCCGTTTACGTGGATCAAACTCATTTAGGTAAAAACGTACTCTTCCTATCGTTAAATCATCTTTTATCTCATAATATTGAGAATGCCCACTCGTCTCAGCATTACTTTTCATAAATTCCAGTTCATTTTTCCCATTATGCCTCACACCATAATAGTCCCCATCCTTCGATCCATAGCTAAAACTATATACATTTTCCGCTGCCGCCTGCATAACTCCAGCAAAGAACAGCTCTCTTCTCGCCGGATCATCCATGGAAATCAAACCATGCTTTATTACATATTGGTTTTCTTCATTCATGGACAAAGGCACCTGAACAAAATTTTCTATTTCAGTTAAAATGCTTGCATGTGCTTCCTCCTGAATTTTCATAACCATATCATCAATGGATATTTTCCAATAATAAAAAGCGATAGAACTAATAACTGCAATCATCGTTGTCATCAGTAAAATAAATAAATACCAAATTTGGTTTTTCATCGACTTTTTATAAGTACCCACGATTTTATAACATCCTTTCAAAACAATATCTAAAACCATTTTTAGTAAATAAATTTGTCCACACAATCAAGACCATTCTTTTTTAACTTATAGACCTAATTATTCTCATAAAAGCTCAGAACTCCTACCAAATTCATACAAAATCCAGCAGGAGTTTCCTTTTTATTATTTATACTCCATTTACACTATTCTGATCAAGCTTTGTCAATGGTTGATCAGTGGAACGCCCGCAGATTAAATCCTCGTTGTAACGCGAAGCAACCGTTAGGACTTTTCTACAAGTTAGCGGTCATTCTTTTGTCCGTCAGAACCGGTTCAGTTCATTCACGAGTATAAGGATTTCTTAGTACTTATCTCATCATTAACCTTTTTATTCCAGAAAGCAATCCCATAATCAAAGCTGTTATAAGGGAAAATGAGACCGACACAGATAACACCGATATCAAAAATATATTATACCTAGCAAGCATCAGCACATATTTTAGTGTCTCAAGCTCCCCTAACGATGCAACTATATTGAAAAACACAGCCACAAATAAAGTAACCCACAAGCCTGATATAGCATTTTTAATATCCTCCTTACTTAAGGCGATATGTGAAGCAATACATATTGACAAAAATAAGAATAGCCAAAAACTCGGTGAAGCTATGCTACCATTGCTGAATACTCCTGTATACACAATAAATACAGAGTGTCTTGACCATTCTATAAAATTCACGATATGATTACTAGCTATAGGCGCTGATATTACGTATCTTTGCAGCATCTTGAATGTAGTGGGTTCTAACATATACATGAAAAATAGTATCGCGGCCGTTCCACTAAAGATCGGTCCTAGACTTATGAAAAAATTTCCGCTTGCCTGGTATAGATTATGTTTGCTAAAACTATGATTTACATAGCCAAGAGTCGTAGTATCGGAATTCAAATCAAAAAATTTTATGGAATTAATTTTATGTCCAAATATAAAACACATGAGGGCATGCCCTGTTTCATGTATTGGGGTCCCGATGCATGCGGTTAACATGATACCTGTTTTACCTAATGCTTGATATGCCCATTTATTTGAAATAGATTGTATCCAACCTAATAAAATTCCTACTGCTATTAATATTCCTACTAGATAAATGATCTCTGTTACACTTAAAATTAGTACATTTAACAATGTTTGCATTATATTTATTGCTACCTACCGTCATCACTTTTTATTTATTACTTTATTTTTTTCGACAAAGCAATGTAATTTCCCTTTTACTTTTTATATTAACGATATTTCTATATCTAGTTCTGAACGATTGATTGTTTTATTAGAATAAGTACATACTAAAAAAAAATCATCAAAGGAGTGAAGCTTTATTTATGAATTACACAGAAAAGCAATTGAAATCTATCGCAAAAGAATGTACAGAATTTGAACACATTATAAATGCTATGGGTTATGGCTGCTCGCTACTGAATATCTCCCCCGACAAGTATGAAAGGCGTTGTTCCGATTGCATAAATTGGTTAGATGGCTCCTGTAAGATATTCAAAAAGGAATTTTCTCAATATCAATAATAGAATCTACACCTCTACTGCATATAGTTCTCATAAATGGGAACAGAAAAAAGCACCTCTTATTTCATATAAGTAAATATGTTATGTAAGAGGTGTTTTTTTACTCAAAGGGATAATCGTTTCACTGTCGCTCTACTTTTTCTCACTATGCACAGGAAGTAACTTTTTAAACCCATACACCAATATCAAGACGCCACCCCCAATTGCACCCCACTTTAGCCACGGATTTGCAAGAATCATTTGCCACTTATTACCGAGCACAGCCCCGAATCCTAAGAAAATGGTTAGCCACAGAACCGCGTGTATCATGTCATAGATCAGAAATTTCACGATAGAAATACCACTAATCCCAGCCACATACGGTGTAACATTGCCTATCGTTGGTAAAAATCGACCACCGATAACATAAGCTGGCGCCGACTTTTGCAAAAGTTTCTGTGCCTTGTCAATGCGCTGCGGGGTTAGCCTAATATATTTACCCCATTTTTCTATAAATGGTTCGCCAATATGACTTCCTATTATAAAGGCAGAAATAGATCCCAGCATGTATCCTAACAAGGCTACCAGCCAAGCTATTATAATGTGAAACTCTCCTTGCTTTGCCAGAAAACCTGCCAAAGCAACCAAAACACTGCCTGGGAATGGCAACCCGATTGCTTCTAAAAAAACGCCTACAAACACCCCGGGCAATCCAAGGCTACTTAAAATATCAAGCATTCTGTCAAACAAATTATCCCCTCCCACATTTATTATGGCTAAAAACAGTACGAAATATTTATCTAGCTAATCTGATGCGAAAGGACAAGCGTGAGGCTATTATTTATTATGGAACTGCAATGATAAAGACACTTAGCACTTCCAACAGGTAAAGCAAGTATAATAAGTTGACAAAAGCAGACACTAAAAAAATGATGTCTTGTATTAAAATAGACAGTATTCATGAAAAAACATATAGAATTCCTATGTTATTTGTTTTATATTGGTCTCATATAAGAGAAATAATAGGGTAAAAAGCCCAAAAGGAGAACGAAGCTATGACGACAAAGAACAATACAAGCTCCGAAACAAGTTGGAACTTCGACAATAGTTATGCCCGTCTCCCAAAATTATTTTTTACCACGCTTAACCTGAATCCCGTACGCTCACCAGAGTTGATCATTCTCAATGATTCCTTGGCTATATCACTAGGATTAGATGCCCTATCGTTACAAAGCAATGCTAGCATAGCGGTGTTTGCTGGCAATCAAGTTCCTGAAGGGGCTTTGCCTCTTGCTCAGGCTTATGCTGGTCATCAATTTGGTCATTTTACCATGTTAGGGGACGGACGGGCACTACTACTTGGTGAACAGATCACGCCTTTAGGCGAGCGGGTCGACATTGGGCTCAAAGGATCAGGCAGAACACCCTACTCACGCGGTGGTGATGGACGTGCAGCCCTTGGGCCGATGCTCCGTGAATACATCATTAGCGAAGCAATGTATGCGCTTGGTATCCCTACGACCCGTAGCCTAGCGGTGGTGACAACCGGTGATGCGGTCATCCGAGAAACCGAGCAATCTGGTGCAATTCTAACCCGCATAGCTGCCAGTCATCTGCGCGTCGGTACCTTTCAATACGCTGCCAATTGGGGCACTGTTCTGGATCTGCGTATCCTGGCTGATTACACCTTAGGAAGGCATTTTTCCGGCGCGGATGCCGCTGAAAACCCATACTTTTTCCTACTTCAAGAAGTGGTCAAACGACAGGCTGCATTGATTGCCCAATGGCAATTGGTTGGCTTCATTCATGGAGTAATGAACACCGATAATATGGCACTCAGTGGAGAAACCATCGATTATGGGCCTTGCGCCTTTATGGATAGCTACGATCCAGCAACGGTATTCAGCTCCATTGACAAGCGTGGCCGCTATGCCTATGGCAATCAACCAGATATTGCCGCTTGGAATCTCGCACGATTTGCAGAAACCTTACTGCCATTACTAGATGCCAATCAAGAACAGGCTGTTAAACTTGCTGAATCGGCCATTGCAGATTTTACTAGATTATTCCACGATCATTGGCTAGCAGGAATGAGAGGCAAACTAGGACTATTTAACGAAGAAACGCAAGATGAGGTACTCATTGAAAACCTCCTCCGTATAATGAAAGAACATCGTGCGGACTATACAAATACCTTCCGCGCATTAACTTTTAATCTACTAGAAGACACGGATCTGTTTGACTCCGCGGATTTTTCTCAGTGGCATGCACAATGGAAAGCAAGGCTAGACAGACAGGCAGAACCAAGAAATGTCTCACAGCAGTGGATGCAAAGCAACAATCCTGCGATCATCCCTCGAAACCACCGGGTAGAAGCGGCTCTTGAAGCCGCAGTAAAACAAGGTGATTACAGCGTAATGCATCGACTGCTTAAAGTTCTTTCAACTCCTTATGCCCACTCCCCTGAGCAGGCTGAATACACCACACCGCCCGCATTATCCAACTGCCCTTACAAAACTTTTTGCGGTACCTGACTATAACAAGGGGATGTGCCCTGGACAAATCGAAATAGTTATTGAATTTTCATATAAGTAAAGCTCCTGCCAAATTCATCTGGGATTTAGCAGGAGCTTTAAACTTTATATGTTAATGCCTCTATTCGAGCACTCAATAGGATTTAATGCTATCTATATTCATTACTCTCCTAAGAACACCACGCATAATTATTCAGGCTTTATCAGGTGATTTAGATCCATGTAACGGTCATACTCCGTTTCATTTACATAGCCTAATGATAACGCAGACTCTTTCAGGGTGATTCCCTCTTTTGCTGCTTTTTTAGCAATTTCGGCTGATTTATCATAGCCAATTAAAGGGACTAGCCCTGTAATTAAAATCAATGATTGATTCAAGTGAAGATTTATTGTTGGAAGATTTGGTTCGATACCAACAGCACAGTTATGGTTAAATGAATTTATACTATCACTCAATAATCTTATACTTTGAATTAAGTTATATGCTATGACAGGCATAAATACATTTAATTGAAAGTTTCCTTGGCTAGCAGCAAAGCTGATTGTTGTATCATTACCAAAAACTTGAGTAACAACCATGGTTAATGCTTCCGCTTGTGTAGGGTTTACCTTTGATGGCATAATTGAGCTTCCTGGCTCATTTGCTGGAATGGTGATTTCACCAATTCCACAGCGTGGCCCGCTGGCTAGCCATCGTACATCATTGGCAATTTTCATAAGATCCGCTGCTAAAGCTTTCAGCAACCCATGAACAGCTACAAGCTCATCTTTACTGGACAAAGCTTGAAATTTATTGGGAGCTGTTTGAAACTTCTCTTTTGTTAGTTCACTAATTTCATTCGCAACTTTTACAGCAAAATCTGGGTGTGTATTTATCCCTGTGCCTACAGCTGTCCCACCCATTGCTAAATCACGCAAAAATTCAATACCAGCACTGATCATTTCTTTGTTACGTTTTAACATGCTAACCCAACCACTCATTTCTTGTCCTAAAGTGAGCGGAGTAGCATCCATTAGATGGGTTCGTCCAATTTTTACAATCTGCATAAATTTTTGTGACTTATCTTCCAATGTATCGATCAAGCCATCTATTGCTGGGAATAGATCCTTTTTTATTAGCGTTAATCCTACAACATGAAGTGACGTTGGAAATATATCATTTGAACTTTGTGAACGGTTCACATGATCGTTAGGATGAATGGCACTATGTTTTCCCTCTTCTTCTAATATTTGTGTTGCACGATGTGCGATTACCTCATTAACGTTCATATTAAACTGTGTCCCACTGCCGGTTTGCCATACAGCCAAAGGAAAATGCTCATCTAATTTTCCCTCTTTGATTTCATTACAAGCTTTTATAATGGCATCCGCCCTAACTTCATCGAGCAATTCTAATTCCTTATTCACATTAGCCGCAGCCCATTTTAATGTAGCAAATATGCGAACCAATTCTATTGGTATTTTCTCGGTTCCAATTTGGAAATTTTCATAACTACGTTGTGTCTGGGCTCCCCATAATTTATCAACAGGTACATTAATTTCTCCAATAGAATCTTTTTCAATGCGATATTCCAAAGTAATCACTCCTTGTATAATATATTTAAGTTCAACTATTGAAAATGTTTGTAGCCTCATCCTTCAAACATAATAGTTTCGTCTTATCCACGATGAACCGTTCCTTAGTTTGTTCTCTTATAACGAAAGAAATTCGTCATATTATTCACAATCAAAAGGAATGGGTGGAGTCATTTTTCTTTTATCATGGTAGGCACTATCTTTTTGATATTAAAGTTAGATATTCTCATAAAAACTTAAAACACCTGCTAGTTTTATACAAAATTTAGCAGGTGTTTTTCTATATTTTTTCTATGTATTGATAGTACAATAAATTTTCTCTAAAAAGGTATCAAAAGCGAAAATCTTCTATGTCTGAAAAAAAAAGCCCCAGTCATTTGACTGGAGCATTTTTTATCTAATTAGCGTTTGTTGCTTTGAAAACAATCTCTGCAGAATACAGGACGATCGTTGCTTGGTTTGAAAGGAACTTGAGTTTCACAACCACAAGCTGCGCAAGTTACGTCATGCATTTCACGTTGTTGTTGTTGTCCACCACGGTTGTTGCCGCCTGCTCTTTGTTGTTTACGAGCTGCTCTGCATTCAGGGCAACGTCCAGGTTCGTTAGCGAAACCTTTTTCAGCGTAAAAATCTTGTTCTGATGCTGAGAAAATGAATTCTGTGCTGCAATCGCTGCATGTTAAAGTTTTGTCTTGTGCCATATTATATATAGCCTCCTCAAATGTATTACTGAGAAATTTTTTGATTCAATCGAATGCTCATTAGGACTTCCCCTACATAAATACAGTTTGAGAAGGACAAAGGAATTTTTCGTTGGACCTTATCTCTAGTTATCCTATTGTACTATATAAATAAGAAAAAAGCAAAGACTTTTTATTTATAGAAAATAAATAGTATACTAGGAAAAATTTAATCATTGAAAAGTAGCTAATATTGCCTATCAAGATTGCCAAATTTACTATACCAGCTCTTCTATCTTCCTCTTATAATCCACTCTTCGTAAGACAACTCTTATGCTGTTCATTTGGCTGAAATTATTTTATTTTTAGAATAACTATAAGTTTATATTATCAAAATTATCTTAAAATAGAAGTATTCTAAAATTGTATGGTATAATCTACATGTTAATAATTGTCTTATTAGGAGTAATTATGGATTATATTTACTTATCAATCATTGGTACAATAACTGGCACAATTTCGATGATACTTGTTTATATTTATTTGTATTCTTTGTATCATGAACGCTATATTGGCATTTGGGCAATCGCTTGGAGCATCCTATTTCTTAGAAATATATTCTTTGACTCAGGCATATTCAATAACTTCTTCCAATGGAAGCAATCGCTACTGCCCTTCACCTTCTATCAATTATTTTTTATTGCTTGCAGTTTAACCTTTGTCTGGGGCACCTATATTTTTATTGATAAGAAGTTTAATAAGTGGTGGTTATACGGCGCTGTTAGCGCTTCTCTCTTAAGTATCTTACTTTTTTGGACTCCGATACCATTTTCCTATAAAATAATACCCCCAGCTTGGTTTAGCTTTATCGTATTAGCCTGGATTTCTACGGTTTTCTTCCGTTATACAGAAGCGGTGGGCGTGGGTAAAATCATTACGGGCATTGCTTTTCTCCTCTGGAGTATTCTTACTATGATACTGCCATTTTTTATTGAAATGTATCCCCTATTGATCTCACTCACTGGTAGTATGCTGAGATTAATTATTACCATTAGTACGGTAATGGTTTTCTTGGAAAGAAGCAGAGCAAATCTGATAGATAGAGAAACACATTATCGATTACTTTTAGAAAACGCAATTGACATCATTTTTCATTATAGTATGCTACCGAAAGCTAAAATTGAATACATCAGCCCTTCAGTGCTTTCCATTACTGGTTATACATCAGAGGAATATTACACGAACGAAAAATTGGTATTAAAATTGATCCATCCCGACGATCACCATTTATTCAATCATTTTATTCACAACAACTGTCAAATTAACGACTTACCACTAGTTTTACGTTTAGTCCGAAAAGATAAAACGATTTTATGGATTGAACAAAAATGTGTCCCTATTTATGATAAAGTAGGGCACCTCATCGCACTAGAAGGTATTATTCGCGATATCACCGCCCGCAAGGCATTAGAAAAAGTCGCCGCATGTGCTGATCGAATGAATATGGTGGGGAGTATGGCTGTTACAGTCGCTCATGAAATTAGAAATCCAATGACGACGATTCGTGGCTATCTACAATTTATCGGGAAGAAAGAGGCATATCAGGCTGATAAAGAAATCTTTAACTTAATGATCGAAGAAATTGATAGGGCCAATGATATTATCCGCGAATACCTTGCTTTATCACGAGAGAAGCTAACTGATCTAAAAAAAAGTTCTTTAAACCAATTTATTGAATTATTATTTCCTTTAATTGAGGCGGATGCAACTGCTTCAAAAATCTCTGTCACACTTGAGCTTAGTAATATACCTGAACTACTATTAGATGAGAATGAAATTCGTCAACTGCTACTTAACTTAGTACGTAACAGTATTGAGGCAATGCCAAACGGTGGCATTCTGGCTATAAAAACTTCCCTAGATAACAATATTGTTACTCTATCTATCAGTGATCAAGGTTCTGGAATACCAGCACATGTACTGGAGAAATTAGGCACACCATTTATCACCACGAAAAATACTGGCACAGGTTTAGGCCTGCCGATCTGTTATCAAATTGCCCATAGACACAATGCTTTTATTGATATTAAAAGTAGCCCTCAAGGCACTATGATTGCTGTTTATTTCAATTTACCTAATACAGTAGAATAAAAGAAGCTCTTTTCAATTGTAAATTACTTTTGAAAAGAGCTTCTTTTATTTAATTATATTAATTGTAGAATCCATTCAAATTTTCTACATTTAGCAAGGAAAACTTCATATTTCTCCGTATCCCTTAGCCAAGGAGGTGATCGTTATGAAAACGTAATGTGATTTTTTTAAAAACCTTACGCAAAGATAACGAATTATTAAAGGAGAAATAAAATGATGAAACCGAATGACCTGAACACAATTCCTTGCCTAAATGAAGAAGAAAAAGCAGTAACAATCGGGCTCGCCACAACCGCTGAGGAAAAAATCGAAATTTACCGTTTTCGTTATCGTATCTATGCTGAGGAAATGGCTAAACGTTTTCCTAATATGGATCACAAGAATAAATTATTATATGATGATCTTGATGACTGGGCCTTGATTGTGTACGCTAAAGCTGGCTCAGAAATCATTGGCACCCTAAGAGTAAATATTGGCCAAATTAACGATTTCCCTTCGTTTTGGATACAAGTACTTTCTCTAAAAAAATTTTCAGAGTTTACGAAAAACAATCAACAATTCGCCTATACCTCAAAATTTATGGTAGCAGCAGCTTATCGAAATTCCACTGTATCCTATTTGCTTGCAATTGAGAGCTATCAATTTTATTGCCAGCACCAAATACAATTTAGTTTTGGTGTATGTAATTTTCATTTATTACGACTCTATGAACAATTTGGGTTCCGCCGTTTTGGGCGAAATTTTATTGATGATGGTTACGGATTACTAGCTCCCTATGTTTTATTGGTAGATGACATTGCCCATTTACGAGCTGTACGTTCTCCCTTTTATCGTGCGGCGCGAAAAAGAGCATCGTTAGACAGCCAAGCAATCCAATGGTTTTATAAAGAGTTTGAAGAAAACTCAAAAATACTAAACAGCCAGCTAGTTAGCCAAGAGGAACTATGGGAGTTTTTATATACTCGGCTTGGTACTTATCCAAATCAAGCTCTGCCGCTATTACAAGACTTATCGGATATAGATGCGATAAAGTTTCTACATTCCTGCGGTGTTGTTGTCCATTGTGATGCAGGCGATCAGATTACCTGCCAGGGCGATACAAACTATGCGCTAAATATATTAATCTCCGGGCAACTAAGATCGGCAAACATATCAAACTCAGTCACCACTCATATTCCCCCAGCCCATGCCATCGGTGTGAATGGCTTGGTCAATCATCCTAAGCATACGGAAGATATTTTTGCCACTACCACCACTGAGATATTAGTACTTTCCAGCTTAGCCTTTCCTAAATTCAGCAATGCAAATCCAAACGTTGCTAACAACATCCTGCAAAACATTAGCCGATGTGATAGATATCCATCACGTCGCTAATTGCTACTTCCACGTGAACAAACAAGTAATTTAATAATCCATTTGTATTCTATTTAATCACAGATATAATTGCCGTTACAACTTGTTAACTTCAAGTGTAACGGCAATTTATTGTTATTGGCAGAACCAATGCTATTGCTGAATACGTATAACAAAAATATCCACATCAAATTCTAAGTGATGAGCAAATTTTTTATACGATGATAGTTTGCAAAGACATCCTTGGGCTGACCGGTTTAGGATAGTTATTGATATAGCCAACTCTAAGAAGAAGTTGGCTATCGCCTGCAATCCCCAAGGCTGAAGAAGTCTTACCACGCATTGCTACATCTTCAATCAGTTGATTCATCGGATGAATTGCGATTTGTCTCTCTCTTATACCAAGCCACATTTGCTGAAGTTTTCGTCCTAGATCGATAAGCTCAAGCGCCGAGGAATCCATACTCGTAAGAAGTAACCAGCCACTGCCATTTGTCACTTGCTCCGTTATTTTCTTGATCGTCGCTTCACGAAAACTATTCGCTAACACAGATTGCTTGGAATAAAAATTTTTAACATACCATCTGGCAAACCCTTCTATTTCCATCGTTTCAGTTGTTAATCCATTGCCAAATTGTCTAATATCCTTATTTGACCAACGAACCCATTTAGCCAGTTCGTCTTGCGCTGAATCTTGGTAGGTCTGTAATTTATTAGCTAGAATAGTCCCTTCACTTAAATACTGCTCTTCTTTTGTATTACGTGGAAAATAATGAAAGCCATCTTTATTTTCTCCTATCATAAACTCAATATCTTCTCTAGATAAATCATCTGTAAGTAATTTATTTCTCACGGTTCTACGCAATTCAATATTTTTGACGTCAGAAGTGTCCGGCAAACCTACTTTATATAAATTTATCTCTACTATGTCTTTGTCTTTGAGATTTTTAGCTATGATATGATATTCTACATGATAGCCTTTTGAATTCGCCGCAACCACCAAATTTTCCAAAAAGGCACCAATTGAAATAAGTGCTTCCCTATTTTCTGGATCAATAACAGGTAACCACCGATTAGAATCTGTACCGATAATCCAATGATGGTCATTCATAAGCTTTACCGTCCACGGTTGTGCATTATGCCCGCTAGGTGCCAATGATGCTAAATATAAAATATCAATGTAATCTGCTTCTAATCCTGCCACATTATCATGCAAATTCTCTCTAGCTACTGTCTCCAACTGTGATAAGGAACTAAACATAGGGAATCCTCCTGCTGCGACAATTGTGACTATACCGCACTGAATGAATTGCCGTCTATTCATAGTCAGCCTCCATAGCAAAACTTAGTTTATTGCACTTCCCCCACTGAGCAGACTTTTTGAGCTACGATATCAGTCGCTTTATGAACCGCCTCTAATACAGTGACTTTTTTCCCTACACCGGTATAGGGAATGTAGGTTTTATTTGTATCTATCCCTGACACCGTTTCATTCAACCTATATTGCTTCGTCGTAGCATCATATAAACGAACCCTTAGCGTAGCCTCCGACTTAATTGCCTTATAGAAGATAATATCACTAAAATCAGATTTCGTTGGCAATATCTCTACAAGTAATACTTGCTTAGCACCCTTGTCGTTTGCCAATTGCAATAACTCAGGCTGCTCTGATTTTGCTATTGCATCGTTATCTCTGTTACTATCATTGAGAGCATTTCCTTCATTAATAAAACCTTTTACCTGACTTTTTAATTGGTTATAAACTTGATTTTTCATTTCAGTGCCATATGTTTCTTTTGATTGATCAACAATAACCAAAAGAATTCTTTGATCAGCGACCCCTTTATTCTCGTTGGCGAAGCAGAGTACTGTTGCCTCAAAGCAGAGCAAAATTGCTACGATTACACTAAAACTCCATTGTATTTTTTTCATCGTAAACCTCCTATGCTATATCCTTTATTTAAGTTAGTTTTATCAAACTAACTATTCGTCTATTTAAAACCCGCTTAATCGCGGGTAGTATTGTTTGTCACTTTTGTTAATAGAAACGCAAAGGTCTCTCTTTCTTGTTCATCTAAAGCCTCCATAACTTGACTGGCAAACTTATAATAGCCCATATCTTCAATTTGAATTAATCGTTTTCCCCTTTCTGACAGGGTGATATGTACCACTCTCAAATCATTTTTCGATGAAGTTTTTTCAATAAACTCACGCTCTAAAAGCTTATTGATCGCCACCGTTACTGTAGATTTTTGCACTCCGAATAGTTCGGCAAGCTCGGTGATTGTCGGATTAGACCTTTCTCTTATTGCATGGAGATAATGCAATTGCGTGATGGATAAATTAAATAGCTCTTTGCTATCAGGCGTTTTTTCTTTATGCTTTCGCATACATTCACGCATTGATTCCGATAAAATATTAATCGCTTTGACGATTACATCTTCAGTCGCCATCATGACATTCCTCTTTATTAGTTAGTTTTATACAACTAACTATAGAATACATATTGAATTTTGTCAAACATAAAAATAACGGCAGCCTCCTTTAACTAAATCTATCGGAAAATAAGATTCCTTTTACTTTTTCAATCATATAATATTTAAACCATATTTTATGATTACTGTAATTGACTCTTATAAAAATGGCATATACTATATAGCTCCATAGCTATCAGCAATATAGTTTACTACTTTGATTAATCTAAGGAGGCTTGCTTAGACGGATTCTTATTATTTTATCGGGCAAAATATTAACATAATATTAATAAATTCCTAACTCAGCAATCATTCAGATAGCCTATACTAAAAGAGAGAAGATATTAAGGGGGGCTACCGTTGAAAAAATATTATGTCTTAGACACTAATGTTTTGCTGCACTCACCCAATGCTTTATATGCTTTCAACGAACACACAGTGGTAATTCCCGAAGTTGTTATTGAAGAGTTGGACCGATTTAAAAAAGAATCAACAGAACGCGGTGCCAACAGTCGCCATGTTAGTCGTATTATTGATACTATGCGCATTCAAGGTAATCTGCTAGAGGGAGTTTCTTTAAATAACAACGGCGGAACTCTCATTTTAGAAGCAAATCATACCGCCACTTCCATGCCTATATATTGGGACAAAGAGAAATCTGATAATCGGATTCTCCAAGTTTGCAAAGGGTTTGTCGAAAGTGGAGAGCAAACTATTTTAGTGAGCCGCGATACCAATATGCGCGTCAAAGCATCTATCTTAAAAATTCAAGCTGAAGATTTTCGCAATGATAAAGTCGCTAGCATCGAAGAGCAATATACCGGTCGCATCATTGCTTATACCTCCAGTGAAGTAATAAATGCTTTCCATTCCGATGATAAGCAATTTATCGACCCAAATAAATTATATATTTTCGATGATTTAACAGATATATTAATACCCGCTACTTTCGTCACTAACCAATTTTTGTTGATCAAATCAACAGATAATGATAGGCATACTGCACTGGGCCGTTTTGATGGCGAAAAGGTAATCCACTTAAAATATCAAAGCCGCACCCCGTTCGGAGTCACGCCTAAAAATGTAGGTCAAATTTTCATGCAAGAATGTCTCATGATGAGTGCAGAACAAGCACCACTGGTTATCTTAAAAGGAATTTCAGGAACTGCTAAAACCTTTTATTCCTTGGCCGTTGGACTCTATCATTATATGGATTGCCAACCAAAACAATATCAACATATCCTGATCTGTCGTCCAAATGCGATGCTTGATGAGGGAATCGGTTTTTTACCTGGAACTGAGGCGGAAAAAATAGAACCCTATATGCGAGCGATTAAAGACAATCTATTTACCCTGATGTCAGGGAATTCTTCACTAGAAGACAAAGACTTCTTACAAACAGAAGATACCGTAAATATGCTTTTTGAAAGACGTATCATCCAAACGGAAGCCTTGGCTTACCAACGTGGTCGGTCACTCCAAAAATATTGGACGATCTTCGATGAAATGCAAAATTCTACGCCCCGCCAAGCAAAAGCTGTATTAACCCGCCCCGGCATCGGCACCAAAATAATCTTACTTGGCGATCCTGCACAAATTGACCACCCTTTACTCGATAGCAGATCTAACGGATTAAGCTATGCCAGTGAAAAAATGATGGGCTCTAAATTATGCTTCCAAGTAACGATGTTGCCAGAAGAATGTGAACGATCGCCTTTAGCTTCTGAAGCTGCAAGAAGATTATAACAAACTATATTTTGAAAAGCTGGCCAGTCCAGAGCGACATGCCAGCTTTTTAAATTTCCCGATCAAAAATCAATAGATAATAAGAGTAAATGAAAGGAAATTCGTTGAAATTCACGGAAGCCAATGATAAATACAAATTATAGCTTTATAACTCCTATTATTGCATATTTATCGTTGTTCATTGTCTTTTGTTTATATGGCCAAAGGTGTATAATATAATTCACATG
Organism: uncultured Veillonellaceae bacterium; assembly: GCA_963805085.1. Classification (GTDB taxonomy): domain Bacteria; phylum Bacillota; class Negativicutes; order JARBTT01; family JARBTT01; genus JARBTT01. The sequence goes on along the minus strand of CAWDTA010000002.1, from coordinate 1,373,970 downwards.
TAAATAGCGGCTTAATTCTTAAATTAAGAAGCGGAGGAACCAATTTTTTGGGGTTAATTCTATCATTGGATAGAAGGGATGTTTTCTCTTGTCATTCTACCCGTCAGCTAACTTCGTAGGCCAAAATGAGGGGCATAAGACCGCCCACGGGTCTTTTTTTGTGCGCTTTTTTAATGACTTACAGAACAATTCAAAATGCGATGCATTTTTTTAAATAAATGTTATTAAAAATGGAGACACTATTAACTGGAGGTTGAATACACACTATGATGCGTTTGCTTAGGCGATTATTAATCGGCAGGCCGCTACACAATCAAGAAATTTCACATGAAAAACTAACCAAGTTTAAAGCTCTTGCTATTTTTTCTTCTGATGCACTGTCTTCGGTTGCTTATGGACCGGAACAGATTATGATTATTCTTGCTGTGCCTGGGCTTTTAGCTTATGGATATTTAAGTCATGTTGCCATAGCCATCTTACTATTGTTGGCGATTGTAACCATTTCCTATGTTCAAGTTGGTAAAGCCAATCCTGGTGGTGGCGGTTCTTATTCCGTAGCCATTAAAAATTTAGGTGAACTTCCCGCCCTAACGGCAGCAGCTTCCTTATTGGCTGACTATACATTAACCGTAGCTGTTAGTGTTTCGGCAGGTACATCCGCTATCATTTCAGCATTTCCTGATTTATTGCAATATGAAGTATCAATTGACTTATTCGTATTATTTTTTATCCTTATGTTAGTCAATTTACGAGGCATCAGAGAATCTTCAACTACCTTTGTATTCCCTACTTATGCCTTTATTTTTGGCATATTGGTTCTAATTTTCACTGGAATCTATCAAGCATTCACACAACAAACTCCTATCATTCCCACCGAATCCTTGGAACGGCAATTTGATTGGACTGTTGGTGTATTATTACTGCGGGCCTTCGCAAATGGTTGTAGTTCTATGACTGGTATCGAGGCCATTTCCAATGGAGTGCCAATGTTTAAGGAGCCTTCAGTAAAAAATGCGAGTACAACAACTTTTTGGATGTCTGGTATCCTTGGCTTTATGTTTATTGGAATATCATTTTTAATTATGCATTTTCATATATTACCACTCGAAGATGCTACGTCTTTGTCTAAAATAGCGGAATTGACCTTTGGGCGTAACTGGTTTTATTACTATATCCAAATCACCACAATGCTGGTACTCTATTTGGCAGCGAACACTTCCTTTAATGGATTACCACCCCTTCTATCTATTCTAGCCCGCGACGGCTATATGCCACGTTACCTTGGTGCCCGTGGTGAACGTCTCAGTTTTTCTAATGGTATTATTCTCTTAAGTATTGCTGCTGGAATGTTAATCTTCCTTTATCAAGGCAATACTGACCATCTCATCTCACTTTATGCGATCGGTGTATTTTTATCTTTTACCATTGCTCAAACAGGTATGATTGTCCACTGGCGCCGCGTTAAGGGTCCTTATTGGATTCTCCGTGCCACAGTCAATACAGTGGGAGCGATAGTAACTGGTATCGTCGTATTAATTATCGGTATCAGCAAATTTTTCTACGGTGCTTGGCTCGTACTTATCTTCATTCCTATCATGATTTTCATCTTTAGAAAAATCAAAGAGCATTACAACGATATGGCGGAACAACTTCATCTCCCAAGCGAACAGATGGATCCTGCCTTGACCACCGAAATTCATGCTGGTAAAAATATCGTAGTCGTTCCAATTTCTAGTCCAACCAGCGTTATTGCCCAAACTTTAAAATATGCCAAATCAATTGGTGATAATGTCTTGGCAGTACACGTTGCGATTGATGAAGAAGTCGGTCATAAAGTACGTGAAAAATGGAATTGTTGGAATCCTGGCATTGAACTTGTAACTTTATATTCCCCTTATCGTCTTGTCGTACAGCCTTTGATTGATTTCATCGAAGAGCTTTCACAAGAAAAAGGACCTAATGATTATATTACGATTCTCATTCCTGAATTTGAAACGAAAAAATGGTGGCACAGGCTTCTACACAATCAAACAGGTTTGATCTTACGTACGCTACTCATCTTAAAGAAAAATGTTATCGTTTCCACGATTCCTTATCACTTGAAGAAATAAAATATGCGAAACGCCTGTTACAATCTATATCGGATTGCAACAGGCGTTTCTTTGCTTATTATAAATTTACAATTTCTTAGCAAGCTTTAATTTTTTCTATCCATTTTGCAAAATGTTTACATTCTCTCATGATTTTATCAATTCCGATTTCTTTTGCAACAATTGTTCCATATCTTATTTTCGAATAATTATTGATAAGTTTCTTCAATCGCTTGGACGGTGCTGTTTCTGGAGAATTATTAATATGCTCTGGAGTTGAAGCTTCATCTCTCATCGCTTGTATCTCAATTATAATGTCATCAGTTGTAATTGCTTTGAATGCATGAGGCTCCGAAAACAACAACGCTTCAAACTCATGTAAAGAAAATCCGAAAAATAAATTACCCATGTCAATATCAGCGTTAATAGAATCTTCAATTTGCTCAATTCGTTTATAAATGTCCACTTCGTTATTATTGATATTAGGCGTGTCATCAGGCATTGCATAATAATCAAACATTGTTGTAACGACTTCGTTTTTATGTTTATTACAAATTATGGCTAACTCTTTTTTTATTTTATTATAAGTACTAGCGCCACCTTTAAAGGTTTGTTTTTTTGTCTTCTTGGTAGTACAAATGATTGGTCGCACATAAATGTCCATATTCATAAAGTATGGATATAACACTCCATTGATAAAGGATTCTTCAGTTTGTCCTTCACAATAAATATATACATTTTTCATTTTGAGAGCCTGCCCCCCAAAACATTTTTAATCCATAGCTCACCAAGTGCATAATCGTTTTCTATCCAGTCTTTTAATTCTTCCTCTTCTAATCTCTTAAATACCGAGCCATCTGTATCCCTATCCACTACCACCACATCATCTACATCAAATTCATTAAGAAGTTCTACCGATTGGGTAGAAATAATAATTTGCTTTTCATCAGAAAGCTGCTTTACCATTTCAGCAAATATTGTTATCGCATACGGGTGCAAACCTAATTCCGGTTCATCGACAATAATAGTTGCTGGTTGGAGTTCATGCGGTTGTAAAAGCAAGGTTGCAAGACAAATAAATCTAAGCGTACCATCGGATAATTGCGAAACATTAAAAATATCTTCACAACCTTTTTGTTTCCATCTTAAAATTATTTGTTCTTGATTATTTTCTAATGGTTCTAAGTCAAAATCATCAAAATATGGAGCAATCAAGCGAATCGTCTGCACAATTTCATGATAGCTATCTGAGAATTTATTTTTTAATCTAAATAAAAATGCTACTAAATTGGCTGCATCATATTGTAAAGCTTTATTATTTGATATATTATGTTCTGTTTTCACCTTTGCATTTCTACCTGTATCATGAAAATGATACACACGCCAATTTTGTTTTTCAAGAATAGGTTTCACATAATCACCAATCCTGTTACCTGTTCCAGTTTGCCACATTGACTCACTATGCCCACGATTTACATTACTTTCGTTTTGATAATCTCCATAATAGCCAAAATATTCTTTGCTGAAAATCAGTCTATTATCATCTGTTGGTATTAAATTAAAACCATAAGAATTCTTACCGAAAAAAACTTCAAACTCAATTTCTTCGGTAACTTTTTTTCCATTAAAAAATAATGAATTTATTCCACTTTGAGCAACCGCTACTTGTAAATTTTTTGCCAATATATTTTGTAATAATGCAAAAGCAGAAATAAAATTTGATTTACCAGCTCCATTACTGCCAATAAGCACATTGATTTTTTTCAACTCTAAATTGCAAGCTTTAATAGATTTGTATCCTCTTAGTCGTATTGCACTAAGTTGATTCCTATCCAAACCTTCCATTTCATCGCCATCCTTCAAACATTTTCTTTATGTTTAAATTTTTTCTTTCCGTTCAGATACATACTCCATAATATCTCCAGGCTGACAATCGAGAGCCGCACAAATTTTATTAATTATTGTTGTATTTATGGGTTTTCCACTAGAAAGTTTTGCTGTAGTAGCAGATGATAAGCCTACCATCTCTGCAAATTGACCTTTGCTTATACCTTTTCTATTTAACAAATCAAATAATTTATAATGACGTATCCCATATTTCATCTCTTCCATACGATCAATCCTCCTCGAATAATTTATTATAGCATAATAATATTTGCAAAAACAAAATTCTTTTTGCTTATACTATTGAATTTTATTTACAATCGTAGTATTATATTTGTAATAGCAAAATAATATTTTCGAACGCATATTTAATATTTTTTTAAGGAGTTGACACGATGAACATTTTTGAAACTACAACCAAAGAATTACGGTTTATGCATGATGAAAGCGATCTGATGCATTTAGAAAAACTATCCAATGATTACTATTGTGCCGATCAACAAATTAATAAATTGGAAAAAGAACTTTCCCAAGCTTTGCCGAAAGAGAACGTAAAAGATTTAAATAAATTATACGACTGCTTTTCAGCGCAAAAAGCAATCACTGGCGAAATCTTTTACAACCAAGGATTTTCTGATGGTATAAAATTGATCATACAATCGTTAACTTGGGATTCTGTCCGAAGGTAGTTTTTTGCATCGTTGACATAGAAAGTCTGCATTTTTACAGCAATAATTACAAAACGCCTGTTACAATCTATATCGGATTGCAACAGGCGTTTCTTTTTGTTTCTAGTTCATTTTCTGCTAGTAAAAACTGCCTAACAAATAAACATGTAATATTCCACTATCGCCACTACTTATTTGATTGATTATTCATCTTATTTTCTGCTGTATTATTTAAGCGAAATTTAATTTGAGAAATGTGACGATCCATATCGTTGGCCATTTGCTCAAACATGGTTTGTGCACTTGGATCATCGGTTGCTGTCGCAAATGTCGCATACGTACCTTGGGCGGATTGCGCAGCAGCAACAGCTTCTTCCAAATCTTTTTTAACAGTCATATAGTAACCTCCCTTAATTACTGTACTTGAAACGCAGTAATTATTATTGGCAATTTATCCTGTTTTATAAGTGGAAAATTTAGGATTGAATTTTATTCACTGTATAGATTTTTTTAAAATGCTGCTTTAGCGAATAGTGAAACCTCTCTAATTGTTCTAAGAGCTGACTCTCTATTATAATTTTTCGAAAACTTATCAGCGAAGCCATGCCTGCCATGCATTTTTTCAACCTTAACATTATCTAAACAACTTAACTTCACAATCAATTCATCTACATTGAAAGATTCTTCATCTGTTGGAAAAAACAATAGCGTTGGGCAGTTTGGTATTACCGCAAGATTATCTCTGATTCTTGAGCCATAAAAACCAACAACGAAATCACATAAATTTGTTTGACTACACAACCAAGCAAGAGTGGCCCCGATACTATACCCCCATACATAAATTCTTTTATAATGTGGTCTTACATTACAAAGAATTTGCGTTATCTGCTTCATGGCATTTTCAAAACCGACATTGTCCATAAAATTATGATAGGCAAGATCTGCTTGATCATAGTCAAATACAACATTTTCTTTCAATAAATTGGGGGCAATACTATCATATTGATATTTTGACAATGTTTCGCACACATTGATGATATGTTTATTCACACCATAAATTTCATGAAGAACAATAATCATTGTATCTGCGTTGTTATTATAAGTCAGCATAAGTAAACCTCACTAGACTATTTTATAAAAATTAGATAGTTAAATTAGCGTTTCACTCAACACTATTATATCAAATTTTAATATACCATACTTACGATATTAGAACAAAAATCAGCATATTTATTATAACCTACAAAAAATCCACCTGTTTTCAGGGCTTCTACACTTGCTTTTCAATACTTTATAAAAACCTTTAGCTTTAAACTCTGTATTTTTACAGCAAAAAAAATATGTGTATACAAAATTAAAGTGTAAAGTTTACATTTAGTCTACTTTTCTTTGTTTTTCTCCAAAATACTATAGTACTTATTATTTGTTATATTGCGTAAATTGATTTATTATAGAAATCATGTATTTTTTATTTATTATATAAAGGAGCTTTTCTATGAATTCAATTACGCTAATTATCGTTTCCGTCTGTTTCTTTCTTCTTGCTTATCGCTATTATTCCGCTTTTATCTGCGCGAAAGTGCTTTCATTGAATGATCAGAACATTACGCCGGCTGTTCAATATGAGGATGGTCGCGAATACGTAAAAACAAATAAATGGATTGTATTTGGTCATCATTTTGCCGCTATTGCGGGGCCTGGCCCATTGGTTGGTCCTATTCTAGCAGCACAATTTGGTTGGGGGCCTCCATTTATTTGGATCTTACTTGCTTCTGTCTTTGCTGGTGCTGTACAAGATCTGATTATTTTATTTGCATCGATTCGCCATAAAGGTGATTCTCTCGTGGTCATTGCCAAAAGAGAAATCGGGCCAATTACTGGTGCAGCTACCTCGATTGCCGTGGTCTTTGTTGTCGTAGTAGCTCTAGCTGGACTTGGTATCGTCGTTGTAAATGCGCTCTATCAAAATCCTTGGGGTGTTTATACCTTATTTATGACAATTCCTATTGCCATGGTAGTCGGTATCTATATGTTTAAAATTTCTCCTGGTTCGATTTTTTCTGGCTCCCTCGTTGGATTTTTACTCGTTTTATTTGCAGTATTTTCCGGCAGTTACGTTGCCAATTCTCCTTTTGCTAGTTGGTTCACACTAACTAAACAACAATTATCAATTGCATTGCCGATCTACGGATTCGCTGCGGCGGTATTACCGGTTTGGTTACTGTTAGCTCCCCGTGACTATTTAAGTTCTTACATGAAGATAGGCACCATCGGGGCCTTGGCACTTGGTATTTTAATTGTTCATCCTAGCATTGCCTTGCCATTCACTACGCAATTTATCAGTGGTGGCGGGCCAATCATCCCTGGGCCAGTATGGCCTTATGTCTGTATTACGATTGCTTGTGGTGCTATCTCTGGCGCACACGTTCTCATTAGCTCTGGTACTACACCAAAAATGATGGAACTAGAAACCCAAGCCCGCGGCATCGCTTACGGAGGAATGCTTGTTGAAGGGATCGTATCTGTTATGGCTTTAATTGCTGCTGCAGTATTGGCGCCTGGTGATTATTTTGCGATCAATACCTCTGCCGAAGTCTTTAGGACCTTGAATCTACAGACAGTCGATCTAGACCAACTCACACAATTGGTTGGCATTGACGTTGCGCATCGCCCAGGTGGTGCAGTATCTCTAGCTGTTGGCATGGCTCATATTTTTTCTAGTATCGGTGAGATGAAACATTTGATGAATTATTGGTACCAATTTGCGATCATGTTTGAGGCGCTCTTTATCTTGACGACAATTGATGCCTTTACCCGTGTTGGTCGTTATGTCCTTCAAGATGTTTTAGGCACCTACACTTACAAGCCATTAAAACAAATTCATTGGTGGCCAGGCATTCTTCTTACCAGTACGCTGATATCGTTTGCTTGGGGTTACTTACTCTATAGCGGTGATGTTGCCTCCATCTGGCCGATGTTTGGTATCGCAAATCAACTTTTAGCCGTGGCATCCCTTGCTATAGGAACCACGATTATTTTAAAAGTGGCAAAGAAAAAAGTCTATGGACTCATCACTTTTCTTCCGCTGATATTCTTAACAGTAACCGTATTCACTGCTGGTTTCTACAGTATTTCAACATTTTTTAACCGTGGTGACTTATTAGGTAATATCAATGGAGTCATTACGATTTTATTACTCATCCTTGTCGGTATCATCCTAGGCGATTCTACTCGCAGCTGGCTGAACCTCTTAAAAATTGAAAAACCACTAGGATTAAATACTGAAGACGCAGGAAAATTACCGGTAGCTTAAGTTTAATCTTTAAACGATTCCAATAAAAACAGACGATGCATAATTGCTTATCGTCTGTTTTTTCAATCTATAGAAATAGTTTCACACTAAAACACGAGCAAAAATCCGTTAGATTTTATATCTCTAACGGATTTTTTGCATTGCTTAATACATCATTTGATAGGTTTAAGAACTTACATTTCATTTTTTAATGCTTCAATATTGCCAGCTTGAATCAGTTTTAAATTCGCAAGAATTCTTTCATATGACCAATCCCACCACTGCAAAGAAAGCAGCTCTGCAATAATTTCATCACTAAATCTCTTTTTTATCGGTTTTGCCGGAATTCCACCGGCAATTGTATAGGCTGGAACATCCTTGGTAACAACTGCTCTGGTTGCAATGATAGCACCATCGCCAATATGAACACCACTCATAATCACAGCCTCATAGCCTATCCAAACATCATTGCCAATTACAATATCACCTTTATTATCCCAAGCATCTTTCAGTCGTAAGGTTTCTTCCCATTCTTCACCAAAAATCGGAAATGTATAAGTTGATAGTGAAGACAGCGTATGGTTAGCACTATTCATCATAAATTTTGCCCCACAGGCTATCGAACAAAACTTCCCAATACTCAGTCTATCCTCATTTACTGGATAATGATATAAAACATTATTTTTTTCAAATTCTCTAGGATCATTACAAAAATCATTATAAATTGTAAAATCTCCTATCTGAATGTTTTTCTTCTTAATAACATTTTTTAAATAAATTGTTTCAACATCATTGCTTCTAGGATATATTTTTTTTAAATCTGGAATAGCCATAAAAATCCCCTTTAACTTTCAAATTTTTATTCTCTTACTATTCCAGAAAATACAATGCACCTTTTTATTACTACCACCTCACCATAAATAATTTTTCATTCTAAATTTATTATTTATTTTAGCATAATTATTTCTAAATCAATCAATTTATTACAATAATTGGGAAGGAAAATCACAAAATCCGTAGAACATCCACAGTATATGTAATAATTGTAAAATAAAGTTTCATTAGGAGTAATTATGGATTATCTTTCTTTATCAATAATTATATCATCACTCGGTACTATTTCAATGATGATTATCTATATATATCTTTTTGCACTATATCGTGAACGGTATATGGGGCTATGGTCTTTAAGTTGGCTCATTCTTCTTTCTCGATATCTGTTTTTCGATGCAAATTTACTAGATTGGCAACAATCAAATTGGTGCTTGTTAACATATCAACTACTTATTTATATGAATAGTTTGACGTTTTTGTTGGCAAATCATAGCTTTATCAACAAACCTATCAATAAAGGCTGGCTATACATAGCTATCACAACATTTACCCTAAATGTTGTTTTAAACACTATATTGTCATCTTTGGTTTATAAACTACTACTTCCTCTATTTTTTGGTTGCTCCGCTTTAATATGGGTTGGTCTACTTTTTATTCGCCATTTAAAATTAAAAGGAATTGGACGCTTTATTACTGGCTATTCCTATATCTCGTGGAGTTTACTAAACATCTCTGGATTTTTGATACCAGAAGTATTAATTTATCTTCTTCCTTGGTGCTACTTACTGGGCGGCATATTACGCTTCGTTATCGCTATTGGTACTTTAATGGTCTATTTTGAGAAAACCAGAATGGATTTACTAGGCAAAAAAATGCAGTATCAGTTAATGAAAGGAACTGAACTCGATGCTTTTTATTACCAACAGCTTTTGCCTGATCGAATTACTATGGTTGGAAATATGGCAATTACCGTCGCCCATGAAATTAGAAACCCGATTACTACAATCCGCGGTTACTTGCAAGTTCTCGAAAAAAAAGATAAAGCCAATGTTAATACAGATGAATTCAAACTAATGATCGAAGAAATCGACATCGTTAATACCATCATTCAAAAATACATTTCTTTATCTAAACAAAAAGTAGCTAATCTAAAAATTTGTTCTCTAAACACAATGATTCAAGACTTACTGCCATTCATCCATGAACATATCAATTCCTTAAAAATACAGGTAATCCTTGATCTCCAAGACATTCCTGATTTATCGCTAGATGAAAATGAAATACGTCAACTACTATTGAACCTTATAAGCAACAGTGTTGATGCCATGCCAAAGGGTGGAAAAATAACTATTCGAACCTTCGTAGAAGATCATCGTGTTATCCTGTCAATCAATGATCAAGGCTTTGGAATTGCTCCCGAGGTATTAGATAAATTAGGCACCCCCTTCATTACTACAAAAAAAGCGGGGGCGGGTCTCGGTATTCCTATCTGCTATCAAATAGCAAACAGGCACCACGCTACGATTAAAATTAGTACCAGTGACAAAGGAACTACTTTTTTATTTGCTTTCATTTGTTAGCACCTCCTCCAAAATCTAAATGATAATGGAGGAGGTGTATTTGTTATCGTTATTTTAAATGAAATACAGGGTTTCTTGTCATCGTGATCATCTTTTTCATTATCTTATGGGCAATGTCTAAATTAGCTTTACTAAAATTCGGGAAAGTAAAACCGGTTAGCACCAATATTTCTGATTGCGTCGCCGTCACAATCTCTTCTAAATGTTTATGATGCTCGGTTAACCCATTGGCACCAAAATATTGACCAGGTATCTTATATTCCTTTATTGGATTTATAAAAGTTAACGATTTTAAACGCCCCGATAGTAATATATTATGCGAATAACTGACATCGCCTTGTACCGTAATGGCTTCTCCAGCTGCGCATTGAACAATACTACTGCAGGCATGAAGAAAGAGTTTTGCCTCTTCTATCGATAAATCCTGCAATATTTCGATGACTTCCGTAGGTAAAGCATGTAAACGCTCACATAAAATTGACCATAATTCATCTGCCGTAACCAATTGACTATTCACATTATTTAATTTTTTCGTCAACTTTTCATGAAGCCATTCAACATCTTTTGAATTTATAGTTGCTTTTTTTCTGACTATACGAAAAAGTGGTGACCGTATTGAAGCAAAATGTTTAGCATCATCAACTAGTACCACAACTGGACTTAATAATCCATAACCAAAATCAGTAAAATTTTTACTATAGCGATGAAAGCCCATTTTTTCATAAAAGCGTAATAAATGTAAACTACATCCTGTAAAAGAAAATTGAACGCCTGTTTTAGAATGAAATTCATAAAGTTTAACCAGCATTAAATAAAGAACCGAAGAACTTCTATATTCTACGGCAACCATTAATTTACTAAGCAAAGCCACTTGATAATCACTATTTGTACTAACATAATATTCATGAAATTCCTTCATAGCTAACTCTTTAATAATTTCTTCAGGAAAATCTAGCATTTTGCCAATATTCATTCTTGCTGTACCAACTACTTCTTCGCCATCTTTGACATAGATCAATAGCCCCCATTCATCCATCTCATCTGATAATTCTTTATTACGATTCATTAGTTTATACTTTGCCATTTCCTCAACGTAAACTTTATATCGAAATTGATATATTGCTTTTTTTTCTGCTAAAGTATTAGCAACACAAACTTTAAATCCTTCCCCCATATTTTTTTCTTTCATTGTAACTTGTCCTAGATTGTTATTGTTCATTTTTTAAGCTCCTTTTCATCATAGTTATTTGTGTAAATCCCCTGCGATTTAACTAAAAATTACACTTTCATAACTATCACCCCCTTGACTTAAGGGATACGGTAGCTACCTTATAGTATCCTTGCAAAAATAGCCAAAGATTGCACAAAAAAGAGAAAAAACAAAAAAAAGCCTATTAAAGTTGCAAAATTTTACAACCTTAATAGGCTTTTTCATATTGTAATTATTACATTTGTGATTTCTTCTTACGCTAAATCACGATTAAAACAAATTCTAAATGTAGTGCCAGCTTTACTGGAATTGATTTTGATCGTTGCATTATGCCGATTCGCGATCCGATAACAAATAGAAAGCCCTAAGCCTGTACCATTGGCTTTCGTCGTAAAAAACGGGGTTCCCAACTTTTCAAGGACTGCTTCATCGATTCCAGTACCTTGATCACAAATAAATAAAATGACTTCATTATTTTCTAATTTTGTCCCCAGCGTTAATTCGCCACCCTTTGACATCGCCTCAATGCCATTACGCACCATATTCAGCACCAACTGCCGAATCTCATTCCTATCCAATAACAACTCAGGAATATCCTCAAGCTCCAGTTTTACCTTTACTTTTTTAGAGCAACCATCAACCTCAAGCAATGGATATAGGGCCTGCAAAATTTTATTCAAAGACGCTTTTTTCAAATCAACTAGCTTTTGGTTGGATAAAGACAAATATTCACGAATAATATCATTGGTTCGATTGAGTTCATCGATCATCAATTCAAAGATATCTTTTTCGCTTTTATATTTTCTTTTTAATGATAAAAATTGTATATATCCTAATACAGTTGTCATCGGATTCCTGATCTCATGCGCTACCGTTGCCGCCATATTTCCTATCATATTCATCCGGTCAACCTGCGCTGCAATATTTTCCAGATCTTTTCTGTCCGTAATATCACGGATGATTCCTTGTATCTCGGCAATTTCACCGTTCTCATCATAGACCGGTACACTCTTTTGCTCTACCCAGATAACATTACCTTGCTTCGTAATCAAGCGCAAGGTTAAGAGTTTACCATTTAAATTAGCTAAATCACGATAAAAGTTCTTTAGCATCGGGCTATCCTCGCTATGGACGATCTCAAAAAGCAAGTTATTATTCGCATAATATTCCTCAGGTGTATAGCCTGTAGTATGTAAGGTTGCCGGACTGATATATTTAAGTTTTCGCTCCGGTAATAGTTGATAAGAGTAAATGACATCAACGGCATTTTCGGCTAATAAACGATACTCTGATTCTTTTTTGATATACTCCCTGCGATTTTTTTCAAAATAAACAATTAATGTTCCTAAAGCTATAATTAAACGAAATAAACCTCCTAAAACATACCCCAAAGGAGAACACCACTTAATATTAATAGCAAACGGCATGAAAATACTAAGAAGACTCCATCCAATGTAAGCATAGCCAACACATAAAGCTCCAAATCCTTGGACTTTTTCGTTTTTAATATAAATCCATCCAATTGACATACCTGCATATACACCTAAACAGACAGGAATTATCAATTTATACGTTAAATCAGAAACAAAACAATCCATAATAACCAAAGCTATCATTATCCCTATACCACTATAACATGCTAACTTCTTATTATACGACTTATTAAAAAAACCATATGTACCATACAAAAATAATAGTACACTCCAGATAATGATCATCTGAAATATAAACAATCCCAATACTGATTGTTTCCACTCAAAAATTCCTGAATCAAAGATAACATAACGCGATAAAAATAAACTCCAGCTGATTGCACATATTCCCATATATCGTTCTCTGTATATGGCATAAATATAACTGTAGATCCCAATAATCGCAACCATAGAGCCTAATGAGCTAAGAAATGCTAAAGATAAACTTTCCATAATATCTCCTACAACTTAGAATATTAGTATGTAAAATATAATAAATACCCCATTAATTTTTATATACTATTTCTTTATTCTGTATAAACAAGACATATCCTTCCAAATTAATACATTTATTTCACCTATTAAAAAATAATGTTGCTTCCTTAACTATACGCATTGGCTTGCACACATGGACAATGCGCATTTTACTTTAAATATTTACAAAATAATAAAATCAGTCCTATAACAACATTGTAAATTATCACGATGTTGTTATAGGACTGATTTTATATATAATTCATTGATAATAGTTAAATCTATATGCTAATAATTTTATTGCGACCTTCAGATTTTGCTTTATAAAGATTCTTATCCGCTGCCACTATTAATTGTTCAACACTCATGTCAGGCTGATAAATACCAATTCCTCCACTAATCGTAATTAAATTGGTTATTTTTTTCGACAGTATACTATTAGATACTTTTTTTCTTATTCTTTCTGCTAAATGAATTGCATCTTCACTATCCGTCTCAACTAGAATAAGGAAAAATTCTTCTCCCCCATAACGACCGACGATATCATCACCCCGAATTTGACTGGAAAGTAATTTTGAAAATTCTTTTAATACTTCATCACCAATCAGATGTCCATAGGTATCATTGATATTCTTAAAAAAATCAATATCAAAAATAATTAATGCCAGATCATACTCTTCTTGGTTTGCTTTCTCTATCTGATAGTTTAATTGATTCATTAAATATCTGCGGTTAAATAAATTGGTAAGAGGATCTTTGATTGCAACCTGATGCAACCGATGATTTAACAGCTCCACCTTTTCATGTTCTGTAGAATATTCATATACAATAATGCTGATAACAATACCAGTAAATCCAGAGACGATAACCATAGCAAAAATTAAATCTACGATACGGGCTTCTGTGCTAGGAAACGGAACTATCATATCGGGATTGTAATAACCATATAGAAGAAGTGCTATATAAACAATAAAAAAAAGTAAAATTAAAATATTTCTAATTTTACCCGTTACCAATAAAAAAGTGGCGAATATCCCCATAATAAAATACATCGGCATTCCACCCTCAATGCCACCCGCATAAATAAAGTTAATCGGAAATATCAAAAGATTAAAAATAGTACTAATCAAGATAGATGCTCGGTCAAAATTTTTAGTTTTGATCACATAAATTGATATTGCAATTAACGTCATAATGCAAGATGCTGCCGCTAAAATTCCGCCAAGAGAGAGTTCTGCCATAAATGTACTAATCAGACCAACTATCGCACTTACCATGCCTGCCGCAGATATTGCATAATATAATCTTTCTCTTAAAGGAACATTACTTCCAAAGAAAATTGATAACTTTTCTTGTAGCATAATGAACTCTCCTAACAATCTTAACGTATGATTACGACTGTTTGCTTATATTTACTAACTTTTCCTCATGATCACCATTGTTATATTGATAATCAATATCATTTATTTTTTTTAGCGATATCAGGACTATTGTATCATAATTTTTATTGTTTTCATATTAATATAAAAATCTATATTTAGGCATTATAGGCTGCCTCGCTGTCATTTTATAGTTAATAGAAAAAGTGCTAGTTTTTACTAGCACTTTTTCTATTAACTATAAATTTTTATTATTTAATCATGTTCTTTATTTAAACTAGCTGCAATTTCCGCCAATCTTTTCGCAATATCTTGTAATTCCTTACTTTTCCCTGCAATATTTTCAATCGTATCTGACTGCTTATGATTGACAGAATCAACAATCTCAATCTCATTATTGATGCGGCCAATGGATGCACTAATTTGCAGTAATGTCTGGGTAATTTCTGTTGCGGAGTTTGCACTATTTACAGCCAATTTGCGAACTTCCGTTGCCACAACACCAAAGCCACGACCTTGTTCCCCAACACGTGCCGCTTCAATCGCCGCATTTAATCCTAATAAATTAGTTTCGCTGGCAACATTTTTGATGAAGCTAATAACCGAATCCGTCTCACTTACTTCTTGATGCGCAATGCTTATTAAATCCTTGAGACTATGACTCGCTATCGACAACTGCTTCGCTTGCGATGAAATCGCCTGCATTGCCTCCGACATCATGTTCGCCGCATCGGAAAGATTATTTGCAGTCTCTTGCAATACTTGTTTACGTTCTAAAGATTCATGAATCGCAGCAGCGCCCACCACTACACCATTTTCAACAATCGGTATACTAACCGCAATATAAGGAATCCCATAAACTTCTTTTGCAACCTCTACAACGACACGATGATTCTTTTGCATCGCATCATACGCCGCTGAGCCTGCTTTGATTGGTTCGCCAATCACAATTTGATGTTTTATTTCATCAATAGCACTAGAAGCTATCCATTTCTCTCTATCACAAACTACCATCCCAATTTTACTTGTTAAAAGTTTTGGGATATAACCAGCAACTTGCGCTAATGCATTTAGTAATACGGATTCAGCCATAAAAACACTCCCTTACCATTTGATCTATCCTTGCTTACTTCGCCTAAAAATCACATTCCCCTTTTCGAAAGTAAGATAAACTTATTTTTTATTATGAAATACACGAAACGTTCATACCATCTTTTTTATTTATGGCAATATGTGATATAGTAGATAAATAATTATGAATAAGTTTTAATAGTCGGAGGTTTTTATGTCATATACAAGTTTTCAGGTAGGAGAAAAATTTCCTCTTCCAATAAAAGCGCAAGGTGACGGCGGTATTTTTCAATACGATATCAATGGAGCGATGTTTATTTTAAAATTGAGCAGAGTTGATTTAATAGCGATTGAGGCCTTCCGCACAGGAAAAATTGAGTTAGGGCTATTTGTAGAAAATGATATTATTTTCTTATTATATAAAATTGACGGTATCATTAACGGTTGGGGAGACAGCCCATATTCCGCTCACTTTCATACTGAGGATCAACAACCAAAACTGATCGATGTAAAAGAAAAAACAATCAGTTTATATCTTGTTGACAGTCACTTAGATATCTTGCTCGCAATGCGTACGATTACTTTACCCGATGCTTTCTTTGATAAACTCATAGAAAGCACAAAAAATCAATTGGCAAACCCATTCAATAAAGATACCTACATTGCCAATGTTCAAGCTGTGTGGAGTAACTATACTTCCGATGCAATGTTTGAACATGCCGCTGCTAAACATGAAACAACAATTGAAATTGCAGTTAAGACACCAATACAATAACAGCAACTATAGTATACCTGCCCAGAATACCATAATATGAAAAAAAACAGATGATTTGCATAAGAAAACGTTCAATAAAGGCAATATAGATGAATCTTACTAGCACTCGGCTTTGAAGGCCTTTTGTTTGACCGCAGGGAGTTTGAGAGATTCATCTTTTGCCGACTTGTTGTTTTCGTTGCAACTCATCTGCTTTTAGTTTTTTAACTGTTTCCTAAATTTAAGCGGAAGCTTTAACTTGTTTTTCTTCTTTCATAATCTGAAACCAAACTCTAACAGAGTTTGTAATGACGAAAACGATAAGGACTATCATGACTATGCTCGCACCAGCAAGTAAAAGTTGTCCTTTTGGCAAATAAAGTTCAAAAATATTATAGAATCCCGCAGTTAATGCTGTCACAATCATAAAGGATAGTGGAACAAGTGTCGTCCATGCATATCTCGCTTTCCCCATTCTTAAGAGGACCGTCGTACCGACTGCTAACGTCATACTTGCTAGTAATTGATTGGATAAACCAAATAGTGGCCAAATCGATGCAATGGAGCCACCAAATACGAGATACCCCCAAGCCCCTGAGATTAGCGCACTAGTGAAAATAATTCCCGGAGTCCAATGCACATCACCTAGTGGTTTATAAATCATTCCACCAATTTCTTGTAGTAAATAACGACCAACACGAGTCCCTGCATCAATGATCGTTAAAATGAACAAGGCTTCAAACATAATTGCGAAGTGATATAAAAATGACATAAAGCTTTCTAGTCCTGGAATTTTCGAAAAAATATGTGCCATCCCTACAGCTAGTGATACTGCTCCACCTGGACGACCAGCAACATCTTCACCAACCATTTGTGATAACATTGGCAATTCTTTTATCGTCATGCCTAGCTTTTGAAATACTTCCGGCGCACTGTTAATGGCAAAATAATCAGCTGGGATCAAGCTAGTTGCAGCAATTAATGCCATAATCCCAACGAAAGATTCTGCGAGCATTGCCCCAAAACCAATCGGCAAAATTTCTCTTTCATTGCTTACCATTTTAGGTGTCGTACCTGTAGCAATAATAGTATGAAAACCCGAAATTGCTCCACAAGCAATCGTGATACAAACAAATGGCCAAACTGGACCTGGAATAACAGGACCACCACCATGAATAAATTCTGTGACTGCTGGCATATGAATTTCTGGCTGCACAAACACAATACCAAGTGCCAGAGCACCAATTGTACCAATTTTCATATAAGTGCTTAAATAATCGCGCGGTGCTAGCAGTAACCACACCGGTAATGCTGCGGCAACGAAACCATAAAGCGGTAAGATAATATCCAATTGAAAACGACTTAGCGTAAAGAATGGTGCCAAAGCGGATTGTTGGACCCAAGGGCCAGCAAATACAGCTGCGAGTACCATTACAACGCCGATAAAAGAAGCCTCGCCTATATGACCAGGGCGTAAATAACGCATATAAACACCAATAAATAAAGCGATTGGAATCGTTGCGCCAACGGTAAATGTACCCCAAGGGCTGTTAAATAAAGCATTGGCAACAGCGATTGCCATCCCTGCCATGGTAATAACTAAAATAAAGATCACTGCAACTGCGGCAGCAAGACCAGTAGATTTACCGATTTCCTCTTTCGCAATTTCAGCAATAGATAACCCATTATGCCTTATTGATGCAAATAAGATAATCATATCGTGGACTGCTCCACCGATACAAGCACCCACTAAGAGCCAAATAGTTCCTGGCAAATACCCAAATTGTGCTGCAAGCACCGGGCCAACCAGTGGACCTGCCCCAGCAATTGCTGCAAAATGGTGACCAAATGTTACCCATTTATTCGTCGGCACATAATCATGCCCATCCTCATTTACAACCGCCGGTGTAGGACGGCTTGGATCAAGTGCTAAAACCTTTGCTGCCATAAAAGCTCCATAATAGCGGTAGCAAATCGTTAAGATTAAAGCAGAAATAATAACTAAATAAAGACCATTCATTACAAAACCATTCATCATACTTCCTCCTTGCTAGAATTAATTAAATTTTCTGAATTAATTGCAAGCTTAATGTTAGCTTAATTTCATCTATTAAGAAATAAAAATTTTCTGAATGGATGAAAGTAAGCCATGAATGGAAATTATACATAAATAATTAGAAACTATTATTTCAGTCCAAAAATAGTTTTGATCTCTTTAATCTGACTCTTACTTACAGGTATTTCATTCTTACAATTGCAATTCATTTTCAGCCAGTAAGTTCCCTTAAACCATGGTACTACTTCTTTCACCTGATCTAAATTTACAATATAACTCTTATGAACCCGAATCATCGTTGTATTTTCAACCCGCTCTTGCAATTCTGCTAAAGTTCCACCATAATTCAATTCTCCATTTTCAGTTACAACACTAACCGCTCCATTATTCGCATAGGCATAGATGATTTCATTATAATTTAACAAAACAATCTTGCCGGCTTTTTCTACCGGCAACTTTCTCAATAAAATCTTACTTCCACCAAGTGCTGTATCAACTTGCCTTGATGTCATGTCCCATTCATCCGGCTGATAATTTCTCAATCTAGCAATTGTTTTGCTGATTCGCTCTTGCTCAAAAGGTTTCAAAATATAATCAACCGCACCAATATCAAAGGCTTTTAAGGCAAATTCATCGTAGGCCGTAGCAAATACTATCATAGCCTCTTTTGCCACTTTTCTTAAGATCGCCGCTGCTTCCAAGCCACTCATCTCACGCATATTGATATCTAGAAAAATCACATCTGGTTGTAAGTTAGCTGCCATTCCTACCGCTTCCGCAACATTGTCGGCATCCCCGACAACTTCAGTATCAACTTCCTGCGATACTAAATATCTCAGTTCATCACGTGCCGGCAGTTCATCATCAATAATTAAAATTTTCAACACCGGTATTGCCCTCCAAAGAATTCAGTAATTTAGGTATCGTAATGGTAACAGTTGTCCCTTGATTGACGATACTTTCTAACGTTACTCCATACTCGGCACCATATTGACTATGCAGACGTTCATCCACATTTTTTAGACCAATATGTCCTTCCGAAGTCGCTTGCAATGGGTTAAACTTAGCCAAATCCATTCCAATCCCATCATCACTAATTTTTATCTTAATCGAGTTTTCCCCTTTTTCTATTCGAAGGAAGATGATGCCACCGTTTAGTTTGGGCTTTAACCCATGCCCTACTGCATTTTCAACAAGCGGTTGAATGATAAGTGACGGTATCAAATAAATTTCGGTATTTACCTCTATCTTTTCTTTAATCTGAAGTTTCTCGCCATAACGCGCTTTCTCAATTGCTAAATAGGCTCTTACTTGCGTCAACTCTTCGTCTATGGTTATATTCCTTCCTGTTTTATGTAGAGTAAAACGAAATACAGAACTAAGTTTTATTAACAACTCTCTCGCTAATTCCGGTTTTGTTCTCACCAAAGATATAATCGTATTGAGGGTATTAAATAAAAAATGCGGATTTATCTGCGCTTGTAAAGCTTTTAATTCTGCATGCGCAGCTTGTTTTGCTTGACGGTCAATTTCCGCTAATTCAAGTTGAATAGAAAATAAATCTGCCACGCCATTGGCAAATACGATATCGGATTGATTGAGTAAATTGCTCGCCGTATAATACAGCTTAAATGTGCCAATGACCTGGCAGCCACATTTTAAGGGGACGATAATCGCACTCGCCAAAGAACATTTTTCACAATTGCAACCAATCGCTTCAGGTGTCCGAGCGATGTAAATATTACCACTCTGCAAGACTTGATTTGTGGCCTTTGTAAACCCCTTATTCTCCGCTAGATGATGTTTTGCTTCTGCTCCGATAAACGCCAAAATTTGTTCAGTATTGGTCACCGCAACAGCATGATAACCACCTTTTTCATAGACGATTTCGGCAGCAGCTTTCGCTGACTCGATGTTTAGTCCACGTCTAAAATACGGTAAGGTCTTCGCCGCAATCCCTAGCACTTTTTGAGCCTGAATCGCTCCCGCTCGCAGCTCTACATCCATCGTTGTTTTGATAATTAACATAAAAATAGCCAGTCCAATCGAATTTGCAACGATCATTGGCACTGCGATACTCTCGACCAGTTCAAACGCCATGTCAAACGGTCTAGCCGTCAGCAAAATAATCAACATTTGCATAATCTCACCAACGGTACCACTAAGCAAAGCAACCCACCAAGGAACTGGATGATAGGGATAATATTTTCTAACCAAGCCCGCCAGCAAGCCTTCACAAATATTTGCGAGCGAACAGGAAACTGCGGTAAATCCGCCCATGAAATAGCGATGTCCACCCGCAACTACGCCTGCCATCACGCCCATAGCAGGGCCACCAATTAAACCAGCCGCCATCACACCGACTACCCTAGAGTTGGCTAAAGCATCATTGATGGGAATGCCAGCATAAGTTCCTGCGATTCCAATCAAACCAAAAATAATCGCCAATTTTATTCTGTCGACAGTAGACACGGATTGGTAATTTATTCTACGAAAAAGATTCGTCTGCGATAAAATAAATGCCAATGTCGCTGCCATACTCATCCGCTCCACCATTTGAAACAACAGAGTCTCTTTCATAGCTCACACCTCTATGGCTAATTATAATAAAAATGATTCTTTGTCGATTGCTCGCATCGTTGCCAAAATACCATCCAAATGATCATACTCATGCTGCAACAACTCCGCCAAATCGCCGTCTAATTCCATTTCACAATCTTGCCAATTCATATCTTGGTATTTTATTTTGCAATGTTTATACCGCTTTACTTTTACCAACAAATGCGGAAACGACATACAATCATCCATAACGTCCATCATTTCTCCATCAGTAAATTCTAAGATCGGATTGATAAAAACAACGGGTTTATCAATAAACATATACAGCAATCTTTTTTGAACACCGATTTGCGGTGCAGCAATCGCCCGACCAGCGCCATAGGTTTTTCGAAACTCTAGCAATGTATCATGCAGATCATCGACAACTACTTTGAGATTGCTAAGTTCTTCTTGATCAATTTTTACACTTGTTTCATATAGTTTTTCATTACCCAATAATAAAATTTCTTTTACCATTGTAACCCCTCCACGTGGTCAGGCCACAAACTTCCTTCGCCAAATTCTTTACTCAGCAAATTTTCTCGCAATCGCTTTTCTATTGCTAAATGTCAATACGCTATCATAACCATAGGCTTCTGCGTACTCTACCGCTTTATCAATATAGCGTCCACAATCTTCTGGTTGATGCGCATCGGAAGAAGTGATGATTGGCAAGTTGTGTTTCTTTGCTATTTTTAAGAAATCCGGATAAGGAGAAATTTCAGCAATTGGATAACGATAAAGTGTCCCCGTGTTAATATCAATCGCCATATTCGCCTTACTTAATGCACTTGCAACTCGCTCCAGCACTGGTGTAACATCGAAATCAGGGATATTTTTAAACAATCTAATATTGAAAGGATGCCCAAGTACATCATAAAGCGCGCCATTACAGAGATTTTCAATTTCCTCAGCATACCAAGTATAAATATCTGCTAAAGAATGGTTATTCCATTCCGACTTAATATCAGCGAAATCATAGCCCCAACCTTTGAGAAAATGTACCGATCCAATTACATAATCAAAATTGTAGTTTGCAATGATTTCTTTGACACGTGCTTGATTCCTAAAATTACAAATTTCGATGCCTGTCTTGACTGGATAGCCTTTCCCTTTGAGCATATTCATAAAATGAAAATAGTCATCCAAGCTATATTTAAATTTATTTTTTGTTAGCCATTTCTTTTGATATTCACCAACGATACTATCATCTAAAATGAGCTCATCATAATACAAATCCTTAAACTCTACAAAGCCATGGCTATGCTCAGAAATGCCGATTTCTGCAATACCACGCGTTTGAGCGCTATCAAAAAAGCCCTTTACCCACTCTAAATCATAACTGCCATATTCAAAATGCATATGATAATCAAACTTCATCAATTAACAAATCCCTTCACTTCAACTTATCACAACTACTTTTTCAATTGGTCTAAAACTTTTCCCTGTATCACCTGAATTACACCATGCTCGCGATTCGTTTTAGCCATAAAGCGGGCCGCTTTTTTCACATCGGGATGCGCATTTTCCATCGCATAGCTATAGTATGCAGCCGACATCATTTCCAAATCATTGAGGTAATCGCCAAATACCATGGTTTCTTCTCCGGTAAAACCAAAATGCTCTTGAATTTGTTTCACCGCTACCCCTTTATTTGCACCTCGATTCATAATATCCAGCCAATGCTTGGCACTCACACTTACCTGTAATTGATCACGATACGCATTAAAGTAATGGCTACTATTATGCTCAGCACCTTTATCATCAAAAATAGCGATTTTTAAGAAATCATCATCGACTGACAAGAAATCTTCCACCACTTCATAACGTGCATAATAGAGTTCAAGCTCATCGATAAATTTTGTAGTTGGAGCCTCACAATAGCCTTTCTTTTTACCAGAAACCAAAATATGCGTATCAGGAATATTTCTCGCGATTTTTAAAATACCCTCTACCGTTTCTTTTGACATGCCATTAGAAAATAATTCTTGTCCTTTATAGACAACATAAGTTCCATTTTCCGCTAAAAAAAGCATTTCATCTTTATACTCATCAAACGTGTCCAATAATTTATAATATTGCCGCCCACTCGCCGCAGCAAACAAAATTCCCTTATCCCTCAGTTGTGGTACAATCTCACCTAACTCAATTGGCAATTCACCTTTTTCGTCCAGTAAAGTACCATCCATATCCGTCATAATCAGCTTTATCATATCATTTCCCCTTTTATCATTCAGTGCGAAAAATCATAAAAATAACACCTTATAAGTATACCATGAGTTGTAATTATTTTTTATTCTTTCCCTAAAATAAACGAAAATTGTAAACACAAACAAATAATTTTTGAATTAAAGCTAATCTAAAAATCGTCTCTTGGCACTTTTTGCTTTTTATTGTAACTCATTATAATCAGCAACAGATAGTTTACAATGAAAACTTTTCAACCAAGGCAACATAGACGAATCTTACTACTCATAGCTTTGAAGGCTTTTTGTTTGACCATAGGGAGTTTAGCCTTCATTGCGGTCTTTGAATATAGTCTAACTTGAGATTCGTCTTTTGCCGACTTGTTGCTTTTCATTGCAAATTATCTGTTTTGCAATAATAAAGAAAGGGCAGCGCACCTATTGATTGAACAAAATGTTCTATAGATGCTCTGCCCTTAAGTTTTATAATGATTTATCCTTTGCGCCCATGGTATAAACACCATGGTTCTTCTGCCATGTAGTCGCCTTCGTGATAGTAAGCCGCCCGCGCACGACAACCGCCACACGCTTGTTTGTATTCGCAGCTACCACAGCCGCCCTTGTATTTCAAAGTGCGAAGTTCATTTAACACTTCGTTGTTCTTCCAAATTTCATCAAATGGTGTTTCGCGAACATCACCAAGTGGAAGATTTAAATACGCACATGGCTGTACTTGTCCACGTGGGCTGATAATACAATAAGAAGTTCCTGCCAAACAGCCACGACCAAAACGTAGTTTCATGCCCATTTGTTTTGCAATCCGCATAAATTGCGGTGCACAAGTTGGTTTTAACTCAATGCTTACTTCCTTTTGCTTATTCATAATCCGCGTTAAAGTATCTTCATAAGCCTCTGCGCGTAGTGATTCTGTTTCAATAGAAGTCGCCCGACCAGTTGGCACTAAGAAAAAGAAATGATGCGCAACCGCGCCTTCTTCTACAGCAAAATCAGTGATTGCTTCGATCTCATGAGAGTTCCAATCCATAACTGTCGTATGAATTTGGAAAGGCAGACCAACCTTACGGCAATTGCGCATACCACGCACTGCACCTTCCCAAGCATCTGGAAACTTACGGAATTGATTATGTTTTGCTTTATCCAGTGAATCCAAGGAAATTCCCATTCCCATCGCACCAGCATCTTTTAATTTTTGCGCCATTTCTTCCGTAATCAGCGTACCATTGGTACCAAATACCGAACGCAAGCCCAAAGCGGTCGCATGTTTTACCAACTCAATGATATCAGTACGCATCAGTGGTTCACCACCACTGAAAATCATGATTTTAAAACCAGCTTTTGCTATTTGATCCAAAAGCGTTTTTGCTTCCTCAGTATTGAGCTCCTCTTCAGCCTTACAGCCAGCGTCTCTATAACAATGATCGCAGTACATATTACATGCATTTGTTGTATTCCAAGAAATAATCATCGTTCGTCTCTCCTCAAACTATCAAGTTTTATTTTAAGCCGATTTCTTCATCTGTTAAGTAACAAGCAGGATCTGATTCCCAGAAATCGCCTGTAGTTGCTTCGGCACGTGTTCTAAAGTTACCATTACAATTATCTAGGTACTGACACTTACTGCAACGACCTTTTAATAAATGCTTACGATCCTTTAAACCAGCTAAAAGTTCGTGGGATTCATCTTGCCAAATTTCACTGAATTTACGTTCGCGAACATTACCGAATGTATGGTGTTGTGTAAATTGGTCTGGATGTACATACCCCATAGGGTCAACTTCACCAAAGGCAATTCCTGAACGATTTCCACCATTCATCGAAATATACTCTTTGATCTGAGCTGCTAATGCTTCGTCGCCTTCAGCAAGCGCTTTTATATACATGTAAACTCCATCACAATGGTTGTCTACTGTTAAGATTTCTTTTTTCAAACCACGTGCTTCAAAGTCCTTGGTACGACGAATAATCGTATCCATTGCTTTGCGTGATTCCTCTGGCGTTACATCTTCCGCCATCATTGCATTGCCACGACCGGAATACACCAAATGATAGAAACAAACACGGTCGATATTTTCTTCTTCAATAAAGTCAAAAATCTGATCAAGTTCTTGTATGTTGTGATGATTGATCGTGAAACGTAAACCTACTCGTTGTCCAACAGCAACACAGTTTTTGATTCCTTGCATTGCAGCTTCAAACGCGCCTTCTTTACCACGGAACTTATCATTTACTTCACGTAAACCATCTAAAGAAATCCCCACATAGCCCACACCGATATCTTTGATTTTTTGCGCAACTTCCCGCGTAATCAAAGTACCATTTGTAGAAAGTGTCGGTCTTACTCCTTTTTCAGCCGCATAGGTTGCAAGCTCAAAAAAATCTGGTCTGATTAAAGGTTCGCCACCGGAAAATAACAGTACAGGTACATTAAACTCTGCTAAATCATCAATGAACTGTTTTGCTTCCACTGTAGTCAATTCATTTTGATATTTTTTCGCATCAGAACTCATGTAACAATGACGACATGTCAAGTTACAAGTACGGGTAGAATTCCAAACAACAACCGGGCCTGCTCCTTCTCTTACCCCATGACGAGCAGCTTTTGCTCCTTTTGTATAACGCAAAGAGTCTCCAAAGTATTCCGTTGCAAATAATAGTTTAGTAACACTTATCATCTTTTCATTTCACCTACAAATATCTCTCTTTAATATACTACTTAAGTACACAAAATTTATAAAAATTCCAAATATAATATATTTCAATTATACCACTGCAAAAAATAGAATACTACTCATAAGTGAATAGCATTCATTTATTTTTATCTTATCAGTATTTCTTCTTTTGGTCAATCAATCATTTTTAAAATATGTACAAAATATCTTAGCGACATTTTGTGGAAAAAAACATTGTAAATATTATTTTTTCAAAACGATTCCATCTAGTATAAGCATTAATTTATATTTAATATTCGTCATAAAGCTCATTTCTAAGCTACTAAAGGAAGCCGCTTGAAACACAGAATGGAACATCTCCGCAATCAATTCAGCTGGAATATCCTGCCGAAACTCGCCTTTTTTCTGACCATTTTTGATGATAATATCAAAAATACTCTTAAAGGTTAAACCATTTGTCGCAGGCATATGCTCTTTTGGCATTGCTCTTTTATGAGCAGCACTTAGAAACAATGGCAAAACGAATCTATTTTCATCTAAAATTTTAGCCGTAAGTAAAAACATTTCCGTCAATATTTCCGCAACTGGCTTTGGCTCTTTTAACAAAGTCTCATAAAATGCATTGATCTCTTCCACAATTTCTGAAAGTAAACTTTTCAAAATTTCTTCTTTGGACTGAAAATAATTATAGAACGTCCCAATCCCCAAATCAGCCTCATTCATAATATCCGCAACTGCCGTTTCCTGATACCCCTTTTGGCTAAACAATTTTACAGCAGCATCAACAATAGCTTTTTTCGAATTAATCTTTTTTCTTTCCCGACGATTTATTGAATCAACCACTTAAATTGCCTCCTCTAAAATTCATAAAAAGTATAACTCTTTTAATTATACTTCATCTAGTGAATATTTCAATAAAAAATGAATTTAATTCATAGTTGAACAAAAATATTTGTCCGATACATACGCAATATAAGCGATTATTTCTTTAGCTAAAAATATCATGCGTTACTTTATAAAACAAAAGCAATACACCGTTACTCGGGCACTTTTGATTCTCTGTTCCCATATTTCTAGAAAAAAGGCTCATATATTCCTTAATTTTACAAATTAACTTAATTGTGATATATTATACATGTAGATACTAGCAAAAGAATAAGTTTTTAAGGATGAAAATAGCTGTATCTGAAATACAAGGAGGTTATACGATGCAGATTCAGAAACAAAGTGCCTTACACTCTTTAACTACTAATAGCAATAATGCGCTGACTGTTAATAAAACTTCTGCTGGAGCAGCCCAGACTCTTCTAGGGACATCACAGATTGCGACAGCGTTCAATGTTACCATCAGCGATAAAGGAAAAGAAGCCCAAACGAAAAGTGAACAGCTAAAACATGATGTAGTACAGAAAGAAAGTACCGGTGAGGCTACGGATAAACTCAACGAGCTGGATGCAAAGGAACAGGAACGAAAGGACAAGTTGCAGGTTAAAGATGATTTGCAGAAACTGCTTGACGAGGACGATGGCAAGCTTACTGACGATGACAAACAAACCATCCAAGATGAAATCAACAAACTTACAAATGAAACTAAAACGCCTGATGATAAAATCAACGAAATCAACGATAAAATATCAGCCTTGACAAAGAATATAGATACTATGTCGCCAGATGAGCAGATGATGGTGAGCACTAGAGTAGGCGGCTATAAACAAGATATTCGGGCAATAAAAATAGATCAAAAAGCGGCAAGCGATTATCGAGCTAAATTAGAAACGCAATCGCGGCAAGAAAAGGCTGATCAGATGGCAAGCGACATGAAGGCGACGGAAGCAACTGATGAGGTAGAAGCAAGAAAAGAAACGAACTCTGCTGCCACTTCGACTGTAGCAGTAGTAAGTAAAATGCTGACCGATGCATACAATCGGTCTTATGTAGATGATGCAATAAATAAAGGCAAGGACAATAGTGATACTAAGGTCGATACAGATAGCAGTCAGCAAATAAACTCTGATGGCAAAAAGGTACATAACAGCCAGAAGAAATCCGAAGATGAATCTAGCATCAAAGTAACAAATGATAATGTTCAAAATGAAGAAAACACCGTTGATTAAAAATGCTAATGGCCTCCCAGATAATTTTGTGTAAACTGCTTTTTTAAACAAGCAAATTTTCTCCACCACAAACGCGTGAAAAAATAAATGTGTAAGTTCTACATTCGTATATAAAACGAAAAGAGCTTACATATTTATTTTTTATTTTAATATATCAAGATTTCTTAACTGCTACTAATCGATCAGAGGCACGCTTTAAAATGCGGTCTATCATCCCCTGACGAAACTCTCCTCGTGTCCCTTTCCATAACCAATGATTATTGACAGATGTTAAAAAGTAGTATATTCTGGAACTTACAGTACCAATTTTGTCTTTTGGGTACAAACTGATTGAGGTGATATAATTTTGCGTAATCAAATTCTCATGGCCGCTGCCGACGAGATGAAAATCCGCGGCGTAAAATTTACCATGAGCGACCTAGCAAGGCGTCTTAGTATAAGCAAAACTTCTTTATATGATCATTTTGCCTCCAAAAATGAACTTGTGCATGACATTTTAATTACAGCCATCAAGGATGTTCAAACTCAAGAACAAGAAATTTGTAACAACTCCAATCTATCGATTGTGGAAAAAATTCAAGGCTTACTTAAAATCTCGCCAAAAGTATTTGGTCCAATTAACAGTCCTCGCATCTATGATGATCTTGGCCACTATTATCCTGATGAATGGCAATTGGTATCAGAGGCTCGTCAAAAGCATCTAAAGCATTTGAAATACCTTATCGACGAAGCCATCGAAAGTAACTCAATACGGCCAATCAATGTATCCGTATTTAAGCAAATCGTAACCAGTACTATGAATGATCTATTAAGCCACCAATTTCTCGAGGAAAGTAACATGACATCTGCAGATGCATTATCTGCAATGACTGATATTATCGTCTTCGGTTTACTCCCTCATAAAAAATAAATTTTTCCCTTTTGTTATTTTTTAAATCGCACTTTTGTGCGATTTAAAAATGCATTTTTGTACCCGAAATACCGAAATTGTAATTCATGGTACAAAAATAAGTTATTTATTGAAACTATTCATCTATCTTTGTCCAATAAAATTTTTTATTATCTTAATTTATTCATAATAAAAAAATTTACTAAGTCGGTTATTCACTTAACTTTTTGATTAGGAGGAACAATTCAAATGTGTAATATCATTCATGGCATACCCGTCTTGGCAGATTCGACATTGCCTCGAGAAAAAATCAATAAACTTGTTTCCGACCTTGTCCAAACATGGGAATGGGAAGGCAGGCAGCTAGGAAAAGTCGAGTTAATCAACGATGGCAAAATGATTCATGTCTACTCTTATGAAAAACCTTCGATCAAGTTTGTCCCTTTAAGAAATGACACAAATGAGGAGTGAAAGAATGAAACAGTTAAACGATCTAATATCCAAAAAGCAATTATATTACATTTTAGCAAC
Source organism: uncultured Veillonellaceae bacterium (assembly GCA_963805085.1). Classification (GTDB taxonomy): domain Bacteria; phylum Bacillota; class Negativicutes; order JARBTT01; family JARBTT01; genus JARBTT01. Next base: position 1,344,198 of record CAWDTA010000002.1, on the reverse strand, counting down.
AACGGTATTAGGAATATGTATCGCGGGAGGTATGGTATGGAAAGCACAGAATCAGACAAAAGCGGTTGTAACCGATATGCCTTTAGTCCAAACAACCGTAGTCAAAGTTGCAGAATCCTCGCAAGGATATACATATTCCGGCGAAGTGCGCGGACGATATGAAAGTCAGTTGGCGTTTCAGGTAGACGGGAAAATTATTAAGAGAAATATCGAGCTGGGCAGTATAATAAACGCTGGCGATGTACTGATGCAGATTGATCCCAAAGATATTCAACAAACCGTTAACAGCACATCTGCCCAAGTATCCTCCGCTGAATCACAGCTCCGTCTGGCTGAAAGCAATTTGGACCGCTATCGGCAACTCTATGAACAAGGTGCTGTCGGGCGCATGACATATGATCAATATGCCAGTGCCTATGATGTCGCCGTAGCAACGCTACAACAGGCTTCGGCTCAGTATACTCAAGGTGCCAACAAGCTCGATTATAGCCTCCTATGTGCCGATAAACCAGGTATCGTTTCCGACATTGTCGCTGAGATAGGGCAAGTGGTCAGTGCTGGACAAACGGTGCTGACCATTGTGCAGGATGGCGAACGGGAAATAGAAATCAATGTCCCTGAAAATCGGATTGAAGAACTGCGCAAAGCGCAACAACTCAAAGTTACATTTTGGGCTTTGCCAGAGATTGCTATCACTGGCAAAGTACGAGAAATTTCGCCCATGGCGGATAAAGTATCCCGTACATATAAAGTACGAATTAGTTTAGTAAATCCGCCACAGGAAATAAACTTGGGCATGACGGCTACTGTGACGGTTAATAGTGCAGATAGTCAAAGAGCAACCTATATTCCCCTATCTGCTTTATACCAGACCGGAGATACACCGAGTGTCTGGGTTGTTCATAACGATATAGTAAATTTAAAACCGATCAAAATCGACGTTTTTGGTGACAACAAAGTTAAGGTTCTGGAAGGGCTCAATGATGGGGATATGATTGTAATCGCTGGTGTACACAAGTTGCAGGAAGGACAAAAGGTACGAACTGCAGGTGCTGACCAATGAAACAGATCAATTTGACAGCATGGGCGCTTAATCATAAACAGCTTATCTATTATTTCATCATTGCAACTTTTGTAATGGGAATATTTTCGTATACTCGTTTAGGAAGAATGGAAGATCCCGATTTTGTCATTCGCCAAATGATTGTCTCAGTGTCTTGGCCAGGTGCCAGTGCTCGCCAGGTGGAAGAACAGGTAACCGACAAAATAGAAAAAAAGCTTCAAGATACACCTGGAATGGATTACTTGAAAAGTTATTCACAGCCAGGGCAGGCAGTGATCTATGTAAACTTAAAAAGTGAGGTAAGTGAAAAAGATATTAGACCAACCTGGGTGGAAATACGTAACATGGTCAATGATATAAAAAGTACGTTACCTCAGGGAGTAGTTGGCCCCTCTTTTAATGACAGATTTGATGATGTTTTTGGCTCAATTTATGCACTTACAACTGATGGATTTACCTATGAAGAAATGCGCGATAGAGCAGAGAAAATACGCAGGACTTTACTGGGAATTTCCAACATAAAAAAAGTAGAACTGCTTGGTGTGCAGGATGAGAAAATTTATATTGAAATGGAGAGCAGCAAGTTAGCTCAACTTGGTATTGATCCCAATCTAATTATCAACTCTGTGAAAACACAAGATGCAATGACCTCATCAGGAATGATCGAAACCTCGTCTGACAATGTTTACTTACGCGTCAGCGGCATGTTTGATGATATAGATAGTATTCGTAATCTGCCAATTCGTGCTAATGACCGCACCTTTCGATTGGGTGATATTGCTAAAGTTCAGCGTAGTTATACTGATCCAATTGAGCCTAAAATGTATTATAATGGTCAACCTGCCATCGGAATCTCCATATCGATGGATAAGGGTGGAAATATTCTTACACTAGGTACAGAGTTAAGTAAAACTATTGATCAAATTAAGCATGATTTACCCCTTGGCTTTGAAATCAATCAAGTATCAAACCAGCCCAAAGTAGTTGAGGAATCTATTGGTGAATTTGTAAAATCATTGCGCGAGGCAATCATCATTGTGTTGATTGTCTGCTTTATAAGTCTTGGCGTACGTTCTGGTGTAGTAGTTGCTCTATGTATTCCACTGGTAATAGCCGGTGTATTTGCTTGTATGCAAATCATGGGGATTGATTTGCACAAAATTTCATTAGGTGCACTCATAATTGCATTGGGATTGTTGGTAGATGATGCAATTATTGCTGTAGAAATGATGAGCGTGAAACTGGAACAAGGTTGGGATATGTTTAAGGCAGCTTGCTTTGCCTACACTGCTACTGCTTTTCCCATGCTGACGGGAACTTTGATCACGTGTGCAGGTTTTATACCCATAGGTTTTGCCAAAGGGAGTGCCGCGGAGTTTACCAATTCTATTTTCAAAGTAATAACCATAGCTTTACTGATATCTTGGCTGGTATCAGTCTTGGTAACGCCACTTTTAGGATCTAGATTGATAAAGGTTAAACCTACAGCCAACACTGGTCATGATATATATGATACAAAGTTTTACCGGTTGTTTCGGCGGGTACTAATCTGGTGTTTAGATCGTCGTAAGCTGGTGCTTGGTATAACAATGCTATGCTTTGTTTGTTCTATTTTTCTTTTGAAGTTTGTAAAGCAAGAATTTTTTCCACCATCCATACGTCCTGAGCTTATTGTAGAAATGACTTTGCCGGAAGGAGCTTCTCTCCAGGCGACCGAACAGGAAGCCCAAAGGTTTGCTCAGTGCCTTGCTAATGATGCTAACATTGAAAATTACAGCTATTATGTGGGAAAAGGTGCTCCCCGGTTTGTGTTAACTAGTGATCCTAAACTTCCAGCGAACAATTATGCTCAGTTTGTTATTGTAGCTAAAAATACAGAAGCACGTGAAGTATTAAATAAAAAAATAAATAATTTATTTATTGAGGACTTCGCAAATGTACGTGGACATACCAAATTAATCCAGACTGGACCACCATCACCCTATCCTGTCATGCTGCGTGTCGCAGGATATGACCACGACAAGGTAAGGGAGATTTCCCAACAGGTGAGTGAAGCAATGGCAGCTAATCCTAACATTACTGGTATTAATTTTGACTGGAATGAAAAGATCAAAACCATGCATTTGTCTGTTGATCAAGACAAAGCTAGAATGTTAGGAATTGATAGTCAATCGTTAGCAACTAGTTTGCAAACGCAGCTATCAGGTGCAGATATATCTGAGTTCCGTGAGAAAGATAAAACCGTTGATGTTGTCTTTCGTATTGATCCCCAAAATCGAAACGATTTATCTCATATAAAAGATCTTAATATCCATATTGGCAATGGCAAATTTGTTCCTTTGGAGCAGATTGCCAAAATAAGCTATGAGGCCGAGGATGGTTTGATTTGGCGACGTGATCTTAAACCTGCAATTACAGTACAGGCTGACGTAACTCAGGGGGTAACTGGAAACGATGCGGCCAAACAGGTATACGAAAACCTCAAAGATTTGCGTAATAATTTGCCGCCAGGCTATAGTATCACAATCGCTGGCTCACTCGAAAATAGTCAAAAATCCATCGGATATTTATTACAACCAGTGCCAGCCATGATCATAATTATTATTACACTCTTAATGTTTCAACTTCAGAAGATGTCTCTAATGTTTTTGACAGTACTAACTGCACCACTTGGTATAATTGGTGTCAGTATAGCAATGCTGTTGACGCAGCGACCTATGGGATTCGTTTCCGAACTGGGTATTTTGGCTCTTAGTGGTATGATTATACGAAACTCGGTTATCTTGATTGATCAAATTGAGCAGCATATAAAAGCCGGTGAGTCGCCGTGGAATGCTATTATTGATTCGACTATACTAAGATTTCGTCCTATTATGCTTACTGCTGCGGCCGCCATATTAGGAATGATTCCTCTAATAGCGAGTACTTTCTGGGGTCCGATGGCAGTAGCCATTGCTGGTGGATTATTTGGTGCTACATTATTGACGTTGCTTGTTTTACCGACTATGTATGCGACATGGTTTAAAGTGCAGGCAAGCAATCCACCGCAAATCATTCCGTCAAAGCAAAATGAACCACCAGACAATTCATTTTCCCCTCATTTATAATAGTACCAATACTTAACATTCCTTAGTCGATAATGATACCAAGCAGAATTACCAATAGTATGTTTTATAAAAATGTGTAAGTTCTACATTCGTATAAAAAACGAAAAGAACTTACACATTTATTTTTTGCTTTAATATATCAAGATTTTTTACTGCGACCAAATGTTCGGAGACACGTTTTAAACTGCAGTCTATCATGCCATCCTTATCCTTTTCCACAGCATCACGACTATCGCCATTTTCCACATCATCTTATACACGTACTTGTTTTGTCGTTTTATAGGTTTCAATAACCATTCTGTTTCTACTGGTTTTTAAGCTTCTCAACACTTATCCCTATTAGAAATATCCAGTTCGTAAGAAGTAACATCAATCATCCACACCGTTGCTATGATTTCATTAATTGTTTTATCTTTTATAGCCATATTTTAACGTACAAATTCCCCATAGATAATGTCCTCACTGGCATCTCAGATTTTTCAAATACGTATGGTTGATACTGATCTTATACTCTAACAAACCACTATTTTATCTATAACGATAAGTGCATCACCAGGCGTTTTTCACCTGCACCATATTCATCGATTCTTGTTTCTTTCATTACAAATCCTAACTTTTCATTATAAACTTTGATTGCATTTTGATTTTCAGGGTCTACAGTCAATTCAACTTCTACTATATCTTCTTTTTTTATCTCTTGCAAACTGGCACGTATTAATGTTGTTCCGAGCCCTTTACCTCTCATTTCTTTTGCGATTGACACTCCCATCAAGTATGCTTTACGTGGGGTATCCCAATCTCGCATATATTGAATTAATCCCACAATTTCCTCCTTCTGCCGAATAATATATACCTTACCATGCCTAATAAAAGGCACAAGATGCCATTCATTTAGTCCCCCTATACCAAAAGCTTCTCGTTCTAATTGCACCAAACGAGTAATTGAAGATAAATCTACCGTCTGTAATAAATCAACCTTCATGATATATACATACCTCCTTTGAAGTGGCTTTTGACATATTTTGAATCAGTTGCTGAAAGTAACCCCGGATACGTTAAGCCAAAAACCATTCTATCACCAACTGCAATATCTTTGCTTGTCTCTGTGATATCTACAATCGTATGATCGCTACTAGCACCCAGTATACTCAAATTTTTATCCAATGGAAAAATCCCTTCAATATATACATCTTGCCTTCCTAATGCCAAAATGGCTCTCTTTCGTATTCCCACATCATTAAACTTAGGAACATTGCCAAAAGCATCCTTTCCGATTTTTCCTATTGGAACAGAAGGTTTATCTTTTACCTCAATTACTTCAGCACTAATAGTAAATGTGTCTTGATATAGCCAAGGAATTATTCGATTATTTGTTGTGTCTGTTCCAAGTAAAATTCCTTCACCAATTCTCAGTTGATTGATTGCTTCAGGTATACTACCGTTTTCTACTAGCAATAATGTAGACGTACCACCACCAGAAACAAGCTCAAGTTTTCTCCCTATCTGATTTTCCACAGCTAATCCTATTTCAGCTAAAAGACCTAAGTTATTTACGCTTGGCAGTACCCCACCAAAACATCCCATATTAGTTCCTAGTCCAACAAGAGTTACCCCAGATAACTTACTAATCTGTGATACGGTATCTAACACATTTTCCTGCATAATCCCTTCACGTAAATCACCTAAATCCACCATCAGAATGATTCTATGTACTTTATTAACATCGATAGCTGCGTTAGCTAAGGCCCTTATAACTGAAATTTCCGAATTGACACTAGTATTGACATACTGTATTACATTCTTTACATTGCTCAGACGAGGAATCCTCAATAAAGTAATTGGAGTATAAAGCTGTCTTTCTCTCAGCTCAATGATATTCTCCATCCTAGAGTCAGCTAGCTCTTCAATACCTCCTGCAATCAATGCATCAACAATTTGATGCATTGCACAAAACCCTTTGGTAACACCAATAACCTTAATCCCCCTTTCATTACATCTGTTTACTATTCTATATGTATTTTCAGTAATTTTATCTAAATCTATTTCAAGAACAGGACACCCTTTGATCATTATTTTTCCTCCTTCATCACCGTATTTTTTCTTTTTTTATTTATTATATCAACTTATTATAATTCCTATTATAAGTACTGTTTTTGTATGAATATGTATAGCAACTATGCCACTTATTCTTAATTTGTTATGACATTTACAGACCCTTGTACATGAAAAAATGCCGCCAAAATATCTTTGGCAATAGGAGCCGCCGCTTGTGATCCATACCCACCATTTTCGACAATCACTGAAACCACAACCTGCGGGTCATCGGCCGGTGCATAAGCGACAAACCAACCATGATCATCCCCATGTGAGTTTTCCGCCGTTCCAGTCTTACCAGCAACCGAAATAGGAAATCCTTGAAAAGCTTGCGCAGCCGTACCTCCTGGCAATGATACTCCTTTTAAAGCATTGCGGATGACTTCAAGCGTAGGCTCTGATATTTTTATCCTACCTGTCTGTTTTGGCGAAAATGTCTTTATCGTTTTACCCTTAGGCGAAATAATTTTACTGACTAAAAACGGCTTATAGCGGTAGCCGCCGTTAGCGATTTCTCCCATAAGCATAGCCATTTGAAGCGGTGTCACCAATTGAAATCCCTGACCAATTGCAGCATCAAAAGTTTCCGATAGATACCATCTATCCTTGTACATTTCTTCCTTATATCGCCGATTTGCTACCAACCCCTTAGATTCGCCCTGTAATTCGATACCAGTAACATTTCCTAATCCATACATCCGTGCATATTTTTCTAGATTATCAATTCCAACCCGATTACCCATTTCATAAAAATATACGTTATCCGATTTTGTTAACGCTTCTTGAAAATCAATCCAGCCCAAGGCTTCTCCCCCGGCATTTCCTTTATCAATTAGCCAATGCTTGCCAGTATCTAATATCTTTTCCTCTATGGTAACTTTTTTCAGTTCCAATGCCGCTGTTCCCGTAACAATTTTAAAAACAGATCCTGGCGGATATTCACCGGAAACTGCTCGATTTTCCATAGGATTAAACGGATTATCAATCAGTAAATCCCAATTTTTTTTAGATATACCGTCATTAAATAAGTTCGGATTAAAGGTTGGACGGCTTGCCATTGCTAAAATTTCGCCAGTTTTCGGATTCATAACTACAACCGCCGCCGCTTTTGCTTTAGCTCTATGTTCCTTTGACTGCAAATAAAGTAATCTTTCATCAATCGCCTTTTCTGCAGCCTGCTGAATAGAATTGTCAATCGTCAGCATTAAATTATTTCCTAAGATTGGGAGCTTATCATCCAATACTTTTATAAACTGCCCATCAGCATCCACTTCTACTCTTTCGGCGCCAGTTATTCCACGAATATATTTGTCATACACCTTTTCTAAACCAAACTTTCCTACAATATCCCAAGTTTTATAGCCATGTTCTTTGTTCTTTTTTATCTCTTCCTCACTAATCTCTCCGACATATCCAAAAACGTGCGCCGCAACGCCACCATAAATATATTGACGTACTGGTTGGGCCTTAATAACTACACCGGGGAACTCACTTCGATTCCCTTCAATTTTGGTTATTACCTGTTGATTAACATCTGACTTGATTTGAATTGGTTCAAAAGAAAAACCTGTATTTCGATTGAATTTACTTCGGATATCTTCTGCCTTCATATTTAATACTTTACTCAAATTCTCAATCACACGCGCTTGCTTAGACTTTGGAATAATTGCTGCCGTCACTACAAAGCTTGGGCGGTCAGTGACTAACATCACACCATTGCGGTCATAAAAATTCCCGCGTGGTGCCTTAATAGGTATGATGCGAATACGATTACCATCTGCAAGCCTTGCGTAATGCTGACCTTGTACTACTTGTAAATAACCTAAACGGCCAATAAGTACGATAAAAACTGATAAAACTATCCAATTAATGATATCAACCCGCCTGACAATGACTTTCCCCATAAACCTTCTCCTTCTTCCAATAATAATGATAAAATCTTGCACTTCACTTTTTTCATAGTTTTCATTCTAAAAAGAACGGATAAAGCCCATTGTGCCGACTCCACCCGTTTCCTATGCAGTATACAGTTTACTTTACTGTTTAGTCCAAGAAAACGTAGTCGCTTTTTCACCAATTATTTTTTTAATTATTGATTTTTAAGAATACAATAGAGAGTTTCTTCACCGTTAAAGTAACTCACACTTGAAAGATAAATTTCAAAGTATTCTTTCACTGCTTTTAACCGCCTAGAAGTATGTTTTGAAATTCTGTCGATTATGCTATCTTTTTCCTACACAAGCAATGAGTTTTATTAAGATATAAAAAAAATTATAGAAGAATAGTATTATTTTAAATAACTTTGTTTTCTCTTAAAAATTCAATAGCAACCTTCCTCGGATCTTTTTTTAATTCATCCACTTGATAATTTAATGCAATCATTACATTATCATTGAGCAATTCTCCTACTTCTTCAATAATCGGAACAATCTCTGGATACTTTGCGGTCACTTCAGCGCGTACAAGTGGAATTGCATAATAAGGCGGAAAAAAATGCTGATCATCTTGTAAAATTGTTAAATCATATTTTTTTAATAGTCCGTCCGTTGAAAATGCATCTGTAACATCACTTTCATTATTCATTAAAGCTAAATATTTAGGACTGCCATCAATACCGATTTGATCTTTAAAATGAAAATTATATTTTTTCTTTAACCCAATAATACCATCTTCTCTATTAAGAAATTCTAATGACGTAGCTGCAGTCAGTTGATTGCCAACCTTAGCTAAATCACTAATTGTTTTAAGATGATACTTATCTGCCGTTTCTTTTTTTACTGCTAAAGTATACGTATTATTAAAAGACATTTGTTTCAACACATCAATATTAAACTTTGCTTTAAAATCTTTTTTCACTGTATTGTATACTGTTTTAACATTAGTTATTGGCGAATATTTTAACGTATCACCATAACAGGTGCCACTATAATCAACATATATATCAATGTCATCTGCCTTAAGCGCTTCAAAACAAATTTGCGTACCGCCAAGAGCTAATTTACGTTCTACAGAAATATCAGTTTTCCTTTCAATAGCTTCCGCAAGCATATTTCCAATAATTTCTTGTTCAGTAAAGTCTTTGCTTCCTATAACGATTACTTTATTTTCTGTATATCCTTGCGAAATTCCAGTAGCAAAAAATAAGCCCACTAAAACACAAGCGACACTCACTAATACACCTTTTTTTAGCGTATTTCTTTCCATTTTCATTAATTTCTTTTTATTATTGTTTTTTTGTAAATTAGTTGGCGTGACTAGGCTTTCAATAATTCCAAATACTCCATCTACAACTACTGCTAATATACAAGCAGAAATGGCACCAGCTAAAATTTGATCTGTATTCACTGTTCTTATTCCTGAGAAAACCAAATAACCTAGACCACCACCACCAATAAAGGCTGCCATTGTCATTAACCCCACCGCAGTAACCGCTGCAATTCTAATTCCAGACATAATCATTGGCATGGCTAAAGGAAGCTGTATTTTAAACAAAATTTGTAATTTTGTAAGACCTATACCTTTAGCTGCTTCTAATGTCTGCAAATTGATATTATTAATTCCGGTGGTTGTGTTTTTAATAATCGGTAAAAGAGAATACAAAATAACCATCACGACGGCCGGCATTGTTCCTATACCCAATAAAGGAATAGAAAAACCTAGTAATGCCATGCTTGGTATTGCTTGTATAACACCAACTACACCTAAAACTGGCTTGTTTAATCTTTTTACATAGCTAATTAATATTCCTAAAGGTATCCCTAATAAAATTGCTATCACTACAGCGAGCGAAGTAAGTTCTATATGTTCAACAGATAAAGAAAATATTTCATTTTTAAATTCAAATAAATAACTAAACCATTCGTTCATGCTATCCAACCTCCTCAGTATCTAAAAATTGCTGACTAAGAGCTATCAATAAACTACTTTGGGTAATAAGCCCTTTTAATAAGCCTTTTTCATCAACAACTGGTGCTTGAACTATTTTATGTTGCTTGAATATTTCAAGGATATTTATAATTGGCTCATCTGAATTAATTTTGATAAAATCATTTTTCATAATACTTTCTACAAGCACATGTCTATCTGATCTATTTTGGGTTTGCTTTGCCGTAACAATACCCAAAAGATAATCACATGGGTCAACTATCAACAGGCTATCTGCATTTGTAAATTTCATCTTTTCTACACATTCTAACAAAGATAAATTTTTAGAACAGGTAAGAGGTTGATCAATCATAATATCTTTCGCCCGAATAAATTCAGGTGAAGACCATATTCTATTCTTACCAACAAATGTACTAACAAAATCATTAACAGGATTTTTTAAAATATTTTCTGGAGTATCATATTGTATAATCTCGCCTTGATTGAGAATACAAATTTTATCTGCTATTTTTATGGCTTCATTCATATCGTGTGTTACAAAAACAATGGTCTTCTTTATTTTTGCCTGTAAATTAATTAGCTCATCTTGAAGTTGTAAACGTGTGATTGGATCAAGTGCACTAAATGGTTCATCCATTAAGATAATTTTAGGATTTGTAGCAAAAGCTCTCGCAATCCCCACTCTTTGCTGCTGTCCACCACTAAGTTCACTTGGATAACGATTTAAATATTCATCACTATTTAAACCAACCATCTCCATAACTTCATAGGTTCTTTTTATTATTTTTTCTTCATGCATTTTTTCAATTTTCGGAATAATTTCTATATTTTCTTTAACCGTCATATGTGGAAATAAACCTGTTTGTTGAATAACATAACCGATATTACGCCGTAATTTTATAATATCTTGCTTGACAATATCTTCTCCATTGATAAAAATCTTTCCCGAAAACGAATCAATTAGGCGGTTAATCATTTTTAATATTGTCGTCTTTCCACACCCGCTTGCTCCAATAATTGCAACTAGTTCTCCCTGATTTATCATAAAAGAAATATCACGCAAAATTTGCTTGTCATTAAAAAATTTACTTACATTTTTAAACTCTATCATAAAATCTCCTCCTCATTTAACGACTTTATCACACCGTAAATTTATTTTTTATTACGGTTACAAAGAAACAACTTAATTATATTATAAAGTTGTTTCTTTGTAAACACTAACAACTTTCAATCTACCATGAAGTTGTTAGTGTTTACAAAAAATGCTCAAAAAAAAGGGTTGAAAATTAACCTTTCATTAATTTTCAACCCTTTTTAGCTATATGGATAAAGAAATTTGTTCACTCTTTCATAACAATTTTTATCACCAATAAAATAAAAAATATCGTCTTCTTTTAAAATTGCATAAGGACCTGGCGACATCTCAAGGCAATGATTTCTTTTTATACAAATAATAGTTGCTGAAGTATTGTGCCAAAAGTTGATTTCAGCTACTGTTTTCTCAAGATAAGGAGTTTTTCCCTTGATCAGTATTTCAAAAGGAATAAATGGATTTATTGACTTAAAACGATCTGTTTTATCAATTAACTCAATCAACTGATTTTTTAAATAATCGTTTTCTTTTTTTTGACGTTCAAGGCTATGTAATATATCTTGTTTTAAATCATTGACCGTTTTAATATCATCATATTGCTTCACAAATTTGATGGCGTTTTCACAAGAACGAATGATTACCCCACTCCCTTTAGTGACATCGACAATTTCCATATCTGACAAGATTGCAATGGCCCTTCTCGCAGTTTCTGGTGAAACACTATATTGGCTAGCAAGTACTGATCGTGCATATATCTTAGAACCGAGTTCATAATAGCCATTTGCAATTTTAGAAGCAATATCAGCTGCTATTTGCTGATATACTGGACTAACAATTTTTATTTCTTTCTCCATTAATAACTAACCTCTTATCAAATTAATAATATATCAACTTACGTAACTAGAAACAGTAATAAAATCTTAATATTTCTGAGAATATTACTTGCAATCTCAGGCTATAGTTGCCGAAAAATTGTATCTATACTTAAATTACATTTTTCTATCGCACTAAATTTTTATCAATAAATTTATGATTTTCGTACACTTGAGGAGTTTTTTTTAATAAAAAATTTAAATACTATATTCTACCCACAAGCTGTATTTTATCATAATTCAACTATTTTTTTCAAAAAATTTCTCTACCTTTATAACTGTATAATATTTCAATGCTTTTATAATATTCACAGATTATTTTCTTCTATACTTCAGAATGAATACTATATAACTCCCGCATAAAATCATCTAAAAAATGCAAACAATGCAAGCAAAATAAACAACGACGTGAGCCCATGTCTCATACATCCATTATAGATATCAAAACCTTTTAACTGCTAGCAAACGATCGGAAACACGTTTTAAAATACGATTTATCATGCCATCCTTATCTTTGTCCACAGCATCACGGCTGTCCACCATTTTCCATACTGTCTTATTAGTCTTGGTATCGATTAATGTCAGTTCCACGGCTGTATGTGCCGTGATTTCATCATTTGCTGGCACAACTCTAGATTCGATCACAGGCACGCTTACCCATTGATCGACCGTCACATTTTGTCCATTGGAAGAGGTCACTGTTTTATTGATACGCACTTTTTTCTCTGTCTGATACGTTTCAATAAGTTCGGGAATATAGCGAACCGTATCTTGATAGCGCTTGAAACGCACCTCTAAAATACCCTGACAATAGAAAACAGCTCCATCCTTTACAATCTTTGCATATCGCTCTGGATCACTCTGCGCCAGCGCAGCCACATCCTCGCCACTAGTCGCACTCAATCTTTTCACCAATTCATCTTGACCTAAAAACGAAAGTCCAGCCTGTGCAAAATCCAAATTCCGCGAAAACACACCTTGGACTTTATCACTTAGAACAAGCCGATTTAACTCGTCCACCTGCGCATTCTGATCAAATATTATATCTACAAACACCATTTTCATCGATTCAAACGAATAAGCAGATTGCTTCCATTCATCCTTACGTTCCTCTGCACTTACCGTTGCCAAGATTTCATTCTTATCACAACTCCTTTTGTAAACTCAAAACACGAAATAATCTGAAAAATTCCCCTTGCTATGCTTTAGTATTTATTTTTCAAATTATAACATATTTTAGCATAGAAGTGCTTTCCCCCTACACCGTTATCTCAATCAAATTCCCATCTGGATCGAAAATGGAGCTTTCGTAGTATCCATCGCCGGTTGTACGAGGATCGCTGGCTTTTAGGCAGCCGACGGCTACTAAGGTCGCGGTGAGTTCATCTACCTTTTCCTTACTGCCAACGGAAAAAGCCATGTGTACAAAGCCAGTCCCTAGGTTATCACACTCAGTTTTAGTATCACAGATTCCCTTCTGGTGCATAAGCTCTAGTCTAGAACCAGTTTCGAAGAAAATAAAATAGGATTCAAAACCTTTCTTCGTATTTTTGTACTTTTTATTTGCATTGCCATTAAAATATTTCGTATAAAAATTTTTCATTTTCTCTAAATTGTTCGTGTATAAAGCAACATGTTCGATTCTCAAAACAAACACCTCTCCACTCATTTTTTCGAAAGTTTCAAAAATAGTATGTTCCATGAACAAATAACCAATTTCACCATAATTATATTCCTATAGTCCTATTTTTCCAATAAAAAAATCCAGCTATGTCAGATTGATATAGCTGGATTTTAAATTTAAATCATACTTATTCAAGTTTTTGCAAAATAATTGTGTAAACTGCGCTATTTGCTGATAAATGATTGATCTTCGTGTTGTAATTATAGCCTGTTGGGCCAGATACACGTGCATAGGTTTGACAAATTTCCATTGGGTAATTATAGGCAAAATTAAATACACGTTCTGAATAGTCTTGAAATAAAAATGAAAATGAACCTTGTATTCCGAAGCCATCTACGGAATCCTTTTCTTCTGCATGAACTGTACATCGGCCTCCGTTCGCTACTAAAGTATCATCTCCCAAGCTCACATACGGTACTTTACCACGTAGCGCAATTGCATATCCAAACTTTAAAGTTGAATTGGTATCATTAATCACTATAATATCTATCGGTCTTGAAGCCATGATTAAAAACCCTCCCTGTGATCAACTAAATTGCATATTATACTATTCATGATTCGCTAGAATATTCTAGTGATTAAAAGACAAAAAAAGCTTTACGATAAGCCGTAAAGCCTTAAATTTCAAAATGGTGACCCTGGCAGGAGTCGAACCTGCGACCTTTTGATTCGTAGTCAAACACTCTATCCAGCTGAGCTACAGAGTCATGTTTATTAATCGTTTCGCACAACCAACAAATATTATAATACCACTATCTTAATATATTGTCAATAAATATTTTGATGGTTATTTTTTCTTCTTATCAGGCCTGATTACCGTTACCAAGTGAACAATAATCAAAACCATAAATAATAAAAAATTCTACTTTTCCACAAGGATTTACTGGTTTATTCACATTTTTATTTATTTTACTAACATAAATATGACTTTTCCACCTACTTATCAACACATTTATCAAATTTGTGGATAAAAATGTGGATAAGTTATTATTATGTAACTAGATAAATAGTCATATGAGATCGTTCGCTTTCAATATATTTTTATTATAGCAACTAACAACTTTAAAATTCAGTAAATTGTAAACTATATTTCTATTTTTCCACACCTATCCCCATATTTATGCACAGTCTGTTTGTTTTCCCCCTATGATTTCTTTGGATTTGCACATTTTTATCCACAAGAACATGGGTTTTGTGGATAAAAATGTGGATAAGTTAATATCTATGTGAACAACTTGCCCTATTTTCCTATATAACTAAAAAAGATCCGTTCCTATGAACAGATCTTTTTAACTTATACATTAACTGGTCTACTCCAATCAACATATACCCCAGTAATCCCCCATAATCTTGTAAGAGATAATTTTAAGTCTTCTAGACTACTTAATGGTTTTACAAGTTGGTTGGAAAAATCCATCAAGGTTTCGTGTGGCACATTTATTTCATGATCCTCCGCTAAATATGCTTCTACTGTTGCCTTTTTCTCTTCTGAGTCTAGTACAACCTTAGCAGTCTTTGCATCAATTGCATATTCAATATAACCGTTATTCTCATTATAATGGATCGCTATACGATAAACATTTTCCATGTAATATACTCCTTTAAATTCTAATAAAGTCTTCGTAAGTATTATTATACTTACAACAATCATCACAATAATATTATAATCTTTGAAAAAGAATTTGTCTTGTAAATTTTTTATTCCGTTTTCTTGGGCTTCTACATATAAAGATAAGTATATCAACGTATTTTATATGTAAGCAAATCACGTTTATAATTAGTATTGTTAAATGTGTGACTACTTTTTATACTTCATTTACCAATAACAAGCGATCTTCTATGTTTGTTAAGTATTTATTTTTTGGCTTATTTAGTGTAAACTGTGTATTATTTATAGTGAATATCTCTAGGTAACTATTTTATGGTAAATTTACTTCTTAACTGTTTTCATTAGGATGACATTTTTTACCACTGAGTTAGTTCCTCTTATGACAACACTTGGAAGGACGCGACAAAATGAATAGTATTTATATCACCTTACTTGCGATTTTCGCAATTAGTTTTCTCGGACATAATATGTCCGTAGCTTATGCAACAGGAGCTTTATTAGTAATGAAACTATTAGGTTTAGATACTTGGTTTCCTACGATTGAAGCCCACGGGTTAAATCTAGGCATTACGTTACTTACCTTAGCACTTCTCGTCCCCCTTGCGACTGGGCGTATCACACTGCCGATTATGTTAGAATCTTTTAAAACGCCGATTGGTATCATTGCTATACTAGCTGGTGTTTTCGCTGCTTTTTCTGGTGGCATTGGCATTCAATTATTAAAAAGTTCCCCCGAGGTTGTTAGCTCTTTAATTATCGGAACCATGATCGGTGTTTTCTTCTTCAAGGGAATCACTGTTGGCCCATTAATTGCCGCCGGTATTGTTTATATGGTCTTATCGTTTGGAAAGTTATTTTTATAGCATAAATATATAAAACTTTGAATATCTTATTATATATTGTATTTTTTTACACTGCGGAGGTTCTCAGATGAAAACAATTTTTTATACTACCACTGCAAGCATAAAAATGATTCGACAATTTTTAAATAAGGTTTTACCTCTAGTAAATCAAGAGGTAAATGCCTGGCAATCCTATGCCCAAGTTAACATGCATGGTGAACTACAAAAACAAGCTTTGGCAAGTATCTCAGGCAAGCGGTTTCATTGTCAGGGTGGTAACTTTTATAGCATTTATCCTGGTGTGGACGCCGAGGATTTTATAAAATTTATCGTTGCCCTGCAAACGATCAGCGATTATCTTGATAATCTTTGCGACCGGGCAGCGGTTACTGACGAAGCAGCCTTTCGTCAATTGCACTTTGCGATGACCGATGCGCTTGATCCAGAGGCAATACAAAAAGATTATTACGCGCAGTACCCGTTTCGCGATGACGGTTCCTACTTAGCCAACCTCGTTACAACTTGCCAGACCATTGTAAAAAAAATTCCTAGCTATGGCTTGGTGAAACCCGTGATATTAAAACTAGCAGCTCTTTATAGTCAGCTGCAAACCTATAAGCATATTGATCCTGCCGTGCGAGAATCAGCAATGCTCGCCTGGTTAAAAGAATGTAACACCACCGAATACTTAACTGATTGGGAATTTGCCGCAGCAACTGGTTCCACCCTTGGTATGTTTATGCTAACGGCAATTGCCTACAATCCCGAATTATCCCCAGCGGAAGTTACCGCGGTTGAAACTGCCTACTTCCCGTGGATTTGCGGATTACATATACAACTGGATTATTTTATTGATCAAGCCGAAGACCTTCATAATGGCGACCTTAATTTTGTCTTTTACTATAAAGATGAGGTAGAAACAGTTACTCGGTTGCAACTGTTTTATCGTGAAGCTTACAGGAAAGCTGAACTTACCCCGCATAATTTTTTTACTAAAACAATTGTCCGTGGTCTGCTCGCCCTTTATTTATCTGATCAAAAAATTAAAACTCCAACTGAAAAAGCAATCCGAAAAGATTTACTACATCAAGCTGGAGTTTTTACGCAAATGTTATATGCACTTTGTAAACTACTGCGCTTTAACAAGACACTATGAGAGACTGTTACAAAATACCCATCTGCGTTGCTCAACCTGCGAGCCCTCACTCGAGTTCTCGCCCAGCCTAGCATTTGGACATCTTATAACAGTCTCTTGAATTTTATGGTTGTGTGTTTTTTGAAACACACTCTATGAAGTTAATTCAATGGTGTCTTTTTTGTTGCAATGGTTACTTGTTTAAAATAACGACCGTTAAGTTCGATCACTTCATATTCATCATGTTTAATTAGCTTTGCCCGACCTGCTTGAACAAACTTATCAACATGTTCTGGTTTTTCGATTTCACGCCATTTAAAACTGCGTTCGTTTTCGCTATCAGGAAATTCTACATAAACTTCATCTTGAGAACGAGGTTTCTCATCGCCTTTACATTGTTCAAAATTTGCTTTAATCTGCTCAATAAACATATTACAAATATTTTCTGGCATATTGACAGGGCCTTCAAATTCACTCTTTTCATTGTAAATCGCGATAAAAATCACATTGCCAAAAAGAATCTCATCTTTATCTTTGCCCGGTAGATGGCGATTTGGGTTTAAGCCCAATGGTACCGCAAAATCATTTACTAAAATCCAAAGGGATGCACCATTGCCAATATCAAAAAACTCCGTACTGCCAATGTTTCCTTCTAAAATATCTGAAATCACTTCTATCTGTTCATCCACATTGAGTGGTAATTGACAAATCTCTGGTTCTTCTCCAGGTTTTACTAAAATCGCATGAATTATTTTTTTTTCTTCATCTGTCATAACTTTCTCCTTATTCGTGCATATTATATATAAGCCCCGTAATTATCAACTAATTTAAATTCGCCAAACACTAAAAAAAACCTTTTTTACTATAATCCCCTTTGAACTATAAATAATTTAAGTTTACGTTATATTATGTAAACTTTTTCATTTGCCAAAATTTTAAGATAAAAACCTCGCCCTCTCTACTTGCATACCGCTTTCATTTATGGTATTATTACAACCATAGAGATGACGCCTGCGGTGCACGCCAACCTTAATTATGTCTAACCTACTTTTTTCATTAGGGAATCGGATGTTTTGCAGCTGCTGAACCACCTTGAGTGGATAGCAAAATCACAACTATGATGCCCACCTGCTAGGTTGCAGGTTTAGACATAACGAGGAGCGACATTACGGGCTAAACCTTTAGTAAGACCTTACAACTGTAAGGTCTTTTTTCGTTATGTAAACTAATCCTTGGGATTTAACAATTTTGCTTTCGTAATAATTTTTTCACCAAAGCGTCCTTTCAGTTGATCCAACGTTCCGTAAAGCGTTTTTTTCTTGGTATCTTCTTCAAATAAATTAAACTGTTCATTCAGCGATAGCTGATTGCCAGTAATCCCAAGCAAGCGAATTTTCTCGGGGATCGCACATTTTTTATATAAATCAACGGCTGTTCTATAGATATCCTCATCAAAATTAGTCGCTTCCAGCAAAGTTTGGCTACGGGTGATCGTTGCAAAAGAAGCAAATCTGATTTTAATCGTAATCGTCCTTGCCGCATACCCTTCTGTTCGTAAGCGCCAGCCCACCTTTTCCGCTAAGGCAAGGAGCTCTTTTTCTACTTGCGCTCGACTTAGTAAATCTTGATCAAATGTAATCTCATTACCTATGGATTGTGTCAAACGATCCGTTTCGACCTCTCGATCATCACGACCATTGGCAAGTTCGAGTAAGCGATACGCCAAATTGCCAAAGTGCTGCACTAAAAAACCAAGCTCCGCGGTAGCAATTTGCCCTACTGTGTAAAAACCCAGCGCGTTGAGCTGCACTGCTGTCTTCTTGCCCACACCCCATAATGAACGAATCGGCAAATCCTTGATTAGATCTCTGGCATTTTCTTTTTGAATGATTACCAATCCGTTTGGCTTTTCTAAATCGGAGGCCAGTTTTGCTAAAAATTTATTCGGAGCTACCCCTACAGAAGCCACTAAACCAATTTCATTCTCGACACGTTTTTTAAGTTTTAACGCGTACTCGCGCCAATCTTGTACCAACTTTTCCATACCACTGACATCCATAAACGCTTCATCTAAAGATAGCGGCTCAATACTAGGAGCAAAATCTGCAAAGATGGCAAAAATCTGCCGTGATACTTCACTATAATTGTGATGATTCGTCGAAACAAAAATTCCATCTGGGCAACGTTTTCTCGCTTCCGCCATCGACATTGCCGAAAAAACACCAAATTTTCGCGCCTCATAAGAAGCTGTCGATACCACGCCACGGTTGCTAAGCCCACCAACGATAACTGGCTTATTTCTATATTCTGCATGGTCTCTTTGCTCTATGGCTGCAAAGAAAGCATCCATATCCACATGCATAATTCGTTTCTCCATACCTATCACCCCCTAAGATTTTTCATTACTCCCATAATAGAATATATGTTCTATTTTGTAAAGTTATATTTAGCTTTAGAAAACAAAACGAGCTATTGCATTTTTATTTTGCAATAGCTCTTCTAGTATGCCCTATTATTTATACTTCACATTCAGGTTCGTTTGCTTCACTTTGTACATATAAAACAATAAAGCCCATAATCTTTCGATTATGAGCTATCAGTACAATTTGGAGGCGACACCCAGATTTGAACTGGGGAATAGAGGTTTTGCAGACCTCTGCCTTACCACTTGGCTATGTCGCCAAACTCTATTTAGCTTTCCTATCTTTGCTTCCAAAGAGTCAGTAGATATAGTATAGCGATTTTTCAGTCATTTGTCAAAAGTAATTTTCCTTTTTATCGCTACAAGTACAACTATTTTTTATTCATGCTCCCCTGATACTTGACGATCTTTATCCCTTTTCTGCGCCCTCAACCAACCATTGGCTATGAAAAACGCCCGGTTTATCAACACGTTCATAGGTATGCGCGCCAAAATAATCACGTTGCGCTTGTATCATATTGGCAGAAAGCACAGCCTGCCGATAGCTATCATAATAATCCAACGAAGCACAAAACGCAGGCGTTGGGATTCCTTGTTGCTTACATAAGCTGACAACGAGCCGCCAATTCTCTTGCGTCTTCGCCAATAGATTTCTAAAAAATGGATCAAGCATGAGATTTGGCAAATCTACATTGGCAGAAAACGCATCTTTGATACGATCTAAAAATTGCGCCCGAATAATGCAACCGCCCCGCCATAAAAGTGCCATATCACCATAATTCAGATTCCATTTATATTCATCACTTGCCGCTTTTAAAAGTGTAAAACCCTGTGCATAGGAACAAATTTTCGAAGCATATAAGGCATCATGAATTGCTTGGATTAAAGATTCACGATCACCCTCATATATAGGTTTAGGTCCATAAAGAATTTCTGCAGCGGCCAATCTTTCAACCTTATAGCCAGACATACAACGAGCAAACACTGCCTCAGTAATCGTAGGCACTGGTACACCTAGGTCTAAAGCACTTTGTGAGGTCCATTTCCCGGTACCTTTTTGTCCCGCTTTGTCGAGAATCACTTCAACCAATGGCACTCCTGTTTCCTCATCGTATTTCAATAAAATATCCCGCGTAATTTCAACTAAATAAGAATTCAGCTCGCCTTTATTCCATTCATCAAAAATATCATGCATCTCTACCGCTTTTAAGCCCAAGACCATTTTCATAATATAATAGGCCTCACTAATCAGTTGCATATCACCATATTCGATGCCATTATGCACCATTTTCACATAATGCCCAGCACCATCTTTTCCGACATACGTGCAACAAACGCCCCCGGGCACCTTAGCCGCAATCTTTTGATAAATCGGTGCCACTTCTTGATAGGCGGAGAAATCACCACCTGGCATAAGGCTTGGACCATGTAGAGCACCTTCCTCACCACCAGATACGCCCATACCGATAAAACGAATATTTTTATCAGCTAGTTCCTTAAAACGCCGCTTTGTATCAAGAAAGAATGAATTCCCTCCATCAATAATAATATCTTCCTCATCCAAATACGGTAGAAGTTCAGATATCATCTTATCCACCGGGTCGCCTGCCTTTACCATCAGCATAATCTTCCGTGGTTTCTCAATCATCTGCACAAATTCAGAAATCGTATGCGCAGCACCGATGTTCACATTATTTCCGATTGTTTTTTTAAATTCCTCCGTTTTACTGCTTGTCCGATTATAAACCGCGACACGAAAACCATGATTGCTCATATTTAAAACAATATTTTGTCCCATAACAGCCAGACCTATTAGCCCAATATCATATAACTTAGCCATACTATTCCTCCTCTGCCGTTTTCACGCTAATCTGTTTGCTATTTTTTTAATGCACTTGCTGCCGCTTGGTCTAACAGCCACAAAATTCTTCCTGAAGTTGGCTGAATTCGCTGTGCCGGATAAACTTCGCTACCGGGTGTAGCTTCTAATATCTCTTTTATCATCGCCGCTTTTTCAGCCCCTGTAACTAAGAAGCAAACCAAAGCTCCATTGTTGATCACTGGATACGTCAACGTAATTCTTTCTGGTCCCCCTGCTTTGGGCTGCGACGGGCAAACCCAACGGGTTTCCTCCGTCAATGCCAACGAGCCCGGGAAAAGGGAAGCCGTATGTCCATCGGCACCTAAGCCCAATAAAATGAGATCAAATTTCGGTAAATCAGCAAATATTTGTTTAAGCTCAAACTCGTATTGCTTTGCTGATAGCTCTGCAGTTGCTAAAAATGGAACGGGAATGATATTTTTGGGAGCAATAGGCACATGATTTAACAAAGTTTCACGTGCCATTTTTTGATTACTTTGCGCATCAGTCGGTGCCACAAATCGTTCATCACCCCAAAAGACAATAACTTTTGACCAATCCATTTGCTTTTGCCACTCTGGTTTGGCCAGCTCCGCAAACAGTTGACGTGGTGTTGAGCCACCCGAAAGGGCGACTGTAAATTTACCATGTTTTGCCATCGCCTTGTTCGCTTCAGCAACAAACCACTCTGCAGTCTTTACGCATACTTCATTCATATCTTGATAAATTTTTTTCATTCTATTTCAACTCCCTCGTTTTGGTTCAAAAGAAATTGGTAAAAGCCAAGTTTTCCGATCACGTGCTACTAAATTTTCCGCTTCTGACGGTCCCCATTGCCCAGCTTGATAGTTCGGGAAGTTCAACTCTTTCGTTTCACTCCAAACATCAAGAATCGGTTGAATCACGGTCCAAGCCGCTTCCACCTGATCTGCTCGCATAAACAAACTCGGATCATTTCTCATAATATCGACCAACAATGTTTCATACGCATCTGGTGACGGTTGATGAAACACGTCTTGATAACAATACATCATATCCACCGGTTTTAACTGCATGCCTAGTCCAGGCTCTTTTGCCTGCGTCCGAAGTACTACGCCTTCATTTGGTTCAATTTGAATCACTAAACGATTAGGCTGAAACACTTGTGTATTTAAATGTGAAAATGGATGATGTGGCACTGGACGAAATTGCAGCGAAATTTCCGAAACACGCCCTGGCATACACTTGCCAGTACGTAAGTAAAACGGAACGCCTTGCCAACGCCAATTGTCAACGAATAGTTTTAAAGCCGCAAAGGTTTCTGTATTTGACGCTTTCCCCACATCTTTTTCCTCACGATAGCCCTGCACCTGCTTACCAACGACTGAGCCTTGTCCATATTGTCCACGCACCGCATAAGCGGGAACTTCCGCTTTAGTAATTAAGCGTATCGCATTCATCACATCGACTTTTTTATTGCGAATTTCATCAGCAGTAAACGCCGACGGCGCTTCCATCGCTATCAGGCATAAGAGCTGCATCAGATGATTCTGAATCATATCTCTAAGTGCCCCTGCCGAATCATAGTAACGACCACGCTGACCGATCCCAATTTTCTCAGCAACCGTAATTTGCACATGGTCAATAAAGTTACGATTCCAAATCGGTTCCCAAATCGCATTTCCAAAACGAAATGCTAATATATTTTGTACGGTTTCTTTACCCAGATAATGGTCAATACGATAAATTTGCTGTTCTTCAAAGACCTGCAGTAAATTTTGATTTAAAGCGCGTGCCGATTCCAGATCATGACCAAAAGGTTTTTCGATTACCATCCGATACCGCATATCGCCACGCAGCGCAGGTATTTTCCCCAACTGCTCAATTACTACTGTAAATAAATTCGGTGGTGTCGCCAAATAAAAAATAATATTTGGCGGCTTTTCCCAAGAAGGATCCCCTAGGTTAATCAAACGCTCATAAAGTTCCCGATCATCATAATCCGCTTGAATATAATGGACATGCTCAGCAAAAGAATCCCACTCCTGCTCGCCCGCTATGCCTCTTCTCGAAAATTTATTCACTCCATCATGCAAGTGCTGGCGCAATAATACATCGCTCAGCTCACTACGTGCCACCCCAACAATGGAATACTGCTCCGGTAAAAATCCACCTATATGTAAATTATATAAAGCTGGAATCACTTTTCGTGCTGATAAATCACCAGAAGCACCAAATAAAACAATAACTACTGGTTCCTGATTAATATTTTTATTCATATACCAGCTCACTCCTTTTTCTATAAACGAAAACTTATTTATAATTATTATTAATAAACTTCAATTATCTATTTCTATATAAATTCATTTTATCACTTTTACAAATTTTTGCAATCAAATTAATTATGATCAGTAATAAATTTTCAGAAAAAAAAGACTTTGGAAAAATTCCAAAGTCACGAAATCATCGATAGATGGTGAACAGAGTTATAAATATCAAGTATTATACGGATACTGCCCCTATAGAAATTCTATATTACTTTCTTGTCCCTACAACCGCTTTACATGACTGTTCTATGTCTGACATTAAGGCATTACGTTCTTCGGAAAGCTAAAGGAGAAATTTGCCCCTTCATTTACCTTGCCAGTAAGCCACGCACTTCCATTATGCCGTTTTAAAATCTTCTGACATACCACAAGACCGACACCTGTTCCTTCAAACTGATCAACAGAATGAAGTCTCTCGAAAATTTTAAAAAGCCTAGAAGATTCACTCATATCAAAACCTGCACCATTATCCTTAACTGAAATAATATAATCGTTTTCATTCTCCACAGAGGTCACTTCAATGATCGCTTGCTTGCAATTGCGGGAATATTTAAGCGCATTGGAAAGGATATTGGCCACCAGTATTTTTATCATGATGGGGTCGCCATGAATCATTGGGAGTTGCTTTATCTTAAAAAGCACTTGTCTTTCTGGCTGGAGGTCTATTAGTTCATCATATACCTCACGAAATAAAATCTCCAATTTAATATCTTCCATTGCTATCTGTTTTTGAGACATTCTAGAGAGTTCCAGCAAATGATCGGTAATACCAACGACTTCCGCTGATTTGTTTTGAATATGTGTAATTAACTCTTGTCCATTACTGTCAACCTTGTCGGCATAATCACGCATAAAATATTTAGAAAGTTTATTGATTGACTGTAATGGTGCTTTAAAATCATGCGCTACAGAATGGCAAAAATAGTTGAGTTCCTGGTTAGCTTGCTGTAGGCTTTCAAAATGTTCTTCTTTCGTAATCAAATCTGCTCTGGTTTTTTCAAAAGAGACCATTAGTATACCAGACATAATGATGAGTCGTAATACACCACTTATCGGTCCAGCTAGCAAAGCAATTTTATCATAATGAAAAAACGGATATAGCACGGTCAGAGCACCCCAAAGAATAAATGCAACTCCAGTAATATATTTGCCTATACCTTGCGTCTTTATATCTAACAGCATTTTACCTGTATATATGAGTATAATGCCAGAACACCATAAAGGCGGAGCTAATTTGTAATCATGTGGTAACTTCGTCAAAATAACTACTATACCAAAAATAACAGCGATTGCAATACCATATAACCAGTAATTCTTTAGTTCTTTATTTGTAAAGAGATGAAAAGCGTACATGGTCAGAAACGACGGAACAATATAAAGCAGTTGATAAACGATAAATCCTAATACTGAATTATTCCAGGTAATAAAGTCCGTATCAAAAAAGATAAGTCGGACAATAAAGAGTAGCCATGCTACAATCCACCACCCCATATTGCGCTCACAATAAACAAAGCATAGATATAAATATATAAACATTATTACAAGAGTCGTAATTATAGTACCAATTTGCGACATTTGCAAGTATTCCATAATTATTTGTATCTCCTTCATTAATATCAAAACTGTAATTGTAAAAAAGAGAAATAATTCTTTACAGTAGCAAAATACATCATAACAATTTTTCTATATATAATAACTATAGTATTATCGTAAGTTATTTATTATCAGCATATCAGGATGGTTTTTTCTGAAATTGTTAAAGCAATAAATTCTTCGGAAAACTAAAGGAGAAAATTGCCCCTTCATTTACCTTGCCAGTAAGCCACGCACTTCCATTATGCCGTTTCAAAATCTTCTGACATACCACAAGCCCGACACCTGTTCCTTCAAACTGATCAACAGAATGAAGTCTCTCGAAAATTTTAAAAAGCCGAGAAGACTCACTCATATCAAAGCCTGCACCATTATCCTTAACTGAAATAATATAATCGTTTTCATTCTCCACCGAAGTGACTTCAATGATCGCCTGCTTGCAATTGCGGGTATATTTAAGCGCATTAGAAAGGATATTGGCCACCAGTATTTTTATCATAATGGGGTCGCCATGAATCATAGGGAGCTGTTTTATCTTAAAAACGACTTGTCTTTCTGGCTGGAGTTCTATTAGTTCATCATATACCTCACGAAATAAAATCTCCAATTTAATATCTTTCATTGCTATCTGTTTTTGAGACATTCTAGAGAGTTCCAGCAAATGATCCGTAATATTAACAACTTCCGCTGACTTGTTTTGAATGTGTGTAATTAACTCTTTTCCATTACTGTCAACCTTATCAGCATAATCACGCATAAAATATTTAGAAAGTTTATTGATTGACTGCAATGGCGCTTTAAAATCATGCGCTACACAATGACAGAAATGGTTGAGTTCTTGATTAGCCTGCTGAAGTTCAAGATTAACTTGTTGGAGAGTTTCTTGATTACTAATCAAATCTGCTCTTGTTTTTTCAAAGTATACTAATAGAATACCGCATGTAATAAATAGACGTAATATTCCACAGATGCAAATGAATATTGAATAGAGCACCGTATCCTGAATATATGTATATAAACAAAAAATTGTTAAAGTGAGGATACCCCATAGAATTAAAGAACATCCGGTAACATATTTCCCCAAACATCGTGTTTTAATATTTAATAAAATATACCCAGTATAGATAAGTGTGGCAGAACCAAACGAAGTAGAAGGAATCAGTTGATATACTAATGGAATTTGATATACTGTAAACACAATACTCAAAGTCATTATAATGACAAAGCCGTATAGCCAGTGTTTTTTGATTGGCTGATTGATAAAATTATGTATACCATAAATAAGAAGATAGGCAGGGACTATATAAAACGCTTGGTAATAGAATGATCCAATAGCTGAATTCTCCCAATTTATTACTCCATAGTCAAAGAGAAAGAATCTGATAAAAAGTAACAGCCAACATATCATCCATATCCCCATAAAACGTTCGCGATAAATGATATATAAATAAACGTACATAGGCGCTGTAAAAATAGTTGCTGCGACTACTGCAATATTAGACATTTCAAAATAGCTCATATTAATATCTCCTTGTGGAAAGTAACATACTTACATATTTATAAATTATAACAAAATTTTACATAAGCTTCAACAAATTATCTATTCCCGCATAATTAGTTTAAAATTTTTGAAAAATAATAGAATTTAATCTTGGCTCTTACCAAAAAGTGTACTTGAATTTCTGTCACTCTGAGCAAAACCCGGTAATCTCAAGTAGCAGGTCAGTAGACAACAAATAGAGATTGCCACGTCGGCTAACATCTTCTCAGAATGACAAGCACTGTCAAGCACACTTTTAGCATTGAGCCTCAATTTTTATTTCTGTAAATTACTAAGTATCTTGTGTGAAATAGCAGAATTGCGTTTCCTGAAATTGCTAAAATTGTAATTAGATAAGACTAAAATATCTAAGTCGCCTAAAGCTATAACAGTTGAAGCATGTTTTGTTATGTATGCCAACCCATTATCGCCACAGTATTGTCCTGGCTTGATAGTGCCTTTTTGCGAAGCGTATGCTGTTCCTGATAATAAGATAATTAGTTCTTGACTTATAGTGCCACACGATGCAATATATTCACCAGCGTAACAATGAACAATACTGCCACAGGAATGCAAAAAGAGCTTTGCTTCTAAAACAGACAACCCATTCAGTATGGATATACTGTAATTAGGCAGGTTTCCAAGATATTGATGAATAATAGTCCATAGTTTTTCTTCGGTAACAAGCCGACTATTAATAGTTGTTTTAATTTCATGAGAAAATTCTGAATAAAACCAATCAACTGCTTTCCTATTTAATGCAATTTTTTTGCGCGCAGTACGGAATAAGGGCGATCCCACTGTTCTCAAATGATCGACATCGTCTATTAGCATAACCAAACTGGCTAATGGACTTCCGTCATTAGAATCTAGAGTATTTTTATCAATACGAATCTGTCCAGTGCGCTCATAAAACTGGATCAAATGAAAATTGCATTCTAAAAAGGAAAACTGTACTTGATAATCACAACATAACTCATACATTTTTACCATAAATAAGTACGCTATCGCTGAACTACGATATTGTGGAGATACCATTCCCCTTGAAATTACTGTAAAATAAGGATTGTCCTCTTCATTATAAAACTTTCTAAATTTTTTCATGCAATAGACCTGTACTATATCGGGGGGGAAATCTGATATTTTTCCAATATTTACTCTAGTTGTCCCAACAAGTATCGACCCGACATGAGCCGTGAGCAGTATAGCCCAACCATCTAACTCTTCATATAAAAGTTTGTTTTCATGGTCTGCGTACGGAAGCTCATAAGCGATTTCTTCGGCGTAAATGCTGTAGCGAAATCGATAGACTTCCCTTTTTTCCTCGGGTGTTGTTGCGACACCTATTCTTATAGGTTCTTCTTTTGTGGATACAGATGTTGCTTGGTTAATGTTTTTCATAAAAACGCCTCCTTTTGATATAAAAAGACAAGAATCTTTTTATTCCTATCTAATATCGACGTAACGATAGGGACTTGTAAAGTTATTAGATATAAGACAGGAGACAAACCAGCTATAGAAGGTCACTGTGCCACCAAGCGAACACATTGAGCGTCGTGAGATCTAGTTCGCCGAGGAGAAGCGCTAACTATGTGAAAAATTTAGCCTAGAATTAGATTAAATGTTTGTTAGTTGCTTTTTGGGCAAAAAGAAAGATAGATAAAGTTGGTAGGCTTTATCTATCTTTGTAAAAATAATCCTTTTCAGTCAATCAATTACCCTTTTTAGATACTATCTATAGAGACATTAACGTCCTTGTGCTAGTTTAAGGTAGTATTGGTATTAAATGAATTTGTAAGAAATCATTTAATACCGTAGGTGTATTTCAATATATTTTTTTTAATTATAGCAAATTATTGTAAGAATTTGCTATAATTAAACCAGTATGTTGGACTGGAGGGATATTCTTTGTATAAAGTATTACTTGTTGATGATGATGAGTCCACTCTATTTGGGCTTAGACAATTTGAAGATTGGGAATCGTGTGGATTTACTATTGAAGCTGAAGCGCACGACGGCATAGGCGCGTTAGAAAAACTAACCGAAAAAGATTTTGACTTAGCGATTACCGATATCAGAATGCCTGGTATGAACGGACTCAAATTTTTAAGTAAGCTTAAAGCTAGAAACTTAGATATTTGTTTAATGATCATGAGTACATATAATGATTTTGAATATGCCCAACAAGGCATACGAATTGGAATATTTGACTACATAATGAAACCAATAGACGATAATGTGCTTAGTAAAGCATTAACACGGGTAAAAATGCATTTGGATGAAAAAAAATACCTGCAAGAAAGACGAGACGAAGAAAAGCAAATGCTATTTGAAGATAACCTTAGATTCTTCTACCCGACGGATCAGGAAAGAAAACTTATTGATTTAATGATGGTCGGTGACTATAAGGCTATTGATGAAGCATCAAGCACTTGTTTAGAACTATTTAATTTGACAAATCAAGACCTCGTTAAGACAGGTATACTGCTAGGAAAAATGCTCTTGAAATTCAGAGAGGAATTTAATAAAAATTTCCCCTGGTTGGTAACCCTTGAGGAAATAGTCTTTAACGAGACTTTGACTGATGTAGAATCCATTGATGATCTTGAGGCAAAGTTTTTGAGCTGTATAAATACTATGCTGGAAATTATAAGAAAATACGAACTGCATCGTCCTGACAGCATGGTTGGAAAAACCTGCTTCTATATAATGGAGCATGTAGAAGAAACCATAAAATTGGATGATATTTCTAGAGAAGTACTGATAAGCAAAGATTATATTGGCAAGTTGTTTAAGCAGAAAACAGGATATAATTATAATGATTATGTCACTAAAGTAAAAATGGAACATGCGAAATATCTGCTAGTAACAAGTGAATATAAGAACTATGAAATAAGTGAAAAGCTTGGTTATAGCAGCTCGGATTACTTTTGTCGCCTATTTAAAGGTTACACAGGGCATACACCGATTGAATTCAGAAAAATGAATATATAAAATAGCAGTCTGTTGACTATTTGGTCACGCAGACTGCTGTAATTTTACGTTTTTTTAGGTAAAAATAACTGTTTCTTCCGGTTTATTCCAAATGGGGAAAAGTGTAAAATATAGTAGAAATAAAATTCTTCAATTAATAATCGGTTTATGAATTTCAATAATTTATAGTTATTGACCCGATTATTAGGGTGAAAGGGGACATAACTATGACAAAGGCAACCCGAGTGATCGATGCTCAACAGCTCATTGAATGGTTACAGGTGATGGCAAAGGAAATGGAAGCTGTTCGCGGTGATGTATATTTTGCAGGAGCAGCCAACTCCTATCGTACCGCAATTACTGTTGTGCAATCTAGCATATTCGAGATACTTGGTAGTGAAGAAACAGAGAGATAAATTCTATTGTTGTTATA
This sequence comes from uncultured Veillonellaceae bacterium, assembly GCA_963805085.1. Taxonomy (GTDB): domain Bacteria; phylum Bacillota; class Negativicutes; order JARBTT01; family JARBTT01; genus JARBTT01. The sequence continues at coordinate 1,313,686 of CAWDTA010000002.1, read as the reverse complement.
ATAGAAGAGTTTTCTATTGGAAAGGGGGAATACGAGTAACTGTATGATAACTGTCTATACTTCTAATAGTACAATTGAATTAGCAGAGGTTAAGTATATTAAATGTACGTTAATTGACTCTAATGGTAACGAGTGTATGGTTTTTGATTACTTTGGGAAAAAGAGCCTTTATAAGCTGCGCGAAGATGATACAGGACGGGTAGAATTTATATACATTGATGATATAATTAAAATTGATATTGAGAAAGAACGTCTAGGATTCTCGAACATTCGTGGTTTTTAGAAAATTCATCCGCATATCATGGTCACCACTAACTTTTATCAATCACCTGCATAGTAGGTGGTTTTTTTCTTTGGTGCGTTTTACTTAGCAGGTTTATCACTGTTAGAGGAAACTATTATTTCATAGTTTCCTCTAACAGTGCAGTTATTTCTTGCGCCGGCAACGGTTTGCTGAACAAGTACCCTTGCATTACTTCGCATTCTAGCTCCTTTAAAAAATTCAATTGTTCAATTGTTTCAACACCTTCGGCGACAACTTTGCATTTTAGATTTTTGGCCAAAGACACTATGGTTTTTGTGATACTGGCCCCCTCTAAATCAGTGCTGAAATCGACGATAAATGAACGATCAATCTTGATTGAATCTACCGGGAATCTTTTTAAATAAAGCAGTGAAGAATACCCTGTTCCAAAATCGTCGAGAGAAATTCTAATGCCTAGTGATTTTAATTTCTGCAGAATTTGCACAGTTTTTTCAGCATTTTTCATTGCAGCTGTTTCAGTGATCTCAAGTACGATCTGCTGAGGATTTACTCTGGATTCATTGATAATTTTTAAAATTTTGTCTAGTATATCTTGCTGGAGGAATTGCCGAGCAGAGAGATTTATCGACATAGCGATGGGAGAAAGCCCCGCTTTTTTCCATTCGTCGACTTGCCTGCAGGCGGTTTTCAAAATCCATTCACCCATAGGAAGGATCAAGCCACTTTCTTCGGCGATGGGAATAAATTTCATTGGGGGAATAAGCCCCTTTGTCGGATGCTGCCAACGAACAAGGGCCTCCACTCCTAGTATTTTACCAGTATAGTCAACCTGTGGCTGGTAATGAAGGACGAATTCCTCGCGAGCTATGGCGAGCTGCAACTCACGTTCAATTTCCATTCGCTCGGCTACCTTTACTTCCATAGAAGACTGGTAAAATAAGTGATTCCCCATGTCTTGTTCTTTGGCTTGATACATTGCCATATCTGCCTGTTTAATTAGCGTATCGGCATCGCAGCTGTCGGTTGGAAATTGAGCAACGCCAATTTTACACGATACTTGATAAGCCACTTCATTGTAATACCAAGGTTCATAGATGACCCGACTTAGTTCTTGGGCGAGGTCGTCAAGTTTCTCCAAGCTTTGAGGATTTGTAATCAGGACAATAAACTCATCTCCGCCCAAGCGTGATACAATATCTTCCGTTTGTAGAATGGATAACAGTCGTCTGCTGATTTCCTGCAGAAGTTCATCTCCAGATGCATGTCCTAAAGTATCATTGATCAATTTGAAATCGTCTAAATCCAGAAGCATTACTGCCAGTCGCTCATTTGCGGCGAGTGCTTGCCGCAGATGTTCTTGAAAAAAATAGCGGTTTGGCAATTGGGTCAGTGAGTCGTGATACGCCATATACTCAATTTCTTCCTGGCCCATAATGCGAGCGGTACAATCAAAGAAATGGATGGCAACCCTGTCGGAAGTGGGGCGATAAGCGGTTCCTTCAAAGTATTTTCCCGTTTCATATCCGAACAAAGTGAATGAATAAGGTTTGCCAGTATCGGCAACTACCTTAAATGGATCATGCCACAATTTCCCAGTTTGCGGGAAGATTTCTAAAGATGTTCTGCCAAGAACATCTTTTTCTTTCAAGCCAGTCAATTTTTCAAAAGCTGGATTAACGGCTAGAAAGCGAAAACCGATAAAATTCGCCTTATCATCGTAAATGATTTCATAGACAATAAATCCGGTGAGCATATTATCAAACAGACTGCGAAAATTCTGGTCACTAGTATACAGTGCATTATTTTGCTGTTCAAGCAGGCTATATTGGTCACGTAGTTCTTCTTCAGAGGCAGCAATCTCCTCATAAGACGCCTCCAATGATTGATTAGAGAGACTAAGCTGTTCGTTAATTTTAACTATTTTTTGAAGAAAAAGTTGTACCAAAATATAGAGGAGTAGTGTCGTCAGTAAAATGAATCCCCAACCTTTATATGTACTCATTAAGACCATTTCATCAACGTCTCTAGCTAAGTAGCGGGTTAATTGATCAGAAAATGTTATCCATAAAATTCCTACTAAGGCATAAATGCTGCAAATCTTTATGCCAATATTCTGTTGAGAAATAGAGTCAATGTTAGTGAATGTATCATTAAGATTTGACATAACGCATCCATCCTCTTTCCAAATTTTATGTACGTACAGCTCAGACTAAAAAAAAATTGTATAAGAATTCTTTCTTATACAATTTTTCGATTTATATATAGTTAAAAGATGTGCACTGCCTAATTAAAAACTATTTAATTTTTACGAGAAACACTGATATAAATTATAAGTTTATCTTTATATTTCCAGTGTTTCTTCAATAAAATTCAGTTCAAAATTCACTATACGACAAGATCATTATTCCATTTTAAACTGCATTATTACATTAATTTCATTATAGCATATTATTTGCAGAATAAAATAGGCTGCCGTACAAACGACATAACTTTATCGCTATCAACAGCCTTTTGGGGCGACAAAAAAGACTTTGGAAATATTCCAAAGTCTTAACTTTCAATTTAAATGGCGGAGTGGGTGGGGTTCGAACCCACGCATGGTTACCCACCTAACGATTTAGCAAACCGTCCTCTTGAGCCTCTTGAGTACCACTCCATTAAGCTTAATTCATAAAAACAATTAGATTTTATGGCGGAAAGGGTGGGATTCGAACCCACGGTCCCTTGCGGAATCACTGGTTTTCAAGACCAGCTCCTTAAACCACTCGGACACCTCTCCGTGCTTGACACATTTAGTATTATAGCAAAATTTATAAATGGTTGTCAATAAAAAAAATATTCCATAATCTAAAAAGAATACAATTATTGTTTGCTTATGATTCCCTCTCGATCGAATTGTATACATTTTATATTAATGAAGGAAAAAAATAATTCTTAACGCAACTTTAACCTGATTTTCAGTGCGCTTGTCTTGACTATTATATACGCAAGGAGTAATATCTTAATGTAATATCTTATAAACACGAAGGCAGGTGAGAAAAATGGATGTAGACCCTCCTAGTTTGCGGTTATTGTTAAAAACAAATAAAATCAGGGGAATATTGCCGTTTTTTTACTTGTCTAATATAAATTTGTAAAAATATAGCGGTATTTCCCTGTCTGAAGGGGGAATACTATGCTTAGAATTTTCAAAAGTTCGGAAAGTGGTCCACTGCTCGAGCTAAGCATAAAAACAATTGAACGGGGCGCGTGGATTAATTTAGTGAATCCAACACCTTATGAACTAAAAGTAGTCAGTAATATAACCGAAGTTGAGATAGATATTTTAAAATCCGCATTGGATGAAGAAGAACGTTCTCATACAGAATTAGAGGACAATTGTGTAATGGTTGTGACCAACGTACCGATTGTACGTTCCAACGACAGCTATGACACTTTACCTCTCGCTATTATTTTAACACAAGATTATACAATAACAGTTAGTTTGGAAGACAATCCTGTCATTTCTGAGTTTAATGAAACTACAGCGCGTACGTTTCGGACCTTTAAAAAGACACGCTTTTTATTCCAACTTCTTTATAAATCCGCAACATTATATCTAAAGTATTTGCGGCAGATCAGCAAATTATCTGATGAAATCGAAAAAAGACTGCGTGGCTCCATGAAAAACCAAGAACTCTTACAGCTATTGGAATTGCAAAAAGGCTTAACCTACTTCAATGCTTCACTTCGTTCGAATGGTGCCGTTCTAGACAAATTATTGCGGCTACGTTCTAGTCACAACTTACAACATATTGTCAAAGTGTATGAAGAAGATGAAGATTTACTGGAAGACGTTATTATCGAAAATAAGCAGGCCAAAGAAATGGTTGAAATGTATAGCAAAATTTTGAGTCGCGTGGCTGATACTTTCGCCTCGATCATCTCTAATAATTTGAACTTAGTAATGAAATTCTTGGCTTCAATCACGATTATCCTCGCCATTCCGACGATGATTTCGAGCTTTTTTGGCATGAATGTACCAGTTCCTTTTGGTGATGCTGAAAGTGGCTTTTTATACGTTTCTACGATTGCAACGTTTCTGACTGCTATTTGTATATTTGTACTTTGGAAAAAAGATATGTTTTAGAAATTAGGTGAACTTTTTATGAGTGTAATGGTAACCGCAGAACTCAAAGCTGGTGTTATCTACGGTGATAACATCAATCAAGAATATGTCTATATGCCAGGCAGCGAAATTGGCGTAGACAATCCCATCTGCGTACTAGAAACAAAAACCGATCGTATTGATATTCCTTTAAAAGAAGCCGTTACGATAGTTCGCAAACTTAGCTTAAAACCAGTCAATCATCCTCGATTTGGCAGACTAACCTGTTAAGTTGAGGGCATAAAAAAGCGTGAGCAGTACCGCGATTGCGATATTGTTCACGCTTTTTTTTGATTGTAGACCTACTATGGACAGACAGACTGCCGGTCGGCGATAAGCACTCATCTGCGCCCTCCGACAAGGTGCTGTTCCTAGCATCTGAGCACTTTTCACCAACCGGCAGTCTATCTTCGTACTAGTTTATAATTTGACCGGATTTAGATATTTTCTAAATCATCGACACAAATATTTTATTTTTTCTACAGTCTGAAGTGTGTTTTTTGAAACACACCCTACTATTTCACCTGTAGCAATTTTCCACTATGAAATAAATATAGATATTTTTCTTTTACTTTTTTCTTGAGGATTTTCTCAATCGCTTCAGCGTAAATCGTAAGTTGCAAGGCGTATTTTTCTGTGAGCTCTGCTTCACTATCGCTGTGGTCCGTCTTATAATCAACTAAGACCATTTCTTCGCCTTCATCGAAAATAACATCAATAATCCCTTGCACAAAAATATGTTCCTGCTCATTTTTCATGTCCGGATAAAACCGTTTCGCTTGCAACATAACGCTAAAAGGCAACTCGCGCCGAATGTTATGGGCGGCGAGCATCCGCTTGCCGATATCGCTAGCGAAAAACGATCGTACGCCATTTAAGTCGATGACCTCAGCATGTTCAGGCAAGATTTTTTCTTCTAACACCAGACGAGCCAATTGCGCTTTCAAGCCATCCATCGATACATCCTCAAATATGTCGATGTGCTGCATGACACTATGCATCAACGTGCCATATTCCGCGCCAGTTAATTTGGTTTTTTCTTGGATAAATCGCGGACGTGTAACGATCACTGGTTTCTTAAAAATCGTCTCGCTAGGATTTTCGGCTTGCTGCGTTAGATCAAAACGGCGTTTCATTTCGGTTACGGATAATTTCGCCGGAACTTCTTTGGTCGTCATATCAGGATATTGCCAATCAAGTACGGACTTCACCCAGTCCTTTTCATCACTTTCTGCAAGTGGTTGCAAGTGTCCTACCTTTTGCATAAATGCATTATCTTCCACACTCAATTCTTCATTGCGCAAGACATCACTGGCAGGAATGATCGACACCTGCCAATGCGAAGTGTCTTCATGAATGGCATTGATCCGCATTTGGGTCGTATCGGCTACTTTTAAGAGCGTTTCTCCATCCGCATGACGCACCACCGCTGGGCAAACCCAATCGAGATAGGTACTGGCACCAGCGATCGCATAATCGGGCAGTAAACGATTGCTAGAAGCAATATGTTGAGACCAGGCATTGGCTTTTGACGAAAGTTTCGCCACTGAACCGACTAAGATTAATTTTTCTCTGGCCCTAGTTAACGCAACATATAATACCCGCAGCTCTTCTGCTTTACTTTCCATATTCATTTTATAAGCGATTGCTTGCCGCGCAATTGTAGGATATCTGAACTCTAAATCACCATTGGTAACATAAGGGCCTAAGCCTAGCTTCCTATGCATAAGTAGCGTCCCTTTGCTATCCATGAGATTAAATTGTTTGCCAAGATCGGCAACGATCACTACGGGAAACTCTAACCCTTTACTTTTATGGATGCTCATAATGCGCACGACGTTTTCACTTTCGCCCAGCGTTCTCGCTACCGCCAAATCGGTCCCCGTATCACGCATCTTCTCAATAAAGCGCAAGAATCTAAATAGCCCCCGAAAGTTCGTCGTCTCATATTGACCTGCCCGATCATACAGCATCCGCAAATTTGCTTGTCTCAGCATCCCTCCCGGCATACCACCAACGTAATCATAATAGCCGGTATCACGGAACAATTGCCAAATGAGTTCAGGAACACTCTTCCGCCTTGCCAAATTACGCCATTCGTTAACCTGCGCGATAAAATGGCTTAATTTTGCCTTAATCTCAGCGTTTAACTCAGTTTCTACTGCATTTGCCTTAATAACAGCCGACCATAATTCAGCCTGTGGTAATGTTAGCCTGATTTCGGCAAGTTCTATCGTCGATAGTCCGACAATCGGTGAATGTAGTACACTGGCGAGCGGAATGTCTTGGTATGGATTGTCAATCACATGTAACAAAGCGAGCATGATTTGAATTTCAATTTCCTGAAAGTAGCCAGAATCTACATTGGCATAGGAAGGAATATTTGCATTACGAAGTGTTTCTAATAATACATTGGCTTTATTTTTTACTGAGCGTAAAAGAATGACGATATCACGCCAAGCAAGGAGTCGATAGTTCTTCGTCTCTTTATCAAAAACATAAGCAGCCTCGTCCATCAGCGTTTGTATTCTTTGTCCGATAAACGTTGCCTCTAACGCGAAACCAGAGAGCTCTTCTTCCTCTTGCGGGTTATCAGCGGTCTGCATTTCGCTGTCTTGCTCATGAAAATCTTCACTTTCACAGCTATCACGATCAATAATACTTAGCTCGACTGCCCCGGCAACAAGCTTTTGCTGCGTCTCTACATACCCCGTCCCCGGATTTAATTTTTCCGGTTCGCCATAGCTCAGTTCGGCAACTTTGGGCGACATCAATTGACAAAACAAAAAATTAATTGCCGCTAGGATTTCTCCGCGACTCCGAAAGTTTTGCGCCAAATCAATGCGGGCAAACGATTCCCCGCTTTTAGGGTAGTTACGATACTTTTCGAGGAATAGCTCTGGTTCAGCCAAGCGGAAACGATACACGCTTTGTTTGACATCCCCTACGAGGAATAAGTTTGGTTTTTCTGCTTTGCGCACTAGCGATATGATTGCTTCTTGTACCCCATTGGTATCTTGATATTCATCAACCATAACTTCCTCGTATTTTTCTTGCAAGGCTTTCGCAACAGCGGATGGCTGGGCATTTTCTGGCGTAGCTTCTTCATGCAATAGGATTTTCAAACAAAAATGTTCTAGATCATTAAAATCAGCAATCGCCTTGGTGCGTTTCGCCGCGGCAAAACTTTCAGCAAACTGAATGGTCAATTGGCAGATTGCAGCCATCATCGGCTCAACCTGGATGAGATCAGCAATTTGTTCTGCACCTGTGATCGTAAAATAATTGTCTTTCAGTGTAGTAATGATTTTTTTTACTTTACCACGTTTATCACTAAATATTTTTTTTAGCGCTTCATCTGTTTCTTTAGGCGCTCGTGCCATCGCACTAAATTTAACAGCGTACATCTCTTTTTGCAACTCGTCCCACGGTGCCTCCAGCAATTTTGCCAAGCTATCAATCAGCCCGCGATCAGCCTCAAAGGTTGGCACATAAAAATCAAAGTCAATTTGCTGGGCATTCAGAATCATTTCATCGAGGAGATGCTGACATTCTAATAACGCCAATTCTAGCTGCTGCCGAATGAGTTTCGCCCACACAGTCGTATCAATATCAGTATCTTCCGCCAGCGCAAAACTATCTTTCAATCGTTCGAGCCAAACGCGCGGATACGGTTGGCTACAAGAAAATTTATACAAATCTAAAATAATTTCATAGAGCTCTTCATCACTACGTTCGTTACCATAATGGTCCACAAAGGTTAAAAAATCTGCATCTGCATCCGTGTATTTTTCTTCAAACAACGTTTCTAATACATCCTGTTTGAGTAAGTTAGTTTCTTGCTCATTGGCTAGACGAAATTTTGGATCGATATCCAGCAGATGAAAGTTTTGGCGAATGACATTTTGACAAAATGCATGAATCGTCGAAATCGAAGCAGCATTGAGCAGCACCAATTGCCTCTCTAAATGGCGCGACTTAGGACGTTCTTTTAACGCTTTGCTAATGGCATTGCCGATCCGCTCCCGCATTTCCGCTGCTGCCGCATTTGTAAAGGTAACGACTAGAACTTTATCAATGTTAAACTTTTGCTTTTCATCTAATAATCGTCTGATAATACGCTCTACCAATACTGAGGTTTTTCCTGAACCTGCCGCCGCGGCAACTAGTAAGTTTTTATTGTACGTGGTAATCGCTTGCAGTTGTGCTTCTGACCATGCCATTATTTCACCCCCGCTAATAAATTCTGCATCATCGTTTCATTATCGAGCTTCGCCAATTTTCGATATTCATGGTCTGCTAGTAGGCGATCAAATTGACAAAACGAATGATACTGGCAAAAAGTACAAGCTTGTTTTGCATCCAATTCATACGGACTCACCGCAACATCACCTTGTAAGATTTGCTTACCTGTAGCCATGAGCACTTCATCCATATAATGGAGCAAAGCAAAAAACTCTTCCTCGGTCTTTACACTATTTTTTGTCGATGCATTGATCGTTCCTTTTGCCGTAAGAGCAACTTTGATAAAGTTGAAGGAGCTATCAATCTTTTGCACCATATCGGCATCCGCTAATACCCAGCCTGGCATTTTAAGCTTTTTATTGATTTCTGCCATTACTTTTGCTTCTGATAGTTTTGCATTTGCCGTAATATGCGGATTTTTTAAGAAATAGTAGAGAATCCCTGCTGGCAAGGCTGCCTCTCCGAGCATCTCCTTGGCAGAATTCTGTGCTACTAGTAAATACGTTAAGAGTTGCAATTTGAGTCCATAATACACATCAATTAAATTGATATAGGCATTCCCCGATTTATAATCAATGACGAGAAAATAGCGTTTGCCCTCATGCGTTATGCTATCGATTCGGTCAATCTGTCCACTGATTTCTAGACGATAGCCATTCTCTAAGGCATATTCAAGTGGTGGCAGCGCATCTTTCCCACGTCCAAACGACTTTTCCAAACCAACTGGGCTAAATTCACTCACTCGATCAAACTCGATTAACCGTTGAATGGAGCGTTCGACGGTTCGTTTGATTCTACCCAGCAAATGTTTATGCTGATTGGAGCTAAGGAGAATTTCATTTTGCAGTTTCGGTGCCAAATCATCGACGATTTCCGTACAGATTGCTTTGTATTCTTCATCGCCCACACTACCCCAAGTCCGATTTTCCGTTTCCATACGTTCGCCAAAATTTTTCAACGCAGCATGTAAAAATTGCCCTAAATCAGGTGCTTGAAGACGAAACTCCGCGCGTTCTTTTAAACTAAGACCGTACTGAGCAAAATGCTGAAACGGACAGGCTTTAAACCGTTCAAAACGCGTTACACTACCACGTAAACGTTTATTGATCGTATACAGTTTCCCCGCCAATTCTGGTGGTAACGGTTCAACGTTATCTCGGTGAAACAAGCCAGCTAAAATCGTTTTTAAGAGTGGCCTTATGGATTCATCGAGCAATGACCAATTATAAACATCTTGCCAAATCGGACTCAGCTGTTTCTTCTGCTGATACTGGCGAAATGCCCCTAATAAATGAGATAACGCTTGGCGAGGCTCAGCAATGATTCCATGCTCCGTTCCTGCTGCTATTTCGAGCGGGATACTCTGTATTTGCTGGATGCAGAGCATTTCGCGCAAACGACTAATGATCGAAGATGGACCGAGTCCACTGCCTTCACTATCTGCCAAAGGATAACTAATCCAAAGATACCGACTCGCTCTAGTCATCGCACTATACAGTAAAAAGCGTTCGGCAAAATTATCCGCACTGGCGCCAGGCGATAATTCTAGGCCAATACTTGCCATCTGCACCCTTTCTGCATCAGTAAGCAGTCCTTCACTCCGACTGCGTTTAGGCAATACACCTTCATTTGCACCGACAATATAGATTGCCTTACTGCCCGATACACTATTTTGATCCAGCGATGCAATTGTTACATAATCTAATCCCGGCGGAATTAAGCTAAGCTTTAACCCTTCTAAACCATCGTTGATAATCGCTTCATAGTCTTCTAACTTCATTGTTTCTTCGCCACAGGTTTCCACCATTTGTTCAAATAATACAATAACACTATCCCACATTTGCTGATGCTCACGTGCTTCATCTAAATAGCCTTGCGATTCTGCCGCAAAGGCCCATTTTTCTAGTTGCTGTGGCACATCTAGGTCTACCAATAAATTGTACAAGGCTGTTGTCAGCTCCGTAACTGTACTCGCCTTGTGGATTCGTTTTTCAAAACGAAGTAAAGGCGCAATGACTTGCCAGCGAACTTCGTTGAGCTTTGCCAACTGTTCCGTTGCTTTTTCATCTAGCTCACTGTCTTCATCTAAAGACAAACGCTTCACAAATTTCCAGTCCTCTGGCATCGTCCAACGATTCCCACGAATACCAAACTGTAAAACATAGTTTTCTAATACATCAATCTGACTGCGGCTGGCGCCAAAGAAATCAGTTTTAAAGCAACGAAACAGCGGCTCATATTTCCATCCATTGATTGCCTCTAGTGCCGAGCGTAACAATTCCGCTAACGGATGGTGAACGCTGTGCCGTTTGCTATCACTAAAAAACGGAATCCCATAATCCGCTAGCACCACGCTTAACAGATCGGCATAATTCTCCTGGTCGCGCACTAAAATGGCAATGTCACGCCAGGCATACTTTTCTTCGCGACAAAGCCGAATGATATCAACCGCAATTCCTTCTACTTCTAAACGACGATTTGCCGCTTCAACGAGATGTATTCCTTCATTTTCGTTGATCACCCGAATCGGGAAACGATAGAAATTTTGTTCAATATGTTGAAGACTTACCGCATCAGCAAATCGATAATTTTCTGTTAATTCTTTTTCGACGACAGGAATGTTTAATTTTTTGGCAAGTTCGAGTAACTTCTGCCCAGTTTGCCATTGTCGGTAAAACAGTGAAGTTTCTATTTGATGTTCTTGGTTTTCAACATCATCAATACAAAGCGTAATTGTCACATCAGCTGTCGTATTGAGCAGACTGGTGATAATCGCTGTTTCCTGCGGATTGAACCAGCGAAACCCATCAATCCATATCTGAGAATTTTGCACAATGCTTGACGTTGCTAGCCGCTTAGCCAGCAGGTTCAGACAATCTTCCGCATCGGTATAATGTCCTGCCATCCCCGCGGCAAAACCTTGGTACACAAGCGCCAAATCCTGCAATTTATCTTTGAGTGGTGAATCCTCCATGTCAGAAACTGCCCTACTCAGCTCTTCACTTTGAATGCCATACGATTTAAATTCTTCGATCATAGTTGCTAGCGTATCGGCAAAGTTTCGTTGTTTTGCCGCTCTGCCAAGTGATTTCAAGTCTTTTTTATGTTCACTAAGCACCTTGGTTAGTAGCAGTCTTTTCCCAAGCTCCGTAATCTGAGGGCGAAGTGCACCGCCAGTTTCCATCAGGACACGATGTGCAAAGCGACGAAACCCAAAGATATAGCTACGTGTAAATCCCCCTAATTCAGGTGTATTGGCCAGCAGTTTTTCTACTTTAAACGTCTCATGCTCTGGCAGCAGCATAATGAGCGAATCCCCCTCTGGTGATTGACGCAAACGCTGGCGAATTTCATCTAAACAATACTCAGTTTTGCCAGTGCCAGCACGTCCATATATTAATTTTAGTGCCATGAAACTGCCCCCTATCCTACCTTAAATTGTGCACTGCTGCCATGTTTGCTTGTACTTACTTCTAAGCGTGCATCAATACGCTCTTTAAGTTCTGGTACATGGGAAATGATCCCGACGAGTCTACCGCCCTTTTGGAGATCAATCAACGCTCTGATCGCCATATCTAAGGCCTCTGGATCTAGTGTGCCAAACCCTTCGTCGACAAGAATGGTATCGAGGTGGATACCGCCGGCGTAACTTTGCACCACATCAGCCAGACCTAAAGCCAAGGATAAAGAAGCCAAGAAGGTTTCGCCCCCCGACAACGTTCCTACACCACGTGCGATACCAGTATAATTATCCAGCACTTCGAGTTCTAAACCGCCAGCGGAATTTTTACGCGCACGATCCATCGTTCGCTGGAGCAAATAACGTCCCCGACTCATCATTTTTAAGCGCATATTTGCCGCGTCAGCCACATCTTCGAGTAACGATCCCAAAACAAACCGTTGAAATGTTAAACCGTATTCATTTTTACCATTTGCCGTCTCCGCGAGCTTACCAATCAGTCCATATACTTCAGCGAGTTTGTCTAGTTCACCATTGATCTTTTGGATTTTTTTCCGATCCTCTTCTTGTTTGCCTACTTGATTTGCGAGTTTAACCTGCTCAGTTAAAACTTGATTGTGCTGGTTGGTCACTGCTTCTAAGGCTTGCTCTAGCTTTGCCATTTCCGGCAGTACTAAGTCGATCGTTGCCGCTTGTGCTCTTTGCAAACGGTCTTTGGCACTATTCATATTTGTATCAAATAGTCCGATTCGTTCTGCTAACTTTTCGATATAATCGGTCGATTTCTTTGCACCGCGATATTCCTCTAGTGATGCAAACGTTGCTTGCTCTAGACGCTCCTTGAAAAGTTCTTCCTCTCTTTGATAGCGCGCCTGCGTATTTTCCAATTGTTCTTTCGTGCTGGCAAAACTCGTCTGCGCAACCGCAACCTGCTGCTGGAATTCTTTCACCGCAGTTTGTGCCGCTTCAAAACTAGCTTTTAATGCCTGTTGCTTCGCCAGCATTCGTTCTTGCGCTACTGCCAAGGCTTCGCTGTTACGATACTCCTCTGGCACTAAGGCTTGCCGTTCTACGACAACCGCTTGCTTTTGACGAAGTGCACTATCCGCCAGTCGCCAAGTTTCCTCACATCTTTCTTGCGCCAAGGTTTGCTTCTGCTCGGTTTCCTTTAAAGTGGCAATCTCTTTACTGAGTATCCCTAATCCCTCACCCGCAGTTTGCGCTTGTTGACATAACTTTTCTAATTCTACAACCTTAGTCAGGAGCTCGCTTACCTGTGCTTGGTGCGCTTCACCCAATTCCCCTTGCATATCGGCAATGCGATTGAGGATGGTCTGCGTAGTTGTTCTGCAGCTATTCACTAGCGTTTGCGCTTTACTGCGCGCTTGATCAAGTTCGCCTAGATGGTCTTGTACTTTTTTTATTTCTGTTTCACTCGGCAAACGATCTGTCGGCACTGCTAACTTCGGATGTGAGGTCGAGCCACAAACAGGACAAGGTGCATTTTCTTCTAAATCACTCGCTAAGACAGCCGCTTGTCCAGCTGCGAATAGATATTGCAACTTACTTAACGTACTTTGCATCGTCACATAGTTTTCTTGCAATGTTACTAGTTTATTTTCTTCCCGCGTTAAGTTTTGCTTGGCAATCACAGCATCCTTGCCCAGTACTTCTATCTCTTCACGTTTTTGCGCAATTCGTTTGGCATGCTCAAGCTCAATTTTACTGCTGGTCAATTTACTTGCTTGTAGTTTTAACGTTTCTTCTTGCTCTAGTTTCGCTTGCAGCGTCATTTTTGTTTGCGCTAGTACTTCTTGCCCTGTTGTTTTTAGTGCCAACGATTGCTGTACGATTTTCTGACACTGCAGAGTTTCCGCTTCCGCTTGTACCAAGGCTTTAACCTTGTCCGTAATCTCGCCAAGCTTGATTACCTCATTGGCAACAGCTTCGCGTTCAGCTTCTTTTGCCAGTTCTAGTTTTAATTTTTCTTCGGCTAATTTCAACTTACTTACTAAACTTAACACTTGATTCTGCTGTTTTGTTTGTAATTCAATATATTGTTTTTGATCGGTTTCTAATTGCAATAGTTGCTTTTCTGCATCCATTAGGGTAGCGGCATTCTTAGCTTTTTCTAGCGTTACTCGACCAACTTTAACTGTGTCGACTTTTTCTTCTAACTCTGTCAATTTGTTTTTTGCATCTGTTAATTCGTTAAATTTATTGACAATGATTTTTCCATTGCTAACCTGTTTTTGTGCTTGTTCCACTGCTATTTTCAACTTGAGCAGTTCTTTATTTTTATCGGCTAAACTAGCCTGATTTACTTTGATTTGTTCGAGCAATTCCTCTAGTGTCTCAACGCTTGCGTCGCTCAGTACCCAATTGCGCTCTTTGGTAAGTTCTTCACCATTTTGCTTGGTTTGTTTATATTTACTATTCAAATGTTCTTCAATTTTTCGGTAAAGTTCTGTCTTAAACAGCGTTTGCATGATTTCTTGCCGTTCGGCAGAATTTGCCGTGAGTAATTTTCGAAAATCGCCTTGTGGTAGGAGCACCACTTGCCGAAATTGACTACTCTTAAAGCCCAGTAAGGTTTCTACCTGTTTGATGACATCACTATACCCCGTGGTGAGTAAGGCTTCTTCTGTTTCAGCTAACTTCCAGAGCTCGGCCTCGGCACTTTGCAGCGTCGTCCCATCGCCACGTTTTTTCGGGCGAAGTTGCTCGGGGCTACGTTTTACTCTATAGTTTGTTTCCCCAATCGCAAAGGTAAATTCCACTTCAGTGGCAATGGCAAGCTCGGCATGATCACTGCGTACCGATTTGCTATCGCGGACATTCCCACTCGTATCACCATAAAGAGCAAAACACATCGCGTCTAAAATCGTCGTTTTTCCCGAACCAGTCGGTCCATGAATCAGAAAGAAAGTCCGTCCCTCAAGTGCACTAAAATCTAAAACAACTTCATCCGCATAAGGGCCAAAAGCACTGATCTTGAGCATTAACGGTTTCATACTTTCACCTCCCTTTCTGCTTGGAATAATTCGTCTAAATTCTCACGAAACACTTTACTTTGCGCTTCTGTTAGTTTTTCCCCTGTCATTTGTTCAAAGAAAGAATCAAACAATTCCGTTTCACTCATGCGTCGATGATCGCCGCTTGGCTTTTGCAATTTACCAGCAACGGTTAAATAAGGGCGCTCGATCTGCATCAAATTTTTATATACCTTTTCTAATTGCCCATGCACATCCAAAATCGGCATCGTATCCAGCAAATTGACACTGATGTAGTCATCACTCAGTGGATAGTCGATGCGATTTTTTAAAATATCGTTAAAATGTCCTTCGACAACCCGAACATCGTATTTCGGCGTTAAACTTACCACTTCGATACTTGCATTGCCCGCTGGATCTAGCTCAACGATATTAATCCCTTTTTTATGATTCGCTTCATCAAACGAATATTTTAGTAGTGAACCCGAATAGCGGATATGCTCTGCCCCAGCGCGTTGTGAATTATGTAAATGCCCCAACGCTGTATAATGAAAAGGAGCAAAGACACTGCTACTCACATTACTTGTACCACCTACCGACAAGGGGCGCTCCGATTCACTTTCCACGCTGCCAGCAATAAACGTATGGGCAATCGCAACTTTACGCGCCTTGGCAGGGATATTCGCTAAACTTTGCTCCACGAGAAACTGCATTGCCAGCTCGTGACTATCTAACTTATCTAACTGAAATAAATGGCGCACCAAAGCTGGTTCGGCATACGTAAACGGCATAAAGTATACTTCACCAAACGCATCGTGAAAGACAATGGGCTGCACCTTCTTTTCAAGAGTGCCCACGACATGGAGGCCTTGCCTTGCTAACAGTTTACTGCCAAAGCCAACGCGTTCTGGACTATCATGATTTCCTGCAATCATCATAATTGGAACTTTTTCATCCAATAAAAGTTTCGCTAAGGTATCATCTAAAAGTTCTACCGCTTCCGTCGGCGGTACCGATCTATCGTAAATATCCCCAGCAATTATAATTGCATCGGGCTTTGTATCTTTTACTAAAGCCTGGAACTGCTCTAGTACATAAGCCTGGTCATCCGTTAAATGCTTACCATGAAACAACCTGCCTAAATGCCAATCTGAAGTATGTATAAATCGCACAAGCGTTCCCTCCTTTATACCTTAAAAATTCTGGTTTTTTTTCAATAATCCTGCATAAAAAAATTGCCCTAGCTAAAAAGCCAGAGCAATTTTCTAAGGAGACTTAATCCATGATCTCTTTTACAACGTATTTTGCTGCTTGATAAAAGATGAAGCCTGCAAATGCCATTTTTGCCATACTTCTCATATCGTTGGAATCCACCGAGCCAATCATCGGATAACGTTTTTTATGACCAAACATCATATACAACACCTCCTCAATAGGTAATGTACCCAATATTGAGTCAGAAAAAACAAAATCATCATTGTAAATAAATTCTTATGGCATTTTTATTCTGGAGAGTGTTCGGCCACAAGAACACACTTCACGATCAATCGCTACCATTTGTCCGGTGCGATAGCGAATAATCGGCATCGCTTCAGTTGATAATGTAGTAAGCACCAATTCCCCCATATGACAATCCAAAATATTGCTGTCATCTATGATATTAATGATCTCTGGATAATAATAATCTTCTTGAATATGTAAACCACATTTTTTCTGACATTCAAACATCATTGCTGAATTTCCAAGTTCTGGAGGAGAATACAAGTTGAATACTCTTGCGTTAAAACGACTAGCAATATGCTCATCCATGCTATTTTTTGTATCATTGTTTAAAGAAAAAACTTTGGAAATTGCCAGCTGTGCTACATCATAATTTAAAGCTTGACCCGCCACTAATAATTGCAGCATCTGCTGGGCATTACTAGCGATAGCTGTAATCCGCAATTTATCGATCATTTCCAATTGAAGTTCCAGCTTTGTCATCTCAGTCGGAACGACAGTCGCCCCCAAAATTTCCGCAGCATACTGAATTCCTAGCGCCTGTTCGCTTGTATAATCTTCGCAAATTTGTAAAACATCCGCCATATTGACACCACCTGCTACTAAGGCACGTGCGGTCATTTCCACATTCCGTCCAATATCTGCACTGGTGTAGGCTTTTGTCACTGGTTTATAATCGCCAATCATACGCATACGAATGGTACTACTTAGCGGAACAGTCAAAAATCCAAAGGGCGAATTGGTAACCAAATCTTCTTTCGTCGTAAAAGGTAGCTTCTGCAAATCTTCAAGCGTTTGAATGGATTGATCATTAAGCCCCAATGACGCCATTTTTTCTTTATAGAAAGGGCTTTTTTCATAGACCCATTTTATCATTTTTTGCAATTTTTGCGTTTGTAATTCAATCATTGTTGCTCTAGGCATCGTTTCGACTTCATGATTACAATACATATTTATCCTCCATATTTCACTGACAATATGCTTTTATTCTATTCTAACACATTTCGGCGTAAATAATTATAATTGTATTTAGTTTAACAAAATCTTTTGATAATTTAAATATGAAAATAGACCTGTTTCTCGCACTTCATAATATTCAAGCAGTTCACTTATGGTAACAAAGGTATAGCCTTTTGCCCGTAAGTTATCAATAATCTGTCCAATTGCCTGTGGGGTAGGCAATGGATATTGACCGTCATGCAATAGCACAATACTCCCCGGTTCTACTGTAGTGGTAACCGTGTTTACCACCTTCTCTACACTTGGTCTTTGCCAATCTTTCGGATCAACTGACCACAAAACCGTCGTATAGCAATGTTTATCAGCTTCTTTGATCACGGCATCGTTGTATAAGCCCCCCGGCGGACGAAACAAATGCGGTTTTATTTCAATTTTTTTGAGAATTGCTTCTGTTTTATCCAATTCTGCTGCACATTCTCCTTGACTCATTTTCGTTAAAGGGATATGTGTATAGGCATGGGTAGCTATTTCATGCCCATCTTGGGCTGCCTGGGCAACCAATTCCGGATGTTCTTTAACATTTTCACCCAAGACGAACATCGTCACCTTCACATTTTTTTCTTTTAAAACTTTTAACAATTCTGGCGTTGTTTTATAATGCGGTCCATCATCAACGGTTAGAGCAACTACCTTATGCGTGGTAGGAATTTTTTTTACGACTTTTACTTCTTCTAAAAAAATGCCTTGGCTTACTTTAGCAACCAAGGCGAGAGCAATCACCGTCATTGCAAAACAATTGCGCATAGAAACCATAAGCTTTGCCTCCCTTCTATGACCTTACTGGATAGTACGCTTTTTTTTTAAATATATGCATCATCTCCTCGGTTAAGTAATATAATCTGCTAAAAGAGACTGTTGCAAAATCCCCATCTGCGTTGCTCATCCTGCGATCCCTTGATCAACGTACTACATTGGACGCACTCGCTCTCGTTCTCGCCCTACCTAGCATCTAGGCATCTTGTAACAGTCTCTTGCATTTTTAAGGTTGTGTGTTTTTTTGAAACACACTCTAAAATACTACGAAACAATGAGGGGGATTTTGCATGCTTCCTTGGATAAAAAAAATTGCGTCTATCTTAGTTCCTATGCTACTCATTACCAATTTCGCTTTTTGCAAACCAGCTCCCCCAACCATCAGCGCCAGTGGCGCTGTCCTGATTGATGCGAAAACTGGGCAAATACTATTTGAAAAGAATGCCTATGAGCAGTTACCACCTGCCAGTACTACAAAGATTATGACTGCAATTCTGGCCATTGAAAGTAACCGACTTGAAGAGAATGCTACGATTAGTGCCAAGGCTGCAAATACTTCTGGCTCTAGCATGTACCTTGAAAAAGGTCAAATCATCACACTCCACGAATTACTTACTGGGCTTATGCTTCGTTCTGGTAATGACAGTGCCATTGCCATCGCCGAATTTATCTCCGGTTCCGTAGATGATTTTGTTGTACTAATGAATGAAAAAGCCAAAGAACTTGGCGCCTATCATACCCATTTTCAAAATCCAAATGGCTTGCCTACACCAAACCATTATTCTAGTGCCTATGATCTGGCTTGGATTACACGCTATGCGATGAATAATCCGATTTTTGCCGAAATCGTCAACACCAAACATACCAATGTTGATTGGAAAGATAGCCGTGGTTATAACCACGAGCAGAATTTAAAAAACACCAACAAACTTCTGTGGATGCTCGCAGAAGCCGATGGTGTTAAAACGGGAACAACAACTGAAGCTGGCCCATGTCTCGTAGCCAGTGCCACAAAAAAAAATCAGCGCTTAATCGCTGTTATACTGCACGACAAGTCTCGCTGGCAAAATTCACAGAATCTATTGCAATGGGGCTTTGATAACTACGAATTATTTGAATATGCCAATAGCGGCGCCTTTATTGACAGTGTTGCAGTTGAAGGCGGCTTTGGTGAAAACGTCGATGCCATCTTAAGTAGCGATGCCGCAATGGTCGTCGAAGAAGCAAAAAAAGGTTCTGTTACCGTAGATATTGATATTCCAGACAAAATAAAAGCCCCTGTTTATCAGGGGCAAAAAATCGGTGAGTTGAAGTTGCTTGTCGATAACAATGTCGTCAAGAAAGTCGACTTGCTCGCACAATCCTCCGTTGAAGAAAAGACCTTCGTTCGCGTCATTTTCAACAAATTAACTGCATTATTTAAAATATTTTCTAATTGGGGTATTTTTTAAAATGGTTTGCGATAGAAAAATGGTAAGTAACTTGCGAATCCAATATCACGGAAATTCAAAATTGCCTCTGTACCGCCTACAAATAAAACGCCACCTGGTTTTAGCGCTGCAAAGAAACGGCGGTAAAGTTTATCCTTTGCTTCTTCCGTAAAGTAAATAACCACATTACGACAAAGAATCAAATCAAAACCAGTTTCAAAACTGTCTAACAATAAATTATGACGTTTGTAGTCAATGCGTGATTTGATATCATCTAAAACTGTATATTTATCACCTTCAATGTTGAAATAAGTGCTTTTACGCGATGTAGAAATATTTTTAATTTCATTGCCATTGTAAACGCCAGCTTTGGCTTTATTCAAAATTTCAATATCAAGATCGGTGGCTAAAATACGATGTCTTGCGGATGGTGTCATATCCTTTAGAATCATCGCCAAAGAATAAGGCTCAGCCCCAATTGAACAACCGGCACTCCAAATATTTAACTTAGGGCTTTTTGCTAATAAATCAGGAATTACTTTCGCTTCTAATTCAGAAAATTTTTCTGGTGTACGGAAAAATTCACTTACATTAATCGTCAAATACTCTATAAAATCAGCAAATGCCTTCTTATCATTTTCAATTGAATTAAAAAATTCAACATAGGATTTATGGTTATGTCTTGTCATCAAATTTGTAATCCGACGTTGCATTTGGTTCGCTTTATATTCATTTAAATCAATGCCAGTTTTCACTTTTAACTTTTGTTTAAACAAATCCCAATCTCTTTCGTCACTCATATTTTATCCTCCATTGCATTCAGCATCATAACATTATTGCTATATACCATTATCTATATCATTCGCCAAAACATACTAAAATCCTACTGACCAAATTTATAAAAAAATAATTAATAATAACTTTAGCCAAATAATAACTACGCGTTTTTTCTGGCCTAGCGGACATCTTTTTACTTCTTGTTCACCTTATCTTCTAAAGCACGAACAATTTTATTAATATGACTTTTATTGAGCCTCTGTTGTGGTTTGTAATTTAGGATATATTGATTCACGGCTTTACAATTATCTAAAATAGCCAGTTTGCTTGGGCCAATTTCCAAGGTCGCCTTCGGATTGGTAAAGACCAGCAAGCCAATTACTGTAACATGAAAACCATCAAGCCTAAGCAATCGGTCGATATTGATCGTATGCCAATCCGCTTGTTTGATTGGATTTGCCAGCAACTTTATTTTGGTGTTGCCTGCCTGATCAGTTTTGTATTGTTTCCACTCAACATCATCAGCAGTGCCATCAATTTTACCCACATGATTTTTTGCTTCAATGACAAAAACACCGGTATCCCCAACAACGAGTAAGTCCACCTCATCGTGAATACGCTTTTCTGTGATCTGAAAATTGGTAAAAATATGATATTGGTTAGGCAATTTTCGTACATATTCCAATAACCCAGACTCACCAGCCGCCCCAGCTTTAAAGATTTTATACTTTCTAAAGTAAAATACCGCACCAATAACCCAAAACACTGGTAATGCCATAAAGACAACGTTTACTTCCACATCGCCCTGTCCTTGCACCATCATAAACGCATACGCAATCAGCATCACCACACAAGCTATACTTGTTAGCAAATATTGATTTGCTTGTCCATTTAAAGTTTTCTTGCCTTTATGGACGATTGCCATAGAACTCACCTCATACTATGTCTTTATAGATTTTATTTTATGATAAATCTCAAATCATACTATATCGTACTAATAACGCTAGACAAATCATTTCGCTAATTGATTTCCATACTTACTCCGCCACCAAGATACACTCCGCACCGCTTCGACAGTGCCTTGCACCATTGTTGGGTCTGGCTCAGGAGCATCTGGCGAGGTGATGGCCTCTGGCTGAGCAACCATATCTGTTTTACCGATATAGTTTGGCGTAATCCAAAATCCATAGTTAACACCAAAAGCATTTCCCTTTGTCAAACTATTTCCTACCGAATAATACGTAAAACCTTTTGGCGCAATTAGTTCTAATAAGGTTGGCATCACATCAATATGGCTGCCGGCCACGCCTGCCGGTAAGCTTTGCTTGGTAATCCCTTTGCCCGTCACGACAAAAGGGATACCATACCGTTCATACATTGTTGGTGTTTTATCAATATTCATCCGATCGGCATGGTCACCAACAATAATAAATACACTATCCGGATATTTTTTCTTTGCACGCACCACAAACTCAGCCAGCATCTTATCAGCATACCAGAAATGACCAAGCTGCTTCACCAACTCTTGGTCATTTTTTACGCTATCTGGTAGCTGTGCAGTCACAGCCTCCCGATCAAATCCTGCTTTGTCTAAATCCACGGTAAACGGTGAATGATTCGATACATTGAGCACGATATTAAAGCTAGGTTCTTCTGTTTTGACGCCTTTTAGCACGGCGTCATACAAATATTCATCATCCCAACCCCAAACATTACCTGCTCTCCCGTCAAAATCACCACTACCGTAAAAATCGTCAAAGCCTTGCGCAAGAGAAAAATCTTTGACCCGTTCCCAAGAGCTTGGCCCAGCATACCAGAACTTTGCTCGATAGCCAAGTTTCTTCATTTGAGGTGCAACCGCCGTCGAATATGGTTCTTTATATGCTTCTGGCATTGTCGTCAAATACAAATTGGCATCAGTAAAGCCAGTGACGATTCCCATAACACCCGAAATCGTACTCATCCCATTTGGTAAAAACGTACTAACATAAGCACTATCAGGTTCAGCAATAATATTTTTCACCCCATTGGCGATATTGAGGTTTTTGTATTTATCAAGTAAGGGCCAATTTGCATAGCTCTCCGAAATAATCAAAAAGATCTGTTTCGGCTTTTCCGCTCGTAGTCCCTGCACTGATTTTTTCAAATAATCATCCAAATTATCACTTTCTATTTGCTTTCCTGACAACTGGCGCGCATAGTCAGCAATTTGTGTTGGTTCAAACATAAGCCCTGTAGAACTTGCGAGTCGACCATTCATCTCATAGGCACGATAAACAGCTTGCACATCATCTAAAATTGCTTCATTGAGCAATTGATCCTTTGTAACCCCAGAGTTCTCCCAATCGACATTGCCAGCAAAACTCAGGCTGCCACCAAAATTAACGAACACAGCAAACTGATACAGTACCACGAAAAAGGCAACCCTCATGGCGATATTTACATACCAATTTTTTAACTTTGGCAGGTAAAGGATTCGCGTATCCAACCACTTGCATAAGAGAAGGCATAGCATCCCCGCCCCTACCAAAGCACCAAATAAGCGTAAGGGCAAATTAAACTGATCAATGAGTGAAAGGACAAGCGCATAAACATCATCATTGATTGTATTAAAAATCAGTTGATTAAAGCCTGAGTGAAACTGCTGATAAAAAGGAATGCGCGCGAAAAACAATATGGTTAAGACAATCGTATAAACCGAGCCGATGAATTTTCGTACATACACTGTTGTTTTAGAGGAAAAGCAATAAAAAATCAAGCAACTAGAAAAAGAAGTTACCGCCAATAAACCGGCACTTTTTAAACTCAGTTTCAAACCATAATACAAGGCCAATAAAATATCCGCCCAATTGGTACTACCGCCTAAATAAGCTTGCATGATACCAATAAAGCCAATTCTAAACAGCATAAGAAGCGCCAATAAATAGATAAATAATTTGATATCTTGCTGAATCAATTCATAAAACTTTTGCCAGTTCAGCACTTGCTTGATCCATTTCAAAACCATAAAAAATCCTCCGTAGTCTTCTATTACAGAAACCTTACTACGAATTTCATCTTTGTGCAAGTGACAAATATCGTCTTTTTCTACTAACTTCCGCGCTAAATTGCTATTTTTCTTCACGTTCAACTGGCCTCTATCTCATCTTTTCTTTAGCGATGCCTTCCCTAAAGCATACGTTATAGCAGCTCCACCCCATGTTCAAGCATCACTTCTTGTACTTCTATTGATAATGTCTGATTCGTAATAACCCCGGTTAAATCATCTAAGGTTGCATAGTTATAGTTACCATCTTTGCTGAATTTAGTAAATTCAGCAACTAAATAAGCCTTTTTACTCGCTTTGATGATCATTGCTTTATTGTTACCATCCTCAATGTCATAGGTAGAAATACTATTTTCATAAACGTCAATGCCGACAGCGCCGACAAAGGCAATATCAGGCTTACATTTCGCAATCAACTCCATCGTCATACTCCCCCAAAAACCATCACGACTTTTATTGATGACACCGCCGACAAATACGATTTTTATCTCAGCTTTTTTTGCTAATAAAACAAGAATCTCAATCATATTGGTCACGACAGTGATCTCTTTTTTACTTTCAACTAACAAATGCGCAAGCTCAAGATTGCTCGTCGAAATATCCAAAAAGACCATATCTTGATTTTTGATAAGCGCAAATGATTTTTGAGCAATCGCTTTTTTTGCACTCACATCGATATTTTTTCGGCTACGGACTTCAGCTTTATGCACATTGGTTCGCACGATAACCGCACCGCCGTAAGCTCGTTTTAAATAGCCTTCTTTTTCTAAGCTCGCCAAATCTTTGCGAATACAATCCTCGGTTACCGCAAACCTTTCACTAAGCTCTTTTACTTTAACCTTGCCAAATTTATTTAATAATAAAACGATACTTTCCTGTCTTTCTTCAACAAACATCTTTTCATCTCTTTCAACTTTATTTATTCGTCATCTTTTAGCAAGTTTATGATCCCAGCGTCTTGCGCAATCCATTGAAACTCCTGCATTTCTTCTTTTGTAAACAGCTTCGGATTTTCCTTAAAGCAGTACTCGATCCCCACCTGTTTATATTTCGCCTGTGCCAATGGATTATAGTTGAGTAGTTCATAGGTTACCTGCGGATACAACTTAGCGATATACTGACAAATCGCCGCAATATTTTCCTTTGTTGCCGTGTACTGCGGAATCAGTGGCGTGCGAATGATCACACGATCGCAATACGCAGAGGTTAATACCATTGCAATATTATCCTTAATCAGCCCATTATCAATTCCCGTCGCCCGCTTATGAGCGCCATCATCAAATACCTTAAAATCAGCAAATAAGGTATCAATATAGGGCAGGATCTGTAGCAGATACGCTTGATCTACACATAATGAAGTTTCTACTGCCGTATGCACAGCCTTTTGTTTAAGTGCTTTTAATAGTGCGAGCGTAAACTCCTTTTGCAATAGTGGCTCACCGCCCGACAAAGTAACACCCCCGCCATATTGAAAAAATGGTTGATCACGTAAGACAATTTCGATTACTTCAGCAACTGTGTACTGTTTACTATCCATTACCAACGCATTGGTTGGACAAATCGTTACATACTCCTGCCACTGCTTTGCTTGGCTGTTATGCAGCACTGGCAGTTGATCTTTTATCGTAATATCACCATCTACGCTGATACTCGCACATAAGCCACAACCAATACATCGATTCGAAAAGTGAACAAGACTCGTTTCTCTCTCAATCCCTTTGGGATTTTGACACCATACACATTTTAATGGGCAACCTTTCAAAAATACAGTCGTCCTAATACCGTCCCCATCATGGGTAGAAAATCTCCTGATGTCAAATATCGTTCCCTTTAACGTTGTCATCAAATATCACCATAGCTCGTACGCGCAATGATTTCATTTTGCAATTCACCAGCCAGTTCCGTGAAATACGCAGTATAACCTGCCACCCGAACAGTTAAACTGCGGTATTTTTCTGGATCTTTTTGCGCCGCCAGCAAATCTTCACGCCTGAGGACATTGAACTGAATATGCGGTATTTCTAAATCAACAAAAGCACGCAGAAACTTAGCGAACTTATCAACGCCTCGCTCCGTAGCAAAAAACTCCGGTAAAAATTTCATATTTAATAGACCACCATTGGTCGTCAATTGATTATCTAAACGGGCTACTGATTTTAGCACTGCCGTCGGTCCAGCAAGATCTCTGCCATACACAGGCGACATTCCGCCATCCGCAAGTGGTGCTTTTGCCGAGCGACCATCTGGCGATGCTCCAACATTTTCACCCATCGGTACATGCGCTGAAACCGTGTACATCCCCGTATGATATTTGCCGCCACGATAATTTGTATAGCTTGATATTTTTCCATGGAAATAGCGGGCCCATTTTGCCCCCAATTCATCTACCCAAGTTACATCGTTGCCATACTTCGGCACTTTATTTAGAAGCAATGCTTTGATTACAGCATAGCCGTCAAAATTGCATTCTAACGCGGCTAATAACTGCTCCTTATCCACACGTTTTTCCTCATAAACCAATTGTTTTATCGCCGCCAAACTATCGGCGAGATTTGCCACTTGAATCATTTGAATCCCCGAGAAATTATAATGCGCGCCACCAGCGGTAACATCCACTCCTTTCTCGATACAATCATGGATGACCGAAGATAAAAATGGCGATGGCAATACATCGATATGGGCTTTTTCTACTTGTTCACAAGCTAGCACCATTTTGTCCATAAAATAATCAATTTGTTTAGCAAACGCAGTTTCTAATGCTTCATAGGTCTCATACGTGCATAAATTCCCATAATCTGGCGAAATTTTTTCGCCCGTTAATAAACACTTACCACCAGTCAACGTCACTTCTAACGTTTTATTTAAATTGAACATCGCCGCATCGCTCCACCCAAGGCTATTGCCTTGCGTGGTAAGTTCGACACAACCAACAATAGCATAATCAAGCGCATCTTCTCTGGTGATATCGAGCTTTTCAATCATTGTTTTGACAATTGCTTCATCATTAAAGAATTGTGGCATCCCACTGCCCTTAGCCACTACTTTAATACTCTCTTTCAATAACGCCTCAGAGGTATTTTTATTTAACCGCACCGATAAATTCGGCTGTGGCAAACCAAGGTGTTCTTGCGCTTTTAGCAGCAAGAAGGATAGTTCATTGACGTAATCGTTCCCCTGTTCATCTTGTCCGCCAATGGCGATATTGAACCCAATCGGGAAACCAGCAAAAAACTTTGCGCTATGCGAATTGCGCAAATAAACGATTTCATTAAATTTCAGCCAAATGCATTCGATGATTTCTAGTGCTTTTTGTTGATCTAAAATTCCGTTTTCACGATCTTTTTTATAGAACGGATACAAAAACTGATCCATTCTGCCCGGTGAAAAGGAAGAAGCATTGGATTCCATATGCAATACCACAAATAAAAACCATAACGCTTGTACTGCTTCATGAAACGTTTCCGGCGAACGATGCGCTAAATTTTTGCAAATCACTGCCACATTTTTCAGTTCTTCTTTCTGCTCTGCATCCTCACAGTTCGTTGCCATTTTGAGCAGAAGGTCATGATAGCGCAGCATAAACCCTTGTACCCCATCCATGACAAGGATAACACTCTGATAAAAATCCTTGGATTGAGCGGTAGCATGTTTTAGTTTTTCTGCTGCTCTCGCCTTAATCCCCGCTGGCCCCTGTGATAGCCACCCTTCACAATCTGGACAAATATGCCCTTGCGCATGGTCTTTTTGATTGATTTTTACCACTTTAGCAATCTCGTCGATCTCGCTGCCAAAACGATTCCGAATCACATCTTCTAATGATTTTCCTTGCCAATATGGCTTGATTACCTCACGAAACGTCGCAACGTCTTCTGACCGTACCTCAAACCGATCTTGTGGACGCGTTGGCAATCCTTCTATTTCACGATCAATCCATGAACTGCCACTCTCAGGAAACACCACCCCAGCCCGTACCCCCCTCGTACGATTGCCAACAATGATCTCACCTGGCTCCACGGCAATTTCCATTTTACTTAAAGCATTTTTCAACGCCAATGCCCGTTTGATAATCACAGGCTTATCTTCATTCTCTCTATACGTATCCGTAATAATCATCGCCTGCTCAATCGACGCAAACCGCTTATCAGATAACATTTTATCCTTCAATTTAAAAATCCGTGGAGACATATATAAATCGTTCATGATATAACTCCCCTTTGCTTGTTTTTATTGTTTTTATCGTTTATTATTGTTTTTAATTGTTTATTATTATTTACATTTATTATATATTGTTTAAGCAAAGAATTCAATTATCAAATAAAAATTATAGGCATAAATAGATGCTTTACATAAGAAAATTTTTCAATCAAGGCAACACAGACGAATCCTACCATCAATTAGCTTTGAAGGCTTTCTCTCTGACCGCAGGGAGTTTAGCCTTCATTGCGAACTTTGAACCTAGCACTAACTCGAGATTCGTCTCTTGCCGACTTGCTATTTTTGTTGGAGAGCATCTGTTTTCAGGCAAAAAACAACTGCTACACCCCTAAGTTCATAGCAGTTATTTTCTTCATTTATATCGTTTCCATACACTAGCTAGAATCACCAGTTAGATCTAGCTTCTTTTGATAATACTTTACTAGTTCGTGGCACACGGCAGGTTATCTGTCCCAACGAAAATATCAACCACACATTTTAAGAACTACTCTATAAAAAACTATACTCAATACTATAACATTGAAATAAATCCAGCCTATAATTTAGATACTCTCTGTTTTCAAATGGGACAAGCATCTTGTCCCATTTCCTCATAAAATCCAGATTTTACTTATACATATTTGTGTACTATACTAAAATGAAAGAAGAACTCTTAAGGGGGGTTAAGAATGAAAAAAGAATTTATTCAACGTATTCTTGTTCCAATTGATGGATCAACGCATTCATCACAGGCTGTTTTATCAGCTATACAAATAGCGGAAAAATTTGCAGCAGCAATATATTTTCTTCACGTAAAAGCGATACATACAGCGGGAGACGACGTGTACCTTGTTGATGATGTTCTGGCCGCAAATGATCAAATCGCACAATCAATTATACAGTCTACAATGCAAAAAGTTCCTCAAGAAATTTCATCGTATAGTCGTATTTTATATGGCCATCCAGCAAAAACCATCTTAACTTATGCAAATGAAATAGATGCAGACCTTCTTATCATGGGTTCACGCGGATTAGGCAAAATAAAATCTATCGTCTTGGGTTCTGTAAGTCAGGAAGTATTAAACCAAATCAAAATTCCAGTAATGATTTGTAAATAAAAGCGCAGGAACATGGTGACAGGTTGTTTGCCCCACCGAAAGTATCAACCACGTATTTTAAAGACTGCTCTATTAAAAATCATACGCGATACTATAACATTGAAATAAATCCAGCCTATAATTTAAATACCATCTGTTTTTATAAATACTATCTTATCCATAAAAAAACTGCTATAAACTTAAGTTTATGGCAGTTTTTTTGTAGGTAAAGGTAAGACACCTATCATCCATTTCTATATTATCTTTTTAATTGAATACCTTCAAAAGCATAATTTATTAAAACTCTAATAAAATCTTCCTCTAGGTTTTCACCAGTTACTAACAAACGATAGAAAATCGGACCATAAATTAAGTCAATGCACAATTCAAGATCCAACTCTTCCTTTAGCTCGCCTCTTTGCACACCTCGTTCTAAAATCCGCCTTGAATCAAGCCGCCGAGGATTAAAATACCTTAATCGATATTCTGCTGCTAGCTTTAAATCAAATTGTCCTTCTCCAATTATTTCATTGATTACCTTACCTTCTCGGCTAGTCAGAAATTTGGCTAAATTGCTAGCCTGAATGATGATATCATTAACAACAGAACCTGTATCCGGTACGGGAAGCCTAGACATCGCCGCAGATAGAAATCCATCCATAACAACTGCAGCTTTATTTGGCCACCATTTATAAATGGTGGCTTTACTCACCTTGGCACGTTCAGCAATTTTTTCAACAGTTACAGTCCCAAAGCCAGCCTCTAGCAATAAATCATAAGAAGCAGCAAGAATCGCTTTTTCCGTTTCGACGTTACGAGGACGCCCTTTTTTCTTTTCCAAAAAACCCCTCCTGTGTATTTCTCTTAATTAAAACTATACGTACATTATACTAAATATTTTCTTATAAGAAAATAAAATACTTTACAAATACTAAACGTTTAGTTTATAATTCAATTAATAAGTGAACTAAACGTTTAGTATTTATATTGCAATTGAAAATCAAAGTTAAGGCAGGGATATTTTATGAATACAGTACAGCCAAAAACCAAACAAGTTCCAAACTGGATTACACTTCTACTAGCAATTGCCTCTGGCGTCATTGTTGCTAATCTTTATTATGCGCAGCCTTTAGTTGGCCCTATCAGTATCGATACACATCTTCCTTTAGCCTCAGCAGGATTAATCGTAACACTAACGCAAATCGGCTATGTTGCTGGCTTATTATTTATTGTTCCCCTTTGCGATCTTGTCGAAAATCGGCGGCTAGTCTTATCCACATTAGTGGTTGTGATTTGTGCATTATTTGCATCAGCCTTTACGCATAATGCATTGCTTTTTCTTATAGCGGCAATGCTTATCGGGCTAGGTTCCGTAGCAACGCAAATCCTGGTACCCTATGCAGCCCATTTAGCAACAGAAGAGCAGCGTGGTCAAGTGGTAGGTAATGTAATGAGCGGTTTATTGCTCGGCATCATGCTTGCCCGTCCAATATCAAGCTTAGTTGCTGACCTTTGGGGTTGGCAGGCAATTTTTATTTTCTCGGCCGTCATTACGGCCATATTGGCAGTAATGTTAGCTTTTTTACTTCCCGAGCGGCGCCTTTCACATACGATGAAGTATGGTGATTTAATTTGTTCTTTATGGTCACTTTTTAAAACTCAAGCTGTGTTACGCCGTCGTGCATTCTATCAAGCCTCGTTGTTTGGTTCTTTCAGTCTATTTTGGACAGTAATCCCCTTATTTCTGGCTAGTCATTTCCATTTATCACAACAGGGCATTGCCTTATTCTCCCTTGCAGGCGTGGCCGGCGCCATAGCTGCTCCTATCGCTGGAAGATTGGCTGATAAGGGCTGGACCAAACGATTGACAGGCTTGGCCATTGTCATTGCGATTCTGTCTTTTTTGCTTACGCATATAGTTGAAGATTCTTCAGCCGTCGCTTTAACGATGCTTGTCATTGCCGCCATTACTTTAGACATGGCGGTGTCTGGTAACCTGGTTCTTGGTCAGCGTGCGATTTATTCACTAGGCAATGAAATACGTGGGCGAGTAAATGGAGTATTCATGGCCGTTTTCTTTATCGGCGGAGCAATTGGCTCTGCAGTAGGTGGCTGGTCATATGCATATGGTGGCTGGATGTTTGCATCTATGCTTGGCCTAAGTATGCCAGTTCTAGCATTAATATATTATTTCACTGAAAGAAGCAAGTAATTTACAAGAATTAATTTCTAAGTATACAATCAACGAGATATGATTAAATAAAAAATGACTTGAAGTTCAACTATAAACTTCAAGTCATTTTTTATTTATATCCGAACTACTATAACCATACGCCTTTACAGTAAAAGAACGTATCTCAATACTTACATGCAGTTTCTTTTGATAGTAATTTACGAATTGCAATTTAAGAGAAACATTTATTAAAAAACGTACTTTCTCTCTAAGTCATAACTTAATAATTATAATGCTCCCTCGGCAATCAATTTTGCTGCCGCTGCTGCCATTCCAACATCATCATGCCCAACACCCGGCACCGTAATTAAATTCCAGTTGAATGGCACGCCCAATTCTGCTGCTTTTGCTTTTGATTTCTCAAAGAATTGGTTCCCCCGTTCAAAACGGTTCGCCCCTTGTGCATCTGCCTGTGGAGTTTTACGAAGTACCTTACTTCTCTTAATATCTTGCTCACCTAATAAAATTGTCACTGGTTTCGCAAATGCTTGTGCCAAATCTTCGTTGCTCATGGACATATTTTTAATGCCATAGGGAAATGCCACATTTGTATCTGGCATCGAGTACCAACCGGCATTAGCAGAAATGATTCTCTGTGCCTTTGTTTGCCCACCAAAAAGTACATATCTGTGGACGAACTGAGCCCCAGCCGAATGTCCGAATACCGTAAAGTTGTTGCTCTTAGCTCCCGAACGTATCCGTACTTCATCAATTACATGATTAATTACTGGAAATATCCATTGGTCTTTTGGCTGTAAATTTCCTGTATTATCATCGGAATCCGATACATTCCCTGTATTATAGTAACGCACCCCCGGGTACTTTGCTTCGGAGTATTGTGGGCATACTACTAATAAATTATACTGATCTGCATATGTCTTCCAGCCATCACGATACTCTTCTGCATTACGCTGTATGCCATGCTGTACAATAACAACTGGCTTGTCCGGAGTCCAGCCGGCTGGACGATAATAAAAGACCTGAAGATCATCTTTGTTTGCACCTGTAGTTTCCGGCATAGTAAACATTCCTGCCCCAACATCTAATGATGCAGCTTTTTGCGGGCTAGCGGCGCACCCGACTGCTGCCTGTAGCAGAATGAAAAGACAAATAACAACCATATATACCTTAAAAAGTTTGTTTTTCATGTAAAAACCCTCCAACTCTAATATCTCTTTTTACTTAACACTAACCTAGATATTTCTCTCATCTTTGATTAAGTTATTGTTTAGAAGATATTTGACTAAGTACTGTAAATTATCTTAATAAGTGAAAAAACTAAAACTCGTTTATTGCGTATTGCCCCCTTAAACTATGGTATAAAATACTTATTAAAAGAAAAGAAAACTAGCAATCGTTGTAGCCAATAGTGCGCCTGCCATGGGAATGGCTGTTCTTTTTACGATATCAATTGGTGAGACCATTGCCAGGCCCGCAACCGCAACGCAAACACCTGAAATCGGTGAAACCGCCCGAGCAATCGTACCAGAAAACTGCATCGGAAGTAAAATGTGAGCCGGATCAATATTCATGCGTTCAGCTATTGCAGGAGCCAATCCAGCAAAAGAAAACAGGGAAGCATCTCCTGAGCCTGTTAATAATGATGCTCCAGCAATGACGCCCTGCATGACAATAATCATCGCCCAAGAGCCTAGCCCGGCTGTTTCTGTTTTTTCAATAATGTTATGAATTGCTCCAACGGCAGTTAAACCAGTTGAAAAGGTTTCAGCTGCCACAATCAAAGTAACTACTGATGCAAAGGAACTTCCCATGCCATCAAAGAAATTTTGCACACTGCCAAACACCGTTTGTGCATTTCTATGCCGGATATACTCAAATACCATACTAATAAACATTCCAATTAAAATTGAGCTAATCAGTGTCATTTTCGCCTTGGAACCGAATACAGGATTAAATACAAAAATTAGAATTAATGGCACTATCGGCAATAAAGCATATATGACTGGTGGTAAATTCTTGTCGTCTTCTTGTTGAATTTCGTTTATTTCTTCTTTCTGAACTGCTATGTGACCACTCTTTTTATCAAACCATTTCTGCGTAAAATAATGTAAAATCGCAATAAGCGGTAAAACAATTGCTGCAATTGGTAACTGATATTTCAAGAAATACACCATGGCTTCTATACCAGCATTTTTAGCCACCAATTGAGAAGATGCAGCTACTGGACCAAGATCAATACAAGAAGTTGTAACAATCACCGCTGCCGCTGCCGCTCGGCTAGCTCCTAAACTTACAAGGATAGGAAACATAGTCCCCATTAACAGTACACCTAAACCAGCCGCACTGGTAATCGCCATTTTCATTATCTGTCCAACAAAAAAGCCTAATGCAAGTACAAGATAAGGAGAACGAACAAATTTTAGCGGTTTAACCCCTAAATTAACAAAAACTTTACTGGCTCCTATCTTGTCCATAAATCGCACATAACCAGCTACTGACATAATCATAAGTCCCAACCCAGCAACCCGGTTACTCATAAGATCCTCGACTACCTTAAAAATATCAAACCAACCTATTCCTAAACTTTGTTTATTTGCAATAATCCCTTTTCCCATCATAAGCGTACAGCCGAGCAATAACAAACCTCCCAGTAAAATAACTGACTGCGGCTTATACTTTTTTATAACAAGGAATCCCATTCCTATAGTAATAACTGCTGCAATAAAAATTTCCAGCATAAAATGATCCCTCCAACTTTAAACTTGTCAAATCCTTTATCTACTTCATTTTTCTCTTAAAATATGCACTAACGTTCTACACAAAAGTTCATAACGTGGTATAATCGTATCAATTTCCATATATTCTCCTGGACTATGCGCCCCGCCACCAACTGGACCTAATCCGTCAATCGTCGGTGTTCCTGCTGCCGCGGCAAAACTTCCATCGGATCCACCACCGCTTGCCATCCAGTCAAAATCCACACCGATTTCTGCCCCGATATCATTAATTGCTTGACAAAGTTTCAGCGTCTTTTCTGTCGGAATCATTGGCGGACGCGTTATCCCACCAGAAAACTCTGCTGTTGTTCCTTCTACATGCGGATTTGCTATCAAATCTTGCATCAACCGCTCAATTGCTTCTGCTTCTTTCACATCGTAATAACGAATATCTAGTGCTGCTTTTGCTTCTGCGGGAACTGCACTAATTGAAACTCCACCTGAAACCATACCAATATTCAGCGTTGTTTCCTTGACATAATCTGTACGCTTTTGCAATGCTAAAATCCAATGTGCCAATTCCTCAATCGCATTTCTACCACTTTTATGGTCAACACCTGCGTGCGCTGCTACGCCATGAGTTGTAATATAATAACGACCAATGCCTTTTCGTTTATTGACAAGATTTCCATTGGCACGACCTGCTTCTAACACAAGTACATATCGGCTTTTTTTTGCTAAGGATTGCGAGTAATGCTGTGAATATTTGGAGCTAATCCCCTCATGATCGCTATTTAAAAACACGCAAACAGCTTTATCTTCAAGTTCACCTTGCTGTGATAAATACTGCAATGCATAAAATCCACTGAGCATCCCAGCTTTACAATCAATAACGCCAGGACCATATGCACGATTTTCTCTAATCGAAAAAGGACGTTGTTTTGCTGTTCCTACTGGAAAAACTGTGTCCATATGGGCTAAAATTAAAACATCATAACTAGAGGCCTCGCAATTGGTAATTTCCAGACAAGGCCCAATGCTTGGAGCAAATTGATGCTTTTTCACTTGCCATCCAATACTTTCATATTTTTCTTTCATCATATCGGCGATTTGTGTTGTTCCCATAGGCTCAGACGAAACGCTATCAATGTTTACTAGGCATTCCAATTCTTCTAAATATTGCGATAATTTAAATATTTTCATTTTACAAACCTCATTTCTTACACCCAAACTAAAAGCCTCATCGTATCCATTTGCATCTTAATCGTTTATACTGGATCAATTTGATTTCATCATACAGATATTCTACGTGAAAGTACAATTCAAATTTCTACTATTGTTATTAGAAAAAATAATTTGATTAATAATTACAGTTAATGATATTATAGTAAAATATAATATCAAGATTGGATCAGTATCGTTAACAGTCTTATTTAAGGGTGATTTTATGCTATTAAAACAAATTCAATATTTCATGGCAGTCGCTGAGTGTAAACACTTCACACGTGCTGCAGACCGTCTTTTCGTCTCGCAGTCAGCTTTATCACAGCAAATTACCAAATTAGAAAACGACCTTGGTATTAAACTCATCAACCGCATTAGTCATCCTGTAGAATTGACACCTGCTGGACAAGACTTTATGCAATACGCCATCAAAATTCTCGATGACATCTCGGCATTGGAGCATCAATTACAAAAACATCGTCCAAGCCACGGGCAAAATACCATTCGCATTGGTATGATTACAGGACTTGGCAACATCAATATCGCGGACATTCTATCATCGTTCAATACCAATTTTTCAGACATCAGCTTCACCCTAACCAATAACTTAAGTAAAGAACTTTGTCGCAAGCTAAATGACAACGAACTTGATTTAGCACTTTTGGCTGCACCATATAACATCAAAGACTATGATTTTGACTTCATTTCATTAGAACAAGAAGATTTTGTCTGCATCGTACCCAATAACCATTCTTTTGCCCAAAAGAAAATTCTTGACCTCAAAGATGCCAACGGCGAAAAATTCATTTTTCCTTCACCTGAAAATGTCTCACATGATATCTTTCTTACTGAGTGCCGTAAAGCTGGATTCTCTCCCCAAATTATCAGCTATTGTAATGAACCTGGGCGCAGAGTTGACCTAGTCAACGCCGGACTTGGCATATCTCTTATCTCTCTAAGCGGTCTGCAATACTACAATTGCCCTGATATTACCGTTATCCCGCTCGTCAAGCCTTTTTATAAACATATCGTTCTCGCCCGCAAAAAACAGAAGAAGACATTTTCATCACTCCAAACACTTTGGGATTATATACAAAAATATAAATAAAAAATAAGATCAGCCGCTAAATATAATAAAATTTAGCGGCTGATCTTATTTTTCTACTTTTATTTTATGAAATCAGAGAATAATTATTATTTACATAAAACGAAAAGCAAGCTATCGTTTCTTAGGCTTGCAGATGTCTTATCCACTTATATCGCTTCCATACCCCAGCTACCATCACCACTTAAATGCAATTTCTTCTGATGATAATTTACCAGTGTATTTCGATGCCCAATGCTAATAATCGCTGTATTTGGCAAATGCTCTACTAGCAATTCATACATCACTTTTTCGGTTGGTTCATCAAGTGCCGAAGTCGCTTCATCGAGGAATACCCACTCTGGTTTTATCAGTAACACTCTAGCAAAAGCAAGGCGTTGTTGTTCTCCGAGCGATAAAATACGCGACCAATCAGCGTCATCATATAGTTTGCTAATGAAATCGCCTAATTGGCACTCTTTCATTACTTCTTTGATGCGTTCATCATCAACCAATAGGTTCTCTTTCGGATACAAGATTGCTTCTTTTAAACTACCTAATGGTAAATATGGGCGTTGTGGTAAAAATAATCGTATTTGCCCCTGTGGAACAACAATACTACCTTTACCAAAAGGCCAAATACCTGAAATCGTTCGCATGAAGGTACTCTTCCCACAACCAGAAGCTCCGGTGATCAATAATTTTTCTCCACACGAAACCTGTAGATTCACATCTTGTAATAATGTCTGCCCATTCGGCAATGCTACTGTTAAATTCTTGATGGCCAAACGTTCCACATTGACCTCAGCGATATTCGTATCAACTTTTAACTCTTCTACCGCTTGCATATGTTCCACAAAACCAAGCAAACGTTTTACCACCGCTTGCCACTGAGCAATCGAGGTGTAACTATCAACAAAGAAAGATAACGCATCTTGCACGCGACCAAATGCGCTGGAAGTTTGAATCAAGCCGCCAAGTTGCATCACACCACTAAAATAACGTGGTGCAGCAAGCAAAGTCGGGAAAATAATTGCTAATTGACCATACCCTGAGGTAAACCAGGTTAAGCGCTTTCCATATTTCATTAAAGACCAATAATTTTTAAATACTTGTTCAAATCGTGCCATAAGCCCTGATTTTTCTGGGTTATCGCCACCGTAGAAAGCAACACTCTCACTATTCTCTCTTAACCGCACCATATTAAAACGGAAGTTTGCTTCATAACGTTGTTGATCGTAATTCAACCGAATCAAAGGATTCCCGATTTTCGCCGTTAAATAGGTACCAATAACAGCATATAAAATCGAAATCCAAACCATATAACCATAAATCGTAAATTGATCACTACCAACAGGGATCGTAATTACGCCAGATAAATCCCATAAAATAGCGATAAACGCGCCCAGCATAGTAATCTGCTTCAAAAATCCCAAAGATAAACTAAGTGTTAAGGAAACAAACTGATTGATATCTTCACTGATACGTTGATCTGGGTTATCCGTCTTATCTTCGAGAATCTGCATTTTATAATACGTCTGATTATGCATCCACTTATCAAGATAGCAATTTGTCATCCACTTCCGCCACTTGATTTGGAGCATTTGCTGTAAATACATCGCGTATACTGCAACTATAATATGAAGAAAAGCAAGAATCGCAAATTGTCCATTCAGACTCCAGAATGCGGCTTGATCGTAATTTTGTAATGCATTGTAAAAAGTGTTATACCACTGATTAAGTAGCACTGTTATATAGACTGCTATAAAATTCAAAGCAATGACGATACCAAGCAAACCTCTTGCCTTCCATTTTTCTTCTGAATTCCAATATCCTTTGAACAACTGCCAAAGGCCTTTACAAAAATTTTTATTGATAAACTTCATGAGCAAAGCCTCTTTCTATTCGTATATATATTTCGGAAAGACTCGATTAGTAAGTTCTTTCCTGATCACTTCTGCATTACGAATATAATATTTAGTATATAGTGAAATTTTTAAGCCTGCAATACCTGCTGGAAAATACCTGCTGTATACAAACTTCTTCATGCAATAGCAGGAACTCGCCAAACAATTGTAGAAAGTACATATACTTTAGATAAAGGAGATTTCCATGCTACATTTAACACCATTAATATTAAACATATTATTTGGCTTACTGATTTTATGTATCGGCTGTATTATCTTTCTGGCCATTCGTAAAAAACAAATTTTGCCGATTATCATTTGTCTAGTTCTCCTTAGTATTCCGTTCATTTTCAAACCAACTCCACCAGAGAAACCAGAACCACCAACGCCCGAAGAGCAACAACTGTTAATTCAAGAACAAATGAATTTCTCAGAATGGTATACTGCCTACAAAAAATATATTGATAGACTAAACAACAATTGGCAGCAATATCATAAAATAATCAAAGCATTCCAAAATGATACGATCAGCGTACAAACCGCCCATGCTCGCTTGGCCGATTTATATACCAAGAGTAACTCGCTCAATGAAAAACTAACACAACTTGCCCCGCCCGCAAATTTAACTGATGACAATCATAATCATGTTTTAGAGATTATTAGTAAAACGAAAATTTTTTCTCGCAAACAAACGAAAATAATTGAAACTAGCGTTTATGCCCTCGATGGTCAGAATTTACTAAATAACAAACAACACGATGATCAAGTCAACGCCTTGCAAAAAATCCTTATTTTAGCCGATCCAATCAACCTAGATATTA
The DNA here is from genome assembly GCA_963805085.1 of uncultured Veillonellaceae bacterium. Lineage (GTDB taxonomy): Bacteria > Bacillota > Negativicutes > JARBTT01 > JARBTT01 > JARBTT01. Next base: position 1,274,812 of record CAWDTA010000002.1, on the reverse strand, counting down.
GTCAGGACCTTTTGCCTATACAAACAAATTTAATGAAAGCACCAGAATAAAAAATAAGCTAAACGTCTAGGACGTTTAGCTTATTTTTATTCCGTAATTCTTGGACTTTTATCCTATTTTTCTCTAAATATCGGAAATTGGCATTGTACTTTACATCTTGTAAATGTATAATTGTTTTACAATTAATGCTATTTACATTAGAATTCGAGGTGTAGAATAAAATGATGAAATTTTGCAGTAGAAACTCCGTACACTTAGTCAACGCACTATTTACCTGTTTAATTATTGTCATAGCCTTTGCCTGTGTTACTACATTTTTATAAATGTCCAGCATTTCCCTGTCTATTCTAAAAAACTAGAATACCAGATTTTATTCTGATATTCTAGTTTTTTATTTTACATTACACTACGAGATTTCCTCTAGTATATTATTTTAGTCAAAATATTTGTTTATGTTATCTTTACTTTAAACGAGTCCTGTTATGCTATAAAAAGCCAAACAAATAAAAGCAATTGTCGTTTTTAGTATTGTTAGTATAAAAACATCATAATAAGAATCTTTATGAGTTAATCCACAGACTGCAAAAAGGGTAACTAACGCTCCAGAATGCGGTACTGTATCAATGCCTTCAGAAGCAATACAAACAATTCGATGTAAAATCTCCGGTGACATCTGCATGCTGTTTGCCCAAGCAAGCCATTCATTTCCAAGCATCCCCAACGCTATGGTTAACCCCCCCGATGCCGATCCCGTAATTCCTGTCATAATATTCGTCGTAATGATTGCAGAAAGTAATGGCCCATCACCAACACTTAAATTCAGCAGCATTTCTTTGATGATTTGAAAACCTGGTAAGATAGCGATAACACAACCAAATGCGTAGCCAGATGCTACATTCAAAACTGCTGAAGTAGAAGATACAGCTCCCATATTAATCGGTGAAAGTACGCCTCCTTGCGTTTTTAAACGTTTTCGCCCAATGAATGCCGCAACAATGCTGCTTATAATAAGCGCAACATTAATCGACCATATCGCTTGTACACGATCGACACTAGATGCTAAAAGTGACAATTTTAGCGTTGTAAAATTCTCTAAACTATGGTTATCCCAATGATATGCCCATTGCCAAGTAAAAGGATTGCTCACAATCAAATTAATCACAACAACGAGAACCAGTGGTAACGCCGCCAAGCTCCAATGTGGTAGATCTTCTTTTACATCCTCTGGTTCGTTTAAAATATAATTTCCATAACCTTCGCCCTGACTTGCTAATTTCTTATGTCGATAACTGATCCATGCCCATGCAATAACAAAATATAATAATGTAGCAAAAAGACCTGTACTAATTCCCGCCCAAGTCGTCGTACCAAAAAAAGCCGTTGGAATAATATTTTGAATCTGAGGAGTCCCCGGAATGGCAATCATCGCATAGGTAAGTATCCCCATCCATAAGGTTGCTGGTAGTAATCGTTTGGGAATTTTCGCTTGCTTAAATAAAATAGCAGAAAACGGGTACATCACAAATGCAACTACAAATACACTTAGCCCTCCGTATGTCAAAGCCCCGCAGCCCAAGAGCACGGCTAAAATCGCTCTTTCTTTACCAAGCGTTTGTACGATTTTACTCGCAACTGCCGCTGCAAGTCCACCAGATTCCATAACCTTGGCAAAGACTGCTCCCAATAAAAAGACCGGATAATAATTTTTAATATATTCTGCTGCTTTTGTCATATAAAGCTCACTATAAATCGGCATCGCTGCATAGCCACTACCAATAGCCGCTATCACAGCAAAGGCAGGTGCGATTAATATAATGGAATATCCACGATAAGCCAAATACATTAAACCGACTAAACTAATAAAAATCATGATAAGATCCACTACATAACTCCTCTCTATATCTGCAATTTATAATAAAAAAACTACGGACTTATCTAAAACTAAATTCCAGGACTATCATTTTAAATAAAGTTAATCCTCCTAATACAAACAGCCTAGCCATGAATAACATCTGTATATTCATGAAAAGTTTTGAGCCTGTCAACTGGTTCGAAACCAACTGCATCGGTCATTCGACCCTTTTCCCAATCATCGCGTGTTGCCCATATCATCTCTGTAAAAATACTTTCTGTTGATGCAGTAACCTGATATTCCCACAATTCAGGAGTAAAAATTCCCTTATCACCAACTTCAGCTACAAATTTTGTCATAATTCTAATATACTGTGCTTGCTGTAAATTACTTAGATCAACACAGCACACTCCATCATGTATACAAATTTTCTTCGAATCCTTGACTAAATCACCATCATCAGAAACTTCAACTGTAGCTTCTAATGTTGTTTCAACTGGTATAACAGCGGTAACTTTTAACTGATTAAAATCCCAATATTTTTTTTCGGTTTTATATGAAGGTTCAAAGATTGCCGGGCGTCTCCACTCCGTAATATGAGTCCCGGTCGTAATAATATTATTAAAGTCCAGCCAGACTGCTAATTCATCACTTTTGGGTCCAATTTCAGCTGGCTTTTTATAAATTAATTGATTTTCTTGACTGGATAATTTCGTTCTGTAAAATCTGACCTGACTAATTTGCGCTGGTAAATGCGTAAAATATTTAGGTCTGCCAATTTCTTCAATTACATGCCCAATATATGAATAGCCAACAAACAATGGTTCATCCTCCCAATTTCTTAATTTAGCATCAGCACCGATGCCTGAGATCTCTGCAACTTTATTCGTATTGCAATAAGAAGTGCCACCACTTTTTTTATCAAAAGAAGAGGTATAATGGACCCATTCATTTAAACTTGCATTACCACCTTGCCAGGCATATTCGGTAATATCATGACAAGTTCCCCATTTTAAACTACCAGCTCTCTCAACTGCCATACGCAATAAATATGTCGCCCCCCAACCAATTGACTTTCCTTTAACCATCAGCGGATTATGTGACATCTCTGCCCCCTGAGCTAATCTACTAATATTTGCCCAAACCATGCCGGTAAAGCCATCGCTAACGCGCAAACTGTCACTATCTGGAATTTCCAAATAATCACTATATTGATCTAAATGTACGATTACTCTATCTTTCTCTTTTATTACCCTTGGCGTGCCATGTAAAAGAGCATCATTGCCATTACCAGATAGATCCTTAACCCTTGGTATTATTCGTACAGGGCCTTGTATTCTGATCTCTTTTTCTTCTAAATTGGCTATCTTAACTTTATAACTTCCACCTCTTGATAACTTATGATAATACTCTATATTTTTTTTCTCATAACCCGCTAATGATGTCATTTTTCTTTGAACAACTTCTTTGTTGATAATCAGATCAACAGGTACTTGCACTTCGTTTTTTAAATTATTTGTAATTTCAACACTTGCAATTAGCAGGTTAGTATTTTTTTCATTACCAACTTTAAGCTTCATGTGTTCAAAAGTCAGTTGCTCTGGTTCATAAACTGTAATGCTTTTAGTAATACCTTCTACATACAATTCATGCTGTCCAGGATCTGTGGTTTGATAAAGCGCAATAAAATCTTTTTCCTCATTACAATTCAAAGCAATAATCCGCTCTTTTCCCTTATTACCAAATAAATTAATGACATGTTCTGCACCATTATCGATGACCTTAACTATTACAGCTTCAAAACCACTACCTGCATTTTTGGCTTTACCAGTAATTCGAATATGTCCAAATTTATCGATCGTATCAATTTGAACATCAGAGATAATTATTTCAGGTTTTTCCTTTGTTAAAACAACTGTATCAACCAAAATCTCTTTATCGTCATCCTTATTAAATCCATAGCTTTTATAAGCCAGGTTACTTTTTGTTATATCTAGCTCCCCATAATTACCTTTTCCAAGTGCAACAACTTCTGGAAATTCTACTAATAACCGCTTATCAAACTGCCCTAGATTTAATTCATGTTCTCCATCTTGTGCACTTCCTTGGGTTAAATAAACTGTTTTAGCACCAATCTCTGGGTTAATAGAAACACTTTTAACATAATAATGTAGATGCCCGCTAATCACTAAATTAACATTATACTTTTCAGCGATAGGAACAATATACTTATTATTAAATTCATCTGTATACGGGTGATGGAGTACGATTACCCGCCAGTCAGCATTTTTTGCTTGATTTGATTTTAAATCATCAATTGCCCATTCTAATGTATTATAAATTATCTTCTTCGTTTCACTATCTGCAGACAATCCTGAATTAATTGCATTCATCTCAAATAATCCCCAAGGGTTGCTATCAAGTATTAAAAAATGAATTTTCCCATAGTCAAATGAAAAACTTCGTTTTGCTTCATCACACTGGTAAGTCTTTGATTGAGGAAAAGTAAAAAAGTCATTATAAAATGGACCATCATCATGATTACCAGGTACATGTATAACAGGAATTGTTTTTATTACTTCTGGAATTTTCTTAAACCAATTATCCTCATACTGTTCACGTTGATATCCGGTTCCAAATGAGATATCTCCAATATGAATAATAAAATCAGGCTTATTAGCTAAAACTATATTAGCAAATTGCTTGTTTGTATTAAACAGATGGGAGTCACTTATCGTAAAAATTCGCTTTATATCTGGATTATCCCCCAGTGTCTTAAACTCGCCACAAACTTCTTGCTCATTTCCAAGTTTAATTTTATAGCTATATTTTGTGTCTGCATCCAGTTTGTTTATAATTGTCGTAGAGATAAAATTACCATCAGGATTATCTTTATAGGGCGTTGCCCTTTGCACTTGTACTTCTGCTTGCTGATCAAACTGCTCATTTACCCCATAAAATACATTTGTCTGCCCCTGAAACCGAGTCTCCCAGGCTATGGTCATACTATTCGTAGTCGGAGCCAATAGATATGGTCCATTCAATATAGTTTCTTTGCTCATCATAAGTTTTCTCCCCCCTATAAAAGTCGTACATACTTTAAACGTTAGCAGCATTAACATTCTATATTGTTTAATTAAAGCTGGCTATAATTTAAATTTTTGAACTTCACAATCTAATTTTTCCGCTAAATTACTTAGTGCAGAACATGATGATGCAATTTCTTGCATTGATGCTGACTGTTCTTCAACAGCCGCTGATACACTTTCAAATTCAGTTGCTGTTCCTTTACATACCTCATCTACATCGTTTACTGCAACAACAATGCTTTGGCTGCCGCTAGAAATCTCATCAAGCGATGAAGATATTTGCTTTACACGATTCACTAAATTATTTACCATATCCAAGATTTTTTTAAATTCTTCGCCTGCGGCATAAACACGTGTACTTCCCTGATTTACATCATTAATTGCATCTTCAATTGATGTAACCATATGATCAATATTTTCATGATTTTTCTGTACTAATTCCGTAATTTGTCTGGCTGCATGATCAGATTGTTCAGCTAATTTCCGAACCTCTTCCGCTACTACAGCAAACCCACGACCTTGATTACCGGCTCTTGCCGCCTCAATTGCCGCATTTAATGCAAGTAAATTGGTTTGTCCCGCAATATTAGAAATCATTTCAACAATTTGCCCGATTTGATCTGAACTTTTTTCCATATCAGTCGATGCAAGTTTCGCCCGATTAGCGGCTTTGCTGACATTATCCATTTGTGCAACAGCCTCATCAACTGATTGTTTTCCTGAAATAGTTGCTCCAGCGGCTTCGTCTGCAATACCTGCCATACTATTTGCACTGCCAGCAACATTTTGTATGTTCTCCGACATTTTGCCCACTATTGTTACTACTTCATTAACGGCTTTTACCTGACTTTCAGTTGCTCCAACTAAATGTGTTATCGAAGAAGCAACACTATCTGCAGCTTCCGCTGACTGTTGGGAACTTTCATAGAACTGTCCTGTTGACTGTGTAACTTGTATCGCTGAAGTACTAACATTACTGATTAAGGAACGTAATTTTATTTTCATTCGTTGGAAACTATGAATTAATTTATCAATTTCGTCTTTACTAGATTCATCTGTTTTATAATCATGATCAATCTGCAAATCACCAGCTGCTATTTCTCCCGCCATTTTGTCAATTAATTTTATATGTTTCACAAAATTAATTGTAATAACGATAATGATAAAACCAATTAAAATCAATCCAATAAGACTGGAAGTTATCGACTTTAAGGCCAATTCATTTACATCCCTAAACAACTCTTTTTCTGGCGCAAATATCACAAAAGTCCATCCGGTATTACCAATTGGTGATGCAGACATTAATACTTGTTCACCATTTAAAATTCCACTTTGTACATTTGCCTGCTTATTCATCAAAGAACCCGCATAGCTTTTTAGATTTCCATTTTCCACCTCATTAATATTATCCGTCAAACCAAATTTAGGATGAGAAATGAAATTGCCTTTTTCATCTAAAATTGCTACATATCCGGTTTCACCAATTTTAAAATTTTGTGCTAATTCACGTATTTGGCTAATATCAATATCGACCCCCACAACACCTACCATTTGTCCATTGCGAATAATTTTTTTACTTAAATCTACTGATAGTGATTTGTTAGACGTCTCAAAAGCAGGTGTATAGCCAACACCTTTTGATTCATTTGCAATCTTATACCAAATACGACTTTTTGGATCATATCCTGCTGGCTTTTCTTTTTCTGTTACCCCTTGAGAATCACTACATGTTTTATCTTCATAACCATCAAATACTGATTTAATTCCAGTAAAATTTGCTTTCACTTGTTTATATAAAGCAATACGCTCTGATGTGGACATCTCTTTTTGTCCTAAAATCTCAGCACACATTGTAAGTAACGTTTCTTTTTCTTTCAATGTATAGTATACCGTATTACTTTGACTTTCCGCCATATAAGTAACGGTCTGCATGATTTGCTTATTTAAGATATTACGAGACTCAAAATAAGAATACGTACAAATTCCCGCAACAATAAGAAACATTGGCAATAATAAAGCTAGTAACATCTTTGACATCATATTCATTTTCTTCCACATAATAGATATCTCTCCTTTTACATAAGATAGACAGTGTAGACATCATAAAGATTATCTACACTGTCTATCTTCATCAAACCTATTCTGTTACTTCATTAGAGCACTTTAGTCTGTAAATATAAATTTCATTGGTGCCAATTTATGAATTAACAGCTAACTTCACGTTATGCCATCTAGTCATATAATAAAATTTTAACAAAATTGACGCGTTTTATTTCTGTTCCCATCCTTCTTTAGCCATGATCAGATCAGGCAAAATATTCAACAATTAATGAATTACCTCTGCATATTTTTCATTTATATTCGTTTATTTTCTAAATTTTTATCTGCGCTGTATCAAAAATCACTCTCCCAAGCAACAGGCATAAGAAGACTGTGGCTAATTAATAACTATGTTGCCTAGCCCATTTCGACCAAGTCATTGGCAAATTATCCGGACTTTGTTTTACAAAATCATAAAAATGTTTAACAAATTGAGCACGTTCAATATAGGCTTTACGTTTCCAATTCATTTTAGAAGCCGGTACATTTCGAATATCAACTGGTCCAATTAACCCTTGTCGTAATGCAATATCATCATAGCTTACTTTTTTTGCATTTTTTAAAATATCATACATATTCATAAAAATAGTTGTACGTCCTTCACCCGCAAAGCAATGAAAGTGTAGCCATGCATCCTTTGGAAGCAATTTATAAAACTCAAGAAAACGATCAACATCAGCATCTTCGGGACGGAAATGATCTGAACAAGCTAACCGAAAATAGCCTGCCCCATGAGATTTTATCATTTCTTCTTCAGTAAGTGCGTTTTCAACATTAATCTGAAAAGACTCGGTGGTTACGTTTTTATCATCATCAAAATGATAAATAGTTGTTGGTGTTTCTGTTAAAGCCTTATCAAGTAAGCCTTTTTCAATAACTTTAACTTGTTCCAAATCTTTTCCGTCATTTCCCCAATTATTAGCACCAAACCAGCTAACAGCCATACCATTAAGATATCCGTGCGATTCCTGGCGTAAGTCTACAACAATTACATTGCCGTGTGCCCTTGATATTACTTGTTCAAATTCTTTTTCTGAAAAAATACTGCTGGCGGAGGCATGAATATCCTTCAAACCAACGCGTGAAGGATACTGTCCATCTTTTGTAGCACGAAAAGTATCATCAGTCGTTCTATAATTTCTTGGCAGTTGATCGGCATCGGCCCTGTCAATTTTTAAAACTACTTTATTTGATTCAGCGGCTGATGCAAATAAAGTAAATTGGAAAAGTAAAGCAACTGCCATCATAATGGATAAAATAGACTTAAACCATAAAGCTTTTTTCATTAAATTCAACTCCCTATTTATTTTTTTGATTTAATGAATCACATCGGCATATTCTTCGAAAACTTTAGTGCAATTAAAGTTTTCGATTCCGGCGAAGATGAGCCATTAAATTATCTTTTGAAGAATTTATAACTTGATCAAGTGGAAAGGTACCTTCTGTAATCATTTTATATGCATAATCAAACTTGCCAACAACTACATGATAATGTGCATCCGAACCCACAGCCAGCTTTGCTCCAAATTTTTTTGCTAAGCGGATGATCTCAGCACATAATTTTTCACTGCTGGGACGCGCCGCTGGTGAACTATTATTAACTTCCAGGGCGACCCCATATTTAACCGCTGCCTTTACGACTTTTTCTATGTCAATAGGATAAAGAGGTGCATCAGGATGACCGATAATGTCGACATAAGGATTCCTAATAGCCCCTAAATACATTTTTGTATTCTCCTCTATAGAGCCTATAGGGGTGCATTCTTTGTGGCAACTGGCAATAACAATATCCAATTTAGCCATGCGGGACTGTTCCAAATCTACCTTACCATAAAAGTCCATCATGTTAACCTCACAACCTTTTAGAACAGTGATGCCAAACATTTCTGACGGTATATCCCTGTAAGTATTAAAGTATGCATCGCCAACACTGCCAGGATAACCTGGTCCATGTTCGGTGAGGCCAACTGCTTCTAATCCAATATCAGCTGCGGCTTTGATAATTTCCGTAACCGTACTAAAACCATGCCTGCATGAAATTGTATGTGTGTGTAAATCTGCAATAAATTTTGCCATAACATATGCTCCTTATGTGTTTGATTTAACCCTCTGCCCTGTCACTGTTAAGTAACGAAAAATATTTAATTTAATAAATATGCTTATCGAACTTATTTCTAATTAAATGCTTATGATGTAATAAATTACAGAATATTCTGTAATTTATTACATCTGCATCAGCACAAATATTTACGATAGATTACGGGGCTTATTAGCCATTAACATCAGTAGTAGATTCTGGAGTATTTTTCTTCTTGGCCCATAAACAAGGAACAATTAAGACTATCATAATAGCAACTGATCCAATCCAGAACATATTAATCACATCAAAATTATATACTGCTTTACCATCTACCATAATTTTACTGATATCCATCAGCCAGCCGTTTGCAATATCCTGCAAAGCTGCACCGGCATAAGCTAACAAGCCGACTGTTCCCATTGCTGCCCCAGCGGCCTTTTGCGAGCAAAGATCGACTGCCAGCATTCCACCAACAAAGCATAGGATAACGCCAAGCCCAAAGCCAAAGACTGAAATCCAGATCATATCCAGCAGTTGATTTCCGGGAGGTGTATAGCAAAAACCTACAAGTCCGCCAAGCATAACTAGTCCAAAGAAAATTGTAGTTAAAGCATGGTGTGATTTGAAAATTTTATCAGAAATATAACCTGAAAGAAAAGAACCTAATCCACCCATGAGCGGACTGAGAGCCATAATACTGCCAGCGGCCACTAAACTATACATCTTACTTTCTTGAAGGAAAATTACGCCCCAACTGCTCAAAGAATAACGTGCAATACCCATGAAAGCGGCACTTAAAGCAATTAACCAAACAAATGGGTTTTTAATAACCTCTAATTGTGCTTCCTTCGTAGTCTTAACTTTTTCTTTCTTAACCTCTTCTACTTCACCTTTAAATTCATTAGCGGTAGGTAAACCATATGCCTGAGGGCGATCCCACATAAATTTATACATTAGGTAAGCCATTACTACGCACAAAATTCCTGGGAACCAGAATGCCGACTGCCAGCCATAATGTACAATCAACCAAGCCGAAATAATATAAGTTGCGCCTTCACCAAGATAATGTGCAATACTGAATACACCATATTGCGTTGCTACTTCTTTTTTAGAAAACCACTGCGTTATTGAAACGATACATGGCGCAGAACCCATAGACTGAAACCAGCCGTTAATAAACCAAAGGATCAAAAATACATAAAAAGATGTGGTAAATCCTAAAATAATATTTACAATAGCACAGCCAAGTAAGCCCGTAGGCACTAGCTTTTTAACATTAATGCGGTCACCTAGGAAACCATGAACAAATTTACCAAGAGCATACGCAATAAGTAATCCTGCACCAATTTGCCCTAATTCTGTAGCAGTAAATCCGGCTTCCATCATAGGCTTTTTCGCTACACCCAAGGTCATTTTTACTACATAATACATACCATAGCCAATAATCATCGAGGTCATTACCTGCCAGCGAGCGGTTGTAAACATACGTTTTATAGCTGCAGGGTCAGTAATGCGTGATTTGTCTGCTCCTGTCAAAAACGATTTTAAAATATTCATTATTTTCACTCCTTCAATTTACACTATTAAATATATGTTTGATCAGTGATTCATCTTTAATATGCTGTTTTTCTTCATCAATTAGAAACCATTAAATACAATTATTGGAATACTCTGTTTTTTATAAATTTGCTGTTTTCTTAATATAACATCTTGCTTTTTGAGCATATTCAAATGGATTTGCTTTGGAAGGATCTTGTTCTGCTTCAACTACAAACCAACCTTGATATCTCGCTTTTGCTAATATTTCGAAAATTGGCATAAAATCAATTGAACCATCACCAGGGACTGTAAATGTACCTAATCTAACACCTTCTAGAAAGCTTAACTGTTTTTCTTTTACCTCTTGTACTTTTTCGATTCGAATATCTTTTAAATGCACATGTTTGATACGATCTACATGTTTTCTCAACACGGCTAAATGATTTTCTCCTGAATAAACTAAATGTCCACTATCAAATAATAAAGAGACTAACGCAGGATCTGTCATTTCCATTAGTTTATCAATTTCTACCGCTGTTTGTACTCCAGTTCCCATATGATGATGGTAAACAACATTCATGTCTTTTTCTTTTGCGAGCTCGCCAAGTTTATTTAACCCTGTGGCAAGTTTATTCCATTCATCTTCTGTAAAGTATGGTTTCTTGGCAAAAATCGGCGTTTTTACTTGCCCTTGAACACTGTGTCCTTGTTCAGATACTACAACTACTTTAGCGCCCATTGCACATAAAAAATCACGATGTTCAATAAACGCATCTATTGTTTCTTGCAACGGTTTTGTCGTTAAAAAAGAACTAAACCACGCACTCGCAATTTTTAGTCCACGTATTTTCAAAGCTTTACTTAAGACACTAGTATTCCGAGGATATTTATTTCCTACTTCGCAGCCAGTAAATCCAGCCAAAGCCATTTCACTGATACATTGTTCAAACGTATTTTCTTTGCCTAAGTCAGGCATATCATCATTTGTCCAAGCAATCGGTGCAATCCCCAAATGAATATCATTTATATTTAACATAAACTACGCTCCTCAACCCTTTATTTTCATAAAACCATATACACTGTAATAATAATTTCTATATTTTGCTTAGGAGTATAAATTATAACGTCATACCAATGATAGATTTGCTTAGAGATTTTTACGTTCTAGACATTTACTTTGTTACCAAGGGAGTAATATATCTTTGCTTAGTAAATTATCTCATTGCATAAAAATCTCTAAAACTAAATCTTTATTTATAAACCAAAAGCTTGCTTAATTTCAGCAGTCTTAACTGGTCTATTTTCAAGTAATGATTTTTTAGCAGCTAGGCCGATAATGACTGGTTCTAAACCATCCTCTGCATTTACCATAACTTCTTTATCTTCAACAATCGCATCAACAAAAGCACCAATTTCATCAGCATAAGCACGCATATAACGTTCTAAGAAGAAATACAATGGTTTTTCAGCAGTAACTCCATCTCTATTACTAAGAATTGCATTGGAGGCACTATCATTGCTAATTTGAATTGCTCCCTCTGTTCCAAATACTTCAGCACGTTGGTCATAACCATATACAGCTTGACGACAGTTATCAATCACAGCCATAGCACCATTGGCAAGTTTTAAGCTGATAATTGCAGTGTCAACGTCACCCGCTTCACCAATTGCTGGATCAACCGTAACTCCGCCTACAGTGTATACTTCTTCAACTTCACTGCCAGATAAAAATCTAACCATATCAAAATCATGAATTGTCATATCTAAGAACATTCCGCCAGAAACTTTTACATAGCTGATTGGTGGTGCTTCGGGATCACGAGAAGTAATTTTAATAATTTGTTGTTTACCAATCTTACCTGCAGCAACCGCTTCTTGTGCAGCTCTAAAATTATGGTCAAAACGGCGGTTAAAACCAACTTGGTATTTCCGATCAGAAGCTTTAACAACATTTAAAACCTCTTTGATTTTTTCTACATCATGATCAATTGGTTTTTCACAAAAAACATGTTTACCCGCTTGAATTGCTTCTATAGAAAGTGGAGAATGCATATCTGTTGAAGCACAAATAAGCACCGCATCAATTTCAGAATCATTCATAATTTTTTTATAATCCGTATACGTATGCTCAATGCCCATAGACTTGGCCCATTCTTTTGTTTCATCATTTAGAAATGGATCAGCAATTGCTTTTACCGTGGCATTTTTTACATATTTTGCAATGCTTTCTCCATGAACCTTACCAATACGACCTGCACCAATAATACCGATTTTCAACATTTTAAAAGCCGCCCTTCAATTTATAAATTATCTTTCTGAATAACTTAGTACTTTCTCGCTTTGTCTAAGAAGCTTCTACGGTTTTGGTATGCAGCATTAATCTTAGCATTGCTAGAAATTTCAGCTAAGCCAACATTCCAATCTGCACCATACCCATGGGTCATCGTTTTTGGCAATACCTTTATATCAAATAATGTTGATACCGTTTGTTTTTTTGCATCTATAATAGCTGCTTCTAATTCTTCTAACGTATGAATGGAATATGTCTTTGCCCCATAAGCCTCGGCATTTTTAGCAAAATCAATTTGCAATAAAGCACCATTGCCTTTTCCATCTTTTGAACGTTTTCTAAATTCTGTATAGAAACTGCCCATACCATTACCCATTTGTAAATTATTGATACAGCCAAAACCACTATTGTCGAGTAAAACAATATTGGTTTTTATCCCTTCTTGAATGCTAGTTACCAATTCCGTGTGCAGCATGAGATAACTGCCATCACCAACAAAAGCATACACTTCACGATTCTCTTCTGCTAATTTTGCTCCAATAGATGCAGCAACTTCATACCCCATACAAGAGTAACCGTATTCCATATGGTAACCACCAACTTTTTTTGGACGCCATACACGTTGTAAACATCCAGGTAAACTTCCTGATGCACCAACCACAATGGCATCATCGTCAAGCAATCGATCAAATACACCAATTACTTCTGTTTGGGTCAAGCAGGTTTTTAAAGATTCTCTATATTCAGTCATTTTGCTTTTATCAAAATCACCAGATACCTCTGGTACAAAATCAGGGCAATACTTAACATCATATAAACGTTCTAATTCTAGCTGCCATTTTTCTTTTGCAAACTTAATTTCATCAGTATAAGCAGCTTTATAATTTACTTTTTTCAGTTCTTCTTCTATTTTTTTTAAGGTAACTTTTGCATCAGCAACAACTTTTACTGCATCTAATTTATTAGCATGAAAATCAGAAACATTGATTGTCAAAAATTCTACATTCGGTGCATCAAATACACCTTTTGATCCCGTTGTAAAATCGGTAAATCTCGTACCAATCCCAATAACCAAATCGGCCTGATGCGCTATATCATTTGCCGCCGAGTTACCAGTTACACCGATTCCACCTAAGTTATATGCATGATCGTAAGCGACCGCGCTCTTACCAGCCTGCGTCTCACCATAAGGAATATGAAAGGCCTCAGAAAAGCTTTTTAATTCTTCACCAGCTTCAGCATATCGCAGTCCGCCACCACAAATAATGATTGGCTTTTTCTTACGCATAATTATCTTAACCGCATCCTCAATCGCTGCTTGTACTGGTAATCTCCGATCAATTCGGTGAACACGCTCTTGAAAGAAATACTCTGGAAAGTCGTAAGCTTCGCCTTGTACATCTTGTGGTAACGCAATCGTCACTGCTCCAGTGTTTGCCTGATCGGTCAATACCCTCATAGCATTAATCATTGCAGTCATCAATTGCTCTGGACGGCTCACTCGGTCCCAATATTTACTTACTGCTTGGAATGCATCATTGGTTGAAATCGCCAAACTATCTGTTTGCTCAATCTGTTGCAAAACAGGATCTGGCTGACGGGTTGCAAAAACATCTCCTGGCAGTAATAAAAGGGGGATATTATTTGCCGTTGCAGTCGCGGCAGCAGTAATCATATTTGCCGCTCCAGGACCTACGGATGACGTACAAGCATAGATTTGGTGACGATTCTTCTGTTTTGCAAAACCAGTTGCAATATGTGCCATACCTTGTTCATTTTTTCCTTGATAAACTTCTAATTTGTGTTCTAGTTCTTCTAAAGCCTGTCCCAAACCAACAACATTTCCATGACCAAATATAGTAAAAATACCACGGACAAATTTATTTTTTTTGCCATCCACTTCGATATACTGTTGGTCTAGGAATCTAACTACTGCTTGTGCAACAGTCATTCTTACAAAGCCCATTGTTTACCTCACCTTTCTTTGTCTCTTTATTTTGGTTCCCATATTTTCACATTTTTTTCTAATAACCACGTATGTTCTACATCATCAGTTCTTGTTTTTATCCACGGATCATTTGGTAAATGCCGAATCATCCAACTATACCACATTGCATACCCTGGCGCTGTAACTTGCGGATGACTATCACCACCAGGAATTGCTGAATAACTGTTATGCGAAATCTTATAAGCATCATCACCAATAAATGAGCAGCCAAATCCTTGCGGTTTATTAAACTTATAAGTATAGACCTCTGGTTGTGGATGTGTATGTGGAATATAACCTGACCATCTACCTGGACGATTAATTACTTCACCATTTACCATATTAGAATATGGGGCATTGGTATAATCAAATATTGTCCGTACTGTCCGTTCAGCAGTACCATTCCATACTCCAGCACCAAATTGATCGCATTGACAATCTTCTGGTCTATAGAACTTAGGAGCAAAGTTTCTTTCATTTTCGGTCTTTTGTATTAATACTTCTACATGGTTATTCGCTTGAACAATAACCTCAGTTCCCGCTGGAACATGTAAGCAGTATGGATTATCATCAAAAAGTAAATTCCGTTTCATCATTTCCGTTTCATTTTGCCAATGAATCATTACTTCACCAGTCAAAATAACAAATGCAGTTTCTTTTTTATCATCTTTAAATGTTAACTTTTCTTGTGCATTCATGACCTGATAACCAATATCCATAAGCATTGCACTTTCACAAGTCGTCATTGCATTGTAGCCATGTTTCAATTCACCTAAGCGACCGAATTTCATAGTTCGTCCCTCCAGTCAATTGGAGTAATAACCTTTTCATCTTTATGTGCTTCAATAAATGCGTGAATTGAATCTGCACTTTGCATTGCATCTGAACAACTATGACTTGCAACCACCATTGCTGCATGTGCTGTGGCATATTCTAAAGCTTTATCTAGGTTCCAGCCTTCAAGTAAACCGTAAATAAATGCTGATGCGTAAGCATCGCCGCCACCGAATGATTTTAATAATTTAATATTAAATGATTGCACCTTAAAAGATTTTTTATCTGCGCTATAGGCGACCGAACCTTTTTTACCGTGTTTAATGATGACAATTTTATTACCAAAACTCATATATTTTTCAGCAATTTCATAATTTGGTACTTGGTTACCCTCTGGGAGCATTTCAGTAAGCTCAAACTCTTCTCTGGAGCCAATAATGATATCACTCATTTGTCCGACTAACGAATAATAAATACCAATTTCAGCTTTTGATTTCCAAGTATACGCACGATAGTCAATATCAAAAATAACTTTTACACCATGCTTTTTTGCATATTTGATAGCAAGGAAGCAGGCTTCTCTTGATGGACTCGCTGCTAATGCAGTACCAGACACCAATAAGATTTTGCTGTTTTTGATATAATTTTCTGAAACATCATCTGTAGATATTTGTAAATCTGCTACGCCATTACGATACATCAAAATTTGACTGTCCGTTGGGCTAGAAATTTCAGTAAAAGTAAGACCTAAGTTTTCACCATTCTTTGCTTTTACGATACCTGTTGTATCAATATCTCTTTCATTAAAGTAATCCACAACAAATGTGCCGAATTGATCATCAGATACTGCTCCGATGAAACCAGCTTTTTTACCAAGCTTTGATACGCCAACCGCGATGTTTGCTGGTGAACCGCCCACATATTTCGTAAAAGTATTTACCTTATCTAATGTACGGTTCAACTCATTTGGGTTAAAATCAATTGCTGCCCGACCGATTAATACAATGTCCAAATGTTTTGTGTTGTCAAATTCAATCACTGCCATTTGCTCTTCTCTCCTTATGCTTTATCTTTCAAACCAAAAATCAACATGTGTTTTTTTACATTTTCATATGTCGCCATCATTACAGTATCCGTATGATCAAAGTAATTGAAATCTGGTTTATCTTTTGCCAGTTTCTTTACATTTGCCGCTACGCTGTCATAAGATGCTGTTGCAATATTGATTTTCTTGATACCATTTTCTAAGCTATTTCTAAAATCCTGTTCAGTAAGTCCTGTACCACCATGTAAAACAAGTGGACAAGCAACTACTTTTGCAATTTCTTTTAATCTGTCGATACGAAGTTTAGGAACTTCTTTGTAATTACCATGTGCTGTACCGATTGCTACTGCTAAAGCGTCAACTTTAGTTGCTTCGTAAAATTTCACTGCTTCATCAACACTTGTAATCATGATATCAACGTTGGCATAATCACCTTCAGAGCCACCGACTCTACCGATTTCCGCTTCAACACTCGCATTATATTTATCTGCAAGTTCTTTTACTTGCATTGTCTTTTCAATATTTATGTCCAATGGATATTGAGAACCATCAAACATAACCGAAGTAAATCCGATTTCCAATGCTTGATGAATAACTTCGATTGTTCCACCATGATCAAGATGCACTGTCACTGGAACTTTCGCTTCTTTTGCTGCTGCTACCATCATTGGCCCCAGCGTATGCAGTGGAGAGTATTTCAATCTGCCTTCTGCAATCTGGATGATGACGGGTACATTCAATTCTTCCGCAGCCTTTATCGTCCCTATTATCATTTCCATATTTGAAACATTGAAGGAGCCGATTGCATACGAGTTATCCTTGACGCCGAGCAAAAGCTCATCTAATTTAACGATTGGCATTTCTTTGACTCCTTTCTTTCACCCCTGAATTAATAGAGTTTTTTATATATTGTGATAATTTCATCTTTTGTTGGTGTCCTCATTGTGTTATTTGGACTACCACTGTCTAATGCATCATCCGCCATTTTATCCAGTTGTGTGAAGAAGTCTTCTTTCTTCACGCCTAATTGTTCAAGTGTTGGAACTTCTAAAGCTTTGCAAAAGCGATCTAGCTCTTTTACCATGGCCTGAGCGGCTTGCATATCCGTCATATTCTCATCCGTAACACCCATGATTTTTGCAATTTCAGCAAATCTTACTGTATTTTTTTTGATTGCAAATTCCATACAACCTGTAAGAAGTACTGCATTACTAACACCGTGTGCTATATGAAAAAGTGCACCAATTGGTCTACTCATACCATGAACGATAGTAATCGATGAGTTGTTAAATGCAATTCCAGCTTCATGCGCCCCAAGCGACATTTGAAGTCTTGCTTCTTCATTTTTACCATCGGCAAAGCAGATTGGTAAGTTCTTGTGAATTTTTTTGATTGCAGCTAATGCAAAGATATCAGATAACGGTTGCGCTTTTCTTGAAGTATATGCTTCAATCGCATGCGTCAATGCATCTATACCAGTTGCTACCGTTACCTTTGGTGGCGCCGTCATTGTAAAGGTTGGATCGACGATTGCAAGTGCTGGCAATATTGATGGACCTGCAAGTAGCATCTTTACATTATTTTCTGTATCCGCAATGATTGTAAATTGAGTAGCTTCTGAACCAGTTCCAGCTGTTGTTGGAATTGCTACTAAGTAAGGAACTTCTGTATTAATGACTTTTTTCATATAACTGCTAATTTTGCCAGTGTTGTTTGCCATGAAGCCAATTGCTTTCGCTGTATCAATCGGACTGCCACCACCAAGCGCTATCAGTAAATCACATTTTTGATCTTTGTATAGCTGAACGCCTTCTTCTACCATTTTATCAGTAGGTTCACCGTTTACACCATCATATATATAGTATTGGATGTTACATTCATCTAAAGTTGCTGTTAGTTTGGCAACATTACCAAACTGTACCATAAATTTATCAGTAACCACCAAGGCTTTTTTTCCTCTACCTTGAATGTGTTCTCCAATTTGGTTAATTGCGCCAAATCCAGTTAATATTTTTGATGGAACTAAAAATACGTTACTCATAATACCTATTACCTCGTTTCTTTTTTCTTAATTTGATTATATTATGATATGTTTTTGATTATGTGTTGATTACCTCTTGGTTATAAATTAATATATTTCTAATCTTTTGTCAATAGGTTTTTCTCATTTATAAAAATTTTTTTATATAAATTTCGACTATTTCTTATTGTTTATCACAACAAAGAATTTATATCCTTTTTCTATGCAATAAATTATTTTTGTTTTTTGTAAATTCCTTTTTTTTGATAGAAGCTACCTATTTCAAACTTTCTATAAAACCCTCTACCTGTTTTTAAAATTAAGCTTTTATTTTAAAATTTTTATTATAAATTCAAAAAACTACTTGTTTATTTCTTTGATGAGTTTTATAATTGGATTATTGGTAACATACTCAAAATATGCTTATTTTTTGTATATATTTTGAGTATATTATTGTTTGTCAAATTGTGAGTTAATAAGATATTGGATGTGATGAATAATGAAAATAAATCGCTTAAATAAGATTGAAGAAATTTTAAAAGAATCAAACAACATTTCTATCAATAAACTCTGCGAAATATTTGAAGTCTCAAAAAACACTATTCGCCGTGATATTGCGGAATTAGAAAACCGTGGGTCTATTAAGAAAGTCTACGGTGGCATTATGCTCAACCAAAACGATAGTCCCGAACCATTTGCCGCGCGTCAGATCAAAAACCAGACACAAAAGAAACAGATTGCCAAGTTGGCTAGTAACCTTGTCGATGATGGTGATGTTATCTATATTGATTCTGGCACAACGACAATGCACATGATTCCTTATCTAGCAGAGAAAAAAAATCTAACTATTATCACTGCTAGCGTTCATGTCATCAATGCTGCGTTCTCTTACAATCAGATGAACATCATTGCTACAGGTGGTTCACTCTATCGGCCGTCAAACGCTTTTGTCGGTGCAAGTGTTATCAACTGCTTAAAAACCTACAACATTTCAAAAACATTTCTCGCCTCGACTGGCTTTTCAATTGAAAATGGTGCAACAAATGCTTCGCCGCTCGAATGTGAAATTAAGCGGTATTTAACCGAAAAAAATTGTACAAAAATATTACTCGTTGATTCTTCAAAAGCAGGAACCGTTTCACTTATGACGTTCTGTCCATTGAAGAATCTTGACTATTTTATTACAGATAAAGAGCCCGACAAAGAATATATAGACTATTTTCAAAAACACAATGTTGCCCTAATCCATTCAGCACCTAATTAGATTTGATCTTTGCTCAAAATTTCTGGAGTTGAGTCATAATTACAAGGCAATACAAAATAGCAGACTTAGCCCATAAGAAAAGAGACTGTCTCAAAATTTTATTTTGAGACAGTCTCTTTTGTGTATTTGTTCACGCCAATTGATTTTTCCGTTAACCAGCCACCATCGTAATGACAGAGTTTTTAGAAAGTTTCGCTTTGTATAATACCGAATCAACCAAATCCATCACTTCGGAAACATTGATTGTATCATTAACTTCTACCAGACCAACGCTTACTGTTACATGCTCACAGCGGGTGTCGACCATTTTACGAATACGCTCGGAAATTATCTTTGCTTTTTTGATTTCCGTACCAGGGAAAATGATGGCAAATTCATCACCGCCAAGTCTCACCACCAAATCGGTGTAACGAACATTTGTCATCAAGACATTTGCAACTTGCTTGATGACTTTATCACCAACGCCATGGCCATACGTATCATTAACCCGTTTGAAATTATCCAAATCAACTAAAGCCAAGCATAACGATTGCTTAGTCTGCTTTTTACCGAGCATTTCTTTTTTAATTCGATAAGTGAAATACTTACGATTCCACACTCCTGTCAAAAAATCACGATAGGCCCACTGATGCAAGAGGCTAATCATCTTACCATTAATCAAGCCAACAAAAACCAGCATAGCTGTAAAACATATCCACACGACACTCTCTGGTATCGCCAATAGACCAACTTGAATCGCTTTAGTAAGCCCATACATACCTCCCCCTAAGAAAAGGCCTAGTATCCCCATAACATAGTTGGCATTACGAAATAATGTATGTTTCACGCTACTATCCCCTCATCACAATAACTTTACTTTAGCCGTTATTTTTCCACCATATATTCAGGGCTTCTACTTTTAAAATAGACCAGTTGCAAATGGCACTGTTCTACAAATTCCCTGGCAAGCTTAAAGTGACTGCCAATATCCTTTTGATTATGAGCATCGGAGCCAATAGTTGCAAATCTTCCACCCAATTCATAATAACGTTTATAAATGGGCGTCAATGCTTTAATTACAGTTCTATCGCCAAATCGCCGAGTATTTAGCTCCAATACAATATCATTTTTTATCGTATATTTTAAAATATCATCAATGTTCTCTTGGAACTCATGATAATAAATTTCTGTATCTTCATACTTTGCATAACGGGCAATATAGTCGATATGCCCTAACGCATCAATAAACGAATGCTCTTTTACACAGCTAGCCATCGCTTCAAAATAGCGCGCATAGGTTTCCAACTTTGTACGCTTTTCATAAAAAACATCATAGTAAATATCTATGCCGTCTACGAGGTGGATAGAACCTAGAACATAATCAAAATTATTTTTTTTGACAATCTTAGCATTCTCCTCAAGACATTCTAATTGCATGCCAACCTCAATTCCGAGCAGTAGCTGCTCACTTCGATATTGTTCATAGTCAGCAAAATATTGATCGACATCAAAAATAAATTGACCACTCTCTGGATATAACAAATCCATATGCTCTGTCGTGATCAAGCCCATACCAACTTCTTTTGCCCTAGCAAGCGCATCGGGCAAAAGCATTTTTGAGTCTGAAGAAAAATTCGTATGTACATGTGTATCAAATATCATTTGTCTTTCCCCTTAGAAAAATCATCAATGCTATCATCCCTTGAGATATTTAGGTAAAACATGAAAATATATCAATTAATAATATATCGACACTTTTTTAGTTTTTCTTAAGCAATTAAAATCAAAAAACTGTTATAATAAATACTCTTAGCTGTCAATAAAAGCAGATGATTCGTTGCATACCATCTGCTCTTTACTTATGCCTCATCATCTTTGCAAGTTTTTACACTACACAGGCTACAGCGTCCCTTGCAAGGCAATACTAATAATTGATTACAACGAGGACAGCGAATCGTTGTTTTATCTGTAATGATATTGCCACATTGCGAGCATTGAAGTGCATCGTTTTTTCTCATCATATCACCAATTGTGCAACAATACCACCAATGGTAAATGCTGCTGCCCAAGAACCAAACCAAATCAGCAGCCCTTCTAGCTTGCCACGCTCTTTGAACATGACAATAACCGATGCAATGCAGGGGACAAACAATGTAATCGTAATTAATGCGACAATCAACTGTGCTGGGTCAAGATCCATCCCTGTAAGCCCTGCTGCGCCAAAATCACGGCGAATCAACCCCATTATAAACACATTTGCCGTCTCCCGTGGCAACTTTAACACGCCTGTCGTCAAGGGTGATAGCCAGTCTTGAATATAATATAGTGAGTTAGTCACTTGTAACGTTGTGACAATCAAGGCGCCCAAGGCAAAAATCGGTGTTGCCTCTTTGATGAAAGCATAAGATTTGGTAACCATCTTTGTTGTCACATTACCAATGCGCGGCAAACGGATCGGTGGTAAATCAATCAACAGATCCGTCGGCTTGCCTGGCAATACGCTGTGCAATACCTTGCCAACCAAGCCTAAAGTAATCAGCATGACTAATAAATATAAAACAATATATTGGCTGCCAATACCAGCAAGCAGTCCAGCAATAACCCCTAATTGCGCCGAGCAGGGTATCGCTAATCCAAGTAAGGACACAGCTATGGTACGCTCACGTTCAGAACCAAGTAACCTTGTTGAAATGGTTGCCATCGTAACACAACCAAAACCAAGAATCATGGGAATAACCGCTCGACCATTTAAACCAACCATATTCATAAAACGGTCAACCAAAGTTGCCAGTCGTGGTAAATAACCAGAGTCCTCCATAATGGAAAGAATAAAATAAAAGCCTAGTACTAGCGGTAATAATAAACCAAATACATACGTGACCGTCATCGTTAAAATACCAAATTCACCAATCAAATATGCACCTAGTATTGATTTTTCTGGAATAGACTGCCCAATCATAAAGCGAACAAAAGGCTCATAGACGCCCTTCATCATCTGCTTTTCGGTGATATCAACAACATCTTGCGCCACAAAGACCCCAATCACATAATACATCAGTGTCAATGCAGCCATAAAAATAATTGCACCAGTGACAGGCATTAACATAGCTCTGCCAATTTTCGTGGAAAGGTTAGCACCACTCGCTGTATAACTAACTACCTCTGCCACTACCTGATTCACCTGTTCGCGCCGAGCTTGATAAATGTATTCACGCATCTTGCCCGGTTTTACCCTATGTCTTTTAGCGACATGATGATCACCCTCAGCAATTAAAAGAGCATCCGCTTGCAGGCAAGTAGCCGTAATAAACGGCTCTATCTCTGCTTGCACACTAGGCGTTACTATACCGATCCGCGCTTCATATAATTTAGCCTTTACATTTTCAACACCAATTCCTTTCACCGCGACCGCTGGCACAACAGGCACACCCAAGGCTTCTTCTAATAATTTCAAATCAATTTTAACCCCTTGTGCTTTGGCATCATCCATCATATTCAATACAACAAGGATAGGTATCCCTGTATGAATGACTTGCATCGTTAAAAATAAATCTCGCTCCAAGTGAACAGCATCGACAACATTCACAATCATATCTGCTGCTAAAATAACGTCACGCGCTACCTTTTCTTCGTCATTAAACGAAGAGATCCCATACACCCCTGGCGTATCAAGAACAATATCATTACCAAATTTCCCATGCGAAATATCAACAGTCGTTCCTGGAAAATTAGAAACATCTACATAAATGCCAGTTAAGGCATTAAAAAATACCGATTTACCAACATTCGGATTTCCTACTAAAACAATTTTTTTTGCATACTTAGGGATTTCAATATCCTGAGCTTCACTATGACATCCCATACCATCACCTCTTTGTCACTTGACAGCTTTTATACCAACTCAATCTTGATTCGCTTTGATAATTCCCTACCAATCGCAATTTCTTGCTTTCCTCGGACTAATACAATCGGTCCGCCAATTATTTTTTCAGCGCACTCTACTGTAGAACCAATAGAAATGCCAAACCGAATTGCTTGCACCCTTACTTGTTCATCAGGAATTGCAACAATCTTAACATGCTGTCCACGCAGGACTTTATCCAATGTCATTTTTTCACCCACTTACTCATCTAACAGTGCTATAAATGAAAGGCTTTATACCCAATTTATTTTCGAAGTCGAAGATGTAGTCCTTATTTTATTAAGAATGATTATTAATGTCAATATAATTACAGGAAATTGTAAACGATATAAAAACAAGGCTGCCACATTGTTTGTGAACAGCCTTGCTCTGGATTACATTTATTTATTTTGTTTTACTTGCTTCATAGGCTTCTTTTAAGGCAATCGCCAATTGATCTGGACAAGAAGTGCTCCGCGGACCGCAAGTTGTACCAGCGAATCTTTCGATCACTCGCTCAATCGACATTCCTACCACCAAACTAGAAATACCATTTAAATTACCATTACAACCACCAAGAAATTCGACTTTTTTAATGATGTTATCATCTAATTCTATCGTAATTTGTTTAGAGCAAGTACCTTGTGTTTGATAAATATATGACATAAATTGTTACTCCCCTTTAATCTATCACCTTGTTACGCTTTTATGATATCTGTACCCATGTATGAACGCAATGCTTCTGGAATCACTACCGATCCATCGGCTTGTTGATAATTTTCTAAAATTGCAGCTACGGTCCGCCCGATTGCCAGCCCAGATCCATTCAATGTGTGTACATATTCTGGTTTTGCCTTTGCTTCACGGCGGAACTTGATATCCGCACGGCGTGCCTGGTAATCTTCAAAATTTGAACACGAAGAAATTTCACGATACATATTGAAGCTTGGTAACCATACTTCAATATCGTAAGTCTTCGCCGAACTAAACCCCATATCTCCTGTGCAAAGAAGAATCACCCGATAAGGTAAATTTAATAATTGCAACACACGTTCAGCGTTATTTGTTAATTTTTCTAATTCCTCATAAGAATCTTCTGGTTTCACAAATTTCACAAGTTCTACTTTATTAAACTGATGCTGGCGAATTAGACCACGTGTATCGCGTCCAGCAGAACCTGCTTCTGCTCTAAAACAAGCACTATACGCACTATAGTATTTAGGTAATTCTTTACCATCAAGAATTTCACTACGATAATAGTTCGTTACTGGCACTTCCGCCGTTGGAATCAAATAATAGTCAAGCCCTTCTAGCTTAAACATATCTTCGGCAAACTTTGGCAATTGGCCAGTACCAGTCATACTATCTTTATTGGCAATAAACGGCGTAAGCATTTCTGTATAGCCGTGCTGACCTGTATGTAGATCTAACATAAAGTTAATCACAGCACGTTCTAATCTCGCTCCTAGACCTTTATAAAATGTAAAGCGTGCTCCCGTTACTTTTGCTGCCCGTTCTGGATCTAAGATACCTAATCGTTCACCAATATCCCAATGTGCCTTAGGTTCAAAATCAAATTTAGGATACTCACCCCAACGACGAATCTCTGGATTATCATTTTCATTTTTTCCAATAGGAACTACTTCATTTGGTACATTCGGAATACTTAACATAATATCTTTTAAAGACGCTTCTACTTCTTTTAAGAGTGCATCAAGTTTACTGATTTCTTCACCAACTTGGCGCATCTCGAGTACAAGATCAGCAGCATTCTCTTTATTTTTCTTCATTACGCTGATTTGTTGTGACACAGCGTTACGTTTGCTTTTGAGATTTTCTACCTCACCAAGAATCTGACGACGTTCTTTTTCTAGTTCTAGGAATGCATCCAAAGTCATGGAATTGCCACGATTTTTAAGAGCTTCCTGTACTTTTTCTGGGTTATCTCTGACAAATTTAATATCAAGCATTTCTTTCTACGACCTCCATATTTAAAAACACAGTTTACACCACGCCCTGAAATCTTATATTTCACTAATACAATATTTATTAATTATATATTTTAACCAAAAAACTGTCAAACTAAGCCATTAAATATTTACAAAAACAATTATACCTATCCTGTTATCTTTTCACATATAATTTATAGTTGCTCTGATTCTAAACTAAAAAATAAAAAACTATTGCTTGGAGGTTTTTATGAAAAACACTTCAATAAAGGAAATTATAAAAGTTGCCTTAACATTCGCTGGTACGATTATCGGCGCCGGCTTTGCTTCTGGTCAAGAACTTCTGCAATTTTTTATTACCTATGGCAGTTTTGGCTTATACGGTATCTTATTTGCTGGTATTTTATTTTCTTGGCTTGGCTACCGCTTATTAGCGATTAGTTATCGCTATCAATTATCTTCTTACCCCGAGCTGATTTATAAATTATGCGGTAAAAAGCTTGGCATATTTTTTGATATCGCTATTTCACTTTTTATTTTCACCGTTTTAGTCATTATGCTAGCTGCCGCTGATACGATGAACATCTACGGTGCTTATAGCTTGGCTATTGCCATCACGTTACTCTCGCTTGGTGGCATCAGTGGCATTACGAAAATCAATTTACTTGCTACACCATTTTTAACGTTTGCTATTCTCATCGTTAGCTGCAGCTCGCTTGCATATCATGCTGACTTTTCCAATCTTTTTTCCACGGCTGCCACATTTTCTTTGCAGCCGGCTCCGCACTGGTTACTCTCTTGTATCTTATACGTTTCTTATAATATAATACTAGCTACGACTATACTCATCCCGCTTGGTAAAACAACCACAGACAAAACAGTTCGGAAACTCGGCAGTCTCCTTGGCGGACTCTTGCTCGCCTTTCTTGCGTTTCTGATTGCTTGCACGATTGTGATCCATTGCCCTGATATTATCACCACGGAAGTTCCAATGTTAACCATCGCTTGTACCCAAGTAAAATTACATTCCATCTTTTATACAGCCATTTTTGTAATTGCGATGTTTACAACCTCACTAAGTTGCTTGTATAGCTCTGCAATAAAAATAAAAAGCATCCTGCATCTTCCTTATCCAGTTTGTCTAGCGATCACTATAACCATCAGTCTACTCTTTACAGAAATCGGCTTTAAAGATCTCATAGCAATAACTTTCCCCATCTTCGGCTATACTACACTATGGATTTTATTTAAATTAATAATAAGTCGATAAAAATAAGGTAGCCATACCAATATTAGAATGACTACCTCAAAAATTCTAATTATGAACTTATTTGACGTAAATTCTTGGTACACGTTTGCCAACCATACAAACAATTTCATAATTGATGGTGCCGAGTAAGTTTGCAATATCATCAATCGTAACTTGCTCACTACCAAAAAGCACCACTTCATCATCCACTTTGACTTCGCCAACATCTGTAATATCAGCCATACATTGATCCATGCAAATTTTGCCGACGATCGGCACTAATTTATCATTAATTTGCACCCGAACTTTACCAGTTAGCAGGCGTGTCCAACCATCGGCATAGCCGATAGGAATCGTAGCAATCTTACTTTCCCTCTCTGTCCGAAAGATTTGTCCGTAACTAATCCCACGGTTTGGTGGCATCGTTTTGACATAAGCAACTTTTGCTCTAAGCTGCATTGCCGGTCTTAAATCAATATCTTTTTTAACCTCATCCGATGGCCATAAGCCATAAAGAATCACGCCAGCGCGAACCATATCAAAATGAGCCTCAGGAATTTCTAAAATTGTCGCACTATTGGCGATATGCTTTATGGGAATATCAATGCCTTTACTTTCAACACTGGCAATGGCTGTTTTAAATTGTGCTAATTGCTGGTAAGCAAAGGATTTATCTTCACTATCAGCAGTCGCAAAATGTGAAAACATTCCCACGATTTCAATATTTGGCATTGCTTGGATTTGGCTGGCTAATTCACCCGCTTGTTCGGGGATAATCCCAATGCGACTCATCCCAGTATCGACCTTCAAATGAATTTTTGCCATCTTATTTTGCAATGCAGCAGCTTTCGATAGAGCTTCTGCTGCTTCCACAGTAAACACTGCTTGCTCAATATCGTATTCAACGACTTGCTCCGCCTGATCAATCGGGGTAAACCCTAAAATCAAAATCGGTTCTAAGAAACCCGCCTGTCTCAGTTCCAGTGCCTCATTTAAAATTGCCACCGCTAAATAATCAGCACCTGCTTCAATTGCAGTTTTTGCGACTGCAATCACTCCATGTCCATAAGCATTTGCTTTCACAACAGCACAAAATTTCGCATTGCCTTGCACTTTACTTTTGATTTCCCTAATATTATGCTTAATGGCGGCTAAATTCACCTCTGCCCATACTGCACGATTCGGCATTTCCACTCCATCTCCTATTTCCTCTATAAACTTAAAAGTATTGATAAAAAGATACTCCCTATTTAGTCAACTTGGATTTTTCATGTTTGACAATTAGCATATCCAGTTGCTGACTTAGTCTAGTTACTTCCTCATCAACGAAGTGACATTTTTTTTCTAATACAAGCTTATGCAACTGTTCACGTAACCGTTCAATATCTTGATTAATTTTTTTTAATTCAGACACATCTACACCCCACATTTCCAACCGCAATTAACTAAACAGCACGTCTTTACATATTAACACTTAAAAATACTATATAATCCCATTTTTTAGAAATTCGCTATTCGTTGCTTATTCCCTGCTCTTTGGAAAACTTTTCTCGGCAAATCACCGTTAAATACCACAATTTACATATATTTTTTTCAGTATAAGCTTGTTACATTTTGTAGATAATAGGTTTAGAACGCGAGAAGGAGGTGACAACATGTCGAGAACAAACAAACTTGTTAATCCTGCAGCTCAGAATTCCATGGACAAAATGAAATATGAAATCGCGAGTGAATTAGGTATTGCAGACACCGTTCGTCAAAACGGTTGGTCCACCATGACTTCTGCCGATTGTGGCCGCGTTGGTGGTCGTATGGTTCGTAAAATGATCGAACAATATGAATCATCCTTAGGTAACAATAACCAACAATAGTTTACCTTTGCTTCATTAGGGCGGCTAACTAAGCCGCCCTTTCATTATTTTCTTTCAATCCGAACGAAAATATACAGTCATTGTGGCACCCGGATCAACAATCGCATTTGGCGCTATATCCTGCTTAAAGGCAGTTCCTGTTCCTTCTGGAATCATACTAATTCCAATCGCTTTGAGGTCTTCTGCTGCCTGACGCAGGCTTTTACCACTCATATCAGGTATTAAAACCTTTCCTTGTGGTACCACAACCGCTGATGCTGGTTCATCTTCGACGACTTTTTCTTTGCCTGTGAATTCTTTTAGATTTAAATTATTGGTCGATGGTTTCACATTTAAATACCGCAATACTTGTTCAAATATTTGGCCGGCAATTGGCGCCGCAATTTGGCCACCATAGTAAGTACCATTCGGATCATCAATAATAACTAATATTGTAATTTGCGGATCTTCCACTGGCGCAAAACCGCAAAAGGAAGCAATATAATGGCCCGCTAAATAACCACTACCATCGTCGCGCAATTTTTCCGCTGTTCCCGTTTTGCCGGCAATACGATACCCTTTTACCGCCGCTTTACTAGCACCGCCAGAAGCAACAACCTGTTCGAGCATTCCACTTAATTCCAAGGCTGTTTCTTCGGGTATAGCTCGTCTAATCTCAGTTGTTTTTTCTTCACTGAAGATTGTATTATCCGCATTACGAATTTCTTTTAAAATGGTTGGTTTTAGCAGCACACCTTTATTGGCTATTGCTGACATCGCTGTAACCAGTTGAATTGGTGTAACCGCAATACTTTGTCCAATCGACATTGTTGCTAAATCGGAATCGCGCATATCATTAGGATTAAACAAGATGCCGACTTCTTCTCCCGGCAAACCAACATCCGTTATTTTTCCAAAACCAAACAAATGTACATATTCATTTAATTTATTCGCACCAAGTTGCATGCCAACTTGAACAAATCCCGTATTAATGGACTCCTTAATAATCTTGGTAAATGTAACGTTACCATAATCTTCATCACTCCAATTTTGAATTCGGCGCCCTGATACCATTACATAACTTGGAACGTGAAATATTTGATTTGGCGTTACAGTTCCTTCTTGCAAAGCGGCTGCTGCAACAATTGCTTTAAATGTAGAACCCGGTTCGTATACGAAGGATACCGCGCGATTCTTCCATTCCGTTGGCGAATATTTGCCAAACTCATTTGGATTAAAGGTAGGCCTATTCGCCATCGCGAGAATTTCTCCGGTTTTTGGATTCATAACAATCGCAGTAATCGCCCTTGGTTTTGTTTCAATCATCGCTTTATCCAAATTTTGTTCAACGATAAATTGAATCGTACTATCCAATGTCAAATAAACATTTTTACATTTTTCAAAAGAATTATTAGAAAGCACCGAATTAAAAATTGGTTTACTATTTTTATCGGTCATCACATAGCGTTTTGTCGTTTTTCCTTTAATGACATCATTTTGAATTAATTCAATTCCATCTAAGCCAGTGTCATCAGTACCAACAAATCCCAATACCTGTGCTGCTAAAACATCATTAGGATAATAACGCTTACTTTCATCTTCAAAGTTTAAACAATTTAATTTCTTATCATAAATAAGCTGTTTTACCTTGGTTACTACATCTGGTTCTAATTTACGTTTTAGCCAAACGAACCCGCCGCCCACAGCGATACGTTCTTTGATATCTTCTACTGGGATTCCTATGAGTGGCGAGAGATCCTGGGCTAATTGATCCGCATCTTTCACTTCATGCGGATCAACATACAGAGACTTCGTCATGATGCTAACTGCCAGCTCTCTACCTTGCCTATCGTAGATAGTCCCCCGTGGCGATTGTAGTATTTTGCTTTCTCCTACTTGATGGTCCACTCTTTTTTGGAATTCATCGCCCTGCACCAATTGCATCCAAGCAAGCCTACCACTTAAGACGATAATGAACATAAGCATAAACGATATAAATACAGCTATTCGTCGTTGCACATTTGATCGCAATTTCGTAGCCATTCTATCAACCCCTAAAAAGCATTAAAAATATTAGTCTAAATATATTCTGTAAGATTACTCTTTTTCCCTCTAAATAAATCAGATACACTTGAAAATTTCTATACAAAAACAAAAACAACCATATATTTTAAATATTAATCACAAAAACACTTACAGAAATTCATTTGCCTGTTATAATAAAGGAATATAGAAAATTTCTGTTTTTAGATTGGTGGTGATTATATGGATGATATTGATAAAAAAATATTGAAAAACTTACAAAAAAATGCCCGCATGACTATTTCCGACTTAAGTTCCGAAATATCATTATCAATGCCAGCGATTAGTGAAAGGCTAAAAAAGCTTGAAGCATCTGGCGTAATCAAGCAATATACTGTCATATTAGACCCTACCATGCTCAACAAACATCTCATGGCATTAATGTTTGTTAGATTTGAAAATCCAAGCCATAGTGACTCTTTCGCACATTTTGTAAAAAGCGAAAATGAAATTAAAGAATGTTTTTACATTACTGGTGATTTTGATTATTCCTTAAAAATTATAACCGAAAATACCCATACATTAGAATTGCTATTAACCAGAATTAAAAATCAACCTGGTATTATCAAAACACAAACCATTGTTATTTTGTCAGCAATCACTGATAACCCATCTGTGATCCCTGACTAACACTTAAAAGCCTTGGCACTCTATTCAGAGTCCAAGGCTTTTTATTTATTGATCACTTATTTATTGTCTCATTGACTTGCCACTTCGATTACTTTCAGCAACCGCTGCAGTTTCTTCTATCCCCACGATAATAGCCTGCATAGACGATTCAATATTATTCAAAATGGAGTTTATTTTTTTTGTAGCCTCGACACTATCTTCCGCTAGTTTACGAACTTCATTTGCAACTACCGCAAACCCTTTTCCCTGTTCACCTGCACGAGCCGCTTCAATCGCAGCATTTAACCCCAAAAGATTGGTTTGTTGGGAAACTTTATTAATAAAGCCTATGACTTCATGGGTTTTATTGATATGCCCTTTTGCCTCAGTTACCGCATTAGATAACGTCCCAACCTTTTCTTCTAAATCATCGGTAAGAAGGATTTGGGATTTAATTAAATGATACAACATCGAAGTGATAAAAGAATCTACTAATTTTACCTGTTCTGGTTTATTATCAGAAATCACTTTATTTACACTAGTATCACCTGTAATGTTTATTACTACATCGACACCAGACGTATTAACTGCTTCTTTGATATCTTGGAAAGTTCTAATCCCTGATTTATTCGCTAATTGAATTGCTACTGCATCTGTTTTTAAATCAACAACACCAACGATTTTAATATCAGGAACATTTTTGCCCAATTCTAAAAACCCCGCAGCACTTCGACCGCCACCGACTAGTAATATGTTTGTCATCAAAGCTACCCCCTATATTGCAATAAGTATCATTAGTTTCATTATACAGCAAAACCAATAATAAAGAAGCAAATAAACAGTAATATTCTGTCTTATTTCTAAACCTTAGCAAAATAGGGACGAAAGTATGGTTTTTTATCTTTATTCCTCGTTTTCTAGATCAGCTTCTTCCTCTTCCTGCTGCGTTCCCGTCCAAACACGCTTGCATTTGCACATCCATTCTTCCATATCGTTTAACGCTTCGCCAAAGCGTTGCAGATGCACAATTTCCCGTTGCCATAAAAACCGCAGCGAATCTTTTACATGCGGGTCACAGGTCTGGGCTATTAAATGCTCGTAAGTTGCCCGTGCATTTTGTTCAGCTGCTAGATTTGCAGTAAGATCGGCAATCGGATCACCAAGACAAGAAATATATTTTGCACTCCATGGCACACCATTCGCATCTTGCCAGAACAATCCACAACCATGCTGCGTCCATTTGCCAGCCCAACCAGCCGCTTCAAAATCTTTTGGACTAGCCCCCTCTGTCAATTTATAAACTAGAGTTGCAATCATTTCTTGATGAGCAAGTTCTTCCGTTCCAATATCAGTCAAAACCGCTCTTGCTTTATTTGTCGGCATAGAATACCGTTGATTAATATATTGTAGAGAAGCTGATAGTTCACCGTTTGGGCCGCCATATTGTGTAAGAACAAGTTTTGCAAAAGCAACATCTGGGCAACTAACGCACATCGGCCGTTCTAACTTTTTTTCATAAATCCACATTCGACTTCCTCCTATATTTCCCAGGGCCACGGACTGTTAATCCATTGCCATGAATCCTCACAATTTGCACTCAATCCAAAATTGTAAAGCGGTCCATATTCAGCCTCATATTTTCGTACTAATTTTCGTGAGCTTTCTACCGCACAATTATAATCATTGATTGCTTCACTATCACACGGATGTGTATCTAAATATAAATTAAGCTCAATTGCGATAAACTCCATTTCTTGAATTTTCACAAGCATTTCTGCTTGCTTTTCACACCCCATTATAAATCACCTCATTTCTCATTTTGGAATTCTATATACACCCCATAACTCTGGGAATAATGTTCCTTTTGACAAAGCTTCCTTTGGACTAAATGCTTTATCATAAGTTTGCCATAGCATATAGGTATGAGCTAATATTTTACGCGAGCTCATACCATGTTTCATCATGTGTTCACTATCATCACATTGATCAATACAAGGGCGCATTTCTTCTTCCATAAACACATTACCACCTCTTCTCTCCTAAGCTAGTATATTTTATGTGAAGTTCGCTCGTTGTGTTACTTTTTAAAGCAATAAAAAATAGAGACTATCGTAAATAACATTACGATAGCCTCTAAACTATGTTCTTATGCGCCCTTGCGCATTAATTTGAATGTACGTTTTGGAACAGCATTCTTTTCTCCGCCATTTGGTCCTGGCAATGTTTTTTTTGCCGCTTGCCTACCAACATTGACTAAAATGCCAACAGCGACCATATTAATAATAAGTGAAGTACCACCATAGCTAATAAAAGGCAACGGCACCCCAATGACGGGTAAAATTCCCGAAACCATGGCGATATTCGCAATGCCTTGGCCAACGACTAAAATCGTAATTCCAATGACGAGCATCTTACCGAACCCATCTTGTGCTTGCCTAGCAATTTTACCACTGTAAAAGGCCAAGGCGGCAAGTAAAACAAACACTCCCATTGCACCAACAAAGCCCATTTCTTGGCATAAAATCGCAAAAGCAAAGTCCGTATGTGCTTCTGGCAGATAATAAAATTTACTTGTCCCCATGCCAAGACCTTCGCCAAAAAA
This sequence comes from uncultured Veillonellaceae bacterium, assembly GCA_963805085.1. GTDB lineage: Bacteria > Bacillota > Negativicutes > JARBTT01 > JARBTT01 > JARBTT01. Next base: position 1,240,551 of record CAWDTA010000002.1, on the reverse strand, counting down.
GCCACCCGAACCGATGGCAATAATCGATTGCACTGTCTGATACCCCTTGTCGCCTTGATACGCCCACGGATCAAACCATGCCCAAACACGTTCGGCTCGATAAGAGGCTGAAAAGGTTAGAGCAACAGCGACCGTTAGCGCTAATAAGGATAATAAAATCGCCTCTTCTTTATGCATACCCGCAAGGATATGTAAGAAAAACGCAATCCCGACAATGATCGCAGCCGTTCCTAGATCTGGCTGACGATACACAAGAAATCCCATAGCCGCAATAATCCCCATCTGTTTGGTGAACATCGAAATTTTTGCTTGCCGATCAATTTTAGGGCCCAAATAAGCAGCCATAAATAAGATTGTCGCTAACTTAGCGAGTTCCGATGGCTGGAACTGCATCCCAATATTTAACCACCGCCGTGAACCATTGATTTCGACCCCTGCAACATGAACTGCGATCAAAGCCGCAATCGTAGCCAATAATATAAAGGGAATGAGCTTCCGCCACCTTCTATAATCAAATTTAATGGTCAAGATCATACAGACAAAGCCGATTCCCAACGATATCAAATGACGATTCAAGAAATAATAGGTATTGTTATACTCCATACCGGCTTTTACGAAACTTGCACTAAAAACATTAACAGTACCAATTAAAATCAACATAAACATAATACACAGTACTGCCTCTGTATGACTCACCCACAACCTAGACTTTGTCATGATAAAGCCTCCAAACTATTTTCTTCAATTAGAATTATACCAGAAAAAAGACCTTTATTCTAATAAGCAAAATAAACATTTCATGAATATACTAGTATTGTGAATTGAAAGAAGAGGTGAAACACATGGAGTGGTTTATTTATAAAATGATTATCATTGACCTTTTGAAAGACATGTTACTGTTTATCGACCAGCGAAACGCCGCTATTTTTGCCCAACTTAGCTATCCTGAACAGGAAATTCCGGTTGTTTTGGAATATAACAGTGAACAACAAAAAGCTTGTCTAATCACGAAAAATGGTAATAAGGGCTCTTTATTTAACATAAATGTAACAACCCCTAAAATATATCGCCTACCAATTGAATTTCCTGCGCCACTTCAATGCGCTATCTCATCGGCTTTCAATTTTGCTTATTTTATCGATGACAAATCAATTTTATATTGTTTAGATATGACGGCACTAACGATTACCCCAATCGGTCAGCCCGATGACGCCAGTTGCGTTGGAATCGCCTTTGCCGATGATAAAATTTATACCGCTTGGGAAACAAAGGAAAATGGTAGTATTGCTGTTCTTAAAACAAATGGCGACTTCTTAGCAGAATATCAACTGGAAGGCGTTCCAACAAACATTTGCGTTTATCAAGAGAAAATACTCGTTCCGTTTACCGAAAGCCTAGTACATGGCGAAGGGGTAGCAATTTTTACTAAGGATAACCTGCCAATTTATCTTAGTTTCCAATCATCACAATCAGTAAAAGCGCTTCGTGCCTATCCTTGCAATATCACCATCAATCCTAGCACCAACACCGCTTACATAGTCAACGAAGATAGTTCCTCTTTAACCATCATAGACTTAACGAGCAACAGTATCAGTGGCGCTTTTTCTATCGGGCGTTCTATCACCAATCTATATCTGTTGCCTAACCCCAATTTTGCAATCGCCACAAGCAATATGTTTGCTGATTTATCGGTGATAGATTTAGTTAACCAGCGCTTAATCTCCATGAGCAACAACGACTGTGAATTTGCCAATATGCTGATCATTTTAAAATAGTCAAGAAAATGTGATAGGTTGCTACCAAAGCAGCCTATCACATTTTTATCTTCTATTCTTTATGAATAATCATATCTAAAATAAGTTTATCGATATTTTCACTACCCTCATTACCAAGTATTGCAAAATTATCAATTGTTTTTTCGCTTAATTGCTCTACAATACCTTCATTGGGTTTTATCCTTAGATCACTGAGAGCCAGCAGTGATGCTTGCATTGCAGCGTTCGTACAAGTAGAAATTTTAAGGGCACAGCTCGATTTTGCGCCATCACAAACCATACCAGCAACATTTCCTAGTGTATTGTGGATAGAATTTTCAATTTGCTCGAACGTTCCGCCCAGTAAGTATGTAATACCACAAGCTGCCCCAGAAGCCGCTACTACCGCACCACATAACGCCGATAAGATACCAAATTTTTGTTTGATATAAATCGTCGCTAAATTGCTAAGCGCACAGGCACGGAGCAATTGTGTCTCATCTTTAGATTCTAACTTTTTCCACACGGCGACCACTGGCATCGTTGCGGCGATGCCTTGATTTCCACTACCCGAATTACTCATCACCGGTAGGCTAAGTCCCGCCATCCGCGCATCACTTGCTGCGGCAGTAATCATCATTGCATAGTTGGTCATATCATCGGCAAGAATTTTCTTGTGTATATTTGCCTGAATCATCCTACCAACTTCTAAGCCATATTGTTCCTCTAGACCCTCCTCGGAAATCTTCGAATTGAGTTCAATCGCCGTTTTTATTAAGCCCAATTCTTTTACCTCGACATTTAGACAATATTCGTAAACATCCTTTAAATCAAAAGAATATTCCGCTGCTTCTTTTTCTTCCAAACTACTGCCACAGCCACCGTTATACTTGGTCTTACCATTCTTAACAATCTTCGTCACGTTCGTATGCGAACCGATGATCGTTACGGTTACAACGTCTGCTTTCGTTTTTACAGTCACTTCTATGTATAACTTATAAGGTAATTCCGACTTAGCTAGTTCTACCTTATTCACTTCTACCAGTTGTTTTGCCATTTCTATTTGGCTTTCTGCTAAACCTTCCAGTACAGCCAATTTCTTTTCAGGCTCCGTACACATACAGCCAATGGCAACAGCGTATTTCAATCCAGTTAAATCCGTCCCTGGAATTCCTACGACAAATGCATTTTTGATAATATTCGCACTCGTAACCAGCTTAATATGTTCAATTGGACCTTCTACATGACTACTCGCCACAGCGCCTGCATAAGCAATTGCCACCGGCTCCGTACAACCAGTCGCTATCACTAACCCTTTTTTCATCGCTTCAACAATTTGTTCATTTTTCATTCTTTCTCCTCCGACCCCATAAAAAACTATCTTTCCAATATATTTTCCTATTAAAAAAGGTACTATCCAATCTTTCAATTCAGATAGCACCTTTGCTACATATTATTTCCATCATACCGTTGTAATGAAAAAAGGTCAACAATTGTTTGCTCTTGGCTATTGCTAAAATTTCACGATACAAGCAGATTTAGACGTATAAGCTATCAATTATTGTTCTGTCAAAATCCAAGAAAATCTTCCATAAAAAAATTATTCTTGACATTATTTTCTTGCATGATTTATAATTTGAATATAGTTCAAATTATAAATGAGGGATGTATAAATGGCTAGAACTCCACAAGACCCGCAAATTCGAATCAATGAAATCTTAGATGTTGCCGATCACTTATTTTTCACCAAAGGCTACCAAGCAACTACCATTAGCGATATCGCAAAAAAAATGGGGACCGCACAGGGGATGCTTTATTATTACTTCAAATCAAAAGAAGAAATTTTAGAAACTCTGCTGATTCGGCACGTTTCTTCCTTGATGGCAGAAATCCAAATGATCATTCGCCTTGACCATTCTCCCGCAGAAAAACTATCTTTAACGATTTCTAGCGTACTATGCAAGGCTGGTTACAAAGACGGATTACTGCTTAATATGCTCTACGATGAGCAAAATTTACATCTTAAGCTCAAGTTATTTTGCCAAATCGAAGTATCGCTTGCGCCCCGGCTGCTAAAAATTATAGAAGAAGGTATATCTACTCAAATCTTTTGCGTATCTCATCCGCCAACGGCTGTAGATTATATCCATGCTATTTTAGATTTTTTAAGTGAAGCATTATATCAAAAAACTTCTGAAGATATTTTATCTTTTCGTTTGAGGATGGCAGAATCACTGATTGAAAAAGCACTAGGCACAAAGGAAAACACAATTCATCTCACACTATAAAACAACGAACGAAAAAAAGACTAAGAAAACTCCCGCCTCTAAACATTAGTTTTAGACGAGCGGTTTTTTTAGACAAATTAATTGAACGTAATTCAATTAATAAAAAGTGAAGGAGCAAAATCATGAACCTACTACATTTATTAACAGAACTCAAAAAAAAACAATGGTATTATATCTTAGCTGCCATAGTCGGCTTATGCCTAGTGACAGGCATTGTCTTTCATGAAAAAAATAAAGCAGCTATCCCAGCTGATGATCGTGTGAGCGTACGCACACTTACAATTCAAACTGGGGAAAATGCACAAAACTATACCTATTCTGGCGAAGTACGCGGTCGTTATGAAACGCAACTGGCGTTCCAAGTCACTGGAAAAATCATTAAACGGAGCGTAGAACTGGGCAGTAAAGTGAGTGCAGGCGACGTTTTAATGCAGATTGATGCCAAAGATATTCAACAAACGGTAAACAGTAATTCTGCCCAAGTCGCTTCTGCTCAATCACAGTTGTCCTTAGCAGAAAGCAATCTCTCGCGCTATAGACAACTATTATCCCAAGGTGCAATTAGTCAATCGATGTATGATCAATATGTAAATGCCTACAATGTAGCAATCGCCAATGTAAATCAAGCTTCATCACAATACAGCCAAGGCGCTAACCAACTAGATTATACAGTGCTTAGAGCCGACAAAGCCGGTGTCGTGTCTAGTATCACCGCTGAAATGGGACAAGTGGTGAGTGCAGGACAAGCAGTTGTCACTATAGTACAAGATGACGAACGAGAAATCGAAATCAACGTTCCTGAAAATCGTCTAAATGAACTGCGTAACGCCGAACAAATCAAAGCAAGCTTTTGGGCACTTCCGAATGTAATTGTAGACGGTAAAATAAGAGAAATCGCGCCTATGGCCGATCAAAATACGCGTACCTTTAAAGTGCGTATCAGTCTAATGAATCCACCACCAGAAATAAAACTCGGTATGACCTCCGCGATTCAATTGCCTGACAATACTGCGCAATTGACCGTAAATATTCCGCTCTCTGCTGTTTATCAAGATGGTAAACTGCCTGCTGTTTGGCTCGTAAAAAATGACATGCTGACCTTAGAACCAATAACGACTGGTAAATTTGGCAATGGAACGATTGAAGTACTCAGTGGTATTAAACAGGGTGACTGCATTGTCACGGCTGGCGTACATAAACTCAAAGAAGGGCAAAAAGTGAAAATAGGCGGTGATTCCTGATGAAAAATTTCAACTTAGCTTCATGGGCACTACATCATAAACAATTCATCTATTTTTTCATCGCGCTTTTTTTTATGACAGGCTTATTCTCTTACATAAACTTAGGGCGTATGGAGGATCCCGACTTCACCATCAAACAAATGGTCGTTAGTGTAAGTTGGCCAGGAGCTACCGCACGCCAAATGGAAGAACAAGTCACTGACAAAGTAGAAAAGAAACTACAGGATTTACCCGGACTAGATTATCTGCAAAGCTATTCTACGCCTGGCCAAGCGATTATTTACGTTAACTTAAAAGATACCGTACCGAAAAAAGACATTCGCGCAAAATGGCTAGAAGCGCGCAATATGGTAAACGACATGGCGGGAACTTTACCAGCAGGGGTACAATCACCACAGTTTAATGACCGCTTTGATGAAGTATATGGCATCGTTTACGCACTTACCAGCGATGGCTATACGTATGAAGAAATGCGGGAAAAGGCGGAAAAAATCCGTCGCATTTTTCTAAGCGTCCCTAGTGTAAAAAAAGTGCAACTCTTAGGCGCACAAATGGAAAACATTTATATTGAAGTTGAAAATAGCAAAATGGCACAGCTGGGAATTGACCCTGCGCTAATTACCAGCACCCTGCAAGCGCAAAATGCGATGTCTGCCACTGGCATGCTTGAAACGGAAACAGATAACGTATACCTACGCATAACTGGAATGTTTGAACAGCTAGAAGACCTTCGAGCCACGCCTATCGCAGCCAACGGACGAACCTTTCGCTTAGGAGATATCGCCAAAATCACGCGTTCGTATGCCGAACCGACGGATCCCAAATTTTTTTATAATGGTCAACCCGCCCTAGGGATTGCAATTGCCATGGAGCCTGGGGACAATATTCTCATGCTAGGAAATAATCTTGATGCAACCGTTGCAAAAATAAAGAAAGAGCTGCCCGCTGGATTAGAACTCCACCAAACCGTAAATCAGCCCAACATCGTAGAAACTTCCATTAACGAATTTGTAAAATCACTTGTGGAAGCGATTATCATTATTTTTATTGTAAGTTTGGTTAGTCTAGGCACACGTTCTGGCTTTGTCGTCGCACTTTGCATTCCACTTGTTCTGGCTATCGTTTTTACGATCATGTATTTGATGAATATCGAATTGCAGCGTGTATCACTTGGTGCACTCATCATCGCCCTTGGACTCCTCGTCGACGATGCGATGATTGTTATTGAAATGATGGCTGTAAAATTGGAGCAAGGTCTAGATCGGTTGAGTGCCGCTGCCTATGCCTATAGTGCTACTGCATTTCCGATGCTGACAGGAACCCTCATTACTTGCGCTGGTTTTATTCCTGTAGGATTTGCCCAAGGCAGTGCCTCCGAATTTTGTTCTACCCTTTTTTCAGTAATCACAATCGCTTTGCTCACTTCTTGGGTAGTTGCCGCTATGGTAACGCCACTCTTTGGTTATCTATTTATCAAAATACCGTCCAATACAAAAAAAGATCCAGAGCACCACGTCTACGATACAAAATTATATCGCAGCTTTAAACAAACATTGATCTGGTGTCTTACCCATAGTAAAATCGTACTAACCGTTACAGTCGTTTTGTTTATTGCCTCTATAGGGCTCTTAGGATCACTCAAAGAAGAGTATTTTCCTACTTCTACTCGTTCTGAGCTTATTGTACAACTACAATTACAGGATGGAGCTTCTCTAAAGAATGCCGAAACAATTGCTAGCGAGTTTGCCCAAAGGCTAAAGGACGATACACTGATTGACTACTATACCTACCATGTCGGGGAAGGAGCGCCTCGTTTTGTTCTAACGTTTGATCCTACGTTCAATAAAACCAACTTTGCTGAATTTGTTATCGTGGCTAAAGATACGAACGCCCGCAACCAGCTCCATACCAAACTGACAAAATTGTTAGATGAAGATTTTCCTAGTGTACAGGTACACACAAAAGTAATCAGCACTGGCAGTTCTGCCGATTATCCAGTTATGCTTCGCATAGAAGGCTATGATCATGATAAAGTGCGTGAGATTGCTAAAGAGGTCAAAGAAGTCATAGCAGCGCGTGCCGATACTAAAAATGTCAACATGAACTGGAATGAAAAAAGTAAAATTATGCATTTATCAGTTGATCAAGACAAAGCACGTATTCTAGGCATCACATCTCAGGCTTTAGCATCAACACTCCAAAGTCAATTGTCTGGAACAAGCATTACTGAGTTTCGCGAAGCCGATAAAACCGTTCCATTAGTTTTTCGTTTTAATGCTGCTTCTAGAAATGACCCTGCACAAATTAAAAACCTTTCTATTCATATTGGAAACGGCAAATATGTTCCCCTCGATCAAATTGCTAAAATCAGCTTTGAAACTGAAGATGGGTTAATTCATCGTCGTGATCTGACCCCAACGATTACCGTACGAGCAGAAACAAAAGCAGGTGTATCTGGTGATGATGTTACTCGCCAAATTTACAAAGATCTCCATGAACTACGTGAAAGTCTGCCTGCTGGCTATATTATCAAATATGATGGAGCAACAGAGGAAAGTATCAAAGCGACTAAATTACTACTTGCGCCTATACCAGCAATGATGATCATCATCATGGTTCTCTTGATGTTCCAGCTACAAAGCATATCAAAAATGATCTTAACATTATTGACAGCACCTTTAGGTATCATCGGGGTTGCCGTTGGTCTCTTTTTAACAGGTAAACCTATGGGCTTTGTTGTACAGCTTGGAATGCTGGCATTATCCGGAATTATTATGCGTAATTCAGTGATTCTAATGGATCAAATTGAACAACACCTCTCTGCTGGTGAAAGCATGTGGGATTCCATCATCAATGCTACGATAACCCGGCTGCGTCCCATTTTACTAACGGCAGCCGCTGCTATTTTAGCGATGATTCCATTAGTTTCCAATTTATTTTGGGGACCTCTAGCTGTGGCAATCGGGGCTGGTCTGTTTGTTGCTACTGTATTGACACTGCTCGTCTTACCAGTTATGTATGCCGTTTGGCAGAAAGCCAAACCATCCTATGAAAATTGTCGGAATATCCCCCCCTCAACTTGGAGGTCATAAATTATGTACCATAACGCGTTTTACGGATCAGAACCAGCTACTGCCAAGTCTGTCATCATCACCGATACAATAGGCTTTAACTGGCGCACCAAACTTGGAATATTTACTGACAAAGCAAAGGAGGTGTCGTAATATGGAATGGCTTGATGAACTATCCTTGTGGTGGTATGTAACAGGCATAGTATTTATAATAGGTGCGCTATTTATAGTAAAAGCATTTCAGCTTTTTTTTGAATTTTATCGCGTCTCAATTGGCGAAGAAGATGAGCTAGAGCAGCGTACCCATAAATCAATGCATAAACAACCACCAAACTGATACAATTCGATTACCTTATCAACTTTAAGCTACGGGATGTGATGCGATGAAACAATTGATAATAAGGAAGCTTTTTTTTAAAGCAAAGTAAACTATTCTTACTTCCCCGAAAAATACAACACGCTATGCCGTCAATGGCGGCATGACTAACTAAGAGGTGATATAAATTGAAACGAATCTTGCTATTATGCCTTCTCGCTTGTACGCTATCATACCTTCCACTCACAGGATATGCCGGACCAAAGGAAGACTATGAACAAGCTTATAAAATCTACATTGCCGCTGGCGCCAGCGCGGCAGCCTATAGTGACAGGCTCGGCGAGTTGGTAAATCATTACTTAGAACAAGACGGCTGGAAAATTGATCATTATGTGCAAGCCGAAGGTCATAGTGGTGCTCGCTATCTGATTGCGCAAAAAGAAGGATTTCCCTACGCTCTTGTAGCCATTGTTGGCACGGAAAACGATCGAGACATCAAAACTGATTTAAAAGTCGATAAAATCTATTTCGCTGGCAGTACGCCCGAAGAATTCATTACCAATGCCGCTAAACAAGATGTTCCCGCTGCTGAACCAAAAGTGCACAGAGGGTTTAATCAATTCGTTGCAGCTGGTCTATCGGCAGTCTTGCTGAGCCCCCAGCAGGCTAGCATCTCGTTCACGGACTTGCTTCAAACTGACCAATCACGCAAATTACTTCTAACCGGGCATAGTCTCGGCGGTGCAGCCGCCACTTTGGCCGGAGCTAGACTACTTAGCGGCGGCATCAGCCCAGATCAATTGGAGGTCATTACCTTCGGCGCACCTGCCGTAGGCAATGCTGCCTTTGCTAACAAGTTCAGCTCCCCCCTTCACCTAACACGAATTGTCAATTCTGGCGACATGGTAACTGGAGCCTTGCAAACTTTGGTCGGTGGCTATCAGCAATTTGGGCAACAAATAAAATGGCATGCACCTGATACGGTAGGTGATTCACACCAATTAATTGGCTATATAGACTCGGCGATGAAAAACTATTACGACAAACGCCGTCTAGCTCTTTCTGCTGGAATAGAACTACCAGTCTCCTCCACACATAAACAAAAAAATCCCGGACGTGTCTACATTGCGCCACTCGTCAATAACCTCCCGAATGACTTGACGACAGACTTTTTGTACATGCAGGAATCATTACAGGAAGAATACCAGCAAGCATTACCAGACTATGTGGCAGCAAAGACTACTTCTGACTGGCGAAAAGAAGCTAGCGCCTCTGCTTGTCAGTGGGCGATTATCTCCGACGTAAGTGCTGTACGTGTGAGAAACAAAAAGAACACCTACTACATCACACTAACGCAAACGGTCTATGATATCGCAACGAACACCGCCGCCACCACTGCTACCTTTTCTACTGTAACTGATAACCTAACACCCCTAGAAGCCTTCATTCATAACTTTAAAGGCGTACAGGAGCATATGACTGATCAATTTGCAAAAAGCAAATAATCACCTTGATCATTTCGTGGAAAGCAAATGCAGACATGAAACAAAAAATTTAAAAACCGCGGTCGTCAACTTTAGTATTTTCTTTAAATTAGGATGCAATAACAAAAACGAACTCCCATCAAATTTAAAATTTGCAGGAGTTCGTTTTTATTTTGTAAATATCACCAAATAGTATAATGAATACTACGAATGGGTCAAGCAAAGCGCAACTTTATATCTGCCTAGATGAGAAGAAAATCAAAACGCTAATCAGTGCAAGCACCATACCTGGTGCGGTTCTTTTTGCAATATCGAACGGACTCACCTTTGCTAAGGTCGCACATACAATAGTCACACCAGCTACTGGGGACATCGTGCGACCAAATGCGCCCGAGAGGGTAGCAAGGGAACCCATGTCGGTTATTTGAAAACCAAACTGCACTGCATGTGGCGTAACTGCTCCGTTAAAGGCAAGCGAAGCGGCATCGCCGGAACCACTTAAAATTGCTAGTAAATATGGACCAAAAGAAGCGGCATACAAGGCTACATCCTGTGACTCCTTCATTTTTTCAATGAGTGCCCCAGTCAAGCCAATAATTTCCATTCCTTGTGTAAATACTGCTGCCGCAATAATAATCCCCATAACATCAGCATAGAATTCACCCATGCCTTTAAAAAATCCTTTTGATATTTCTTGTGGATTCTTTCTTGTTACAACAAAGCCTAATATAGCGCCCATAATCATTGCCTGTGACACAGTGATTGGCGAAATCACAGCAACCAATTTACTTCCGAGCACCAATAATGCTAAAGGTACCAATGGCACCAATGCTCTGATGAAATTTACTTTAAAAGCCTCTTCATCAGCACTAAATTGAGCCGCCCGCTGAGCATTTGGTCCTTCTTTACGTAAGTAACAAATAATCGTTAAACTAGCAACGGAAATAACCATTGCCGTGAGCACTGCTGGCATATGTCCCGCAATTACGGTCATTACATCCACATTCGCTAGTTTAGCCACAAAATGATTGTGCGCAAGTCCAGAACTGAGCGTACTACCAAAAGTTCCGCCTAAAATGCAGGCACCAGCCATCGCTGGATGCACCCCTGACCGAATCAAGGTCGGGATCAACACGGCACCAACAGCAGCTGCACAACCAGCTTGGCAATGCAATATTTAGGAGCCAAGTTAAAAGTACGGCTCCTGGTATCAAGATAAATTTTACCCGTTTTAATAAAGAGGTCAGACAATGTACCAGATGATTGTCACAACCGGTAATTTTCATTACATAAGAAAAACCCATAACAGTACAATTTGTAGTTACGAGTCCCTCGTTGGCCATGGCCTTCGCAAAAGCATCCATGGCTGCTAACGGGTTGCCAGCTACTAGAGCCATCGCTAAACCAGCAAGAAATAAGACCAACCTCGTTTCATATCGTTTAACAATTGCCGCCAATGTCAGAAGTATAATTGCAACACCTATCCAAATCATTTATAAATCATCCTTTCACATCCATGCTGATATCTCCTATTTAGAGTACAAATACCTCCTTCGCAGCGAAAATTGTTTACATGTTGTACATAAATCCATACTATATTATTGCACATTGTATAAGTTCAAAAACAACGGGGTTTTTCCTGCCTTTTTGACAAAAAGCGAATAAAATGTCGATTTAAGTGAAGCTTTAAATTGCACTACAAAGCATAAACTGCAGATAATTAATATACTGGCTGTCAAGGAGCCAGCTTGTGACGCCAGCAAGTCTTTCAATTTACCGAATCAATAGTTTACACTTTTCTTTTATTTTTGTACTCTTCTTGACAAAACTTCTATTCTTGGCGTAGGCTTTAAGATATGCATTGTATTTATACAGAATTTACTTTTCATTAACAGCTCAAAAAAATATATAATCTTGAACCATGAAAGAAAGATGATGAATGAAAAAAATATTGATTTTTTGTTTTGGTATAACACTGGGTATATTTATCACCGCCAATGCACTTGGTCTGATGATGGGCGAATTCATTTATCGCGAACTGACGTATCCACATTTATATCAAAACTTGTTTAATTTACAAGATAACTCCCAAAATATCGAAAAAATTGCAACCGCAGAAAAGAAATATGAATGGGAAAAAGTCCGTTTGAATTCACCGCATGGTTATACAATACGCGGGACATATATTCCAGCCAAGCAGACATCCAAGCAGACCATACTTTTCTTACATGGCCTCTTCCAAAATCGATCTTCCGGGCTTGATTATTTAGATATCTATCAAGAGATGGGCTATAATGTGCTCATCGTCGATGCCCGCGGTCATGGTGACAGCGGGGGTGGATCCATCTCCTGGGGATATTTCGAAAAGGACGATATCAATGTCTGGTTAGCTTGGCTAGAGCAAAAAACACCGCAAGGTATCATTGGTATTCATGGCATCTCGATGGGAGCAGCAACAGCCCTTCTCCATAGTGAGCTTAACGAAAGCACCCAGCAAGTCAGCTTTTATATTGCGGATAGTTCGTATAACGATTTTAAAGATCTGCTCATCAAGCAATTAACGATTCTTGCCGCATTGCCTGAAGATAGCAACGTGCCCGATATCCTCCTCTTCTATACACAAATCGCGGCTTACTATCATGACAAATTTACCTTTGATCAAATTTCGCCACGTTTGGCTGTCATGCACTCAACAACCCCGATTCTCTATCTTCACGGACTAAAAGACACACTAATTCCAGCACAGATGTCACAAGACCTGTATAACGCCACAGCAGGCGCAAAAGAGCTTCATTTCTTTACTGATACACCGCATGCGAGTGCTGTGTATTATGATAAAGCAACTTATACGGAAACAATTCGCGCATTTATTGAAGAAAACACGACAAAATAAAAATGGCAAGGTTCAGAATATCTGACGCTTTGCCATTTTTATTTTTAGACCGTTTGTAGCTCTTGTCACTTTTTCCCTAACCGACGTATTTTATTTTGCATCTTTTCTTTTTGTGTTTTTTCTCTGAGTTTTTCTTCCGGAGTTTTTCCGGCAAATTTGTTTGGCATATATTTATAACTGCTAGCCTTGGCATAAATTTTTTCCTTAGGTACGCCTGGCTCCACTGGTATTGTATCTTCTACCTTCTCTTCTACCTTTTCCTCTATCTCTGCAATAGATGCTTGATTTTCAGGTGCAATTTTAACTTTTTTTTCTTTTTCCACTTCACTAATTCTAACATTTTCTGAACTTTCCAGCTGCATCACGGCAATAAGCGGCTCATCTTCATTGCCGTTTTCTGTTAGCATATCCACCGCTGCTTTTAAATCTTCTTCCTGCTGGTTACTTACTATTTCCATTCTTTCTTCGCCAGTAAAGCTTAGATTCGCCTCACTTTCTTCTAGCATGTCGGCTAGATCAGTTTCTTCAATTTCCAGCTCATCATCAATTCTCTCTTGTTCTTCCCAATTTGCATCCTCTACATCATCTTTAAAACCTTCCGGACAATGTTTCAATAAACCTTTTTCCATTAGCGCAAGGATCATTAAAAAATGTTCCGATTCGCGTTTCATATGGTCTACTAAATCCACACTCATAATGCTAAGCACTCTACAATCAGAAATCAGCTCTGCTATCATCTGCTTAAAATCTCTGAGTCGTTGTACATCGGTGCGAACATCTAATAGAAAGCGGCGAAATGCTTGGATTTCACCTCTATGACAGTAAAGCATACTTGCGACATCTCTTGATTCTAAAACAAGATTATCAAAAAGCTCGACAAACTCCATTGACATTTTAAGTAACCTTCGCTCTGACGGGTCTAAGTAATGATAAATAAGTTTCGTATGATCAGCCATAAAGCGCAACCATAGCACCATTTCCTTGGTTTGCGACCCATTTTTATATAAAATTTCCGTTGTTTCAACTTGTTTTACTAAAGCTAAAAAATACATAGTTTCACGAATCACATGGTCTAAAAAAAATGGATAATGTGCCCCACCTAAACTAACATTCATTTTATCACTGAGCAGCTTGCGCTGATAATGACAAAACTCTTCTAATACGTTACCAAGTTCCACCAATAATTCATTGGCTTTTTTACTGTTTTTTAACCGTTCCGCTTTTTGCGATAAACTACAAAAAGCGCGATGAAACTCCTTGGTTGCCTCTACATAGTCCTCTACCTCATTCGGTAATCCTAGCTTAATAAAAATCGTATGCTCTTGCATAATCTTTAACCAAAATCTAATTTCTTCCATATTCAAAGCCTCATTTGGCAAACTAGCCCTTGCCTGACGCATAGTTCATACACTCCATTCCAGTGTTTTTTCAACTATTACATCATATGCAAGGGCTAAATAAATATCTACATTATTTTGTTCTTAGATTGGCTATTTGAAGGATACTTCACAACGATTAATTTTTTCACCTAAGCCGCTGAATTTCATTTCATATTCGGTCATAATATTGTCTTCCATTCCACTATTATGCAGATCAAAGGTAAGGTTTTTCACCGTCAATTTGGCTACTTCGAATTGTTCTAGTGAAAAGTCGAATAACGGACGGTTATCTGTTTTAAAAAACAACTCACCCTCAGCGGTGAGTAACGACCGATACTTCTCTAAAAAGTTCACGTGCGTTAACCGACGTTTTGCATGACGCGCTTTCGGCCATGGATCACAGAAATTGATAAAGAAACGATCCACTTCATCGTCAGCAAAGATATCAGCAATATGATTGATATCAAATACCAATAGTTTTACATTTTTCAATCCCAATTCCCGCACCTTAAGAGCCGCAAAGTAAATAACATCTTGTTGTGCTTCGATGCCAATAAAATTGATTTCCGGATGCCGCTCTGCCATTTGGGTAATAAAACGACCTTTGCCTGTACCGAGTTCCACGTGAAGAGGTGCCTTTTTCATAAAAACATTTTCCCATTCACCTTTTACAATCGTTTCTATACTTTCTGAAGTCGCATAAACAAAATCACTAAATTCTAATATCGCCTTATCAATCCAAGGCTTTTTTCTTAAACGCAATGAATGATCCCCCTGTTAACTTTGTCTTATGATTTTTCTAAACCGTATTTTTTCAAATATCTATACAATGTTACCCGGCTGACATTTAAGAGGTTCGCCAGTCTACTTACGTTACCACCAGCAGCTTGCCATGCTTTTACAAAGACATCGCGATCTTCTTTCCAACTATTATCTGGTTTGATGTCACCCATCAGATTTATATTTTCTGGACGGATATCCTGCTCTTGGGTATTAAAGAAGGCATATTCAATAACCCCTTGTAATTGTTTGATGTTCCCTGGCCAGTCATAATTTTTTAGTACCACTGCTGTCGCTGGCAGAATCGTTTTTGGTTCAATCTGATGTTGCGCTGCCAGTTCATTGACAATGTGCTTGGCCAAAATCGGAATATCTTCGCGACGACTTCTAAGCGAAGGCACACGAATCACACTTTTAGAAATGATTTCATATAGACTCTGGTTAAAGACACCACGTTCCGTTAAACGTTTTAAATCGCTGTCACAAGCAGAGATAATTCTAACATCAATATGTCGTTCTACATCTTCACCGATACGCTTAATCACTTGCGTTTTCAGTGCTTTCGCGAGCGCATTGGATAAACTCATCGGTAACTTTTCAATTTCATCCATAAATAAAGTTCCACCATTGGCAAGTTCTAATTTACCTGGATGGCTGATTTCAGGATTACTGGTCGTTATCCCAAATAGCTCTTGTTCCAATAAATCTGGTGTGATATCCCCACATTTTACGGAAATCAACGGACATGCTGCCCTGCCACTGGACTGGTGTATACCATGAGCCATACGTTGCTTCCCGGTACCAGATTCCCCTTGTAATAAGATGTGGTTTTGATTGCGCGCAACACGAGCCGCTTTATCTTTGGTTGTAATAAAGGTCGTACCTTCACCAACCATAGAGCTTAAACTATAACGTGCCGTATAGCCAGCTGCATGTGCTACCAGCGTACGTAGATCTTCAATCGGCATCGACACGGTAACGACGCTGCTTACTGCTTGATCTGTATCACGTTCTAAAGGTACAACGGTTGTAATATCTTCATAAGTTTTCGCTTGGGTAATCCAAGTTACTTCTTTATTGTAGGATGGGACTCCGCTAAACCCTTTATAGATTGGTGTATGTCGATAATTTAATACGACATCACTTAATTTTAAAATTGAGGAACCTTCTTTGGTTGCACCGAGTCCTGCCAAACGATCAAGTCCTAATTTATTCGCATACGCAACTTCCCCACCCGGCATAACATGATAAACCGCAAATGGCGTTGCATCTAAAATAGCCTCTTGCGCTTTTAATCGTAACGATATACTCAGATGTTTTTCTAAAGCATGCTTCATCGTAAGCATAATAGAAATCACTGAGTTATGTGGCAATGTTTCCTGTTCCACGGATACAAACGTAATTATATATGCAAGTTCACCATTCACCATGATTGGCGCAGAACAAGCATCACCTTGTTGGCATTCCTCAATCCACATTTCTGGACCAAATAATAAAAAGGGGGTCTTATGTTCATGCACGATGCTAATACTAGAAGTACCAATATCTTGAACCCCAACTCTTACGCCTTCAATTTCACCCGGTGTTTTTTGATAAAATGGTAATGAATAACTTTTTAATACATAATTATCCGCATCAATTAAAAGTAGACTTAAGTTATACGTTTGGAAAAACTCTCTAATTTGTTGACTGAACTCTTCCAAATACTCAATCGCGTTACTATGTTTTTGTTGATATAACGCCAATTGTTCGGCTGATAAATAATTTATCGTCGACATTGCTTTCGTCGAAACATTGTCTGCACGGCTTTTTTGCCAAGATTCTGCAACCCACGGATGCACATTCGGATCGATGACGCCTTCTTCCATATATTTAGAATAATACGATGCCAACTTTGTCCTACTACGTTGTTCTCTAATCATATATACTGCCTCCTATAATGCATTTTTATTATTCGCCTCTTTAAATCATGTATATATTGTACCAATCGTTGTCAACTATAGCAATCTACAAGACTTTTTACTTTACTATTTACCATTCTTTCAAAATGCTTTATACTTGAAACTAAGTAATAAATATCTTTGCAATACTGATTTAAAATTTTTGAAAATGATAAGGTAGGTAATATTATGCAAACGATTGCTTTAATTGCTCATGATCGTATGAAAGAACAAATGTTAGAATTTGTTGAACATCACAAAGACTTACTATCTAATTACCATCTTGTAGCAACCGCTACGACTGGTCGCTTAATCAAAGAAAAAATCGGTCTTGAAGTCACAGCTTATATGTCTGGTCCGCTTGGTGGGGATCAACAAATTGGTGCTTTAGTCGCCACGGAACAAGTAAACCTTGTGATCTTCCTGCGTGATCCATTAGCAGCACAGCCTCATGAACCAGATATTACTGCATTACTTAGAATCTGTGATGTGCATAACATCCCACTCGCAACAAACAGAAAAAGTGCACATATCTTAGTAAAATCATTACAAGTATAACCAAATATTATCATTTACATTTTACAGCAGACTTTACATTTTTGCTATATAAAATCTAGTAATTGTAGCTGAAAGAAAAAAACAGGTGATAACACCTGCTTTTTTCTTTCAGCTGTACTTTGTAGAGGCATGAAACATTCTTGCAAAATTAATATACGATACGCCATGACAAACACACGTAAATAAAAATTTACGTGTGTTTGTACTTTTATGTAATGATTAGACTTTATAATGACCGATATCTTCGCTAAAATTCTGCGCCATTTTCTTGAACTCACCAATTTTTTCTACCATGTCTTGCAATTTAACATTATAATCGGACACCGAAGCACTCATTTCTTCACTCGCTGCTGAGTTTTCTTCTGAAGCTGACGCAATTGATTCAATTTTGCTATATACAGCGTTAATATCCTTCATTTCATCTTCTAGTTTACCAATCATATCGATGATGTTGTTAGAAACACTGCGAATATTCGTAACATGCTCGACGTTGCCACTGACAACAGCATTGAGTTGGCAGCTCTCCGTTGCAAGAACTTCATATTCTTCATCGACAGAACCAACCACGGTCTCAATGATGCTTGTAACTGCTTTAATGTCATGACTAATGAGTTCAGAGTATTCATGAGATTGTTCGGCGAGTTTACGAACCTCTTCGGCTACAACCGCAAAACCACGACCTTGTTCACCTGCCCGTGCTGCTTCAATCGCCGCATTAAGTGCTAGTAAATTGGTTTGTCCGGCAATCGCTGCAACCATTCCAGTGATTTCTGTAATCTTTTGTGTTTGTGCTTGCAATGTAGCCGCAGCGCCTTTTACCTCGGCAAACTTTTGCATGCTCGCATTTAATTTATCACTTGAGGCTTGTACATTCCCAAAACCATTGTCGATTTCACTTACCGCGCCTTCAAGTTTTTTATTATTGGCTACTTGTTCTTCAATCACTACTTTTAGTGTTTTTAAATTACCATTCAGAATTTCCACCGCGGAGGAAGTATTTTCCGCTTGATCCGTTGTTGCAATCGCAAACTCATTGATTACTGTGGCAATCTCATCGGAGGTTTCACTCATTTTACCGGCCAAAACATTAAAGGTATCACCAAAACGATTTAATTCGTCACTACTACCTTTAAAGCCAGTAAATTCAGCACGTATACGCTTTTTATAGGCTTCGAGTTGATGATTCATCGCTTCAAATTCATCTTTGGTTTCGATCGTTAAACTATCAAAATAACGGTATTCAATAATACTATTTATTTCCCGTTCAATTGCTTGCATAGGTCTTAGTAATTGTCCAACACTAACCATGGCAACAATACCGGTAATCAGTGCTGACCATAACGGCAATGAAACACCTAATAAATTTAATATAAGTGCAATAACAAAACTCACTCCAGTTGTCAATATACCTGCTTTTACAGCAATACTACTCGTAAAGCCAAGCATTTTATTAAGAAGATAACTTTTCTTGCGGGTAATCGGTTTTGCAAATTTAATTTTTATTTTAATCGTATCATTCGTTTGCTCGATAACCTCAGTTACAACGTTCTCTTTGTAATGCTCTGCCGACCCCACCAATACACCTTGGAAATAATCAAACATCGCTCGTTTGGAACGATAGGATAATACAGCTTCTGTTTCCGAAACAGGTGTCATGATAAGTTCTGGTGGATTTGCCCCTGGCAGACGTTTCACAACTTCAACATGCACATCATACATCGACGCTAAAAAAGAATATAACGTTTTATTTTGAAAAAAGGCAGGATAAAACTTGAAAAATGTTAAGACATTATCTTTCCCGATGTCTCGCCAAACCACACTGACTGGTTTACCAACCCTTTGTGCAATCAATTCAACCAGTTTTCTAGGTTTACTATCTTCTACTTCTTCAGTTGGTAAAAATATTTTATTACTATTCCACCCAACTTGCTCCATTACTTCTATAACTAGCTCTTCGCCCCATAATTTTCTTATAGTGCTTAACCAAGTTCCGACAATTGTTCCCTTCATACTTACACCCACCTCTTTTTTTGCTAAAAAAAATTCCAAGTTAACAAAAGTTACCTTGGAATTCATTATAATACTTTTTTAATCGCATGAAAAGACAAATTTAATAATAATAATTATCATTTAGTTATTTTTATCTTTTATTTTTCTAAAGCCTTGTCCTTGTGAAATTTTTCTACCGATACCAGCAATTTTACCGCCAATACAGCCCCAACATTTCGCCGGAGTATCGTTGATGCAAATTTTTCCCGGATACAACGCATATTTACGCCGATAATCCCCTTCGGTTACGTTTGGCATTACAACATTGGCGCCTGCTTGCAACGCAATTATACGAGCATTTTTATCAAGCGTTTCCATAGCCGTAGTTGCTGGAATATTGATATCAGGCATCAATAAACGCAAGACAGCAATAAACCGCAAGCTCATCGGAAACGTTCCACCTTCAGCATCTTTTAATGGAGTATCCCCATTCGGAATAAAAGGTCCTATCCCAATCATATCGGCATCAATAGATTTAAAAAATAAAATGTCATCAGCAAGTGACTCTACTGTCTGCTTCGGTAACCCAACCAAACAGCCCGTCCCGACTTCAAAACCAAGTTCTTTTAAATCCTTTAAACACCGCACCCGATTTTCAAAGCTCATACCGGGATTTAACTCCTCGTATAATGCCTTATCGGTCGTTTCTATCCGAAGTAAATAACGGTCAGCCCCAGCTTCTTTATACGCTGCATACTCTTCGCGCGTCTTTTCCCCAATACTAAGTGTAATGGCTAAACCTAACGCTTTTACTTGACGCAAAATATCGGTTAACTTTTCTACAGAAAAATCCATATCTTCGCCCGATTGCATAACAACCGTTTTATAACCATACTCTTTTGCTTTTTGGGCAAAATCTAATATTTCTTCTGTCGATAGACGATACCGTTCTACTTTTTTGTTATCTCGTCTAAGACCGCAATACATACAATTTTGTTTACAAATATTCGAAAACTCAACTAAGCCACGCAAATGTATATCATTACCAACAAATGCTGCACGAACACGATCAGCGGCAGCAATCAATTTTTCTTGGCATGTTTCATTATTTAATAATGCTACAATTTCACTTTTAGCCAATTGATGTGTTTTTTCTGCTTTTTCAATCAAACTAGTATAACCCAAATTTATCCCTCCTTTGTTACATTATAACCTATTTTATATATTGTAGATATAATCATTTAAATTGTTTAACTCATTCAAATCATATGGTGTTTCCTGGTATACATAATAGTTCAGCCAGTTGGCAAATAACAAATTTGCTACACTACGCCATTTTACGATTGGTGCTCTAGTAGGATCATCGTTAGGATAATAATTTTGTGGCACAGCAATCTCCATACCTGCCTTGATATCACGATCATATTCAGCCTTTAAGGTTAATGGATCATACTCAGCATGACCGGTAATAAAAAATTGCCGTTCTGTCAAGTTCGCCACCGCATAAATTCCTGCCCCATCTGCTTCTGCTAAAATCGATAACTCTGGAACTTTTTCTATATCTTCTTTTTTGACTTCCGTATGCCGAGAATGCGGCACATAAAATTCATCATCAAAACCACGAAATAATTTTTCATGTTCAAGATTCATTGTATGTTTATACACACCAAATACCTTCGGCGCAACTGGATACTTCTTAATGCCATAATGATAATAAAGACCTGCTTGTGAACCCCAACAGATATGGAATGTCGAATAAGCATGTGTTTTACTCCACTCCATAATTTCACAAATTTCATCCCAATAGGTAACGTCTTCAAACTCTAATTGTTCTACTGGTGCTCCTGTGATGATAAAACCATCATAATTTTTATTACGTATATCTTCAAACGTACCGTAAAATTCCGTCAAATGCTCCTGCGTGGTATTTTGCGGTACATAACTTGCTGTATAAATAAAATCCACCTCTACTTGAAGTGAAGTATTACCAAGTAACCGAAGCAATTGTGTTTCTGTTATTACTTTCGTCGGCATTAAGTTTAAAATGAGGATTTTTAGTGGACGAATATCTTGTTTATACGCTCTGTCAGCATCCATAACAAAGATATTTTCACTTTCTAAAATATGTGTTGCTGGTAAGTTATTTGGGATTTTAATCGGCATAACAAATTCCTCCTATAGTAAGCATTTCATTTCAATAAGACCCTGCCATCAAAAAAGAATGAGCCCCTTTCCAACGAAAGGGGCTCATTTATCCGCACCCTCTCATCTTTCAGGAAATACATCCTGCTGGAATTAGCACCTCGCGCCTTGCGCCGGTTGCTGGGTGTCATCGGGCCAGTCCCTCGACCTCTCTAGATAAGAGTCTTATTCAATTAAAATCATATTATCATTTTGCTATAACATAGTCAATAGTCAGGAATCCACGAATTTTTTTCTTACTTCACAGTATGTCCCTATCAATTCGTTTTTTAGCAAAGAAACCTTGATTTACATCACATGTAACGGCAATACATAATTGACGACGGCAATAAAATGCGCCGCACTACCAGCTAGTACAAACAAATGCCAAATCGCATGATTATAAGGAATTCGTTTGATCAAGTAAAAAATTGCTCCTACTGTATAAAACAGACCTCCAGCGATCAGCCAATAAATCGCTTCAATCGATAATGCTGCAATCAACGGTTTCATAATAAACACGGCAAACCAGCCCATCAGCAAATAACAAATGGTAGAAAGAATTTTAAATCTTTTCACAAAAAACACTTTAAATAAAATCCCAATCGCTGCAAGTGACCAAATCACACCAAAAATCGTCCAACCAAAATTTCCGTGCAGCGGGATTAACGCAAACGGCGTGTAATTGCCAGCAATTAAAATATAAATTGCCGCATGATCAAAGAATTTAAATAAACTTTTTAATTTTTCATTGGTAAAGCTATGATACAGCGTTGATGCCAAATAAAGCAGAACTAAAGAGCCACCATAAATAGCCCCACTCAACAAATGCCATTCACTCACGTCATTATAAAGACCTACCATAACACAAAGAGCAATAATGGCTAATATCGTTCCAATTCCATGTGTAACAGCATTCAATATTTCTTCTAAATTTAGTGCAGGCACGCGATCTTGATTCATCATATGAACACCTACTTCAACTTTTATTTACTATTTCTATTATAACACACTTCGATTTTAAGATACCCTTTTCCATCGAAAAAGTAATAATTATTTGTTATCATTCATCTCTTGCAATTACCTTATCACTTATATACGCTGCGCAACAGTTTTATTTCTTCGGCGTACCCATCTAGCTCATTCGGCGTTTCTAAAAAGAAGGGTAAATTTCGAAGCTGTGGATGATTGATGATTCTAGTAATGGCCTCTAAACCAATAAAACCATTATCAATTTTTGCATGCCGATCTTTATGACTTCTAAAGGGGTTCATACTGTCATTTAAATGAATTGCGCAAAGTTTTTCTAATCCGATCACGCTATCAAACTCCGCTAATACGCCATCTAAGTCATTTACGATATCATAACCAGCATCATAAATATGGCAGGTATCTAGACAGATTCCCATTTTATCAATTAAGTTAACTCTACTTAAAATTTGTTGTAACTCTTCAAAATTTTGTCCTATTTCACTTCCTTTTCCCGCCATTGTTTCAAGCAATACGGTAGTTGTTTGCTCCGGCTTTAAAATCTGATTTAACATTCCCGCAATAAACGTCACACCTACCTCTACACCTTGATTCACATGACTACCGGGATGAAAATTATATAAATTATGTGGCAAATACTCCATCCGCGCTAGATCATCAGTGAACATCTCAATGGCAAACTTTCTTATTCTTCCATCGGCAGAACAAGCATTTAAGGTATATGGAGCATGTGCTAAAAGCTTCGCAAATTCATTTTCTTTGATCATTGCTCGTAGTCCAGCAAGATCTTCCTCATCAATAGCTTTTGCTTTACCACCGCGTGGATTACGCGTAAAAAACTGGAAGGTGTTTGCGCCAATTTGCAAAGCTTCTTTGCCCATATGTTGATATCCCTTGCTAGTGGATAAATGGCAACCTATATGTAACATAATAAATTCCTCCATCATACATTTATAAGATCATAGCAATAAAATTATAACGAAACATATTCATTGTAACAAAAATACCGCAAGTTCTCATCTATCACTTTGAGTTTTTATGAAACAAGCACACTATTTTATAAAAACTGTGCCGTATTTTATCTATACTACTACTGGAATCATTCCGAAGATTACTTGTCCAATCTTATGAAAAAACATAAATATAGTCATCAGAGCAACTATATTTATGTTACCTTATTTGTTAATCAACAATCACTTCCAAAACCATTGTTACAGCAAGCTAATAGGATAATGATGATGATCAAAAACCAAATCCAACCGCCGTTGCCATTGCCAAAGCCCATTTAAAACGCCTCCCCTTTCTATACAATCATAGCTTTTAGCTACTGTATACTATGAATAATCAAGACGTATTGACACTATGGTTTATCAATCCAATCGATTTTATGTAGCTACCTCACTATAATTATTTTTCCTATTTTCTAAATTTTAACAAAATATATTTGATTTTTATGTATTTGCTTAGTATAATTGTCCTGTAAATGAAATTTGGCAAACCAATCGAAAGACTGGGACGCAAAGCTACAGATCTAAAATTTATATTATTTTTATAAATGATGATGGCTGAGTTGCAAATAGATACCTTACGCATTCTAGCTCTGCCATAAGGCAGAGTTCTTGTTATATATAAGGAGATTTGCTCGAAAAAGGTCGTGATGATTATCATAAATAGAATAATATGTAGCCAAAGAAGTATTGGGAAGATTGTCCTATTCATTTTATTTGCACTATTATTTTTAAATCAGCAGAACATAGTAGACTATGCTACTTCTTTATTTTATCTTTTATTTTCTTTTGAAATAGCATTACTGGCTTATTTTTTTTATGTTCTCGAAAGAAAGTCAGCACAAGTAGAACACGCACAAAGAGAAATAGCTAAACTAAAGAATGCACTTGCTTCACATGAAACAGCAAAAAAACTTTTATTTTTAGAAAAAGAACGTTATCGCATTACCAATCAATTAACGAATGACATCCTTTTTGAGTATGATGTCAAATCAGATATTTTAACAAACTCAATCAAATTTCAAGAGCTTATTGGAAAATCCCCTATTATCTATAACTTTTCTAAGATAATTCCATCATCAACATTATTACCAAAAAGTGATAAAAGAACGTTGCATGAACTTTATATCAAATTGCTGACTGGTGCACCCAAAATTTCCACAGAAATAAAAATTTTAGATATTAAGCATCCTGATCAATATAATTGGTGGCATATTAATGGAGAAACGATTTATAATGATCAGCATGAACCAATTAAATTAGTCGGCAAAATCATTAATATTGATGCGCAAAAAAAAGAAATAGAGAGCTTACAAGCTAAAGCTTATCGTGATTCTTTAACTGGCCTATATAATAAAATGACTACCCAATCATTAATCAATGAATTAATAAAAAAACAAAAACCGCATCGAATGCATGCATTAATGATTATTGACATTGATAATTTTAAATCCATTAATGATACGTTAGGACACTTAGTTGGTGACGAAGTGTTAATTTCCGTAACCAACCAACTGAAAGCACTATTTGGCAAACATGACATCGTTGGTCGAATTGGCGGCGATGAATTTGTTGTCTTTATGTATAATATTCGTTCTATGAAAGATATCATTAACAAAGCAAACGCAATTACACATGTACTGCGTACTGATTACTTTGACCAAGATATCAAGTATGCTATTTCCGGCAGCATTGGAATTTCATTATGCCCACAGGATGGCAGAAATTATAAGGAGCTACTAAAGAAAGCCGACAAGGCTTTATATAAAATAAAAAAAAGTGGTAAGGACGACTTTGCTTTAGCCAACTCTGTTGAAAGTTATAGTCAATATTTTGAAAGTTCTAACTAAACCATAAAAAGGCTATATTTTTATAGCCTTTTTCTATTTTGCCCGCATATAAAGAAAAAATAAAATTCATGAATTTATTTTGCAAATAACAATAAAATAAAACAATAGACAAACAAGCTAACTTGTATATACTAAACTGTAAATACACCGATACCTTTTACTGCATTTACTCCTTTCGATTTATTATATTAAAATCGTTTATATTGTTTATTGAACACTGTAT
Source organism: uncultured Veillonellaceae bacterium (assembly GCA_963805085.1). Classification (GTDB taxonomy): domain Bacteria; phylum Bacillota; class Negativicutes; order JARBTT01; family JARBTT01; genus JARBTT01. Next base: position 1,214,607 of record CAWDTA010000002.1, on the reverse strand, counting down.
AATATAGATATAAATCAAATGATTTTTTTATTTAGCATGATACTGCAATTGATAAATATGATAAGGTGGGAGGCATTTATTATGACAAAAAACGAATTTGAACAATTAGTTGATTTCGTTGCAACCACTGGCATCAAGCCACCCCGTGTTTTATTTATCGGTGGCTTTGAGGACTGGCACACAAGAGCTTCCTTAGCAAAATTTCTCTATCACCCTGCCTACAGTAAATTTGATGCAGCAATTGAACTATTTGAATCTGTCATTGATGTACAAGTCAATACACCCGAAGATATTGAACACAAAGCTTGGTCTCTACGATACTTGAGTTCAATTTTGCGTAAAAAGAAAGGTAATCTACTCGACGCTTTGACCTATATCGACAGCTCAATTGCTCTAGCTGAAAGCATCGATTTCAGCTACCATATTATTAACCGTGGCGAATTATGGGCAGAAAGATGGATCATTTTGAACTTTCTCCACCAAACCAATATAGCACTTGCGGAAGCAAATCAAAAAATTGCTGAGCATCATTCTAAGTTTGCAAAAAATAATAGTTATCTCTACAATGCCTACCGCTTCAAATCACAAGTAGCCGGAGCCCAAGGCAATATCAGTGATTCCATAACATTTATCAAAAAAGCATTATCCTATATCAAATTAAGTGATGTAGACAAACGCAACTTAGCAGTTCCTTTTTCTTCAAAGCATCAAAATATATTCACAACACTCTCTAAAATTGATCTGGCAACACCAGAGCTAAGTAGTATTGCTTGGACGATATAATGTAAAGATATCACGAATCAATATTCATATTTCATGTATTTAATCACAATCAACCGTGACCATGTGATTTTCACTGAATCAGTAATTTTTTTACCAGCCAGCGTTTAAAAGCGCTGGCTTTTATTTTGTATAAGCCACCATACCAACGATACTTTTACTATCCTTAAGGGTATCTGTGCATTAAAATATTCTTTTTTCAAAAAAAAGAATCCTACAAACTGTAGGATTTCGAATTAAAATATCTATATAAATAATAAACTTCCATAAAGATTAACAACTTTTCTCAACGAGCTACAATATTACATATCTCATACAAATTTTCATCAATAAATTTTTGTTTTTCAAGACCTTCGTTGATGCCAATATCAATAATTTCATTTTTTTGCAAACCAACTAACCGTCCACCAATACCTTTAGATAAAAGTTCTATTGCATGATACCCCATGCGCGTGGCCATCACTCGATCCAGAACCGTTGGCGGACCGCCTCGCTGAATATGACCTAATACCGTAACTCGCGTGCTAATTTTAGTTTCTAGTTCAATCTGATCTGCAATAGTTTGGATATTATCCTTACAACCTTCAGATACAATAATGATATGATGAGTCTTCCCACGTTTTTGTCCTTCAGATATCTTATAGCAAACATCTCTGGTTATATTATAATTTTTTTCAGGAATCAAAACTGCTGTTGCCCCAGCAGCAATACCAACTTGCAAAGCTAAATATCCGGCATTCCGCCCCATAACTTCAATTAAGCTGCACTTTTCATGACTCTGCGTCGTATCACGCAATCGATCGACAGCTTCCAACCCAATATTGCAAGCTGTATCAAAACCGATGGAATAGTCTGTAGCAGCGATATCATTATCAATTGTTCCAGGAATTCCAACTGTTGGTATACCTAGCTCATTCAATTTTTCTGCACCGCGAAAAGAACCATCACCACCAATAATAACCAATCCTTCAATTCCATATTTCTGCGCATTTTTAACCGCTTGCAAGCGATTTTTTTCTTCTAAGAACTCCATACATCTAGCCGTATATAGAAATGTACCACCACGATGCATAATGTCAGCAACCGATCTTGAATTAAGTTCAATGATATCGCCATTTAATAAACCATTATAACCACGGCGTATCCCGACTACGTTGATGCCAAAATTATCTGCCGTTCTAACAACCGCTCGAATCGTGGCATTCATCCCTGGCGAATCACCACCGCTTGTCAAAACACCAATTTTTTTTATCCGCTTTAGTCCATTCATATACTTCACCTTTTATCCTCAAATAACCTGACGCATCAATACCCACTATCAATGTGCTCTCTCATTATAATTTCCACTGCATTACTTGTCCAAATTCTGCTTGCACGGCCATTAAAACCTGTCGCCGTTTTTACATAATCTGTGGCTGCATCCATAATTAATTTACATGTCGTCACTCTTTCTTCATCTGTCAACAATGCGATTTCAATGATTACTTTTTGTTAAGTGCCCCTAAATTAATACGCAGATTGATTTCTTCTGCGCCTCACTTCGTCTTATTTTCTTCATAATCAGCAATATATTGGATTCTTTTTGCATGCTTTCCGCCTAAAAAATCCGTATGCAACCAAACAGATGCAATTTCCCAGCTCATGGCTGGCGAAATAATCCTCGCTCCCATACATAACACATTGGTATTATTATGTTCACGAGTTGCCTTCGCAGAAAAAAGATCATGAACTAAAGCAGCACGTATCCCTGGAATTTTATTTGCCATAATAGACATACCAATTCCTGTACCACAGACTAAAATGCCCCGCTTTCTCTCATCGGCTGCAACTGTTTCCGCAACCATCTGCGCAATTGGTGAAAAATCTGTTGATTCTTCACTATATGTTCCTTTATCCTCAACAACAAAACCATTTTCCTTCAACTTTTCTATCAATTCCTGCTTCATCGCAAAACCAGCATGATCACTGCCGATCACCACAATATTTTCCATAGTATCACCCTCCACCTGACAAATTCATCTACCTATTACCCCGGAACTTGTCTTCATTGTTAAATATAGATACCTGATTAGACTAACTCAGTCGTTTTTCATCTTTATTTAAACCGGAACTTGCATCCCGCTAATATTCAAAGGAATTTTTTTATAAAACAATCTATTGAGCTCAATATTGTTACTGCTATTAACTGTTTCATCCGGCCGAAATCAACAGTTTTATTTCTTCAATTAATCCAATGGTTGTAATGCTATCTTGATTGCTTCTCCGCTCTTTATAAGCTGATACGCTTTATCCCACTCATCGATTTTCATTTTATGTGTAATCATAGCACTCGCTTGAATTGCTCCACTATTCATAAGATCAAGCGTCGGTTCCCAGTCATGTGTATTTTGACTACGGCTTCCTGTAACTACAAGTTCTTTTTGAATAATTTTCGAAAAGTCTACTAAAATTTCATCTTTAGCAAAAATCCCCACTTGAACATATTGTCCCTGTTTTCTCAATAACTCCATACCCATTTGCATCGAAGGCACCGCGCCAGTACAGTCAAAACAAACATCGGCTCCATAGCCATTCGTCAACTTGCTAATCATATCTTTTGGATTCTCCGTTTGCACATCAATTGTATAATCAATGCCTAATGTCTTTGCTTCATCAAGGCGTTTTGCATCTTTTGTAAGACCCGTCATTACGACTTTTCCGCCTTTTGCTTTAACAATCTGTGCTACTAACAGGCCAATTGGACCTGGTCCCAAGACAAGAACAATATCATCTTTTTCAATTTTTGCTTTAACAACGCCATGATAAGCGCAAGCTGCCGCTTCTGTAATTGATGCATCAAGATAGGTTACTTTCTCCGGTAACAAATGCACACTTTCCTTGCGAGCGATAATATATTTTGTAAATGCACCGTCTTGTTGTGTTCCTAACCCCTTACGTGTTGGGCAGAGATTATATTTTTTTTCTTTACAGTATCTGCATGTACCACAAATTTCAAATGTCGTTTCGGAAGTAACTCGATCCCCAACTTTGAACTCTTTAACATTGTCACCGACTTCTACCACCTGACCGGCAAATTCATGCCCAAGTATTACAGGTGCAGCTACTTTATAATTGCCTTCAAATGTGTGTACATCGGAACCGCAAATTCCTGCATATTTTACTTCAATTTTCACTTGATTTTCATTTATTTGTGGCTCATCGCGATCAAGCACTTCTAAATTTCCTTCACCCAAAGCTGTTTTAACTAATGCTTTCATCATTTTTCCTCCATTAAATCAAGTTTTAATCTATCTGCAAAAGCTTTAATATTTTTGTCCATTTGATTGTTTTTGAAAATAGATGACCCAATTACGATATCACTAGCACCGGCTTTTACCACCATTTCAACATTATCAATTGTAATGCCGCCATCCACCTGAATCACAAAATTAAACCCGAATTCACGCCGCCAACCAGCAAGCGATTCAATTTTTCTTGTACTCATCGGAATATATGCCTGACCGCCAAATCCCGGTTCCACCGTCATCACAAGCACTTTATCTAAAATTCCAGCTTCTGCTACGTAAAGAAGCTGTGTAAACGGCGTCGCTGGATTGAGTGCAACTCCAGCTTTCATACCAAGATCCTTAATCTTCATAAGTGTCCGGTAAAGATGACCACATGCTTCCGCATGAACTGTCACTGAATGTACCCCTACAGCGGCAAGCCTTTCCAGTAAGGCATCAGCATTGCTCACCATGAGATGCACATCTAACTCCATCGTTGGAACAACGGTACTAAAATCTTTAATTTGATCAGGCCCAAATGTGATATTGGGCACAAAATGACCATCCATGATATCCAAATGCAACGCTTTTATCCCATTTTTCGCCAGCGTTTTTATATCTTCACCTAATCGGCTGAAATTTGCCGCCAAAATAGACGGAGCTAAAACTACATTCATTTGGCTCCCCCTCAACACAATGACGTTACTGCTTTAACGATATCAATTTCCGTTAAACCAAACTTCTTCAAAAGATCATCCGGCGATCCTGAACAGCCAAATTGATCCTTAACACCAACCATTTCCATTTTTACTGGATATTGTTTACATATAATTTCACTGACTGCTGAACCAAGTCCACCAATTACGCTGTGCTCTTCTGCTGTTACAATTTTACCGGTCAATTTCGCTGTTTCAACAATTAAAGCCTCATCCAGTGGTTTAATCGTATGAATATTAACAACCCGAGCTTCAATTCCTTGTTTTTTTAATTCTTTAGCTGCTTCAAGCGCTTTGGCTACCATTATCCCTGTCGCAATAATCCCTACGTCTTTTCCTTCACGCAAAACCTCACCCTTGCCCCAAACAAACTGATAGTGTTCGTTATGCAAATCAGGTGTTGCTGCTCTGCCTAGGCGAATATAAACCGGGCCATAATACTGTACTGCCGCCTTAAGCGCTTCTTCTGCTTCCTTACCGTCGGCTGGGTTAATCACTGTCATATTCGGAATACTGCGCATAAGTGAAATGTCCTCAATTGCTTGATGGCTACCACCATCTTCGCCTACCGTTACACCAGCATGTGTTGCTGCGATTTTTACATTCAGATTTGGATAGGCAATTGAATTACGAACCTGTTCAAAGGCACGTCCGGCAGCAAACATTGCAAAGGTACTTGCAATTGGAATTTTCCCACAAGTTGCTAGTCCTGCTGCTGTTCCCATCATGTCTTGCTCTGCGATGCCCATATCAAAATATCGTTCCGGGCAGACTTTTTTAAAACTCATTGATTTGGTTGCATTCCCCAAATCGGCGTCTAATACAACCACTTTTGGGTTTTTACTCAACTCTTCTTGTAATACTTTTGCATAAGCTTCTCTGGTTGCAACACCACTCATTTTTCAACACCTCTTTCCAGTTCCTCAACCGCCTTATCTCGCTGTTCAAGACTTGGAGCTTTTCCATGCCAACCAACTTGATGTTCCATGAACGACACACCTTTACCCTTGACTGTTTCAGCAACAATAGCAGTTGGTTTACCTTTAATGGTCTGTGCCATAGCAACAGCAGCACCAATCTGTTCATAATCATGACCATCAATCTCAATTACATTCCAACCAAATGCACGGAATTTATCAGGAATTGGATTTACCGTCATAACTTCATCGTTTGAACCATCAATTTGTAATCCATTATGATCAACAAAAAGTGTGAGATTGTCAAGATGATAATGGGCACTACTCATAGCAGCTTCCCAAATCTGTCCTTCTTGAATCTCACCATCACCCACGATTGTATAAACTCTATAATCTTTTTGGTCAAGTTTTCCAGCAAGTGCCATACCGTTTGCTACAGACAATCCTTGCCCTAAGGAACCGGTTGACATGTCAACGCCTGGTGTCCCTTTCATATCTGGATGCCCCTGTAACATAGCACCGCATTTACGAAGCTTGAGTAATTCTTCTTTAGGAAAAAATCCTTTTTCTGCAAGTACTGCATAAAGCCCCGGCGCACCATGGCCTTTTGATAAAACAAATCGATCGCGATCTTTCCATTTTGGCTCCGCAACATTGACATTCATCTTATCGAAATAGAGTACTGTCAAAATATCAACCATAGAAAGTGATCCACCCGGATGTCCTGATCCTGATTCCGCAAGCATCTTCATAATATTAAGACGGGCATTTAGAGCTTTTTTTTTCAATTGAGTTATATCCATTTTTTCCTCCTATCACTCTACAATCAATAAAATTTTATTGTATTCCTCACTACGTTTTTCAATCATTGTAAATACATCTTTTACATCCTTTAATGGGAATCGATGTGAAATCAATTTTTCAAGTTCAATTCTGCCATCCTGAATATAACCGATGCTCTTCTCCCATGCAGCTCCTGGGAATGGTGCCGTATAGGAATTCCAAAATCCTTTCAACGTCAACTCATGTCGAAAAATACTTTCAAACGATTTCTCTTTCAATAAAATATCTGTTCGAGCTATGCCAAGATAACCAACTTTACCGCGTTTCTTGGTGACGAGCAAACATTGTTCCTGTGTAATTTTTGAGCCGGCGGTTTCCATTGCAATATCAACACCTAAGCCACTTGTTAATTCAAGTATTTCCTTTTCTACATCAGACTTAAGACCGTTAATACAGTAATCTGCCCCCAATGCCTTGGCTTCAGCAAGTTTTTTCTCCGAGATGTCAACTGCAATCACACGACGAACGCCATAAATCTTACACCATTGCAAAACAAGCTGACCAATCGTCCCCATACCCAAAATCGCAACAGTATCGCCCAATTTCGGTTCAATCCCAAGTACACCATATAGTGCCACTGCACAAGGCTCAATTAAAGCTGCATGCTGCAGATTAATAGGGCCAGTCCTTAGTACGTTTGAAGCTGGAACTTTTACATATTCCGCATATCCACCATGTATATCAGCACCAATCATTGTAATATCATCACATACCGAATAAAATCCAGATTTACAATGAAGACACTGTTTACATGGAATTAGTGGCTGAGCTACAACCGCTTCTCCTAGCGAAAATTCTTTTACATTTTTACCAACTTCGACAATTTTTCCAGAAAATTCATGTCCCGGTACCCCCGGTACTGGATATTTCCAGTCTTTTAAAATTCGTGGACTGTCTGAACCGCAAATTCCACAGGCATTGACCTGAATAATGACATCCTCAGCTCCACACTTTGGATCTTCAATATCGTCATAACGAATATCACCAGTTCCATAAATTACAGCTGCTTTCATTAACAACACTTCCTACCCTAAAAAATTTTTAAACAAAATAAGCGCCATCAAGAATTTGAGCTTGACGGCGCCCATCACGTCGTCTATTAGTTAAACAAAACGAAGATTTGATAGATTATAAAATGTATTAAATTTCCACCTTGGTCAATACTAGAAATCAAGGCTGTTCCTTCTGGCATTTTAAAATGCGCAGCCAAGGCCATCTGGGTATGGAATTGTGCAACTGCGGTAGCCATCAAGAGAGACAGCGAAATTACGACTGATCCGGCAAGTACCGAATGAATAATATTACCGCGTGCTGCCGCTACAATCATAGCAACGATAAATGGAATCGTTGCCAAATCACCAAATGGCAATACATTGTTCCCTGGTAAAATAACAGCTAAGAAAATCGTGATTGGAACAAGGATTAAAGCTGTAGCAATTACAGCCGGATGCCCCGTTGTAACAGCTGCATCCAAACCAATATAAATATTTGCATCTTCCCCAAAACGTTTGGTTAAGAATTCTCTTGCTGATTCAGATATTGGAATAAGACCTTCCATCAAAAGTCTTACCATCCGTGGCATAAGAACCATAACCCCTGCCATTGCAACTCCGACTTTTACCATCTGACCAGGGCCATACCCAGCCAAAGCACCTAAAGCTAATCCTAAAAATAAGCCCATAAAAATTGGTTCTCCAAAGATACCAAATTTTTTCTGAATACTTTCCGGATCTGCTTTTAAATCTTTAATTATAGGAATTTTCTGAATCAACCAAATAAGTGGGATCCCGATTGGTGCATAAGAAACTGTACTACCTGTTGGGACAGAAATACCAGGCAAATCAAAATATTTTTCCATATAAGGTGCTGTCCAATCGGCAATTTTCAATACGACAATTTCAAAAAGCACTGCTGCAATCATTGCCTGTATTAAACTACCGGATAGGGTATACACAAACGCACCCATGAATGTAAAATGCCAATAATTCCAAATATCAACGTCCATTGTTTTTGTTGTTTTTGTTACCAGCATAAGTGCATTTACTAATAAACCTACTGGCAATACTAACGCTGCAACTGGGGATGCCCAAGCGATACTTGCCGCACCCGGCCAGCCGATATCAATGATGTTTAACTGTAACCCGAAGTTCTTAATCATAGCTTGCGCTGCTGGGCCTAGATTATCAACTAATAAACCAACTACTAGGAATATACCGGTAAAGCCTACCCCAATTGTTAACCCAGAACGGAATGCCTTTGCCGGCTTTTGTCCAAAACAAATACCAATTATGAAAATTGCAACTGGCAGAATTACTGTAGGTCCTAGACCTAAGAATGCTTGAAACATAGGAATTAAATCTGTCATAATACTTGCTACCTCCCATATATATTTCTTCTGGTATGCCGAATCATCCTAAGATAAACTCAGCATACCGACTTGGTCCTATTTGTTTTTACTTTTTTAGCTCTTCTAAAATTTCATTTTTTACTTTATCAAGTCCAATTCCTGTCAAAAATGACCTTGCATTGATAACTGGAAAAGGATAATCTTTTCCTGCTACCGTAGTCGTCACCAATAAATCTGCTCGGTCCTGATATGCAGGAACCTCCATCATTTTACATTGAATGATTTCCACAGCGATTTTGTGTTCTTTGGCTAACTTATCTACAGCATCAGAAACAACCGTCGATGTCGCAATTCCCGTACCACAAGCAACAAGTACAACTTTTTTTGCCATAATCATTCGCCCTCCTCTAAATTTAATTTATCTATAATAAACGCTTTGATCTTACTCTTGTCATCTTCTGTTGCAAGATAAGTCAATGCTTCATTATCCTGTAAAAGGCCCATAAGTTTTTGTAACACATTTAATTGCGCATGCTGTTCATTCATTGCCAACATAAACAACAATTTTACTGCAACTGTTTCCGACTCCTCGCCCATGATAACAAAATCCACATCATGCTTAAGTCTAGCTATACAGATCGTCGGCTTGTTCACATGCACAATATCCGTATGTGGAATCGCCACACCGTAACTTCCTGTCGGCAATCCTGTTGCAAATACTTTTTCGCGCGCAATTACCGCTGGCTTATAGCTCTCTTTAACATACCCACAATGACAAAGATTATCCGCCATTTGTGATAAAATATCTTCATTTGCTTGTCCGCAAAGGTCAAGCATAATCAAATCCTCTTCAATCTTAATTTGCATTGTAAACTAATGCCTCCCTCAGTTCCTGTTCTGTTTTTGCAGCTTCCATTAATGCTATGACTTCATCATTTTGGAAGCGTTGATATAGATAACGTATCCCATCCTTGCCGTTAATATCCAGACCAAGCAGACAAATCAACCTTGTAGTTGTTTTTCCTGTCCAAGCAATCGGCATCTCGGCCTTAGCAATGAGTACTACGGATTCCTTCACATAGGAACTATCCGCATGAGGCAATGCAACCTTTTGGTTTATCAAATATGCCCCCATCTTTTCTCGTTCCAAAACTGCTTTCTCATAGCCACTTCTTACATAATCTTCATCAATAAGCAACTTACACATTTTTTTTATAACCTGAGCTTTTGTATATTGTTCTTTTCCTAACATAAGCACTTTAGCCTTTTTCACAACTTCCGGTACATCTGCCGCTTTCTGCTCTAAAAGAACAGGTGATGTTGCCGATTCATTTAAGATATAAGACAACCGTTCATTTCCTTGCTTAGTTGAAAGTTCATTAATTGAAACATATGGTATTCCTTGTAGTTGCGGATCCACGCTACCAATAATCATAATCACATCATATTGTGTCAATATCTGTTGAATCTGTTTATAAATATCATGGCGTCCAATCATACCAACATTCAAAAATGTGATTCCCTGCAAACGATCACCAAACAATTTTTTTATATGTCCCGCGCAATAAAGTGCCACACCTTCACCAGTAAAACAAATAGTAATAATTGCTTTTTTACGTAAAACTACTGGTGCCTGTGGACGTGCCTTTGGAAAAAGATAATTCAAATTTTCAATACCGTTAACCATATCTGGCAAATTTGATCCTGGCAAAATACTACGTCTTAATGCTTCAATTACCATGACCGTATCAACACGATCAATTGTTTCTACCTTAATTTTTGTGCGGGTCTGAATAATCTCACCAAATGTTAATAGTGATCCCAAATCAACCAGCATCAATACCCCTTTGCCTTCATCAGCACCTCTGATAACCGTAGTTAAGCGATCAAGTGCATCACGCGGGCTCTCTTCGAAACTCATATTAAAAGATTTACCATGTGTCACATTTAGCAATTTATTGGCGATTTCAAGCATATTGCTGCCAACATTACCATGGGTTGCCACTACAACCCCAACATTGCCTTCTTCTTCTTTTTCATTGCCATGCAAGTATAAAGCAATATAACTAACTTCATCTTTCGGTAAATCGATTTTATAGCGAAGTTTAATCAAATCGACCATTTTTTCAGCAACTTGATATTCCTGGCTAAATTTTCGTTTTACATCTTCTAAATTTGGATTAATGATTTTTTTTCCTTGACTCAATCGTGTAAATGTCGCATTTAAATGTATTGCTAAGCAATATACCAGAGATTCATCCAGCTTGCCGAGCTCTGCCTCCGCAATCTTCAAAATCTCCTGCGCTAAATAAATTACCTCACTGCCAATAACCTTAGAAACTTCTTCTAATGTCAAGGGTGCCAGCCGATGTTTGATGTGCGATATCACATGCTGTAACTTCTGTTCTATTTCGTCGCCAATCAACCGCTTGATCTGATTCTCATCCATACCTTGTTGCATATATTCCGTATGCAACTTTTCAATGTCCCCATAAAACTCCTTTGGAAAGCTGTATGCATCATCTTCCGATTCCGCTGGGCCTTGACATTGATTTGGTTCGAAATGAAAATCCTTCCAAACAATTGCCTCTAGTTCCTGTCTCTTACTTTGAATTCTTAGCAAACCTTTTTTTACATATAAGCTCAAGCTTTGCAGATCAACTTTGACGACTTTTTCTTTTTTTGTAACATATGACAAGAAACTTTTTGCACAAGTAACCTGAATATCACTTTTAAGTTGACCAATATTACCTTTGCATTCATATAAAAGATAGGCTTTAATTACGTCGACTGAAACCTGTAGTTTCGCATTCATACGAGCTGATTCATAACTAAAAAATCTTTGAATCAACTGTAACCGTTCCGTGAGAGGGCGCTCTTCCAATGAAGGAATATTGATTAACATTGGGATTCGCCGCTTAAATGTCGTGAGCAGGCTTGTTTCAATATTTTCTGTTGTTGCCGCAATAAGCTGAACCTTCGCGTTCCTCACAGCATCAGTTTCACCTAACCTACGAAAATGGCCTTTATCAATCAGTTGAAACAACATTTCCTGACCTTCTGAAGAAAGTCGATGCACTTCATCGAGGAATAAAATTCCGCCATCAGCTTGTTCAATCAATCCCTTGCGATCCGCTGCAGCACCTGTATAAGCACCTTTTACTGAGCCAAAGAGTTGTGTAATTAAAAGCTGTGAATTTTCGGCATAATCTGCACAATTAAATACATTAAAAGGTGCATCTTTCGGCAAGCATTCAGCTTCCAGTGCAAAACGATACATTGCTTCTGCTAATTCACTTTTCCCAACTCCTGTTTCACCAACAATTAAACAGTGTAATCCATGTGGTGGATATAGCATTGTCGCCTTTGCCTGCTGAATTTGTGTGTCCAAACTTCCTTTTGTGCCAACTAAATTCTCAAAGGAATGGTATAACTTTTCTTTTTCTTCGCTACCTGTTTCCTCATGTGATAAATCAGTAACTAAATCTTTACAAAGACTCTGTGCTTCCATATCATTCATATATTTTTGTAGCAAATACGTTGAAATGGAATATCCTTTTTTTTGTAATATATCTCGTAATTCCTGATTAGAAAAATTAGTTTTATTCAGCAAAATTTGCTTTATTTCTTCACAAATATAAGTTTGTTTACGTTCTCTTGAATCCAAAATTTTCAATTCTTTGCGAAGTAATGTTACATATTCTCTGCTGACTAGAAGCTTTTTGCAGAGCTCAGTGTCTGTATATGGCTGATTATAATTTTCTTCTGCAATAAATTTTTGGATTTGTTCTCTCATCATTCGCCCTCCTGCTTTTATATAATGCAAGCTGCATGCCAAACAAAAGTAAGTTTGTAAAGAAACTTATTTTTCAATGTTTTCTGAATATAATCATTTACATATTTTTATGATTATATTTACATATATAATTAAATTCTTACTATTCTTACATTTGTCATCTCCTTTTAATTTTTAGTCTTACATATTTTGATTCTATAATAATCGATTGCTACAAAACGATCATTATAGAGTAAAGGCAGGTTCACGAGAACCTGCCTTTACTCTATAATTCAATTATACAACAGCCCAAAATATATAAGGGAATTATACATAATTAAACTAGCATTATCAACTCTTTTTATTGTCTGGTATCATTATCATAATTTGTAAAACTTCTTATACTTTTAAACTTATGAAATCTGCTACGATCAAATTTTAGTATATTATTCCATATAGAAAGATCTGCTCCTTGTATCCCTGTATTTTCTACGCTACGAACTAGCCAGAATAATTGAAACAACTCCATCATTGTAACATAGACTGTAATAAACTCTTTTACGAAAGAAGGAAAGGTCTTGTCTTCAGACGAACATGAATTTCAACAACCTGAAATGATTACTCCTGTTGAACCATCTTGGTTAAAAAGATTGGGTGCAATGATTGGAATGGAAGTCGTCGTTGAAACGACGCGCAAAGAACTCTATGGAAAATTGCTAGCTGTCGAGCATGATCACATCGCCTTGCAAATTAAATATGGCATTGCTTTTGTCCGTTGTCAGCAAATAATCAGTGTTATGCCAATTCAAAGATGCTAGAAAATGCAACGTTATTTTCTAGCGTGCTACCGACTTTCCCCCTTGTTTATGAAGGCAGAGTGTTCTGCACAAATTACAACTATATACAAAGCCACCACCCTCCGTCGTTTTTCCACAAACACTTCGACATTTGCTCTGCTCAATAGTATTGCCATCCAATGCACTAGCCGGGCAATTGTCTAGGCAAATCCGACAGCCTGGTATACATGCCTGATCATTTGCCATCTTATCTGGTTCAACTTCTTTACTGCTAAGAACCGCACCTAACAAAATCATATTCCCGAATTGTGTGTTGACAAGAAGCGTATTTTTCCCCATGCTCCCCAATCCCGCCCGCACAACTGCATGCTTTAGCGACAATATGCCTTGTCCATGTCGCCTACTTTCATTCCAGTATTCATAAGGTTCTGATGCCGGTACAGGAACCACATTGTCTATCTGAAGTTCTCACCATGTTTCGTTCGCGTTATCCTAACATAGAAATTGACATTCGCTTTGATACCTGCATTGACTATCGAGCAAGTCTTAGAAAAAATATCATTGATATCGTATGCTTTCTTGACGTACCATGCAATGAGCCTGATCTTATTTCACATATTCTTGTTGACGAACCTATGGCCATAATATCATCGCCAAAACACCCGCTAGCAAACAAAGCTCAACTTACGCCCCATGATCTAAATGGTCAGTCGTTAATTTTGACCCAAGATGGCTGCAACTATCGTCGAATTTTAGAAAGCATTCTTGCGCAAGCAGGTGCAAAGCCATCCTCCACATTAGGAATAAGTAGCAACGAAGTTATAAAAAAATTTGTTTCTGATGGCTGGGGAATCGGTTTTTTGCCGCATATCGCAGTTAAAGAAGAACTTGCAAACCAGCAATTAGTTGCATTACCTTGGATTGGGGCACCGTTTAATATTAAAGTCCAACTTATCTATCACAAAGAAGAATGGATTTCTCCTGCGATGAAAGCTTTTATTGTCAGTATTCTGGATACATTCGAAATGCAGTAGAGAAAATTTGAATAAAAGCTATTTTTCTAAAGCACTTTACTGTATTATATTAAGTAAGACTTTGATATCTACTATAGTGAAACGTGTCACTTTAATAACAAAATGATGAATAAATTTGTATGACCAACAATTACAAACCACAAACGAAAGCGGGGAATCTATTATAATGAAAAAAGTCTTTGTCATCGTAGCAATTATGTTAGTTTGCATCGCACCTACTTGTTTTGCGAAAAAGCAAGCTGCCGAGACCCAAAACACTTGGAACTATACTGAAGAAATCAGGAAGTTTGCTGATCCAGCTACAAAAAATATGCTTTTACGGTTTAATGATGGTAACTATAGTCAATACAGTAAAGATTTCAGTCCACAAATGAAAGACGCAATGACAGAAGCAAAATTCAAAGACGTTACTACAGCCATTAAATCTAAGCTGGGGGACTATGTTTCCATGGAATTCACTAATATTGATATAAGAGACGGCTATATTACCGTTTCCTATAAATGCAAATTTTCTCAAGGAAATGATCCTATATTAGTTAGCAGTGTCTTTATCCAAAAAGATGGCCAAATCTACGTGGATGGTCTTTGGTTAAATCCTTTAAAACGCGTGGACAACATCAACGACGCTCCCGCTGCGAACGATGCAAAATAACGCACTCTCAAAAAAATAAATAAGCCGAGAATATCTTCTTAATTCGAAGATATTCTCGGCTTATTTCATTAGTGCCCTTTTTGCATAAGTTCATGAAATCCCATGAATCTTTTTTAATAACCAAGCCATATTTTCACCAAGATTCTTCATATTGTTCATGCCTTCTTGGTCTTGCTTGACTTCACCAATCTCATTGCCATAGACCATATTCCAGTAACTTGACCCAACGAGAAACATTTCTTTACTATGCAAAAAATGATGTAAAGTATCAAACGCACTCATTGCCCCGCCTCGGCGAGCTGCAACTACCACTGCACCAACTTTATACTTTAATAAGCCTTTATTTGCTGCTAATACGATACTAGCCCGATCAATCAGCGCCTTAATCTGCGAAGTTACACCGGCAGAGTACACTGGTGAACCAAGAATAATCCCATCGGCAGCGATCATCTTTTCCAAGCAAGCATTGAAATCATCATTATTGATCACGCATTGCTGATTCTTATTTTTTAGACAGACTCTACAGGCTATGCAGCCTCTTATATTTTTGCTAGACAAAGAAATCAATTCCGTCTCAATCCCCTGACGATTCAACTCATTAAACACGGTTTGAATCAATATTGCCGTATTACCATCCTTACGAGGGCTCCCATTAATCCCAACAACTTTCATTCTGTATCATCTCCATTTATGTCAGTCAATTAAAAACGTTTTACTGCTTTTATTCTTGCTACATATTTAACCTATTTTTATATATTTCAATTTTCTCATCCAAATTTTTCAGATTGCGCTCCCACTTCGCTTTTTCTTCCATTACAAAGGCTTTGTGCTTCTCTAGTATTTCGAGTCGCTGCTTTATTGTGGAATCCCCTTGATATCTGAGGATTGCATACTCTCTAATCTCTTTTATCGACATTCCAGTATCTTTTAGCTTTTTAATAAATAAAATCCAAGCAATATCTTCTTTTGTATAAAACCGTCTCCCTATTGAATCTCGGTTAGTCACAAGCAGTTGCTCTTTTTCATAATACCGTAATGTAGGCGAACTTATATTGGTTATATTAGAAAATTGTCCGATAGAATAATTCATTTAAAATTCTCCTTGACTTAAAGTTAGCTTTAAGAGTTACAATGCAATTATAACAAATACAGGAGGTCATAACAATGGAATTAAATCGTTTTGAAAAAGGTCTAGAAAAACTAGCAGAGGTAGATGGTACTGCCGGAGAAAAAGTAATTGCAGCGCTTGGGGACATTGCCCCTGATTTAGGAAAATATATTGTCGAGTTCGCTTTTGGTGATATCTACTGCCGAGAAAACTTAAATTTACAAGAAAGAGAACTTATCACATTATCAAGTTTAGCAACATTAGGTGGCTGTGAAACTCAGCTAGATGTGCATATCAACGGCGCACTAAACGTTGGGATTACTCCACAAAAAATAATTGAAGTCTTTATTCAATGCATCCCTTACACTGGCTTCCCAAGAGTTTTAAATGCTGTTGGTGTTGCAAAAAAAGTCTTCAACTCAAGAAATATAAGTGTTAATGATACTAATATCTAGATGATTTCAGAAAACAGGGTGCTATTTTTATAGCAGATAGACTCAACTACATTTTGATAGCTTAAGCTCAACTATTGGTTGACTTACCTACGTTCACTACAACTAATATTTGGTAGACTTCGCTAGTAACCAAGGCTACAATAGTAATATCAGCGCTGAACTATATAAAAAGGAAGTTTTCTGTTATGATGATCGATAATAAAATTGGGCAACGAATTACATTATTGCGAAAAGAAAAAGGCTATACGCAAGAACAAATGAGCGTACTTTTAAATGTTACTCCACAAGCGATTTCTAAATGGGAAAACAGCAATGCTTTACCAGATACAGCACTGTTGCCTTTATTGGCAAAGGTACTAGATGTATCCATTGACAAGTTGCTTACTGGAAATAATTCAATAGAAAAACCAAGTCCATATGATAGTGAATATACGAAAGAGGAATATTATTGGGGACTAAAGCATTCCGAGCTTGCTGAACAAGTTGTGAAAATCATGCAGGATGAAGTTCAGCAAGACAAACCCTTATTAGATATTGGTAGCGGCGAAGGTAGAGATTCGGTTTATTTTTCTAAGTGCGGTTTTAATGTAGATTCATTAGAAATTTCTGTACCTGGTATAGAAAAAATAATACAGTATAGTCAGTCTGCCGGGTGCAGAGTAAATGTCATTCACGCTAATATGATTGGCTATGAACTAACTACTCTTTATGATGTGATTTATTCTATTGGTTCACTGCAATTTTTACCGCTAGATCAACGGCAAAATCACTTTGAAAAATATAAGAGACATACCTGCATTGGTGGGTTAAATGCACATCTAGTCTTCGTCGAAAAACCATTTATTAAAGCTGCACCTGATTGGGAGAAAAACGAATTTTTTTATATATCTGGCGACTTAGCTCGATACTATCACGATTGGGAAATCCTTCAGTGCGAAGAACAAATTATTGATTGTAATTCAGCTAATATTTTTCATCAACATGCAATGAATTATATTATTGCTAGAAAGATTAATAATTAAAAAATAAGCAATACATATCAGAGGTTAGTTTATGAAAGTATGGAATTTAAAACCGAATACATGCTTACGACAGTATATCAGCCGTTATTGGTTGTGGGAGGACGAACAGGACTTACCAAAACTTCTGCCAGGTACGGGAACTGAATTAATGTTTCATTATCATCAACCACCAGTTCTCCTAACTCCGACCGACGAAAATCTATTACCAAATTGCCATATTATATCGCCTCGCTATGGCTTCTATCCTTTAAGACCAACTAACCGCGTAGGGTTTATCGCTGTACGATTTCGAGCTGGAGCTTTTCGACATTTTTGTAATGAAGCAAGCAACGATTTAATTGATTCTTTTATCGATATCAAAAACCTCTGGGGCGGAAAAGGTTATGAGTTTGAGCAATTAATCATCGGGGCAAGAACTCTAGAAGAACGGATCAGGATCATCGAGAGCTTCCTCATGGAATTTCTCGAAAAATATCACCGATCAGAACAATGGGTAGATATGGCGGTTAAAAATGTACTCTATCAGTATAATACGATCAAATTAAAAGATATTAGCCGCGATTTATTTATTAGTGATCGGCAATTTCAGCGAAAGCTAAAAGAATCCGTAGGTGTTAGCCCTAAAACTTTTCAACGAATTGCTCGTTTTGAATCCGTAGTAAAAAATTTATTACTCCATAAAAATAAGCATTACTTAGACCTTGCATTAGCAAATGGCTATTATGATCAATCACATTTCATCAAAGAGTTTAGAAACAACGTTGGTGAATACCCCTCTGCTTTTCTACAAGATGAAAATTTCATGTCGCATTTTTACAATGAAAAACTAACTGATTGATATATTATATAGGCAGTGAATTCAATCGTATATTCACTACTTTTAATATTGAGAGGAATGATTTTTATGGCTTTTAAAGCGGCATTTATTTTTATCGCTCCAGAAACGGATTCTAACATTCACAACGCAGTTATTAATGCTCCAGTTGTTCAATTACATACCGTCGGCGTAAAGAACTACCAAGAAGCAGTAACTGTTGCCAAAGATTTAGTGGCACAAAGTGTTGAAGCCATTGAACTTTGCGCTGGATTTGGCGTTGAGGGTGTTGCAAAGATTAAAAATGCAGTACAAGGCAAAGCCGTCGTAGGCGTTGTCAGATTTGACAGCCATCCAGGTTTTGATCACAAAAGCGGTGATGACCTTTTCCAATAAAAGTATGTATCGCAATTACTTCATAAGTGCCTAGGCAAAGTAACAGTACTGTATAAAATGCAAAATTCGTTGGTAGAGAACTTATTCGCAATTAGCACGCCATCGTGTCGAATCCTATTATCAACTTCATAGAAAAATCAATGCTTTTGAGGCTTTCCTCAAAAGCATTTTTTCTGCGTTCTAAAACTAAAACCATTCTTCAATCTAAAATGCTCGTGATTATAAAACTTTTAAAACTTCGCAACCAGCTTGATATAGATCCAAACATTCAGTCTGGAAATCTCAAATATAACAAGATTTTAAAAATCAATTCACCCATAATACTTGACACTTCCTTTTGATTTGTGAAATAATAGAGTGTTTAGACTTTTTATACAAAAATTTTAGGATCACTTTTCCGCATTTCACGAGCAACATTTGATAAGAAACCTTTTCCATATTATATCGTCACATATAGTACAGAATTGTAAATGAATCTGAGTGTTTATCATGTGATTTTTATGTGCCTGAAAGTATACCTACCATAAAGGAAGTAAAAAAATAATGAGTATTTTATCAGTTGAAAATATGAGCCATTCATTTGGCGAAAGAATCATATTCAGTAATGTATCTTTTAGATTATTAAAAGGCGAGCATATTGCGTTAATTGGTGCTAATGGCGAAGGAAAATCAACCTTTATGAAAATCATCACCAATCAGTTATTACCAGATGAAGGCAACATTAACTGGAATAGTAAAATCAGTATTGGCTATATGGATCAACATGTTGACCTTAAAAATGGCAATACTGTAGAAACTGTCTTAAAAGGTGCCTTTGTAAATTTATTTGATATCGAAAAAAAAATCATTGACTTATATAATGAATTGAGCGACATGTCGGAAGAAGAGAGCAACAAAACACTGCTTAAAATTTCCACTATGCAAGATGTCTTAGATGCTAATAATTTTTATGGTATTGATTCAAAAATCGAAGCCACTGCAGCAGGTCTTGGGATTCGGGAATTTTTAGACGTAGATGCCTCAAATTTAAGCGGCGGGCAAAGAACCAAGGTCCTACTCGCTAAACTTCTTTTAGAAACCCCTGATGTTTTATTGCTAGATGAACCGACGAATCATCTGGATGAAGAGCATATTGAGTGGTTAAAAAATTATTTAATAAGTTATGAAAATGCTTTTATACTAATCTCTCATGATACTGAATTTGTAAATAGTGTAATCAATGTCGTTTACCATCTTGAACATAAAAAATTAACAAGGTATGTTGGCAATTACGACCATTTTCTTAAGCTTCATGACATAAAACAAGAGCAACTCGTCATTGAATATAAGGAGCAACAAAATGAGATTGCAAAGCTCGAAAATTTTGTACAAAAAAATAAAGCTAGGGCTTCAACTGCCAAGCAAGCAAAATCACGAGAAAAGAAATTAGATAAAATTGAACGAATTGAAATCAAAAGTGAAGCTATAAAACCTCATTTTGAGTTTATAAAAGCCCGCCGCTCTGACAGCGTAATTTTCCAAGCTAAAAATTTAGTCATTGGCTATCATCAACCTTTAAGCAAATCGCTAAACTTAAAAATGCAAAGAGACCAAAAAATCGCACTTGTCGGTGCGAATGGTTTAGGAAAATCAACTTTACTAAAAAGCTTGCTGGGTTTATTGCAGCCGATCAATGGAAAAATCAATTTAGGGGATTATCAAGAAGTCGGTTACTTTGAACAAGAACTTGCCGAAGATAATACGAATACTGTATTAGATGACGTTTGGTTCAAATTTCCGGATTCTACTCAAAGCGAAGTAAGGCGTAACTTAGCGCAATGCGGCTTAACTAGAAAACATATAGAAAGCCCCTTTAATAGATTAAGCGGCGGAGAACAAGCTAAGGTCAGACTATGCAAACTTATTAATAAGCCAACGAATATATTAGTTTTAGATGAACCGACAAATCATTTGGACGTATATGCCAAAAGTGAACTTAAACGAGCTTTAAAAGCATATAGTGGCAGTATAATTTTAGTATGTCATGAACCAGAATTTTACAAAGACATTGTAACGGATGTATGGAATTGCGAAGATTGGGCTATATAAAATTGCAGCGATATTTTTTACAACTTCGCTCAATTGCAACTGTAGCAACTTTAAAAGCATTAAGATATTCTTGGCTTACTTTAAAGTTACCCCAATTCGTAATCATCAATTCCTGAGGAACGAGCCTTATTTTCAGTTCATAAACAAATCAAGACTTCCGAAGATTTCGAAAGTCTTTTTCTTGTGCAATAGCTAGCAATGACACTATCCAAGCTAGCTTTTTGCTATAAGTTTCTTTCTTAGTGGCACTGTTAAAGGAATCGTAAGAAGTACGACTAACGCAACGATGATTACAGCGGTTTGTATCCCAACGATATCACTTACCACTCCATAAATAGAAGGAGATATTGCCCCTGAACCAATAGTTAAGGTATAAAAAATTGCAAAAGCTTGTTGACGCCGTTCTTCTGATACCAATTCAGGGACACTTCCATAAAGTACTGACGAAGTACCATTTAACACGATACCGATCAAAGGGGAAAATAATACCGCAGTGTTTAGCGGAAAAATAATCATGGCCAAAATGCATATGGTTGTCATCAGCTCGGTAGCAATCACTGACCGTAATATTCCAAATTTTATCGCTAGTATCCCACAAACAAATTTACCAGCAGCTCCTCCAGCAAAGATGAGTGAAAGCACCAAACCTATAGTGGTCAGCCCTGCACCTTTTCCCTGTAATAAAAACGGTAGAAACGTTAAAAATCCCATCCGTGTTGCACTATCAATGATCCCGATTATTGATAAAGACCAGAAAGCTTCGTAGCCCTTCCATTTAAAACATCCCACTGCTTTTTGTGCCGGCTTAGCTTCAGCAATTTTATCTGCTTGCTTAGCATCTCGGTGATTTAGAAAAATAATGACGGCTATCCCCATACCAAAAACACCTAGTATATGGCTTACTGTCATCCAGCTATACTGCATCATCAAATATGCGGCTGTCCCCGGCAAAACTAGTTTACCAATATCACCAGCTACATTAAAAGTACTCAAGGCGGTTCTGCGTGCATTGATCTCTAGGTAAGCATTAGATATGAGCGAAGAAGATATCGGATGCTGCACACTAGCACCTAATCCGCCAATTACGAGAAAGCAGCCTAATACGATTGGCGCTCGTGCATATCCCAAGAAAAAAACAGCCGTACTTGTAAGAATGATCCCAAGTAACAATAATTTAAATGCCCCAGTTCGGCGTGCAAGCGAACTTGCTGGCACTTGAAAACCTGCCATAGTACCAGAAAAAAGTGTTTTCAATAAACCGATTTCGGTAAAGGTGAATAAAAATTGTGCCTGCCAAACGGGGAAAAAAATATACAGCATATCCGTAAATCCATCCTGGATAAAATGTGCTAAACTCCCTGTCAGCAAGGCTTTTTTATGTGTTTTACTCTGCTCACCAGCATAGATTTCAGCCATTTTATCCCCTACTTTTCTAAATATTCCTTATATACTCTAATAATCCACTATTTACATTTGCCTGTTTCGCAAGCATTTCTAACAAAGTACGGATCGGGATCGTAAATGTTTTTTCTCGATGAAAAATGACTGAGAAATTGATCGTCAACTTAGGTGCGTTATTAAATGTAATCAGCGTCCCCTCCGCCAAATCATTTTTCACTAACACCTCTGGCAATACTCCAACGCCCAAGCCACTGAGTACTGCTTGGCGAATTGCTTCCGAATCACTATACTCCAAAACAGGTCTTATTGCCTTTTCCTTTAGCAGTTTATCATATTTCTTCCGATAGATTTTCCCCTGTTTCAAAGCAATAAACGGCTGCTGCCAAACATCACTTCCATACTTCTCAACAAGACAAGGATGAGCAACCCACATCAGCTTTTGAGCTACAATGTCAAATTGCATAATTCTATTATTGGAAATTTCATCGTGGATAATTGCAAAATCAAAACTATTATCTAAGATTCCTTTCACCGTAATCGGAATGTCAAAACAATGCTCAATACTTACCGATACATTAGAAAATTGTTTTTGAAATTCCTGTAAAACAGGCGAAAGTGTATGCGCCGCAACTGCTGTGCCAAGACCTACCTTAATCACTTTATCATACGAAAACTCTTGCAGGGCCGCTTGTGCTTCCCCTTGGATTAGCAGTAATTTTTCTGCATAACCAATCAAACGTTGCCCTGCTTCTGTTATATATAATTTTTTCCCCACTCGTTCAAACAGTAAAACGCCAAAATGCTCTTCGAGCGTTCTAATTTGAGCTGTTACTGTCGGCTGACTAAAATTTAATTGTTCCGCAGCTTGCGTGATATTTTCCATCTTTGCAACTAAAAGAAAAGTTTCTAATAATCGTAACTCCATATACTTAACACATCCCACAATTTTACTTACTTCAATTGTAAGACATTATCTCACGCCTGACAAATTCGAACTGCCTAATTCAATTGTTTTGTCTTTATCTATGATACTTTTTCTTTCATCAGAAAGGAAATTGAAGATAGTAATTGAGTCAATACGTTTTTCTAATTACTACACCACTCTCTCAATATTGCAGCAGCAAAGTACTAAAATATATTCTGTATTTACTGCTATAAACCAGTTGCTAACGTAGTTTATTTACACTGAGCAGGCATAGCTTTAAATTTCATTATCAGCCCACTACTCATAGCCACCAACAGCCGGTAAGCTTTATACAATAAACAAGACAGCCGTGTACCAAATCGGTACACGGCTGATAGTAGCACTAATATAACAAGTCTTTAATACTACAAATGCTCTATTACTCGATGCTTAATTGTACGAGGTACGATTAAGTAATCATACCATACTTAAAATAAATTCGCCCTTACCCTGTAAACTATATTCACCTAACCCAGCAGGAATAAATACACTTTCACCTTTATTCAAGACCATTTTTCCTTCTTCATAACAAAGTGTCAAGCCACCTTCCAATACGAGGATGGAATGAAACGTATCCTTATCAGCTTTTAAATTGCATGTTTTGATAAGGTCAAAATGATAGACCGTAAAATATTCACACTGAGCTAATAGTTTCATATCATAATCAGCAAAAAAATGCATTTCAGCTTCAGGGGTTGTCGGTTTCATTGGACGGCTCAATTTAGTTACATCAAGTGCTTTTTGTACATGTAAATCACGTGGTTTGCCCCCATTACCCAAACGTCCATAATCATAGATGCGGTAGGTTGTATTCGAATTTTGTTGTATTTCAGCAACTAAAATACCTTTCCCGATGGCATGTAAAGTACCAGCATCGATAAAAAATACATCACCTTTTTTAACAGGTACATTATTGCACACTTCTAATAACGTATTATCCTCAATACGCTGCTGAAACTCTGCTTTTGATATTTCATTTTTGAAACCATATAAAAGCTCGGCACCTGGTTCACAATCAACAATATACCACATTTCAGTCTTGCCATATTCACCTTCAACGCGAAGTGCATATTCATTTTCTGGATGCACTTGCACTGATAAATTATCTTTCGCATCAATTAATTTAATAAGAAGTGGGAAATAAGTAAACCGATCCGCATTACTTCCTAAAATTTTTTTACCTTGCTGCTCAATATAGCTGGCTAATGTCATACCGGAAGCTACACCATTTGCAATCAGGCTCTGTCCATCTTTATGGCAAGAAAGTTCCCAGCTTTCCGCAACTTTTTCAAGATTTGATTTCTTATTGTATTTTGTTTTTAAAGCAGTACCTCCCCAAATATAATCTTTGAGTGGTGCCGTGAGTTTTAATGGATATAACATGATTACATTACTCCTTTTACTACATTATGTATTTTCTTTCATATTTACTGTATTATAATAAAAATACTATACTCCTTAAAGAATTCACTATCGTAAAATTTACTGCCGGATACTCACTGTCTTAAAAACAATTTGATCACTGCGATGATGCGAGATTGAATATTCAAAAGCCCGCCCATCATCTAAAAAAGCAATCTGTTCTACTTCTAATAAAGGGAATGTCCCCGCAATCTTTAAATGCTGCTGCTCAAGTTCATTAGGCAAAATTGCTCGAATCGAACGATGTGCCGATTGAATTTTGAGCTTCAATTGACACTGAATATAAAAATAAATGGATTTTAACAAAACATCATGTTTGATCCCAGGAATCAAATTAATCGGCATTTTGGTATATTCGATAACAATTGGTATCTCATCGGCAAAACGAACCCGAATAATATCATATACAAAATCATCCGTAGCAATTTGCAATTTTGCAGCAATTTCATTATCAGGATGTACAACATCAAACTTAACAATTTCAGTCCGAATTTCTTTGCCTTTATTGGTTTCAGTAAATCCTGTAAATTGTCTAGCCATACTGAGATCTTTTGCCTCTTCATCATCAATCGACTTAACAAAGGTACCTGATCCGCGCCGTTTAATAATAAAACCTAACTTCACCAGCTCATCCACTGCTTTTTTGATTGTAATACGGCTTACATCATACTGTTTACACATCTCTTTTTCAAGGGGCAGTTGTTCTCCCGACAAATATTTTCCTGCTAAAATGTTTTTTCTTATATCCCCAGCAATCTCTTGATATTTTATCATCGGACTTTCTCCTTTGTTCATAGATATTTTTATTATATCACTTTTTATCCTAACTTAAAATTAGAACTGACCTTATCTTGTAAAAAACATATCTTATAGAATATAAAAAACAAGGATGTCCCACATACATTTTCTAGCGATGCTTGATCAAACATCGCTAATAAAATACATCTAGGAACACCCTTGCTTCTTATTATTTTATGAAAATCCGTTATTCTTTGCTACATTTTTAAACCAATAGCCCGATTTTTTTATTGTTTTGATTTGAGTTGCTAAGTCAACTGCTATATAGCCATAACGATTTTTGTAAGCATTCGACCATGACCAGCAGTCAATCGGTGTCCAAGCATGAAAGCCGAAGCAATTTGCTCCTTCCTGAATTGCTTTATGCAAATAGGTTAAGTGTTCTTCATAAAAATCAATGCGATATATATCTTCGATTAAACCGTCTGCGTTGCGATAATTTTCTTCTCCCTCAACGCCCATGCCATTTTCCGACACATACCAACGAATATTATTATAATAATCACGAATATTGATTGCAATATCATACATCGCTTGAGGATATATTTCCCAACCACGATAAGGATTCATTCGGCGTCCCGGCATCTCGTAATCATCAAAATATTTGTTAGGCATCCAGCCTTTTTCTATATCCCAAACAACTTCTTTGCTTTTAGCCCGACGCGGCTGATAATAATTAACACCTAAAAAATCAATTGTATTGTTTTTGATAATCATCAACTCTTCCGGCGTAGATTCCCATAATACATCATCTTCTCGTAATGTTTGAACTAACGATGGGGTAAATTCACCTTTTACCGCCGGATCCAGAAAAGACTTATTGAAAAAATCTTCAACAAACGCCGCTGCTTTCACATCTTCGTCAGCTTGTGAGCGGGGATAAGCAGGTGTTAAATTCAATACAATACCAATTTCACCGCCTTGCTTTGCGCATTTTGATTGTTTAAATGCAGCAATCACTTTGGCTGAAGCTAAATTCAAATTGTATAAAACTTGGACGGCTTTTTTTCCATCCACAAGATTTGGATAGTGAAATTTATACAGATATTGACCTTCGACAATGACCATTGGCTCATTAAATGTAATCCAATTTTTTACTCTATCGCCAAGAAGCTCAAAACACCTTTCAGCAAATAAGACAAATAATTCGATCACATGTTTTGATTCCCAACCACCATATTTATCATATAATTCAACTGGTAAATCAAAATGATGTAAATTGATTACAGGCGTAATTTGGTTTTTAAGAAATTCATCAATTACACGATTGTAGAAATCAACAGCTTCTTCATTAACTTCGGCAGTTTCAAAATTTCTAATCAACCGCGTCCATTGAATAGATGTCCGCAATGAATCCAGCCCAATATCCGCCATTAATTTTATATCTTCTTTATAACTATTGTAAAAATTGGACGCAACATTTGGTCCAATGCCATTAAAAAATGTATCTTTTTCAATATCAAACCAATGATCAAAAATATTTGCATGTTTTTTATTAAAGCGACCTTCTGTCTGTGGACCCGAGGTCGCTGCCCCCCACCAAAATTTTTCTGGGAATTTATATTTTATACTCAAAACTGCCACCTCTATTTCTTTTACCTATTGATATTTAATACAGGATGATGTAGCTTATCTAGTTTAAATTAAAATCGGTTATATATTGGATTAAAACAGGCTTAATGATTTGAGTTAATCTAACATATCCAGCCTCACTCAAATGCAATCCATCTGTTGTATATTTAGGAATGATTGAATTTTGGTGTTTATCCAAGAAAAATTCAAAAGTTGGAACCAAAACTAAGTTAGGAAAAAGCTGCTCCATATTTTTATATTCCTCATTTAATAAAGCAATCATTTTATTAGATCGCATCTTTTTTCCCACAAAGCTCCCCTGGAAATTTTCATCACAGGGTAGTGTTTCTAGTAACAAAATATGGGCATTGGGCAAATTTCCTTGAATTAAATCAAGCAAAATTTGCACATTCTGGACAATCTCTCTGGGACTTCTCATATTTGTATTGCCAAAATCATTCGTTCCCACCATTAACACTATAACCTGGGGTTTATACTTGATCACAGCTTCATCACAAATCCAGCGTAAGGATTCAGAGGTCGCACCGCAAATTCCCGAATTATATTTTATTCTTATTTCCGGGAAATAGTTTTCAATATCATACCATTCTATAATCGAATCACCAAAAAACAAAACCCCATGCGATTTCGATTTTTGATTTACAGCAATAATCTTTTCCATTGTTTCAATCATATAACCACGCAGTTGATAATAATTCGGATTATAAATCATCTCTTCACGCATAACATCCAGTCCTTTAGCAATCTATATTATAAATATACTCTTTATTTCTTCAATTTTTCATACATTCTTGTCATAAGTAACCCCATATCCCGAACAGTCAAAGCACTCATGAAATGATCTTGTGCATGAATTAAGAGAATTGATTTTTCTACCGATTTC
Source organism: uncultured Veillonellaceae bacterium (assembly GCA_963805085.1). Lineage (GTDB taxonomy): Bacteria > Bacillota > Negativicutes > JARBTT01 > JARBTT01 > JARBTT01. Next base: position 1,186,536 of record CAWDTA010000002.1, on the reverse strand, counting down.
CCATCACATTCCTCTGCCATAAGTGCAGTTTGAATCTCATGTGCTTTACCTATTTCTTTTCCAGCCACAGCGATAGCTTCTCTCGCTTTTACAACATCATTGTCTTCTAATAGATTCTGTACTGCTTCTACAACCATGGAACGTCCTGCACCAGCGTATAAAATCAATTGCATGGACTGTTCTACTATTTTTTCATCCATCAAATTTTCCTCCAAATTCATAAATAATATACTTAGGGTGAAATGCTTCCCAACCGCACAAGGGGCTGCACTGCTAATTATTTTAACTTTTATGCGAGGTTATTTATTCTTCTTCGACAATATCTTTAATCCTATTTGATGCTATAACAAATGGTGAATAAATTAAGATATCTACTACAAGCCATACCAATTGCAATAGCCCCCCAGCTAGAGAACCTGTACCAATCATACCGCAAAAAAACATTGGCATAGTCCAAGGAACCACAAAGCGAAAAATCGGAACCAGCCCACCTGAAATAAACAACCAGCCAATTACAGTATTAGCCAATGGCGCCAAAATGTACGGGATCAATAAAATTGGATTAAGTACGATTGGAAGACCAAATGCGAGTGGTTCCTGAATATTGAAGAGCATAGCTGGTGCACCAATTTTAGCAACTGCCCGCCAACTGTCTTTCTTTGAAAATAAAAAAATAGCAATAACCAACCCCATGACATGCATTAAACCAGCTTCAAAAAATCCGTTACTGAAAATATAAGAAGCATCACCTGCTTGATTGGCAAGCTGAGCAGGCATATAAACTGAATTTTGAATTGCTGCTGTAACATTGTGTCCATGGATACCAAACCACCAGAAAAACCAAACTAAAAACTGATATAAGACCGAAAATCCAAACCCTTGAGAAAACCCCAAAAGAGGTGCTTGGATTGCCAAATAAATCAAATTATTAAGAGCAGGTATATCAAACCAAATTAAAATCGCCGCAAAAGCAGCAAAAAGGCCTAAAGTTATGCCAACTGGAACAAGTGCTGCAAAAGACTGAGATACAGCTGGGGGAACACTGTCTGGCATTGCTATTTTAAGTTTTTTATTGCTTGATAGCTTAACAAAAATCCATGAAGCTACTGTCGCAACAATAATAGCTGTCAAAACACCTTTACTACCAAAATAACCAGTACTAAAACCGCCTGCATCACCGATTTTTTGTGGTGTAACAATTAAAAATGCCGCAACACCAGTTATTGCAGTCATAAATTTTTCACCGCCCCAGATACCACCTAAACGATAGGAAAAAGACAAAACTAAAAGAAGTGAAAATACATCAAAACCAATTGTCGTAACTAATCCACACAAAGTCTGCAAATTTTTCAACTTCATAACAAAGTCAGAGATTAGGTACTCTTCACTGTTCAAGCCCGTAATAGATGGACCTAAATTTAAGCCATTCGCCCCCATAACAGTACCTTGTGGATCAAGGACAACCCAACTCAAAATCCCAAAAATTGAACCAACAATCATAAATGGTAAGATAATTGAAAATGAATCCCGCATCGCTAGCAAATATTTATTACTAGAAATCACCCCTGCAACTGGCATTATTACCTTTTCAAGTTTTACAACAGCATTACCCATTTAATTTTCTCCTCCTATCCAATTAATTTTAATGCTTTACTTAGCACTTTTTCTCCATTGATCATGCCATAATCACGCATGTCAATAACGTCTACCGGACATTGATCACCTACCATTTTCTTCACATCTGCTAACATATGACGAATCTGTGGTCCTAATAAGACCACATCAGCTGATCCTATTTTTTCATCCAATATTTCTACTGAAAAAGCTTCAATATTCACATCGATATTGTGAGTTATCGCTGCATCTCGCATTTTTTTAACTAAAATAGACGTCGACATTCCCGCGTTACAAACTAAATAAATATTCATCTTCCTGCCTCCTGATTTCTATTAGTTCATCTTGTTACTTTTTTCTTCCTATAAAGATTATACGTCTAGACATTCCCTTTGTCAATAAAAGATATATCTTTTATTGACAAAAGAAATGTTCTTTATCGACATGTTTAACACAATTTAATTCGTCTCCGACAAATCTTGACTACCAGAATTTTGGGCAAATTTAATGCTGGCAATAAATTAACAATTTCCTATATTTACACCAAGTTTAGCTCTTAAATATCCTAAAAAATTATACTGATCTTTACAATCTATCATTGCATCAGCTAATAAATTTGATTTTGTTTATTATTAAAATAGAATACCGTCGTAGTTCTGGTATGCCGAACAAGATTTACTGTACTAAAAGGAATCTTAAACGAACTGAATCTGTTTTTGTATTTATCGATCTTATTTCTCACTCATAAAAACAACTCCCATTTATGTAAATAATTCCATAAACAGGAGTTGTGCTGAATTAATTATAGATTACTTTTTTTCGTCTATGAACTACTCCTTTTATTTGCATTAAAAAATTTAATGATATTAAGAAATAATTATTTGTTATTACTGTTGATATTTGAACTATTCTACCTCCTTAAGCAATTCAATATTATCAAAATAGATTGGACCTTCATATTTAAACATGTTTGCAACCAGATCAATATCAAGTTCATTCTTATCTTTTGCTTGTCCATTGAACATATTTGTAACTTGTAATTTTACATATTCTTTTCCGCTGAATGTAACAGTAGGTAATTGACCGATATAAGCATTATTTTGATCTACACCACATTTCACCCAGCCTGGTGTAACAACGACATACGGTCTTAATTGAGCATGTGCTGGTAATCCTTCCTTGGGAATATATATGTCATACTTACAGCCGGCATAAGGAGTTAAATCTATAGATTTAAGAGCTATTCTAAGTTCTTCCCAATCAGAAGCTCCAGGGAATTTAACATCGAGCTGTAAGGACCCATTTCCAACTTCTTTCGTGTATTTCACATCTTTAATTTCTGATTGATATATGCCATTTTGATCCCATCCATCGATTTCTTTGCTGAAATCAAATACTTTTTCACTAACCAATTTTCCTTGTTTATTTCGGATGTTGATTATATCTGATGTAGCTGCAGAGGTTCCATCTTTAAATTGAACTACAGCTGAAATAGGCATTTTACCATTTTCTTCTTTGGATATATCAAGATCATACTTGTAACTGCCAGCATTTGCTTTCATTATGATATTTTTCTCTTTTGGTGTTGAAAACAATACGTTATTTATTTCTTTACCATATGGTATGATTTTAACTTCTACAGAAGCAAGATCTTTGATTCTTTCGTTTTTACTTGGTGCAGTTATATAAATATGTGGAGTTCTTGTTACTTTTTTACCATTCATTAACTTTGCATTTTCTTCGAAAATTTTAACGCTTGCCGCATTTTCTTTTTTATTGTATACGATTCTAAGACTATCATTATCCGGATAAAGCCCATCTGCATCTGGCTTTAAATCATCAATACCTGTTAAAAGCCAAAACATACTTCCACTATAACCAAGTTCGTATGCTAAATTATTCCAAGTTTCGTATGCATAATCACGATTTGTAACACTTGTTTTTAATACTCCATATTCTTCAAAAACGACAGGTTTGTTAGCAGCTTTCGCTAAACCAGCGTGAGCTTTTAACCAAGCAGAACCCGATTTCACGCCATCTTTCCAAGGATCACCCCAATAATCAGGGTACAAATGTACAGTACCATAGTCGATAGTTGGCAATGCAATAACTTGCCCCCAGTCAAGGCCTTTTGAGCCATTGTATTCTAAGATAGTACTTTTAGTATCTCTTATAAATCCTTCTTCACCTAATGCTACAAGATGGCTATTATCAACAGATTTAACATATTCACTCATCTCTTTTGTCCAGTTAAAAAGTGTTTTCCCTGACGGATCAGATTCACAACGTGCTTCATTAGTTAATTCCCATGTCATAATAGTAGGATCATACATATACTTTACACCAGTATATGTATTAACTCTATTCAGCATGTGATTTACGTAAGCTTTATAGGCACTTTTAATTTTTTCATTAGTATAAAATCCATCATGTCTATTCGGATCTTTTGCCCAATTGACATAGGCATTCATACCGCCAAAGTCATCCCAGTTATTTACTAACACTATAACTAATTTTATACCTTTTTCACTAGCTTTTTTGATAGCATAGTCTAATCTTTCAAAGCCACTCTCAGCGTATTCTCCCATGTTGGGTTGCATCTCTATTTTGGGGTCTGTTGTTTTATCTTCCCCATTACCATCAATAAAGCCCCAACATCTCATCACTTTTAATCCCATTTTACTAGCGTTATCCATTACATCATCAATCATTTTATTAGAACGATAATGAAAATAATAATTGTTCGAACCGGAAAATCTAAATTCTTTACCATTTAACATAAGTTTGTCGCCTTGGCGAGTCACAAAATCACTATTTTGCTCATTACTATCATTAGCTAAAGCAACTGATTTTAAAGTTATTACTGAAAAAAAACATAGGACTAACACAATAAAAGAAACAAAGCTTTTTCTTTTCATCGTATAATTCTCCTTTTGATTTGAAATATAATTGAAATTCTACCTCTATGCAATCCTACTCGCCTTACCATTGTCGGCATAAGCAGTTCTTTCTATGTATACCTTGTTATTTGGATCGTTAGCTATAAATCCTTACTACTCACTGCCGCAAAAGCTAATACCGGTATAGTCTCACCAATGAGCGCACATACGATTGCAACCTTAATAAATTTTTCTTTCATAAACATCTCCTCTTATTTATCTTCTTTACTAAATCATTGCCTAATGCTTTTTGCTTTCATTTTCAATTATAAGATTAAGTATATCTATTGTCAATTAAAAGTTATATCTTTTAATTGACAATGTAACACCTTTATTGTACTATCGTATTTAAGTAAAGTTTTATTTTTTAAAGTTTTACTTAAATAGTAATGGGAGAGAGGAAGAACTATGAGAAACAAAAAGAAAGTTGTTCTATCGGTCTTATCCACACTCATCATCAGCGCAAGTGCAGCATCTGCAGCATCTGCTGATCAGTTATACTATGATGTATCGAAGGATAACTGGGCGGTAGCCGCTGTCACCAAACTGACCAATGACGGTATTGTCACGGGCTATGGCGATGGCACGTTTCGCGGCGACCGCGCAATCACCCGCTATGAAATGGCACAGATGATTGCCAGCGCCCGCACGCATTCTGAAAAGGCCAGCGAAGAGGACAAGGCTCTAATCCAGCGCCTGTCTAATGAATTCTCCGATGAGTTGAATTCTCTCGGCATCCGCATACAGAACCTTGAAAAGAAGTCCGGCAACGTAAAATTTAGCGGCGTCTTCGCCAACAAGGCCATGAAAGGCATTACAGGCGGCAATACCTGGTGGGAAAAAGAACTGTTCCTGAATGTCGATAGCGATATCGGCGATGGATGGGGAGTCCACAGCGGTCTTGACTGGAAATGGGGAACCAACACCAAGGGCTGGAATGGGGAAGAATCCTTCTCTGATCTTTATGGCACATCTAATAAAGATGTCAATGCCATGATTTACCGACTCTATGCCCAGGGCCCGCTCGGTAAAGATCTCAACGCCTCGATTGGTCTCTTCACCCCTAGCTTACAGGAAGGTGTTGTTGGCAATGCCCGCACCAAAGGTGTTGAGGTTGACTACAATGTTGGTAAAACTACACTTCGCGCCTATACCGGTAAAGTGTATGAAAAGAATGCTGATCTGTCCTCTCCTTGGTCGGACGGCTTCATCCGTCATGGCAATCGCTATGATTTCTACAATGACGGAAGCGATAAAGATGACAATACGCTTGGTGTCTATGGTTTTTCTGCTGAGCATACTTTTACGCCCAAGACTTCTGCCGGCCTTGGCTACTACAGCCTGAAGTCCCCGAATGCCTATGATGACAGTAGACTGGGAATTATCGCTCTCAACGCCCGTCAGAAGCTGGCCGACAATCTCAATCTCGTGGGCTTCTATTCTCACGGTAACCAGGACTATCAGAACAAAGCCTATGATTTCAAGCTCGTCTACAACGGCAGTCCATGGGGAACCGACAAGCGCTGGGGTTCATCCATCGGCTATCGTTACCTCGGCTCTGATGCCCTGATTATGTCTAGCGTTGTCAATGGCAGTGAAAAACCAGGCAGCAAGGGCATGGAGGCCAGCGTCTGGTACCACTTCACGAAGAGTATTCAGTTGCAGAACTATGTCTTCTTCGGTAAGGCAATTGACTCTAACTATGACGCGAATCATCCCCATCATACAGCTTTCTTCTCGAATCTCATCTTCGCCTTCTAATTCCAAATTTAATTCCCAAATATAAACTATTGAATTGCACTACTGTACTAACAGGATGATATTTATACCTTTAAATTAGCTACTGTAAAATACGCTACTTTTTATATGAATTACAAAAAAAAAACAGTCATTGAGGAAATATAGACACTCAATGACTGTTTTTTTATTAGGACTTACTTTGATAAATCAAGATCATACCGCGAAGAGCTGATAGTCTAATATCCTTTTGACGATCATGTACAAACGCGTAGATTGTCATTCTAGTCTCTGAATATTATGAATTAAGCTCTGATACTCAAAGTTTTAAAAATAATCTTATCACTACGATGTCGTGAAATAGAATGCTCAAATGCACGGCCATCGTCCAAATAAGCAACTTGCTCCACCTCTAGCATAGGAAAACTAGTATCTATTTTCAAATATTTTTGTTCTATCTCATTTGGCCACATTGCTCGTATTGCACGATGCGCAGACTGAATCTTTAATTTTAATCCACTTTGAATATAGCGGTAAATAGAATCGAATAAAACATCACGTTTTAATCCCGGGATGATATCCAATGGCATCTGGGTATATTCTACAACAAACGGTTCTTTATCCGCATAACGAGCACGAATAATATCATAAACAAAACCGTCTTTGTCAATTTGCAATTTATCCGCAACTTCAGCCGAAGGATGAACTATCTCAAACCTAATAATCTCCGAAAAGATACTTTTCCCTTGATTCGATTCTGTAAAACCAGTAAATTGCTGTACCATACTAAGTTCCTTCACCGCATCATCATTTACTGACTTTATAAAAGTTCCAGCTCCTCGTCGCTTGATCACAAGCCCTGCATTAACCAATTCATCTACCGCTTTTTTTATCGTAATACGGCTAACATTATAAGTGCGGCACATTTCCTTTTCCTGAGGAAGCTGCACCCCTGGCAAATATAGTTTATTTAATATTTTATCTCGCAAATCTTTGGCAATTTCTCGATATTTAACCATAATTGCATTTTCTCCTTCATCATATATCTTTTAATAGTTCTTATTGTAGCGTCAATAGCAAATAAACACATTGAAGTGCATATAGAATTTAAACCAATGTGACGCGTCATTGCGATATTTTCTTTACAACTATATTTGAAAATTAGAAGTAATATCTTCTTTTATTAGGTATTTATTTCCAGAAGAACATATTCATTTTTATTTAGAATTATATATCATTAACATTCTATCTGTCAAAAAGATATGTCCTTTATTTACAGATGAGATATTCTATATATTTTTTGTCTTCTATTGCAAATAAATAAGGCTTATTCTAAGATAAACCTCAACACATCTAATAAATAAAAAATGCCAATACAAATAACATAAAGTTAGTTGATTGGCATTTTGATTTCGCACTATATATTTACCAAAAAAATTAGCATTTCTTTGCACTTTTCCCCTGCGCCGCGAAAGCGTTACAGCGGTTCAAATATTGTATTCCACCTGCGGCAGGATACGACGCAAAAAGTTTCGCGTGCGCTCTTCTTTAGGCCGCTGAAATATATCTTTCGGCGGCCCCTCTTCAATGATATTCCCATCAGCCATAAAGATGACGTGCGTAGCCACATCGGCAGCAAACTTCATTTCATGCGTTACAATGACCATCGTCGTTCCTTCCTTGGCGAGCTGCTTGATAATACCTAGCACTTCGCCGATAAGCTCGGGATCAAGTGCCGATGTCGGCTCATCGAACAAGATAACATCCGGCTGTACAGCAATCGCTCTTGCAATGCCGACACGTTGCTGCTGTCCCCCAGAAAGTTGCGTGGGATAAAAGTCGGCGCGATCAGCTAGACCTACTTTAGCAAGTGCCTTTTGTGCGAGGTCTACTGCTTCCTTCTTTTCCATATTGCGACCGATAATGAGCCCTGCCGTAACATTTTCTAACACCGTTTTATTTTGGAATAAATTATAATTTTGAAAGACGAATGCTGTTTTCTGACGGATTTTTCTCACTTCATTGGTCGATGCACTGTTTAGCTGCAGATGGTATTCATCGAATTCCATCTCGCCTTGATCGGCATGGTCAAGAAAGTTTATACACCGCAGCAGCGTTGTCTTGCCTGAACCGCTCGGTCCGAGGATAACAACGACATCTCCTTTATCAACAGTGATATCGACACCTTTCAGGACTTCATTATCGTTGTATTTTTTATGGACATTCGTGATCTTTAACATATTTACACCTACTTTTGCTTGATGAGACGAAACTTTCCGACGTGTTTTTCCGCGAAAGCGAATGCGACCTGTACGACGGAGCAGACAATGATATAACCGACAAAAACATCCATATACGCTTCAATGTAATTGTAGCCGTAAGACGCCGCGATCTTGGCGACAGCGGTCATGTCCTTGACCGTCATCAAGAACGCAAGTGAAGTTCCTTTGATGAGATTCACTGTTATATTACATATATTGGGCATCGCAACGACCAGTGCCTGCGGAATGATGATATGCCGATAGGCCTGTACGGTCGTCATGCCAGCACAAAGTGCTGCCTCTAACTGCCCCTTATTTATACTGCCAAGCGCCGAACGAAACACCTCACACAAAAGCGCCGTCGTATTCAGCGAAAAAATAATGTACGCATACATGATTGGATTCCATTCAAATACATTGACTGGTAATGCAAATCCTTTGGCTATACTGTTCAGGAGACTCGGCAAGATACTATAGATAATGAGAATTTGCAGAACAATCGGCGTGCCGCGCACAAAGGTAATATAGCCACTGATGATGGGCCTAATGTATTTTCCTGGACGCAGTCTGAGTACCGCCAAGTAAAACGCAAGTGGCATGGCAATTAAGAGTGATACTGCCGTGATGTTAATCGTCATCGGTACGGCCGACAACACCAGATAAAATGTCTTTACTAAAAATTGATAATCGATATCCATAGTCTGCCTCCTAGGCTACTTTCTTCTGCCGGGAAAATGCATGTTCTAAACGTAAAAACGATTTTTCTACGCCCAACGTAAGCAACAGATAAAGAAAGGACAATGCCAAATACGTTTCTAGAGCATAGGCTCCATAATTCTGCGAAATGATGAGTTGACCTTTACCAATCAGATCAATCAGTCCGATCGTATAGGCAAGCGATCCCTCTTTCATCAGATTGATCACCGAATTACCAAAGTTCGGCAGGGCAACGACCGTCGCCTGTGGCAAAACTATGTGATAAAATGCCTGCCGGGGCGTAAGCCCGATGCTGACTGCTGCTTCATACTGTCCGTGGTCAATCGCCTCATATGCTGAACGCATGACCTCGGATATCGGCGCCGCAAATAGTAGCGTAAACGTCACTAGAACAAAGAAGATCTTGTCGTAGCCGTTGATATCCGTGTCGCATACTTCAAGGAAGAACTTAGGCAGACCGTAAAACACGATGAATAGGAGCACGATTGATGGTGTGCAGCGAATGATATATGTATAGCCATCTGCCAACCAACGGTAGCGCGGCTTCTGGCTCAGTTTCGCCCGTGCTAGCACGAAACCGAGGAGTGAACCGAAAAATACAGTTCCCAGCACTACCGCCAATGTCACCCATAAAAACGGTAGCAAATTCGGTATGACATCTAGGATAAATTGCGGATTAAATGGTCTCATTCCTATCATTCCTCAACTTTAATCTTTTACATATTGGAAGACATCTTCCCCGAAATACTGCTTTTCGAGGTCAAGAATCTTGCCACTTTCCTTTAACTGTTTGTAAGCTTTGTCATAGTCATCAGCAAACTGTTGATCTTTTTTATTAAATAACGGATACGTTGGGATAGCTTTATAGCGTACATAAGAGAGCTTATCAGCGAGATTGTGGTAGGCACCACTTTCTTTTTCAACATTGTTTTTATAACTCAAATCAATATCAAGGTACGCGTCGTAGCGCCCTTCAAGGACCCAGGTATAAGCATCGGCAATGGTGAATGCTTCTGAGGATACAAGCTTGATTGGCTTATCAGTATGTGATTTGTTAAAGTTTTCGATGACAGCATACTGCGCGTTCTGCGGTGCAATCGGCACAAGTTTACCACTAAATTTCGCAAAGGACTCAATATCCTTTATTTGATCGGCATTTTCCTTACGGAAGGCAAAACCGATGATACTCGCGCCGACTGGTTCTTTCGGGAAGATGAACTTATCCTTGCGCTGCTCCGTATACCATGCCCCCTTGATGCCTACATTGTATTTACCAGATTCCACGCCAATCAGCAAATCGTCATCGGAGGTCGGCACAAATTCAAACTTATACTGTGGCAAAAGTTTAGCCACCTCTTTAAGTACCTGCACTTCAAAACCATCAGATTCGCCCTTATCATTAACAAAATCATAAGGTACATAGGTCTGCGTATGTGCAACTCGGACAACCTTTGGTCCCTGACCGCCATCATTTCCTTTCACAGCCTTCTCACCACCGCAACCGACGAGCCCAATGGCGATAATTGCCGTAAATATAATACCAAAAGCTTTTTTTGCCTTTATGAAATTCATGATGCTTCTCTCCTTTTATTTATCATTGTAGTACACTGCTGTCTTCACCTTCAGTGTTTCCCCACCTGCCGCACCCATTCCAGATGTTTCAAATCGGTATCGCGCGGCACTGTGCAGTCGGCTCCTAAAATGATGCCCGTACTGCCAGCAGCCTGCAGAATTCTTGCTGTTTCGTCCGTAATGCTTTTCTCTGTGCCGCTATATAATACATCTTCTCTTGTATTACCAAAACCGCCAATTACGGCTTTACCACCAAAGATTTTTTTGCCTGCCTCAAGTGATATATTTTCAACCTTGGCCGCCCAGTTATAGGCTTTGGCTGCGTAATCCGCATACCAGCTAAGATCATTGTGATGCCCTTCGTAACCGCAGATATGGAGAATGTTGTTATCGCTCACTTCATTGGCCACCGCCAAAACGGATTGTTCACCCGGCTCAATCACATCTTTATATACCGAGTGCGTAACCCGACTATCATCAATGTTCTGAACACTAAAATAAATACCATCGGCACCGCCGTCTTTGATAATCCTCTCTGCCAAGGAGGCCACATCCTCGGTCACAACAGCAAGTGCTGCTTTAAAGGCTTCCTTATCCTCTGCGATAAAATCACCGAGAATATTTTTTCCGTAAGTAGGCAACGACCACTCAAGATAGCGAGCTGGCGCAAATATGTTGTAAAACGTCAGTACCTCATCGCCAAAGATGTCCTGTAGATTCTTTACAAGTTCAACCTGCCTTTCAATCCACGGATGCTTAGGACCAAGATGACGAAGATTTTTAAGGTCTTGCACCGAGGTTACCTTTTGTAATCCTTCATTTGGATAGATGAAATAACCATCACTCATCAGTTTTACAAAATCCGGCTGAAACCGTTCATAAAACGCGCGATGGCCGTCGAGATTCTGCCTCGCGATATTCGGATCAATAAGTGCATTTGAATTTACCTCATCCGCCAAGTAATGAAACCAGAACCCCACCGGAACACGATCCACTGGTTGATTGTTGAGTGCCGCTTGCACCAATTCTTTTTTTGTCTGCGTCATATGAAATTCCTCCATTTATTTTGTTTTGATTGAATCCTTATGGCTTTAATACAGTAAAAAAAAACGAAGGCAGAAAAACAGTAATTACCTGTTTTTCTGCCTTCAGTTTTCTGATCAGCAAAACTATTTATTTTTGACATTCTATATTGTTCATATATGATTAATATGTTTATGATTTTAGTTTAATTTTTTATATTTGTCAATACACAAATATATATAGCACTAAAACTTCTAGGCTTATTTTTTTTTCTACAGCCCAATTCATGTAGATCGAATATTGTAGTAATTGCCACATTGTGCTATTATTTTTTTATTGTAGTTTCATTGTGTAAAAAAAACAAGGAAATTGTCGAAAACGATAAAAAGGCTTTTGAAGATTTCAATCTTAAAGTATACGAAAATGAAACATAGTGTTTTGTGCATCCGTAGGTGAGCAAATTTGTTGAAGCATCTGGAATTAAAATTGAAGAAGTAATGACAGAATTAGAATGGAGACAAGATTCATGGCTAAATTTTTTATTGAGCGTCCAATTTTCGCTATTGTGTTATCAATTATTATAACGTTGATAGGATTAATTTCCGCAGTGAATTTACCAATAGCCCGCTATCCACAAATTACCCCGCCACAAGTTAACGTTTCGACGACCTATTCGGCGGCCAATGCGAAAGTCGTGGAGCAAACGGTCGCTCAGTTGATCGAAATGCAAGTCAATGGCGTGCAAAATATGGTGTCCATGTTATCTACCAGCGCTAACGACGGTACATACAATCTAAATGTCAAATTCGAATTAGGACAAGATCCAGATATTGCAACTGTGCAAACTCAAAATCGGGCCTCACAAGCAAATGCATCTCTTCCTACCGCCGTAACCCAAGAGGGTCTTACCATCCGAAAGGTTTCACCAGCAACAGCTTATGTCTTTTCCTTGTGGTCTCCAAACGGAACCTATGATGGCACCTTTTTAAAAAATTATGGCGACATTAATCTTGTAGATGCGTTGAAACGAGTTCCCGGTGTTGGGAATGTTGTAGAGTCTGGTTCCGACTTTGCTATGAGAATTTGGCTGCAACCTGACAAAATGGCTCATTTAGGGATTACGACAACAGCGATTGCCAATGCAATCACCGAACAAAATGCACAAGCTCCAGCAGGAACGATTGGCGGAGAACCATCGCCTGCTGACCAAGAATCACAGATATCAGCCATTGTACAAGGTCGTTTACTAAATCCCGAGGAATTTTCCAACATAATTATAAAAGAAAATACAGATGGCTCGCTTATTCGCATTCGCGATGTAGGTAGAGTAGAATTAGGCGCTAAAAGTTACACTTCTAATAGCGATATTAACGGTCAGCCAGCTGCAACATTTAGAATTCAATTGACAACAGATGCAAACGCTCTAGAAACGATTGCAAAATGCCAAAAAACTATTGATGAAGCTTCAAAAAAATTTCCTAACGATATGGAATACAAGGTAATCGTTGATTTTAATGAATTTGTAAAAGAATCCATGAAAGAAGTACTCATCACTTTGCTCGAATCACTCTTACTAGTAATGGTAGTTGTTTTTATCTTCTTGCAAACTTGGCGTGCTACATTGATTCCCATGCTAGCGGTGCCGGTATCTTTAGTTGGTACATTGGGCTCCTTCTATATTTTAGGATTTTCTATTAATATTTTAACCATGTTTGCCATGGTGCTAGCGATTGGTTTGGTTGTCGATGATGCGATTGTCGTTATTGAAGCAGTTGAACATCACCTGCGTTATAACGCTCTTACGCCAAAGGAAGCAACCATAAAGGCAATGAACGAAGTCTCCGGACCAGTTGTCGCAATTGCCTTTGTACTCGCTTCAGTATTTATTCCCGTGGCCTTTTTTGGCGGAACTTCCGGCATTTTATATCGGCAGTTTGCCTTAACGATCGCTGTATCCATGGGCTTATCTGCTATAGTAGCTTTATCCTTAACACCGGCTCTTTGTGTCTTATTGCTTAAACCACATAATCCAAATGCACACACTGGCAAACTCGGGCTATGGTTTGAAAAATTCAACACTTGGTTCGATCAACTAATTGAAAACTACGGCCAAGGGCTAAATAAAGTTACGAAAAAGGCAAGAATGTGTATGGTTTTATTGGCAGTCTTGGTAATTTTATCTGGCGCACTATTTCATATGGTTCCTTCTTCTTTTGTCCCTTCGGAAGATCAAGGTTTCTTTACCATTGCCGTTACTTTGCCCGAAGCAACAAACATGAAGCGTACCCGCGCTGTAGCAGATAAAGTAGCTGACGAAGTGCGGTCTATTCCAGGAGTTCAAGACGTACTTGTTATTAATGGTACTGACTTTGTATCTGGTGCAAGCAAGCCAAACACAGCCTTACTCTATACACGCCTTAAATCATGGGGTGAGCGCGAAACACCTGATTTGCAGGTTAGCCAAATAATCCAACAGGTTGCCGCTAAAAGCAAAAATGTTCCAGAGGCTAGCATTCAATCTTTTAACGCCCCTTCTTTACCGGGTATTGGTTCTCGTGGCGGATTTACACTGATGCTTGAAGACATGGAGAGCAGTTCTGATGACGAACTCAATCAGATTTCCCAAAAATTTATTGCTACCGCTAAAAATCGACCTGAAATCGGTAACGTTAATTCGACTTTCCGGATTGATACGCCACTTTATAAGTATGAAGTAGATCGGGAAAAAGCCAAAACTTTAAAAGTTTCATTAACTGACATATATAGCGCATTAAAAGTCTTTCTTGGTGGTTATCAAGTGAATGACTTCAATGATTTTGGTAGAACCTTTAAAGTTATAATGCAAGCTGAATCACAGTTCAGAAACAACGCAGAGGATATCCGTTTCTTTTATGTTGAGAGTAGCGATGGGGTAATGGTGCCACTTAATACTTTAGTCAAGCCAACATTTACTAGCGGTCCTGCTGTCATTCAGCGCTTCAACGGATATCGCGCCATCCAACTGAGCGGTAATCCTGCCCCTGGCTACAGTTCTGGACAAGCGATGCAGGCATTAGAAGAAGTTGCCGCACAAACGCTACCTGCCCAATTCAGTTATGAATGGTCAGATCAGAGTCGTGAAGAAAAAATTTCTGGTGGTAAAGCACCTGTTTTGTTCGCTTTTTCTCTATTGTTTGTATTTCTATGTTTAGCAGCTTTATACGAGAGTTGGAGTATACCATTTGTAATTATTCTTTGTGTTCCCATAGGTATCTTTGGCGCCTTTTTATCTCAGTATTTACGCCACATAGAAAACGATATTTATATGCAGATTGGCTTAATTATGCTGATTGGCCTAGCGGCTAAAAATGCTATTTTAATTGTAGAATTCGCTAAATTAAGAGTTGATAACGGGATGAACCCATTACAAGCAGTAATTGAAGCAGCTAAAATACGTTTACGACCAATTTTAATGACATCACTGGCTTTTATTATTGGCTGTATTCCTTTAGCTCTTGCTACCGGCGCCGGAGCAGGATCAAGAGTCTCCATGGGGACAGCTGTTGTTGGCGGTATGTTTGCAGCAACTTCACTCGGAGTGTTTTTAATTCCTGTCTTATTTATTGTTATTGACCGTATAAATAAAAAATTAAAAGTTAGTGTTATAAATAAGTTAAAAAAAATCTTCACTTCTCATTAGAAATATCTATTCATAGGTTTACCATTCCAGTAATAGCTCCGTTGGTAGAACAACTCATTCGTAATGAGTAGGTCGTAGTTTCTCAGCTCTATAGAGGCTTTAAGGCTTCCGAAAATTTCGGAAGCCTTTTTTGTTTTGCAATTGAAAAAGGATAGTATATAATTATTATAAAAATTCATTTTTTACAAATATCGACTTTATAAAACACAATAAATATTAAGTAGCAATCAGGAATCATCAACAGAAGGAGTGAGCCCATTGACCCCAAAGCATTTCCCCTATAAAAAAATAGCTGCTGAAATAGAAGAAAGCACATATATTCCAAGTAAAGCTATATTAAAAAAGGCTCTCAATGAAAAATTGTTTTTTATCCTAGATAGTATTGCTGCTTATGTTTGCTATATTGATGCCACTACTTTACGATACAAGTTTGTTAACAACGCATTTGCAAAAGGCTATCAGCTTCCAAGGGAACAGATTTTAGGTCGTCATATGAGTGAAATACTCCCAGAAAAAAACTATCAAAACGCAATTCAATATATTGAAGCAGTAAAAAAAGGAACCCCCACAACTTACGAATATTATTTTAATGTCCCTATCGGAAATCGTTGGGTTAAAGTGGATTATATCCCTGAATTTGATGCCATGGGAAATGTTAGTTCATTTATTGTCCTTGGCACTGATATAACGGATCGTAAAATAGCCGAAGAAAAATTACAAAAAAGCGAAGCACGTTATCGCTTTATTGTCGAGGCAGCCAATGAAGGAATTATGATTTTAAAGCCCGACTTAAAAATTTCATTTGTTAATTATAAATTGTCTTCTATGCTCGGTTATGAAACGGAAGAATTGTTGGGACTAAGTTTTAAAAGTTTATTATTTAAGGAACATTTAAGCGACCTTGACGTGCAGATGAAAGAAAGACAGCAGGGTAAAGACGCATTGTACGAGAGATACTTGCGAAAAAAAGACGGTTCTAAACATTGGGTAATTATTTCTGCGAAAGCAATAATGGATGAGGAAGGACACTATACAGGATCATTTGCTATGTTGACTGATATCCATGCAAGAAAACTACTCGAAAAACAGTTAAAAAATGCAATAAAAAAGCTCGAAGTACTAAGTAATGAAGATGGCTTGACCAATTTGGCAAACCGACGGTATTTTGACGAAGCATTATCTTTAGAATATGCTAGATTATCTCAAAGTAATGCTAGGTTATCTTTTATTATGATTGATATTGACTTTTTCAAGGGCTTTAATGACTCCTATGGGCATCTTGCTGGCGACGACTGTCTACGCCAAGTTGCAAAAGTACTAGCCAGCAACATTTCTCGTCCCGAAGATCTCGTCGCCCGGTATGGTGGCGAAGAATTCATTTGCATGCTGCCAGAAACAAGTATGGAGGATGCTGGATTGATTGCTGCGAAAATGAGAACGAGCGTTGAAAATCTCCACATTTCCCATAAAGAATCTAAAACTTCAGATTACGTTACTGTCAGTCTTGGTGTTGCGAACACACAATGCACACCAAACCAAGAAGTTTTTGAAACTATTCATAACGCAGATCAAGCTCTTTATCAAGCAAAATCTAATGGTCGTAACCGAATTGAATTTTATCGTTTATCATCTAAAGAATAAATTCATTAGAAAAAGCGAGAATTACTTTATATCCATCTAGATTTTCAATTAATATTAAAAGAACTATTTACACAAATGAACCTAGGTAAATATTGCGGTTTCTTTCATAAAAATAAATATTCAAGTCCAGTTCTTGACATTATGACAACAGAGGATTAGAATATAATATGTAATTGCTGATATAGCTCAGCTGGTAGAGCAACTCATTCGTAATGAGTAGGTCGTAGGTTCAAATCCTATTATCAGCTCCATAGTAAATATAAAAGTCTTCCGATAATTTCGGAAGGCTTTTCTGGTATCTATTGATGCCCAATTTCTATAAGGTAAGTGTCAAAAGATCAAAGAAAAACCTCTACTAAGATTAACCATCCGCAGTATGAGAGATTAAACTACTTTAAGATTCATCCGTTTTTTCTGACAAGGCCTTGTCTACCAAACCTAGAATGGTGTATAGTTTAATATTCGGAAAAATCAGAATAAAAACTGTTTTAAACCA
Organism: uncultured Veillonellaceae bacterium; assembly: GCA_963805085.1. Classification (GTDB taxonomy): domain Bacteria; phylum Bacillota; class Negativicutes; order JARBTT01; family JARBTT01; genus JARBTT01. The sequence goes on along the minus strand of CAWDTA010000002.1, from coordinate 1,168,857 downwards.
ACTACAATATCAAAAAATATATCATATTGATATATTCGGGAAAGAAAGTGATTCATTGGCAACTATATTTGATATAGCAAAGTTAGCAAAGACCTCTAAATCTACTGTTTCCAGAGTTATTAGTGATCATGGTTATGTCAGTACAGAAACTCGTTCTCGTATTTTAGATGCAATAAACGAACTGAACTATATCCCTAACCAAATTGCTCGCCAGATGAAGTATCAACGCACTAATACCATAGGATTTTTAGTAAATGATTATTATCCTACAGTCGGAGATTTTATAAATTATTTCGTCAATACCGCCAAGCTATATAACTACCGTGTAAACATATATTTCACAGGAAATTTCCAAGATGAATTAACGGCTCTTAATCTATTGACGACACGCTCTCTAGATGGTTTATTTTTGTTAGCAAAAATAAATGATTGGGATAAAATCATTCCATATACAAAGTTTGGTCCCATTGCAACTTGGCGCCGAATCGAATCTGATAAGATATATTCATCATATATTGATCATTTCCCCATATACATGCAAATCTTAGAATATATCTATGCTAAAGGAGCACGCCTTGTCGGTCACATTTTAAATTGTGAAAAAAACTCTAATACCCAAGCTCGTTTAGAAGCAATACAAACCTTTGAAAAAACTCATTCCATGGATAATGAATGGAGATTATTTTATAATGCGCAAAAAGATGCTGGCATTGATGCCGCCCATAAATGGATTGCCGCCGGAAAAGCAGCCCCCAAAACAGTGGTAATATATTCTGATTATGTTGCTACTGAATTTATTTCTATACTTAAAGAAAACGGCTATCAACTACCTAAAGATTGTGCTATCTTTGGTTTTGATAATAGCAATTTCGGACGTTTAATGAATATATCCACAGTAGATACATTTCTTGAAAAACAAGCAATAAATTCATTTTACTATATCTATAATAACTTAAATAATACAAACCTTACATACAAGCAAATCACTCCAAAATTGGTGTTTAGAGAAACTTGCTAACAAAAAATATCAGTTCTCGTTGTCTTTACTATAAAATATTTTATAAACACGCATAAAAAGGCGGTTCTCTCTGTATCTTATATACATGGAGAACTGCCTTTTTTATCATCAATTATATATTAGACTATCTTTATTTTACTACATTTCGCCAAAATATCAGCAGGAATTTCCTGACCTAGCCCCGGTCGATCCGACACTATAATATAGCCATTAACAGGCTGATCATCATAAACACCCAAACTTCTTGTAAAATCAGTTAGATTACCTATATGGTGTTCATGGATGCAAAAATTAGGAATTACTGCTTCTATTTGTATTGCCGCTGCACAAGAAATAGGTCCACCACATACATGCGGTTGCACTAAAACATCATATATTCTAGCCATATCACATATTTTTTTACACTCAGATATTCCGCCGCAAGTAGCAAGATCTGGTTGAATCACATCCAAAGAGCGACTTTCTAAAAAAGGCTTAAATCCATAACGTGAATAAATCCTCTCACCAGCAGCTAAGGGAACATTTACTTTATTTTTCAATTCTTTAGTTAATTGTGGATTCAAAGAACCGCATGCTTCTTCCATATAATAGATATTTAAGTCTTCGATCATCTTGCTAATTTGAAATGCTGAATTAACATCTGTCTTGGCATGCAATTCCAAAATAATATCTACTTTATCTCCAACAGCTTTTCTTATTGCTACTAATCTGTCACGACACAGTTTTAACTTATCAAACGTTAAAAGCCCATCATTTCTATGGTTTTTATTGCCATTTTCATCACGCTGCAATGGATCGACTTTAATTGCTGTATAACCGTCTGCAACAGCTTTCTGAGCAGCTAGGCCATATTCTTCTACACCACCGAGAGGAATAGCATTCTTCCCCCAATCAAACTGAATCTGACTAGCATATGCTCTTATTTTATCACGCGTTTTTCCGCCTAACAGTTCATAAACAGGAACGCCTAATGCCTTACCCTTGATATCCCAGAGAGCGATATCGATTGCACTCATAGCCGCAAAAATTACTGTACCACCGCCTTGTCCCCAGAAAGTATCTCTGTATAAACGATCCCAAATTTTTTCTATACAGAAGGGATTTTCACCTATAATCAATTTAGCAAAATCTTGGACTTGCCCGATAGCCCCCAGTTTGGCATTACCATAGGCTACACCAGCTTCACCAAAACCACTTACCCCTTCATCAGTATTTATTTTTATAAAAATTGGTTCATTTGGTGCTGTTTTATCAAAATCAGCACAGAATATTTCTACATCCGTAATCTTCATCAATAATTCTCCTCGTATAATAAGTTTTGTAAGCAGATATCCGCCAACTTACAAAGCTTATTTTTTTATTTTAATTACTTCATTAGGAACTCCTGATGCTACAATAGATTTTAGTGAGCTGTAGCAAAGGTTACGCCTTTTGCTGTTGCCAATAACCAGCCCAGCACTGTAGATTTGGCTCAAAAACTTGCAGATTTCCTCAGCTCAAATTACATTATATTTCTTCAATGCATTATAAATACCATCATTTGCAACATCATCAGTAATATCAGAGGCAATTGCTTTAATTTGATCAGTCCCATTACCCATGGCAATTCCGTGCTTTACAGTTTTTAGCATTTCAATATCATTACAAGCATCCCCAAAAGCGAAAGTATCGTCAAAAGACACGCCAAAAACTTTAGATAAATAGCCAACTGCAGTTCCTTTTGTATACCCTGGTAAATGAATATCCATTCGTATATTGCTGGTGGTATAAACATCTATAACCCAATCACTTGGAACATTAGCTTTGCAATTAAGCAACTGTTTTTCTGTTTTAAACAAAGCCGTAACCATGTTTGCGTGAACATCTTTTGTCTTCCAATCATCTTGCCCACTAATTTTGCTAGAAACAGAGCCTCCAAAAAGTTCTATCTGGCGAAGTATTAGTGGATGAGTTGAAAGGCTTGTCCATTTACCAAAATGTCCGTTGAAAATGTATTGTCCTTCATTTTGTTTAAATAAATCTACTAGAAATTTGGTTTGCTTTTCTGAAAAAAAGTTGTCATAAATAAGATTGTTTTGGAACTCTATATAGTTTCCATTACAAAAAATAAAGCCATCAAAGTTTAGGTTTGAAAAAGCTTCTGGCATACTAGCCCTTGCTGTTGCAACGACTGAATAATGACCATTCAATCTTAGCTGTTCTATTGCTTTAATCGTACTTGGTAATGGTTCAAGCATTCCCGCAGGAATATCTATCATGGTTCCATCAATATCAAAAAACACTATTTTCTTTTTCATAAGATTACCTTCCTCGTATAATAAGTTTTGTAAGCAGATATCCGCCAACTTACAAAGCTTATTTTTTTACTTTCAACTCCTTTATTAGGAACTCCTGATGCTACAATAAATTGTAGCAAAGGTTACGTCTTTCGCCTCCTACAGCACCTTATGGTGACTGCTCAAAAAGCTTGAAGTGTACTCTTTTTTCTCAATTTGTTTACAATTCTTTATTTTTTGGGCTTGGCATATTACCAGATTGCTTAACTTAATCGTTGTACTAAAACTATGGTTATACACTTTGTAATAACAAAATATAATCCTACTCTACAGTTGGGGCTACATTCGCTTTAATCAATAATTTCTAACAATGTATCATTGATGGTCAACCTGTCTTTTTTTGTGATTATCATATTATCTATTACACTATTCAATATGACAATAACTACTGTCGTATCATACCCTTTTTCTTTAAGAAGATCTAAATCAACATCGATCAACAAATCACCTTTTTTGACTTCCATTCCATTTTTTATATGTGACTTAAATCCTTCTCCTTCCAGCTTTACAGTATCTATACCAATATGAATCAATATTTCTTTGCCGCTTTTACTAGTTATCCCAATCGCATGACCAGTAGGATATACCATTGATACTACACCATCAACAGGAGAATGTATTGCCCCTTCCTGTGGTATTATCGCTGCCCCGCCCCCTAGAGCACCTGATGAAAATGCTTCATCCTTAACATCTTGCAATGGAATCAATGTACCTGCTACTACATTTTTAATTTCTTCTTTACCGTTTTCTACTTCTTTTTTTGTTTCTGCTGCAACACTTTCTACTGGAACAAACACATAAGTCAATACAAAAGAAAGTACTAATGCTATTATTGCTGTAATAACTGCATTGATTATATTATTAGGATTGTCACCAATAAAAACCGGCAAAGACAAAAAGCTTGCCGATGCAATGGCATATCTTACCACACCTGTTATTCCGGCATAAAGGCCAGCAACAGCCCCTGAAACCATAACACAGACCAACGCTCTTTTATATTTTACCGTTACACCATAAAGTGCCGGTTCCGTTATTCCTGATAAAGCTGTAATCCCTGATGAAATGGCCACTTCACGTTTTTCTATTCGCTTTTCTTTAAATGCGATTGCCAGTGAAGCACCGCCTTGTGCAATATTGCTGCCAAGCATTCCCGGGCCCATGAGTGTTTCATAGCCAAATTTAGATACTGACAAGATGGCAAACGGTGTTATTGATAAATGCATACCAGCCATTACTAGCAACGGTGCAAAGGCTCCCATCAACGTTGGTACAGCCCAAGGAACATTTTCATTGAGTATTTGTATAATATAGTAAAGACCCTCACCTAAATATCCCCCCAAAGGCCCAACTACAATCAAAACCACTGGTGCGGTTATCAAAAGGGTTAATAATGGTCTAAACATCGTCTTAATTAATTTAGGCGTGTATTTTTCCACAACCTTTTCCACATAGCTCATAAACCAAACAGCAAAAATAATAGGAATAACCGTTGCACTATATGATACTAAGCGCACTGGCAAATCAAAGAAAGAAACTGCTTTACCAGCACTGACCATGCTCATAAAATTAGGATGAAGCATTATCCCTGCTATAACCATTGCCATATAATTATTGGCCTTAATCCTCGTTGCAAAACTATTGGCGATGAAAAACGGTAAAAAATAAAAAGTAGCATCCGAAATAAAATAAAGTATTTTATAATTTTGCGAATCACGACTCATTCCCGAAAGCACCAGCAATGCAAGCACAACCTTTACCATACCACCAGCAATCAAAATAGGTAAAATAGGCGCCATAATTCCAGCCAGTGTGTTCAAGCCTTTTTGAAACATATCTCTAATATTGAATTTTTGTTTTTCTTGGTTACTTGAGCAATCACTAAAATTCTCTAATCCATGTTTTAATAAATCATTATAAAATTTATCAACTTCTGCACCAATAATAATTTGTGACTCTGCTCCAGATTGTACTGTATTTATAACACCCGGGATATTCTTTAATGCTTCGGTATTAAATTTTTTTTGGTCTTTTAAAATAAATCTCAATCTAGTCATACAGTGATATAGGTTTACAACATTTTCAGTACCGCCAACATTTTCTATGATTAGATTAGATATATTTTCTTGTTTCAACATAAACCCTTCTTTCTGCAAGTAAATTTAGAACATAAAATATAAAATTCCCTATAAAACGATATTAACCGATAACTCAAATTTTTGTGACGAAAAGCTATAATATATAACAATTATTGAAATTTTCAAAATATTGATTAATTAAAAATAATTTAATATTTCCATTATTTTTAAAGTGTTGATTAATTTATAGAACTATCCTCATCATCTATAATACTGCAATAGTGCATTTTCAAAGGCTATAAATTAATCAACAGGTCCTAGTGTATATACCAACTTTTTAGATTCTTACTCTCAGTTGTCATAAATACACTAATTATTTAATTACAAATTAAATTGTATCATCGATATTTGCAGCTATCTTATCATGTACCTTTACACCAGCAGCTTCCAATTCCTTGATTTTTTCAGCAAACTGTGGTAAATGTTTTTTATTTGCCACTAGCATTTCATCTAGTAAATCCTTAGCTTTTTGCCCACTCGGAATAAGCGGATTTAATGTAAATGCTTGTAAAGCTAAACCATAATCACCAGTTACCGCTGCTTGAACTGTTACCAATTCCATATTCTTCATCACTTGCAGCCAGCCTCGTTCTGCCGGTGCAAAAGGACCAAAGACCATTGGAACAGCACCAGATGCACCAATTTGCGAAGAAACTTCCACTACCTGCTCGCTAGGTAAATCCGGAACAGCACCATTATTTACGGTAGATACAACCATTTGTGTTTTCTTGTTACCATAAACAGACGCAATAGCTTCACAAGCTGCATCAGAATAATTTGCGCCGCCTCGTTCTGCCAACTGCTTAGGCTTATAATCCAGTTTAGAATCTTTATACAATTCAAACAGCTCTTTTTCAATCTTCATAACCTGCTGTCCGCGTGTACCTTTTTCACTTTCATACTCTTCTAAGCCATGTTTCAGCATTTCTTCCTGACGATAATAGTATCTATGGTAACCGCATGGAATCATTTTCATTTGACTTAATTGTTCTTTAAAGAATGGAACATTAAAAATATTTTTAGGTAATCCGGTATCTTTACCTTCATACATTTTGTTGATGATTTCCATTGTCATTTCTTTACCAGTATTATCCCAAACGCGATGCCAATGGAAATGGTCGAGCCCTGCAAATTTATACGTAAGTTCATCTAAAGTTTTATCAATCAATTTTGGCTCACTAATCATTGCCATAACTGGTACATTACATAAACCGATGACTTTATTCCAATGTCCATATGAAACGATTGCTTCCGTAAGCATCCCACTTGGATTCGTAAAGTTAACCAACCAAGCATCTGGACATAATTCCTTCATATCTTTAACTATATCAAGAATTACTGGAATAGATCTAAAAGCCTTAAATATACCACCAGCACCATTCGTCTCTTGTCCAATGATTCCATAATAATTAGGTATTCTTTCATCTTTTATACGTGATTGTAAAAACCCTACTCTAAACTGCGTAGATACAAAATCAGCATCTTTCAACGCTTCACGTCTATCTATTGTCAAATGGATATCCCAATCCAAGTTAGCAGCTTTGACCATTCTCCTAGCCATTTCTCCAACTATTTTCAGTTTTTCTTTTCCTTCTAGAATATCAACCAGCCAAATTTCTTTGATAGGCAATTGGTCGCTACGTTTAATATATCCTTCTATTAATTCTGGAGTATAGCTAGAACCTCCACCGATAGTAACTATTTTTAATGCATTCCTCGACATACATTTTTACCTCCCAATTTATATTTTTAAGATAACATCATCTTAATTTGTGGGAACATTCCCATGTCAAGGATTTTTTTAAATGAGCTTTAGATCTTTACGGTCGTTTTTATCTGGCTGTAATAGTTTTGCAACAGCTGAGAAAACCAGTTGCAGTTTGCGTTAAAGAGTATTCTATGATACGATTGCTGCAAGGATTTATGGACAAAAATTCGGGAGATTGATGGAATGAATAACCTTTTGATACTACCACAATTACGCTGTTCCTTTGAAAGAGAACTACCAGATTCACAAGTTTTAGTCGTTGCTGGAGGAAGGAAACCTGGGTCAAAATGGCTGACTAAGGCTGCTACTCAGTTTCCAGTTTGGTGTGTAGATAGTGGAATCGATATTTGTTACGCGAGTAATGTTATCCCTGAGCGACTTATTGGCGATGGTGATAGTGCTACCTCTGAAGGATGGGCTTGGGGAAATCGATTGGGGATTCCTGTCGAAGTTTACCCGCCGGAAAAGAACTTGACCGATTTACAACTGGCATTACAAACAGTAGGATTCGTGCATAAACAAGCTATGATTATTGTAACCGGCGTGTGGGGCGGACGTTTTGACCATACTTTCAGCAACATTTATTCATTAAAGGACTGCGAAAATTGGGGGGTACGAGGCTGTTGCGCTGCCGATGAAAAGGAAGTACTTATTCTGTTAGAAGGTAAAGATTCTGTATGCATAGAAACAACGACTCGTCCAGAAGTAGTTTCCTTACTTCCTTTGTCACCCCAATGTTCCGGTGTATGTATCGATGGTGTTCACTGGCCGTTAACGGATGTTGAACTCTACGATACCTTACCCTATGCTGTGAGCAATCGTCCTGATCAATCGGGGACGGAGATTACGGTTGCTATAGAATCCGGTTGGTTAGGCATTTATTTGTGCTGGGATGAAAAAAGTTTAAATAACGAGTAGTTTAAATTGCAATTGATAAGTATTAAGTAGTAAAATAGATACAATACGAAATATAAAATATGCTAGGGGTGCCAAATCGGCTGAGAAATGGAATAAATTCCATTACCCTTTACCTGTCTGGATAATGCCAGCGTAGGGAAGCGATTCAATAAAGAGCACCGCATTCCTGGGATGAGAATGTGGTGCTTTATTTTTGCTTATACCCAGTAATAAAAAACAAAATGGAGTTGAGTAGTATGGAAGAAACTTTTTATAGTAAAGTAACAATGATTTTAGAGCAACCAGCTAGTGTTTTTACTCTAGTAGGATTGGTGGCCCTCCTTCTAGCTTTTATGTACATAAAAAAAGTCAAACTAAATACGCGCATGATCGTTCATATTGGTCTGATGCTTGCTTTAACCGTGATCCTGCATACTTTCCGCCTGTATCATATGCCACAAGGTGGTAGTGTAACTTTAGGAGGAATGATTCCTCTTTTATTGATTGCTTTTCGTTATGGACCTGCCGTCGGATATCTGTCAGGCTTTTCCTATGGATTGATTAATTTAATCCAAGATCCTTTTATCTTGCATCCTTTCCAAGTGCTCTTTGATTATCCTTTGCCCTATATGGCGATTGGCTTGGCAGGCTATTTTAAAGATCGAATTTTCTTGGGAGCTATTGTCGGCATTTGTGGTCGATTTATTTGTCATTTTATATCTGGATCTGTTTTCTTTGCCAGCTATGCACCAGTTGGAACGTCACCCTATTGGTATTCCTTTGTATTCAATGCGACCTATCTCGTACCCGAATTGACTGTCTGCCTAATCATTTTACGTACACTGCCAATGAAGCGGATACTGTCTCAAATGAAAAATGATGTTTCTGGGCGCAGACAATGAACTAAAGAATATGAATTAACGATTGCTTGTTTTATTGTTCCATTGTTGCTGGAGAATACGTCAGCATACGCAAGGGATGGTCTGATGTAGCAAGGTTAATGACAAATACATTTTTGCAAATTCAAAAGAAAGAGCTGCTGCATAAGTATGATTTTCATCTACTTATGCAGCAGCTCTTTTCATATAAAAAATCTACCTCTTCGCCTTACATCGTTACGCCGCTTTTCCAAATAGCAATTTCCTGAAAGCCCATTTCTTCTGCTTTGACTTTTTGTCCAGAAGCAACGGCTATGATATAGTCCGCCAATTCATCGCGCAAGGTGTTCAGTTCTTTCTCATTAACTAAACTGCTTGCATTAAAATCAATCCAATTTCGTTTATGTTCAAACAAAGCAGTATTGGTAGAAATCTTCACCGTTGGCACAGCGGTTCCCCATGGCGTTCCACGCCCAGTAGAAAAAAGAATCAGTTGACAGCCAGCCGCCGCAAGGGCTGTCGTAGACACAGCATCATTTCCCGGTGCCTGTAAAACCTGCAAACCTTTTTTCGTAGCACATTCTCCATACTTCATCACATCTACCACAGAAGCTCTGCCGCCTTTTTGCACACAGCCCAGCGATTTATCTTCTAGTGTCGAAATACCACCTTTTTTATTACCGGGAGAAGGATTTTCATATACCGTTTGGTGATGGCTTTCAAAATAGCCTTTAAAATGATTGATTAGACCCACCATTTTATTGAAAACCTGCTCATCTTGCGCCCGATTCATCAACAGTGTTTCTGCGCCAAACATTTCTGGAACCTCCGTCAACACTGCCGTACCACCACTGCCAACAAGAATATCGGAAAAAGCTCCAATCAGCGGATTCGCCGTAATTCCAGACAAACCATCCGATCCGCCGCATTTGAGACCAACCACCAATTCATCGAATGGACAAGGAGTCCGCCTGTTTTGCTCCGCATAAGAGAGTAAATCTTTCAGCAGTTTTTCAGCGGCTGCAAATTCATCTTCTTCCTCCTGTGCAACAATAAATTTCACCCTGTTATCGTCATATTCGCCCAATACTTTTTTGAATGCTTCAACATTGTTATTTTCACAGCCAAGGCCTACTATGAGTACAGCACCGGCATTGGGATGATTCACAAAGTCGGCCAATATCTGCTGCGTAGTATCCTGATCGTCACCCATTTGCGAACATCCGTAAGGATGCGTCAATGCCGAGCAAGCATCGACATGATCATATTGATCGATTATTTTTTGACCTGCCTGTGCCAAAAGCTGCGCTGTACGATTCACACAACTGACCGTTGGAATAATCCACACTTCATTTCGAATTCCAACCTTGCCCGAACTGCGCCGATACCCCTGAAAAAACCGCTCTTGTTTTGGCAAAACTGGTAAAGCCACTGGCTCATACCGATATTCCATTTTTTCATCGAGTTTCGTAGCAATGTTATGGGTATGTACCCAACTGCCTTTTTCTATATCCATTTTACTGCGACCAATGGGAGAACCATATTTTATAACATCTTCCTCTGCCACGATCTTTTCCAAGGCGAATTTATGTCCACGCGCAATAACTTCTTGTAAGGTTATATAGTGATCTTCAATCTTAACTTCATGTCCTTCTGGTAAATCACGTAAAGCTACCGCTACGTTATCCTCCGCATGAATTCGCAAGGCGTCGGTTGTTTGCGTTTCACAGAGTCGCTGCATCACCGAAGCCGCCCCCTGCTGATCAATTTCAAACAAGAATGCACCAATTTTTTCTGTCATTTCTTTGCTAGCGCTTAGATCTTTTTTCCATAACGTTTTATTTTGTAGCACTGCTTGAGAGACTTTGATTGCCTGCGTAAGCGTGCCATCATACAGCTGCCAAGCCTCACGCATCGCCATTACTGCTGCCGCATCATCGGTTATTTCATATGCATCATTGCCACGCTGCCCTTTGACGGTATTGCCGCTGCCGCTATCGTTTTTGTATAAATATATATAGGCGGCAAATGAAAACAATAATCTTTGCGGCAAATTGCCAAATTTGTTGTTATATTCTTCAATAGACGGCATAACCCGTGCCTGAAATTTAGAAGATGAATTGAGGAGAATACTGAGTAGATAATGCTCGATAAACGGATTTTGGAAACGTTCCATAACATCATTCGCAAATTCGCCGAGCATGCTTTGATCTAAATCAATGGATGGCATAATTTCCTCATATACCGTCTGCCGAACAAACTTTCCAGCTATTTTATCTGCCATCATCGCACCGACTGTATCCAGTCCTTCTAAAAAAGTTGCCGGGACACTCGATGTATGTGCCCCATTCAAGATTCTGACTTTGCGCTTACGATATGGAGTAATGTCTCTTGCAATCATAACATTTAGACCAATTTGACGAAAAGGAAGTTTTTCTTCAATCGAAGCATCACCTTCAATGGCGAAAAAGTGAAACAATTCGCCGCAAACCATGAGCTGATCTTCATAGCCAAGTTCAGTGGCAAATTTATCAGCAGCAGCTTTTGGATAGCCACTGACTACACGATCCACCAATGTATTCAAAAACAAATTACTTGCTTCAATCCACTGCTTGAACTCAATTGGCAGCTCCCAATCCTTACAGTATTGAAGCACGAGGTTCTTTAAAACAATTCCATTATCATCTAGCAATTCACAAGGAACGATGATCATCCCTTTATCTGCCGCGCCATGAAAGAACATATAACGATGATATAAATAAAGCGTCAGTTTTCCCGGATAGGAAAGCGGCGGCATCATATCGGCTTTATCTTCAGAATTATAGGTAAGCCCAGCTTCTGTTGTATTGGAAAAAACATATTCAATCGCTGGATCTTCCGCACACTTTAAACAAGCCTGCCAATCTTCATATGGATTTATACCTCGGCTGACCGAGGTTATAATCTCCCTTTCATCGACAATCTGACCATCTTTTAAACCTTGCAAAATAGTTGTATAGAGGCCGTTTTGCGCATTCAGCTTGCCGACTACTCGTCCATGCGGTGTTGGTTGCACGGCTACAATTCGCCCATTAAAAAGACCTTTTTTGTTTAACTGATGAACCATCCAATCGATAAAGCCCCGCAGGAAATTCCCTTCACCGAATTGAATGATTCTTTCTGGCAAATCGCTGCGCAAATTCATATCGTATGACAAATCTAACTTTTTCATAGCTCAACCTCTATTCTTTGCTTCTTAATAAGAAGTACTCCTCTATAATCACGATTCTACTTCAATTGCTTTTAATTCAGTCAAATAAAATGCATACGTCAAGGCTCCGACAAGGCAAGCTACACCGGAAACAACGAGCGCTGTACCAAAATTCCCGCTGCTACTGATGAGATATCCAGTAATAATCGGGCCAAGGAAACCACCTATATTTGAAGCACAATTTTGAATTCCACCCAAAACCGAAGTCATATTGCGCGGTGCAACATCACCTGGCAACGACCATAATGCGGCTCCAGCAAAGGCCAATCCAGCATAAGAAACACATAATAAAATCATCGCTAGGGTATTGGATTCAACGAGACCTGCAAACGTAACCGAAGTCGCAAAAAGCATCCCAATTACGAGGTTTGTTTTTCTGGCTTTTGTTAAATTGCCGGTTTTTTGATAAGTGTAATCAGTAAACCAACCGCCAAACCATTGACTCACGATACCACATAAAGGCGGCAACATCGCCATCCAGCCCATTGTCGTCAACTGCATACCACGATCATTGACTAGATAAGTCGGGAACCACGTAATGAAAAAATAAACTGCATAATTTAAGCAGAAAAACCCAAGACACATCGCTTTTACATTACGGTACTTTAATAACTCATGCCATTTCATTGGTTGTGTTTTATCAATACCTTCTTTTTTCACTTGGTTATCACGGATATATCTAAGTTCAAGTTCATTGATAAATTTATGCCGTTCTGGGTCATTATAATATGCTAGCCATGCAACTGTCCAAACAAGCCCCAAAGCGCCGCAAGCAATGAAAGGAAATTGCCAGCCATACACAGTTACCATCCAAGCAACTAAAGGCATCGCAAAGGCCGTCCCGAATCTACTGCCGCTGTCAAACAACGCCGTTACTTTTCCGCGCTCGTTATCGGGAAACCACTTGGCCGTAATACCGGCATTACAGGGATATACCCCGGCTTCCCCCATACCCATGAACAATCTCGCACCAATCAGTCCGCTTACCGTTTTCACCCCAGCCGTTGCAGCCGTTGCCACAGACCACCAAACAACTGCTACCGCCAAACACAGTCTCTGTCCAACACGATCCGCGAGCCACCCCGATGGAATTTGAAATAAAGCATAGCTTAAGAAAAACATCGACATGACCCAGCCCATCTCAGTCGAACTCAGATTCAATTCTTTCATCATTGTCGGCGCGGCCGCAGACATGACTGTACGATCTAAATAATTTATCGCAATTGCCCCTAACATAAATATAGCAACAACATACCTAGCTTTTGTCATTTTTTGTGTTCTTGCAAGTTCCATTTGACATCACTCCTTAAAAAATACTCTATATAAGTTCGTAAAATTATTTAGTTCGATTGAAATTCCAAGACAACTTTTAACATGGAGGCAGCATTTTTATCAAAATCTTCAAAAGCTTTTGCTGCATCTTCCATTTTATAAGTATTCGTAATGATTTTTTCTAAATCAACTTTTCCGCTTTTTACCAAATCAATTAATTCCAGAAAGTCTTTTTTTAACGCATTTCTCGAACCAAAAACATTCAATTCTTTTTTCTGCAACAACGTGAAATCAAAATCATGATTTTTCTTACCAACACCAATTTGTATCACTTTCCCGCCGAAAGCTACGGCATCAATACAGTTTTGGAAGGTTGACGGTAAACCCACCGCTTCAATCGTAACATCAAACCCTTTGCCAGACGTGCAGTCATCTATTTTTTTTGCAAAATTCTCTGCAGTATCGTTTAAGATACCACCTTCCAATCCGAAAGTGTTTATCGCATACTCTATTTTACCTTTTGCTACATCGGCGATATAAACCTGTGCCCCCAATGCTTTAGCCGAAACAGCCGCCAACACACCAATCGTACCAGCACCTATCACCAAAACTTTATCTCCTTTTTGCACACTGGCCCGGCTGACACCATGATAACTTATACAAAATGGTTCAATCAATGCCAGCGTTTTAGCCGGAAGACCTTTGCCATCATAGATACGTTCAATCGGCATCGTTATATATTCTGAGAAAGCCCCATCTCGTTGTGCACCTAGCGTTTCATTGCTTGTACAGCAATTTAACAGTCCACGTTCACAAGAATAACATGTTCCACAGTTAAAATACGGATTACAGGTTACAATCATCCCTGGTTTAAGCCCCTGACTATTCGTTCCTATTTCAATGATCTCTGCCGAAAATTCATGTCCAGGAACTCTCGGATAAGAAGCATACGCAAAAGTACCTCGGTATGTCCCCAGATCACTGCCACAAATTCCGCCATATAAGAGTTTGAGTAGTGCTTCCCCTTCTTGCGGTACTGGTTTTTTTACTTCACGGATTTCTACGTTACCTGGATTGTTGATTACTATGCTTTTCATTTTGACAAGACCTCTCTTTTTTTACACTTTATTGTGATAAAACTTACGCATAAATCTGTCCGCACCTTAAAACACAGTATATTGGGAAATAAACAAATATTCTATGTTTTCAATCAATTACGCAAATCTATTTATAACACTTATGAAATCATTTATATCTTTAGATTTCATCTTCTAAAATTATCACACCATAAACTAACGCAATAATAGTGCCAAGTTTTGCGCTATAGTCATTATTTTCTGAATATATCCTTTTCGAACCCACGTAATTCAAGATAAAAAACCGTTTAAAAAATTTTTAAACGGTTATTTATTGCAATGATTATATTTAGATTTTTCTCACAATTTAAATTCACGATTTCAAAAATGAAATTCATATATTTCATTTTTGAAGCTATTTTGTTTTTCTCCACAAAGTCACACGACTTATTCCCATTTTTGCACAAACTTCTTCTGCTGTATGCTTTTTTAATAAATGCTGGATGATTTCTCGCTCTATTTCTTTTAAAGAAAGATCTGTCGATACGTAAATTCCTTCTTGCTGCCCCTCAGCACTCGGCGCTAAAATTTCTGCCACCTGCGCCGCATCAATATTTCCACTCTCAAAAGCCAAGACTTCTGCTATATTTTTTAATTCTCGAATATTTCCCGGCCAACTATAGTCCAGTAAACGCTTTTCACTTTTCGCATCCAATTGTGGAATATTACTTCGATCTGTATGGTACTTTTTTAAATAATGATAAAAAATCGGCAGAATATCTTCACGCCGTTTTTTTAGCGAAGGTAATTGCAGTTTCAGCACATTAATCCTGTAGTACAGATCAAAACGAAATTTTCCAGTTTGAGATAATTTTAATAAATCTTTATTCGTTGCACAAATAACACGAATATCTAGCGGCATAATTCTATCATCACCAATACGCATGATTTCGCGTTCTTGTAATACACGCAGCAATCGACTCTGCACATCCAATGGCATTTCACCAATTTCATCAAGAAAAATAGTCCCCTTATGTGCCAGCTCAAAAAGTCCACGCTTCCCTGATTTACGAGCCCCTGTAAAAGCACCTTCTGCATAGCCAAATAATTCGCTTTCAATCAAGCTAGGTGGCAACGATGCGCAATTCACCGATATAAACGGCTGTTTCGCTCGGGCGCTTGCATTGTGTATGCTTTGAGCCAAGCCTTCTTTACCTGTTCCTGTATCACCATAAATCAAGATGTTAGAATTCGCCAGCGCAAATTTTTGGGCTGTCATCACAACATGTTTCATCACTGGCGAAGCTGTTATAATATCCTCAAAATGCCACTTTGCATAGAAACCTTTGTTATACATAGATAACCTTATTTTTCTTTCTGCTTTTTCTATACGGCTTATTTCCTCAAAAATCCACACATCATTTTTGTATTGGTTATAAACCTCTAGCGGGATACTTTTTAACAAAATTCGATTGCCCTCGATTTCAACAATTTTCTCCTTGTCAAATCCGGCCATCTTCTTTAGTATATTATTCCGCCAGTCGTACTCACTTTCACCACTTAATATTTCGTTGGCAATTTTATTAGAAAATATCGGTTTTTGTTCACGATCAAGAATCACAACGCCTTCTTGTATATTATTAATGACTGCATTCATCCGCTCCAACTGAAGCTCTGCCACCCCGTTAGAATAAACGATATTTTTTGCTTCGCTAATCGCTTTGCGTATCGATATTTCGCCCGATTCAATATACGCATAGTGCAAACCACAAGCATTTGCCGCTTCAACCGCCCGTTTACAGCCGATAATACAGTCAACCCCATCTTTTCCCAGGGACTGCACCCTATTTTTTATGTCAAGGTCGCTATGACACGGTCGAATTTGTATTTTAGTACCTAGAAAATTAAAATCTGTTTCTATATTATCAATAATATTATCCTTCGTTACGATAGCAATTCGTTTATATCCTTTGCGCAAAGCTTTTTCTATAACCATTAATATATCCGTAAACGATGTATTGATTTCAACAATCGTCTTTTCCGGTAAAACTTTCAAATCATTCGCTGTACCACCACGACTTATGAGCACCGATGCGTTGGGAAATTCTTCGATTGCCTGCAAGGCTGTTTCATTATTGGCAACGATAACGGGTATGGATAGTTCCATTTCCAAAATAACGCGTTTAGCAATATCGGCTATTTCTTGAAACGGCGCAATAAACAAAATCGACTCCATATTTATACACCTCTTCTAATTCAATTCATATCTGAATCTACGCAAAAAATAACTTTCTCACGCTCGTAATCTCAACCAGTTATCTCATACATGCAAAGACATAGCACCAATTGGATCAACCTAAGAAAAAAAATAACTTTCTATGATTTTTAATTTTATCATAGAAAGCTGCTGATGATTCATTATTTATAGAGTTTTTACTATCAGGTAAAGCGTTCTTCCCCACTTTTGCTACTTGATTTTTTTCGAATCTTCTCCATTCTAAATTTCATCTAAACTGATTTTGATATTTTTTCTTATATGCACCACCATGATAAGATGAAAGCAAGGTTGAATCCAGCTCTAGAAGGACTCTCTTTTGGGAAGCAACAGAGTAAATCCGATTACTCAAAGCGCAGGCAATTTCCCGAACCTGAATAACTTGTTCTTAAATTTCTATTAACATAGTTGTATTCGAAAGGCTTCAATCATTTCATGGGCTATGCTGCCTTTCATTGAATCATCAGGAATTTCACTGCGTTCAAACCATTCTGCTGCAGCTAATTCATTGGGATCAATATGTATTTGTGGTGTCCGATTCTGTAAAAGCATCTTTTTGCCATTACGTAACACACCTTTGATATCTATTATCTTATGACAGATTCAGCATATTGGCTTAAAGAAATTGTTTTGGGCAATATTCATTTAAAAACACTTGGCGATAATGATGATATCCACTTATGTTTGCCACTCCAGAATCGTGAATACACCAGGGTTCCGACTGTCGGGGAATTACGACCTTATATCCAGCGCGGCTGAACTCTCTACTTTGTGATAAGTCATAAAAATGCCATCCAGTGAAAATATCTTCTCGCCATGCTATATCAAATTGGGTGATCATAATTAACCCATCAATACCTTGCACTTCTTTATATTCATTCTCCACTTCATGAAAAGCAAGTAATCCCATGATTCCCGCATGGCTATCATAAACTTTCCCATAGAGATTCTCTGCTTCCCACCAAATTCCACTAAAAGGAATTTGCGTGCAGCCAGCAACACCAATCATACCGATTTGAGGATGTTTAAACAAATGTAATACTTCTTGAAGAAAGTTCTTGTTAATAATATATACGTCTTGATGTAAATACACCTTATACTTTGCATCTGTCCGATGTAGGGAGTCATTGTAACCACCAGTCATTGAGACAGCTTTTCTTATAGCCAGCGTTTCAATCTCATAACCAACGGGAACTTCAAGGTGCTGAATATCCCAAAGACATTTTTGGTACATTTTCTCATCGTTTACGCAGGTTACAAAACAAATTTTATTTGCGTTCATTGGCAGCCTCCGAATTCCGGGATTATTTCTTTATTTCTTTATTTCTTCCATACTATATTGCTTATTGTTAGATTTGACAAGCGCTTGATTCATTGGGTCTGAACCCAATAAATTGGACTATATTGTTATATTCTTGGACTGGAAATCTTCCGCTGTATTGCAGAAAGTCAGCTTTCCATAATTATGACGATTGTCAATATATTGGGGTATACCTGACTTTCTTAAGGTATCACTAAAAATTACATATTCATGCCGACCACTTTTATCATCATAACTGACAAAATCTAAAACATCATTCCGAATTAAATAAGTGCAATGGATTACTTCCACCGCAATTAACCCCTTAATTGTCTGGTATAATACTTCGAAATATAATTTCGAGCCTTTATAGTAACCATTTTCATCAGTAACGTAGTGGTAATTAGAATATAAGCTGGCTGGATCATCACCATTTCTTAGCAAGGGTCCAATGACTGGCAAACCGGTATTAAGAAGCATTTCCAGTGTTTTAGGAACAATAAAATTATCGCAATCAGCTACGAAATAGTGAGTTCCTTTTGCTCGCGCCCATTCTACTGACTCTTGGCGCAGCCGCCCCAACACTTGGAATCGCAATGCATTCCATTCATGTGGACTGTATTCATGGATGGGGTCTGCAACATCGCTCGAATCGTAATAGATTTCTGAATACCGATCCTTAACTTTTTCTATCCACTGCTCAAGCAAAACTGCGGTTTGATCATGATTATTGTTTGTACGTATATAAAGCTTGATTTTGTCAGCGGGATAAGTCTGATTCTCAATTAAATTAAGATACAAAGGTAATACATGCGCTTTGTCTTTTGCCAAAATGGCAATGGTTACAAATTCAGTAGATTCCATTTAGCTTATCACCTCTTTCTTTTTTATAAAGGACCAAAGGAATGTCAGGAAATGAATCTTTTAGTACACACTACCTTTAACGTGTAGGAATGAGCTCCAGTAAGCGGCGCAGTATCGTCTGCGGAATCAAATGCAATCCTTCCGCCAGTTCAACCAGTAGCTTCTTCGGCAAAAACAGGAAGTATTCAATGTAGTAACAGGAGAGGTCTTACGTTAGGTGAATGGACTACGTAGTTTTATTAAAGAGGTTTTCGAAATATGTGCGATTGTACAAAATTCCAGAATGCTCTGGTACAAAACCTGCTGCTATTTCGTTGTGCTTGCACGCTAATTCATATTTGCCGATTCTGTCGTAGCATACACAGAGCTGAAGATGGGGGAGCCACGTCCAACAGGCATTGTTTAACATAGCTAGAGGATCTTTAGGCTTTTGCAGGTTAATCGCGAGTGTATACCAAAATATAGCTTGTTGATATCTCTTTAAGCCTAGAAAATGGAAGCCTAGGCGACAGCAAAATTCTGCTCGTGGTGTATCGTAATTGAAGGAAAGATACGTATAGTTTAACTTATTTTGGTCATCGCCAAGAACACTGTAACAGTCGGCCAGTTTTCCGCAAATGGAAATATTATCTTCGACCCAGCATAACTGAGTATCTAAAGCTTTTCGATAATATTCAATGGCTTTTTCGTACCTTTGGTGATCGTTTAGTTCATTGGCATAGTAATATAAATCCCTTGGTGAAAAGGTTTCACCTTTTGCAAGGCGATTTTCATAGATATTCAGGTTGCGGTCGTAAGTGTCGTGATGTTCCTTTTTATGCGTTACACTGATATCCATATTAGCTATCTTCCCACCAACTACTAGGCATTCATGAACGGGTCCAATCCATTGAAAATGTTTTGACCGTTTGACAAGCCGATTCCTTCCCAAGGTTGAAACAACATTGCCAGCTTCGTCAAAGGATACATTGTAATTCATGGTATAGGAGTCTACTGTTCCGTCAGCATTCTGTTTTAACAGTAGCAATTTTTGTAAATCGTTTGACAATAGAACGTCATCGGCATCCAACCAGAGAATATACTCTTGCGATGCGTGACTAAAAGCGAAATTGCGCGCAGCCGCAAAGTCATCTATCCACGGAAAATCATAAATTTTATCAGTAAATTGACGGACGATTTCTTTTGTTTGATCGGTAGAGCCTGTATCAACAATTATGATTTCGTCAGTGGCGCTAGCTACTGATCGTAAACAACGCTCAATCGTTGCTGCTTCATTTTTTACAATCATACATAGACTGATGGTTATTGCTGATGCTGAATTTTGTTCCAATTCATTCATTTTTCAATACCTCCTCCGGAATATATTACAAATATATTCATTGGTGGCATTGTTTATTAATAAAAAATACACTTCCATTTTCTACAAAAACAAATTCGTCGTTATTCGCGCTACAGTGAATCTCATTACGAAATAACATAACAAGAGTTGGAAGTTTTAGCTTCCAACTCTTGTTTAGACAGGTAACTTTGTTATGGTTTCATATCTGCAGCCGTGAATGTGCCCAGATCTATGGATATCGTTTCTAGAAGTAGGAGACCATTACCTGTAGCTGTTAACGTGTAGGAATGAGCTCCAGCAAGCGGCGTTGTATCAGCACCAACCAATGCAGTGGTAACTGGACTACCGGCTATCACTGGCGAATCATTTGCAGTTGCTATTAGTGAAGCATCATCTCCATTAATCGTGAATGTTATTGTAGCAGCTAGAGCACTCGGAGTCCAAGTTACATAGGCAGTTAACCAAACGGTATCGGTCGTCGCATCAACAACAAGTGATACTGTTCCAATGAGACTGCTTGGAGTGCCTGCTGTCAAAGTAGGCGTAGTAATATTTGTGGAGTCAAATGCAATCCCACCACCAGTTAATCCAGTAGCACCAGTAGCTCCGGTTGCTCCTGTTTCTCCAGTTGCGCCTGTTGCTCCTGTTTCTCCTGTTGCTCCTGTTGCGCCAGTTGCACCTGTAGCGCCAGTTTCTCCAGTTGCACCTGTTTCGCCTGTTGCTCCAGTTTCTCCAGTTGCTCCAGTTTCGCCTGTTGCGCCTGTAGCACCTGTTTCTCCAGTTGCTCCAGTTGCTCCTGTTGCTCCAGTTGCTCCTGTTGCTCCTGTAGCTCCTGTAGCTCCAGTCGCTCCAGTTGCTCCTGTTGCGCCTGTTGCTCCGGTTGCACCTGTTTCACCTGTTTCACCTGTTGCTCCTGTTGCACCGGTTGCACCTGTTTCTCCAGTAGCACCTGTTGCTCCTGTTGCGCCTGTTGCCCCAGTGGCGCCAGTTTCTCCTGTTGCTCCAGTTTCTCCTGTTGCTCCAGTTTCTCCTGTTGCTCCTGTAGCACCTGTTTCTCCAGTAGCTCCAGTTTCTCCTGTAGCTCCTGTTGCTCCTGTTGCTCCTGTTGCTCCAGTCTCTCCAGTTGCTCCTGTTGCGCCTGTTGCTCCGGTTGCACCTGTTGCACCTGTTTCACCTGTTGCTCCTGTTGCACCGGTTGCACCTGTTTCACCAGTTGCACCTGTTGCTCCAGTTGCTCCTGTTGCACCTGTAGCCCCAGTTGCGCCAGTTGCTCCGGTTGCGCCAGTAGCACCTGTTTCTCCTGTTGCGCCAGTGGCTCCTGTAGCACCTGTTTCTCCTGTAGCACCTGTCTCGCCAGTTGCACCGGTTGCTCCAGTTTCTCCTGTAGCGCCTGTGGCTCCGGTTGCACCAGTAGCTCCAGTTGCGCCAGTAGCTCCAGTTGCTCCTGTTTCTCCAGTTGCTCCAGTTTCTCCTGTTGCACCTGTTTCTCCTGTTGCTCCTGTGGCTCCTGTGGCACCTGTGCTCCGGTGGCACCTGTGGCTCCGGTGGCACCTGTTTCTCCAGTTGCGCCTGTTGCTCCAGTTGCGCCAGTTGCTCCAGTTGCTCCTGTTTCTCCTGTAGCGCCTGTTGCTCCGGTTGCACCAGTTTCTCCAGTTTCGCCTGTTGCTCCTGTGGCACCTGTTGCTCCGGTGGCTCCTGTTTCTCCTGTTGCACCAGTTGCACCTGTTGCACCAGTTGCTCCAGTTGCTCCAGTTTCGCCTGTTGCGCCTGTAGCACCTGTTTCTCCAGTAGCTCCAGTTTCTCCAGTTGCTCCGGTAGCTCCTGTTGCTCCAGTGGCACCAGTTGCTCCTGTTGCTCCTGTTGCACCTGTAGCTCCAGTTGCTCCTGTAGCTCCTGTTGCTCCTGTTGCTCCTGTAGCACCTGTTTCTCCAGTTGCACCAGTTTCGCCGGTAGCTCCAGTTGCTCCTGTGGCTCCAGTTTCCCCTGTGGCTCCAGTTGCGCCAGTTGCTCCAGTTGCACCTGTGGCACCTGTGCACCTGTGCACCTGTTGCACCTGTGGCACCTGTGCTCCGGTGGCACCTGTTTCTCCTGTAGCTCCTGTTGCTCCAGTTGCTCCTGTAGCACCTGTTTCTCCTGTTGCTCCAGTTGCACCGTTGCGCCAGTAGCTCCTGTTGCTCCTGTTTCTCCTGTAGCGCCTGTGGCTCCGGTTGCACCTGTTTCTCCAGTTTCGCCTGTTGCACCAGTAGCACCAGTAGCACCAGTAGCACCAGTTGCTCCGGTTGCACCTGTTTCTCCAGTTGCTCCAGTTGCTCCTGTTGCTCCAGTTGCGCCAGTTTCGCCAGTAGCTCCTGTAGCACCTGTAGCACCTGTAGCACCTGTCGCGCCAGTTGCACCGGTTGCTCCAGTTTCGCCAGTAGCTCCTGTTTCTCCTGTTGCACCTGTAGCCCCAGTTTCGCCAGTTGCTCCTGTAGCACCTGTTACACCTGTAGCACCTGTCTCGCCAGTTGCACCGGTTGCTCCAGTTTCGCCAGTAGCTCCTGTTGCTCCTGTTGCACCTGTAGCCCCAGTTTCGCCAGTTGCTCCTGTAGCACCTGTAACACCTGTAGCACCTGTTCGCCAGTTGCTCCTGTTTCGCCAGTAGCACCTGTTTCTCCTGTTTCTCCAGTTGCGCCTGTTGCGCCAGTAGCTCCGGTTTCTCCTGTAGCTCCTGTTTCTCCAGTTGCTCCAGTTTCGCCGGTAGCTCCGGTTGCGCCAGTAGCTCCTGTTTCTCCAGTTGCGCCTGTTGCGCCAGTTTCGCCAGTTTCTCCGGTTGCCCTGTGGCTCCGGTTGCTCCTGTGGCTCCGGTTGCTCCTGTGGCTCCGGTTGCTCCTGTGGCTCCTGTAGCCCCAGTTTCGCCAGTTTCTCCGGTTGCGCCAGTGGCTCCTGTAGCTCCGGTTTCGCCAGTAGCACCTGTTTCTCCTGTAGCTCCTGTTTCTCCAGTTGCGCCAGTGGCTCCTGTAGCACCAGTAGCACCTGTTTCTCCAGTTGCTCCGGTTTCGCCAGTAGCTCCGGTTTCGCCAGTTGCTCCTGTTGCACCTGTAGCCCCTGTAGCGCCTGTAGCGCCTGTAGCTCCGGTTTCTCCAGTTGCTCCGGTTTCGCCGGTAGCTCCGGTGACTCCAGTTGCACCTGTAGCACCTGTAGCGCCTGTGGCTCCGGTGGCACCTGTTTCTCCAGTTGCTCCTGTTGCCCCAGTGGCGCCAGTTTCTCCGGTTGCACCAGTTGCTCCTGTAGCTCCTGTTTCTCCAGTTGCTCCTGTTGCTCCTGTTTCTCCTGTAACACCTGTAGCACCTGTTAATCCAGTAGCACCTGTGAGACCAGTTGCGCCGGTAGCAACACCAGTATCTTCTTCCACCTCAGCTAGCATTAAATATGCTTTATCCGTTACTAAAGGAGAGTAAGTTACATTGCTAGGCGTTTTATTTACTAAACTTAATGTTATGGGTGCAGCAGTAACTTGAATAAGCGAAAAACCGACAACCTCACCTGTTTTTATAGGTGAATCTCCTGGAAGATCATCGCCTTGTGATGTAACAATAGAAAAAGATATACCATTTGTTCCTATGGCCGACTGGGTGGATACCCACCAGTTGACAAAATACCTTCCTATTTTGTTTATTGTTATGAACCCTGTTCCGGGATCATAACTTACAGGGCCAAAGCTGCTCAGTATGTTTTCAAATATGACATTGGCATTTGTATTGACTATTCCAGTCAATTTCCGTTCAAGTTGAAGACCAATTGTATTCACTAAAACCCCTCCGAATTTTCAAAAATTATGGTATTATAATCACACGACTTCCGCCCAGAAGTGATTTTATCTCATAATACGTATATGGTTATATGTTTTCAAATATGACATTGGCATTTGTATTGACTATTCCAGTCAATTTCTGTTCAAGTTGAAGACCAATTGTATTCACTCAAATCCCTCCGAATTTTCAAAAGTGTTGGTATTATACCAGTACACGCTTTTCACACAAAAAAAAAAACGATTTTATTGCATAATACGTATATGGTTATCACAATGTGCCATATATTATGAAAAGGGTCATGTTCAATATATCTACATGACTCTTTCTATTCTTGTTAATTTTCCTATTATATTTTGACTTGTCAAATCAGCAGTTTCTATGGGTTATAAATTAAAAAGTTACATTAAAAATTGTTAAATCTGCCTTAATTGGCGTTGCACCATAGCCTATGGTTGCATCAGTAGCATTTACAAGTTGTAAAGTCACCGGGCTTATTGGGGTGGCGACAACTTCAATTAAAGCATTTCCACTCAATTGTCCTGTTATGATCGGACTTGATGCTCTTACATTATCGCCTTCAGAAGTAATTATGGAAAATGTCGGCACTAAATCTACTCCGCCTTCCATCCCATCAACTGATACCCACCAATTAATATAGAAAACGCCTGTCTCCGTAATGGTTATCGTGCCTGTCAATGCGTTATATGCAATAAAAAGTGACTGAACGCTTACTGTTGTGTCAAACAAAACAGGTGCTCCGGATGCAACAGATACTACTGCTGGATTTTGTAACTGAATTTCCCTCCCGCTTATTTGGGCCGTATCACCAGTTAAGCCTGTTGCTCCTGTTAGTCCTGTTGCTCCTGTTAGTCCTGTTGCTCCTGTTGGCCCTGTTGCTCCAGTAGAGCTACCCGCAGGTCCAGTGGCTCCGGTGGCTCCTTGAGCACCTGGTTCCGGGATCATAAAACATGCTGTTGAAAATTTATTACACTCATTACACTCATTACACTCATTACACTCATTACACTCATTACACTCATTATATCCATGACATCCATGACATCCATAACGTTCTTCATCTTTATCTGACATAATAATTAGCCTCCTTTTTCAAAAAAAAATGTTATCACCCTATAATACGCATAGAGTGACAACGACGTGAAACAGAATTGATATATAATTTTTGTGTACTAGTTAAGTTTTGAAAGCCAACCAATATATTCCTTAAATCTCCGCTCAATATGACTACATGGCTAAATATAGTCATATACTTAAAACGATTAACATAGATATATCCAAAAGGTATGAGGTGTTGAAATGGAACCTGTATGTTTGACTACCTACCAAATTGTAATTATTCGTCCACAGGGATATCAACATTCCGATGGGTTTCGAGAGGTCGCAACAATGCTAAGGTATGGAATAGAAAGACTAGGGTATAACATCATAATTACAGAAAACGACTTTTCAATGGACAATATTAATATTATCTTAGGTATCCATCTTATAACGGCAGACTTGATTGATAAAATTCCTTTGTCTTCAATTATTTATAATTTAGAACAATTTGATTCGAAATCTATGCTTAACGCTGCAACGCTGCCTTTGTTTAAGAGGTTTACTGTATGGGATTATAGCAAACGCAATATTGAAAAATATAGAAAAATGGGTTGTAAAAATCTTTTATATTATGTGCCAATCGGTTATGTACCAGAGTTGACCTGCATCGCCCCAGTTTCACCCCAAGATATTGATGTTTTATTTTATGGTTCTATGAATGTAAGGCGTGAAAAAATTATGGAAGAGCTAAAAAAAAGTGGGCTTACTGTTGTTACTTTATTTGGTGTATATGGAAAGGAAAGAGATGTAGCTATTGCCCGGGCCAAAGTAATCATTAATATTCATTTTTATGCTTCTAGTATATTTGAGATTGTTCGAATATCTTATTTATTAGCTAATCATAAAGCAGTTGTCGCTGAATGCAATGACAACACTGAAATTGCTGATGATTTAAGAACAGCCGTTGCTTTAGTACCTTATGATAAACTTGTTGAAACCTGTATCAAGCTTGTTAACAATGATGAGAAACGCCAACTATTGGAGAAGAATGGGTTTGAAAGTTTTAGTTTAAGAAATGAAATCGATATTTTGCGTGACGTGATTACTGAAAAAACCCTTGTTAAAAATGAATTACAACAGCTACCAACAATTATAAACCTTGGCAGTGGGAAGCTTTTTCGGC
This sequence comes from uncultured Veillonellaceae bacterium, assembly GCA_963805085.1. Classification (GTDB taxonomy): domain Bacteria; phylum Bacillota; class Negativicutes; order JARBTT01; family JARBTT01; genus JARBTT01. The sequence continues at coordinate 1,142,416 of CAWDTA010000002.1, read as the reverse complement.
CAGATTGGTTGAATATTGATATAAACCAGTATTGGCAGCCTGATGTCGTTGCTGACATAAGTAATAATTTTCCTTTAAATAAGGAAGTTGCAACTGCACGATTTGGCATAATAACGATCAAGGAAGACTCCTTCGATGAGATTATTGCAAGTCATGTTTTAGAACATATTAGGGAGTTAATTACGGCGATGACCGTGTGTTTGAAATTATTAAAAGTAGGAGGTGTTTTTAAAATTAATGTTCCCTATGATTTGTCTTGTGGAGCATGGCAGGATCCAACTCATGTGCGGGCATTTAATGAAAAGAGCTGGCTTTATTATACGGAATGGAGTTGGTATGTTGGTTGGACGGAAGCGAGATTTGACTTAGTGGAAAATCTATTTACACTGAATTCCGCCGGACTTGCCATGCAAGCGAACCATGCCTCCTTGGCTGAGATTCTTGCTACTCCACGTGCCGTTGACGAAATGCAAGTTGTATTGCGTAAACGATTATTAACGGATGCTGAGAAAAAAATCGCCGCTAATTATTCGAGTCGCGAATGTATAATCTAAGTGCAAAAAGTTAAGTTGCGAAAAGAGGTTATTGGGGCTGAAGCTAAAATAAAAGATGGGTCCAAAAATAAGAGCGAAAGAACCAGCGGAACTCAACGAAACACAGAGTTTATTTTTGAAATTCTTATATGACTATACAACTAAACGTTGCCAAGCGTTATCATCTAGTATTTATTTTCTAAAATATGTAAAATAAAATCAAGGATTATAAAGAAAAATCTTTATAATCCTTGATTTTATTTAGTTCCGAGACATAGTAAAACGTAAACTAAAGTTTATATTTTCATTTGTAACGAGTGGGTCGTGGGTTCGATCCTGATTATCAGCCCCATAGAAAAAGGCTTCCAGCATAACTGGAAGTGTAAAAGTTAGATTTCATCTTGGACATTCAACGAAAATACAATTACTTTTATTTATACGCCATTTTTACTTAGTCTCAATTAGCTCTTCTTTTTTCTCACTAACACTTCTACTTATCAAAGTTTGAAGTGCAAAGACGATTAAAAAAAGTACCATAGCACCAGCAGAATACTTGTACATACTAATAAATCCTGTTTTTTCAGCTACCATGCCAAGTAAAATAGCGCCTGCACTCGTTCCAACATCCAGCATATTATAAAAAGTAGCACTAGCTGCACTACGCCGACTAGGCTGTACTAAATTTAGCATCCATGTGATGAGCGATGGAAGTAAAAAGCCTCCACCGAATCCATATAATACCGCAGCTCCTAATAGCATACTAAGCGATTTCGTATTAATAAGCACAATTAACCCTAAAAGTAAAAAAATTGATCCAGGTAATATAATCCACGCGGCACCTTTTGTATCAAAGATTTTTCCTCCTATCGGACGAGATAGGAACACGCATAATGTACCGACTATAAAGAAATAGCCAGAATTCGCAATATGAGCTTCCTGTGCCAACATTGCGATAAAGGTATTAACACTTCCATAACTAATTCCAAATAGCATTGTCAGTAAAGATGGAATTCCTGTACCTTTTTCAAAAAACTTATCTAATAAAGATACATGAAGTTCATTTTTTTTCTTAGCAATAGCATTATTAGGAACATAGCAAAATTTTGTTCCTAATAGAGCAATACCAGTACCTACTGCTGAAGCTATAAACATAGCTACAAATCCATAGTCACTAATTAACCAGACACCAATAGCTGGCCCCAAAGCCATCGCGACTGTACTTCCTAGACCAAAATATCCTATACCTTCGCCGCGTCGCGATCCAGGAATAATATCTGCAGCAATCGCAGCCGAAAAAGTAGTAGTGAGTCCAAAGCCAAAACCATGTAATACCCTCGTGATAATCATTCCTTCTACTGAAGAAAATACAGCATAACTAATAGTACAAATCAATGAAATAAGTAAACCAATGTACAAACAATTTTTCTTTCCCATGGTTTTTACACCTAAGTCTGTAAAAAGTCGAATAAAGATAGCTGAAACTCCAAAGATTCCAGTAATAATCCCAATCTGTGTCCCTGTTGCTCCGTTATATGCAGCATAAACCGGAAGCGTCGGAAGCAAAATATGAAATCCTCCAAACATTAATGCATTGGATAAAATCAAAGCGATAAAGTTTTTTGTCCACAACTGTACAGTACTCATATATACTCTCCTTTTTAGCAAATAAAAATTAGACTAACTTATATATTTGTTTCCTTCGATAATTGATTAACTAGTTAACTATATAGAATAGCAGCTTCACCAATTATATCTTTTACTCTTTTTATTATTATCAGTCTAATTAGTTAACTAGTTAATCAATTGAGTTAATTTTACACCCACCTAATTTTTTTGTCAATTTCACCCCTTATTTTTAATATATCACCAAAGCCTTTATTACATCTCCGAACTACGATGACTAAGAATAATTCCAGTAGCAAATACTGAAACATAAATAGTAAAACAAAAACATTAGGGTCCTTGATGAACATTATAATACGTTACAAGCTTGTGTTCCAACAGAGTTTACATTGTATTCTTGCTGTTTTCATTGTTTTGAAATTATACTACCAAATACGCTAATAAAAAAGCGTGCCTCAACAATGGCTCATGAAGTCTTTGTTGAGGCACACTTTTTCAATAAAATTTTATATTGCAATCGTCTTTAACTCAAGTACACTAGGGATGCCAGACTGTGTGAAAGCGATCGAGGTGTTAGTATCAGCAATGATATCATTGAATTGTATGATTTCATACTTTTTATCCTTCACGGACACTTACATTTTTTCTTTATAAAATCTTATATAAATTATCCTTTATCCTATTAATGTCTATATATATTTCAACATTTTTTGGGAATGTAATCGAGCAAACATAATCTTCCACTATAAAGGACACTGTACTATATTGTGGAAAATTTGTAAAAGTGCTGACGCAATATCCCTCAAGCTCTTCAATATTTCTTACTTCTAAAATGCGCATAGGTACTGTTAACCCGGTTTTAAGAACCTTAGAAAGAGATTCCTTTACTGTCCAAATCATTAACAGAAAATTTCTATATGAGCATGGAACTTTAAAAGAAAGGTCCCTTTCGCATTGTGTTAACACTGCTTCCACTTCTTGATTGATATGCCTACTAGCTTTTTCAATATCAATTCCTAAAATCAGCATATCATTAAATGCTATTGCTGCTGCAAGGTCATCACTATGGCTTAAACTGACCTGTATATTACTGGATGTCTCACAATCTACAATTGGCTGATTAAACACTCCCTTTTTGATAAGAATTTTTGTAAAATCTTTCTCATTACCAACTAATGCAGTAATGGCTCTTTTAGCAGAATATCTTCCTAAAAGGAAACTATTTATTCTTCGATTATATTTAAGAGTCTCAAAATATTTACGCTCAACGTCATGAAGAAGATTTTTTATGTTTAAACTTGCATCAAACTTATTAAATTTAGAAAAATTCAAAGAAACTTTGTAGCTTTTTTCAGATAATTTTATGGAGAAATAATCCGTAAATGTATTGCATCCATTTAAAATTTCTTTTCTTAATACCAAACTTACGTTCATCATAAAACTGCGCACCTCCTACTTTCTCGAAAATACTAAAATTGTCATTCATTTAGCAACGATTGAATACTTTACTCTAAAGTTATTAGGTCACATAAACCTTCACCTCCTGTTATCATTCAAATCTAAATCTTCAAAAACAAAGAAGAGTGGTTAAACAAAAGACCCTTATTTTTCATGAAATCCACAGGTATCTCCATTTACCACTCTTCTTTTTTCTATAATCGAATACCCCAAAAGATTTGGTCTGGGCCTTAAGTATTCATCCTATTAAGCTACTTGATTCTTGCTCTTTTTGTGATTTACAATGTCCTGCTTTCACACCTATTTCATCCTCTAGCCTTTTTTGTCCTTAATCAGTTGGTCTATATATTTGTATTAGCATTCAAATTTTCTATACGATTTTCCGGGATGAGAAATTCCACTTAGGCATGAAATTACAGATAAAACGAAGCTGCGAATAATTTATTTAGTCTCGGCAAATATTAGGATATATGCAGATCTATATCTTCTTTAATAAAGGCCATCAATTCATCTTGATACTGCTCTTTATTTAGGAAGAAATGATTTCCTGGTAGCACATGGAGTTTAAAGGCTGATGTAGTATTCAATTTCCATGCCTCCATACTCTCTACCGGAACACGCTCATCCTTTATGCCGTGAAAAACAGTAATCGGTACGTCAAATGGAGGCTCCTCTTTAAACTTAAAGCTCTCACAAATTCTCAAATCACAAAGAGCGGCCGCTATCAGTTTCCTAGCTATGTCGTCCTCTACAACGACATTTTCCATGCCCCCTATTTGGTGCACCAAGAAGTCAAGCTGTTCAGCTGGTAACGCTTCGATTTCACTTACAGTGGGAATACTGTCAAAACCTCTAGATTTTAACATAGCAAGCCTCTTTCCAAGATTAAAATTAGGAATAGCCTCAGGTCGGCTAAAACCTCCCACAAAGAAGTGGCTAGGTTTATTTTTTGCCGTTTGCCATAAACGGTAAGATAGTCTGTAGCCAATTAGTACTCCCAAGCTATGCCCATAAAAGGCATAAGGAATATCTAATTCAGTTTTGATAGCTTTTTCCAGCGTATTTACTGCGTCATCAATATTGTCAATAGGAACTTCCTTTATTCTGTTTTCTTTACCTGGCATCTGAATAGGACATACTTCAATATAATCCGGCAGTTTTCCTTGCCATTCACGATATAATGAGGCTCCCCCGCCGCCATATGGTAAACAAAAGAGTCTAAATTTAGCATTTTTATTGATAATTCTATGCGCATACCATATACTTGCCCCTTTTGATTGCTCCTGTACGGTTGCCAATTTTTTAGGCTTAAGATCAGAATTTTGTAATTCAGTCTGTATTATCGTAGCCAACTCCTTAATACACGGTCCTTCCAGTAAGTCTTCCGCGGATATCTTTATACCTAAGGACTTCTCAACCATATTTCTAAAGTTCATAGCGGCAATTGAATCCATTCCCAAATCTCTCAGCGGCTCGCCAGTGTCAAGCTGTTCTGGCAACATACCTAATTGTTCGGCCATTAGTTGCCGCAAAGAATCCTCCAGCTCTTCACTCTTAACAATTTCAGTTTTTTCTTGTTCTTCGCCATCCTTATCCAATTTTTGCCATTGAGAATTCAAAGTAGCAGCCAATTCCTTAATACACGGTCCTTCCAGTAAGTCTTCCGCGGAAATCTTTGTGCCCAAGGACTTCTCAACCATACTTCTAAAGTTCATGGCGGCAATTGAATCCATTCCCAAATCTCTCAGTGACTCACCGGTATCAAGTTGTTCCGGCAACATACCTAATTGTTCAGCCATTATCTGCCGCAATGAGTCTTCCAATACTTCAGCTTGCATACATGATTTTCCATCATTTGCATCAGACAATAAGGATTTCTTAAAATTTTCGGCTTGACTACGATTCAGATCTATAGTTTTTAAGCCTTTTATATTTAATTTTTTTACTTTTTTTCCTCTCGCCTGTGCCAGAATAAGTCCATCTTCATCATAAAGCGTATAGTTTCCTTGTATACAATCGCCATCCTGGCCATCTTTATCCAGCACAAAATGGCACCATACAGCTTTATCCCTGTTGCCTGCACAATGAAAGCTGAATTCTTTCATTTCTACCACCATAAAGATGGTACCTGATGGCAGGCATTCCTGACCGGCGAAAACAAAAAGTTGTGCGCATGCATCAAGCACACCAGGATGAATCCCAATAGAGTAATTGCACCACTTCTCCATTTCAGTGAAAGGTCTAAAACGGGCAAGAATTTCTCCCTTTCTATGCCATACATGATCCACCCATTTTACACTATCACCTAAACGAAAACCTTGTTCAAATATTTTTTGGTAAAACTCGTCGGCTGTGTACTGTTCCCCATCCTTGGTAATATTAAGATATTGCTCAACCGGCAATTTATCAACTTGAATATCCCTATTAATCTTAAGGCTTCCTTTTACATGCAGCGTCCATTTATTCTTCCCGGTTTTCCGACTACTTACCTGAAACTTCATAAAACCATTTTCATCTTCAGGACTTAAGATCAGATTCACAACTCGGGCAGAATCTTCATCAAACCTCAAAGCTGTTAAGAACTCAATATTATGTAGTACATATGAGCTAGTATTGAAACTAGCCTTAACAGCATCGCACAATATTTCCTGATAATATCCAACATGCAGCACATTATGGTTATCTCTAAGCTCAGTAAAGTTCTCAGTACTCATAATATATTCAAATTGCATTTCTTTCAGCGGAGAAGCAATCAGCCTGCCTTTTAAAGGTTCTGATGCTTGTACACGATCACCTTGATACATCAAGGCGCTGCGTTTCTCATTTCCTTGTCGATTTTTCGGCGTTACTTGGAAATCATCGGTAATTTTAGGTATCCAGAAGTGTTCCCTTGCGAATGGATATGTAGGCAGGCTGATTCGACGAGGCTTGACATCCTCATAAATCTTGTTCCAGTCAAAAACTAGCCCCTTGACCCAAAGATCTAAAAGTTTAGCATATTTTCCTTTACTGGCCCAAATATCGATTACTTGTTGCAAATCTTCATCTGCAGCAAAAAGATTAAGCGTTTCTTTATTACGTTTGACCTGACCTTGATACAAATTTTCAATTCCACTCTTACCAGCTATAAATGCCTTTAGTTTTTCTTCCAGTTCTTTCATAGATCCTGCGAATAAAGCCAAGCGCTCTGCCATTGCTTCACGCCCTACCTGAAGTGTATACGCGATATTGGCAAGATCATTATCACTTAATTTTTGTTTTTGAATCGCAGAGAGCAATTGTTGTACCTTAGCTTTAAGACGGTCTTCATCCTTTGCTGACAATACGATAATGGCAGGACTCTGCTCACCAATCAGAATGTTAGACCGCTCCGTATCCTGCGGGATATATTCTTCAATCACTACGTGAGCATTTGATCCTCCGGCACCAAAAGCTGATATACCGGCTATTCTTGGATATTCCTTACTTACTCCGTTGCTCTCAACTATTGGTCGTTTCCATTCCGCAAGATCTTGTTGAACTACAAATGGTGTCTTGGCAAAATTGATATTAGGATTTAGCTCTTTGGCATGCAGGCTTGGAACAATTTTTTTGTGTTGCATTTGCAGTACAATCTTGGTAACTCCTGCAATCCCAGCGGCAGCTTCCAAATGACCTATATTCGATTTTGCTGAGCCAATGGCACAAAACTGGGTATCTTGGGTATCCTTAGCAAATGCCTGGCTTAATCCCGTAATTTCAATCGGATCGCCAAGTTCTGTTCCCGTACCGTGAGCTTCTATATAGCTGATTGCGCGGGCATTTACCCCTGCTTTATCCAGCACAGCCCGGACAATCTCCCCTTGGGCTATAGGATTGGGAACCGTATAACCATTCGTCTTTCCACCATGGTTAATGCTGGTTGCCCGGATAACGGCGTAAATATGATCTTCATCAGCTATCGCCTGGGATAGACGTTTCAGCAGTATAGCTCCTACCCCTTCACCAGGCACAAATCCGTTTCCGCCTCGTCCAAAGCTCTTGCACTGTCCATCTATAGACAGCATTTGCTGTGCACAAAGTCCAATATAACTCAATGGATGTAGATACAAATTAACGCCGCCCGCAATCGCCATTTCACATTCTCCACGATAGAGATGTTCACAAGCCTCATGAATCGCTGTTAACGAGGAAGAGCACATTGTATCAATCGGCATACTAGGTCCATGTAAATTCAGCAGGTAGGAAACCCTATTAGCCACTGAGCTGAACGAAGTATGAGGAAATATTTTTTCACCCTGCTTCCATAAATCAGGACCGTATAACTCAAAGCCTGTTTTTGTAATTCCCGCAAAAACACCGATTCGGTCATTATACTTTACGGCAAGCTGTTCCTTAGTATATCCTGCATCCTCAAACACTGCCCAGCAGGATTCAACAAATAAGCGTTCCTGAGGATCCATATTTCTTGCATCCTTTAGCGAAATATTAAAAAACAAGGGATCAAAATCCGCAAAGTTATCTATAAACCCGCCCCATTTACTGTAACTTTTGCCTTGGTCCACAGCTTCTTGTTTATCGGATTGGAAGAATCCCTCCAACGGCCAGCGCTCTTGGGGAATTTCTGTAATACAATTCTTACCGGATTCCAAATTCGTCCAGTAGTCTTGGAGAGTTTTTGCCTGCGGATAACGCCCACTCATACCAATAATGGCAATAGGTTCGAAGTTTTTGGAATCTAAATTTGTACAAAGGTAGTTTCTTTTTTGCTTCTTGCCTTTTTCCCATGATGTCAAAACGGGAACCTTATTATCAGTGCCTACATCCGTTAAAGGTTTCTTCGATATTTCTGGCTTTGCCTGGACTTCAGTTACTAGTCCAGTCCATTGCCTGCATGTCTGTGTATGTTCGGCAATAAAATATTCTACCAAGGCGCCCAAAGTCTGATATTCATAAAATAGTGTTTTGGATATCTCTCCAAAGGTTCCGGCCAGCTCATGATTGAGCTGAGTAATGATGATCGAATCAATCCCATAAGTCTCTAAAGGTTCATCGTCATCTAATTTTCCAGCATCTATCTGGGTTACTTTAGATAATAGCATTTCAAGCTGATATAGGGTTTTTTCTCGCAGTATTCCGGTATCAATTTCCGAAACCGTCATTTTAGGAGGATGTGATTCAGTTTTTGTCGGCGTACTTAAGAATCTCTCCTGTATCCTCCGTATATCGCCTTCTATTACTACGACTTGTTCTTCACCGGAACCCATTCCTTGATACAGAGCCTTAATACCGCTTGAGGTCCGCAGCGTGATAATACCTTCGCTACTTAACAGCTTCTCGGTTTCTTGATCAACACGCATCCCGCCTTCCTTCCACAGCGGCCAATTCATTGCTATGGTTTGTCCGTATCGTTGTGTTAAGGCTACCAGTGAATTTCGGTACTTAGCATAGGCATTTAGAAAGGCATTAGCCGCTGCATAGTCTACCTGTCCCGGATTGCCCAAAGCCCCGGCGGCTGAAGAAAAGAGAATTAAAAAGTCCAACGGCAGTTCTCTACTTGCCTGATCTAGGTTTACCAGCCCAGTAACCTTTGGTAATAAAACTTCTTGCATTTCTTCCTTGGTCTTTTTAATGATAAAGTTATCCCGAATCAGTCCGGCACCGTGAATAATGCCATTTAGGCCTTTAAACTCATTCCGAATGCTATAGATTAACGCTGACACCGCTTCTTTATCTGTCACATCAATCCGCCGGTATTCAATCCGAACTCCTAGCGACTGTAATTCTCGCAATTTTGCTTGTTTGTTTTCACTTAAAGCAGACCGTCCTGTAATGATCAGAGTGGCCCCCTTAGCATGCTGAGCAATCTCTTTGGCAAATATAAGACCTAGTCCACCAGCCCCTCCAGTAATCAAATATATGCCCTGTTCCTTCCAGGGGATAACCACTTGTTCCTGGGGAATTTCCAATTGACTGAAACGTGAGATATACCTTGCTCCGTCCTGATAACTAATATGACTATCAATTGGACTCCTGCTGTTCTCCTTAAGTTTTTCTACAACCCCGTCGCCGCCTTCTCCCGCTTCCACTTCAATCAGCTGCCCTATGATTTTTGGATTTTCCAGCCGAGCTGTTTTCAAAAGCCCCGAAAGTCCGGAGAAAACTTGCTGTTCATTTTGGCTAGTGACCACAATTTGCAACAGTACCTTACCTTTAGGCTTATCTGCAAGAATGTCCTTAATTTTCTCAACCACTTGAATAGCATAGGTTTGGAACCTTTTATCAATATCTTCTTCTACGGATTGCAAAGTAATACAGTGAACATCCTCCATCTGCCTTTCAACGCTTTTCTGGAGAGTATTATCCGGTTCACAAAGTACTGCCAAATGCTGGGCATAGTCCGGAGCTGTAGCTTCCCGGGTAACTTCTTGTGCTTGCCAACGTGGAGAGAACAATAGTGTTCCAATATTATTCAACAAACTTTCACTTTCCAGCCCCCTTGTTAAATATCCCCTCATCCTGACGCACACTGTTCCGTTTTCATCACTTAAATCAATGTCCAGGCTTTGCCCTTTAGCTTTGTCCTCACTGTAGCTAATCAGAGCCCACATGACCGTCGTGCATTTACTAATAATTTCTATATTTTGAAGATTGAAAGGCAAAACCGGTTTGAAATTATTGCCGCCTAAAAGCCCAATTGATGCCTGTAAGGCAGAATCCATTAAACTTGGGTGCAAGACATATTGGTCTCCAGTATTAGTTACAACATTAGGTAAAGACAGTTTGGCCAATACTTTCTCTGCTCCCACATACACTTTTTCAACACCCTTGTAAGCTGAACCATATTCAATCCCTACAGCCTTAAATGTGTCATAACATTCACTGGAACTAAGCACACCTTTGCTGCACTGCGCCTGTAAACTCTTCAAATCCAAGGTTGGAACTTCCGTTGCCGGATTGAACACTGCAATTCCTTGACTATATATAACAGGTTCCGCGTTATCCTCTCCGACATAGATTTCATAAGCTATTTCTCCATTCTCCTTAGGATAGAGACCAATATGTACCTTTACTGACTGTCCATTAACGACAATAGGATTGGCCCAAGCAATATTTTTCAACCCGATCCTTTTCTCACCTGCTTCCAAACCTTCTGCTTGTTCAATTGCCGCCCTGGCCATCTCTAGATAGGCCACCCCAGGCAAAACGCGCTGTCCGTTTACTATATGATCCGCCAGAAAAAACTCCTGCCCCGAAAAAATAGAACTATAACGCTGACCGGAAAAATTCGAGGTATTCTGTTGCAGTAATGGATGAAGAACTACTCCCTCGGAAGCCTTTGTTATAATACTAGATTTTTTCACTACTTCTGGCACCCAATAACGTTCCTTGGCAAACGGATAAGTCGGCAAACTGATACGGCGGGGTTTATCCTCTCCGTACAACTTGTCCCAATCAAAGTTTAATCCTTTGACCCAGAGCTCCATAAGCTGACTGTATTTCCCGCGTTCAATCCATTTTTCCATTGCTTCCTGTAATTCTTTATCAGTTTTAAAAATTGACAATGTCTCTTTATTACGTTTGACCTGTCCTTGATATAGATCGGGGATGCCATCCCGGTCGTCGAGAAAGCCCTGTAGTTTTTCCTCAAGTTCTTTGATTGATCTAACAGCCACAGCTAAACGTTCTTCCATTGCTTCGCGCCCTATTTGAAGTGTGTAAGCCATATCAGCCAGGCTATTATCAGAAAATTGTTGTTCTTGGATAGCAGCTAACAATTGCTGCACTTGTTTTTTGAGTTGTTCTCGATTTTTTGCTGATAAAACAATAATTGCAAAATCCAAGTTATTAATCATCCCTTGAGCATCTTCGTGATCATCTGGAATATATTCTTCAATCAGCACGTGGGCGTTTGCTCCACCCGCACCAAAGGACGAGATACCGGCAATTCTAGGATATGCCTTAACTTCTCCGTTTATTTCAATAATTGGCCGTTTCCAATCCACAAGTTCTTGCTGAACAACAACCGGCGTTTTTGTAAAATCAATATTGGGGTTTAATTGTTTTGAATGTAAGCTTGGGACAATTTTCTGATGCTTCATTTGCAATACAATTTTAGTAACTCCTGCAATCCCCGCTGCAGCTTCCAAATGTCCAATATTTGATTTTACAGAGCCAATGGCGCAAAACTGTGTTTTTTGCGTATCCTTTAGAAACGCTTGAGTAATCCCAGTAATTTCAATAGGATCGCCAAGAGCCGTCCCAGTTCCATGAGTTTCAATATAGCTGACTGCTCGGGCATCTACCCCTGCTTTATCCAATACCGTTCTAATAAGTTCCCCTTGGGCTGTCGGATTAGGTACCGTATATCCATTGGTTTTTCCACCATGATTAATACCAGTACCTCGAATTACGGCGTAAATATGATCCCTATCGGCGATAGCCTGGGATAAGCGCTTCAATAAAACAGTACCTACTCCTTCTCCAGGTACATATCCATTACCACCTTGTCCAAAGCTCTTACATTGTCCATCTACAGACAGCATTTGCAAACTACAAAGTTGAGTGTAATTAGACGGATGAAGGTACAGGGTTACCCCACCTGCAATCGCCATTTCACATTCTCCATTATGAATATGTTCGCAGGCTTCGTGAATCGCAGTTAATGAAGATGAACACATTGTATCGATCGGCATACTTGGTCCCTGTAGATTCAGCAAATAGGAAACTCTGTTAGCGACCGAGCCAAACTGAGTATAGGGGAAAATTTTTTCGCCCTGTTTCCATAGGTCGGGTCCATATAAGGCAAAACCAGTTCTGTTGATTCCTGCGAAAATACCAACCCGCCGATTATACTGTTTTTCAAGCAGTTCCTTAGTGTATCCAGCATCCTCTAACACTTCCCAGCATGATTCAATAAAGCACCGTTCTTGAGGATCTATGTTGATCGCTTCTCGAGGCGGGATACTGAAAAAGAAAGCATCAAAATCTGCAAATCCGTCTACAAAGCCACCCCATTTACTATAGCTTTTTCCTTGTGCTATAGCTTCCTGAACATCTGGATTGAAAAAACCTTCTAATGACCAGCGTTCTTCCGGAATTTCTGTAATACAATCTTTGCCTTCCTTTAAATTTTTCCAATATTCATTTAAATCTTTTGCTTGTGGATAACGTCCACTCATGCCAATAATGGCAATAGGTTCCTGGGTTCTTTTATCTGGTCTCTTAACGGTAAAGTTTTGCCCTGCTTTCTTGCTTGCTTTCAATGAGGTTAACACAGGAAGGTCTTCATTAGAATGCACTGCTGCTGAATCCACTTCCGGTCTTTTTCGCTGCTGATCTACTAGGCCAGTCCACTTCACACAATCTTGCGAATAGTGTGCAATGAGATATCCCGCAAAAGTTTCTAAGGTTCTATATTCAAAAAACAAAGTTTTTGACAGTTCTCCAAAAATATTAACTAGTTTTTTATTAAACTCGATAATCATAATCGAGTCAATTCCATATACCTCCAAAGCCTCATCAGCATCAATTCTGTCAATAGGTAACTTAATAATTTCTGCAAAGAGTCCTCTAAGTTTATATATAGTCTTTTCTAGAAGTATACCTTGATCCACTTGCGAAACGAATGCCATATTTGCCTGTGAACCTACCGCTGAAACTACTTTGTTTTCTTCAGTAAAATCTGGTTTTGGAGATTGCCCTGATTCTATTTCTATTGAATCCTTTTTACCATCGCAACTTGTTTTTTCCGCTTGCTGTGCAAGTAAACTCTCTTTCGAATTCATTAATACCCCTCCTTCTTTTTAAACGAACGAATTAATTGAGCGATTTTCATACGTTATCTATGACCAACCTTCTAGTGAATCATTAGTTTTAAACAACTCATTAATGGGATGCAATGAATTCAATTCTTCACTGTTTTTATGAGAAAATAACCTAACTGATGTTCGAATAGTTATACACTTTACTTTTTAGAATTCTTGTTGAAAGTCCCTTCATTTGTACACAAACATTCCCTGTTTCATCACACAAATCAATAGTGAGTTTCTGTACTTTATTTCTGGCTTCACTTCCGTTGCTGTAACGAATTAGAGCCCACATTTCGGAAGTTAATTTACTAAAAATTTCAAGTTCCTGAAGTGCGAAAGGTACAGACAATTTAGGGTTATCAGAGCCCATCATTAAGCCAATTGATGCCTGTAAGGCGGAATCCATTAAGCTAGGATGCAGAACGAATTGGTCTTGAGTATCCAAGATAGCTGAAGGTAAATACAGCTTTGCCAACACTTTGTCTGAACCCACATACACCTTCTCAATCCCCCGCTGTCCAGAGCTATAGTCAATTCCCATTTGGCTATAGCTTTCGTAACACTGGCTGGAAGAAAGGTTGCCATAGCTGCACTGCGCTTGTAAATCACTAATATTCAAGCCTCGAATTTCAGAGGACGAACCTAATACTGCTATACCCTGGCTATGTATTACAGGCTCTGCATCATTTTTTTCAGACTTGCTATAGATTTCATAAGCGATATCGCCATCTTCTTCGGGGTAGAGTTCAATATGTATCTGAATGGGCTGATCCACTACAACGATAGGCTTAGACCAAACCACATTTTTAAGCCAAATTTTAGTCTCACCTAATTGTAAATCTCCCATTGCCTGACTTACTGCAGCTCGTGCCATTTCAAGATAGGACACCTCTGATAGAACCCGTTGATTCTCTACTTCATAATTGGTTAGGAAAAACTCCTGACCCGTAAATGTAGAACTAAATCGGTAGGCAGAAAAATCTGATGTATTTTGTTGCAGCAGCGGATGAATGGTTGCAACTGCATTACTTCTACCAAGTTTACTCCGGTTTTTCGGAACCCAATAGTGCTCCTTAGCAAAAGGATAGGTTGGGAGACCCAAACGACTCGGTTTAATATCGCCATACAACTTATTCCAATCAAAGTTTAAACCCTTAACCCACATGTCTAGTAATTTCTTAAATTTCCCTTTGGCAATCCAAGCATCTATAATCTTTGGCATATCTTCATCTGCTGCAAGAATAGCTATAGTATCTTTATTTCGTTTGACCCCTCCACCATATAAATCTGGAATACCATTTTGTCCGTTTATAAAACCCTTTAATTTTTCTTCGAGTTCTTTGACAGATCCAACAATTATGGCCAAGCGTTCTTCCATTGCTTCACGTCCCACTTGGAGTGTATAGGCCACATCCGCTAAACTAGCATCTGAAAATTGTTGTTTCTGTATTCCGGACAATAATTGCCGCGCCTGTTCTTTGAGTTGCCCTTCATTTTTAGCCGATAATACAATAATTACAGGATTACCATTGGCAAGCGAGCCTTGAGGTTGTTCCTGATTCTTTGGAATATATTCCTCAATTATTACGTGAGCATTGGCGCCCCCAAATCCAAACGAGCTCACTCCAGCCCGCCGCGGAATATCGTTGCCCCTCTCATCTTGTACGGTTTTCCATTCCTTAGTCTCCTGAACTATATAGAATGGGCTGTCTTTAAGCTGAATGTACGGATTAATCGTATCGCAATGAAGGGTTTTAACCAGCGTTTTATGTTTAAGCTGCAATAGGACTTTAATTACACCCGCAATTCCTGCAGCCATTTCTAAATGACCAATATTGGTTTTTACCGAACCCACTCCGCAATGACTACTTACGACCTGTGAATCTCCTGTGGCTTGGTAGAGGTCTTTAAAGGCTGCTTTTAACCCGTTAATTTCAATCGGATCACCCAGCTCCGTACCAGTTCCATGCGCCTCAATGTAAGTAACGGTTCTCGGATCAATCCCCGCCTTAGTATAAGCAGCTTTTAGCACTTCTGCCTGCGCCTTTGGATTAGGCGCCGTCAAGGAATTTGCACGACCTCCGTGATTTTCAGCACTGCCTCGAATCACTCCATAAATATGATCTCCTGCTTGTTCTGCATCTTTAAGCTTTTTCAGAAAAATCATCCCAGCACCTTCGCCTCGTACATAACCATTCGCTTTATTTGAAAAAGTTTTGCATCGTCCATCTTCACATAGCATTCCTGCTTTGTTGAAACTGATCTGAAGTTCTGGTGTTACCAGTGTATTGACACCACCAACCAGTGCCATCTCGCAGCTTCCATTTTCTATGGCGCTTACTGCCCGATGAATTGCAACTAATGCGCTGGAGCAAGCCGTTTCAACCGGTTCACTAGGACCATGAATATTGAGAAAATAGCTCATTCGATTTGGTCCAACCGAAGGAACCATGCCTGTAGAAGAATACCCTTCGATGGCTACATTTGCCTCGGCAATCAATTGATTGTAACCGGTACTCATGGTTCCCACGAACATACCTGTTTTTGTTCCTGAAAGGCTTTGCGCCGAATATCCAGCATCTTCAATAACCTTCCAAGCATGAATCATTAGTAACCGCTGTTGAGGATCCATTAGCTCGGCTTCTCTAGGAGAAATTCCAAAAAATAACGGATCAAACTCATCTATGCCGTCAATAAATCCTCCCCATTTAACGTTTGATTTATTGGCTTCTTTTTTAGGATCGCCATAATACTCTTGCCAATCCCAACGACTCTTAGGAATTTCCGTAATGCAATCTTTGCCTTCCACAAGGTTTGTCCAAAGTTCATTTACATCTTTGGCCATAGGGAATATGCCACTCATCCCTACAATTGCAATAGGTTCCGAATTGTTTGCAATCGATTTTTCTGCGGATACTGCCATCGTTCTTACAAACCGGGAATGTTGTCTTTTATTAGATGAAACTTCTTCCTTTTTATCTTCAATGGGTTGTATCGAAGTTTCTACCTTGGTTTGTACTACAAAATGTGGTGCAAGCACATCTTGGTGTTGTTCTACCAAATATCTAGCAAAACTACAGAGCGTAGGATATTCAAAAAATATGGTTGGTGTCAATTCAAGCGTATATTCCTGATTGAGTTTATTGGTAAATTCGGTAAACATTATTGAATCAAATCCATATTCACTCAATTCAGCATCTACATCAAGGTCCCCGATATTAACCTTAATTAAATTAGATACTGCTTGCATTAAAGCTTCCTGCACTTTATCCAACATATTACTTGTATCAATCCCTATTGAAGCAATGGTTTGTATCGGAGCTTCCACCTTGGTTTGTACTATAAAATATGGTGCAAGCACATTTTGGTGTTGTTCTACCAAATATCTAGCAAAACTACAGAGCGTAGGATATTCAAAAAATATGGTTGGTGTCAATTCAAGCGTATATTCCTGATTGAGTTTATTGGTAAATTCGGTAAACATTATTGAATCAAATCCATATTCACTCAATTCAGCATCTACATCAAGATCCCCGATATTAACCTTAATTAGATTAGATACTGCTTGCATTAAAGTTTCCTGCACTTTATCCAACATATTGCTTGTATCAATCTCCATTGAGGAAGCAGCTGCAACTGGAGCTTTCGATTGTTGATTAGAAAGCAATTTTTCCTTCATTCGTTCTAGCTTACCTTCTACCATCATAATCTGATCTTTGCCAGAAGCTAAACCTTCATATAATACTCCTATGCCGGTTGAAGCCTGCATGACCATCATGCCCGTATTCTGCAACATCATCTTCTCTGTTTCCTCGTCTACATGCATCCCACCATCTTTCCACAATGGCCAATTGATGGACAAAGTCTGACCCTGTCGTTGATTTGCAACCACCAAATCGTTACGATACTTCGCATAAGCATCCATAAAGGCGTTAGCGGCAGAATAATCAATCTGACCTAAATTTCCTAAGCTTCCTGCGATTGAAGAAAAGAGCACGAAGAAGTCAAGGCTTAGATCCTTGCTTGCCAGATCTAAATTCACCAATCCAGTAACTTTCGGAGCCAATACTTCTAATAGTTCATCTTTAGTCTTTTTGATAATAAAGTTATCTCGATTTACTCCTGCAGCATGAATGATGCCATTAAGACTTCCAAATTTCTTTTGGATATCCTTAATTAAATCGGCAACCGCCTTCTTTTGGATTACATCAACCTGCTTATATTCAGTCCGGATACCTAAACTTTCTAATTCTTTAAGTTTTTCTTGTTTTTCCTCACTCAGAGGAGATCTTCCTGTCAAAATTATGGTGGCATTCTTAACTTTATGTGCAATATCTCTGGCAAAAATGATCCCTAAACCGCCGACACCGCCGGTAATCAGATAGATACCCTGGTCTTTCCAAGGAACACTCACTTCTTTGTCTGATACTCCTATTTCACTCCAAGTCATAACCTGTCGTTTGCCTTTTTGATATTGGATCTGAGTCGCTTTGCTTCGACTATTTTCAGTCAATTTTTCTATAATTCCTTTAGAATCTTTCCATCCATCTAAACCAATCAGCTGTCCAATAAGATTTTTATTCTCAAGCTGCGCCGTTTTTAGAAGCCCGGAAAATGCCAAGAATAGTTGTTGTTCATTCTCTGTAGAAACTACAATCTGAACTAGCACCTTACCAGTAGTTTTTCCTTTGATAATGCTTTGGATTTTTTCAAACACTTGGACTGCATAGGTTTGAAACCGTTGGTCTATACCGCTGTGCTCAGATTTCAAGGTAAAGCAGTGTATTCCTTTCATTGCAGTTTCAATGCTTTCCTGAATTTCTTTTTTTGGTTCACAAAGTATCACAACATGATCGGCATAGTCAGATGCCATGTTCTCTCCTTGCGCATCTTGTTGTTTCCACAAGGGTGTAAGTCTCAACATTCCAACTGTCTCTGCCACTGATGAGCCTACCGATCCCACTTCACCTTCTAGAACTCTCGATGAAAAACCCTTCATCTGTACACAAATATTCCCTATTTCATCACACAAGTCAATATCAAGTTTCTGTACTTTATCCCCAGCTTTACTTCCGTTGCTGTAGCGAATCAAAGCCCACATGGCACAGGTGCATTTACTAAAGACTTTAAGCTCCTGAAGCGCAAAAGGCAGGGATAATAATGGGGTACTAGACCCCATTATTAAGCCAATTGATGCCTGTAAGGCAGAATCCATCAAGCTAGGATGCAGGATGAATTGATCTCGCGTCTCGGAGACAACAGAAGGTAAATATAGCTTTGCCAACACTTGGCCCAAGCCCACGTACACCTTCTCAATTCCCTGGTGTCCTGGACCATAGTCAATTCCCATTTCGCTATAGATTTCGTAGCACTCACTAGAAGAAAGGCTGCTTTGACTACATTGTGTTTGTAACGCCTTAAGATCTAAAACTGGAATTTCAAAACCCGAACTGAGCACGGCACTGCCCCGGCTATATACTATAGGCTCTGCATTGATATCTTCAGATCCGCTATAGATTTCATAGGCAATATCTCCATTATCTTCAGGATATAGTCCAATATTTACCTGAACCGGATGTTTTTCTATAACAATAGGTCTAGACCAAACAATATTTTTAAATTGAATTTGTTGGTTGTTACCCTCTTTCAGAGCGCCTGCTGCCTGCTGTACTGCTGCTCGTGCCATTTCAAGATAGGCTACCCCGGGTAAAACCCGCTGTCCCTTCACGATATGATCTGCCAGAAAAAATTCCTGCCCGGTAAATGTGGAACTGAATCTTTGCTCAGAAAAATCAGAAGTGTTTTGCTGGAGCAGAGGGTGAAGGAAACAAGATCGATCAGAAATAATCTGAGTTTGAAGTTGACTTATCAAATCTATTGCATCCGTTTTCGGTAATCGCCTACTCTGTACCTCATGAAAAATGTACTTGACAATATCTTTCATCTTTCATATTCCCTCCTAAATATTAAGATTTTTATTTTTCCGTAAATTTATTACTTTCTGACTAGCATTGTCAACACTTATCGTATTATTGATTACATCATCAAATAATTGATCATAAAATGAATAATTGAATTGGACGTCTTTTGGTAAAAATAAAGAACTTGTCGATATTTGTTTTTTACTTTCCGGAACCCAATAGTGCTCCCTAGCAAAAGGATAGGTTGGGAGACTCAAACGACTAGGTTTAATATCGCCATACAACTTATTCCAATCAAAGTTTAAACCCTTAACCCACATGTCTAGTAATTTCTTAAATTTCCCTTTGGCAATCCAAGCATCTATGATCTTTGGCATATCTTCATCTACTGCAAGAATAGCTATAGTATCTTTATTTCGTTTGACCCCTCCACCATATAAATCTGGAATACCATTTTGTCCGTTTATAAAACCCTTTAATTTTTCTTCGAGTTCTTTGACAGATCCAACAATTATGGCCAAGCGTTCTTCCATTGCTTCACGTCCAACCTGAAGTGTATAGGCCACATCCGCTAAACTAGCATCTGAAAATTGTTGTTTCTGTATTCCGGACAATAATTGCCGCGCCTGTTCTTTGAGTTGCCCTTCATTTTTAGCCGATAATACAATAATTACAGGATTACCATTGGCAAGCGAGCCTTGAGGTTGTTCCTGATTCTTTGGAATATATTCCTCAATTATTACGTGAGCATTGGCGCCCCCAAATCCAAACGAGCTCACTCCAGCCCGCCGCGGAATATCGTTGCCCCTCTCATCTTGTACGGTTTTCCATTCCTTAGTCTCCTGAACTATATAGAATGGGCTGTCTTTAAGCTGAATGTACGGATTAATCGTATCGCAATGAAGGGTTTTAACCAGCGTTTTATGTTTAAGCTGCAATAGGACTTTAATTACACCCGCAATTCCTGCAGCCATTTCTAAATGACCAATATTGGTTTTTACCGAACCCACTCCGCAATGACTACTTACGACCTGTGAATCTCCTGTGGCTTGGTAGAGGTCTTTAAAGGCTGCTTTTAACCCGTTAATTTCAATCGGATCACCCAGCTCCGTACCAGTTCCATGCGCCTCAATGTAAGTAACGGTTCTCGGATCAATCCCCGCCTTAGTATAAGCAGCTTTTAGCACTTCTGCCTGCGCCTTTGGATTAGGCGCCGTCAAGGAATTTGCACGACCTCCGTGATTTTCAGCACTGCCTCGAATCACTCCATAAATATGATCTCCTGCTTGTTCTGCATCTTTAAGCTTTTTCAGAAAAATCATCCCAGCACCTTCGCCTCGTACATAACCATTCGCTTTATTTGAAAAAGTTTTGCATCGTCCATCTTCACATAGCATTCCTGCTTTGTTGAAACTGATCTGAAGTTCTGGTGTTACCAGTGTATTGACACCACCAACCAGTGCCATCTCGCAGCTTCCATTTTCTATGGCGCTTACTGCCCGATGAATTGCAACTAATGCACTGGAGCAAGCCGTTTCAACCGGTTCGCTAGGGCCATGAATATTAAGAAAATAGCTCATTCGATTTGGTCCAACCGAAGGAACCATCCCCGTAGAAGAATATCCTTCGACGGCTACATTTGCCTCGGCAATCAATTGATTGTAACCAGTACTCATGGTTCCCACAAACATACCCGTTTGGGTTCCTGAAAGACTTTGCGCCGAATATCCGGCATCTTCAATAACCTTCCAAGCATGAATCATTAATAACCGCTGTTGAGGATCCATTAGCTCGGCTTCTCTGGGAGAAATTCCGAAAAACAACGGATCAAACTCGTCTATGCCGTCAATAAATCCACCCCATTTGACGTTTGATTTATTGGCTTCTTTTTTAGGATCACCGTAATACTCTCGCCAATCCCAACGACTCTTAGGAATCTCCGTAATGCAATCTTTACCTTCCAAAAGGTTTGTCCAAAGTTCATTCACATCTTTGGCCATAGGGAATATGCCACTCATTCCTACAATAGCAATAGGTTCCGAATTGCTTGTAGTCGATTTTTCTGCGGATACTGCCATCGTTCTTACAAACCGGGAATGTTGCCTTTTATTCGATGAAATTTCTTCCTTTTTATCTTCAATGGGTTGTATCGGCGCTTCTACCTTGGCTTGTACTGCAAATCGTGGTGCAAGCACATCTTGGTGTTGTTCTACCAAATATCTAGCAAAACTACAGAGCGTAGGATATTCAAAAAATATGGTCGGTGTCAATTCAAGCTTGTATTCCTGATTGAGCTTATTGGTAAATTCGGTAAACATTATTGAATCAAATCCATATTCACTCAATTCAGCATCTACATCAAGATCCCCGATATTAACCTTAATTAGATTAGATACTGTTTGCATTAAAGCTTCCTGCACTTTATCCAACATATTGCTTGTATCAATCTCCATTGAGGAAGCAGCTGCAACTTCACTGTTCTGTACAGATATATCTATCCTAGTCCGTACTACAAATCGTGGTGCAAGCACATCTTGGTGTTGTTTTACCAAATAGATGGCAAAACTACCGAGCGTAGGATATTCGAAAAATATGGTCGGTGTCAGTTCAAGCATATACTCTTGATTGAGTTTATTGGTAAATTCGGTAAACATTATTGAATCAAATCCATACTCACTCAATTCGGCATCGGCATCAATATCACCGATATTAACCTTAATTAAATTAGATACTGTTTGCATTAAAGCTTCCTGCACTTTATCCAACATATTGCTTGTATCAATCTCTATTGAGGAATCGGATGCAATGGAAGTTTTCGATTGTTGATTAGAAAGAAGTTTTTGCTTCATTCGTGCTAGCTTACCTTCTACCATCATAATCTGATCTTTCCCTGAAACTAAACCTTCATATAAAACTCTTATTCCAGTTGAGCTCTGCATCGCCATCATACCCATAGTCTGCAGCATCATCTTTTCTGTTTCCTCGTCTACATGCATCCCACCATCTTTCCACAATGGCCAATTGATGGATAGTGTCCGGCCCTGTCGTTGATTTGCAACCACCAAATCATTACGATACCTTGCATAAGCGTCCATGAAAGCGTTGGCAGTTGAATAATCAGCCTGGCCTAAATTTCCTAAGCTTCCTGCGATTGAAGAAAAGAGCACGAAGAAGTCAAGGCTTAGATCCTTGCTTGCCAGATCTAAATTTACCAGTCCGGTAACTTTGGGAGCCAACACTTCTAATAGTTCATCTTTAGTCTTTTTGATAATAAAGTTATCTCGATTTACTCCTGCAGCATGAATGATGCCATTAAGACTTCCAAATTTCTTTTGGATATCCTTAATTAAATCGGCAACCGCCTTCTTTTGGATTACATCAACCTGCTTATATTCAGTCCGGATACCTAAACTTTCTAATTCTTTAAGTTTTTCTTGTTTTTCCTCACTCAGAGGAGATCTTCCTGTCAAAATTATGGTGGCATTCTTAACTTTATGTGCAATATCTCTGGCAAAAATGATCCCTAAACCGCCGACACCGCCGGTAATCAGATAGATACCCTGCTCTTTCCAAGGAATACTCACTTCTTTGTCTGATACTCCTATTTCACTCCAAGTCATAACCTGTCGTTTGCCTTTTTGATATTGGATCTGAGTTGCTTTGCTTCGACTATTTTCAGTCAATTTTTCTATAATTTCTTTAGCAACTTTCCATCCATCTAAACCAATCAGCTGTCCAATAAAATTTTTATTCTCAAGCTGCGCCGTTTTTAGAAGCCCGGAAAATCCCATGAAAAGTTGTTGTTCATTCTCTGTAGAAACTACAATCTGAGCCAGGACCTTACCTGTAGGTTTTCCTTTGATAATACTTTGGATTTTTTTAAACACTTGGACTGCATAGGTTTGAAACCGTTGGTCTATACCGCTGTGCTCAGATTTCAGGGTAACACAGCTGACTCCTCTCATTGCAGTTTCAATGCTTTCCTGAATTCCTTTTTCCGGTTCACAAAGTATCACAACATGCTCGACATAGTCAGATGCCATGTTCTCTCCTTGCGCATCTTGTTCTTTCCACAAAGATGCAAGTCTCAACATTCCAACTGCCTCCGAGGAGCCTATCGTACCCAATTCACCCTCCAGAACTCTTGATGAAAATCCCTTTATCTGCACACAAACATTTCCTGTTTCATCACACAAGTCAATATCAAGTTTCTGTACTCTGTCCCCAGCTTTACTTCCGTTGCTGTAGCGAATCAGAGCCCACATGGCACAGGTGCATTTACTAAAGACTTTAAGTTCCTGAAGCGCAAAAGGCAGGGATAATTTTGGGGCACTAGACCCCATCATTAAACCAATTGATGCCTGTAAGGCCGAATCCATCAAACTAGGATGCAGGACGAATTGATCTTGAGTATCGGAGACAGCAGAAGGTAAATACAGTTTCGCCAACACTTGGCCCAAGCCCACGTACACCTTCTCAATTCCCTGGTGTCCTGGACCGTAGTCAATTCCCATTTCACTATAGATTTCGTAGCATTCACTGGAAGAAAGGCTGCTTTGACTACATTGTGTTTGTAACGCCTTAAGATCTAAAGCCGGAATTTCAAAACCCGAACTGAGCACTGCACTGCCCCGACTATATACTATAGGGTCTGCATTGCTATCTTCAGATTCACTATATATTTCATAAGCAATATCTCCATTATCTTCAGGATATAACCCAATATTTACTTGGGCCGGATGTTTTCCTATAATAATAGGCCTGGACCAGACAATATTTTTTAATTGAATCTGCTGGGTCTTACCATCTTTCAGAGCTCCTGTTGCCTGCCGCACTGCCGCTCGTGCCATTTCAAGATAGGCTACTCCGGGTAAAACCCGCTGTCCCTTTACGATATGACCTGCCAGAAAAAATTCCTGTCCAGTAAATATGGAACTGAATCGCTGCTCAGAAAAATCTGAAGTGTTTTGCTGGAGCAAGGGGTGAATGTTAGTAGTAATGACGGAGTTTGCAACTACGCTGTTATCGGCAAATTTCTTCTTAAGCTCAGGTACCCAATAATGTTCCTCGGCAAATGGATATGTTGGAAGACTGATACGCCGGGGTTTACTATCGCCATAAAATTTTTCCCAATCAAAAATCAGCCCCTTAACCCAAAGGTCTAAAATTTTTGCATATTTTCCTTTAATAACCCAAGCATCTATCGCCTTCTTTAAATCTTCATCTGCTGAAAAAACAGCTACCGTGTTTTTATTGCGTTTAACCTGCCCCTGATAGAACCTAGGAATACCATTTTGACCTTCTATAAAGCCCTTTAGATTTTTCTCAAGTTCCTTGATTGATCCTACAATCATAGCTAAACGTTCTTCCATTGCTTCACGTCCGACTTGGAGCGTATATGCTATATCCATTAAGTTGTCATCAGAGAATTTCTGCTTGCCAATTTCCGACAACAACTGCTGCACTTGTTTTTTAAGTTGTTCTTCATTCTTCGCCGATAATACAATAATCGCTGGGTTATCAGGGGTGATCGAACCTTGAGGTCGTTCCTGATTCTTTGGAATATATTCCTCAATTACTACGTGGGCATTAGCACCACCAAATCCAAACGAACTTACTCCAGCCCGCCTTGGAAGATCATTGCCTCTCTCATCCTGTATGGTTTTCCATTCCTTAGTCTCCTGAACTATATAGAACGGACTATCTTTAAGCTGAATATATGGATTAATCGTATCGCAATGAAGGCTTTTAACTAGCGTTTTATGTTTAAGCTGTAATAAGACTTTAATCACACCCGCAATTCCTGCAGCTATTTCCAAATGACCAATATTGGTTTTTACCGATCCCACTCCGCAATGACTACTTACCACCTGTGAATCTCCTGTGGCTTGGTAAAGGTCTTTAAAGGCCATCTTTAACCCGTTAATTTCAATCGGATCACCCAGTTCCGTACCAGTTCCATGCGCCTCAATGTAAGTAACGGTTCTCGGATCAATTCCTGCCTTAGTGTAAGCAGCTTCTAACACTTCTGCCTGTGCCTTTGGATTAGGCGCCGTCAAGGAATTTGCACGACCGCCGTGATTTTCAGCACTGCCGCGGATTACTCCATAAATATGATCTCCTGCCTGTTCTGCATCCTTAAGCTTTTTCAGAAAAATCATCCCAGCACCTTCGCCTCGTACATAGCCGTTGGCTTTATTTGAAAAAGTTTTGCATCGTCCATCTTCGCATAACATTCCTGCTTTGTTGAAGCTGATTTGGAAATCTGGTGTCACCATTGTATTGACACCGCCAACCAGTGCCATCTCACAGCTTCCATTTTCTATGGCGCTTACTGCCCGATGAATTGCAACTAATGCGCTGGAGCAAGCCGTTTCAACAGGTTCGCTAGGACCATGAATATTGAGAAAATAGCTCATTCGATTTGGCCCAACCGAAGGAACCATACCCGTAGAAGAATACCCTTCGACGGCTACTTTTGCCTCGGCAACCAATTGATTGTAACCAGTACTCATGGTTCCTACAAACATACCCGTTTTACTTTCTGAAAGGCTTTGCGCCGAATATCCAGCATCTTCAATAACCTTCCAAGCATGAATCATTAGTAACCGCTGTTGAGGATCCATTAGCTCGGCTTCTCTAGGCGAAATTCCAAAAAACAACGGATCAAACTCATCTATACCGTCAATAAATCCACCCCATTTGACGTTTGATTTATTGGCTTCTTTTTTAGGATCGCCATAATACTCTCGCCAATCCCAACGACTCTTAGGAATCTCCGTAATGCAATCTTTCCCTTCCACAAGGTTTGTCCAAAGTTCATTCACATCTTTGGCCATTGGGAATATACCGCTCATTCCTACAATTGCAATGGATTCATCTGTATTGATACTAGCATTTCCCGTCGAGACCACGCTTGCCCTTGAGAAGCGAGATCGTCTTATATTATTAAGTGGCTGTTCAATTCTTCGCGCACTTTCAGCTAGTATAGTGTAAGATGTAATGTTGGATTGACTCTCTGTTGGCATTACCAACTGCGGCGCACCAAATACCATTCGGTATTCGTCCAACAAATATTCTGCAAAACTACTAAGCGTTGGATGCTCAAAGAATATGGTCGGTGTCAACGCAATTTTATATTCCTGGTTTAGTTGATTCGTAAATTCAGTAAAGGTAATCGAATCAAAACCATATTCACTTAGCTCAACCTCCGTATCAATATCTTCAATTGCAACCCCAAGAAGTTTAGAAACTGCTTGAATTAATTCCGTTTGTACTTTTTCTAATAATGCGCCATCATCAATCACCGCTCCTGATTTATAGGATGAAGTGTTGACCTGACTCGCTATTGGCATTATCAACTGTTGCGCACCAAATACCATTCGGTATTCGTCCAGCAAATATTCTGCAAAACTACTAAGCGTTGGATGCTCAAAGAATATGGTCGGTGTCAACGCAATTTTATATTCCTGGTTTAGTTGATTCGTAAATTCAGTAAAGGTAATCGAATCAAAACCATATTCACTTAGCTCAACCTCCGTATCAATATCTTCAATTGCAACCCCAAGAAGTTTAGAAACTGCTTGAATTAATTCCGTTTGTACTTTTTCTAATAATGCGCCATCATCAATCACCGCTCCTGATTTATAGGATGAAGTGTTGACCTGACTCGCTATTGGCATTATCAACTGTTGCGCACCAAATACCATTCGGTATTCGTCCAACAAAAACTCTGCAAAACTACTAAGCGTTGGATGCTCAAAGAATATGGTCGGTGTCAACGCAATTTTATATTCCTGGTTTAGTTGATTCGTAAATTCAGTAAAGGTAATCGAATCAAAACCATATTCACTTAGCTCAACCTCCGTATCAATATCTTCAATTGCAACCC
This sequence comes from uncultured Veillonellaceae bacterium, assembly GCA_963805085.1. GTDB lineage: Bacteria > Bacillota > Negativicutes > JARBTT01 > JARBTT01 > JARBTT01. Next base: position 1,115,199 of record CAWDTA010000002.1, on the reverse strand, counting down.
CAAGAAGTTTAGAAACTGCTTGAATTAATTCCGTTTGTACTTTTTCTAATAATGCGCCATCATCAATCACCGCTGCTGATTTATTGATTGGGTTAATCATAGCCCCATCTACTTGTTTCAGCACCTTACGTCTCATTCTATCAATCAAGCCCTCCAGAACCATTATCTGTGTATTTTCCAGTTTCATGCCTTGATATAACGCTTTGACCCCATTTGCGGTTTGCATAACCGCCATCCCCTGATTCTCCATCATCATCTTTTCAGTTTGTACATCAACATGCATTCCACCATCTCTCCATAATGGCCAATTAATGGATAAAGTTTTGCCTCTTCTAAGCTGTAAGTCTACAAGTTCGCCACGATATCTGGAAAATGCATCCATAAATGAATTGGCAGTTGCATAATCTGCCTGTCCTAAATTCCCCAGACTTCCCGCTATAGAAGAAAAGAGGATGAAAAAGTCAAGTGAAACGTCCTTACTCGCCTGATCTAAATTCACCAATCCGGCAACTTTAGGGGCTAACACTTCCTGAAACTCAGCTTTCGTCTTCTTAATGATATAGTTATCCCGAAGCATTCCCGCTGCATGGATAATACCGTCAATTTTGCCGTACTGCTCTAGAACATTTTGGATTAATTTTTCTATATCTTGTTTCCGTGTGACGTCAACTTGTTTATAAGCAATCTGAATCCCTTTTTGTTCTATTTCTTTTAATTGTACTTTCTTGTTTGTATCCAGTTCTGACCGTCCGGTTAAAATTAAAGTTGCACCTTTAACGGTATCTGCTATTTCTTTGGCAAAAATCAGACCTAACCCTCCACTACCACCGGTGATTAAATAAACACCCTGGTTTATCCATGGAATGTCCAGTTTGTCCTGGAAAGCTTCTACATCCTTCCATCCGGCAACCAGTCGTTTCCCACCTTGATAGCGGATCTGAGTCTCTTGAGGACAACATCTATTTACTTTTATTTGCTCTATAAGTTTTTCGGAATCATCATTTTTGTCAATTTCAATGATTTGCCCTATCAGTTTTGGATATTCTAAGTGTGCAGTTTTTAAGAGCCCGGATAACCCAGAATAAAGCTGCCCTTCCTTTTCTTGTGAAATGACAATTTGTATTAATGCTTCTCCTTTTGGATTTCCTTTGATGATGGTTTGTATTTCTTCAAAAACTCGTATTGCATAGTTTGAGAAACGCTCTGCGATATCTTCTTCTTTTGCTTCTAAGGTTATACACTTAACATTCTGCATTTGGTTTTTGATACTTTCCGCGCTTATTTTACCGGCTTCACACACTATTACCAAGTGCTGAACATAACTTGGCAATATACATTCTTGTTGAACCGCTTCTTCACGCCACTGAGGATGTAACATTAAAACACCGTTTCGTTGCGTAGAAGACGCTCTTATTTCACCCTGTGGTGTTCTCGTGGAAAATCCTCGCATTTGCACGCATACTTTTCCATTGTCATCGCATAGATCAATATCAAATTTTTGAACCGTATCCCCAGCTTTGCTATCCGCACTATAGCGTACAGATGCCCACATACAAGCAGTACAATTATCAAATATTTTTAAATTCTGTAATGCGAAAGGCAATAATGGTTTAATTTTCCCCACTTTTCTCCGGTTTGTGTTATCATCTACGGTCAAGCAAATTGAAGCTTGTAAAGCAGCATCCATCACACTTGGATGCAAAACATATTGTTTTTCTGTATCAGCAACAACCTCTGGCAAAGATAGTCTGGCCAATAGTTTATTTGTGCCCACGTATATTTCTTTAATGCCCTGATATCCCGGTCCATAACTAAATCCCATTGTTTTAAACATCTCATAGCACTGAACTGACTGCAATTTTTTCTGGCTACAATCCTCTTGTAATTGTTTAAGATTCAAACTAGATATTTCACTGCACGGTTCCAACACTGCAATGCCTTGGCTATACAAAACATCATTATCTTTACTTTGGCTGTATATTTCGTAAGTAATTTCACCACTATCCTCTGTTACAAGTCCAATATGCACTTGTAGCGGCTGATCGTTTACCGACATAGGACGAATCCATACTATATTTTTAAGACAGATTTTTGTTTTTTCTTCCTCTACTCCTCCTAATGCCTGTTCTACGGCTTCCCGAGCCATTTCCAGATAGGCCACTCCTGGTAAGATTTTTTGATCTTTTATTACGTGATCTTTCAGGAAAAATTCTTGTCCAGTAAATTTCGAACTAAACCGCTCTTCGAAAAAGCTAGATGTATTTTTATGAACAAGGGGATGAAGAAAATTATCTACTGTAGCATTTTTTTCTACTACCTCATTAAAATCCGTAGCTTGTTTCGCTCTATTATCCTGTAACCAAAATGATGTTCGATCAAAGACATAAACAGGTAAAGATTTTTTCTGAAAAGAATTTTCAGTGTACATTTTATCCCATTGGACATTTACGCCCCGGATCCATAAACTATTTAGCACCTCATGAATTGCGACCAGAATATCTTCTTTTTTGTTAAAAATAATTGTTTTCTTCGCTGGATTTCTATTAGCTATTTTACCAAAATCTATATACTCCATAGCAGGTAAAGATACTAAATCTTCCTGTATCAGCATCTGTTTAGCCCACTGACCAATATTTGCTATGTCAGTTACTTTTCGGCTGCGTTGTTTTAAGCATTTATACGATTTACATATATTGATTTTGCTCTGCCGTTCTTTCAATGTATCGATAACAATTGTCAAATCCGGTTTTTCACTTGTCAATAAAGCAATTAATATATCTTTTGGTATTACATCATCCAGCACTAGATCAAGTAGCTCATAAAACCGTTCATCTTTTATTAATTTGTGTTCAGATAATTTCCATTTTAGATTAAGTCTATACAAACAACTCAATATAACAACCATAAGTAATAAGGTTTTTTTATAGTTTTTTTCGTCTTTCAACCTTAAAACATTTTTATCGGCAAGTAGTGCTTTAATATCTAATCCAACCTCTTTTAAATTACTATCCCATTCGTCTAAAAAGTGAATGAAAGTAAATTGATTTTCAGATAATAAGTGCGCCTTTTCCCAATAATGCTCAATAACGTTATCAGATATTTCTAATTCACTGATTAAGTCCTGTACATATTCTTCTTCAAAAGCGTAGGGTTTAATTACTGTTTTGTTTATTGGATCATAAAAAGAGATCAGTGGACGAGCAACCTCAATTTTGTCTACCGCTTTTTCACCACATAAAACCTTTATAACTTCTCCTAAACTTGTCGCACCACTCACAACTAAACTAACCCATAACCCGCTTTTTACTCCAGTAATTAAGCTTAACGAGAGTCCCAAATCGACCAGAGTAGATATACAAGTATAATTTGCAATAAAAGAATACAGGTTTATTTTGGATTTAGGCCACGTTGTAGCTAAAAATCCTTTTTTAATCTTCCTGCCTTTATCATATTCTTCTATAGATTCCAGCACTTTATCTAAATTCCCCTTAAATATAGGGAATTCTTCAATTATAGGTTCCAACTCTGCGTAGCTGTTCCATACAAAATCTCCAACGCATAGTCCCCACGATTCATCTACCTTATTTAAAAATGCAGATGTCGTTTTATCAAGTAACTCTACTAATTCAATTTTATTTAAAATCAGGCTACCATAACGAACAGGTAAATTCTCCCGTCCTGTTAATAGAGTCAGGCAAATATCACGAAGCCCATATTGAGTAAATGCATCACTTTTTACAAAGGATCGCCATTTATTTAACATACCCTCTAAGCTTTTCTCGTTTTTAGCTGAAAGTACAAACGGATACTTCGTTACAATGGCAGCATCAACAACTGTATTTTTATCTGGATATTCTTCAAGTAGGATATGACTGTTAACACCACCTAATCCAAAAGAACTCACGCCTGCTCGTAATGGTAATCCATCTCGGCTGCTCCATTCAGTCAATTCATTTGCTATAGAAAAAGGGGAATTTTTAAAATCAATAATTGGATTTACTGTTTTTATATTCAAAGTAGGTGGTATTTTTTTATGACGCATCATCAATAATACCTTAATAACACCAGCCATTCCCGCTGTTGCTTCTAAGTGACCAATGTTTGTTTTTACTGAACCTATTTTGCAGAACTGCTTTTCCGATGTAAACTTTTGAAAAGCCTGTGTTAAAGCTTCTACTTCAATAGGATCCCCTAATGATGTTCCAGTACCATGTGCTTCGATATAATTAACTGTTTCAGCATTAATCTCAGCATCTTCATATGCAGCTAGAATAACATCCCGTTGTGCCTCCACACGCGGCGCCGATAAAGAAACAGCTTTCCCCCCATGATTAACTGCACATCCCTTAATCACTCCAAAAATATGACTTTGCTGTTGGACAGCTTTATCTAAGGATTGCAATAATAAAAATCCGACCCCTTCTCCTGCTATAAAACCATCAGCATCTTTATCAAAAGTTTTAGATTTTCCATCTTTACTTAACATACGATTTTTTAAGTATATTTGATGTCTTAATGGCGACGTATGTAAATTAGCACCTGCAACAAGTGCATAATCACAATCACCTGTTTGTAATGCTTTCTTAGCATTACAAATTGCTACTGATGTAGAAGCACATGCCGCTTCAAGAACAATACTCTCACCACTTAACCCTAAAAAATAAGATAGTCGATTCGCTAACATAAATCGATACATTCCAGTTCCTGAATACATATCTAGATCCTTTTCATCAGGTGACCCTTGATATAAATCCATCGCCACAGTACCAACATAAATAGAAGTCCGCTTTTGTTGCAATTCCTTTAAAGATATCCCTGAGTCTTCAATGCAATGCCAAGCTTCTTCCAATAAAATTCTCTGCTGCGGATCCATATGGATGGCCTCACGAGGGGAAATGTGAAAAAAATTGTTATCAAACTTATCGATATCATCAAGTAGTCCACACCACTTGCCTATTGATTTATTATCCTTCCCGTTAGGAGAATAGTGTTCATTAAAATTCCAACGATCAATTTCGCGAATAGAACTAATTCCTTTTGATAAATTATCCCAAAAAGTTTCATAATCAGGAGCACCTGGAAATCTACAGGCCATCCCCACTATGGCTATCTCCCTCGAATTCGTTGCAATGTCTATCTTCACCGTAAAATCTCCTTCCTACTAATACAACTTTATTAACTCAAATTTAATCAATAAAATTCGCCATCTATCCCACTATAGAAATATATGGAATATTTGCGTAAATTATTTACAGCAATATTGGCGCTATGTTATAATAAATAAGGCATATAAGTAATATGCTAAAGTAACCCTCAAATCAGACTCCCGGCCAAAGGATCTACTGATTTGAGGGGCTATTTCTCGTTTAAAGTACTACCATAAACTTGAATTTTAAATTAATTTTTCTAATGAATACATTTATGTTTTTTGTCATTAATTGTAGAATTTTTTAACTATTATATATACAGAACCCTCCTAGTAGCAGGAAGTATAATTAAAGTACAACTTGTTTATTCGGAGGGTTCTGTATGTCTAGTGTGAAGAACCCGAATTTAAATACAATTCTTCATCAACGTATTATAACGTTGATTTAATAAAACTGCTGCTTCCGCCATTATTTTTTCCGCAATTCCATCAACATGCCTATTCTGCCAATTTTCCAAAGGTGTTTCCTTAATCCATTGATTAAATGCGCCTAATGCCGGCCCGCAGTGAATTTGATAATCGACTTTACCTTTTTCATCTCCTTTTAACGCAAGTTGACTACTATAGCCAAAATACCATCTAAAAATCAGCGCCATTTTATGTTTTGGGTTACGCTCCGCCTTTTCGATTTCTTGAGGAGGATAATACTTTTTAACATCCTCATATACTTCTTTAAAACTTCTATTGAAATATTTTTCCTGAATTTGTTTCTTAGTTTTCTCATCTATTTCATCTAGAGAATTATATTTCCGATACAATTCATATAATTTATTTGCTCTCCCTGGAAAGAATAATCCTTTTTTCAGCACTTGCACTTTAGCGCCGATTTCAAACATATCTCCAGCAGGCACATATTCAGTGTCTTGAACATTCATTTGTTGCAATAGATTCTTAACATTATCGCTGGTAGCCGCTTCTACCGTACATTGGTTAATTGAACCTGTCAGAATAAAATCTGCACCTAAGATAAATGCTGCAGCTGCAGCTGCAGGTGTCCCAATCCCACCTGCAGATCCAATTCCAACTTTCTTAATGTATTGATGTTTTTTCATCATTTCATCGCGCAATTTAATCATAGCCGGCATTAATGTATAAGCCACTCCGCCATCAGTATGACCGCCTGAATCAGCTTCAACGCAAATATAATCGGCCATAGGAATTTTCTTTAACAGTTCTGCTTCTTCTTTTGTAATTTTATTGTCCTCAAGCAATTTCGACACAATCCGTTCCGGCGCCGGAGTTAAGAATTCTGCCGCCACTTCCGGACGAGAGACCTTGACCATAACTTTTTGGGGCACTAAAATTTCTCCCTGTAAATTGCATTTTAAGCCTTTGGCACGATATTTAACTAATGCTGGAGTCACATTCAAAAAGGCTGCAGCTTCAATTTTTTTAACTCCACGTTTCAGAAAAATATCAACAGTTTGCTCTTCTTTTTCGGGATTATTCGGATTATGTAATAAATTTATGCCATATGATTCACCCGCGGATAGTCCCTGCTGAATGCTTTCAATTGCTTGTTCAATTTCAGGTAACTGTAAACCACCTGTTCCAAGATACCCCATCATACCAGCCTTTCCCATTTTAACTACCATGTCTATCGAGGCAACCCCTCGATACATTCCACCTGTTAGATAAGCGTATTTAAGGCCATAATCCTTTTTAAACTCTAAACTCCCTAATGAAGAAGCTGATAACATCAGCTTTTGTTCTGCCCTAATCGCTTCTTTTGCTACAGTTTTATGACTTTTAATAGGTACTACGTTATGTTCTTCTGCGGTTTTTACTAGAGTATCTATACTCTGCTCATCTTGACTAACGATTAAAGGCTCTGCTTCATTTTCTATGCGTCGAGCCAATCCACTTAAAACTTTTCCCGGACCTATTTCCTCAAAATCCATTTCTCCTAATCCCATTAAATATCTAATGCTTTCTGTCCACTTAACTGGATGGGTGATTTGCTGAATTAAATTCTGTCTAATTTCTGATTGTTTATATGGCCTTGCGGTAAAATTCGAGATTACAGGAATCATTAATTCGGAGAATTGGAAGTTACTTATGAAACCTTCGAATTCTTTTCTTGATTGTTCCATATATCGTGAATGAAATGCCCCACTAGTTTTTAGAATAACATACATTTTCACGCCTTTAACTCTTTCAAATATAGGCTGTGCATTTTCAATATCGGTTCTTTTGCCTGAAATAACAATTTGTGTGGGAGAATTATAGTTTGCGATATCTATATTTCCCAAGCCATTACTTATCAGAGCATCAGCCACTTGCTCTGCTGTTAATCCAATGACGGCAGCCATTCCACCGCCAATCGCATGGCTCATCAATTCTCCTCGTTTTTGTACTAATTTTAATCCTGTAGCAAAATCAAATGCGCCTGCCGCAAATAATGCATTATACTCTCCTAAACTATGTCCAGCAACGAAATCTGGTTTTTCCCCGGTATTATTCACTTTTTGTAAATAACTCAATGCATTTACAACATACAAAGCCGGTTGAGTATACTGAGTCATCCCAATTGTTTGATTCGGGTCTTCCAAGCAAAGTTCCTTAATCGAATATCCCAAAACACCATCTGCCTGTAATGTGAGTTCTTCAAATTCATCAAATAAGCCATTACCCATTCCTTTCGTTTGAGATCCTTGTCCCGGAAAAACGTATGTAACCATCCTTTTGTTATCCCCTTTCATAAATAGAGTTTAGTTTTTTTGCTCCATAATTTTTTTCCAGCTCAGCACATCCCTATTGCAATTTTACGTGTCTATTTCTCCAAAGATCAGTTTTACTCTTTACACTAATGTTTCAATAATTAATTTATTTTATGTGCTAGTTACATATTACATCATTTTTTTTGAAAATTTTGTCCAAATATGGTATTTAATTTTAATTTTCCATTAACTTTCCATTAATATTTTATTAATATTTTATTATTTTTTTGCAAAATCTTTTTCAGTCAATTAAAATCGGGGCAATATTGGCAAACCAATCACAGTTAAGATCCCTTTTGAAATATGTTCTAATCAACTGGAAATGGTATAATAAGCTGGATATTGATAGAAGATCGAAATGTGGAACAGTTCTGAAACGGGTAATGTTTGTTCAGAAATTTAAATGACAACCGTCAACCTAGCTCTTGGTCAAAAAATTATTGTTGGAGATATTCCTTTTTACCGGACTTTAAAAAGAGAGAGAGCTTATTCAGAACGCTCATTATGAGAATCCTGGATAAGCTCTCTCTTTAAAGTATATTGAATGTATTACAATAACAAACGTTTTGACTCTGCATTAGGATATCTTAGTTACATTGAAAAGTTCTTTTAATCTTTCAAGCTTTTTAATCCCCTGACTAAAAGGAGTTAAAATATCATAAATTTGAGATACCGAATCCTTATTTAAAATTTTTTTCACAAAAGTAGCCAATGTTCCAGATGGTCCCACATCAATATAATTAAATTGTCCTTTTTTTTCAAGCTCTAATATGGTTTTTTGAAAATAAATTGGCTGCCTAGAAACATCCCAAAAAAATTGGGGAGAAACCTCGGTAATACATCCACTTGTTAAACAAGATATAACCGATATTTTAGCTTTTTTAAATGATGACTTGTACAAGAATTTTTCATATTCACTTTCTATGGAATCAATATTCGAAGAATGAAAACCATATCTTACGGGAAGTGTTTGAAAAAGAATATTTCTGTCTTTTAAATATTCTTCAATTTTTATTAACTTATTTCTAGTACCAGAAATAACAAAATGGGAAGAATAATTAACTGCTGCTAATTCTGAATTAAGTGTAAATATAGGAACTTGATGATATAGTTCTTGATTGTTAATTATCGCTATCATACCTCCTAATTCACAATAATTTTCAATTAATTCCGCCCGTTTTAAGATACATTCTATCGTTTTTTCAATTGAAATCATACCCGCAACTGTTGCTGAAGTAACCTCTCCTAAACTTGCTCCTAAAACATAATCAGGTTCCACTCCACTTTCTATTAAAGTACGAGCTAATGAATACTCTATCATGAAAATAGCTGGATGTGTATACAAAAGCTGATCAAATGGTTCACTTCTCTTTTTGTTTTCATTGTATATTTCATCAATAATTGAAATACCTACATTTTTATATACTATATCGTTTAGTGTTACCATCCAACGCCTAAATACATTATTTTGAAAATACAATTCTTTTCCCATATGGTAATATTGAGATCCTTGACCCGAAAACATAAAAATAATAGGTTTACTCAATACGTATCCCTCCTATCTTCAATAGTACTCTCTCAAAAGCCCAAAAGATTCTATTAATCAAGGCATGCCTTGATCTTTTTCTTCAATCAATTGCTGACAGACATATAATCACAAAATTCTAGATTACACAATACAAATAATTTTATTATTACATTACCATTTATTTAAATATATTACAATATTGTTTAAATAATTTTAATAACATATTTTTATCTTTTTCACGCAATCAAGGATTTTAGCACAAAATTTTTACAATGTTAAAGATACTGATTAGTACATGGACTACTAAAATAATTACCGATTCTAGTGGAATCTAAAATGTAAACCTCGCATAATGAATATGCGAGGTTTTGTGTTACCCTGAAATAAGTTTTAGTGATTAAGTTTTCAGGGCAGCCCCCAAACATTTTCCAGCAACAATACTATATTGGGGCACCAAAAATATTCCTTATACGAGACTCGTGATCTTTCTATCCTCAAAGGATTTTTACGTTTCTGGCTTATATCGTTCATAAAATTTTCCCAGCATCCCTCCAGGTAAAAGTTTCATAATCCAAGCGACTAAACACCATCGTTTTGTTACATATACGTGATTTTTTTTATTAATAATGGCTTCATATATCTGCTTTGCTGCTCTTTGAGCCGATGCTGGCCAAAGTCCTTTTCTCCCGTTAGTCATAGGTGTTTCAACAAACCCAGGTTGTATTTCCGTTACATTTATTGGGATTTTTTTTGCTCGTGCCCAAAAACGAAGCCCCTCCAAATAATTTGCTACAAAAGCCTTTGATGCTGCATAAGCAGGAGCGCACCCATTTCCTCTGATAGCATCAATTGAAGATATCCCCACTAAATGTCCCTTGCCTTGTTTTACAAAATATTTCATAGCAACATCACACATTGCCGCAAAACCATAGATATTCGTATCAATCGTTTTCTTCTCTATTGACCAATCTAACTCGAAATTAAACAGTCCAACTCCAGCATTTACAACGATGACATCTATTTCGCCCATTTCTGACAGCAATTCTTCTAATTTCTTTGTGGCATCATCAACAACTGAAATGTCGATTACTTTTACATAAGCTTTATTTGGTATCTCATCAGCAATTTTATATAGCAATCCTTCTCTTCGTCCGACCAATCCTACTGCATTACCTTGATAAGAAAATATTTCAGCTAACTCTTTTCCAATCCCAGACGTTGCACCAATGATAACAATCTTTTCCATCGCTTCACCCCTATTTTTTTTACATTGAGCATAAAAAAAGTATTTTATACTCCTAGTAATGTTACATTCATTTTTTTAGAATCGATTTAGTAATGTCCTAATGTTCCTTGAAGTTTCGCTCTTCTTACACACAAGATGAAAATCAGGAGTCCACCCCCAAAATAAATGATAGACTGGCAACAAAGCAATATCAGGCTGCCATCTTGCCATAAATCATTTAAGAGTTTCATATCCAATAGAGTATCACGTAGTAAGCTAATCCCTTGGGTCGTTGGTAACGTCTTGGCGAATAAAGCCAGCCATTTGGGAAATTGCTCAACAGGTAACATAGAGCCATTCAAGAAAAGTAATGCATTTGTCGTTAGCCCTGCAAGTTCACCAACTCGCTTAAAAATCAAGGTTAAGCCAGCAATTACGAAACCAAAACCAAATAATCCTGCCATAGTAAGAACAAAAATAACAAGGGTTCGCCATGGTACGGAAATATTAATTTCCATTCCCCATACGATGACTATTATAAATAATAAAATATTGATTGTCGCCGTAATTAATGTGGAAAAAGATCGACCGATTAATATGAGTGACACAGAAACAGGGCTCATAAAAATTTGTTCTAATGTCCCCGCTTGGGCTTCTCCTAATAACTCACGACACATACCAGAAATGACAATTGAAGAATATAGCCATATCGAATAACCAACTAGCGTATAGGCAAGCTTTTCTGTGCTCAACTTTCCTCCGCCGATAATAAAACCTATACCAATAAAGATGACCCCCATCATTACCAGTTGCAAAAAAGTTTCAAATTTATAGTTCCAGGCAATAAGTAAGCCTTTATATGTTTCATTAAGCATAATTTTTAATGTTTTCACGATTATCACTCTCCCTTTCGTTTTTTACCAGTTTTAAAAATACTTCTTCTAAATCTGGTTCTAAAGGAGATACAGAAATTAACGCCATTCCCTGTTCTCTGATTTTATCAAGCCAACTATATAATTTTGTTTGACTCTCAATCAATCCAGTCAATAAAGTAGTCCCTTCTTCCTCTTTGATAATGAAATTCTTTAGCTCATCATCTCTAAAACCATCGAATGTTCCCCTTATCTTAATCTGGTAATAATTCTGTCCAAAAAGCATAAGTAATTCATTAAGATTCTTATCAGCGATTATTTTCCCTTTATGCATAATAACGACGCGCTCACAAAGCTCTTGCACTACGTCCAACTGATGCGAAGTAATGATTATCGTTTTTTTATAATCTTGCGCTAATCGCTTTAACAATGCTTTCATGATCTGCGTCGCTTCCACATCAAGTCCTAGCGTCGGTTCATCGAAAATCAGAATAGAAGGATCAGCAATCAAAGCACAAGCAATCGCAATTCTCTGCTGCATTCCCCGTGAAAAATTCCGTATGATATCATTACGCCTATCCCAAAGTTCCAATTCTTTAAGGAGCGCTTCCCCCCGCTCCTTACTATCTTTTCTTGAACAGCCCTTTAAATTTCCAAAGTACATTATATTTTGCCACGCGGTCAAAGGCCAATAGATATTTCTCGTTCCTTCTAATACCACACCGATTTGCCGCATGGCTTCGCCATGTTCTAGTCCAACATCACAGCCATTAAGCAATATCCGTCCAGTTGTTGGTGTTACTAGACCACACATCATTTTTATCGTCGTAGTTTTGCCTGCACCATTTGATCCTAGAAATCCGAATACTTCACCCTTATGTACACCAAGATTAATATTATCAACCGCTATAAACTGAGTTCCACTGCTTTTCTTGAAACTTTTGCTAAGATTGTTGATTTCCACCGCCATACCCGTTACATTTTTTCCTATCAAAATTATCCACCCTTTTAGATTTTTCGTTTCATTCCATTTTAATTAAATACCCATTGCTTTATCCAATTTTGCTTTGCTGCTATTATAGTCATATAGTGCTTGATTATAATTAGTCTTAGCCTTAACCAACGCCAATTGAGCATCAATAACATCTAAATTTTTGCCTACACCTTCTTCATAGCAAATCTCATTAATTCTAAATGCTTCTTGCGCCTTATCTACAGCATTTTTGCTTGTCTCAATTCGTTCTTCTGCTACCTTTAGATTTAAATAAGCTTGGCTTACTTCGAGAGCCGCAGTTTCTCGTATCTGCTCGATTCCGTCCTGTGCCTTATCTACGGAACTTTCTGCTCCTTTCACCTTTGCTTTCGTAAGCCCAGAATCAAATACATTGATTGAGGCGGTAAGACTCACCATCCAATAGTCTTGTTTCCAACCAGGAAAACTATCGGTATCCCAATTATTGCTACCAGTGAAACTAACTTGCGGCGAATTATTGCTTTTAGCCACTTTTACCTCACTCTTTGCAATATCAATTTTAGTTTGCCCTTGTATGACATCTGGACGATTCTCTAATGCATATGTTACACACTCATCAACAGTAGCCTTATATTGTTGATAGTTTAAATCATCTTTTAACTTAATCTCACTAGTAAGGGGTAAACTCATCACTTTTTTTAAACTAACCATTGCCAAGTTGTATTTATTGTTGGCTACCATAACATCTTGCTGAGCATTTATCACTTCAACCTGAGAACGGAGGACGTCAGCTTTATTTACTACACCTTCTTCATACTGTGCCTGAACACTTTTCAAATGCGCTGTGAGATTATCAAGAGATTCTTGATTCACTCGTAACTGATTAAGTGCTCCCAAAACATCAAAATAAGCAGTTGTCGTGTCAAGCTTAAGCTGCTGCTTATTCTTCTCAACTTCAAGATCGGCAACCTGAAGATTTTTTTTCGCTTTCTCAAGTTTTCCTTCTAATCCCCCTCCCGTATAAAGAGGCACGCTAACGCTGATTGTATTTCCGAATGAATTATATATACCACCAAATGCAATATCAGCAAACGGTGTACCGGATAGATACTGTCCTAATGAATATTGCGGGATTCCCGTCCGAGTATCCTTATGTGAATACTTAATACTAGGACCAAAATTCGCCTTTGCCTCAGCAATTGCCCAATTTGAAATTACTTTATCATCTTCCGTCATTCTTACACTGGGACTATTTTTAAACGCCAAAGCGACACTATCAGCAATCGATAATTCTAAGGGAGCTGCCAATACATACGAAGGATTTACTAGGAGTATTCCTCCAATCAGTACTGCAAGTAAATATTTTCTCCATATTTGTTGTCTTACCATGTTACGCCTCCTCGATAAATGATTATAAAAACTGTCGATAATCTTATTCAGACGGCGAAATGGCTATTTGTGCAGTCATATTCCAACGCAATCGATTATCCCACTGTTCTGGAGCAATGAATACCGTGTAAGTCATATCGCCTCTTTTTTTCTCTCCATAAGAACGGATGAACTTTATCCTTCCTGGAATATCCAGTTCTGGTATACCATCAAAGGTCAAATTCACTGCATCCCCGATCTTAAGCTTAGCTATAGCCAATTCTGTTAAATCATCGCTGCGTACCTCCCAGCCCGATTCGTCAGCAATCCGCACCAGCACTTTACCCGTAGTGGCATGTTCGCCTACCTTCACATCCAAGAAGACCACTGTTCCATTTATCGGTGCCCTTATTTCTGCCTTATCTAATACTTTTTGAGATTCTGAGACCTTTCCTTCTCTTACACTTACATCTGCCTGAGCCTGAGTCAAGGCTGCCCTCTTTCGTTCTACCTCCATCTGGGCCTGTTCGATTTTCTGTCTAGTTGCCGCTCCGGCATTTTCAAGTCGCTGCTGACGCCGCAATTCCCGTTCTGCATCTGCCACATTTACACGCGCTTGCTCCACAGCAGCAACAGCTCCAGCCACGTTTGATCGATCACTCCCCACCCGTTCTTGATAATCTTCACGCACTAACCGGATAATAGGTTGTCCTGCCACCACATTATCCCCTTCTTTGATCAGTATTTCACCAATCGTTCCTTCGACAGGCATTGACATCTCGGCATAATGTACCGGATATACTATGCCTTCTGCCAATACCCTATCATCGGCTTTTACCACCGGTATGTCTTTCGTTTGTCCTTGACGACTATTAAAAAAAGACCACGAGCCTACGCCTACAGCTAATACCGCGATCACTAACAAGTACAGCAGCCAATGTCGTTTTATCATTGCCATATAAAAGTCTCCCTTTGTATCATATTATTCATAACTTAGTACATCCCGCACACTTAGCCGAGCCGCATTCCATGCTGGCAATAAGCTTGCAACTATCGATAACATAGTCGATAATCCTAACCAAATGCCAACCCCTTGAAAACTGAATGAAAAAGCCAAAGGATTTTTCAGAAACAATATCCCTACTTCCTGACTTAGCATCCACGCCACTGGTACGGCCAAAACCATCCCCGCTATCCAGCTGAGCAGACCGATACATAAAGCTTCCACCACAAATACCTTGCCGATGTCCACACTTGAAGCGCCAATAGATCGCATCACACCGATCTCCCTAGTTCTTTCCAGTACATTAATTCCCATAGTGCCTGCCAATCCCAGTGCCCCAACCACTGCCAACAATATCGCCATAATAAGCAGAAATGTAGTAATGATATCAAATTGAGACCGAATACGTTTTTTCTGTTCCCAAGTAATACTTGCATTTTGAATACGCAGACTATTTTTTTTCAATTGCTTTTCTACCGCTCTACCTAAAGCACTTTGTTCTTTAATATCCGATGAATTAGCCGCAATCTGCACTGAACGAGCTCGTCCAGTCTCTTGCACCGCTCCAGTAAACCAGTCGTATGGAGCATAAACAATAGGTCCAGCTAAAATTCCCTGGACAACACCAACCACCGTGAATCGCAATTTGCGATCCCCAACCATAACCACAGCCACTTCGCCTACCTTTAGCTGTGGACTGTCTTTCAAAACCTCAGTATTCACTACCAAAGCACTTTCATCATTGGGTAAAAGCCAACGCCCCTCGATAAGCTGGGGGCTAATCATCTTTGTGTTGACTGGCGGAGCTAGAATAAACACATTCTTACTAGCTTCAGCCCCCTTTGTCTCATCTTCCAACACTCGTCCTGAGGTTCGTCCCCAACATTCAACCGCCTTAACTCCGGGCACCTGTAATACCTCCTGCTCAATTCTGCTAGACCGATAACTCTGGGTAAATTGCACTGAAACGTCATAATTAAAGTAATCCAGTGCTTGGTCTAATGTTGAATCCAAAGACAAACGGACAGAGAACACTGCCATAAATACCGTGCCAGCAACAGTTAATGTCAACAAGGTAAGTACTAGTCTACCTTTACGTCTAAAGGTATTTCGAAGTGACAATACAACTGGTCTTGGCAGCTTTTTTAGCCGTTCTAAAGCAGCATCAACCCAACGATCCATCCTTCCCCTTGCCTGAATGCCACTGATACCATAATCATTTATCGCTTCTCTAACAGTTACACCTGTTCCATGCCAGATTGGTCCCAATGCTGCTAACAATGGCACCAGAATGGCCACCATTATTTCCAGCATGATGACCCTAGCTGGTAATTCCAATCCACCAGAATCAAAATTGAACATTCCAGAGATAATGCTAGTCACCATACTGGCTGCCAAAGCACCTAATGGTGCTGCCACCAGCAATGCCAAAATTCCATACGCCCCTACAAGGCTCAAATACATCCGTAAAATCTGATCGTTGCGCGCCCCAATAGATTTCATAATGCCAACTTGGCGCACCTGCTGGGCTAATATAGCTGATATCGTATTCACCAGCAAGAAAGTTCCCAGCAGCAACGACAATCCCCCTAATACTGCCAGCAATAGCAATAGCGCATTGATAGCCCCCTGCATTTGATGTTCTTCTGGTGTATTTACCTGCAGCCACGATACAAGCGTGTCACCCTGTTCAAGTTTTCTCCAAGCCTGCCGTCCTACTGTTTTGATTGGCTCCGTATTTTTACCTTGCAGTACCCAAGGTTCGACTACTAAATTAACTTGATCCAATTGACGCGCCTCGTCCAATTTATCTAGGGTGTCCATGCTGATATAGCCATAATAGTTTCCGCTGAACAAGCTTGGGATCTGACTCGGATCATATACAGTCCCGGCCACTTTCATAGATCGTTTACGTCCAGTGGAAGTCTCGACTATAATTCTATCACCTTGTTTTACCCCTAGTTCATTCACAGATGACCGCTCCAATAGAACATCACCATCCCCCGGCGGCCAAGCTCCGGATAGATGACGCACCACATTAACTTTTTGCTTAACATAGTCTGGAATCGCAACCAAAACCAGCTGGCTCCACTGACCATCACTGGTACTAACCCGCAAGTTGACGTTACGCCGCCCCTCAGCCTCTTTAATACTCTTCATGCTTCGGATGGCCTGTACCAATTCCTCATCAAAAGGATCCGCAATCAAGCTGGCATTAGCTGGTGACGCTGTCCGCCAACTAATGGCCAGATCCCGTTGGAACATCAAATAGGAACTGTAAACCATCCCAACTGCAAACACCCCAACTGAGATAGACAGTACCACTAAAATCGTTCGCAGCTTATTGCCCCATATATCCGTCCATACCTTTCGCCAACGTGGAGATAATAGAAAATAGCTGATCATAATGCCCCCTCTCGAGCAGGCGATGTCCGAACAATCTGTCCCTCAGATACAGTTACAATTCTACTGCTTCGGCGGGCTAAATCCTCATCATGAGTAACCATCAGAATCGTTTTTCCTCCACGAGTTAATTCTCTGAACAATTCAATAACTGATTCAGCAGTGCGCGGGTCCAAATTGCCCGTTGGTTCATCGGCCACTATAAGCGGAGGATCATTAGACAGGCAACGGGCAATAGCCACCCGTTGTTGCTGACCTCCAGACAGACTGACCGGCACTTTGTCCGCCTGGTTTTCCACACCGACCAATTTTAAGATTTCCATGGCTCGTTCTGGCCGTTCTAAAGGATCGTAGACATTACAAAAATCCATGGGTAGCATCACATTTTCTAGCACTGTAAGCGTAGGCAGCAACTGGAAAAACTGAAACACAACGCCTACCGTACGCCCTCGCCATACAGCAATCTGATTTTCTGTCAGAGTATGCACTGGTGTACCTGCCACCCAAACGTCTCCAGAAGTAGGTCGATCTATGCCAGTAATCATATTGATCAATGTAGACTTACCATTACCTGATTTGCCAACTACCGCCACAAATTCGCCGTTATCAACTTTAAGATCGATTCCTTTCAATGCCATAAATTCACCGGCACCAGTCATATAAATTTTACGCACAGCCGTAAGCTCCACTGCAGCCGCTTCCGGTTTTGGTCGTGGTAAATCCACAGCTGCCAACCAAGGCAGCAATTTCCCAAGCATTGTATAAATTCCTCCCTTGCAGCTCTCAGCCGCTTTAAGTCATCTAGCTTGTAATCAGACTACAAAAATAAGCCCTTCGCAAATTTAATGCGGGGCTGTAAGCAAAGGTAACGTCATAAACGTAAATATATACTTATCAAGTGTTCTACATCCTACCTCAAAAAGATATCCTTCTTTATATTCTTCCCCCACTCGCGTTAGCAATTGACCTGAAAAACATCCCATATCCTCATGCCATATAAGTTTAGTATCGAAATAATTAAGAGGTACATTCGTTATAGGAAAAAAAGCTTTAAAAATGCTTTCCTTTGCAGAAAACATCATAAACAGTCTTTGAAGTTTCCGGTCCTTTCTCCTATTTACCCAGTCAGCCTCCCTTGGCGTACATATTATCTTTATGATGTCCTCTGATATCGTTTTATCTATCATTTCGATATCGATACCAATTCCCGTAGTCTCTTCTTTATGGGCCACTGCAGCCAGTGCTAATTCGCCCGAATGACTAATAGCACCGACCACATCTTTCGGCCATAAGGGTTCATTATGAACTCCCTTAAGAACAGGAAAATTTTTTATACCTATTTTACTTAAAGCACTATGCGCTGCAGCCCTGCCTATACAAAATTCAATTCTGCGTTTTGGTACAGCTTTAGAACTAAGAATTCCTAATTCCTCAGGGTATAGCATCAATTCATCATAATCATCCAACGATTTCATGGAGAATCCAAAATTCCTGTCAAAAGGCGATACTATCGTATCAATCTTTCACACGCCCTTCCGTTTTTTCATTCCAATGAATTTTTTACTAAGCTTTTTCTACTTCTTTCTACATAAATCCAACTCTCTTACAGTGATCCATCATCAATCTGACCCTTAAACCATTCATTTTAGGCCATTTGAAGTTTAACTCTTTCAAAATGTTTTCTGTTTTTTCATTGCGTATCATAAATGAGGTTTTACTTGCCCCTTCAAAAAACATATTAGAGTGAACGAGAATTCTAGAAATATAACTTTTTGTTTCTTCATCTTCAAACTTTTCGTACAAATATTGTATGAACTCATCTACAGGAATTGTTTTTACATTTATTTCCACTTCATTTAAAAGTTCTGCCAATGAAACGATACTAATTTGGTTACTATTATATAAATGAAAGGTTTCATTCTGTAAATTTTTCTTATCAAACAGCAATACAATCGCTTTAGCAACATAATCGATGAAGGAAAAATTTATACTTCTATCATTCATTTGCGGGAAATAACCAATTTTTATTAACGATTTTATCATGTTATAAAAAGCATTATTTTCTATATTTTCCTGAAACACTCCGGATGCAGAATCAAATACAAGATTTCCAACCCTGAAAACATTTGTCGTCAGCCCCTCTTCTCTTGATTTTAGCAACAATTTCTCTGCTTCCAATTTAGTTGCTACATAATAGTTATCCGAACTCTGCCCTAAATCACAATCGTATTCTGTGAATACAAGCTTGTCTTTTCTAGCTACATATCCGCTTCCTACACTGGTGGTGGATATAAAATTATATGCTTTTTTCTTGCCCGTATTTGCGAATTCAACGAGTCTTTGATTCCCCTTCACATTTACAGCATCAAATTCGGAGTAATGTCCATAATGCTTAACATTGGCTGCAGAATTTATGATGCAATCAATGGTGTCTGCCAACTCCATATATTTTGTATAATCTAAACCAAGGTACTCTTTTGATAAATCACCATGGACTACACGAATTCTATTTTTTAAAATATCTCGATCATTGCTGCTAAGATTAAAATGAAACTCCAGTTTACCCCACAACCTTTCTTTTGCCTCCTCATCATCTTTAGCCCGGATCGTTACATACACCATATAATCAGTATTTTCTAGTAACTGGTATAGAATATGTATTCCAAGATAACCGGTACTCCCTGCAAGCAGGATATTTTTATACGGAACTGTTTCAAAAAGATTGGCCTTTTTGTAGACTTGATTTTTAGTTTTATACTTTCTCAACTTGTCTCGAATGGCTCCATCGAAGTTAATCAAATTATCCTTTGCCGCAGCCGCTTCACTCATAGCGTCAATCGTTGCCTTTAATCTATCTTTAGAGTATTTTATTGTATCAGAGATCTTCCTTATGGTCTGGCATTGGAAAATATCATTTATCCCGATCTCAAAATCCAGTGCCAATTTGGCAACAACTTGTATTGCTTTTATCGAATTGCCTCCAAGCATAAAGAAATTATCATCAATTCCAATTCTATCGATTCCAAGTATATCTTCCCAGACTTTTTGGATTCTTCCATCAGCTTCATTTCGTGGGGCTATATAGCATTCTCCCGTGCTGCCCCATCCATCAGGAACAGGCAACGCCTTTCGGTCAATCTTGCCATTAGGAGTCAAAGGTAATTTATCAAGCTGAGTGAAGTACAATGGTACCATATATTCAGGCAGTTCTTTTAATAGATACGCCTTAAGCTCATTCGCTGTCAATTCACGATCTGCTACCAGATATGCTGCCAAATATTTGTCATTTTGCTTATCCTCTCTGGCTATTACTACCGCTTCCTTAACTGCCTGATGCTTTAATATTTGGCTTTCTATTTCCCCCAGTTCCATTCTAAATCCTCTAATCTTGACCTGGTGGTCAATTCGCCCAAGAAACTCTATATTGCCATCCGGCAGCCATCTTACCAAATCTCCTGTCCGATACATCCTCGCACCTGATTTGAACGGATTTGGAATAAACTTCTCCGCCGTCAAATCAGGTCTGTTTAAATAGCCTCTAGCCAGACTATCGCCTGAAATGCACAATTCTCCCGGGGCACCAATTGGTTGCAGTCTATCATATCTATTCAATATATAGACATTTGTATTATCCACAGGACGACCGATTGATGGTAAAGTGTCAACTGCATCTTCTGGCCTGATGGCCCCCCAAGTAGTAACCACTGTATTCTCAGTTGGTCCATACTGATTAAACAACGTAAATGGCATATCTGCATTAGGCCGACGATGTAATTTATCTCCACCTGTCAGCATAGTCCTTAACGATATCTCACTTGGCCACTCCTCTGCTAAAAGCGCTTCCGCCAATGGTGTCGGCATAAAACTTACAGTGATTAAGTTATCTTGCAACCACTTAATAAGACTTGTCGTTGACACTCTGATTTCATCATTGGGAATATATAGCCCCGCACCGGAAACCAGATATGGCCAAGTCTCCCAAACCGAAGCGTCAAACGCTGGTCCAGCCACTAGAGTAGCTCTATCCTCAGAGGTAATATGATGCGCACGCCGATGCCAGAATACAAGATTTACCAAACTAGTGTGTTCAATCTCAACTCCTTTTGGTTTCCCCGTTGAACCTGATGTGTAAATCACATACGCTACATCTTGTGAGGTATTTTCTCTTATTAAATTGTTAGCATCACCTTGATATAATCTTTCTTCTTCTAAATCAATAATGACCCCGTTAAAAGCAGTCTTACTAAGCAAATGTGTTTGTGTTAATAATATTTGCGCCCCACTATCCGACAGCATATAGCTAATCCTATCTGACGGATATTCAGGATCGATAGGTAAATAAGTTCCTCCTGCCTTCAAAATAGCTAATAACCCAACCAACATTTGCGGAGAACGCTCTGCCATAATTCCCACAATATGATTTGTCGTTACCCCCTTACTTCTTAATCCCCTTGCTAGTTGGTTAGCTTTTTCATTTAATACGCCATACGTTAGTCTCTGATCTTTAAAAGCTACTGCTATATTATTAGGCGTCCTCTTAACCTGCTCCTCAAAGAGTTCTGATATGGTCTTATCTTTTGGGTAGTCAGTTTTCGTATGATTAAAAGTATCTAAAAGCACCTTTTCCTCTTCTATCGTAAGCATATCTATATTTTTTACCAATATCTCCGGATTGCCAATCGCTCCTAAGATCATTGTTTCGAAATGCACCTTAAGGGCTCCAATAAATCCTCTATCATAAACCAATGAATTATACATAAACTTGATGTTTAATTCCCTACCTGGAATAACGACCATATTAAAATCATAATTGGTCTGTTCAAAAGCTTCAGCCGCTTTTATATTAACACTAAAGTTACCGTTTATTGCCTCTTCTATTGGGTAATTTTCAAAAGCAACAATATGATCAAACAGAGCATCTCCCATACTTGTCCTTGCCTGTATTTCCACAAGAGGATAATAGCTAAATTCCTCAGATTCTATCGCAGCTAATTGCACTTCTTGCAGCAATTGTGCCAATGATTGATTACCCTCGCATTTTATTCTTACTGGTAAAGTGTTTATAAATAACCCCACCATGCTTTCTACACCCACTATTTCATGAGGTCTTCCCGACACGACCGCACCAAAAACAACATCATCGGTATTATTATACCTTGCAAGCAAGAGCCCCCATATAGTTTGAATTATCGTACTAAGAGTTACATTGTTTTTCTTGGCTATATTCTCAAGACCAGATTTTATTTTCTCATCAAAACTAAAGCGAAACTCTTCTTGTTCATATCCGCCCTGTGGTAAGACACCGTTATATCCAGAAAGTGATACCTGCTCTTGATAATCACTTAAGTATCCTTCCCAATAAGTTTGCGCACCCTTATTTACTTGTCTATCAAGCCATTTAATATAGTTGCTATATGGATATACTTTATCTAATTCCAGTGACCTATTTTCTTGTAAGCTATCATATATTTCAAAAAATTGTTTAAGAACTATCCCGAGGCACCATCCATCCATAATGATATGATGGAAGCTCCATATTAACTTGTAGGAATCTGCCCCTGTTTGGATGACGTTTAATCTTATTGGCATACCTCCCTGGAGATTAAACCCTGCCATTTTGTCATTCGCCTTAAACTTTTCAATAAATAGCTGCTGCTCTCTTTCCGCCAAACAAGTAATATTTTCAACATTTACAGATACTTCTTGAGCCTTCATAACAACTTGTATCGGTTTTGCTATCTTTTCATAGACAAATACAGTTCTAAATACATCATATGCTTCGATAAGCTTGTTAAAACTTTCTCTTATGTTAGCTATATCCAACTTACCTTCTATTGATAAAATCACTTGTTCAAAATACGCTGAAGATTCATTTTCCTTCATTGCATGATACAGCATGCCTTCTTGCATAGGACTCAATCGATACAAATCTTTTATGTTTCTTGTATTTAAATTGCTTAATCCAGTTTCAAGTTCATCAAGGGTAAAGTTCTTAAAGGTGAAATCACTAGGAGTCATCTCTGTATAATCAAGAGCTGTACAATGGATTGTTACATCTACCAAGTTTTTTCTAAAACTTTCTGCAAATTTTTCAATTGTAACCCTATCATACTCAGTTTTATGATAGGTAAAATCCAATACCAATCTTCCCTTTGTCACCATGCCATTTATATCAATGGCATAAGGCTGCTCCATATTTGGTGATACACACTCTCCGACAGAAATATCCGATATACTAAATGCACTGTTATCAGTATCTTCTCCAAATTGTCCAAGATAGTTAAAGCTAATTTCTGGTTTTAGGTTAAACTGCAAATTTTTCTTGTTTTCTGGCAAAGTTAGATACTTTAGAATTCCATAGCCAATTCCTTTATTCGGAACCCGCCGCATTCCTTCTTTCACTGATTTTATACTATATGCAAGATCCTTCTTTTTTCTCATGTTCAGGATTACAGGATATTGGGCGGTAAACCATCCGACTGTCCTTGATATATCAAGCTCATTACCTATCTCTTCTCTGCCATGTCCCTCTAGATTAATTAATACTTTTTCCTCACCTGTCCATTCCTTAACCGCTAATCCTAATGCTGTAAGCAAAATATCATTAATCTCAGTGTTATATGCTTGATTTACATCTTTAAGTAATTTTTCCGTGTCTTGTGTGCTTAATTCTATATGCACCTTTTCAGTTTCTTCACATTTTCTTTCTGTAATGGGTTGGTCCTTAGGCAACGCTTTTACAGTTACCCGTTCAATTTCCTCCCAATACTCTACTTCCTTTAATAACTCACAACTATTGGCATACGTAGATAACTGAACAGTCCAAGCATTAAAAGCATCGGTTTTATCGGCGAACCGTATTGTTTCCTTCTTTAAAGCCTGCATATACCCATTAAAAAGATCCTCAAGTATAATCCTCCAGGATATACCATCTACGACTATATGATGAATCACGATTAAAAGTTGATCTCCTGTTTTCGTCTTAAAGAGACCAAGCTTAACCAATGGCCCTTGTGAAAGGTCTAAGCTTGCCTGTATCTTATTCGCTTCTACTTCAATGACGTCTCTAAAATTAGCGCATTTTCGCAAATCAAATACTTCTAAAGAATATAAGTTACCTTCAAGCCCTCTGTTAAACAGAACGACCTCACTTTCTTCCTGTTTAGCAACCATTCTCAAGGCATCATGATGTTCTACCAGTTTACTAAATACATTTTTTAGGATTTCCTCTATAAAACCTTCTTGTCGATAAAGCATAATTGCTTGATTAAAGTGATATTTCTCTGCAAATCTTTGCTCAAATAGCCAATGCTGTATTGGCGTCAAATTTGCTTTACCTTCAATAAGACCTTGTTCTGCTGTACGCGCTACTTCTTGAACAAAAGCACCCAATTCCTCAATAGCTGGGTGCTTAAACAAATCTCTCATTTCCAATTTTAGCCTGTAAGCATTTAGTCTTGACAATATCTGTATTGCTTTTATGGAGTCTCCGCCCAGATTGAAAAAGTTATCTCTTATCCCAATCCGTTCCACTTTTAATACTTCCTGCCATAATTTTACCAATATTTTTTCTTTATCATCCCTTGGAGCTACGTACACCACACCAGATCCACTACCACAATCATGCTCTGGTAGTGCTTTCCTGTCAATCTTATCATTGGAAGTCAGAGGCATATTATCAAGCTGCATCATGTAGGAAGGCACCATATATTCAGGTAGTTCTTTTAATAAATGTTCCCTTAGTTCATCTATTGTCAACTGACTATCTGCTACAAAATATGCGACTAGGTATTTGTCCCCTTGCTCACCGTCCCGGTCAATTACGATTACCTCTTTAACTTCCGGATACTTTAATAATTCTGCTTCAATTTCCCCCAGTTCGATCCTAAAGCCCCTTATCTTTACCTGATAATCCATTCTGCCAAGAAATTCGATGTTGCCATTGGGAAGCCATCTTGCCAAATCACCCGTCTTGTACATCTTTTCCCCATTTCGGTAAGGATTAGCTACAAATTTTTCCGCTGTCAACTCAGGTTTGTGTAGATATCCCCTAGCCAGCCCATCTCCACCGATGCACAATTCGCCCGCCGAACCAATTGGTAAAACTTGGTTATTGCTATCTAAAATATATATTTCCGTATTATTTACCGGGCTCCCGATCGGCACCTGACTATCTCCCAATTCTTGCTCATTATATTTCCAAGTAGTTGCCATAATCGTTGACTCCGTAGGCCCATAAGCGTTACTATACACAAGCCTTTCCTTCCATTTATCAACCAATCCTTTAGTTATAGCAGACCCACCTGTGAATAAATTCTTCAACTTAGTTACTCTTGCGGGTTCAATACTAGCTAAATAGGTTGGTGGAAGAAGTGTCATCGTTATCTCATTTTTATTAATAAAATTTTCGAAATCAACTAGATTGTTAATCGTTTCCTTAGGAACCATATACAACGTTGCACCCGTCAGCAAGCTCGTGAAAATTTCCCATACGGAGGCATCGAAGGAACTACTAGCAAATTGCAACATGTTATCTTTCTCATCCACATGATAATTCTGCTGAAAAAAGGTCTTTAAATTTGCAATTCCCCTATGCTCTATCATAACTCCTTTAGGTTTCCCTGTTGATCCTGAGGTATAAATGATATATGCCAAATCACTCGACTTATTTATATTTTCTAGTTTTTCATTGTCCCCTTTGTATATATCATCCTCAATATCAATGACTTGACCTTGATAACTTACTCTATCTTTTAAATCTTTCTGTGTTAACAGAATACCTGTAGCGCTGTCTTCCAGTATATAGTTTATTCTTTCCGTAGGGTAGTTTGGATCTATCGGCAGATATGCACCGCCTGCCTTGAGTACACCAAGTATGCCAACGACAATTTCAATAGACCGATCTAGCATTATACCTACGATACTATCAGGCTTTACTCCCTTATTTCTCAAAACCTTTGCCATTTGGTTTGCTTTGGCATTTAGTTCCTCGTAGGTTAACCTTGTATTTTTAAAAACTACAGCTACATGATCAGGCACTCTATTAACCTGCTCTTCAAACAATTCCTGAATTGTCTTCTCTTTTGAATATTCCATCTTTGTATTATTGAAGCCATATAAAATTTTTTGTTTCTCCACTTCAGGAATTATTTCTATCTCAGAGACACTTTTCTCACTGTTTTCAATCACTTCACCTAGCAAATATTTAAACTGTGCAATAACAGATTCAATGGACATAAATTTTTTAAATACACCAATCTGATAATCAAAATCAAATAAGATATCCCTATCCTCGCTATACTCCCTTACGAATATCGTCAAGGCATTCCGCTCATGCTGATGCGCCAGGCTTACAATGTCATAATCACTAGCAGTGACAAAATTATCACTAAAATCACGATTTATATAGGAAAGGGAAATATCAAAAATATTATTTTTTTCCTTACCCTGTTCAGAAACCGTTCTGTATATTTCTCCAACAGGAAACTTCTGGTGTCTATAGCATTCCATAAGTTCATTTTTTATCGTAAGCATAAGCTCGCTAAAACTTATATCTTTCCCTATATTTATTCTTAAAGGTACTATATTAGCAAATAGGCCTATTATTTGCTTATATTTTGCTTTTCCTCTATTTAGAATAGGAACGCCGATAACAATCTCTTCCTTATTACATACCCTGCTGAAATAGGTAAACAGCACTGCCAAAATAAAGTGGAAGACACTACAACCGTTTGCTTCACTAAATTCGATCATTTTATTATAAGCAGCCCTTTTGATACTAAATGTAATCCTATCACTTAACACTGAACTATCGCTACTAGCAGCATTATCAGTGCACCTGTTAAAAAGCGGCTCTGGAATTGTTTGGTATTTTGCACACCAGAACTCTTTATCACTTAAAAAAGTCTGGGAATCAAGGTATTTCTGATGATCGGCAATAAAATCTGTGTAGGAATACGTTATTCTTTCATTGTCTGCAGAGCCCACCATCAATTGGTTATAAGTTTCAATAACTTGCTTATATACTATACCTATCCCAAAGCCATCAATTATGATATGGTGATATTTCATAAACCAAAAGTAGGTATTATCATCAGCCTTAAGTAACGCAAATTGAAATAGAATACCTCCAAAATCAATAGGCTTTAAAAATTCCTTTCTCATCCAATCTAAGCACATTACATTAGAATTTTCTTTGTTAGAAAAATCATAAAACGGAACTTCATATGCAATTTCTGCTAATATTTTCAGATAAGGTTCTCCATTCTTATCAATTACATTCGTTCGTAAAGAGTCATGATTTTTTATTAATGTATCAATTGCTTGATTTAAAATATCCTGATTTATTTTCCCATTAATATTTATGAATGCACCTAGATTATAAATCGGTTTTTCCGAGTATAGACACTGCTCTACCCAGATATCTTTTTGATACGAAGTCATTGGATACTCTTTGTAGATTAATCCCGAGTTTATTTTACACATATTACTATCGTCTCCTTAATTTTTATTTTGAATTATCTAAATATTCTATAGATAGTATTTGATCAAATAGCTTGAATACTTCCTCAGTATTATAGAGATCCTTTGATAAACTTATTTTCATGCATAACTTACCTGAAATAGTAGAGGAAACCAAAAGGACCGATTGTGTCTTAAAGGAGAAATAGATCGAATCGACCAATCTCTCCATCACAGGATATGATATAATGCCCAAATTGGAATAGGTAAGCGAAAAGTCCCCTAACGGGGACCTTTCTGGTATAGGTTTTTTACTCTGCTCTAACCATTGTGTTTTAACTTTTTCGTAAGATATAGAAACATTAGCTGCTAAGCATGCCAAACTATAAGGAATGCCCTTTTTAAACCAACGAAATACAGATTTAACTTGCTTATCTATTTCTCTATCTCGAAAAAATTGTGCCGGAAGACTTGCTATCAAGTTTCCATAGGCATTTTCCGGTGAATAAGGCGAAATTAGACCTATATCCATAGGCATTGAAATAGCAACACGTTTTTTATCAGGTACGTACTGAAATAAACCGTTGACCACCCTTTCGCAGATATATTCTGTTAACGTCATTTTTTTAGCCTTGCATAGCAGCAATAATTTTTTAGTGTCCTCCCTGCCAAAACTATATGACTTGGTGGCATAGTTATTACTTTTCTCAGGAGTTTTACCATAACTTAAGTCTACAACGTCCTTTCCAGCATTCTTGCCAGCTCTGCAGATAAATTCAGTAAGAAAAACTGGCAGCCATAGGAAAGCAATGAGCTTTTTCATCATGCGTAATATACCATGCCAAAAATCCATATTTGTGGTTTTTTCTTGTATGCTTTTGGGTTGATTCCCCTCATAATATTGAAGCAATTTTTGAATCCAAAAAACCAAACACTTACCGTTTGCAATAATATGATTCATACAAATAACAACCGTGTATTCATCCACTACAGATATGTTGAAGGGCAGGCGTGTATTGGTCGGGTAATACTCCTTTAACAGAGTATCTTTATCATACTTTTTACTAAGCTTCCACTCTTCAAATTTGAGTAATTGCTCTAGCTCTTCCGAAGAAAACTGTCCCCATTCAAATTTGTTCTTTTCAGGGGATTCAATAACTTTCGTTTGGAGTAATCGATTTTCAGAGATTAGTTTTCTATAACTTTGAACCAATTTTTTATTATTAATTTTTTCCTTAAGAACCACTGTTGCCCTCATGCTATTTGATGAAGTAAACGCCTCAGTTCCTAAGAAATATAAGCCAGCCAGTTGAACGAGCTTCATATTTTTCCACCCCATTTTTCTGGTTGCAAGACACCCACTATTTGTTTTACAATCTGAGCATTTTCTTTTACATAATCAGCTTCTAACATAGCATCATGTGTGCCAAAGCCCTTGTATTCCAAATATGTCCCTGTGGATTTCTGCCTCCATTCATCAGCCTTGGAACAGTTTTGCTGCTCTTTATGAGAATATATCTGATATATATTGGCTGTAATTTTTTCATCGTTAATTATGCCATTAAGATAAGTTAAATAATTCATTGTCTTATTTTGAATGAATTTTTTGATATTCTTCTTTTCTTTTTTAGATACATCCATATTTACCATGTAGGCATCAACACGTTCCATCAAAAGTTCCATGCTCTCTTCTGGTATTTTTACATATTGGCAATCTAACAAAACGATTCCCGCTACATCATAACCTTGCTGTTCTAATTCTCTTGCAACCGCAACTGTCAAGATTCCACCTGCGGAAAACCCAGCCAAAATGTATGGACCTTGCCATTGTATGCCAGTTATCATTTTTACATATTCTTTGATTTTAGCTTCAGTTTCAACTAAATTAAAGCAATATAACGTATACTCTTCCAATTCAGCCGCTAGCTGCCTATAGATCAGCCCCAATGGCACTGCCGGAGGAAAGAAGAACAGGTTCGGTTTATTACCATTACTTTCGTTAAACCTTATATAATCGCTGTATACCTTTCTAGCCGTATCCGATTTTTCAGTGCATTTTGCAAGTTCTGATATCGTAGGATTCTTAAAAATTTGGTCATAAGGTATTTCTACACCAAATTCCTCACATATTCTAGCAACAAGGGTTATAACTTTTAGGGAATAACCGCCAAGTTCAAAGAAATTATCTTTAGTCCCAACTTTTTCAACCCCTAAAATATCCTGCCAAATCTCTGCCAGCTTTTCTTCCACTTGATTTTTCGGTGCTACATATTCCATTTTGGTCTGCACCCTTCCTTGCGGTTCTGGCAGTGTCTTTCTATCGATTTTCCCGTTTGATGTTAACGGCATTTTTTCAAGCTGTACAAAAGCTGACGGAACCATATAATGAGGTAATGTTCGCTCTAAATACTTTTTGAGCTCCGAAATGACAATTTCTTGTTCACCTATAAGGTATGCACATAAATACCTATTGCCACTTACATCATTTTTAGCAAGCACTAATACTTCTTTTATAACTGGATGTTTTAACAACTCGGCTTCAATTTCACCCAATTCAATCCGAAATCCTCTTATCTTCACTTGATGATCAATTCGTCCTAAGAATTCTATATTGCCATCCGGTAACCATTTAGCAAGGTCGCCTGTCCGATACATTCGCTCACCTAACGCAAATGGATCTTCTACAAACTTCTCATCTGTTAGTTCAGGTCTATTTAAATATCCCCTAGCCAAACCATCACCAGAAATATATACTTCCCCCGGAGCACCGATAGGCTGTAGTTTTCCGCCCTTGTCTAGTACATAGATACGAGTATTCGCTATCGGTTTTCCTATCGGTATAGTCAATTGACCCTCTTCTATATGATTTACTTCATAGTAGGTTGCAAAAACTGTTGT
This sequence comes from uncultured Veillonellaceae bacterium, assembly GCA_963805085.1. Taxonomy (GTDB): domain Bacteria; phylum Bacillota; class Negativicutes; order JARBTT01; family JARBTT01; genus JARBTT01. Next base: position 1,084,542 of record CAWDTA010000002.1, on the reverse strand, counting down.
TTCTGTCGGTCCATAAGCGTTTACTATCCTGCCACTTCCCATATATTCGTAAGCCTTGCGTACATGCCTTACCGAACTCTGCTCTCCACCAATCAACACTTTTCTTATGTTTTTTAGACATTCAATATTTACGTCCACCAGCGTATTAAACAAGGCCGTGGTAATAAAGAAAACTGTTACTTTTTCTTGGTCGATTACCTTACTCAATCTGTTCATATCTACTACATTTTCCTTATCAACCAGCACAAGTTTCGCTCCGTTTAGCAATGCTCCATAGATATCAAAAACTGAACCGTCAAAAGCGTAATTGGATAACTGTAGCAATACATCATTTCTAGTGATTTCAATGTAATTCGTGTTTTTGGCAACCCGAACTACATTATAATGCATGGTCAAAACTCCTTTAGGCTTTCCCGTCGACCCTGAGGTATAAATCACATATGCTAGATCCTGCGAGGTATTTACTGCTACTAAGTTTCTAGTATCTTCTTCGTATAATTCAAAATCATCAATGTCGACAATTTCTCCATTAAAGGTTATTGACTCAATTAGTTTTTGTTGCGTCACTAAAATTCTTGTTTCACTATCTTCTAACATGTAGTTAGTTCTTTCTGCTGGATATTCCGGATCAATGGGCAGGTATGCCCCTCCAGCTTTCAAAATCCCCATGATTCCTATGATCATTTTCGGCGAACGTTCCACCATAATCCCAACTATACTGTTAGCTTTTACGCCCTTCTTCCTTAAGGTTCTTGCTAGTTGGTTGGCTTTATTGTTCAATTCTCGATAAGTCAGCCGCTTTTCTTCGAAAATTACAGCAATATGATCTGGATTCTTTTCCACCTGTTCCTCAAAGAGTTTCTGGATAGTTTTATCCTTTGGATAAGCTCTTTTCGTATTGTTAAAGTCAACGAGAATTTGGCGTTTTTCTTCCACTGATACAAATTCAAGATCTCCCAATTTGCATTGCGGTTGCATTGTAATACTTTTTAAAAGGTTGACAAAATGCCTTCCGAACCGTTCAATCGTTTCTTTCTTAAACAGCTTAGTATAATACTCCAAAATTAATTCTAAACGGTTGTTTATTTCAATCGCTTCCACGGTTAAATCAAATTTGGCTACTTTATGCTCAAATTCACAAGGTGAAAATCTTAAATTATTAATTTCTAACGTTGTTGTATTCGTATTTTGGACAACAAACATGGTATCAAACAACGGATTTCTACTCAAATTTCTTTCTATGTTCAACTTGTCCACCAATTCTTCAAATTGGTAGTCCTGATACTCATAGGCATCCAATGCATTATCCTTAACCTCTTGTAAGAAATCTAGGAAACTTTTGTTTTCCACCGGGTTGTTCCGCATTGCCAATGTATTGACAAACATACCCACCATATTCTCTAAGTCATCATGCGCTCTGCCTGTAATTGGTGATCCTACAATAATATCTTGCTGACCAGTATATTTGGATAGCAAAACATTATACGCCGCCAATAGCACCATATATAAGGTCGTACCAGTTTGCATAGCAAGTTTGTTTAACGCTTCCGTCAATTCTTCTTCTATAGAAACGTTGAACCGGTCTCCCTCAAAACTTCTAACGATTGGACGTGGATAATCACTTGGCATATTTAGTACAGGAATTTCTCCTGCAAAGATTTTTAGCCAATGCGCTTCTTGTTTCTTTAACGCTTTGCTTTGAAACAAGTCGTTCTGCCAAGCCGAAAAATCTTTATATTGAATCCGTAGTTTCGGCAGTTCGTGCCCTTGGTATAAACCTATCAGTTCTTTGACTAAAATCCCCATAGATACACCATCAGAGATAATATGGTGCATATCAAATAGCAGAATATGTTTATCTTTATTTAGTTCGACTAGCCCCACTCTAAGTAATGTTGCTTTGCCTAGATCAAAGGGACGCACAAAAGCTTTTATGATTTCCTTTATATCTTCTTTACCCCTTTGCATACTGTCGATGGTAAATTCAATTTTTTTGTGTACCCTTTGTACTGGTTCTCTATTAACAACTTCAAAGGAGGTTCGTAATGTTTCGTGCCGCTGAATAAGTTTCTTGAATCCATTTTCCAATCGTTCTTTATCTAAAGTTCCTTCTACTATAAATACAGCGGGCATATTATAAGTTATATTTTCAGATTCAAATTGATTCAAGATAAACATTCTCTTTTGCGCCGAAGAAACTGGATAGTATTCTTGTGTAGCTACTGGTTCAATTGTCGCATAATCACTTTCCCCAACATCTTCTATGGTTTTGATCATTTCCTTAATTGTTTGCGCTTTAAATACTTCTTGCAGCGATATTTCTGCTCCAAACTCCTTATGTATCTTGCCAACAAGAGTAATTGCTTTTAAAGAATGACCACCCAATTCAAAGAAATTATCTTCAATACCAACCTTCTCCGTCCCTAAAACAGTCTGCCAAATTTCCACTAACTTTTCTTCCTCTTGGGTTCTTGGAGCTACATATTTCGTTCCGGTATTGATCCGCCCCTCAGGCTCTGGCAATACTTTTCTATCAATTTTCCCATTTGGCGTTAATGGCATCTTAGTAAGCTGTACAAAAGCTGACGGAATCATGTAATCAGGAATTTTTTTTGAAAGAAATTTTCTCAATTCTGCTATAGTTAGTTCCTGCTTAGCTACAAAATAGGCACATAAATACTTGTCTCCGTTTATGCCTTCCTTGTCAATCACAACTGTTTCTTTTATAGACTGATGTCTTAAAAGTTCGGCTTCAATCTCGCCTACTTCGATTCTAAATCCCCGAATTTTCACTTGGTGATCTATTCTACCAAAGAATTCTATGGTTCCATCAGGTAGCCATCTAGCTAAATCTCCTGTTCTATACATCCTCTCTCCCTGCATGAAAGGATTATCCATAAACTTTTCTGCTGTCAATTCAGGATTGTTTAGATAGCCTCTGCCAACTCCTTGTCCGCAAATATACACCTCTCCTATATTATTAACGGGAAGAATCATGAAATTTTTCCCCAATATATAGATTTTTACGTTGGAAATTGGTTTTCCAAGGAGAGCAATATCACTTAAATGATTTTCATCACAATCTACTTCATGAGTCGTGGCAATGTCACAGCACTCTGTTGGCCCATAAACATTTGTAATCTTAATATTTGATTTATTAAAATGATTACGAAATTCTTGCACAACTGAGTAAGAGAGGGCTTCTCCGCCTATCAGAAATTCTTTGACACCTAAGTATTCATTACTCTTGGAAATGGAATTAAATACGCTAAGATGTGCAGGTGTTCCGTCAGAAATGTCAATGTTGTTTTTACGATAAAAATCAAGTAATCCCGCCCGTTCAAATCGTATATTTTCTGGTACAATGCACAAATTATGTCCCAATAAAAGAGCCGGAAAAATCTGCTTAATTGAGGCATCAAAAACATATGGCGATAGTAATGCTACATTTAGACTAGATGCATATTTCCCATATACTCGATCTCGCAAGTCATAAACCAGATTTATAACATTGCGCTGTTCAATCATAACGCCTTTAGGATGTCCGGTCGTACCTGATGTGTATATCACATAAGCTAAGCCTCGTAGAGTGCTTACAGGTATCAAATTAGAAGAATCTCCTGAGTATAACCCTTGATGGTCTAACTGAATTGTTTCTCCTTTAAACGGTGCTATATGCAACAAATGTTCCTGAGTTAATACAATGCTTGCTCCACTATCCTTCAGCATATAGCAGATTCTGTCTAGCGGATATTTCGGATCAATGGGCAAATAAGCCCCTCCAGCTTTTAATATTCCCATAATTCCGATCATCATTTCCAGTGAACGCTCTACCATAATTCCGACGATACTATTTGGTCGTACTCCCTTATTTCTTAATACCCTTGCTAATTGGTTTGCTTTGTTGTTTAGCTCTTCATAAGTTAGATGCTGCTCTGCAAAAGTTACAGCGATATGATTCGGTATTTTTTCAACTTGCGCCTCAAACATTCTTGGTATTGTTTGATCTATCGGATAGGCAGCTTCTGTATTATTAAAATCATAAAGTATTTGATTTTTCTCATTTTCTGATAAAAATTCGATGTCTGCAATTTTGATTTGCGGCTGAATCACAATACTTTTCAGAATGTTAACAAAATGCCTGCACAATCGTTCAATCGATTCTCTCTTAAATAGTTTTGTATAGTATTGCAGTGTAAACTCTAAACATTTGTTTGCTTCCACTACCTCTAAGCTTAGATCAAATTTTGCAGCCTTGTTCGTAAATTCATAAGGAAATAGTTTTAAACCATTAAATTCTAACGCTGCAATATCCATATTCTGCAAAGAAAACATCATATCAAACAATGGATTTCTACTCAAATCTCTTGGTACATCCAACTTATCCACCAATTCTTCGAATTGGTAGTCCTGATGTTCAAAGCCCTGTAGCGCATTTTCTTTGACCTCTCGCAAAAATTCCAGAAAAATTTTGTTCCCTTCTGGAAAATTTCGCATCACCAGTGTATTAACAAACATGCCGATAATATTATCTAAATTCGCATGATGTCTGCCTGTAATTGGTGTACCTATGATGATATCCTCCTGCGCCGTATATTTTGATAATAAAATATTATAGGCTGCCATCAGTACCATATATAAAGTCGTACCAGTTTCCATCGCAAGCTTATTTAAATTTCTCGTCAGTTCTTCGTCTAGACTAAACTTTAGCAAGTCTCCCTCAAACCCTTTGACCGATGGCCTTGGATAATCGGTTGGCATATTGAGTACCGGAAGTTCTCCACCTAAAGTCTGTAACCAATAAGCTTCCTGTTGTTTAAAGTTTTCACTTGTCAGCAATTTTTTTTGCCAAGCCGAAAAATCTTTGTATTGAATTTGTAATTCCGGCAATTCCGCTCCTTCATACAAACTTGCCAACTCTTTTGCCAAGATTCCCATAGATACGCCATCAGAGATAATATGGTGCATATCAAATAACACCACGTGGCTATCTTCAGCCAATTCAATCAAGCCTACTCTTAATAGTGGAGCTTTGCTTAAATCAAATGGACGCACAAAATTTTGGAAAATATCTTTGATTTCCTCTTTTTTTCCGCAAGAACATTCAATGTTAAAGGAAACTTCTTTGTATACTCTTTGTACTGGCTCTTCGTTAATTAATTCAAATGCAGTCCGTAATGCTTCGTGTCTTTTGATTAATTTTTCCCACACCTCTTCAAAGCGCTGCTTGTTTAAAATGCCTTCGACCTTAAATGCAACAGACATATTATAAGCGGTACTATTAGCTTCCAATTGATTCAAAATGAACATTCTCTTTTGCGCGGAAGATACCGGATAATACTCTTGCTCAACGATTGATTCAATCGCCGCATAGTTATTTTCTGTCACACCATCAATGGTTTTAATTAGTTCTTTGACTGTTTGGTTTTTAAATATTTGCTGTAAGGATATTTCTGCCCCAAATTCTTTGTGTACTTTGGCTACAAGGCTTATTGCTTTTAACGAATGTCCACCCAATTCAAAAAAATTATCTTCAATTCCGACCTTTTCTACACCTAATACATTCTGCCAAATTTGTGCCAGCTTTTCTTCCCTTTCATTCCTTGGTGCTACGTATTCCGTTCCAATGCTAATTCTGCCCTCCGGTTCAGGCAGCCCTTTCTTATCAATTTTACCATTGGGTGTTAATGGCAGCTTTTCAAGCTGAATAAAGATTGACGGCACCATATATGCAGGTAACGTGTGACTTAAATATGCTCTGAGTTCCTTAGTATTGAGTTCCTGTTCAGCCACAATAAAAGCACATAAATACTTCTGCCCGTTTGTATCCTCTTTATCAATCACTACCGCTTCTTTCATTGACGGGTAGTTTATTAATTCAGCTTCGATTTCACCTAATTCAATCCGAAAGCCCCGAATCTTGACTTGATAATCGATTCTACCTAAAAATTCAATATTGCCGTCAGGTAGCCATCTAGCAAGGTCACCTGACCGATACATTCGCTTGCCAGGTACGAATGGATTTGCTACAAACTTCTCAGCTGTCAATTCCGGTCTGTTTAAATATCCTTTTGCTAAACCATCACCGTATATGCAAAGTTCTCCAGCTATACCAACAGGCTGCAAATTATTGTTTTTGTCCACGATATAAATTTGTGTATTATCAATAGGACGACCAATGGAAGGCAAAATATCTTTGGGCTCAGCCGAGCTGACAGAAGCGCAAGTTGTAACGACCGTATTCTCTGTTGGCCCGTAATGATTAACTAAGGTAAATGGAAGCTCTTTTGAAGGTCTGCGGTGCAACTTGTCACCACCTGTTAATAATGCTCTAAGCCGGAAGTCCCCGGGCCACTCCTCAGCAAGTAATGCTTCGGCCATAGGCGTTGGCATAAAGCTTATCGTAATCAAATTGTCCTTAAGCCACTGAATTAAACCTGTTGTCGATGCTCTGGTTTCATTACTAGGTATGCATAACTGTGCTCCAGCGGTCAAATAGGGCCAGATCTCCCAAACCGAAGCGTCAAAAGCCTGCCCTGCCAATTGAGATGCTCTGTCCATATAAGTAATGTTATATACACGCTGGTGCCAAGCTACAAGATTCACAAGACTAGTATGCTCAATTTCAACCCCTTTAGGTTTACCAGACGAACCTGAGGTATAAATCACATACGCTAAATCCCGTGCATTATGCTCAATGAATAAATTAGAGTTATCTCCGTAATACAATTTGGGGTCATCTAAACTAAGTATTTCTTTATCGGAATATTCTTGACTAATTAAGTGCTGCTGTGTTAATAATATCTCTGCCCCACTATCTGCTAGCATATAACTGATTCTATCCTCAGGGTACTCTGGATCAATAGGCAGATAAGCCCCTCCAGCCTTCAAGATTGCCATAATTCCAATAATCATTTCCGGCGAGCGCTCCGCCATGATGCCTACAATACCATCTCTTTTTACACCCTTTTTACAGAGCAATCTTGCCAATTGGTTAGCTTTATTGTTCAATACTTTATAGGTAAGTTTTTTTTCTTCAAATTTGACAGCGATAGAATCTGGATTTTTTTCGACTTGTTCTTCAAATAACTCATTAATCCTTTTATATTTGGGATATTCCACTTGCGTATTGTTGAAAGATAAAAGCTCTTGTCTTTCTTTTTCTGTGAGTATGTCTATATCTTTTACCAAAATATTAGGATTTTTAATTATGCTATTGATAACCGCTTGAAAGTGTCCTTGTATTCTCTTTATAAAAATTTGATCATATACCAATGCATTATAATTAAACTTAACAGTTAATTCTTTTCCAAGAATGACGATCATGTTAAAGTTATAATTTGTCTGTTCATAGGCCTCACTATCGCCTACAGCAAAACCAATTTCATTAGCCCCCAAACCTTCTTCAATAGGATAGTTTTCAAAAACGACGATGTGATCAACTAAGCTACTTTTCAATCCTGTATTTGACTGTATTTCGGCCAAAGGACAATAGCTGTACCGTTCAGACTCTACTGCAAATTGCTGTACCTTATCTACTAATTCCGTAAAGGATTCATCCCCACCGCATTTTATCCTAACAGGCAGAGTATTGATGAATAATCCGACCATGTTCTCAATACCCTTTATCTCGTGTGGTCTACCTGATACAACTGCACCGAATACAACATCCTCAGTATTGTTATATCTCTGCAATAGAATTCCCCATGCCGATTGAACAATGGTACTTAGGGTTACATTATTTTTCTTTACTATATTTTCTAAACCTATTCTTGTATTTTCATTTATCTGAAAAACCACTTCTGCTAATTCATATTTCCCGTCCATTACTATGTCCCGATTCTGAGGAAGCCCTACGAGTTCTTCATACTCTTTTAGATACCTTTCCCAGTACAATGCAGCCTCTTCCCTGCTCTGCTTGGTAAGCCATTTAATGTAATCACTATAGGGATATACTGGTCCCAAATTCGGCTGTCTATTTTCTTTTAAAGAGTGATAAATCGCCAAAAATTCCTTACGGATTATTCCCATGCACCATCCATCCATAATGATATGATGAAAACTCCATACCAACTTGTATGATTCATTTCCCGTTCTAACAACACTAATCCGCATAGGGAGGTCTTTTCTTAAATCAAATCCCTTCTGCCTGTCGTCCATTTTAAATTTTTCAATAAATGCTTTCTTTTCCAGATCTGAAAAATTGGTGATATCCTCAAAATGAATATGCCCCTTACGTGCTTTCATCACAACTTGGACCGGTCTTTCGACATTTTCATAAACAAAAACAGTTCGCAATATATCATATCTTTCAATTAACATATTCAAACTTTCTTCAAGAAACTTTACATCTAGACTTCCTTCTATTGATAAAAAACTCTGTTCAAAATACGCATTGGACTCACTATACAGCAACGAATGATACAACATGCCTTCCTGCATAGGAGATAACAAGTATATGTCTTTTATTTTTTTATTATCTTTTTTCTTTACATTACTCATATAAATCTCCTCCCAATCGACTTGATATATTCACTTCAATTTTTATTCAATATCACTAAAGGCATCTTCAAGATCCTCAAGCCCTTCAATCGTAATATCTTTTAGCGTAAAATCACTCGGTGTCATTTCTGTTACATCAATGGCTACACAATGATCAATAACATCAAGCAAATTTTTCCTGAAATGCTCAGCAAGTGTTGTTATGGTGCTATTTTCATACTCACCTTTATGATACATGAAGTTTAAAGTTAACCGCCCCTTGGTAACTATACCGTTTATATCTAACTTATATAGATCTTCCATATTGGGAGATATTGATTTTCCTGCTGCAATATCCGACACAGTGAACAGCTGAGTATTCACATCACCATCAAATTGTCCAAGATAATTGAAATTGATTTCCGGCTTCAAATTACACCGTAGAACTCCCTTATTTTCAGATGAGGTCATGTATTTAAGAATCCCATAACCAATCCCTTTATTGGGGATTTGACGCATACTTTCTTTTACTGACTTTATCTTATACGCAAGATCCTGCTCACCACTCATATTCAAAACTATCGGATATAGGGAAGTAAACCATCCCACCGTCCTTGAAATGTCAAATTCCTTTATGATTTCTTCTCTGCCGTGTCCCTCCAGATTGACTAATACACTACCTTCTCCTGTCCATTCTGTGATCGTAAGAGCCAATGCAGTAAGCAAAATATCATTTACTTCAGTGTTATAAGCTGAATTCACTTGTTTTAGCAACTTTTCTGTCTCTTCTTTAGTTAACTTGCATTGAATATGATTATTTTCGCCACTTCTTCTTTCCTTAATGACCTTATCTTGGGGCAATGACTTTATATCCGTCATCTCAACTTTTTGCCAGTATTCGATTTCGTTTAATAATTCCCGACTGTTGGCATAAACAGCTAATGCATTGATCCAATCTTTAAAAGAATTGGTCTTATCTGCAAATCGTATTTCTTCATTATTTAGGGTCTGGCTATATCCGCTAAATAAATCCTGAAGGATAATTCTCCAAGATACTCCGTCAATGACTAAATGATGAATAACAATCAAGAGATGATCTCCAATATTAGTTTTAAATAGTCCTAACTTAATCAATGGCCCATGTTTAAGATCAATGCTTTGTTGAATTTCTTCTGCCTTTTCCTTAATTAGTTCCCGATATTTAGAATTGTTGGATAAATCTATCGTCTCTAATGAATACAGCTCATCCTCAATTCCGCGATTGAAAAGTCCCTCTTTACCTGACATATTCTTAACAACCATACGTAAAGCATCATGACGCTCAACCAATTTTGAAAAAACTTTACGGATAATCCATTCTTCAAATCCATTCTTACCATACAACATAACAGCTTGATTAAAGTGCTGCTTATCCATAAAGCTTTGCTCGAATAGCCAGCTTTGCATAGGGGCAAGACCTGCTTCTCCCTTAACTATTCCTTGATCAATTTTCCGTTTTATTACTGTTATATAGCTGCTCAAAGCCTCAATTGTGGGATACTGAAATAAATCCCGCATTTCTAGATTTAGTCCGTACTGGCGCAGCTGCGATAATATTTGTATAGCTTTAATGGAGTCTCCGCCCAAACTAAAGAAGTTATCTTTTATACTCACTTTCTCTACTTTCAAAACCTCTTGCCATACCTTGACCACGCTTTCTTCTATATCATTTCTAGGAGCAGCATACTCAACACCTGTACGGATGTTGCCATTTGGCTCCGGAAGAGCTTTTCTGTCTACTTTACCATTTGGACTAAGAGGCATCTTTTCAAGCTGCACAAAATAGGAAGGTATCATGTAATCGGGCAAATTTCGGAAGAGATGATCTCTTAGTTCCGTTATGGTCAGCTCCTCCTCGGTCACAATGTAAGCACAGAGATATTTATCACCAGCCTGATCTTCTTTGGCAACGACGACTGTTTCTTTGACTGACGGATATTTTAGTAATTCCGTTTCGATTTCCCCCAGTTCAATCCGAAAACCTCTAATTTTTACTTGATGGTCAAGCCGACCTAAAAATTCAATGTTGCCATCAATCCGCCATTGTGCAAGATCTCCTGTACGGTACATTTTACCTCCCGGCACAAAGGGATTTTCCACGAATTTTTCTGCGGTTAGTTCTGGTTTGTTTAGATATCCTCTAGCTAAACCGTCCCCAGCAATACAAAGTTCACCCGCTACCCCTACAGGTTGAAGTTTATTATTCTGATTGACGATATATAATTGAATATTATCAATGGGTTTACCAATAGGAACGCTTTTCAGTATCTGGTCTGTGGAACAATCAAAATAAGATACATCCACGGTAGCTTCCGTTGGCCCATATAAATTGATCAATTTAGTCGCTTGTCCCGACAATAATTTATTAAACCTATTGGCGTGCTCGGGATTTAAAGCTTCCCCACTGGCGAATACATGTTTTAAACTATCCATTTTAATGGAATGACTGCAATTTTCAATATAATGTAAGAATACCGTTAACATAGAAGGTACAAAGTGCATGGTTGTTATTTTATTTTTCTCAATGGATCGAACAATTTCTTCCGGCTCTTTTTCGCCTCCCGGCCTTAACATGCAAACACTGGCCCCTACGAAAAACCACCAGACAATTTCCCACACCGATACATCAAAAGTAAAAGGGGTTTTTTGCAGTATAACATCTCTTGCTTCCAGCCTATATTTATCTTGCATCCAATGAATGCGGTTAATCACCGAATAATTTTCAATCATAACCCCTTTCGGTTTTCCCGTTGAACCGGAGGTATAAATTACATAGGCTAAATCATGAGAATTATTTTCCAGAAGCAGGTTGGAACCATCACCTAAATATAAACTTTTATCATCTACGTTAACTAGTTGTCCATTAAAGGACAGCTTATTCACGAAGCGGCTCTGGGTTAATAAAATTCTTGTTTCACTGTCTTCCAGCATGTAGTTGATTCTATCCTCTGGATAATCTGGAGAGATCGGCAAGTAAGCTCCTCCGGCCTTCAATATTCCCATAATCCCAATAATCATTTCCAGAGAACGTTCCACCATGATGCCAACGATACTATCGGCTTGAACACCTTCATTTCTTAACACTCTCGCCAATGAATTAGCCTTACTATTTAATTCTCCATAGGTAAGCTGCTGATCCTCAAAAACCACAGCAATATGATCTGGATTTTTCCCAACCTGTTCTTCAAAAACTTGTCGAATTGTCTTCTCTTTTGGGTAAACTGCCTCCGTGTTATTGAAATTAATCAGTATATTGCTTTTTTCAGTCTCAGATAAAATTTCTATTTCAGAAAGTATACTATGCGGATTTTGAGTTACTTCCCTGAAATAATGAAACAGGTATTGAATTACCTGTTTCATCATTTTCTCTGTATAAAGTTTAGCATTATAATCCACAGTAACCTCAATCGCTTTTTCTGTTAGTAAGAAGGAAAATACTGTATCAAACTTAAAAGCTTCAATTATGTCCTTTTCATGAATATTTTCCATTAAAACAATGGTTTTATAGGCTAAATCTTCTTCATCTTCCGTACACAGGTTCAGTTGCTCATAAATTTTATGAAGAGGATAATTTTGATAATGATCAGCTTCAATAACTAAATTTTTTATTTCACCTAAAAAATTACTAAAAGACTTCATCACATCCAAGCTGCTTCTGATTGGCAAAATATTATTTAATAAAACGTTACTTAAATATACCTCATCTATATCTTGCTTAAACACCGGCATACCTACTAAAAGATCCTTATTATCTGTATAACGATACAGCAAGTACCTTATACCAGATAGCATAATCATATAGACTGCATATTCGGAATGATTGCTTAAATGCACAATCCTCTTAAAAGTTTCATTAGGTATAGTGCATTTAAAACTGGCTTTTGTATAGCCGCTTGATTGCTCATTATTAACGGGAAAGCCATTGAGATTGATGCCTCCATCTAACTTTTCCAGCCAATATTTTCTTTCTTCTTCATACTCACCGCTGGATACAATAATATTTTGAGAATGCTTATCTATTAACATATAACGACCTCCAATAGGGATGGTTGCAAACGACGCATCTGCGCATTTTGTAACCATCCCTTAATTTTAATGATGTGTGTTTTTTTACACCATCTACTATTTATTGGTCCTTAAAAATTAAAGTTCAAATTCTGTTTAATTCCTTTACGCTTGACATACTGTTTTTCTAAAGAAACGTTCTTTATTAATATGTCTTTATTTCTCGTAACTTCTTGGAGTATTTTACAATAATCTTTTAAAATTCTTTTTACCGTATCTCCGCTAAATAATTTAGTATAATATTCCATCATTAACTCCAACCCGTCATTTCCTTCCGCAGCGTATAAGGTCAGATCAAATTTTGCTGTTTTATTAGCCAATTCGTAAGGAATAAATTTTAGCGTCCCCGTCTCTAACGTAGCCATTTCAATGTTTTGCAAAGCAAACATGGTATCAAATAATGGGTTCCTGTTTGACGTCCTAGACATATCCAGCTTTTCCACCAGATTTTCAAATTGATAGTCTTGATGCTCATATGCACTGATGGCATGTTCTTTGACCTCTTGTAAAAACTCTAGAAAGCTTTTCTCTCCTACTGGATAATTTCTCATGGCCAAAGTATTTACAAACATCCCCACCAAATTTTCTAAATCTGCATGTGGTCTGCCAGCAATTGGTGTTCCTACGATAATATCTTCCTGTCCTGTATGTTTTGCCAGTAAGACATTATATGCTGCCAGCAGCACCATATATAAAGTTGTGCCTGTTTGGCTAGCAAGGTTGTTTAACGCTCCCGTCATTTCTTTTCCTAATTTAAAATTCAACCGATCTCCCTCGAAACTTCTAATAGGTGGTCGTGAATAATCGCTTGGCATACTCAATGTTGGAAGCTCTCCAGCAAAGGTCTTCATCCAATATTCTTCATGTTTTTTAAAGTCCTCAGTTTGAGCTATATTGCCCTGCCAAGTCGCAAAGTCCTTATATTGAATTTTAATTTCTGGCAATTCTTGTCCGTCATATAAGCTTGCCAATTCTTTGATTAAAATCCCTATAGACACCCCATCAGATACAATATGGTGTATATCAAATAATACAACATGCTTGCTTTCATCCACCTCTACTAACCCCACTCTAAGTAATGGAGCTTTACTTAAATCAAATGGATGCACAAAAGTTTGAATGATATCATGTACATCTTTTTCATCACCTTGTATACAGTCAATCGTAAAATCAACCTCTTGGTGTACTCTTTGTACAGTTTCTCCATCGATTAGCTCAAAAGAAGTGCGTAAAGGCTCGTGTCTCTTAATTAATTTTTTCCATACGTCTTCAAACCGCTCTTTATCTAAAAGACCTTTCACTTCAAGGGCCGCTGGCATGTTATAAGCCGTACCGTTATTTTCTAATAAATTCAAGATAAACATTCTCTTTTGCGCTGAAGACACCGGGTAGTATTCCCGCTCGTCTACCTTCTCAATGCCAGTATAGGTTTGTTGAGCTGACTCTCCAATGAGTTTGCTCAATTCCTTAATTGTTTGGAATTTAAACACGTCTTGTAATGATACCTCTACACCAAATTCCTTGTGAATTCTGGCTACAAGGGTTATTGTTTTTAGCGAATGTCCGCCAAGTTCAAAAAAGTTATCTTCGATTCCTACTTTTTCAATTCCTAAAACATCCTGCCAAATTTGTACTAGAGTTTCTTCCCCTTTATTCCTTGGTGCTACATACTCTGCTCCAGTTCCGTGCCGTTTCTCTGGCTCTGGTAATGCTTTTCTATCAATCTTCCCATTTGGCGTCAACGGCATCTTACCAAGCTGTACAAAAGTTGACGGAATCATATAATCAGGCAATTTCTTTGCTAAGTACTCTCTGATATCGGCAATCGCGAGCTCTTGCTCATTCTCGATATAAGCACATAAATACTTTCCGCCGCTTACATCTTCTTTATCAAGTACTAATGCATCCTTTATAAACGGATGCTTTATCAATTCCCCTTCAATCTCACCCAATTCAATACGGAATCCTCTTATCTTAACTTGATGATCTATCCGTCCTAAGAATTCTATATTGCCATCCGGCAGCCATCTAGCTAGGTCACCCGTCCGATACATTCTCTCTCCTGGCTCATAGGGATTTTCTACAAATTTTTCTGCTGTTAATTTAGCTTTATTTAAATAACCCCTTGCCAAAATGTCACCCGATACGCAAAGTTCCCCTGCTATACCTATAGGTAACAGCTTGCTATTTCCATCTAATATAAATACCCTGGTATTATTGATAGGTTTCCCTATTGGAATAGAAGAAGAGGTAATTTCTTCTTCCGTGTTTTGCCAAACTGTTGTACATATAGTCGTCTCTGTTGGCCCATATGCGTTTACGTACTGCAGTTTCTCTCCCCACTTATTTAATAACTCAAAGTTTGTTGCCGATCCCGCTGTTATTAGCCGTTTTAATGAAGTGACCTTATCTGGATTCAAATTTGCTAAATAAGTTGGTGGAAGTGTTGCTATTGTAATTTCATTGTTATTAATAAATTCTTCGAATTTCAAATAGTTATTAATTGCTTTCATCGGCGCTAGGTACAATGTTGCACCGGCAAGTAGTGCCATAAAAGTTTCCCAAACTGACGCATCAAATGAACTACTGGCGAACTGTATAATTCTATCGGTCTGATTTATGCCAAAACTTTCTCTGAAGAATATTTGAAGGTTAGCTATTCCTCGATGTTCTACCATAACTCCTTTAGGTTTCCCTGTCGATCCCGACGTATAGATTATATACGCTAAGTCATCCGCACTATTTCTTGGTAATAAATTTGTATCGTCCCCTTGATATAATTCTTGAACATTTAAGTCAATAATTTGACCCTTGAACGCCAGCTCATCAGCTAGGTTTCCCTGCGTCAACAATATTTTTGCTGCACTATCTTTCAGAATATATCTTATTCTTTCCTTTGGATATTTCGGGTCAATCGGTAAATATGCTCCCCCAGCCTTCAAGATCCCTACAATCCCAATAATCATTTCTGGCGAGCGTTCCACCATGATACCGACTATACTGTCCTTTTTTACCCCTTTTTCCCTTAAATTTCTTGCTAATTGGTTGGCTTTATTGTTCAATTCTTGATAAGTCAGCTGCCTTTCTTCAAGAATTACAGCAATATGATCTGGATTCTTTTCCACCTGTTCCTCAAAAAGTTTCTGGATAGTTTTATCCTTTGGATAAGATCTTTTCGTATTGTTAAAGTCAACAAGAATTTGGCGTTTTTCTTCCTCTGATACAAATTCAATGTCCGCCAGCTTAATTTGTGGCTGCTCTACGATGATGTTCAATACGTTTTCAACGTGTCTTCTAAGTCTTTCAACTGTTTCTTTCTTAAATAGCTTGGTATCATACTCTAAGGTAAAATCCAAGCAGCCATTTCTTTCAATAGCTTGACAGGTCAGATCAATTTTAGCCGTTCTGCTTTTAATTTCATAAGTTGAAAACTGCAGATTTCCCATTCTAAGTGCTTTTATATCCAGATTTTGCAGCGTAAACATAGTATCAAATAAAGGATTTCTGTTTAAACTTCTTGGTATGTCCAGCTTATTGACTAGTTCTTCGAATTGGTAGTCCTGATGTTCATAGCCAGTAAGTGCATTTTCTTTGACCTCTTGTAAAAAATCCAAGAACTTCTTATCGCCTTCTGGATAATTCCGCATCGCCAACGTGTTGACGAACAGCCCGATTATATTCTCTAAATCTGCATGAGATCTACCTGCAATCGGGGTGCCTACAATGATGTCTTCTTGCCCACTATACTTAGACAGTACCACATTGTATGCTGCGAGCAATACCATATACAAAGTCGTACCAGTTTGTCCAGCAAGTTTGTTTAACTCTGCTGTCACTTCTTCTCCCAAAATGAATTCCAATCGTTCACCTTCAAAACTTCTTATCGGTGGTCTTGGATAATCACTTGGCAGATTGAGTATCGGAAGTTCTCCCGCAAGCTTCTGTAGCCAGTACGTTTCCTGCTTTTTAATTTCTTCGCTTGCCAGCAGATTATTTTGCCAAGTCGAAAAATCTTTGTACTGAATTCTTAACTTCGGTAATTCTTCTCCTTCATATAAGCTAGCTAATTCTTTGACCAAAATCCCCATGGATACACCATCGGATATGATATGGTGCATATCAAACAATACCATATACCTGTTTTCCGCCAAATCCACTAGCTTCACTCTAAATAACGGAGCTTTACCTAAATCAAACGGACGAATAAAATCGTTAACAAATTCATCTGCATTTTCTTCTTTTCCTTGCATACAGTCAACGGTAAACTCAATTTTTTGATGAACCCTTTGTATCGGCTGTCCATCAATTAGTGCAAAGGAGGTGCGTAAGGTTTCATGCCGTTCAACAAGTTTTTGTATGACTTGTTCAAAATGTTCTCGGTCTAATGGACCTTCCACCATAAAGGCGGCCGGCATATTATAAGTCGTAATCTTCGTTTCGAACTGGTTCAAAACAAACATTCTCTTTTGTGCCGATGATACCGGATAATACGCTTGCTCATTCACCGATTCAATGGCTACATAACTGTTTTCTACTGCACCATCAATGAGTTTGATGAGTCCCTTGATTGTTTGCGCTTTAAATACTTCCTGTAGCGATACTTCAGCCCCAAATTCTTTATGAATTTTAGCAACGAGAGTGATAGCTTTTAACGAATGACCGCCAAGTTCAAAAAAGTTATCTTCAATTCCGACTTTTTCAACTCCTAGGACATCCTGCCATACTCTTGCTAATTTTTCTTCCGCTGCATTTCTAGGTGCTACGTATTCCGTGCCCGCATTGATACTAACATCTGGTTCAGGAAGAGCCCTTCCATCGATCTTACCATTTGGTGTCAACGGCATCTTGTCAATCTGGATAAAGATTGCTGGAATCATATAATCAGGCAATCCTTTGGCTAAGTATTCTCTAAGCTCAGTAGTTGCGAGACCTTGCTTAGTTGCAACAACATAAGCACATAAATATTTACCACCACTTACATCATTTTTAGCAAGCACTAATGCTTCTTTTATAGCCGAATGCTTTAATAGTTCGGCTTCAATTTCACCCAATTCGATACGGAAACCTCTTATCTTGACTTGATGATCAATTCGACCTAAGAACTCTATATTGCCATCCGGTAACCATTTGGCAAGGTCGCCTGTCCGATACATTCGCTCACCTAATGCAAATGGATCTTCTACAAACTTCTCAGTTGTTAACTCCGGTCTATTTAAATATTCCCTAGCCAAACCGTCACCAGAAATACATAATTCCCCCGGAGCACCGATAGGCTGTAGTTTTCCGCCCTTGTCTAGTACATAGATGCAGGTATTCGCTATCGGTTTTCCTATCGGTATGGTCATTTGCCCCTCTTCTATATGATTTACTTCATAGCAGGTTGCAAAAACTGTTGTTTCTGTCGGTCCATAAGCGTTTACTATCCTGCCACTTCCCATATATTCGTAAGCCTTGCGTACATGCCTTACCGAACTCTGCTCTCCTCCAAACAGCACCTTTCTTACATTTTTCAAACATGCAATATTGACATCTACCAGCGTATTAAATAATGCTGTGGTAATAAAGAAAATCGTTACTTTTTCTGCTTTGATTACCTTTGCTAACCTATTCATATCCAATATACATTCTTTGTCAACGAGCACAAGTTTCGCTCCGTTTAGCAGTGATCCATAAATATCAAACACTGAGCCATCAAATGCATAATTAGATAATTGTAACAATACGTCTTTTCCGGTTATATCAATATAGTTTGTATTTTTGACAACACGAGCTATATTGTAATGCATGGTCAAAATTCCTTTTGGTTTTCCTGTAGACCCTGAGGTATAAATCACATATGCTAAATCTTGCGAGGTATTTTGTTTTACTAAGTTCTCAGTGCCGCCATGATATACTTGCGGATCATCTAAATGGATGGTCCTACCGCTAAATGCAGCTTTTTTCTCTAATGATTTCTGTGTAACCATCAACTCTACTTTGCTGTCTTCCAGCATATAGCTGATTCTTTCTTCTGGATACTCTGGATCAATTGGCATATAGCCTCCTCCAGCCTTTAAAATACCCATGATTCCAATGATCATTTCCGGTGAGCGTTCTACCATTATGCCGACTATACGATTGGCTTTTACACCTTTTTCCCTTAAAGTTCTTGCCAATTGATTTGCTTTATCGTTCACTTCTTTATAGGTAAGCTGCTGATTTTCAAAGATTACGGCAATATGATCTGGATTTTTTTCTACTTGTCCTTCAAACAATTCTTGAATGGTCTTATCCTTTGGATACTCTGTTTGTGTATTGTTAAAGTCAATGAGGATTTGATCCTTTTCTTTTTCTGATACCAGTTCAATATTCGCCAGTTTGATTTCCGGCTGACTTACTATGCTGCTTAATACACTAACAAAGTGTCTTCCCATTCTTTTCGCCGTTTCTTGTTTAAATAATTTAACATCATATTCTAACGTAAACTCTAATCGATTGTTTCTTTCAGCCGCTTCTAAAGTTAAATCAAATTTTGCAATTTCATTGTCTAAGTCATAGCGAGAAAATCTTAGATCGCCTATTGCCAGTACAGCATTATCCGTATTTTGAAGAGCAAACATTGTATCAAACAGCGGATTTCTACTTAAATTTCTTGGTATATCCAGCTTGTCGACCAGTTCTTCAAATTGATAATCTTGATTTTCATATGCCATAAGAGCATTCTCTTTAACTTCTTGTAAAAAATCTAGGAAGTTTTTATTTCTTTCTGGATAACTTCTCATCGCCAACGTATTTACAAACATACCGACCATAT
Organism: uncultured Veillonellaceae bacterium; assembly: GCA_963805085.1. Classification (GTDB taxonomy): domain Bacteria; phylum Bacillota; class Negativicutes; order JARBTT01; family JARBTT01; genus JARBTT01. Next base: position 1,065,164 of record CAWDTA010000002.1, on the reverse strand, counting down.
TTTCTAAATCTGCATGTGATCTGCCTGCAACTGGTGATCCTACAATAACATCTTCTTGCCCTGTATATTTTGATAGTACTACATTATAAGCTGCCAGCAGTACCATATACAGTGTCGTGCCATTTTCCATAGCAAGTCGGTTCAACTCTTTTGTTAATTCTTCGCCTAATTCAAAGTTCAATCTATCCCCCTCAAAACTTCGAATCGCTGGTCTTGGATAATCACTTGGCAGATTGAGTACCAGAAGGTCTCCCGCAAAAGCTTGCAGCCAGTAAGCTTCCTGCTTTTTAAATTTTTCAGTTGTCAGCAAGTTATTTTGCCAAGCCGAAAAATCTTTATATTGAATCTTTAACTCTGGCAATTCCTTCCCTTCACAAAGTTTTGTCAGTTCTTTGATTAAAATCCTCATAGATACGCCATCAGATATGATATGATGCATGTCAAATAATACTACATGCAAGTTTTCGGTTAGCTCTACCAGGCCTACTCTAAGTAACGGGGCCTTGCTTAGATCAAATGGACGCACAAAGTTCTTGATGATATTCGGTATATCCTCTTTTGTTCCTTGGATTAAGTCAACAGTAAACGCAACCTCTTCATGAATCCTTTGCATAGGTTCACCGTTAATTACCTCAAAAGAAGTTCGTAATGTTTCGTGTCTCTGAACAAGTTTTTTCCATACTTTCTCTAATTGATTTTTGTCTAAAGCACCTTCTACTTCAAATGCCGCTGGCATGTTATACGTTGTATCTGCCGTTTCAAATTGACTTAAGATAAACATTCTCTTTTGCGCTGAGGATACAGGATAATATTGTTGTTTGGCGACTGGTTTAATCGCTGCATAATTATCTTGGACTTCACCTTCGACAGCTTTACTTAATTCCTTGACCGTTTGTGCCTTAAATACTTCCGTAAGCGACACTTCAACCCCAAACTCTTTATGGATTTTAGCTACCATATTTACAGCTTTCAGTGAGTGGCCGCCAAGTTCAAAAAAGTTATCTTCAATACCAACCTTTTCGACCCCTAGGACTTCCTTCCATATGCCCGTCAATTTTTCTTCTGCCGTGTTTCTTGGTGCTATATACTCTCTTCCGAGATTTCCTCTTCCCTCTGGCTCCGGTAATGCTTTTCTATCAATTTTCCCGTTTATGGTCAACGGCATTTTTTCAAGCTGCACAAAACTTGACGGAATCATGTAATCAGGTACGCCATTAGCCAAATGTTTTCTAAGCTCTACAATTGTTACCACTTGCTCAGCTACGATATAGGCGCATAGATACTGCTGCCCATTCGTATCCTCTTTCGCAATAACAATTGCTTCTTTTATCGAATTATGTTTTAGCAGTTGGGCTTCGATTTCACCTAACTCGATTCTAAATCCCCGAATCTTCACTTGATGATCTATTCTTCCAAAAAACTCTATGGTTCCATCTGATAGCCACCTGCCCAAATCACCAGTCCTGTACATTGTCTCCCCTAGTACAAAAGGATTTTTAATAAATTTTTCTGCCGTCAGTTCAGGTTTATTTAGATATCCCCTGCCGACGCCTTGTCCGCAAATATAGACCTCACCTATCGCGTTAACTGGAAGAAGCTCTAAGTTTTTTCCTAAAATATAAACTTTTACATTAGCGATTGGGTTGCCAATAGGGACAATATCACCTGTATGATCTTCACCACAATTCACTGCATGAACTGTAGTAACATCACAGCACTCTGTAGGCCCGTAAACATTTGTAATCTTAATTTTTGAGTTGCTAAAATGATTGAGAAATTCCTCTACCAATACGTAGGAAAGCGCTTCGCCACCAATCAAGAATTCTTTGACACCTAAAGATTCCTCACCTTTGGAAATGGAGTTGAACACATTAAGATGCGCTGGTGTTCCATCAGAAATATCAATATTATTTTGACGATAAAAATCCAGTAATCCCGCCCGTTCAAATCGCATATTCTCTGGTACAATGCACAAGTTATGTCCCAATAAAAGGGCTGGGAAAATTTGTTTGACTGAGGCATCAAAAACATATGGCGCTAGTAACGCTACATTTAGAGCAGAATCATATTCACTATATACACGATCTTGCAAACCATAAACCAAATTTATGACATTATGATGTTCAATCATAACTCCTTTCGGTTTTCCAGTTGTGCCTGATGTATAGATAACATAGGCTAAATCACAAGGCTGGTTCATGATGCTGACATTCGAACTTTCCTCACAAGCAATACTTTCATCCGCAATGTCAATCTTTTCTATGTTTGCAGGCACCTTATCAATAAAATCGTTTTGTGTAAGAAGAATTTTAGCTTGGCTATTCTCAAGCATATACGCTATTCTTTCTTGACCACACTCAGAATCAATAGGCAGATAAGCGCCTCCAGCCTTTAGGATTCCTACGATCCCAATCATCATTTCCAAAGACCGTTCCACCATGATACCGACAATACTATTTGGTCGTACTCCTTTATTTCTTAATACCCTTGCCAATTGATTCGCTTTGTTATTTAGCTCTTCATAAGTTAGATGCTGTTCTGCAAAAGTTACAGCGATATGATTTGGTGCTTTTTCAACTTGCTCCTCAAACAATTTTGGTATTGTTTGATCTATCGGATAGATAGTCTGCGTATGATTAAAATCAACCAATACCTGATTTTTTTCCGGCTCTGACAACATCTCAATATCCATCAACTTGCTTTCAGGTTGACCCACAATGCTACTTAATATACGAACAAAGTGTCTGCCAAATCCTTCGATTGTTGATTTTTTGAAAAGTTTACTATAATACTCTAACGAAAATTCCAACCGATTATTTTTTTCAATTGCGCGTAAGGTCAAATCAAACTTGGCGGTCTTATTGTCAAGCTCATAGGCCACAAATTGCAATTCTCCTATTTTAAGCTCTGCTATATCCACATTTTGAAGACTAAACAGCGTGCTAAACAAAGGATTCCTGCTTAAATCCCTTGGTATATCCAATTTGTCCACCAGTTCTTCAAATTGATAATCCTGATGTTCATAGCCCTCAAGCGCATTTATTTTGACTTCTTGTAAAAACTCCAGAAAGCCTTTATTCCCTTCTGGATAGTTTCTCATTGCCAACGTATTGACAAACATCCCGACGACATTTTCCAAATCATCATGAGATCTACCTGCAATTGGCGACCCTACAATGATATCTTCCTGACCAGTATATTTTGATAGTGCTATATTATAGGCCGCAAGCAGCACCATATACATGGTCGTACCAGTTTTGCTGGCAAGTTTATTTAACGCTTCTGTTAGATCTTTTTCCAAGGCAAAATTGAGTTCTGCACCTTCAAAGCTTCTAACTGGAGGTCTTGCGTAATCAATTGGCATATTTAATACCGGAAGTTCTCCCGCAAAAGCCTGTAACCAGTACGCTTCCTGCTGTTTAAATCTTTCAGTAGTCAATAAATTATTTTGCCAAGCTGAAAAATCTTTGTATTGAATTCTTAACTCCGGCAGTTCCTGCCCTTCATATAGACTTGCTAATTCCTTGACTAAAATTCCTACTGATACGCCATCAGATATGATATGATGCATATCAAACAACACCACGTGTTTATTTTCATCTAATTCCACCAGCTCTATTCTAAGTAATGGAGCCTTATTTAAATCAAAAGGACGGACAAAGGCTTGAAAAATGTGTTTTATATTGGCTTCTGCCCCTTTACTATAATTGAGAGTAAAATTAATTTCTTCATGAACCCTTTGTACTGGCTCTCCATTGATGAGCTCAAAGGAGGTGCGTAAAGTTTCATGTCGTTGAACAAATTTTTGTAAAGCTTTTTCAAATTGCTCCTTATCTAAAGAACCTTTTACCTTAAACGCAGCTGGCATGTTATAGGCAGTATCATTTGTTTCCAGTTGGTTCAAGATAAACATCCTCTTTTGCGCTGAGGATACCGGGTAGTACTCTTGCTTAACTACTGGTTCAATGTCCGCATAGGTATTTTTCACAGAACTCTTGATTGTCTTAACCAATTCTTTGACTGTCTGAGCTTTAAATACCTCCTGCATTGGCACCTCTACCCCAAAAACTTTATGGATTTTAGCAACGAGAGTTATCGCTTTTAACGAATGACCACCAAGCTCAAAAAAGTTATCTTCAATGCCGACTTTTTCTACTCCTAATACTACCTGCCAGATTTCAGTCATTTTTTCTTCTGCTTCATTTCGTGGCGCTACATATTCTGCTTTGCTACTCATGTTTTCTTCCGGTTCCGGCAATGATTTTCTGTCGATCTTCCCATTTGGCGTCAACGGCATCTTATCCAGTTGTACAAAAGTTGACGGAATCATATAATCAGGCAATCCTTTAGCTAAATGCTCTCTAATCTCGGCAATTTCGAGCTCTTGCTCAGTTACGACATAAGCACATAAATACTTCCCGCCACTTACATCATTTTTAGCAAGTACTAATGCTTCTTTTATATCCGGATGTTTTAACAATTCGGCTTCAATTTCACCCAATTCGATACGGAAACCTCTTATCTTGACTTGATGATCAATTCGACCTAAAAATTCGATATTACCATCCGGTAACCATCTAGCAAGGTCGCCTGTCCGATACATTCTCTGCCCTAGCGCAAATGGATCTTCTACAAACTTTTCAACTGTCAGCTCAGGTCTATTTAAATATCCTTTAGCTAAACCATCACCAGCTATACAAAGTTCTCCCGGCGCACCAATTGGCTGTAGATTTCCGCCTTGATCCAGTATATAAATAGAGGTATTCGCTATCGGTCTCCCGATTGGTACGCTCAATTCGCCATCATCTATATGCTTGACTTCATAACAGGTTGCAAAAACCGTACTCTCTGTTGGACCATAACCATTTATAATCCTGCCGCTTCCCATATATTCATAGGCTTTGCGTACATGACTTACCGAGCCCATTTCTCCACCAAAGAGCACCTTTCTTACATTTTTAAAACATTCAATATTGACATCCACCAAAGTATTGAACAGCGCCGTAGTAATAAAGAAGACTGTTACTTTTTCCTTTTCGATTACCTTGGACAATCTATTCATATCTAGCACACAGGCTTTGTCAATAAGTATTAGTTTTGCTCCGTTTAGCAATGATCCATAAATATCAATTACCGATCCATCAAAGGCATAATTGGATAGTTGTAATAGTACGTCTTTTCCAGTTATATCAATATAGTTTGTATTTTTTACAACACGGGCTACATTGTAGTGCATGGTCAAATTCCCTTTTGGTTTTCCGGTCGATCCTGAGGTATAGATTACATATGCTAAATCTTTTGAGGTATTTTCTTTTACTAGATTCTCAGTTTCACCATGGTATATTTGCGGATCGTCTACATGGATAATATCCCCGTTAAATACAACTTTTTTCTCTAGTGATTTCTGTGCAACCATAAACTCTGCTTTGCTGTCTTCTAGCATATAGCTGATTCTTTCTTCTGGATATTCCGGATCTATTGGCATATATGCTCCTCCGGCTTTTAGAATTCCCAGAATTCCAATGATCATTTCTGGTGAGCGTTCTACCATGATGGCGACTATGCAGTTTGCTTTTACGCCCTTTTTCTTTAATGTTCTTGCCAATTGGTTTGCTTTGTTGTTTAGCTCTTTATAGGTAAGCTGCTGATTTTCAAAGATTACAGCGATATGATCCGGATTTTTTTCTACCTGCTCTTCAAACAGTTCTTGGATGGTCTTATCCTTTGGATAAGCTGTTTTCGTATTGTTAAAATCAACGAGAATTTGGCGTTTTTCTTCTGCCGAAACAAGCGCAATGTCTGCCAACTTAATTTGTGGCTCTTCTACGATGCTGTTCAATACGTTTACAACGTGTCTTCTGAGTCTTTCGACTGTTTCTTTCTTAAATAGTCTGGTATCGTACTCTAGTGTAAAATCTAATAGATTGTTTCTTTCTATTGCCTCTAAGGTTAAATCAAATTTGGCAATCTTATTATAAAATTCATAGCGAGAAAATCTCAAATTTCCAACTGCTACTTCCGTCATATCTAAATTTTGGAGAGCAAACATAGTGTCAAACAGCGGATTTCTGCTTAAATTTCTTGGTATATCCAGTTTATCTACTAGTTCTTCAAATTGATAATCTTGATTTTCATAAGCTTTGAGTGCATTTTCTTTAACCTCTTGTAAAAATTCTAAAAAGCTTTTATTTTTTTCAGGGTAATTGCGCATCGACAACGTATTAACAAATACACCGATAATATTATGCAAGTCCGCATACTGCCTTCCTGCAATTGGTGATCCTACGATAATATCTTCCTGCCCGGTATATTTGGACAACACAACATTATATGCCGCTAGCAGTACCATATATAAAGTCGTACCCGTTTCCATAGCGAGTTTATTCAACTCTCCCGTCACTTCTTCGTCTAGGGCAAACCGCAAAACCTCTCCTTGAAAACTTCTAACGAGTGGTCTTGGATAATCGCTTAGCATATTCATTACCGGGAGTTCTCCAGCAAAAGCCTTTAACCAATATGCCTCCTGCTGCTTTAGGGCTTCCCTTTGGAAGTCACTGCTTTGCCAAACTGCAAAATCTTTATATTGGATTCTTAGTTCCGGTAATTCCTGACCTTCATATAGACTAGCCAACTCTTTTATAAAAATCTCTGCGGTCACACCATCAGATATAATATGATGCATATCGAACAATACAACATGCTCTTTTTCAGCCAATTCGACCAAGCCAACCCTAAAAAGTGGTGTTTTACTCAAATCAAAAGGTCGCACAAAATTTTGAATAATATCTGATATATCTTCTTTTTCCTCTTGCATAAAATCGATTGCAAACTTAATTTCTTGATGAATCCTTTGAACAGGCTCGCCGTCAATGATCTCAAAAGAAGTTCGTAGTGTCTCATGTCTTTGAATAAGTTTGTTGAGTGCATTCTCAAATTGCTGCTTATTCAGAGCACCTTCAACCTTAAAGGCTACAAAATTGTTATAAACAACGTCATTCGTTTCGAATTGATTTAAAATAAACATTCGTTTCTGTGCCGACGATACTGGGTAGTATTCTTGCTTAGGTGCGATAGGAATCACTGAAATTTCAGAATCTGCTGTTAATAATCCCTGAATTTTTACAACCATTTCCGCGATACTTGATCCTTGTAAGAAATATACCATTGGAACCATTACGCCTAACGTTTTTTCAATTTTATTCTTTAACTCAACGGCCATAATAGAGTCAAGTCCTAAGCTGTTTAAAGAGCTATGAATATCCAACTTTGCTCTTGACATTCCCAATACCTGGCTTGCCTGCTCACAAAGATAACTCTCTAAAAGGTTATAACGATCATTGCCATTTGCCGTCATAACTTCCTTACGAATACTGCTTTCTTGGTTGATTGTATCAATCGTTCCTGCCGTTTCGTTTTCCGCCAACAGCAAATCAGCAACCAACGCAGTTTCCCCAAGTTGCTGGTATACCATACGCCAGCGTTCCCAGTCCACATCCATGACCACCATCTGCGTCATATCTTTATTCATTAGACTATCTAATACTTGTAACCCACGCGTAGGTGACAATGGATTTATTCCCATACTGGTCGTAGCAGACAAAATGTTAAAGCGCGCCGCCATACCGATCTGAGCCCATGGGCCCCAGTTAATACTCAGTGCTGGTAAATTAAGATTACGCCGATAGTGTGCCAAAGCATCCAAGAAAGAATTTGCCGCTGCGTAGCTTCCCAGACGAGGTGAACCAACTACCGTTGAGATGGATGAAAACATAATAAAAAAGTCCAAGGGAACATCTTTTAGTAAATGGTGAAGTTGCCAAGCTCCCTGCACTTTTGGTCGTAAAACCTTATTAAAAGCTTGGGCATCACACTCTGTCAACAATTGATCTGCCACTGTTCCTGCCGCATGAACGACACCTCTTATCGGTGGCCACCCTTCTTTACGAAAACTTGTAAGAAAGTTCTTAAGCTGTTCTTCATTCGTCACATCGACCGCCGCTAAATGAACACTAGCTCCCTTAGCTTCAAGTTCTTTAATATTCTTGATTTGATTTGTCAAACAATCTTCGTTTTCAAGAATATTATCCCATGCTGTACGGGGCGGCAGCTCCGTTCTGCCCATTAGAATCAGTCTTCTAGCTCCTTGTTCCACCATCCAGTGTGCAACTTGCATTCCTAGATCTCCAAGTCCACCAGTTATCAAATATGTACCGTTTATCTGCCAATAGAAAGGGATATTTCGCTCGCATGACAAACTGTGGCGTTTCAACCGAGCTACATAACGTGTTCCTTTGCGATAAGCAATCTGATCCTCGCCTTTCCGTGCAGAAATAGCTTCCAATATTATACCTGCAGCCTGTTCTCCTGGAATCTCAGGATCCAAATCTACCAAGCCACCCCACAATTCCTTTTGTTCGATAGCAATCGTTCTTCCCAGCCCCCATAAAGGTGCTTGAGTAAAATCTACAGACTCTCCCTCTTCCAGAACTGCTTGGCTGCCTCTTGTAATAAGCCATAGTCGAGGCCATTTGCCATTAACGTTTATTTTTAAATCATGAATCGCTTGGATTAACTGGAGAATATGCAAACATCCCAAAGTTTGTGTCCTTTCCAGATCCGCTGTAGTTATATTGTCTTTGTCAACTGAACCAATGCTCCAAGCGTGGATAATCCCTCGACAAAAATCCCGTTCAGAATGTAATACCGTATGTAAAAGTTTATCCAAGTCCTTTCGTGAAGGGCTTATACTAAACACATCTTCTGCTAAGCATTCGAAAAACTCCCCAGGATAAATTAATATCGTTCTTTCGCCCTGTTCATTTAAACGATTCGCTACCAGCTTAGCGATACCATCCCGCTGAGCAAAAATCAGCCAAGATCCTTGTCCATTACCATCAGAAACTAATAAATTTTCTTTATTTGACTCCTTAGCCTGCCACTCTAGCTTATACAACCAACGATCCACGTCATCAGAAATAATTTGCGGAGCAGCTGTATTCATTGGAGCATGTTTTTTTATTTCAAACCAGTATTGTTCCCGTTGCCAAGGATAAGTTGGCAGACAAACACACCGTGCACCTTCTTGATAAATCTCATTCCAGTTCACTGAATAACCTAGGGTATAAAGACTCCCTAGAGAATTGAGCATGGTAACTTGCTCTGGTTTATGTTTGCGCAAAGTAGGTAATACAATGTTCTCTTTATCCTGCTTACTTACATTTTTTCGAATAGCGCTTGAAAGGACTGGATGCGGACTAATTTCCAAAAATACATTGTATTCATCTTCTACTAGACGCTCTACAGCAGTGGAAAACAGTACCGATTCTCTGAGATTTTTCACCCAATAATCGGCATTAAGGTCTTGCCCATCAATTAACGCTCCTGTAACTGTTGAATAAATAGGAATCGTTGCAGATTTTGACTGCATACCTTGCAGAGATTCCGCCAATTCGCTCATCAACGGTTCCATCTGATAACTGTGAAAGGCATAACTTACAGGTAACGCCTTACAAAATACATTCTTTTGTTCTAAGGTCGCTATGATTTCTTCAACACTGTCAGGTTCTCCGGATAAAACCAATGAAGTTGGACCGTTATAGCATGCAATAGAAACTTTATTTTCATATCTAGCAATTAACGATTTTGCTTCTTGCCCGTCAAGTTCGACTGCCACGGTTTTCCCCTGACCAGTCGTTCTCTGCATAAGTCTGCTGCGATGAAAAATAACCCGTACAGCATCAGAAAGACTTAAAGCGCCCGCAATATATGCTGCGGCAACCTCACCCATACTATGACCAACAACGCCTTCTGGCTGAATTCCCCATAACATCCACAACCTAGCTAAAGCTACCTGTACAGCAAATAGAGCCGGTTGGACAAATTGCGTTTGATCCAAGCGACTCTTTGATTCTATTGCTGTTAATTCAGTAACCAATGACCAATCCGCATGCTGACTGAATAATACATCACATTCTTCTATTGTCTCCCGAAACACTGGTTCCTTTTGAAAGAGTTCCCGTCCCATTGCCCACCATTGAGGTCCCTGTCCAGAGAAAACAAAAACAAGCTTAGATGAAGCTCCAGATGGTTTTGGTCCAAATTGAAGATTCGATGGAAGTTCTCCTTTAAGATATTTATCAAGATTATCTACCGCTTCTTCCCTTGAGCTGGCAACCAAAGCTAGGCGATGATCATGATGCCCACGGCGTGCTCCAGTTGTATAACATATATCGTTCCAAGAAAAACTTTTGCCTTCTCCACCTAAATACTCCAGATAAGCCCTTGTCAAATCACATAAAGCTTCCTGACTAGACGCTGAAATAGTAAGCAACTGCTCCACCTTTGGTAAATAATCTGTCATACTATGTTTCTTTAAAGAGGCAGCTTGAAAACTCTCCAGAACCACATGGGCATTCGTTCCTCCAAAACCAAATGAACTCACCCCGGCTAGAAGAGAAGAAGACATATCTGGCCATGGACCCAGTTCTGTTTGTACACGTAAAGGTAATTCTTCAAAGGGAATATAAGGATTTGGTTTATCGAAGTGAAGGCCTGCTGGAATTTGCCGATGTTTCATCGCCAAAGCAACCTTAATTATCCCTGCAATCCCCGCCGCCGCTTCCAAATGTCCGATATTGGTTTTTACTGAACCAATTAAGCAAGGATTTTCGGGCGAGCGTTCTGTCGCAAGTACTTTTCCTAAGGCTTTAGCCTCAATGGGATCTCCCAAAGAAGTTCCTGTCCCATGGGCTTCAATATATTGAATTTTACTAGGAGAAATGCCCGCCCGTTTATATGCTTCCAATAGCACCTCTTCTTGAGCCGGACCATTAGGCGCTGTCAGCCCGTTACTGCGCCCATCCTGATTAACAGCACTCCCTGGAATCAATGCATAGATTGGATCGCCATCTTGAAGAGCCTTAGATAATGATTTTAATACTACAATCCCCGCACCTTCACCACGGACATAGCCGTTGGCTTCTGCAGCAAAGGTTTTGCAATGACCATCGGGTGCTAACATACCTGCTTTTGCAAAAGCGCCTGTTACTTCCGGTGATAACAAAAGATTGACCCCGCCGGCTAAAGCAATCGTTGATTCACCATTTTGTAAACTTTTACAAGCCAAATGTACCGATACCAGCGAAGATGAACATGCCGTATCAACCGATAAACTTGGTCCTTGGAGATTGAGTAAATAGGAAATACGGTTAGCAGCAATACTCCATGCATTTCCAGTTGCAGCATAAATGTCCATCTCCGAGAAATTTCTTAACATCGTTCCATAATCACAACTAGAGATACCAACGAATACCCCTACGGATTCTCCACTTAATCGTTCAGGTACCTGTCCAGCGTCTTCTAATGCTTCCCAAGCTACTTCCAATAATAATCGTTGTTGTGGATCCATACTGGCAGCTTCCCGTGGTGAAATACCGAAAAATTCAGCATCAAATTCATCAACGCTATCAAGATATCCTCCCCAACTCATTTTCGCGTCTGTGCTGCAAATTTGCTCCGAATATCCTTGATTTCTCCGATAATCTGCTGGGCGCTCACTTATTGCATCTACACCATCTTTGAGCAAATTCCAGAATGCTTTCGGTCCATTAGCACCAGGAAAACGACAACCAATCCCGATGATTGCAATTGGTTCTGCTATAGCATCTTGCTTATCTATAGCCTTGGCAGCAGAATCGTTAGGCACACTAGTCAGAAATCGCGTAATACTATCAATGGTAGGGTAATCCCATACTAAGGTTGGCGATACATCTTGGCCTAACCACTCCCCCATCTCCCCTGTAATAATTACTGCTTCAGCTGAATCTAACCCGTAAATAGATAAAGGTTCACGAATGTCTATTTTGTCCTCTGCTATTTTTAATCTTTCCGCCATTTGAGAGACCAGCCAGCTTTGAATTTCTTGACTTGTTCTTGTAAGTCCAGTACTTGCTGTTTTCATATTTGTTTCTCCTGTTCTCCAACGCCGTTCCTTATCCATTAACAATTCCCCTTTCAGCCCCCAGCGTTCCGTCCAATAATCCCTTACGACAGGCATACCGTTGAATTTTTCCGCTTGAAGTTTTCGGAATACTGCCTGGTTTGAGTAGCAATATTTCATGAATTTGAAGCTCGTGACTATTAAATACACTCTTCTTAATCGCCATATAAATTTCTTCTATGATTTTGTTTTGACCGATTTCTTGTCTATTAGTATCGTCCTGATTCTTATACACGCGAGGTCGATACCGCCGTTCGATCTCAGCAACGATACCCAAACATTCCTCACCGTCAACGTCTATAGAAAAAGCTGCGCAGCATCCAGGACGGATTGCTTCATGACATTGTTCAACTGTTAGTTCTATATCTTGTGGGTAATGATTTGTTCCACGTACGATTATGAGGTCTTTAAGACGTCCTGTAACAAAAAGCTCACCATCATGAATAAAGCCAAGATCCCCAGTTCTAAAAAAAGGGCCCTCACCACTATCAGCTAGATATGCTTGGAAAACATTTTTTGTAATATCAGTTTTTTCCCAATAGCCCTGCGTAACACTAGAACCAGAAATCCATATTTCTCCTACTTTATCAGGCGCGCACCGAACTAATGTCTCAGGATCAGTGATCGTAAACTTATGATCCAACCAAGCATGCCCGCAGCCAACTAGAACATGATCCTTCTCCTGATTATTGCCAATAGAGACAATATTTTTTTCCAGATCCTGCGCGCTGAACATCTTGTATACAAAAGGTTCGCTTACCGCTCCTCCAGAAATCATTAGCGTAGTTTCGGCCATACCGTAACATGGACAAACAGCTTCCCGCCTAAATCCGACTGGTTCAAAAGCAGTCACAAATTGTTCAAGAGTTTCATAACGAACAGGTTCAGCTCCATTGAAAGCTACTTTCCAGGAACTTAAATCCAGCGTTTTCTTTTGCTCATCAGTAATTTTATGAATGCATAAATCATAAGCAAAATTTGGTGCTCCGCAGAAAGTCCCCTTATAATCAGAAATCGCCTTTAGCCAACGATATGGTTTTTGTAAAAAATCAACTGGTGACATAAAAACATAAGAGCTACCGGAATAAAGAGGTTGAAGTACGTTGGCCATTAGCCCCATGTCATGATAAATAGGCAGCCAACCTACAATAACACTGTTCGCATGAAGTTCAAAAGCTGTTTTAATCATCTTTTCATTATTAAGAACATTCCCATGGCTTACCATAACTCCCTTTGGTGCTCCTACTGAACCAGAGGTATATTGGAGAAACGCCAACGTATTTTCTGTTATTGACGGCTCCTGCCATAAGCTTGCAATTGTCGTATTAAGGTTGTCTGTTGTTAGCCACTGCGCTTCAGATAACCCTTGTGTCTGCACAATCATAGGCTCAAACTTTGCTATAATCGCTGAAGTAGTTAATACTGCCTGCGCTTTTGAATCCTGTACAATATTCTGGAGTCTTAATAAATTTCGATTAAGCCGTGGCGGATAAGCAGGTACTGCAATAACTCCAGCATACAGACACCCCATAAAAGCAACGATATAATCTAATCCAGCAGGATAAAGCAGTAACGCACGCTCCCCTTGCAAATTAAGACTTTGTAAATAAGCCCCAACCGCTCTGGCCCGCAGGTCCAATTCTTTATACGTTAAATAGCTAGCTTCTGTTTCACCGTTTGCTAAAAAAGTATAGATTCTTTTTTCAGAGTTTTTAAGAGCCCTATATTGAAGAAGTTCCACTAAAGTAAAAATTTTATCCACTGAATCAATAACTGCCTTTTCCATGAATTAACCTCCAAAGTTTATATTTTTCATAAAAAAGAAAACGCCTTAAGGCGTTTACTTTACTTCTATTTATGACTCATGATTTTTTATTTGCCAATTCTTTCAACTCAAATTCTTGCATCATCCAATCTTTAAATCAGTCTATATCTAAATTTTAAATTTGCCTATCTCTTCATTCATTTTCATGGCTAATTTAGCTAGTTGATCAATGCTCCTAGCCACTTCTGTCATGCTAGCTGTCTGCTCCTCTGAAGCAGCTGCTACCGTTTGCGTTTTACTAGAAGTAGACGAAGCCGTTTCGCTAATCGCTTGTATACTTCCAGCAGTATCTTGTGTTCCTTGCGCAATTCCTTCCGAGGCATGAGACATGTCTTTGATGCTATCACTAATTTTTTCTAATTGTTCAATAATCTTTTCAAAACCTTGTTTGGTATTTAAAGCGAATTCCTTGCCTTTTTCTGTTTCAATTGATGCAATGCTTGAGAACTCTGACATATTGTTTATTTCATCACTGATTTCTTTAATAATAATAGTAATCTCTTTCGTTGAATCCTCAGATTGTTCAGCAAGCTTTCTGACCTCTTCAGCAACCACGGCAAAGCCTCTTCCTGCCTCACCAGCACGTGCCGCCTCAATGGCAGCATTTAATGCAAGTAAATTGGTCTGACCTGCAATATTTGAAATAACATCAATAATCATTTTGATTTTTTCCGATGATTTATTTAAAGCATTTGCAGCTTTCCCCATTTTTCCCATAGAATTAGAAATCGTCCCATTTTGATTTACTACTTCTTCTAGTAAATTCATACCTTTTTGCGATTCAGTTACTGCGTCTTGCGCATTTTTCTCTATTCGCATTGTTCCTGCACTCATTTCTTCTGCACTCGCTGAAACTTCTTCTATCGTTGCCGAAATATCAGTAATACTAGTTGCTGATTCACAACTGCTAGAAGCAATATCATTTACATTCGTCGTAACCGATTCAATAGACCGTAAAAATTCTTCTGTTGTAGCCGTCAACTCTTCGCAAGAAGCGGCTAACGTAGCCGCTGACTCTTGAACATAAACAACGGTTTGACAAACACCTTTCTTTGCCTCTTCAAGATGTTGTAGCATATCACCAATTTCATCATTAATTGACACTTTATATAAGCTAGGTGTTAAATCTAATCTGCCAATCTGAACTATAACGTCATTTAATACTGAAATACGTTTTAATAATCTTTTCGTGTAGAAAAATGCTAATAGTATACTCAAAATTGAAATAATTAAGGAAGCCATTTGCATTCTTGAAATTGTTTTATCCATATCGTTATTCATATTAGCTGTTTGATCCTTAAAGTATTGCGTTTGTATGCCAGCCAACTTTATAAATTCATCATTAATTCTATCTACTATAATTCTTCCTTGCGACGTTATCTCACCAAGATTTGGAGCATTATTTTTTTTAGCATTTATTATTTTGTCACCAACCATTTGATATGCTTGTAATTCTTGCAGTATTTTTTCACTTTGTACTTGGGTTTCTTTTTCATTTGAAGTTTCTCTATACCCTTGCACTTCTTTTATCGCTTTGCTAATATCATTTCGGTAATTAGTTTCGTAAGCTGATCCATCAGCATACAGTATAAAGCCTCTCATATTTAATAACGCACGCGTAAATAAATTTTGAGCTTCTTTCATCTGTATCATACGCGGCACCGTACGATCTGAAACTGCATCTATCTCATTGTCTATAGCTTCTATACTATAAACAGAAAAAACAGCCGTTGAGATAAACAAAACAATAATTAAAATATACATACCTACAATTTGTATTAATAATGAAATTCTTTTTCCTTTAAACATATTGAAATCTCCTTATATGATGATTAAATAGATAATGTTGCTATTTTAAATCATCTATTATCACTTTGTGATATCCTTCATATTAACAGTGTTTACGCAATAAAATTTTAGTTACTTTGAGTATTCCTATATTCTTGATTTGTCAAAACTCTTTGATAATCAATAGTCATATCTTTAACTATCGAATTAATTAAACCTTTATCATTGTTATGAATATAAAAATGATCTCCTTGAAACATCTGCAGTCGAAAATTTCCCGTGGTCTGGTCTTTCCATAATTCCAAATCATTAATTTTGACCTCTAGATCTTCCAGTCCTCCAAAAGCAGAAATAGGACAGGTTAATGGAACGCCAGCTGAGTATACATATGTTTCATGAAGTGCAAAATCTGCTCTGAGCGTAGGTAATAGCAGCTTCATCAATTCATTGTTTTGCAGTACGGCATCTGGAGTACCATTATATTCACGCAATCTCTCTACAAACTCAGCATCTGGCAATAAATGCATGGGCGCCTTTCTTCTTGCTATTATAGGCGCACGGTAACTAGATATAAATAAATGAACTGGACTGACACCATTTCGTTGAAGTCGACGAGCTAGTTCAAAACTAATCAAGGCACCTAGGCTATGTCCAAAAAAAGCAAATGGAATATCTAATTCCGGCAGTAGTACGTTAGATAACTCCTCCGTTAAACATTCCATTGAAGTAAATGACTCCTCAAATATTCTTTTTTCCCTTCCAGGGTACTGTATGGGGCAAACGTCTATTCCCTTTGGAAAAGAATGAATCCAATCGCGAAAGACGGAGGCACTACCTCCTGCATAAGGAAAACAAAAAAGGCGTAGCCCCGGATACTTATTTGGTCTTCTATACGGAATCCACTTATTTACTATACTTATTTCTGTCATACTACTCTTCCTCCTAATTCTTCACTACAAAAAAAAGAAACGCCATAAAGCGTCCCCTTTCCATCTTTTATATTAAATTCCCTTCTAACTCTATCTTCCTTACTTCGTCTAACATCGGGATTTCTACTGTAATACGCCGATTCCTACGGGAAACTTTTGTAACTATATGCTCTAATCCTACGAGTGGCCCGTTGACTACCTGCAATTGTTCATTCTGTTTCTCAACTGTACTTACTTCAACGATTCCATCACTACCCATAAGTTTTTGAATTAATTGCTTTTCTTCACTTAAAATCGGGATTAATTCGCCACCGCTATATACTAACCAAGCAATATTTAAATTACGCATACGTAATATTTGATCAAAGACTCTAATTTTCTCTTTCGGATATGAAATAAACAGATACCCATCAAACAATGGTCTTACTAAATCAATATAACTACCTTGCTTACGCCAACTGATCCTTCTCCTAGGATAAATAAGCTCGACTTCAGAAAACATTTTTCGTAAAATAGTTAACGTTGCATCCTCTTTGCCACAAACCGTACGCAATACATACCATTCCAAAACAATTGCCTCCTAAAAAATATCATCTAGAACCATTAAAAGACGAAAAAGCGGCCCTCATTCAATGTAATTTATAACATTCCCTCGACCCTTTTCACGCGCCTCCGCTATAAAAATACAAGAGAATTTTTTTGCATTGCTTGATTACACATGCATAACAACATTTAAGTGATTATTCCTATTGTTTCTACTTATTTTTACCAAAATTTTGCCTCTATTTCTATAGATATTGTCAGAAAAAGCAACTTTCCTGATTAAAAGGTCGATTTGTATGAATGAAACTATTCGCTTTACAGAAAGAAAAAAATCCCCTTAGCAGATACAAGCATGTAGTAACATACTATATATCTACCAAGGAGACTTAACCAACTTCTAGTATTCTATTTATAAACAATATCGATTCTGAAATTCCTTGGCGTGTTCCAAGGTCATCAACGCTGTTTCTTTTGTATTCGCCAACTTAACCAAATAGGTTTTATTCCCCCAAGGAGAAAGTTCCATCACCATATCTGGATTAATGATAAATCCCTTGTGACAACGGAAAAAACGGTGTTTTTTTAAGGACTCTTCAAACTTTTGCAGTGGCTCATACGTTTGAACTACCATCTCTCCTGTAACATAAATCATAGTTTTACGCTCATTCCGGGTAATAAATATAATATCGGAAACATTGATAAATGTGCTTTTATCATTAGATAGAACCTTAAGCTTGAGATTCTCTTCTCTAGGCAACGGCTTTTCGCGTTTTAGTAACTCAACCTGCTCTTTTTCTGCTTTTAATCCTGCAATACGGTTTATTGTTTGCCGAATTCGTTCTAAATCAAAAGGTTTCGTCAGATAATCAAAGGCGTAAACTTCAAACGCCTCACGAGCATAACAATTAAAACCAGTCGCGAAGATGAGAAAAATATTAGGATTAACATCAAAGATTTCTTTGGATGCCTCAATGCCGTTTAGTTCTGGCATATCAACATCCAAGAATATAACTTCTGGTTCCAGTTTCTCCACCATATCAACGAGCTGCCGTCCATCTTCCGCTTCACCAACGATATCTACTCCTGGAATCTCCGTAAGCACGCGTTTTAAAATCCGCCGCATTAAAGGATCATCATCGGCGATAATGACTTTTAGCATATGAAATTTACCTTTTATACCCTCATGTTATTATTCATGGTCTAATAAATGTTCTGGCACTTGTGGTTGATATGCACCAACCATGCAAGCTGGTAGGAAAAATAAAATCGATGCCCCAAGCATTGCCTTAGCTGCATAATGTAACATCTTCTGTTTATTAACTGCATAATGTAACATCTTCTGTTTAAAATTAAGCAATTTGACTCCTCCTTTCTGACTAAAAGTTATAATAATTACTATCCTAAGTATAGACAAGGTATTTACTACATACAATATTTCTTGTCAAAAAAGACCGCATGTTTGTCCAAAAAGGTTATTTTATTGTTTAAAAAGCACTATTGTTTTATCAACCAACTTCTCCATTATAGCAACGAAGTGATAACCAGCAGGCGTAATACTAAAAATTTGCCAGCCAACTCCCCCTATACTCGCGAAAGCGACCCCCGAAACCGACTCTCCCCAAGAGGTTAGCCCGCTCATCGCAACTGTCCAAATAGCCATATAGATATAAGAAATTTTCCTATACATCGCTCTTTTCCTAGTTGAAACAATCGGTTTTGCTGGCGTATCGGCTGGTACCCAGTTATGTATGGTGTACACTCCACTAGCGGCTAAAAAAACAATTAAAGCGTAAAGTAAGGATTGCGATATCATTATTTTAGCAGCCAACTGGCCAAAACCGATCATAATAGCCAAACTCAGAACTAAGCAACGCAAAAAAGTAGAACAGTGAGCCCCCCCAGAAACAAGTCGTAACAAACTTGATGGAACCAAAACTGCCAAAACGTACGACGTAATTCCCATCCACCAGGCAACACCAATTATAGCCCCAAGATTAATAATGAAGTCCAAAAGCGATTCTAGTCCGAACCGTATCGCCGCCGTTTCTTTAGTATCAAGGTGCAATTCCGCCCCCAAATAATGCGCCGTATCTTCGGCAACACTTCTTAAATCTCTCATATTTCTCATCTCCATCCAAAATCATTAACACTTGTAACTTGTTAATCTCTAATTACTCCGGAATCACGACATGAAAAGAAGTACCATTGTTATCGCTTTTCACCTTGATTTTACCATTGTATTTACTTACAAGCTTTTGAATGCTGTATAATCCCATGCCGTGCCCCTGTCCTTTCGACGAAACACCGGGCATAAATATTTTGCCAATTATAGCTGGTGGAATTGGTGCTCCATAGTTTTGTACTTCCAATATGTACCCGTCTATTCCCAGCCCAATGGTAACTGACACCTGCCTTTCTGGTATTGGCAATTTTTCCACCGCATCCATGGCATTGTCAATCAGGTTACCCAGAATCACATTGATATCCCTTGCTTCTAAGGGAGCTTGTTTCAAACTCGTTTCCACGGTAATATGCAAAGTAATTTTGCGGGCTTCTGCCAAGCCAGTCTTCGTGTAGAGCAATGCCGTGACACCAAGATTATCGGTTTTGACCAATTCTGAAGTCGCAGCAACCTCGGTCACACTCTTTTTTAAATAATTTAGGGCTTCTTGATACTCCTCTACTTGCAACAAACCGTAAATCACCTGTAATTCATGGCTAAAATCGTGACGCTGCGTTCGCATTGTATACAGCAGTCCTTCCACATGACTAAGCGTATCGAGTTGCGTCTTATCTTCTACTTCCCGACGAATAAACCCCATGAATTGCCTGATAATAACCATCGTAATCAACGGTAAGATTGCGTTTATTAAAACAAAATATAAATGTATGGGCGCCTTAAAAGCATCCGCATAAGCCAGATAATATTTCCAACAAAAAAAATCTATTATTAACGTTTGCGTAGCCAACAGCCCGGCCAATCCTAGCAACGTTTTGCTACGCCCAGAGTCTGCTCCGTCTGGTAACCAAAGACTAAACTTGCGAATCAAAAAAATAATCATTATATTAATGAACATTTGCAAAGTGAAATAAGACATTCGCATCCACCAGTTATTTGCGAAATCGACAAGAGACTGTCCCCAAATATAAACACATATTGGCGTCACCCAACAATCAATACAGCAATAAATACTAATTCCGAACAAAGTAGCCAAGCAACTGCTGTTATAAGGAATCCTTGTGACAACGTGTATTATTCCAGCCAAACAAGCCAATTGCATTATTGTATGAACACCAAAAGGGATGGGAATCAATTTCCCAATAACAAAATAAAGAATCATAACAAAAACGGTCTGTAAACATCCGATCAATAGTATTTGGTAAAAACGTGGCCTTATCCCTAAAAGCGACAGGCTTAACCATGCTAATACCATCGCTTCAGGAAAAGAATTAAAAATTACTACCTTAAAATCAATTTCTGGCACTTTCTTCCCTTCCTTAAACTAATATTAGAATTAACCATTTATTTCTATGACGATTTTCTTATCTATTTCACACACAACAGTTTCTTAACTAAACTACGGTAATAAAATCCCCCCTTATTTCCCATTAAATGCGAATCAAATACGAAATAACGTTTTCGTTGTCAAAAAAAAAGCAAGACATCTAGCCTCACTTTTTCAAGTTGCAACCTGGCAATCATAGGTTAAAAACCCTCTAGACCCATAGCTTTGCGTCCTCACTTTTCAATGAGTTTGCCAACGTATTATTTTGTCTAAATTATATATCTTTTAGCAAATTATGTCAAACGGGACTTTTGTCCTATTTAATTATAATGTTAAAAATTCCAATGTAGTTCTCTTTCTATACTTTCTCAATCCATACTATTGACTTTCGCCATTATTAGAATTTTTTAGTTACATTTAGATTAAAGGATCGTGAGCCCCAGTTTGCTTCATTCAAACGTGTTTCATATGTATTGCCATCAGCTGCAAAAGCTCTATGAACTCCAGCTTTCGTTTTAAAATGAGAAAAATTCATCTTTGCTTTTAAAGCCCATTCTTTATTCATTTGATATTCTGACCCTACACTAAAAATTGTACCATATCCACTGGCACTTTGTTCAATACTTTTTGGATGAGCATATGCGCTACTTAAGTTCCAGTTACCTTCTGCATAGTAATTTGTGAAATGATATTCAAATCGTGAAAAAAGATTTAGTTTTGCGCTCGCTTGTTTTTCAAAAGTCAAACCAATATAAGGCCCCTTCCAACGCGTATCAAAGGTACTGTTGAGTCCAGAAAATGGACCAATGGGTTGAAACTGATTCACGAAATCAGAAAAAGTTTGGTTTCCATCTGTGAGTGTCAAGGATTGTTTATTCACTGAGTACCCAGCCACTAGGGCTGTCTTACTCTTTTTTTGTTTATTAATATAGTATCCGTAACCTATGGAGCCGTCCACCACATGTCCATTCCCAGCATTATTTTCAGATCTTGAAGACATCCCTGTCCGATTGTCCCCTGCATAATCGGAATCTTGATTATGCCCACTATGGATCCAACCATACCCCAGCGAACCTTCCACAAATGATTTGTTATTTATATCACTTTTCCCATTCAGCCTGACTTCATAGGTTCTTAAATCCGTCCATTTTAATTCAGATAATATATTAGGTGTATTCGTATCGTTCGCAAAATTAAAGTTTACCTCATCCTTCCGATCACCAGCAGAAACATCATACGTTGTTTTCGCAGCTGCTACATTTACGATTCCAACTAATATTAGTAGAATTAAACAGAATATTCTCTTATTTTTCAAATTTATCACCCTATCTTAAATATTAATGATCTGCATATCTAACCATGTAGGATGCCCCTCATTTAGTCATCACGCTCAGTTTCTATTGCTAGCTGAACACTCTTAACACCTCCCACTATAACAGCACAAAGCTCCATACATTTACTATTTATACATTATTGTCCTTTATTCCTTCAAACTTATTCAATTTTCTAAATCTTCCTTGAAGCTTTTCGTTGATTAATGGCATAAAAGAATCCTAAAGCATACGCTCTAGGATTTTTTATTGTAAATTATTTTTCTTCATCCCTTAAATTATCTACGATAGTTGCTCAAGCAGCATCACCGATAATATTTACTGCTGTTCTGAGCATATCAAGAATTCTATCCACGCCAAATAGCGTAATCGGAATATTAGTGATAGATATCTCTCAAATTGCCCTTGGCAGGGCACGTGCTGGTGGCAGTTTTCATTGGAAGTATGCAAAATACACAGATAAGCAAACACCTCACAAGGACTCTCAACGCCCTCCGGCACGGTCTTTCAATAAAATTTATATTGCAATCGCCTTTAAATCAAGCATAATGACCATCGCTTCATGATTATGTTCAAACAAGTCATTTACGATTGATCTGTCTATTTTACCATTCTCAACCATTTTGGAAATAATTGATTTCACTTTTGCTTCCGACAAGTTTTCACGATATGGTCTATTTTCTGTAAGTGCTACAAAAATATCGGCAACAGCAACTATTTTTGATCCCAACGGAATCGATTCTTCCTTAATTCTAAATGGATAACCTTGTCCATCTAGCGTTTCATGATGATATGCCGCCCACTTAGCAATAGTATCAAAATTATCAATTTGTTCCAAAATACGATATGTATAATAGGTATGCTGTCTAATAATAACAACTTCCTCATTGTTTAACCTACCTGGTTTTTCTAAAATATCATTGGGAACTGCCAGTTTTCCTAAGTCATGCAACAAACCAGCAATTTTCATATTTTTAACTTCATCTGCGCTGAAGCCTTTAATTTCTGCTAAAAAAGCTGCGATCTTAGCCACACTACGCGAGTGCGTCGCTGTAAAAGAGCTCATCCTATCAATTATGGTCGCGAAGATTTCCGCAATATTAATCGCATCATCCAAAGAATAACGTATCGATCCATAAACATCTAAACTTTTGAAAAACACTTCATAATAATTTGGATTCACAAGATCTAACCAAAAGCTTTCTTTTTTCGTAAGTTCCTTTACCGCCGTGACTAAACTAGGATCAAATTCTATTCCACATTCCTTCTCAATCACAGTTAAAATCCGTTTAGATTGATCAAATATAAACTCGTTATTATGAATCAAGATCTCAATACGATCCGCAATATGCACAATACGACTAATCAAGGGGATCTGTTCTCCCCTAAGCCCTGAATAGTTGCCCCCCGCCCATCTATCATGATGATAACGAATGGGTTCCGCTAAATCACCAAGTTGCACAGAATCCTTTAATAGAAGGTACCCATCTTCTGCATGTCGATACATCCCTTGATCGTTGGTTTGTTCATTTGCTATAATTTTTTTACGTTCACTCCAGCTTGATGCCGCCCCTATATCATGTAATAATGCAGTATAAACCAATCGTTGATGCTCTACCGCATTCAATCTTATGTTCTTGGCAATTCGATCGCAAACAAGCGCTGTACGCCAATGATGGCTGGACATACCATGGACGGCAAGTTCGAGAGCCATGGATAGCGCTTTGATTAAATTAACAGGATGTATATCAAAAGAATCCATACCGTTTTCTCCTCTATCAATGTATTATATTTTTCTATTCCATTTTATCTATCCACAAAATTCTATCTAAAACTAAAAAAACCTTTATTTTTTTCTAATTATTCGCAAAATCATGTCTAAATTAAATTTCTACAAATTAGGCAATTGCCAATCAATCGGTCGACTGTTATTTTTTATTAAAAATTCATTGGCCTTAGAAAAAGGTTTACTGCCAAAGAAGCCCCGATGGGCTGATAATGGACTAGGATGCGGTGATTCAATCACAAAGTGATTTGGATTGGTAATCATCATTTTTTTCTTTTGGGCTGGTTTGCCCCAAAGAATAAATACCAAGGGTTCTGTGCGTTCATTCAAAAGCGAAATCACTTTATCGGTAAATTGCTCCCAACCTAAGCCTTGATGTGAATTGGCCTGACGCTCGCGAACTGTAAGAACCGCATTTAGTAATAATACCCCTTGCTCTGCCCATGGTACTAAGCAGCCATTATTCGGTATCGTGCAACCTAAATCCGTATGAAGTTCTTTAAAAATATTAAGAAGTGACGGTGGCGCTTCCACCCCTGGTTGTACAGAAAAACTAAGCCCATGTGCCTGTTTCGGACCATGATATGGATCTTGTCCTAGTATAACCACTTTTGTGCTTTCGTAACTTGTATAATGAAGCGCATTAAAAATATCATACATACTCGGGAAAATAGTCCGGGTTTTATATTCACTGATCAAAAATTCACGTAATTTTACATAATAAGGCTCTGTTAATTCTAAATTTAAATAATCTGCCCAATCATTTTTAAATATCTGCATCATATCACCCTTATCTTAAAAATAAAAATCCCACTGCTCATATTTTATCATATCGCAGTGGGATTTCTAACCTATAATTTATTTAACCGCATCAAAGCCAAGCTCTAATGCCATCGTATTTTTTTCAATCGTTGCTGGCGGTACACGTTTCGCAACTGTTTCTTTGATCACATCAAAAGAAACCAAGCCAGATACTTTAACAAGTAAGCCCAATGCTACCATATTGGCAAACAGCGATTTTCCTACTTGTTCAACAGCGATTCGTGTAATCGGCACCTTAATGACATTAGGAAAGTTCGGCACGTTTGGCACTAAATCTTCATCCACAATTAAAATGCCATCTTCATGCAAGTCATCATAATATTTGTCAGCTGCCTGTTGTGTCATGGCAAGCACAATATCCGGTGTCGTCACTTTAGGATGATAAATTGCTTGATCTGAGATGATAACTTCCGCTTTTGAAGCACCACCACGCGCTTCAGGACCATAAGATTGTGATTGAACTGCTTCTTTTCCTTCTCTTACTGCCCCTTCGGCAAAAATAATTGCCGCGGTAATAACCCCTTGCCCACCTGAACCAGATAAACGTATTTGTTTCATTATCTCGCACCTCCGGCCAAGTCAATTACTTTCTGATATGCGGTTGTATATTCTGTGAACTCACTATTATAGAATACACCAATTGGGAATTTGCCTTCGCGTTTTTCTTCTGGCAATTTGTCATAAGCAGCTTTCATCACTGCTGTTTCACTCATCCATTTGAGCATTTCAGGTGCGTCTCCTAATTTATTTTTACGTCCATAGGCAATCGGACATTGGGTAATCGCCTCAATAAAAGAGAATCCTTTATTCCCCATACCTTGGAAGATCATATCAGATAAATGTTTGACATGGAACGCTGTGCTACGCGCAACATAGGTTGCTCCTGCTGCTTCTGCTAAATGACAAGGGTCAAATGGTCTATCAACGCTGCCATATGGTGCTGTTGTTGCTTTTTTATTGAGTGGTGTCAATGGTGACGCTTGCCCGCCAGTCATTCCATAAATATTATTATTGAATAAAATAACCGTCAAATCGACATTTCTTCTCGCACCATGAATAAAGTGATTACCACCAATTGCAGTGCAATCACCGTCACCAGTGATTACGATTACATTAAGCTCTGGATTTGCCAGTTTGATCCCTGTTGCAAACGGAATTGCTCTACCATGTGCGGTATGCAAGGTATCAAAATTCATATAACCAGATGCTCTTGAAGAACAGCCAATTCCTGAAACAATAACTGTTTTATCTTGGTCTAATTTTTTTGCTTCAATCGCCTGAACGATTGCTTTCATCGCGATACCATTACCACAACCAGGGCACCACATATGTGGTAATCTATTTTCGCGAAAATATTTATCATAACTTCTCATTAATCTGTCACCTCCGCAGTAAGGTCTTCGATTGCAGTGCAAATTTCATTTGGTGTAAAAATTTCAGTATTATACTTAGCAAGCAGTTTCACCTTAGCTTTGCCACCTGCTGCGCGTTCTACTTCATTCACCAATTGACCATAGTTGAGCTCTGGTACCAAAATTGCTTTCACTTGATTGGCAATTTTTTTGACAATCTTATCTGCAAATGGCCAAATTGTCATCAAACGAACCATTCCCACTTTGATTCCTTTGTTACGTGCTTCTAGTACCGCTGCATAAGCTGTGCGCGCCGTACCGCCATAGGAAACTACCGCATACTCGGCATCTTCCATAAAGAATTCATCATAATGGGTAATCTCATCTTGGACGATTTCAATTTTTTGATGTAGACGGCGTATACTGTCTTCGGTAACTTTTGGGCTACCTGACGGGAACCCTGTTTCGTCATGCACAAGCCCAGTAACATGAATACGGTTACCAGTACCAAAATTAGCAACATTTGGTACTAAGTCAGTTGCTGGTCTATATGGTTCATACCCTTGTTCACGGCTACAATCTGGTTTACGACGTGGATAAATCTCTATATCTTTCGCGTCAGGCAATTCTACCTTCTCACGTAAATGTCCTACGATTTCGTCAAGCAGGATAATTACCGGCGTTCTAAAACGTTCCGCATAATTTACTGCTTTGACTGCGACTTCAAAGCTTTCTTTTACTGTCCATGGAGACAATGCAATCATCGGATGATCACCATGTGTACCCCAACGAGCCTGCATCACATCCCCTTGTGCTGGTGATGTTGGTTGTCCTGTTGAAGGACCAAGACGTTGTACATTGGCAATAACAAGTGGAATTTCAGCAATCGCCGCATACCCGATTAATTCTTGTTTTAAAGAAAAACCAGGTCCCGAGGTCGCTGTTAATACTTTTTTACCGGCAAGGGACGCTCCTAAAACAACTGCAATGCCCGCAATTTCATCTTCCATCTGAATAAATGTACCGCCAACCTTTGGCAGCATAACCGCCATTGATTCAGCAATTTCAGTTGAAGGTGTAATTGGATATCCACCAAAAAATCTAACTCCAGCAGCAAGTGCTCCCTCAGCGCAAGCTTCATTGCCTTGCATAAGTTTTATATTACCCATTAAGCGTTCACCTTCTTATCTACATAAATCGCATAATCAGGACAACGTAGTTCACATTGTCCGCAGGCAATGCATGCCTCGCCATCGATCACTTGAACTTTTCCTAAGGTATCTAGTTTTAGTACTTTTTTCGGGCAGAATGAAACACAAATATCACAGCCCTTACATCTTTCTTGCTTAATCAATATTTCCGCTTTCATAGAGCAGCCTCCTTAATCATATACCAAAATTAATTTATAAAAAGTAACATTGACTCTTACATTTTTGGATAGTCCCTTATCTAAAATGCTATAAACAATAATACCAAATACCATCTTGAAAATCCATGATATTTGTAAATTTATTTTATCTTTATCCAACGATAAAATACATTTATACCTAGCATCATTACCATTTAATCACCAGCAGGCCTAAAAATAGGCAAAAAGATGCTTACCTTCTCTTAGAAGCACAGCATCTTTGCTGTTTATAATTATACTACGCTATACGTTGTTTGTAAACATACAAAAAGTGCTACATTCCTAAGGAATGTAGCACTTTTCTTGTATACACGAATTATAAATAATTATAAATTCTTGTATAAATATTCTTTAACAGCTTCACTATCTTCTAACTCAAGAACTGCATCTAATACTTCTTTTGCTTTTTGAGAACTAATAGAACGAATTTTTTCTTTTACTCTTGGAATCGAAGGAGCACTCATACTAAGTTCATGAATCCCCATCGCCATTAAGATAACCGCTGCATATGGATCACTTGCCATTTCGCCACACATACCAGACCAGATGCCATTCTCACGAGCGGCTTTGATTGTTGTCTGGATTAATTTTAAAACAGCTGGATGGAAGTGACTATATAAATAACTTACGTTATGATTTACACGGTCAACTGCAAGCGTATATTGAACCAAATCATTGGTACCAATACTAAAGAAATCAACATGTTTCGCTAACACTGGTGTCAATACTGCTGCTGCAGGAGTCTCTACCATAATACCAAGCGGAACATTATCAGCAAAAGCTTTACCTTCATGTGTCAATTCCAATTTTGCTTGCGTAATCAATTCTTTTACTTGTTTTACTTCAGTTACACTGATCACCATTGGAAGCATGATCGCAGCTTTACCAAAAACACCAGCACGAAGAATCGCTTTTAGCTGTGGCATAAACAATTCATGTCTAGCTAAACTAATACGAATTGCCCGCCAACCCAAGAATGGATTTTCTTCTTTTGGAATATCTAAATAAGCAAGTGGTTTATCACCACCAATATCCATCGTACGAATAACACAAATGTTACCAGCACATTTTTCGATCGCTTCTTTATAGGCTTTATACTGATCTTCTTCTGTAGGAATATCTTCTCTACCCATGAAGACAAATTCAGTTCTAAATAAGCCTACACCTTCACAGCCATAGGATAACGCACTATCCATATCCGTATGACCGCCGATGTTTGCCGCCAATTGTACGCGTACACCATCAGTAGTTTCTGCTGGAAGTGGAGCAAGTTTTGCATAATAAGCTTTTAACTCATGCTGTTTTTGTAGTTTCTCTTCGTAAGTTGCGATGATTTCATCGGATGGATTCATCACAATTTCCCCAGTTTCACCATCAAGTAAAACTTTGGCACCATCGGCTATGGTCTCGACTTTTTCACCAAGACCAACAACCGTTGCGATCGCTCTTGCTTTTGCAATAATTACCGCATGGCAGGTTGTACTACCTTGACCTAAAATAACCCCTTGAATTTTTTCCGTAGGAATATTAGCGATAACAGATGGCTCGATTTCGTTACCGCAAAGGATAACTGCTTCATCACCAAGTTCTGGTTCTTTTACGCCTAAGATGTATTTTGCAATACGTCTACCTACATCACGAATATCTACAGCACGTTCACGGAAATAGGCATCATCCATGTTTTCAAACAACGTTGCAGATTCTTCACTTGCCGCAAGGACAGCGCGCGGCGCAGCAATACCTTCTTTTACTTTTGTCATAATGGAATCTTCCATCATTGGATCTTGCGCCATCATACGATGCGCTTCCATAATGGCAGCTTGTTCAGGCATATTTTTTTCTTGTAAAGTTTTTACATTGTTTTGTAATATTTCTGCAACGGCTTTTAAAGCATTTCTTGCTTTTTCTGTTTCAACTTGCACATCACCTGTTTGATAAGAGGCAAGATAACCGTCGATATTTTGACTTACAAGCATAATTTTGCCAATAGCAATCCCAGAAATAACACCTTTACCTCGTAACACTTCTGGCATACTTGTGAGCCTCCTTATTCTTCGCCGAATTTTGATTCTACTAAATCTTTAATTGCTTTTACAGCCGCATCTGCATCTGCACCCTCTGCACTAATAACAACTTCAGTACCTTTTACTAAGCCAAGACTCATGATCATAAGTATGCTTTTTGCATCAATTGTTTTACCTTTTGCAGCTAATTTGATTTTACTTTGGAATTTAGTTGCTGATTGTACTAACATTGATGCTGGTCTTGCATGAATACCTGCTTTATTTGCGATAACTACTTTTGCTTCCATAATAATAATCTCTCCATTCAAATTTTAATATTTTAAATTTTTTTAAATTAAACTAGCCGTTATACATTACAAATAACACCATGTATTATTTACTATTTTTTTTAATTTATAAGATAAATTGAAAAACTTAAAATGTACAACTATATTCTTAATAACATGCAAGTGTTGTGCCAACTTTCAATTTTCGTCATTTTTCGCAGCACATTCGTTATTTATTACATACTTTTTTGATATTTCGGCTAAAAAAGCTTAATATCGTACACATATATGATTAGTATTATTTATATTATCATACCTAAAACAAACAATGCCTAGTAAAAAGTATCAATTTTGTTCAATATGTTGATATTTTTTACTAGGCGTTGATATTTTTTACTAGTAGTATTTATACGAGTCCATATTTTTTTGCTTTAGTTGCGACTGTTTTATGCGTAAGTTTCAACATTTTGCTCGCAGCATTAAAACTGCCACATCGTTTAAGTGCATTACTAATAATTTGTTTCTCATACTCTTCCCAAGGAAGGACCGCCCCACACTCAAAACTTTTCACTTCCTTCATCACGATTTCTCCCGTAATATAGGAAGGCAACTGTTCAATAGAAATATAATCTGCATCCATTAAGGTAATCACACGCTCAATAATATTCTCTAATTCCCTCACATTACCTGGCCATTTATAAGCCATTAAAACCCCCAACGCTTCTGAGGTAATTCCTCTTATTTGTTTTCCCGCTTGCTCACTTAATTTCTTAATAAAATGTTCTGTTAACAGCGGAATATCTTCCACACGTTCACGAAGTGGCGGTAAACATAGCGGAATTACATTTAAACGGTAATATAAATCATCCCGAAAAGTCTCTTGACGAACCATTTCTTCTAGTGCACGATTTGTCGCTGCTATAATGCGCACATCCACTTTAATGGTCGTCTCGCCGCCCACTCGATCAAATTCTTTTTGTTGCAAAGCGCGCAATAATTTTACCTGCATATTTTTATCCATCTCACCAATTTCATCTAAAAATATCGTGCCATTATTCGCAAGTTCAAACTTACCAAGTTTTCGTTTTAGCGCACCGGTGAAAGCACCCTTCTCATGACCAAATAATTCACTTTCCAAGAGCGCCGAGGGAATTGCCCCACAATTGACCCGGATAAATGGCCCTTTTGATCGACTGCTCGCGTAATGAATTCCCTCGGCAACAAGCTCTTTACCCGTGCCACTTTCACCACGAATCAAAACAGTTGCCGTACTTTTGGCTGCTTTTGTTGCCATCGCTAGTAAATCTAAAATACGGCCACTCGAGCCAATATAATGTTCAAACGCCTTATTAGTTTTTTTCGTTCTAAGTAACTCTTGTTCAAGATATTCCGCTTTTGCTGACATCGTACTAAGCTTTTCTAACAAATTTTGCACTTCAGTGATATTCTTAATAACCGAAACAACTCCAGAGATTTCACCATCGACCATGATTGGATTAACATTAGCAACCACCATGGTACCATCACGTTTCTTACTAAAGCTGTTAAAAGCTGGTTTGCCCGTTTTAAGAACCGTGCAACGCGTGCCCTGCGAGGCAACTTCATATACATTCGTGCCAAGAACTTGCTCTCGCTGCCGTTTGACAATTCTTAGATAGGAAGAATTCACATAAATCACTTCACCTGTTTTACTGACAACGCAGATACCATCTTGTACAGACTCTAAAATCAACTGTAAACGTTCTTGGAGTTCTTTGACTTCATAGAACTCCCATTTTATCTTTTCAAGCGCTGAAATATCTTCAAAAACAGCAATTGCCCCCCGGACTTCACCATCAATAATAATTGGCGTGCGATTGGTTACGGTCATGGCTTGCCCCATCATTTGTCGGGATGCTATTTCGCCCTTACCAGTTTTATTCACAATATTGAGGCGTGTATTTGGCACCACATCTTCTACATTTTTTCCAATCGCATTTGATTCGTGAATACCAATAATTCTTGCCGCAGCTGGATTGCAAACCGTGATAATATCATGTTGATTAGTAACAATTAGTCCATTTGCCATATTATAGAAGATCTGTTCAGCTGTAAAGGCATTTTCATGTAATAATTGGTCAACCTCACGCATTTCATTTGGCGTATGTACCGTAAAATCACCTTCAAGAAATACAGCCATAGCTTCTACTGCTTGTTCGGCTTTGTCACCTTCTGCCGACACCCAAACATTTTCACCTTGAGCAATCTTTAAAGCAACAATCGGCATTAGTCCTTGTATTTCAAAGCGTCCACTATTTTCAGCTCTCAGTTGCATCCTACATCTATACTTCTGATAAATATCCATTGATTTTTGCACAATCATTGCTGCAACCCGGGCATGAACGCCACTTTCATGCCTAATTGTCGCTTGTTTCTCAAACAACATATGTCAAACCTCTTTCCGAACATACTTACTTATCTGATAGGTTTTATTATACCTCATACTCCTCTTAGATACCAAATCAAATCTGCCCATAGTCCAAAAGTCCTTCAATTTTAAAATATAATTAAAATAATCTTGTAAAAATTACAGGATTTTTGTAAAACCCGTCGAAGATAGGACAAAATAAGATAAATTATTTTGTATAGTTATGGTGATGTTTAAAGTGGATTATATTGCAATTACATTCTTGTCCATCGTACTCAGTATTTTTTTTGCATTTAAAATAATGAATTACCTAGGACTTTCATTAAATATTAAGCCTTTGATATTATGTGCATTCTGTGCACTTGTGATTAATTTTTCTTTGCCAATCATTACCGTGCATTTCGCTCAATACCACTTGCCTATGATTTTAGGCATTACAATCTTGTCCTCGTATTTTATCGCACGTTATAACGCAAAACTAACCTTAAATCAACAGACAATCAACAATTTGGTCCTTGAAGGGGATAGCGTGGCTGAACCAGCTATAGCAAAGCCACTAGAAAAAAAACTAGAAACTGTAGCTTTAAATAAATCAGATAAATCAGAAATAAAAATCGCAGAAGTTGTAAAACCTAATCCTGAATCTCTCTTAACGGAATTGAAGCTAATTGGGCCTAGTCTAAAATCAGAACCTGCGACCTTTGTTGTTCCATCAAAACAGAAAGCCAGCCTCAATATTGCCCTAGCAACAGCAACGACCGCAGTTGAATCCATCCAGCCCATGCAACTACCCACTAAAGTACCATTGTACTTGGTGAAAAATGACCGAGAATCTCAGCTGGTTGTTCCTGTCCCACCGAAAGAAATACAACACGAGACGAAGGTCATTGATTTAATTACTGAAGCAAAAAAACAAAAGAACCTTTGCATCGTCAATCACGTTGCAAAGCTAGAAAAGTTAGATGATTTATTGGATTATGCTTTGAATCAAAGGGATAATAATGAACAAAATTCTGCACTTTATGCCTTTAAAAAAGCACTAAAATTATACCAAACTAACGATTATGCTCCATTTATTGTCATAGAAATCGGTAATATTTACAAAAATACTGGCTTATATGACGATGCCATTGTAATATATAATAAGGCTCTTAAATTACCAGCATTAGTTCATAATAACGAGCTAAGACAAGAGTTTATTAATAACATTGCGTATTTGCGTATCATAAAAAACGCTTTGCTTAGACGCAATATTACTCGTACACCGTTTAAAGATATTTCGCAAAAAGCATTTAGCGAAATCGAAACCGAGTTTCAAAATTGGCGCACACAAAACTTATAAATTCAAATTTAGGGGGATTATAAATGAAAAAAAGTGTACATATTTTAGGATTACCAATCATAAGTATTACTGAAGGTAAAGAATTAGGTATCAGTAAATCATTGGTAATCGACGCTGCAAAAGGAATGATTACTGCTTTAGTTATTGAAGATGAAGATTGGTATCGTGGCGTTAAAATATTACCATATACGTCCGTAATAGCCATTGGCGATGATGCTATTACTATTACAAGTAGCGAAAGTATTCTATCCATAGATGAAGCTACTGAATTTGAACCATTACTTACTGCCAATATCAAAGTAATTGCTACAAAAGCAATTACCAAGTCTGGTAGCATTCATGGTATTGTGAATGAAATCATTGTTGATGACAATGGTAGCATTGCAAAATGTGAAATTACTACTCCAGTAGGCGAAGTAACCGAAGTTTCTGCAGAGCAAGTATCTGTTTTTGGTAAACAAGTTACGATTATCGATAGCGAAGTCCCTGAAAGAAACCTTAGCGATGCACTAAAACCAACCAAAACTATATCTTCTACGCCTGAAGTAAAACCTGTACCTCAAGTAGAAGTTCCAAAAGAAGAATTAAAATCTGCTGAGGTCAAAGTCGAAGCTCCTAAGGTTGAAGCGGAAGTTTCTAAAGCAGAAGTGAAACCTGAGCCTACGCCTAAAGTAGAAACAAAACCTTTAGAAACAGGAGCTGCCAAACAACAAGCTGATAAAGTAGCTGATGATAGGCATCGTCGCTTCTTGCTTGGCAAAAAAGCTAGTCGTCGCATTACAACTGATAATGGGATTGTTATCGTTGAAGCTGGCGCAGACATCACTGAAGAAGTGTTACAAAAAGCAAAATTAGCAAATAAATTCGTTGAACTTTCTATGAATATTCAATAATAAAATGCCAGCATTTTGGTAATAATAAAACCCCTGCTAATGCAGGGGTTTTATGTTCTTTTGGTCTTATTACGTTGAAAGGAGGGATGAAGTATCTTTAAAGGACTTTCACAAAATGCAAAAATGTGCCTTGTATTTTCTACGATTATTATTTTGTTTTCTTCTATCATTCTCATCAGTCTTAGTATGGCCTTATCTGTTTCTGATCGTATTTTTTACGGGGTTACTGTTGAAGATATTCCGATTGGCGGGCACACTGTACAAGAGGCAACCGCCAAGCTTGAACAATCATTTCAAAATAAACTTGGTAAAAAGCCAATTATTCGAATCACTTACAAGGATAAATCATGGAATATAACTCCAGATGATATTGACTTGCATATAGAGTTTGAACAAACTGTCCAAAAAGCTTATCTGATTGGTCGTAGAGACAATATATTACACCGTCTGTGGGAGCGTTTAGAAAGTGCCCACCACGGTATCACGTTACCCTATGACCTTACATATGATCCAGTAAAGCTAAAAGCAATCATTTGGCAAATTGGTCTTGAGACAGCAAGTGAAACTAAAGATGCTTCCGTTGAATTCAATAATGGAACAATTTCCATCATTCCAGAAATTGTTGGTCAAAAAGTAAACAATGCTGACTTATTTATCAACTTAGCCCAAAAATTATCAGCATTAAATGTGCCAATTTCGCTTGAATTGCCTATCGAAACGTCAGTGCCTAAGGTAACCAAAGCAGATTTAGCAGAAATTGATACCGTATTAGCCGTATACAGTTCAAAATTTGATCAGTTTAATACTAATCGCAGTGAAAACATTCGAATCGCCGCCAATAGTATCAATCATTTACTGTTACAACCAGATCAACTTATCTCATTTAACGATTTGACTGGTCTGCGCATTGCTCAGGCTGGTTTTAAAGAAGCTCCAGTTATTATTGAGGGCAAAACCGTGCCTGATATCGGCGGTGGAGTTTGTCAAGTAAGCAGTACATTATATAACTCGATATTACTTGCTGACATGAAACCAATTGAACGAACACCACATTTTCATCCACTCGGTTATGTTCCCATTGGTTTAGATGCAACAGTCGCTGATAATTTACTTGATTTCAAATTTAAGAACACTTTAAGCAAAAATGCCTATGTAATTGCCCAGATTTCCAACGGAACTTTAACTGTAGTTATCTTGGGTAGTGCAAGCAATCTGAGCAAAGAATCAATTTCAATAACCGCCAATGTTGATAAAACACTTGAATACCATACGGTAACCAGATATGATCCAAATTTACCAGCTGGTAAAGCAATCATTCAAGAAGATGGCTTAACTGGTTATATTGTATCCTCTTATCGTATTAAAAGTATCAACAACAAAGAAGTTAACCGCGAGTTGCTTTATGTCGACGAATATTCCCCTGAAGATGAAGTGATTGTCTTTGGTACTAGATTACTAGAGGAACAACCTTCTCCGAGACCCAAAGATAATAAGCCAACGGCAAAGAAACAGCCCTAGCTCGCCAATATAAGACCCACAGCCTCTATCGCCAACAAAAACAGGTCTAACTAAGTTTTTCTAGCTTAGTTAGACCTGTTCTATTTTTTACAATTATTTATCCTGAAATTTTTCGTAACGAACAATGATATCGTTTGCTTACACTCTAAAAATAGAAATGGCCTCTTGTAATTCCATAGCTAAGTTTGCTAAGTTCTGACTTGCGGATGCAATCTCTTGCATCGCTGCCGATTGTTCTTCGGTTGCAGCCGATACTGCTTGGGATTCCGCTGCATTTGTTTTGCTAACTTTATCAATTTGTTCAATAGACGTTAGCATCGTCGCACTACCTTTTGCCATCTTATGAATTGCCTCAGAAATGACTGCAATTTGTTCCGTAAGATTACCAACAGCATTTACGATATTTTTAAATGTTTCATCTGCTAACGTTACCGATTCAATACCAATCACAACTTTTTCTGTTCCCGCTTTGCTAGCAATAACCGCATCTTCCATATCAACTTGATTACGTTTTACGAGTTCTCCTATTTTTTGCGATGATTGATTGGATTCTTCAGCAAGCTTTCTTACTTCCTCGGCTACAACAGCAAATCCACGTCCAGCTTCGCCTGCTCTTGCCGCTTCTATCGCCGCATTGAGTGCTAGTAAATTCGTTTGACCTGCAATACTTGAAATTAATTCTACAATATTACTAATCTCTTGTGACCCTTTGTCTAATTTAACAATAGCTTGCTGAATTGCTTTAGATCCTTCACCAATTTCCTGCATTTGATTTACAGCTTTTGCGATTGACTCTCGGCCTTGATTAGCCTCTTTTGATGTCGCTTGCGCAATTTGTACTACTTCCTGTGCTTTTGCTGAAATTTCGTCTGCACTATGTGAAATGTCTTTTGCAACAGCATCAACATTATCTGCAGCAGTAGATTG
This sequence comes from uncultured Veillonellaceae bacterium, assembly GCA_963805085.1. Lineage (GTDB taxonomy): Bacteria > Bacillota > Negativicutes > JARBTT01 > JARBTT01 > JARBTT01. Next base: position 1,028,499 of record CAWDTA010000002.1, on the reverse strand, counting down.
TTTCGTTACCCCTTGTGCTATTTCCGTGATGGAAATAGCAACCTGATTAGATGCCTCCGCTGATTGCTCTGCTCCAGCAGTAAGTTCTTCACTTGCAGCAGCAACTTGTTCTGCCTTTGCTTGTACACCACTAACCAAAGTACCCAATTTTTTTCTCATACTAACAAACCCTTGTGCTAATTGACCAATTTCATCTTCTGTATGTATTTTACTTTCTTTATCACGGAGATCCCCTTGATCAATTTCAAGACATTCATCTCGAATACAGGCTATTTGTTTTGCAATATTTTTACTAAAAACAAATATAGTCGCAATTGCAAGCAATATAAATAAAATAGATACCCCTAGCATTACATTTGCTAACTTACTAACTTCTGCAGTAATTTCTTCCATCGGAGCCGTAACAACCATTACCCATCTCTTCCCCGATATTTCTATTGGAGTCAAAACTGCCTTATGATCTTGACCGTCTAGCTCAATATAATTAACAGTTACCTGGTTTCCTGTATGCTCGACTTCTTTAAAAGCATTTGTGTATCGATCATCCAGCTGTTTATTTTTGGTATTAAATTCTGGATTGATGTTTTTCTCTGAGATATTGAGTTTATTAATAAATTCAGGATTATTAGGGTGTGCAATTATAAGCCCTGTATTATCTACGATATACCCGTAGCCAGTTTCCTTTAATTTAACAGATTGTAACTCTTTCGAAAACGCTGCTAAATCAATCGTACCAGTAATCATCCCTACCATTTGTCCATTTTCCATAATTGGTGTAACCAGCGCAACCATTAACGTATGTGTCAAAGATGAAATAACTGGTGCACCAACATAAGGCTTCTTCGTTTCCATTTCCTTTTTATAAAACTCACGATCAGTTCTAACTATTGGAACGCCATCACTACCAACGCCTTTACCATCTAGCCCAATAAATGTTACCGTTGGAAAACCAGTGCGTTTACAAGCTTCTGCCATAAACTTTACTTTTGCTTCTGCATCATTGGTGTGAAATACTGGATTCACAGCCATTTCATTCAGCATATTCATTTTACCATCTATCTCAGCTTTCACTTGCCAAGAAAACTTTTCTCCCATGGCGCCAGCAGTCTCGTTGGTTTCCATCGTCAAGCTTTTATTCGCAACATAGTAACTAATTGACGACAATATAACGAAACTTACCAGAAACAACGGTATTAAAACAATTAAGAATTTTGTCCTAATATTTCTAATTTTCAATTTAAATTCCCCCTCAATTACGACAACTTATAAAATACACCTATAATATTGTAACACATTTTTGTACTTACATATATTTTTTCATGTTTTTTGTAGTTTTTTGTAGTTTTTTCGACATTTTTTTAGGTTTACTTTAAATTCATTCTTAAAAAAAAATAAGTGTTAGGAATTTTTATTCTCATAAAATTCCTAACACTATAATAGAAATAGTATTATACTTTAAATTTTCCAACCGTTCCTTGTAATTCCATCGCGAGCATTGCCAAGCTCTGGCTTGCTGCTGCAATTTCTTCCATAGAAGCCGATTGTTCTTCAGTCGCAGCGGAGACATCTTGTGCTTCTGAGGTATTTGCTTTTGCTACTTGATCAATTGCATTTATCGAATTCAACATTGTCGCACTACCTGCCGACATGTGATTGATAGCTTCGGCAACTGTATTGATTTCTTGCGCGAGCTGTTCAATTGCACTAACGATACTTTTAAAAGTCTCATCGGCAGAGCTAACTGCTTCCATACCTAAATTGATACTTTCTGCACCCGTTTTACTCGCGTTAACAGCCTGTTCCATCCCAATTTGATTACGTTTTACCAGCTCACCAATTTTCTGTGAGGATTGGTTCGATTCTTCGGCGAGCTTCCTTACTTCCTCTGCTACAACGGCAAACCCACGTCCTGACTCTCCAGCTCGAGCCGCTTCAATTGCTGCATTGAGTGCCAATAAATTAGTTTGTCCAGCAATGCTTGAAATAAGTTCTACAATATTGCCAATTTCTTGTGAACCTTTTTCTAGATCCATTACTGCAGTTTGAATTGCTTCAGAACCTTGACTCACTTGCTGCATTTGTATCACTGCCTTCGCAATGGAAGACCGACCTTGTTCAGCATGCTTTGTTGTAGTTTTTACCACTTCGACAATGTCACTGGCTTTTCTAGAAATATCACTTGCTGAGTTAGAAATTTCTTTGGCAATCGTATTTACTTCATTCACCGCACTGAATTGACGATCTGCCCCCGCTGCGATATCGGTAATTGATTCCGCAACATGAGTAGACGCTATAGCGGATTGATTGGCACTTTCTTTTAACTGATTACTAGACTCAGTAACTTGATTTGCCTTGGTTTGCACCGTAGTGATTAATTGATTTAGCGTCTGACGCATCCCGATAAAGCCTTTGGACAGCTGACCAATTTCATCTTCGGAATGAATATCAATGACACGTTCTCTTAAATCACCTTGATTCAACGCCACTGATTCATCACGAATCATGGTTATCTTTTTTGCAATATTCTTGCTAAACATAAATATCACAAAGATTGCTATCAGAATTGCAATCACAGATAATCCAACCATCCATTTTGCTAACTGATTGATGGCGGCTGTCAGCTCTTGTTCTGGCGCAGTCACTACCATAACCCATCTTCTACCATCTAAATCTATCGGCGTTAAAACAGCAGATTCTGCTCCCCCTGCTGTACTTGTATAAAAGATATTTTCTGCTTGTTTCCCACTAGTACTCACACTTTTAAATGCCGTGATGAGCCGTTCATCTAGTTCTAGATTCTTGGTTTTTAATTCTGGATTTACAGTCTTCTCACTTATATTTAATTTATTGATTAACTCTGGTCTTTTATTATGGGCAACAACAATCCCTGAACTATCCACAATATACCCATAACCAGACTCTTTAAATTTCACATTTTCTAATACACCTGACAATTTTTCTAAGCTGACCGTTCCTACGATAATCCCTTTTAATTCCCCATTTCTAAGGATTGGCTGTGCCAAGGAAACAATTAGATTCCCACTCGTTCCTGATGCTAATGCTTCTGATACATAAGGTTTTTTTGTTTTTATCACTTGCTGAATATATTCTCTATCTGCGCGGTTCAAGTGTTGACCTTTTGAATTGATACCAGCACCTTTATTATCCGTAAGTAATAAAGAATCAAACCCTTTTACTTCTTTTAACGTCGCCTGCATTAATGTAACTTTACTATTATCATCTGTGCTAATCAACACATCTTCTCTTGATAAATCATCTAGACGTATCATTTTTTCTTCTATAATATCTTTGATTTGTGTAGAGAATTTGTCACTAGCAGCTTTTGCCGTTTCTACAGAACTTTCCATGAGTGCACGATTTGCAACATAGTAACTTACACTTGATAACATAATAAAACTAACTAAAAATAATGGTATTAATATGAGTAAAAATTTAGTCCTAATACGATCTAATTTCATAGTGCATCTCCTCTAGCATTTTCTATTTTCCATTAATTTATATGATTGCATTATAATTCTACACCTTAGTAGTATTACTTTCAATCTTTTCCACCAAAAACCTACGTGTTCAATAAATCCTAGTTATACCTCATAAAATAGAATAAGACCAGTAAAACAAATTAGATTATTTCACTGGTCTTTTCCTTATATTATTTTAAACCTTAAATCTTGATACGGCTTCTTGCAATTCCATCGCTAAATTTGCTAAGTTTTGGCTTGCCGAAGCAATTTCTTGCATTGCTGCCGATTGCTGCTCAGTCGCAGCAGATACCGCTTCGCTTTCCGCCGCATTATTCCTGCTAATCTCATCGATTTGACTAATCGAGGTTAGCATTGCTTCACTGCCAGTTGCCATTTGATTAATTTCAGCTGAAATCACGGTGATCTCTCCTGATAAATTTTCAATTGCACTCACGATATGTTTGAATGTTTCATCTGCTGATCGTACAGCACCAATACCGACTGCTACACGCGCTGTTCCTGCCTTACTTGCAACAACAGCGTCTTGCATATCCATCAGATTACGATTTACAAGTTCCCCGATTTTTTGGGATGATTGATTGGATTCTTCAGCAAGCTTTCTTACTTCCTCGGCTACAACAGCAAATCCACGTCCAGCTTCGCCTGCTCTTGCCGCTTCTATTGCCGCATTGAGTGCTAGTAAATTCGTTTGCCCTGCAATACTTGAAATTAATTCTACAATATTACTAATTTCTTGGGACCCTTTATCTAGTTTTGTAATTGCCTGTTGAATCGCTTCTGAGCCTTCACCGATTTGCTGCATTTCATTTACGGCTTTCGCTATCGCTTCACGACCTTGACCCGCATTTTCCGACGTTACTTTGGCAATTTCCACGATACCTTGCGCTTTTACAGAAATTTGTTCTGCGCTACTTGAGAAGTTTTGCGCTACACCATTAACGCCATCAGCTGCTGCCGATTGTTTCTCCACACCTTGCGCTATTTCTGTAATTGATGTTGCTACTTGATTAGCAGCTTCGGCTGATTGATGTGCTCCTGCCGTAAGTTCTTCACTGGCAGCAGCAACTTGCTGCGATTGGTCTTGGACTTTCTGGATTAAAGCACGTAAATTTTTGCGCATATCATTGAACCCTTTTGCTAGCTGTCCTATTTCATCTTTAGAATCTACACTAACATGATCTTGCCTCAGATCCCCATTATTTAAAACGACACATTCATCACGAATTTCTTCTATCGGTTTTGAAATACGTTTCGCAAAGAAATAAATTACTACAATTGCGAGTACAATGAAACCAATAGAAATACCTGTCATAACTTTAAATAACAAATTAGCTCCTGCTTGCACTTCTGCTTTAGGTGCCGTAACAATCATAACCCAACGACGACCATCTAGCTCTATCGGGGTTATAACCGTTACAGATTCAATGCCTGTCGGGGTTACATATTCTGAAGAAGCTTGCTTTCCTGTTTCAACGACACCTTTAAAGCTATTGATTAAACGATCATCAAGTTCTGTACCAGCATCTTTTAATTCTGGATTCACTTTTTTCTCCGTCAAATTTAGCTTTCCAGCCATTTCTGGGTTTGACCCATGCCCTAATACGACTCCAGAACTATCGGCAATATAACCATATCCTGTTTTTTCATACTTTACTTGATCCATCAATTTCGATATATTATCCAAACTAACGGTACCAAATACATAGCCCACTAATTTTCCACTATTTATCACCGGTCGTGTCATCACTGTAATTAATTTTCCTGTAGTCCCTGAGACTGATGGATTAGACATATAAGGTTTTTGTGTTTCTTTGACTTTTTTTATGTATTCGCGGTCACCACGTTCCAGATGTGCCCCTACTTCATTAACGGTATGCCCCTTTAGATCAGCAAAACATATTGTATCAAAACCCGGACTACGTTTTTTCGCCTCTGCCAAGGCTTGAATTCTTATTGTATCATCACCATTTATAATTGCAGGTAATGATGCCAATTCATCCAAACGAATCATTTTTTCATTCATGGTTTTATCGATTTGTGCGGCAAATTTATCCCCTACACCGCGAGCAATTTCATCAGAACCCTTTAGCAAAGCATCATTTGCCACATAATAACTAATTCCCGATAAAATCATAAAACTCAATATAAACAAAGGAATTAAAACAATTAAAAATTTTGCTCTAACTGTATTCAAATGTTCATCATATTTCATATTAAAACACTCCCAAACAGACATTATTTCTAAACTAGTATAATAAATAATACCTTGGCCAACCTTATAAACATCATTATTTTGTTATCGCTCCCCTAAATCACATTATTTTTACCTCCAAGCTATTATAGCTATAATTTATTTTATCATAATTTATCAGTTTTTTGCGAAATTAATACCATAAATATCCAATTATTGAAATCATATTTTCTTATGATTTCATAACTAATAGTAATATGCTATTAAAGGTGCCTCCCTAAAACACATTGTTTTATCCCGATGCAATTATATCAAATTTAAATTATGTCTACGTATTCAAATTATAAATTACAAAGCATTAACCTGTTGTATTTCTATAATCAAAGAGGCAAAGAATACTCATATAAGTACCCTTTGCCTTCAGTTTTATGATCAGTTAACTATTAAATTTACTATTCCATCTAATCTACATGTTTTAATTCGTTTGTCAATAAAAACATGCATGAGATATATTGTCTTAAACTTTAAATTTAGCGATTGCACTTTGTAACTCATTGGCAAGCATCGCTAAACTTTGACTCGCTGATGCAATTTCCTGCATAGACGCTGATTGTTCTTCTGTAGCTGCTGATACAGATTGTACTTCTGCAGCGCTATTCTTACTTACTTCATCAATCTCTTGCATGGAGTTTAGCATATCTTTACTACCATCTGCCATCATATTGATCGACCCAGAAATCGCTGTGATTTCAGCCGATAAATGAACAATTGCCTTAACAATTGTTTTAAAGGTTTCATCTGCTGTATTGACTGCTTCAATTCCTTGACCAATTCCAGCGGTCCCTGCCTTACTTGCAGAAACTGCCTTATCCATATCGACTTGATTATGTTTTACAAGTTCTCCAATTTTTTGTGAAGACTGATGAGATTCCTCAGCAAGTTTTCTCACTTCTTCAGCTACAACGGCAAAACCACGACCATGCTCACCAGCACGCGCCGCTTCAATTGCCGCATTCAGTGCCAAGAGGTTAGTTTGTGCCGCAATATTAGAAATCAACTCAACAATATTGCTAATTTCTTGTGATCCCTGCGCCAATTTGCCAATTGCCTCTTGAATTTCTTCAGACCCTGATCCGATTTGCTCCATTTGTTTAACCGCACTAGCAATTGCCGTACGACCAAGTTCGACATCGCCACTTGCTTCATGGGCAACTTTGGCAACATCTTTAGATTTCCCCGCGATTTCACCAGCTATATTGGCCACTTTCTGCGCTATCCCATTTACATTTTTTGCTGAATGAGATTGTTTTTCTACCCCTGCTGCTATGTCTGTAATCGAGACAGCCACTTGATTGGATGCTTCAGCAGATTGTCCAGCACTTTCATTGAGCATTTCACTTGATGCGGCAACTTGCTCTGCTTCATTTTGAACTTTCTTAATTAACGTTCTTAAGGTCGTTCGCATCGTATGAAATCCCCTTGCAAGTTGACCAAATTCATCCTCACTATCAATACTAATCGGTCTATCTTTAAAATCACCCTCATTTAGTCGCATGCAGTCATCACGGATTAATTCTATTTGTTTTGCAATTTTTTTCGCAAATAAATAGATACATACACTCGCAACTAAGATAAAGAAAATAGATACCCCAAACATATAATTTGCTAATCTTTTTACGGGAGCAGTTACCTCTTCTTCTGGCGCAGTAATTACCATTACCCACCGTTGCCCAAAAAGCTCTATTGGCGTTAGTACGGCTACATCGTCTCTACCAAATACATTTTTATAGTAACAACTCTCAGCCTCGCCTGTTTGGACAACTTCTTTAAAGCTCTTCATCAACTTCTCATCGAGCTCACTCATACTTGTCTTAAGCTCTGGGTTTATTGTTTTCTCTGTCAAATCTAGCTTGTTAATGAATTCTGGTGCTTTATTATTGGCAATCACCTTACCTTTACTTTCGACGATATAACCATACCCAGATTCTCTAAACTTTATGCCATCTAACACTTTTGATAACTTTTCTAATGTAATACTTCCCATCATCATACCAACGAGCTGTCCATTTTCAAACGCTGGCACAGTCAATACGAGAATTAGTTTACCAGTATCGGCTGATACTACAGGTTCTGGTACATATGGCTTTTTGGTTTCCAATACTTTTTTGAAGTAATCACGATCTGATCGATTAAATTTCTTACCATCAGCACGAATACAATCACCTTTTAGATCAGCATAGTATAACGAATCAAACCCTAAACGTTTTTGCGAATCAGCTAAATAAGCAACTTTTGCTTGTTCATTCGCACCACGAAGCACTTCATCTGTTGCCAATTCTTCCAATCTGATAATTCGTTCATTAATCCCTTCATGTACTTGCATCGAAGATTCTTTCCCCATTGCTCTTACGGTTTCATCAACAGACTCATTTAAGGTCTTATTAGCAAAATAATAACTAATTGCCGATAAAACTAGAAAACTTAAAATAAATAACGGTAATAAAAAAATCAGAAACTTTGTCTTAACATTTTGAAACTTCACAATCTGCACATCCTTATGTCTTTTATTCTTATGAATACTTACAGCTAATCCTCTAGCCTCTTACTACAGTACTTGCGACTATGTACTCTTTATTTTTAACGTTTCACGCGAAAAAAGTCGAATTTCACAATTATTTGTAACATTCGACTCTATTATGGAAAAACCTGCTTTATAAATTGCTAAATTTAAATTTATCTCTGTTTACAATTAATTCCTCAAGAAATCATTACCATATATAAAGGAATGGTAAGTATCGAAAGCAGCGTACTCAGCGATACAAGAATCGTCGCATATTCACTATCAGCCTTATAAAAGCTCGCCAAAATTACGGTTTGGGCCATTGCTGGCAGCGACGCTTGGATAATAAACACCTTCCGCATAAGGTCTGGGATCGGAATAAAGTAAGTAACTAGGACAATGCTAAGTGGACTAATGACAAAACGACCTAAGAGCACTAATAAAATATCTTTATCCAACCGAATCTTTTTCAAATCAATTCCGTATAAAACAATTCCGATAAAAATAATCGCCAAGGGTGTCGTCATTCCGCCTAGATATCGCGCAGTTTTGACGAGAAAATCCGGCACCGAAATTTCTAGCATAATGATGACAATTGCCGATAAAAAACCGATAATCGGCGCTGAAAAGACCTTTTTTACCGTCTCCATACTAAATAATGCCACCTTACGACTATCGCCATCAGAGCTTATGTAATAATTGCCAAAGGTCCAAAAGAATGTTGTATTCGCAAAAAAATACAGCAAGGTATAGGGCAAGGACTCCTCACCAAATAGTGCAATATCTACCGGAAGACCAACAAAAATAGAATTAGAAGCGACAAACGTACTATAAAAAATCCCAATATGTCGTTTGTTGACTTTACATAGTTTGCCCAACCCTAAACTGAGCACAAAACAGATCAGCATGGATAGCATCGGCACAATTACACCATAAATCATGTGGACTAAATCATCCCGATGAAACGTGGTAATCAAGTTACATAATAAAAATAATGGCAACGAAACTTTGGTGACCAGTTTGGGCAGCAAAGCAGATGTTTCTTTATTGAACCACCCCTTACCAGCTAATACATAGCCGACAAGCCCCATCAAAAGTAAACTAAGCACGCCTTCAATGGCGTTTAATAATATCATTTGATCTCCTACCTTCTCTTATAGCACAATAATAATAACTTCAACTACCAGCTGCTTTATCACTCTGAAATATTTTCTTTATCAAGATATGTCTTTAACGCTCGCATTGCACATTCCTTCGTGATTTGATTGATTTTACCAACATCCTTGGTTTGCGTTTCAAAGCAAATGCCCGGCCAGTCATTGCGCGTAAATTTGATATGATAAAGATCATCATTTTTTGTTTGATCTGCATCAATCCGATCCTCAGAATCCCAACCAAAATATTTCATAGATAAGCGCACGCTCATCGCTGTAATGTCATCTACTTCCTCAAAATATTTAATTGTTTTATTAATAGAGATATTAAAAAACATCGCCCTAACCTCTTATCTTTATTTGATGTGTTAAAATTAACATAAATCACTAAGAGTGTAAATAAAAAATTAAAAATTAATCTTTTTTTTGCATTCTAAAAAAAACTCCCGCCTAAAAACAAAGCGGGAGTCAGACTATAGATAAAATAAAAATAATTATATCGATGAACATAAAATAACAAAATCCGTTCCACTTGTAGCCTAGTACGAAGATAGGTCACCGACCCGCGTCCTATCTGTCCATAGTTTGTCTACAATTATCATCGGATAAAATCAGCAACGTTACCTTTTCTAATAACAGGCGCTAAGTTTGGTTGATCAGAATAGCCCACCGACAAGCACCCACAAACCATTTCATTGGCAGAAATACCGATTTTTTCAAGATATTTTCTTACATTTTCATTATCGGCTAACCATTTTAATTGATTAATCCAACAAGTACCGATATTTAACTCCGCTGCCATGAGCATCATATTCCCCAATGCCAACGAACAATCTGCCATTGCATTACCATAACCACGTAGGTTCGTTGCAATGATAAAAACTGGTGCGTTGTACATAAAATTATATTTGCCTTTTTTTGATAAGGTAATAGAAGTTTTGATACTACTATAAGTCGTTTCATCAAATTCCATTTTAGCAAATTCCACTTTGACCAATTCTCTTAGTTCATTTAACACTTCTTGGTTTTGGATCACAACGAAATGTGACGTTTGACTATTATGACCACTTGGGGCAAGCTGTCCAGCTTCAACAATTAAATGCATTTCTTCGTTGGTAATTTGTTGTTGTTTAAACTTTCTTACACTTTTACGTTTTTTTATAACGTTTAAAATACTCATCAGCAGTCGCTTCCCTTCACACTTTATTCACTATCATTATAGCATGTACAAAGTAAAAAGTAATATGTTTATCCTAGACTAACTACTCTTAACAATACTAGCATCCTGTGCTATACTTTACGCTATTAAAGAATATAAGGAGCAGCATCATGGATACAATCAGAAAACGACTATTTGCATTAACTGACGAAAACTATCGCCAATTTCACAGCCGATTATGCCCAAATACGGATAATATTCTCGGCGTAAGAGTCCCCTTACTTAGGAATCTTGCAAAGGAAATAGCAAAAGGCGACTGGCGAACTTATTTAGCAAGTGCGCAAAACGACTATTATGAGGAAGTCTTACTACAAGGGCTTGTCATCGGCACAGTCAAAGCAGATATCGAAGAAATTTTACGTTACACAGCCGATTTTATTCCTAAAATAGACAATTGGGCGATCTGCGATGGTTTTTGCGCTAGTTTAAAAGTCACCAAAAAGAATCTCGCACGCGTACAAAAATTTTTAGAGCCTTATTTGGCCTCAACACAAGAATTCGAACTACGCTTCGCCATCGTCATGCTCCTTGATTTTTATATCACGGAAGAATCTATTGACCAAGTACTCCTTGCACTAGACAAAATAAAGCACAATGGGTATTACGTCAAAATGGCCATCGCTTGGGCAATTTCCATTTGCTATATCAAATATCCAGAAAAAGCAATGCATTATTTAAAACACAATACATTAGATGATTTCACCTATAATAAAGCGCTACAAAAAATAACCGAATCAATCCGCATTACAAAAGAGAAAAAGGTACTGATTCGTAGCATGAAACGATAATCGTTTGATAATTTTAAAGAAAAATCTACCCTTTAGCGAATAATCAGTAGTACAAACATCAGTAATGCGAGTCCCAAAGTGACATATTCCACTTTTTTCATATAATATAAATATTGCGATTTGACTGGTAATACGCGGGGAATATTACTACAGAGTAACGAAATCGCCATAAATATATCAAACAAGACGGAATAAATCGGCATGTGATTAAAAAAAATTGCTGACTTTCCTAGTAAATAAATTGAAAACGCAATGATAAAATAACTTATTTTTTCATTCATCCAAGTTGCACATCCTATCAAACATATAAAATATATTATCTCTTAATATATCATACTTTATCACTTCCATGCCAATCACTCACAGTAAAAAGTGCTTTAGCGTTATGCCAAAGCACTTTTTTATTGTAGTTATTACTCTTTTGTTTCCTTTACCTTAAACCAGGCCGCGTACATTGTTGGTAACACGAGCAAGGTTAGTATAGTAGCACAGAATAAACCGCTGGCGATGGCAACTGCCATTGGCCCCCAAAAAGTGTTGCGCATCAGTGGAACCATACCCAAAATTGCTGCAGCAGCAGTTAACATGATCGGTCTAAAACGAAGAACCGCTGAATCGATAATCGCCTGCCACATCGGTTGACCATCAGCAATATGTTTCTCAATCTGATCGACCAAAATAACGGAGTTACGGATAATCATACCACTAAGAGCCAATATACCAAGTTCAGCTACAAAGCCCATGGATTGATTGGTCAGTAGCATCCCAAAACTAACGCCAATAATACCAAGTGGTGCAGTCATTAAGGTCAAGAACATCAACGACATCCGTTGTAATTGTAACATGAGCAATGTAATAATGATGATAATCATCACAGGAATCGGCACAATCATAAAGTTCATTGCTTTACTGCTATTTTCCAAGGCACCGTCTGCTTTGATGGTATAGCCAATTGGTAGATTATCGCGAAGATCTTTTGTTGCATCATAAACTTGCTGCGTTGCATCATTTGCCGTTATGCCATCAATCACATTTGCCCGAACAGTGATAGTTGGTTTCAGATCACGACGCCAAATAAGCCCCTCTTCGGCATCATAACTGATTTTTGCAATCTGTTCAAGTGGTACATAACTACCATCACCAATAGCAATCGGCATATCTTTAATTTTTGACAAATCATCACGATCTTCATTGTGCATTCTAAACACAATATCTACTGTTTTATCTTGTTCATAATACTCGGCAATTGCGGCTCCTGTTAATTGTGTTTGCAAGGTTGTTGCCAGCGATTGTCCATCAATACCAAGTACACGCAGTTTGTCTTGATTCAAATCAAGATGCATTACTTTACTCTTTTCATTCCAGTCAAAGTTAATTTGTCTTAAATTGCTATTGTCCGCCATTTTATCAGCAACTTGATAAGCAAGTTGCCGAACTTTTTCATGGTCATAGCCAGTAACCCGAAGCATCACTGGATATGCTGCTGGCGGACCTGTTTGAATCAATTTTATATTACTACGAACATTTGGCATTTGCTCTTCTATAATTTTATGAATTTTATCCGTAAGTTTTTGCCTCGTAGCAATATCTTTGGCGACAATAATAAATTGTGCGTAATTATTAGCAGGCAATACTGGTTCTGTCGTCAGCACGAACCGTGGAGCACCCGTACCTACGTAGAAGCTATAATTCTGGATATTTTCATCACCATTTAGCTGCTCTGCAAACTCCTTTGCCGCCGCTTCGGTGGCTTTCATTGATGATCCCTCTGGTAAGTTCATCTCTACGATAATTTCGGGACGAATCGATGGCGGGAAGAATTCCTGTTTAATAAATTTCATCATAAATATCGAAACAAAGAAACAAAGAACCGTCCCAATAAGTACTAGTTTACGGTGTCTTAAACACCAAGTTAACATTTTTCTAAACACTTGATAAAACTTGCTATTATATACATCGTTTTCTTTGGTTTTATCATGAACTTTTACTTTAATTAAATAATAGCCAAATAACGGTGTAACCATAACGGATACTACCCAAGATATGATCAGCGCAATGGCAATCACAGGAAATAAACTACTGGTAAACTCTGCCGCCGTTCCTTTAGAAAAACCGACGGGAATAAAGCCAGCACAAGTAATCAACGTCCCTGTTAACATTGGAATCGCCGTTGCAGTATAGGCGTAACACGCCGCCTTGAATCGATCATAGCCTTCTTCGAGTTTTACCGCCATCATTTCCACGGAAATAATTGCATCATCGACCAATAGCCCCAAGGCAATAATAAGTGCGCCGAGCGATACTTTGTGCAAATCAATGCCGACTATTTCCATTGCTAAAAATACCCCTGAAATAACCAGTGGAATACATAGCGCCACCACAAGACCTATGCGTACACCTAAACTCAAGAAGCTAACAATCAACACGATGATAATCGCTTCCCGTAATGTACTAATAAAGTCATCAATCGCTTCTTTTACAACCTCTGGTTGGTTAGAAACTTGATTGATTTCTAATCCCAAGGGCAATTCCTTTCTAATACTGCTGATTGTCTTTTTTAATTCGTCACCTAACGTTAATACATTTCCGCCATTTTCCATTGATACTGCAATGCCGATCGCCGGTTCACCATTGAAATACATTTTAGCTTCAGCCGGTTCTACATATTTACGTTCAACCGTTGCGATATCACCTAAACGAAAGGTCCGTTCATTCGCGCGAATCGGCAAACTACGAATTGCTTCGATATTATCGAATTGTCCAGTAATACGAAGATAAACATTATCGGTAGTCGTATCTACCATCCCTGCGGGATTCATTGCATTTTGTTTAGAAATAATGCTAGCAATAGTATTCGGATTAATCCCCAATTGTGCTAATTTACTATTTTCGATTTCAATATAAATTTTTTCTGATTGTTCACCAACCAGTTCCACCTTTTTTACATTACCGACATCAAGTAGCATCCGGCGGATCTTCTCCGCTTCGACACGCATTTCTTCATAACTATAGCCATCTGCTGTCAGTGCATAAATAGAACCATATACATCATCAAAATGATCATTAAACGCCGGACCCACCACGCCTTGTGGCAAATCACTTTTCATATCATTTACTAAATTTCTAGCCTCTACCCAGCTCGAACGAATCGTATTTGCTTTAAGATCTTCACGCAAATTTACATAAATAACCGAAGAGCCAGGACGAGAATAACTTTTAAGGTAATTAAGCCCCGGTAAATCCTGTAACTTCTTCTCAATTTTATCAGTTACCTGTTCCTCAATTTGCTTTGCACTCGCTCCTGGCCAAGCAACTGTTACCACCATTTGCCTTATAACAAAATCAGGGTCCTCCATCCGGCCTAGCTTCGTATAGGAAAAACACCCCATCAAAAAAACTACGATGATAAAATAATAGACCAAGGATTTATATTTTAAAGCAATCTCTGTTAGATTGAAATTTTTCACTTGCCCTCACCTTCTAACAATCGCACCTCTTGACCCGCTCTCAATTTGTGCACGCCTGCTACCACGACAATATCGCCATTATTTAAGCCCGACATTACCTTTACCTTATTGTCGCCAAACGCTTCTATCGTAACCGTTTGTAAATTAACTTCCCCATCTTTCACTACCCAAACCTGCGGCACATCACCAGTTTGATAGATCGCTGATAATGGAATCGTAGTAGCAGTCATCATCGTAGGATCAGCAGTAGAAATCGCTACATTCGCCGTCATCCCCAGTTTAATCTGCTCTGGTGGATTAATCAGACTGATCCTAACTTTATAAGTGCGCGAAGTCTTATCCGCCATTGGCGCAATTTCGCGCACTTGACCAGTTACCGTGACATTGTTTAGCGCCCAAAAAGACACCGCAATTTGTTTACTTGCTTTGATTTCCTCTAATCGATTTTCTGGAATACTAATTTCTACTTCCATCTCACCTGATTTCACTAAAGTTACCATGCTTTGCCCTGCCGAAACAACTTGTCCGACTTCAGCATTAATCGCGGAAATAACCCCGGCACTATCAGCAACTAATTTACTGTAGCCTAAACTATTGCTTCCTTGGGTATATTGAGCCTGTGCTTGTTTTAAGGTTGCCAAGGCGGAATCATAGGAAGTTTGATATTGCTCATATTGCGCGGCACTGATTGCTGATTGTTCGTAAAGCTGACGATATCGATTTAAATTAGCTTCTGCCAAACTAAGTTGCGCCCGCGCCGAATCAACTTGCGCCGCCCCGATATTTACATTTTGTACAATATCTTTGCTATCTATTTCCATCAGTACATCGCCAGCATTGACCGTACTGCCAAGTTCAACATGCCGGGCAATCAGTTTCCCACTCACTTGAAAAGAAAGTTGCGATTCATAACGACCATGCACTTCTCCAGAATAATTCGCCGCCCCAGCTAGATTGCCTATCATGATTTTTTCTGTTTTAACCACTGGAACTTCCTCTGCAACCTCTGCTTTTTTACCACAACCACTTAGCACAAGTAAACTAATCAAACAAACAATGATTGCTATTTGTACCACTCTATTCTTCATAACGTTTCCCCCCCCTCGTCTCCCTCTTTTTCACATAACACATAAAATTCTTTGCTGCCTGCTTTCTCGGCAATGAACTTTAATCCTTTTAATACGGTATCAAAAGTTGCTTTATCCATACCTTCACTAAGAAAATCCATCCATCTCTCTAGAATTGCAAAAATAGGTTCCTTCGTCGCTTCACCTTTTTCTGTTAAATACAATTTCTTCACACGCTTATCAGCTTTGCTTTGCTTCCTTTTAATAAAGCCCTTTTTTTCAAGAGATTTAATCGTTCGCGTCGTTGCCGCCTTATCAACAAATAAAATAGCTGACATATTCTCTTGGTTAATCCCTGCGCGATGATATAAATTCAGTAACAACACACATTCCGAAAAAGCAATTCCCATATCACCGCAAGCAGTGGTGATAAATGCTTGTGATCGTCTATTTAACAGGCCAAATTGCCTTGCAATATCTAATTCATCCATAGGTTTCACTCCATATCATTGTTTTTCTTATCTATATTATACAGCATTATAGTTGACCTAATCAACTATACAATTAAAAAATAGCACCATAAAATAAGAATTTATAATCCGCCAAACACAATCAATGGCATACCCAAAAACTGTGTTTCAGCGTGATATAATACTTTATTTTATGGTGTTTATATGCAGTTGAGTATCACTTATTTTTCTTTGGTTAATAAATCTATCGCTGCTGTCGCAATCATTTTCGTTGCGAGATTGAGGGCTCTTTCATCAAAGTCAAAATAAGAATCATGATGTCCTGCAGCTAAATCCGCCCCAATCATCATATAGGCGGCCTGCCCGCCTTTTTCTTGAACCCTCTCCATGAAATAAGAAAAATCTTCACTTGCGCCAAAGTTACAAATTGGTACGATTTCTTCAAAGATCCCAAGACGCTCCGCTGTTTTTGTTATGGTATCCGCCAGTTTCACTGAATTATTTCCGCCAGCGGCACCACCCATTTCCGTGATTTCCACTTCAACATCATACATCATTGCCGCAGCTTTAATCACTTTAGTTGCTTCCGCAATCATATAATGATTGATTTTACTGGTTGCGCCACGGGTTTCTAGTTTAATCACCGCATTTGCTGGGATGACATTCCGCCCGCTACCTGCATTTAATATCCCAACATTGATACGAGAGACGCCATCACTATGCCGAGAAATCGCATGCAAATTGACAGCGGCAACTGCGGCTGCAAGCAAGGCATTTTTACCTGTTTCTGGCGCTGCTCCAGCATGTGCCGGTAAACCAGTAAACTCAGCGTCGTATTTACTTGTCGCTAAGAAACCAGTTACATTACAAGCAAGTTGCCCCGTCTTTTTCATTTGAAACCCAAAATGCGCCCCTAACATATACTCTACATCATCAACAATGCCTTTTTCTACCATTGCCTTGGCCCCGCGAACACCTTCTTCAGCTGGCTGAAAGATCAATTTTACGCTGCCAGCAAGCTCATCTTTTAACTTCATTAGTATTTCCGCAACTGCTAAGCCCACGGAAGTGTGCCCATCATGCCCGCAAGCATGCATTGCGCCTTGATTTATAGAACAGAAACCGTCTTTTGCTGGACGATGCTTTTTCTCTGTTGCTTCAATTGCATCATTGGCATCCATATCAAAACGAAGACCTACGACTGGGCCGGGCTTGGCAAATTTTAAAACGCCGACAACTCCAGTTTTACCACCCGCCATCTTTTCCACCCAATTAGGATTTGCCCCTTGCGCTATTGCACGTTCCATATGCTCTGCTAATACCGTATTTGTTGGAACCCCCATCATACCAGCTTCAGCAATCGTATCTGCGCCAACGCTAACTTCGTAACCTAATTCTGTAAGCATATCCGCTACAAAAGCAGCTGTGCGAAATTCCGTCCAAGCAGCCTCTGGATATTGATGTAAATCACGACGACGCTCAATCGTAATTCCTTTTAAGTTTTCTGCTAAATTTATAATTTTTTGATCGAACATAGCTAAACTCTCCTTCAAAAACAAACCATTATTTTTAAGTTTTATACGAAGAGGCTGTTACAGTATCCCTGCAACAGCCTCTTCTCTTTTATCTTAACTATGAATTTTACCGTTCAGATTAATATAAAAGAAGTAACATTGCAACGATCATGGCACAAACCATGCCAAGGGAGTTACGTTTGGCAACTTCCATTGGATTTACTCCGGCAATACCTGCACAGATGATGGTTGCGCCCGTGATTGGTGACATCGTTCTACCAAGCGCACCACCTAGAGTTGCCATACTACCCATTTGTGCTGGGGTTAAACCAAAGTCTGCGGCATGTGGTGTTACTGCTTCATTGAACGCAAAAGCAGCAGCATCACCCGAGCCACAGATGATTCCAAGTACAAATGGACCAACTGCTGCACAAAGTTTTACGATACCTGGTGAATTTAGCATTGTAGCGATGAAGGCTTTTACCAAGCCCATTGCTTCCATTCCAGATACAAATACCCCAGCCGCAATAATAATCCCCATGATGGATGCATACGCTTGTCCCATACCATCAAAGAAAGACTTCGTTAAGCCTACTGGATTTTTTCTTGTTACTAACAATGCAATGATTGCTCCGATCACCATTGCTGGTGGTACACCCATTTTGAATGCTGGTGCCACGCCTGTTGAACCCAATAAGAGCATAACAATTGGCAATACTGGTACGATAGCATATAAGAAATTGACTTCGAAATTGTTGTCCGCTTCAAGGCCTTCTGCTTTATGGCCTTTATTTTCCTTCAGTACATAACCTAAAAAAAACAATGCAATCGCAGCAATAACAACAGATGCAATATCAGCTTTATAGTGAACTGAGATAACATCCATTACGCCTATGCCAGCAATTTTAGCAACAAAAGGATTATGTGATAAGCCGGGGCTCAGCATACTACCATATGTACCTGATTTTACCGCGGCAGCCGCCATTGCTGGATGGACACCAGCAGACATCATTACCGGAATGAAAATGGCACCAACAGCCGCAGCAGTGCCTGCTGCACTAGGAAGTGCAATGTTGATCGCAAAGGTACCAATAACAGCACCAGGAATTAAGATCGGACGCACTTTGCTTAGCAAACCTGCAACTAGGTTGATTAAATGCTTGTCACATTCCGTAAACTTCATAACGAGTGCAAAACCCATTACCGAACAAACTGCTTCGATGAGACCGCCATTTGTCATATTTTTAGAAAAAGCATCAAACGCGACCATTGGCGTACCAGCGACGCAAGCCATAATAATACCAGAAGCTAATAATACCAAACGAGAATCATAACGTTTTAGCAAGAAATAGATGGTAGCCACTACCATAGCTACCCCAAACCATGTCATCATAAAAATGACCTCCCCTTCAAATAATTTGCGAAACATTCCACATGCAAAACCATCATAGCTGAAAATTTTCTCTACTGAAAAGCTTTTTACTATGTTACCACGCTGTAAATTTATAATTTTAAAATGTTAATATTTCTCCTACATTTTATCATGTTACGCTCTATTTCATATATGATATTCTTATGCTAGAATAACCAGCTGTAATTTGAACAGTATACATCCTAATTTTTTTAAAATTTTTCATCAACTTATGCTATAATAAGTTATATATATTTTGATTTGTATTACTTTTGGGTACTAAGTTTCACTTTTTGATTAACGGAGTAATAATTATGGAATTAAAACAGTTAGAATGCTTTCTCATGGTAAGCAAGCTAAAAAGTTTTACGCTTGCTGCAGAACAACTCTACATTTCACAACCAGGTGTGACCACAGCCATTAAGAGACTAGAAGAAGAACTTGGCATTCAACTATTTATCCGCAATAAGAAAAATGCAATTTTGACAGCAGAAGGGCGCGTTTTTTTTAATCATATTGAAATTATTATGAATGATGTGTCCAAGGCAATTACGAAGGTAACGGAGCTCAAAAATCTCAATAGTGGTACGATTACGATCGGTATATCACCAGTGACCGGTGTCTCTGTATTATCCTTTTTACTGGCAAAATTCCGCAATCTTTATCCTTCCCTAAACTTAGTCTTTATCGAAGAAGGCTCTACTAATATTCAAAAGCAGCTTGAAGAAGATAAAATAGATCTGGGGTTAATTATTGCAAATGGAAATCTTGATATGCTAGAGACAATCGAATTAGGGAAGCAAGAACTTGTGGCTTGTCTCCCCTCTTATCACATGCTAAAAGGGAAAGAAAACTTGCCACTTATTTCTCTGCAACATGAATGTTTTATCCTCTTCAAAGAGGACTGTCCGATACATAATATTATCTTAGCTGAATTCGAAAAGGCTGAAATCAAACCATATATCAGTTTTGAGTCAAATGCAATTCAAACAATAAAGCGATTCATCGTTTGCGGCGCTGGCATTGCCATTTTACCGACAGAGGCCATCGAAAATGACAATAATTTTGTTGGTATCCCACTGAGACCGCCACTCACTGTTTCTATTTGCCTAGCCCACAAAAAAAATAAACATCTCTCCCATGCCGCTCAAACATTATGTGATTTTATCAAGACATCATATGCAATTTAAGAACAACAAAGGTCGCAAGTAATAGCTTTTGCTAGTACCTGCGACCTTTTATATTTGACAAGAAAGATTCGTTAACTTTTCACTTAAACAATTGATATTCTCTAACGTTTTTACGATTTCATTACTCGAAGAATGACCTTGCTCCGGCTTGTCCTGCGCTGGCAATTTAGGTTGATGCCCATGATCAAACATCATAATATCCGGTGAAATCTGATTTGCAAAGGATTGCATTACCACATCATGCATCGTCAGCATGGAATGGTTATTTTCTGCCATCAGCTCTTCTAGGTCATGCGCAACGCTTGCTAAATTATGAGCGTAATCACTTTCCTTGGAACTAACTACCGACGATTTCAATTTATTCGTCAAGGTTGAAACCTGCTCGGAAATCGATTGATGAAAATACGATGCTACCCATTGAATCAACATACATGCTGACTGCATCGATGCGACACGCGTGCTGCCGATAATCACAACATCCTTACGTAGATATGGCGCATATTCCTCCGATAACAATACCGTTTTCCCCACCAATTTTGCAATACCGATAATATATTTTGCCGATTTCAAGGCTGCAATGACTTCCTCTTTTTGCATATCCTCATAGCCGATAAAGCTAAATTTCGCTTCTATCCCCAATTTTCTACACGCTTTTGCTAATCGCGCTGGATAGCGTAAATTGGAATTAAAGATATACACATCTTCGTGAGCAGGAATACGTGCCACCTGAACAAAAAACTGCGACGTTGGCATCAAATCAAGAACGATAATCTTATTTCTTGGTACAACTTTAGCCAATGCTTCTGACTGTGTCGCCGCGCAAATGAATAAATCCGCACTCGTAGCATTGACAATTTCATCCGTAATCACAGTGGTAAAGCTCGCGGTATCACCGATAATCATTTTTGCCGCCCCTAAGACTTCCTCAGCATTCAACTGGTTACTGCCAGCCGCTGCTATTCTTAAATTCAAACTACTCCACTCCTTTCTCCCCAAAATCTTTAATATAAAAGATAATCTTTCCGATAACCTACTTCATAATAATTATTATAGATTATTTTCCTAATCATCGTCAATCGAAGTCTTTACCAGAGTACTACTCGAAACTATAAAAATAAGGAATATCACAAAGTTTTCTTTGCAATATCCCTATCTACTTATGCTTTATAAATCGAACGATGCGCCAATCCGACACACATTTCATTTAAATTCAGTACACCAACGCCCATGTAAATCGCGACGCATAAATGTTCACCATAGCGGGCAATCCCGATTTTCCCACCGACATTAAAGCCCATCGCCTTATTTTTCACCTGTTCTAAGGCCGCGCTGGTCGCTCCAGCTACTGCCCCAGCACCAATATGATTATCCGGCACTAAGCCTTGCCGTTGCGCCGCGACCACTGCACGTTCAACGATCTTCACGATTGAGTGAATAAATTCACCGCCAAAATCAACCGCTGTAGCTGTGATGTCTTGCTCTGCAAGCCTACTTTTGACATCATTTTCTTCATCACGACTCGCTGTCACAGCGATTTTCAGTGCTGCCCTGCCAATATCAAGACTCAAATACTTCGTTTCTTCCACGCATTGCCGTCTCCTTTTCTTGTATCATTTTCGGTGTTTTTATCGGTATTTTATCAAAAATTACAATCATTAATTTTTTTCCATAATCTTCCTACTACACTGTCTTCCTCAAATAAGGCATCTACATGAATATTATACCGAAAGGCTTTTAAAATCACAATACAGCAAACAAAAAGGCACTCATTTTCTTTATCCCCTCTAAGAAATTTATATCACAATCAAAATAAAATATGTGCAAGATCTGAAACCAAACATTCTAATAATCTTCAATAGACTTGCTCTCTTTAGGAACGTTGTTTCAAAAGAAACAACAAAGCACAAAAAATCCCGTGACAAAATTTCAGAATATACTCAAAATAGGAAATCATACCTCCTGAACTTCACTTTCCTCCCAAATTGGTATACAATTAAAGCATATTGAAACATGAAAGCAGGTTTTATATTGAAAGATATTTTAGACGTGCACACTCACACCATCGTGAGTGGCCATGCGTATAACACATTAAAAGAAATGGCATTGTCTGCTGCTGATAAAGGACTTGAATTATTAGGTATTACTGAGCATGCGCCTTCCATGCCAGGAACTTGTCATGAATTTTACTTTGGTAATCTCCGCGCAGTAGACAGAAACGCTTATGGTGTTGAATTACTATTGGGTTCAGAACTAAATATTATGGACTACAACGGCACAATAGATCTCCCTGAAGAAAAGCTAGGAAAACTTGATTATGCGATTGCCAGTATGCATGATGTATGCATCGATCCAGGCACAATTACTGAAAACACCGCTGCGATCATCGGCGCAATCAAAAATCCCTATGTCAACATCATTGGTCACCCTGACGATGGCTATTACACACTTGATTATGAAGCGATTGTACTCGCCGCGAAAGAACATCATGTGTTATTAGAGCTTAACAATAGTTCCTTGCGTCCTGATTCACACCGTTTAAACGCTTGGGACAATGATACAAAAATGCTTACCTTCTGCAAGAAATACGGCGCTTGCATCGTGATGAATAGCGATGCCCATGTAGACACCGCTGTTGGTGATCACCAATATTCCCAAGGATTAATCACAAAACTTCACTTTCCTGAAGACCTCGTCGTAAATACTTCTGTGCAAAAATTAAAATCTTTTTTAAGAAAGCCATAACCACTTTTACTAGATTTAAAAGTTAGCCATAATCTCCAATAATGTCGAACATAAATATTTTTCGACATCATTTTTAGTAAACTGACAAATGTCGAAAAATATTTATGTGTTTTTTTTGTATTCGACAAAATATGCTATTGTCTTTTTGGGAGGAAAAGGATATTATAATAGATAAGTACCCAACTCCTTTCCTTTAAGAAAAAGATTTATAAGAACAAACAGAAAAAGCCTTCTGACTAACGTCGGAAGGCTTTTTCTGTTTGCTTTTTTTAGGGCCATGCGTATTCCGCATTTACAGTAAACAACTTACTCTGAAGCATGTATTTTATATGCTGAAATATTATTAATTACCAGGATACGCCATCTTTGTAATCTCTTCCCATGTTCGCTTGTTCGAATTAGTTTCAATTGTTACCGTAAGCATTTTTTCGGCACGAGTGACCGAAGTGTAGAGCCAACGGGGATTATTTTTGAATGCATCTTGGTGGACAAATACTTTTTCCCATTGACTTCCTTGCGCTTTATGAGTTGTAACGGCATAAGCGTAGGTTGCGATGGAAACATCTTTAGAGAGCTCATATTTGCGTGAAAATTTATTTTTTTCATACCAATCTATGGGAAGGTATTTATCAGGTGATATGAACTGACTGTGATAAACTGATGATTTTTCGATTGCTGGCAGAAGAATGATTTTATAATTTCTGTTCCTAAGTAAATAGACTTCAATGAATCGAGGCATATCTTTTTCAGTTTCTTTAACGAGCAGGCTTTTAATCGCAATAAGGTCTGGATGATCTAGTGTGAGCCTATCGCCGTTAGTAAAAAAATTACCGTTGCCAATAAAGATGATATGATCGCCATGCTGGGGAGCCTGCCCTACTTCTTTGCCAAATTTCACTTCCCGCGCTTTTTGGTTTAGCACAAGTCTAGCCCTGTTGGTACCAACAATAAATATGCTATTTTCATTTTGAAGGACAGATCGCAGAAATTCTCTAACTGCGACTTGTTTACTCAGCAGGATGACTTCCCCTCTGGATTCACTTGGAATGATGATTTTTTTGAGATTTCTAAGGCATGTAGCATATAGCAAAATTTCACTGCCTACGCCTTGCCGTTTAACTTCAGTAAGTTCAAAGTGCTTATTGTTTAAAATTTTAGGATCATCGCCCACCGGTTCAAGCTGAAAATCATCGCCAAAAAAGATAACTTTAGCTCTCGCCTGTTGAATTTCTTTTATTAAATCCGTATAGACAGCTCGGCTAATCATTGATGCTTCATCCACTATAAGAACATGATCTGCAGTAAATGTCACACTTGGTATCCAGTTCCCACTTTCATCAGGATTACCATATAAAGTTGCATGCAAGGTTTTGAAAACTATGTTGTTATTCTCCCCACCCAGCTTATCCTTTAGCACTTTGACAGCTTGATTTGTGGGAGCAGCTATAATGCACTCTTTATGTACGGCTTCAATATAGTTCATGACATTCTCCGCAATTGTCGTTTTCCCTGTGCCAGCATATCCTGCAAGGATATAGGATACTTTATCCTTCATCTGGATAAAAGCCGCGATTTCATGAAGAGCTGTTTCTTGCTGCAGGGTATAGGTTATAGGTTTCTTACGAAGATTGAAAATGTTCGGCAGATCTTCCAATTGCTTCGGTAAAGCTGACACGTTGGTTATAGTTTCAGCTTTTTCTGCCATAAACATATCGATTTGTTTCATACCATCCGCTCCTATAATGTGCAGAATAAGTTATAACATATGATTATTAACCTATATCTATTTCTTTGTTTTTTTATAAATTTTTAAACATCGATATTTCTTACCAATTGATTTCTAATCCTACACCAACTTCCTTGATAGGTATCGTTTTATGAATCTCTGCTCGCGCTAAAAAAGAAGTACAATGGCAAGGGTAAAACTCTTTAATATGATATTGTTTTAAATAAGCGATTGTTTGATCTAGCTGTTCAGATTTATCAAATATATGTAAGCCACCTATAATCCCTAGCACATTACTTTCATTACAGGCTTTTTTCGCATATTCTACAATATTACAGATTCCACTATGGGAACAACCTGTCATAATATAAATTTCTTTATCATTTTTGTAGACAATCGCCGTATCATCTGTTACATAATCATCACTTGGCTTCCCTGCAATGATCTTCTTACCGATGCACTTCCTGCTTTCAAAATTATTCGTCTGTGGTATTTCGCCTAAAAAAGTAATATTTTCACTCACTTGAATTGGCGTTTTAGAAAGTTTTAATTTACATTTTGTTTTTAATTCATTGGCTAAGATAGGTGACCCTACTATTAATTCATCGATCAATTTTTCTTCAAAAGCTTCCGGATGTGCAACTATTGTTGGTTTATTTTCACGGCCTCATTCAAAGTAAAATTGCAACCCCCTCGTATGATCATCATGACCATGGGGGATAACAATTGTATCTATACTTCTAAGATCAATGCCCAAAGCTTTTGAATTTTTAATAAATATATCAGAATACCCCACATCCAGTAGCAAGCGGGTTCCTTCATCTTCGATATAATAGGAAACCGCTGGTTCACCACAATAGTACTGGTTAATATAAGTATTATTATCAACTAAAACTTTTAATTTCAATATTTCACCTTCTAAAAATGATATCAATAATTTTATTACCAAACCTAAAAAGATTGGCTTCGTACCATTAAATATGCCCTGGTTTGGTTTACTATTTCAATAGCATATAGTTAAAAGTAGTACCTAATCAATTAATTCGCCGATCTGTTTGAAATATCCTTCGATGGCTAGCATCCTTTTTAAGTCGTTAGCCATATTTATGTTATACTAAATGGACAAACTATAAAATATGATCAAGCTAATATTTCATTCAGATATCTAATTTTTAATTTGATTTTAATCCTTGCTTAATGTTACTGTAATGTTTGCTAGTTATGATCTATCAACACAAAAAATAAAGGAGGTTTTGAAAATAGAGCAGTTTTATCAAGGTTTTCTTAACTTTATTGATACCTGGGGATATATCGCTATTGTTGTCTTGATGGCAATGGAGAATGCCTGTCTGCCTATTCCGAGTGAATTAATATTTGGATTCGCTGGATATTTGGTTTTCGTCGGACGAATGGATATGAATTTTGCAGTTGCTGCTGGTGTGATCGGCGGTTTGTTGGGATCGATCATTGCTTATGCAATAGGATATTATGGAGGCAGGCCTTTTATCCATAAATATGGTAAGTATGTATTACTGTCGCAAAATCATGTTGATATTGCCCAAAATTGGTTTGACCGTTACGGGTTAAAGGCTACTTTCTATAGCCGTTTTCTGCCAGTTGTGCGTACTTTTATTTCATTACCAGCAGGATTTGCTCAAGTAGATTTTAAGAAGTTCATCCTCTACACTATTTTGGGGTCAATTCCTTGGACAGTTGCTATAATCTATGCAGGCATGCTGCTTGGTGAAAACTGGCACAAGCTTGAAACTGTAGGGCACAATGCAGCATTGGTAATCGTAGTTGGTTTAGTATTCATAGGGATACTGTGGATGAAGCATAATAAGAGAGGTAAATCTTAATTAAATATAACTGAGACTTTTTGTATTTCTAATATGACAAAGCAGTTGTAAAATACCAATGTTATATCAGAGTGGCTTAGATATGAACAATGCCGAAATACACATTTACATTTCGTTAAAATAAAAATAAAAGGCAAAGCGTGTAAACTGAATACACACTTTGCCTTTTTGTTTTAAACAATACTTTATCTTACTTTATTTAGCACCAGATATTTTTTCGGCAACGATCGCAGTCGTCATTGCCCCACTGACATTTAATGCAGTTCTCCCCATATCAATGAGTGGCTCAATTGCAATCAATAGTCCAACAAGGCCTACTGGTAAGCCCATGGTAGAAAGTACAACCAACGCTGCAAAGGTTGCTCCGCCACCTACTCCAGCAATTCCAAAAGAGCCTAAAGCTACGACAACAACTAATTTGATTAAAAACATTGGTGTTAACGGATCAATTCCTGCCGTCGGCGCAATCATAACCGCCAGCATCGCTGGATAAATCCCTGCACAACCATTCTGCCCGATACTTACCCCAAACGAAGCTGATAAATTCGCAACGCCCTGTGAAACGCTCAATTTATTGACAAGTGCATCTACAGTAAGTGGTAATGTTCCCGCACTTGTCCGTGAAGTAAATGCAAACGCCAAAACAGCAAACGAATTTTTCACATATTGAACAGGATTAAAGCGTATCAGCACTAGTAGAAGTAAATGTACACCGAACATAAGAATGAGTGCTACATAAGAAGCTAACACAAATTGTACCAATTTCAATATTTCATCAATATTGCTTGTAGAAATAAATTTCGTAATCAGCACAAGCACTCCATACGGCGTAAGCATAAGCACAAAATCAACCACTTGCATCACGATATCTTGTAATGCTTGAATTCCTTTGGTCAGAAACTCCGCCGTTTCCGGTTTATACTGTCTAATTTTTAAAATGCTTATACCCAGTAATGCCGCAATAAATACTACCGATAAAGTATCTGCACTGCCTTGCCCTGTCATAGATTGAAAAATATTGGTCGGAATGATTTCGATCAACTGTTGCTGAATTGGTTTCGCTTGAAAACTATCAAGTTTTGTTTCCATTTTCTTTGCTGCACCCAATTCTGCATCACCTGCTACTATTCCCTCAGCGGATAAATGGAACCCAATCGCAGAAGCTGCCCCAATAGAAGCCGCAATTGCCGTCGTAAACAATAAAATACCAATAACCAATACACCAGTTTTTCTAAAAGTTTTTAAATCTTTAATCTGAATAATCGATGAAGTAATCGATACGAAAACAAGCGGAACAACGATCAGTTTCAAAAGTCTTACATACCCCGAACCGACAATATCAAACCAACTATTGGTCTCTTTCACGATCGACGATGCCTCGCCAAAAATCCAATGTAGCCCGACTCCAAACACTACGCCTGCAGCTAAGCCGGTGATAACACGCTTACCAAAATCAACCTGTTTTTTTTGCATAGCATATAATCCATAAAACAACACTAAAAGAAGAAAAATATTAATAATAACTGTAGCTACCATAAAAAAAATAACGCCTCCTTAAAATATTTTAAACTAAATGATTGATTCTACATTTTACGAATCGTTCTATTTATCACAACAAAATTTTTTAAATAAACTTAGTTGATACTAAAAACAATTCACGATAATATCAAATCAATTCCTTCTTTTTACATTCAAAACTATAACATGGATAAAGGCTTAAGTCAATAAAACATATATGAAAACAATGCTTTATTATCTTAGTCAAATCGTCCAATTTGCCCCTATTTTATTTAACTAAAAAAATTAGGAAAAGCTTTCACATTTTTTGTGAAAACTTTTCCTAATTTCAATTATATTATTTTCCCCTAACGGACAATTATTTTACTTTTTGCTCAAATGCTGATAGTTCTCAACAATCAATTTAAATAGTGGATTCCCCGTAGCAATGCCTGTATATTGTTCTATCGTTTTTTCTAAACCACTTTCACTTATAGATTTTTGAATCTCTACAGCATCTGGATCTTGCTTACAGTCAAACAATAATGCTGCAGCAATAACGGTTGGCAAACCAGTCAACTCAATATTGTGATTCATAGCTTGCATAGCTGGACTCACTAAACGATCATTCGCTGATAATTTACGGATTGGCGAACGACCTACGCGAGTAACTTCATCCGAAATATAAGGATTTTTGAACCTTTTTATAATCTTTTGAATATAGGCTTCATGCTGGTCTTTATCGAAATCATATTTTGCTACCATAAGAGCACCAGTCTCATGCAATGTTTTTTCCGTTACCGTTAAAATATGGTCATCTTGAATCGCTTTCTCAATACTTTCAAATCCATTGAGATAACCAAGATATGCGACTGTTGCATGCCCAGTATTGACAGTAAACAACTTACGCTCAATGAATGGCTCTAGATTATCAACATACGTAACGCCCTCAATAGCTGGAACTTTGCCAATAATTTGTGACTTATTTACAACCCATTCATAAAATGGCTCTACTGTTACCAGCAGTTTATCCTCATTTTTCTGTAAAGGAACAATACGATCAACAGCAGCATCGGGGAAGCCAATCTTTTCTGTGGCTTGCTTTTTATCCTGTTCACCAAACGAAGCATACACAAATGATTTAAGTGCCGAGCTACCACCGATCATGTTTTCACAAGCAATCACATTCAGCTCTTTGCCAGTTTGCTTCAATCTGAGAGAAATTCCTTTGGCAATGACAGGGGCAACAAACTTAAGAATATTTGGACCAATCGCCGTCGTAACAAGGTCAGCCTGCGCTATCGCTTGAATAACTGCTGCTACATCTTTCCCATCAATGGCGCTTACATTTTTTACGGTAAAAGCCGTCTTCTCTTCAGCAGCAAGCATCACCATATATTCTTTTCGATTATTAATTTCTTCAACCAGTTCTTTACTCACATCTACAAAACAAACTTCATAGCCTGCTTGATATAATAATTGCCCAATAAAACCACGGCCAATATTACCAGCGCCAAAATGAACTGCTAACATATTATAGACCCCCTTCAAGAATTTCGATAATTTCTTCTTTTGTAGTTGCCCGAACGAGATTTTTAACATTTTCTTCTTCAGCACATACGATTGCAATATTTGACAAAATCTCTAGATGCTCATCACCGATTCCAGCAATACCAATAATAAGGTATGCTATATTACCACTGCCAAAATCTACTCCGCTAGGCACTTGTACAATAGAAATTCCTGAAGACTTAATAAACGGTTTAGATTCATTTGTTCCATGCGGGATCGCTACTCCATTGCCAATGTACGTTGTCGACAATTCTTCGCGTTCATACATTTTATCAATATAATCTTTTGTTACATGCTGTCCATCGACAAGAAGGGTTCCAGCTAACGCTATCGCCTCCCGTTTATCACCAATATTAGCATTTAACTTAATTTGCTCTTTCGCTATTACAACATTACTCATAATGATCTCCTTTTTTTATCTTTGCTAAAATATATTTATATAGGTGTGTGACAAAGAACGAAGTAATTCGCTGATGATCTCTCAATGCCAGGATTTCAACAAACTCTTCTTCAATTAACAGTGAACTAATCTCACTTAGTACCTCTAGCCCCTCTTTTTTTATGGTAGTAGGCGCCAACAATACCAAAATTTTATCTACATCGATATATTTTTCATCCATTGCTTTTATTGAGATAGGCGTATCTAAATAATATAGTCGGACAAAAGGCATTATGATTGCCTCGGTTTTACTATGAAACAACGCCACTTGCGCATTGGGTATCCCAAGCCCGCCTAATCGTTGTCGTTCCATTAATTTTTCAACCACTTTCTTTTTATCATCTATGATTTGGTCCTGCTCCAATTGCCCACAGATTCGGTCAATCATGTCTTCTATATTCATGTTTAGATTCTGCATTGTATCAAAACGAAAATTTTCAATAATAGAAAGGCTATGGGCAATATAAGTTTGCCAATCCTTTAACTCACTTAGCAAATAATCGCTGTTTAATGGTTCCGAAGCTTTTGTTTGCTGAGGATACGTAATATCCCTAAGAAAAATATTAATATTGTGAATATCCTCTTTCGTTAACAACGGCGTTACTAAAACATACTCTTTTTTTGCTAATGACAAAGGTACCGTCGAGATAATAAAATCATAGTCGTGTTTCGGTACCTTATCAATGTCAAACAACGAAATATTCTTAGCCAAAGCAATATATGGTAGTTCTTTTTCAATTCGACTTGATAGTATTTTCGATGATCCGATTCCACTAGAACAAACAACCAGTGCCCGATATTGCT
The DNA here is from genome assembly GCA_963805085.1 of uncultured Veillonellaceae bacterium. Classification (GTDB taxonomy): domain Bacteria; phylum Bacillota; class Negativicutes; order JARBTT01; family JARBTT01; genus JARBTT01. The sequence goes on along the minus strand of CAWDTA010000002.1, from coordinate 997,326 downwards.
GCTGATTTGATTGTCCCATGCGTTCTAATGATGCCCCGATATGCATTACCAAATAACCGACCTCTGCATCTGGAACCGTTAAATCCGAAAAGATCTCTTCTACAGCTTCTTTTAGTACCTGAAATAAGTTGCTATACCGAGCTTTTATCTCCTCTAACAGTGGATTACGGATATTCATATTTTTTTTAATACGAAACAATGCTGGTTCAATATGGGTGAGGAGTCCTTGTATCAAGGTAGCATCCTCATGGAAAGAAACACCTAACTTGTCTTCACAATAACAAATCATTTTGTGTACTTTAGTCGTTAACTCTAAATTTTTAAATTCAAACCAATCATCATAAGAATTTCTTAGTTTTGCCCCTCGTAAATGCATAGTAATATAACCAATTTCCGAATCAGGGATATCCATTTGAAAAATACTGCGTAATCTTTGAATAATAACTTCGGCTACTTGAAATTCTGGCGTTCCTCTTATTTCCTTCAGATGATCTTCATCAAAAAGAATCTCTTCGCCTTTTTCAATGCGCTCAATCGCGAGTGCCAAATGAATCACTAGCCCGATAAACGAACTATCAGCTAAAGGATAGGGAAGCTCTTGCTCTAAATTTCGCAAAGAATCTTCAATCATAATCAACTTTTCTTTTTCGATTAGATTTAATAATCGCTCTGAAACAGTATTGATATTTTTTGTTGATTTACTATGGATATTTTCTTTAAGAACGCCTAAAAGCTCGAATTCATCTAAATGTTCAGCAATAAGAGCGCTCATCACCTTGCGTTTGGATGACTCTGATCCACATAATTCAACGCCATAGCCACGCCTGCGAACTAATGTTAACCCGTATCTATTTAACCAATTTTCGATTTCATCCAAATCGTAACTAATAGTTGCTGTTGTCACTTTTAGATTATAAGCCAAAGCGATTAATTTTATCGGCTCGGTAGCTTCTAGTAGCTGGCAGAGAATCAATAACTTTCTTTCTTCTGGCAAATATTCAACACTCGTCTGATTAAATAAAGATAACCGTAGCTCTTCTTTTAGTTCTTCATCGCCATCGATTACAACACCGATGCCGGATTTCTTAATAAGCTCTAACTGATATTCTTCCAGCAAAGGTTCAATATCATTCAGTTCACGATGCACAGTCCGGGTGCTTACCTCAACACGATCAGCAACATCTTTTATGGTTATTGCCTGTGTTTCGGTCAATAAAATATTCAAAATCGCGCGTTGTCTCGAACTCACACTCATAACCATAACCCCTTACAAATAAAAAGAGTTCACGCTAGTTAAGCTAACTAGCGTGATTTTTTATTATGATAATCGTTTAACTAACGCTTCATATTCTGGACTATTTAAAAAATTCTCAATTGAAATATGCTCAGCTTCGGGAACTCTATCCTTAGCACGTTCAGTTAACGTTTTCTGCGTAACCACAATATCTGCATCAGTAGGTATTTCATTGATTGCCGTATTGATAACTGTAATATCTAGTCCGGCATCTTTAAATTTTTTGCGTAAAACAGAAGCTCCCATAGCACTAGATCCCATTCCCGCATCGCAAGCAAATACAACTTTACTTACATGTTTAGTTGCCGTTTTAGTTGCAACAGCTGCTTTTGTTCCTTTTAATTCCTGCATTTTAGCACTTGCTGCTTCTAAACCTTCATCGTCCGTTTGTCCACCCATTTTTAATAGTGCAGACGCGATAAGGAAAGATACAATAGTCGCAACTGCAACCCCAGCCAAGACTGCTACGAGCCCGCCTTTTGGTGCCATTGCAATTAGAGCAAAAATACTACCTGGTGCTGGTACAGCAACTAAACTTGCTCCTAACACTTGGAATGTTAATGTTCCTGCAACACCACCGCCCATAACCGCTAATAGCAAGCGAGGATTCATAAGAACATAAGGGAAATAAATTTCATGAATACCACCAAGGAAATGAATAATCATAGCGCCTGGTGCAGATTGGCGAGCATTACCTTTACCAACTAAATAGTATGCCAATAACACACCTAAACCAGGACCTGGATTTGGTTCAAGTAAGAAAATAATTGAGCTTCCTGCTTTCGCTGCTTGATCCATACCTATTGGACTTAAAATACCATGATTGATCGCATTGTTTAAGAATAAAATCTTCGCAGGTTCAATAAATAGATTTGCGAGTGGTAATACTCCGGCAGCAACAACTACATCTACAGCAGCGACCAATGCCTTTGTTATTCCTAGCATGATTGGGCTGATACCCATAAATGCCAAAATTGCTAGAATTGCTCCAAGAATACCAGCTGAAAAATTGTTAACCAGCATTTCAAAACCAGCCGGAATATTTCCTTCAAATAACTTATCCACTTTCTTCATTGCCCAGCCAGCCAACGGCCCCATTACCATTGCTCCTAAAAACATTGGCTGTGGTGCACCAACAATAATTCCCATGGTTGCAACAGCTGCAACAACCCCACCTCTAACATCATAAACCATTTTACCGCCAGTATAAGCGATTAGTAATGGTAAAAGAAACTGAATCATCGGACCGACTAATTTAGCTAACTCCTCATTTGGTAACCAACCTGTTGGAATGAATAATGCCGTAATAAAACCCCATGCAATAAAAGCAGCAATGTTTGGCATTACCATCCCACTTAAGAATCTGCCAAACTTTTGAACAGCAACGCGTGCTCCTGCCGTTTCCGTTTGAGTAATTGAAGATTTCTGCACTTTCATTTACCTCCCTTTATTTTATTCTTGTTGACAAAATTTAATTAATCTTTACAGCTATAACTATAATTCATCTTATAAAGCTTATCAACTAAATGAAAATTGCATTTTGTCATATTAGTTGTTGCCACTATTTTAATTGCACATACGTACTATTAAATCATTGATTGCCATTAAATTAGCTTAATGATCTCCAATGGGTTATCGATAAGGATTTTTCCGCCATTTTCCATGAGCTCATCAGCCTTTCTAAACCCCCATGTAGCACCAACCGCATATATTCCTGCTGCATTAGCGGTCTTCATATCCACCCCTGAATCACCAAGATAAAGATATTTTTCTGCCGCAATTTTTGACAGCTTCACTATTTCCAAGGCGGCAACGGGGTCTGGTTTTTTTGCTACATCTTCTCTCGCACCAAAAACAAGCTGAAAACGTTTTAAGCCAAAAAATTTATCAACCATTTGCTTGGTAAATAGATCGGGCTTATTCGAAAGGATCGACATCTTCACACCGAGAACCGCGAGTTTATCGAGCAATTCATTTACTCCTTGATAGGGTTTTGTTCGCTCATCCCACCTACATCCATATTCTTTATGCAACTGGGCTAAACACAGCTCTACTATTTTTTTATCCCTACTCTCGGATGGCAATGCTCTTTCCACCAACTTTTCCATCCCATTGCCAACAAAAGTTTTATATTCTTCAATCGTATGTTGAGGAAAACCTCGCTTTTGCAAGACACAATTCATTGAGTTTGCTAAATCCTCAATCGTATCTAGCAGTGTCCCATCAAGATCAAATATAATTCCCAAATACTTCACAATAAATACCCCCTTTATTCAACAGATCATGCACTATTTTTCTCAATTTTCTTAAATATTTACTTATATTTTTATTACCTTTCCCTATTAAAAATAAACTTCCTGCAAAAAGCTCCGTCAAAAAACAAAAACGCCGACGAAATTCTCTCGAAAAGAATTCCAACGACGTTTTTAGTTTAGTCTTAATAACTTTTACAAGTCAACTTATGCTGTACTCTGCGCGAGTAACATGAAATTGCATAGTTGATAACAAAATAAGTTAAGGCAATCATGCCCTTATCCGCCTGACCAAACCAAGTGCTTTACTGCCCTTTATAAATTATAGCAATCCAGCATTTCTTGGATTTTTTTTACTACTTCTTGCTTGGGTTGAGCAACTGGTAATCGAGCGGGTCCGACTGGAATTCCCGACATCTGAACGGCCTTCTTCAAAATAGATGGAACAGTTCCCAATTTTAGAACTGTACGTAATATTTCAATTTCCTGTTGAGCTTTTTCAGCCCCTGCTATATCTCCTTTTAAAAATTTTTTATAGATAGAAACATCCAATTCTGTGATTAAGTTGGAAGTAGCAGCAATAGCTCCAGTAGCTCCAATTTTTAAAGCACGCAAAATCAGGGAGTCTGATCCTGATAATACAGAGAAATCTTCATCTTTCGTGATTTGAATATACTCTGCAATATTTTCAAGATTACCACTGCTGTCTTTAATCGCTATAATATTTTTTATTTTTGCTAATTCTTTTACAGTCTCAGGATCTAAGTTTATCCCAGTGTTCTTTGGAATATTATATAAAACAATTGGGGTTTTTACAGATTCTGCAATTGTTTTATAGTGCTGAATTACTTCACTCTGTGAAGGAACTAAGAAATATGGAGTAATCACCGATAAGGCATCAGCACCAAGTGCCTCCATCTTCTTTGACAGTTCAATTACTTCCCTAGTACTATTTCCACCAGTGCCAACATATACTGGTACTCGCTTGTTTACTTCATCAATCACAATCTTTGCGAAGGCCAATTTTTCATCATTAGTTAGTAAATGAAATTCTCCATTTGTGCCAAGAATAAAAATACCACTTACACCTGAATTAATTAATTTGTTAACCAACTGTTTTGTCGACCTGCTATTAATTTCTTGATTTTCATCAAGAGGAGTAAGCATTGCCGTAATAATACCCTTTACTTCCATAACAATCCTCCAAAATTCATGCTATTTTTCTAATATTTCCAATAAATTATGAGTAGCTAAGTTAATGGTATTCAGTTCTGCATTTACAGTTAATGAAGCAATGTGAGAAGATAATATGAAGTTATCAAGCTTCAATAACTTTTCATCTTTTGACGGCGACTCGTTAGAGAATACATCCGCAGCAGCTCCTGCGATAATATTTTCTATCAATGCCTCATATAAATCATCTTCATTGACTAAATCACCTCTTGCGGTATTAATTAAATAGGCTGTAGATTTCATTAATCGCAACGTAGCTTTATTTATTAAATACTTATTTTCTTCTGTCAAAGGCATGTGTAGTGTGACAAAGTCACTTTCCTGTAACACTTCTTCAAAAGACTTTATATCGATATTGTATTTTTCTTTCATTTCCTCTTTGTTGACGAAAGGATCATAACCAATAACCTTCATACCAATTCCTTGGGACATTCTTGAAACTTCTTTACCTATTGCTCCCAGACCAATCACTCCGACAGTCTTGTTTCGTAGTTCCACACCAGAAGCTTTATTCCACTTACCAGCCTTTACTTCATTTACATTTTGGACAACATTACGAGCCAATGTGAAGAAGAAACCAACTGCCAGTTCTGCCACAGAAGTAGAATTTGATCCAACGGCTCGAGCTATTTCAATTCCCAATTGATTGGCAATTTCGGCATCAATATTGTCAATCCCCACGCCAAATCGTGAGATTCCTTTTAAATTCTTTGCCCCCTTAAGCATCTGTTCATCAACCGTATCTACCCCTAAAATGATTCCATCTACGTCAGAAGATAATTCGCAGAATTTTTCATAGCTATAGGGTTTTCCAGTAGTATTTACCGTCACTTCATAGCCTTTTGATTCCATTAGCTCGATTGCCTGCTCTCCATACCGCGAAAAGGATCGGGGGGTAATTAAAATCTTTCCCATCTATGCTTCATCCTTTCTCTGTCCTAAAGACCCGCCTGGATGCCATTTGATGTATTGCTGATGTGATAACTTTTTAACACTTTGCAATACTAGGCTTAATCCTTGTAGAACTAAGATTTCGGCAATGATAGATGCTCTAGGTGCCATATTTAGTGCATCGCCTTCTGCTTCTACTCCGGCATATAGGAATGCATCACCATTTTTCGCAAGCCAAGAATCTGGCTTTCCAGTTACCGCAATGACTTTTGCACCATTATTCTTTAAAGCCTGTATTGTCGCTTTCAATTCTCCTGTTTCCCCACTATTGGAGATTGCAATAACAACATCACCAGGAAAAACCTGACCAGCAGAGCCATGCACTGCTTCTGTCCCATGCAATGTATATGTTGGTGTACCCGTAGAAGACAAGAGGGATGCAATGTATCCTGCTACATGCCCGGGTTTTCCTATGCCCGTAACATGAATTCGACATTTATTTTTTTCCGCTTCAACAATTAAGTTGACTGCATCTTCATAAAAACTACTGTTTATTTTTTTTTGAATTTTTTCAAATTCAGTAAGAGAAATATTTAAAAAGTATTCTAATTCTTCGTCATGGCTTTCACTTAGCATTTTTTATTTCCTTCCTTTTAGAAAATACCTATTGCTGAACCAAGTAAGCTGATTCCAATAAGAAATCCAACAATTTTAACATAGTTTGGCCCAATTTTTATCAAGTAGAGGTATACTCCTAATACAGCAACCAGAGGTAATAATTTGGGCGCAATCTGATCAATGAAAGTTTGAATTTGAAGTACTTTTACAGATGTAGTAATGGTCATTGGAGTTGTAAGTTTTACATAATTAGCTGACAATGCTCCCATCATAAACATACCTACTACACCAGCACCGCTAATAACCTGCTGAATCTTACCAGACTGCAGAATATCAATAATTGATTTTTTACCAACGGAGTAGCCTTTATGATAGAGTGTGTAACCCATAATCGCTGTAAATGTTGTCTGAATGATCAATGGAAGTAAGGCGGCAACTGCTGAACCTGCCAGAGCAAAGGGAATGAAGATCCCCATCAATATGGGACGTAAAGTACCATAGTCAATCGTGTCCCCAATACCAGCAATGGGTCCCATCAAACCAGTTTTAATTCCTGTAATTACTTCTTCACTAACTTCATCCTCATCTTCTTCAGTCACTTCTTCCGATTTTGATGCAGCTTTTTCCTCTAACGCAATGGTAATACCACTTATAACAGATCCCCAATTACATTGCGTGTTGTACATCGTTAAATGTCTTTGCAATGCTGCAGCTAGATCCGCTTTATTTTTATATAGCTTTTCTAATATTCCTGTCATAGCTCCGCAGAAGGCCAAGGCCTGTAAACGTTCATAGCTGTTAGACACTTCTGAGTAAGCAAACCATCTGATCCACGATTTTGTAATATCTGTTTTGGTAATTTTTTCGGGCTCTAACTTTACAATTTCCTGATTCATTATTACCCCTCCCTCTGCTCTTTAATTGGTTGAAAATGAGTGTAAATAGCTGCCATGCAAAATCCAAATATTGCGACTCCCACAATACTGATTCCTGTGTATGCTACAAAGAAGAACCCAATAATGAAAAAGGGAATATAGTTTCTCTTCCCAATAATGACCATCGTTAGAGCAAACCCTAATGCTGGTAATATATTTCCCGCTATACCAAGTCCTTGTAATACCCACTGTGGAACTGAACTCATGAAAGTCTGCACTGCATCAACACCATATAAGTTTGCTAAAAACGCTGGGATAAAACGGATAGGAAATGCACAGATCAGCGGATAAATGAATGCTAGCCGCCTTATGCCTGCTGCATCTCCTTCTTCTGCACGTTTGTCTGCTATATGAACGAGGCCTGTAAATAATGTTCTTCTAAGCTCGTCTAGCAGAACTCCAAGTAGTCCAATGGGAACGGCAATAGCAACTGCTATTTCCGGACCAACATGTGCCTGAATTGCAAGAGGAATCGCCACACAAGCTGCTAGTGCTTCATCTGTTGGAATATTTCCACCAGGAGCAATTGCACCAAGATACATCATCTGTAGTGTACCACCCATAATTAATGCTGTTTCCATATCCCCAAAGATTAGTCCAATAAATACTGATAATGATAATGGCTGCCGTATTAACATTGAGAACCCATACCAAATTCGGTTTGTTGCCATATAATACAATAAACCGATCAATGCTGCTTGAATAATCATTTTTTCATCTTCCTTTCCTACTTACATTTTTTTGAGAATATCTTTTAAACTTACTGATGTTTCTTCAGGAACTGTCTGGAAAAATATTTCTGAGCCAGCGGCACTTATTTCTTGAAGTTTTTCTGCATCACCATCGTTTAATGTGATTTGGTTATAAACAACTTTTCTTCCTGGACCTGCTCCGAGGCCTCCAATTTGTAATCGTTTTAACGGAATACCTTTTTCCAATGCTTCCAAGGCAGTGGAAACTGTTTTGAAAAGAATTAACACACTGCCGTTACCTAATTCATTTTTCGCCCATGAAGTCGCGGCCTCATCGACCGATATCATTTCAACATTTACACCGGGAGGAGCAGCTAGCACATATACTTGACTCATAAATGGATCTTTCGATAACTTGTTATCGATTACTATAATTCTATTTGCATTGGTCTGTTTTAACCAACGCGTGATTACTTGACCATGAATTAATCTAAAATCTACTCTTACTAACTTAATCTCAGCCATGAAAAAATTCCTCCATCTTTTCTTATTTATTTTTGTGGCATATCTGCAAGACAGCAAGCTTCACTTCCAACTTTCTGAACAGCTTTTGCCAATTCTCTTCCTGATAAATTATTGCGCAGCAAATCGCCCTCAATGATCATTGAAATATTTACGCCACTAACTAGACTGATATCATAATTTCTTGATAATGCCATTGCTACATTAAAAGGTGTGCCACCAAATAAATCTGTTAATATCAGTACTCCTTTTGGCAAAGCATCTAACTTTTCTTTAACCATTTCAATAAACTCTTCTGGAGACATCCCCGGTAACAATGAGAAGGCCATCACATTTTGCAAAGTACTTATAATCATTTCAGCACTCTTAACCAACGCTTCTCCCGCATTTCCATGTGTTAATATTAAAATCCATGGTTTTTCATCCATCCTTCTTTACCTCCTTTTTATCAAATAATTTCACAAGTATCTATCCTTTTTATTTCTTTAGATTTGTAAAACTTTTCGTTGCTTTATATTAATGCAATAATTATGCCAACTTAATATTGCTTCGCGAATTTTTAATAAAAAATAATAAAACAACTGATAAATGCAGCTTTTCAAAGCAAATTTTTTATCAATTGTTTTATTTATTGTATAATTTATTTAATTAATTTCCGTGTGCGTTCATCTGTATCAATCATATCAATGATATATCCCAACTCTGTATCAGGAATTATCATACTAAAGGTATCTTCCACAATCTGCAGCGATTTTTTTAACGTATGATAGATATCCATATTCTCCTCAATGCACATTGCAATATCGTTATATGGCAACACTTCCTTCTTTATTACTCTTTCTATCATACATGTGCAATGCATAAGAAAACTTGCTTTTAGATGATCTGTTTTTTCGATGTACAGTATATTTACAATATCATTTAGCGCCTCATCCAATACATCATAAGCTTTTTGAGGGTTTAAAAAGCTTAAGGAATCCTCAATAATTTTCATAGTTAAATTTGGAATCAATCTTTTTTTATATCTATCAAGGCGTCTGCCTTCAATCATATTACTGATTCGTTCTAGTCCATTATGTATAACAATTTCATCTGTTGAAATATAGGGTATACTGATGATTTCTGGATTTAAACTGCCTACAAATACAAAGATGTTATCTAATTTATCACGGGTCAGACTTTTAATTTTATGAATTGTCATCGGTTGAACAGTAATATTATTCTCAATTATGCTTGGAATAGAATCTTTAATCAGGTTGGCAAGTTGCACAGCTGTTCCTTCTGATGTCATACAAGTAGTGACAATCATTTTTGAATTGACACTTTGCTTCGCCATTTCTAGCTCCCCTGTAAGACTTATTCCTATGTTAGGAGTGGCTACATCTTGCAAGTCTTCCGTAATTTGAGTTAAAGTCATACCCGGCATCAAGCTCTTTCGAACTGCATCTAGAGCAATTGGCGTAGATACCATTTGAATTGTAATAATATTAATACCCGTTCTTTCTTCAACAATCTTTCCAAAAGCTGAGAGAGACCCCATATCCACTAGTAGTAAAACACCTTTCCCTTGATCTACCTTTTTAACTAATTCCACAGTTTTATCTAATACATCTTGAATTTTATCATCTAGAGCCATATCAATTGCTTTACAGTGATTTGTGCTCAGTAATACATTGCAGACTTCGGCAATACTTGAAGCAGTACTGCTTCCATGGGCCATGACTATAACACCGACTTTTTGATTCATTTCTTTAGAATCGACAGCATATAGGAACATAGCGATAAAGCCTTCTTCCTCCTCTGGGATCTCCATATCTAAAGATTTTTCAATTTCTTTTCGAATGACTTTAGCAGCTTTATATTCTTCTGGGTTATTAATTGCAATTTTGTTTAAACTTTCTTTCGTATAGCTAATTTTTTCTGTTTTTCGTTTAGGCAGCGCATTGATATGCATAGCCAATGCAATTACTACTTTTTTACTTATTTTTTTCTTTAACATATCAGAAGCGATAGAAAGTGTACGTTCAATGGCAGCATATACTCTAGGACTGACCACCTTAAAAAGTTTTTCATTTTCAGATATTTTCTCATGAATATCTACCTTTTTTAAAAGTTGTTTTAAATACTTTTCAATAACTTGATTCATTTTTTGGTTTATGCTCTCTTGTGAATCCCCTCTTTTGGTGTATAAATTATATTTTACTGTTAATTCAGAATATACTTTATCTGAATCATTATAGTTATCACTAAAAAGATTTTTATTAAATTTATTTTGAGGAAATTCGTAATACACTCTGCTGTCCTCTAGAAGTTCAAAGATTTCGTCACGTTTTTCCTGACTATATAAAAGTCCGTTATATACATGCTCAGGGACTAAAGGTATATCAATTTCTATAAATACTTTCCGTTGCGTTTTATATTCTAGAAATCCACGAGCACAAATTAGCTGTATATCACTTTTTAACTGTCCGATATTTCCCTTGCAATCATATAATAATAATGCCTTCAACACATCTTTATATACACGGATAGGTGCATTAATAATATCTGATTGGATAGAGAAAAAGCTACTAATTAATTCATAGCGTTCATTTAAAGACCTTTCGGATAACGAAGGCAACTTAATCACCATTGGAATTCTTCGTAAAAATGTTTTTAATAAGACAGACTCTACATCTTCTGTAGTAGCTGCTATTAAAAGCACCTCCGCATTTCGTGTATTGCTTGTTTCACCCACTCTGCGATATTTATTTTTATCGATTAACATAAATAGCATTTCCTGCCCCTCTGGAGACAGCCTATGTACTTCATCTAGTAATAATATCCCACCATTTGCCTCTTCAATTAGCCCAGGATTATCTTTATTAGCTCCAGTAAAAGCGCCTTTCATGTGCCCAAATAACTGCGATAAGATTAATTGCGGATTATCTGCATACTCTGCACAGTTAAATATGATGAAATTGGCACCTTGCTTTAACGTTCCAGATTCAAGCGCATATTGATACATAATCTCTGCAAATGTAGTCTTGCCACTTCCAGTTGGGCCAATTAGTAAAGTATGTAGTCCTCTTGGTGGATAAAAGATGGCAGCCTTTGCCTGTTTAATCGGAACATCTAGACTCATTTTAGAACCAATAATTTGCTCAAGAATATCTTGATTTTCTTTTTCGGTTGGCATGAAATTTGAATTGCTATGTATAAGTTCCCCTATAGAAGAAACTTCTGTGTCTCCCATAACTATACTTGTTCCTAGTAAATACTCAAGTCTTGCTTTATCAAAAAAATAAACTGGATGTCCTTTTATTTTTATAACTTTTTTTTCTCTTACAAGCTTGTTTAATTCCTTGCTAACGTTATTTCTGATAATTCCATTTATTTGACTGATCTGATTCGTATCAAATCCAGAAAACCCTTGTTCTAGATCCTCAAGACTAACTTTACTACATAACGCTTTTAAAGTTTGATATATGTTTTGCATTCTTGTCATATTTCAATCCCCGTTCTTATCAAGGCTTTAGATTAACGCCGTATACGTTAAAGTTAACCCCGGCTAATCATGATACTTATTTTTTGCAATAAGCTGATACTGCTATTACGACTATTTTATTCATTTGCCTGTAAGTATTTTCATAACTTTCTGTTAATTCTTTCGATTTTTATCAGTATTTGTATAACTTAGTGCAGAATTTTCCATAAAAAAATTCTTTGATGATTCCTTTCTTTGAACGTGTTTCATTCTTCTCATTATTTTATTATATCGAAGTTAAGAACAAAAATCCAATTAATAAAAATAAACAAAAACGTGGTTGAAATTCTCTAGCAGAATTCCAACCACGTTTTTTCGTTTACTCTTAATAACTTTTACAAGTCAACCTATTTTGCACTCTACGCGAGTAACATGAAATTGCATAGTTAATCACAAAATAGGTTAAGGCAATCATGCCAAACAAGGTAAATACCTGTTCTGTTGTGCCATATCTCCCCATGATAATCATGCCCTTACCCGTAAGATCTTCAATCCCAACTGCCCAAACAAAGGAAGTGTCCTTGATTACGGTCGTGCATTGGGATACTAGCGGCGGGATAACATTGCGTAATGCCTGAGGCAAAACGATATATCTCAGCGTGGCAAAGGTACTAAACCCTTGTGCTTTTGCAGCTTCCCACTGTCCTTTATGAATGGATTTCAAACCACCACGGACAATTTCAGCAATAATTGCTGTAGTAAACACCGTCATCGCCGCAATGCCCGCTTGGACTGGCGGCAATGGCGTCATAAACCGGAACGCTAAAATGAATAATAGTAACGGTGTATTACGAATAATCTCGATGTAAACTGCCGCCAAGGAACCTTCCCAGCTACCATTAAATCTCAGCACACCGAGAAAAATCCCAAAGATCAAACTTAAAATAATCGAAGCAACTGATATATAGATTGTAGTCAATAGCCCTTGACTAAGAAATAGTAAAATCGATGGTTGAAAGAGTTCACTCATACTGTTACCTCCAACCGACGTTCAAGGTACTTAGCATACATAGCCAATGGAAAGCAAATTGCAATATAAAGTAAGCCTGTTACGATATAAGCTGGGCCGTAATATAAATTAGAACTTGCCCAAGAATCTGCATGATACATCAATTCGCCACCAGCTACCATTGCCATGACCGACGTATTTTTAATTAGATTAACAGCTAGATTCGTAAGTGGCGGATACGCCATTCTTTTGGCCTGTGGCAAAATAACATAACGCATCGAACCCCAATACGAAAACCCTTGTGCATTCGCGGCTTCAAATTGCCCTTTTGGGATAGATAAAATACCAGCGCGCACTACCTCAGCAACATAAGCGCCGTGGTAAACACCGATACCAAGCATCCCCACCCAAAAAACCGGCATCATTACGCCTAAATAAGGCAATCCATTGTAAAGGAAGAAGATCTGAATAACGAGTGGCGTATTTTGAATAAATTCGACATAAATCCGATTAAGATATCTAAGTGGCTTTAGCTGCGCTGTCCCCATCATACCAAATAATATTCCTAGTACCAAAGCCAACGCCAATGCCAAAACAGATACAAGAATGGTCATGCCAAAGCCTTCAGCAAAAACCTGCCAATCTTGCAAAACTGCCTGCCACTTAAAAAGGGCAAATGGTCCTGGCAATTACTTCAACCCCCATTTAGTAATGATTTTATCTAATTCACCTGAAGATTGCATTTCTGTAACGCTGTCATTGGCAACTTTAGCTAAACCTTCATTGCTTTTCTTTGATGCAACACCATATAATTGTGGGCTATAACGAGCTGGTAAAATAACCGTAGAGTCATCAAGATAACCAGCAAGAATCGCAGCATCCACTGAGAAGCAATCAATACGCCCTGAATCTAAGGCAGTTTTAATTTCTGGATATGTACCAAATTCAAGGATATCAATTTTTAGATTTTGTTGTTTAATTTCATCCAATAGTGCTTTTTTACTAGTTGCACTTTGCGCTACACCGATTTTCTTGCCGTTTAAACCTGTTAAATCAGTAATACCAGCATCTTTTTTCACTAGTAAAGCGACACCATCTTTAAAATATGGCTCAGAGAAATTGTAACTTTGTTTACGTTCATCCGTAATTGTAAAAGTCGCGATAACATAATCAACTTCACCATTATCTAAAAGCGGGCCACGCGTTTTTGCTGTAACCGGTTGTACTTCTATTTTGTTTTCATCGCCTAAAATCTTTTTAGCAAGAGCTTTGGCAATGTCAATTTCCATACCATCAACTTTTCCAGTAGCTGGATCTTTAAACCCAAACTTAGGTACATCAACTTTAACCCCAACTTTTAAAACACCACGGTCTTTTACTGCCTTTATATCAGCACTTTCAGCACTGGCATCAGAAGAAGATTTCGTCGTTGCAGTCGAGTCACCACAACCAGCAGCAAATAATAAACTAAGCCCCATAATCATTGCTATTACTAAAGTTAATCCCTTTTTCATTATAGATCACCCTTTCAAAATTTTATTATGCATGTGCAATTCTGCTTAAAAACTGCCGTGCTCTGACATGCTCAGGATTCGTAAAGAATTTATCTGGAGTATTTTCTTCCAGAATATTGCCATCGGCCATAAAAATAACCCGATCGGCCACCTTACGGGCAAAGCCCATCTCGTGCGTTACCACGACCATCGTAATCCCTTCATCTGCCAAGTCAATCATAACATCTAGCACTTCCTGAATCATTTCTGGATCTAATGCCGAAGTAGGTTCATCAAAAAGCATAATTTTCGGTTTCATCGTTAAAGCTCTGGCAATTGCTACCCTTTGTTGCTGTCCTCCAGAAAGCTGCGCTGGATAAGCCTCTGCTTTATCCTTTAATCCAACCCGTTCCAGATAAAGCATTGCCAAATTACTAGCTTCCTTATGGCTTAACCCTTTTAATTTCATCGGTGCCAAAATTAAGTTCTCCAAAACAGACATGTGCGGATATAGATTAAATTGTTGAAATACCATGCCCATTGACTGCCTTACTTTAGCAACGGCCTCTGGCGTAGTTAACAAATCTACATCATCTACAACAACACTGCCTCCCTCTGGTCTTTCTAAAAGGTTAATGCAACGGATCAGTGTACTTTTCCCCGAGCCACTCGGCCCAATTATAACAACTTTTTCGCCTTCTGCAACCTTAAGATTTACGCCATTAAGTACATGCAGATTTCCAAAATACTTATTAATATTATCTAATTTTATCAAATTGCACTCGCCTACCTTTCCCGCTATCCAAAAAAACAAAAAGAAGCCACAAACGCTCAATTACCTTGAGGTCTGCCAGCTTCTTTGCTGAATAAACGTTATATGATTGTTATTCATACATAAGATCATCCAATTTCCTGTCTTTATGTTGATATTATCTATCATATCAAGGTAAAGAATCTTTTGCAATAACAATGGCTAATGTATACACAATACATTAGCCATTGTTATAAAATGCATAATATAATGTAAACTTTAGTTAAAAACATGGCGTACTAGAATTGCTATCCGAAGTTAATCATTGGTTTAAGCAATATTTTTTTCTCACTGCCATCATATAACAACATTATGAATTGTTAAAAAGAACAATATCATCTTCTCCCAGATAACTACCATTCTGGACTTCGATAATCTGAAGTGGCAATTTCCCAGGATTTCCGAGTTGATACTTCGTCGTTTGCGGCACAAAAATGCTCTCATTCTCATGTAGCATTTGTTCAACATCGCCAATCATGATCTTTGCTGTCCCACCAATAACAATCCAATGCTCACTACGATGATAATGCATCTGTAAGCTAAGAACTTCTCCTGGATTAACAACAATCTTCTTCATCTTATAGCCAGGGCCAGAACCTAGCACTTTGTAAAAACCCCATGAGCGATAAACTGTCGTATGCTCATCCGCCTCTATCCTACCTTTTTCCTTTAGCTTTCCCACTAATTCTTTGACCTTTTGCGACTCACCTTTTTTAGCAACAACAATAACATCATCTGTCTCTACCACTAAAATATCTTCAAGCCCGATACCTGCAATAAGACGACTATGTCCCCATATTAATGTATTTGAACATTCAATCGTAGTACAATCACCTTTTAATGCATTGCCATCCGAGTCCTTATCAAACACATCATAGATTGCATCCCATGAGCCGATGTCATTCCATTCCGCCGTAATCGGCAGCATCACTAACTCTTTCGATTTTTCAGCGATCGCGTAGTCAATCGAAATATTAGGCATTTGGGCAAAATTTGCCGTCATCTCAAGCAAATCTCGTTCAGCTACTTCATAAACATCTGGCTGATACGCTTGCAATTCACCCATAAAGCAACGAATCGTAAATGCAAACATCCCCGAATTCCAGTAGTAGTTACCAGCAGCTAAATATGCTTCTGCGGTCTCTTGATCTGGCTTTTCACGGAAGGACTGGACTGCAAAACCACCACCAAAAGGATTGCCAGCTTGAATATACCCATAACCAGTTTCCGGATGATCCGGCTGTATACCAAGAGTCACAATTTTCCCCTGCTTTGCTAGCTTTATGGCCTGCCCGACATTTACAATAAATGTATCTACAGGGCGGATAATGTGGTCAGACGGCGTTACATATATGATTTCATCTGGCGTCGAGCCCAATTTTTCTAGACAATATCTTGCCGCGAAAGCAACCGCCGGTGCTGTATTTCGCGCTACTGGTTCTAGTAGGATATGGGCGTCCTGCGCCTTGGCAGCAATTAGTTCTGTCTGCACATGATGAATATATTCCTGATTGGTCACCACTACCATATCAGATGGCTTAACCATGGGCAAAAACCGAGCAATCGTCTGTGCGAGCAGCGATTCTTCGCCATTGAGTTTTAAAAATTGCTTGGGGAACAATGTACGGGAGAGAGGAAATAAGCGACTACCTCCGCCACCAGCGAGAATAATGACTTTCATAGGATAATCACGTTCCTTTTTATATTGATTAAATTATATAATACCTAAACCTTTATTATCCAAAGCCAGCCTAGCCATGCAATAACCAACAATGCTTTCCGCACCTTGATTTTGATTCAATCCATCAATCATAATCCCATCATAACAACCACCCGTTTCATGGTCTATTAGACTTTTATGGCAAGAGTTTTTACCCAAATACCAAGCAAAACTCTGCCTAGCTAAATTTAGCATCTCTTCATCACTAGTGACCTGATAAGCGACCAAATGAGCCAGTGTAGACATGGATGCCTCTACAGGTTGCTGATCATATACTGCGGGATCATTTCCCCGTATCCACCACCCGTCACAGCCCACTGGTCGGAAAAAACCATCTCGAAAGGCATCTCGATCAAGAAACATCATACTTTCGCGCGCTATATAGAGAAACCGCTCTTGCCTTGTTTTACGAAAGGCCACAAACATCGCCCAAGGCAGTAGCGCATTATCATACGTCAGACTATTTTCAAACCAGCGCCAGTTCTTTTCCCTTGAACAAAGTTCAAAGTTAACCGCGATGAACTCAGCAAGTTTATTTATAAGGCTATCACTCTCAGTTTCATCAATAAAGCCAAGACCTATTAAGGCATATGCCTGCCCCCGTAGGCACTTTAACGAAGAAACCTGTGGCAATGCGCGACTAACAGCACTATTACAAGCAGCTTTTACCCCACTAGGCATCACGGATGAAGCCAGCGTATACCCTAAAGCCCAAAGACAACGACCGAGGCATTCTTCTGACCCTTGTGTTTCCGTAAATTTACGCTCATAGGTCATAAAATTCCGAAAATGACCAGCTTCATTTTGCGCATATAAGATAAACGCCAAATAGCGATAGACTAATGCAAGATATTTAGCCTGACGATTTTTTTCATAGAACATAACCGCCATAATTAAAGCCCTAGCATTGTCATCCGTTGTATATCCTTTATCCAAATCAGGAACATTGTACCTTGTATGTTGAAACATCCCCGTATCATCAGTCATCCGAAAGATATGTGCGTCATTAAATTCAGTACATAATTGGGTCATTATATTGCCCTCATTCCATTTCGTTTCATTATCGTAAGATTGGAATGAGATTTTTGAAGCACCGGACAAGCAGGTGGGATAATATCCATACAAAGTTCAGCATATTGATCGGCAACCGTAGTCCATGTCATTGTCCGCCCAACGGTCAATGTCTTCATTTCCATTTCTTTTTTTCGTTCTGGATTTCCGAGCACGGTTCGAATACACGATGCCATTGAATCAGCATCTCTAAATTTAGCAAGCATTCCACGACCGCCGCCCAGCATCTCCTCTGCATAGCGATATGGAGTTGATACAATAACCCGCCCACACCCCATAGCGTATGCCAACGTACCACTGACTGCCTGTTCCTTAGACAAATACGGCGTCATGTATATATCGGACAAATGAAGATAGGTAATCACTTCTTCCTTGGTCAGGTACTTATCAATAAACCGAATATTATCTTGTACCCCAAGTCTTTCTGCTAAATCCATCAAACTCTGCCTGTATTTTTCGCCCATACTTGCTTTGACACACGGATGCGTCTTGCCGAGGATCAGATAAACCAGATTTTCATAATCTGGTACCACTTTAGCTACCGCTTCAATACCATACTCCAAGCCTTTAGCCGGACTAATAAGACCAAAGCTACTAATGACTTTCTTGTCTTGTAAACCGTGATCAGCTTTTAATTTTTCTCGTGATTCTACATGTAGGTTAGGAACACCATGAGGTATAAATACAAGTTTTTCGGACTCAATACCATACGTTCCAGCCAAAATAGGAATAGAACTTTCCGCCATGGTTACTACTTTTGTGCTTAGCCTTCCTAGATCTCGCAGAACAGTCCGCTGCTTTGCGGATGGTTCTAATAATACAGTATGGGTCGTGACGATAAAGGGAATCTTCAGCGCTCTTGCTAAATCAATGATGTATTCGCCACATTCGCCACCAAATATCCCATATTCATGCTCAATAATCAAGAGATCGACATTATCATTCGCCCAAAATGCCGTCATTAAATAACTCGTACGATCATGCTGGTTAAGCTTACATTTCACCTGGGAATTTTTATAATCTTCCTTATCCACCACTGCAATAACACTTGGCTGAATTAGTGCTATTTTACTAATTTCATGCACCAAATCTTCCGTAAATGTAGCCAGTCCACACTCACGCGGCGGAAACGTACTTAAAAATCCGATATTCCTTATTCTATTTTCCCCAACCATTTTATTTGTCTCCTTCTTTTTTCAGTAGCCTTTACGAGTTTCTAGCTACATCCTATCGCCTTGCTTTAAACCTCAGTAGAAATCAAGTCTTGGCACCACTTATATTCATCAGAATGTCATAATCTAGCAAATTTTAATGTCTTCGAATGCTTTCTAATATCTTACTGCCTATTGCGGGCACCTGTTATTTACATTATTTACGTTTTTTATTCTTATAACTCAGACCCTTATAAATACCCCAATGATTGTTCTTGAACCATTCAATATCAACCCATAATTTTTCTAATATTGGCTGCTTTGTTGTATACCAATCTGCTGCCCCTTGCAGCAACTCCTGACGTGGTGCAGTTTTGCCGAAATGTGATATATTGAGAAGCGAAACGCTTATCCTAAATTTTGCATTTTCTTCTTCTGTCCATTGCTGCGCTTCAAGTTCTTTATTCTTAGTTAGCCATACCACGCCTTCACTTGAAAGGTCTATACAGCCCTTTTCTATTATTTGTTCCAATTTTTCCTCTGTAGTAAAATGATATAGTCTCATATTTCCCTCGTGAAGATTGCAATTGTTTTATCAACTGCATTTCATCCTCTTACTTTCTTCAAATTTCCTTATAATTTATTACGATTTTTATATCTTATTCAATTCATCCATTTCGATTAATAAAGCGCTTGGTCCAACGGTTCCGGGCACTTCTTAATATATTCCAGCAAATCGCCTACATTGGTCGTAGCCAAAGCAATACACGAATCTGCCCCACCATAATACATTTTTAGTGTTCCCGTCTTAGCATCTAAAACCCAGCCACTCGGAAAGACTACGTCATCAACGTCCCCTTCCCTTTCATACCACTCAGTTGGACCAAAAACCCATTCGTCACTTCGATGCAATACTTTTGTAGGATTTTCCAAATCCAACAGTGCCAGCCCCAATCGATAGATTGAACCAGAGGCAGTCTGCCTCACTCCGTGATAAAAAAGTATCCAGCCTTCCGCTGTTTCAATCGGTGGTGCTGCGAGACCAATTTTCCCACCATCCCACCATCCACCTCGCCGAGCGTGCATTAACACCTGGCGATCGCCCCAATGGGCGAAGTCATCGGAAGCTGACAACCATATATGTGCGCCAGGTACATAGTTTGCGGTAATTGGTCTATGAATAAGCGCCCATTTCCCATTTATCTTGCGTGGAAAAAGTGCAGCATCCTTATCTTCCGGCGGCATAATTGGTCCGAATCTCTCAAAATTTACAAAGTCATTCGTCAGTGCCATAGCCACAAGTGGGCCACCACGAGAATAGGCAGTATAAGTTATCGCCCACTTGTCTAACTCATCAAGCCACGTAATCCTAGGATCTTCAATTCCCCATTGTTCTTCGGGGTAATTCTTCGGATCTGGCTCCAACGTCGGCACTCTATCAATCTGCCAATTACCAATTCCATCGTCACTAATTGCTTTCGTAAAGTGAGAAAAACCCCGCCGATCCTCTACGCGAGCAAGCAATAAAACTTTACCATGAAACATTGTCGCCGCCGGATTGAATACTGCATTCGCTGGATAAGGCCAATCCTTTGCTGATAAAATAGGATTCTTAGGATTTCTTAGAAAAAGTTCTTTATATTCGTTATTATGTCCTTTTAAGTTTGTTTCAAATCTATTTTTTCCCACAAAAAAAAACCCCCTACGCCTGGATATTCGGCACGAGCCGGCGAATGTGATAGTATCACACCCAGTAACTTATCCCGTGGTGGTTAAAACACAATATAGTATTGTCGCTAATCATCAGTAGGTCTAACAATTTATAATTTATTATACTACAAATAAGGCTTTGCGTCAAATAATCGTTTTCCTTGAACAAACAATTGTATATTCTAATTGGACAAAAAAAATATTACCCTATACTTTTATGAATATAGGGTAATATTTTTTAGGACTATGATTTTTGTAATATTTCTTTATAGACTTCAATATATTCTTTTACCATTTTTTCCTGTGTAAATCTACATTCCACCGTTTTACGGCAATCTTTCCGGGAAATATTCATGATGTCTCTAATTTTTTCAGTCATTTCTTCTACATTTGATACCATAAACCCGTTAATGCCCTCTTGAATAATTTCAGGCATAGACCCCTTATTAAAGGCAATGACAGGCGTTCCGCAAGCCATTGCTTCAACGATACTAAGACCAAACGGTTCATTGAAATTAATCGGATGTAATAAGGCATATGCATTACCTAATACCTTGTTTCTTTCCTCAGGTCCCACTGATCCAATATAACAAATATCTTCATTCAGATATGGCTCTACGCACTCTTTATAATAAACCTGATCCTGCACAATACCCGCAATCACAAGTTTCATTTTTGCTTTTTTAGCAACTTGTATCGCCTCAAAAGTTCCCTTATCCCTATGTATTCTTCCGAAATAAACCAAATAATTGCCACGTTGTTTATTTAATGTAAATTTTTCTATATCTATACCATGGTACACAGTCCTTATATAGTCAAGTTCACTATTTCTATCAGCATTACTGATTGAAACATACTGTGTTTTTTTATTATATTTTTTATAGACAGGTAAAATCTTAGCTGAAGAAAACCCATGTATCGTTGTTAAAACAGGAGTTTTTATTAGCCCACTATAAGTTAACGGTAAAAAATCATAATTATTATGGATTATATCAAATTCATTTGCCTGCTCCATTATCTCGGATATATGTAGCGACTCCCAAACCTTGGCATCCAGCTCTCTGTCTTCTTCATAAGGTGCTTTACATACACTTCTGAGCTTAGCGTTCGTTATTGAATCGCCAGTAGCATAAAGTGTCACATCAATATTCTCTCTAACCAGACCTTCTGCCAATAATGAAACCACTCTTTCCCAAGGGCCATAATGCCGCGGTGGTGTCCTCCACGCAATTGGTGAAATGATTGCAACTTTCATATTTTTAAATTCCCCATTTCATAAAAATAACCAACTAACTTCTCTTCGACGATCAATGTTTGATACTAAAGGACTTCGTCAGAACCAACGGAAAACCTCTATTGAGTTTTAACCAGCACTTTTAGAGCTTCTTAGCTATAAAAAATAATTTGATAAGACAATTATTTCTGCAAACGATGGCAATTTTACAAAGATTCATTAGCTAAAAGCAACAACTTCTAAAATTAAAGCATCCCTTACTATAATGCTTTGGTATAAAAAATAAAAATATCGGCATTTGCTACCGCAATTGGATAACCAACCAACTTCATCATACTAATATCGTTATAATTATCACCAAAAACTGCGGTTTTATTCAAATCAAAGCCCATATTTTGTGATAAAAACCGCAGTGCTTCGCCTTTTGAGATCCCTTTTGCCATAATATCAAAAGCATTTTTTTGTCAAACCTATTGATGTAAGTCTACATTTATTGCATTACAAATTTTCATTAGGTAAAAATAGTAATTATAAAAATCATTCACGAACAGGAGGCATCACTGACGCAGTATAACTTATCGGTTGCGGTAAAAAACAGCCATAAGGATTTTGCCTAAAATGGACTCGTATAAAGGGAATCAACATATTATCCTTACAATAAGCCGAGCCAAAGCAAGTATGACTTAAGATACAGGGTTTGGTATAGGTGCCATCTTTGATGGCAATACCTCTATTTACGAAAGTATTGTTAATCCACTTATGAAATAATGCAGTTATATTCACCTCAATGGCTACATCATTTGTAAAGGGTAGAAACTCTTGTTTTAGTATTGGATCTAAGTCTATTGGACAGCTATTTTCGTAAGTCGTAAAAGAGCTAAATTGCTTTAGTAGAGGATACACAGAAAATTTTGGAGTTGGGGAATTAAAAAAATCGGCAACCTTAAATAATACCAACATCGCTGATAATAACACTATATCGCCAGGAATCATACTCGTATCAAAAAAGAGGTAGCTATAATACGTATATTTATTTTCGCTACCAACAATTATTTTTTTCTCTTGTATATTTCCAGTTGGAACTTTATTTGATAAAGTTAAACTTTTCTTTGCCGGAATGTTGATAACTGCCATCAAGTGACACTCCTTATTTAACATATATCAAAATCACTTGCTTCTACGTAAAATTTTTAACCATAACTTTTGCATTCTATGATCTACCACTTATCTGACTTTAACGTGATTATCAGAAATGATATATATCTGATAAATCATTCTATGTAAGAGGGTTCGAAATTGCTATTCCAATCCCCCAAATTTATTAAATCGTATTTGTAAAACCTATACCTACATGCAAATTGCTTGCACTATAAGTCTCATTATCGATAGATAAATCAAATGATGTTGAAGCCGCTGCAGCTAGTGTAGCAACAGTTTCTGACCAAATATATTCCGTAGTAGTCCCTTCATAGATAGCAGTAACAATAAAGTTTGTAACTGCTGCAGTAGCATTGTTATTAGTAATTGTTATGGTAACAATCGAACCTTCATTAGCACTAGTGATTCCTTCAGATGCAGTATAAATAAGAGATGCCATTATTTTCCCCCCTAAAGTTTTTAGGTTATGGTCTATTTCCCAACCCATATTACATAATATGTAGGCGATAACAAAGGGTGCTTAATGGAAAATTTTTACACAAAAAAAAACCCTCCATGCAAATACTTGGAGGGGAAAAAACGCTAATATTTTTATCAAGTTAATAAACTGGTTGATATCTATGCAAATTTTACAACTTCAACAATAGAAACAGTATCTGTTCGGTTTAAATCAAGTAAAGTTCCATCTATTTTTTTCACCACCGGTTTAGTCGACATAAAACAATCAAAATGCAGTACTTCAGCTTGTGTCTTATCACTTAATAAAACAGTCGAATTGGTCAAAACACTGATTGCATGGCGAATAAAAACTTTACAATACTCACCACTGAATTGCGTAAACATATCATTGACAAGTACCTCTAGTGCATCAAACGGAGTGACACTATCCTTATAAATGCGATTCGATGTCATCGCATCATACACATCCGCAACCGCAACAATTTTAGCAAAATAGTGAATCCCATTACTATAAAGACCTCTCGGATAGCCACAGCCATTGTCACGTTCATGATGCTGTAAGATAGCACATTGTATCTCGGGTGCGATATTATTAATATTTTTGACCATATGATAACCATATACGGGATGAAGTTCTATCAAGCTTCGTTCATGGCCACTTAATGGGTTTATACTTTCCAAAATCGTCTGCGGAATTTTCACTTTGCCAATATCATGCATTAATCCTGCTAAAATCAACATTTTTACAGTTTCTTCTTCGCAGCCACTCCATCGACCAACTAAACCTGCTATAATACCAACGTTAATCGCATGAAGGTAGGTATAATCTAGCGGTGGCTTTACCTTATATAAATATGATAAAATATTTTTTTCGCTGATAAGCTGATACAAATCATCATAAGCTAAATCATAAAAAACATCATAAGGTAAATAATCATTATTGCGTAAATATTCAAAAAGACTATTACTTTTGCTTGATATCTTACGATATTTCGTTAAAAACTTTGCTCCCTCTTCATTCTGTTCATTGTAAAACAAATAAGTATTACGATCATCATTTCGTTTATATTTTTTATTAACTTGTCTTATACAGAGATAATTAATGCCCCACTTACAAAGCAAGTTAATTAGATGACTCGTTATCTCTGTATCGCTTTGCAAGATAATTTGCTTGTCATTAGATAAAACCGGTTCTGCTGTAATCATTCCAGGAATAACATTATGTAAATCAATATTTATTTTTCCCACGATTTTATCACTTCCTTTACTTATTTAACTATCAGTTGTTAGCACTTTTAACTAATTTTATTTTAAAATACTCAAAGGAAAATTATCGACAGGGTTTTACTATATCTATTACTTTCTACTAAATAATCACAATTAATTATAGTAGCGTTACGCTACTATGTCAATGTTTTACAGGTCAAATTGTATCTTATTGCTACAAAGCATTTTAGTAGCAAACCGCTACCTATATAATAAATTACAGGAAAGGTTGTGATGAGCTTTGTTAGGTCAAATGCTAAAAAAATTAAGAAAAGACAAAAGCTTAACACAACAGAAATTAGCAGATATTTTAGGCATTCCGCGGGGCACCTATGCTCATTATGAGATAGGAAAACGCGAACCAGATAATGCAACTCTTTTACTCCTAGCTAATTTCTTTAAAGTTACAGTTGATTATTTATTAAATAACAATACCGTCCAAATAAACCTACCCAATCAACACCATAAAACTCATAATGATATATTCAAACTTCTAGAACAGCCAGAAGTTTTTTTTAACGGTACGCCACTAAGTGAAAATGATAAAGCTAAAATTAAAGCTTTCCTCGATATTCTTTTTTGGGATACAAAGAAAAAAAACAAACAGTAAAAATCATAAAAATGATTTTTACTGTTTGTTTTTTATTTTAATATGATAAGGTCCCTAATTTAGCTGTCAAACAATAATGCTCCTTATCATTCCATATGCAAAAGCTCCAGGCTAATTCAAAAATATTAACACTTGTGATTATTTCTATATTATCAAATAAAAAAATAACGTTATCAGCCTCAGCCAATACCTCATAGATCTCTATATTATTTAACTGCTTTTAAAATTTTCAAATCCGCTTCTTGTTGGAATAATCTATCATTAAGCACATCAAACTTTGCATCAAGTTTTACAATAGAATCTTTACTAGCTGTATTTAATACTAATGCTTCTAACTTGGCTATACCAAATTCTTGATTATGACGAATTGCCTTAATAATGTCAGTATTTTCTTTTATTTGTTCTTCTAAACCATCAAATCTTGTTTCTAAACCACCAATATTTGATTTTAAACTACTAACTTCTGATTCTAAATTATCAAATTTCGATTCTATTCCGCTTAATTTTTCTAATACCAGCTTCTGAAATTCTTCATTCGTCACTGCCCGCATACCTCACTTTAAACTTATACCTTATTTTATCATTGATATAAATTCCTGTATATAGACATATAATTTATTCTTAGCATAGTTTAACAAAAGAACAAAGACTTCTGAAAAACATATCAAAAGGCTAAAATTTTGCTCTAAACTATTTTAAGTAACGCACTTAATGCAGCAATTCCCAGCGAATCACTTTGTAATGTAGCTTTGAGAATCTTTGTTTTGAGGTCATCAGTTAGTCCACTTAATGACTTATCCGCCGTGCTCAAAGAACTCTTGGTTGTTCCTAACTTTGATTTTACACTGGCCAATTGTGATTTTAGCGTTGATAACTGTGTTTTCAGTTGCGCTAATTGTTTTAATTGACTTAACTGACTCAAATCGCTATCGTCTTCACTAGATCCCTCCACAGCTGCCACTGAAGTTTTTGCTGCTTTTGTTAAATCTGTTTTCTCAGTAATCTCTGCATCCACGCTATTACTAAGACTATCTAGTTTCGTCAATAACGCCTCTAGTTCACTAAAACTCTCTAGCTGGGTTACTATGCTAGAGCACAATCCAACTTGCGTCGGCGACAACAACAAGCAAAATACCAATAATGCCAAGATTCTTTTGAAGGCTTTCATCTTCTTCACTCCTACTATAAAAGTTCAGATTGTTTCATCATCCATATTTACCCACACCAAAGTAATCACAACTTTTTATCTTACTTCCATATTTTTCACTAAAAAATCTATATTTAAATTCTACACTTTTTTTCTATTATTGCATATAGTTTTCTTTAATCTTTTAAAAGTTAGTATCTTTTGCCCTTTTTATTTTTCTCCACTAAACTACTATTGAGCATTTCCTTTTTCATTGTGTCTTCTTAATTTAGTAAGATGCCCCGACAACAATTTCACTATCTATGAATTGAATGTATCGTTAGAATCATTGCTTTGGACACGATTCTGAATTATTTTACACATACTGCATTAAAATTAATTGTGAATCGAGTCCCCTTACCTTGCTTCGATTGCACCTTTATCCTGCCATTATTGCGCCGCACAATTCCTGCACAAACGGATAGTCCTAACCCCGTACCATCATCTTTCGTTGTGAAAAAAGGATCAAATATTTTTTCCTGATCTTCTTTGCGAATCCCACAACCAGAATCCTCAACACATAAGGAGATTTCATCACCTGCCGCGAAACTCTCAATAAGTAGTGTTCCCTGCTGCCCCATAGCTTCAATTCCATTTCTTGTCAAGTTTAAAAGCAATTGTTTAATTTCCTTTGCATTTAACATAAGACAGGGTAATTCTTCAGCTAGATTGATTTTCAACTCAATACCTCGCTCCGTTGCGTCCGTCATTATTAATGGAATAATTCCTTCTATAATAGCATTTAAGTTTTGCTCTTTATTCTCTACTATTTTATTACCAGCTAGAGAAAGAAAATCAGTAATAATCGACTCAATTCGCCCTACTTCACTCAAAACAATACAAAACTGTTCCCTGATACTATCTGGAACGCTTTTTCCAAGGAATTGTAGATAGCCTTTTATCACTGTCATTGGATTTCTTATCTCATGCGCTACGCCTGCTGCCATTTCGCTCACAAGATTTAAACGATCAAGATTTGTCATTTGTTCCTTAAGTTTTTCATATTCAGTAATATCGTGAATTATTGTCATGGCACCTATAATTGTATTCTGGTAATCTCGAAGTGGAATCGCATTTACTAGATAACGCTTTCCATATTTGCTTTTACAATAATGATCTAATGTTTCTATCCCTTTCAAAGCTAGACTGCAAGGTGAGTTTTCCCAATTTAATCCTAATGCCTCAAGAAGATAGGAACCCGTTCTACCTAAGAATTTTTCCCTTTTGAAATTTTCTATACATTCACTATGTGCACTATTTAATTCAATAACATTCCCTTGATTATCATACAAAACAATTCCTAACAGGCATAATTCAATTAATTGGTTTAGCTTTTTATTTTCAGTTAAATATTGTTTTAAGATATTCTGTCGCCGTTCATCATCTTTTTCTCTAATTTTTTCATAATCCGTAATATTACTACTTATTATGATAGCTCCTAAAACCGCTCCTGTTGCTTGCTCCCTTAATGGTGTTGCGCTTAGCAAAAAACTATTTTCAGATATAGATAATCTCTTGAATGTTTTAATTCCCTTTAACGCTTTGGTAACTACCGATTGCTTAGGTTTAAGTCCTAAATATTTAGTAATAAATCCATAATGCTTACCAATAAGATCACTTTGACTTAATGAAAAGTCTTTTATAAATTCTTCATTTACAATAGTTATTTTCCCTTCTTTATCAACTAAAAAAGCTGGTATTGGACACAAATCAATTAACTGATTAATTTGTGTAATAGGATCATCAAAAGTTAGTTTTGCTATTTTTCTCTCAGTAATATCTGTAAAAGTGCACATTACAGCTTCAAAATCTCCATTAGATGTATAAACGGGACTAAGTAGATACTCAAAATAATAATTTTGCCCTATATTAAATGACCCTATATCATTGTTATTTGCAATGGCTCCTGTATCAAATAGCTCTTTTATTTTTTTCTCTACTTCCTCAAACTCAGCAAGTGGCAAATTAATTTGATTCCAGTTTTTACCTAAAACATTAATAGGCTTTAAACCTAAAACCCTAAGTCCCATCGAACTTATATAAAGAAACTTGAGATCTTGGCTAATTATAGCCGTAAAATCAAACTTCATTTTACTTTGCGGCTGAAATTTCAATCTACTAATTAACATCTTTTCTAATTGTTCATCGGCTGCATTTAGCTGTTTGATAGCATTCCGTAATGACATAGAAAAACCTCCTATCCCAAGCATTATACTACGAAGTAAAATTATACATAATATGTATATATTCCTCTATTTAGATAATTATTTGTAAAAAAAAGTTTAAATATCTTATTTTCTGTTCATAAAATGCTGAAAATCAAAAAAATATTAACTCATAGATATCCTGCTACATAATGTTCCAGCACTGACGCAAAAACATTGCAAAAGGAAGCCATGAGCTGATGGAACTACTCTACAAATCTTTAATGTATGAGATTTAACTTAAATTTACTATTGGCATGTATAGCTATTTTACATATTTTTTATCTAGTTAAATGCGAATCGTGCATTTCATATAGAAAATGGCACACATAAAAATAAGCCTCACAGAAAACTCTGTGAGACCTTGTTGTTTCTATGGAGCGGGCGAAGGGAATCGAACCCTCGCGTCTTGCTTGGGAAGCAAAGCTTCTAATTTTTTCAGCTAAAATCCTCTATAGAATATATTCCTATAGAGCCTTTATTTATATAGCTTCATGCCCTTTTATGCATTTTTCTCCACATAGGTATTTATGGCAATATCTTATGTGATTTTACCCTATTTTTCATTGTTTTTATCACGCTAAGGTTTTTTTAAGGTGTTGACACCTTATTTACAATCATCAAAAACAAACGAAAATTACAATGTCTCCGCAAAGAAAATTGTAATCCTTTATTCATCTTGCATAAATCGTACATATTTTGTCTTCCTGCCAAATCCAACAGCTTTCAATATTTTCTTTTTCATCAACGTAGAAAAGTAACACTTAAAATCACAGTAGGATGAAAATATAAATTAATCGGCACTGTTTATTTTAAAACGCACGAAAAAAGTAGTTCCATCGACGTTTGAAGACACATCCATAACAGCATTGTGCCTGTTGACAATTTGGTAGCAAATAGGCAGCCCTAAACCTGTGCCTTCTGCTTTGGTTGTCAGAAATGGTGTTCCCATATTTTCCAGAACATTTGTTGGTATACCAGCCCCTTGATCATTAATCGCCAGCACTACTTTGTCGTTTTCTAGAAATGTACGAATGGTAATGTTGCCTCCCGATGGCATAGCTTCGACTCCATTACGTACCAAATTAACTAAAAGTTGACGAATTTCGTTTTCATCGATGTGTAGGTTAGGTATATCAGCAAGGTCAAGTTTAACTTGTATATTGGCTGTTCCAGTCGAAACTTGTAATAAAGGATACGATTGATTAATAAGTTTATTTAAATCACTCTTCTTTAGCTCAACACGTTTATTATGAGCTAATAGTAGATATTCGCTAATAATTACGTTAGCCTTGTTTAGTTCTTCAGTCATAATTGTGAACTGCTCTTTATACTTAACGCATTCTTCTTTCTTATTTTTCAAAAATTGTAAATACCCATATACTGTAGTCAATGGATTACGTATTTCATGAGCTATACTGACTGCCATTTGCCCTACTATATTCAGTTTTTCCAATTTCATAGTCATTTGTTCCAAATTTTTACGAGTGGTGATATCTCTAAAAATTCCTTCTCTAGCTAAAACCCGTCCTTCTTTATCATAAACATGAGAAAATTTATGCTCCAACCACACTATACTTCCATTTCTATGAGTGATTTGGAAAGCAAAGGCTATATCCTCTGTGCTTTGCTGTACATTGATAAAATCCTGAAATAAAGGTGTGTCATTTGGATATATCAAGTTATATAACAAATTAGAGTTAGAATAAAATTCTTGGTCGCTATATCCTGTAACCGTAAATACAGATGGACTAATATAGTCAAAATGAGCTGTTGGCAACAATTTATATCTATAAATGATGTCAACGGCATTTTCTGCGAGCAATCGATATTGAGTTTCTTTATTGGATAAGTCCATTCTAGTTTTTTCAAAATACACCAGCAATGTACCGACAGCAATAATTAGCCGAAGAGCATCAGCGATAAGATACCCCCACGAAGTTATCCAATCTATATTCACCAAAAAAGGCTTATTCAAAGTATGAATACCTAACAAAATAAATGTATATCCAGTTATCAATTTACCTGCTCCGGATAAATCCAAATAACGAATAAAGATTATCCCTACCCATATATATACAATACCGCAAAACCATGTGGCTGGAAGCATAGCATAAAGAAAAGAAAATTCTAAAGAAGTAAATGTCATGCTCATTAGTAATGTTCCAACGACACCATATAACCAATAAATATTTAACTTCTTATTTACAAAGCGAAGTGTACCATACGCGAAAATTAAGGTAGCAATACTTGATAGGATTTGATAGGCTGCAATTCCTAATGAAGTCTGCATCCAATTAAACATTCCTGAATCCAAAAAGAAGGAACGAAAAAAGTAAATAATCCAACTTACTAGCCATATTCCCATATAACGTTCCCGGTACAAAATATAGAGATATGCATAAACAAATATCAATAAAAATATTCCGGACATATTAAAATTAATTGGATAAATCATATTTATACGCCTCAATTATAAATTTTTAGAAGGATTATATATATTAATAGCAAATAATATATATATTTGAAGAAATTTGTATTTTTTTAATAATATGCATAAGGAGTAAGAAATATGGATATAAGTGAACTTACAGCGGAAAATTTTACAGCAAATCTATCAATGAGAATACTAGAAGATGAAGAAATAATAAGCAATACAGAAGGAAACTTATATGCACATAGACAAGACGATAGGACTCTTAGCTATAGCATGATAGCCTATGACATAGTAGAGCGTTTTAATCCTTCAAAACAAGATTCAATCCTTGAGGTTTGTTGTGGGGCTGGACACCTTACACATTTCTTATATCATCATTCGGGTAATAAAAATATAGTTGCAACAGATGGTAGTAAAGAATTAATTCATGCCGCTAAAGAAGAATACAAGCAAGACCTGATTAAATTTGAAGTTCAAAATATATATCAGCATTCTTTCCAAAAGCAAAATGAGATTGTAGTATGTATGGACTCTTTTCATCATTTCTCTGATCCAATAAAATCCTTAATAAGCCTTATGCGATTAGTAAAAAAAGGTGGTAGTTTATATATCATTGATTTAGCAAGAGACTGTCCTATTGATTTAGTAAAAGAACGCAAAAATGCCATTAAAAACCTTCATGAACAAAAACGCTTTTTAAGGTCTCTAAATGCGTCCTTTACACATTTAGAGATGGAAGAAAATCTGCTTAAAGCGGGTGCACAGAACTATCAAATAATATATCCACGCAAATTTTCCAAAGCTAATTTGACTTACCATGCAAGACAAATAGCAAATGACAAAACAAATGAATATCTTTATGAAAAAATGTTCGGAATTTATATTGTTAATATATAGATAGAATCAAAATCATAAGATTTTGGTAGCTTTTACTTATAAAATTCGTCAAATATATTCAAAATCCTTCCATATATTATTTTTCATTACTATAATAGGATTTTTTTCAAATTATTGCTTTTGCAAGCAGACCTTAATACAGTTCAATAAGTCCTGTTTTGTTAAAAATAAATACTTCTGCGTATGAATCTCTACACAATAGGATTTATTTTTCATACCTCATTTCGCATATAAAATCATAACTCCACGTCTAACGGGCAGCTTTCACTGTGTCTTTAATCCTCTATTTCTAGCCAGCGTCTAAAAGCGCTGGCTTTCACTTTGTTCAATCCACCTCTTGTTTCTGTCTCTAAATTTACTCATTGATAATTTGAATACCATACCTATACAAATTTTATGCTGTTTTCGCATGATAAACTTTTGACACTTCATCCAAAGTGAACGATTATTTTTTCATGGATTTGCACTGGAACAAATAAATTTTGTAGCTGACATAATTTTTTTCCTCCTTCATTTCATAAAACAAAAACCTGTTATAAATGTTTTCACATTCATAACAGGTTTTCGTCGTTTTATAATTCAAATTCCATGTATTCTTTTTAAAAACTTATCAAACTGTGGTACGGTAAAATCCACTTCACCGCGATTTGATGAGTAGATAAATCCTTTGTGAATCAATTGTGCTCTAAGTGGTGATACCGTTGACATTGCACAATTCATCTGCGCTGCAATGTCATTCGTAGAACATGGTAATTTACCTGTTTTCACCATTGCCAGCATAAACTCAAGTTCTCTTGGTGTCGCTCTATCATGGCGAACTTTGAAAAAGCTCTCGTCTAGGCTTTTTTCAAAGTCAGCATATGCATCTTCTACCATTTTTTCATTGATAGTGCGTTCTTCTACTAATTGCCCCCAAACTTGCTTACCATACTCTTGCAGAAAATATGGGTAACATTCCGTAAGCTCTAGTATTTGCGCAATCGCCTTTTCGGTATAATCTACATTCCACTTTCTTGCCGGCTCAGTTAATGCCAATTTCCCCGCTTCATAAGATAAGGAACCAATTGAAACAAACTGAAATAATCGTTCTGCATAGGACTTTACATCACCAGCTATTTTTGCAATTTTAGGTAAACCCGCTGCAAATACAATCAGTGGTAATGCTTTTTG
Source organism: uncultured Veillonellaceae bacterium (assembly GCA_963805085.1). Classification (GTDB taxonomy): domain Bacteria; phylum Bacillota; class Negativicutes; order JARBTT01; family JARBTT01; genus JARBTT01. The sequence goes on along the minus strand of CAWDTA010000002.1, from coordinate 963,837 downwards.
ATTGACTCTATGTATCGCTGCAATCAAAGCTTCAAATTCATCATCTTTTAAATACTGAATTTCATCAATAAATAATGCAACCCCACATTCCTCTTTCTGTGCAATCGTACCTAGTGCTACTAACAATTCGGTTAAATCGTTTTGAAAATTTCCTGTATCCGATACACCAATCGCAGTTATAATTTCTGGATCAATCCCAACACTTACGTCACCCTCTGGTGAATATTTTATGGAGAAGGCTTTTAATACGGATAGTGCTTTATCTATATATTGCTTCATTTTAGACTTTATACTCATTTGACGGATAAGCTTTAAGATATGCAAGGAAATGTTGCCTTTAAAAGAATCGCGTTCTGCTATTTCAATCTGTTCAAAATGAATATTCCGCTCTTCTGCCATATTTTCAATATGGTTCAATAAAACAGTCTTACCAACACCACGTAATCCATAATAAACAACAGAACGTGCAAAATATCCATGAGAAATATAATCTAATGCTTCCTCAGCACTTTTCATAGTATCATCTCGTCCTGCTAAATATCTTGGCGGAACTCCTGCTCCTGGTGTATAAGGATTTAATAACATAATGCAACCTCCTTTTTCTTTTATTATACCCTTTTAGCATAAAAACACAACATTACCGCAATATTTTTCTTATATTACCTTATAAATAATACAAACCGCTATTTTTTTATAAATTAGGCGCTTATTAATGCCTGCTTATTTTCTACTAAATTTTGTAGCTGACATAATTTTTCTTTCTCCTTCATTTTTGCTTCTAATTCAAACAACACATCCATCGTGCCTGTAAAACTAGAGACTTCTTTATTCACTTTCATTTGTCCTACAAAATTCAGTAATGCTTCACCCAAGATTTTGCACTGCATTGGCTTCAAAGTCAGGCTAATTTGTAACTTGTTTTGATTTTTCAAATTTACGCCTATACATTCGTTTATATTGCTTAAATTTAACTCTAAATCTTCAAAGGCTAAACATGTTGAAATATACATTTCTTTATTCTCCTTTTATGCCATTAAGCGGTTTCTTATTGGCGTTACATTCTGCATAATTGGTTCATCTTGTGGTGCAGTAATAAGATTTCTTTTAACTGGCGGTACGGCAAGCAGTTCCCCGCCTAATCTTTCAAAATCAGTAGCTCTGCCGTAATCTGGAATATCTTGTGATGCTCTAGTGACTGCCTGTATCAAACCATATTTTGAGTTATCTGCTCCCATGATGAAATGCCTTAAAACACTTCCACGTTCGTTCTGATTTAAGATATATTTATCTGCCAGCACTTCTACTGTATGTACTGGATCTTGTCCTGTAAATTCAATTTTAGCTTCTTTAAGTTTATTTACTGTTATCATAAATCTTGTTTCATCTACAGCGCATTTTACTGTATCCTGCACTTTCATAAAAAATGCTTCATCATCGGCTTGGAGTGTTGCATCTGAATAAATTTCATAAGCGGAATCTTCTTCCCCCTCAATTTGCTTGCCTACATGATAACGTTTTTGTGCAAAGTCTTTGACAATTAAGCCATTTTTACATACTAAACGATACACGAGTGGTTCGACTTTAAGTGAACCTAGCCCAACTTCACTATTTGAAATCACCATACCAGCTTGCATTACATCACCTACAGCTACCTCAGCCCTAAGTTTCTTATTGATGACTTTGATATACATATGCGTTTCTGTCACATCGCAAGATACAATATCAATATTTTTTCCCATGCCTTGCAATGTTGGTAATACAGATTTAGTAGCCAATTCGAGATTATCCAATCTACGATAACGGTCACTTAGAAAAGCTCTAACTCTGCCATCTAAGACTCTAACCATACGACGTTCAGCATTCTGTACAAGCCAGCTATTTACATTGTCATCTAAAAGGGTTGGATATTCTGTACGCATTTTTTGATAGTACCTGAATGGTATTTGCAATCTACTGGCAATTTGTTGATGTGCAAGCTCATTGACTTTGAACACTTGATTTTTATCGCCCAAATCTAAATCTAATTTACTATTTCCATGTTCATCGGTGGTCATCATCAGACTGCGAGTATCTGCTATAAAATCTTTTCTGACACGTCTTTGACGTTCCAATTCCTGTCCTAATTCTAATAAAGTTTTTCCCTGTTTCATTTTACATTTCTCCTCTACATTTTAATTTTCATGTGAATAAATTGAATACCTCTGTTGATAAATAAAGATAAAAACAGCGAGTAAGCATATAATAATTTGCTTACTCGCTGCCTAATAAATCTTATTCTTTGAAACGTCAATATGTATTTTTATCGATGATTTGACCACCACTTTCTTCTTAAAATAAAATTGGCACTAGCCGATTTAGCTAGTGCCTCTATATGTACTATAAAATTTTTATTAAACTTATTTCAATTCTGTTGGTTATCAATACTGTTTGATGCTTCATGATTAACATTTTCATTCTTATCGTCCCCAGCAAAACAGCCTATGACTATAAGCACAATAATAATTCCTATCGGTATTGCAAACCACAACCAGTGCAACATTACAAAATCAATGCACCATGCAATTGCATATATCCCTAAAGTAACAAGAATAGCTCCGCCTATTAAAAATGATAAAAAGACGCTAAAACAGCCTTTTGCTTCCCCCTCAGGACCTGTAGAAATTATTGTATGACTCGACATATAGTACCACGTCCCGATGATTGCTATTATAGGTACCAGTATAATATAAGCATAGTTTATTATCGTATCCATTTTAATCTTGTCTTCTCCCATCAATTATATAAATTATTCTTTGTTATTGCTTAAAAAAAACATCATTCTTTTACTAGACAGTCAATCCATGAACTATAAGAACCTGAACCAAGCTTCATATATGCCTTTCCATAATACTTACCTTGATCTGGATAATATGTAACGTACATTTTGACTACAGCACCTTTATAATCAAAATATATCAAGCTTTCTCCTCTTGAATCTGTATATCCATATTCATTAACAATGTTACATTCTTCTCCATTTTGAGAGCGCCATACAAAATTATAATTTTTTCCTGTTGCTGTATCCATCCAATTTCCATTCATAATTCTATATGCTTCATTGTAATCAAAATGTTGCGCACTCACCTGTACCGTTCCAATCACCAATACTAAACAAAATACTGCTATCATACTTAATAAATACTTTCTCATGTTTTCATCCTGACAGCTAAAGGTCATTCTGTCACTTGACCTAATTGGTAATAAAATTACTGCAACTATTTTAATAAATTGTGCTATTTGATTGTTTATTCCAAGTATATTTAGCTTTATCCCAAGTCATTGAATTTGCTGAATTGAGAGTAAATTGATTCATCGAACCATCATTAAATCTTAAAATAGCATAACCTTGTCCCGTAGTTGGATTAATATTTACAGAACTTACCGTATAACTATTTCGGCTCCATGTATTTTGGGGAATTCGAGCTACATCGTGCAAAGGAACACGAATAACTTCTCTATCATTGATAATAATATGCCCAGACTCAGCCATACTTGGACCATCCATATACCATCGTCCATAAAATCTTGTCATTCCTAAATTATTGGAACTAGGTGCCGTGCCATTGATCTCTTTATCGTTCTTATCATAATAAGTCGTTTTTGTTAATTTTCCATCATCATTGTATTCCATTGCTTTTTTATGAAACGTATATCCTTTATCTGTAATTTCAACAGGTTCTTCACTTGTTCCAAAATAATTTTCTTCTATTTGCTGACGTTTATCATCATATTTATCTCTTTCTATAGCAGCTTTTGTCCCTTTTATTACAGTTAAATTTCCGTCTTTGTTATAAATTGCTGTTTCAATTTTGTTACCAAAGTCATCCAACTTAATTTTCATAGTAACTACATCTTTTCCGAAAGTTTTCTCGTCTAGAGCTCTCGGTAAACCATCCGTACCAAAGAAACTGATTTCCATAACAATTCCTGAATTATCACTTTTGAACTTTATAGAGGCTGCATTATCTAATGCTTGCACACCTACAGGCTGTTCATCCTTTCCATAAAAAGAAACTTCATTTGGCAGTTTCTGCTCACCTTCATATTTGTACTTTGTAATAGCACCTGCACCAATTCCGCCAAGCATTCGGTTCATGTGAAATTTATCAAGTACTCTTTCTCTTAAATTCCCATCTGTACCAAAGTGCCTGATTTCAAGCAGTCTATCTTTGTCATCATATTTGTATACACGCTTTGCAATATTCATAGAATCCAGCATCAATTCGCCATCTTTTCCATGATTGGATACTTCTATTGGCAGGCTATTTTTCTTACTATCTTTATTATATTTAAGCTGTGTTTCGTAGTCTTTCCATTTGGTTGTTACACGTTCACCACTGCTATTGGCATATCCAACTTTAGTTAAAATGCCCTTATCGTCATATGTAAAAATCATCTGAGCAAAACCATTGCCATTTTCCGCTTGCTCACCATCTTTATTGTAACAATAAGCGATTGTAGGAACTTTCTTGTCATCCAGCTTATATCGTAATGAATAAGAACCATAGTATCCTGTAGTCGGCTGCATACGGGCATTCTTAAAATTATACTTTACATATCCATCTTGATATTCCATTGCAACCGCGGCAAAATTACCATAACAAGTATGTTTTGTATCAAACCATTCTTGATCAAATGGTTGTTCATTATACATCGCTGTTATTTTAGATAATTTTTTCTGCTCATTCATTTCGACCTTATAAACCAAGCCACTTGAAGCAGCTTTTTTATCATCTACTTTGTCTTTACCAATAAAATTACCATTAGGTTGCATAATCATCTGCTTATAATAGCCAGCCTGTAATTCACCACTGTCACCGAAAACGTTTGAAGAACATCCACTTATTAAAAGCATACTTACCAAACATCCTAAAACGAGTAAAACAATCCTTTGGTTCATAACTTCTTACCTCCTGTATCCTATTACTAAATTTAGTTTTTCTACTCCTACCACAATCAAAAGCTATCTTATCAATTCAAACACTGAATTCTCAAATACCACTAATTTCTCCTTATATTTATCCACATTATGATTTTTCTAAAATTCATCTTCTTCATTAAATTTCAATAAAATATATGTCGGCAATTCAAGTCCTAATGCAATCTGCATTAATGTAGCTAAAGATATACTTTCGAGATCAGCGCGCTCAATCTTACTCAAATAACTCGTGCTTATACCAATCTTCTTAGCTAGTTGCACCTGTGATAATTTTTTTAGTCCTCTATAATAGGCAATTTTTCTCCCTAAGATTTTAAATTGTTTGTTATATATTTTTATCACCTTCATCTCAAACGCACTATTTATAGTATGACATAATATGTATAATCAAAGTTAATCATAATAGTATTGATTCTCGCCATTATAGTGCTACTTCACGCAAATATATTTGTCATAATACTATTTAAATACAAAGTTTGTTGATACGTTGGCATAAAAATAACGAGTAAGCATTTTCGCCTACTCGCTAAAACTTTGCTAATCTAACAAGGTTCACTATTCATAATCTTTATCGTTTGTTTCTGTGCCCTCTTCTTTGTCATCGTAAAAATAGCCTTGATACTCACATTCTGCCGATGCACTCAGATGATTATAAGGAATTTTACTTACTGCAAATTTCAGTGGATACTTCACATCATCACCAAGCATAATTCCAATATGCCGATCATGTTCTACATCTCCTGTGCATTGTTCCGGCACATTCCACTGAGTGAGTAACATATACGCATCCTTGCCTCCAAATACACCATAGCCTTCATACGCTGGTTCAAAAATAAACTCATCGTCTGGTGTTACCAAATAAATTGCCAATGCTCCACGTTCTGAATAAATGTTACTGATGCTTTGATCTGTATCCGCTGCTTTCCACGAAAAGAATCCCATAGTATTTTCCTCCTCAAAATAAAATTGGCACTAGCCGTCTAAGCTAGTGCCTTTATGTATGTTCCTATGTTCCTTTGCAAGGACTTTGTGGTATAGCCACAAGTTTGTAAGTATTCATAGTTATAATATATAAGTGAAAAATTTAAGTTTATCTTATGAAAGGAATCGCCTTTAATCAAAGAAAATGTAACATAAAGGTAAAAAACGATAGGAGGCGATTTATCATGATCCATGACTCTGCTTTACTTACAACAGCAGAAGCGGCTGTTTACCTACGCTATTCTGCGAGCACAATTTACCTGTTGATTCACAAAAAAGAAATTCAAGCGATTAAACGCGGAAAAAGTTATCTTGTGTTACGGACCTCCCTTGATAATTATATAAAAGTACATTTGAGCAATAAAAAGTAGAGAGCTTTTTATGCACTATGACTTCTATTTTAAATTTCAATGAAACATTAAGATAAATAAATCTTAAATGAGGTGATTTCATTATGTTTAATGAATATAACGACTTAGTAACGGTGGAAGAGCTTTGTGAAATGCTTTCCATCGGTAAAAATTCTGCTTATAAACTATTAGCATCTGGTGATCTAAAAGCCTTTCGGTACAACCGGGTTTGGAAGATTCCAAAGCAAAGCATAATTAAATATATTTTAATTCAAAGCAAACTTGCATAAACAAAGAACTTGGCAATTGCCAAGTTCTAATTTTCTACGCTGATTAACCTCTTATAAAATTTCAAGATTATCTACCTTTCTATATTACTAACATCTTTACATGACCTTATTAAATCATTCTAGTTAAGTGTAGTCGATCCATACTTTCGTTGTGGGGCGTTGGACGGCGTAAAAATCAAGGGGGAACCTCCAGATTAATACTTGTATTGTATATTTGGAATATCTCGCTTACCCGGCAAATCGAATTCCTGCGGGGCAATTACACATAGCTGTTTCTTGATTATTGCCCTCATTTCTTTAGCTGGTTCGAGACAATATTTAATAAATTCATCCGACTCTATATCAGATTTCGTTTCAGCATGTGGAAACAGCAATTTTACAAAACCAGTACACAAACGGGATATTGCCGTAAGGTCACGCTTATCAGACTTTCGGGGTACATCCAAGCATGAATCTACCAAAGCTGAAAACTTGAGTTCATCACGCAAGTCATGTAAGACTTCGGCAAAATATTCCGTATTCAACGCCCAACCATCAGCGATAATTCCCGTATGAAAGCGAGGAATTTCCCAACCGGGTATGAAGCCGTGAAAACGGTCAAGGATCGCTGCCTCTCTAAATATTGGGTTGATCTCATCAACCATATTGATTTCGGGGTTAAATTTTTTCGCATTAATATTACCCAAAATGATAATTCCTGCATCTGCGATTATTTGTGTGTCAAAGCCCTTGACCTCACCGAACTCCATATAACTTTTGAGAGCGGCCTGTATCTGCTGTGGCTGTTCAAATTTCAAAGATTGTATTTCGTCAAACGCAACATAGTCGAATTGAGTAATTAAACCGCCTGTGCGTTTGTTATTGTCATAGAGAAGCGAGGCACGCGAAATTGTGCCACTCGACACGAGCCAGCCACGTTTGCTTATCTTTTCGTACACATAACTCTTACCGGTTCCCATAGGAGCAAGCTCAATGAGGTTGACACGACGTTCCACGAACGGGAGAAGTCTACGGATAAAGTATAATTTTTGTTCTTCTGTTTCATAACCGTGAGGATTATAATCGACAGCTGAAATAAGAATGTCAAGCCATTCCTGAGTTGTAAATTTCCGGCGGGCTTCACGGTAATACTCCAAATCAACATTGTATGGACAGAATGGCTGATAACCAATAATTTTTATATAACCCCTCGGCGGCTTTTTTGAGTAATCCTGTTCCCAGACGAGATCAATGATGCCCCAATTTTCAGTTTCTCTCAAAAGAGTATCTTGCCAGCGGTTGATAACGTCGTTTGATACCTCACCACCAGCACCTGTTTTCGTGCCTCCAAAATCCGGGAGTTCGAATGTCGTTTTACCTGTTTTTATATCAATGCCAACGCGAATGCGGGCAAGGAAGCGAACGCTTTCTCCATTAACCATTTGAAACTTAAATTGTTCGTAATCCTCGCGATTTGGGATATATTGCTTGATGTAACGTGTTACACCATCATAGTCAATATTACCAAGCTCATCAGAAAACTTCATAACAAGCCAGTCCCGCATATATGAAGGCAGGCTGAGGTCAGCAAAGAACTTAGTTCGTTCTGGATTTTTCAGAACGACCATTTCAGCAAATGCCTCTCTTAGTTTATCCATCCTCGCACCTCCTACAAAAATAATGTACAACCCTGCTCTTTAAATTCTTGTATCTTAACAACCAAGTCATCCGGATCGCAATCGAGGGTTTCAGCAAGGCAGTCTATACAGTAAAACTCCGTTATAACGCGCCCAAGCATTTTTTGAGATAATGCCACCTCGTCTTTCTTCAGCAAAACACTACATTCAATACACATCTTTTTATTAGCCATTAGTTATATCCCCATATCGTTAAGCTCTGCGGCTTTTGACTTTTGCACTTTGACTTGAATCGACTTCTTAAATGAAATTTTACGCGTGACCATAATAACAGGCACAAGATATTCTTCCGGTGTCATACCGCCGTGGACTTCGCCCGCTACCGCCTTATCCTCTGTGTTACCACCTGCAGCATTGCCGGACTGTCTGAAATGCTCGTACGTTTTCATCACGATATATTTTTGACCTTCCAGAACTATCTTCTCCATAGAAGGGGTAATGATTACATCTGCACTTCCGTTTAATTCACAAAATCTGCCGAAAGAACGGACAATTGAATTCTTCGGAGGATCAATTGCAAAGTTATCAGAAGCATGGAACATCAAGGCAGCAAGTCGGCTGCTACCATGGTCGCCTGTTATTATGATACTATCGTGCTGAGTCAGTAACTCAGATACCCGCTCAACCACTTCTCCAATGATCTCTATTTGGCGTGCAACACACAAAAAGTAATCCTTATCATCGGGCATGCCGTTATGAGAGAGCTTATCAAATCTGTCCCATTTTTCATCGTTGTCTTTCCATTTGTGGTTGTACTCCGTTTCACTCGGGAGAATTGCGCGACCGATATTCGAATTAATCGTTTCCGCAATATTAAGCTGCTTCAAATTCTTGACTAACAGCGGAAGCCATTCGGCACCCAAGCCATCCACCCAAAAAGTCAGCGTATCGCCGCTTTGTTGTAGAATTTTATTACGACTATCTAGACTGTCGAAGTCTATGTGATTTGGCCAGTCCTCCGGCAATCGGTTCAGAATTTTACTTTGACGATACCAGTTAAAATAACGTGCAACTTCGTCATCTCTCACATCCGAAGGCAATAAATATTCCGCTAAACTCGGATAGTCACTACCTAATTGTTCGGCGATTGCATGAACATCTGCACCATTCCTCAAAAGACCACTCACCGTTTTTACTGCATAAGCGCGTTCTTGCAATGTCTTATAAGTCAAGTATGACATCCGCGTTTGAGCAGGTAGGACTTTGTCTAGTTTGGAAAAGTATTCATGTCCGTATTGAACATTGAGAACCTTTAATGCCTTCACGCGCTCAGCATGAGTGGAATCCACTGTCTTAGGTAATTCAAATATAGCATCTCGGAGCTTAGTTGGTATCTCGTCTGGGTAGATTGCTTGACCAATAGCAAATGAATAGTAATCATCAGTCGGATAAAGTCTATACCATACCCATAATAAGCTACGTTCGGTACTCGACAAATGGTCAAATCTTGCAAGGACAGCAAAAGGATCAAAGTTTGCACCCATGTTGAGAATAGCCTTCACTGTCGCTGAGAAGCTTTTTCCTTGCTTGACATGCTTAGCAACATCAGTCCAAAATTGCTCATCACCCCACTCTCGCTTCAGTTTTTGTCCATCGCTAACAAGTGAAGTCACATATGCAAAAGGTTCATCTATAATCTTAACCGAAACAGGCCCCGTCATCGGATTGGTATATTTAATAAGTTTCGATGTCAAAGAGAAGTGTTTTCGGTTGTCGTCAGAAAAAAGCGTATCCCAATTTTCGAGCCACTCTTGAAAATTGGTGGCATCAGTCTTGACCGCCGTGGTAAACGCAGGGGAATATACACTTACCGTATACTCCAAAGGCTCTGATGAACCCGTCAAATCCCAGAGAAAGTCCTCTTGACGTTCATCTACGATAGGCACGACTTGGTCAAATAATTCTCTTCCACCGAAAAGTGGTATGATGTATTTTGTTGTTGCCCTTTCCGATTGTATGTTTTCCCATATTCCAGAAAAAACAGATGTTTCTTTGGCAGTTTCTCTTTTTGCGCACAAACGCAGGTATTCGTTAAGCGAGAGCAGAAGAATTCGTTTATTTACATTTTTTCTCAATTCCTGCTTTACTGCGTTGAAATCCGGTAAAATATCTCCCTGGGCAAATAAAGCGAGATTCAGTGTAACATCACAAATTTTACTGAGTTCGTCAACAAGCAAACTGTAATCCGAAAAATTGCGAACGAATATCAGCCTCGACGGAAAACGACCAGGCGTCTGTCGCTCGGCAACAACTTTATCTAAAATCTCTTGTATGGTCACTGGGCATTCCCCCTACTTCAAAAAGCTACTGTATAACTCAGGGTTTTTATCAAGCAGATGAATCACAGCTTCACGGAGTTCTGTATCTGGCATTGATTTTACACGAGTCTTCGCTTGTTCTTTATAAGTCTTTTGAAGGTACATATCAAGGATGTCACGAATTTCCGGAACTTTGTTTGCCCACGTATACACATCAGATGAAATCTTGGCATTTGTTTTAATTCTCCCTAACAGAACATCCCTGTCTGTGAGAAAGGCATCGCGATAATTTTCACCGATGTAAGCAAAAAAGCGGTCGGATATATGCTTACTGTCTTTAAGGACGGCGAGGTTATTACTCTTTAGGACGCTCACCGCACTTTGCAAAATATCATTATTGACTTTCCTTCTGTCCTGTATCGCTTTGATAGTTTGAATGGCAGATAAAATCAAACCATCAACCACCCAAGCGATTGGAACATTTGCATTATTACACCATTCACAAACCGTTACAGTACCGCTCTTTTCATTCCAAAGTTGTTGGAGCAATGCGGCATTTCGATTATAAGAAATATTTTCAAGCAACCTATCAAGTGTGGATTTGAAAACAGTGTTTGGTGTTTCATACACGAAGGGTTTTAGTGACATATAAATTTCACTTAGCTCTGCATCACTAAAGCTGATATTCTGTTCCTGCAATACTGCTTCAAGAATAAGTTTCGGTTGAGACAAATAGTCCCAAGCTGTTTTTGCACTGTCCCCCAGTTTTTCTTTGACATTTATTTTGTCGGCAATATCTGTCCATGGATTATTAGAAAGACTCCGCATAATTTTCAATGTTGGAACCCAACTAAAAGCCAGCATTTCTATCACCGTTCCAGGTATCTTCATATTATCAAAAACGTTTTTCAATTCTCTTTGAAGAGAAGCATAGGTCTTTCTATCAACGCCAAGAGCCATGCTCAACGTTACAATCACATCGAGTTCTTCCGCCAGCTCAGCGAGCTTTGAGGATACCTGCTCTTCGCGCCATGTAGAAATCGCATCTTGCAAGTATCTACGCAAGGCATCAAACAAATCCTTGTCGGTATAATTCAGCTTCTCACAAAGTTTCTCAATCTCAGGGGCTTGAGTATATATGAACCGCTTGAACGCATCATACATAATAGGCTTATCGTTGAGCATATCCGCCATAGTTTTGCGCAAACCACCGCGTCCATTGAAGAGTGTCAGCACTTCTGCCATCACGTTATCCTGATCAGATGAAGTCTCGTAAATAAAATCACAGAAAAGATCTGTAAGTTTGACTGCGGTATCTTTTATATCATCGCCTCCGAACTTTTCACTCGGTAGGTACTTCATTGTCCAAAAGGGTACACCTATTCCTTGTATCTTAGCACGTATATATTTACGCGTTTCGGTTTCACTCACACTGTCCCTATCCGAAAGCCCAAACACGGCTTTTGCATAAGGTCTAAATTTTTGCCATATAGCTGAGCCGGACGAAAGAAAGTTGTTCAGTGTTTTGCCGTCCAACATTTTGTTGACCATACTTGCCAAGTTTTCAGCAGTCGGCAAATGTGTGTTATTGTTACTGTCAATCCAATTAAATGAAGCATTAACAAATGATCGCAAAGTCAGACCGATAAAGCAACCTACAGCCAAAGAATTGTAATATCCGAAAGGTGCCTGTTGCAGATTTGCCCATAAAGTATCTATCGATATTTTTGCACCATAGGAGAGCTCCCGTTGGATAAATTTTGCAACCTCAGTGACTGCGACCGCCTTCGAACCGGATAAATTCTTAAGCGTTTCTAAATCGTCGATGTCCCATGCACCTATTTCTTTGAGAGCGTTAGAAATGTTGTTAACCTGATTATTGCTGACTGTTTTTTTGATCCCGGCAAGAACAGCACTGTCGTTGCACTTTTTAAATGCAGTATTGCTTGTAACAATCCGCTCAGGAGCGGCGGAGAATACACTGAACAGCACATCATTTTCGACCCGCTTGACTAAGTCGCTTTGTCCATAAAGCGATGAAAATTGCATATCACCATAGCAAGCAAAAATCTGTCCGTTTGAAGCCACCGTAGCCCACTGCGCCACATGCGCGGCCGCTTGTGCTTCATAGTTGCTTGCGCTGCCGGGTTTCCCATCTTCAGCTGATAATTCTTTATGCGTTATAGCCGTACACCACTGATCAAGCAAATCATTCGTACACGGTTCCTTTATTAATGCGACAACAAGCCTTTTCGTATCGTCTTCAGCGGCAATTTGCTTTACTTTGGTTTGAAACGTAACATAATCACTTGTGTCAGATATGCTGACAACAAGAAGTCCTATTTTCCATGGCGCCTTCGCAAGTTCGTTTTTCACTTCACCAAGGCGCGTGTTTATGGAATTTGTCTCTGATGAGCATACTACAATAAACATTCTACCGAAGGTAGCCTTTGTGCTGTCCCACAGACTACCTTCAAGCGCCTTGGAGAATACACCGTTTTTTGAAAAGAGGCTGTAACGTGTATGACACTTTTTGGTCGTTTTAAGCCGAATATCAAAGGGATCTCCACCGCCTACATAAGGAAATTCCAAACGAGCATCTCCATTGGCTTGCTTGTCAAGACGAAGAAGACCTATTTCCTCAAATGATTGCAAATAGGTATCAATTGTTGATTGTTCAAGCTGCCCCCGGAAACACTTATACAAAATGTTTTTGGTCGCGCCGATTCTGGTTCCAACATTGTTTTGGCGACTGTAAAGATTACTGACACTACTACCACTCATCATAGCAATAAGGAGCAGGGCTGCCTTAAAAACATGCATTGCATATTCATCGGAAATAGAGTCTTGCTTATTTTGAAAGTGTTGTATTACTTTGCGCGCATCCGCATTAAAATTGCGCACATCACTCCCGCGCGTAAAGAAATAATCCCAAAGATAATCAGCTGTAAGCCATCCCCATTTATCAGGATCATTATTCTCTATGTAATTAATAAATCCTACTCCCTGCGAGGATTCAGCTCTGTCTTTCATAAAACGAAATAACGTGCGCTGAGAGGCTCCAAAATGCTGTGCAACTGTAGCAAGTAAAGACAGTGTCATGGGGTGTAGAGGGCAGAGCTTTGACATACGCTCGTTGATGTTAATGCTTTGGTCAAGATTATCAAACTCACTCTTGTATTTTTCGATGGATTTGAGCAATCCTTTCTTGGTGTCCTCCCACTGCGACTCCATGCCGGAACGTGGGATGATAGAATCGCCAATAAGATCATAGGCTGCGCTTTCGGTAATATGGAACTCCAATTCATGGTAACGGTGTAAAATGCGTTCATACGTTTCGCCACCAAGCTGATCTACCCATGTCGGGTCACGATGGACGATCAGACACATAAAAAATGGTGAATTAGGTTGTTTGCAAAACTCAGACAGTCGTTGAAGTACATTGTCATCACCACAGTCACGCAGAAAGCCTGTAAATTCATCCCAGATAAAGACGATACCGGTATCTTTCAGTCCGTTGCCTGCAATTATGTCTTTCAACCAGGTTTCGAACTTTTCAACGGTATCCGAAAATAATGCGATATTACGGTCATTACAAATTTTTCTTACCTTATCTATGGCTTGAATGTCGCCACTCATAACCACCTGACGAAATTTTTCAAAGTCAGAATAAATATCAGCTAAATCGTATAGCGGGCTATTAAAAATCTCAATCCAGTTAATAAACTTGTCATTTATTACGTCTTTAGCAGAAGATATAAGTGAATTTATACCGTAATATGCCTTGTCACCGAATTTTTCTTTCAGTTTCTCTTTGATTTTGACTTCCATCGTCATCATTAGCTGAACGCTGCTTTTTACATCGGGGTCACCGGATATACCCGTAACACCACTTTTCCATACGACAAGATATTCACCTTTTTGACGGAGTTTAAGAAACCGCTTCTTGTATGCCGCAAGTGACGGCTTGTTCAAAAATGCATCAATATTAGTAACCTTGTCCTCAAACAGATGCTTCAATACAATGGCAGCATAGCTTTTACCCGTGCCATAAGCACCATGAATCCAGAAAGAACGGCGTTTGTCGTTGTCTTCCCAGTTGATGGTTTGGCATACCGCATCAATCGCCTTTTTCATATCCTCCTGGACAATGTACTCCTGCCAGAGATTCGGGCGGCGCTCATCCGCATCCAGATCCACAACAGATTCATAATTTGCAGAAAGCTCAATATAGTTGCTGTACTTCATGACTGTGATCCCCCTTTACTCTGTAATCAGTTTTAGTACATCAATAGCTTTTTTCTCAGGCACAAGAATAATGTTATCGAGGTCTTGTACGAACGCCACTCGGATATATTCGGGATATTGAAGAGCGACATTTTGTACGATTGCCTTGAAATTATTCGGATTCAAGCCAAATATCAATACAGGGTCAACGCCTTTTGCCTCCGCATTTGTACGAGTGTTAGCAAGTCCAGTGAGAGTGAAAGTATAGCGCCCGGTTTCTTCAGCAAACTTGTATAGTGCATAAAGTATAGCTACCGCTTCAGGCGCGTCCCACCCTTGTTTGACAAATTTAAAACTTACACCGTCCGGGATGGGTATACCTTGTTTCAGCACGGCACCGATCGGGCTGTGTCGGAGCGTTTCGAGAAGTGCAGTCACTGCGTTGTCTCGTGTGGACGGCGAATAGTCGTCTCCAAGCATGAATACAAGTTCTGCTTTGTCGTAGGTTTCTCCAGCCTCGGCGTAGAGCATATACCATTTCGTGATGACGGAGTTGTAGGCAAGGTTCGTCCATATTATTGCCCACACCAAAGGATTGCCTGCACTCAATGAACAAAGTTGCTCACACAGTTCGGTGGGCGTCCCTGATTTTTCCCCCTTACTTGCAGGTGTTAGCAGTTCTGCCTCGCGAAGCCATACACGAAGTGCGTCATATTGGCGATTGCCAAGCTGCCCCATTGTAAAGCACTCTGAGCCATATTCAAAGAAATGCTCTAACCATGGACGGCGAAAACCAAAATGCTGATAGCGATTCATTCCTTTTAAATTCATACCATATCCTCCAGTCGTATAAAGTGATTTAGCCGCTAAACATCCCTTTGTACCAGTGAACTCAATGCAATTTACACAGTGTGTACACCTATTTTCACGGATTAAAATTTTACTTTCATCGGTTATCTCAAACGCACCATTAGGACATTGAACAACACATGCCTTACACCCGACGCAATAGGCAACCTTATTCGCTACACCGCGCAGATGACTGATCACAAACCTATCCATTTTTGAATAGGGGTAGTACGTCACGGTAACGGGCGTCAATGTAAATTGGTAGCTTTGATGATTAATAATCTGCGTATACGTTTCACCATTTTTTTCAACAACTTTTCCCAATATCTTGCAAACTTCTAACCAATTCTCCGTTCTCTTAGAAAAATGAAATACTATTTTGTCTCCATCGATCACTTCAGTTACTCGGTTGCCTCCTGCATCCAAGCCACGACCGCCCATTCTTCCTTTCCAGCCACCGTCTTCTATGTATCTTTTTTGTTCTTTTTTAGCCTTCGTATTTTTTGCGTAATCCTCAACTTTACGAAACAAACTTTCAAGTTCGCCTTTGTAGGCATCGTTCGCTATGCCGTCCCACCAGCCAGATGACATAGGGCAAACTTTACAACCAACTCGAAATAATCCGATCCTGTAGGCATCATTGAATAATATGCTGTTCTTTAAAAGATGTAAATAAACCTCATTGGTTCCCCAATCTAAAATTGGGCTGGCATTAACCTGATTTATATTTTTAACGCCCTCTCCAATAGCATCGTACATTGCTCGGGCGGCACTTTCTTCTTTGCGTACGCCGTCAAACACCACGGCCTTGGCATCATAGTCTCCGGTGATTTCTCGGAGCTTAAGAATAGTGGGTACTGATTTGTGTACAGAGCAGCACCAACGAAGTCGGCGTCCGGGAGGGCCGAACGCATTCCACGTTTCATCTGGCGTCATATGGCTTCCGGCTTCATAGAAATGCAACTTACTCCAGTGGACTTTGGCACGCTCTACGGTTTTAATGGTTGCATTCAGTTCCATGCCTGTATTGCTAAAAATAACGACAAACTCATCCGGACGCAGCGCCTTTGCCACGAGGTCAAGTAGCACGAGACTGTCTTTCCCTCCGGAAAACGCCACAACAAAATTCATACCGCGCTTGACATAATCTCCATGAACCTTGCGGATGAACTCGATGGCCGTTTTCTCAAGGCCAAGCATAAGTCGTTCATTCTCTTTCCATAAAGCATCAATGTTGATGGGCTTCAATTTCAAGCCCTCTTTCTTTACATTTATAGTTGGCTTGGTATAAAAACCGCCACCAACGGCTTCAGCGACAACCTCACCATTAAGATTATACCTCCGAATTCCTTCCGCCCACAGAAGCGGGGCTTCGGTATTCGGATATTTCCATTGCGCGTCAAGACCAAAGTAGTCAAGTTCTTCCTTAAATACCGGGCGGATTTCCTTGATAACTTTAGCGTTCGGCACAAGTCGATATATTCCGTTTTTCTTTGTCCATTCATATCCATACATAGGTCTATCGCTCCAATATCATAACTGTTCGGTTCTCATCAGAAAACGCAAAACGGTAATCTTTTAATGCTTTGTGCATGTTATATATAAGTTCATTCCCATCGAGCATACCCGCTTCCCGCAAGTCAAGCCGCAACTCTTCAGCAGAAAGCTTGAATGGTAGCTTGTATTTTCCATAACTAAATCGGTGGACAATATCGGCAAAGTTTTCTATCTCTGATTTGCTTGGTACAATTGCTGCGCCGACCGTATCAAGAGCCTGTCCCTTTAAATCTGATGAAATAATGCGATAGCCAATTTCTGGGCAGATACGCAGCAATTCTTGCAGCAGCAATGGTGTCCACTGTATCCCATTAGGCAACTCAGGAAGACAGAAAAACCACGACGAATATATATCACGCAAAACGATAAAAGGTATATTCTCGCAGGAAAATAACGCATTCAACGCTTTGGTAATCAGTAAACAGCGTTCATAAGAGGGGTTTACAGTCTCAGTAAGTATGAATTTTTCGTTATCGCAGAACAGCAACTGCCCTTTATCCAACACAAACGAGTTATACAATGACGTTAGTTTGACGCGAGAGAAAAAACCGTCAATTTGTTTTCTCGTGACAACGCCACCATGTTGACGGGCAAGGTTTATAATTAATCCCCTTGAACTCCGAGGATAGTCTGGTTCATTCTGCCATATGTGCGGTAAACTGAAAGCAAACTCATTTTTGAACGCACTAACGAGAAAACGTCCAAAATCATCGGCGGAGTTAATTGCGTTATCATTAAGGAACATCGACAATGAATTTTGCGCCGCACTCCAAAGGATAGCTATATTACTGTATCCATCCAGTGTTAAGAAATGGGCATTCAAAATTTCACGAATTCCATTTTTTCCTTCTTCGAGGTCTATGATATCGTCAAGTTCAGAATCTGCCATACTTTGAGCTGAGAAAGCAGTTCCCGCAGGGATTGATATGTCTATGCCAACAAACCGTACAAACGCTTCCAATGCGGCAGAAAACTGGTTATGCGCCATGCTGTTGTCAGTAATAAATCTGCTGCCCTGATTAAGCAGACAAACAAATTTGTGAACAGACTCTGGCAGGGTTGACGATTCATTGGCTGCGGCATCCGCTAATAGTTTGAAGTTTTGAACAGTGCAATTGACGGCACTGCAATAGCTTCTTATGGTAAGCGGTGCATAACTCTCCGACTCCATCCAAATTTGAAAATTCCGTTTAATGGAGTCATTCCAGATTTCAATATTGTTAGTTTTTTTGCTCGCCCGTTTTGGTTCAACAGATTTATCAACGACAATAATGCTGGATTGAGTAGTATCGTCGGTCAAAGTTGATGGTAATAAAAAATAAACCTTTTCGCCCTTCTGGTTTCTTTCAAACCTGAAACAATCCTCAGAAGCACGAACGGTATAATTGGAGTTTACGCACGCACGGTCAATTTCTACCCGTACAACATTCTGAGGATTCTGTGCGCCAAAAGAGTACAATCCATCTACGATAATCTTGTTATAAATCTGTTTGGCAGTCATGCCGTGTAGTTCGATTTCCAATACGCGGATGATCGCTTCTTTTATTGTAAGCCGAGAACTAGGCTGACTCGGCGGTTCAAGAACAGAGGCAGACGCCTTTATTATGGCAGGTTTGCTTTTCAAAAACTTTAAAAAGATCTTTCCCGCCTGCACAAAAATAGTATGCGTCTTTTTATCGGTCGCTTTAAAAAGATTATCGTTGATCGCTTTATTGTAGACACTTTTAAACATCCCAAAATTTGTTGTTTCCCACAAACTAACTGAGGAAATCTTTCTACGAATAAGATACTCAGAAACTTTATCAATACAAGCAAAACAGAGCGCTGGAGGATATTTTTTTGCATATCCATCGGATAACCATACAAAAAAAGACTCCTTTATCTTAGAGGATAAAGAAGAAGCACTTTCGATGTTGCACATTTTGTTCTCAACACTACTAGACTGTTGCATCATGTGTATCACCTCCTTGTTTCTTGCTATTCTACAGAACTTAATTCACCCTTATCGGGCAAGCCGCCGGAACGAATCCATTCATCAACTTCGAAAATTTTAAACTTCTAAACATCCTCAACCTTATGAATGGATTATGATATCCATTGACGCCCTTTGGTCTTTGTCTATTTTTAACGCCACTATCATTTAATTAAGCTTCATCAATCTGCATTCAAAAAATCCGCTCTTTAGTCCGCTCCTTGATGAAACGGATTACATTTACCCTAGTGTAATTCAAATGTTTGGTTATTTTGCTGTTATAAAATTATTATAACATGCTTATGTATATAATTCACCTCTTTTACCTGTAAACCGACGCCAATATACATAAATATACATTTGACGATGCAGCTTACGATTAAATTATAAAAGAAGAAACGTACTAAGGCTGCACGACATTAAGCGCTACAGAAAACCGATATGCATCTTAGACGAAAACCCACACCAGTGAAATTATGCATGAAACGCATAATGCTAATTCACTTTATGCCGAATGACATACTAGCTGCTACGTAACTGTAACCATACGTCTATAATAAAAATCCACAGAGCTACAGGGCAATCATGATGATATCAAAACTGTTGTTTACCAGATATCATTTAAAAACTGCGTAAATTTCCAATATCAGACAAAGTAAAAATGATATTGGGAGGTATTTTACTGCGACACTTAAGGAAAATATCATCCATCCGTCGATAGCTTATCCGACTTTGTACAGGCTATTAACATCGTCTCTCCGCAGATAAAGGCTCGATACTTCATTATTTACCAAATAACTTTTCCACACGATATGTATCTTGCAAAAGACGTCAAGCAAATTTAACCGATTTAGCACCGGTGTATAAAGTTCCGTTGCGTGAGCTGATCTTTATGGATTTGAACAATACCTTATTGGAACAACAGTGTCAATTTTTTTTGTGAAAGTCGATTTAGCTTTTATCCCACTATATGGATTTTACACAAAAGCTCCCGCATTACTATCGGTGAAAAATTATTGCATCATCCATTGAATGCTTGGTATAAAAAAGCTTTCAGTCAAGGCTCTATTGTTATATTTTGAATCCAGCCTGACCAAAAGTTTTAATTTTTTACATTAAATTTCATTGATATCTACTCTGTACTTCTAAACTATACAGCCCTATTCGCCCCCCTCAACTGCTCCAACCTATAAAACCAATTATATTTTTTAAACGAGTTCAAAGGCACTTCACCTACGCTAACAATTCCATAATCTTCTTCTAATCTACTAACAACAAAACTTGCTGCTTCATTAACATTCTTGAACTTTTTACCTTTAAATCCTTTAATATATTTTTTTGATTGCAATACTAAACACCAATCAGTATAAATTCCACCACCATTTTTACCATAAACACCATATACGCTCATTTAATTTTCTCCCCTCAATATTTGCAAATTATTTGATAACACTCCTGCTACCTCTTTTCTTTTTTCTTCAATAGCATGAAGATAAATAGAAGTTGTTCTTATATTTGTATGCCCCAGCATGGTTTGTACTGCTGTCAGCGGTGCTCCATAATTCAAAGCATAAGTCGCTGCCATGTGTCGTAGAGAATGAACTGTTATATGGCTAAATCCATTATCTTTACTAAACTTATTAAGCCATGTATATAAGCAACTGGCACTGATTGGCATTAATTCATTGCCTGATTTTCTAACTGCTAAAAACACAATCTGTTTAGGATTTTTATAACCATATTTACTCAAATATTTATCTTGATACTCTTTGTGTTTTTTAAATAAATTTACAACATGCTCGTCTATATATAATTTTCTTATAGACTCTTTCGTTTTTGGTTTATCAAAGGATCGTTGTGTTCCTTCTGCAAACTTTGTTGCTTTATTGATATAAATAGATTTTTCCTCATAATTAATACAATCCCAAGTTAATGCACTTAGTTCACCTCGCCGTGCTCCTGTAAGCAAAGCAATATAAAACATCAATTCCTGCTTAATCTTTGTAGGACTATCTTTTAACCCCTTCAACAGTAATAAAAATCTTTTTAATTCTTGTTCATTCCATATAGGAAGTCGTTGATAAGCCGGACGTGGACGCTCATCTTTTGGAATTTCATTGCATGGATTACTTGCTAAATAACCCCATTCTACGGCTTTATTCAATATGTGATTTATAAGTTTATAGTGAGCATGAACACTTGTTGCCGAGAGTTCACCACCTGTATTTGCATTCCTTTTAGGCTCTCTAAGCATCTTGATAAAATCTAAAATTAATTCAGGCGTTATTTTTTTTAGCTTAATTCCATAAAAAACGGGGATAATTCTACTTTCCAACAAATTCTGATGACCTATTTTAGTACTTATACTTAACTTTGAATTATGTCGATTATCCCATAACTGAAGAAACTGCCCAAAAGTTATTTTATTATCACCACTATCTTTAGACTTTTTTGTAAGAGAAAGGTTCAATTCGTCCAAAGCTTTCTGTGCTTGTCTACGTGACGTTGCTTGAATCGTCTTAGTTATTCTTCTTTGCTTATGATTTGAATCATATCCATTAGATATTCTAAGCTCCCATCGATTATTACCTAACTCTTGTATTGACCCTGCCATTTTCTATTCCCCCCAAATAAAAAAGGAATGCACTCAAACGAATGCATTCCTCGATTAGAACTATTTGCTTTTAACCCCTAATTATTTTGATGCCATTTAAAATTTTTATCTGCCCACGCAGGTGTACTAAAATTTTTATCAACCCATTTTTGCAATTCCGATAACAAATATACATAGGATTTTCCTTGTTTAACCGCTGGCAGCTTGCCTTCTCTTGTCATTTTCAGTACACATTGATATTTAAAATGACCTTGAAAGAAATTATTCGCAACCTGCTTTGCCGTTAAAAAAGCATTGTGTTCAAATTTAAGTTTTTCTTTAATCATTTTCATCACCTTTCTTTTGATTATCCAATAGTTTGTTTCATTGTAAAATCTTATATTTGGTGAATCATAATTCTTCTACATTGGCTAAATCTCTCATTTTTACAGGTGATAATTTATACTTATGCAGTATTTTACTAATTCGATGTTTTAACTCTTCTAACCGTCTCCAATTAAGATCAAATCTTTCTCCTGTTAAATAATCAACACTATTTTCAACGTAATGAATATGCAAATTACCTGTATCTATATGAACAGCCATCAGCACTTGATAATTCCCATAAAAGTTAGAAATCAGCTCACATACTTCAATACCAAGATTCTTAAAGCTTACTAAAGAAATGGCTTCATTTTCTTCAATGCTTAACACATAATGCCGGAATGCACTTCGTTCTGTTTTATCAAATACCTTTTTAACTGCTACCATTTCTTCATAGGCATCCAAGACACTAACTGCACTCCCATATATCAAATATTGCCTAGTTGAGCACCAATCCGTAATATAATTCAATTTGCGAAACAACTGCATTACATCTTTATTTTTTTCTTTCTTAACCTCAAAAATTGCCATGATTACCACTCCTCGCAGGGAAAACTCGAGTACATATCGTTATTTTTTCGTTATATTGCTGTTGAAAATCATTCAACCGCAGCGATGCTTTTGCTAAATACATCTTGACTAGCTCACTTTCTGATCCATAACTCTGTATACACGAATTAATTTCTTGTATATCTTTTTTTATAGCTTGAATATCATCAGACATCTTTAAGCTATACTGATTAACTTTTTTACGCATCTCTGCTACATCTTTTATAAGTTCTTCACCATTAGGAATAATTTCTACCTTCCCATTATCAATTAGTTCTCTCAATGCCGTACTCTGAGATTTCTTTGCCTCTTCACACATTGCTATAAATTTCGCCTTTCTTTCTGTGCCAACTCTTGCTGTTAGCAACGTATCATTTTTCGATTTCTTATCCACTTGATTATCTTTCATCATAAATTCCTCCTAAATAAAAATGGCAGATCATTTTTTTGATCTACCATTTTGTTAGGACAATTTTAAATTGTTATACAAACTCTACCTTGTAGTTATAATTCTATATACATAATCATAGTTAATTATTCTTAATCGGCTTTGCTCCTTGGCAATCTTATATATAGTAGTATACTCATATATAATCATTTACTAGATAGTTAGTTTATATTTAAAATTAAATTCACATAATCACGTTTACCTGTTTCCCTCTCTACAGTCTAAATTCTCACTGATATTTTCATGAAATATCGGCGCATTTATAAAATTGACATTGGCACAGACCCTGGCAAATCTTATGGCGAAAACGCAATCTATACGCAGAACAAATTAATATTTAACCCCTAACAGACCTATAATTCTCGCATCTTCTAAATTATTTGTGTAAAGGATTTTCATCTATTATACCGAAGTATGAAATTATTCTATTATTTGTTACAAAAATGCTGGCGAATCCGTGGCGAAATGCTGGCGAAAAGTCCATTTATACTAACAAATGTAAATCATGAATATTACTTACATGTCGAAAGGAACCTTTTATGTCTAATACAAAACCTTCTTATGATTTTTCTTCTACCCTTGAAAAAGATATTCCTCGTATAACAGAAACAGATATATTCAATTTAGAAGACCACGTTGAAAAATTCTTTTATTTAGACAACATAGAAAAATCTTTCAACAACTATAAAATGAATTTGCAATCAGAACAAAGGAAACAAAATCAACTTGTTTCCTTTGGAAAATATCGTAGTAGTATTTGTCTTAATCAGCAGTGCCCTTATATTTCTTTTATTTCACCACTTTGCACAAATTGTATACTTGCTACTTATTCTATTGAATATAGTGTTATTGATGATAATCTTTTTTATTATTCCAGTAAAAATTCTCAAGTTTATCTTTCAAAGGACGATTTTACCCCTCTAAAAAACTTGTTTACACCCACAACTATAATAGTTCAAACTTATGAACCCGAAAATAAACCCAAAAATCAAAATTCTACTACTCAAGGCAATATATATGGTATGCTAAAAAAACAGAAACCCACTGACGATGAACTCACAGCCTTTATATCCACCCATCGTGAATTCTTAAAGAACAATGGTGGGGCAAGAAATATGTCACTTAATATTACATATTCACATTCATATCAAATTATTTCTTCCCAGCTTGCTAAAACATTTTTTGGCTCATGCAAAGGAACGAAAATAATCAGTACAACAACTAGCTGGGAAGAACAAATCCAAAAAGGATTAAGTGAATTTAGCTAGTTTCTTTTACTAAAATTCCATATTAGTCCAAATACAGTTATTGACCTTGATAAACAGTTTATAGAAACACAAAAAGCTTGCAATAATCAATCATACTTTTTTTCTCCTGATCAGCATTTTTCTAAACTAATTCCCACACTCTACGCCATATCTCATGGAAGTATTCTAGTTATAAAGCAACTTGCTGTTATGCTTGCCAAAATATTTATAGGTCGCGAATTTTTAAAAGAAATGACCCCCAGTAACCAATTAAACCATTTAACCATTATAATCTCAGATAACCCTAAATATATTAGAGATTTTTTGATGGATATATTTTCCTATATTTTAAGCCCTAAAAATCTTGATTATAGTGATCCTTTAGATGTTGCTCTTCGAAGATATTATCCTATTAGCCAATTTTATGACGTCACCGAACATTCATCTAAATTTTTATGCAACAAAGAAAACATCAATCAGTTAATTAAAGAAAAAATTCTTGGCAATATTTTAAATATTGATACAACAAATACACCTATTGATAACGGAATTTTTTCAAAACTAATTACTGGTACGGCTATAACCTGTTATAGCGATAATATTTTTAACGATAAACTAACCTATCGTAGCAATTCACATTACGTTAAAATCTATCAAACTTCTAATGATATTCCTAATGGTTCTGACACCATACCACATGACGTAATTATTTGTGGAAGCAAATTACAAAATGCTAATTATGACCCCCTTGATGCTTATGAACTATTTTTTCTTGTTACAGGTTTTTTAAATTACGGCATTAGTCTTCTTGGTCACGATTTAATTGCTGAATCTACAACCAACTATGAAAAACATTCCATTCCTGATCCGAATGAAACTATTTACAGTTTTATTAAGGAGTTTTATATCGATACTTTTGATTTTAAAAAAGCAAATCATTCGCAAAAGGACGATTCCAATGATTTCGCAGATGCTGAAGATGATATTTATCCAAGATATAAAGAATGGTTTAATACTTTATATAAAGATATATCAGTTTCTAACACTACAAAATTTAAAGATAAACTAAAAGATATGTATATTGAGCGAAAAGCTGGTAAAGATCTTAAATGCTTAACTAATACAGAGCAAGAGTCAGAACTTGCTCACCGCTACTTAAAAAATAACAAAAGTAATCATCGCGGAATTTCTGGTCTCAAATTTAATGAAACCGGATTTCAAACTTTCTTAAATACATCTCAACAAATGACACTTAATATATCAGAGAATAAAACTGCCTTTGGGCAATATATGGCAGAAATATTCGACAATTACTCTCCATATGATTACTAGACTAAATATACCTATAAAAAATAGCCTTGCAATAGATTTGGGTTGAAATTGAAGCTGTCATTCTCATTTCATTCACCATAAGGTGTAAATAAGGTGTTTTCACACAAAAATAGCCCTCACAGGAATCCCTGTGAGGGCTTAATTTACTTGTGGAGCGGGCGAAGGGAATCGAACCCTCGTGTCTTGCTTGGGAAGCAAGCGCTCTACCATTGAGCTACGCCCGCATATTAAATTTTATCCTTACCGCAACATTTTTATTCTATCACTCTTAAAAATGCATTTCAAGTATGAATCTTGTTAAAGGTCATAACCACTAAGTATATTCTATGGATATTTATACTAATTATACATTTAAGTTTTACTTTGTATTATCATATACTGTATACAATTCAATTATTTTGTATACATACTGTAAAGTTATTTACTATTTTTTTAATATAGCTATAATAAAAAATGTAGATTGATTTAAGAATATACATTATAAAAATATTTTTCATTACTTTCAGGATTGGATTTTTCCATCTGAAATAAAAATCAAATTATTGAAAGGGAGTGCCCTCTATGAGCCAAGAAGAAAATTGTCAATGCGTATATTGTATGAAAGGTAAATGCTATGCAAATGCTGCTGTATCACCTGAAGAATACGATGCCTACCTACCAAAGTGTCACAATTGTAAGTTAATCATCGTCAAAAAAGCTTAACATTTTTGTAGATTAATCACTACGACAAAATAATAGTATTGCCAATGGCGGCATACATGAAGAATGAAAGTTTTCTTTGTTCATGTATGCCGCTTTTCTTATCGCAGTAGAGGGCGATATTGATAAGAGCGAATGCATGTCAGCATTCGCTCTTTTTGTTATCTAGTTTCTTTGTCACTTGTTTTTTATCGACTACAATTTTTAATACTCAGTCTTGTTCCTACTTTACTTTTATAATTTTTACAACGCCTCAATTGATAACGCTAATAATTTTGCCCGTTGCACTAAGCTGTCGACAAAAATATATTCACGCATCGTATGATTAAACTCTCCGATGGCACCCATACCACATAGACTCGGTACATTGGCACACGCCGTCCAGCCAGCATCAGAAGAACCGCCCCCGACTTTGGCAACCATAGCTAAACCAATTTTTTTACCTTGCGCTTGCACAATATCAAATAATTGCTGATTGCCCTCCGTTACGACCATTGGTGGAAAACGTTCTTGCATATTCACGATTTTTGTAGTCGTCCCAGCAACATAATTCGTAGCAGCTATTTTCTTTAAACATTTAATGGCATGATCTCTATCCGTTTCTTTGAAATAGCGGATATCGATTTTTATTTTGGCGCGATCTGGCACAGCATTTGAGATTAAACCACCTTCAATCGCCCCCACATTCCAAGTTAACCCTTTGGGAAAATCCGTGAGCTCACTAATGACAATCGCCTTATGTGCCAATTCAATAATCGCATTTGCACCTTTTTCCATATCGGCTCCGGCATGTGCCGAAGTGCCCTTTACCTCTAGTTCTGCATATAAATTACCTTTACGACCAATCAATGCAGAATGCCCCATGCTGGCCGTTTCCATATTGAATATGGCATCTTTACCATAGGCTTCTTTTGCAAAGAGTTCTGTCACATTTGTATGCGGATGCGCGTGTTCTTCGTCACCACAGAAAAATACTGTGACATCTTTATCATCCCATCCTTCTTCATATAAAGCCTGCAGCGCAAACAATGTTACAGCAATCCCGCCCTTCATATCCAAAACCCCAGGGCCATATGCTTTCCCATCTTTAATTACAAAAGGACGATCTTTTGCTGAACCTTTGGGCTGAATTGTGTCCAAATGCCCCATGACCATAACTTTTTTATTACCAGTACCTTTTTTGAAGCCTTTTACATGCGTGCAAATACCATCGCATTTTATATACTCTACGGCAAAGCCCATCGCCGTTAATTTCGTACCAATCATTTCTGCTACTTGCAGATTTCCCTCTGGATCATCTTTGCCAGAATCAATGTTGACCATTTTTTCTAAAAAAGCAATGATATTTTCTTCTTGTGCCTCAATACTTGCTAATACTTTTTCCATATTGCTTGCCTCCTATATGTTCTTGCTCCCCTTGTTGATAAAAATACTCCATCATCGCCTTTGGTACCATACTGCCACCAGTAGCCCAGACAATATGCGTTGCTTTTGACATACATTCTGTCAGCTTTTGCTGCGCCAAGTACTGCTGCCCGCAAGATTCCGCAAATAATTTCACAGGGCCTAAAAAGCCTGCCAAAGCGGATGGTTCTAAATAAATATTTTCCTCATCTGCTAATAGCCGCAGTAAGGTATATAAAGTTTCATCGGCACTCGTAACGACACCGCTAATATCTTTCTCTAAGGTTTTCCCAACAAAGCCTGATGGACGACCTACTGCCAGGCCATCCGCGGCAGTAACATTATCAATCCCAAAATCTTGCACCGCAATCTTATCATGCAGTCCTGTCATTAACCCTAATAGCATTGCGGGAGAATGGGTTGGTTCGGCAAAAAAGCAATGCACATGATTGCCAAAGAAGGTTCTAAGGCCAAAGGTAATGCCCCCTGGTCCACCGCCTACACCACAAGGTAAATATACAAACAGCGGATGCTCTTCATCGACGATAATGTTCTGCTCTGCCAGTTGCTCTTTCAACCGTTTGGCCGCTACGGCATAGCCTAAAAATAAATCTTTAGAATTCTCATCATCAATAAAATGACAGGTAGGATCATTTTCTGCCTGTCGTCGTCCCGCCGCCACCGCCTCGCCATAATCGGCATCATATTCTACGACCGTAACACCTTTAGACCGCAGCATATCTTTTTTCCATTGCTTAGCATCCGCAGACATATGAACCACAACCTTAAACCCAAGAACAGCGCCCATAATACCGATACTCAGTCCTAAATTCCCAGTAGAACCAACCGCAATAGAATACGTTGAAAATAATTTTTTATATTCTGGTTGCGCCAGCACCTCATAACTATCTTGCAGTGTCAATTGCTTTGATTCTAACGCAATCGTTTCTGCGACCTTTAGCACTTCATAAATGCCACCGCGGGCTTTAATGGAGCCAGAAATAGGTAAGTGACTATCGCATTTAAGATATAAATCGCCTGGCAAGTCATACTTGTATAAGTCTTGCAATTTATGTTGCATTTTTTCTATTTTCACTAAGGGAGATTCAATCATCCCCTGGACTGGCTTAGTTTCCGGAAATACTTTGGCAATATACGGTGCAAACCTTACTAACCGTGCTTGTGCATCTTCTATATCTGCACGCCTTACATCCTTTGCAATCACTCTATCTTTACAATTTACCAACGAAGAATTTACCCATATTACTTCTTTAAGCTTCATAAGTTCTTGCAATAATGGATATTTTTCTTGCCATTTTTCTATACTTTGTCCTAGGATGATCTTCGACATAAGTATAATCCCCCTCACATTTATCTTCGTCGCTATTATCATTTTTATCTATGCTTATTTCATGTTAAATTCTTTGAGTTTAAGCACCGTTGCTGCCAAGAGCTTCGTACGTTCAAATAAAGTATCAACTATAGCATATTCCTCCGCACTATGATTGCGTCCACCTTTGACACCCATAGCGCAAACCGTAGGTACTCCAGCCATTATCATGTAAGCTGAGTCTGACCCACCGCCTACTTTTTTCTGATATAAGGAACCTAGCCCATTTTCTTCGGCGGTTTCTTTTACTAAGGAGAATAAAGTTTTTACCTCTTCCGTGGTATACATCGGCTTAAAACAGACGCCTGGCGTTACGGTCGTCGTCGTGCCTTCCACATACGTTTTTTCAGCAATCACTTGTAATTGCTGATGAAGGTTTTCAACATCTTTTTCTGCCGTAAAACGTACATCAATTTTAATCTTAGCATAATCAGGTGTAGCATTCTGCACAGTACCACCTTCAATGACACCAACATTAACAGAAATACATTTTTCCCAATCCGTAAGCTGTTCAATTTCAAGAAGTTTATGAGCAATCTCGACAATCGCACTCCGCCCTTTTTCCGGTTCATTTCCTACATGAGCCGCTACCCCAAAAGTTTCTAAAGTAAAACCGGCTACGCCCTTACGTCCAACCACAATAGCATCATCAATAAAGCCTGTTTCACCGTTCAGCGCAGCAATCGCGCCGGTAGCTTCTTTTACGAGGTCTTCTGCCGCCGTAGATTTCAGATGGCCATTTTCTTCATCACCAGCTAAAAGCACTTTAATCGGACGCTCCGAAAAGTTAGCGGCATTCAATGCTTTTAGCGCATAAAGAAGCGTAACAACGCCACCTTTCATATCCAGTACCCCCGGACCATAGGCTTTGCCGTCTTTGATGGTAAAAGGTCTTTTTTTACTCGTACCAGTGGTAAATACAGTATCAATATGCCCAACGAAAATAACGGGCGCGGCATTTCTTGCCTCACCAAATTCCGCAACGAGCATATTGCCTGCCTGCTTATATTCTACTAAATGAACTTTACCGCCTTCTGCTTCTAAGATTTTTTTAAGTTTTTCTTGCAGAGCATCAATTCCAGCTTTGTCATCACTGCCGCTGTCATGATTCACTAACAACTCCCACAACGCCAGCATATCTTCTCTATGTTGCTCTACAAAATCAAATGCCTGCTGCTTTTGCATGTCACTACTACCTCCATTAACTTCATCTGGTATATTAGCACATTACATAGGGATTCTATTCTCTTTTGGATTGTAGAAGGGAGAGTAAAATACTCCCCCCTTTTTCATCTTATCTGATAATTTCTTTTTTCTCAAGCGTAAAACGGTCTACTAATTCTGCAACTGGCTCAAAACCAATCCCCGGCGCAGTAGGCACTTGTATCATCGCATTTTTATCAATGATAAC
This sequence comes from uncultured Veillonellaceae bacterium, assembly GCA_963805085.1. Lineage (GTDB taxonomy): Bacteria > Bacillota > Negativicutes > JARBTT01 > JARBTT01 > JARBTT01. Next base: position 933,242 of record CAWDTA010000002.1, on the reverse strand, counting down.
AGACGGTGACATCAAATCATGCTCCCAATATCGATCTGATGCTGGCACATCCCCTGGGAATTGATAGTTAGGTAGCGAAGCTACTGCAATGTTATGGGCACGGGCAATCCCAGTATCGAGCATCCCACCACACCAAACAGGAATATCATGAATTTGGCAAAGATCGTGAATTTTCTTGGCTTCCGTCAAACCACCGACCCTTGCTACTTTAATATTAATGGTTTTTGTACTACCAAGTCCAATCGCTTTGCGGGCATCTTCTACCGAATGAATGCTTTCATCTAAGCAAATCCTAGTTTTCATCATCGACTGCAGTTCCCGATGGTCCACAATATCATCATGAGCTAAAGGTTGCTCAATCATCAATAAGTTGAGTTTATCCAGTTCTTTAAAAAGTTCGATATCATTTAGCGTATAGGCCGAGTTCGCATCTGCCATCAGCATAATATCGCCAAATTCTTTCCGCACTGCCGATAAATATTGCAAATCTTTGCCCGGCTTAATTTTTATTTTAACGCGACGATATCCTTCCCCCATGTATTTTTCTACAACCCGTACAAGATCCTCTGGGCTTTTTTGAATGCCAAGACTAATTCCGGTCTCAATCTCATGTCGTGTGCCACCTAAGGCTTTTGCTACACTGATATTTCTTTCTTTTGCGTATAAATCCCAAAGCGCACAATCGATTGATGCTTTCGCCATTTTATTGCGTCTAATCCATTCCACTTGCTTTTGTATTTGCTCTGGATGTGAAATCTCATCGTTACTATACAAGATAGGAACTAGATAATCCTGCAGCATATGCCAAGCAGTTTCTGTTGTTTCTTCATTATACCAAGGAGCGGCAAAAGCCGAACAATCACCATAGCCGATATGCTCCTTCGTATGCAATTCTACCATGATAAACTGCTTACTGGTCGTTACACCAAAACTGGTTTCAAAAGGAACTTTCATTTCCATCTTCATTTTGCGTAATACTATTTTTTTTATTTGCATGTTACAATCTCCTCATGATTTTCTATAGAATTGCTTTGTTCTTTTTTCGCTCTATTTTTTATTGTTACACTAGACAACGCGGATAAACAAGCTGCAGCAATTAAGAACCAAAACACAGCATCATAGGAACCATTGAAAGCGGTGATCATGAGACCAATAGCGATTGGAGCCACAAAACCTGCTGATTGTCCACCTACATTAATTAACCCTGAAGCTGAACCGGATATCGATCCTGGTAACAATTTCATCGGTAGCGACAACGCCGCGGCAAATACAAAAGACTTAAAAAAATATACTAAACTTTGAAAAGCAATGACCATCATTACTGTTTCGGCCGTATACATAAAATACAAGAAAAATCCTGTCAATAAAGCGCAAGATACGAGTAAATACTTTTCGCGCCCATCAAAGAAACGATCCATAACCCAACCACCTATCGCGGTAGAAATACCAGCTGCCACAAATGGTAATGGTGTTAATAACCCTACTGATTTCAAATCTAAATGTCGTACTGTTAATAAGTAGGTAGGCATCCAAGAATCTAGCCCCTTATTAACTAAACTTAGCGCAAACCACGCGATTACCAATTGCCACATAATCGGCATTTTTAATAATTCTTTCATATTGATTTTTTTCTTATCGCCAGCAGCGACTTGCTCAGCCTCTTCAACTTTAGCAGGCTTAATCAAAAACCAATACACTACAATGTAAACAATCCCCAATATTCCGAAAATATGAAACATATTTCTCCAGCCAAAAGCTAACATTAAAGGTACAATCATCATTGGTGCAATTGCACTACCTACATAATTTGATGATAATAGCGCAGCTGCCATTTTTGGTCGGTCTGTTTTAGGAAAATATTCTGCAATAGCTCGTAAACTTGCTGGGGGAAAAGAACCTTCCCCGATACCAAATATAAAACGAATGACAATCAATGCTGTTAACGACCAAGCATACCCTGTGCCCATTGTAAATACAGACCACAAGAATAGCGATATTATAATAACCTTTTTAGAACCAAACTTATCTGAAAGCCAGCCACCAGGCACCTGCATAATTGCATAACCCACAAAAAAAGTACTAAGAACGACCCCCATAGCCGAAGGATTTAAACTAAACTCCTGTCCAATTGAAGCTAACGCAATATTGATGGCAGCCCGATCAATATAGGAAATACAAAACCCAACATACAGTAACACAAACGCCAAATACTTATTTCCACCTTTTATATTGTTAACAATCCCCATAGCTAGCGCCTCCTTATATTTATTACGACTCTCATCTCAATACCTAGAAATCACTAAAAAAAATAGCCATTAACGCTTAAGTTTGCGTTAATGGCTACATTGCCAATTCTATTTAAGTATTCCACTCTCTGATGAAATGAAAGGAGCATGCTTTTTCCTCATTCATCAAAACATAAACTATTCTATAATATTTCACTGCAGTAGACTATTACAGAATTACACAATATAAAACATACATTTTATATTTTTATAAATTTAATTATGTCTTTCGAGTTATTAATGCTATTATATAAACAAATGTGTGTCTTTAATAGCCCTTTATACTGTCCACAAATACATTTAATGAAGATTTCCGTAGTCAATTGTACGAGGTGATACATCATGAGATTAGGCATTGCGGCTCCTTTGGAAATTGCCGATAAAATTATACCGATTATTAAGAAAGATTTTCTGCAAATACAACCGATACTCTATCTTTACAAAAGCTTTTTAGAGCTGCCCACCATCCTTGCCAAAGAGCAAGGTCAATTAGACGCCCTGCTCTTTACTGGCAAAAACGTTCTAACTTACGCAGAAAAGCATATTACGCCAACCATTCCTTGGGAATCAGTACCGCGCAGTGGCAGTTCACTTTTGCAGATTTTACTGCAAATTACTTTATCTGCGCAGCATAACATTTTTCATATCAGCACTGACCTTTATGACCAGACGCAGCTACAGGAAACTTACCGGGAACTAGGTCTAGACTATAACAACTTTGAAATTTACACGATTCCAGATATTCCTTATGATGATACTTACAGTGCCTACGCTTGCGCAGCTCACGAGCAAAATTATCTCTATAAAAAAGCCTCTTGCTGTATCACGGCCTCTTATACTGTCTATCAACAATTACGCGCTAAAGAGATTCCCTGCTATCTCTATTTCCCCACTGCCAGTGCGATTCGACAAACACTGCATAAAATACAGTTAAACCACTTAGTACAAATCAGCCAACAGAGTCAAATCGTTGCCCTCTATCTACAAATTGACACCCCTAGTGAATACTCCGTCTTTAATGATGATGAGTATCAATATATTATTGATCGCACAAATGTTACACGACAAATCTATATTTTTGCCCAAAGTATCAAAGCTGCTGTCGTCGAAGTCGGCGTACGCGAATATCTTTTATTTTCTACTAAATATTTATTAGAGAGCGTAACGAATAACTTTGAAAAAATCGATATTATGCACACCATAAAAAAGCATACCGCCAGTACCTTAAGCGTTGGTGTCGGCTATGGAGCTACTGCCCAAGAAGCCAAATCTAATGCCAATCTAGGGATGCAGCGGTCTAGTACATTAGGTGGTGATACGGCTTTTATTGTGTACAGCAAAACCAAAATTATCGGTCCCCTTCATTCCCAAAAGAAGCTCTCCCCAGAACCTAAAATCGACGAAAAATTTCTTACTATTTCTGATAAAACAGAAATTAGCATCAATACGATTTTTCATTTACACAGTATTATAAAAAGGCAAGGCAAAAATCAATTTACATCTTCTGAACTTGCTGAACTACTAGGTGTCACCCTCAGAACGATGAACAGAATCATCGTTAAATTAATGAAGCATGAATTTTGCTTTGAAGTTGGTAAGCGCTCTCTAAATAAAAATGGTAGACCCAGTAGAATTGTGCAAATTAATATTCTATAATCAAGACAATTGTTTCATCTGATTACTCGACACATACCTCTTCTACCTGTTTTTCTGGCAACGTGATTCGTTCCTGATCCACCACAGCAACCACAAAGAAGGTCACTAAGCAAACCAGCCATTCCATATAGATGGGATGGGCAAAAATTTGCACTATTGGAAATAACTGCCAAATAAATAGGGTCACGATGCCAGCCAGTGTGGTATAAAAAGCAGAATTACGCCTACACAGCCCTGGAGCGAACATCGTAAAGAGAAAGATCAATGTAAATGCCGTCGTCAAGCTCAACCCGATGAGCATTGTTTTTACGATGCCTACGGCGTTAAAAGCAAACCATAAGGTCACAATTCCTAACCCCAAAATCGCATAACGATTAATAAGCGTGTAGCGCTTGTCACTTACCTCAGGATTGATAAAACGCTTGTAAATATCCTGCGAAAAAAGCGTGCCTGCCGCCAGCAAAATATGGCAGGCTGTAGACACATCTGCCGCCCAAAGAGCCGCCAACGTCAAGCCCGAGATCACTGGATTTAAGCTCATAATCATATAAGGCAAAGCCAATGTTGCCTGCATTTCAGGATGCGCAGCCCGAGCTGCCACCCCCATAATCGCACAAGCAAAGCCGATAGGAAACATTAGTAATGCCCCCCATAAAAAACCTTTTTTCGCTGCAGCTCCATTGACAGCTGCACAGGCCACCTGCACAGGTCCTTGAGCTGTAATCGCCTGCGTCATCATTACCACAAACCAGCCGATAACTGTTGCCATTCCTAAGCCGCCTAGTGGTCCAAACCAATCAACTCCGGGTGGCAATGCAGCCGCAATGGCGCCAATACCGCCCTGCCTAGTAACAATCGTCACCGTGCTAATTAGTACGCCTATGTAAATCAAGGTTACACTAAGAATATTTGATAATCCAGAAGACCAGAGTCCCCCAAGAATCGTCGTACCGAAGAACACGATAGCACTCGTGATCATCCCGCCTTCAAACGAGAAAATATCCGGCAGCAAAGATGAGAGAATAGCGCCCCCCGCAATGTACTGCAACGAAGTGATAACTAACTGAAGGGTGATCATCCCCAGTACCGCAATGATCCGCCCTTTCTTGTCATAATACCTTTCAAAAAGCTCTGGCACAGTAGTACAGTTGAGCTCCCGATACTTACGAGCTGCCACTAGTGCCATCAAAACAGCCCCCGCAGCCCATGCACCATTATACCAACCTGCAGCAATTCCAGACTGAAAGGCGTTTTCTGCCACCCCAATCGTAGCTGCCGCCCCGATAGCCGTCCCGGCAATATTCGTCGCTACCAAAGTGGTACTCAACTTTCGCCCGGCAAAAAGAAAGCCGCTGCTATTGCTCGCCCGACGCTTTACATAAATGCTGATTGCGAAAAGCACGCAAATATACAGCACAATGATCCAAAATTGAATTGTCATGTTAATCCATCCTACCTTTCTACTAGCCCGTTTTTAGGAAATAGTCGCGCTTGCTACTTTTCTACTATGCTACATGTTAATATACCTAGCGCCTTTTTCCGTTATTATGTACTCAAACGAGCTTATTTTATTTTACATGACCTTAACTTTTCTGTCTAGTTTCACATTGCGCTTCTCCCTGTATCGCTCTTTTCAATCACATTCTTGCCTAGATTGAAAAGAGCGAATGCAAGTCGCATTCGCTCTTTCGTTATTTATAGTCTACTTTACAATTCGTTTTTCTAAAGTAAATAATTCATCGGTTTTTTCTAACATAAAATCATGTGCATCCGCAATTGCTTGTTCGTAAATATAGACACCAGCATGATTCAAAATAAAATCAAGATAAATATCTGCTTTAAAATCACTGATTTCTTCGTCACGCTCCTCAGCGAAAAACTTTTTGATGCTGTCAGTTAGTATTTTTTTGCGCTCTTTGCTCAGTTCTATTACAGCCATACTATTTCTCCTAAAATAAAGCAAAAAGCCTATCCGGATGGATAGGCGCTTATTCTTCTTATATGGTGGGCGATGACAGGATCGAACTGCCGACATCCTGCTTGTAAGGCAGGCGCTCTCCCAGCTGAGCTAATCGCCCGAGAAAAAAATGAGATGGTGACCCGTACGAGATTCGAACTCGTGAAGCCGCCGTGAAAGGGCGGTGTCTTAACCGCTTGACCAACGGGCCATAATAACCAAAATACGTATAACAACATCAGTAATATTGTTATCATTCACTTAGGTCACTTAGATATTATATACAATATATTATTATTTAGCAATACTTTTTATTTATTATTTTTTTAAATATAATAAATAAAATATTTTAAAATACAAAGATTGTAAATGTAAAGAAAACGCGGTATGATACTGTTAAAATATGAAAATTAATCAAATTTTTTAGTCCAATGCAATGATGGAAGGTGAAATGATTGACAAAACCACAAAAGGTATTAGACTTACTGATTATCGGCGCGGGCATCGCTGGCTTAACCGCCGGAATCTATGCAGCACGTATGAAATTAGACACTCTCATCTTAGAAGATCAATTGATTGGTGGACAAATTATTGACGCTTATGGCATTGAAAATTATCCTGGTTTTCATTCCATTAAAGGCAGCCATCTAATTGAAAAAATTGAAGAACAAGCATTGCATGCTGGAGCAAAAATTGATGAATTCGATATGATCATTGCAGTCAAATTAACTGATGCAGAAAAAACAGTCGAAACACAGTCTACTATCTATAAACCAAAAGCAGTTATTATCGCGGCTGGCATGGATCGCCGTAAACTTCCTGTCGTTGAGGAAAAACATTTTCGTGGCAGGGGAATCCATTATTGCGAATTATGTGATGGTCACCTTTATCAAGGGAAGACGATTGCCGTCGTCGGCGGTGGCAATGCCGCAGTTGATGCCGCAAATTTTCTTGATAAATATGCAAAGAAAATTTATATAATTCATCGTTCTGCAGCATTAACAGCAAGTACTTCGTCACAAGAGATGTTGAAAAATAATCCTAAGGTAGAAATTTTATTTAACACAAACATCTTAAAGGCTTCTGGAGAGCTTTCGCTCGAGTCTATTTTGATTGAGGATTTGCTTACCAAAGAACAAAAAAGTTTAGCGTTAGATGGTATTTTTGTCAATATTGGCGTTGTTCCTAAAACACAGTTGTACGAAAGTGATATTGAATTAGACGCTGCTTCGCACATAAAAGCCGGGGAAACTTGCGAAACTAATATTAAAGGAGTTTTTGCTGCTGGCGATATACGAACCAAACTGATTCGGCAACTAACCACTGCCGCCGCCGATGGGACGGTTGCCGCTCTACTGGCCGAAAAATATATTACACAAAAGGAAAGGGGGAATCAAGTATGATTACAGTATATTCTATCCCTAATTGCCCATGGTGCCATAAGGTAAAAAAATATCTAGAACTAAAAGAAGCTGCTTTTACTGAGATTAATGTAGAGGAAGATGAAGAAGGACGAGCTGAATTACTCAAACTCACCAATCAACTGAATGTCCCTGTGTCCAATATCAACAAAAACATTGTGATTGGCTTTGATAAGGAAAAGATTGATGAATATTTAGCTCTAAAATAAATTAACAAAATTTGTGCCAATAATGGCAAGGAGGACTGTATGATGAGTATTTACGATTTCGATTTAAAATCAATTGGTGGAAAAGAACAATCCTTGGCAGACTACAAAGGAAAAGTTCTTATTATTGTTAACACCGCCAGTAAATGTGGTTTTACTCCTCAGTATCAAGAATTACAGTCGTTATATACAAAGTATGCAAATCAAGGCTTAGAAATTCTAGGCTTCCCCAGCAATCAATTTGCTGAACAAGAGCCGGGAACAAATGCAGAGGTTCAAAATTTCTGCCAAGTAAACTATGGCGTTACTTTTCCTTTATTCGAAAAAATTGATGTCCGCGGTGAAAATGCCCACCCACTTTTTCAATATTTGACTGAGCAAATTCCTTTCCAAGGCTTTGACTACAATCACCCTATCGGTGAAAAATTACACGGTGTACTAAAAGAACGTTTTCCTGAATTTTTAGAAGGTGATTCTATTAAATGGAATTTTACGAAATTTTTAGTTGATCGTTCCGGCAAAGTCATTCAGCGCTATGAACCAACAACTTTACCAAGCGCAATGCAAGCAGATATTGAAAAATTACTTTAGAATTCTATATTATTTAAAAACACCAGTAATGGTGCTTTTTTACACAACAAAAAAGTCTTTCAAATTTAAAATTTGAAAGACTTATCTTTTTAAAATGGTGACCCACCCGCGACTCGAACGCGGGACACCCTGATTAAAAGTCAGATGCTCTACCAACTGAGCTAGTGGATCACAAAATGGTGCCTTAGGACAGAATCGAACTGCCGACACGAGGATTTTCAGTCCTCTGCTCTACCGACTGAGCTACCAAGGCATAATGGCGACCCGGATGGGACTCGAACCCACGACCTCCGCCGTGACAGGGCGGCATTCTAACCAACTAAACTACCAGGCCATATATGGTGGGCGATGACAGGATCGAACTGCCGACATCCTGCTTGTAAGGCAGGCGCTCTCCCAGCTGAGCTAATCGCCCATATAAAAATAACTAAGGAAAAATTGACGTTCCTCGCTATCGTTTGGAACAAAGTGATTCACACAAAATCCTTTCAGATTTTGGTTCTCTACTTTTTTTGGTGACCCGTACGAGATTCGAACTCGTGAAGCCGCCGTGAAAGGGCGGTGTCTTAACCGCTTGACCAACGGGCCACATTGTAATAAGCAATCGTCTGCTTACGTCACTTGATTAGTATACACAACATCATTCTATTTTGCAATAGTTTATTTTATTATTTTTTCACCAAATAAAGACAACTATTACATAACCAGAAAAACCCTGCGAAAAAATCGCAAAGTCTCAAAGGGTAAACAAATTAGAAATAATTATAGAAATTAACGAGAAAACTCCATACTCGTTTTACTTTTAAATTAGTACGAAGATAGGATGCGAGAAGTGCCTATCGCCCGCATCCTATCTGTCCTAGTGTTTCGACATCACTTATAGCTAGGTTCAAATCCATCATATTCAAAATAACCAATTTGAACCGTTTTCTTAAACCAATAACCTGATTTTTTCATTCTTCTATTTCGATTATCGTCCAGATCTATTTCCACGTAACCATATCTATTTTTGAACGCATTATACGGGGAAACATTATCAGTAAAGTTCCACATCAGATACCCTTTACAGTTACTTCCTTCACCGATTGCTCTTAATAGCCAATGTAAATGATCCGCAACGAAGTCAATGCGATAATCATCTTGAATGATGTTATTTTCGTCTTTATGCTGATATTCTCCCTCTACACCCATACCATTTTCGGTTACTAGCCATGGTAGATTATTGTATTCTTGTTTTAGGATCATGGCAAAATCATAGAGACCCTTGGCGTATATTTCCCATCCACGAAATGGATTCATTTTTTTACCTTGCAGTTCATACTCATCATAGTAATACCGCGGATTAAATTTCACATTAGGATTCCAGCCAGCATTTCTTGCCTTAACCCGATTAGGACGATAATAATTTAAGCCCATTATATCAATTTTATTTTTTTTGATAATCGCTAGCTCTTCATTGGTAACGGAAATCATGCAGCCATGCTCTTTGAGTATCGAAAAATATTCTTTTGGGAACTCACCTTTGATACACGGATCCATATATATTTTATTAAAAAACAAATCATACATATCCGCCGCATGAACATCATCAGCAGATTGCGAGCGTGGATAGCTTGGTGCAGCATTAATAATAATGCCGATTTTCCCGCCCAAACTCTTACCATACTCCTTTTCATGATATACATTTACCGCTTTCGCCGTTGCCAACACTTTGTTATAATTCCACTGCATTGCTTCTTTGGTATCACTTTTATAAGGATACCAGACGCCTTCCATAATCGCTAATTCGGGAAATACGATGGGTTCATTAAACGTAAACCAATATTTAACCCGATCACCAAGCAGTTTAAAGGCCGCTTCAGCATATTTCACATAGAAGTCAACAACTTCTTTCGAATTCCAACCACCATACTTCTCAAACAACTGATTTGGTAATTCCCAGTGTTCTAGACAAATGATTGGTTCAACGCCATTTTTAATCAGTTCATCGACTACGTTGCTATAAAAGTCAGCCGCTTCCTCATTGATTTCACCAGTCTCATAATTCTTGATAAATCTAGACCAATCAATAGAAGTTCGATAGGCTTTCATACCCATTTCCTTCATTAACACACAATCTTCTTTATAACGATGATAGAAATCCGTTGCAACTGTCGGTCCATACCCTTGATGCCATCTTTCTGGATTTGTCTTATAGGCAACATCAATCAAAGATTCCTGGCCTGCTGCTTTCCCCGACCAACCTTCGGTCTGCCAAGCAGCCGCTGAAGCCCCCATCATAAAATCTTTAGGCAAATAGTATTTCATTTTAATGATCTCCTTTTTTAAAAATGTCCACATTTAGAAACAATCGATTATAAACCGGAGTTTATAATCGATTGTTTTTGTTTTACTTCTTATAGATTAACATAAGCTCTTCAATTAAATCTTTTGCCAAAATAGCAGTCATCAAATGATCCTGCGCATGGATTAATAGCAAATTTATCTCTTGCTTTTCACCACGAGCCTCAGCCTGCAATAATTCAGTCTGAATATGATGAGCTTCCACCAGTTCTGTTTTAGCCTTAGCCATACTTTTTTCGGCTTCATCACTATTACCCTCGCGGGCATATCTTAATGCTTCTAACGCATGACTACGGGCATCACCTGCATGCATAATTATCGTAAAAACAATTTGCTCACTATTCATCATGATTGCCTCCTAAAAAATTCAACCGTTATTGCATGGCATAGGCCTGAGCAAGAACTTTTTTTCCGTCTACCATACCATAACTTACCGAATCAATGACTGCTGAAGTTTTCCCCTTCGCCGCAGCAATTTCACCAATACTCTTGGCTTTATACCTGATTTGCGGGCCTATCAGTACTACGTCATATTGATCAATATACTCTTCTAATTGATCAACTGAACAGGCAAATATTTCGTCATGCGCTCCACTGGCTTCACTTTCTTTTTGCATCTTGGTTACTAACAAACTTGTCGACATACCAGCTGAGCAAACTAATATAATTTTCATCATACATTCCTCCCTTTTATGTAAAATTCATTGCAAAAATAACTTACCAATCACACTTTTCTATGCATTCCAGCCTCATTTACTCGCTGGTATTAAGTTCAAATAACTGTTTAGATACAAATAGCACTCTTTTTAGTTAACCTTGTCACTTTAGAAATGGAAATCTAGTTGTGTACGAATTAAATGTCTCTTTGCATCTTTTGCTACTGGTCCTGTTCCATAATTGTAATTACTAGTAGTAGTTCCAGAAATATTTAGTTTTTGATCGGAGTAGAAGGTTTCCCATTGTACATTTTTATATGGTACATACTTTATGCCTAAAAATACTCCTTTCATATCTCCTGGTAAGGAACCCCATTCATCATCGTGTGAAGCATCGCTATATTTATTAAAATTAACATAACGTATATAAGCACCAAACGAACCCACTTTATTTAAATCTGTGTCCTTATAATCTAATCTATATTCTTCACCGTCATTAAAATCGTCAGCATTTGTCCTTGTATAGGTTGTTGTAAGCGTTAAATTTTGATTTAGTCTTGTTCTCAAATCTACCGAACCCCAACGGTCCATTTTTTCCGCTTCTTTGTGATCATTACTAGCAAGCACTATATTGGTTTCCAAATTTGGTGCTAATTTACCAATAAAATTCACCCCTCTAATATTCGTTGAATATCCTTTGTCGTTATATATTACACCTGTATTAGGGTCTTGACCTTTATCGTCTTGTCCATTTCCCATACTAATCAACGCAGATTGGGCTGGTCTTAAACTAAATACACTGCCTTTCCAATTTGGTGAAAAATTGTAATCAAGTTGAACCCCATCAGCGGCATGCCCGAAAGCGACATTTTGGAAACCATAGCCCCACCATTTTTTGCCTATGATTACGCCAGTCTGTCCGCTTTTCCCTTCGACCCAGATTCTCTGCAAAGTACCATCTTGGTCGTCGTTCGCTATTTTACCATCTCTCCAATATTGTCCGTTTGCCGTATAACCTTTGCGAGTTTCACTTTGGAAATGTGCATCCCACTGGTCATCGACTTTCAATTTTCCTTCTAAATTCATATAAAAATGTTTATTTACAGAAGTACTACGATCCCCATCGCATGTATCACCGTCATATTTTGTTCTTACAAAACCACTGAGCATTACATTATCGACTCTTTTATCCAATTTATCATATTTATCATTTAATTTATTTAACTCTGAGGAATACTCTGCTTCCAATTTTTTGATCAAAGCTTGATCCTCCGCATTGGCCTTTTCCATTTTTGTAACAGCCCTGCCAACAATGATCGCCATTTCATAGCGGCTTAAAATATGATCACCTTTATAGGTTCCGTCTGTATAACCTTCAATGATACCGTCTTTTGCCAATTGATTTACAGCACCATAACTCCAATGATTTTCAGGGACGTCAGAAAAAATACTTTCAGCAAATGCTGTACCAGTAATGCCTAACGAAAATGTTAATGCTAAAAGCGTACTCAAACTTTTTTTCATTTTTTATCTCTCCTTATATTCAACCATTTATTTTTTTATTTTCGCTGTACTGTTTGCACCTTACACATGAAATCCTTGTGATGGTGTAACTTTAGTTTCTGATGTATCAATTGCAGTAAGCTTTTCTTCTTTTACCTTTGCTTTATCCCACATTTTAAAGAACGGATAGTAAATAACACCAATTACAAAGAAACAGCCTAATTGCAGTACAGCTGCTTTGATATCACCTGTATCAAGGAAAGCATTAATAATTGGTGGCGTCGTCCATGGTGCGATAGCAAACAGCTTTTCTACTAGACCAGCATCAATTGCGAAATATGCAATTGTAGCTGATATTATTGGAGCAAATATAAATGGAATCATAATCACAGGATTCATTACAATCGGCATACCAAAAAGAATTGGCTCATTGATGTTGAATAACGAAGGTATAATCGCTGACTTACCAAGAACTTTAAGTTGTCTAGATTTGCTAGCCATCAGTAGCATAAATGCCAATGCTAACGTTGCTCCAGATCCACCAATCAAAGCATATACATCCCACAACTGGTTACAAACAATGTTAGGTAGAGCCTCGCCAGCAGCTTTAGCAGCAGCATTTTGCTCTGCTAATGCATACCATACCGGACTCATGATCCCTTGCACCAATGCAGCTCCATGGATACCAACGCACCACAATAATTGAGCAAAAAGAATACAAAGCAAAAATGCTGGTAAGCTACCACCCATGCTAAGAATTGGCGCCGCAAGAATTTTATAAATAACATCTTGTATATTGGTTTGACTAGTAAGCAAGATACTATTTATAAACCAAATAAAAGCTACAGAAAAAAATCCTGGAAGTAGAGCCGTGAAAGAACGAGCTACTGCCGGTGGTACACCTTCCGGCATTTTAAAAACTAAATTTTTTCTAATCATATATCTTTGTATCTCTACTACTAGGATCGCTGATAGCATCGCAACAAATAAACCTTTGCTGCCCATCCACGCCGATGTAATATTACCATCCTTGGTAAAAGGTGTAGCTAACATAAAAGCAGCAACACTAAATAAAGAATTTGCCAACGGATCCATTTTATAAGAATTCGCCAATGAGTAAGCAACTGAAAATGCTGCCATCAGCCCCATTAGTCCCATTGTCGCATTGTTAACTGAGCATAAATTTCCAACGTAAGGTTTTACCATCTCTGCTAATACTGGAATAGGAGGAAAAGCTAAAATAAGGAACAATGAGCCAATCAATAATAAAGGTATAAGGGCTACGATACCATCTCTAATTGCTTTTAAATGCCTCTGCTCTCCAATGCGTGAAGCAATCGGCATATAGCTTTCTTCAAGCCACTTAATAATTCCGTCCATAAAATAACGCTCCTTTTCTTTTTCTTTGTTACTATTGCATTAACACCACCTAGCGATCTTAACCTACCGCTTACTCTCCCCCTTTCCTTATTACTTTACTGTTACGCAACTAAAATATTTGCAAGAAGCATGCCAATACACATAGCAGTGTCCAAATTATTTGAAAAGCCTGACAATTCAGCAGTTGTCCTTTTCTATTTTATATAAAAGCCCTTTTTACATAAACGTGTATTGTTGTGTATTGCTATTTGTATTGTAAAATTTTTATCAGATTACAGCGGCTGAAAGCTTATAGTATTTCTCCAATAAACAATCAACTACTAGAACCAAAACACAAAAGGCAGAAATCTTTAGCTATTCGCTTAGATTTCTGCCTCTTTTACATTATTTTTGTATTTATATTTATAATGCTTTCGTATCTTTCTCACGCTTCACATTGTTTTCCCGCTGTTTTTCATACATCAAAATCATTTCTTGAATCAAATCTTGGGCTAAAATCGTATTCATTAAATGGTCTTGAGCATGAATCAGTACCAAGCTCAACTCCGTCTTATGCCCGCCCGCTTCTTGTTGGAGGAGTAGGCTTTGGCAATGATGCGCTTCAATGATTTCTTGTTTCGCCTTGTTTACTAGCTCTTTTGCTTTAAAAAAATCGCCTTCTCTTGCCAGCCGTAACGCCTCAAAATAATAGCTACGGGCGTTGCCTGCATACAAAATAATTTTAAACGCAACCTGTTCGAGATCCATTACTATCCCTTCTTTCGTGTCTAGTTCATCTATTACAATAAATCTAATGCTTGATCCAATACTTTTTTACCATTCATCATGCCATAACTCATCAAATCTATCACAGCATATTTTTTATTTCTAGGTTGAGTCAGCTCAGCAACCTCGTGTTCCCGATAACGAAGCTGAGGGCCAATCAATACCACATCAAACTGATCTATACGACCTTCTAATTCATCAATAGAACAGGCTAAAATATGAAGTTCTTTTAAACCTCGATTTTCACCCTCGGCTATCATTTTACGGACTAAGAGACTGGTAGACATACCTGACGAACATACTAAAATGATATTCATAAACAGCTCCCTTTCCAAGCCTAATTTTTAAAATAATCCTACGAGGTAGTACCTAAAGTTACAGTTTCTTTTTCATTACTATCGGCTATACTTTCACCACTATTACTACTTTCTCCTCCTTGTTCTTCAAGCACCTTAGCATTGTCTAGTGTCTTTAAAAACGGATAGTAAAGCAATGTTGCAACGATAAAATTGACAAACTGCAACACACTTGCCTTCCAATCACCCGTTACCAAAAAACCACTGAAAAGTGCTGGGGTTGTCCAAGGAACGTAAGCGTAGGGACGATCAACTAGGCCAGTAACAAGGGCAAAGTAAGTAATCAGAGAACAAATGACTGGGGCTAAGATGAACGGAATCCACATAATTGGATTCATAACAATCGGCATGCCAAATATAATGATTTCATTAATATTAAAGATAGCTGGCCAAATCGCCATTTTTCCTAAAGCTTTCAATTGCTTTGACTTCACCATAGTAACTAAGAGTACCGCCAAAGCCAGCGTAGTACCTGATCCACCAATGAGTACAAACGTCTCAACAAATTGCTGCGAAAAAATATTGGGAATCATTTCTCCGGCGGCTTTAGCTACAGCATTTTGCTGACTAAACGTCATCCAAATCGGCCTCATGATGCCATCAACCAAGGCAGTCCCATGCAGTCCAAAGCACCACAACACTTGTCCTACAAAAATCGCAATAAGCGTTGCAAAGATATTCCCCCCCAAATCAAGTAGGGGAATCGTAACAACTTGGTTAATCGCACCATAAATTGACAACCCCGTGGTCTTTAACAAGATACAATTGAACAACCATACCATCACCACGATAGCAAATCCAGGGATCAATGCTACAAAAGAACGAGAAACCGCCGGGGGAACTCCTTCAGGCATGTTGATGACAATATTTTTTTTTATCATTATTCTTTGCATTTCTACCACTAGAAATGCCAAGATAACTGCAACGAACAATCCTTTACTGCCCAGTAACTCCAGATTAATGCTACCTGATTTTGTCAGCGTAGCTAGGAGAAACACTGAAACACTAAAACTTCCAGCCGCTACTGTATCCAACTTATAAGAATTCGCTAAAGAATACGCAGTGGAAAAAGCAACGATCAGCGCCAAAATATTAAACGTAGCATTCACCACGGTCAGCAAGCTATCCACATAAGGCGCTACGAAATCTGCCAAAACTGGAATGGGGGGAAACGCCATAATCAAGAAGAATGAGCCGATCAATAATAAAGGAATCATTGCAACGATCCCATCACGTAATGCTTTTAGGTGCCGCTGTTGCCCAACCTTACTTGCAATTGGCATAAAGTACTTTTCTAACCAGCGAACCAATCCCTTCATGCAAAATCGCTCCTTTTATCATGAATTTGCTTACGCCTCATTAAAAATTTCAAATAAAATTTAAAGACGGTACATTAGTTTTATCACATTTTCATGTTCTTGCGTTGCTAACTTTATACCAAAGCTTTCTTCTAACGACTGCAAAGAAATCGCTATCGCCTCACAGCTCTCACAATATTGATCTTGATCAAAATCTTTACTCTGCCGAGAATAATCGATAGCCTCACCATGAATTAATTTTTCGACTACGCAAGCCAAATGCATAATTAACCCGATACCAACCTCTTCACTGAGCATCATATTTCTTCGTTTCAATTCTGCATAAAAATCATTCCAAGACCGCATAAACTGATCGCCATCAATCGTAAGGTTTTCATTAATTACCTCTTGCATAAACTGTAACTTATCTAAGACAAGTTCGGTTACACGTGTTTCACTCACTGCCTCTGGAAATAACAGTCCTACATCACCTTCGATTAACTGTTTTGTTGAGATATATTTGATGGTTGGATCTTGTGGTTTCAGGCTACTGACTACCGCAATCAGATTTTTTTCTTGTTTTACTTTGATTAGGGTGCGCTGAAAACTTTCCATACTACTAATCTCAATTGGAATAACATCAATTTTTTTGCCTTTTTCACATAATAGCTTTTCAAGCATATTTTTTAATTTAATCGCTGTCCCTTGCCCAGTAATGCAAGCTGTAACGATCACATTGTCCTTCAACTGATCGTGAAATACATTGCCATGCATCCGTCCAAGATAAGGGCTTAAATTAGTCACAGCATAATAGATCTCAGCTAGCGAGATTCGCATCAAAGACTTACGCGAGGCCTCCAGCACCATTGGCGTACTCACCATTTCTACAGTCTTGATCGGTATCGAGGTGCGTTCATAAATCATATCACCAAACATGACCAAGGACCCCATATCGACCAGCATAATGACTCCATTTCCCTCATTATGCAATTCTACCAGCTTAGTAATTTCCTCCAAGGCAGTTTCCGTCTTTTGATCTAGTGGCATATCATAACCCACCACATGTTTTTCCCCCAATAGCCGATTTACTACATCTGCCATAGAACTTGCTGTACTAGCACCATGCATGGCGACAATAACCCCAACCCTGCCTGTATTTGCCTTTTCGATATAATCATCAAAAGCAAGAAACATCGTAATAAAACCACTTTCCTCTACAGGTACCGTCAGGTTGAAATATTTTTGTATCAGCACACTAAAATGCTCCGCCACAGCATATTCTTTCGCATATAATTTCTGTGTCTCAGCAAGGTAAGGGTTTACGATTTCCCGCCCTTCATGAATACGCTCTAACGAGCTAGAAAGGTGGATACTCATCCCAAATAAGATGTTGTCATCATATTGGCGTTCTAGCTTCTCGCCAGCATATCGCAAAAAGGCTTGCGTAACTTCGACGATCTTCCTGTCTACGATTTTATATAGTTCTTCGAGATTTCCTTGGCGAAACTTAACCATATACTTTTTGACATATGTTTCAATATCCATCGCCATAATCAGCTGAATATCTGCCTCGCTCATGCCTTTTGCTTTAAGATCCATCATTTTTTCTTCTAATGCTTCATAAATATTGGTTGTGTTTTTACCTTCTACAGCAAAACACGCCTCCTCTGAAGCATGGAAAACAATTTCATCGGTTACCCCAAGCTTATCAAGTTCGCCGCGATGTTCCTTGTATTTTACAAAGCCACGCCTAATATATTCAGGCAAATCTTCACTACACACCTTTAGCATTTTATCTTTGCTTCCCACATATTCCAAAAATGCTTTGGCACAGCTAAGCTTAATATCATTTTTTAATTGACCAATATTATTCGTACAATCATAAAGCAAAAATGCCTTTAACGAATTCGGTGAAATCCCAATCGGCACTTTTAAGCATTGTGCTTCCCTTTGGAAAAAACACTTAATTAATTCCCATCGTTCGTTCATCGTCCGTTCTCTAATTGGCGGTAATTTAATAATCATTGGAATCCTGCGCGTAAATGTCCGAAGCAGAGTAGAATCCGTATTTTCCGTTGTCGCACAAATAATGAGCACTTCTACCTTTTGATAAGCCTCAATATCACCCATACTGCGAAATGCACCCTTATCGATTAAGTAGAACAGCATTTCCTGTCCCTCTGGCGGCAAACGATGCACTTCATCCAAAAACATAATCCCGTGATTCGCTTTTTCTACCAATCCGGTCCGATCACGCTCTGCTCCCGTATAACTACCTTTTTTCGCTCCAAATAATTGCGCTAATAACAATTGAGGATTATGCGCATAATCGGCGCAGTTAAAAGTCACAAAAGGAGCATCCGTTTTCAAATGCCCAATGTCTTTGGCATAATGATAAATGCATTCGGCAAACATCGACTTTCCAACACCAGTTTCACCAAGAAGTAATGTATGAAGCCCTAACGGCGGATACATCACCGCTGCCTTTGCTTGTTGAACAGCAGTTTTTAAACTTTTATTTGCGCCAATTATGTGATCCATAATACAAGACACATCAGGCCCGCTCCCGCTGCTTTTGCTAATACTGTCGCCTATTTTATATAAAACTGGCTTACCCTCGATTTTCTCTAATCTGCCTGCTTTCACCAGCTCATTTAAATCGCCAGAAGCATTGGATCGTTGAATCCCTAGTTGAGAAGCCACTTCATCAGTGCTTACGCCAGCGCCTAAACACTGTTTGCTACATAATTGTTTTACCATTTCAAAAACATGCTCAATTCGCTTCATCTTTACCTCCGCCTATGACAAAAATAATAACCAGTATTTTCACACTATTTAAATTTGGCAAAAAATTCTAAAAACCTGCTTTTATTTCTATTTTTTTAATAAAATAATAGAAATACATGCAAAAGCAAAAAAATCTATCCCTCAGCATGTAGCCAAAGGATAGACCTTTTAAGAAGCTTTCTTTGTTAAATATATTTTTTGTCCAACTGATAAAGTCATTGTCGCTGTTGCATAAAAATGATAAAAATTTTTCTCACAATCAACAGCAGTATAGAGAAATTCTCTTCCATTGTATTGCTGATTGACAATTTCTACAGGAATACCAGTAGGATTCTGATTTGGCACAAGTTCTTCTGGACGAAGGGGACAAATTCCTGCTTCCACAAAGCACTCGGCTGGTGGTACAGCCGTAAAAACAGCACCATTTTTGCAACTAAACTGGTTCCCATCCCACTTTCCTGAAATCATATTATGTCTACCAACAAAAGCTGCCACAAAAAGCGTTTCTGGCTTTGTATAAATTTCTTCAGGCGTGCCAATCTGTTCAATATGTCCATCTTTCATTACCACAATACGATCTGACATAGCCAACGCTTCACTTTGGTCATGCGTGACGTAAAGAATTGTCGCTCCAGTGATTTTATGTATCTTCTGTATTTCTTGCCGCATATTGATTTTAAGTTCAGCATCTAACGCACTGAGTGGTTCATCCATAAGCAAAAGATTAGGCTTATTTATAATGGCTCTAGCCAAAGAAACCCTTTGCTGCTGTCCACCAGATAATTCTCCTGGCAAACTCTCAGCTAATTTCTCCAACCCGGTCACTGCAAGAATTTTTTTAATGATACCATTTTCTTCTTCTTTACTTCGTTTTTGCGCTTGATTTCGCAACGGAAATGCTAGGTGTTCTTTGACCGTCATGTGTGGCCACAGGGCAAAGGATTGAAAAACCATACCCAGATTACGTTTTTCTACAGGAATTGAACAACTACTGCTAGCGTATAACCTATTATTAAAATGAATTTCACCACTTGTTGGTAGTAAAAAACCAGCAATGATACGCAATAATGTAGTTTTCCCACAGCCGGAAGGACCCAAAATAGATATAAATTCTCCACCTCTAATTTCCATATTAATTTCTGAAAGAGCTATCGCTGTATCAAATTTTTTTGTAATATGATCTATTCTTAAACTCATAATCGTTGTTCTTTACCTCCTGTTAAATTGATCGTAATCGCATTTGTACTTGTTCTTTCAATCTTTTTGACGATTGAAATACTCAGCTACACCATAAACTAGCAAAACAATAAGGACTATACACACTGACATTGCCGAAGACAAATTATAGTCTCCGCCTTGCTCAAGATTGAATATGAAAAGGCCTATCGTTTTTGTACTAGCAGTAGCAAGCAGAGAGGAAAGACTCAATTCTGTTAATACTGAGATAAAAATTAGAAAAGATCCCGTTAGAATTGGTTGCAAGAGCAAAGGAAGTACTATCGTTTTCCATATTCGCAGCTGGCTACTGCCAGCTATTTTCCCAGCTTCTTCCAAGGAAGGATGAATCGACAAAATCGCTATTGTGCTATTTTTTATCTGAAAGATTAAATATCTTGTACTATAGGCCAAAATAAGAATACTGACTGTCCCATAGATATGTGGTATTTTCCCCCAATGAAAAATCATTGCTAACGCGATTACAATTCCCGGAATCGCATACGTTAAGGAAGCAGCATATTCTAAAACCACAGCGGCGCGATTATGATAGCGTACTTTAGCATAAGCACAGACTGTCCCGATGACTATACAGATAATACAAGTGAACACCGCTAATAGCATACTATTATATACCGCTTGATGCACACCATGATTTCTTATTAAAAAAGTAAAATTATGAACAGACATATTCTCTATTGTCAGTTCCATACCATAGTTTGTTTGAAAAGCTGTCAATAACATCGTAATTAATGGAACAATATCTATAATACCCAAAAAAACAATGCATCCCCATTGTATTTTTCGGCGCAACGACAAGCTTAGAAAAATTCGTATAGAAAAATCTTCACGCATACTTTCTTTACTAGAGCTTCGTTTAATAAAATTATTCTGTAAAACTATACCAATAATTGCGATAAGTGATAATATCACCGACAATCCGGCAGCCAAACTAAATGAACTCGGTCCAAAACTGATTACTTTTTCATAAATATAGGTACTAAGAACAGGGATATTCGCTGAAATTCCTAAAAAAGCTGGAATTGCAAAATTGTCAATGGCTGCTAGAAACGCGAGGATTCCACCACTAATAATCGCTGGCAGTGCAAGTGGCAAATTAATTTTTAAAAGAGTCTGCCAAGTAGTGTAACCAGACGTTCGCGATGCCCATTCCAAATCTTGCGGAATTTTACGTAATGTGCTAATGACTGACAAATAAACAATTGGCATATGACAAAGCCCCATGACGAAGACAATGCCACTAATACTGTATATATTGACGGTAGGAAGATAAAGCAATGCAAGGATCTGTTGAATAACTCCTCTGTTATCAAGCAAACTGCTCCAAGAAAGAGCGATAATATATGATGGAATAATAAATGGAGCCAGCACCATGAGCTCGATAAGACGCTTTTTTTGTATATTGGTATAGGCCGTTAAAAAAGCAAATATACCACCAAAAAAAAGTGCAATCACAGTGGAAAAAACAGCAATAAAAATAGTATTGTATATCGCCATACGAGTACGAGACTCATTCAGTAAAAGATTAAAGGTTTCCAGACCAATACCATCGGTTTCGTTTAAGCTCATGAAACATAATTTGATAAGAGGCATCAGAAAAACAAAAAATATGGCAAAATACATGAGCAATTTTACTATGTTGGCGCTTAAATTTTTAAACATACTAAACTCCTGTAAAAAGACTGTGGATAGCCCACAGCCTTTAAATGATTTTTACATTTTAATTAAAAATGTTACTGAATTTTTGTTTGTCTTCCTGACGCGCCTTAACAATAGTCGCCAAATCATATGTCATATTTTTGATTTCATCGACAGATTTAAATCCTTCTGGTGGCTGTACTCCAGATTTAATCGGCGTATAGCCAATTTCAGCAGTTACCTTTTGTCCGGCTTCTGATAAAATAAAGTCGACAAAAGCTTTGGCAAGTGGCGCATGCGTCGTAGCTTTCAAAATTCCAACTGGTTCTGTCACAATTAACGATCCTTCGCTTGGATAAACGAATTCAACTGGTGCGCCTTTTTCTTTACTTCTGAGTGCCATATAATCAACAAGAATACCAATGCCTACCTGCCCATCGACAACAGCTTTTTGTACTGTACCGTTTCCTTTATCTACTTTAGCGCCATTGTCTTTCAACGCTTGGTAATATTTCCAGCCAATGTCATTCGTACGTGTAAGCACGCTCAAATTGTACGCGGCAGCACCGGAATATAGCGGACTTGGCATAATAACATTATTCTTAAACTCTACTTTTATTAAATCTTTATACGAAGTTGGTGCTGCTTTGATAAGATTTTTATTATAGATGATTCCTGTTGATATAATTTTTGTACCTGTATAGGTATGATCACCATCATAAAAATCTTTATTAATCCCTTTAAGTTCAGGTGATTTATAACTCATGAGCAATTCTTTTTCCTTGAGACTTTGAAAAGTCGCGGCATCGGCTACTAGTAACACATCTGCCTGTATGTTTCCGGTTTCTTTTTCTGCTAATACTTTACTAATGACTTCCTCAGTCCCACTTCTAAATACATTCACTTTGATATCTGGCTGTTGTTCATTAAATTTTTCAATAAGTTTTTGAATATCCTGTTCGGGCTGTGATGTATAGATTGTTATACTACCACTTAACTTACCTGAAGCATTTCCCGTTACTTTTTCACTACTGCAGCCCGTTAAAAAAGCAACGGCCGCACAGAAAGTGAAAATACCAGTTAAAATTCGTTTTTTAAAAAAGTTCATTCACTTTTTATCTCCTCTACACGCTTAATTACAATGCTACTTTTTTAGAACAGTCTGTACAAAATTCATATTATTCTTCAGAACTTGATATGAGTTTCCCGCTTCCAATCCTTCAATAACAAGCGGTAAATTATATCCTTCCAAGCGCGGTAATATTTGTTGAAAATCAAGATCACCATCATATAAAGGTTTATGGAGCACCTTACCTTTTTTATTACTGATGTGAAGCTTCGACACAGAATCTATATTTCCCAAGATTGAAAAAATCTCTTTTGGGTCAGTACAATGTGCCGTATCTACAGTGTACGCGAAAGATTTATACAAGGAGCCTAAGATTGTTTTTAGTTTTTCAGGTGTAGTGATAATTTCTTTTGGCAATTTCTCCATAATTTCTAATGAAAGATTAACTTCTTGTTTCATACTATATTCAAAAAGTTTTTCCAAACCAGTTTGCGTTTTCTTTATATAAAATGGCTCATCAATCAACAGCGTGCGCCGTGGTGGATGAATCGTTACCTCAGAAGCACCTAGCAATTTTGCAAAATCAATTGATCTTTTTATTGATCGTAAAGATGCATTTCGAACCTGCTTATTTATAGAAGCAAAATTTAAGTCCCAGCTTTTGCTATGAACGATAATTTGTATATCATATTTATGTGACATGTGACGAATCTCGCGAGTATTGTAGCGAAAAAACTCAGCCTGCTCTCCCCAAAGTTCAACTCCACCAACCTCGTAAAATTTCGCCATAGAAAATATTTCTTGTACAGATGCGTTCCACATAAGGGTTGATGAGAAATAAATTTGTTTCAGCTCCGCCCCTTCTTTCATACTTTATTTCCATCTTAACAAAAGCAAAGATACTATTTGTTACGTCTGTGTTACATCTGTGTTATGAAAAGGTAAATTATTTTTATAACAAATGAGAAAGCACTATATCTTTCATCGTATTATTCCAACTGCCAAATACATATAAGAATAAAAAAGTAATGGTGTCTATCCTTCAGCCATGTAGCCAAAGGATAGACACCATTACTTTTTATAGCATTGCCTGTCTTCATTTTAGTTTTTCACTAACCGTTCTTCGTTTAATCTTTCATAACCAATTCAATCCTTAATAAATATCTTTATGATTAAACTCTGCAGATTCCACCCAATCATTGACATTGTTTAACATATCAATAATATGTTCAAGCTGTTCCGCATGGCGTTCTTCTTCCTGCATAAGCTGGTTAAAAATATTCTTAACAGTTTCTTTCTCGGATTCTGCTTGTAACTTTTTATAAAGTGCTACACTTTCTTTTTCTTTTACTAAAGCCAATCTATATACATCAATTTGTTCACTTCTTAGTTGAGTAATGATTTCAGCGTCTTTATTGTCTGAAAAAACATTTTTTACTTTTTCTAAGAAAGGTTCTTCCTCTATTTGTTGAAAAACTTGATCTTTGGCCTGTTTTATAATTTTATAGTGCCGATGCTCATCATCTGCCAAAGCCAATAATACTTTTTTCAATTCATCATATTGTACCTTTTCAGCCATACCCCGATAATATTCTTCACCCTCAAGTTCCATCTGCAATGCGAAATCAAAGACGTCCATTATGTCATCTCTCCTTATAAATCCGACTATTTATCTTCATTATATGTCCCTCATCTTTTTAAAGCAATACTATCTTAGTTAATGTTATTAATTAATACTCATTGTAAATTTAATGTATTGATTTCGGCCTAAATTTCAGCTTCGTATAAAAAACCTCTGTCACCGACAGAGGTTTTTGTTATCATACATTTAATTTTTATCAGTATGTTCCGATTCATTGGAAAGCAATGCTTTGATACTGAAAACCAATATTGCCGTTGTCCCAACTAGCAACATCCCAATGGACCCAGCCGCCAGAATATGAATAGAGGCTTTCGT
Organism: uncultured Veillonellaceae bacterium; assembly: GCA_963805085.1. Taxonomy (GTDB): domain Bacteria; phylum Bacillota; class Negativicutes; order JARBTT01; family JARBTT01; genus JARBTT01. Next base: position 908,138 of record CAWDTA010000002.1, on the reverse strand, counting down.
GGCAGGAATATTGCCGATAATTGGTGCAGCAAAGGCTGTATATAACCAAGACAAAGAATATCCCAAAGACCCTATGCCTAAGAGTATCGAAATCCATTTCTTGTATAATGTTGCTACATTCAAGCAAGCCAATAGGTACATCAAGGCAAGGCTTGCTGCCCCAATTGCCGCCGCATGCATATGTGCTCTTTGCAGCATCTTCCACGAACGTTCCACTATTGCCGCAATCTTTTGCGGATCATTGTTATAAACCTTTGCTAAAACAGGCTGTGCTGATGCACTCCAAAATGCTTTGATTTGCTCCTCAGCCCCGCCCATAACAGCACCTAAAATAAAACCTAATAAAATAGTAGAAATAGCAAGTACAAATCCCCATTTAACTGAATTTAATTTTGATTGCATCCTTTTACCCCCTACATATAAACTTATTGCTTCGTAATTATCTTTACCTCGTTATCTCGCCACAAATAAATATTGAATTTAAAGCTGCACCTAACTGATAATTACTATTATCTATTTTTTTATTATACAATCATTATCTGAAAATAAAATGAAATTTTTTCTCTTATATCCATTAATAGGGCAAACCTTCGTATTTGTTTTTTTACACGACATCATTAATATACATAAAAACAGAAGTCACCGAAAAAATTCTGTTAACTTCTGTTTTCTATTGAATATGTGATTCTATTTTATTTTTATATCACTGGTATTGATTCTTTCCATAAAACAGATTAGTTAAGCTTCAACTTCTTGGTTAATCTCTTTACTAAACATTTTTTTTACACTTTTAATAACAAACTCTATTGTATATACTATAGTGAATGCAAAAACTGCAGTTATTATCCATAATAAAAGTAAACGTAAATTTAAGGGCATTTGCTCACCTGATTTCCCCATAACTTTTATTAATGTAGTTATTACAAAGAAATTTGCTAAATACGCTCTGAAAGCATATTGTGATAAAAATCTAAATACAGGTAATGAGCGAGAGTTTGTTTTTATTAATGCCCCTGCAAGTCCATATACTATTATAATCGCAAAAATATTATAAAAAAGTATAGATGGTTTTAAATAAATACAATTTGCTAGGCTAAGATTATTAAAACCATTAGCAAACATTTCGTTATTGGCTACAATAAATATTAGGAAAAACAACGGTATAGCAATTAGCTTTACTTTCGAAACAAAACTATTCCATTCTTCATAATTTGCTGCAGCAACCGTACCAAGTACAGCATAAATACTGAATGCAATAAATGAGCGATCCAAATAAAGAAGCGCCTTATTTGTTGTTACATTAAATATATAATTATCATAGACAAATAGAAATACTAAATATAATACAAAAGAAATAACTAAAACAGGAGTAACCCTCTTTTTATTGGCTGTAAGTTTAGCATATAGATACCAAAGAACTGGTACTAGTATATGAAATTGAAACATCATAATTAGATACCATGTATGTGGAGCATTAGTACCTAGCAAATATCCCTCTGCAAAATCTTCAATGGTTTGATAAGTTGAGATATTACTGCATATATAAACTGTTGCCCAACAAAAATACGGTAGTAATAGTTCTTCAGCTTTATGTAGTATCTGTTTCTTATAAGATACATTTTTTATTTTACATATGTCAAAACAGATAGCAAAAATAAAGAATGGCGCAGAATACTTTACAAAATCAGATATAATAATCATTTCTACATTTTGACTTATGTCAAACGATTGTTTCATCATTAAGCCCAAAATTCCCTGCCACATAACAGCTAAAACTGCAAAAACTTTCATTATATCAGGTTCTGAAGTTTTTTGAAGTAATGCCGCTTTCACGCCATCATCAAATTGAACAATATTCTTTAGCATTGATTTCATCTCCTTATATAGAGCCAATTATCAAATATATTGCTTATCGATTCCTAAATAATAACGTTCATTATACTTTTCAATAAATTGATTAAAACTAACTATATTACTCTTTTTCACGATTTACTAAAATAATTGTAGATTCAATTTTACTATCCACTGTAGATATAGAACGAGCAACAGGGAATGCTTTTTTAGCCATATTAGTAAGTACTTGTCCTGGTCCAACCTCTACAAACAGTCTTACGCCTAGCTCAAAAATTAATGTCGTAGTATCATGCCAACGAACCGGTTTTGCTACTCCCATGGAAAGATCATCTCTAATTTCTTCAGCCGATCTAAGTGCTCTTGCCCTGCAATTTCCCACATACGGTATATGTGGCGGACTCAATTTAACCCTAGAAATTTTCTTTGCTAATTCATCAGAAATCGAATCAAGCAGTTTACAATGTGAAGGTACACTGACTTTGAGCAATTGCGTCTTATGAGCTCCTGCAGAACGTGCTAAAATAAACACTTGTTCTATTGCTGATAAGCTACCGGCAATTGTGATTTGATCAGGCGCATTCAAGTTTGCAATAAAGATTGGCACACCAAGTGAACTTACCTGTTCTACCAATGCTGTTATACGCCTTTCATCTAATCCAACTACAGCAGCCATACCATAACCAGCTGGATACGCATTTTCCATTAGTGTTCCTCTTAACTGAACCAATGTCAATGCATCTGAAAAGTCTAAAGCCCCAGCCACAACAGCTGCTGCAAAGGATCCAACTGAGTGACCCGCAACTATATCTGGACTAGCTCCTTGAGCTTTTAATGCACGAGCCATAGCTACTCCCGAAACAAGTAAAGCAAGCTGAACCGCATAGGTTGATGAAAGTGCAGCTTCTGTATCTAATGAAAGTACATCTTCGCAGAGTACACTACTAGCTTCTTCTAGCGTTGCTGTAATAGCAGGATGCTTTGGCAACTCATGGAGCATGTTAGGTTGTTGTGAACCTTGACCTGGAAATAGAAATGCTACATTCATATTATCCCTCCAACTTTTTCTCCTGAGTCCACGGATCCGTAACAAGACAGGGTCCATTCATAGTTCTGAGCAATACCTTACTATTATCTCGTGCATATTCAAATAAAGCTACCGCTCCATTTGGTGTTTCAAGTTGTATATCTACTTTAACCGAAACTTTGGTAATCCTTTCAACTATTTGCTGTGCAATCTTAGTCGATAGAAAATTAGGAACCCTAACTACAATATCTAAATCACTTGTATTCGTAATAGTAGGCATGCCACTAGCAAGTTCAAATCCTAGGCTGCCAGTTGGTCCCCAATCGAGACCACTGGCAGCTAAAATATTGTCTACAAGTTCAATCGCAGAAAACATTTCTGTTTCACGAATATGCTTATTAGTTCTCCACACTTTATTAGCTGTAAATTCTTCTGGAGTAATTTGCTTAGCAATATTGTTAGATAATATCGTTGCAGCAAAACGCTGATCTCTAGTTTTTCCACGTACGCCTACTGGCACTCTATCATTTTTAAATGGTGAACGCCTCACCACTACAAGCGGTGACTGCTCCAGCACTTCGTCAACCCATTGAGGCCTCGTCGAAATTCCCATAAGATCATCAAAATCTCTTAGTATCAATAAATCATGTGGATTTAATTCCATGTTTCCGCTAATCTTTTACGGACTTTAATTGAAGCCGTTCTACCAGTACGTGCATTATCTGAAGTAAGACGATTACTTAAATCTCGCGGTGAAGTACGAGCCGATTCTATGGCATCAGATAATTTATTCATTACAGTTTCAATATCCGCTCCGACTGGTGCATCTGCATTAATACCACTTAATAATTCATGTAAAGTTCCCAGTGTAGAATAGGAACGAATATCATAAGCTATTGATGGAACTTTCTTTGCAGCTTCTTCTAGTTCAGCAACACTACGTTTCGTAACTCTTGCTGCTGACTGTTTCGACATAGCATGTACCAAAACCCCTTGATCATCCAAGGCAATTATCCTGTTAGCTTGATAGCCATGAGCTAAAAAAGCTCCTGATATAGCAGGCCCAACAAGTATTGAAATCACCGGATGTCCCGCATATCTTGCTGTTGCATATGCATCTACTGCTGCAGCACAAGACTGGAATATACCAAGTAATTCTTCCTTATATCCATAAGCTTGGCTTGGTACGTCTACAACAGCAATTATCGGACGACGCTTTTCCTTCCCAGCATCTTCTGCAATTGCTTCACGAATATATTTTGCAATAGTCCAGCCTTCTTCTAAGCCTACTTCTCCATGACGTACACGAGGGAAGCGATTATTTGGATTTGGTACTACCGCAATATACCGAGCAGTCTCATCTCCTAATGTAGCATCCGCACACAAGACTGATGAAACATCACCAGTCTTTGGATTTGATATACCCGTTAATTTTTCAAACCACAATCGACCTCTACTCATTACTACTTCATTTTTACATTGCTTCTCTTCTTGTTTTGCTACAACCTTTTTAGTAAATTCATCTTGTCCCCACATTCCACGAAGCTGCATTGGGTTTAAAGGTTGTATAGGATCAATTGCCTTAAGACGAGAAAGAAAAAGATCTACCTGCTCACTTTTATGTTGGGATGGTTTTCCTCTTCTAAAAGCAGCTTTAACGGCTTCAACTATATCAGCAACATCATCTTCAACAAGAACATCAGCTAATCCAATAGCCTGACGCTGTTCACCACCAAGAGTTTTCCAAATAAGCAGCTTATCCTTGGAATCAAATTCAGCCACTCCAGCCTCTTGTTCGATAACTTCAGGGCCGTTTAATGTTAATCTGCCTTCGCGAGTAATAATTAAAGTACTAAATAATCCTGCTGTCATAGACATTCCACCGAAACATCCAATTTTCCCAGGGATAACACCAACCACAGGTACATAATTGCGTAAGGCAACTATTGCCGACTGAATTTCAGCAATTGAAAGCAATCCATAATTAGCTTCTTGAAGCCTTACACCACCAGTATCAAACAATACTACCGCACGAGTACGTATACCTTTTTCATTATCGCTAATTGCTAATTCTAATGCCCCAGCAATTTTGGCTCCTGAAACTTCACCAACACCGCCACCTTGAAACGCACCTTCCATAGAAATTACAACTGCAGGTTCACCTTCAATTAATCCGCGACCTATTACAACCCCATCATCACTCTGCGGAACAATATCTTGAAGTTCCAAGTGAGGAGATTGGAAACGTTCAAATGGGTCAAGTAGTTCCCTAAATGTACCCTCATCAAGAACTGCGTTTGCACGTTCACGCGCTTTTAATTCTACAAAACTATTTTTCATTATATTCATTACTACTCACCTCCAAAGCTTGTAAAAGTCTCATGGTAACGACACCAGGTGTTGCACCAAAATCGTTAATTTCAATATTTGCAATGATATTATTAGAATCAAAGAATCTATTTAATATATTTTTCCATATTTCTCCGTATCCATCAAATCTAGTTTTTACAACTACATATGATTTTTGTTTTTTTGATGGTTCCATCAAAATTTCTAAGTCTCCAGATCCCACTACGCCTACATATGCACGTTGAGCTATAGGCTTAGTTGCGGCATATTCAAATGTCAATTTCTCCATATTGGGCCACCTCCAAAATTTAATAAGATAACTCATATTCAATGTGCATTCTTTTGAAACATATTTTGAATTAGTAAGATTTTAATTCTTTTTCAACCATTCAATTTATCAAGAAACAATGTAGCAGCAAGCAAATCAGCACTACCACCTGGCGAAGCATTACGGTTAACCAACTCTTGGTCTAACTTATGAAGTGCACTCCACCCTGCTTCAGTGGAAGTTCCGCCTACCTTCAATACTTTCCTTGCTCCATTCTTAGCTGCCATTAGCGCTTCCAGACCACCTCTATGCAATAAACATGTATCATCCAGATGTCCTATAATTGCTATAAGTGTATCAATTCTTGCAAAAGATTCAGGAATACCACGTTCTCTAGCTTTATACAAAGCTGGTAAAGCGATGTCAACAACATGAGGAAATCCATTTTGAGCCTCCCCTTTTGCTCCTTGCACGCCATATTTATGTATCACAAGACTTCCATTAGATACTTTTTTAGTTGCCAATGTATCAGAATATCTAGCAATTTCACTAGCCGTTACTGCAATTTCTTTTGCAGCTGTACCAGGCTTGTTTATTGCCGCCGCCGCAGTTAGTAATCCGAGTGCCCATATTGCGCCTTTGTGGGTATTAGTTCCTCCAGTTGCATTTAACATTATTTCTTCCCCACTACGCCCAATAATAGCGATTTTCTCCCGCATCATTTGACTTGGTTTTTGCAAAAAAGCTACTCTACCTATCTCTGTGAAAGTACTATATAATGCTTTGGCTGACCGAAGCATTATATCTATATTAAGATCTGTATGCGCTCCAGAGGTATTCCTATCTACCAACGCTGGCTTTGGGGTAAGCTGTGCTTCTTCTATCAGTGCCGAAACTGCTAACCTCCCAAGCAACTCACCACATTCAATCTCACTATCCCACCAATATTTCATTTTAGTTTTTACCAACTACGAAACTTAGCTGGTGGTTCGTATAACCCTCCAGACCAGCTCACAAGATCATCGATACTCTTTGCTGCTAGTAAGGAACGTTTGGCATCAGTTCGTCTTATTTGAAGATCCTCTGGTAAAGCGACAATTCCATCTTGTCTTAATTTTTCAGTAATTTTAGGATTATGTTGTAATCCAATTGAAGTTACCCCTGCAATAGCAGCTAATGCTTGACGTCGTTCTTCCAAGCTATGTGCTTTGTATAAATAAGCAATTCCTTCCTCAGTTAATACATGTGTAACATCATCACCATAAATCATCACTGGAGCAATTGGTAAATTAGCATTACGTCCAACTTGAATTGCATCAAGAGATTCTATAATAACAGGAGCATTTCCCTTCTGGAAAGTTTCAGCTATTTGTACAACTAACTTTTGTCCACGAGCAATATCATTATCCTCAGTAATCATATTTAACCATGCATTTGATGCATGTCTTCGACCACGAGCATCAGATCCCATGTTAGGAGCGCCACCAAAACCAGCAAGCCTACCTAACGTAACAGTTGAAGAATTTCCATCACCATCCATCTGGAGAGTTGATCCAATGAACATATCAACAGCATATTGACCAGCAACTTGGCACATTGCACGATTGGAACGTAAACTTCCGTCACGTCCTGTGAAAAAAACATCTGGTCGTGCTGCAACATATTTTTCCATACCTACTTCTCCACCAAAGCAATGCACACTTTCTACCCAACCACTTTCAATAGCAGGAATCAATGTAGGATGTGGGTTTAACGTCCAGTTTTTGCAAATTTTCCCCTTGAGTCCAAGTGATTCACCGTAAGTAGGAAGAAGTAATTCTATGGCTGCCGTATTAAAACCGACTCCATGATTAAGAGATGCTACATTATGACGTTCATATATCCCACGAATAGCCATCATTGCCATAAGAATTTGCGTTTCAGTAATATTTCTAGGATCTCTAGTAAATAGAGCTTCCAATTGATATGGCTTGTCAGCGACAACCACAAAATCTACCCATGAACCAGGTATATCAACTCTAGGTAGATCATCATCAAGTTCATTAACTTGAGCAATAACAATTCCATCACGAAACGCTGTAGCTTCAACTATCGTTGGAGTCTCTTCCGTATTCGCCCCTGTATAAAGATTTCCCGCTGCATCTGCCTTATCTGCTGCAACCAATGCAATGTTTGGCGTAAGCTCAACAAAAAGCCGTGCATATAATTCAAGATAAGTATGAATTGATGAAATCTCCACTTTCCCATCCTCAATCATCTGTGCCATACGCAAGCTTTGAGGTCCTGAATAAGAAAAATCTAATTTTTTTGCAATTCCTTTTTCAAAAATATCAAGATGTTCTGGTCTTGAAACACTTGACATGATCATGTGTAAATTGCTAATTTTATCTGGATTTACTTGTGAAAGAGCTGTAGAAAGAAAAGATGCCTGTTTTTGATTATTTCCTTCTAAAGCTACGCGATCCCCAGATGCGATAAGGACTTCAAGTACTTCAACTATTTTGTTCGTGGGGATGACCTTACCTTTCACTATGCGCTCTACTTGAAAAATTTGATCGGCTTTCTTATCACGACGAGTAGTCCATGAACGCTGAGAATTGAGATTAAAATTCAATTGATTCATGCTGTATTATTCCCCTTTCTTTGTATAACGATTTTAAATTTGTACAAACTAAGCCTTTGAATGATCATTCAATTAAAGAAATAATTTCGAACAACTTCTCAATCTATTTCTTTCTTAATTTGGATTATATACTTGTCAAATACATAACGTCCAATATATACTTATATATATATCTTATATATATAAGTATATGAAAGGTAAAATTATGGATTTATTGCAACTAAAATATTTTCAGACAGTCGCTCGCTATGAACACGTAACAAGAGCAGCAGGAGAACTTCGTATCGCCCAACCCGCACTTAGTAAAACCATTGGACTTTTAGAAAAAGAACTTGGTGTTCAATTATTTGATCGTCACGGTAAATACATACAGTTAAATCAATTTGGTAAAACCTTTTTAAAAAGAGTAGAACAATCACTAACTTTACTAGAAGACGGAAAACGTGAACTAAGCGATTTGATCGGAGAAACCTTTGGAGATGTTAAACTTGCAATTATTGTAGGATCAAATCTACTCCCTGGACTATTGACCTCATTTCGACAGAAGCATCCACATATAAGATTTAAACTAATGCAGCATTTTTCAAAGTCAATTACCGGTCCAGACTTCGATCTATGTATATCTTCAGCACCACTGAATCTCCATGGAATTGAAAATTTCCCCTTATTAACAGAGGAAATTTTTCTAGCCGTACCTGCAGCTCATCGCCTAGCTAAACGAAAAAGCATCCACCTAAGAGAGGTTGCTGGTGATGATTTTATTAATCTAAAACCTGGTACACCTCTAAGAGAAACAACGGATAACTTTTGCCAATATGCAGGCTTTACTCCTAATATCATCTTTGAAAGTGATGATCCTGCAACAGTACGAGGTTTAATCAACGCTGGGCAAGGCATTGCATTTCTCCCAGCAATTACATGGGAGGGCTCCACAGGATCTTCAATGTTTCTTTTACACATTGAAGATCCTGCATGCAAACGAACTCTTGTACTATCCTGGACAGCAGAGCACTATCTGCCACAAGCAGCGCGCTTATTTCGTGAGTTTACTATAGACCATTTTGCGCAGCTTGCTTTGCACAATACAACATCCATGTAGTAAAATACCGTACTCTATACCAAAAGACTGTGTTAAGTTTTAAGCTGAACCTATAAAAACAGACATAATAATATAAGAGACCTCATACCGTGAATAAAAAATAACGATATGAGGTCTCTTATATTATTATAGTTTCCATTGGTCGCGATTGATTCCTGCCACCCCTTCGACGATCTCAATATAGGTAATATCAATAGGTTAAATTTAACGATATCAAAATTCTCATCTTTTTTTATGCTTCGATTTGATAAGCTTTCGTGCGTTTTTCATCCCGCCCACTTCAGCAAACATTGTCGTAATCTTTTCCGTTTCTATCTGTTTAGAATTTAAGCCTTCATACTGCGCTTCCTTTTGGAGTTTCCCATAGCTTACGAACCTTTCCTCAGCTAAAAGGCCAGCATGTATTGCCTTTTGAACTGCACAGTTTGGCTCTTTCCTATGTGTACAATCGTGAAATTTGCACTTTGCAGCTACAATTTGTTCATTATTTGATGTGCCTGCCGCCTTTCTAATAAAGGCACTTTTCCTTGTTAAAACGTGGTGAATAATCGCATTACCACTGGTATTCTCGTTCCGATCAAGCATAACAAAATCACCAACCTCAGGATAATCAGATAAAAATTTTACCGTAAAACGAAACTTACCTGAAATCTCGGCTGCTAACTCGCCATTTTCTGTTGCAATCTTGTATAAATCTTTATACTGGGAAATTACTCGACCAATATAAAGCCCTGTATATAAAGTAGACTCCGTGATAAATCTCTGACTGAGTCCCAATTTTTTCATATCTATTCTGTTCAATTTTTATCCTCCTAAAGTTTCAATCGGAACTTTACGGGAGGTTTATACACTAAATTATTTTGCATACACCTCCCCATTTACTACAATTCTTAACGCAGTGTTGTTAAACATACAACAACAACTCCTTTCTGTTATAATCACTAATATTATAATACACTTACCATATAAATACAAATAATTGTCTAATTACTCTGAAAATAATCATTAAAACGATTCAACTATACGAATATAAGGTATCCCATTATCCCAGCTCATGCACCTTACCTCTAAACAATATTTTTCCTTGAAATACTCAATGACTGGATAATACACTTGAGGAAAATCTCCCCCCAGCACCAATCCTTTTAGGACGTTATCAATTTTGATAAATTGATATTCGCTATCATCCGAATAAAATACATAGCGATATTCCGTTTCATCTTTCCAGTCACGATTTTTATTGAAAAATATCGTATTTGCATACTGATCAATATGCTTTTTAACGATCAGTTCAAGTTTTTCTTTGCAACCTTTCTCTAGCCTAAACGTTGATGCTTCTGTCACAGCAGCTACTGAATCTGTGTATTCTACGATTCCTTTATAAATTTTCCCCTTGCGTCCTAATGTTCTATTGATTATTGCCTCTAATTTTGCAGCATCGAAGATGAGACATATTCCCCTATGGTTTCCTGCATATTGCGCCCACATCCTCGCACGTGCAAAACCACGTCGTCCAAAACCCAATCGATGATGTTCCATATCGTCTCTAGTCAAACATAATACTTTACATCGTTTCAATCTATCCTCATTAATCAACTCTATTAGCTTACCGAAGGAACGATCATTTCTCGCACCTTCAACACTGCCAATTCCCCAATTCTGTGATTCACGCGGATCATTGGTTTGCTCAAAAGGACCTAACCTCAATTGCCCAGAGTATAATATTTTTTCAATTGCAGTTTCCAAGGTTGTGTAATGATATAGATATTGCTCTGTTATTTCTTGTGAAAACAACGCTGAGCCCTCCTAATACGGTCACAAAATTTATTAAACTATGTTCAGATCAATCGATAAAGCCTTTTTCATGCATTATATCTTGATTCTGAAACTTTGCCATGCCTGTAAGCATATTACTATACCCTAACTTTTTATAAAAAACTTCTTTTCCGGGGCTTGCATATAAGATACTATTGATATTTTGCAAGCCTTTGTGAATTTCATCCATAATCATTCTACCAACTTTTTTCCCTTGATAGGAAGGCAGCACAGCAATATCGTAGATTGCCGCTTGATAAGCACCATCGGAAATTGCCCTCCCTACACCAATCAAATTTTCATTGTCAAAAACAAAAACTACACGGTAGCTACTTTCAAAGGCTTTTCTCGTCAGTTCTACAGGATGAGTTGCCAAGCCAGCTTCTTCTAATAACTTACAAACTATTTGCCAATCGACGTTATCTGTATTTTCTTGTACTCGATATTGCATAGTTACCTCCAAATTGCACTTTTAAAAAATCATTTTTAGTTACTATTTCAATTTATCATAAAATTTATCATATTTCCAACCCTCTTTTTTGCTATAATCGCGCTAGGCTATGTCCTTCTCTTTACTAGTTAAAACTTTTACACGAGCCGATTATGCAGGATTTTTTTTATCTTTGTAGAAAATGGTATAATATGCAAGGTTTCTGTAATAATTACTTTGCATTAAGAAAGATTTTTGTGAATTAATTGAATATTAACTTTTTTCACATTTACAACTACTGTGCCACTCGAAGCTATCATAACGACTTCTTCCTGAAACTGATTTTGCCTGGAATTTTTCTATCAATTTATCTTTGCTGCATTATTATGACCAGTAGGTCAACGAATAAATTGCGAAACCAACCTAAAAATATGCTAAAGATATCATCTTAACGATTTTAGTAGCATATAGTAAAAATTGCATGGCTAGTGTCATTGGTCAAGAACCCTCTTTCAGAGCATTATCGGATCCATCGAACTAGCTTTAAAGTAAGAATAAAGAAAATTATAAAGCAACTACTAGTACTACCTTTGATTAACCTTATCACAGCATAAAGGCAATTATGAAAGGAGCTTATTATGACACAGGAACAAGAAGTCCATGTAGCTCGACAACCAATTTTTGATACCAATTTAAATGTATTTGGATATGAATTACTATTTCGTAATAGTTGTAGGAATAGCTATACTGCAATTGACGGTGATCAAGCAACCTTAGATGTTATTACGAATAGTTTTTTATTCATCGGCATAGACACGCTAACCTATGGTAAAAAAGCCTTCATTAACTTCACTGCCAATTCCTTAAAAAATAATCTTCCTGCTATGCTACCAAAAGAACTAATCGGCATAGAGATTTTAGAAGATATTATTCCTGATGAAGAAATCATCACCGTTTGTAAAAAACTAAAAAAAGGTGGCTATTTAATCATCCTAGATGATTTTGTGTTTACGCAAAGCTATCTTCCACTGATTGAATTAGCCGATATCATTAAAATTGATTTTCGTAATACGTCACCAAATGAATGTAGAGATATCATCCAACGACTGCGCAGTTACCCGATCAAATTTCTTGCTGAGAAAGTAGAAACGCAAGAAGAGTTTCAATCTGCACGACATATGGGATACTCCTATTTTCAAGGATATTTCTTTTGTAAACCATTGATCCTTTCTGGCAAGACATTACCTAGTTACAAAACAAATTATCTGCGAATTTTACGAGAAATCAATCAACCAGAACTTGACTTTAAAAAAATTGAAGCCATCATAAAACAAGATGTTTCTTTATCATATAAGCTATTAAAATTTATCAACTCCTCTATCTTTGGATTCAAAACTAAAATTAGTTCTTTGCAACATGCCTTGACACTATTAGGACAAAAAGAGATAACAAAATGGATATCGCTGATCGCCCTCAAAGGCGTTGCCAATGATAAGCCTAGCGAATTGATTTTAAACTCTCTGATTCGTGCCCGTTTTGCCGAAAAACTGGCGTCAATAAAAATGTCAGAGCAACGATCTTCTGATGCTTTTCTGATGGGAATGCTCTCTCATATTGATGTTCTCCTTGACCGCCCGCTAAATGCAATACTCAATGAAATCTCTTTGGATGAAGATATTAAGCAAGCACTTATCGAAAAAGAGCACAACCAATTTTTCGTATTATATATGTTAATCAAAACTTATGAATCAGGAGATTGGAAAGCCTATTCCAGTTACTTAAATGAACTCGGAATCGACGAACATGCAGTATTAAAAGCCTATCGAGAATCTTTAATCTGGGCTCATGACTTAATGCTGTGCAATTACTGACATAATACATAAAAAGTAGTTACAAAAACTTCTCAGGTGTGAAGTTTTTGTAACTACTTTTTATCTAAGTTTTGCTACAACAAAAAAGCCCTTCAAACCAAAGTTTAAAAGGCATTAATTACGATGGTGACCCACCCGCGACTCGAACGCGGGACACCCTGATTAAAAGTCAGATGCTCTACCAACTGAGCTAGTGGATCATTTTTGTGTTCTCACAAGATAATATTATATAGCACAATATCTTTCTTGTCAACACTTTTCACTACTAAAAAGCAAAAAAGCAGCGATTCTTTGACAAGAATCGCCGCTTTTTCTTATACTAAAATACTTCTTTTAAAATAATTGTTTGATCACGACCTGGACCAACAGAGATAATACCAAGGTTAATCCCAGTTACTTCAGCCATACGTTCTACATATTTGCGTGCATTTGCAGGCAATGCATCATAAGAACGAACACCACTGATATCTGTATTCCAGCCTTCAAAAGTTTCATATACTGGTTCAACTTCAGCATATACTTTAAGACTTGCTGGCATTTCATTGATCAATTCACCTTTATATTTATAACCAACACACATTTTGATTTCTTCAAATGTATCTAAAATATCAAGACGTGTAATTGCCATGTAGTCGATTCCGCTTAAATAGCCAGCATAACGAACAACGCAGGCATCTAACCAACCACACCGACGAGGACGGCCAGTTACTGTACCGAATTCACGACCACAACTACGAATCTTCTCACCAATTTCGTTTAATTGTTCTGTTGGGAATGGACCTTCACCAACACGTGTGCAATATGCTTTTACAACACCGACAACAGTGCCGATTTTATTTGGACCAACGCCAGCACCTACGCATACACCACCAGCAATTGGATGTGAGGATGTAACATAAGGATATGTACCATGATCAAGATCAAGCATCGTAGCTTGAGCCCCTTCAAATAATACTTTTTTACCCGCTTTGATTTCTTCATTCAATAATGCGGAAGTATCAATAACATGCTTGCGTAAACGATCTGCATAAGCAAGATATTCTTTTTTTACTGTTTCAAAATCAAAGCCTTCTTGATTGTAAACAGCTTTGAGCATTTTGTTCTTAAGTTCAATATTTGCTTTTAATTTAATGGAAAATTCTTCCTCGTCCATTAAATCACAAACACGGATCCCAATACGATCGTCTTTATCGATATAGCAAGGACCGATACCACGTTTCGTCGTACCAATTTTGTTCACGCCACGTGCTTCTTCAAAAAGCTCATCGATCAATTTATGATAAGGCATGATTACATGGGCGCGATTAGAAAGTCTGATACCTTCTACATCAATGCCTTTTTCTTGCATCCCATCCATTTCTTGTAGTAATACTTCAGGATCAACAACAACGCCGTTAGCAACGACACATTTCTTCCCTTTATATAAAATTCCTGAAGGCAATAACCGCAATTTAAATTCTTTGCCGTTTACAACAACAGTATGCCCTGCGTTGCTACCTCCTTGATAACGAACCACTGTATCCGCTTTTTCTGCTAAATAGTCAACGATTTTACCTTTACCTTCGTCTCCCCATTGAGTCCCCATTACAACAACTGCTGACATTAAACATACACCTCTCTCAGTTAAGCTACTCGCATTTTTATGCTAAGCTATTTTATTATAGCCCGAAACGAGCCACGATGGTCTCTACACGACGTAATAACGTCAATCATAGAAATCCTCCTTATATATCAATGACACTTAACTGTCATGTGACTGCAATAACTATTACATAGCTAGTTCAGATTATAAACTAGTATTGCCAAAATGACGAAAACAACTCAAATTGGCATAGCCATGCCTCATTTTGAGTTTTGCAAAAATATATCCTTATGTCCCTTGCCTATCATAGCATTGAACTATGATAAGTGTCAAATGATAATTACACTGTATACAATTCCCATGAAAAGGCTGGCAAACGCCAGCCTGAAAGACTATATTATTCTTGCAATCTTGATAAATCGCAAAACTTGGTAAATTGTTTGTGGAAGAATAACTGCACCGTATCCACTGGGCCATTACGATGCTTCGCGATAATAACCTCAGTAATGTTTTTATTTTCCGTATCAGGATTGTAATAATCCTCACGATAAAGGAATGCTACAATATCCGCATCTTGCTCTAGTGAACCAGATTCACGAAGGTCACTTAGCATTGGTTTTTTCACTTGCCGTGACTCAACACTACGGCTGAGCTGTGAAAGTGCGATAACTGGCACATTGAGTTCACGAGCCAAAGCCTTCAGTGAACGAGATATTTCGGAAATTTCTTGCTGCCGATTGTCGCCGCCTTTACTGCTGCTCCCCGACATTAACTGTAAATAGTCAATGATGATAAGCTGTAAATTATTTTCCATTTTCAGTCTACGCGCTTTTGAACGCATTTCCATAACCGTAATACCAGCAGTGTCATCAATAAAAATCGGTGCGGAAGCCAATCGGTCAGCTGCACTGATCAGTTTGCCCCAGTCGCGATCCTCGAGTTCACCGATTCGCAGACGTTGGGAATCAATGGTCGCCTCAGCACAAAGCATACGTTGTACGAGTTGTTCTTTCGACATTTCCAGTGAGAAGAACGCCACCGCTTTTTTTTCACGAATGGCAACATGAGTCGCAATATTTAAAGTAAACGCCGTCTTTCCCATACTTGGGCGCGCAGCAATCAGAATTAAATCGGATGCCTGTAAACCAGAGGTGAGTTTATCCAAATCTTTAAACCCAGAGGCGAGGCCAGTAATCCCACCTTTAGAAGCATAAAGTTGTTCAATTTTTCCGAAGGCGTCAAAGATAATACTCTTAATCGGTGTAAAATCAGCACCGACTTTACGCTCCGACACTTCGAGGATCATTTTTTCTGCTTTATCAATAATCGTCTCTACATCTTCATTATCTTCATAGCCCATGCCAGCAATCGTGGTTGCTGAATTGATCAGCCCTCTTAGCAGAGATTTTTCTTCGATAATCTTACCATGATACCCGATATTCGCCGCTGTTGGTACACTATTGGCCAGCGAAGTGATGTAGGCTATTCCACCTACGGCTTCTAATTTATCGTTTTTCCGCAGCGCCTCAGTTACTGTAACCAAATCCACTGCCTCATTTTTATTAAAAATATCAATCATCGTATCGTAAATGATCTTATGCGCTTCTCGATAAAAATCCTTGCCTTTTAAAAACTCAGCGACCTTAGAAATTGCTTCTTTTTCAATGAGCATAGCTCCTAAAACGGCTTGCTCTGCTTCTGTATTTTGTGGTGGTATTCTATCGATCATTCCTATAATCCCCCTTGACTAATTAAAGCAACTACGTTTATCACTTTTCGGCTGCATGTTCGTCCTCAAATAACACTTCAAACGCTTCTTCAGCTGTTTCTACAATGTGAATATCAAGCCCTAGATGTCCTTCTGGAATATCTTTTGCATTTTCTTTAGGAATGATCAGTGTCGTAATCCCAGCTTGTTTTGCTCCATAGGCCTTTTCAAACACACCACCAACAGGTTTTACTTTGCCTTGAATGGATATTTCACCGGTAACTGCAACATTTTGACGAACTTTCCGTTTGGTAATTGCGGAAATAAGTGCTGTTAATATTGCGGTTCCAGCTG
The DNA here is from genome assembly GCA_963805085.1 of uncultured Veillonellaceae bacterium. Taxonomy (GTDB): domain Bacteria; phylum Bacillota; class Negativicutes; order JARBTT01; family JARBTT01; genus JARBTT01. The sequence goes on along the minus strand of CAWDTA010000002.1, from coordinate 891,161 downwards.
ACGGACCATCGATATTTCCTCCGCCGATCACATTCACATGTGCATCGTAGTTACTTAGATCTTCTCCAGTGATTTTCCGCACCACTGCAGCTGCATTGAATACCGAATCCTTTGCCATACTACCAGCGGTTTGATTAAAGCGAATCGCGCCTTTGCCCTTTTCGCTGGTAGGAAAAACTACCGCTTCAATCTCAATTACCGAACCAAGATACCCCGAAACCCCTAGGCCAAAAACTTTACCAATTTCCGCTTTTTCCGAAGCTTTTTGCATGACGAACTGAGATAAGCGGCTCACTTGAACCACTTTGTAGATATCTTCTGTATTGATCACAATATCGGCAGTTTCGTCATTACCATGGCGTTGCAAGGCTAAACTATAAGCATCCGCTAAGATATTGATCGCTTTACGGCCTTCAATCGTATATTCGCTGATTAAACTAGCAACATTATCTTCCATCTTAACTTCGAGTTTATCCGCCGCATTTTTAACAATTGCCTCAATATGTTTTGGCGTAAGTGGCTCAAAATAAATTTCCGCACAACGCGAACGGAGTGCTGGATTAATATAGCCAGCTTCTCTGGTCGTCGCCCCAATCAAGACAAAGTCAGCTGGCGCACCGTCTTCAAATAACTTTTTGATATATTTCGGAACTGTTTCATCTGATGGATCATAATAAGCCGATTCAAAGAAAGCTCGTTTATCCTCGAGAATCTTTAACAACTTATTTTGTAACATAGAATCCATTTCGCCAATTTCGTCAATAAATAAAATTCCTCCATGGGCATCCGTTACCAAACCCGTTTTTGGTTCGGGAACTCCACTTTCAGCAAGGTCGCGCCTAGCGCCCTGATAAATTGGATCATGCACTGAACCTAGTAGCGGATTGGTCATATCTCGCGGATCCCAACGAAGCGTCGTACCATCGGTTTCCACAAATGGTGCATCTTCTTCAAATGGGGTAAACTTTGCCTTGCGTGCTTCCTCTAACACCAAACGTGCTGCCGTTGTCTTACCAACCCCAGGTGGGCCATAGAGAATTAAATGCTGTGGATAAGGCGAGCTAAGTTTTGCGCGAAGTGATTGTACCGCCCGCTCTTGCCCGACAACTTCAGCCAGCGTCGCTGGCCGAAGTAATTCCATCACAGATTTCATCAGCTTTTTACTTTCTAATTTTTCAAGCTCCTCAAACCGTCTTAATGTTTGTGGATTTTCCGCATTGTTTTCATCTTTTAAAACTTGCGTGCGGATTTCTTGAATATATTCTTGATGGCGTTCTTCCATCTTTTCAACAATTTTCTTTTCTATTTTATCTTCAACGGTACGCCGTGCCATAGAATCAGCGATTTCTTCTTCTAACTCGTCTAAAATTTCTGGGATTTCTTCCGCTGTAGGTAATTTATCAAACGTTGGATTTTCTAGTACAAGCTTTTGCAAGGCAAGTACTCTTTCAGCAACGTTTTCTGAACGCATTTGTTCCAATGCATCTAACTTTCCTGCTTTTAATACCAGCTTTTCTGAACCGATGACATCAGATAACAGTCCATATAAGGCTGTCACTTGTCGATTGATCAGATCTTGCTTATCTATCTTTACTTCATCTTGACCTTTACCGATAAGCTTACTAAAAAATTTTTTCATTACCTTCCTCTTTCTAGCCTGCGATGATGTGTACCTTAATTTTACTTGTGATTTCTGGGTGCACTTTGATGACAGCTTCGTAGTCACCGAGACTTTTTATGCCTTCTTTTACTTCAATTTTACGTTTATCAATATCGATATTATGGTCTTTTTTCAAGGCATCCGCAATATCTTTACCAGTTACTGAACCAAATAATTTACCACCTTCACCGATTTTCACAGCAATGGAGACTTCAATTTTACTCAATTGGGCAGCCATAAGCGTTGCTTCATCAACCGCTTGCTGCTGCTTGCGTTCTTCGGATTTTTTTTGTTGGTTGACTGCATTTAAATTGGTTGACGTTGCTGCGACTGCATAGCCTTTTGGCAGCAAGAAATTTCTTGCATATCCTTCAGAAACTTCTAAGATATCACCTTTTTTACCAACCTTTTTAACTTCTTGTTGCAAAATTACTTTCATTATGGTCACTCTCCTCAATATAGTTAACGCTACGTTCAACAACTTGGCGTTTTAATTCTTCTAACTCTACATCATTTACTTGGGCACCAGCCACATTTTGGTGACCACCGCCACCGAACTGTTCCATAATCACTTGTACATTGATTTCACCTGTCGACCGAGCGCTGATACCAATGCCGCCATCCAATTGAAACAATACCAAACTCATGCGCACATCTTCAATGCGTAACATCGCATCCGCAATTTGTGCGGCAGTAACTTGGGCATTGGGCGTATTTTCTGGGCAACTTGTTACAATGAGCCCACCCTTTAAGAATTCAGCACGACTCAAAGCTCTCGCTTTTGCTCTCGTACTTTCATAATCCATTCTAAACAAGTGTCTCACCACCGCTGGATCTGCACCAGAACGTCTTAAATAGGCAGCTGCATCAAAGGTTCTCACACCTGTTTGCACCGCGAAGTTTTTCGTATCTACGACAATGCCAGCATAAAGAGCTGTCGCATCCATTTTGCTTAAGTCAACATCATCACTAAAATACATCAATAACTCTGTTACCAGTTCACTCGTTGATGAGGAGGATGGCTCAATATAGATGAGCAACGGACTAACAATAAAGTTTTCTGACCGGCGATGATGATCAATCACAATCACATTGTCTACACGATCTAACAAACTAGGTGCTGCTGTCATATCAGGTATATGCGTGTCTACAACAAATAAAATTGCATTCATCGGCATGATACTGTTGACTTCACTTGCGAGGACAAACAAGCCTTCATAATCGGGGTTGTCCCTGGTTAACTCGATAAATTTATCTACGCCCTCATTCATGTCACTCAATACAATATGGACTTCTTTTTCTAAATGACGTGCCATTTTAGCAACACCAATCGCCGAACCTAGACTATCAAAATCCTCGTTATGATGCCCCATGATGAGTACCATATCCGAATTCTCAATAATCTCATACAAAGCATGGGCAACAACGCGTGCTTTTACCCTCGTATGCTTTTCTACGGCTTTTGACTTGCCACCATAAAACTGCATTTTGCCATCAATCTGTGCAGCTACTTGATCGCCACCACGACCCAATGCTAAATCTAAACCAGCTTTGGCATTCTCACTGAGCTGAGACAATGTTAAGCCATCACCAACAGCAACCCCCATACTAAGTGTTACTGGAAATTTATTTGCCGCATGAATAGCCCTCACCCTATCTAAAACATCAAATTTATCATTCAATGTTTTATCTAAAGCCCGACGATCCATAATCGCAATATACAAATCATCTGATATCCGTCTTACAAAGGCGCCAACCGAACCAATCCACTCATTTAAGCATTTATTGATTTCTACTAAAACTACAGTACGTTGCGCTTCATTTAATCCCTGCAACACTTCATCATAATTATCAATCTGAATATAACTAAATACTACTTTACTTAATATTTTTTCCGTTTTCAGTTTTTCAATAGTTGTTACATCTGTAATGTAAAAAACCATCAAACCATCTACATCGTCAACATTAAAAATCGGACGGTGCTTTACGCGATAAAACTTATCTTCCGCTTGAAAAACATATTCCCCATCTTTCCCCCAAATAGGCTCAATGATAATTTTTTCCCAAAAATTATGGATGGATGTCCCGATGGTCGGCTTTTTACCCAACCAACGCGCAAGTTCCTCATTACACCACTTTAGACGGCCATCACTACCAACAATCAAAATCGCTACTGGTAATTTATCAATGGCATAATTAGATAATTCATTGATGTTTTTTATAACATTTTTATAATAATATTCCAACTCCTGTTGCCGATCATTACATCGTTCCCGCCCATAAACAAAAAGCGATATAAGAAGAATCAATCCAATAAACGCAACATATTTATTATAAATCATAATGACCAATAACAAACCAACTACTACAACCAAGTGGATACGAATATCCACCCAAGTAGACGAGTTATGAGGCATAATCAAACCTCCATTTCTTCGTTTTGCGTGAAACTCTACTCCTTTAGCGCAAAACGCTTGCGATAATCAAATATAATGTCAAATAATCCTATCAATGCGACTACCTGAAACAGGCCACTCGTTAATATTAAGATTAGTATAATACCACGAAGAAAATTTGACAATTGATATCTATCAGCCGTATAGAATAAAAGCGCAAGGCCTTGAATAAAGGCCAGAATACTGGCGAACATATTAAAATTCATCGAAGTCTGAAGCAATACTTGTATCTCGTGGCTAGAGCCCCAATACATCCCAATTAAAGAAAATGCGTAGATATAAACGATGCCCCAAGGTAATTTCCATTCCTTAAACGGTGGCATTATTACAATATTCGTATGCCCGACACGCCTTAAAACTACTCCAGCAACAATAAAATTGATATACGTTTCGAATAAACCCGCTAATACAACCGTCACTGGCACAAGTTGCTTCACTGTATCTAAGCCAGTTTGAAACTTACCTGCAATATCAGCAATTTCCGTTTCACTCATCCCTGAACCACGATACACCGCCAATGATTCTTCAAAAGCCTGCTGCATCATATCCATCTGAATGTTCATTGGATTGACATTGATTAATAGTAAACTTACAGCAAACACCACTAAAATAGAGGCAACTGCTGATACCGAACCAATAGTCAAACACCGTACCGCACTATAACCTTTACGGTATGTATATCCTAACACGACACCAATAAAACCGCAAACGACCACAATACTAATCGCTTGCAACGGGCTAATTAGCATCGAAATCAATACTCCAGCAATAATAGTTGACATAATCCCCCACCGCACGCCGTGTCTTACGACCAATACGATGATCGGCAGCGGCAAAATCAATGCCATGAAAGAACCAATGATAGGGACATACATACTAATTAAAGACATCGCTACAGCAATTGCCGCTAAAATGCCGCCTTCCACCATTGGTTTCACTCTTCTATTTTCCATTCTTTCACCTCTTCTGTTCAAAAAAACGCTTTAGCTTGGAAAAATCACCAAAGCGATTTTCCAAAGCATCATTATTTCTGCTAGCATCATCTAATTTATGTTCAATAGTTTCATCCAAATCTGCAAATCCGATACCAAGACGTTTTCCTAATACATAGCTATGGATAATAACTCTGGCCAAAGCTTCCTTTATCGAAACTTCACTGTTTTGTGCCATCGCTTGATAAAGCGATCCTATATTATTTATCAAATCCGCTTTTAAGCCTTCAATCAGTCGCATCGTCTTGACAATATCTGATTCCTGGGAAAACAAAATAACTCCCCCTTATACCTATCTGAAGTAATATTCTAACAAAAATATCATTCTTCCTGCTTTTCTTCGATTTCTTTATGATAAAACGTTCTTTGTATTTTATTTCTTTATTTGTATAAAATAACAAATGGGTGTTACAAGTTCCTTTTGCAACACCCATTTTGCATAATCAATAAAAACTACGCATACTTATTAACACTTACATTATTTATTTTTCATAGAAAAACTAGAATTTTCAAACTTTGGTTCCACTACAATTTTTCCTTATTTATAATAAACAGGATTTGTGTCATATAACGTATAATATAAAAATATTTTTTATCGGGCAGATATTAATTTATTGATACTAAAAAATAGGAGTGACTAACATGAACCAAGAAAGCTTCATGAAAATTGCCGCGTTGGAATCAGAAAACAACTTAGCGACAAACGATGGTGGCCCTTTTGGTGCTATTATCGTAAAAAGCGGAAAAATCATTGGAATTGGTCACAACGAAGTATTAAAAAATAATGATCCTACTTGCCACGCTGAAATTCAAGCCATTCGCATGGCCTGTAAAAATATGAAAAGCTATCACTTAACAGATTGCATCTTATACACCTCTTGTTATCCTTGCCCAATGTGCCTAAGCGCTGCTATTTGGGCAAATATAAAAACAATCTACTATGGGAATAGCAGTAAAGATGCTGATTCGATAGGTTTTAGAGATGATTTCATCTACAATTTTATCGAAGGTAAATGCACGAATGAAAACGTTCTCAAACTAACACAATACTGTCGACATTTAACCATCAAAGCTTTTGACCGATTCAGAATAAAATCTGATAACACGATATATTAGCAATAGCTGATCCTACCGCTGGCATTTTGCTTCTTTTTGACAATATTTTATTCTGGCACTACTTTATTTGCCTTTTTATGAGCTGGTTTGATCATAAACCAAAAACATACTCCGGCACAGATTTCACTCACCATGATGACCACCCCCATTGGCATCGCGTTATGGCTGCCAGCAATTCCTACAAGTGGTGCCATAATACCGCCTGATATATTAGAAAAGAACCCAATTAAAGCAGCGGCACTACCTGCCATCTTGCCTTGTTCCTGCATCGCTAGAGAAAAACTACTAGAAGCTACAATTGCTAAACTTGAAGCCGTGAAAAAGAGCGGTACTAAAATCGTATATACATTGCCTTTGAAAAAAGTACCCAACATTAGGGCTGTGCTACCAACAATAGCAAGTATCACACCAAATTCTAATAATTTCACATCAGAAAATTTCCCTGATAATCGTCCGGTAAGCTGACCTGCAATAATTAACCCAATCCCATTGATTGCAAAAACAAGACTAAATACTTGCGGGGATACTTCATAAATATTTTGCAATACAAAGGGCGAACCTGATATGTAGGCAAATAACGCTGAAAATGCACAACCTTGCATCAAGCAATGTCCCATAAAATAACGTTGCCTGATTAAAGATTCTACTGTTTTTAATGTGCTTTTTACCCCACCCCTTAGGCGATTTTCTACTAATAAACTTTCTTTTACAAAGAAAAATACTGTAATCGTGAGCAATAGCCCAATTACCGTCAATGTAACAAACACCGCGCGCCAAGAGGAAAATGCTAAGATCTGGCCTCCTAGTACTGGTGCAGCAATTGGAGCAACTCCATTCACGAGCATTAGCATAGCAAAAAATTTAGTCAGCTCATATCCAGAGTACAAATCACGTGCAATTGCCCGAGCAATAACAATCCCCGCTGACCCAGCCATTCCTTGCAGCAATCGTAACCCCAAAAGTACCCATATTGATGTTGAAAAAGCGCATGCAATAGATGCCAACGAAAAAATAGCCAATCCCAACAGCAAGGGGTTTCTTCTTCCTTGAATATCACTAAGCGGGCCTGCAAACATTTGGCCTACTGCCATGCCTAACAAACAAGCAGTTAAACTCATTTGCACTAGTGATGCTGTCGTAGAAAATTCTCCTGCTAATTGTGGCAATGCAGGTAGATACATATCAATCGATAATGGTCCAATTGCAACCAAAGCTCCTAAAATTACTGGCAAATACTTAGTAAATGATTTAACAAACTCATGTTGCTCTATTGCTATTTCACTCTTTTTTTTCGCTATTGGAATCATTTCTCCCATAAATCTTGTTACTCCTTTTATATAAATTCATCAAATATAACTATGTTAGTATCTACTAACATGAAGTCCATAATAAATGCTAGGGTTTTAATCCCCTAGCAAAGATTTTTACACCATATTCGCCTTGAGTCATCTTGCTAAGCAATTTATAATAAGCGAAACTATAAAAAATGTCAAACTACTAGCTGCAAACAAAAAACCAGCATTCGTAATCTAATGCTGGTTTTTATCTTCCATTTAAATTTTATTTTGATACGATACGGCAAACATTATAGAGTTTTTCATCAATCGATTTTTTCATCGCTAGACCTTCTTTGATGTCAAAGTCTACAACATGGTCATCTTTAATTGAAACTAACCGATTACCGATACCTTCTTTTAATAGTTCTACGGCATGATAGCCCATTTTAGTTGCATTTACCCGATCAATTACGGTTGGCGCACCACCACGTTGGATATGTCCAAGGACTGTTAAGCGTGAGCTAATGCCAGTATCAGCCTCTATTTGTTTGCCAATTTCAGCCACATTGTCTTTACAGCCTTCCGCAACAATAATAATGTGATGCGTTTTACCGGATTTTTGCGCCGCTAAAATTTTCTCAGAAATATCTCTTTTTAGATCATATTCTTTTTCTGGTATCAACACTGCTGTCGCTCCAGTTGCCACGCCAACATTTAATGCTAAGTGTCCAGCGTGCCGGCCCATAACTTCTACCAAACTACATTTTTCATGACTTTGCGTCGTATCTCTCAATCTATCTACTGCTTCCATTGCTATATTACAGGCAGTGTCAAAACCAATCGAGTAATCGGTACAAACAATATCATTGTCAATCGTACCAGGAATCCCCACTGTCGGGAGTCCAAGTTTACTGAGTGCCGCAGCCCCCCGAAACGATCCATCTCCGCCAACGACAACCAGCCCATCAATCCCAAGCTTCTGCGCAGTTTTATAGCCCTGCTCTTGTCCAGCAAGTTCCATAAATTCTAAACAACGTGCCGTATAAAGCATCGTACCGCCACGCTGGATAATGTCACCAACGGATCGATTGTCAAGCTTAATCACATCACCATTCATTAAGCCATTGTAGCCTCGACAAATACCGACTACTTCTAAACCAAATTCCTTTGCACTTCTAACAACAGCCCTGACAACTGCATTCATTCCTGGGGAATCTCCACCGCTTGTTAACACACCTATCTTTTTTACTTTACTCAATGTTAGATCATTCCTTACATTAAATTTGAACTGCTTCCTATACTATAAATACTACATTTCATCTTTGTTTGCAATCATTATTTTATCAAATTTTATCAAACTTTATCAAAAAAATTTGCCGAAAGAAAATGATTTACCTCTTTTAAATCACTTTGCCACGATTCACTGCCCGTATACCAAAACTCTGCCACATACGTCCTTACACCGAATGTCCAAGTAGTATCAACGATTGCCTTAAAATCAACATGCCCTGAACCAAATGGTATTTCTCTATATTTTCCTGGGACAGTTTCTTTTAAATGACAGGCAACGATATGTCCAGCACCACTTTTGATATCATCAAAAAGATCGGTTTGATACATCATTGCAGCATTCGTAAGGTTTCCTGCATCGGGATATACATGGAGATACGGCGAATCTATTTTATTTACATAATACATTGCTTTCTTCATGGTATTCATAAACTCGGTTTCCATTGTTTCAAATCCCAATAGCACACCTTTTTTAGCTGCCATCAAGGTACATTTGGCAAGGTTTTCTTCAAACGCTGCTCTTGTTTGCACAGAAGCTTCTTCATAATAAACATCATAGCCAGCAAGTTGAATAATTCTTACGCCTAAATCGCAGGCTAAATCGATTGCCTTTTCCATAATTTCTAAACTTCTCACCCTTGTCTCTGCATCATTACTGCCTAACGGATATTTACGATGACCACTTAAGCAAATCGTTCTAATGGGAATCCCAACGGTCTCCATCACTTCACAGAGCTGCTTTTTCTCAGTTTTTGTCATATCTAACCTTGCCAATTTTGCATCAGTTTCATCGATACTCATTTCAACAAAATCAAAATTGGCCACTTTCGCCTCTTGTAATTTTTCCTCCCAAGTCAATGTTTCTGGCATGGATTTTTCATATAGCCCTAGCATATAATTTTTCATCATCATTCACTTCCTTCGTCGAAATAAATCTGATTAAAGAGTTGCTCGCTCTGCTTGCCCACAAAAACAGCGAGACTAGCAAAGCGAGCAAGGTTTAGTACCTATCCTTATTTTTGTCCGTAATAAGCATTTGGCCCATGCTTACGCCAAAAATGTTTATCTAACAACATTTTTGGCATCGACGCTACCTTCCCCTGACTTAGTAACTCCGTATTGAACGCGATCATTGCCACTTCTTCCAATACTACTGCGTTATGCACAGCTTCAAAGGCATCTTTGCCCCAAGTGAAAGGTCCATGATTTCTCACTAAAACTGCTGGCATATGATCAGGGTTACTTTCTTTAAATGTATCCACGATACTATTTCCCGTATTATACTCATATTCGCCTTCAATCGCCACTTTCGTCATCGCCTCCGTACAAGGAATCGTGCCATGAAAATAATCTGCTTGTGTTGTTCCATAAGCCTTAATAGCAAAACCCGCTTGGGCAAAAACTGTTGCCCAGCGTGAATGCGTATGGACAACACCACCAATATTCTTAAATTCTTGATACAATTTTAAATGTGTCGGTGTATCGGAAGATGGTTTTAATCTTCCTTCGATAACGTTACCATTCAGATCAACGACAATCATATCTTCTGCTGCCATTTTGTCATACTCTACACCCGATGGTTTAATCACAAACAGACCTGATTCTCTATCAATCGCAGAAACATTGCCCCAAGTAAAGGTGATCAGCCCATATTTCGGCAATAACATATTGGCTTCATAAACTTTTTGTTTCAACTCTTCTAACATGCTTTTCAATCCCCTTTAGCCTAAAGTCATTTATCAGTAACCAAATATAAAACAGCTTCACCGATTTCACGGTTAGCAGAAATGATAATATCATGATCTTTATCAGTGATCACGGCAACATTACTAGGTCCGATATCTGTTTCGATTGTCGTTTTTACATACTCACCATTTTTATATTGAATATAGAACAAATCCTTTGCATGTCTTCTTTGTCCACCAATAATCGTTGGCACGCCTCTTAACTGACCACCCCATACTACATGACCAAACTCCATCTTTTCGGGATATTGATAAACAACTTGATAATCTTTGTCTGTTTTCTTGTTAATTAAAAATTGATTACCATGGAATGGCTCAATCGTTACCAATTCATCCACGCCGTCGCCATCAATATCAACAACAGCAATATCACTGACTGGACGCTCAAGCACTGTTTCAATCGTCCATGCTTCGCCTGCTTTTTGCGGTGGCGTTACAGCAAATACCCCCTCTTCACAAGTAACCATGCCCGCCATTTTACCATGCCAAATCACGTGGCTATAGCCGTGATTCTTGGTCATGCCTGTTTTGATAATCTTAAGTTCTATTGGCTCATCCAAATCTTCTGGAATGACACCAACATAGATTTTCCCTGGATCTGACCAGTCTTCTTTTTCTATTTTGCTGGTACAAAGCGTGCAGCCAATAAAATAATTCACACCATCCGCCGAAAGAATATCGAATCTATGAATATATGGCATTTTAAACAATGTTTTTACCTGCCACTTACCATCCGCTTGTGGCTTACCCCAAACTATGGTTGCCTTCTCCGATTGAAACGTTGGAAAAAAGTTTTGCACTGCTAAAAAATCACCGTTTTTACCAGGAACAGCAACGATAGACATCGTACCGCCAGGACCGTCCCAAACAGTAGACTGCTCAAATTCAGCCCCGGAGTACATGTAACATGGGCCTTCGCCTTCTGTTGCAAATAAGATTTTCTTTTCGCCATCAATCACTGTACTGCTTGTCGCGTAACATCTATGCAATTTCGTTAAAAATTTCTTTTCTATTTTCATACTAAAAACACTCCCAACTCCAAACAATGGGAAAATATTTCTATTTTCCCATTATTCAAACTGTCTATTTTATTGTTTATTTACGATATTTTCAGTTACTTTTTCTTCAATTTCTTTTTCTGACAATAAATTTTTAAGACCGATTACCGTAATTCCTTTTGCGGATGCATTGGTAAATGTTCCAATCAATGATTCAGAACAAACAACTACATCATAATTACCAGCTTGTGATTTTGCATCACCAACGTTGGTATGATAAATACTTGCCTCAATGCCAAGTTTCTTAAATACTTTTTCTAATTTCATTTTTATAATCTGACTTGAACCCATCCCACTACCGCAGGCAGCAATTACTTTTAACATAATGAACACCTCATTTTTAAATTTGTAATATTTATACAACTAGCTATTACTTATTCTTTTTCGCCTTTTACCTCAAGATATTTATCATAATCTTCCGCGATTAAGAAATAGGTATCTCTGTTTTGACGATATAGAATTTGTGGAATTGCAAGTAATAAAATAACCACAGCTGCTACCCCAACATATTGACCATATTTCATGATCACACCAATTGCTGGCCAAATCGTATCCCAGTCAAAGTTACCATGCCACCCACCGAACTTACCAGTCATAAAGAAGTAAGCAGCGAAGGCACCACCAAGAACTTGCGTCATACCGGAGAAGTAAGTGATAATGACGGCAGCTTTGATCCCACCTAATCGGTTCGCAAATACAGCAAAAGTTGCATTATCGAAGAACAACGGTACGAATCCACTGATGATCAGGATAGGACTTTGAAATACAAGTAATCCGATGATTGCTGTGAATTGACCGAGTGCACCAAATAAGAACCCGATTGTAACTGCATTAGGATGACCAAAGCCATACGTAGCCGCACAGTCAACAGCCGGCATTGAACCTGGAAGAATTTTGTTGGAAATTCCTTGGAAAGATTCTGTTAATTCCGATACGAACATTCTTACCCCTAATTGTAAGATTGTTAAATAAACTGAGAAGTTAAAGGATTTCTCAACAATATAGAACGCAAAATTCTGCTCTGTAGCAAAGCTTTTATCAATTTTATGCATCATATCTGGGCCTAAAATTGTGATAATCGCACCAAAGAAAAATAACATTAGAATACCAGTTGCTACAACGTTTTCATTGAAAATCGATAAGAAACCAGGTAATTTTAAACTTTCAATCGATTTCTTTTTATCACCGATTTTACCAGCGATTTTGGATACGAACCAAATACCAAACATTTGTTGATGACCTGTCGCAAAACCGCCACCTTCCGTTAACTTTTGACAAGGTTCAACCGTAAGATTGGAGGCCACTGACCAGTACGTGCCAAGTAAGATTCCCAGCATCACGACTACTCCAGCATCTTGTAGTTGAGGAAAACAAAAAAGCACGAGCCATAAAGCTGTAGAGGATTGTTGTACCATTACGTGACCAGTAATGAACAGGGTACGGATTTTTGTATATCTTCTAAATAACACAAGTAACAAGTTAAATGAAAATGCAATTAATAGTACGAGCATCATCATTGAGAATGATCGTCCAACACTTTCAACCGATGCTTGCGCTGCTGCTTGACCAAAATATGGATCAATAACCGCTGCAGATAAATCAAATCTATCCTTTAAACCTACAAGTACTGGACGGAAATTACCAACCAATCCACCAGATGCTACCATCAATATCATATAGCCAACAACCGCTTTTATGAACCCAGCAAGTGCTTCATAAATTGGTTTTTGTAATAATAAATAACCGACAAATACAATTAGACCGACGAAGAATTGAGGTTTTGTTAATACGTTGTTCTGGAAAAATTCCCAAACAACCATTAGAAATTCCATATGTGTATACCTCCTATAATTGCGATTTTAAACCTCGGATTATAATTTTTTATTATCAAGGTAACTCTTTTAAGTCTTCTACGGATTTTGCCGCTAACAATTTTTCCACAATTTCTTCATCTGATAACAACTCTGATAACTCACAAAGGTTTTCTAAATGGATTGTATTATCAACAGAAGCTAGTACAAAAAACAACTTAGCATCATAATTAGGGTCATCACTGAAATGAACTGGTTCCTCTGTTTTCATAAAACAAATTGCCGTATCATTTACCCCTACGCCTTCTTGCGCATGAGGAATGCAGATATTAGGGGCAATGACGATATATGGTCCAAGTTCTTTTACTTTGCCAATAATCGCATCTGGATACTCTGGTTCGATTGTTTTATCAGCAAGTAGTGGTTGACAAGCCGCTCTAACAGCTTCTTCCCACGTTGCAAAACCTTTATGGAAGGAATATCGTTTCGTTTTAATTAATTTTTGAAACATATAATTCGCCACCTATTTTCAATTTTCAAATAATTCGACAAATACGGTTTGCAAAATCTAAAAGAGATCACAAACCGAATTTTAATGCAGTATCCATTAAAGCTTTATACAGTCTTATAAGAAGCTAGTGAATGGTAGATTAATATCTTTTGCAAAGCAATCTTCGAAACCTCTTGGATAATGATATTCTCTCTTATCTTTATCCGCTGGGAATACGAATTTTCCACCAACTTGCCAGATAAATGGTTTAAATTTATATTGCAGGCGATGTTTTTTCATTTCATATAAAGCCGTAATTTCTGCTGGATCAGCTTGGAAATTAGCCCAAATATCATGATGGAACGGAATTACTACCTCTGTATTTAAGGATTCACCCATACGAAGAATATCAGAAGCTGTCATTTTATCGGTAATGCCACGAGGATTTTCACCATAAGAACCTAATGCAACATTAATTTTGTAATCATTGCCATGCTTTGCATAATAATTGGAATAATGAGAATCACCACTGTGATAAAGATTACCACCTGGAGTTTTGATTAGATAGTTTACCGCTTTTTCATCCATATCATCTGGTGACCAACCTTTTAAATCTCCATCTGGTGGTGCTGTAATCAAAGCTGTACGATCAAAAGATTCTAATGCTACGATTTCCATATCTTTTACTTTTACTACATCACCAGGTTTTACGGTAATGCAACGCTCTGCTGGCACGCCCCATTCCATCCATTTTTCAACGCAATATCTAGGTCCGATAAAGGAAACATCACTTGCACAATTTTGCATAACTGCTGCAGCAACATTGACATCAATATGATCATTATGATAATGAGTGGATAATACCGCATCAATTTGTTTAATGCCAAATGGATCAAGGACAAATGGTGCTACTCTTAAGTTTGGTTGTAATTTTTTTCCACCACACATTCTGGCCATTTGATGTTGCGGATCCATATTGGGTTTTGCTTTGGTTCTTTTACCACTACCACACCAAAAATCAATGCAAATATTCGCACTTCCTTCTGATTTTACCCATATACCAGTGCATCCTAGCCACCACATTGCAAATGTTCCAGGCGCAACTACTTCTTGTTCAATTTCTTCATTTAACCAAGTGCCCCACTCTGGAAATGTGCTTAAAATCCATGATTCTCTGCTAATTTCTTTAACTTTGCTCATGATATTCCTCCGTTATGTTCGTTTTGCAATATATAATTTATTTTATGCTCATTTCACTTAATTTTTTCTCAAACGAGCATTGTTTATGTTTTTATATTACACCTTTTATTATTGATTTACAAGTATAAATCTAATATTTTTCGTTTATGTTCAATATTATATGCTTATTTATTTAAAACGATCATATAATATATGGATATAATTAATTTTATGATCATATGTATGTTTTTTTATTAATAACAGTTGTTTATTTCCATAGAATTGTATTATAATATAAGTATCTTATGGATAAAAACAAAATAATCGATGTTCATTTCATCTATAATTTGGACATTAAACGAATAATAAAATTGTATTATATGCACGTATTGAAAGGACGAACCGTATCATGAAAAAGAGCAAAGGCATTGTATTTAAACGTCAGCAATATATTTTAAAATGTTTAAAAGAGCATAACAGTGTACAAGTCGATGATCTTGCGGAAGAGATGAAAGTATCACCAACGACAATTCGTCGTGATCTACAGATCTTTGAACAACAAAATATCGTCGCGAGATTTCATGGTGGTGCAAAATTATTAGAAGGAAACTTAAAAGAAGACCCCGCACCAGATACCTTATCGCCAAAAAGTATTTTACAAAAACATGCGATTGCTAAATATGCAGCTTCACTGATTGACGATGGGGATACCATCTTTATTAACTCAAGCTCTACGGCTTTACTAATTTTAAAATACCTGACCAATAAACGAGTGATTGTCATTACGAACAATGGAAAAGCAATTAATGCTGAAAAAGACCCTCGGGTAGAAGTCGTATTAACTGGTGGCGAAATTTACGAAAGAAAGCAATCCATGGTTGGTGAATTTGCCATTCATACATTAACAAAAATCACTGCTAACAAAACCTTTATTGGCGTCGGTGGTATTAGTATTCGCGGTGGCATTACCACCTCTGTACTGCAAGAAACCCCCATCAATGATATGATGTTAAAACGTTGCATTGGCCCTTGCTTTGTATTAGCTGGCAGTTCAAAAATTGGCAAGCAGCATAATTTTCTCAGTGGTTCCCTAGATAAAATTTCAACCATCATTACGAATAAAGGCGCTGATGAAACTGAAATTTCCCTCCTTCGCGGCAAAGGGATTGAAATCATCGAGCTCGACCCTTTAGATGAAATTATCTAAAAAACCAGCCAACGTTAGCAAGAAAGCTACCGTTGGCTGGTTTTCTCTTTACAACTTACCTTGCGGTTATCTTTTCTAGGCGTTATCATAAGATAAAAGTATTTATTAAAAGAGGTTTTTTATGAGTAATGTTCTACTAAATGCACTTAGCTTAATCATCATTATTATCATTGGTTATATCTTAAAAAGGCAAGATTTCGTTACGTTAGAAGGCCGTAGATTAATTACCAATCTGATTATGCTCATTACGTTGCCTTGTGCCTTGATTTCAGGGTTTGCCAACTTTACCATGGATTCATCGTTATATTATGTGATCCTTGTCAGCCTCCTGTTTAATATTATCGTTTGTATCCTCGCGTTATTATTATCCTTTGATCAGCATAATGAAATTAAAGCATTTAATGTCTTAAATATGCCTGGCTATAATATCGGCTGCTTTACTCTTCCTTTTGTTCAAACTGCCTTAGGTCCTTTCGGGGTTATTGTTACCAGTATGTTTGACATTGGTAACTCCGTCATGTGTACAGGCATTACGTATGCTTTGGCTTCAGAGATCGCTGGAAATAGCGAAAAACAAAAGCTAAAAAACTTTATAAAAAAGATGCTATCGTCCATTCCCTTTGATGTGTATATGATTATGCTATTTATTACAATAGCAGGCATAAAATTGCCTGCTTTTATTTTTTTCATCACTTCGCATATCGGTAGTGCCAATCCCTTTTTATGTATGCTGCTCATTGGCATGCTGTTTGAGGGAAAATTAGAAACATATCAACGGCTCCATGTCACGAAGGTATTAGCAGTTCGCCTTGTTACAGCGACTATGTTTGCAGCCATCATTTACTACTACACTTCATTCTCGATGGCGATTAAGCAAGTCGTGATTCTCACGACATTCTCGCCAATTCCAATCAGCACGACAATCTTTACGGAAAAGTGTGGTGCCGATACGAAATTGTCTGGTATTTGTAGTTCTTTTGCCATTCCGATTAGCATTATTATCATGACCAGCTTACTTACTTATTGGAATATATAAAGAAGCTCTTCCTTTATTAGTTTCATTTTCCCGATAAAAATAACCGTAGCTTTACTGAGTTTCAGTAAAGCTACGGTTATTTTTCTTTTTATCAACTGCTATGCTCACCCCATATAAGATACTTTTTTCGTAAAAGATAACGATTCAATATAATTGCAAATAAAACCTCCAAATAGTAATACCAACGTCTTGCTCAGTGGTAGCAATTTTGAAATTTTATCATATTCTATAGGTTTATTTCAACTTATACACAGCATAATCACAGGATTTTGTGTATAACTTCATATATTTTGTGACTAGAGCAGTATTTTTCAGCACTTATCCACAATATCTTGTATCTTTCTATACAACAGGTAAGTATACCTACCTATTATTTTTTTGCATACAAAAAGAGAGCCTTACGGCTCTCTCGCTAAATATCTTATTCAGCAGTAAATGGCAATAATGCAATATTACGTGCACGTTTAATTGCTACAGTTACTTGACGTTGATGTTTCGCACAGTTACCTGAAATACGACGTGGTAAAATTTTACCGCGTTCTGTAACGTAACGGCGTAATTTTGGAACATCTTTATAATCGATAGAATCTACTTTATCTACGCAGAAACTACAAACTTTTTTCTTAGGTTTTCTTCCTCTTTCGCGTCTCACCGAACATACCTCCCTTTAAAATGGTATTTCTTCGTCAGGGAAGACTTCACTACCAAAGGAATTTGCACCACCCGTTGCAGGTGCAGGTGTAGTACTGTCATCACTTGGTTTTGATTGTTTACTGCCCATAAACTCAATATTTTGAGCGATTACTTCTGTCACATAACGTTTTTGACCGTCTTGTGTTTCATAATTACGAACTTGTATACGACCTTCAACTAAGATCTGACTACCTTTGATTAGATTATTGCCACAAATTTCGGCCAGTTTTTCCCACGCTACGATGGGTATAAAATCAGCTGTATTTTGCCCATTACCAGCATAACGACTAACAGCAAGGCTGAATGTAGCATTTGCTTTCCCACTTTGCGTATAACGTACTTCTGGATCACGTGCAAGACGACCAACCAATATAACCTTATTCATGGTAACTTTTCCCCCTGGCCTATATTATTCTTCTTCTTTAATGATCATGTGTTTTAAGATGCCGTCAGTAATCTTCATTACACGGTCAATTTCAGCAACGAGTGCTGGCTCACCTGTAACGTAGAATAAGCAGTAATAACCGTCCATGCAATCATCAATTGCATATGCTAAACGTTTTTTACCCCAACGATCAACTTTATCAATGTTACCACCATTGTCAGCAATTAGCTTTTCGAATTTTTCGATTACAGCGTTAGTTGCTTCTTCTTCAAGTGGTTTAACAATGAATATGACTTCGTATTTTCTCACGAAATCACCTCCCTCTCTGGACTAATGGCTCCTTAAGCGGAGCAGGGAAGGTCCAAAAATAGTTTTTGAAACCTAACTGTCTTATGACTAAATTATTATATCACTTCTTGTCCATGCTATGCAAGAAGTTTTATACTAAATTTTTGAAATAATTTAGGTTTTTCTCTTTCCTCTGGCAAATGAAGCCATCGTTCCGATTGTACAAAGTAAGGTAAAGATCAAAAAAATCTGACGAAAACCAACCAACAAATTGCTTAAATACGCTGGTGATATGGTATCTAGCGCATAAACTGATAACACAAAGGTCACAATTGCCATACTAATTGCTTGCCCGGCGAGCCGCATAACCGATAATGCCGACGCTGCCACACCATAATACTTTGGTGTGACCGCCCCCATAATCGCATTATTATTAGGTGAAGAAAAGAGGGCAAACCCTAACCCGATTAGCATAAGATTAAGCCCAATGAGCACAATTGGCGTATCCGTATTGATAAAAGCAAAGAAAATAAGACCTAATGTATTTAAGCCCATCCCAATAGAAGCCACAATTTGTGGATCATTCTTGTCCGACAAGGCCCCTGCTTTTGGTGAAAATAGTGCCATCATAATTGGCTGAATCAGTAAAATCATGCCAGCTGTTGGCGCATCAAAACCACGAATCAACTGTAGATAGAGCGATAAGATGAAACCGATCGCAAAGGTCGCACTATAATTAATCATTGCCGCTACATTTGACATTGCAAATACTGTATTTCCACGAAAAAGCTTTACATCAAAAATGGGAGACGGACAATTGAGTTGCCTTCTAACAAACATTGCAAAGAGCAGCAATCCACCCACTAAACTATATTTCGCATAGCCTACCGTAACAATCGTCGAACAGCCGTACAGTATTGCCGGACTCGCAATGATATAACAAACACTTCCTCTTATATCAAACGTTTCGCCCTTGGCTCCAAACCATTCTTCTTTGACTCTGATGATTGCTAGTAAACTAACGCCCAATACGATTGCGGTAATAAAAAAAATACTACGCCAACCAATATAATGTGTCACTAGCCCACCGAGCATTGGTCCTAGCGATAATCCGATATATGTAGATGCCGCGGAAAAACCAATTACTCTCCCTCGCTCTGATAGTTTGTGAACAGAGATAATCATCGCCATCCCAGTACTAAAAATCATCGCTGTGGCCATTCCCTGAATCAAACGAAATAGAATCAACAGTTCAACTGACCAGGAAAAGCCAGCTAATAAAGTAAACACGATCAATAAAGTTACGCCTAGTGTATAGACTTTTTTACGCCCAATGATATCCGCAAGCCGCCCAATGGGTAGCATCACCATTACCGACCCAAGCAAATAAGCGGTTACAACCCAACTAAGCACATTTGCATTTGCACCAAACGTTTCCCCCATTGCTGGAATTGCCAAATTAATAGCACTCCCCATAAACGGCCCAATAAAAGAAGTAGTTAATACCGCCAAAAATACCAATCTTGCTTGTGACATAAAATCATCCCCCAAAGAATATATCTATCGTATCGCAAAAAAAGTGGCATCATCAATAATAGCTTTATAATAACACAAAAGACCTGCTAATATAGCAGGTCTTTAAAATTATATAAGATTGAAATCAAACATTAAAACGGAAATACGTTACATCGCCGTCTTTCATGATATATTCTTTACCTTCAAGACGAACTTGTCCTTTTTCTTTTGCTGCATTTTGACTGCCAGCGGCAATCAGGTCATCGTAAGAGACAATTTCTGCTCGGATAAAACCACGTTCGATATCACTATGGATTTTACCACCAGCTTCTGGTGCTTTGGTACCTTCTGTGATTGTCCAAGCGTGGACCTCTTGCACCCCAGCAGTTAAGAACGTGATCAGTCCTAATAATTTGAAAGAAGCCTTGATTAATTTATCCAAACCAGATTGTTCTAAGCCTAGTTCTGCTAAGAAGTCTTTCGCATCTTCATCACCAAGTTCAGCAATTTCAGACTCTACTTTTGCAGAAACAACGATGACTTCTGCCCCCTCGTGTTTTGCATATTCTTTTACTTTTTGTACGTAGGCATTTTCTGCTTCAGCAGTTGCTACTTCATCTTCCGCAACATTTGCTACGAAAAGAATCGGTTTTAAAGTTAAAAGATTTAAATCGCGAACGATTAATAATTCATCTTCATTCATTTCTACACGCCGAGCTGGCAATGCCTCACCTAACATGTCTTTAATGCGGGTCAGTAAATCCATTTCTACTTTTGCTTTTTTATCGCCGCTTTTCACCATTTTTTGAGAACGTTCCATACGTTTTTCAACGGATTCCAGATCAGCTAAGCACAATTCAGTATTGATGATTTCGATATCTCGCAATGGATCGATATTTCCTTCAACATGTGTAATATTCTCATCAATAAAACAACGAATTACTTGCGCAACCGCATCTACTTGACGAATGTGCGACAAGAATTTATTGCCCAAACCTTCCCCTTGTGCTGCACCTTTTACAAGGCCTGCAATATCCACGAAACGGATGGATGCTGGAACAATTCTTCTCGCACTGTTCATGTCGCTTAATACCTCTAAACGAGGATCTGGTACATCTACGACCCCAACATTCGGTTCAATAGTACAGAACGGATAATTGGCCGCCTCAGCACCAGCTTTTGTTATCGCATTAAACAGTGTACTCTTGCCAACGTTAGGTAATCCAACGATACCTACTTCTAAATTACTCATAAATGAAAATTCCACCTTATTCTAATATTATTTTATTGAAATGGACAGCGATTGTCCTTACAAATGCATCTATATTTAATAAAAACCAAGTCCCTATAATTGTAGAGTATCTAGGATTTAATTGCAATACCTAGCCCTATTTTACGAAACGATTGTGCCCTCTTATGCTTATGATGAAAAAAATATCGGATACTCTACTAGCATCCGATATTTCTATCCATTTTATTTATTTTACAACGTAGCAATTAATATTGCATCTCAATTCCGGCTTTTTCTAATTCTACTCGTACTTTTTGCACATCTTCTTTGCTGGCAGCTTTCACATCAGCAAGCTTGTACTCCATACCAAGCTCCTTCCATTTATAAACGCCCATCGTATGATACCCGAGTAATTCTACTTTTACATCCCCACCGATTTTTTTGATTAAATCGGCTAAGCCATCAATTTCTTCAGCAACATCATTTACCCCAGGAACCACCACATAACGAAGCGATATTGGTTTACGTTTTGCAATGTACGCTAGATTCTCTAAGATTTTTTTGTTATCAGCCTTTGTTAAGTACTGATGAATTTTTGAAGCCACCGCCTTCAAGGAAAACAACACATGATCGGTATGTTCTAGAACTGCATCAAGGAGATCTTGCTGATAAAAGCCAGCTGTATCTACCGTTGTATGAATCTTTGCTTTATGACAGGCTGCAAATAGTGTGGCTACAAACTCTGATTGCAGCAATGGTTCGCCACCGCTTACTGTAATGCCGCCACCCGAGGACTCATAAAAATTGCGATACTGCTCGACATCGGCAATTACTTCCTCTACCGTAATCGTCTTATCACCACGTGCCCAGCTATCTGGATTATGGCAAAAGGCACAGCCTAAGCTGCACCCTGCCAAAAATAGTACGTAACGAATCCCTTTACCATCAACGGTGCCAAAGGTTTCTTTGGAATGATAATATCCGACCATGTTAAACTGCTTCATAGAAAGTACGTTTAATTACTTCCAATTGATGCGCCTTACTAAGTTTTACGAAATTAACTGCATAACCAGATACACGGATGGTAAGTTGCGGATAATTTTCCGGTTCTTTCATTGCTGCTTCAAGTAGCGCCCGATCAAATACATTGATATTGATATGATGACCATGGCAAGCAGAATAACCATCCAATAAAGCTACTAGATTTTTCGCACGCGCATCGGCATTTTTACCAAGTGCGGCAGGAATAATCGAGAAGGTATAAGAAATACCATCACGACAATCATCATAAGAAATATTTGTTACCGACTTCATCGCCGCCAATGCGCCATGTCTATCACGACCATGCATTGGGTTTGCCCCTGGCGCAAACGCTTCGCCAGCTTTACGTCCATCAGGAGTTGCCCCAGTTTTCTTACCATACATAACATTAGAGGTAATCGTAAGTACCGATAACGTATGTTCTGCCTTGCGATACGTTCCATGTTTTCTAAGTTCCGTAATAAATTCATGCGTAATTTCTTTTGCTAAGCTATCTACACGTGGATCATTGTTACCGTACATTGGGAATTCACCTTCGATTGCAAATTCTTTAGCAATACCGTTTTCATCACGGATTGCTTTTACTTTTGCATAGCGAATGGCACTAAGTGAGTCAACTGCCACGGAAAGTCCAGCTACGCCAAACGCCATCAAACGTTTTACTTCGCTATCATGAAGCGCCATTTGCCCTGCTTCATAGGCGTGTTTATCATGCATAAAATGGATTAAATTCATGGTATTTACATAAAGGCCCGCGAGCCATGCGAGTACTTTAGAGTAATTTTTGCGAACAACTTCATAATCTAAATATTCACCATCGACAATTGGCATTGCTGGTGCTAATTGTTTTGCAGCATTTTCATCTAAGCCGCCATTAATGGCAAGCAATAATGATTTTGCTAAGTTTGCCCGTGCACCAAAGAATTGCATTTGGTGTCCAATTTGCATCGCTGATACACAACAAGCGATACCATAATCATCCCCGTAAATTGGACGCATTACTTCATCATTTTCATATTGGATTGCGCTTGTATCAATCGATACTTGTGCACAGAATTCTTTGAAGTTACTTGGTAACTTTTCTGACCAAAGCACTGTTAAATTTGGTTCTGGTGCTGGCCCTAAATTATATAAGGTATGAAGTACACGATAAGAGTTTTTGGTTACCAAAGAACGACCATCTTGTCCAATTCCGCCAATCGACTCTGTTACCCAAAGTGGATCGCCGGCAAACAACTCATTATATTCCGGTGTTCTAAGCATCCGAGCAAGACGAAGTTTGATGACAAATTGATCCATCAATTCTTGCGCGCCACTTTCGGTTAAAATACCATTTTCAATATCCCGAGAAATATAAATATCTAAGAATGTCGATACACGACCAATAGACATCGCTGCACCATTTTGATCTTTAATCGCTGCAAGATAGCCGAAGTATACCCATTGCACTGCTTCTTTGGCATCTTTGGCAGGCTCACTCATATCAAAGCCATATTCTTTACCCATGGTAATTAAATCTTTGAGTGCGGCAATTTGTTTAGCGATTTCATCACGGCTGCGTAAAGTTTCCTCTGTCATTGGCACATTGAACTTTTCATTTAAGTCTTTTTGTTTTTCTGTGATTAAACGGTTGATTCCATAAAGCGCTACGCGACGATAATCACCAATGATTCGTCCACGACCATATGCATCTGGTAAGCCTGTGATGATGCCTAGTTTACGCGCATTACGCATTTCTGGAGTATAAATGCTAAATACCGCACTATTATGGGTTGTCACATTATTTGTATAGATATCTTTGATTTTTTGATCTAATTCATACCCGTATTCTTCGCAAGCTTGCTCTGCCATGCGAACTCCACCATTGACGATCACACCGCGTTTTAATGGAGCATCAGTTTGTAAACCAAAAATAACTTCGTTTTCTTTATCAATATAACCAGCTCTATGCGATGTCGTAGTAGAAACAATTTTTGTATCGACATCAAGGATCCCTTTTTCATTTTCTTCCGCTAATAAATTTTTACATACTTCCCAAACCGCTTTGGTTTTGCCAGTAATCCCCGTTAAAAAGCTATCATCACCTTCATAAGGTTTATAGTTTGTTTGAATAAAATTTCTTACATCTATGAATTGTTGCCAATTACCTTCTTTAAATTCTTGCCAATTTTTCATGAGAACTCCTCCTATTTCATCAATAAAAATATCACTAAGAACGTTAAAAATTTCCCCATAAACAGCGCTATTTTAAGTCCTGCAATATTAGATTATTATGTTCTTGATGTGCTTATTATATTCGAGTTAAACAATATGTGTCAAGGTAATATGAGTAACTTTTAATATCTGGTACTAAATTTATATTGTTACCTCCTTTTTGATTCATCATTTTTGCACTCATTCGCTTTTTGTGAGCTAAAAATCACCCTAAGAAAACGACAAAAAACCACCTGAGCTTAGATAACTATGCCCAGGCGGTCGGCTTTTAAAAAATACAGTCCCCCGTGGTAAACCACTTGTTCCGCCAGTTCTGTATTATAAATATTTTGTTTTATGAGGTTATTATATTCGAAGGTGTAGGAATCTGTCAATAGAATTTATAATGGTTTAACAAACATTTACACGAAATTAATTTTTCTTTCCATTTTGTTATCAAATTATTCTTCTACCTGCTTTTTTGCAATGATTGCTTTCACTGCCTTTTCAAATTTTGGGCGCGGTATCATAACGAAGCGACCACAACCTTTGCATTTTACACCGAAATCGATGCCCGTACGAGTAATTTCCCACAAATCGGTACCACATGGATGTACTTTTTTCATTTTTACAGTGTCCCCAATATCATAGTGAACTCTTTCCACGCTGTTCACCTACCTTTCATTGGTATGAATTTATTAATTGTTATTTTACTTTTAAAGTATATAATTCTCTATTTACTTACTCAATCCTGCCTTCACCAAGAAAGGACTTATGGCATACTATGATGTAGCAACTGTATGAGAGGTGATTTCTGTTATGGCTACGCCAATTTTAAGTGCCATTATTTCTGATGTTAACGCTCTAGTCCCTAATCTCGCTTCATTATCTAGTAGCTATCGGTTATTGGTTGGCTCTGCTGAAGAAATCGGTCGAACACCGGGCGTGCCAATTGAAGTTTACGAACGAGCAATTATTCGCTTTGACCGTAGCGGAACATTGATCGATATTTTATTAGAATTACTCTGTTGTAAAATCAAATTCTTGGCTCAATTTTTAAGCACGACCTGTGCTCCAATTGACTTCTTTAGTTTAGCCCAAAATCCCATTGAAGAGCATACCATTGAAGAAATTATCGAAATTGAAGTTTTACGGCGCATTTTAACCTGTTATTGCGAGGAAAATTCTTGTTTTTCGCCGCCAGACCCGCTGAATCCAGATTGCAGTTTTGCCTGCCCAAAGCAGCAACCTGCGGCTCCATCAGATAAAACAGATACTGAGTAGCCCAACAACTTCATTTTAACTTTTCTAAATGATTCGTATAACCTAAGCCAAAATGGTAAGGATACTCTTACTGGGATCAATGTTATGTTCCTATAGTCATCTTATATGATATTTCCTGTAGACATAAATAAACTTAGCGTTTATCTTCCAAATAACAAGGAATTACAAAACCTATGCAGAAATAGCTCCAGATAAAGTATAAAATCAGCTAAGTATCGTTTTCCTATTACAAAGACAAAAATTGTGAGGTTAAACTACCATGAAACTATCATTACTCCAAATACATATTGTCTTGGGTGATTTTGAAAAAAATAAAGTTTCCGTCCTCGCAGCCACTGAAAAAGCGATGCAAGAGAAACCTGATGTACTTGCATTACCAGAAATGTGGAATGTTGGCTTTTTTCCTAAACCAATTATTGATTTTGCTGATAAAAACGGGCAAAAAGCACGGACATTTTTAAGTACATTAGCGAAAAAGTACAATGTCAATATTGTAGGTGGCTCTATCGCGAACCGCATTGGAGAACAGTTATACAACACCAACTATACCTTCAATCGGCAAGGCGAGGAGATTGCAACCTATCATAAAATTCATCTTTTTTCCCCATCCAAGGAGAACCAGTTTTTTTCTACTGGAGATAAACTTAGTATCTTTATGCTTGACGGAGTAAAATGTGCAGTGATTATTTGTTATGATATTCGTTTCTGTGAACTCGTTCGAATGCTTGCTTTAGAAGGCATTGATCTCCTATTCGTCCCAGCCGCCTGGCCACTAGAACGTCTAACCCATTGGCAAATATTAAACCAAGCCCGTGCGATTGAAAATCAATTTTTCGTTGCAGCAATCAATGGTGCTGGATCCTTTAAAAACTTTCATTTAGCTGGCAATTCGATGTTAATTGATCCTTGGGGTAATGTCCTAAAGCAAGCTGACGAAAAAGAAGCAATTGTAACAGCAGCATTAAATTTAGATTTGTTAGCAGAGATTCGTACTACGATTAACGTGTTTAATGACAGAAAGCCTAACTTATATAAATACTAAAGTTATTGCCGGGAAATATTAGTCTTCACCGCTTGTTTTTATGGTAAGAAAATAGGATAGTTATGAAATTCATAACTATCCTATTTTTCTATTTTTGTTCACTCTGCCTAAAAAAATCAGCTTCAGCTTTATGGCTTGATGGTTCGGCATGAATCACGACATCACACATACCAAGGGCAACTTTAATTTTATGCTCCAATTGATCACAGATATCATGCACCTTATCAAGATGCATATCTTTATCTAAAATAATATGCACATCAAGCAAGCGATACGCGCCAGAACGCCGTGTTCTAAGTTTATGAAAATCAATAACGGCTTTATGCTCATTAAAAATGTCTTCAATGATCTTTTCATCTTCGATTGGCAAACTGATATCCGTCAGTTCTTTGGCACTTGCCACTGTCATTTCATAACCAGCTTTAAAGATAATCCCGGCAACTAAAATCGCACTTACTGGATCTAGCCATAACCAGCCCGTTAATTTGATCGCAACTAAGCCAGCTAATACACCAACAGAGGTCCATATATCCGCTCTTAAATGTAAACCATCGGCCTCTAGTGCTTGCGAGTGCGTTTGTTTGGCAACTTTCATCAATCTACCCGATACAAAATAATTGATAATGATAGAAATGATCATTATCACAATCCCGTATTCTAAGTATTCTGGTTCACTCAAATTACTTAATTTATGCACCGATTCATAGACAATCCAAACCGCTGCAAAAACGATTAATAGTGCCTCCACGGCGCTTGATAAATTTTCAAACTTACCATGTCCGTATTCATGCTTTTCGTCTGGTGGTTCAACCGCAGTCTTTACTGCGTAAAAAGCAATCACTGCCGCTAATAAATCAACTGTCGAGTGTACCGCTTCTGACACCAAGCTAACCGCTCCAGTATATAGCCCAACAATTAATTTTAGGATAACCAATAAGGTATTAGATATAATCGATAACCAAGCTGTACGCTGTTTCAAGGCATTATTCTTTTGTTCTTCACTCATATAATCGCCTCCACTATCTACCTCAAAGGCATTGTAGTTATCACAACTAGAGATTTCTTTCATCACTGATTACTCCTTCTATATATAATGAACCTATAGATTCTAAAGTACACCTTTTTCTATAAATTTTTATTATAGAACAAAAAAATGCCCGCAGAACCATCAAGATGGTCCCACAGGCATTACTCTGCTGCTTTACGCCCGGCTGCCTAGTAAACTAAGCGCCTGCTCCTTGCAAATATATTACCATATGCAAGGAAAGATTGTAAATACTTTTTGCCAGAGATATAAATTTTATTTATAATTGATAACGATAGTCATTTTAGCCAATTTTCACTGCACTCGTTACTTGATAACCCTTTTCAGCTAATTTTGCCTTCACGGCTTCGACATCATCAATTTGTGCACGAACAACGAGGTCATATTTACCAGCTTCACTTGCTTTTTTCGTACTTACTAAACTAGTAATATTGATTGCCATATCGGCAAACACGGTCGTTACTCCATGAATAACACCAATTGCGTCCTCACCACTAATTGTGATACGTGTGGATGGCTCAGTAAGAATCATAATATCAACAAAAGCTTTAAAAATATCTGTTTCAGTGATAATCCCTACTAGTGAATTTGTACTACTAATAACTGGCATCCCACCAATTTTTTGTTTGTACATGATAAGAGCCGCTTCTTCAATTGTCGCATCAGCACTAATTGTAATTACTTTTCTCGTCATGATTTCTTTTACTGTCATTTTCGCTAATAAGGAGTTTACTTCATATTTTGACAAAGTCGTTGCTGGTGATGGGGTAACTTTCATCAAATCACGATCACTAAAAAAACCAACAACCTGCCCTTGATCTACAACTGGAAGACGACGAAAACCGTGCTGCTTCATTATAAGAGCTGCTTCATCAACTTTATCATTAGGGGCAACCACTATTGGATTTTTTGTCATTCTATTAGCTACGAACATAATAGAACACTCCTCTCAACTTGCATCATTATATTTTGATTATATACCTTACTATTAAAGACTTTCAATAAAAAACAAATTAACCACCAAGGTATGCCTTACGTACGTCTTCACTCGCTGCAAGTTTTTTTGCATCACCAGACAGAGTAATTCTACCTGTTTCAAGTACATATGCTTTATGCGCGATGGACAAGGCCATGTTCGCATTTTGCTCTACTAATAAAACGGTAGTGCCTGTCTGATTAATTTCTTTTACAATAGAGAATATTTCTTTTACAAGTAATGGTGCAAGCCCCATCGATGGTTCGTCAAGTAGCAATAAACGCGGACGACTCATGAGTGCACGCCCCATCGCTAACATTTGTTGTTCCCCACCACTTAGTGTACCTGCGAGTTGAATTTTACGCTCTAGCAGACGTGGAAAGCGTTCAAAGACAGAATTCAAATCTTCTTTAATGCCAGCTTTATCTTTTCTAATATAAGCACCTAATTCAAGGTTTTCCAATACCGTCATGTTCGCAAATACGCGACGTCCTTCAGGAACTTGAGAAATTCCTTGTTTCACAATTGCTTGCGCAGGAATACCCGCAATGTTTTGTCCTTCAAAGTCAATCTTACCCGATCTCGGTTTTAATAGACCAGAAATAGTACGAAGCGTTGTACTTTTACCAGCACCATTCGCACCAATTAACGTTACGATCTCACCCTCTGTTACATTGATACTAATATCTTTTATGGCATGAATTGCCCCATAATATACATTGATATTTTCAATATTAAGCATTATTCCACCTCTTCCCCAAGATAAGCTTTGATAACTTGTGGATTGTTCTTAATTTCGTTTGGCGTACCATGAGCGATAATGCTACCATATTCCAATACATAGATTCTTTCGCAGATTCCCATTACCAAGTTCATATCATGTTCGATTAATAGAATGGTCAAACCAAACTCTTTACGAATCCAACTAATCATTTCCATCAACGCTTGTGTTTCTTGCGGATTCATCCCTGCTGCTGGCTCATCTAATAACAACAGTTTTGGTTTTGCAGCAAGTGCACGCGCAATTTCTAAGCGGCGTTGTTCACCATATGGTAAATTCTTAGCAATTTCATCTTTTTTATGTTCTAATTTGAAAATTTTCAAGAAATCAATTGCTTTTTGTTCAATCTCATCTTCTTCCCTGAAATAACGGCCAACGCGAAGAACTGCTTCGACTAAACCATATTCTACGTGAGAATGATATGCGATTTTTACATTATCAAGCACGCTAAGCTCAGAAAATAAACGAATATTTTGGAATGTACGGGCAATCCCGCCTTGCGTAATTTGGAATGGTTTCAGGCCAATTACGCTTTTGCCATCAAATTCAATCGCACCCGTTGTTGGTTGATAAACACCAGTTAAAAGGTTAAATGCTGTTGTTTTTCCGGCACCATTTGGACCAATCAACCCAATCAGTTCACCTTTGTCAATATGCATATCGAAATTTGAAACTGCTTTTAACCCACCAAATACTTTAGAGACTTTTTCGGCTTTAAGTAAATTCATTACTTGCTACCTCCCTTGAAACGTTTAAAAATGCTAAGACTAGTTAATTCCACATTACCAAATAAGCCTTGTGGACGATAAAGCATTAACAAAATTAACACGATTGAATAAACAATCATCCGCCATTCAGGCCAACTTGCAAGCGCAGCGGAAACGAACGTTAAGATAACTGCACCAGCAATAGAGCCCGTGATAGAGCCAAGCCCCCCCATAACAACCATTGTTAAATAATTGAAAGACATCATAAATGTGAACGATGCTGGATGCGCAATATAGAAGTAATGGGCAAATAAGGCCCCAGCAACACCAGCGAATGCCGCACCAATTGTAAATGCAATCACTTTATATCTTGTCGTATCAATCCCCATTGCTTCCGCAGCAATTTCATTTTCGCGAATAGAAATACATGCCCGGCCATGTGAAGAATTCACTAAATTTTTGATAAAGAATAGCGTGAATAAGCAGACAAAGAATGCCCACGTAAAGTTTGTATATCGAGGAATTCCCATGAAGCCCGAAGCACCACCGACATATGGAATATTAAGAATAACGATACGAATGATTTCACCAAGTCCTAGAGTTGCAATTGCTAAATAGTCACCATTTAGCCGCAACGTTGGCAATCCAATTAAGAACCCAAGTAATCCCGATCCCAAAGCACCAACAATAATTGCTAAGAGAAATGGCAAGTGAAATTTCACCGTAATAATGGCACTGACATATGCACCAACGGCCATAAATCCGGCATGCCCAAGCGAAAATTGCCCTGTATAGCCGTTAATCAAGTTAAGGCTGACTGACATAATAATATTAATCGCAATCAAAATTAAGTTTAGTTCCCAAAAGGAACCGATTATATCCATTTTTAACAGTGCTTCAATAATCGCATATAAGACTACGCAAGCACCAGCTATTTTTAAGTCTTTCTTCGTTATCGCTCTCATATCTACCACCTACACTTTCTCGCGTACGTTTTTGCCAAATAACCCTGAAGGTTTGAACAATAGGATAATAATTAAAATGGCAAACGCCGCTGCATCACGGAATGTAGATGAAATGAATCCACTTACTAGTGCTTCAATAACACCAAGAATAACACCACCGGCCATTGCACCAGGAATAATACCAATACCACCAAGTACTGCTGCAACGAAGGCTTTTAGCCCCGGCATGATCCCCATAAGTGGATCGATAGAATTATAATAGATACCAACAAGTACACCAGCCGCAGCGGCAAGCGCTGAACCGATACCAAACGTAGCTGAAATAATGCGGTCAACGTCTATCCCCATCAATTGCGCTGCATCCGTATCAAAAGAAACTGCACGCATTGCTTTACCAATGATTGTTTTTTGTACTACATAAGTTAAGATAACCATTAAAATAATTGAAACGACTAAAATAATGATTTGTTGACTATTTACTACAAATGGTCCCATATGATACGTTACCGATTCCAATACGTTAGGAAACGTTCTCGGTTGTGGAGTGAAAAGTAACATTCCACCATATTCTAATAACAATGAAATACCAATTGCCGTAATCAATACCGCAATTTTCGGCGCATGACGAAGTGGACGATATGCCATTCGTTCAATCAACATCCCAATCAAACCAGCCACAACCATTGATACGATAAGTGCTGGCACAAATGGTAAACCAAGGTTTGCTGTTGCAAAGAAACCAGCATATGCGCCAATCATATAAATGTCGCCATGGGCAAAGTTAATTAATTTGATAATCCCGTAAACCATAGTATAACCTAATGCGATCAAGGCATAAATACTACCCAATGAAACACCATTAATTAACTGCTGAATTAATTGTTCCAAAAATTCCATTTTTTCTCCTCCATTCATATAAATAACTGACGTTTTGGCTAGTAACCCTTAAACTGAGGTTTCCGTTATCTGTCATGCTACATGGTAAAAACCACGAAAAGACCTTTAGCCATTACGATTGGCTAAAGGTCTTCATTTACCTCTAATTTCGCCATACCTAGCAGTATGCTCCACCCTGAGCAACAAACATCCTCATACTTACAGTTTAAACGTCTACGACTAAAACCATTACTATCATCATTATAATATTGTAACTTTGTACTGTCAATCATTCATTTTACATATTTGCTCGATTAACGGTGATTTTAGCGTTTATATATAAAATATACCGCATTTTGTATACAATAGTTTTCCTCAATGTCCATCACACAAAAACACACTATGGATATATACTATATTATTAGTATCATCATAGTGTGTTTCTTGATAAATAACGATTCGCTTTATGGATTTACTTTTTCTTTAAAAGTTTGTTTACCATCTTTCATTTCAATAACAACGGCACTCTTAACCGCATCATGTGTTTCATTTAAGGTAATTACTCCTGAAACAGCTTGATAGTCTTTTGTTTTTGCAAGTTCATCTTTGATTTTCACAGTGTCTTCACTGCCAGCACGTTTGATTGCTTCAATGATCATCATAGTAGCATCATACGAAAGCGCTGCGAAGGCATCTGGAGTTTCGCCATATTCTGCTTTATAAGAATCAACAAAGGTTTTAATTGCAGGGCTATTATCGTCCGGGGAATAATGATTTGCGAAGAATGTATTATTTAATGCTTCGGCACCAGCGATTTCAGGAAGTTTCGCACTATCCCAACCATCGCCACCTAATATTGCCGCTTTAATACCAATTTCGCGGCCTTGTTTTACGATCATACCAACTTCTTGGTAGTAGCCCGGTACAAATACGATGTCAGGATTTGTTGCTTTAATCTTTGTTAAGGTTGATTTAAAATCAGTATCTTTTGCTAAATATGCTTCTTCAGCGACAATAGTTCCACCATTTTTGATAAACGTTTCTTTAAAGAATTGCCCTAACCCTTTTGCATAGTCACTGGAATTATCAATATACAACGCTGCCGTTTTACCTTTTAGCGTTTTCGTTGCAAAATTAGCCATTACAGAGCCTTGGAAAGGATCAATAAACGCTGCTCTAAATAAATAATCGCGAGTTTTCCCAGTAGCTGGATCGACTGTTACTTTTGGATTAGACGCTGTTGGACTAATCGCAAGAACTTTACCGTCCATATTTACTTGTGCACCAGCAATAACACTAGAAGACGCGATTGGTGCAATAACACCTAGTACTTTATCTTGTGAAATTAATTTTTGCATTGCATTGGCTGCTTCTGCAGCTTCTGATTTATTATCTGCTACGACTAAACTTATTTTCTTGCCAAGTACGCCACCCTTTGCATTTACTTCTTTAATTGCAAGCTTTGCCCCATTGGTCGCTGATTGACCAAAGGTAGCATTTGTACCTGTCATTTCTAAATTTGCCCCAAGTTTAATTGTGTCAGAGCTAGAACCGCCACCACAACCAGTAACGGCTAGTGCAAGCATGCCCATCGCTGTAACTGCACATAACATTTGTTTACTTTTATTGAAAAACATAATGATCCCCCTCAACTATTAATACTCGCCAGAAAGTAATGTTACACTATCTCTGCCCGTAACCTTACTTCTCATTCATACTTAATCAAAATAAAATTATCCACCATAGATAATTTAGTTTAAATCCTAACTTAATTAAGTACCAATAGGTTTAATTTTAAAAGTACTTCCCAATATTGTCAATACCACAATATTAGGACAAAATCATTTTTTGTCCTTCCAATAAAGACAAGGAGCTATTCACAAAATATTTTCGTGCTAGCTCCTCGTTTTTGTTTCACTCTCGGGAACCATTGTATCGGCTAACAAAACAACAGTTTAATCGCATTTTTCTAAAAATCAAGGATTGATTTTTTCTTTGAATACTTGTTTACCATCTTTCATTTCAATTACAACCGCAGATTTAATTGGGTTATGGCTATCATCTAAGGAAATAATCCCTGTGCTAACCTGGAAGTTTTTTGTTTCTTCTAATGCTTTACGGATTTTTTCTGGATCATCAGAGCCAGCACGTTTGATTGCATCAGCAACCATCAAGCCAGCATCGTAACCAAGTGCGGCAAGAGCACTAGGTTCTTGATTATATTCTGCTTTATAAGCATCTACGAAACTTTTTACATTCGGATCCGTATCTTGCGCTGAATAGTGATTGCTAAAGAAATTACCTTCTACAGCATCTTTACCAGCTACATCTACCATTTTAGGATCATCCCAACCATCAGTACCTAGGAATTTTGCTGTAATACCTAGGTCGTGGGCTTGTTTTAGAATTTTACCTACTTCTTCATAGTATGCAGGTAAGAACACAATATCTGGATTTAATGCTTTAATTTTTGTAAGTGTTGCTTTAAAGTCTTGGTCTTTTTGCAAGAAAGCTTCTTGTCCAAGAACTTTACCGCCAGCTGCTTCAAATTGCTTTGTAAATACTTCTGCTAACCCTTTTGACTCGTCTGAACTGTTATCGGAATAAACTACCACAGTTTTTGCATTTAAAGAGTTTGTAGCAAAGTTTGCCATTATGCTACCTTGGAATGTGTCAATAAAGCACGATCTAAAAACATAGCTATTTACTTTGCCGTCGTCGCCAACGGTGATTTTAGGGTTTGTTCCTGTTGGTGTAATCAACGGAACTTTATTAGACTGAGCAATTGGAATAGCTGCAAGTACATTCGAACTAGAAACTGCTCCAATCACAACTTTAACTTTATCATTTGTAATCAGTTTCGTTGTTGCATTTGCCGATTCTGATGGCTCTGATTTGTTGTCAGCAATGATAAATTTGATTTTCTTACCATTGATTCCACCAGCGTCATTAATCTGCTTAAACGCCAATTTAAGGCCATTTGTAGTTTGCATACCAAAATTGGCAATACCACCAGTCATCTCAAAGTTCCCACCAACAAGAATTTCCTTACTATCAGCTTGTGTTGCTGCACCACCACAACCGGCTAGTAAACTAGTGCCCATTGCCAGCCCTACCAAAAGACTGGTAATTTTCGTCAATTTATTTTTCATGTTTACGCCCCCCTTAAGTTTTGTTAACTCGAAACTGGGAATAATATGTAAAAAAGCAGGAACAAGACATATGTCTGCCTCGCCCCTGCTAATCAACATTGATTTTAATTGCAAGTATTCTTTTAATTTATTCCTTGGTAGGATTGATCTTTTGTTTGAAGATTTTTTGACCGTCTTTCATTTCCAAAACAACGGCTGATTTAATTGGATCATGGTTTTTATCAATTGTGATAACACCAGTACCCACTTGTAAATCTTTCGTTTCTTCTAATGCCTTACGAATTTTTTCTGGATCATCAGACCCAGCGCGTTTGATTGCATCAATTAGCATCATGCCTGCATCATATCCTAAAGCTGCAAATACACTTGGTTCTTGTTTATATTCAGCTTTATAAGCTTCAATGAATTTTTTAACATTTTCATCACTATCTTGGATAGAATAGTGAGAACTAAAGAATGTATTATTCAATGGTGCGGCACCAGCGATTTCAGCAAGTTTAGCATCATCCCAACCATCAGTTCCAAGTAAAGGAACAGTAATGCCTAATTCACGTGCTTGTTTTACGATTTTACCAACTTCTTCATAGTAAGCTGGGATAAATACAACGTCAGGATTTGACGCTTTTATTTTTGTAAGTGTTGATTTGAAGTCCTGGTCTTTTTGTAAGAATGCTTCTTGTACAATAACCTTACCACCAGCTGCTTCAAATTGTTTTGTAAATACTTCTGCTAGACTCTTGGAATAGTCAGAACTGGAATCTACGTAAATCGCTGCGGTCTTCGCATTTAATGTTTTCGCTGCAAATCCTGCCATTACTTCACCTTGTAGTGGATCAATGAAACAACTACGGAAGATAAATGGTTTTACTTTACCATCTTCACCAACCGTAATTTTAGGATTTGTACCTGTTGGTGCAATGACTGGAATTTTGTTATCTGTTGCAATTTGCGTTGTTGCTAACATGTTCGAAGTCGTTGCTGGACCAAGAACAACTTTAACTTTATCGTTGGAAATTAGTTTTGTTGTTGCATTGGCTGCTTCAGATGCTTCTGATTTGTTATCAGCGACAATCAAATTGATTTTCTTGCCATTTACTCCACCAGCATCATTGGCCTGTTTGATTGCTAATTTGATACCGTTTAACGCTTGGCTACCATAATTCGCAACGCCGCCTGTTAACTCAAAGTTTGCACCAATTTTAATTTCGTTGTTATTTGCCGCGTCATTACCACCGCAACCAGCAAACAATACGCCCATCATTGTCATCCCTACGACCATACTGGTCATAGACATCACTTTCTTCTTTAAATTCATTTTGTACCCCCCTAGAAAAATATCCCCCAGTATATGAGCTACACATCCTCGCTCATATGCCATAAGAGTATTATAGTTTACATTTGTTACATCGTCAATATATTTCTTAAGTCATTTTGTACGCTTAAAACACACACTTGTACTTTTACTGTTGATACATCAGGCTTAAACAAAATGAATTCGTGTCTTTTTCCTATTTTATAAATATCTTAAATTATACGCAAAGCCAAATGTCGGATTCTGCAGTAATCCATTCCGCAAAATCCGACATTTTAAAACAGCTTAACTTTTATTATACGTTCTATACATATTGATTTTTTCAGTATTAGAGCCCATCAACCAAATACCGCATGGACAAACACCTGAACAAATGCCACAGCCAATACATTTTTCCGCGTTAGATTCATATTGGAATGTTCCATCTGGCAAATCAACTCTTGTGATTGCTTTTTCAGGACAAGAATTCAAGCACATTTGGCAATCACGACAAGTCCCACAACTAATACAACGATTATAATCTTCATTTGCCGCAGGTAGTTCACAGCTATGGCATTTTGTAAAATAATCTTTGCCTAATTGATTTGATGGCACCAAAATTTTTTCTGTTTCCGGTTCATAAGCAAGCCCTCTTACATAAAGATCTGCCGCATGAGCTGCTTTAGAACCCGCCCCAATTGCATCAACAAGGCGACCTGGTTTAATCACATCCCCTGCAGCGAATACACCGTCCATAATGCTTTTATCGGCTTTTGGTACCAACCAAGCCCGGAATTTTTCTAAGCCTTCTGGTAAATATTCAAGTTCTGGAACTTCACCCACTGTAATGATTACCATATCGCCAGGGATGAGTGTACCGTCATTCGTAATAATCCCTTCATCCGTTACTTCTTTGGTCATTACTGGCCAAATAAGTTTACCACCGAGAGCTTCTACGTGGGCGATTTCTTTGGCAAAAGCCGCTGGTTTTTGTACATCAATACACGTAACCTTTTCAGCGCCCATCTGATACGCACCCAAGGCAGCATCCATCCCAGAATTACCACACCCGATAACAATAACATTTTTACCAACTGCTGGATGTTCCCCCTTGTTCACCGCTTTTAAGAAATGTAATCCCTTAACAATTCTTTCTTTTCCTGGCCATGGGAATACAGTTGGATTATGTCCACCGGTAGCCACGATAACCGCATCATGCCCAGCTTTTATTTCAGCGAACCTTTCGGCAGTTATTTTATAGTTATTAACAAATTTAATGCCCATATCGGTAATGCGTTTTAATTCTTTTTGTAATATTTCTTGTGGTAGACGAGAACGAGGAATAACTTGTTCTAGTTTCCCACCCATTTTTGCATCTTCTTCATAGACAATAACATCATGACCCTTTTTCGCTAATTGCCAAGCTGCATTTAGCCCTGCGACCCCACCACCAAGAACCGCGATTATTTTGCCCGTTTTCACAGTTGGTGCTTCTACAATCGTATCTACCGAGTAAAGTCCAAGTTGACCAATCTGTACAGCCTCATCAAGTGTTCCACGCGTACACCCTTCCATACAAAGGTTAGGACAAACGCTACCGCAGACAGATCCTGGGAATGGAGTATATTCCAGAACTAATTTATACGCTTCTTCTACTTTGCCTTCACGAAGTAAATTATACCGTTGTTGCGTTGGCACATTTGCCGGGCAATTAAACTCACAAGGAGCCGCATATTTTGCGTTTTCCCAAGCTGGCACCCGTTGACGATAAGTCCCCGTAACAACCAGACTATTTACCACAAAGTCATCCATACAAACATCGCTGAAGATACCGCCTTCAACCCATTCTTTCGTACGAAAATCTTTAATATTGCCCACATCTTTTGGTATGCGTTCTTCAAACGTCAATGGTCTCAACTTATGCCATTCACTCCAATTGGTAAGTTCAACGCGAAGTTCTGGCCTATCTATGGAACTTAAGAAATCATCCATTTTACCATCTAAATATTCAATATCGCTAGCTTCAAGTTCAGTTACAGTGAGTTCCTCTTGAGAAATACCTTTTGCCTTACCCCTAAAGTAAAGAACACCACCAACCATACCAACACAAGCACGATCACCAAGTACCGACTCAAATGCTTCACTATCATAGCCGCAGACAATCGCCTTACCGCCACCCATGAACTCAAAGGAAAAACTGCCAACATTCTTGAGTATCCACATTTCTGGCGGATCATAAAGTGGGTCATGTTTCATTAAAGAACCTGAGCGCGTACCAGCACGTCCGCCGATATAAATACTACCAGCTGCCGCACAATGGCCCGCTGTATCCCCAGCATCACCCTTGATGACGATTTTCCCACCTGCATTGAGCCAACCTACGTCAGCGGAAGCAGAACCATCTACGATAATCTCTGTATTTTCAAGACACATAGAACCAACGCGTTGACCAGCATTGGTTACATGGAATTTTAACGTTTTACCCTCTGGGTGCCATAGCGGTCCACCAATATCATGTTGGCCGGAAGCCGCTATATCAAATTCTGTCTCACCATTTGCCACAGCCTCACTAATGGCCATAAGCAAATCTTGCGTTGACATACGATTATGTCCTTCTAATGTATTAATTTTAAACACGTAGCTTCCCTCCTAACATACATATTGTATTCCAAGTTTATCAGCAATCGCTTTATCAGTTGTTACCAATGCATCAGAACGACCGACTGGAAGTGAACTGTTACCGATTGGCGCCATTAATTTACGCATTTCGCTGTCTAACGCTAAGATATAATCAACGATATTTTGTGCACCTTTATCGATATCCAAACGTTTTACCAAACGAGGATCTTGTGTACAAATACCCGTTGGACATTTACCAGTAGAACAAGCATTGCAACGACCATTTTCATTCCCAATACAACCAAGTAGCTGAATAAGAATTTTACCCACAAAAACACCGTTTGCCCCTAAACAAATCATTTTAAAGGCATCTGCTGCGGCATTGCCAGTTAAGCCCATGCCGCCACCTGCCCAAAGAGGGATTTGACCTTGTAAACCTTGTTTCACCGCTGCTAAATAACATTCGCGTAGTTTTGATACAATTGGGTGTCCAGTATGATCTAACGAAACTTCATTGGCCGCCCCTGTACCACCTTGGATCCCATCAATAAAAAAGCCACCGCAAATTTTATACGGATCACGAAGTAAATTGTTATATACGGATACGGAAGTCGCCGAAGCTGCACATTTAATTGCAACTGGCACTCTAAAACCGAAGGCTGCATTTAAGGATAAATGCATTTTCTGTACAGATTCTTCAATCGAATACAAGCCTTGATGATTTGGTGGTGAGCTTAGAGTCGCCTTTGGTACACCACGAATCGCTTGCACATGTTCCGCAACTTTTGCTGCTGGCAAGAGCCCGCCATCACCAGGCTTCGCCCCTTGACCAATTTTAATCAATATACCAGCAGGATCCACTTTCATCCGTGGCATTGCTTTGATAATTCTATTCCAACCAAAATGACCGGATGCAATTTGTAAAATCATATATTTCAATTTTTCTGATTCTAGTAATTTCACCGGCATACCGCCCTCACCAGAGCACATACGAATTGGCAAATTATGTTTTTCATTTAAATAAGCAGTTGCTAGAGAAACGGCTTCCCATGCTCTTGTTGATAATGCACCAATAGACATATCACTAAAGATAAGTGGATAAATCCAATTGACTGGTGGTATTTTACCCGTTAAGGTTAACTGCCCATTTTCTGATATCAATGGTAACTCCCTTGGAAGGAGTACTCTACCAAATGGTGCACGAATATCGAAGGTATGACGTTCTGAATCAAGTGCCGGGTCAGTCATCTGCGATATACGCCCAACGATAATGTTATCAAGCGTACGTTGTGCATTTAAATTCGTCCGCCCACCACGTTTAATCGGACCATGATCACGTGCCAATAAATTGAAGCGATTGTCGATATTACGCACTGCTTTAATCGCATGATTTGGACAGACCTTTTCGCACATACCACAACCAACGCAAGCATTTGCAATATTCGCTACTTGCTTGATTACGGGAATCGCTTTATGTTCTTTTACTGGTTCTGGCTGATGCGCATTAGAAACGGTAACAGAACGATGCGATATACACGCTTCGATTGCATTTTTCGTACAAGTCGCTACGCAACTACCACACATTGTACAGCGTTCTGCGTAATATTCTATTTTCCATTTAAGATCATTGACACTAATGTCTTGCGTTCTTACTGTTTCCATCTTTGCACCTCCAAATCATTATTGATTACAACAACTTCCCGTTCATTTGGATAAATATCTTTCGACATATCACGATTCGGTAAAATAGCATTTAAACCACATACTTCAGATGAAATTGCGATTGTCATATCATCACCACCAACAACAACAGGGCGAAGTTTTTTAGAATCACAACAAGTGATCATATCCCCGCTTGGCAGTACAGCAATAATCGTATTGGGGCCATTGATTTCTAAATGACCTAACGATTGACGAATTACACTAAGAACTTTCTTATCTTCCCGCTGTTCAGCTTCAGCAAAAGAAAGTGGCGTGATAACATGCTTATAATATTGAATTGGCCATTTCAATTGGCGAAGTACGTAATGAAGTGTATAGATAAAGTTTTGAGAATCTGACTCAAAACCAGTATAGCCACGATGGAGTGACTTTTGATACTCCATATTTTTTGTATAGAACGTATTCTCACCATTTGCACATAAGGTATAGCCTTGGATAAAAAACGGGTGAGCTGCATAACGCACAATATCATAGTTTGTATTTTGACGACATTGCGTTACGATACTTTTTGCAACAAGCATACCGCTGTCATCCCAAAGTCTGAAATAAGTTGCAATATCGCGAGGATCGCCAATCTCTTTTAACGTTAAAACATCAGGCCAGAAGGAATATACGTAACCTTCATTTGTTTCCTCTAATATTTTACGAAGCGCAAGACGAGTATCGAGCATCAGTTCTTCTCGTTCTTCTTGGGTTTTATCATTATATTGTTCAGGATAATCATAATTACGGAAAATGTAGTAAGGCATTGCTTTAATATCCAGCCCTTGCTGTTTATTTGGTTTTGGAATCCATTCAGCCAATTGAACAAAGTTATGACTGTCCATATAATCTTCTACTAATTGCGCACCACGTTGCGTACACGCTAAGGATAGTAGCGGCTTATCTTTATACTCAGTAAAAACTCCATACAAATCTTGCATAACCATAGCGAAGCCTGAATTATCATGTCCCTCTTGTTGTGGTAGCATTAAATGCAAAGCTTTTGATGGGTGAACTGGTACTTTACTTTTGATTGATCCAATTCTGCACATACTTTTTCCCTCTCCTCCATATCAAATACACAAATGAAAAATCAACTTAGGTAAATACTCTTAGATAATGATACTTACCTAAATAATGATTGTTACAATGATCTCTTTTCTATCCATTCATCAACTTTATTTAACTAATAAAAAAACCTTGCTACAGCTACCCTTATTAAGATTCACTGTCGCATGGCTAATTTATAAACCACATTAATATAAAGATCAATAAATAAACGCCATTATTTATTATTGAATTCAAACTAAATATGACGATATCACAATATCTATCGTCACATTTCTTCTTAATTGCTCTATCGGTTGCTGTTTTTTCCATTTTGTAGAGACATTTGTTTTTTTACAATACGCTAAACCTGTAACGTATATTAATTATAAAAACGAATACTAATACTGTCAATACATATATTTAAAATCAACCTGCATAATAATCCTTATTTTTAGCACTTTTCTGCAGAAATCGTCGGTTTTAATTGAATATTTATGCAATTATTGTTTTTTTATACGCAATAACATCTATTTCAAATTTGTTAATTAAGTCTTCTTAACGATAACCATAACAGGCATAAACCGATACATCTTACTTAGATTCTTAGAAATTTTGTACTGCATTGTTTTGCGGTATACAAGAATACATTATAAATTTTATTTTTTCGTTTTTTTCTTATTCGCCTTGTATTTTTTTGTTTTTACTAGTATAAATTCTTAATTTCTTGTAAAAGTTATGTTCCTTCCTATTTTCTGCATAAACCAGTAGTACCTTCGGACATAATGATAGTGTTCAAAT
Organism: uncultured Veillonellaceae bacterium; assembly: GCA_963805085.1. Lineage (GTDB taxonomy): Bacteria > Bacillota > Negativicutes > JARBTT01 > JARBTT01 > JARBTT01. The sequence continues at coordinate 848,208 of CAWDTA010000002.1, read as the reverse complement.
AAAAGACAGGAGTACACTATGCTAACAAATATTTTTAAACCACAAAAATTAGAATCAAAACTTTCAATCCATACACCTACGATTATATTTGATTTTGCTACAAAGATACAAACGATTCTATATGAAGCACAGACCAGTCATCGAGATATCGTGTTTGTCTGTATCGGTACGGATCGTTCTACCGGAGACGCACTTGGTCCATTGACAGGCACAAAATTAAAACTTCTGCAAGTTGCCTCACCGATTTTTGGTACATTAGAAGAACCGGTTCACGCCACCAATTTAGTTGATTATATGAATATTATCAATAGTCAATTCCACAGACCATTTATCATTGCGATTGATGCTTGCTTAGGTCGCTTAGATAATGTAGGATACTTATCACTTGGGCGTGGTTCCGTAAAGCCTGGAGCCGCTGTCAAAAAAGATTTACCTCCGGTTGGAGATGCTTACATAACGGGAATCGTCAATGTCAGCGGTTTCATGGAACACCTCGTATTGCAAAGCACTCGTCTTCATTTAGTGATGAATATGGCCGATACCATTGCTCGAGCGATCGCTTTTGCGTTGAGACATTCAAGGCTTCCATCCATAAAAGCTTCCATTTAAAGCATATAAAAAATAATAGGGTATATTACAAGTGTCAGTTTTGTAATATACCCTATTATTTCTATGTTGCCATTCCCTTTTTATCTTTGCTGACAAAAAGCAGAATAGATAACTTTCTCTGCCATACTTCACTATTTCTAACTGGTATACCATAGTCGGACGCTATGGATATCAATGTGAATTACTTTGCTTTCTTTACTTCTTCTGGCAAAACTTTAGTAGCTTCCATGTTACTATTTCCTTTAAATGACGCGCCTTCAGCAATGCTTAGCACCGCAGCTTTTACATCACCAAATAATTTACCGGCGGATGTAATTTCAAGTTTGCTATTTGCAACAACATTTCCCTTTACTACTCCAGATATCAAAACATTATTGGCCTTTATCGTTGCGGTAATATTCCCTTGATCACCAATCACAACATCACCTGTTGAACTAATTTCACCATCTAAATTTCCATCAACACGAATATTGCCATCTCCACTGAGCACGCCTTTAAATTGCGTATTCTTTCCAATGATTGTTTCAATATCATTTGTTCCAAAACTACTGCTTTTTTTCTTACTACTAAACATCCCTGTGCACGCGCCCCTCTATATTTATTATTAACTATTATAAATATCGATCTGGATTAACTGCTTTACCATTAACACGAACTTCATAATGTACATGCGGTCCTGTACTAAAACCAGTACTGCCCATATAAGCAATAACCTGTCCTTTTTTTACTGCTGTTCCTATACTTACAGCGATCTGCGAATTATGTCCATAAAGCGTGTGGATACCATTACCATGGTCAATTTCTACTAGATTGCCATACCCACCAGAATTCCAACCACTTTCAACGACAACACCATCAGCAGTTGCCACAACTGGAGTTCCAGTATCTGCTGCAATATCAATTCCCGGATGGAAGTCACTACCACCCCAGCGTAAGCCATAGCGAGAACTAACTTCGCCATTTGCTGGCCATATGGACGGGGTGACGGCGATTTTCGCTTGTTGGGTTACAAGACTCGCCTTTAAACTTTCTAGGTTTGCTCGACGAATTTTTATATTCTGTTCTAAACTGTTCAATGTTTCATTTAAATTTTCTACATTTGGCTTAATCCCTGGACCACCTTGCCCATCATGAACAGTTTTATCTGTCCCAGCCCCCGTTGTCAATTGCCGCAATTCGCCTTCCAACTCATCTAATTTATTCATATCTTCTTGTAAATTAGCCGCTTTCTTAGCTAATTGCAGAATTTGTGTTTGTTGTATATTATTTACTTGCCGCAATTCGTCTAATTCAGCTTGGTCTTTTTGAATCAAACTTGCATTATACGTAGAATAGCAAAAAGCACCAACAAATAAGATTGCACTTGTACAAATCGTTGCCACACCATATTTGATGGTTCGCATTGGTAACCTAAGACTACGAACATCTCCGCCTTGATGTGGAATAATTTTTAAAGTATATTCTCGTTTATCTGATTTTTGAGCGTTTTTATTCAATCAAAATCCTCCAAACTTTTAAATCATATCAACCTTATTATTTTGCCATAAATATGAAAAATCCTCCTTTTTTAGAGAATTATTTTTTAATTGCCTGCTCAATTGCACTTTTTTCCTCATCCGTTAACAGATATGTAGACTTGCAATCAATAATTGGTTTTGCATAAGTACGAGAATCTTCTCGACCAAAAATACTGGAAAAAACCACACCATTATTATTATAATCAAGAACGGCCACTGCATAACTTAAATCGCTGCCAATCCCTTCAAAGGCACTAAAACGAACAACGCCTATTTTTTGCACTGCTTTTTTCGACAGTGTGTCCATGCGCTTATTTTCATTTTCTAGTTGATCAACTTTTTTTACGAGTTCTCGCACTTCATCAATATGTGCCATAAGAATTCGTTCAATATTACTACCATCCATACCAGTCATCAACTTTTTATAACGTTTATTCATGTATGATAATTTCATATTGATATTAACAAATACTACCAATGAAAATAATAATAATACTGTCATTACCAAGATTACATAATGTATATTATTGGTAATAAATGTTGCTATAATTGATAAATCTATACCTTGTCCCATTTTTACAAAACTCCTTAACTCTTATCCTTATAAAATATCCCAAATAACGAGTAATACTGCTATGGGAATCGCTGGCAATAAATTTGCCACTCTAATTTTTTTAATCTCAAGCATTGCGAAACTAATTGCAATAATCAGTACTCCGCCAACAGCTGTAAGTTCATTAATCGCTGCCTTTGAAAGAAGTTCACCAAAACAACTCGCCCCAACGGTAATAGTCGCTTGATACATAAAAACTGGTACGGCAGAAAAAGCAACGCCAATTCCCATTGCTGCCGTAAAAATAATGGCAGCGATACCATCAATCATTGACTTTGCATAAAGTGTGCTAGCATCTCCAGTTAACCCTTCTTGGATACTACCAACGATCGCCATTGCGCCAATACAAAAAATAAGCGTTGCGGTCACAAACCCTTTACCAACATCACCGTAGCGTCCGCCTAACTTCTCCGTCAATAAAGCGCCGACACGATTTAACATAGCATCAATACCCATAATTTCACCTACACAAGCCCCTAGTGCTATGCTGACAATGACCACCAATATATTTTCCGTCACCAATGCCATTTTAAAACCAATCACCATTACCGCTAAACCCAATCCATCAATTATAGTTTCTTTATATTTTTCTGGTATCCCTCTTTTTAAAATCAAGCCTACGATTGACCCGGCAAGAATTGCTGCAAAGTTAACCAATGCACCCTTCATATTATATCTCCTATTATATTATTCCTCTTCTATTAGCATTTGTAAATAAGGAAATGGACTTAACGCTCGCGGCAAAATACCATGTAACTTTGCAATGAGCACTCCATAATTTACAATCGGTACTTTATGATCTTCGGCAACTTGCATACGATGAAGCATCGCACGACGATTAATCATACAGCCACCACAATGAATAATCAACTTATACTTCTGCAAGTCAACGGGGAAACTATTCCCACTAACCCAATGGAACTCTAACTCGCCACCTACATATTGACGTAACCATCGCGGTATTTTTACACGGCCAATATCATCTGACTGACATTGATGTGTACAGGCTTCAGCAATTAAAACTTTATCGCCACGTTTTAATGAATCAACGGCTTTGGCCCCCATAACTAAAGTTTCCAAATTTCCTTTATGACGCGCCATTAAAATGGAAAATGAAGTAAGTTTGATCTCCTTTGGGGTATCCGCCTCAACTTTTAGGAATTCTTGTGAATCAGTAATGACCAGTTTAGGTTTCTCTTTTAAATTATCAAGAAGTGATTTTAACTCTCTTTCTTTTACGACCAATGCGTGTCCATCATGATCTAATACATCTCGAATCGCTTGCACCTGTGGCAATATAAGTCTTCCCTTAGGTGCCGCAGTGTCAATCGGTACAACCATTACAACACTATCCCCACCATTGATTAAATCACCAACTAGAGGTTGTCCATCCCAATGATCAGGAACACTTTTAATCAGTTGCTCTTTTAAAGGTTCAATCCCCTGGAGACTTACTGTACTAACTTTTAAAACTGGTATTTTTAATTTTGCTTTTAATTCCTTTACTTTTTTATCGGAAATTGGCAAAACATCTTCCTTATTTAAAACTAAAATCGTCGATATTTTTCTTTTTTTTAATTCTTCAATTAAACTTTCTTCATAATTAGAAAATTTTTCCTGTCCATCCATTACAAGAATCGCAACGTCCGTTTTCGTGATAACTTCTTTTGTTTTTTCAATTCTCATTTCACCCAAGGTTCCAGAATCGTCAATTCCTGCTGTATCGATGATCATAACTGGACCAATTGGCAAAATTTCCATTGCTTTGTAAACCGGATCTGTCGTCGTACCTGCTATCGGAGATACGAGTGCAGCCTCTTGTTTCGTTAAGCTATTAATCAAACTGGACTTTCCTGCGTTTCTACGGCCAAATATTCCAATATGCAATCTATTTCCTCTTGGTGTACTTTGCATGATTATAACTCCCTTTTTTTACCTTTATATGGTCTTGTAAGTTGATATGGATCTAAGAATTCAGCCAGTTCTTGCTGATCCATAATATTATTTTCTAAAATAACCGTTTCGATATTCTGCTTAGTTTCATTCATCTTGACTGCCAGTTCAGTTGCTTTACTATACCCAATATATGGAACTAAAGCTGTGACTAATGCTGCTGAATGATACACAATTCGTTTTGCCTCTGCTTCATTGGCCGAAATATCTTGAATACACCGTTCGTCTAACATCGTAATAGTCCGCGTCATCAGCTGTATATTCTCCAATAAATGATGAGCAATAAGTGGTAAGAAGGCATTTAATTCCAATTGCCCATTTTGTGCAGCTAAGGTAATCGCCAAATCGCCAGCCATAATATGAAAGCAGGCTTGATTTGTTGCTTCAGCAATCGTTGGATTTACCTTTCCTGGCATAATGGAAGACCCTGCTTGACGAGGTGGTAAGTTAATATCACCAAATCCACCAGTAGGTCCTGATGATAACAAACGTAAATCATTTGCTATCTTATTTAAGTTTACTGCAAGGGTTTTAATTAAACCAGATACTTCTACAAATACGTCAACATTTTGTGTACTATCAATCATATTTTCACTTCGTCCAATATTTACATGTACCAAATCTCTCAATCGCTCTACGACTGTAAACACATACTTTATCGGGGCTGTGATTCCTGTACCAATAGCAGTACCACCTAGATTCAATTGTTTTAACCGTTCTTGGCATTTATAGATACGCCAGCGATCTCGAGAAATAGCTTGCGCATAAGCACCAAATTCTTGGCCTAAGGTAATGGGCACTGCATCTTGCAATTGTGTTCGCCCCATTTTAATGACATGGGCAAATTCACTTTCTTTTCTTTGCAACGATTCTTGTAACTTAGCACAAACATTACTTAGTTCCTCAGTAGCCCAAATGCAAGCAATTTTTAATCCCGAAGGATAAACGTCATTGGTAGATTGATGTAAATTAACATGATTGATGGGATGTATGTAGTCATAATCACCTTTCTTATGCCCTACTAACTCCAGGGCTCGATTGGCAATTACTTCGTTGATATTCATATTGGTAGATGTGCCAGCTCCACCTTGCAAAGCATCAACAAGAATATGCTCTTGTAGATTTCCCTGTGCCATTTCTTTTGCAGCCTGAATAATAGCCTTTCCTTTTTCTTGTTCTAGATAGCCTAGCTCCATATTAACCTCGGCAGCACTTTGTTTAATAAGCGCAATCGCTTGAACTAATTTTAAATTCACCTTTTTATCACTAATCGAAAAATTTTCTATTGCCCGTGCTGTGTGAATACCATAGTAACTCTCTTCATTAAGGCTCTTCTCACCTAACAAATCCTTCTCTACTCTCATTGTCTACGCCTCCAAATGTTTCACGTGAAACATTAAACTGTAAATATTGCAGCATTCCTAGTTGTTCTTGCTGCAATTGGTTCTGATAAGGTTTCAATAATACGATCAAGATCATCTTGAGAATAGAAGTCTATTTCTATTCTACTCTTTTTCTTTCCCTGTTTAATTTTAACCTGTGTTCCCAGCATTAACTTTAAGCGATCTTCCGCCTCAGCTAAAAAGACTTCTCGATGCTCTGGTGTATTTTCAGTTTCATTTTCTTCCGCTTCATCGATACTTCTCTGTTGATCACTTAAAAAGTCTGGATTCATTAGCAATTTTTTAACCAATTCTTCACTTGCTCTTGCTGATAAATCTTCAGCAATAATATATTCAGCAGCTTCAATTTGCAAATTTTCGTTATCAAGTGTAATAAGTGGTCTAGCCTGCCCCATGGAAATTGTTTCACGTGAAACATAATCTTGAATAATTTTGGGCAATGTTAACATACGGATAAAGTTTGCAATATGGGAACGACTTCTACCAACTTTTTGAGCTAACTCTTCTTGGGTAAGGCCAAAAGTTGTTAGCAATTTTTCATAAGCAGAAGCTTCTTCTATTGCTGTTAAATCTTCTCTTTGTAGATTTTCAATCAATGCGATTTCGGTCATCTCCGAATCGCTATATTCACGCACAATTGCCGGAATAAATTTTAGACCAGCACGTTTTGATGCTCTTAAGCGACGTTCACCAGCAATGAGCTCATAGCCAGATATCGTTTTACGAACTAACACCGGTTGTAACACTCCATATTGCTTAATGGATTGCATCAGCTCTTCTAAGGCTTCGTCATCAAACTCTTTTCTTGGCTGAAATTGATTCGCAACAATTACATTCAGTTCCAATGATTTCACTTTTTCATTATCATCGTTTTCCTCTACAGCAGTATTTCTAATTAATGAATCTAATCCTCTACCTAAGCCACGTGCTTGTTTACTCATTATCAATCACCTCTTTGGCTAATTCAAAATACACTTCTGAACCCTTCGACTTAGGATCATATATTGTAACTGGCTGACCATGGCTTGGTGCCTCGCTAAGTCGAACATTTCTTGGAATAATTGTCTGATAAACTTTTTGTCTAAAATGACTCTTTACTTCTTCAACGACTTGTAGCGATAAATTAGTCCGCGCATCGAACATTGTCAGTACGACACCCTCTAGCTCCAAGATTGGATTTAAATTTTTTTGAACCAAGGCAACTGTATTCATCAATTGTGATAAACCTTCTAACGCATAAAACTCACATTGTATCGGAACCAGTACTGAATTGGCAGCAGTTAGCGAGTTAATTGTTAAGAGCCCAAGTGATGGTGGACAATCCATAATGACATAGTCATACTCATACTTTATTTTATCAATTGCCCTTTTTAACTTTGTTTCTCTAGACATTACTGATACCAATTCAATTTCAGCTCCAGCCAATTGAATTGTTGCCGGTAATATTTTTAAATTTTCAATTTCGGTGGATAATATTGCCTCTGACATATCAACATCATCTACTAATACATCATAAATTGATCTTTTTATTTTTGATTTATCAATACCATATCCACTCGTTGAATTTCCTTGTGGATCGACATCCATTAATAATACTTTCTTCCCTAATTCAGCTAAACAAGCACTTAGATTTACTGAAGTCGTTGTTTTACCAACTCCGCCTTTTTGATTTGCAATTGCAATCACTTTTACCATGAAATTCCCCTCTTCTTTGGTAATGTTTATTCTCATTAAGATAACTCAATTCCACACCATTTGGCAGATTCCTGCTACTTTTTATCACGTAAAATTCTGATCAACGCAATATTTAAAATTTATTATCAAATATGGCTAAAATATAAGCATAATAAATGAATTTTCCAGTATATTATTTACACTATTTTTAACTATTCAAGCTTTTTTTAACCTTTTATGTTAAAATAGTCGTAAGTGCAAAATTTTATATAAGACGAGGTGTTTGTTTTGCCAATTTATAATGCCTCACTGACTAGTATTGATAAAAGTGAGACAAAACGTTACGCAGGGCTAAGTAAAGTAGCGTTTGACGAAAAGTTGATTGATCACGCTTGCCTAGAAGCACAGCTTTTAAGCCAAGCCAAAGGTATTTGGCAAATTTACGATTATAATCATTCAACGCATACGATTGAAGCAGAAGTTCCCGCTATCATCCAAGGTAATGTCGTTCAACGTCATTTGCAAAATGCGACAAAGATTATTGTAATGGCTGTTACCATTGGTGAAGATATTGAAAATGCCATCACTGACCATTTTAAAGCCAATAATTATACACATTCCGTATTACTTGATGCAGCTGCTACAACAGCTGTAGAAATGGCAGCTGACACTATGGAAAAAACCATTAAACATTATATAGAGGCAAAAGGATATCAAACTGCAATGCGTTTTAGCCCTGGCTATGGTGATTGGAATATTACCTTCCAGCCTGAAATGCTTCGCTTATCTAGTGCTAAAGAAATTGGCATTGCTTTAACAACTAGTATGATGCTTATTCCACGAAAATCAGTTACAGCTGTTATTGGTCTAGTTCCAAATTGCGGAGGAAATTCTTCGCAGACCAGCCACGATTGTAAAAATTGTAATAAACTAGATTGTCTAGCTCGAAAGGAGTCTTCTATTTAAATGATTTATGTTTTTGACGGTGCAATGGGTACCATGTTACAAAATGCTGGATTAAAGCCAGGTGAATGCCCTGAGTTATTAAATGTAGAAAAACCTGAAATCGTTACCAATATTCATAAAGAATATATCGTACATGGTTCCAATATTATTGAAACAAATAGTTTTGGCGCCAACCGAATCAAATTATCACACTATGGCTTAGCTGAGCGTGTAAAAGAGCTCAACATCGCCGCAGTTAAGGCTGCCAAAGCGGCCACTGGTGATAAAGTCAAAATTGCCGGATCTATTGGCTCTACTGGCAAATTTATCAAACCTCTTGGTGAATTAACTTTTGATGAGGCATATGAAGTTTTTTATGAACAAATATCAGCGTTAGTAAATGCTGGTGTAGATATGATTTTAATTGAAACTATTATTGACATTCAAGAAATGAGGGCTGCTCTTCTTGCGGCCAAAGCAGTAACGGATAAACCTGTAATCTGTCAATTATCCTTTAACTCTGATGGTCGTACTGTAACAGGAACAGATCCACAAACCGCAGCGATTACCTTAGAAGCAATGGGCGCTGATATAATCGGGGCAAACTGTTCACTTGGGCCAGCGCAATTACTACCAATCATTGAACTATTAGCAGCTAATTGCAGTTGTCCAATTAGTATCCAACCAAATGCCGGCATGCCACATTTAGTAGAAGGGAAAACTGTTTTTCCAATGGATGCAGAAGAAATGGCTAGTTGGGTACCAAAATTAGTCGAAGCTGGCGCAACTTATATCGGTGGTTGTTGCGGGACAACGCCTAAACATATCGCGGCTATCAAAAAAGCAATTCAAAGATTAACCCCAGCCATACGCCAACACCGCAAGCCAATGCTCGCTTTAACAAGTCGTAGTAAAACAGTATTTATTGATAAAACATTACCTACGGTGCTACTAGGTGAGCGTATTAATCCAACAGGCAGAAAAAAGCTTGCCGCTGAAATTAAAGAGGGAAACTTTCTTTCAGTAAAAAAAGAAGCACTTGAACAAGTCCGTGCTGGTGCACATCTATTGGATGTAAATATGGGTGTAGCTGGGATCGACCAAACCAAGGCTATGAGTAAAGCAATTACTGAAATTTCTCAGTTGGTAGACGTTCCTCTCGCAATTGATACCAGCGATGCCAAAGCCTTAGAAGCAGGATTAAAAGCTTATCCTGGACGTGCACTCATTAATTCAGTAAGTGCCGAACCAGAACGTTTAGCTGAATTCTTGCCCTTGGCTAAAAAATATGGTGCAGCCATTCTATGTTTACCAATCTCACCTGCCGGTGTACCAGAGACAGCCCCAGAACGTGTAGCCGTCATACAAACGATTATTGACCACGCACTCGCTATCGGAATGAAGCCAAATGATTTCTTGCTTGATGCTCTGGTTATGACGATTGCCGCTGATGAAGAAGCCTGCATCCAGACACTCAATACTTTAAAACTCTATCGTGAAAAATTTGGGTATCCTTCTACAATGGGGTTAAGTAATATATCCTTTGGACTCCCGAATCGACCACTGATTAATAGTAACTTCTTTACGATGAGTTTAGCCTACGGTCTCGATGCTCCAATCATGAATCCATACGATACTGCAATGCAAGAGGCCCTTCTCGCTAGCTCAGCTTTACTAGGCTTTGATAAAAATGCTCGCCACTATAGTTTATCCGCTGCCAATGCAAATGCGCCTACAAAAGCCGCAACAGCTCCTATCTCGGAAATGGATTTACTAACCAGTATTAAAACCGCTGTAATTAATGGAGAAAAAGAAGCCATTGCACCAATGGTAGAAAAAGCTTTGGCCGAGGGCCATTCTTCTACCGAAATCACTGATCAATGTTTGACTGCCGCCATGAACGAAGTTGGCATCGGTTTTGGCTCTGGTAAATTGTTTTTACCACAAGTTCTACTATCAGCTGAAGCCATGCGCGAAGCTTTTATCAAAATAAAAGAGCTATTGCCATTACATAATTTTCAAAATAAGGGTACTGTTGTTATCGCTACTGTCAGAGGCGATATTCATGACCTCGGTAAAAATATTGTTGGTGCTCTACTCGAAAATAATGGATTCCATATCATTGACCTCGGTAAAGACGTTGAATTAGACACGATCGTAAAAACGGCATTAGAGCACGACGCCGATATTGTCGGTCTCTGTGCGCTAATGACGACCACCATGCCACAAATTGATTTCGTCATCGACGCACTAAAAAAAGCTGGCAGTAAAGCCAAAGTTATGGTAGGTGGGGCTGTCCTCACGCAAGAATATGCCGACCAAGCTGGCGCCGATTGTTACGCGCGTGATGGTGTTGTCGCTGTAAATTTAGCAAAAGAATTAGTCGAAAAATAATGATAAAAATAATGGCTACTGCACTCTAATGTCTTTAGGGTGCAGTAGCCATTATGAATTGTATAGAAACAAAAATAAACCAGCATAACTGTAGCAATGGTAGCTAGTAAGTTATACTGGTTTATATATATGCATTTTTATAGAGACGAAATTAAAATCTATCCTCAAAGTATTCATTTCCTAACCGTCCCAAGTGATAACTCTTATTATTTTCTTATAATAGAGATTTCATCACCAATATTAATAGCTGCAACATCTTTGTCTTCAAGGTATAAGCTACCTTCCAGATTTTCACCTTCACAATTATTATTAAATCTTAATGTGATATGACCTAAATTACCTAAATTCTTTTGTACTTGATCACCAACATACACAATTTTATATTCTATGCCAGCAAATACTAAAATATCGCCTACTTGCACAGTATCTACTAATTTATGACCTGTGTGCAAGACACAATAGTCGGCTAACTCATCTGGTGCATTTTCTTGAAACAGAATGACCATTTTTTCCGCAATAAATGCATTTGCCATGTCACCAAGTTTTATAACTTTTGTATTAAAAATAACTGACATATATAATACCTCCGATTGTTTCGTTTTTATAGTAGAATGTGTGACTGATCATATTCATCAATCACACATTCTATTTTTAAATTAACTTTCTAAGAACTAACCTTGATATAAACCAAAGCTTGCAAGCCACGCAATAGCTACAGTAATCGGTCCTGTGATAAACCGCGAATATAATACCGAAGGAACACCAACTTCAACAGTTTCAACTTCGGCTTCAGCAAGACCTAAACCTACTGGAATAAAGTCACAAGCCGCTTGGGCATTGATAGCAAATAGTGCTGGTAATGCAAGATGTGGCGGAATATTCCCTTGTCCAATTTGAACCCCGATTAAGACACCAATTACTTGTGCTATAACAGCGCCAGGTCCAAGGAATGGAGATAAGAATGGGAAGGAACAAATCATAGATAATATAATCAAGCCAATTGCCGAGCTAGCAAGTGGTGCTAATACTTGAGCAATGACATCACCAATTCCTGTGCTTAATACCACACCGATTAACATTGACACAAACGCCATGAACGGAAGAATTGTTTTCATAATCGTGTCAATCGTATCACGACCAGCTTGATATAAGGTTGCTGTAATAGATCCCATCATTTTACCGATGTTCGCCATTAACCCACCTGATGTTTGTTGCGTAATTTTTTTTGAAGTATCATATTTAGACTTACTTTTAGCCTCAACTGGAGTTGGCGCTGGAGCTGAACCATCACTAAATGATAAATCACTAATTTTCACTTCAGATACATAAATATCTGCTTTGATATGTTCAGCTAGTGGACCGCTAGGCCCCGTTGGATTTAAGTTAATTGTCGGAATTTTCTTTTGTGGATAGATACCGCAACGTAGCGTACCACCACAATCAATAATTACACATAAGATTTCATTGTCCGGAGCTTTTGTTTTAAACCCATCTACTAAAGTACAGCCTGTCATTTCAGCAATTTTTTCTGCAACAGGTGAAATAACACCACCGGTAATATTAACAACTTTATTTTTTTCCGCAGTTGGAGTTAAAACTAATGGACCACCAAAACCACCTCTACCTGCAGATACTTTAATTGATTGATATTCTCCCATTTTCTAATCCTCCTTATGCATTCGTTCCACTTTGAATAGCGGTAACTTCTGTTTTTAAAGTAACACCTTGCTGTTTTTCAACATAACTCGTTGTAAAATCTGTTACCCAACCTCTTAAAAAGTTTGTTACAACACCAACTAAGAAATACCGTAAAGCTAAGTCAACAGTAGGCAGCCCTAATTGAGTTATGCCGTTTGCAATTCCCAAGAAAACGAATAATTCTCCTGGATTTACGTGAGGGAATAATCCATTTAACGTATGACAAGAATAAGAACCTGCTGCATAATAACTTGGTTTATATTTTTCTGGCATAAACTTGCCTAATGATAATGTCATTGGATTGCAAAAGAAGAAAGTACCAACTACTGGTAGAATTATATATCTAGATATCGGATTTCCTGCACACATATGTGCTAATTTTTCGATTTTTTCTTGACCAACGAAACGAATGAGTGCATTCATTGCTACAAGTAAACAAATCAATGTAGGTACGATACCTGTTACCAAAGCAACAAATGTTTTACCTCCCTCATTAAACATTCCTATAAACCCTTTTGCTAAAAAAACTAATGAATCCATAAGATAACCCCACTTTCTTTTTTTAGTTGTGGTTAGCCCACTTCTATTTACAAAACCAAGGCTGATAAATGTAGAAATTTATTTCTTTAACTGAGTTATAACATAACAAAACATTTAGCAATTATTAGAATATTCAGATATAAATTTTACAAAAAAAACCGTTGTGTTAATTACTAACCAAATTCTCAGCTTCTACTTGCTCTATCTTTATCGTTTGTTCTTTTTTAATGAATTCTTTATAATTGCTAACCGCATTTAAAACTGCTTTTGTTGTTTGCTTATCCAAGCCATTACAGCTTACCTCATTTATATCTAGTAAATTCATATGATTGAATTTATTAAGAGGCTTTAAGCCCGCAAAGATTGTTGTTCCCTGCATTTTTTCACCTTTTATAATATTACACTCTTTGTCTATACAAAGTAATACAACAGCGCCTGCGACAACACGGCCTTTTGCTCTGCCAATGGCAACTCTACCTTCAGCTCTTAGTTCTTTAAAGCGGCGATTAAATTTATTAAACTGCCAAATTCCTAAGATACATTGCAAAATCCACATTAAAGCAGCCACTATAATCAACCACAACATAGTCTTATCCTCCTGTTAGTTTAATGATTATTATGTTATTTCTCAGTCATGATTTAAGTAATGTAAGCCAAATGCTTACATTACTTGACCACCAGTAATATTTACAGATTGTCCTGTTAAATATTCGGCTTTCTCTGATGCATAGAACGTAACTACATTAGCAACATCTTGGAATCTGCAACCACGTTTTAAAGGCACTTTATCAATATAAACTTGTTTTACTTGATCTTCAGGAACACCTAACTTAACCGCATATTGTGGAATTAAACTTTCAAACATATCAGAATCTAAAAGATTCCCCAGCATCATGGAATTCACTCTGATATGGTATTCGGCAAGGTCTAGTGCCAAACTTTGCGTCAAACCAACAGCCCCAAATTTAGAAGCGGAATATCCACTATTATGCTTGCTACCAACTCTACCAGATTTAGAGTTAATAACGATAATCGAGCCAGCAGTTTCTTTTTCAATCATCACTCTAGCAGCTTCTCTGGCACATAAGAAATAGCCATTTAAATTAACATCACAGATAAATTTAAAAGTATCTAATGAAAACTCAGTGATTTTACAACTTTTAGCAACACCAGCATTATAAAGTAATAAATCAATTTTGCCGTATTTTTCTACGACATTTTTAAACATTGCTGCAACTTCATCTTCTTTACAAGCGTTTGCTACTACAGCAATTGCCTCGCCTCCATCAGATACAATTTCAGCAACAACATTTTCAGCATTTTCCTTATTTAAATCACCAACAGCTACTGCATAACCTTCTCTTGCTAAATGTTTACTTAAAAAAGCTCCTAAACTTCTTCCCCCACCAACAATAAGTGCAACTTTTGACATTGTTTTGACCTCCATATAGATTCATTCCAAATATTATTTAAAACCATAAACATTCCTATGATGAATACAAATGGTCTTATAACTCCTTATTTATTAAACGTCAGTAAAAGTTTCGCTGTTTCTTCATCAGAAATTAATACATTAATCAATTTTCCTTTTAAAGCTCCGTAAATAGCTGGTACTTTCTCTGGTGAAGCTGCAATACCTATAGAATACTTGACCTGCCTTAATTTTTCTAAATCAATAGCAATGATCTTATCACTTAATCCTGTTGTAATAACCTGTCCATTGATATCATAAAAAACTGAACAAATTTCTCCTGCCACACCTGCATTGGCTAATTCATCAATACTTTTCTTACCAAAAGCTCCTGCCCATACAAGATTTGAATTTTTGACTGGTGCACCAATACCAACAATTGCAATATTTAACTTATTCCAATAATTTGTTATTTTTGTATAATTATTATCTTGAATAATTGCTGCTCTAATTTCTGCTGTCTTTGATATTGCTGGTGCATATAAATAATGATTTTGTGCCTTAAATGCATTGGCAATTTTATACGCTATCGTATTTACATGAAATTCACTATCAATGTTTTCTGGTCCACCAACTAAAGGAACCATATCTGCTTTTACTTCATTACATTTTTCTAATAAAGCATTCTTAGCTAGTGCCGCCATCGCAGTTCCCCATGCAAACCCAACCACATCGCCGTCATTAATAACACGTTTTAAAAAAGCAAGTCCTGCTTTCCCCATATTATTTTTTACTTCCTCTGCATCTGCTACAGAATCTACAATATAAACCTCTTTCAAGTCAAACTTCTTTTCTAATTCAGTTTCTAATTTTTCATAAGAATCATTTACAATCGAAATTTGGACAATACCAGCTTCCATTGCACGCTTTAAATATTTACTAACCGTTGTACGATTTATTCCTAATTTATCAGCAATATCACTTTGCTTCATATTTTCGATATAATACATATTGGCTACTTTTATGAGCAATCGTTTTTCTACAGGTATCATTTTTTCACCTTCTCTTTTGCACCAATCGATGCAAGCATCTCACTGTCACATATGTGACAGTATGTAACTTTTGTTCTTACAAGATGATAATACCCTACTCTTTATAAAAAATCAAGAGCTAAAATCAATATATTTTTAAAGTTTTCAAAATATTTTATCATTTAATAAACATTAAATATGGCTTTATCGGTTGCTATTTAAATAAATTATCTATAAACACGTTACTATTTTTATTATTTTTAAGCCAACACCTTCTATTATGTCAATAAAAAAAGTATCAATGCGTACATTGATACTTTTTCAAAAATCTTATATGTATTTTTATTTTACTAATTCAATGACTTTTAAATAGCAACTTTCCTCAGCACTGCTTGGCACTAGTGTTCTCCAATTTTGTTCCCGATAAGGCTCATCCGGTGTATAGACAGGACTTTCTCCATTAAAATCAACACTATTGATAAGTTGTAATTGTTTTTCCTTCAAACGTAAATAATAATGCTTCATCGTATAACTTACTGGATCATTATACACACCATTTACATTAACTTCTACCTTTAACCAAACGTCAAGAATATCTTCGTTTAAATATGGGTGCTTGATTTTTTTCGCGGTTACTTTATCCAGATAATACGTAGAATCATCATCTTTATAAATCTGAACAAATCTTTCAGTCGTCACATTCTGTAGTTCATTCTTAGGACTTTTTTCTTCTCTATTAATCGGCCCCATTGCTTGACAAATACTAGCTAACATCATGAATACAGTTAACATCAATAGAACTAATCGCGTTATTTTTTTCATTTTTTACACCTACTATTCCTAAGCTATAGCAAAAGGGTAAACCTTACACAACCTTTTTATCGGCGCATATAATCAGTAATCTGCCTGCTATTTTTTTCGTTTTGGAATAACCATTTTAACAGTGATATAATCATCATCTTGCTCTTGATTTACTTTAACTTTTAACCCTGACTTTTTCATTTGCCCAACCACATTATTGATTGTATTTAGAAATATTCTAACATCGCGAATCACACGCACGACATTTTGCTTCGGTGCTTTTTTATCCTTTTCCCGGGAAATTTCGTCAATAATTTCCTGAATCAACATCTCACTCTCGCGAACATTCAGCCCTTTTTCTTTGATAATTACAAGAGCTTCCAGTTGCTGAACTACTTCTGTTAGCTTCAGTAAAGCTCTCGCATGACGCTCAGTTAAACTGCCTTCATATAATTGTTTTCTTACTTCATCACCGAGCTTTAACAGTCGCAATTTGTTAGCTATTGTCGATTGACTTTTACCCATACGATTCGCCAATTCTTCTTGCGTAAAACCAAAATTGGAAATTAATTGGTGAAACCCTTCAGCTTCTTCTAAGAAATGTAAATCTTCACGTTGCAAGTTTTCAATCATTGCAAGTTCTGCCATTTCTTTATCATTCAGCTCTTTAATAATCGCCGGTACTTCTTCTAACCCAACCAATTTTGAAGCTCTTAGTCTACGTTCCCCAGCAACTAATTCATAGTTATCCCTTACTCTTCTAACCAATAGTGGCTGAATTACCCCAAATTCTTTAATGGAGGCTGCTAAATCTTTTAAAGCCTCGGCATGAAAGGTTTTTCTTGGTTGAAAAGGATTCGGAACTATATCACATATTTTTAAATACTGAATATCATTCTTGTTTACAATTTCTACTGGTATATCCTCAGCTACAACTGGAACTTGAATAGCTACAGTACTTTCAGCCGGAGTTTCGGGGCTATCAGAACTGATCCCAAATAATCTGGCTAAACTTTTCATTCATCCACCGCCTACCTACTTACGTTAATAAAAATACTATTCGTCATATAATAAGCAAACTCCTCTAATTCTTTTGGTAAATTATAGAGGATCTTTTTCTGGCGTACCAGCTTTACGCGGATAAAGCACTGGTGTCGGCTTTATCTTCTTGACATAAATAATTGCTCTAACATCATCAATCCCAGGTAACTTCACTGGAACTATTTTCTCAAAAATCCCCCCCAGTATCACTACCGCGTGCTTTGCTTCATCAACCTCTGCTACATACTGTGCCCCTTTCAGCGCCACAAAATAGCCACCAACTTTTACATAAGGCATACAAAGTTCACATAACACATTTAAGCGAGCTACCGCACGAGAAACGGCTACATCATATTTTTCACGATGTACTTTTTGCCGTGCCCCTTCTTCAGCTCGACTATGAATTACTTCTACCTTGTTTAATTGCAAAGTCTCCACTATTGTCGCCAAAAATTTCACCCGTTTATTTAAGGAATCTAAGAGCGTTAATTGTATATTCTCTTGGAAAATTTTCAGTGGCAATCCCGGAAAACCAGCGCCTGTGCCCACATCAATGACCGAGCAGCCTTCAAAAAATACGTTTGCATTATGACAACTTAAAGAATCAATCATATGCTTAACTGCCACTTGCTCCGGCTGCGTAATCGCAGTTAAATTTATTTTTTCATTCCACTCAATCAAAAGTTCGTAATAGATACGATATGCTTCTACTTGTTGATCTGATAAAGCGACATTGTAGGTTTGTGCCGCCGCTCTAAGATAGTCTGCAAAACTCATTGCTTACTTTCCTTTCTGCGACGCTCTTGTTCTAAATAAACAATTAAAATCGAAATATCTGCTGGTGAAACGCCGGAAATACGACTTGCTTGGCCAATTGAACGGGGTCTTATTTCAGCCAGCTTCTGACGTGCTTCCCCCGGCAAACTTGGTACTATTTCATAATCGATATCATCGGGAATGATCTTCTGCTCTAGCTTTTCAGCGCGTTCCACTTGCTCAATTTGTTTTTTAATGTACCCTTCATAACGCACCGTAATTTCTACTTGTGTACAAACTTCTTGCGCTACTTCTGGTAATTCAAATTGGCTTCTAAGGGCTTCATATTCCATTCCAGTGCGTTTTAATAAATCATAGAGGGTCGTACCTGTTCTAATGTCACTTGTTCCAATGGCGGCAAGTCTAGCTTGTGTTGCTGGGGTTGGCGTAATCACTGTTTCACTTAGAATTTTCAGCGTATCATCAATTCCTTGTTTTTTTGCCTGAAAACGAGCATAACGTTCCTTAGTTACTAAGCCGATTTGATAACCTTTTTCCGTTAAACGTAAATCCGCATTATCTTGCCTTAAAATAAGACGGTATTCAGCCCGTGACGTCATAATCCGATAAGGCTCATTGGTACCTTTTGTTACAAGATCATCAATTAATACCCCAATATAGGCGTCTGAACGTGAAAGAATCAATGGGTCTTTATTTTTTATTACTAAAGCCGCATTGATCCCTGCAATCAATCCTTGTGCAGCCGCCTCTTCATATCCAGAAGTGCCGTTGGCTTGACCAGCAGAAAATAATCCCTTAATCGCTTTAAATTCCAGAGATGATTTTAACTGTAAAGGGTCTACACAATCATATTCAATGGCATATCCTGGCCGCATAATTTTTACATTTTCAAGTCCAGGAATGGTCTTTAAAAATTCATATTGCACATCAATTGGTAAACTCGTTGACATTCCTTGCACATACATCTCAGTTGTATTTAAACCTTCTGGTTCAATAAATAATTGATGTGCTGTTTTATCAGCAAATCGAACAATTTTAGTTTCAATTGATGGGCAATATCTAGGGCCCGTCCCTTCAATCATGCCAGAATACATCGGTGCTCGATGTAAATTATTTCGAATAATATCATGGGTCTTCTCATTTGTATACGTAAGCCAGCAAGGAACTTGCTCTCTTGTTTTTACATCGCTCATAAAAGAAAAATTGTGGACCTCATCATCCCCTGGTTGAATCAGCATCTTTGAATAATCCAGAGATCTACCATCTACTCTTGCTGGTGTCCCTGTTTTAAAGCGCATCAATTTCACACCAGCTTGTAATAAGGAATCGGACAGCTTTTCTGCTGCTCTTTGCCCGTTTGGTCCACCCGAATAGGCATTTTCACCAATGACAATTTTTCCTTTTAAATACGTTCCCGATGCCAGAACAGCACATTTACAATGGTATACTTCGCCAGTTTCGATTTCCACGCCTTTGACTACGTTATCTTCTATAATTAATTTTTCTATTAATAATTGCTTAACATCAAGATTTGTCTGATTTTCACAAGTTTCTTTCATCGTATATTGATAAAGCCTTTTGTCGGCTTGCGCACGCAAAGCGTGTACCGCCGGTCCTTTACCAGTATTTAACATTCTAAATTGAATGCAAGCTTTATCACTATTGATTCCCATCTCTCCGCCTAAGGCATCGAGTTCGCAAACCAGATGTCCTTTTGCTGGGCCACCAACCGAAGGATTGCAGGGCATCATCGCAATATTATCCATGTTTAATGTTGCAAGCATCGTTTTACAGCCCATGCGAGCTGATGCAAGTGCTGCTTCCACTCCAGCATGTCCTGCTCCAATAACAATTACATCAAATTCTTCCGCAACAAACAAAACAAACATCTCCCTATTTTTAAATCGCACACTATGTCAATCAATTCTTTTTTATTTTTGTAAGTCGCCCTACAAAATTTTACTTTCCGATACAAAATTGGCTAAAAATTTGATCAATGATATCCTCACCAACCGTATCACCAGTAATTTCGCCAAGTTTTTCCCACGCTGCACGTAAGTCAATCACAATAAAGTCTGGTGACATTCCCCGATCAATCGTGAATAATACTTCTTGCAAATACTGCTCAGTCATCCTTAAAATTTCAGCTTGGCGAACATTATTGACAAAGGCACCTTCCCCTTGTTTCACTTGCCCACTATAAACCATATTGACAATTGTCGTTTCTAGTTCTTCTAAGCCAGTGCCATCTATGGTAGAAATCTTAATCACGCTATGGCTCGGTAATTTTTCTGTAAGATACTTAATATCTAGTTTTGGCTGTAAATCACTTTTATTAACTAGAACAATCGCTTGGCGATCTTGAATGATACTTAGGATTTCTTCATCTTCCGCCGATAAAGAATTGGCAATATCGAGTAACACCAAGATCAAATCGGCCCGCTCAATATAGCTACGGGATTTTTCTACGCCGATTTTTTCAACGACATCTTCCGTTTCGCGAATTCCTGCAGTATCAATAATTTTAAGTGGAATTCCACCAATATTGGCACATTCTTCGATAATATCACGCGTTGTTCCAGGAACATCCGTAACAATCGCACGATTTTCATTTAATAATGCATTTAAAAGACTTGATTTACCAACGTTTGGCTTGCCGATAATTGCGGTTTCTAATCCTTCACGCAGTACGCGCCCAGTCTTTGCCGTTGCCAATAATTTTTCAATATCCGCTTTAACGTGCATAACCTGTTCTCTTACTTCATCCGTTGCAATTTCATCAATATCGTCTTCGGGAAAATCAATCGCTGCTTCTAAATGAGCGATCATACTTAAAATCTCATGACGATAGTCACGAATTTTTTCAGAAAAATGCCCTTCTAAATGACCAATTGCCATACGAAGTGATGCATCTGTCTTTGAACGAATAACGTCAATAACCGCTTGTGCTTGTGATAAATCTAAGCGACCATTTAGAAAGGCACGTTTAGTAAACTCACCAGGTTCAGCAAGTCTCGCCCCTTCACGAAGTGTTAAGCTAAGTACATTACCAAGAGGGGTTGCTCCACCATGACAATGAAATTCCACAACGTCCTCACAAGTATAAGAGTGTGGTCCATGCATGGTTAATAGTAAGCATTCATCAACTACAACCTTATTTTTTTTATCAATAATTTGTCCATACGTAACATGGTGAGTAGGAATATCTTCTATTTTTTTATTACTTTTAGGGACAAAAATATTTTTTACGATTTCTAGTGCTCTATCTCCGCTTAAACGAACAATGCCGATTCCACCTTCACCGACAGCTGTTGCTATCGCACTAATCGTTTCCGTATGCATCCGCATTCATTTACCTCCAACCTATATAATATTCAAAAACCCAGTAATATTCATTACTGGGTTTTATTCTTTACTTCATTACCGTTTTAATGCAATAACAACCTTACGATATGGCTCTTCACCATCACTATAAGTAAGAATCCGCCGGTCATCTTGCAATGCTGTATGAATAATTTTTCTTTCATGCCGATTCATTGGCTCTAAAACAATTTTATCACCAAATCTTTTCACTTTATCAGCTAGATGATTTGCCAATCTACATAATGTTTCTTGACGTCTTTTCCGATAGTTCTCTACGTCAAGCGTAATTCTTATTTTTGCTTCGCTCATATCCTTATTTGCCGCAAGATTCGTTAAATATTGCAAAGCATCCAAAGTTTGTCCATGTTTACCAATTAAAATACCAAGATCTTCGCCATGTAAATCACAAACATAATCATCAACATTTTTTACTGTTTCAATAGCAACAACAATTTTCATCGCTGTAAAAATATCTTCTAGAAATTTGATGGCAACTTCAATTTGGGGAACTTTCTTTACACTTACCTTTATTTTAGCAGGTTTGTTCCCGATAAATCCTAAAAAACCCTTTTTAGGCATATCAATAACTTCATACTCAACGCGATCTTCGTTCACATTCAGTTCGGTTAATGCTGCTGCTAGAGCTTCTTCAATAGACTTACCAGTTTTTTCAACTACAGTAAGCATATTAAGCAGCCTCCCCTTTTAATTTATCATCAATACGAGACATCCACCATTGTTGTAAAATTTGCATTGTATTACTTACAACCCAATATAATACTAAGCCAGCTGGGAATGTTAGACTAATCCAACCAATGAACAAAGGCATAAAAATCATCATCATTTTCGTTTGTTGGTTTGCTTCTGCTGACGTTTGCTTTTGTTGAATATAAGTAGTCGCCGCTGACACTACTGGTAAAATATAATATGGATCAGCCTGCGATAGATTGGTTACCCAAAGGAATGCTGGTGCGCCTTGATAAACATAATCACGAATGGCATAAAAGATACCGATTAAAATTGGCATTTGCGCAACCAATGGTAAGCATCCGGCAAGCGGGTTAACACCGGCTTTACTATAAAGGGCTGCCATTTCCTTTTGTAATTCCGCTGGATTATCTTTATATTTGGTTTGTATTTTCTTTAATTCTGGCTGCATGTCTTGCATCGCCTTCATGGATCTTACTTGTTTTACGGTTAATGGATAAAGTAACATTTTAATGACGATTGTCATCAAAATAATAGCTACACCATAATTGGCGTAACCAATGGCATCGCTTAGATTATAAAATATTGTTAAGAAACTCTGTAAATAACCAATTAAAGCATTAAATAGATTTGTAAAAAAATCCACTAAAATTTCACATCCTCGAACATATTTATCTCTATTATTTATTTCACAGGGTCATAGCCGCCTCGATGAAACGGATGACACTTTAAAACTCGTCGAAACGTCATATAGGCACCACGCCAAACCCCATATTTTTCAAAAGCAATTAATGCATACTCAGAACAAGTTGGCACAAAACGACAAGTAGGCGGCTTTAACGGTGATAAAAATACCCGATAAAATCTTATCAATAAAATAAAAATCTTTTTCATTCTATCGCCGCCTATTCATCCAAAATACTAGCTTTAGTGCATAAATCTCCAAAAGCCTTACTGACAACTTTGTATTTTACATCAACCATTGGTTTACGCCCAACTAGGAGTAAATCAAAACCGAGTTTCAACTTATGTTGATTAAGTCGATAAGTTTCACGAAGAAGCCTTTTTACTCGATTTCTAACCACAGCATTGCCCAGGCGCTTGCCTGCTGCAAAGCCAACTTTTCTTTGAGTATCCTTGTTTGATAATACATAAATAACCATCATACGATTAGCATATGACTTACCATACCGATAAACACTCTGAAATTGTTTGTTTTTGCGCAGAATATTCTGCTTTGGTAGTTTATACATCATTGTTTAACCATCCTGCTATATGGAAAAAATAGGTCACATGAGTGACCTACTAAGCAGACAATTTACTTCTGCCTTTAGCACGTCTTCTTTTTAAAACAAGACGACCACCTTTGGTCTTCATACGTTCACGGAAGCCATGCGTTCTTTTTTTCCACAATGTATTTGGTTGATAAGTACGTTTCATATCTACAACACCTCCTTGCAATAATACGAAAACATTCTCGGTCAAAATCATCAATTTTAACTATAAAAATTATAGACTAGCCACGCTCTAGTGTCAAGATTTTTGCACAGTTTACTTAAATATAATTGTATAACGTTGTGGATATTTATTGTAAAATTGTGACGCATCCTATAAAAACATGTTGATAACTTACACTCATTTTGATAATATAAAGTTAGTTACTTATCCACAAAGCTCGAAATTTTGTTAATAAACTCCAATCTTATTAACAGCAAGCGCTACTTATACACACATTTATCAACATAAGTGCGTAACCTGACAGATATAGATAATACAAACTTTAGGTGAATAATATTTTCCCGGTTTTGTATTTTTTTTCGTCTTTTTTTACTTTTATTTCAAAAAGATATTCACAGTTGTGAATAAAATTGTGGATAACTTATGAAGATGTTAATAAATTATGTTTATATTTTTCTTTTTAGAAAGGATTTTCTTATGGATACAATACAATTACAAGCAACCTGGGAACAGATTTTAAGTAAATTAGAACTTTCCCTATCAAAATTAACTTGTGATACTTGGTTAAAACCAGTCGTTCCCATTTCTTTAACAGATACCACTATTGAACTTGGTACGCCAAAGAAATTTATGAAAGAATGGATTGAGTCTCGTTATATTCCTTTTATCGTCGATGCTGGTTATGAAGTTACCAATAAAAAATTATCAGTCATCATCACAAATCTTGCGATTGATACCGATACCCCTGTCCCAGAAACACAAATTCCCCAAAATAACAAACCAATAAGAAGAGAATTTAGTAATTCGATTCAAACTTCATTAATCGAGGATGACATTCCAGGGCAGCAACAAAGATTGATTGATGCCAAAACCAATCCTTCGATCATTTTAGAGGATTCCCTTTCTTTAAACCCAAAATACGTGTTTGAAACATTTGTTACTGGTAATTCTAACCGCTTTGCTCATGCTGCCTCGCTTGCTGTAGCCGAATCTCCAGCGCAAGTGTACAATCCTTTTTTTATGTATGGCGGTGTTGGCCTTGGTAAAACACATTTGATGCATGCCATTGGGCATCGTATTTTGAAAAATCATCCAAATCTTCGTGTGCTATATATTTCTAGTGAAAAATTTACAAATGAACTGATTAACTCTATTCGTGATGGTAATCCGGAAAGTTTCCGACAGAAATATCGTAATATCGATGTTTTACTGGTCGATGATATTCAATTTTTATCTAAAAAAGAGCATACACAAGAAGAATTTTTCCATACATTCAACACTTTGCATGAAGCAAATAAACAAATTATTATATCTAGCGACCGTCCTCCACGCGAAATTCAAACACTAGAAGATCGGCTTCGTTCCCGTTTTGAATGGGGTCTTATTACTGATATTCAAGCGCCTGACCTTGAAACCCGTATTGCGATCTTGCGTAAAAAGGCCTTACTTGAAAATCTTAATGTTCCCAATGATGTAATGGTGTATATTGCTAGCCGTATTGATAATAATATTCGTGAACTTGAAGGAGCACTAATTCGTGTGATGGCTTATGCTTCTTTAACTAAACAAGTTGTTAGTAATGAATTAGCAACAGAAGCCTTAAAAGATATTTTTCCTACAGGCAAAACAAAACAAATTACATTAGAGCTAATTCAAGAAATTGTCTCGTCTTATTTTAAACTTAGAATTGATGAGCTTTTAGCGAAGAAAAGAACGCGTAATCTATCTTTTCCTCGTCAAATCGCGATGTATTTATGTCGTGAACTTACTGACACTTCATTACCACGCATTGGTGAAATGTTTGGTGGCCGTGATCATACAACAGTTATTCATGCGCATGATAAAATTAGTCGCGAACGCAATGAAGATATGAAATTAAATAATACAATCAAAGAACTTATCAAGAGAATTGAAAGTATGTAGTGTATAACTCTGTTTATAAGTCAACTCATTAGCTGTATATTCTTTGTGGGTAACTTTTTATACAGATTTTTATGTGAATATGTGGATAACTCACTATATATTTATCTACATTTTATTCACACACTTTTACTTTCATCGACAAGCTTATTTCTTAGTTATCCACATATCTACAGCCCCTACGACTAATACGACTATTTTTTATATTATATAAGCAAAATAGTCATAATATACTCAAGGAGGACTTTTAATGAAATTTTCCTGTAAAAAAGAACAACTTGTACATGCTGTACAAATTGTTCAAAAAGCGGTATCAAGTAAACCGCAAATGCCCATACTATCTGGTATTTATTTAAATGCTTTCGACAACACACTAGAATTACAAGCAACAGATTACGAACTTGGTATTAGCTGTAAGATAGATGCACAAATTGATGAACCAGGCGCTATTGTCTTATCTGGTCGTTATTTTCAAGAAGTTGTACGCAGATTACCTGGGGAAATGGTGGAGATTGTAACAAGTCGCGAAGATCATACACTAAAAATTACATCAAATACTGCACAATTTAATTTATTAAGTTTACCAGCAGCAGAATTCCCAGTGTTACATCCGCTAGATGGTAATACAACGTTCAAAATTCGTGATAATGTCTTTAGAGAATTAATAAAGAAAACAGTATTTGCTTGTTCACAAGATGAAGCTAGACCTGTTTTTACTGGTGGATTACTCGAAGTTACCAACAGTGATGTTATGATGGTTGCAACAAATACTCATAGATTAGCTATCAAAAAAGAATATCTTGATGAATTCAATGGTGAAATTAAAATTATTATTCCTTCAAAAATATTAATGGAATTAGCTCGTATTATGGTCGCGGAAGTCCCTTCCGATGTCATCGTTAACTGTACGCGAAATCAAATCAGTTTTACCTTTGATAATGTTTACATAATATCGAGGCTGATTGAAGGACAATTCCCTGATTATAAACGCGTTATTCCCGAAGCTTTTACCACGGAAATTATCCTAAATACTGACGCATTCTCTTCAGCAGTCGAACGTGTTTCATTGATATCACGTTCTGGAGATTATAATGTAATTCGTTTATCTTTTAATGAAAAATCAGTCATGATAACTTCTAATAACCCTGATATTGGTAAAGCTGAAGAATCGGTCGATATTACGTTATCTGGTAAAGAGCTTGATATCGCCTTTAATGCAAAATATGTAACAGATATTCTTAAAAATATCGATAGTGAAAAAATTTATTTTTCTTTGAATACACCGCTTAGTCCAGCTAGTATCAGACCTTGTGATGATGATACTTATAACTATATTATTACGCCAGTGCGTACGAGTTGATGCTAGTTTAAAAGGAGAACCAATATGGAAACAATAGAAATCAATAGTGATGTAATCCAACTTGATCAGCTATTAAAATGGGCTGGAATTGTCGATTCAGGTGGTCAAGTTCGTTTTATGCTAGATGATAACATCATAAAATTAAATGGTGTTTTATTAACAGAGCGAAGAAAAAAAGTCTATCCTGGGGACGTAGTTGAAATTATGGGAACTGGCACCTGGAAAGTTGTTAAAAGTCAAGGTGAATAAACGATGCGCGTAAAGCAAATTAGTTTACATAACTATAGAAATTATAATGCTTTATCCTTAGAATTCACCCATAATTTGAATATATTTTTAGGTCAAAATGCGCAAGGAAAAACCAATATCATTGAAGCAATCTATTATGCTGCGATGGGGCATTCCCATCGCAGCAATATTGACAATGATTTAATTCAATGGGAACAATCAAAAGCAAAGGTAACTCTTGTTTTTGATCGGATGATGGTCGAAAATAAATTAAGTTTTAATTTTAGTACAGAAAAAAATAAAGAAATTATATATAATGGTCATCCAATAAAACAAAAAGATTTAATTGGGGTCATTAATGTTGTTCTTTTTTCGCCAGAAGATTTGTCATTAATTAAAGGTGCACCAGCAGGTAGAAGACGGTTTATCGATATTGAAATTTCTCAAGCCAGTCCTATTTATTATAAGCAGCTTAGTAAGTATAATCGGATTGTTGCCCAACGAAATATGCTACTGAAAAAAATTAAGGAACGGAAAAGTAGCAAAGATTTACTAGAAAGTTGGGATACACAATTAGCTGTTATTGCGCGCGACCTTGTAATGAAAAGGTTAGACGCAATCAAAAAACTGAATATGCTTGCTAATTTGATGCATCGGAGAATTTCAAAAAATAAAGAAAGTTTGGAAATTAGTTATATAATTTCTGGTTTAGAAGATAATATAGTTCCAGAAGATTTAAATACATGGTATAATAATAAATTAAGTGAATCTCGTGAAATTGATATCATTCGTGGGAATACTAGTGTAGGGCCACATCGTGATGATATTATATTAAAAGTGAATAATATAAACTTACGATCCTTTGGTTCGCAAGGACAACAACGCACAGGTGTATTAGCTCTCAAACTTGCTGAATTAGAATTTATTAAATCAGAAACGGGTGAATACCCTGTTTTGTTATTAGATGATGTGATGAGTGAACTTGATGCAAATAGGCGTGAACAGTTGTTATTATTTATTAGAGATAGAATTCAAACGTTCATTACAGCGACCGATATAAATTATTTTCCTAAAGAAAATTTAGGAAAATATTATCATGTCGTAGCTGGTAAAATAGTGGAGTGATTTTTTTGGAACAGATAAAAGAAATACTCCCCCAAATGGTTAGTAGTTTAGGTATCGACAAAAACTATAAGACGCAATTAGCCATATTTAATTGGGAAAAAATTGTTGGTAAGGATATTGCTGCGCAATCTTCGCCTCTTAGTGTTGAATATAATGTCTTATTTATTTCAGTAAATAACTCTGTCTGGTGTCATCATTTATCCATGATGAAAGCTGATATTATTTTTAAGGTAAATCAATTTGTTGGTGAACCATTAATTAAAGATATTCGTTTTCGCACGGAATCTTTTAAAAATAAAGTCATCGATGATGATCAAGGGGTAGAAGAAATCAATATTGCTCGAGATCTTAGAAGAGTAAAGCTCAATGTAAACGAGGTTAATAGCGCCAAGCAAATTGTAGAGAATGTAGAAGAGGAAAAGCTACAATATAAAATCGCAAAACTTTATCAAAAGCACTTAGCTTTTAATAAATTAAAAAAAGCGAAAGAATGGCATAAATGTGAAAAATGTGATACACTTTGCCCAAAAGAAAGCCAATATTGTAGTGTCTGTAAAATTGAATTAAAGCAAGAAAGGCATGCAGCAATTCGTAAAATTTTATTAGAAGTTCCTTGGGTAACGTATGCCGAAGTAAATAGTTATGTATCATGCAGTGCTGATGAATATATTGATGCTAAAATTACTTTAATTCGTATTTTTGCAAGTAATCTAAATCTAGACAAAGGTGAAGATAACGAGGTTAATATAAATTTAATGACATTAACGATGTTATTTACTGGAGCAAAACATGATGAAGTCAATGAAAAATTAATTAATAAAACGATTGCTAAATTCAGGAGGAAATATTAATGTTTCTACATCTAGGATCTGATATTGTAGTGGCACTGATCGATATTGTATCAATTAACGATTACAAGAGTTTTCGATCTGTCGTAAATCGTGAATTTATAAAAAAAATGAAAAACAAAAATTTTATTATTGATATATCAGAAAATGATCCAAAATCCTTTGTTGTTACAAAATCAAAAGTTTATTTATCAGCAATATCTTCTTTAACTTTAAAAAAGCGAGCTGATAATTTATTTTATAATGAAGACTAGTCATAAATTTTGAGTAAAGATAAATTGGTAATAAATCAAGGAGGTTCATATGGAAAACAATGAAGAAAAACCAATACTGAATATGGTAAATGATGAAGAAGTTAGCGCAGTACATGGTGATTATGGTGCAAGTCAGATTCAAGTATTAGAAGGTTTAGAAGCTGTTCGTAAACGTCCAGGGATGTACATTGGTAGTACATCTAGTAAAGGTTTACATCATTTAGTATATGAAGTTATCGATAATAGTATCGATGAAGCTTTAGCTGGATATTGTAGTCATATTGAAGTTACGATTCATAATGATAATAGTATTACTGTTATTGATAATGGTCGTGGTATTCCAGTTGATATGCATGAAAGTGGTAAACCAGCGATTGAAGTCGTTCTTACAATACTTCATGCTGGTGGTAAATTTGGCGGTGAAGGTTATAAAGTATCTGGTGGTTTACATGGTGTTGGGGTATCGGTTGTAAATGCTTTAAGTACTTGTCTTGAAGTTGAAGTTAAAAGAAATGGCAGTATACATAAAATCGTTTTTGAACGTGGTATTACATCAAGTCCACTTCAAGTGATTGGTACAACGGAGGAAAATGGTACGAAAGTACATTTTAGCCCAGATCCAGAAATTTTTGAAGAGACTGTCTATAGTTTTGATATTTTGAAACACCGTTTGAGAGAGCTTGCCTTCTTAAATAGAGGAATTACCATTACATTATCAGATGAGCGCGATGAACATAGTGAAGTGTTTTACTTTGAAGGTGGAATACGCTCTTTTGTCGAGCATTTGAATAGTGCAAAAGAAACGATTCATCCAGAGCCAATTTATTTTTCTGGTACAAAAGATACGACTGTCGTTGAAATTGCAATGCAGTATAGTACAAGTTATTCCGAAAATATTTATAGCTTCGTTAATAATATAAATACGGAAGAGGGCGGTACGCATTTAGCTGGTTTTAAAATTGCTTTAACGCGTGCAGCCAATGACTTTGCTCGCAAAGCCAATGTTTTAAAATCTTCTGAGGACAATTTAACTGGTGAAGATATTCGCGAAGGTTTAACTTGTGTTATCAGTTTAAAAATTCGTGAACCGCAATTTGAAGGTCAAACGAAAACAAAACTAGGCAATAGTGAAGTCCGTGGTATCGTGGATTCTATTGTCAGTGAAGGATTAACAGAGTTTTTCGGAGAAAATCCAGCCATTACGAAAAAAATCATCGAAAAATCTTTATTGGCATCAAGAGCAAGAGAAGCAGCTCGTAAAGCCCGTGAATTAACGCGTCGTAAAAATGCCCTTGAAATAAGCTCTTTGCCTGGTAAACTTGCTGATTGTTCAATCAAAGATCCAATGCAAACAGAAATATACCTCGTAGAAGGTGATTCCGCAGGTGGTTCAGCAAAACAAGGACGCGATCGTCGTTTTCAAGCGATTTTACCACTACGCGGTAAAATCTTAAATGTAGAAAAGGCTCGTTTAGATAAAATATTAAATAACGATGAAATTAGAACCATGATTACCGCTTTTGGTAATGGTATTGCTGATGAATTTGATTTAGAGAAAAGCCGTTATGGTAAAATCATCATCATGACTGATGCGGATGTGGATGGTGCACATATTCGGACATTGCTACTTACTTTCTTCTATCGTTATATGAAGCCATTGATCGAAGCTGGTCGTATTTATATCGCACAACCGCCTTTATATTTAGTAAAAAAAGGCCGCGAACAATGGTATTTGTATAGTGATCCAGAAATGAATACCTTATTAAATCGCATTGGCCGTGATGGTATTAGTGTGCAACGTTACAAAGGTCTTGGGGAAATGAATCCTGAACAACTATGGGAAACGACGATGAACCCAGAGGGTAGAACGATTTTACAAGTGCATTTAGAAGATGCTCTGGAAGCAGATAGTATTTTTTCCATATTGATGGGCGACAAGGTTGAACCTAGACGTAACTTTATTGAGGAACATGCAAAAAATGTCCGCAATTTAGATATTTAATACAGTTGACAAGCTATCTATTTAATGTTACTATATATTCAATTTCATGAATCAATTTTATTCCTAACAAGGGGAGTAGCTGTACAGTAGTATCATCATTGCGGGTCTTAAAACCCTGGTGCTATTGGCAATTAATATTGCAAGCAAGACCTTGTCTCAATCTTACTGAATGAGACAAGGTCTTTTTATTTTAGACTTTAGTCTGTTGAGGTAGCGAAGCGAACGAAACAAAAAACCACCTGCTATGCAGGTGCGCGACAGAAGTTATACAAAAACTCACCGGATTCTTATAATAGAGGGTGTTCAGGCCACTATTACAAGAAAGGATCGGTGAGTTTATGGCTCAAAGTTTAGCACATACCAAATGGATGTGCAAGTATCATATAGTATTTACGCCGAAGTATAGAAGAAAAATAATATATGGGCAATACAGAGAAAGTATAGGGGAAATATTAAGGAGATTATGTAGTTACAAGGGGGTAGAAATATTAGAGGGGCATTTGATGGTAGACCATGTGCATATGTTAGTGTCAATACCACCGAAAATTAGTGTATCTGCATTTATGGGATACTTAAAAGGAAAAAGTGCACTGATGATATTCGAAAAGCATAGTAACCTAAAGTATAAATATGGGAACAGACATTTTTGGGCAGAAGGATATTATGTAAGTACAGTAGGATTGAATGAAGCCACTATAAAAAAATATATACAAGAGCAAGAAAAACATGATCAGGCACTAGATAAATTAAGTGTTAGAGAATATGAAGACCCTTTTAAGGGTAAAAAGTAAAATAGTACAAATATCCCTTGAGGGATAGTAAAAATGACAAAACCACAGTGGCTTGAACAAAGTGAAAGCCAGCGCCTTTAGACGCTGGCTAGTAATAGAGGCTTACAGCCTCAGTTCAAACCACCCGTTGGACGGGTGGTTTTGATTTAAGAAAAAGGAGAGTATAAAGTTGGAATGGTTTTTAGCTTTAGGCAGTATTTTATTATTAGATTTAATTTTAAGTGGTGACAATGCAATTTTAATTGCGCTTGCTTGTAGAGACTTACCAGTAGATAAACGTAAAAAAGCGATGTTTATTGGTTGCTTTGGTGCTATATTTATTCGTGTTTGTTTGACATTGTTTGCAACCGACTTACTTTCAATTGCCTATTTGCAATTTTTTGGGGGGCTAGTATTGCTTTATATTGCAATTAATTTACTGATTCATCCTAACGATGATGAAAATAATCGAAGTAATAAACCAGTAACATTAATGAAGGCAATTAAAACTATCTTAGTGGCGGATCTTATTATGAGTGTAGATAATATTTTAGCACTAGCAGGTGTTGCCCAGACGGTACCCAGTGGTAAATGGAGTTTGATTATTTGCGGATTACTTGCAAGTATTCCCCTTGTTCTATGTGGATCACAGTTATTCTTAACTTTAATGAATCGATTTTCTATTATAATATATTTAGGTGCTGGTATTTTAGCATTTACAGCTGGTAAATTGATGGTAGAAGATGAAGCAATGGGAAAATATTTTATCAATTTTGCCAGTTATATTGAATGGTTATTTGTAATAGTTGTACTAGGCATTGGGTATCTAAAAAATAAACAATGCCATCAAATAAATAATTGATTTGGAATTAAAAAGGGAGGCTTTTTTATGAATACGTTAAAAACAACAATATTGCTTGCTTTACTGACCGGTGTATTAGTGGCAGTAGGGGGAGCAGTAGGAGGGAAATCAGGGGCAACGGTTATGCTCATTATCTCTTTTGGCATGAATTTCTTTAGTTACTGGTACAGTGATTCTATCGTTTTAAAAATGTATGATGCACGTGAAGTAAGTGATACACAAGCACCTGATTTATATAATATGGTAAAGGGGCTTGCACAAAATGCAGATATTCCAATGCCACGGGTGTATATTATCGATACAGATGTACCAAATGCCTTTGCGACAGGTCGTAATCCTGCAAATGGTGTGGTTGCAGTAACCACCGGGATTATGAGAACCTTACAATTTGAAGAGTTACAAGGCGTTATTTCCCACGAGCTTGCTCATATTAAAAATCGAGATACTTTAATTAGTACCGTAGTTGCATCAATTGCTGGGGTAATTTCTTGGATTGGTTCTATGGCACAATGGGCAGCAATATTTGGGGCTGGACGTTCTGATGAAGAAGATAATGGCGGTGGTATGGCTGGGATGTTGTTTACAATCATCATTGCACCATTAACTGCAACTTTGATTCAAATGGGAATTTCTCGTTCTCGTGAATATGAAGCAGATGAAGCGGGTGGTAAAATTTGCGGTAATCCGCTAGCACTTGCAACTGCACTGCAAAAAATTGAGCATTATGCTAAAAATGCAGTCATGGAGCAGGCAACGCCAGCAACTTCGCACATGTTTATCATCAATCCATTAAGTGGTACAGGTAAATCGATCATGAGCTTATTTAGTACGCATCCAGAGACTGCAAAACGTGTTGCTAAATTACAAGAACAAGCAAGACACGCTTAAATAAAAAGATCAGCATATCAATTGATATGCTGATCTTTTATTTACGGGCTAATAAACCCATGATAGCTAGGATTTGGTTAATTGTAATATTTATATTACTAGAGTTTTTTACAACATAATTCGTAATTTTCCAAGCATCAAGTTCACCATTGGTCTCGATATATTCAAGTTGTTTCTTTATCTGATCATTCGTTTCTTTGTCATTTAGCATTCGTTCCACCATAGTTACGTAATCTACCATAATGTAAATGGATTCTAAGCGATCACCTAATAGTTTTTTTAATTGTTTATAGCCACTTTGTTCTATCATGACAGTATCTAT
Source organism: uncultured Veillonellaceae bacterium (assembly GCA_963805085.1). Taxonomy (GTDB): domain Bacteria; phylum Bacillota; class Negativicutes; order JARBTT01; family JARBTT01; genus JARBTT01. The sequence goes on along the minus strand of CAWDTA010000002.1, from coordinate 813,693 downwards.
TTTGCTAGATTGCATTTTCGTTAACAACTCATTCTTGGAAATTCCATAATACTCTCCTTGATAAGTTACTTTCTCAATCAAATCTAATTTAAGAAATTCATCTTTTTCAACAAAGTAATATTCACGCCCTTCTTTTTCATCCGGGCGAGGTTTTCTTGTTGTATGACTAATGATAGCTGGAATTCCTTGTGTTTTTAATTTTGATATGATAGTAGTTTTACCAGCAGCGTGTGGTCCAATGATGGCATATATCTTATTCATAGCAAATACTCCAATGCTCGTAATTTTATCAATATCTATCTATTACTTTATAATAAATAGTTTAAATTAGCAACTCATATACTAAAACATTTTATATAAATCAGCAATTTATCATAGGTGGCTAAGTTTTCTTATTGTATTATCGGATTTTATAATACATTACTTAAATTTTTACCTTTATATTACTATAATTTTAAATTATGTAAAATAAAATGTCAAAGTATTTCTTACATAATTTGAACAAATATATTTGTTTATCATAAACTAATCAGTAAGGTAGGTGATTAGTGTGGCGGTTGCAAAGGATGTGCGGGATATTTTAGATGTATTTGTTATTCAAAACTTAGCGGCGATTGCAAATAATGAACAATTTGTTAATGTACCACTTGGCTTTCAAGACTTTATTAATACAGAGGTAGTAAATAATGTAAATAATATCAATCTTCCATCGGATTTAAGAAATTTATTAGAAAACTATATATTAGTAAATAAAATAGATAATAATTCTACTATTTAAAAATTAAAATAAAAAACAACAGCGAGAGTTTTTCCGTTAAACTCTCGCTGCTGCCGCCTCTATACCCTTTGCCATCTACTACAGATAACCGTAGTAGTTCCCCGTAAAATAGAATACACCTTTTTATGTGTTTTTGCAATAGTGTTTACATAAAAAAAATTAAATTTATAAAAAATAAAAAAACATCTTCCAACAGGAAGATGTTTACTTTTAAAGTGGTCGGAGCAGCAGGATTCGAACCTGCGACCCCCTGGTCCCAAGCCAGGTGCTCTACCAAACTGAGCCATGCCCCGTTAACATTTTAACAGCGTTAACAAAATATATTATATATCAAAGGTGAGGGTTTGTCAATAGACATTATAGAATATAATATCTATTGACGGAATGTTTTTAATCGGCATTCACTGTTAATGATTATATTGCTAAATGATGAAGCTGTCAAGATGATGGTAATAATTAAAAATTAAATTGCTTTTTACATTAGGTAAGTTACAATAGAATTATGCGTTATGATACGGTGAGTAGTGGTTAGAGGAGGTTATTAGCATGCAAGAACATATGCGTACAGCAATGATATTCATGAACTTTGCTGTAATTTTTTATAGTATTGGTGTATTCGTAGAAAAATATCAATTAACGTTGAAATGGTGGCATGTCATTGTATTCTGGCTTGGCTTTGTTTGTGATTCAATAGGAACGCATGCAATGGGACAAATGGTTGGTGGAATGTTTCAATATAATTTCCATTCTATAACAGGAGCGATTGCGTTATTCTTAATGTTATTTCATGTCATTTGGGCAACTTGGGTCATGATCAAAGATAATTTAGCATTGAAGCAAAAGTTTCATAAATTTAGCATTGTCGTATGGGGGATTTGGTTGATTCCCATGGTGACTGGAATCATTTTTAAAATGATTGGTTAACTGTGCGGTGATTCGTTAACCGAAAATAGAAAGAGATATCATTCCTAAATGCATAAATTATTTAGAAATTATAAAAATTTTTGATTTAGTAGATCGGAAGTCGTATTAGAATAAAATATTATATGATACGACTTCAGCAGATAAGTTACTAGAACTATAGAAAAAACATATTTACTAATTAAAATATCAGGATTATAATATTATTGTTAACAGTTATATTATAATAAGTTTACAATAAAGAAATAAATCTATCATAATGGTTAACTGAATAAAATAATATGGTTAACTATTATAAAAAGGAGTATTGAGTAATGGAACATATTCATGTAATCACGCGTTTAGGTGAAAAGGTTTTAGCGGGAACAGAAATCAGTAGAGAAGAAGCAAGTCAATTGGCTGCTATTCCTGATAATGATGTGCCGTTTTTGCTCGCTATGGCAGATAAGATTAGACAAAAATATGTTGGTGATGAGGTAGATTTATGCGCGATCGTCAATGGACGGTCTGGTCGCTGCAGTGAAAACTGTAAATATTGTGCACAATCTAAATATCATGATACCAATGTTGCGGTTTACCCCTTGATGGCTGCAGATGAAATTGTTGCGAAAGCAAAAGAAGCAGAGGCTGGTGGCGCAAATCGTTTTGCGATTGTTACCAGTGGGAAAGGGATGGAAGGCGACAAAGAGTTTCCTAAAATATTAACAGCGTTAAAGCGAATTCTAGCTGAAACCAATTTAAAGGTTTGTTGCTCTTTGGGGGCCTTAACGTTAGAAAATGCCAAAGCATTAAAAGAAGCTGGGGTTTCGCGATATCACCATAATATTGAAACGAGTCGTCGTAATTATCCTAACATTTGTAGTACCCATAGTTATGATGATCGTTTGACAACAATTGAAATTGCCAAAGAGGCTGGGCTAGAGGTTTGTTCTGGTGGTATTTTAGGGATGAATGAAACGATGGAAGATCGTCTTGATATGGCTTTTGAAATCAGAGGTTTTGGCGTTCATTCGATTCCGCTCAATATTTTAAATCCGATCAAAGGTACTGTTTTTGAACATCAAGCACCGCTTGCGCCAATTGAAATATTAAAAACGTTTGCGTTATTTCGTTTTATTGTACCGAATTGTGGGATTAGAACTGCTGGTGGCCGTGAAGTCAATCTTAGAGATTTGCAAGCGACTTCTTTAATGGGTGGTATTAGTGGCATGATGGTTGGTGGTTATTTGACAACTGGTGGCCGTGGCTACGAAGATGATCGGAAAATGCTGAAAGATCTTGGTAGACCAGCAGCAAAAGCAGGTAATTTCTAGTGAGGAAACAAACCCAAATAAGCACGGAAATTGGTTTACTTACGGCTTTTATTACTATTACAGGAGCCATTAAATTACCGGGATTATTTCCCGGGACAGAATTTCAATTATCAGCACCGCTAGCTGTAGCAATCTGTGCAGTTTTTGGTTTTAAAAAATATATCATAGCGGGCGTTCTTTCTAGTTTGATTGGTTTAATGCTAGGAACGCAAAACGTATTTAATGTTTTCATCGCTTGTATTTTTCGTATTGTAGCAGGCGGTCTGGTGAGTTTGGGTGGAAAAAATATTTGGATACTTTCTATTGCTGGACCAATAGGATCAGCAGTGTCAAGACTGAGTATGGGGCTGTTTTTAGGAAAAGCGGTTATACCGTTATTGTTGGCGGCAGTTCCAGGTATGATTTATACGGCAGTATTGGCGTATCCATTAACGAAAGTGTTAAGCAGAGTTAGATTGCCAAAAGGGGCGAAAAAAATAAATGCTGTATAGTATTAGAATGCGAGCGGCAGAAGGTGGCGCTCATGAATGTGGTGGGCAACATATTTCAGGAGCAGAGCGTTTACTTCGTGAAGAAAACTTAGAAGATATCGCAAAAAAAATGATCCAGCGGGCATTAACGCATAGTCGTGGTAAAGCTGATTTTATTAACTTAACGATTGAAACAGTGGCAGAGGAAACGATCAAGCAAGTGCCGCTATTACCAATTGCAACCTATCTTGTTGATTCAGTACAAAGTGGACGAACTGCTGCTAAAAAATTGCTGCTATCAGCAGCGATTACACAAACGGCAGTGGAGCAGGCGTTTTATGAACTTGATCATTTACAAACAAGTATGCGCGGTGCGATGCTATTGGATATGGTAACTGGAAAACGTTTGGATTCCTTAGCGCAGCGTGGCGTTCGTGTTTCTAGAATGGATATTTATAACGAAAAAAATTTCTGTTCTTGGCTGACTAAGCAAGGTCTAGAAAATATTCATGTCAGGGAAGCACTCGTGCTGGCGGCAAAAGTAGCAGCTGCTCCGCAAATAGTCGCTGAACTTTGCTGGTCGGATGATCCTGATTATGTGACAGGGTATGTAGCAGCGAGACGACAATATCATCGGATTACACAATTAAAAGAAGCTGGTGATTGGCAAGGGGGGCGGGTTTTTTTTGTGAAACATGATAGTGATATAGCAGAATTGATCCAGTATCTTCAATATCAGCCTGTTTTAGTAGGCATAAATGAGGAAACAGTATGATAAATTTTTTTAGAGAATATATAACAACGATGAAAGAGCATGGTCTCTATCGACAAAACCGAGTCTATAACCCGATCAGTGCGAGCCATGTTGAAGTTGCTGGCACTGAATATCTGATGCTAGCTTCTAATAATTATTTGGGTTTGACGCATCATGCTAAGGTAAAAGCGGCAGCGATTACAGCAATTGAAAGATATGGTACTGGTTCTGGCGGTGCGAGGCTTACGACAGGTACACATCCTTTATATGAGGCTTTGGAAAAAGATATTGCAGGCTTTAAAGGCACCGAAGCAGCGGTAGTATTTAATACTGGGTATATGGCGAATCTAGGAACAATTAGTGCGGTCATGGGGAAAGAGGATGTTATTTTTAGCGATGTACTAAACCATGCTAGTATTATTGATGGCTGTCGATTATCAGGATCAACGCGGGTAATTTTCCCTCATTCTGATATGGCTAAATTAGAGGAGCTTATCCAAAATACGCCTTGTAAGGGAAAACGAATGATCATCGTAGATGGCGTTTTCAGTATGGATGGTGATATTGCCCCACTTAACAAAATAGTTAACATTGCAAAAAAATATCAAGCGCTCGTAATGGTAGATGATGCACATGCAACGGGGGTGCTTGGGCGTGGTCGGGGCACTGCAGCACACTTTGGTGTAGAGGACGAGGTTACGATTCAAATGGGTACATTAAGTAAGGCTTTGGGGGCTGAAGGGGCCTATGTTGCAGGCAAAAAAGAGTTGATTGACTTTTTAATCAACAAAGCGCGTAGCTATATTTTTTCTACAGCACTAGCACCAGCTACGATTGCAGCGGCTCATGCAGCATTAAAAGAAGTGATAAACAGTTCTGAGTTAGTAGAACGATTGGCTGAAAATGCTTATTTTATGCGGGTGGAATTAATAAAATATGGCGTGAATGTCAATCGGGTAGAGACACCAATTATTCCGATTATCGTTGGCAGTGCCCAAAAGGCAACAACAATAGCCAATATATTAAGTGAGAAAGGTATTATTTTGAGCGCCATTCGTCCACCCACGGTACCAGTTGGCGAGAGTCGTTTACGCTTAACTGTGTCTGCGGTGCACGATAAAGCAGAGTTAGCTAAGGCAGCTAAGAAAATAGCAAAAGCACTACAAGATGAGGGGATGGAATAGATGCGTGGTTTATTTATCACGGCAACCGATACGGATATAGGAAAAACGATGATTACAGGAGCCATTGCCGCGGCATTAAAAGCGCGTGGTATTCATGTTGGGGTATTTAAACCATTGGCTTCAGGGGCGATTATCAATCAAGAAGGTAAGCTAGTCTCTGAGGATGCAAGCTTTCTCATGAAAGCAGCAGGTATTGGCGAAGAACTTCGTAATGAGGTGAATGCAGTCTGTTTAAGGCCAGCATTAACACCAGCCATTGCCGCTCGGGAAAGTGGGATTATCATTGATATAGAAGCTATCATTGCTGATGTGAAACAGAATGCTGAAAAATATGATATGGTATTAATCGAAGGTGTCGGTGGGGTTACAGCGCCGCTTTGGCAAGAGTATTTACTCGCTGATATGATGAAAGCGTTTGCTCTGCCAGCAATCATAGTGAGTAAACCAAGGCTAGGCGCAATCAATCATACCGTACTTACTTATGAATATGCGAAGCAAAGAAAGATTGAGCTAAATGGTGTGATTCTCAATCGTTGGGAAGCGGATAGTGCAGGCGTGCTAGAAGAAAGTAATATTGATTATATTGAGGCAATGACGGGGTTACCGATCGTTGGTAAATTCCCTTTAGCAAAACATATTGATGTCAATAAGAATTGTACCTATAACCTCGCAGAGGTGGCAGAAAAAAATATCAATATCGATCAAATACTTGAATTTATCGGAGGTTAAAAACATGGCTACAATCGAACAAAAAGATAAAGAGTATATTTGGCATCCTTTTACACAAATGAAGGGGTGGTTAGAGAATGATCAAACAGTGATTACTGAAGCAAAAGGAATCAAATTGATCGATAGTGAAGGCAAGGAATATTACGATGGGGTATCTTCACTTTGGGTAAATATTCATGGACATCGTCATCCGAAAATTGACCAAGCTATTATTGACCAATTAGGTAAAGTTGCCCATAGTACAGCATTGGGTCTGGCGAATGTACCAGCAACAGAGTTTGCAGAAATGTTGGTTGAGGTATCACCAGAGGGATTAAACAAAGTTTTTTATTCTGATGATGGCTCAACTGCCGTTGAAGTGGCAATTAAAATGGCATTTCAATATTGGCAGCATAAAGGAAAAAGCGAAAAAACAAAATTTATTGCCTTAAGCAATGCCTATCATGGCGATACAATTGGTACTGTGAGTGTAGGGGGCATTGATCTATTTCATCGCGTATTTAAGCCTTTATTATTTGAACCATATCATGTGCCATCGCCATCGTGTTATCATTGTAAATTAACGCAAAACTGCGATTGTCATATGCAATGCGCAGCGATTTTAGAAGTGGTATTGAAAGAAAATCATGACAAAATCGCAGGGCTCATCATCGAGCCAATGGTGCAGGCAGCCGCAGGCATGCTAATGGCTCCAGCAGGCTATTTAAAACGTGTACGTGAACTAACGAAAAAATATAATGTACTCTTAATCGCGGATGAAGTAGCAACAGGTTTTGGCAGGACAGGCAGGATGTTTGCTTGTGATAATGAATGTGTCAGTCCTGATTTAATGTGTATATCCAAGGGAATTACGGGCGGATATATGCCACTTGCCGCGACAATGACGACAGATGAAATTTATGATACCTTTTTAGGTGATATGGAAGAAAAGAAAACCTTTTATCATGGGCATTCCTATACGGCGAATCAGCTTGCTTGCGCGGCGGGCGTTGCCAGCTTAAAAATATTTAAAGATGAGCACGTGATCGAAGGATTGCAAGAAAAGATGCAAGTGATTGCTGAAAAATTAACTAAGATAGCAGAACTTACGCATGTTGGTGAGGCTCGGCAACGGGGCATGATTGTTGGTATAGAATTGATGCAGGAGAAGGCGCAGTATATTCCTTATGCATGGGATAAATGTATGGGGGCTGTTGTCTGTATGAAAGCCCGGGAACATGGATTATTTATCCGCCCAGTTGGGGATGTAGTTGTATTTATGCCACCGCTTTGCTCAAGTGTGGAGGAAATAGAAGTGATGCTTGATATTATTTATAAGTCTATTGATGAAATCACCAACCAAGGGCAAACTGCTGCTAATGGTGGGGGCGCGCATTTCTAAGATTCTATAGTATATAGTAGAAAAACAGATAAATTGACAACGAAAATCAGCAAGTCGGCAAGAGACGAATCTCAAGGTAGTGGTGATTTGAAAATCGCAATGAAGGCTAAAATTCCTGCGGTCAGACAAAAAGCTTTCAAAGCTACGTGGTAGTAAGATTCATCTGTGTTGCCTTAATTGAACGATTTTCTTATGTCAACTTATCTCTTATAGGTCTACATTCTAAGGGGCTGCTACACTAATTTCTTAGTGCAACAGCCCCAGTTTTATTCTTTAATTACAATTTAATACCTTTAACATAGCAGTATTAATTTTTTCGAGCTTTGATTTGTTCTAAGATTCCAGTTTCTTGCATTGTTTTAGCCAAATTATTACCATCGGAGATCCATTTTTCTTTGGAATCATCGGAATTTAAATATTCAACTTGCAAGCCTAAATTTTCAATATTAACTTTGAATTTAGGATCGGCAATCATTGCTTTAAACCCTTCTTCTAGCTTAGTTTTGATCTCTGGCGGTAGTTCTTTGGGCGCTACAACTCCATACCAATTAGCTAATACAATATCAAAGCCTAGTTCTTTAAAAGTTGGTATCTGCGCTAAGTCTGGGTCATTAAGTCGCTGTTCGCCTGTCGTTGCTAGCGCTCTTAGGGTACCATTTTGAATTTGTTCTTTGGCTGTTGATGAATTAATAAAAGCAATTTGAATATGGTTACTTAACAAGGCAACCTTCGCGTCATTAGCACCATGAAAAGGAATTTGTTCAAGAGTAATATTATTAATTTTGGCGAATGTTGTGCCAATAATATGTGCTGGTCCGCCTATTCCTGCATGACCGCATTTCAATTGTCCTGGATGCTGCTTGGCATATTTAATTAGAGCATCAAGGTCTTGCCAAGGCTGTTCGGCTGGGACTACCATTATAAATGATGAAGTTGTAGCTTGAGCAATAGGCTCTAAGGCAGTGGGGTAGTGATATTTCGCTGTTCCATATAAGGTTTGGATGAGTACGTCACCGGTACTAATACCAAGCGTATAACCATCTGGATCTGCGCTAACCAATTCATTCCAACCGTTGGTGCCACCTCCGCCTGGTTTATTGACAACAACTAATGGTTGTCCTAGATATTTAGGTGCCATTTCTTCCAATGACCGCGCGAGAAGATCTAAGCCACCTCCCGCACTAGAAGGTACAATGACAGTAATAGGTTTATTGGGGTAATTTTTTGTGGCAGTTATTGTTTTGCTTTGCATATCGTTGCAGCCACCAATTATAAGTGAAATAAGTAATAGACATACTGTTAACAACACTAAAAATTTTTTTTGCACGACAACACCTCATTGTCTACTATTTGACAATTAACCACACAATAATCCAATAATGTTAATTGTTCCTATTTATATATCTAACTTCGCCAATAAATATCAAAATCCTTCCAAATATTCGATTATTTTCACACTTGTTCAAGATTGTATTTTTATGAACATATGCATCAAAGCAACATTTGTACATATGTTCTATCATCATAGAGCAATTTGGGGAGGACACAATAACGTCCCAATCTTCTTCCCGAAAGGAAATTAATAAGGTATAGAAATAGACGAATTGCTATAACAACCCAGAGTAATTCACTCTTTATTAATACATACCATAATTTATATATTATTTACGTTGACTGTTTTTCGGTTTTCTAATAAAATGGAAATATAAGTAATTATTTTATTGTAAGCAGTTATAAATCTTTAATATTATAATATGATATAAAGGAGAGGGATTACTGTGCCAATAGCATCGTATGGAGTGTTAAAATGTCAACCTATTCAAGGAATGCATGCCGCTGATTCATCCCACTATGAGGTTCATGTTGTAGATAGTGAATTCGACTATCGACTTGCAATCAATGTTAAATCAGTAAAATCTCCACCAGAGTTGCTCTACTATATTGATGAAAATTACAGCCATGATATTTTAGCAAACTTTAAAGACCTTGCTTTGGGGTTTACAGCACTACAAAGTAAGGCAAGCAGTATCGCTTTAGACTATATCAAGAAGGATCTTTTTGATTACCACAAAATGAAAACTGCCCACCACATTACAGGGGAGGACAATGAATTGGCCGAACTGATTGAAAAATACATCGATTTAGCAATTCGGACAAGTGATGCAACAGTATACGCCTTCGGTCAAAGATGGGATACAGAGGAAAAACTTCGCGATCAATATTTCGGCTTCAAACCCGGAAATGGTATACACGATATTCATATGAATCAGGGAAATACAGGGGAATTTGAAAAAGACAATGGTCCTTATCAAGACGGCGCACTTTTCATTCACTTTCCTGCAAAAGATCAATGGATCGCTATATTTTTGGCATTTCAATCGCAGACATTTCCTTTAAATAATGCCTAATTAAGGTGAGTTCTTGGCTACAATGTGTTTTTTTGTTGAGGGGACGGAGAAATTGTCTTCTAGTGGCGGTGGGGCGCATTTCTAAGATTCTATAGTAAAGTAGAAAAACAAATGACTTACAACAAAAATAACAAGTCGGCAAAAGACGAATCTTTCAACCTCCCTGCGGTCAGACAAAAAGTCTTCAAAGCTAAGTGGTAGTAAGATTCGCCTGGGTTGCTTTGATTCAACGATTTTCTTATGTCAACTATCTGTATAGGTCTACATTCTAAGGGGCTGCTATACTAATTTCTTAGTGCAACAGCCCCGTTTTAGTTTTTAAATACAATTTAGTTGAGATAAAAGTACGCGCCACCTTATCTCTTGTCAACAACCCCGTCCCTTGGACATAGCAGTATTAATTTTTTTGAGCTTTGATTTGCTCTAAGATTCCAGTTTCTTGTATGGTCTTAGCCAATTCATCACCATCGGAGATCCATTTTTCTTTGGAGTCATCGGAACTTAAATATTCAACTTGCAATCCTAAATTTTCCATATTAGCTTTGAATTCTGGGTCGGCAATGATTGCTTTGAATCCTTCCTCTAGCTTAGTTTTGATTTCAGGCGATAGCTCTTTAGGCGCTACTACTCCATACCAATTGTTTAATACAATATCAAGTCCCTGCTCCTTAAATGTTGGTATCTGTGCTAAGTCTGGGTCAGTAAGTCGCTGTTCGCCTGTCGTTGCTAGTGCTCTTAGGGTACCATTTTTTATTTGTTCTTTGGCTGTTGATGAATTAACAAAAGCAATTTGAATATGGTTACCTAACAAAGCAATCATTGCGTCATTAGCGCCATGAAAGGGAACTTGCTCAAGAGTAATGTCATTAATTTTGGCGAATGTTTCGCCAATAATATGTACTGTTCCGCCTATTCCTGCATGACCGCATTTCAATTGTCCTGGATGCTGCTTGGCATATCTAATTAGAGCATCAAGGTCTTGCCAAGGCTGTTCGGCTGGGACTACCATTATAAATGATGAAGTTGTAGCTTGAGCAATAGGCTCTAAGGCAGTGGGGTAGTGATATTTCGTTGTTCCATATAAGGGTTGGATAAGTACGTCAACGGTACTAATACCAAGCGTATAACCATCTGGACTAGCGTTCACTAGTTCGTTCCAACCGATGGTGCCACCTCCGCCTGGTTTGTTGACAACAACTAAAGGTTGTCCTAGATATTTAGGTGTCATTTTTTCCCATGACCGGGCTAGAAGATCCAAGCCACCTCCCGCACTAAAAGGTACAATGACAGTAATAGGTCTATTGGGGTAACTTTTTGTGGCAGTTATTGTTTTGCTTTGCATATCGCTGCAGCCTCCCATTGTAATTGAAATAAGTAATAAACATACTGTTAACAATATTAAAAATTTTTTTCGCACGACAACACCTCTTTGTCTATCATTTGACAATTAACGACATAAAAATCCAATAATGTTAATTGTTTCTATTCGTATTAGAGAGTTTCGCTAATGAATATCAAAATCCTTCCAAATATTTAAAATGTTTGACCAGAGGGACAAGGGGACAGGTTCGTTGTCCCACTAATAAAAAGATGTTATACTAATATTGAGGTGATACTATGCCAAGAAAAGCTCGGGTAAAAAGTCAAACGGGAATCTATCATCTGATATGTAGGGGAATCAATAAACAAAATATATTTGAAGATGAAGAAGACAAACAAAGATTTTTAGAAACGCTTGCATATTATAAGAAGTTGAGCGGTTATTTGCTATATGGATATTGTTTGATGGATAACCATATTCATTTGCTGATAAAAGAGAATAAAGAATCAATAGACCAAGTGATAAAACGAATTAGTAGTAGCTATGTATATTGGTACAATCAAAAATATGAACGACGTGGACATCTGTTTCAAGAAAGATATAAAAGTGAAGTAGTAGAGACCGAGGCGTATTTTCTTATGGTCTTAAGGTACATCCATCAGAATCCAGTAAAAGCAAGAATTACGCAAAATGCAAGTAAATATTTGTGGAGTAGTTATCATAATTACGTCGGTATACCAGGTATTACAGATATAGAGCTTGCGTTAGAAAATTTTTCGAGTGACAAAGCAGCGGCGACAAAATTATTTATAGAGTATACAAATGAAAACAATGCAGATGAGTGTTTGGATTGTAGAGAAAAAGTGATTGTATCCGATCAAGAAATAATGAAATATTTAAGTGAAATGGGAATAACAACGATTAGTCAATTGCAACGATTAAATAAAGAGCAACGGGATAATGTAATCCGAAAGATGAAAGAAAAGGATGGCATTACGATAAGGCAATTAGCAAGGATAACTGGAATTTCTAAAAGTGTAATTGATAGATTGTAGAGGGACAGTGAACCTGTCCCTCTGTCCCACAAGGGAGATAGTCCGTTCGCTTGGTATAATACGATTGAAGTTTTGGCAGAGGCTTAGCGTCTGCATGCAATCAAGATGAAGTATAGCGCATGTGTAGGTTGGAAAACCCGCGCATGCGCTTTTTTGATTTCGCGCGTCCAGCGAAGCTGGACTGTGCTAGTGGGTGAAAGTCCCATCCCGGTAACTACCAAGAGGCTGGGTAGCAAATCCCGGTGCGTCGCCGAAATGCGGGGTGCTAAGCGGGAGGATAAAGTACCTGTCTAAAAAGCAGGGCGAGCAAAGATATAGGCTGTAACATTAAGTGAACTTTGCCGCATCGTTAAAAAGGGCCTCGGTAAACGAGGAAGCAAGAGGGAGCCGAGCCTGGGGAATTTAGGCGAAGGCCATGGAAGACGGGAAGATCTTGGAAAGCACCGTCAAGGAACCCTTCGGTGTAGAGAAGATGGCATGTATCGAAAGTACAGTTCGGAACTGGAGAGACCCTCCCCTGCACGGGAAACCGTAAAAAGAAAGCATATAAGCCAAAAGGTGAAATTGCGAATCTGTAGGAAGGGAGTCAGAGGGGTTCATAGTACCATTAACACTATGGACAACAAAACCATAGTGAGGAAAGGAACCCTGCTTCATTCAGGCTTTCAAAGGAGGTAAGAGTGAGTGAATGCCCAAAAGGCTAATAACACCAAAGAAAAAGTTCGACAACTCCAAAGAAAGATATACCTTGCAGCCAAGATAAACAGCAAAAGAAAATTTCATGCATTCTACGACAAAATATATCGTGAAGATATATTAACCGAGGCATGGAAACGAGTAAGAACCAATGGCGGAACCGGGGGGATTGACGGCATTAGCATCGAATGGGTTGAAGCCTATGGAGTAGGAAAACTTCTCAATGAGCTACAGCAAACGCTAATGCAAGGAAAATATCATCCACAGCCAGTGAAAAGAGTGTATATCCCAAAAGCGGATGGAACTAAAAGACCACTAGGAATACCTACAATAAAAGACCGAATCGTGCAAATGGCAGTTAAAATTGTCGTAGAGCCGGTATTCGAAGCAGACTTTAAAGAAAGCTCTTACGGATTTCGACCAAAACGAAATGCACATCAAGCATTAGAAGTGGTACGAAAAGCGTGCAATAACAAAGGTTGGTGCGTACTTGATGCAGACATTAAAGGATATTTTGATGCGATCAATCATGACAAACTCATGAAATTAGTGGAAATGCGAGTGAGCGACCGCCGGATATTAAAGCTATTGAGACAATGGCTAGAGGCTGGAATCATTAGTGAAGGTAACTATCAAAGAAGTGAAAACGGAAGTCCTCAGGGAGGAGTTATATCGCCGTTGTTAGCTAATATATACCTTAACTATCTAGATACCATGTGGGAAAAGCATGGAAGCCATTTAGGGAAACTCGTAAGATATGCAGATGATAGTGTAGTCATCTGTAGAACCAAGAAAGAAGCCGAACATGCCCTAAAACTGGTCAGTGCGATTATGGTTAGAATTGATGCTTCATCCGGAGAAAACAAAGCTAGTATCCATGTGGGACGGAAAAGAAGGATTTGACTTTCTTGGGATGCACCACCGGAGAATAGTAGCGGAAACAGGAAAAGGTCAAAAATATACCCAAACACACCAGCTACCGAGCAAGAAATCCATGAAGAAAATGCGGGAGAAAATTAAGGAAGTGCTAGCCAGCAGAACAACGTTGGTGCTGGACGCAAAAACCTTGATTGAAAGATTAAATCCCAAAATATGAGGATGGCGTAACTACTATGGAGTAAAAACAGCAACTAAATGGCTCAATAAAATAGATTGGTACATATTATTGCGGTTTACAATATGGTGGAACAAGAAACGGCAAAAGAGAAGACACCTAGCTGGCATCAAAGATGTCCGGAAGATGTCTAGCAAGCTTGGTTTATTAAAACTTGCTGGATAACGAACGCTGAAGGAAGAAGAATGTCGGAAAGCCGTATGAGGTAAAACCTCATACAGAATGCTGATGGGGGGATATAAATTGGTATCAGTACAAGACAGTAAAAAACTGGGGTCAAGTATCGTACCAGCATGTGGCGAGGAGTCAGTCTCGCCACAAAAAATGGGAGATATCGGATCTATTTACGAGGAACAGGGCTTGGTTTCTGGAAAAACAGAGGTTCCGGAAATGTATAAGACCTTCAGAACAACGGATGACACAATTATGGCTGGGGAAATAGAAAACACTGACATTAAACTTAAAATAATTATAGACTTGCAAAACAAAGCATATTTGATGGTTGAGCGGCAAGAGAAAATTGCGATATATGATCTTTCACTAGTTGGTTATGTCACTGAAATAGTTAACGATGTTTCGTTCGAAGAGTATAGAGAGGTTACCTATGCAAGATTAGACAAGGAATTATTAGAGCAGGGAATCAAACCCAGGAAAATAAATTCGCTAAGATTTGATCGGAAATATTTCATAGAAGAAGACTCAACTGACAGTTGAGTCTTCTTCTATGAAATATACCCTAGTCACTAAAAAAGAGTGCCTAGGGTACATTTTTAAAACAGCCATATTATTTTTGATTCTATTTTTTAGTCTTCGTCATCGCCGCTAAAGAGGGAGCCAATTCCACCGAGGATGGCGCCACCAGTTACGACTGTTTTTGCTGTATCGGCAAAGCTGGATTCATCAGCGGAACCACCACGTGATGGCATTGCATTGTGGATTCTACCAGCGAGGCGGGTGAATGGTAGTGATTGCAACCAGATTTTACCCGGGCCTTCCATCGCTGCAACGAAGAACCCTTCACCACCGAGTAGCGAAGTTTTGATATTGCCAACGCGTTCGATGTCAAATTGAACGTTTGGTTCAAAAGCAACGACGCAGCCAGTATCTACATGAAGTATTTCACCTGGCTGCAATGTTTTTTCTACGACGGTACCACCAGCATGAACGAAGGCCAAGCCATCGCCTTCGAGTTTTTGCATAATAAACCCTTCACCGCCAAATAGTCCAGTCATGATTTTTCTCTGTAGGTAAATGCTGACTGAGACACCTTTGGCTGCGCAGAGAAAACTATCTTTTTGACAAATCAGTGTTCCACCCATTTCACCTAAATTCATGGGAATGATATTTCCTGGATAAGGTGCAGCAAATGCTATTTTCGCCTTGCCTTGCCCTTTATGAGTAAAAAGGGTAATGAATAAATTTTCGCCGGATAAGACACGTTTTCCCGCACCGAGTAATTTATTAAAAAAGCCATTACCTTCTTTTCCTGAGCCATCACCAAAAAGAGTATCCATCACGATGGAGCTGTCCTTGTACATCATGCAACCTACCTCTGCGATGACGCTTTCCTCTGGATCGAGTCCAATCTCGACAAATTGCATTTCATTACCTAAAATTTTGTAATCAATGATATCGGCATTTCCCATGAGTATTCCTCCTAAATATATTAAATTACTATAATTATAGGGTAGTGTATGTTTACTATGATTATAGCATAAATAGAAAAATACAGTAATATACAAGGTTTTGCACAGAATAATATGCTAAAATATAAAAAGTAAGAGGAGTTCGGTTAAAAGGAGCGGTTTTGTGGAAGATATTAGTCTAGAAATCTTATTATTTATTATGGCAGCTGGATTTATAGCAGCATTTATTGATTCCGTTGTGGGCGGGGGTGGCTTAATCTCGATGCCAGCATTAATGCTTACGGGAATGCCGATGGTACAAGTGCTAGGAACAAATAAAGTCGGTGCTTCGATGGGAGCACTCAGTAGCGTACTATCTTTTATGCGGTCAGGAAAAGTTGATTTTAGTGTGATGAAGTATTTATTTCCCTTGGGCTTTTTAGGCTCAGCTTGCGGGGTTTATGTCGTGCAGCTGATTCCATCGGACTTTTTAAAACCGATGGTCGTGGTCATGCTGATTTTGGTGACGATTTATAGCTTATTCCGTAAAGATTGGGGCAAAACTTCTACTTATACAGGGATGAGCAAGGAAAAGGCACTGCTAAGCGGCAGCGTTGCTATCGCTATGGGGTTTTATGATGGTTTTTTTGGCCCGGGGGCGGGTTCTTTTATGTTATTTGGTTTTCTTTGTATTGGTTTTGAATTTGTTGGCGCGGCAGCAAATGCGCGTGCTTTAAATTTTGCGAGTAATATTGCTGGCGCGCTTTCCTTTGCGTATTTAGGCGTTGTAAACTATTATTATGCAATTCCGATGGGGCTGGCGATGATTTGTGGGGCTTTACTTGGTACAAAAATGGCAATAACAAAAGGTGCAAGTTATGTGAAACCACTTTTTATTTGTATGAGTACAATCCTGATTGGTAAGCAATTATGGGATATGTTTAAGTAAAATTGATAACGTAAACAAAGCTGTGGTATACTATAACATAATTATGACAAAAGTGAGGTTTTTATTGAATGAAAAAAGCGATTATTGAAATGGCACATGGCAATATTGTGATTGAACTATTTGAAAAAGAAGCGCCTGGTACGGTTGCTAATTTTGAAAAATTAATTAAAGAAGGGTTTTATAATGGGCTAAAATTTCACCGTGTAATTCCTGAATTTGTAGCGCAAGCTGGTTGTCCAAATGGTAATGGGACAGGTGGCCCCGGTTACAGCATCAAGTGTGAAACAAAAGGCAATCCGCATATCCATGATAAAGGTGCTTTATCTATGGCACATCGTGGTAAAGATACTGGCGGCAGCCAATTTTTCCTTGTACTTGAAGCACAACCACATTTGGATGGTGTACATACAGTATTTGGACAAGTAATTGAAGGTCTTGATGTTATGGATAATATTAAACAAGGCGATTTAATGCAAAACGTTACAGTTGTCGAAGACTAACTGCTTGGTCATAGGAAAAGGATAGAAAATCATTTTGATTTTCTATCCTTTTTGTATATTGCCATCTTAACAAAGATTTAATGTATTTTTTATTATTTTTCATGTTATAATTGCTGGTAAAATAACGTTATATAAGTATGTGGGAGTAAACTAGAGGGTAAACTTGTTAGGAAAGAAAAGTATGAGGAGTTTGCAGCTATGATTCACGGGATTATTGATATTGGTTCGAGTACAATTAGATTAGCAATTTATAAGGTTGACAATGGAAAGTTGGAATTGCTAATAAAAAAGAAGCATACAGTAGGTTTGGCTGCTTATATTCAAAATAATGTTATGCAACCAGAGGGGATTCAAAAAGCTTGTGAGGTCTTAGCAGAATTCAAAGTATTTCTAAGCAATTTTAATATAACCAATGTGGTAGCTTTTACGACAGCGGCATTACGTAATGTGGAAAATAGTAAAGAAGCAGTGGCTCAGATCATACAACATACCGGTATTGAAATTATAGTTATTTCGGGAAATGAAGAAGCTGCATTTGATTTTATTGGGGCAACGCATGCCATGGAAACGAAAGATGGAATTTTAATTGATATCGGCGGAGCCAGTACGGAACTGGTCAGTTATAAAGAGGGAGCTATTTTAAGCATGATCAGCATGCCAATTGGTTCACTTGCGATGCATACAAAGCATATAAAAGGGTTATTCCCAAGCAAAGAAGAAGAGGCAACGATCAAAAATGAAGTGTTGTTAGAACTAGAGTCGGCAGTAGAATTTAAGAACGGAATTTATAAGGATATTTGTGGAATTGGTGGGACTTTTAATGGTGCTGTAAAGCTCAATAATGAACTGTTTTCTTTATCAGAAAGCAATGATAAAATTGAGGTGCCATGCATTCGCAAGATGATCAATAAGTTCGAACATGATGCTGAGATAATTTCCAAAGATAATTTAGAGCTTTTACTTAAAGTTGTACCAGAACGGATTAAGACGATTATTCCGGGTTTAATCATTTTGGATACGCTGGCTAGTCAGTTTCAGAGTGAGACGATTATTGTCAGTAAGTCTGGTGTACGTGAAGGGTATTTATACGATAAGGTTTTAAAGAAAAAAGTAATAAAGGCAATCAAATAAAAAAAGCTTCCTTTCAATTTTGAATTGGACCAAATTCTTATCGTGGAAGGAAGCTTTTCTTTATAGTCTGATGAGTCCGAGTAAGATTAGGACGCAACCAGGCGCATAGGCAATCCTATGTTTCATATGAGGAGAAATCATTTTTTTTGCAAGGTAGATTCCGCTCCATACAATACTGCTTTGAATGATACACATCACGATCGGAGTATAAAGCTGCAAGGAAGTGGTGAGCCCAACGGCAAAGGTAGCAATCATATTATCTATGCCAAGTGCAAGACCAAGGAGCAATGCTTCAGTCTTATTTAGATGATTAGAGCAGTCCATATCAGCGCATTCTGGCTTTGCCATGATACTGATTACCAGCCTACCTAACGAGATCGTAATCTTCGTTGGTGTTTGGCTTTTAGCTACGTTTTCATTTACTGGTGCTTTTAATAGGTACTGGTGTAAAAGACTCATTGATCCAATCAAAATCAGTAAGAAGCCTCCAAAGAGTGTTGCAATGGAAGGATTGATAAACTCCAATAGGAGACTAGCAGAGCTCATTGCCAGCGTCGTGCAAACGAAGGTTACAAAGCCAATTAACGATAGCGCTAAGAAGGAGACTCTAATATTTTTTAGGCCATAAGCGATACCGGCAAAAAATCCATCAATACTTACCGCGATTCCAAGTAAAATCACATAGGATAAATCCATCTAATGACCTCCCTAGCATCATAGTTTGCTATAGTATATGGACGGTGAAAAGAATTGGTTACTATTGATGATTTTCGGCAAGAATAATAACAAATGACAAGGAAATGCAGGTTCGTTAAAATTTTTTACATAAATCGCTTTCTATGCTATAATTAGGAGTTGTATATAGCAATATACGGAATAAATATAGGGGATTGAAATCAATTTAGATTTTATACATAAAGCTAAGAAATAATATTATTTGAGGTGAGAATGTGGATTTTGGTTTAGGTAAAGTCTTGCCTGTACGCATTGAAGATGAAATGAAAAATTCTTATATCGATTACGCGATGAGCGTTATCGTCATGCGTGCTTTGCCAGATGTTCGCGATGGGTTAAAACCGGTACATAGACGTATTTTGTATGCAATGCATGAAGCTGGAATGGCGCCAAATAAGCCATACAAAAAATCGGCACGTATAGTCGGGGAAGTACTAGGTAAGTATCATCCACATGGCGATAGTTCAGTTTATGAAGCTACCGTGCGGATGGCACAGGAGTTCTCGACAAGGTATTTATTAGTCGATGGTCATGGTAACTTCGGTTCGATCGATGGTGACTCGGCAGCAGCAATGCGTTATACAGAAGTTCGTATGTCCCGTGTTGCCGAAGCGATGTTGCAAGACATTGAAAAAGAAACGGTTAACTTTGTACCCAACTATGATGAATCTTTAAAAGAGCCATCAGTATTACCAGCAAAATTACCAAACTTATTAGTCAATGGTTCTTCTGGGATTGCTGTAGGTATGGCAACGAATATTCCTCCCCATAATTTAGGTGAAGTTATTGATGGTGTATTGATGTTAATTGATAATCCAGAGGTAACTGTGCCAGAATTAATGATGGTAATCAAAGGCCCTGATTTCCCAACTGCTGGTTTGATTCTTGGTAGAGAGGGCATTCATTCTGCTTATACGACTGGTCGTGGGGTAGTAAAAATGCGTGCGCAAGCTCGTATTGAGAAGATGTCGAATGGTAAACCAAGAATTTTAGTAACAGAATTGCCATATCAAGTAAATAAAGCTCGTTTAGTAGAAAAAATTGCGGAATTGGTTCGTGAAAAATCCATTGACGGTATTACTGATCTTCGTGATGAAAGTGACCGTAAAGGGATGCGCGTCGTTATTGAATTGCGCCGCGATACCAATCCAGATGTTATATTAAACCAACTTTATAAACATACTCAAATGCAAGAAAGTTTTGGTATCATCATGCTTGCACTTGTGGATGGTAGACCGAGGGTATTAAACCTTCGTGAAGTTTTGTATTACTATGTAGAACATCAGAAAGAAATCATTACGAGACGGACAAGATATGAACTTGCGAAAGCACAAGCAAGAGCCCATATCTTAGAAGGTTTGAAAATTGCACTTGATCATATCGAAGCAGTAATTAAGACCATTCGTCAATCACAAACGGCAGATATTGCTCGTAATGCTTTAATGGAAGGTTTCTCTTTATCCGAGAAACAAGCCCAAGCAATTTTAGATTTACGTTTACAACGCTTAACTGGTTTGGAACGTGAAAAAATTGAAGATGAATATCAAGCATTATTGAAAACGATTGAGTGGTTAGAATCAGTGCTAGCTGATGAGCAAAAAGTGCTTAATATTATTAAAGAAGAACTTACTGAAGTAAGACGTAGATTCAGTGATAATAGACGTACTGTGATTACAACGGATGTATCTAAATTAGATATGGAAGATTTAATTGCGGAAGAAGATATCGTTATTACTTTGACACATGGCAGCTATATTAAACGCTTACCAGTTGATACGTATCGTAATCAAAAACGTGGTGGTCGTGGCGTAGCTGGTATGGGAACAAAAGAAGAAGATTTCGTTGAACATTTATTTGTTACAACGACGCATCATAATATCTTATTCTTCACGAGTCGTGGTCGAGTATATCGTTTGAAGGGCTATGAAATTGCCGAAGCAAGTCGTACTGCAAAAGGTACTGCGATCGTCAATCTATTACCGCTTGAAAAGAATGAAAAAATTACGGCAGTTATTCCAGTCAGAGAATTTTCTAATAACAGATTCTTATTCATGGCAACCCAAAAAGGTATCGTGAAAAAGACAGAACTTATGGATTTCGATACAGCGCGTAAGGGCGGCCTAATTGCGATTTCCTTAGATGATGATGATGACTTGATTGGGGTAAAATTAACCAATGGTGAACAACATATCATCATGGGTACTCGTAGTGGTATGGCGATTACCTTCTCAGAAAAAGATGTTCGCTCAATGGGTAGAACTGCGCATGGGGTTCGTGGTATCCGTTTAAAAGAAGACGATCTCGTTATCGGCATGGAGACACTAACTCGCGATGCAGAAGTACTTACTGTAACGGAAGAAGGTTTCGGTAAACGTACATTTACGACTGAGTATCGCTTGCAAACACGTGGTGGTAAAGGTATCATCAACATGAAAGTAACGGATAAAACAGGCCAAGTAATTGGTATTAAAGTCGTAAAACCAGGTCAAGAATTGATTTTAATATCTACTGAAGGTATCGTTATCCGTATTGACATCGATGATATTTCAGTAATCAGCCGTAATACCCAAGGTGTTACATTGATGAAGACAGCTAAAAATGACAAGGTTGCTTCACTTGCTGCGGTAGAAAAAAAGTCGGACTCTGATTAATCACAGTTACTGCACAATTTCAGATACAAAATGACTATTAAAATAAAGAAATTAGCTTCATTGCTGATTTCTTTATTTTTATTTTTGTTTTTTATTAAAGAAATTTGTAAAATTAACATAATATTAATAATAATTTAACAAACAATTAACACGACTCTGTGGGAAATATACTATGATAAATTATATAGGAATATAAATAAATATTTCCATCGCTTCAAAAGTAACGAATCTAGGAGGGATGATGGAAAAATACAAAACAGCAATCCTTGGAAAATCTCGGTTAGCAAAGGTATCTGGAAGCGAAAATAAAATATTTAGGCATAGATGGAGTGAGATAAACATGGTACAAGCAATTATTGATATTGGCTCGAATACGATACGTTTGGCTATCTATAAAGTAGAAGCTGATAAATTAACGGTGTTATTAAACAAAAAACATACTGCGGGTTTGGCTTCTCATATGAAAAAAGGCAAGATGATGCCAGAAGGAATAGACAAAGCTTGTCTAGCTTTGGACGATTTTAAAATATTATTAGATAACTTTAATATCACCAATGTAGCTGCGTTTGCAACAGCAGCTTTACGTAACGTGTCAAATAGTGCTGAGGCAGTAGTTGAAATCACGGAAAGAACTGGCGTACCAATTACGGTGCTTTCTGGTAGTGAAGAAGCAACACTGGACTTTGTTGGGGCTACTCATGCGATGCAAGCGCAAGATGGACTACTCATTGATATCGGTGGAGCCAGTACGGAACTTGTTATTTATAAAAATTCAACGATTGTGAATGCAATCAGTATACCGCTTGGTTCTTTGAATGCATACAGCCAATATGTAGAGGGCTTATTGCCAGATAAGAACGAACGAAGATCCATCAAGGAGGCTGTATTATCTGAGTTAGAGGATTATATGGACCTAGATGCTGAAAAACAGACGGTTGTTTGTGGGGTTGGTGGAACGATTCGGGCAGCGAGCAAGATTAATAATTTTTTATTTAATTTACCTACTGATAATTGTGAAATAAAAGCGCCTAATGTGAAAAAAATGATTAAGCTACTAGAAAATGATGAAGATGATAACCTTATTTCTAGTGAGACGTTAGATATTTTACTAAAAACAGTACCAGATAGAATCGGAACAATTTTACCCGGCATGATTATTCTCCATACTCTAATCAAATATTTTAAAAGTGAAACGATTGTTGTCAGCAATTTTGGAGTGCGAGAAGGCTATATATATAGCAAAGTGCTGAAAACACCGAAAGCTTTAAAAAAGAATGATGCAGCAGTGCTACTAGAAAATAAAGCGCCAGCGAAGAAAGAACCTCAAGTAATAGATGAAAAAGCTGATAGTAAGATAGTAAAAAAAGTTGCTACGAATAAAAATAATCAAAGTAAACAAAATGAAAAAGTTGCTATAGAGGTAAAAGATGGGGAAAGCAAAAAGTCTTGATATTAGTTATACGCAAAATAGGGAGTTATCATGGCTGAGATTTAATGAACGAGTATTAGAAGAAGCCAATGATGAACAGGTTCCTTTATATGAACGATTAAAATTCGTAGCGATTTTCACAAATAATTTAGATGAATTTTTTATGATTCGGGTGGGAAGTTTATTTGATTTGTCCTTATTGAAAAAAGATGCTCTGGATAATAAATCTTTGCTGACGCCAACAGAGCAGTTAGAAAAAATTTTTAGTGTTACTAATAAATTATATAAAAAACGGGATGATGTTCTCGCCAGGATTGAAGAAAATTTGCGTGCTGAGGGTATCGAACGAGCAGCAATTAATCAGTTGAATATCGATGAAACAAATGAGATTGTGCAGTATTTTGACAATTATGTTGCTCCATTGCTGTCACCGCAGATCATTGATTTTCAACATCCGTTTCCTCACCTAGCGAATCAAGTCTTACATATTGCCATCTTACTGAAACGGAAGAAAAAGATTACGCTAGGAATCATTCCAGTGCCGGTTTCTCTACCAAAACAGATTTTTTTACCGGGAAAATCCATTCGTTATATATTGCTAGAGGAAATCATCTTGGCCTATGTAGATAAGGTGTTTGACATGTATTCTATCGTCGATAAATCCGTGATTTGTGTTACGCGAAATGCCGATATTAGTCCCGATGATGAGGATATTGAAGAGGGCGAGGATTATCTCCATCACGTGAAAAAGACGTTAAAAAAGCGCTTGCGATTAGCGCCAGTCCGTTTAGAAATGGAAACGAGTGGCGATTCCTTGATGGTAGATTATCTCTGCACACGGTTAAACATTGAGCGAAAGCAAATTTACAAGACAAAGGCACCGATCCGTTTATCCTACGTATTTTCTTTAGCGGAAAAGCTTGCATATCAGCAACGACAACGCTTGCAATATGAACCATTTAAACCAGTGTCTGTTTGTGAAGTTGATGCAGAGCAGCGAATGATCGATTATGTTTTAGAAAAAGATGTTTTGCTGACCTATCCTTATCAAAATTTTGACTTATTTTTAAAATTAATCAAAGAAGCGGCTTACGATGAAAAAGTAGTATCGATAAAAATTACCATTTATCGTATGGGAAATCATAAAGCTAAATTAATGAACTACCTGATTATCGCGGCGGAAATGGGCAAAGAAGTTACTGTTCTTATGGAACTTCGGGCACGTTTTGATGAGCAAAACAATATTAACTGGGCGGAAAATTTAAGTGAAGCAGGCTGCAATATTCTTTATGGCTTCGAGGGCTATAAGGTGCATTCAAAGATCTGCTTGATTACTAGATGTGAACAAGATAAGGTACAGTACATTACGCAGATTGGCACAGGCAATTACAATGCACAGACAGCGGCGATCTATACGGATCTATCGTTGATTACGGCAAATCAAAAGGTTGGTAAAGATGCGGCAGCCTTCTTTAAAAACATGTGTATTGGGAATCTCAAAGGGCAGTATGATACATTAATGGTTGCCCCCGTGAACTTAAAAGAGCAAATATTAGCGTTGATAAAGAAAGAAATGTTGAAGGCTCAGCAGGGTAAAAGAAGTGCGATTCTGCTCAAGATGAATTCGCTTACCGATCGGCAAATCATTGATCAGTTGGTAATGGCAGCACAAGCAGGTGTGAAGATCACGATGATTATTCGGGGAATCTGCTGCTTGGTGCCAAATGTGCCAGGGAAGACAGACAATGTTACGATCATTAGTATCGTTGGTCGATTCTTAGAACATTCGCGAGTCTTCTGCTTTGGGGCGGAGTCGCAAATGAAAATGTTCATCTCATCGGCAGATTTGATGACGAGAAATACGGAAAAAAGAGTAGAGATTGCTTGCCCGATTTTGGACAAGCAGATCAAAAGAAAGATATATGCTGACCTAAAAATCATGTTAGCGGATAATCAAAAAGGTAGAGAACTACAAAATAACGGTAAATATACCAAACGGCTACTGTCGCAGAAACCAATGGATAGTCAACAATATTTTATCAAGGAATATACCGAGTTTGCCAACGAAAAACTGATCAGAAAAGCCCAGCAAACACAAACAGCAACTAGTCCGCAGGTATTGAATTAGGAGAATATAGTTGAAAAAAGAGAAGGCTTTAATAACAAACCTGGCATCGTTTTTACGATGCCAGGTTTGTTGTATTATATAAAGAAAACCAGAGGTCTAGGGGTTTTACCTATCTATTACAGAGGAGTATATCATTGGTGAGGCCTTTTATTAGACGATGAGTTGAAAACGGTCGCCTAAAATATATTGTTTATTTAGGCATAATTTTTTATTGAATGGATCAAAAAGAGTGCTTTCAATAAAAAGCAGTGGATAATTTTTGGGTACGTTAAGATATTTCGAAAGCTCGTAGGAGGCAAATACAATTTCAATAAATTTTTTTGAGTTGTTGAAAGTAAGATGATATTTGTTATCAATAAGCTTATACATTGAGATATTGTTGAGATCTTCGTCAAGAAGAAAAGAAAAATCCTCCAGAAAGCGTGAAGTTTCAACAGATACAGGTATATCATCCGCATAACGGATCCTTTCGATAACGATGACACTTTCCGCTGCTGTAAGGTTAAGCTTTTGCTGGTCCTCTTCATTTGCTGGTTCGATAACTGATTTTATAGTTTTAGCGCCCGACTTAAGGCCGAAGGTTTCGCAAACCTTGGAAAAGCTGATAACACCGGAGACAGGACGCTGAATTTTGTCATTTGAAACAAAAGTGCCCTTTCCGGTACGGCGAATCAGGTAATTTTTTTGTGTCAACGAATTAAGTGCTTTTCGAACCGTAATACGGCTGACATTATACATTTTGCTGAGCTCGACCTCGGTAGAAATTTTTTCGCCTTTTTTCCATTTGCCGCAGTCAATTTCATTTTTTACGATATTTTCTAATTGAAGGTATAAAGGGTCAGAGCTATTTTCGTCAAGTTTCATATTATATTAAGGACTCCTTTAAAGTAGCATTTTACAATAGTATAATTGTATTATATAGTACAATACAATTATATACAAATGAAAGCTTAATAATGTACTATTCTAAGTAAAATTGACAGCAAATGTACTGTAATGTTATATTAATTGTGTAAATCTTTAAAAACAAGGTAAAGAAATCGAGGAGATTTTTTGAACTGGAAAATAGTTTTGGCGATATTGTCTTGTAATGTAGTATTTACCTCAGCAAGTTACACAATGCTTATACCATTTTTGCCGTTATATCTGGTAAATGAATTGGGAGTTTCTTTTTCTGAAGTGAGTTTATGGTCCGGTGCTATATTTTCTGTCAGATTTATTGTCGGAGCTTTCATGGCACCAGTATGGGGACGAATTGCGGATAGGAAAGGGAATTGGTCCACTTCTTGGCGGAGCTATGAGCGCTTGTTTCAATATAAAATATGTGTCTGTTTTTTCAGGATTGGTGCTGATTTTAAATAGTTTTTGGATACGAAAAAATATTTTAAAATTAAATAGATAAAGCGACAATGATGTTGCGGTAGAAGATCTTCTTCTGCCGCAAATTTTTTTTGTAAAATTCTATTGTTATATTTGTACTATAATGTTATCATAACAATAGATTACAAATATATTGTAATCTATATGCACGCAAAAATAGTAGCTTTTTGAAAGAGATTTATTTAACTGAAAGGATTTTAGTAGAAGTGAATTTGAATTCTAGATAGCTCAAATAAGCAGTTGTTGGAGAAGTGCATCTGATTGGTTTCTTGTTTTGAATAGTAAATATGGATAGAAAGAAGGGTTTTATCATATTTTGGCTTGAGCTGCTTCTTGTATTAGTTATTCTTTACTATGGTGCTCGCGTAGGCGATGTGTTCTTGGGATTGGCTGGCGGTCTTGGTGTAGGAATATTGGTTTTCTTGTTCCACATACCACCGACTTCAGCTCCGATTGATGTTATGTTAATTATTATGGCAGTAGTTTTGGCTGCTTCGTCATTACAGGTTTGTGGCGGATTAGATTTTTTGGTGTCTTTGGCGGAAAAAATACTTCGTAAGTATCCTTCACACATTACCATATTGGCTCCTATCGTAACATACGTATTTACTTTTTTGGCAGGTACAGGCCATGTCATATATAGTTTACTGCCAGTAATACAGGAAGTCGCTAAAGGATATGGCGTTAGACCTGAAAGGCCGATATCTATTGCAGTTGTAGCGTCTCAGCAGGCAATTACAGCATCGCCAATATCAGCTGCTATGGCAGCTATGGTTGGTTTTTTGACTCCGCTTGGTATAGGCATGGGGACTATTATGGCAATCTGTGTTCCGGCAACGTTTGTAGGGGTACTTGTTGGAGCTGCATCTGTTTATCGAAAAGGTGCGGAGCTTAAGGATGATCCTGAATATCAGCGCCGTCTGCAAGAAGGTCTGATAAAAGTCGCAAATTTAGAAAAGAGAGAGAATCGTACTTTTGGATTTAAAGAAAAATTATCTGTTGTATTGTTTTTAATTGGTACAGTTGCCATCGTGTTAATGGGGACATTCCCAGAATTACGTCCTGCTTTTGCTGATGCAAAAGGGATAGTAAAAGCTATTTCAATGTCTCAGACTATACAAATTGTTATGCTGACCTTTTCTGCTATTATTGTTATTGCTTGCAAGCCAAAGATTTCATCCATATTAGACTGCTCTGTTTTTCGCTCCGGCATATTAGCAGTTGTTTGTGCATTTGGTTTATGTTGGATGAGTGATACTTTTGTAAATGGGCAAATGGCATTTATTAAAGAAAATGTTTCGGCATACATGAATGGGAATATCGTAATTTTCCCAATATTAATGTTTATTGTATCTGCTCTGGTAACGAGTCAGGCAGCTACGACAATGATCTTGATGCCGTTGGCACTGGCTTTTGGTTTGCCAGCGTATATTATGATTGGTGCATGGCCTGCTGTAAACGGATATTTCTTTTTTCCAGTTGCAGGGCAGTGCATCGCAGGGATATCGTTTGACGATACAGGAACTACTCATATAGGGAAATATGTCTTAAATCATAGCTATATGAGACCAGGAATTATTAATGTTGTTGTTTCAGTAATAGTTGCTACATTAATTGGCAGCAGCTTATTTTAATATTTAATTTTTAAGGAGGAATTTTCATGGATGTAAAAGAAGTTATTCAAAAAATTGTTGAGGAAAAGGCCGAAGTTGGTGGCATTAAACAGGTTTATTATATTGGCTGCGGAGGCTCTTTTGGGGCATTTTATCCAGCAAAAACATTTGTGGAAAAAGAAGCGGTTACAATAAAAGTTGGCCTGTATACGAGCAATGAATTTGTGCATAGCCTGCCTAACGCTTTTGGCAAAAATACGGTTGTAATCGTAGCATCGCATAAAGGGAATACACCGGAAACAATAAAGGCTGCAGAAATTGCGAAAAAGTCTGGCGTTACGGTAATCGGTCTTACATGGATTACGGATTCTGAATTGGTTCAATATTGTGATTATGTACTTACCTATACTTTTGGAGACAATAAGGATATTGGTGGAGAAAAAGCGATTATCGGATTGTTGACTGCGGTAGAAATTGTCAATCAGACGGAAGGGTACGAAAACTATGACAAGCTGATGGCAGGTGTAGGCAAAATTGACTTAATTACTAAAAATGCATGCAAACATGTTGAAAAGCGTGCGCTAAATTTTGCGCAAGAATATAAAAATGATAAGGTTATTTATACGATGGCCAGCGGTGCTGGCTGGGGTGCTGCTTATATTGAAAGTATCTGCATCTTTTTGGAAATGCAATGGATCAACTCAGCTTGCATCCATACAGGTGAATTCTTCCATGGACCGTTTGAAATTATAGATAAGGAGATTCCTTTTATTTTGCAACTTTCGGAGGGATCTACTCGTGCACTTGATGAACGTGCGGTTGCCTTTCTAGACAAATATGCAAAACGCGTTGAAATTTTGGATGCCAAGGATCTAGGGTTGTCTACAATTGATGTAGCTGTTGTAGATTACTTCAATCATTCTCTTTTTAATAACGTTTATGCCGTATATAACAAAGCCCTTGCTGATGTCCGCCAGCATCCTTTGACGACCAGACGTTACATGTGGAAAGTTGAATATTAATTTATTTTAGCAAATTTATGTTGGGATTAAGGATTCAATGATGAACCTAGTATTGATTTCGTTGGACAGAATGACGAAATTAATACTAGGTCATTCATATTATAATTATCTGAATATTATAAATATTGTCAATATAAAAAATGTGATTCTTTATAAGAGGTGTTAGAAATGTCCTTAAAAGTGCTTGGCCTAGGTGATAACGTTGTCGATAAATATATGCACAGTAAAATTATGTATCCTGGTGGTAATGCATTGAATTTTGCAGCAAATGCAAAAATTTTAGGTGTTGCTGCATCATATATGGGTTTTTTTGGCACAGATGAAGCGGCGAATCATGTACAGAATACCATTAAAAAATTAAACATAGAAATGAGCCATTGTAAAGTTGCTTCTGGTGAAAACGGCGCTGCCAGAGTGAAACTAGAAAATGGCGATCGTATATTTCTGGGCAGTAATAAAGGTGGCATTTTGCGCGAAAATCCAATGAAGCTGAGCGGAGAAGATTTGGAATATATCGGGGGCTTCGATTTAGTTCATACCAGTTTGAATAGCTACTTGGAACCGGAACTGGAAAAGATAAAGAGTACAGGGGTAACGTTATCTTTTGATTTTTCTGTAAGAGGAACAGATGGATATTTTCAGCAGGTATGTCCGTACGTGGATTACGGTTTTGTTTCCTGCGGAGATATCACGGTAGCTGAAATGGATGAAAAAGCAAAAAAATTGTTGGGCATGGACTGCAATATTGTTATCACAACACGCGGTTCTGAAGGAGCTTTTTATTATGATGATAAAGAGAAAATTGCGTATAAACCACCATATATTGATGCACTTGATACCATGGGAGCAGGAGATTCCTTTTTGACAGGGTTTCTGCTCTGTATTGTCCAGTGGCAAAAGAACTGTGTCAATGGAGAATCTGCTGCTGTTAAAAAATACGATGCTGTTCTTGCAGCTATGAAAAAGGGCAGTGAATCTGCAGCTAGAACAGTAATGCTTCACGGTGGCTTTGGTTATGGTAAAAAATTTAGTGATTAATTAAGCAAAAATAAAGGAGAAATCGAATATGCCGAAAATTGCAAAGATATTTGAATATGATGATGAAGGAATAGAATGTGTTTTTAAAAATGAAGGCTGGCTTTTATGTATAAAGAATTGGAAGCCGAATAACGATATCAGATATATAAAAGCACTGGAAACACACTACGAATCTGATGAGGAATTTGTTTTGATGCAGGGACGGGCAGTGTTGCTTTCGGCATCTAGAAATAAAAATGGTTTTGATATTGATTTAATTAAGATGGAGCCAAATAAAATATATCATATCCCTAAAAATACTTGGTTTAATACGATTACTCAATCGGATACCAAAATGATGTATATTCAAGCTGCAGATACTACAGCTGAGAATAGTAAATACATTGATATGACAGAGGATGAGCTTGTTATGGTCAGAAAAAAAGCGGCAGAACTTTTGGAATAATGGAAGTACCCATATGGTTGAAAAATACAAGGAAAATATAGAGGGGAGAGAAATAAATATGAAAAAGAAAGCAGGAATTCTTGTTTCGGTATTGTTGTGTGTTTTTTTTCTAGGGGTGAGTTCAATCGGTTTCGCAAATGAGAAAAATGAGTTGCCAAATATTAAAATTTTGGCAACTGGTGGAACAATCGCCGGCAGTGCGGATTCAAACACTAAAGTAACAGGGTATAAAGCCGGCGCTATCGGTATTGAAACTTTGATAAATGCTGTACCAGAGATGAAAAAATATGCTAATGTCAGCGGTGAGCAGGTTGCAAGTATTGGTAGCAATGATATGACAAATGATGTTTGGCTGAAATTGGCGACGAGGTGTAATGAACTACTTGCGAGCAATGATGTTGATGGTATTGTAATTACCCATGGTACAGACACATTGGAGGAAACGGCGTATTTTCTGAATCTTGTTGTAAAAAGTGATAAGCCTGTTGTTATTGTCGGTGCAATGCGTCCGGCAACAGCAATCAGTGCGGACGGGCCAATCAATCTGTTGAATGCGGTCAGAGTAGCTGGTGATAAATCTTCGAAGGGAAGAGGTGTACTGGTTGTGATGAATGATGAGATTAATGGCGCACGCGATGTTACAAAGACGAACACATCAACAGTAAGTACATTTAAAGCACCGGAACTAGGCTGCCTAGGCTATATTGGTGCTGAAAGACCATATTTTTATAAAGAATCTACAAGGAAGCACACAAGACAAACGGAATTTGATGTATCTGGATTGACGGATTTGCCGAATGTAGAAATAATTTATACACATGTAAACGAAGGTAGAGCGTTGGTAGATGCAGTTATTGCAGAAGGAGCAAAGGGAATTGTATATGCTGGCAGCGGGATGGGAAGCATTCATAAAAATGCAGAACCTGCTTTGGTTGAAGCGCAGAAGAAAGGTATTGTCGTTGTACGCAGCTCTCGTACCGGCAATGGTCTGGTACTGCCTTCCTCTGAGCAATGGACTGCAGAAGGTTTTTTAGATGGAGATACTCTGAATCCGCAGAAAGCAAGAGTATTATTGCAACTGGCACTGACAAAAACAAATGACCCAAAAGAAATTCAGCGTATGTTTAATGAATATTAAAGGCTAAAGAAAGCTCTCTTTTTAGTGCTGTGATAAGAAATGACTATGGGATCATATATCTTTAGAGAAAAGATATAGAGGTGTTACAGAAAACAGTTAAAATGACAAAATTACTTCGCTCGCTTCGGTAGAAAAAAAGTTGGATTCTGATGAATCGCAGTTACTGCACAATTTCATATACATGATAACTATTAAAATAAAGAAATTAGCTTCATTGCTGATTTCTTTATTTTTTTTTGTTCCAGCGGTTCAAAAGTAGTGAATCTAAGTAAATAGGCAGAGAACTACAAAACTAAATTGCGGCCATTGTGACCACTTATTTTTTCTTGTTCATGTAGTAGTTGGACATGCTTTTTGGGTGGGAGACCAAACATTTTTTTAAAGGCTCTAAGAAAATTTGAATAATCACTAAACCCTGATTCAGTGCAGGCGGTGGTGATTGATTTTCCTTCCTTAATCAGAGCGCTAGCAGCAATCAATCGTTTTTGCAATATGTAATTATGAAGAGTATATCCTGTATGCTGTTTGAATTTATGCATCAGGTAATATTTACTCAGAAAAAATACGCTGGACAATTT
This sequence comes from uncultured Veillonellaceae bacterium, assembly GCA_963805085.1. Lineage (GTDB taxonomy): Bacteria > Bacillota > Negativicutes > JARBTT01 > JARBTT01 > JARBTT01. The sequence goes on along the minus strand of CAWDTA010000002.1, from coordinate 781,207 downwards.
ATCCATAGATAGATCCTCACTTAGATTTTCATTCACATAATGCAATATCCGTGCGATGGTTTTATCATATTGAATATCAGGTTGTTCTTTGTCGTTTTCAATACCCAAGGAGATGCGATTAAGGTATACAATTAATTGTAAAAATAAAGAGTTTTTAAGAATTGTACTACCAAATTCTTGGTTTATATCTGTATCTTCTAGCTCAAAAAGGATATTCTTAATTATAGGAAGTAGTTCAGGGGTTAAGCGTAGCAAATTCATTTTCCGCTGGGTCGCGAGTGCAAAGCAAGTCAATAACGTGTTTTCTCCATTATCTTGTTTCATTAAAAAAAAGGAGTTGACCCAAATTACCATACGTTCATAGGTTTCTCCAGCGTCAATTAAGGGTTTATGAATTTCGTTACTGTTTACGAGGAGGATATCCCATGGTTTTAATTGATATGCTTTTCCTTCAATTAAGTAAGTTACCTTGCCAGAGATGAAAATGATAATCTTGTTGAAATCATGGTAGTGAAATTCGAATTGCATATTTTTTTTATCTCTTAAGTGAAAAAGTTCAAAGTTTTTCAGTAAGTAGCCGCTTTTGTAGTAAATCGTTTTATTTTCTATTTCCATAGGAGTATCCTCTCTTCATTGATCTTTATATCTTTTGATTATACAACAACTTTTGCAATAAAATAAGCATTTAAAACAGCAAAAATAGTGAAAAATATGAATATAATAAGTACATAGGATGTAATAGGAAACAAGTGGGATTCTCTATTCCAAGCTAATTGATCGATTAATCCAGTTGGCGCAAGATCGATTTAAAAGAGATGAAGGAATAAAGGGTCACTACTAATAAAAGAGGAGAATTGATATGAAAATTGATGGAGTTTGGTTACCCATTATTACCCCTTTTTTAGATGATAAAATTGACTTGGTATCATATCAACAAATGATTAATCATTATATTGAAGAAGGCATTAGTGGTCTTATGCCACTAGGAACGACTGGGGAAAGTCCTACTGTTACGGATGAGGAGTTTGAACAACTTATTGCCAAGACGATGGAGTATGCGGATAATCGTGTGCCTGTCTTTATTGGCCTTGGTGGGAATGATACTAAAAAAGTCATGAAAAAACTGAAAATTGTAGAGCAGTATCAGGTTGCTGGAATTCTTTCTGTCTCTCCTTACTATAATAGGCCAGATCAGAGGGGAATTTACGAGCATTTTCTAAGGATTTCTGAAGCTACAGATCTGGATATCATTCTTTATAATATTCCCTATCGTACAGGCCGGAATGTAGAAAATGAAACTCTTTATCGCCTGGCGGGGTTAAAAAACATTGTTGGTTTGAAAGACGCCAGTGGAGATATCAAACAGACAATGGAACTACTACGTCAGCCCCCTGCTAACTTTTCCATTCTAACGGGTGAAGATATATTTTTCTATTTGACCCTTGTACTGGGCGGGCAAGGAGGAATATTGGCATCTGCCCATTTGAACACCAGAAAATTTATTAGCATCTATGACAAAGTCAAAAAAAATGATCATCAGGCGGCACTAGCAATATGGGCAAAAATAGCACCGATCATTCCTTTGTTATTTGAAGAACCGAATCCGTCGCCGATAAAGTATTGTTTAGAGAAATTAGGGCTTATTCATTCCGCCGAAACAAGACTACCATTAATGCATATTTCTGAGAACTTACAAAATAAACTTGATCGTTTATTGCTACAGTGTATAGAGTAAATAGGAGTTTAAGGATGGTTCCTCTTAATGTTTTATTGTTTAAAAGCGATATTTAACATCATAATTTCACGAAAACGGGTTTTGTTTTGTCAAAATGATTTATAATAAGGAAAAGTAGTTTTTCAGGAGTGAATTTATTGTTAAGAACGTATCTGTATATAAAGAAGTATCAAAAAGATATCGTATTTTCATCATTATTTTTACTGTTTGAATCGTTAACAGAAATGGCTTATCATAATTTGATGGCTAGGATTTAAGGCAGGTTTTATTTGATAAGGTACAGACCTTTTCCTTTGAGAATATTGATGCATTTTCTGTGGGGGCTTTGACGAGGTGGCTGAAATGTGGGGAAGTCCTTGCTGCCAACTGTCGTAAAAACATTTTAACATTTAATTACTCAAAAATCATGTTAGCGGATAATCAAAAGGGTAGAGAACTGCAAAGCAACGGGAAATAAACCAAACAGCAACTAGTCCACAGGTGTTGAATTAGGGAATAAATATTTTTAATAATAAATCTATTGCAATTATCTGAAAATAAAGATATAATCAACCTAATAAAAATTAATATAAGTAAAATATTTAAAAATTTTACTTAAGGTGTGTTACTGGTAATGCAGGCAAGGCCTTTTCTAAGATGTATTTTATACGTCTTGGGAAAGGCCTTTTTTATTTTAGACTTTAGTCTGTTGAGGTAGCGAAGCGAACGAAACAAAAAACCACCTGCTATGCAGGTGCGCGACAGAAGTTATACAAAAACTCACCGGATTCTTATAATAGAGGGTGTTCAGGCCACTATTACAAGAAAGGATCGGTGAGTTTATGGCTCAAAGTTTAGCACATACCAAATGGATGTGCAAGTATCATATAGTATTTACGCCGAAGTATAGAAGAAAAATAATATATGGGCAATACAGAGAAAGTATAGGGGAAATATTAAGGAGATTATGTAGTTACAAGGGGGTAGAAATATTAGAGGGGCATTTGATGGTAGACCATGTGCATATGTTAGTGTCAATACCACCGAAAATTAGTGTATCTGCATTTATGGGATACTTAAAAGGAAAAAGTGCACTGATGATATTCGAAAAGCATAGTAACCTAAAGTATAAATATGGGAACAGACATTTTTGGGCAGAAGGATATTATGTAAGTACAGTAGGATTGAATGAAGCCACTATAAAAAAATATATACAAGAGCAAGAAAAACATGATCAGGCACTAGATAAATTAAGTGTTAGAGAATATGAAGACCCTTTTAAGGGTAAAAAGTAAAATAGTACAAATATCCCTTGAGGGATAGTAAAAATGACAAAACCACAGTGGCTTGAACAAAGTGAAAGCCAGCGCCTTTAGACGCTGGCTAGTAATAGAGGCTTACAGCCTCAGTTCAAACCACCCGTTGGACGGGTGGTTTTGATTGTTTTTCGATACTAGCAAGAAAAACAATGGCCAAAAAAGAAAGGAAGAATTGACATGAAATATGAAAGTTTAGCAGAAAACATTATCAATGCTGTTGGTGGAGAAAAAAACGTATTAAATCTGTATCATTGTATGACAAGACTAAGATTTAAAGTAAAAGATGAAAGTCTCGTTAATAAAAAAGAAGTAGAAGTAATCGAAGGGGTTATTAGTTTAATTATTAGTAATGGACAATATCAAGTAGTTATTGGTAATCACGTCGAAGAAGTATGTGATACCATTTTATCTTTATATTCAATAAAAGAAAATTCAATAGAAAAACAAGAAGAAACAAAAATAAGTACAAGTAATCCTATTGTAAAATTATTCAATATGATGTCTTCTATTTTAGCCCCAATCGTTCCATTACTAGCAGGTTCTGGGATGATTAAGGCATTGCTTGTCATCTTCACGACTTATTGCGGCATGGAAAATTCAAGCAGTACCTATAAAATTTTAGCGGCAGCTGGCAATAGCGTATTTTATTTATTCCCGATAATGATTGCGTTTTCAGCAGCAAAAACATTTGGGGTAAATATTTATATTGCAGCAGGTATCATGGGGGCGTTGATTGAACCGAACTTTACTTCACTAATGAAAAAAGTCGGTGATATTACAAGTTTTGCTGGAATTCCCGTTGTATTAATGTCTTATACTTCTACCATTTTTCCAGCAATTTTATCTGTATGGGTATATTCTTATGTAGAAAGATTGTTAAAGAAAATTATTCCGAAGAACATCGAAATATTTATGATTTCTTTTTTAGCACTTTTAATTATGGTTCCACTTACTATGATGGTGATTGGACCAGTTGGTGTAACTTTAGGGAATAGTCTTGGTGCGGCAATTGGATTCTTAAGTGCAAAAAGTGGAGTATTAACTGGTGCTATCATTGGCGCAGGTTGGACTTTTCTTGTTATGTTTGGGATTCATTGGGGCGTTGTACCAATCATGATTAACAATATAGCGCTTTATGGTTTTGATACGATTCGTCCAGCTGTTGCGACAGCGACATTTGCACAAGCTGGTGCAGCATTTGGGGTATTTTTAAAGGCAAAGCAAAAAAAGAATAAAACTTTTGCTTTTTCAGCAATGTTACCAGCACTTTTAGGCGGAATTACAGAGCCGATTGTATATGGTATTTCGGTGAAATATAAAACACCAATGTATGCCGCCGTTATTAGTGGCGCAATCGCAGGTGGTTTTGTTGGCAGTATGAAAACAACGGTTATGGTGTATGTGTTCCCAGCATTAACAACGTTACCAGCATTTATGACTGATACATTTTTATTTTATATTATTGGGATTTCAGCGGCATTTTTCTTAACAACAGGTATTACGTACTTCTTAGGTATTGAAGAAGATGATGTACCAACAGAAAAAGAAGAAACTAAAAAGGAATTTGTGAAGGAAAAAAAGAAAACTGATTTTTGTGAAGGTATTAAAATATATGAAGTACTAGCACCTGTAAAAGGGAATGCAATTCCATTAGCGAAAGTAAATGATTCTGTTTTTTCAACAGAATCAGTAGGCAAGGGAATGGCAATTGAACCTGCTGACGGTAATGTTTATGCGCCAGTCGATGGGGTAGTGACAGCAGTATTTCCAACTGGACATGCGCTTGGCATAACTGCCGATAATGGATTGGAAATTATGATTCATATCGGTATTGATACGGTACAACTAGAAGGAAAATATTTTGCAGCAAAAGTCAAAAATGGAGAAAATATAAAAAAAGGTCAGCTATTGATTCAATTTGACAAAGATAATATTAAAAAATCGGGTTATGAAATAACAACCATGGTAGTTGCAACGAATACGGAAAAGTACTTGGACGTATTAGGAACGGAGAATACAGCCGTATCAAAAGAGGATATTTTGTTTACAGTAATAAAATAAAGATAAATTATTATATAGATGAAAATTATAAATTATGAGCATAGTAAATGAATTTTATAAGGTAAGGAGTCAATAAAATGAGTATAAAAAAGAGTAATTTTCCAGAAGGTTTTTTATGGGGTGGGGCATTAGCAGCAAATCAAGTAGAAGGGGCTTGGAATGTTGATGGTAAAGGATTATCGGTTGCTGACATGGCGATTTTCAATGATAAATTGGAACGGAAAGATTATTCAGGTCATAACAAAATGACCAGTAAGCAAATTGAAGAAGCGATGCAAAGTAAATCAGATGAAAAATATCCGAAAAGAAGAGGAATCGATTTTTATCATAGATACAAGGAAGATTTAGCCTTATTTGCTGAAATGGGTTTTAAAACTTTGCGCGTATCGATTGCTTGGACGAGAATTTTTCCGAGTGGAATTGAAGCAAGGCCTAATGAAGACGGATTAAAGTACTATGAAGACTTATTTACAGAAATGCATAAAAATAATATTGAGCCGTTAGTGACATTATCTCATTACGAAATGCCAATGCATTTAGTGAATCATTATGGTGGATGGTATGGTAGAGAAGTTATCGATTGTTTTGTTAAGTATGTTAAAGTAGTATTTGCACGTTATAAAAATTTAGTAAAATATTGGTTAACGTTTAATGAAATAGATAGCATTATCCGCCATCCATTTTCAACAGGCGGAATTGTGATGGATAGATATACAAAAGAGGAAATCGAAGGCGTTATTTATCAAGCCTTACATCATCAATTTGTCGCCAGTGCTTTGGCAGTAAAACATTGCCATGAAATTATTCCTGGAGCGAAAATAGGATGTATGTTAACGCGTTGTTTAACTTATCCAGCAACGCCAAATCCAGAGGATGTATTATTAGCACAAAAAGATAATCGTTTGAATTATTTCTTTTCTGATGTACAAATTTTTGGTGAATATCCTTTATTCATTAAACCAATTCTTGCAAAAAAAGGTATTGTGATAAAAAAATATCTTGGTGATGATGAGATATTAAAGCAATATACGGCAGATTTTATGTCATTTAGTTATTATATGTCTTTGGTATCTAGTGTAAATGCAGAAAAAATGCAAAAAGTTGGTGGAAATCTTGCTAGTGGCGTAAAAAATCCATATTTAAAAACAACCGCTTGGGATTGGCAAATAGATCCAATGGGATTAAGAATTGCCATTAATGATTTATATGATCGTTATCGTATTCCGTTATTTGTTGTAGAAAATGGTATTGGTGCTGATGATGTTGTTGATGAAGCTGGTAATATCAATGATGATTATCGAATCGCATATTTTAAAGCGCACATAGAACAAATGGGGTTAGCAATTGCTGATGGTGCAGAAATGATGGGCTACACTTCTTGGGCGCCGATTGATGCGATTAGTTATTCTACTTCGGAAATGTCTAAGAGATATGGTTTTATTTACGTCGACCAAGATGATTATGGTAATGGTACGTTGGCAAGAACGCGTAAAAAAAGTTTTGCGTGGTATAAAAATGTTATTGAGACAAATGGAGCAGAATTATAATTGTTAAAATTTTTTCTTAAGCCATTCCTAGATACTAACAATAATATATTTTGTAGGAGGTTATTTTTATTCAATGAAGATAATTAAAATTTTGAATAACAATTTAATTTTAGGTAAAGATGATCAAGAAAATGAAGTGATTGTTAGTGGAAAAGCGATTGGTTATAATGGAAAAGTTGGGAATATAATATCGGAAGATCAAATTGAAAAGATATATATATTAGATAATAAAAAATCTACGAATGAATATATAAATTTAATTGAAAATATGCCGGAAAGTTATGTTGATATTACGCATTATATTATTAAACAAGCAAATGAAGTTTTGAAAGTAGAATTGCATACACAATTATTTATTACCTTAATAGACCATATTAGTTTTGCTATTAAAAGATATAATGAAAATATCGTGATACAAAATCATCTTTTATGGGAAGTGAAAAAATTCTATCCGAAAGAGTTTTGCATCGGCAAAGAAGCCGTCGACTATATTAATCATATGCTTCAAATTGAATTACCAGAAGAAGAAGCTGGTAATATTGCATTCCACTTAGTAAATGCACAATCAGATGAGCAAAACATGAATCAAACAATTAAAACGGTAAAAATAGTAAAAGATATTTTGGCTATTGTAGAATATCAATTTGCAAGTACAATAATTGATAAGAATTCATTAGATTACACTAGATTTATAACTCATTTACAATTTTTTGTGCACAGGTTAATTGAAAATAAATTAATGGAATCACAAGAAGAATTTTTACTTTTACAAGTGATTAACAAGTATAAAAAAGAATATGAATGTGCAAAGAAAATTGAAGCGTATATAAAAAAAACGATGCAAGTAGACCTTTCAGATGATGAATTGGTTTATTTAACGATTTATATTAAAAGAATAGTTAAATAAATAACCCCTAGTTTGCAATAAATTTAGTAAACTAGGGGTTTGTTTTGTTAAAATGATTTATAATAAGAGAAAGTAGTTTTTTCAGGAGTGAATTCATTGTTTAGAATGTATCCATATATAAAGAAGTATCAAAAAGATATCGCATTTTCATTAGTATTTTTATTGCTTGAATCATTAGCAGAAATGGCTTATCCAAATCTGATGGCGAAGATTGTGGGATGGGGGATTGCGTCGGGAGATGTTTTTTACATTTCGCAAATCGGACTGGTGATGGTTGGTATAGCAATGCTGGCTTTGATTAGTGGGATTGGCAATGCGCGCTATTCGGCACGGACGGGGGTTGGGGTTGCCTCGGATTTAAGGCAGGTTTTATTTGATAAGGTGCAGACGTTTTCCTTTGAGAATATTGATGCATTTTCTGTTGGTTCTCTAACGACAAGGCTTACCAACGATATTACCCAAATGCAAAATGCCATCATGGCTGGCATGCGTATTTTAGTGCGTGGCCCAATTTTGCTTTGTTTTTCATTGATCATGGCGATTCGGATCAACTTGGAGCTGTCACTTATTTTAGCGGTGGTTATGCCGGTTTTAGTGATTGCGTTAACGATGATTATTTATCTTGCCGTTCCTTTGTTTAGGCAAATGCAACGGAATCTAGATGAGTTGAATTCTAATGTGCAAGAAAATTTGACCAACGTCAGAGTGGTAAAGTCGTTTGTGCGAGAAGCGTTTGAAATAGAAAAGTTTGAAGCAGCAAATCATCATTTACTAGATTCGTCAATCAAAGCAATGAATATCGTCATTTTAAATATGCCGTTGCTGATGTTTATGATGAATGCGGCTATCGTGGCTGTGGTCTATTTTGGTGGGAACATGGTCTTAACTGGGATCACCGATATTGCCCAGATCACGGCTTTTATCAATTATATTTTTATTGTGTTGATGTCTTTAATGATGTTGTCGTTGATGCTTATTATGTTAGCGCGATCGAGCGCTTCTTATAAAAGAATTTGTGAAGTACTCGATATGCGCGTTGATTTGTTTGATCGTCAAGGGGCAGAATCTATTGAAGTTGTTAATGGCGAAGTAGTTTTTGAGCATGTTGCCTTTCGTTATGCTGGTTCTTCGGTGGACTATATTTTAAAGGATATTGATTTCACTGTAAAACCAGGGGAAGTCATCGCGATTATTGGCAGTACGGGAGCTGGTAAGAGTTCCTTGGTGCAATTATTACCTCGGTTATATGATGTTGCTGAGGGAAAAATATTGTTAGATGGCAGGGATATTGCTAAGTATACACTAACCTCTTTAAGAAAAAACATCGGGATGGTCTTGCAAAAAAACACGTTGTTTTCTGGAACCATTCGTGAAAATTTAAAGTGGGGGTACACCGATGCTACGGAAACCGAAATTATCTCTGCAGCAAAAGTTGCCCAGGCGCATGATTTCATATCAAGCTTCCCTGAGGGCTATGATACATATCTAGAGCAAGGGGGATCGAATCTATCTGGTGGTCAAAAACAACGGCTGTGTATTGCGCGGGCAATCCTGAAAAAACCAGCTGTTTTAATTTTAGATGATAGTACGAGTGCGGTTGATACCGTAACGGAACGCAAGATTCGTGGCGGTTTAACCGAGGTGTTAAATAATACGACAATTTTTATCATCGCGCAAAGGATTAGTTCTGTTCGTGATGTTAATAAAATTTTGGTTCTCAGTGAAGGTAAGATCATGGCGAGCGGAACCCATGATGAACTCATGAAAAATAGTTTAGAATATCAAGAAATTTATTATTCACAGAATCAAAAGGCGGAGGAAGCTTAATGGAAAAACAAAGAAAACCGATAGAACCGCCAATTGGTCATAATCGTGTGATGACTGTACAAAAACCAAAGCAATGGAAACGAACGCTAACCTATTTGTGGCGATACTTAGCACCTAAAAAATTTTCGCTAGTACTAGCGTTTTTGTTGGTATTGGTCAATATCGCGACCTCTTTGGGTGCAACTGCTTATTTGCAGCCGTTGATTGATAACTTTTTACAACCGAGCAGCAATGTATTAACAGTAGAAGAGCGTTTTACTGGACTGGCTCATGGAACGATCGTATTATCGCTTATTTATTTTGTATCGGTGGTGGCGGCTTATGGGCAAAGTAAAATCATGCTTCATATTGCCCAGCAGACAATTTATGATATTCGCACACATTTATTTGAACATGTACAAGCTCTTTCAGTCCATTATCATGATACGCACACAACGGGTGAAATGATGAGCCGATTCAGCAATGATGTCGATACACTCAATGATGCATTGCAAAATAGTATGCTCATGTTTTTTAGTAGTGTGATTACAATTGTTGGGATCTTTGGGATGATGGTATATCGCAGCTTAATATTAACAATGATCACAATTTTAGTCGTGCCAATCACCATATTTTTAGTGAGTCGATTGATGAAAATTAGTGGTAAATATTTTAAACAGCAACAGGCAAATTTAGGCCATGTCAATGGGTATGTAGAAGAAATCATCAGTGGGCAAAAAGTGGTTAAGGTTTTTGGTTACGAGGAGAAAGCCAAGCAAGAGTTTTCAAAACGGAATAAGGAGCTTTGTGAAGCCGCGATGTCGGCACAATCCTATGCGGGGATGATGATGCCACTCGCGCGCAATAGTAATAATGTTATTTATGCGATCGTTGTTATGGTTGGTGGTATTTTAGTGGTCAATGGTCTGATGTCAGTGGGCGCATTGGTGGTATTTTTGCAATTGACATTGATGTTTGGTAGACCAGTAAATGAGGCATCCAATCAATATAATACCGTTGTCACTGCGCTGGCTGGGGCTGAGCGGATCGTTGAAGTGTTGGATGAAAAGACGGAAACAATTCGTGAGGAACATTTATTTGTTTTGAAAAATGATCAATCGGGGAATTTGATCTGGCAGAGAAAGAGTAATGAGCAAGAAGAAGTAATTGCGGTCAATGGCGACATAGAATTTAAAGATGTAAGTTTTGGGTATACAGCAGCAAAGAAGACGTTAACTGATATTTCCTTGAAAGCCAAAGTTGGACAAAAAATTGCCTTCGTTGGCGCAACTGGGGCTGGTAAAACGACAATTTTAAATTTAATCACGCGGTTTTATGATATTGATGAAGGTACGATTGCAATTGATGGGATCGATATTCGTAACATCGAAAAATCAAGTTTACGAAAAGCGATTGCTGTCGTATTGCAAGATACGCATTTATTTACGGGAACGATTCGGGAAAATATTCGTTATGGAAAACGCAGTGCTACCGATCAAGAGGTAGAAGAAGCGGCGAAACTTGCAAATGCACATTTGTTTATTAAGAAACTTGCCAAATGTTATGATACGGTCATTGAAGGGGACGGGGCTAATTTAAGCCAAGGGCAAAGACAGCTCTTAAATATTGCCCGTGCTGCAATTGCCAAAACACCGATTCTCATTCTCGATGAAGCGACTAGTTCTGTTGATACGAGAACAGAAATGCACATTGAACAAGGTTTAAAACATTTGATGCAATATTCTACGACCTTTATTGTTGCCCATCGTTTGTCGACGGTACGTAATGCCGATATGATTATCGTTATGGATCAAGGAAAAATTATCGAACGGGGTAATCATACAGCATTATTGCAAATGAGGGGACGATATTATGATCTATACCAAGGGGTAATTGAACTTGATTAAGTAGAAATAGTTGTCATACTGCTCAGATGCCCTGCATATATATGCTATATCAAAGGGATTGTGCGAGGGGATTGAGCGTGCTGAGTGATGATAAGGTTTACTTAGAATATGACTTGTCACCAAGTTTAGAAGATTATTTGGAAGAAATTTATCGCTTTTCACTTACGCAACCAAGTGTGAGAGTCTCAGATATTGGTGGAAAATTGAAAGTATCGGCACCTTCTGTTAGTAAGGCACTTAGAAAGCTGAAAAGTAAAGAATATATTATTTATCGGAAATATGGTGATATTTATCTGACGGATTGGGGACGGGTGGTTGGACGATTCTTGGTCGAGCGGAATCGAATCTTACAAGATTTTTTATATTTAATTGAAGCCGATTGCAATTTTAGTGAAGAAGCCGAAGCTATGGAACATTATTTATCAAGGACAACCATATATTCCATTCAATCCTTGGTAAATTTCATGAAATCAAATCCAAATATTCATGTAGAGTTTAAACAGTTTTTGAATGAAAAAAGTAACCATTCTAATTAAAGAGTTTTTATTTGTGATACAATAGCAACCCTTTGTTTTTTAGTTAACAGATATAGCAATGCTTTTATTTCAAATATAGGAAAAGCTTACATCCAATAAATTTTATTTGGCTGTAGGCTTTTGTTGTTTTTTAATATCATTAATTGATTAAATTTTTCTATGGGGTTAAGAGCTTATTAGGGAATATCTCTATTAAAAGGGGGCTGTCGCTAACGATAAATTTATATCGCTTGTGCGACAGTCCCAACTTGGAGGTTTACACGGATCTCGGGATAGTCTCCTTACATTTCTTGCTCTATGCTTTTTATAGCTTCTATTATTCTTTCTATATTATTAGTTGTTATTCTAAATCTTACTGCATTTTTACCCAATTCCGGAAATCCTTTGCCAGACTCTGTAATTATCTTTTTTTCTAGAAATAACTTATATAAATCGATTTTAGTATCTGGATGTTGTAATACCATAATGGGAACTTCGAGGCTAGTATTCCAAACTATTATTTTAGAGCAAGCTTTAATTAGCTTATCTTTAGCATCTTTTGTTTTTCTAATTGAATCATCAATAAATTTTTGATCCTTAAGTGCTAACATTACAGCTTGACGAGCCAAGTTAGTCACTGTAAATGGGAAAGCTACTTTCTCAAAATCTATAAGATGCTCTCTTACCCTCATAATCAAGCACTCCTTTTAATTTTATTTAGGTGGAATAGCTATCACAGTCCTTTCGGTAGCACTCCGGCGAGCGTAATAACAATCAGCTAATCACGGACCTTTGTTTGAGCATAAAACAAATTAATTTCTTAACGGAATTATACCTGACCAATATTTTTTTTATGCTACTATCTATAAACTTCTTTTATGTGAACGTTTAAATTTCTTTGAAATTAAAGTGCATATGAAAATTAACGATATGGGGTATAAGCATGCCCAGCCGCTAGCTAAAAGCAATATGATACAGGATATTAAAGTAATATAGCCAGTCCAACGCCCCCAATTACCTAGTGGTAATAGCTTGGATGTAGCAGCCATAGCAATACTATAGAGTGCAAGAAAAGTAATGCTTGGCCATTTAATGAGATATTCTATATTCGTTTTGGTTAGAAAAACAAATAACAGAACTGCACTATAAGCTAGTAATTGCCCGAACATAGCATTGGTAGGAACTTTATAACGGGGATGAATTTCTAAAAACCATTTAGGAAGATCCCCATCGCGTGCTTGGGCATATAGTATTCTTGAGAATCCAGCAATGATAGTATGAATAGTTACGAACGAGCATCCAGTAGCAATTAATGTAGTTACTACACTAGCATAGGAGCCTATTGCTCTTTCTACTACGATGTTTAGAGGAGCTAAGCCCATATTACTTCCATATGCTTTAGTACCAACAACTACAAAAGATACTATAAGATAGAGCACTGAAACTAGAATCGAACCAATAATCAAGCTTATACGTACATCTTGAGCTGGATTTTTAAATTCTTCTGAAAGACTCACGATCATTTCGAAACCTACATATGACCAGAAAATTACGACAGCGGCACTTCCAACAGAATGCCAACCATGAAGCAAGAATGGCCGAAAATGTGAAGACTGTATATTAGAAAAACCTAAAAATGACACAATTAAAAGCATCAAAACAATCATTCCGGTAATAACTAATTGATATTTACCTGATGTCTCAATACCCCGCCAGTTCAAAAATATCGATACCATTATCATGCTTTCCGCAAATACTATTACTGCCCAACTATCTATGTTCATAAGGTTCACCAAGTAATTTGAAGCAGATAAAGCAACAACGGGAACAGCGAAGGGAATTATACCCAAAAACAACCATCCGGTAATTCGACCTATTTGTTGTCCAAATGCTAGACTAGCGTAGGTTGCAATACCTCCGGCATCTGGATACTTAGAACCAAGGCAACCCAAAGAAAAGGCGAGAAATATTCCGATTATTGACATTAATACCCAGGAAATTAGTGAGGCTGGCCCAGCTATTTCTGCTGTTAAGGCCGGTAATATCAATATAGCTGGGCCTAAAACCGATCCAACAGTCATTGCAATTCCTTGGCTGATTGTTAATGAATTAGCTAGTGATGACATTATTACAACTCCTTTAAAAATGATTTTAAAATAACTTTTGCAATCTTACTTAACACTATTAGATTATAAAGAGTGTGACAAAATTGCTTAGTTAGGGGTACGTACCAGCGAAGCTGTCACGTACCCCATGTTGTATTCATAGATCTATTGTCACTTTATTTGAGATGGTACTCGGTCTATTTTCAAAATGCTAGGGGATACTTATATTGGGTAGCTCACAAGTGTTTTTTAGTCTGCTAAATTTAAATAGTTAGAAAAATTCTATACTATAGGCTTTTTTGTGATGAATGTGACATATTTATAGAGTTTAATCTTTTATTTAAGATGCTATGGGAATAGCCATAGCAATAGTATATGGCCATACCAATGACACTCCAGACAATGAAACGTATCCATGTTGCAAATGATAAATTGTACATAATATACAAGCAAAATAGTATAGCCAGCGTAGCAACAATTTTGACAGAGGGGCATCTAAATGGACGCTCCATGTCTGGTTTTGTAATGCGTAATACAACTAGACCAATCACTGCTATTACAAAGGCAAATAGCGTACCTATACTACACATTTCTGCAACAACTCCAATAGAAGTAAAGCCACTAACCAGTGCGATAACAGCACCGACAATTATAGTAATGACATAAGGAGTGCTGTATTTACGATGAACTTTGCAAATTACAGCTGGAATCAACCCATCACGAGACATTGTAAATAAAACCCTAGTTTGTGCATACATCATTACTAGTAAGACAGCAGGACGTCCACAGATAGCACCTGTACCAACGAGTGCTGATCCAAAATTATAACCAAGACTGCGTAACACAAAGGCTACTGGCTCAGCGTTATTTAATTGATGATATGGCACTGCCCCTGTCATTACGGCAGCTACTGCAGTATACAGCAAGGTAGATACCGCTAAGGAACCAATAATACCAATAGGCATATCTTTTTGTACGAAAAATGTCCATGGAGTCCTCCTTTTTTAAGTCCGATTTTTATCCACTAATTTCAGAAAGTAATCATTCACAGTTAATATCTCAAACTTTTGCAAACTGAAGAAATTTATAGGCTTTGAAGAATAAAGAATAAGTAAACCCAAAATAAGTTTCTATACATATGGAAACCCCTCAATTGATATAATATATGAAAGAAAAATTTTGTATAAAAGGAGCTTCTATATAAATAGATTTAAAATTAACCTGGGAAATCAATTACGTCATTAACGTAACCTTCCAGGTAACAGAATATTTTCATTTATCACCCCGTGTTTTTAGACCTTTATACTCGTAGTGAGCGTACCAGTAAAATTAATATTATCATTCTAAAAATTGACGTATAAGCGTAGAGTTTACTAGCCATTGGCATATAAAATTGTCTATTCTACTGGTGTTGTTGGACACAAATGTCATTATAATACAAATTAGGTAAAATTACAACAATAACCAATATATTACCAAGTGCCTTTAAATTCCCTCTATCCCAATACAAAGGTGAAATTTAAACAGTTTTTGAATGAAAATAGTAATCATGCTAATTAAAGAGTTTTTATTTGTGATACAATAGGCATAGAGAATATTGTATGCAGGAGCAGTTATGATGAATGATGTAGTGAAAGAATTATTGATTTTTAAAGCCTTGTCAGATCCATTAAGGATTCGATTGCTAAGAACAATCAATGAAATGGATAGTGTGTGATTGTGAACTCACAAAACATATTTGTACGCTGCAAAGTAAGTTATCCTATCATCTGAAAATGTTATTAGAGGCGGAACTGATCGATGTAGTTCCTACAGGTAAATGGAATTTTTATAAGATTAGACCAGCTGCCTTCGAGCAGATCTTATCACCAGAAGTGACGAAGAAGATTCTGGCAAAGTTTGATGGAATTGGTGGTAATATCATAGCAGCATTGCTGGGGACAGTTACACCATTTTGTTCTTGTTCCAGTATGCCGATTTTTTTTTGCTTCACCAGAGCATGACTACTCATTGGTGTTGCCGTCGGTGTCTTTATTCATAATTGGGTGCCGCAAGAAGCCATCCTAGTAGTCCTTGGTCCCGATAATCCATTTGGGGTATTGATTGCGACCGCTGTTGGGATCCCAATTTACGCAGATATCTTCGGTGCTTTGCCGATAGCCGAAGCCCTTTATCTGGCAGGCGTGCCAGCTGGTACAATCTTAGCATTGATGATGGCAATTACAGCACTGTCCTTACCATCTATGATCATGCTGAGCAATGTATTGAAACCAAAACAACTTGGTATATTTGTCTGGATTGTTGCGATTGGGATCATCATTAGTGGCTATACATTTAATATTTTAAGCGGTATATTATTATAAAAAAGGCAATTTGTAAAATAGTGGAGGTAGAAAGATGAGTTGTGCAAATGTAAAGGAATGTGCTTGCCCGAAAAAGGCCTGTCCAAACAATGGCAAGTGTTGCGCTTGTGTAATAAAACACAAAACTACAGATAGTTTACCCTACTGCTTATTCCTTGACAATGAAGGCGATAAGAGTATAAAAAATTATTATAAAAATTTAAAAGAACGCTTTGAATAAAAAATTAGCAATAAAAATTTAACGCTTATTATGCTTCGGAATAATATAGATTGTAAAATTAAAAGAAAGTTTGGACAGAAATTGTTTTTTAGCAAATTCTATTCAAACTTTCTTTCATTATGCAGTGGGTTTGATTACATATTTTAAAAGTATATTATACCAAAATTAGAGAAGATATTTTAAATAGATATATAGGCTAGAAATCATAATAGACAATAGCATTAAAGGAAATGCAACATTTCACAGCGGAAATAAAAGAAGCCCGTCGGGGACAGGCTCCTCCATAAGTCTCCATATACATTTATCTATAGTCTATTTACTTGCTAAAGTTTTTTTAGTTATACTTCCATAATAATTGGGAGTATGATTGGACGTCTATGTGTTTTTTCATAAATAAATCTACCTAGCGCATTACGAATATCAGATTTAATAGCAGCCCACTCAGTAATGTGATTAGCCTCACATTTATCAAGAGCAAGAATAACAATTTGCTTGACCTCGTCCATTAAATCTCCAGCCTCACGTACATAGACAAAGCCACGTGAAACTAAATCTGGTCCAGCTACAACACGACCTGATCCTTTATCCATGGTGACGACCACAATAATAAGTCCATCCTTAGATAGCAGTTGACGGTCGCGAAGAACGATGTTTCCGACATCACCAACACCCAAGCCATCGACAAAAATTTTACCTGCGGTTACTTTCCCAGCTAGCTTTCCGGTTACTTCACCAGCCTCTTGCGAAAATTCAAAAACCTGCCCATTTGCACCAACAAAAATATTCTCCTTCGGCAATCCTAGTTCTTGTGCAAGTTTACTATGAGTGACCAGCATTCGATGTTCTCCATGTACTGGTATTAAATATTGAGGTCGAACTAAAGTTAACATTAATTTTAGTTCTTCTTGGCTAGCGTGACCAGAAACATGAATACCTGCCGAACGTTCATGGATAACATTTGCACCCAAACGTAACAATGCATCAATTGTTTTTGATACTAACTTTTCGTTGCCAGGTATTGGCGTAGCAGAAATGATAATTGTATCACTTGGACAAATATCAACTTTCCGGTGCTCGCTCATTGCCATCCGCGTCAAGGCTGACATAGGCTCCCCCTGACTGCCAGTTGTCAAAATTAATAGCTGGTTGTCTGGATAGTTTTTAATCTCATCAATGTCAATTAATGCTCCTTCGGGAACAAATAAGTATTCAAGTTCTCTGGCAATATTCATAACATTTATCATACTACGTCCGATAATAGCAACTTTTCGACCATATTTACAAGCAGAGTTAATTGCCTGTTGAACGCGCAAGACGTTTGATGCAAAGGTTGCCAAAAGGATTCTACCCTTCGCACCGCTAAAGGCCTCGTCTAGAGCCGTGCCGACCGTACGTTCTGATTTAGTAACGCCGGGGCGTGGAGCATTGGTACTGTCTGACATTAAGACGAGTACACCTTCACTTCCTAGTTCAGCAAATTTATGAAGATCTATTACTTTGCCATCCACTGGCGTAAAATCAACTTTAAAGTCACCAGTATGGACAATGATACCTACAGGTGTTCGAAAATATATTCCTACAGAATCAGGAATAGAATGATTTCCTTGAATGAATCCTACTTGAATACTGCCGAAAGACAGTTCATCTCCTGGCTTTATTGGAGTTAATGTATAATTTTCTAAACTGTTTTCTTTTAGTCGACATTCGGCTATTCCAAGCGACAATCTGGTACCATATACTGGAACATTAATCTGTTTTAAGAAATAGGATAATGATCCAATATGATCCTCGTGACCATGCGTGATAACGACTGCCTGTATCTTATCCTTGTTTTCAAGAAGATAGGTTATGTCCGGTATCACTAAGTCAATACCTAACATGTCATCTTCGGGGAATGCTAAACCACAGTCAAGTACGACGATGTCATCCCCGTAGCGAATAACTGTCATATTCTTACCTATTTCACCAAGTCCACCAAGTGGAATAATGGCGAGCTTATTTTGTTTTTCCAATAAAAATACCTCCATTATTTGAGTTTGTGTATCAATACTCCGTAATAATATGTTCCATAAATTAACCAATTTATCAAAAGGTGGTCAATCTCATCTAAGTGTTTAAAGAGTAGACTATCCGCTCACAACTAATATATCCATTGTACTTGATATTGATTTTATAAACAAGCTCTTGTAGTTATGTTCATTTTTCAATCCAACTTACCCTTTAAGTAGCTTTTCCAAAAGAGCAATCGGTTATTTTAATATTTTAAATATATCATACATATAGCTACAGCTTCTCCAAAAATATTTGCAATTCGTTTGCTGGGGAGTGAGGCTTTTTTACTTAGCTAATAGTGATTGCTGTAAAATAGAATGTACCCTATAAAGAAGACACAAAAAGTGTGTTCTTTATAGGGTACATTTTATTTTATTTCGTTGGCCCGGCATAGGCGCAATTTAATAGTTTAAACTTTTTCGTTTTCATCTATTTCTTTATAATAGAAGTAATCAAAATCTGCCGGTTTATTTGTCCCACTGATATCAATACAATTCATGCCAACGAATGCCCCTGTGAAGAATCCCCCACCGCTGACATAATCATCTGATAATTGATATGATTTAAATATCACAGGAATTTTATGATAGGTATTTCCATCAAAAGAGTATAAATATTGGTACTTATCAACGCGAACTTCCACTTTTAAATGAACTGTTACCACATCATCGGGGACGGAAATCTCTTGATCTTCTAAAGGCATAGAAAATACAAAATTATCTGCTGCAACAATATCTAAAACGCGCCCGATATTTTCTTTCCATGTAAGATGGATACTAGACCAATTTTTTGTATTATAATAGCAGGTTAATCCCGCCATTTGCTGAAAAGATTCTGGAGAAAATTCTACGCTAGTTGCAGCATCAAAGGAAAATGCTTGCCATCGTCTAGCAACAAATGCTTGCGTAAATGTTGAAAGTAATGATTCTTTTCCATAAAGTCGTAAATAACCTTTTCTGGCTTTCAGAGAGGCAATATCTTCTGTTAGAGGGATGCGGAGAGATTGAAAGTTAATATTAAGTGTATTAGTGTCAAAATCATCTTTTATCGGATAGGTTGGCTCCCATTTTTTCTCTGGAAGATTTGGTGCTTGCACCGTAATTGATCCTTGTTTTCCTCCAACGATACTAGGCCATCCATCTATCCATTCAATTTTTTGCAAAGCTGTTTCTCTACCTAATGGACAATAACAATGTTGCTCTCGTTCGAGGATTGGGTTATTGCCAGTTGGCAAAGGTCTTCCTACTAAGTGTGCTAAATACCACTCGCCATTTTGTGTTTTAACAAGAGAGGCGTGCCCGCATTTTTGTAAACGATTATATGGTGTATTCCAAGCAGTCAAGAGCGGATAGGATGGCTGAATTTCATATTCTCCATTGATAAATTTAGATCGTGCCACCGTTTCTGAATGTTGGTATGTTGTCCCTCCTTCAGCCGTAAATAAATAATACATATCATCAATACGATATAGATGTGGTCCTTCTGTATATTTGATATCCGTTCCCTTATAAATAATCTGCGATTTTCCTATAAGCTTTTTGTCTTTAGGTGAATATTCTTGTAATGCTATTCCATAGAAATTATGATGATACACTCTTTGATCCCAATACATATTGATCAGATATTTTTTCCCATCGGTATCATGAAACAATGATGCATCAAAACCTGAACCATTTAATAGGATTGGGTTACTCCATTTACCATCAATCGTATCACAAGTTGTAAGATAATTATGACAATCTTTCCAAATTCCATCTACAACTTTAACATCAGTATAAATTAGCCAAAACTTATGATCAGCATAACTAAGATCTGGTGCCCATATCCCGCCTGAATCTGGATTACCCTTCATATCTAAGTATAAAAGTTCATTTAATGGATGTGTTATTAAATGCCAATTTACAAGATCTTTAGAATGATGTATTTGAACTCCTGGGAACCACTCAAATGTTGAGGTTGCTATATAATAATCATCACCAACACGACAAATGCTCGGATCTGGATTAAAACCTTTTAATATAGGATTTTGAATTAACATAATAAAAAGGCCTCCTAATGATATTTTTTTATAAAGTCACACTATTTTTTGTTTCAGTTATATGGACAGCTTCACTGAGTTTGCGACTTTCAAGTACCTCAATAATTTCCTTATATTTTTTATCATCTAAATTATAAAAAGCGATATCGATGATAGCAATAATGAGGAAAACGATAGGAATAATTGTGGTCGTTAATAAAATGCCTTCTAAGGCTTCTGGCGTTTGTACCTGATTTGCAACATAACCAAACTTTGCCAGCATAAATCCCGGAATTATTCCCCCAAGAGCCAAACCAAATTTAAAGAAAAAGCCTATGATCGCGTAAATCATACCACTCAATCGTTTACCTGTTTTATACTCGCCATATTCAATTGTTTCAGGAATTAATGCCCACATGAAGCCGCCAGCAACAATGGTCCCGCAGGAGGCTATAAAGCGAGCTATAAGTATTGCTGTAATATTATCTGCTGGAACAATGTATGTCAATAATGCGCCAAAAACGCCTAAACATAGAGAAACGACTAATAATTTGATTTTTCCAATTAGTTTATTAAAAAAAGGAACCAGCGGCAGTAAAAAAAAGGCTGGTATACTGCCTAATAATCCGTACCATTGTACCAAATCCGGTCTTGCACAATTATAGGTAATAAAATATGCACCAATGGAATTCATGACTGCCGACATACCAAAAATAATGATAAAAAATAAACTCAATATCACCAAGGGTCTATTTACCTGAAATTGATGAATGACATCTACAAATTTTACATTTTCATCATTCTGTGGATCTAGTTTTACACGTTCATTTGTTTTCGAAAAACAATATAATAACAACAAGGCGCCAATGACACTATAAATTCCCATAGTCACTTGCCAGCCATATCGGGAATTTTCACCGGTATAACTTCCTGAGATCATTGTTACAAGGACCGGTACACCAAAAGCAACTAATAAACCCCCAAAATTAGCACAAAGCATTCTAATAGATGTTAAACTTACAACTTCCTTATTATCACGAGTCATCGCTGCTGTTAATGCTCCATAAGGGATATTGATTGTTGTATAAACCAAGGATAACCCAACATAAGTGGCGTAGGCGTAAATAATTTTAAGACTATCGTCAAATAAAGGAGTAGAAAAACATAAGATACCTAATATTGCAAAGGGAATTGCTCCATATAATAAATAGGGACGAAATTTACCATGTTTATAAGTATGTTTATCGACAAAAGTTCCAACAATGGGATCAACAATGGCATCCATTACACGTACGACTAAAAACATCGTAGCTACAACTTCCGCTCCCAATCCATAGACATTCGTATAGAAAAAAAGTAAATAGGTACAAACTGTTGTATAAATAAAGTTACAGGCTAAATCACCCATAGAATATCCTATTTTTTCTTGCATAGTTAATTTGTATTCGCTTTGTGCTTTTAATTCCATAATATATATTCGCTCCTTAAAATTTTTTATTAAGAACTCCATGGAAGCTAAATAAAACATTTTGAAAATTTTCACTAGTCGACGCGATCAAAAACTCATTGACTTTGATATTGTAAACTTAAGCTACAATATCTTCTTTTTTCTGCACTTAAAAAAGAGAGCTTGTTCAGGCATATCATGATGAGAATGTTGAACAAGCTCGTATAGAATTTTTGTATTATGCAAATGGATTTTCAGTTGGGTAGAGCATTGTTTTTGGTTGATTAAAGGCAATGTCATTGATACCTAAATATTGAAAGATTGAAAATAAAGCTTTGCCATAATGACCAAAAGCAACAGCGCCATGATGCGGATATTGTTTTTCGATTAGAACATGACGATAGAAGCGTCCCATTTCAGGAATTGCAAAAATGCCAATCCCGCCGAAAGAACGAGTGGCTACGGGAAGGACTTCACCTTGGGCGATATAAGAGCGAAGCTGTGCGCCAGCGGTGCTTTGAAGACGGAAGAAGGTAATTTGTCCAGCAGCGATATCGCCTTCAAGTGTGCCTCTAGTGATATCAGGAGTACCGCCATTTTCAAGCAATCTATTTTGAATCAACTGGTATTTTACAGCACCTTTGGCAAGTTTACAAAGTGGTGTATTACCGCAATGGAAGCCCATGAAAGTATCTTTTAATTCATAGTCAAAGTTGCCCTTGATATTTTCTTCAAAAAGATCTTTTGGTACGGAATTGTTAATATCAAGTAGTGTTACAGTATCTTCGCTTACGCACATACCAATATATTCACTAAGCGCTCCATAGATATCGACTTCGCAAGCAACAGGAATACCGCGAGAAACGAGACGGCTGTTGACATAACATGGTTCAAAGCCAAATTCAGATGGGAAAGCTGGCCAGCATTTATTTGCCAAGGCAACGTATTTGCTAGCACCTTTATTTTTTTCGATCCAGTCGAGAAGCGTAAGTTCATATTGTGCCATACGTGGTAATAGATCAGGATAGTTATTGCCGTCATGGCCAAGTTCTTCAGCCATTGAAGCAGTTACGTCTTTAATTCTAGGGTCATTGGCGTGGGCGCGGTAGGAAACAAGCAGATCAAGCTCTGAATTTTCCTGGATTTCGACACCGATATCATATAGTGGTTTAATCGGTGCATTGCAAGCAAAAAAATCTTGCGGACGAGGTCCGAAGGCAATGATTTTGAGGCTGGAAAGACCGATGAGTGTGCGAGCGACTGGCGCGAATTCATGGATCATCGTAGCAATTTCGTCAGCTGTTCCTACCGGATATTCAGGAATAAACGCTTTGATTTTACGAAGTCCGAGGTTATAGGAACAATTTAAAACACCGCAATACGCATCGCCACGACCATTGATGAGGTCTTTGCCAGATTCTTCAGCAGCAGCTACATACATAACCGGTCCGTCAAAGTTTTTAGCAATAAGGGTTTCCGGTGTTTCAGGGCCAAAATTACCAAGGAAGACAATCAGCGAGTTACAGCCGGCCTCTTTAACTTCTTGGACGGCTTTCAGCATATCTTGCTCATTTTCTACGGTTGTTTGTGTTTCATAGATATCACCATGCTCTTTGGTATAAGCTTCAACAATTGATTTCCTTCTGTTTTCTGATAAGGTAATGATAAAACAATCACGGCTTACAGAAATGATACCGAATTTTACTTGTGGAATATTTGTCATAGTCATAGTTATACACTCCTTTTATATATCATAGTTTTAATTTTTATTTATTTAAACCAAATTGGTAGGTTGTTAAGGCATGCCAAAGCTTATCTTTTTTGATAATCGGCTGCTCGAAGTTAGGATGTTCTAAAGCATTTGGGAAATATTGACTTTCGAGACAAAAGCCGCATCTCTTGTAAATATGAGAATGATTTTTTCCTTCAGGTGCACCATCAAGATAATTGCCGCTGTAAAATTGAATGCCTGGCAATGTTGTTGAGGTTGTGAGTGTAATGCCAGTACTATCATCAGAAGCAAAAGCAGCTTTTTTAAGTGTGCCATCATAGTCATTGATGACCCAATTGTGGTCGTAACCGCCAGCAAATTGTAGTTGTTCGAAGGAATCATCAATATGATTACCAATGATTGTTGGCTGGCGAAGGTCAAGTGGCGTTCCTACTACTGAAACAATTTTTCCCGTTGGGAGGGATTCTTTATCAGCATCGGTATAATAATTCGAAAATATCTGAATTTTTTGATTTAGAATCGTGCCGCTATCATAGCCTGCTAGGTTAAAATATGTATGGTTTGTGAGGTTACAAACGGTATCTTTATCACAAATCGCTTTGTAATTGATATACAAGGTGTTGTCGCTAGTTAAAGAATAGAGTACCTCCACAGTTAATGTTCCAGGATAACCTTCTTCGCCATTGGCACTAATATAAGTCAATGCAAGACCTTGATCGGTCTCTTTAGCAGACCATACTTTTTTATCAAAGCCAATTTTACCGCCATGTAAATGGTTATTGCCATCATTGCAATAAAGCTGATACTCTTTTCCATTTAAGGTAAAATGACCTTTTTTTATGCGATTGCCATGACGCCCTATTAAAGCACCGATGTATTTGTCCTGTGATTCATAGCTTTCTAATTTGTCATATCCTAAAACGACATCAATAAATTTGCCGTCTTTATCGGGAACTTTCATCGATACAATAGTGCCACCAAAGGTCGAGATTATGACTTGCATATTATTTTTGTTGGTAAGGGTGTAAAGCTCAATCTGAGAGCCATCTTTGGTTGTCCCGAAGGTTTGCTTACTGACTAAACTCATGTTACATTCCTCCATAAAAATTTATTTTTTTTGCTTTTTAATAAAATGTGCAGGAGCACAAAACGATGATTAAAGAATAGCACTGCTAATTATTCTTGTCAAATAAAATTTATAATGATAAAGTTCGACATTTAATAACAAATAAATAATCATTATATATCTAGGTTGCATACATAATAATTAAATATATTAAAGACTTGTCTGATATGAGAAATGGCTTGGATACTATAATTTATGCATGCTTTCGCAATATATAACTGAATAATTAGAAAAATCTAATAAAACTGAAAATAACATATTGACGAGGGAAAAATTCGGTGATATTCTTTAGTCATTAAATGTGCCTGAGCACACGAAAAAAGGAGAGATAAGCGAATGAGAAAGATATTGGCATTAATTTTGGCGGGTGCCATGCTAGCAGCAACACTTATAATGGTTGGCTGTGGAGGAGCTCAATCTACTACTTCAAGTAATGAAAAGTCTATTAAAGTTGGTGTGTCGATGCCAACAAAATCGTTACAACGGTGGAATCAAGATGGATCCAATATGGAAGCTAAGCTAAAAGAAAAGGGATATCAAGTAGATCTTCAATTCGCGGAAAATAAAGTAGAAACACAAGTGGCACAAATTGAAAATATGATTACAAAAGGAGCTAAAATTATTGTTGTAGGTGCGATTGATGGTAGTGCCTTATCGTCTGTTTTGGATGAAGCAAAAACAGCAGGTTGTGCAATCATAGCTTATGATCGATTAATCATGAATACGGATGCTGTAAATGCTTACGCAACATTTGATAATTTTAGCGTTGGTAAAATTCAGGGACAATACATAGAAGAAAAATTGGGGCTAAAAGAAGGCAAAGGTCCATATAACTTTGAAATTGCAACTGGCCCGTTAGATGATAATAATGTTGTATATTTCTTTGGGGGTGCTATGGAAGTATTAAAACCATATATTGACAAAGGACAGTTAGTTATTAAATCCGGTCAAACGACTCGTGAACAATGTGCAACGCCAAATTGGGATGAAGCAAAAGCACAAGAGCGTATGGATAATATTATTACGGCAAATTATACGGCTAATAAAATTGATGCAGTGTTATGCTCAAATGATTCTACTTCATTAGGGGTACAGTCTGCGCTTAAATCAGCTGGCTATGGTTCTGCTGATAAACCAATGCCAATTCTTACTGGGCAGGATGCGAATATTGCAAATGTAAAGGCAATTGTTGCGGGGCAACAAGCTATGTCAGTATTTAAAGATACGAGAGCTCTTGCGGATCAAGTTGTTAAAATGGTTGAAGCAATGGTCAACAAACAAGAACCAGAAGTCAATGATACAACCACATACAATAATGGTAAAAAAGTTGTACCATCCTATTTATGTAAACCTCAATTTGTTGATAAATCAAATTACAAAACGTTACTCATTGATTCAGGGTATTATAAAGAAAATGATTTGAAATAAAGAATTGATACCAATTATCAGTCTGCCAGAAGGGGGCTATAGGGTTAGTCCCTTTCTGACGATTTTCATATGGTATTAATTCGTTATATAGAGATAAGCAGTGAATGAGTAGGGATAGCGGTGCGGGGCACCTGCGCTGATATCCATTACTTATGTACATTCAGCAGGCAGGAGGAAACACTAAAATGAGCAAGGTCTTATTGGAGATGCGACAAATTACAAAGGAATTTCCTGGCGTAAAGGCTTTGAATAATGTACAGCTTAAGGTAGAAGAAAAAACGATTCATGCACTTGTTGGAGAAAATGGTGCAGGAAAGTCAACGTTGATGAATGTTCTGAGTGGGGTATATCCATACGGTACTTATACCGGAGATATTATTTATGATGATAAAGAATGCAAATTCCAAAATATAAGAGAAAGCGAAAATGAAGGAATCGTAATTATTCATCAAGAATTAGCGCTGATTCCTTATTTATCAATTAAAGAGAATATTTTTTTAGGTAATGAAAGAGCCAGCCATGGCATCGTAAATTGGGGGAAATGTCGCTTTGACGCGATGAAACTTATGGAAACTGTCGGTCTGCAAGAAGATCCAGATACGCCGATCAATCAAATTGGTGTTGGCAAACAGCAGCTTGTAGAGATTGCGAAGGCTTTATCCAAGAATGTAAGGCTGCTGATTCTTGATGAGCCGACGGCAGCCTTAAATGATGCGGATAGTGAAAAACTTTTAGAACTATTATTAAGATTACGTGAAGATTGTAATATGTCGGCAATTATTATTTCACATAAATTAAATGAAGTGACGAAAGTAGCGGATAAAATCACAGTAGTTCGTGATGGGATGACGATTGAAACGATTGATACCCATGTTGAAAAGATTACAGAAGATAGAATTATTCGCGGGATGGTTGGTCGTGATATCACCCATCGTTATCCAATGAGGGAAAGTCATCTTGGTGATGTTTGCTTTGAAGTGAAAAATTGGACGGTTCATTCTCCAGAAATTTTAGAGAAACTTGCAGTCAACGATGTGAGCTTTAATGTAAGAAAAGGTGAAGTTGTTGGGATAGCTGGTCTAATGGGAGCCGGGAGAACAGAGCTTGCAATGAGTATTTTTGGGCGATCTTATGGTACTGATATTTCCGGGGTAATGATGAAAGATGGTAAAGAGCTTCAGATAAAATGTGTATCTGATGCGATTCAGAATGGCATAGCGTATGTTACGGAGGATAGAAAAAAACAAGGACTTATTTTAATTAATGATATCAGGGTTAACACAACCTTGCCGAGTTTAGAGAAACTTTCGGCGCATGGTGTAGTAAATGAAAATGAAGAAGTAAAGGTGTCAGAAGAATATTTGACGCGGCTGAAAATAAAGGCACCGGGAATTTATCAAAATACTGGAAATCTATCGGGTGGCAATCAACAGAAAGTTATGCTTGCCAGATGGATTTATGCTAATCCAGATGTACTTATCCTTGATGAACCAACAAGAGGGATCGATGTTGGAGCAAAATATGAAGTTTATTGTATTATCAATGATTTGGCAGCACAAGGAAAGTCGGTGATTGTTATATCCTCTGAGTTGACAGAAGTACTGGGTATCAGTGATCGGATTTATGTAATGAATGAGGGGCGTTTTGTAGGCGAGCTTGCCAAAGCTGACGCATCTCAAGAGAGTATTATGAAGTGCATTATGCAAAGTAATAACTAGGGGGAATGATATAATGTTGAGCAAAGGTACCGTTGGAATTCATCATCAAACTACCGATACCAATCCTTTTAGTAGTGTATTTAAGAAAAGCATAATTCAAATGGCAATTCGAAAATATGCGATGTTTATTGCCCTTATTGTTATTGCGCTGCTATTTCAGTGGCTTACACAAGGAATTTTACTTGCACCAATGAATGTATCCAAACTTATCATGCAAAATAGTTATATTTTAATTCTGGCAATAGGAATGTTACCCTGTATTTTGACTGGAGATATTGATCTGTCTGTTGGCTCGGTCATTGCCGTAGTTGGCGCTATTGCGGGGACAATGCTCATTTCCATGAATATGTCAGTTGGACTAACCATTGTTGTTTGTTTGGTTGTGGGGCTTTTAATTGGAGCTTGGCAAGGCTTTTGGGTTGCGTTTGCTAAGGTTCCATCCTTTATTGTAACTTTGGCAGGCATGCTTCTTTTTCGTGGAGCAACGATGGTTATTCTTGATGGAAATACATTGTCACCATTTCCAGAGTCTTATCAGTTTGTAGCGCAAAAGTTTTTATCTGATATTCCGCTGATTGGCGCTATTCCCTATAGCACGATGCTTGTCGGGATTATCGTTGCTATTTGCTATGTAATATCAGAAATAAATGCACGCAAACAATATATGCAATATGGAGTGAAAGTGAGTAGTAAAGAAGCTTTTATAGCGAAACTAAGTTTAGTCACATTTGTTTGCTTATATGCAGCCTATTGGTTGAATCAATTTAAGGGCATGCCAATCATTTTGCTACTACTCGCAGCCTTGATTATAATCTATTCTTTTGTGACACATAGAACTGTGTTAGGGCGGCATATTTATGCATTAGGCGGAAATGAACGAGCAACACAGCTCTCTGGTATTAAGACAAAGTGGATAAGATTCCTTGTTTTTGTTAATATGGGACTGTTGGCTGCAATTGCTGGATTGGTCTTTTCAGCGCGGCTTAATTGTGCAGGACCAACCGCTGGTAATGGTTTTGAACTTGATGCAATTGCGGCTTGTTATATCGGTGGTGCATCGGCAACAGGCGGGGTCGGAACGATTGTAGGAGCAATTGTTGGTGGGCTTGTTATGGGGGTTTTGAATAATGGTATGTCCATTATGGGGATTGGTATCGACTGGCAGATGGGAATCAAAGGGCTTGTACTTTTGATCGCAGTGGGTTTTGACATTTACAACCAAGCAAAGAAATGATAGGATGATATCAATTAATGGAGATGTTGTGAAAAGTGATTTTAGTATAGATTAAGGATAAATAAAAATGACAATAACAATTAAAAAAATAGCAGAAATTTGTGGTGTTTCAAGGGGAACCGTTGATCGAGTACTCAATGATCGTGGAAAAGTAAAATCACAAACAGAAGAATTAGTAAAAAAAGTTGCCAGTGAGCTTGGTTATAAACCAAATCCAGCTGGACGAGCGCTTTCGGCGAAAAGAAAAAATCTTGTGATTGGTGTTTTGCTTGTAGCGGAGGGAAATCCATTTTTTGATGATGTTATCCGTGGAATCCGCGCAGCAGAAAAAGAGTATAGTGTTTACGGTATGAAAATCGAGTTAAAGAGCATGAAGGGCTATGATGTTGAGAAACAATGTAAAATCATTGACGCAATGAAAGGTGAAATCAATGCGTTAATCTTAAATCCTATCAGTGATGAAAGGATTAAAGCTAAGATTGATGAACTCGTAGAATCTGGCATTTTTGTCGTAACTTTAAATAATGACATAGAAAATAGTCGCCGTGCTTGTTATGTTGGAAGTAATTACTTCAATGGCGGTGAAACGGCCTGTGGAATTATGGGATTGTTGACAAGAGGTCAAGCAGAAATTGGCATTGTTACGGGTTCGTTCAAAGCGTTGGGACATCAACAACGAGTGGAGGGCTTTAAGCATGTGATGAAGCAGAAATATCCAGAATTACATATTGTGGATTATGTAGAAAATGATGATGATGATATTTTGGCATTTGAGATAACGAAAGAAATGTTAGTGAAACATCCTAAAATCAATGCAATTTTTATTGTTGCTGGTGGAGTTTATGGTGTTTGCAGGGCTGTATTATCGTTAGGACTGCAAAGTAAATTGACAATCATTTCTTTTGATAGCGTGCCTACGACAGTAGAGATGCTAAAAAAACAGATCATTCAGGCAACGATTTATCAGCATCCTTATTCCCAAGGTCATAAATCGGTTGATGTAGTATTTAATTATTTGGTGAATGGATTACAACCAACTAAAGTGCAACATATTTTAAAAAATGAAATTAAGATATTAGAAAATATTAATTGAAAATAAAAGTTTATAGACTGCTTTAAATTAAATTTTTTTGAAATGGAGCTGGTGAAAAATGAACTATTTAATCGGGATTGACATCGGAACTTCAGCGACGAAAACGGTACTTTTTGATGAATCATGCACTATAATAGCGGCATCATCGCGGGATTATCCGCTATATCAGCCGCAAAATGGCTGGGCAGAACAAGATCCAGCGAATTGGTATGAAGCAACAATTAGTACGCTGCAAGAGGTGTTACAAAAGGCAGGCGTACGTGGTGCGGATGTCAAAGGCATTGGTCTTTCTGGCCAAATGCATGGACTCGTTATGCTTGATGAGAATAACGCGGTCATTCGCCCATCGATTATTTGGTGCGATCAGCGAACGGCTGCTGAATGTGCGGAAATTACAGAAAAAGTTGGTGCTAAGCGGTTGATCGAGATCACAGCAAATCCAGCATTGACTGGGTTTACAGCATCAAAAATTCTGTGGGTGCGAAATCACGAGCCAGAAAATTATGCAAAATGCAGGCATATTCTTTTACCGAAGGATTATATTCGTTTTAAATTAACCGGTCAATATGCAACAGAAGTTTCGGATGCGAGTGGTATGCAGCTGCTTGATATTCCAAAGCGCTGTTGGTCAGATGAAGTTCTCGAAAAACTTGCAATCGATAAATGTTTGTTGGCTAAGGTTTATGAATCACCAGAGGTTACGGGTTCGATTACAAAGGAAATTGCCGATAAAACGGGCCTTTCGACTGCGACTGTTGTGGTTGGTGGAGCTGGTGATAATGCAGCGGCGGCGATTGGTACGGGTATTGTTAAAGATGGCCGTGCATTTACAACGATTGGTACGAGTGGGGTTGTATTTGCACATAGCAGCCAGGTGAAAATTGATCCAAAGGGGCGGGTGCATACGTTTTGTTGTGCGGTTCCAGGCTGCTGGCATGTGATGGGCGTTACGCAAGCTGCGGGGCTGTCACTGAAATGGTTCCGTGATAACTTTTGTAGTGACTATAAAGAACAGGCTGCAATAAAACGAGTCGATCCATACGATCTAATGAATGCGGCTGTACAAAAGGTACCAATCGGAAGTAACCGTCTCATGTATTTGCCGTATCTTATGGGAGAACGGACGCCTCATTTAAATCCAGAATGTCGTGGTGTATTTTTTGGCCTTTCTGCAATGCATACCAAGGAAGATCTCATTCGCGCTGTAATGGAAGGCGTATCTTATTCGCTTAAAGACTGCAATGATATTCTTATCGAAATGGGAATTCAAGTAAATGAAATGATGGCCTGTGGTGGTGGTGGCAAAAGTCCGATCTGGCGGCAGATGCTCGCGGATATGTACGGTTGTGAAGTTAAGACTGTAGCCGCACAAGAAGGACCAGCGCTTGGGGTAGCAATTCTTGCTGGGGTTGGTGCAGGACTATTTTCCAGTGTTGAAGAAGCCTGTGAACGTTTTGTTTGTACTAAAGACTATTGCCAGCCGATTCCGCAAAATCGCGCTTATTATGAAAAAGGTCAAAAATTATATCAGTCGATTTATCAAAGTTTAAAAGAGCAGTATCATCAATTGGCTCAATTATAAAAAAAACAAAAAATGCAGCTAACTTTAAAACGGAGTTAGTAGCATTTTTGTTTTTTCTAAGCAAGCCCTAAAATTCTCGCGGTGAAGGCAAGTGTTATCAAAAACGCAAGCGAAAAAAAACAAAGTTATCAAGATAAACGTCGAGCACCTTTCGGGCAAGCCCCCAAAATAGCTAAACGCACCTTGCTGGATAAATGATATAGGCATGGATTCAGGAAAAAGTCAGCATAAATAAAAATCCGTGGCCTTTTTATTTATGTGTTATTTTAGACTTTAGTCTGTTGAGGTAGCGAAGCGAACGAAACAAAAAACCACCTGCTATGCAGGTGCGCGACAGAAGTTATACAAAAACTCACCGGATTCTTATAATAGAGGGTGTTCAGGCCACTATTACAAGAAAGGATCGGTGAGTTTATGGCTCAAAGTTTAGCACATAC
Source organism: uncultured Veillonellaceae bacterium (assembly GCA_963805085.1). Classification (GTDB taxonomy): domain Bacteria; phylum Bacillota; class Negativicutes; order JARBTT01; family JARBTT01; genus JARBTT01. The sequence goes on along the minus strand of CAWDTA010000002.1, from coordinate 748,877 downwards.
CAAATGGATGTGCAAGTATCATATAGTATTTACGCCGAAGTATAGAAGAAAAATAATATATGGGCAATACAGAGAAAGTATAGGGGAAATATTAAGGAGATTATGTAGTTACAAGGGGGTAGAAATATTAGAGGGGCATTTGATGGTAGACCATGTGCATATGTTAGTGTCAATACCACCGAAAATTAGTGTATCTGCATTTATGGGATACTTAAAAGGAAAAAGTGCACTGATGATATTCGAAAAGCATAGTAACCTAAAGTATAAATATGGGAACAGACATTTTTGGGCAGAAGGATATTATGTAAGTACAGTAGGATTGAATGAAGCCACTATAAAAAAATATATACAAGAGCAAGAAAAACATGATCAGGCACTAGATAAATTAAGTGTTAGAGAATATGAAGACCCTTTTAAGGGTAAAAAGTAAAATAGTACAAATATCCCTTGAGGGATAGTAAAAATGACAAAACCACAGTGGCTTGAACAAAGTGAAAGCCAGCGCCTTTAGACGCTGGCTAGTAATAGAGGCTTACAGCCTCAGTTCAAACCACCCGTTGGACGGGTGGTTTTGATTGTCTGCTTGGCACACCGCCGTATTGGCGGAACTGTATAGCGATTAATGAAGATTTACTGCAGCGGGTATTTTTACGCCTCCTGAAGCTTAATCAAGGGATAAAGGTTACAGTTGTAACGTGCGTATTGCTCCGTTATAATTGCTTTGAGGTGGTAACATGAAGGAGTATATTAGCACAATCTCTAGTATGACGCTTTTCGCGGGTATCAAAGAAGAAGATTTTGAGGTTATGTTGGACTGTATTGGCAGTTATGTGAAAACGTACAATAAGGGCGAGTTCATATCGCTTTCCGGTGAGCCCATGAAATGCGTCGGCATCGTTTTAGACGGTATGGTGCATATGATCAAAGAAGATTTATGGGGAAATAAGAGCATACTTGTATTTATAAGAAAGACAGAATTATTCGGTGAAACGTTTGCCTGCGACAGCAGAATTCTCTCTACGGTAACTTTTTTTGCTGCGGCGAACGCAAAAATCTTATTTTTGCCGTTTGATCAGGTTATGCACTCCTGTACCAAGGCTTGCATATTTCATCAGCGCCTGATTGAGAAATAATTGACTCATTATGGTTTCCTCCTCGCTATTTGAAACTGTATGTACTCCAGTTTGTATAACTAAATCATAATTCGGTTCACAGACAAATAAATGTTTTTTTTATATCATAGTTAGAAGTAGGTCGTATCAATATTGAAATAAGATAGCACCCCTCGTGCGGACGAACAGCGTTTTTTTGCAGTATGGGCAACATGGACCGTGCGCTGTAATTCACGAATGATGCTAGAGAACCCGGAAGGGGATGAGAAAATTGAAGGAAATCTATGAAGTCAGTGCTTACGAAACTACGGCCGCGACTTTCTTCACAACTCTGATTGAACACGATACATGCTAGAAATAAAAAGAATATTACAGGTTCAACTGCTACGTTGATTTATCGAACCGCAACCTTCCTGCTTGATTCAGCCGAGCAAGGTGGAAGAATCTTTTCTGACGCTGAGGCCGGATACCGGTATACTAGATTTGGAAATCCCACTAATAGCATCGGAAGATAAATTTGTTTATCCGGTTTTTAGTAGGCATCAAGATATTAAAATCAGAACTGCTGCTGAAGCCTTTGTCAATGAAATGGGTGAGTTAGCAAAGGTCTTTGATGAATATAAAATAAAATATTTAGGTGCAAGTAAGATTACCGAAGATGCTGTGCCCTTTTTGCTTGAATCAAAGAAAGGTTTTTCTGCACTTAATGAAAGAATCAGAAAGGAAGATTTATCGTTATATCCTCTATTAAAGTGAGTTTACATTGACTTAATTAATTGGAAGGGGCAGTAATAGTATGGGAAGAAAACCTAGGATAAAATTAACCCTAATAGAGAAAAAAGAGAGTGGAGTATGTCATTATAATCACAAAATTGGCGATACGTTTAATTTTGATACAGAAAGAGGTGCTATGTGCCCAATGGCTTTGCATGTAGCATTTCCGTATATCGATATTTTAAGATATGGCGGCAGTATTCCAGGTGAAGAAGGCGACACAGGTGTATTTTGTTGTCCGGACCCAAAGGTTATAAACATATTTAAAATAGAAAAAATAAGTGATTGATTAGCAATCCAAAAAAATAAGTCCGTAGCACGCAAAAAAGGTGATACGGACTTATTTCAATATTTTTTCATTATGGTAGCAGCATATAAAGTGATGTGAGTAAAAGAGTCCAATTCGCTTGATTTTTACAATATATAAGTTGGGTTTTCTTTATCGAGAAGGATTTTATGCATTTTGTCGACATCCGCTCTATGCTAAGTTTATTCTTGTTTTAGTTCCTGGATTTTGTTTGCGATTCATTCTTGGATTATCCTTACAACGTCGGTTTTTATGTATTTTCTTTCAAACACTTTAGTGAACTTGAAACGGTAATTATCAATCATCCTCGGGTTGCTATGAGCGTCATTCAGGTTATGAGCAAAAAACTGATGTTCATTCAGAAAAAGGTGAAATCACTTGCGTTTTCCGGCAGTTACGCAAAAATAACCAAGGAAGTAGAGAGCTTGACTCGTCGTCATGGTAGAGAAAGCTGCCGTGGGCTAGACCTTGACATTACTAGGAAGGATATTGCTAATTTAGCGAGAACCACTAGGGAGACTGTAAGTCGCGTGTTCAGTGTTATGAAAAAAGGCAAAGTGCTAGGAGGAGATGAACGGCGGATTATTATCCTTGATATAAATGGGCTACGACGGTATTATGAGAACCCAGTGTTTAATAAAGTTAATTGGAAATGTTATAGGACCTTTGTGTTTAAAGGGAAAGTTATTGGAGAATAGCAGTTTTAAGTTGCTTCGAAATCAATAGAGACATTGGTGATGATTATGAATAAAAGTATAAGCGAGGCACTTGCACCTCTTGAAGTATTCCGGCAAGTAACCCCCAATTCTATTACAGCTTTGTCATCCTGTGGAACGATGCGTTGCCTATCTAAGGGGGAACATTTATTTCTTGATAAAGAACCAGTGGAGATGGTTTATATTGTTGTAAGCGGTCTTGTTTCACTCTATAAAGTCAACTCTCATGGGGAGAAAAAAGTCATTTTTATTTTAGACCAAGGAAAGCTTATAAATGAGGTGATTTTGCAGGGTCTCCCTGCTTCAATCAATTGCGAAGCATTTGATGACGCACAAATTGTCTGCTTTGATAAAACAGACTTTCTGCGCGTTATGGAGAATGATTTTGCACTTACCAAAATCGTTTTAGATTCCCTCTCCATAAAAGTGAGACAGCTTTATCGGCAACTAAAAAATACCTCCAATTCTGTGCGCGGAGATAAGCGCATTGCTGCCAAACTATGGAAACTATCCAGCGATTACGGAGTTCTTTGTGAAGATGGAACTAAAATCAATTTGGATTTAAGTATTACCTATCTTGCAGACATGTTGGGTTCTAAACGCGAGACTGTTTCGCGTCAGTTAAAAGATTTGGTTAGACGAGGATTGATTAGGATGCATGACGGCAAAATTACGATAAAAGACCGCGATGAATTATCAAAATATTTTAAGCTACCGTGAGTGCTATCACGGCAGTTTTTTTTATCTTATTATATAATTTATATAATAAGATAAAAAAATTTGAACAAGGAGAATTTTCTTATGTATATGGAAAAAAGGATGTTTCTCTAACATCACTCTTGTCACGTTAGAGAATATAGTTGATGCAATTTCTTTCATTGACATTCCATAACTACGTCACATCAAAAGAGAAAGAGGTGTAAACATGGGCTATTGTCTAGATAAGTATGGATTCAATCAGGTATTAAATGAATGGTCAAAAGAATATATCGTTTATGCTCCCAAGATTTTTAAGGATGGGGGAAGTTTCTCAGATACTGATCGTATCAGTTATGGAGAAATTCATACAGTTGAAGAAATTATTTTTGATCGTAAATCAGATTATTCATTTAAGGAGATATTGCTGCCTCTGTCGCAGACTTTATTCTTTTTTACCGAAGACATGGTAAAAGAAGCTGAGCTTCTCCCAAAAGGGACAATTATCTTATTACGCAGCTGCGATATTCATGCGGTGAAACGGCTGGATGCAATTTATCTTGAAAACGGCTGTGAAGATTACTATTATAAACGTCTGCGGGATAAAGTAAAGTTTATCTTAATTGGCTGTCAGAATTCATTTGAAAACTGTTTTTGTGTCGATATGGGAACTAACCGTACCGATAATTATGATGCTTACATTGAAATTAAGAACGGCGAGATATATGTGGATAATCATAATGATGCGTGGAAAGCACTCTTTACTGCCTGTAGCATTAGAACACCTGATGTAGTTCCATCATATGTAACTGAAAATAAGACGCATGTTCATATACCAGATGGAATCACGCCGGATATTGCGAACTCGAAAATATGGGATGAGTATGACAGTCGCTGTATTAACTGCGGACGCTGCAATTTTGTCTGCCCCACCTGTACCTGCTTCACTATGCAGGATATATTCTATACAGATAACGGAAAAGTTGGAGAACGCCGCCGGGTATTGGCATCTTGTATGGTGGATGGCTTTACTGATGTTGCAGGCGGTGGTTGCTACCGCAAAAAAAACGGACAGCGAATGCGTTTTAAAGTACTGCATAAAGTGTATGATTACAAAAAACGAAACGGGTATCATATGTGCGTTGGATGCGGACGCTGCGACGATATCTGCCCTGAGTATATATCTTTTTCTAATTCCATAAATAAACTAGATGCAGCAATTAAGGAGGTGTCTGGCAATGCAGTCAAATGAGTACCTTCCCTTCTTGTCTGAAATTAAGGATGTCATTAAACATACAGACCTTGAATATACCTTTCGTCTTACTTATAAGGGGAATGTGAGACCCGGACAGTTTTTTGAAGTATCAATCCCAAAGTATGGTGAAGCTCCTATATCTGTAAGCGGTATCGGCAATGGCACAGTGGATTTGACCATCCGCCGCGTTGGTAAAGTTACCAATGAAATTTTTGAGCATTACGTTGGTGATAAACTATTTATGCGCGGTCCTTACGGCAATGGCTTTGACATAGGCAACTACAAAGAAAAAGAACTTGTTGTGATTGTCGGAGGAACCGGTCTTTCCCCGGTAAAGGGTATAGTCGATTATTTTTGTAGCCAAATCGAAGAAACAAAAGGCATGACGCTGATTGCAGGGTTTAAGACACCAAAGGATATTTTGTTTCGTGAAGATTTTGGCCGCTGGAAGCAAAAGATGGATGTCATTTTGACTGTAGACAGTGCGGAGAACGATACTACCTGCAAAATTGGGTTGGTCACTCAATATATTCCGCGGTTGAATTTTAAAAATGTCAACGAAGCGACTGCAATTGTCGTTGGGCCTCCGATGATGATGAAATTTACCACACAAGGGCTTTTAGAAAGAGGATTCCACGAGAAAAATATTTGGATTTCCTATGAACGAAAAATGTGCTGCGGCATAGGAAAATGCGGCCATTGTAAAATTAATGACACCTATATTTGTCTGGACGGACCTGTATTCAATTTTGTAAAAGGCCGTCAATTGCTTGATTAGAAGGGATGGTATCAAATGGACGTTAATACCCAAAAACTAAAAAAGAATGCATTTCGTGTGACAAAACATAGAGGTTTTACTGCTTCCCGTATTCGTGTTCCGGGTGGTTATTTGGAAGCAAAATACTTAGGGATGATTCAAAATATTGCAGAAACTTATGGCAACGGTATCGTCAATATTACAACCCGGCAGGGATTTGAAATTCCGGGTATTAAATTTGAAGATATGCCTAAGGTAAATGAGCTGATTCAACCGATTATTGAGGGATTGGATATTAATCAAGAAGTTTTGGGACAAGGGTATACTTCTTCTGGTACAAGAAATGTTACAGCCTGTGTTGGAAACAATGTATGCCCTTACGCTTGTTATAACACCTCTGCATTTGCGATGAAGATTGAAAAGACAATTTTCCCCAATGACCTGCATTTTAAGGTGGCTCTTACTGGCTGTCCTAATGACTGCGCAAAAGTAAGAATGCATGATTTTGGTATTATGGGTATGACCTTGCCTCAATATGACAAGGAACGCTGTGTCAGTTGTGGTGCCTGTGTAAAAACCTGTACCAAAAATTCAGTAAGCGCTTTGAAAACAGTAAACTTTAAGGTAGTACATGACGCCAGTAAGTGCATTGGTTGCGGTCAGTGTGTGTTGAATTGCCCAACTGGAGCTTGGACGCGCAGCCATGATAAATACTTCCGTTTAACTATTTTCGGCAGAACCGGTAAGAAAAATCCCCGTTTGGGCGAAGACTTTATAAAATGGGCGGATGAAGATAGCATTATTAAAATCATCTGCAATACCTACGACTATGTGAAAAATTATATAGATTCATTTGCGCCCGGGGGTAAAGAACATATCGGGTATATTGTGGACAGAACGGGTTTTGAAGAATTCAAAAAATGGGCTTTGAAAGATGTTCATTTGCCAGCAATCGCGGAAATATGCACGCCTATTTATTGGAAAGGTATTAAATATTAACATATATGCCGAATTATGTAGAGAAAATATCAAGACATCTAGTTTAAAAATTTGGGATACACATTGAAGCCACTATAAAAAATATATACATGAGCAAGAGAAACAGGATCAGGAATTAGATAAATTAGGTGTTAGAGAATATAAAGACCCTTTTAAGGGTAAAAAGTAAAATAATACAAATATCCCTTGAGGGATAGCAAAGATGACAAAAACATAGTGGCGTGAACAAAGTGAAAGGCAGCACCTTTAGAGGCTGGCTAGTAATAGCGGCTTACAGCCTACGTGCAAACTACCCGTTGGACGGGTAGTTATGACTTAGGCAAGCCCTAAAATTCTCGTGGTGAAGGCAAGTGTTGCGCATAAAATAATACCGAGAATCGTTGGCAGTGCGAAGGCTGCGGCGGTCCATTTTGCACTGCCGGTTTCTTTGTAGGCGGAGAGAAGAGTTGTTGTACATGGCCAGTGAAGCAGGCAGAAGAGCATGGTGTTAATGGCGGTCAGTAAGGTCCAGCCGTTGGCGAGGAGAATATCTTTTAACTCACTTAAGCTGGCTGCTTCGGTTATTTGCCCGGTAGAAAGATAGGTCATCAGGATAATTGGTATGACGATTTCATTTGCTGGTAAACCGAGAATAAAAGCAAGCAAGATGACACCATCTAAACCGAGGTAGTAAGCCAATGGTTGTAACAGCTCGGCGAGGTGTTGTAATAAGCTATACTCACCGACGATGATGTTGCCAAGTAGCCAAGTAATTGCACCAGCAGGTGCAGCCATGATGACGGCGCGCTTTAGGACAAATAAAGTGCGGTCAATGATGGATCGATAAATAACGGCACCGAATTGTGGCATGCGGTAGGGAGGGAGCTCTAGGATATTGGTGGACGGTTCCCCTTTTAAGATGGTATGAGACAAAACCCATGCACTGATAAAGGTAAGTAAAATCCCCAGCAAAACGATAACTGTGATGCTAATGGCAGTAATCACGGAGGATAGTTCTGGTTCGAACATTCCCGCGATAAAGATGGTTGAAATGGCAATGAGGGTAGGAAAACGACCATTGCAAGGAACCAGATTGTTGGTGATCAACGCAATGAGACGTTCCCGTGGTGAATCGATAATGCGACAGGCAACGATGCCAGCAGCATTACAGCCAAAGCCCATACACATGGTAAGAATCTGTTTACCGCAAGAGTGACATTTCTTGAAAGCATGATCTAAGTTAAAAGCGATGCGTGGTAAGTAGCCCAAATCTTCTAAGAGGGTAAAGAGTGGAAAAAAAATAGCCATTGGTGGAAGCATTACGGCGACGACCCAGGCAAGCGAACGGTACATACCAAGCACGAGGAGACCATGTAGCCAAGTTGGTGCATCTAGTTTTATAAATAATTCGGTTAAACGATCTTGTAAAGCAAACAACGCGCTGGCAAGTACCTCAGAAGGTAGGTTAGCCCCTACAATCGTAAGCCAGAAGATACCGCAGAGTAGTAATAGCATGGTAGGGTAGCCAAACCAACGTGAGGTCAATAAATCATCAAGGCGGTGCTCGATGGACTTTTTGAGTGTTTCTGTTTTACGAACGACATGTTCACTGATTTGTTCGGCCTGCTGATACAGTGCGGCAACGATTTTATCTTCATCTTTTGCAAGATCATCATAAGGGGGTTGATCTTGTTTCACTTTACGAGGAATAATAAGTAATTCGTTATTGGCAACTTCGAATAGCGTTTCTTTTAATTTATCTAGCCCTTCACCTGTACGTGCCGTTGTACCCACGACAGGAACACCAAGTTCTTTGCTTAATCGTTTGAGATCAACTTCAATGCCTTTCCGTTTGGCTTCATCAAGGAGATTGACGCAGACGACAACTTTAGAAGTAATGTTCATGATTTGTAAGGTTAAGTTTAGATTGCGCTCGAGACAGGAGGCGTCAATTACGATGAGTGTTGCGTCTGGCTCTGCATCACAAATAAAATCACGGGCGATTTCTTCCTCTACGCTATGGGCCATGATCGAATAAGTTCCTGGTAAATCAACGAGTAGAAACTCTTGTTCAAAGTAATGAAAGGTTCCTTGGGCGTTATCGACGGTTTTTCCCGGCCAGTTGCCAGTATGTTGTCTTAGTCCGGTTAGTTCATTAAAGATAGTACTTTTACCAACATTGGGGTTACCGGCCAGTGCGACAATGAACTGTTGGGGGCTAGCGATAATATGAAAACGGTTTTTTAAAAGTGCTAGGTGTTTCATACGATTTTCAAGCATGTTCTTTCCTCCTAGATAATAGGAAAGGATTCACTTTCCTTACAGCTTTACTTTAATAAAATCTGCATCTTCATTACGGAGGGCAATCGTGGTACCGCGAACGTGATAAGCGCTGGGGTTTCCTGAGGGACTACGGCGAACGCACTCTACTAAGGTGCCAGGAACTAGACCTAAATCTAAAATGCGCCTTTTTAATAAACCAGTCAGTTCTATTGTATTAATGTGGCAAGTTTGACCGATATTTAGTTGTGCAAGAGTTGGGATTGGCATTGCATTTGTATTCATCAAATCAACCTCCAAAGTAAGAGTTAGTGTAAGGTAAGTCTATTACCCGGAGCTAACTTTTTTTTTATTATTTGTGGTAGCTTATGAAAATAAAGTGCAATGTGTTACATAAAAATAGTGGTAGATGACAAAATCAGTATTAATTTGCGGTATTCTTGATCTAATAACGTTGATAGTTATTTTATATTTAGGTGTAGTTATGCACTTTGTTATACACATTATCCACAGTTATTGTAATTTAGTATTATGATAAAAGATAAAAAAGATATTTGTCTAAACTAGTAAACAGGGGCTAAAACGAAAAGGATACAAGGATATCCATGTAGAATCTATGCATTATAAGTAGATTCGTTGTAGTCAATCAGTATTTTGCAACGATTGGAGGTTTGGATATGGTAAGCAAAGAAACAGTACTTGTGATAGATGATAGTGCCTTAATTTGTAAAATCGTTGAAGATATCCTGAGGATGGATTGTTTAGATATTGTAAAAGCACATACTGGCGAAGAAGGACTAAAATTAGCGACGGAGTTACAGCCGAACTTAATTTTGCTTGATCTCATATTGCCGAAGACCGATGGTTTTGCAATATGTAAACAATTGAAAACCTCTCCAATCACAGCTAATATTCCTATTATGTTTATTACAGCAAAGCAAGATAGTGACATTATTATTCAATGTTTTGAATATGGTGGGGTTGATTATATTGCCAAACCATTTGTACCGATGGAATTAAAGGCACGTGTAATGGTTCATTTAGAAAATCAAAGGGCCAAAAACGAGCTCAATATGGTAATTAAAGAAATGACTAAGATGGTAAATCATGATTACTTAACTAAAATTTATAGTCGACGTTACTTTACCAATAAATTAAAAATGCAATTAGATAGTTATACCGATAATATGGTCATTGCATTGGGCGATATTGATAACTTTAAAAAAATAAATGACACCTATGGCCATTCTATGGGGGATCAAGTTTTAAATTCTGTTGCGAGTATTATGAATGGGGTCTGCCGTGCGAATGATATTGTCGCTAGGTGGGGTGGTGAAGAGTTTATTATTTTCTTCCCTAATGTTACTGTTGATACGGCAAAGATCTTTATTGAAACGATTCGCGAAGAAATTGCCCAGAAAAAGATAAAATATAAGGAAAATTATTTTAGCGTGACCATTACCTTTGGGTTAGTACAAATTTCACCTAATTTGACAATGGAAAAAAATATTTCTTTTGCTGATGCTGCATTGTATCAAGGTAAGGAAAGTGGTAAGAATTGCAGCGTTGTTTATGATGGAGTTAGTTCAGAGTAGTTTTTAAGGGAAAATAATCTGGAAAAGGAACGTAAATAAAGGAAAAAGTGGTATAAATTTAGCCGTTCGCTACTATTTATACCACTTTTGTTTTTATGCAATTTATTATATCAGTTAGATGTTTTTCTGAAAAAATATGTATTTAAAACAGCCCGCTTTTTAGTCGCCGATGGTAATGATATCGCCTTTTATTTCAATTGGGGCTCCCTCAACGCTACCTTGTGGCAATGATTGTATGGTCGCTGTTGTTTTTTCATTTTCTGTAATAGTCGGTTTTTGGATTGGGTCACTATTCAGTTGGACTATTTCGTTGATTGGTGGAATTTTAGCTAAATTTTTAAATTCTAGTCGTACGTCATAAGGGACGTTTAATGCCGTCGCTACTGTAGTTAAATCAGTTTTAATAAGCTCCAGATTATTTTTTGCTTTCTCAAGATTTTGATCAGAGAGTTTACTGGCTTCGACATCAGAACGAACCAAGCTATCTTGCATTAGCATAAAAGATGCTTCAAGGTCAGTAAGAAAGATAGCATAGCTTTGAAGGTTACTGGATAAAAGCTGTTTATCAGAATCATTGAGGGTCGCTGGTGGTTGCATTGCTAAAATACGTTCTTTGGATTGCTCTAAGCGACGATTGAACGTATCAATATAAGCTGCTGCTATGCCAGGCGCAGGAGTTTTATTTTTTTGGATGCCGGATATTAACAATTTATATTCATCTTGAATTGAGGTATAGATTTTTATTTCCTGGTTTAAATCTTGAGAAAATTGTAGAAAAGCCAATTGCTGTGGATTATAATGTTCAGCTGCAATTTCAAGCGGATCTGCTTGCTGCGCGGTAGTTGGCTCCGCGTTTGCTTCCTCAGCTTTTTTGTCTAAAGAATGTTTATATAGTATAGCAGTAAAAATAGCCGTGAACAATAAAAAGCTAACCAATATCGTGATTGTGACTCTTGGAATCAAAGCATAGAGCTTATGTTTCCATAAAAGATATAACCCGATAGGAAAAAATAAAAGTAACATTAGCCAAACAAACCATGTTTTAGGTGGAGTACTCCGTCTCTTTTTAACTTTTTTTGCCATTGTATATCACCTTCCTAGTATCAGACAATGATAGCTATTGTAAATTGTAGATAAAGTTTGTTAAAAAATTTCTATGTAATATAGTACTATTTTACATTAAAATAGGGAAGAAAGCTATATGATCAGTAAGTTTACGCTAGGTAAATAGTCTTAATATAGCAGGATTTATTCTAAACAATAGGGAAAAAGAATATATTCAGAAAGTGATATGGCAATAATCTTTGCTAAAAGATATGAGGTGGAATTATGGTTTCAGAATGGGAGTTATTATTACGATTGATTTTGGCGTGCTTTTTAGGTGGGCTAGTTGGTTATGAACGACAGTCAAGGAGAAAATCAGCTGGTCTTCGTACCAATATATTAGTATGCTTGGGATCATGTTTAATTATGGTGTTATCGCAACATATTTATCAACAGGTTGAAGGGCTGACCAATGCTGATCCAGCCCGTCTTGCGGCTCAGGTTGTTAGTGGAATCGGGTTTTTAGGTGCAGGTACGATTATGAAAGAGGGCTTGACGATAAAAGGGTTAACTACAGCGGCTTGTCTTTGGGTAGTAGCTGGAGTGGGGCTCGCCGTTGGCGCTGGTTTCTATGTGGGGGCATTATTTACTTCTTTTTTAGTTTTTGCCACATTAGGGACGTTATCTCGCTTGGATGATTGGGTGACCCATGAAAAAAATATGCTTATTTCTGTTGAATCAGATGATACGCCAGGTCAAATAGGGGAAATTGGCAAATGTTTAGAAGCCTTTCATATCAAGACTAAGGGGCTGCAAATTAAAGAAAATACCGCAAAAACTGTTTTTATTGATATTGATACGTTAAATATTCATTGCGTAAAGTCAGCTGATATCGCAGAAGCCTTGATGAAGCTCAAAGGTGTACATAGTGTGGATATTAATTAATTGCATACTAAAATAAACGCCCGCATGAATTACTTGGTAGAAAGTAATATTCATGCGGGCGTTTTTTATTTAAAGGTGAGGGGTAGCTTTTGTAAGCAAAATTATTTAGTAAGTGGTTTTTTTAGAACAGCAAGAACAATCATCCCGACGATGGAACCAATTGCTAATGCTGCTAAATAGCCAAATGGGTTACTGATAACTGGTACTACAAACAAGCCGCCATGCGGTGCCCGTAATGCGCAGCTAAAGGCCATAGATAAAGCGCCAGCTGTTGCGGAACCGAGGATGCAAGCAGGGATAACTCTAACTGGGTCAGCCGAAGCAAAAGGAATCGCGCCTTCTGTGATAAAGGAAAGCCCCATGATGTAATTGGTTACACCAGATTTTCTTTCGCTTTCTGTGAAGCGGTTTTTAAAGAAGGTCGTGCAAAGTGCGATTGCAAGAGGTGGAACCATACCACCAGCCATAACGGCTGCCATGATTTCATATTGACCATTTGCGAGCGATGCTGTACCGAATACATAAGCGGCTTTATTCACTGGGCCACCCATATCGACAGCCATCATACCACCTAGTAAAATACCAAGGAAAATTTTACTGCCAGATCCTAAGGAGTTTAAACTAGCTGCCATCCAAGCATTGATAGCACCTACTGGTGGATTAATAACCAATATGATAATAGCACCAATAAGAAGAACACCGAAGAAAGGATAGAGGAGAACAGGTTTGAGGCCTTCTAAGGACTGAGGTAGACCGGAGAATATTTTTCTCAGGCCTAGTACGATATAACCGGCAACGAAACCAGCGATTAACGCACCCAAGAAACCAGAACCACCCATATTAGCAAGGGCGCCACCAACAAAGCCGACAGCAAGTGCAGGGCGATCACCAATACTCATTGCGATAAAGCCAGCAAGTACAGGAAGCATGAAGCCAAACGCTGTGCCGCCAATCTTCATCAAGAAAGCGGCAGTTGGCGTATTAGAACCAAATTTTGAAGGATCGATTGTATAATCATCAAATAAGAAAGCAAGCGCAATTAAGATCCCGCCACCAATAACAAATGGAAGCATATGTGAAACACCATTCATTAAATGTTTATAGATTGTACGACCGACACTTTCATTGGCATCGTCTTCAGTCACGGATGCTTTTGAGCCACTTTGGTAAATAGGAACTTCAGACGTTGTAGCTCTTGTTAATAATTCTTTGGCTTTATGAATCCCATCGGCGACTTTCGTTTGGATAACTGGCTTGCCGTTGAAACGAGCCAGTTCCACATTTTTATCAGCAGCGATGATGATGCAATCAGCATTTCTAATTTCTGCGGCTGTCAGCACATTTTTTGCACCGCCGGAGCCGTTTGTTTCGACTTTAATTGAGATACCCATTTCTTTTGCTGTTTGTTCCAGTTTTTCTGCTGCCATAAAAGTATGAGCAATGCCTGTTGGACAAGCAGTAACAGCAAGTACTTGATAACCAGATTTTGCTGCAGTAGTAGCGGGTGCTTGCGCTTCATCGGGGAATTTTTTTGTTTCTGTTTCATCAATTAATTTTAAGAATTCAGCAGTGCTCGTGGCATTGATTAAACCATTTTTAAAGTTGCTATCCATAAGAATGGTAGCTAGACGACTTAAGACTTCCACATGTAAATCAGCAGAAGTATCAGGAGCGGCGATTAGGAAAAACAGTTTTGCTGGTTGGCCATCTAAAGATTCGTAATCAACACCATCTTTAACTATCATAGCAGCAAGACCTGCGGATTTAACCGCTGCACTTTTCGCATGCGGAATTGCAATTGCTTCACCAATACCAGTTGTGCTACTTGCTTCGCGTGCGAGTACAGCCTTTTTATACTCTTCTTTGTCCGAGATATTTCCTGTAGTTACCATTAGGTCAACTAATGTATCTATTGCTTCAGATTTTGATGTTACTTGTGCATTTAAAGCAATCCCATTAGCTTTTAATAAATCAGTAATACGCATAATATATCCCCCTTATAATAAAGAATTTAAAAGTTTTTCAACTTCGGCTTTTGTTGCTAGTTCTTCGGAAAAAGCACTAGCGCTACCAGTGGCTACGCCCATTTTAAAAGCTTTTTGTAAATCGCCACTTTCTAGATAACCCGCTAAGAAGCCTGCTACCATAGAATCACCTGCGCCAACAGAATTTATGACTGTACCTCGAGGAGCTTGGCTTTTATAAACATCTTTATTGCTAGTTAGGAGAATTGCTCCAGCACCAGCCATGGATATAAGAACATTTTGTGCACCAAGGTCTTGAAGCTTTTTAGCATAGGTGATGATTTCATCATCGCTCTTTAATGTAACACCAAACATTTCACCCAATTCGTGGTTGTTAGGTTTAATTAAGAATGGTTTGTATTTTAAAACATTTAATAATAAAGAGCAGGTTGCATCAACGATGATATGAATGTCTTTATCCATTAAATGAGCCATGATTTTTTCGTAAATATCGCTCGGTAAAGTATTCGGAATGCTACCAGCTAGTACAAGTGTATCGCCAGCAGTTAGTGTATCTAATTGTGTAAATAATGTAGTTAAAGCAGCTTCGTCGATTAATGGTCCTTGACCGTTAATTTCACTTTCTTCTTCAGCTTTTATTTTTACATTGATACGCGAAAGACCATTTGTCAGTTCAATGAAATTACTTTCACAGCCAAGTATGTTTAAGCGGTTTTCAATCTCTTTACCGATAAAGCCGGCAATAAAGCCAAGAGCCTTACTCGTAAAACCAAGATTTTTTAAGACGATCGAAACGTTAATCCCTTTACCGCCGCAGTAGAGTATTTCTGTTTTTGTACGGTTAACCTCACCTGTTTTAAACGTATCTAGTTTTACGATATAATCTAATGATGGGTTAAAAGTAACTGTATAAATCATATTTTTATTCCACCTCTATAATAGTTGTATAATCACGATATTTTTTATCAAGTAATTGATTGGTAATGATAGTCGCGCATGAAATATTAGCAAAGGTAATCGGTGAAATTTTATTGAATTTTGAAGTGTCCGAGAGTACATACGCTTTTTTACACCGGGATAACGCTTCTGCTTTTATCGAACCTTCTGCTGCATCCGGTGTACTAAAACCGGACTTGGTACTTATCCCATTTACGCCAAAAAAACCTTTGGTGAAATTGTAGCGGTTTAAACTATCCATTGCTTCAGTGCCGATGACAGCTGCTGTAGCGCTTTTAATCCTGCCACTTAATATAAAAGTATTGAAGCCACGAGCAGCTAATTTACTCGCATGGTTAATGCCATTGGTAACATAATTCGCATTTACTTCCGTAAGTAAATCAATCATTAAATCGGTGGTAGTTCCGGCGTCGATATAGACAAAATCATTGCGTTCAATTAAGTTTGCAGCACAGCGAGCAATGGCCAATTTGTCTTCGGTATGAAGATCTTTTTTTGTGACAATATCTTCTTCGCGGGTGCTGTAATTATTATCGATGGAAGTTGCTCCACCGTAGACTTTATATAACTTTCCGTTATTATGAAGCACGGTTAAATCACGTCTAACCGTTGATTCAGAAGAATTGAGTAATTTGGTTAGGTCAAGGACGGTTGCGACTTTTTTTTCGTCTAGTATTTTCAATATAGTTGCATAACGTTCTTCTGTTAATATAGTAATCACGTCCTCTCATGACTAGAGTACCATCACAAACAGTCAAAGTCAATCACGAAAATCATGCAAATAATCACAATCGGTCACATAAATTTATAAATGAAATTTATTCCAGGAAGTTTTGTCTTAAATTTATAATAAAAATATCAATTTAGGATAAACAATATTATCTTTTTCACGAAAATACTTTATTATACAAAGAATGCTAAAATTAGAGTATTACATCATTTTTATTTAAGCTCAATTTGCCATGGGTTGTATAATATGTGTATAATATATGTATAGAAAGAAAATATAGGTTATCTAACTAAATGTCTTTGTAAATGATATCCTAGCATTTCGTGTAGAAAAAATTTTTTACATTAAAGATTGGAGTGTGAATCTATGGTAGATGATAAGCCTAAGTTTCAACCTAGTAATCCAAAACCAAAGAAAAAGAAAACATGGGAGTATATCAGAAAATATCTCTTTATGTTTATTGGCTCCATTATTACAGCAGTTGGGTTAGAGATGTTTCTAGTGCCTAATAATATTATTGATGGTGGCGTTGTCGGCGTTTCTATTATGGCAAGTTATTTGACAGGGCAATCCATTGGCTTATTTATAGTACTATTGAATCTTCCTTTTTTGTATTTAGGTTATAAGCAGATTGGTAAAACGTTTGCGATATCGACAACGTTTGCTATTTGTTCCTTGGCTTTTTGGACCAATCAATTTCATCCGGTAGAAGTACTGACGCATGATTTGTTCTTGGCAACTATTTTTGGGGGGATCTTGGTTGGACTAGGTGTTGGGTTGATTATTCGTAGTGGTGGGTCGCTGGATGGTACAGAGATTGTGGCCATTATTTTTGATAAACGAAGTGGATTCTCCGTTGGCGAAATCGTCATGTTTATCAATTTATTTATTTTAAGTAGTGCGGGGTTAGTCTTCACGTGGGATAAGGCGATGTATTCGCTCGTTGCTTATTTTATCATTTCCAAGATGATGGATACTGTAATTGCTGGTATTGATGAATCGAAAGCAATAATGATTGTCAGCAGTGAACCGGAAGAAATTGCTGATGCATTAATGGCAAGACTTGGTCGTGGAGTGACAATTCTTCATGGTGAAGGTGGTTACTCAGGGGAATCAAAGAAAGTTTTATATTGCGTGATTACGCGTTTGGAAGTAGAGAAAATGAAAGCGATTGTTATGGAAAAAGACGATGCAGCGTTCGTAACTATCAACGAGGTTCACGATATTATGGGTGGACGATTTAAAAAGAAAGCAATTCACTAATTGTGGATGAAATAAATAAAATAATCGGGTGGTTATCCTTTTTTATAAAGATAGCCACCCGATTATTTTTTATTTTTATATAGAAAATTTCATTGCTGTACGTGTATAAATATTCAAATATAAGCCACGGTTAACTGGCATCCTACCATTTTTTTGTTTTGATAAAAAATGTACACTATGTCTTGCGTAGAATTCATTTAGGTTTATTGTCTGACATTTCTATTAATTCTAAAAAAAATTTTTATATTTTTTGAACTAAAATTAACAATCAAGGGATAAGTTATGTTCACAATCGCATGAGAACTATAATGTTAATTTTTTTTTGCAATATAAGCTTTTCTACGCTTTTTAGTCCTGCTCCATTTGACAATATCAGTAACTAAATATTTGCAGTCAATTCAAACGATGCTCTCATTTTAGAGTGAATTTCTCGTCGATAACAAATACTATCTCCTTAATTTCTAACATTTATTGCTAGGTTTTAAAGATTCAATTATAAACAGATTGATTGACATACTTGTTTATAAATATGCATTTTATTCATATTTATACTGAGAAGTTTTCCTACTAAAACTATTCAACAGGAAAATTTTTGGATGTAAAGTTAGATATTATGGGCAGTAGTATATTAATCAGTGACAAAGCGTCAAGAAACATTACAGAAATATACTTGGTTGACTAATTAACTGTTTTAGTTATATCATGAAAGTAAATTTAGTAACATACTTCCATAATGCCTTATATTCGGAAATTGAATATAGTAGTAAATTAATATAAAACTATGATTTTAAAAGCTGGTGGATTAGATTTTGAATTTAAATTGGTGTTAAGGGCTCTTGCTAGTCATTATGAATAAATGAAATAAGGAGTGGATTTTGTGAAAAATTTACGACTTGAGAAAATTAAACGAATTATCGAACAGCAGGTTATTGATACTCAGGAAGAATTGGCAGAAGCATTAAAACAAGAAGGTGTTGAAGTAACTCAAGCCACAGTGTCAAGAGATATTAGAAGATTAATGTTACTTAAACTGCCAATCGGCAATGGACGGTACCGATACTCGCTTCCAGTAGGTCAAAATGCTGCTTATGCTCAAACTCGGTTGAGAATTTTTCAGGATTCTATTATATCTGTTGATTTTAGCGGAAACATTGTTGTAATTAAAACATTAGCTGGTACGGCTGAAGCAGTTGCTTTTTTCATTGATTATGTAAAATGGCCAGAGATAATTGGCACTATTGCTGGTGCTAATACTATTTTTGTAGTAATTACATCAGCGGATATAGTCAAGCAAGTTATTACTAAATTTAGAATTTTATTAGATAATAAATCTTTGAGTGAAGATACTTTAAGTGATAACTTTAAAACTATTTCGATAGATGATATTGGAAATTATAAAGATATTATAAACTGTTATTAAAGAAATACTAAGTATAAGAGCTCTATAACTCAATATTATAAAATTATGCAAACTGACATCATATTTCATATGGTGTCAGTTTTGGTTTAAATATCTATTTTCTAAATATATTGGTCGAATTAAGTCGAAATGTAACAAATTGTTGTATTTGTCTATAAAAAATAAAAAAATTTTTAAAATGAATAATTATTTTTTTTATTTGTAATATTTTGCAATAAAGTCAACAATTTAAAGTATTTATGATATTTGGATTTTGCATAATATCTTTTAATCGTTAAATATTTATTCTTTTTTGAACCTAAATGATTAAAACATAAAAATATGATATTTGACAAAAATCAATAATTTTTTTATATTTATAATATAGTAACCACTCGGGGGGTTATTATATTATATTGTATTTAATATATTGTTTTTTTGAATGCAATATACTTTATCACTTAGCATGCTGAATCAATCAAATTTTTCGGAAAGAAGAAGTAGGTTTAGTTATTCTGTTATAGGATATAAAGCTACGAACTTACTTTGGAGCAACAATTTTCCAGTTCTTTATGTGATTTACTTTTCTGATTGTATAGATTATAAATTGCACAATAGTTTAAAACTTTATAAGAGATAGGAAGGGTGAAATATGAAAAACACTGTCTTGAAATATGAATTAAATGAATCATCTGAATCTTGTGAAAAATTAAGCGGGTTGAAGAGTAAATGTCTAAATGTCACGTCTGAAATTGGGAAACTAAAAACGGTTTTACTACACAGGCCAGGAGAAGAAGTAGAAAATTTAACGCCTGAACTTTTAGAGAGATTATTATTTGATGATATTCCATATTTAGAGGTAGCGAGAAAAGAACACGATTTTTTTGCAGGTGTTTTAAAAAATAATGGAGTCGAAGTTCTTTACTTAGAAAAACTTGCATCCGAAGCAATTGCAGATGCAAGTGTAAAAAATGAGTTTGTAAGTCGGTTTATTGATGAGGCTTTTATTGAAAGTAAAAGCTTAAAAGCGGCTTTGACTGAATACTTTTATAGCTTTTCAGAGAAGGACATGATTGATAAAATGATGGCTGGAGTAAGGCGAGAAGAATTAACGAATTTTAACCGTTCTTCTCTTAATGATCAAGTAAATAATTCTTATCCATTTATTTGTGATCCAATGCCAAACCTATATTTTACCAGAGATCCATTTGCGACTATTGGAAATGGGATTACTCTTAATCATATGCGGACTCAAACTAGAAATAGGGAAACTATCTTTGCAAAATATATATTTAAAAATCACCCAAGATTTAAAAATGCTGATATTCCCCTATGGTTTAATAGAGAAGAAAAAACATCTATAGAAGGCGGAGATGAATTAATTTTAAATAATAAGGTTTTAGCTATAGGCATTTCTCAAAGAACTGATTCAGCTTCGGTAGAAAAAGTATGTAGAAAATTATTTGAAAGCAATTCTGAATTTGAAACGGTATTAGCTTTTCATATCCCATCATCAAGAGCTTTTATGCATTTGGATACTGTGTTTACAATGGTTGATTATGATAAGTTTACTATTCATTCTGAAATCGAAGGGCCGTTAACAGTTTATGAGATGACCAAACATGAAGATATTCGAAATGGGCTAAAAATAAAAATTGAAAAGCAAGATATGAAATTAGAAGATATCTTAGAAAAACATTTAGATAGGAAAGTCACTCTTATAAGATGCGGTAATGGTGATAAGATTCACGGAGCAAGAGAGCAATGGAATGACGGTGCTAATACCTTAGCAATTGCACCAGGTGAGGTTGTAGTATATGCAAGAAACCATATTACAAATCAAATTTTAGAAAGTTATGGCGTAAAACTTCATGTTATTCCATCGTCAGAATTGTCAAGAGGAAGAGGCGGTCCAAGATGTATGAGTATGCCTCTTTACCGGGAAAATCTTTAAATTATATCATTAATAGAAAATAAAGGAGAGATTAAAGTGGGTTTTAACTTAAGAAATAGAGAATTTTTAACACTAATGGATTTTTCACCAAAAGAAATACAATACATGCTTGATTTAGCAAGAGACTTAAAACGAGCTAAATATATGGGAACTGAACAAAAAAAACTTAAAGGGAAAAATATTGTGCTGCTTTTTGAAAAAGATTCTACAAGAACAAGGTGTTCTTTTGAAGTGGCAGCTCTTGACCAAGGTGCTCATGTTACGTATTTAGGATCAACGGGAAGCCAGATGGGGAAAAAAGAATCAATTGCTGACACGGCAAGAGTTCTTGGTAGAATGTATGATGGTATTGAATACAGAGGTTTTGATCAATCCATTGTTGATGACTTGGCGAAATATTCTGGTGTCCCTGTATGGAATGGTCTTACAGATGCTGATCATCCTACTCAAGTATTAGCTGATTTTTTAACAGCACAAGAACATCTAAATAAACCGTATAACGAGATGGTGTTTGCCTACATTGGTGATGGACGGAATAATGTTGCCAATGCACTTATGATCGGAGCCACAAAGATGGGCATGGACTTTAGAATTGTATCACCCAAAGAACTATTTCCAACCGAAGATTTATTGAATAAATGTCGCGAAGTAGCAAGAGACACCGGTGCTAAAATTACCATAACTGATAACGTTGCCGAAGGCGTTAAAAACGCAGATGTCCTTTATACAGATGTTTGGGTATCAATGGGCGAACCAAACGAAGTATGGGAACAAAGGATAAAATTACTAAAAGAATATCAAATAAACAGTGAGATGATTAGATTAACAGGGAATGAAAAGGTGATATTTGAACATTGTTTGCCTGCTTTCCATAATCTAAAAACTAAAGTTGGTAAAGAAATTTATGAAAAATTTGGCCTGAAAGAAATGGAAGTTTCGGATGAAGTCTTTGAAGGTAAACATTCAGTAGTTTTTGATGAAGCAGAGAATAGAATGCACACAATTAAAGCTATTATGGTTGCAACATTAGGAGAATAATGTAACTATTTAGGCGATATTGTCACTCTTATATAAGCGTGACAATATCGCAATAAAAATAGAAGGGGGATGACTTCCCTTGGAAAAAGATGGTAAATTAGGAGTGCTTTCACTTGGTGGATTGGTTGTTGGTTCGATGATCGGCGGTGGCGCTTTTGCGTTACCGACAGATATGGCTAAAGGAGCAGGTGTTGGTGCCATTCTTATCGGTTGGCTAATTACAGGAATTGGCATGATAGCTCTTGCGTTGGTATATCAAACTCTTTCGGCGAGAAAACCAGAATTAAGTGGCGGAATTTATAGTTATGCAAAAGCCGGATTTGGAGATTATATCGGATTTAATTCGGCTTGGGGCTATTGGCTGAGTGGATTGCTTGGCAATGTATCTTATGCAGTGATGTTATTCGGCGCATTAGGATATTTCTTCCCGGTTTTTGGTAAAGGAAATAATTTAATATCAATCATTTGCGCGTCAATTCTTATATGGGGGCTTCAAGCTTTAATATCACGAGGCGTCAAACAAGCAGCATTTATCAATGTTCTAACAACGGTTGCTAAACTTGTCCCTATATTTCTTTTTATCATTGCATGTATTGTATTTTTTAATGTTGATATATTTTCGCTGGATTTTTGGGGCAAATCAAATCCAGAATTAGGCAGTGTAGTTGATCAAGTAAAAAGCACGATGTTAGTAACTTTATGGGTGTTTATCGGAATTGAAGGCGCTGTTGTTTTTTCTGGAAGAGCTAAAACTCAAAGAGACGTAGGAATAGCTACAGTTGTGGGCTTAATCGGAACGCTTGCAATATATGTTTTAATATCAGTACTGTCTTTGGGGGTAATGAATCAAATAGATTTAGCGCAACAAGAGACTCCTTCTATGGCGTACGTTCTTGAATTTCTTGTTGGCAAGTGGGGGGCTGTTATTATAAACGCTGGTCTAGTCGTTTCGCTGTTTGGAGCACTATTGGGATGGTCGCTTTTATCGGCCGAAGTTCCTTATGTAGCTGCAAAAGATGGTATATTCCCCAAAGTATTTGCAAAGGAAAACAGTAATGGCGCACCCGTAATTTCATTGACATTCACGAACATATTAGTTCAGATTTCACTTATTATAACTTTATTTTCAAGTAGTACATATCAGGCTTTATATTCAATTGCGAGTTCTGCTATATTGATTCCGTATTTGTTTAGCGGACTATATGGCTGGAAATTGGCGTATACCGGAGAAACATATGACATTAATCCACAAGGAAAAAGTAATGATCTTATTTGTGCGGTAATATCTAGCGTTTATGCGGCATGGCTTGTTTATGCGGCAGGGCTTAGCTATGTTTTGATGGTTACGATTCTTTATGCAGCGGGCATAGTAGTTTTTGTTAAGGCTAAAAAGGAAAAAGGTCAAAAGGTATTTTCGACCTTTGAAAAATTATTAGCAATTGTATTTGTTGTAGCTGGGATCAGTGCTTTAGTAATGATGGCTACAGGTAATTTAGGGTAATTCAGATCGATTGTAAATGTTTAACGAACAATATTTTGGACGAATTTTACTAAGAAAAAGAAGGGAGAATCATTATGAGAGCAATAATAGCATTAGGTGGAAACGCCTTACAAGCAGAAGGACAACCAGCAACAGCAGAATGTCAATTAAAAACAATCAGAAGCACAGCCGTACATTTGGCAAATATGATTGAAAGTGGTAATCAAATTGTTATAGTCCATGGGAATGGTCCTCAAGTAGGAAGACTGGTTGTGCAAAATGAATGTGCGAAGCAAGTAACACCATCCATGCCCTTTGATGTTTGTGGTGCAATGAGCCAAGGAATGATTGGCTATCATATTCAGCAAGCACTAGGAGAAGAATTGAAGAAAAAGAATATAAATAAATCGGTGGTAACTCTTATTACACAAACTGTTGTTGATAAAAATGACAGTGGCTTTCAAAACCCGACAAAACCAATTGGTCCTTACTATAAAAAAGATGAAGCAGAAAACTTGAGTCAAGAGCGAGGATATGTCATGATGGAAGATTCGGGGAGGGGATACAGAAGAGTTGTGGCATCTCCAGATCCTAAAAAAATTGTTGAAATTGATACCATCAAAAGGTTGGTAAATGCTGGTCAAGTTGTTATATCTACTGGTGGCGGTGGAATACCTGTAATTGAAAAAGAAGATAATAGCCTTGAAGGTGTAGCGGCAGTAATCGATAAGGATTTAGCCTCTGCAAGGTTGGCAGATGAATTAGATGCAGATATACTAGTCATTTTGACAGCAGTAGAAAAGGTTGCCATAAATTTTGGAAAGCCCAATCAAAAAAATTTAGATGTCATAACGGTAAATGATGCAGAAAAATATATTAAGGAAGGGCAATTTGGTACTGGGAGCATGCTTCCTAAAATACGAGCAGCTGTTAAGTTCGTTACTGCAAATCCTAGTAAAAAAGCAATAATTGCCTCCTTAGAAAGTGCAAAGAATGCATTGCTTGGGAATGCCGGAACAATTATAACGCAATAGTGTAGTGAATATCTTAAACCTCCATTGTTTAGCACAATGGAGGTTTAAGGAGGTTTAAGGAGGTCTAAGATTATGTAAATAAGAAGTAGATAAATTAGACTTATCCTATATATAAGTTTTTTCTTATATTTGCCAAATTATAGCCGAATTCTTTATCTAGCAGAGGCCTAAATTTAGAGTATATTTCTGCAATAAGTATATCATGCGTTATAAAACATTCGGTAACAAGCATAAAAGACTCATTTTGTGTCCAGACAGCGCAGCTATCTTTAATTTTTAGGATACTGAATAAACATTGAGAGTAATCAATGACTAACGATAGCCACTTGCCGTTTTCATTAGCATCTTCCCTCATACCCGCCATTTCATGATAGTATACAGTGCCTAATTCATTGTTGACTTTTCCATAAATAACAGAAACTATCTTGACACCTCTATTATGCGCTGAAAGCAAATCATTATATAACGCCTCATAATCCTCTGCCCAAATGTCTAAATAAATACTCTTTTTGCTGTTAATGATCATATCTTTGACTTTAGTGTTTATTTCATCTGTACCATAAAAGTGCAGAAAATAATCATATTCCGTACTATCATTTATATGTTTAGTATTTTCTTTTATGTATTCTATACGGGATGCGGTTTCTTTTTTATAGTTTTCTAAAAAATCTTCTAGGGGAATAGCGATATATTTGCTGGGAGATAGCTGATCGGACAATGTAATTATGCGTTTACGAACAAGATCTTTGACAGTAGCGTATACTTTGGATTGTGGGACATTGGAACGTTTACTGAGTTCATAAGCAGTAATCCGGGGGGTTTTTAATAAAGCTATATATACCATAGCTTCGTATTTAGTCAATCCAATTTTGGTCAGTTCATTAATGATATTATTTTTGATATCGTCCATAGTACAACTTCCTTCTTAGTAGTAGTTAGTAACTTCCGAATTAGGGTTTGCAGTTAAGAATGTCTTTATGTGTATGAAAATTAAGACTATAAGCGATGCAATGATGATTCTGCACGAATTACTACAGTGAAATCAATTATAAATACCACATATATTACATAATTATAGTATGTTATTGATAAAAAAGCAACGATACTGTATAAGTATAAACCTATGAAATCGTGACTATTAATATCATTTATAAAATGAGAAAAATATTCATAATTTTTTAATAAATAGCTAAAAAGCTAGAGGTTATTTAGTTTTTCATGTAGTGAAAATTTAGGAGGAGACGATTTTGAACTTAAAGAATAAATTAACGTTAATCTTTTCGTTATTAATGGTAACAATCATTTTAGTGTTTTCCATTATTGGTTATTTATTTTCTGAAAAACAAGTGTCGGAAGGGATTAAGCAAGAAATGAATGCTACGGTTAGCTCGCATGTGAATACTATTAATGGCTGGTTAATCGGAAAAGTAGATATGCTGGAAATCGTAGCCGGCACTATACAAACTACAGTTGGCGATGGAGAAATAACAACGCCGATGGTGGCAGGATATAATTTTTTTGATAAAGAGCTACTTACAATGTACTTCGGTTCTTCTGATGGAAAAATGGTTGATGGTAGTGGCTGGATTGCGGGGCCCGATTTTGATCCGCGTTCTCGCCTTTGGTATAAAGAGGCACATGAGAAGGAAAAGCTTATCATTACTGATCCATATTTGGATGAAGGTACCAATAAAATGGCGGTATCGGTGGCGGTGCCATTAAAAAGTTCAACGGAACAAGTGCGTGGAGTTCTTGCTGAAGATATATTACTTCAAACATTGCTGGATAATGTTAGCAATATTAATTTTCATGGAGTGGGCTATGCTTTTCTTATTGACGCCAAAGGTGTAATCTTGGCACATCCTGATGCTGATTTGATGTCGAAAAATATTCTTGAGGATCAAAAGCTAAACGTTTTAGCAGACCTCTTCAAGACGGCACGGATTAAAGATCAAGGATTAATGAATGTTTGTTATAATAATGAAAATCAAATTATAGCTTATCAAAAAGTACCGACGACGGGATGGATTTTGGCGATTGGTGTGCCACAAGCGATTGTGTACGCACCTCTTGTAAAATTAAAATGGTTATTTGGATTGGCGGCATTTTTTGCGATAATAGTAATTTTTATTGCAACTAATTTTATTGCAAAACGAATAACAAGGCGGATAGAAATGTTAGCTGATCAAGCCAATATTGTATCTGGCGGAGATTTGACAATTCAAGCGATAGTAACTGGCAGTGATGAAGTCGCGAAATTAGCAAGCAGTTTTAATAAAATGGTATATCAGCTTCGGCAATTAATTGCCAAAGTAAATGTAACATCTGAACAGGTTGTTGCTTCGACGCAGCAACTTACGGCGAGTGCAGAACAAGCGGCACAAGCGTCAAATCAAGTAGCTGGTTCAATTATTGAAGTGGCTAGTGGTGCTGAAAATCAACTTGAATTGGCAAATGGCACTAGTAATATTGTAGCTGAAATGGCAAAAGGAATTAATCAAGTTGCAGAAAATACTATGGTGGTGGCAACCTCGACTGCAAAGACAGCAGTTTCAGCCAGTAATGGTGAAAAAGCAGTAGAAAAAGTTGTTACCCAAATGGGTGTTATTGAACAAAAAACCAATGATACAGTAACTGTCATTGCTATATTAGAAGAAAAATCAAGTCAGATTGGACAAATTATTGAGGTAATCGTTAGCATCGCGGCGCAAACGAATTTATTAGCGCTAAATGCTGCAATTGAAGCGGCTAGAGCTGGCGAAGCCGGACGAGGATTTGCTGTTGTTGCTGAAGAAGTTCGTAAACTTGCGGAACAATCAAGTGGAGCGGCAAAACAAATTACTGGCTTGATTAGTGAAGTACAAGCTAAAACCGATAGCGCTGTTTCCTTTATGAAAGAAAGTAAAAAAGAAGTCGATATAGGTGCAAAAGTGGTTAATCTAGCAGGTCAAAGCTTTAGGGAGATTTTGAAAATGATTAAAGCAATATCAGATCAGATTCATGAAATTTCAGCGGCTAGTGAACAATTGACAAGTGGTACGCAAAGTGTAGTTAATGCGGCACAAAATATGAATCACGAAAGTAAAAATACAGCAGAACAAACCCAAACAATTTCGGCAGCTACAGAAGAACAATCGGCGGCAATGGAAGAAATAGCATCGTCTAGCCAGTATGTATCAAAAATGGCAATTGATTTGCAAGATGCAATTAAGAAATTTAAAGTTTGATTAGTTAGACCAATAAACTTTATACTTTAAAAAATAAGTGCAGATGCTCAAATTTTGTCTACACTTATGGCGTAACAAAATGAAAAAAGGATAGCCACCCGATTTTTTTATTTGAAGCTTTCGTCGTTAGAGCTTATAGCTGTGCAATATAATTCTTGATAATGGTCACGGATTGATCAAATTTTTCGGCTTCTTCTGCGGTTAAGTGAAGTTCAACAATTTCCGAAACGCCTTTACCATTTACGATAGCTGGAACGCCAACATAAACATCGGTTTGATTGTATTCACCTTCAAGTAACGCGGAAACAGGAATAATTTTGTTTTCATCATTTAGAATGGCCTTCACAATATCAACGGTGGTTGCGGCAATTCCATAATTCGTCGTACCTTTACCGGCAGCAATTTCAAACCCAGCACGTCTTGTTTCCTCTAGAATTTGGTTGAGGTCTATTGTGCCAAGTCGATCTTTATTATCTATTAAAATATCGGCAAAGGTTTTGCCAGCAATATTGACAGTACTCCAAGGGATCATTTGTGAATCACCATGTTCACCGATTGTGTATGCCTGAACACTATTTGATTCGACGCCGATTAAGTTAGCTAAGATACTTCTAAGTCTAGCGGAGTCAAGTGCAGTACCAGTTCCAATTACTTTATTCTTAGGCAGACCAGATAATTTGTATATGTAGTAAGAAATGATATCGACAGGATTTGTGATGACGACGAAATGCCCAGCGAATCCGCTTGCCATGATCGGCTCTATGATCGATTTTACAATTTTCTTTGCAGTAGCAAGCATATCCAAGCGTGATTGCCCTTGAATATAAGGGGCGGCGGCAGTAATAATGATAAGATCAGCATCGCCGCATTCCGTATAGTTACTCGCTTTTATTTTAGTTGTATGTTTAGAATAAGCCATGCAATGGTTTAAATCCAAGGCTTCGCTAAAGGCTTTTTTTTCATTAATATCAATGATTAAAATTTCATCACAAATACCTTGGATAATCAGGTCAAAAGCAATAGATGAACCTACTGCGCCTGCACCAATGATAGCCACTTTATTTTTTTTCATAATATCCAGATCACTCCTTAATGTTAGCCAATCAATAGATTTTGATTTTTTTATAAGGGTATCACTTCGATTCACTTTATAAAGTCTCCTTTTGTTTGCAAAATGAATTCAAAATACTTTGCAAAAACACAAAAGACATTACAAAGTTACACTTGTAATGTCGGAGGTTGTAGACAAACTATGGACAGATAGATCGCGGGTCGGCGATAAGCACTCATCTGCGGCGTTGCAGTAAGGTGCTGCTCGTCAACGTACACAAGTACGACTCCTTCACAGGCTCTTACTGCGCCTTGCATCTAAGCACTTCTCACCAACCGGCGACCTATCTTCGTACTAGTTTACAAGTGGAACGAACATTTTTATTTTTTCAGTACAAATTGATCAATTAAGGTGCCATCTTGCTTTATATTGGTAACTTTGAGTGTATTGCCAGTTGTTTCTAATGTTAAATAATTTGGCATATCCAGCGCATTATCATAAACGATTTCGGTTGGTTTTTGTTTAGAATCTGACCACGTTTTATCACCAGACCGACCGGTTGAGATATAAATAGTACCTTTTTCGGCGACATTGCCATTGAGGAGTGGGGTGGTTCTGCCATACGTATGAATATGCGCTGTGAAAACAAGGTCGACATGATATTGATCTAAAATAGGAACAAAAGCTTTACCGAGTTCGTTTAAATTGGCAACGTCCGGATGGCTAAATAAACCTCGATGAATCAGGAGAAGTTTCCAAGGTTTTGCGGTGGCTTTTAGATTTTGCTCCAACCAAGTTTTTTGTTTCATGAGTAAGTCTGGTTGAAACTTATCAAGTTCTTCCGCTTGGCTATCTAAAACGACAAAGTGGACATCACCATAATCAAAGGAATAGGCTTGTCCTTTTAGATCATCAGGACCATTCATGGGCAGGTTAAATAATTCAAGGTATAGAAACGCTGGTGAAAAGGTGCCACCTGGCAAGTAATTTTCGTGATTGCCACTGAGTGGTGCGACAGGAATCGTATCAATCATACCCTTTGCGCCATCGAACCAAGATTTCCATTGGTCATAGTGTGAGCCGATATCAACCAAATCTCCCATATTAATAAAAAAGGAGGCATCTTTATTTTTAGACCAAGCAGTTTGTGCGGTTTGTTTCCAAACGGCATAGTCAGAACTTTGTGAATCACCAAAAATGATGGCCTTAAAACTTGTTGTATTGAGCCCTTCCGTAGTAAGCTCTTGCCAATCAGACCAGTTATTATGGCTACCAACACGATACGCATAGCTCGTACCAGGTGTTAATCCAGTAAGCGTAACGCAGTGAAGCGTCATGTCCTCTGCGTTTGTCGTCAATTTTTGTGAGTTTGCCACGAGTAGTGTGGTTTGCGATGTATTCAATTTTTTATATTCTAAAAACTGATCTATCTCGGATGGTGTTGTTTGCCAAGCAATCGTACGTGTTGTTTTAGAATCGGCAGTTATGGTCTGCGTGATATAGTGCGGCGTTGGCCCTATCAAATTTTCGCCAAAGGTAAAATAGGTGCCGGTTCCAATGAAGAAAGTAAATAGAAGGATCATAGATAATGATTTTTTAGAAAGCATAGCTTCTCCTTTCACAACATGTAATCAAGCGATACAGCTCTATCCATAGTATGAAACTATACTTTGTAAATATACTTTGAAATAAAAAATGCCAGCGTTCGCTAAACGCTGGCAAATAGGATCGACTGAGAAATTCATTTTAGTTGTCTGGTTAAAGATTTTTTGTAATCGACGGCAAATTGGGCTGGGGATATTCCGTAAACAGATTGGAAGGCTTTTTCTGCATCACCGTACTCTTTCGTCGCTTCGAGCCAAGCATGAATTGATTCAAAACCATATTTTTCAATCAAAGAAGCAACTGCCAAAGCCGATAGATGGGAGACAGTGTTGAAGCCATACTTTGTATTGGCATTTGTCCAGTCTTGTTCAGTTTGTAACTCAGCTAGATTAGGGATTACTGCTGAGTTACGCAGGCTATTCCGCCAAGAAGTTTTATAGTTTTCTAGGGTATATATGCCAGCCAGCTCAACTGTATGAGCTGCAATGACATCGGCACTACCATTCGTTAACCAACTGAGTGTTGATAAGCTTTTTTGAGAAGTGACCTGTAACTGGTAGCGTTTCACCATAATCGTAGCAGTGGCAAAGATGATTTGGTGTTTCGTAGAAAGGGAGCTCATATCAACTACCGTGGTGCTATTATTGCCCCACCAGACACTGCTCTGAGATTTTTGCGCGGCATCTTCTGTAGAAAAATTAAATTCTTTTGCGATAGTGGAGGTATAGGTATCTTTATTGCCAGTTAACACGATTCGTTGAGAAGCCTTCAAATCGGAATTCCATTTGTTTTGAAAAAATTGACGGGTCAAAGCTGCGCCATGCTCAACGTCGGCAGCTACATCTGGAGCGATCTCTGGTTGACGAACGATTTCTATTTGGGCGGGTTGGCTCATGGTAGTGAGGAACCAGTGCTGAAAGTTAAGGAGAAATTGGTTGATTGATAGCCCGAAGGCCTGTTCAAAAGCTTTATCGCCATCACCCAGTCGATCGACAAGTCGGAAATATTCGGCAATTGAAGCGTAAGCTTTATCGTTTGGCTGTTCTGATACTAAATAACAAACCATTAAGTCAGATATTTGATAGGGAAATTGATTTTGTTCCATTAGGTTGGTCCATTCTTCAAGGTCAATATGTAAAATATCCGAGGCCGAAGTGTAGCTAGCAGCAGTTCGCAACGTATTTATCGTATCTAATTTCCATTGCTCCCTACTTTGATAGCCATTTTTTTCTGCGATGGCGGCACCGATAAAGTCAGCGGTACCTTCTTTTAGCCAATAGAGAGCTTTATCATCCTTATTATTAGATAATTGAGCCTGTACTTGGTGGAACAACTCATGTGCAATAGCTGAGGTGCTATTTTGCGGTGTCTTCATTTTTTCGGCTGTACCATTCAAGGCAATGGTATGAAACTTATCATTGGATATTCCAGCCGATAGCTTAGCTTGCCGGAGTGCGCTATCTTTGGACAAATGAATGTCTCGCTGTAAAACTGTATTGTAGCTTTCCTTGGTTGGGCAAATCACTATTTTAACATCACGTGTCAGTTCGATATGCATGTCCTCGGCTAGAAATTGTTTGAAAAAAGTAGTAGTTTTTTTTGTATCATCAATCATTTTTTGATTGGTTGTTGCTTCGGCAATGACATGGATTGTTCCATTTGTTTTCGCTGGTGGTGACAAGAGAAAAAATGCTAAAGCGAAAGCGCTGATACATACCAGTAACGCGAAAAATTTTTTCAATTTTGCTTGCCTCCTCTGGAAATATCAAGATAAGTTTGTTTCATTATAGTATGTAATGTGTATGTTTATATAGCGGCTAGTATTCTTGCCATTATCACAAAAAGACTACCTTGTGTCAAGTAGTAGACCATAAACGCAGTTGGCTGAGACAATCCTGTGCGTACTGCTTAGCAAATAAAATGATTGTGATGAAATATAAAAAAATCCTAAAATAGGTTATATTTATTGTGAAATATGCCGAAGGAAGTTTATTGACTCTACCCATAGATACTGGTATTCTAAAGCTATAATAGAGACTGTTACAAAATACCCATCTGCGTTGCTCATCCTGCGAGCACTCGCTCAACGTACTACATCGTACGCCCTCGTGTTCTCGCCCTGCCTAGCATTTGGGCATCTTGTAACAGTCTCTTGAATTTTATTGTTGTGTGTTTTTGGAACACACTTTTATAAAGAAAAAAGATCAAGGTAGATCGTAAGTTAAGGATGACTGCGATCTTTTTTATTATCCCCAAAAGCAAAAATCAAGCGAGCATATATTTATTGTAAAAAGGAGATAGTGTAATGAAGAAATATGGTTTATTTATTGATGGAAAATGGCTAGAAACAGAAAAAACATGTGAAGTGTTTAATAAAGCAACTGGCAAGGTAGCGGCGACGATTTCCATTGCCGAAAAGCAAGAGGTAACAGCAGCTGTGGATGCAGCTGAAAAAGCCTTAAAAGCAGAAAAAATTGCCCCATATCGCCGTTATGAAATACTGATGAAGGCAAGTAATCTTTTAATGGAGAGACAAGCGGAAGTTGCTACAGCACTTTGCATTGAAGTAGGCAAACCGATGAAAGATGCGATGGCGGAGGTATCAAGAGCGAAACAAACGTTGATTCTGTCGGCAGAAGAAGCGAAAAGCATGACCGGAGAAATGGTACCGATTCAAGGCGCACCGAACTGTGAAAATCGTTTGGCCTATACAAAGCGTGTGCCACTTGGCATTGTCTGTGCGATTACCCCATTTAATTTCCCATTGAATTTAGCTTGCCATAAACTCGGACCAGCCTTGGCTGCGGGAAATGCTGTTATTTATAAACCAGCAACTACCACACCAATATCCGCGGTACTACTTTGCGAGATCTTTAGCGAAGCAGGTTTACCAGCAGGGTATTTGAACCTGCTTACAGGTTCAGGTTCTAGTTTAGGGGCATTGTTAACTGAAGAACAACGGATTCGTTTATATAGCTTTACTGGCAGCCCGGCGGTCGGCAAAGGTCTATTGAAAGCAGCTGGCTTTCGCCGGGTAGCCTTAGAGCTTGGTTCCAATTCGGCGAATATCGTGCATAAAGACGCTGATGTACAAAAAGTTGCCGAACTTTGTGCAAAATATGCGTTCGTTAACGCTGGTCAAGTTTGTATTTCTTGTCAAAGAGTCTATGTACATCAGGATATTTATGAAGAGTTTTGCGGGCAAGCAGTCGCGTTTACCGAAAAAATGATTTTTGGTGATCCTGCAGATTTAAAAACAGATGTAGGCCCAATGATTAGTGAAAGAGAAGCAATTCGTGCCCAAGAATGGGTTGATGAAGCTGTCAATGCAGGCGCAAAAATTTTGACAGGTGGCACACGTGAGGGAGTTTGGCTGAGACCAACAATTTTAACCAATACAAAATCTGAGATGAAAGTGATCTGCAAAGAAATTTTTGCACCAGTATTCTCGATTATCCCTTATAATGATATTGAGGGCGCTATCGCCCAGGTCAATGATTCCATTTATGGACTGCAAGCAGGGGTATTTACCAATGCGCTTGATATTGTACATCTTTGCGTGGAAAAATTGGAAGTTGGCGGTGTGATTATCAATGATGGTGCAACATTCCGGATGGATAACATGCCTTATGGTGGCGTAAAAGAAAGTGGGATTGGTCGTGAAGGGCCTGCCTACGCAGTAAAAGAAATGACTGAAGAGAAATTAATTGTTTTCAATTTGTAGGAATCAGTCTTAAAAGGAGTCTTGCATATGGTTAGTTGCCGTGAAATTATCAATCTACATTCATTAGCAAAGTTAAAGATTGTAGGGGGAAAAGATGGTCTGTATCATCAAGTAAGATGGGTACATTTTATTGATTTGCCCGATGTGCTTCCGTGGGTACAGGGTGGAGAATTGCTCATTATTACAGGCATTGCTTTAAATGGTGATATGCGCGGTTTAACAACGCTTGTGCAAGGCTTAATTCATAAAAATATTGCGGGGATTATCATCAATGTAGGACCGTATATCAAGAAAATTCCTGATGAAGTTATCCAGATTGCCGATGCGGCAAATTTTCCTGTATTTGAATTGCCGTGGGAAGTAAAACTTGTTGAAGTTACGCAAGATATTTGTAGTTATATCGTATTGAAGCAAACGGAAAAACATTTGATTTATCATTTTTTTGAACAATTATTATTACAACCAGTTGAGGATGCTCCAAATCTAGTAGAGCGTGCTGGGGTCTATGGCTATGATTTATCAAAACCACAGCAAGTCGTAATTTTTAGCCCAGCAAATTTAGAAAATTACGTTCAAGAAGAAGAGATCAAAGACGAATTTGCTATCGTTGCCTTAAAAACGCAATTAGAGCAGCTTGTTCGTGATATTTTAGTTATGCAAGGAAAAAAATTGCTGGTAACGTTATGGATGGATAAAGTAGTTTTATTGTTACCAACAGATGCTAAGACGACAAAACAGCAAAGTAATTTTGTATTTGTATCAGAAATTATTGAAAAATTAAATGCGAGATTTCCTAGATATGGCATTGTGGCAAGCTTGGGCGGGACAGCAAAAACTTTGCGCGATGTTAGGCGTAGCTATATGCAAGGCAATAAAGCGTTGTGGTTAGCAGAGTCTACGGCAACGGTAAAGTCTGTTTACGAGTATGAGCAGTTAGGAATTTATAAATTATTATTTGAAATACCGAATGAACAATTAAAAGAATATTATGAAGAGGTTATCGAACCGCTCAATGAATATGATCGTAAATATAAAATGGATCTGGTTCTCAGCTTATTTGTGTATTTTGAGGAAAATGGCAATGTCGTCAGAACCGCAAAACGCCTATTTTTACACCGCAATACCCTCGATTATCGGTTAAAGAAAGTTGAAGAAATCACCGGAAAAAAACTAACCAATCCCTATGATCGGTTGACATTGCAATTGGGTGTGATCGTCGGGAAACAAATGAAGTTTGGTTTTTTAATGCATGAGTAGATAAAAACGATTAAGTGATAAAATAAAATTTTTCGATAAAAGAAATAAAGACGAATACTAATTGCTAGTAGGGCTTAAAGCAATTAGTATTCGTCTTTTGTTGATTTAGTTGGGGTGAAATTGGGACAAAGGGACAGGTTTGTTGTCCCACTACAATCTATCAATTACACTTTTAGAAATTCCAGTTATCCTTGCTAATTGCCTTATCGTAATGCCATCCTTTTCTTTTATCTTTCGGATTACATTATCCCGTTGCTCTTTATTTAATCGTTGCAATTGACTAATCGTTGTTATTCCCATTTCACTTAAATATTTCATTATTTTCTGATCGGATACAATCACTTTTTCTCTACAACCCAAACATTCATCTGCATTGTTTTCATTTGTATACTCTATAAATAATTTTGTCGCCGCTGCTTTGTCACTCGAAAAATTTTCTAACGCAAACTCTATATCTGTAATACCTGGTATAC
The DNA here is from genome assembly GCA_963805085.1 of uncultured Veillonellaceae bacterium. Taxonomy (GTDB): domain Bacteria; phylum Bacillota; class Negativicutes; order JARBTT01; family JARBTT01; genus JARBTT01. Next base: position 713,241 of record CAWDTA010000002.1, on the reverse strand, counting down.
CGACATAATTATGATAACTACTCCACAAATATCTACCTACATTTTTGGTAATTCCTGCTTTTACCGGATTCTGATGAATGTATCTCAAAACCATAAGAAAATATGCATCTGTCTCGACAACTTCACTCTTATATCGCTCTTGAAACAAATGCCCACACCGTTGATATTTTTGATTATACCAATATACATAGCTACTACTAATTCGTTTTATCACTTGGTCTATTGATTCTTTATTCTCTTTTATCAGTGGGACAGCAAACCTGTCCCCTTGTCCCATTGCGCAAACTCTAATTGGCATACGTTCTATCCTATCTATTAAAGATCCAATATACGATAGATTGCCTTTGCTACACCATGTTCGGCATTGCTAGTAGTTATGTATTTTGCAACCTTTTTTATTTCGGGTATTGCATTTTCCATAGCAAATGAATTTGGAAACTCTACGAACATAGAATAATCATTAGAACTATCACCTAAAACGGCTACTTCTTCTTTGCTTATCCCCATTTTTTCAGCAACTTTAACTAATATACGTCCTTTGGTAACACTAACATCATTCACTTCAATATTCGTAGGAAGACTTGAAGATATAGCGAGTCCGTGCAATACATTTAAGGCTTGCTTGATTGCATTGATTTCATCAATCGACTCTGCAAAAAAAACAAATTTGCCTATATTCAAATCACTTTTTAAGAACTCATTCAAATTTGTTATGTACTGCATCTTAACAAACTGAGGATGATTAATAGCTTCTTGATAAATTTCATCAAAATCTGTAAGATCTGGGCAAAAAATTTTTGCTCTTTTTATCATCCCTTTTACTGTTTCTTCCTTTGTATTTATTGTATAATATCCATCATCCGTATATATTTCAACAATTATATCATACTTTGCTATTATATTTAAAATTTCAGTTGCTATTCTTTTATTAATATAACTCCCTACAACTATTTTTCCTGCAATATCCCTGTATTCCCCGCCATTTAGTACAACACATTGACATTTCAAACCATACTCATCTAAGAAAGGTTTAACATCTGCGTATGCTCTGCCAGTTACAATAGCAAAGTCAATTCCTTTTTCTTGTGCTGCTTTTATAGCTTCTATATTTTCCTTTGATATTTTTTGATTTGTTCCTAGTAACGTTCCATCCATATCAGATGCAATTAATTTAATCATTTTAAAATTCCTCCGCGATTTTTCAAATTAATTAATTTTAGTTTAATTATACCATTTTAGTTGCTTTGTTTTTTACAATTATAAACAATTAAATTTTATTTCATTTAATTCCAGTAAAAATAAATAGAGACAAAAGACTCACAACTATGATATAGAATAAGTTACCACACAAATCTAAACAAAGAAGTGAGTCTATGCCTCGTACATTTATTTTAATAGATGATTCAACAATTCACAATTTTAATTGAATATTGCATTTACCTCTCTACTTTTCTCGACCATTAAATCAGCATATTGCTAATATTATCGCTGGTGCAACGTCTTCATCGCAGGTTGTTCATACTATGGAAGCAATTGTTATGTATCATGCCTTCCGTTGGAAAATAAAAAAGAGTGACCAAAATGATTTTTTAAAATTTTTACGCCAACTCATTTGACAAACACAGAATATATATTTTAAAGTATTGCAGTAACAATCTGTAAATATAATGAAGGGTGGCTTAGTCTCAGTTTACAAATTAATGAAAACAGATAGTATATGACACTATATATATTCATAAATTAATTTGTGAAAAACAGAAAAATTATAGTGCATTTACTTTAAAATAAGAATCTACTTTATTATTTAAAAATTTGATAACTTGCTTAGCTCCTATCATCGGTGAATAGAAATTTTCATCTATTTTATACTTGATGATTTCATTTTGAACTTTTGAACTATTATTTTTAAATTCTTTGTTATTAAGTATTTGATTAATTGATTTATTTAAAATCTCTGAACTAAGATTATATCTTGATAATACAATGCCACAGCCTTTCCTAGCAAGATTTTCAAGATTATACTGCTGTTCAGTAAACATAGGAATTCCAACAAAAGGTGTACCGGCCATTGTGGTTGTATAGACTGTACCTTGGCCTCCATGTATTACAGCCACATCAGCCATCACGGTCACTTCAAACGCAGGATAAAATTTCTCAACTACCACATTTGGAGGAATATATGGTATCTCCTCTTTACTAATAATATTTGTTAATGCAGCAAATACATCATAAGGTTGATCTTTAAATCCAGCAATAATAGACTTAAATATTTCAGGATCACCTGATGAGCCCATTGCAAAAAATATTATAGGTCGTCCAGATACTTTTTTGTATTTTTTTATTGAGTCAGGCATGTCTATATTATGTTCCATCAAAATTGGTCCACAAAAACCATAATAAGGTGGTATATTTTGAAATTCTGGAAAAAGCTCAGGTGCATCTGACATCAAGTTAAAGTCTCCTCTAACAATGTTAACAGCACTGCTAAAGTTATCTAACTTCATTTCTTTCATCACCTTATTCCATGAAGAAAACTTATATGGCAAATAGTCAACTTTATTTGTAATAAACCTTTCATGTTTTTGAGGAAAATTTTTTAACTCAGAAGTCTTTTCATTTGTTAGCATTAATGGCGTTGCTAACCCATTCTCATAATACATGTCTGAACAAACGGCGGATAGAACCCAAACCAGAGGAAGTCCTACTAATTTAGTTGATATGCTCATGGTAGGTCTAAAACCAGTGATAACCACTGCCGGCTTCAACTCCGTTAAGAGCTCCACCTCTAGCTGTACAAACTTCTTTAATTCACTTTCTGTAAGAAAATCCCATCCATATTTATCAAGAGTGTGCATCTTTCTAAATTTTTCATCATCCATCCATTCTTCATCATAATCAATGTACACTCTTTGAAAGCCTTCATCAGCAAAAAGATAATCATACCTTCCTCTTCCTAATACTATGACTTCATGCCCTAACTTTTTAAAAGCCTTAGCAAAACTTGTCATTCGATGTGTTTCTGCTAAATCTTCTACTTCTGGAGCAATTAATATCCTATATTTTTTACACTCTTGTAATGCCATATACAAAACCACCTTTTTAATATTTTAGTTATGAAATATTATGTGCTCATATACTACAACTAAATTATATCCTTTGTGGAATATTGTGTCAATTTTCATAAAAAATATAATTAATATAAAAAAATGTATAACATGTAAAAATTGCCTTAATATAGGATTAATAAAGCATTGAGCGACATGAGTCTAAAAATAAACTACATTATAAAAGAGATTTAGATAAAGAGAAATATATTCACTTATAGATTGCAGAAAACACTTATCTAAAGACAATGTACCGGGTCTTTTTGTCTAGCATCAGTTTGATTAAACCAAACTAGCTGAGTTATAAAATAAAACTTTTCACCAAAAGTAATTTAGACGAATCCTAACTAGTATAAAGAAATGCTCATTGTTTAATCTCAGGAAGTTTTAAACCTTCCTTGCGATTCGTCTTTTGCTGAGTTGTCGGTTTTATTGATAACTTAGCTTTTTAAGCGTAAAACATGGGGACAGGGACATTGTTTCGGCATAAGCGAAATGATATAACTTTCTCAGAGGTGAGGAAATTGGCAAGAAAAGCAAGAGAAAAAAGTAACAGTGGAATATATCATATTATATTACGCGGGATCAATCGGCAAAGCATTTTTTGAAGATGATGAAGATCGACTGAAATTAATCGAAGACCTCACAAAATACAAAGAAATCAGCCAATGTCGAATTTTTGCCTATTGTTTAATGGATAACCATATACACATCTTGGTACAAGAAACCCAAGAGTCTATTAGTATGATGATACAACGAGTTAGTTCAAGCTACGTTATATGGTATAATCGTAAGCATGAACGATGCGGTCATTTATTTTAAGAGAGATTTAAAAGCGAAGCTATAGAAACAGACAGCTATTTTTTGAAAGTTCTGCGCTATATTCACCAGAACCCGATAAAGGCAAAAATCGCAAGCGATATAGAGGCTTATAAATGGAGTAGTTATAGTGAATATATAGAGGGCGCACAAATCGTTGACAAGGAATATGCCTTAAACATGTTTTCTGACAAACCTGATGAAGCGATTGGACGATTTGTACAGTTTTTACGGGAAACGAACAGCGATGTCTGTATGGAAATTCCGGAAGTTAAAGTAAATGTGAGTGATGTCCATCTTCGACAAATGGTCAGACATCAATTCGGCATTGATGCGATAAAAATTTGTAATGAAATGAGGGAAAAACAAGATCACATATTGAGAGCCCTGAAAGAAGTTGATGGTGCCAATATACGCCAGATAGCGCGAATAACGAGACTGTCGTCAACATGGATTTGGAAAGCTTGAAACATAACCCCTGTCCCTTGTTTTGCACAAAATTTTATGAAGTCTCTCATTTGTCCATAAAAAAACACAACTGGCAGGTATTAGCTGCCAGTTGTGTCTGTTTCTAGAAAATTTTTCCAACCGAACTTTAGAGAATCCATACTGTTAGGTTTGATTTCCTGCTCTAATGATTCCTTATATATTTTCGCATAGGTAATTTCTCTAAACTCTTCTAATGAAATTTCGTCAGCTATTTCAATGACCTGACCAACTAGCGAAAAATTATATATATTAACTGTATCTTGCCATTTGATCATCACATATTCTTTGCAATCTAAATCTGTAAGCAATTTAACTGTAAAATCAGTGTTCTCTACTTCCTGAGCAATAATCGTGGCTTTTGGTGTTCTAAAGATTCTATACATTTATAGAACCTCTGTTTTCCCAAAAAACATATCTTGTCCCTTGTAAATAGAACGAACCTCTCCCCTTGGTTGTGGCGAGGAGGCTTCCTCGCCACACGCTGGTGCGATACCTTGCCCATAGCTTTTTACTACCTTGTACTGTTACCAATTTATTTCCCCCTTCATCATTCTGCACGTGGTTTCTTCTATCCGCTGATGCAGATAGAAAAAACCAACATACAGTTTGTTTCAGGGGAAATTAAAAAAGCGCATGCGTGGGTTTTCCAACCTACACATGCGCTATACTTCATCTTGATTGCATGCAGACGCTAAGCCTCTGCCAAAACTTCAATCGTATTATACCAAGCGAACGGACTATCTCCCTTGTAATCAAGGGAAAAGCACGGTATAATAAATTGTCGTCGTAGACAGCTAGCTGTTACGTGTAGGTGCTCGTACCACCTGCTCGTGCCTGAGAGTGCGTCAACACTCTCGGGACACGGCGACTTTTTTTATTTCCACCTTATTTTTTATTATATTACATTTCTTGGGGATTGCAAGCAAAAGTAGGCTAAAACATGATTTTTTATCACAAGGATCATGTTTTTTATTGTATTTTTTTAATTTTTCGCCACCTTGATAGTCTCTTTTATTACGATCATGCTGTTAAAAAGGGAACGTCAGACTTGTTTTTTACCACAAAAATAAAGTCTTAAATAGCTACATTATTTCAGTAACTAAATAGGGCAATCATCATAATATTTTTTTATAATATACTCATCATATAAAGCAGCAGTATGTAAAAAAATAAAATTTTTCAATAAAAACAATAAAGAGGAATCCTAATTGGTAGAAGTAATTAGGATTCCTCTTTATTGTTTTGTTTGTTTTTATGGATAATTTTGCAGGAGTTTTCTATATTTTTACGAAATAAAAATTTCTAATGAATATTTTAGATAGGGGAGAATTATCTTGGCAGAAGTGCATGGAGAACATCATTTTACTTCGTCTGATTTTATTAAGGATATAGTACTCGGCATGTCAGATGGGCTGACTGTGCCTTTTGCGCTTGCAGCCGGGATATCAGGTGCCGCTTCATCCACTGGGCTTGTTGTTACTGCAGGACTTGCGGAAATTGTAGCTGGCTCTATTTCCATGGGGCTTGGCGGTTATCTTGCGGCTCGCGGTGAAAACGAACATTATGACAGTGAATTACAGAGAGAACGGCAGGAAACAGAGTTTCGGCTAGAAGATGAAAAACAGGAAATCGCGGATATCTTTGCTGCTTATGGTGTTTCAAAGGAAGCAAGCTTCCCTTTAATTAAGTCACTGGAGCAAAATCCTACTGCTATGGTTGATTTTATGATGAAATTTGAGCTGGGCTTAGAAAGGCCTGAGCCGCGCCGTGCATTATATAGCGCTCTGACAATCTCTGCGGCTTACGCTGTTGGTGGCTTTGTGCCGCTGTTTCCTTATATGGTGTTTGCAAATATTACGGATGGACTAACCTGGTCTGTCTACTGCACAGTCTCCGCTTTATTTATCTTTGGCTATCTAAAGGGGAGATTTATGGGAAACAAACCCTGGAAAAGTGCTATTCAAACTACCGTTATTGGGAGTATAGCTTCAGCAGTAGCATTTTTTCTAGCAAGATCGCTTGGATAAGGCTAGGAGATAAACGGGGATCTGAATCTTCGACTGTGAATAGTTCCTAAAAACAATGAAACATAACGGCAATATGCACATAGACCCAGCCTAGTATATCTGATATTATGAGGTCATAATCAAATAAACACAAAGTTGCTAAAAATTTTATGAAGCTAATTGGCAATGACGCCGAAGTAATATCCCCAAAAGGATACTTCGGCGGTTTTATTTTTATTAGAGAATCAGATATATTTTAGGAGGCGTTCACAAATGAGTGGAACAGAAACTCGGACAGAAAAATTATTAAAACGGAAACAGGCAGCTGTAGCAAGTGGGATTGCGCATTCCACTGAGATTTTTGTTGAAAAAGCCAGCGGAGCAGTTATCACCGATGTAGAAGGTAAAGAGTATTTAGATTTTTATGCTGGGGTAGGCGTTTTGAATGTCGGTCATTGTCCTAAACCTGTTGTGAAAGCTATTCAAAAGCAAGCAGATAAATTATTACATTCCTTTTTCTCCGTTGCCATGTACGAACCATATGTAGAACTAGCAGAAAAAATGAATGAAATCATGCCAGGGGAATCAAAGAAAAAGACAATGTTCGTCAATAGTGGGGCAGAAGCTGTAGAAAATGCAGTGAAAATTGCGCGTCACGCAACGAAGAAGACAGGCATCATGTCGTTTGAATGTGCCTTCCATGGTAGATCCTTGATGACAATGAGTTTAACGAGCAAAGTAAAACCATATAAATATGGTTTTGGTCCATTTGCTCCTGATGTATATAAAGTTCCATCCGCGTATTGCTATCGTTGCCCTTATAAATCGATGTATCCAGGTTGTGGTATGGCCTGCCTAGAAAGAATTGAACGTTTCTTTACAACTGAAATGGATGCCGATCATATTGCGGCAATGATTATTGAACCAATCCAAGGAGAAGGTGGATTTATTGTTCCACCAAAAGAATTTTTACCAGGCTTGAAAACAATTTGTGAAAAGAATGATATCTTATTTATCGCTGATGAAGTACAATCGGGTTTTGCTAGAAGTGGTAAGATGTTTGCGATTGAAAATTGGGGCGTTGAACCTGACCTTATGACAACGGCAAAATCAATTGCGGCTGGGGTACCATTGAGTGCAGTAACAGGGAAAGCAGAATATATGGATGCACCAGGTGCAGGTAGTATCGGTGGAACTTACGGTGGGAATCCATTGGCTTGTGTGGCTGGGATCGAAACAATGAAATTTATTGAAGAAAATGATCTTTGCCATCGTGCACAAGTGATTGGCGAAAGAATAATGAGTCGGTTCAAAACGCTACAAGAAAGCTGTGAAACCATCGGTGATGTTAGAGGTCTCGGCGCTATGGTCGGGATTGAAATGGTTAAGGATAAAAAATCCAAAGCACCAGCAAAAGAATTAACTGCAAGAGTTATTCGTTTATGCCTAGAACAAGGTGTGATTTTAATCAGTGCGGGGGTATTTGGCAATGTGATACGTTTATTAATCCCACTCGTTGTTACCGATGAACAATTGGATCGTGGGCTTACGATTTTAGAACAAAGTATAGTACGGGCGACAGCAGAAGCTAAATAAAGGCAGAAGAAAACAGCAGGCAATGAAAATGCTTGCTGTTTTCATTCTGCAGACCTTTATTACCGAAGGAAGAATGTCTTATTCAAGGTGGATAGAGCAAAAATAGAACTACTTTTTAGGTGTAATCCTAGAAAGTAGTTCTATTTTTTTCTCTATTATAGCTTACTTTTGGTGAAATCATTCTTATCTGTATCATAAATGACATGTAGTTTAATATCTTGGTTGTAATTGCCAAAGTTATGCCCAAAGAGAGTAAATCCCCCCGCATTTTTGGCATCGGCAGGGGCTGAAATCCTAAATTTAAAGTTGCTTTTCTCATTCAAATTTAGTGCATCAATTGTAACAGGAGAAATCATCAACCCGTCAATAAAAGTGCCTTGCGCGTTTATTGAGAGAAGTTTAAGTAGCCCATACTGGTTCCAATTAGGCGTCCACCATTCAGGTGTATATAGTCCACGTACAGCACCGAAATCGCCTGGGCTAGTCCATGAACCTAGCAAAATATCGTTAAAAAAGAAAGAAATGTCACTTGGCCAATTTTCTGCGATACCAGGAGCTTCTGAAGAGATTTCAAAAGAAATTTGGATTTCGATGGGCAAATGCTTTTCTTGCAAGTAATTTGGTAGGCGGTATTCGATATAGCCAGAACTGAACCAAAGAATACTTGCATTGAAACGAAGTGGATCATCGAAGTAACGAGGGGAATCAACATTGCCTATTAATTCAGTAGTTGTTGCAATGCCACAGGTTGGCGTTACCTGATAGTTGGTATACTGTCCAATCGGGATTTCGGCAGTATACATATTTCCGGAATCAAAGTGACGCCCAAGGCTAATAACAAAGCGATTTTCTTTGAGGAAACAGGCTTTACGAGCATCGCGTTGTCCGTTTACTTGCCGAACTTCAACTAAATCAGTCTCAGTTAATATTTTCATATGTTGTGTAATGCCAGCACGGCTTACATGGAGTGCTTCGGCTAGATCATTGAGGCTTGTTCCTCGATTTTTATAAATATATTGCAGCATTTCTACTCGTAAATCGGAGCTGAGTGCTTTGCCGAAAGCAACCGTTTCTTCTTTGGTAAAAAATTCGCGCATAGTGTACATCCTTTTACATTTAGTTAAGAGTTTGATAAAATAATAACATTTTTTCGCAAAATTTTCTAGTGCGGAATAGTTTTTAGTTGAATTTATAGATGCCTGATCAAAATAAATTTTGTAATATGCTATCGTGAAATGAATTTATATATAGTTAATATAAAACTTAATTATATATAAATTCATATAAAATAATGAAAATAAACATAAAAAGCCAGTAGATCAAAAGAAAAATAGTCATAATAGATAAAGATGTGCAAAAAAATGAAAAATATAGGTAAAAAAGTGATTGATGATAATTAAATAATATAAGTGGAAAAATTCTATTGAAAATTTATTGAATAAATTTTATAGGTAAAATATATAATTTATAAAAATATAAACTATTAAGTTATTTATGTTGACAGGAAAAGTAAGAAGTTGTATCTTATTAAGTATAAAGTTGTATGATGTTTTGTGCAATTGTAAGGCGATTTTAGTAGGAAGGGGAGTTTCGATGTAAAAATAAAAAATAAAAATTTAAAAATAATTTTTGAGAAATATATGAAGGGTAAACTCATAGGCGAAGATAGTGAAAAAAATTTAAAAAGAATGTAGCTATATTAAACAGAAAATTCAATATATTAAAAACATTATAAATTCAAGATGTGTAAGGAGAAGGTTTAAATGAAGAATGTATATAAAAATCCGGTTGTACCTCAGCGAGCAGATCCTTTTATTTATAAGCATACAGATGGATATTATTATTTTACAGCATCTGTTCCAGAATACGATAGGATAGAAATTCGTAGGGCAAAAAGTATACAGGAACTTGGAAATGCAGATGGGGTCGTTGTTTGGGAGAAGCATAAGAAAGGTGAAATGAGTGAGTTGGTATGGGCACCGGAGATACATTTCGTTTGTAATAAATGGTACATTTATTTTGCGGCTGCGCCCAATAAAGAAGTCACCGGAGATACATTTAATCACAGAATGTATGTAATTGAAAATCAATCAGCTGATCCATGTACACCATGTTGGCAGGAAAAAGGCCAGTTGAAGGCTGGGTGGGAATCTTTTGCATTGGATGCAACTGTTTTTGAACATAAAGAAGAGCTTTATTATGTCTGGGCACAGGAAGATAAAAAAGTGAATGAAAAGTCCCATTCGAATATTTATATTTCAAAGATGCAGGATCCATGGACATTATCAGGTGAAACAGTTATGTTAACGCAACCGGAACTAGATTGGGAAACGCAGATTTTTTTCGTGAATGAAGGACCGGCAATTCTGAAGAAAAATGGCAGAATATTTTTGACTTATTCAGCTAGTGCTACTGATGAAAACTATTGCATTGGAATGCTGACGGCAGATGAGAACGATGATTTATTAAATCAACAAACTTGGAAAAAATCGTTACAGCCGATATTCAAAACTTCTTACGAAAATCATCAATATGGGCCAGGCCATAATAGTTTTACCGTATCAGAGGATGGCAAAGATGATTTGTTAGTATATCATGCTAGAAATTATACGAAAATTGAAGGAGATCCATTATATGATCCTAACCGACACACAAGAGTGCAGGTGATTCATTGGAATCAAGATGGAACCCCAGATTTTGGAGTACCGGAGCGGGATGCTGAAAACAAAGTAATGAATCAGATAAAATAGGAGGATAAAACAGATGAATAAAATACTGAACAGGGATTTTATGAATTTTGGTGGATTATTTTATTTTTATTTCATGATTTGGGCGGTAGTTTTAGCATTTCTACCGTTATGGTTAAAGGATATTGCACATTTGGATGAAGCGCAGTCTGGTATTGTTTTCTCAGCTATGTCATTGATGGCGCTTTGCTACCATCCTTTTTTTGGTTATATTCAAGATAAGTTGCGGTATCGCAAAAATTTGTTTGCTTTAATTGCAATTGCCTTGCTGTTTATGGGGCCGTTTTTTAATTTTATTTTTATAAAATTATTGCAATTTAATGTAATGGCAGGCGCTCTTTTAGGTAGTTGCTACTTAAGCCTATGTTTTTTTGGTGGGGTAGGTGTCGTTGAATCCTATATCGAAAAAGTAAGTAGGAAAAATGGCTTCGAATATGGGCATGTTAGACTTTTTGGCTCGATTGCGGGCGCAACGGCTACGTTTGTTGGTGGTATCCTTTATGTGCAGAACCCCGATAATATTTTCTGGTTTGGTTCAGGTTCAGCAGTATTACTATGTGTGCTTTTGTATACAGCTCGTGTAAAACAAGAACAGGTACCAGAAAAAGAGAAAGCCGCGGTAATAGAGATAAGTAAGAAAGATGTTTTAGCTATTCTAAAAATGAAAGATTTTTGGTATTTTGCGTTTATTATTGTCGGTACAGCTTCTATTTATGATGTGTTCGATCAGCAGTTTCCGAACTATTATGTAACTTTTTTTGATGATAAAATGACAGGCATTGATGTATTTAGTAAATTATGCGCAGGGCAGACTGCTCTAGAGGCTATTTTAATGATATTCGCTCCGGCGTTAGTGAATAAAATTGGAGCTAAAAAGGGGCTGTTGTTGTTTGGGATATTAACATTCGTTCGTATTATCGGTAGCGCTATTTTTACTACACCAGTCATGCTATCTGTTATACGCTTAATCGCTGCATTTGAAATGCCACTCATGTTGGTTTCGGTTATGAAATATATCACGGGGGTTTTCGATGTGCGCTTATCGGCTACGGTTTATTTACTGGGATTCAATTTAGCGAAACAAGGAGCAGTTGTGCTTTTTTCTTCGATTGCTGGGGGAATGTATGCTATACTTGGTTTCCAAAATACATATTTATTTCTAGGAATAGTCGTGCTAATTATTACAATAATTAGTATTTTTACGTTGAAAAGCGACAAAAAAGACATAGAGTTAGTATATGAGCTAGGCGTGGCAGAAAAACAGTAATTATAAAAATAACAGAAAAAAGAGAGTCATTAAAAGTTAGAGGGCTTTTAATGACTCTCTTTTTTCTGTGCACCCAGCATGGGCGAATCTGAAGGGAGAAGACAGAAAATAAATTTAGCATTGAGATTGGAAGAACTAGTTATGGTATTTGTTACGATAAAAATGATATGATAAATTTCCGCTATCCAACTTTCAGTCGTAAAGATATTAATATAATAGTTTGCCTATTTCCTTGATAGCAGGAAATAGACGAACTATGCTATAGATAAGATTATTGTTAAGCTTAAATCAGGCCGAAGGGGTGATGTAATGAATATACCAAATGAGCGCGTTTTTAAAATATTTAAGTTGTTGCTAAAGCATGATAAAGGAATTACTGGTGAGGAGTTGTCGAAACTAGTCGGGGTATCTTCAAGGACTATCCGTAGTGATATTAAAAGTCTCAATAGTTATTTGAAAGATAAAGGGGCTATGATCAATTCAGCAACTAGAACTGGATATATTCTAGAAATTATCAATAGAGAGGTTTTTGAAGGACTAGGATTAGCAAATCAATCACCAGAAAGAAATAGCTTGGTATCAGCTGAAGCACGGGTATATTACATCATCAAAAAATTATTATTCAATGCATTGCAAAATAAACAAATTACGCAAATGGATTTGGCAGATGAGATGTTTATCAGTTTATCAACGTTGAAACTGAGTCTCAAAGAAGTTGAGAAAAAAATAGTAAAATACTCACTTAAAATTGTCAGCTATAAAACGAGAGGTATGCAGATTGCTGGCAATGAAGCGCAAATTAGATATTGTATTTCTGAATATATATTTAATCGTAATCCAAAAGAAGATGTTTATACAAATGAATTTTATCAAAATTTATTTGACAAAGTTGACTTATATAAAATTGAGGAAATTATTCTTACGGTAACTGCAAAACGAGCAATAAAGTTAACCGATATGGCAATTAAAAATTTGTTGATTCATATAGCAATTGCTATCAAACGAGCAAATCATGAAAATCAAATTGTTTATACCATTAGTCAAACGAAAAAAATTGAAAAAACGATAGAATTTCAGGTTGCAAGGGATATCATTGATCAAATTTATATGAAGTTAAGCATTGATGTTGCAATGAGTGAAATCTATTATATTGCGCAACATTTGATTGCAAGTAAAAAGTATTTAGATGTAAATCAAGATCAGGTAGCGGATAATATCGAAGATATGATGAAGCAAATCATGATGAAGGTAAATGAAGTCGCTAAAATTGACTTTTCCAATGACAAAAATTTAATCAAAGGGCTTACTCTCCACCTTAAAATCGCGCTTACAAGAATCAAATTTAATATGAATATTCGCAATGAGGTTTTAGAAGTTATCAAAAATGAATATCCATTAGCCTTTCAAATTGCGGTTATTGCAAGTCGTGTAATTGAAAAAATCGAAGCTGTTGATGTTGATGAAAATGAAATTGGCTATATTGCAATTCATTTCGGAGCTGCTTTAAGCCGCAAAGGTATAAAAAATGACGTCAATTTTAAACGAGCAATTATTGTGTGTGCAACAGGGATTGGAACTGCGATTTTAATTAAAACAAAGATAGAGGAACATTTTAAGAATCGGATTAAAGTCATTAAAACAATGCCTGGTTATGAAATTGATGAAAGCACAGTAGCTAGTGTTGATATGATTTTAACAACGATACCAATTCAACATATGCAGTCTGAAAAAATCATTCATGTAACTCATTTATTAAATAAAAATGAAATGGATACCATTGAAAGTCGTATTTTTGGTCAAGTCATGGATAGTGAACTAGCTTACGAAGAGTTTTTTCGTGAAGATTGTTTCTATAAAGATAAAGCCTTGAAGAATAAACAAGAAGTTTTAGAATTTTTAACAACGAAAATGATAGAAAAAGGATATATGAGTGAGAAAACAAAGATATCAGTGCTTGAAAGGGAAGAAGCATCGTCAACTGAGATTGGTAATTTGGTAGCGATACCGCATCCAATGTATAACGATATGGATACTTCTTCAATTGCGATTTTGATTCTAGAGAAGCCGATTGTGTGGGATGACCACCATGTGCAAGTTATCTTTCTAATCAATATCGTAAAAGAAAAGTTTAATCTATGGGAAAATGTTTTCTTAAAATTGTTTGAATATTTAGTAAAAGAAAATGGGGTTAAAGCTCTGATTAAAGATAAATCTTATCAGAATTTTATCAAAAGTTTTAGTAGAAGGTGAATTTTATGAATATGGAACAGTTAATTACAACGGATTTAATTGGACTTAAAATAGACGCCAAGGATGCAAAAGCGGCAATTGAAAAAACAGGTAAATTTTTATTAGAAAAAGGCTATATCAAGAAAGCTTATATAGATAGCGTATTAAAAAGAGAAGAGCGGTTCCCCACAGGTATTGCGTTGGTGGAAAATGGGATTGCAATACCGCATGCAAGTCCAGTGGACAATGTATTAGAAAATGGGATTGCTGTAGTACAGTTAGCGAATCCTATCGTATTTCATAGCATGGAAAATTGTGATGAGACTGTGGAGGTCAATTTAGTGTTTATGTTGGCATTAAAAGATAGTAATCAGCATTTAGATATGTTGCAAAAATTATTTGCGATGTTTCAAGAAGCGAGTTGTATAGAACTATTACTAAATTCCAGAGATAAAGAAGAAGTTAGAAACATGCTTGTAAGTAAATTGAAAAACTAATTTGAGGAGGAGAAAAAATGAAAAAAGTAATTGTAGCTTGTGGTGGAGCCGTAGCAACATCGACCGTTGCGGCAAATGGTATCAAAGAGCTTTGTAAAGCCAATGGGGTTGATGTGGAAATCTTACAAATTCGTATGTCTGAAATTGAAAGTAGTTTACAAGGCATCGATTTAATTGTAACTACGATGAGAATCAAAAGAGACTATGGTTTGCCTTATGTAAATGGTATGGCTTTTTTAACGGGTATTAACAAAGAAGAAACCGAAAAGAAAATATTAGGATATTTGAAATAATTTTTAAATATTAATAAAGCTTATGGGAGGGTGTATTTATAATGGGAGTATTATCTTTTGTACAGTATTTTGTAGATTTAGGCCCAGCAGTTATGTTGCCGATTGTTATTTTTATTGTGGCGTTATGCCTAGGACAATCAATTGGTAAATCATTAAAATCTGGTATTTCAATTGGTATTGGTTTTGTTGGTATTGGTTTAGTTATTAGTTTGATGCTAAATAATTTGGCAAAGGCTGCAGTTGCCATGTCAGAAAATTTTGGCATTAGTATGAATATCATTGATATTGGTTGGCCTGGTTCTTCACCTATGACATGGGCAAGTGATATCGCATTGGTTGCAATTCCAATTGCAATTGCAGTTAACCTAGTAATGCTGGCATTAAGAATGACTAGGGTCGTTAATCTTGATATTTGGAATATCTGGCATTTTGCTTTTACAGGTGCATTGGTTCATATTGCAACCGGTAGTTACACACTTGGTATCGTCGGAGTTATCATACATGCGGCATTTGCTTATAAGCTAGGGGATTGGTTTGCACCAGTTGCAGAAGAGTATTTTGGATTAGAAGGCATCGCATTACCGCATGGTACGACTGGTTATCTTGCCCCAATTTCAGTACCAATCAATTGTCTAATAGATAAAATTCCGGTTATTAAGGATATTAATATTAATCCAGGACAAATTGAAAAACGTTTCGGGGTTATCGGTGACCCTGCAATTATGGGTGCAATTATGGGAGTTATGATTGGTGTGCTTGCAGGGTACGATATACGTGGAATTTTAACATTAGGAATTCAAATGGCATCTGTTATCATTCTTATGCCGCAGGTAGTAAAACATATTATGGGTGGGTTACTTCCTGTTTCAGAAGCAGCGAAAGCAATGTTACAAAAACGCTTCAAAAATAGTAAATTCTACATTGGTCTTGATTGTGCATTGTTACTTGGAGATCCAGTAGTAGTAACAGCCTCGTTACTGTTTATTCCAATTACTATATTTTTAGCAGCAATTATTCCAGGAAATCAAATTCTTCCTTTTGGTGATTTAGCAACCATTGGCTTCTTTGTTGCAATGGCAGTTGGTGTTCATGGTGGGAACTTGTTTAGAACAATCATCACGGGTTCGGTGGTAATGAGCTTAACGATTTGGATATCAAACCAAACGATTGGATTGCATACAATATTAGCAAAAAATGCAGGACAATTGACGGATGCGAGTGCGAAAATTGCGTCTCTTGACCAAGGTGGAAGCCCAATCACTTATATCTTAACGCAAGTATTTAATACAACAAATGCAACTGGTCTCATTTGCGTTGGTGGCTTCTATATTGCTTGTGTGATATTCACCTATTTTTGGTATAAAAAAGGACAAAATAGGATAGTTGCTGAATCGAGGGAAGGGCAAAAGGAGATGGCTGAATAAATGGCAACAATGAAAGCACTGGTTGTAGAAGGAATAAAGAAACTTGTTTATCAAGATATTCCAAAACCTGAGGTAACAGCCGATAAAGTGTTGATTAAAGTAAGAGCATGTGGTATTTGCGGTTCTGATGTACCAAGAGCAAAAGATGGTGGTGTGCATAATTATCCTATTGTTATTGGACATGAGTTTTCTGGAGATATTGCTCAAGTCGGAGAAAATGTAACTAGCTGTAAGGTTGGGGATAGAGTGACGGCCGCACCGTTGATTCCTTGTGAAAAGTGTGAAAATTGCCAAAAAGGTAAACCGGCAATGTGTACGCATTATTCCTTTATTGGGTCCCGAGAAAATGGCGCAATGGCAGAATACGTTGTTGTTCCAAGTAAAAATGTTGTAAAAATATCAGAAAAAGTAAGCTATGAGCAAGCTGCATGTATAGAACCAATCACTGTTGCCATTCATGGAGTGGAAAGAGCAACTATTCAAGGCGGTAAAAAAGCAATTGTTTATGGCTGTGGCACGATTGGGATCTTGGTCATGCAATGTTTATTAGCAAAGGGTATAGAAAAAATATATGTCGTAGACATTGATGATTACAAATTAAACTTAGCTAAAAGATTGGGTGCCTATGAAACAATTAATTCACTAAACACGAACGTAAAAGAATATTTTTCTGAGCATGGAAAAGTGGATTATGTTTTTGAAACCGCTGGTATTAACTTTATTCAAAATGAAGTGCTAACGCTAGTGAATAAATTAGGAACGATTGTTTACGTTGGTACAGCGCACAAAGATGTAAACATTGAAGCAAAAAATTTCGAATTGATTTTACGTGGTGAACTGAATGTAACTGGTTCCTGGATGAGCTATTCTTCACCATTTCCTGGTGCGGAATGGACAGCAGCCGTTGAGTATCTAGATTCTGGGAAAATCAGAGTGGATGACATTATAACGCATAAATTTAAACTAGACGATGGGTATCAAGCATTTGAAACAATGTTAAGTAAGGATGAAAAATCTTTAAAAGTAATGTACGTTTTTTAAAATAGCAGAAACTAAAGGCTCACCCAATAGGCTAAGTGACAATCCACTAACCTAGCAGAGGAGAGCCTTTGTTCTTTAAAATTTAGGGGGATTTACGAATGAAAACAATAGTATCGACCAGAGAAATGTTGATTGATGCACAAAAAAACAAATATGCAGTACCTGCATTTAATATTCATAATTTAGAAACGTTGCAAGTAGTTGCTGATACTGCAAAGGAAATGCATTCACCAGTCATTATTGCTGTAACACCGTCAACGATTGATTATGCAAGAGATGAATATGTAGTAGCAATGGCAAATTCGGCAGCAAAAAATACGGATACCCCAATTGCGATCCATTTAGATCATTTTGAAAACATCTTAAAGATTAAACAAGCGATTGATGTGGGCTTTAAATCATGTATGATTGATGCCTCAAAAGAAGCCTTTGAAGAAAATATTGCAAAAGTACAAGAAGTAGTAGTCTATGCACATCGATATGATGCAACGGTAGAAGCGGAACTGGGTAAGCTCGTTGGTATAGAAGATGATTTGGTCGTAGATGAAAAAGACAGTATGTATACCAATCCAGATGATGCAGTAACTTTTGCCCAGAGAACAGGGATTGATTCTCTTGCTGTTGCCATTGGTACCGCACATGGTTTATATAAAGGCAAACCTAAATTAGACTTTGATCGTTTGCGGGAAATTAGGGAAAAAGTAACTATTCCATTAGTGTTGCATGGAGCTTCGGATGTGCCGGATGAGCTGGTAGAGCAAGCAATTTCATTAGGTATTTGCAAGGTAAATATTGCTACTGATCTAAAAATTCCATTTTCGAATGCAATTAAAGAATATTTTAGTCAAAATCCAAGCGCCAATGATCCCAGAAAATATTTAACGCCAGCCAAAGAGGCCATGAAAAAAATTGTTCAGCATAAAATCAAAATATGTGGCAGTGCTGACAGATACTAGATAGTTTTAGACATAATAGGAGGATACGTAAATGATTCTAGTGGTAAATTTAAATGCTTCTATGGATAAACGTTATGAAATCGCCGACATCTCGAAAGGTAAAGTGATAAGAGCGAGGCAAGTTGAAAATACACCTGGAGGAAAGGGAATTCATGTAGCAAATGTCATGACCATTTTAGATGAAAAATGTATTGTAACAGGATTTATTGGCGGTAAAACGGGAGCGTTTATTGAAGAAAAATTAAAAGAATACAGAATAAACCAAGACTTTGTAAAAATCCAAGGAGAAACACGGTCTTGTTTGGCTTTAATTTCGGACGATGGAATACAAACAGAAATCTTAGAACCAGGGCCTGAAGTCGGTGCATTTGATCAGCAGTATTTTATTGACAAATACAATGAACTTATTCATGAGGTTGAAATCGTTGTTATTTCCGGAAGTGCTCCTAAAAATATGCCAAATGATTTTTATGAGCTTTTGACGGGAATTGCGAATGATTATGAGAAAAAAGTATTTTTAGATGCCAGTGGTGAACTTTTAAAAAATGGGATTCAAGCAAAACCGTATTTTATAAAACCGAATAAAGATGAAGTTGAAGCAGTTACTGGACGAAAAATTAAGAATATCAACGATGCAATTGATGAAATAAAGAATTTTATTAATCTTGGCATCCAAATTGTTGCAATATCATTAGGGGCAGATGGCTCTATCATTGGCTATAAAGATAAAATATATAAAGTGAATATACCAAAGGTGAAAGCAGTAAATCCTGTAGGATCAGGTGATGCTTATGTAGCAGGAATGGCAATTGCTACGCAAAAAAATGATTCTATCATCAATGCAATTAAATTGGCGTCAGCGTGTGGGACGGCAAATGCATTGGAAAAAGAAAGTGGTTTTGTTACGAAAAGCATAGTAGATGATCTATTCCATAAAATTACGGTTGAAGAAATTTAAAATAAAAAAATTGAGACACCTAAAGGGTGTCTCAATTTTTTATACGATTTTGGTTGTCCAGCCTTCGACGTTCCATACATCGGTTACCCAGTCTTCATAGAATTGTGGTTCATGAGATACGAGGAGGATGGTACCTTTAAAGTTGATTAAAGCAGATTTTAACTCTTCTTTTGCTTCAACATCTAAGTGATTTGTCGGTTCATCTAGTACGAGTAGGTTGATCTTATTTTGCATTACTTTACAAAGGCGAACTTTAGCCGCTTCCCCACCGCTTAGCACCATCATTTTACTGGTGATATGTTCATTGGTTAAACCGCAATTGGCTAGAGCAGCACGTACTTCATAATTGCTCATACCGGGATATTCTGCCCAGAGTTCTTCAAGGGCAGTATTGTCGTTATCACGACTAGATTCTTGTTCAAAGTATCCAGGTTCTAAGAATTCACCAAGCTCAACCTTGCCAGAAATGGCTGGTATTTTACCGAGTAATGTTTTTAATAGCGTTGTTTTACCAAGACCATTTACACCGCGAATCGCGATTTTTTGCCCACGTTCTAAAACGATATCTACTGGTTTAGTAAGTGGTTCGTCATAGCCAAGCACAAGTTGTTTTGCTTCGATTATGAAACGACTAGGGGTTCTTGCTTCGTTGAATTTAAAGTGTGGCTTTGGTTTTTCTTTCGGTTTTTCGAGGATTTCCATTTTATCTAAACGTTTTTGACGGCTATTTGCCATCCCACGAGTGGCAACACGAGCCTTGTTACGAGCGATGAAATCTTCTAAACGATCGATTTCTTGCTGTTGGCGGTCAAAAGCAGCATTTTCTTGCTTTTTACGCATTTCATGCATGCTTTGGAACTGATTGTAGTCGCCAGTATAACGAGTCAGTGTAGCATTTTCAACATGGTAAATCACGTTGATGACATCATTTAAGAAGGAAATATCATGCGATACGAGAATAAAGGCATTTTCGTAATTTTTCAAGTAGTTGGTTAACCATTGAATATGTTCCACGTCTAAATAATTTGTCGGTTCATCTAAGATAAGAATCGTAGGATTTTGTAATAATAGTTTGGTTAATAGCACTTTGGTACGTTGACCACCGCTAAGGTCAGTAACTTCTTTGTCTAGTCCGATATCACGTAAACCAAGGCCATTGGAGATTTCTTCGATTTTCGCATCAATCATATAAAAACTATTATGATCAAGAATATCTTGAATTTCACCAACATCAACCATCATTTTATCGAGTACATCAGGAGCCGCATCGCCCATTTTATCGTAAATTTCAATCATTTCAGCTTCTAATTTATACATTTCATCAAACGCAGTCCGAAGGACTTCACGAATGGTCATGCCTTTTTTTAGAACGGAATGTTGGTCTAAATAGCCGACATTTACACGATTTGACCAGGTTACTTTTCCTTGGTCAGGTTGCAATTGTCCTGTGATGATGTTGAGAAATGTTGATTTACCTTCACCGTTTGCACCGATCAGACCAACATGCTCTCCTTTTAATAATCGGAAGGAAGCATCTTCAAGAATCGTTCTTCCCCCGAAATCATGGGAGACATTTTCGACATTTAATACGCTCATTTACAGCCACCTATCTATAATTTAATTTATTATTTATTGATAGAATATCGTATTGTGGGTACGAAAGCAAATCTTTCTTATATTTTATACCAAGAAAGATTTGTCACAAAATTGCAAAGAAATTCGAGACTATCTAGTGCGACTTTGATAATGAAAAGGCTGATAAAATCACATTAAAAGGAATATGATGGAAATAATACCGCTAGAAATAAAAAAATGGTTGGGCTAGTTTTTATACTAATTCAACCTTGGTGGTTTCATTTCATATTTATTTACCGATTACATATTCGTTAAAAGGATTTTAAGCGCAATCTTTTTTTCGGGGGAAAGTTCGTTAATGAGTTTTAGCAGATACGTGTCTAGGTCTGGTTCAACGCCGTGTTCTTTAGGCAGAACCTCAGCCTCAGTTTCTAGTTGGTTCAAATCTTCTATTTTTATATGCAGTGCGTGGCAGATTTTCAACACATTATCAACAGCTGCACCGCCAATAGACCCGTTTAATATAGATAGTAAAGTGGTATATGGCATGTGAATTTGCGTTGAAAATTCTTTCAAATTATAACCGTGGGATTTTATCAGAGATTTAATATAGTCTTCTCGTGTCAAAATAGCGTACACCTCCTTGTTTGTAAGTAACTGTATATCCTTAATACGAAATTATACAGAGTTTTCAATAGATTTCAAGAGAAATCTGCAACTTAAATAAAGTAAAAATGCAATCATAGTTTATTGGACTTATGATTACATTTTTTCCCGGTGACAATTAGATAAGTAAATTACTTATAGTATAGCATAATATGTATATTTAAGCAGTCAAATAACAAAAAACACGAAAAAATATTTTTATACAGAGAATATTCACAATATTACGTATTGACCGGTACGAAATATTGTGATAATGTATGAGTCAGAGATGAAATTTAGTATCGTATGCGATCGTGAAACGAGAAAACGTATTTTATAAGCGATAACTACAATAAAAAGTATTAAAGTTGCATAAGTGATGCTAAAACAAAAAAATCTAAGGATTAGAGCGAAGGAGGGGGAGAAGTAACCATAGATATAGTTTGTAATATTCTGAATATTGCAAACTATCTAAACGAGTATTGCGCTATATTGGAGAATTCGGCAAATTTAATATGAGGAGCAATGAAAATGGATAATGTTTTTTTAGGTGAATTTATAGGAACTGCGGTATTAATCGCTTTTGGTTGTGGCGTTGTAGCCAATGTATCATTAAAGGAATCAAAAGGTCTTGGCGGTGGAGCAATCGTTGTTTATACAGGTTGGGCGATGGCGGTTGTCATGGGAGTTAGTTGTGGACTTGCTGTTGGTAATACTGGTGATTTAAATACTGCGGTTACTTTTTTTAAATTGTTAATGGGCGTTTATTCTGTACCAGTTGCAATCAATATTATGATTGCACAACTTCTCGGTGGAATCGTTGGTGCTGCTTTAGTGTGGCTTGCATATTTGCCACATTGGAAAGTTACTGAAGATAAAACTACTAAATTAGGGGTTTTCTCCACGATTCCGGCGATTCGTAGTTATGGTGCCAATGCACTTTGCGAGTTTATCGCTAGTACATTCTTGTTCTTTATTTTCATATCTTTTGGCAGTAAATTTGTTTCTGGTCCTACAGGTTTCACACCTGGAATGGGCACGTATATGGCTGGACTCGCAGTGTGGGCAGTTGGTTTATCCTTCTGTGGTCCTACTGGATATGCTGTAAACCCTGCTCGTGACCTTGGCCCTCGTATCGCTCATGCGATTTTACCGATTGCAGGCAAAGGAAGTTCTGATTGGAGTTATTCTTGGGTACCTGTTGTTGCCCCTATGGCTGGTGCTGTTGCAGCGGTTGTTCTAGCTAAGATTTGTGCTATCATTTAAAAACAAATTTTATTTTATTGGAATTCATAAAATATTTTAAAAAATATAGTTTTATCAATAAATCAATATGATAACGAGGAGTGACTTTGAAAATGACAACAAAGTATGTAATGGCACTTGATGCGGGAACGACAAGTAATCGAGCGATAATATTTGATAATGAATCAAATATTATCGCAATGGCACAAAGAGAATTTACGCAAATTTTCCCAAAACCAGGTTGGGTAGAACATGATGCTGAAGAAATTTGGAGTACACAGATCACGGTAGCAAAAGAAGCTATTGAGCGTGCTGGCATATTGGAAAGCGATATTACTGCGATCGGGATTACCAATCAACGTGAAACCACAGTTATTTGGGAAAAAGCGACTGGCAGACCAATTTATAATGCGATTGTTTGGCAATCAAGACAAACAGCGGGGATTAGTAATGATCTCAAGAAAAAAGGTTTAGAAAAAGAATTTAAGGAAAAAACTGGACTTGTTATTGATGCGTATTTTTCTGGGACAAAAATCAAATGGATTCTTGATCATGTAGAAGGCGCTAGAAAAAAAGCGGAAAATGGCGAATTACTGTTTGGTACCATTGATACTTGGTTACTTTGGAAACTTAGCGCAGGGAAAATTCATGTAACGGATTATTCCAATGCATCAAGAACATTGCTCTATAACATAAAAGAACTGAAATGGGATGAAAAACTTTTAGAATATCTTGATGTACCAGCGAACATGTTACCAGAAGTGCATAATTCTAGTGAAGTTTATGGTTACACTGATCCAGGAATTTTTGGTGCTAGCGTACCATTAGCGGGCGCGGCTGGAGATCAACAG
This sequence comes from uncultured Veillonellaceae bacterium, assembly GCA_963805085.1. Lineage (GTDB taxonomy): Bacteria > Bacillota > Negativicutes > JARBTT01 > JARBTT01 > JARBTT01. The sequence continues at coordinate 689,499 of CAWDTA010000002.1, read as the reverse complement.
GCGGCACTTTTTGGACAAAATTGCGTTGAACCTGGTATGGCAAAAAACACGTATGGTACAGGTTGTTTTATGCTGATGAATACGGGCGAAAAAATGTATTCTTCGGAAAATGGTTTAGTTACAACGATTGCTTGGGGGATTAATGGCAAAATCAATTATGCATTGGAAGGTAGTATCTTCGTAGCAGGGTCTTCTATCCAATGGCTTAGAGACGGCTTGCACATGATTGAATCTGCTTCTGACTCAGAATGGATTGCTAAAAAAGTTCCAGATACAGGCGGTGTTTATGTTGTGCCAGCGTTTGTTGGGCTTGGTGCTCCATATTGGGATATGCAGGCACGGGGAACCATTATTGGTTTAACACGCGGTACGAAAAAAGCGCATATCGTTAGAGCAACGCTAGATTCGATGGCGTATCAAACACGTGATGTGTTAAGTGCGATGGAAGAAGATTCTCATATCAAGCTGAAAGCTTTAAAAGTAGATGGTGGTGCTTGTGCCAATAATTTATTGATGCAGTTCCAATCCGATATTTTAGGAGTTCCAGTGGAACGTCCGAAAGTAATTGAAACTACAGCGTTAGGTGCAGCGTATCTTGCTGGTCTTGCTGTTGGCGTTTGGAAAGACTATTCGGAACTTAGCAAAAAATGGGTACTAGATAATAGCTTTGCTCCATCAATGGAAAAAGAAGTAAGCGAAAAACTTTATCGCGGCTGGAAAAAAGCCGTTAAACATTCCATGAATTGGGAAGAAGAAGAGTAATTTTGATTACAAATTATTATTAGAATAATGGGCAGGGAGGATTCTCTTATATTGAGTTTATAAGAGAGTCCTTTCCTATTACACAATAGAATCGAGAATGTCGGTAAAGGGGACAAAAACATGGAAAAAGCAACAGTGGTCGTTATTGGCGGTGGAGCAACTGGTGTTGGAATACTACGCGATCTAGCTATGCGCGGCGTTGATGTACTGCTTTTAGAAAAGCTGGACATGGTAAATGGGACAAGTTCTCGTTATCATGGTTTGCTTCATAGTGGAGCTCGTTATGCAGTAAAGGATCAAGAAGCTGCTAGAGAGTGCATAGAAGAAAATCTTATTTTACGTAAAATCGGAAAATCTTGCGTAGAAGCAACTGAAGGATTGTTTATTCGTTTGCCGGAAGATGATGCAGAGTTTGAGGGGAAATGGATAGAAGGTTGCAAAAAAAGTGGCATATCGGCTATTCCGATTACAGCAGAGGAAGCTTGGCAATTGGAACCAAATCTATCTCATCAGATCATATCAGCTTATAGAGTTCCTGATGCGGCAATCGACGGTTTTCGTATGGCTTGGCAAAATATAGATTCAGCAGCACGTTATGGTGGACGTGTTAAAACCTATACGGAGGTTATTCGGATTGTTTCGGAAAATGGCAAAGTAATCGGGGTAGATGTTCGCAATTATTTTACAAAACAAACCTATTTTGTTGCCTGCGAATTTGTGATCAATGCGGCTGGTCCATGGTCTGGACAAATTGCAGCGCTTGCAGGACTTGACGTAAATGTGCAACCGGATAAGGGGACATTGATTGCCTTTAATCAGAGGATTTCAAGCCGGATTGTAAATCGTTTGCATGTACCGTCCGATGGCGATATTTTTGTACCACATGGTTCAATTACGATTTTAGGAACAACCTCGATGTCAGTGAAAGATCCCGAAGATACAAGCTCTTCCTTTACTGAAATAGAAAGCTTGCTAAAAATTGGTGAGAAAACCTTTGAAAATCTTCGTAAATATCGTGTTTTAAGAGCCTTTGCAGGATCAAGACCATTGTACAGTGCGTCTGGAGGAAAAGGCCGCGGCGCTTCGCGTGGTTTTGTGATTTTAGATCATGCTGAAGATGGCCTACATGGTTTTATGACGATTACCGGTGGTAAGTTTACAACCTATAGGCTTATGGCAGAAAAGATAACTGATATTGTTTGTCAAAGACTTCACGTGACTATGCCATGTCGGACGGCTGAAGAACCTTTGGTGCAAGAGGTAACAGAAGAGGTAAAGACGAAAGCACGCAAATATTTCCCGGCATACGGAACGGAGCTAGCGGCTACCCGTTTAGGTGCAGAGCGTTTTCAGCGTGTCGTAGAGAGACTAGAGAAGAATCCAGAAGAGCGTCAATTAATCTGTGAATGTGAAAATGTAACATTGGCAGAAATCGAAGAAGTTGTAAAAGAAGGTACGAGTTTTACCGTGAGTGATATCCGTCGGAAAACGCGCATGGGCATGGGAACCTGTCAGGGGAATTTCTGTTCACTCCGTAGTGTTGGGGTTCTGTCACGTTCTGATGTCGCTGCCGATAAGCAAGAATCGTTAAAGCAACTACAAGAGTTTTTGCAGGCTCGTTGGAAAGGCATTCGCCCAGTGCTTTGGGGCAATGCATTGCGTGAAACTGAAATGGCACGCGGCATATATGGCGTTGGATTAAATGTGAATGGGGGGAGTCCGGAATGATAAAGTCTGATGTAATCGTAATTGGCGGTGGCTTTGCCGGATTGATGGCAGCTGCTGTCAGTGCCAAACGCGGCAAAAAAGTAACGCTGCTCACCTATGGTTCGGGGTCCTTCCCTTTAAATAGTGGTTTGATTGATATTATGGCAAGACCAACTAATGATGCCGTTTGTACTACGCCAGCTGAAGGGATAAAGGAATTGCCAGCAGAGCATCCTTATAAAAGAATAGGTACAAAAACACTGGAAGATGCAGTCACATTTTTTATGGAGTTATGTGAAGAAGAAAAGTATCCATACAGTGGTAGCATAGACAAACATCAATGGGCAGTGACCGCTTTAGGCACGATGAAGCCATCTTGCCTTGTACCAAAAACGATGCTAGGAGATCTTTGCTTAGAGAAACAAGAGATTGTACTTGTTGGGTTTAACGGCTTAAAAGATCATTATATAAATATAATGGAAGAAAATCTTCAACATAGCCTAGGAAATAAGAAAAAGTATACTACGGTGATGATTGATACAGACATAGAAGATGGCAGAGATATAACGGCCCTTGATGTTGCCCGGTGGCTTAGCACACCGCATGGTTATGAAATATGTTTGCAGCAACTGCACTCGGTTGTTAAGGCAAATAGTGTGGTCATTTTGCCACAGGTTTTAGGATTAAAGCACGATTATAGTATTTGGGAAGCCATGAAAAAAGATTTACAGTGTGATGTTATGGAGACTACAGGACTACCGCCATCAGCCAATGGGTTAAGGCTTCGCAATTTGCTTTTAAATTATTTAAAGAAGCACAAGGTAACGATGGTGGAAAATGCTAAGGTGACGCATTCTACTGTACGGAATCATACCTGCACAGCTATCACTACCCAAGCTGCCGCAAGAGAACGCACTTATCAAGCAGATCATTTTATTTTAGCAACTGGTGGTTTTTATGGTGGTGGACTACAGATGGAGAATTTTCCTGAGATAAAGGAAACGATTTTCAATATTCCAGTACAATTTGAGGGAAAAGCTGAAGCGTGGGCAAATGAAAAACTTTTTTCTAATCAAAAACAACCGTTTGCTCAGGTTGGTATTCATACAGATCAGCAGATGCGTCCGCTTGATGTGGAAGGAAATTGCTTCCTTAAAAACGTTTTTGTCGTTGGACGTAACTTGAGTGGTTATGATTTTTGTTTTGAACAATCAGGAAATGGTGTGGCATTGGTATCTGCTTATCAGGCAGCTATGTCATTGTAGGAGGGGTTAATATGGGAACATTAGAGGAAAATCCTAAAGGAACAGCAGATTACTGCACAGCTTGTACATCTTGTATTACAACTTGCCCTGTGACAGCTGCAACAAGCAAGTTTCGCGGTCCTAAACTTGTTGGACCGGCGCAAAGTCGCCTGAATTTCGCTGAGCCAGATGCAGAAGCGTCACTTGAATATTGCTCAAATTGCAAGAATTGTGATATTTCCTGTCCATCTGGGGTGGCTGTTTCAACATTAAATATGTTGCAGCGTGGCGAGTACTATAGAAGTCATCCACATCCACTAAGAGATCATATCTTGGCACATGGGGAACAGATGATAAACTTGGCGCGTAAGTTGCCATTTGGTAGTTTTTTTGCAAACTTAGGTGCGAATATTGGACGTAAAACAGGTATGTTTAAAATGATAGGCATTGCCTCCAAGCGTCCTATGCCTCAATACGCAAGCAAATCATTTTTAGAGCAGTTTCGCTCAATCAAGCAAACCTCCTATCCAGATAAAGTCGTATTTTTCCCAGGCTGTTTTATCAATGAAAATGATCCAGATGTAGGCATTGCTTTTGTAAAAGTCATGCAACAGAATCATTATGAAGTTATTGTCGATGAGAATTTTGTTTGCTGTGGGTCGCCACTGGTGGTAACTGGATATTTAGATGAAGCAGAGGCAAATGCGCGTAAAAACACGGCATTGATTCGTAAATGGACTGATCAAGGTTATCCAATTCTTACTTGCTGCACAAGTTGTTCCTTGATGCTCAAACAAGAATATGCGGAGCTATTTGATTTGCCAGACTTACATGAAAACGCAAAATTTGTGTATGATGCTTGTGAATTTTTGCTGGATTTACATGAAAAAAATCGTTTTGACCAGGAGTTTAGTGGGCAAGGTGGCAACTATATCTATCATGCACCATGTCATCTACGAGTCCAAGGCATCGGGACGCCAGCATTAGAATTGTTATCGCTTGTTCCCAATGTAGTTGTTGAAAATGCGGACGCAGGTTGTTGTGGTATTTCAGGCAACTATGGATTTAAAGAAGACAAATACGAGATATCAATGCAGGTGGGAAAAGAACTTTTCCGCCGCATTAAGGAATCTTCTGCAAGTAAGGTTATTTCCGACTGTGGCACTTGTCGCCTACAGATAGAGCATGGGACAGACGTTAAGGCAATTCATCCGATTGAGGTGCTGAGTGCAGCTTATCATGCTTAAGGCCATAAATATCTTAAGTTCTAACTGCAAACAGGAATATAAATTATTTTGATATTATTGATAAAAGCATGTTATAATATTCCATAAGACTATAAATACGATAAAATAAGATGAAACAAAAATTCATCTTATTTTTGGTACCCCAAAAACTCAAAGAGAAGTAGAGAATTTTGCAGTCATGACGAAGGAGAATTTGGCATGAAAAAAGGGTATGTATTGGCTTTGGACGCGGGCACAATCAGAAATAGGGCGGTCATTTTTGATAACGATTCAAATATTGTATCAGTGGCAAAAAAGGGGATTTTATCATTTCATCCAAAACCGGGGTGGGTGGAACAGGATGCTGAGGAAATTTGGAGCACACAGCTTCTTGTGGCACAAGAAGCGATAGAAAAATCGGGACTGAAGAAAGAAGATATCGCAGCTATTGGCATAACAAATCAGCGTGAGACAACCGTGGTATGGGATAAAACGACTGGTAGACCAATTTATAACGCGATTAGCTGGCAGTCGCGGCAGACGGAAGATATTTGTCGTAATTTACGCAAGCTGGGCTTAGAAGAGGAATTTCGGCAGAAGACTTCGCTGATTATCAATTCATATTTTTCCGGCAGTAAAATACGTTGGATTTTAGATCATGTGGCAGGTGCGAAAGAAAAAGCCGAAGCAGGGCAGTTGCTTTTTGGAACAATTGATACATGGATTATGTGGAAACTGAGTGGTGGAAAAATTTTTGCGACAGATTATTCTAATGCATCACGAACACTGCTTTATAATCTGCGTGAATTAAAGTGGGATGAAGATTTATTGCAGTATTTAAACATTCCGCAGTGTATGTTACCAAAAGTTTGCTCTTCCAGTGAAATTTATGGCTATACAGATCCGTCTATTTTTGGAATGAAGACACCCATTGCTGGTGATGCCGGCAATCAACAGGCAGATTTGTTTGGGCAAGGTTGTTTTGAGCCCGGTATGGCGAAAAACACATATGGTGAAGGGTCATTTTTCCTTATGAATACGGGACATAAATTCTGTAATTCTAATAATGGCTTGATTACTACAATTGCCTGGGGGATTAATGGGAAAATCACGTATGCACTTGAGGGCAGTGTTTTTGTTGCAGGTGCAGCGATTCAATGGCTGAAAAGCGGTCTTGGTATCTTAGATACCTTAGCAGAGTCTGAATGGTTGGCTAAAAAGGTCGGCGATACCGGCGGTGTTTATTTCGTCCCAGCCTTTCGTGGGCTTAGTGCACCGTATTGGGATATGCAGACAAGTGGTATGATTATCGGGTTAAAAAACGATACGACAAAATCACATATTGTTAGGGCGGCATTGGCAGCGATGGCGTATCAAGTACGTGATGTTGTCGAAGCGATTGAATCGGATACCAAAATGCAGATTCAAGATTTGAAAGTTGACGGCGGGGCAAGTAATAATAACTTGTTAGTGCAATTTCAAGCAGATATTTTGGGGGTCCCGATCAAAAGATCGCGGATCAGGGAGACCACTGCACTCGGGGCTGCCTATCTTGCTGGCCTGGCGGTTGGTGTCTGGAAAGATATCGAGGAATTGAAAAGCAAATGGCAGGAAGATGCCTGTTTTAAACCACAGATATCAGAAATAGAACGAGAAGACTATTATAGTGGCTGGCAAAATGCAGTTTCTCATGTTATGCGTTGGGTCGATAAAGATTGATGTCGTGTAAGGGAAAACGCTGATAACAGACAAAAGTGTTTACAGAAAACACAGGTGTACACAATATAAAAAATATTGTTGCATCGATTAGCGGTATCTGTTATACTGTTAGTAATTTAATTCTTAATAAAGACGATGAAGAGGAAAAGTAAGCATATTCTATTATTACAGAGAGTCGGGTTGTGCTGGAAGCCTGATATAAGAAAATGTGTTGAAGTTCACCTTGGAGTTACCCACTGAATTTTAGGTAGGTGGTGTCGGAACCTTTCCGTTATCATAAAGGTAAGTATCGGCTAAGAGCCCGTACTTTTGAGATATTTGCTTCTAGCAAATAATTAAGGTGGTACCGCGAGTAAAACCCTCGTCCTTTTATTAGGATGAGGGTTTATTTTATTTTCAAGGAGGGAGGTAGTGTAAACGTGACAAAAGTAGTTGAAACTTTAGGGTTTCTTGGTCCTAAAGGTACGCATAGTGAAGAAGTAGCACTTTATTTAAACGGCGAACAAGATAATACCGGCAAGGAATGGAAGCTGATACCCTATACAAGTATTTATGATGCGATTTGTGCGGTGGAGCAAGGGAAGATTGACCGCTGCGTGGTGCCAGTGGAAAATTCAATAGAAGGTTCTATCAATATTACATTAGATACATTAGCCCATGATGTAGATCTGCAGATAGAGCGCGAGATTATCTGGGCAGTACACAACCAGCTGATGGTCAAAAACACTGATGATGAAATTACGACGATTATTTCACATCCACAGCCCTTGGCGCAATGCCGCAGCTTTATAAAGGAGCATTATCCTCAGGCAGAAATTAGACCTGTTTCTAGTACGGCACGGGCGGCTAAAATCGTTGCTGAAGGGAAGCATAAAGGATATGCTGTCATTGGCTGTCATAGGGCCGGTACATTATATTCGCTCACAACGATAGCTACGGAAATTCAAGATAATAATACAAATTGCACGCGTTTCTTAATTCTTACCAAGCCGAAAGAAACAAGTGTCAATGGAAAAGACAAGACCTCGATTATTTGCCAAATAAATGGTACGAAGGCTGGTAGCTTATGTGAAGTATTATTGGAATTTGCTAAACGTGATGTTAATTTGACGCGAATAGAATCTAGGCCGGCGCGCACTGGACTGGGAAAATATATTTTCTTTTTGGACTTGGAAGACTCAATCGATAAAGTTAATGTAAAAGCAGCCATTAAGGCGGTCGCGCAAAAAATTTTATGGCTAAAGAATCTAGGTTCCTTTAATGTAATAAAAATTGATTATAAACCTAGATTATAAAATAGATAATAATAATAAAAGGTGGTAAAATAAAATGGTAATTATTATGAACACAGATGCAACGGCAAAAGAAATTAAAGAGGTTATTGAAAGAGTACAAAGCGTTGGTTTACAAACGCATATTGTTGAAGGGGAGTCGAAAACTATCATTGGTGTAATTGGCGATAAAAATATCATGGCAACACTTGCAATCGATGCCATGAATGGCGTTGAAAAAAGCGTTGCTATTTCGAAAAGCTATAAATTAGTAAGTAAAGAATTCCATCCAACACCGAGTATTGTTGATGTTGATGGCGTAAAAATTGGCGGCGGTAATTTTGTTGTAATGGCAGGACCATGCGCGGTAGAAAATAGAGAACAGCTTTTAGAATCAGCGAAAATTGTAAAAGCTGGTGGAGCGCAATTCTTAAGAGGTGGTGCCTATAAGCCGCGTACATCTCCGTATGCTTTCCAAGGTCTTGAAACAGAAGGTTTGAAATTTTTAGCAGAAGCTAGAGAATTGACAGGACTTAAAATCGTAACGGAAGTAACAGAAGTGGAAGCGGTAGAAACAGTTTCTAAATATGCGGATATGCTTCAAATTGGGGCTCGTAACATGCAGAATTTCAGCTTATTGAAAGAAGCTGGTCGTGGAAATAAACCAGTCTTATTAAAACGTGGTCTTGCTGCGACAATTAATGAATGGTTACATGCTGCTGAATATATCCTTAGCGAAGGCAATCATAATGTTGTATTATGCGAACGTGGAATCAGGACTTATGAAGAATATACGCGTAATACATTGGATTTAAGTGCGGTTGCAGCAATGAAACATTTGAGTCATTTGCCGATCATTGTCGATCCAAGTCATGGTACAGGTAAATGGAGAATGGTAAAACCTATGGCGATGGCAGCTGTAGCAGCTGGTGCAGACGGATTAATGATTGAAGTGCATCCAGATCCATCCAAAGCATTGTCAGATGGTCCACAATCTTTGACACCAGAAAACTATCAAGAAGTGATGAATAGCGTATTTAAATTAGCTGAATTCATCAAAGCGGAAAATCTATAAGCGTAAAAATTGAATCATCATTTGCAGTAATTAGAAGATGATAAACAAAAAGGATTGTTTCTAATAAAAGAATTAGAAACAATCCTTTCTGAGTTTTTAAAAGTGCGTACTTAAATAACTTAAAAAAAACTATTGACATAAGAAAACAAACAGTGTAATATAATACAAGTCGCCAACGAGATATGCGGACGACAAATGAAACTCTTCTTAAAAAAGAATTTAAAAAATGTGTTGACAACAACTTGAACGTTGTGTTAATATAAATGAGCTGACAACGCAAGACGTTAGCAAGTGTTCTCTGAAAACTAAACAATGTAGAAAAAATTAATGCCAGATGTGCACTGCACAGTTCTTCGTGAACTGTCAGTACTAGCAGCAGAGATGCTGCGTCGCGGTTCTTGAATCGCGAGTCAATTTCTTTATTATAAAGAAACAAAGAATTTAAAGAGCCTTTTAGGCTTTCTAATAAATTTATTGGAGAGTTTGATCCTGGCTCAGGACGAACGCTGGCGGCGTGCCTAACACATGCAAGTCGAAACGGAGAATTAGCAATAATTCTTAGTGGCGAACGGGTGAGTAACGCGTAGACAACCTACCCTTTAGATGGGGACAACACCGCGAAAGTGGTGCTAATACCGAATATTGCTTGAGAAGCGCATGCTTCTCAAACTAAAGATGGCCTCTATTTATAAGCTATCACTAAAGAATGGGTCTGCGTCTGATTAGCTAGTTGGTGAGATAAAAGCTCACCAAGGCAACGATCAGTAGCCGGTCTGAGAGGATGAACGGCCACACTGGGACTGAGACACGGCCCAGACTCCTACGGGAGGCAGCAGTGGGGAATCTTCCGCAATGGACGAAAGTCTGACGGAGCAACGCCGCGTGAGTGATGAAGGTTTTCGGATCGTAAAACTCTGTTGTTAAGGACGAATGTATAGATTGTGAATAATGGTTTATAATGACGGTACTTAACGAGGAAGCCACGGCTAACTACGTGCCAGCAGCCGCGGTAATACGTAGGTGGCAAGCGTTGTCCGGAATTATTGGGCGTAAAGGGAGCGCAGGTGGGAATGTAAGTCAATCTTAAAAGTGCGGGGCTCAACCCCGTGATGGGATAGAAACTACATTTCTTGAGTGCAGGAGAGGAAAGTGGAATTCCTAGTGTAGCGGTGAAATGCGTAGATATTAGGAGGAACACCAGTGGCGAAGGCGACTTTCTGGACTGTTACTGACACTGAGGCTCGAAAGCTAGGGGAGCGAACGGGATTAGATACCCCGGTAGTCCTAGCCGTAAACGATGGGTACTAGGTGTAGAGGGTATCGACCCCTTCTGTGCCGGAGTTAACGCAATAAGTACCCCGCCTGGGGAGTACGGCCGCAAGGTTGAAACTCAAAGGAATTGACGGGGGCCCGCACAAGCGGTGGAGTATGTGGTTTAATTCGACGCAACGCGAAGAACCTTACCAGGACTTGACATTGATTGAAATGCTAAGAGATTAGTACCTCTTCTTCGGAAGACAAGAAAACAGGTGGTGCATGGCTGTCGTCAGCTCGTGTCGTGAGATGTTGGGTTAAGTCCCGCAACGAGCGCAACCCCTATCCTATGTTGCCAGCGCGTAATGGCGGGAACTCATGGGAGACTGCCGTGGATAACACGGAGGAAGGCGGGGATGACGTCAAGTCATCATGCCCCTTATGTCCTGGGCTACACACGTACTACAATGGGCTTAAATAGAGGGATGCAAAGCCGCGAGGTGGAGCCAAACCCATAAACAAGCTCTCAGTTCGGATTGTAGGCTGCAACTCGCCTACATGAAGTCGGAATCGCTAGTAATCGCAGGTCAGCATACTGCGGTGAATACGTTCCCGGGCCTTGTACACACCGCCCGTCACACCACGAAAGTCAGTCACACCCAAAGCCGGTGGGGTAACCAGCAATGGAGCCAGCCGTCTAAGGTGGGGCCGATGATTGGGGTGAAGTCGTAACAAGGTAGCCGTATCGGAAGGTGCGGCTGGATCACCTCCTTTCTAAGGAGATATGAAAGTTTAAATGTACTTTCGTAATCCGAGGTCGACACATCTAATTAATTCATTTACATTGTTTAGTTTTGAGGGAATACGAAAGTATGAACTCAAAAAAAGTGAAAAGTAGAGGTTCCTTACTAACGTGCGGAACTAAGCGATTCACGAAAAAGCAGAAGCTTTTTGTTCTCTGCTTATGTTCTTTGAAAACTACACAGAAGAAAATAAAATGTATTTTAAGTTTTAAAGTACCTCTCAGAAGTGAGAGTAAATTAACGAGCATTTTAGGATTCAAAAAGATTAAATTAAGCATTTAAGTATAACTTAATGGCTATTTGATTTTAGTACAAAACTAGAACAGACTAGAAATGTACAGTTGCAAGGCGCACCGCAGGGAAAAGCGCGAGTCGTAATGAAAATTACGTCGAGTGATTTTACCGAGGAGCAACGAAGCAAATGTGCGTTTATAGACGTGTTCGAAGAGTACGATAAGTCAAGCTACTAAGGGCATACGGTGGATGCCTAGGCGCCAAGAGCCGAAGAAGGACGCGATAAGCTGCGAAAAGTCATGGGGAACCGCAAGTAGGTATTGATCCATGAATGTCCGAATGGGGCAACCCAGCAGTCGTAATGGACTGTTACCCATGCCTGAGAGCATGAGGAGGTAGACCCGGGGAACTGAAACATCTAAGTACCCGGAGGAAAAGTAATCAATTGAGATTCCCTAAGTAGCGGCGAGCGAACGGGGAAGAGCCCAAACCAGTGAACTTCGGTTCATTGGGGTTGAGGACTAGCAAAAATCAGAAACGGTCAAGTTGAAATACCTGGGAAGGTATAGCGTAGAAGGTAAAACTCCTGTAAACGAAAGGCTGCATCTGAGGGCTAGAATCCAGAGTACCACGAGACACGAGGAACCTTGTGGGAAGCAGGGGGGACCACCCTCCAAGGCAAAATACTCCTTGGCGACCGATAGCGTATAGTACCGTGAGGGAAAGGTGAAAAGAACCCCGGGAGGGGAGTGAAATAGAACCTGAAACCGTATGTCTACAAGCAGTTGAAGACCCTTATGTGGTCGACAGCGTGCCTATTGAAGAATGAACCGGCGAGTTACAGTATATAGCAAGGTTAAGTAGAAGATACGGAGCCGAAGCGAAAGCGAGTCTTAATAGGGCGAAAGTTATATGTTGTAGACCCGAAACCGCAGTGATCTATCCATGGCCAGGTTGAAGCGCAGGTAAAATTGCGTGGAGGACCGAACCCGTGAACGTTGAAAAGTTTTGGGATGAGTTGTGGATAGGGGTGAAATGCCAATCGAACGCGGAGATAGCTGGTTCTCCCCGAAATAGCTTTAGGGCTAGCCTCAAGTGATAAGTATAGACGGTAGAGCTCTGATCGGGCTAGGGGGCGTAAAGCTTACCGAACCCAGTCAAACTGCGAATGGCTATACTGATAGCTTGGGAGTCAGACTGCGAATGATAAGATCCGTAGTCAAGAGGGAAACAGCCCAGAACGCCGACTAAGGTCCCCAATGCTGTGCTAAGTGGCAAAGGATGTAGAACTTCACAAACAACCAGGATGTTGGCTCAGAAGCAGCCACCATTTAAAGAGTGCGTAATAGCTCACTGGTCGAGAGGTTTTGCGCCGAAGATGTCCGGGGCTAAAGCACAGAACCGAAGTCGCGTCAAGATGTTGAAAAATACATCTTGGGTAGGGGAGCGTTCTATACACGACGAAGGTATACCGTAAGGAGTGCTGGAGAGTATAGAAGTGAGAATGCCGGTATGAGTAGCGAAAAGAACAGTGAGAATCTGTTCCACCGAAAGCCTAAGGTTTCCTGAGCAACGATCGTCGACTCAGGGTAAGTCGGGACCTAAGCCGAGGCAAAGAGCGTAGGCGATGGACAACTGGCGAAAATTCCAGTACCACCAATAATTGTTTGAGTGATGGAGTGACACAGAAGGAAGTTCGAGCATACTGATGGAATAGTATGTCTAAGCTTGTAGGGTGAGAGATAGGCAAATCCGTCTCTTGAAAGCCTGAGGAGTGATGGGTATCTGAGGCTTCGGCCAAAGAGAAATCGAATGGACCACGCTGTCAAGAAAAGCTTCTAGCGAGATTAAAGGTGCCCGTACCGCAAACCGACACAGGTAGGCGGGGAGAGAATCCTAAGGTGCGCGGGAAAACCCTCGTTAAGGAACTCGGCAAAATGCATCCGTAACTTCGGGAAAAGGATGGCCATTGATTGTGAAGATATTTACTATTGGAGCGATTGGTGGCGACAGAAGAGAGGCCCAAGCGACTGTTTACCACAAACACAGGTGCCTGCTAAAGAGAAATCTGACGTATAGGTGCTGACACCTGCCCGGTGCTGGAAGGTTAAGAGGAGCGGTTAGAAGCAATTCGAAGCTGTGAATTGAAGCCCCAGTAAACGGCGGCCGTAACTATAACGGTCCTAAGGTAGCGAAATTCCTTGTCGGGTAAGTTCCGACCCGCACGAAAGGTGTAACGACTTGGGCACTGTCTCAACGAGGGACCCGGTGAAATTGAAATACCTGTGAAGATGCAGGTTACCCGCGACTGGACAGAAAGACCCCATGGAGCTTTACTGCAACCTGACATTGAATTTTGGTAAATGATGTACAGGATAGGTGGGAGACTGAGAATAGAGAACGCAAGTTTTCTAGGAGTCATTGTTGGGATACCACCCTTCATTTACTGGAATTCTAACTGGAATAATAACTAAATTCAAGACAGTGTCAGGCGGGCAGTTTGACTGGGGCGGTCGCCTCCGAAAGAGTAACGGAGGCGCCCAAAGGTTCCCTCAGCGCGGACAGAAATCGCGCGAAGAGTGCAAAGGCATAAGGGAGCTTGACTGCGAGACGGACATGTCGAGCAGGGACGAAAGTCGGGCTTAGTGATCCGGTGGTACCGAGTGGAAGGGCCATCGCTCAACGGATAAAAGCTACCCTGGGGATAACAGGCTAATCTCTCCCAAGAGTCCATATCGACGGGGAGGTTTGGCACCTCGATGTCGGCTCATCACATCCTGGGGCTGAAGTAGGTCCCAAGGGTTGGGCTGTTCGCCCATTAAAGTGGTACGTGAGCTGGGTTCAGAACGTCGTGAGACAGTTCGGTCCCTATCCATCGCGGGCGCAAGAAACTTGAAGGGAGCTGCTCCTAGTACGAGAGGACCGGAGTGGACGAACCAATGGTGTACCAATTATTCCGCCAGGAGTACAGTTGGGTAGCTACGTTCGGAAAGGATAAACGCTGAAAGCATCTAAGCGTGAAACCAGCCTTAAGATGAGGTTTCTCATAGAGTAATCTAGTAAGACCCCTTGTAGAAGACAAGGTTGATAGGCCAGGTGTGGAAGTACAGCAATGTATGTAGCTGACTGGTACTAATAGGTCGAGGGCTTGACTTAAAAAAAAGCCAGACATGCAAGCATGTCTAGATAAATAAAAGATAACTAAAATGCAAAGAATACAATAATAAAACTTCTGTTTAGTTTTCAGAGAATATCTCTGAAAGATCCAGTGACGATACCTAAGTGGTTCCACCTGTTCCCATACCGAACACAGTAGTTAAGCGCTTAGAGGCCAATGATACTTGGGTGGAAACGCCCTGGGAAAGTAGGTAGTTGCTGGTTAAGATGAAAGGCACTCACATTTGTGGGTGCTTTTTTCGTATGCAAAAAATTATTTTTTAATGAATTGACACTTTTCTATACAATAGCATATAATACAAAATAGATAGAAAAAATTCTATATGAGGAGATTCAATGGACACTAAGTATGTTAAAAACTCTATAATTTTAAAAGCACTTGCTGATCCTAAGCGGCTTCGTATTGTTGATATGCTTTCTTGTGGGGAATTGTGCGCCTGCAAGATATTAGAAAAATTTCATATTACTCAGCCCACGCTTTCGCATGATATGAAAGTGTTAAGCAATGCTGGAATTGTGTTGGTACGTCGTGAAGGAAAATGGATGTATTATTCGCTGAACAAAGAGACTTTGCAAAAATTTTATCAGGAATTTGCTCAAATTGTAAACAACAAAGAAGATTGTATTTGTCATAAAAGTGAGTAATTTTTTAATAAAAAGTGTAGTATCGTTATAAATGTTAGTTTCCCGTTTAATACTAGGATAGAATTGATAAAAAAATTTTAGATCATATATAGAACAAAATCTATATATGATCTAAATTTTGCAAAAGTGTTATATAATAAGGATTTTTAGATTGATGGAAAAATTTAATATTTTAGAATGGGGATGTTTATTGTGAAAAAAATGCAAATATTTGAACCTGCAATGTGCTGTTCGACAGGAATTTGTGGCGTAGGAGTTGACCCAGAACTACTTCGTATTTCTGCGGTTCTTAATACGTTGAAGAAGAATGAAATATTAGTTGAACGATTTAACCTTACGAGTGCACCAATGGAATTTGTAAATAACAAAATCGTAAATGACTTTATTAATATAAATGGAGTTGATCAATTACCTATCGTTGTTTTAGATGGCACAATTATAATATCAGGGAGATATCCAACAAACGAGGAGTTTATAAATCTATTAGAGTTGCCGAATGAGTTGCTTCTAAAACAAGAGACAAAAGTAAAATTAAAAAAATTCAGTAAATGTCAGTGCAAAGGAGGTTGCTGCGAATGAAACCTTTTAATCCGCAGCAGCTCTCTTTGACAAAATATCTTTTTTATACTGGTAAAGGCGGGGTGGGTAAGACTTCTACTGCTTGTGCAACGGCTGTAGCACTTGCCGATCGTGGTAAACGTGTATTACTTGTTAGTACAGATCCAGCCTCCAATCTGCAAGATGTATTTGCTATGAAATTGACGAATAAGGCCGTGGCAATCGAAGGTGTAGCGAATCTCATTGTAGCTAATCTTGATCCTATTCAAGCAGCGGAAGAATATAAAGAAAGTGTTATTGCACCATATAAAGGAAAGCTGCCGGAAGTGGTAATAAAGAATATGGAAGAACAGCTTTCTGGATCCTGTACAGTTGAAATTGCCGCATTTAATGAGTTTTCTAATTTTATTACAGATGAAACAACACAAGTAGAATATGATCATATTATATTTGATACGGCACCAACCGGGCATACCTTGCGTATGTTACAGCTCCCATCAGCTTGGAGTAATTTTATTAGCAAAAATACACATGGAGCATCTTGTCTTGGACAGCTTTCTGGGTTAGAAAGTAAAAAAGAAATTTATAAAAAAGCGGTAGAAACTCTAGCGGATGCTGATTTAACAACACTAATTCTTGTATCGCGGCCTGAAGCTGCGCCATTAAAAGAAGCGGCAAGAGCATCAAAAGAACTTGCTGGGCTTGGAATTGACAATCAGGCTATGATCATCAATGGGGTACTAACCTCTTATGATGATGTTATTTCAGAAGCTTTGTATCACCAGCAAAGAAAAGCTCTTGATGAAGTTCCGCAATGCTTACAAACGATGACAAGCTATTTCATTCCACTTCGTGCCTATAATATCACAGGCCTTACTAATGTGCGTGCATTCCTTACGCAAGATAATATTATTGTCAGCAACGATAAGATCAAGGCAAAAAATATTCTACAGCTTAAAGATGTAATTGATGATTTAGATAGATCTAATAAAAAAGTTATTTTTACCATGGGGAAAGGTGGGGTCGGAAAAACGACAATAGCTGCAGCGATTGCTATGAAGTTGTCGGCAAAAGGTAAAAAAGTACATCTTGCAACTACTGATCCTGCAGCACATCTAAAATTTGTTATTAATGAGAGCTGTGGTATTACCATGAGCCAGATTGATGAACAGGTAGAACTGAAAAAATATCAGGACGAAGTGCTCGCGAAAGCAAGAGAAGTCATGTCAGATGAAGATGTGGCTTATGTTGAGGAAGATTTACGTTCGCCATGCACACAGGAGATTGCAGTTTTTCGTGCTTTTGCAAAGATTGTAGAAAAAGCAGAAGATCAAGTTGTTGTTATTGATACTGCACCGACAGGGCATACACTTTTGCTTTTAGATTCTACACAAAGTTATCATAAGGAAATTGAACGGACCCAAGGGGATATTCCAGAAGAAATAAAAAAATTGTTGCCACGGCTCCGGAATCGTGAAGAAACGGAAGTTATCATTGTAGCGCTTGCTGAACCTACACCTATATATGAAGCAATGCGCCTTGAGGAAGATTTAAAACGTGCAAACATCGCGACAAAATGGTGGGTAATTAATGCATCGCTTTATTATACGGGAACTAGCAATCAACTGCTTTCAGCTAAGGCTAGCAATGAGATTGCATGGATCAATAAAGTAGATGCACATACGAATGGTAACTTTGCGTTGATCGCTTGGCAGGATCGTGAAATTAAAGGAGAGAAACTTCTTTCTATTTAGATTATTAAAACTACAGATTAAAGTTATATACAAAGTTATATACAATGAAAAAACAAGTAGCGGTTATGAAGGTGTAACAGCTACTTGCTCTTTTTAAGAGGAAGTTTAACATGCTAATAGTGAAGTTTGTAAGTGGAGAAAGTAAGTATGATTCAAACTGTTTAAGTTTTTTATAAAAAGTGTTGACATAACAAAAGAAACAGTGTAATATAATACAAGTCGCCAACGAGATATGCGGACGACAAATGAAACTCTTCTTAAAAAAGAATTTAAAAAATGTGTTGACAACAACTTGAACGTTGTGTTAATATAAATGAGCTGACAACGCAAGACGTTAGCAAGTGTTCTCTGAAAACTAAACAATGTAGAAAAAATTAATGCCAGATGTGCACTGCACAGTTCTTCGTGAACTGTCAGTACTAGCAGCAGAGATGCTGCGTCGCGGTTCTTGAATCGCGAGTCAATTTCTTTATTATAAAGAAACAAAGAATTTAAAGAGCCTTTTAGGCTTTCTAATAAATTTATTGGAGAGTTTGATCCTGGCTCAGGACGAACGCTGGCGGCGTGCCTAACACATGCAAGTCGAACGGAGAATTAGCAATAATTCTTAGTGGCGAACGGGTGAGTAACGCGTAGACAACCTACCCTTTAGATGGGGACAACACCGCGAAAGTGGTGCTAATACCGAATATTGCTTGAGAAGCGCATGCTTCTCAAACTAAAGATGGCCTCTATTTATAAGCTATCACTAAAGAATGGGTCTGCGTCTGATTAGCTAGTTGGTGAGATAAAAGCTCACCAAGGCAACGATCAGTAGCCGGTCTGAGAGGATGAACGGCCACACTGGGACTGAGACACGGCCCAGACTCCTACGGGAGGCAGCAGTGGGGAATCTTCCGCAATGGACGAAAGTCTGACGGAGCAACGCCGCGTGAGTGATGAAGGTTTTCGGATCGTAAAACTCTGTTGTTAAGGACGAATGTATAGATTGTGAATAATGGTTTATAATGACGGTACTTAACGAGGAAGCCACGGCTAACTACGTGCCAGCAGCCGCGGTAATACGTAGGTGGCAAGCGTTGTCCGGAATTATTGGGCGTAAAGGGAGCGCAGGTGGGAATGTAAGTCAATCTTAAAAGTGCGGGGCTCAACCCCGTGATGGGATAGAAACTACATTTCTTGAGTGCAGGAGAGGAAAGTGGAATTCCTAGTGTAGCGGTGAAATGCGTAGATATTAGGAGGAACACCAGTGGCGAAGGCGACTTTCTGGACTGTTACTGACACTGAGGCTCGAAAGCTAGGGGAGCGAACGGGATTAGATACCCCGGTAGTCCTAGCCGTAAACGATGGGTACTAGGTGTAGAGGGTATCGACCCCTTCTGTGCCGGAGTTAACGCAATAAGTACCCCGCCTGGGGAGTACGGCCGCAAGGTTGAAACTCAAAGGAATTGACGGGGGCCCGCACAAGCGGTGGAGTATGTGGTTTAATTCGACGCAACGCGAAGAACCTTACCAGGACTTGACATTGATTGAAATGCTAAGAGATTAGTACCTCTTCTTCGGAAGACAAGAAAACAGGTGGTGCATGGCTGTCGTCAGCTCGTGTCGTGAGATGTTGGGTTAAGTCCCGCAACGAGCGCAACCCCTATCCTATGTTGCCAGCGCGTAATGGCGGGAACTCATGGGAGACTGCCGTGGATAACACGGAGGAAGGCGGGGATGACGTCAAGTCATCATGCCCCTTATGTCCTGGGCTACACACGTACTACAATGGGCTTAAATAGAGGGATGCAAAGCCGCGAGGTGGAGCCAAACCCATAAACAAGCTCTCAGTTCGGATTGTAGGCTGCAACTCGCCTACATGAAGTCGGAATCGCTAGTAATCGCAGGTCAGCATACTGCGGTGAATACGTTCCCGGGCCTTGTACACACCGCCCGTCACACCACGAAAGTCAGTCACACCCAAAGCCGGTGGGGTAACCAGCAATGGAGCCAGCCGTCTAAGGTGGGGCCGATGATTGGGGTGAAGTCGTAACAAGGTAGCCGTATCGGAAGGTGCGGCTGGATCACCTCCTTTCTAAGGAGATATGAAGGTTTAAATGTACTTTCGTAATCCGAGGTCGACACATCTAATTAATTCATTTACATTGTTTAGTTTTGAGGGAATACGAAAGTATGAACTCAAAAAGCAGAAGCTTTTAGTTCTCTGCTTATGTTCTTTGAAAACTACACAGAAGAAAATAAAATGTATTTTAAGTTTTAAAGTACCTCTCAGAAGTGAGAGTAAATTAACGAGCATTTTAGGATTCAAAAAGATTAAATTAAGCATTTAAGTATAACTTAATGGCTATTTGATTTTAGTACAAAACTAGAACAGACTAGAAATGTACAGTTGCAAGGCGCACCGCAGGGAAAAGCGCGAGTCGTAATGAAAATTACGTCGAGTGATTTTACCGAGGAGCAACGAAGCAAATGTGCGTTTATAGACGTGTTCGAAGAGTACGATAAGTCAAGCTACTAAGGGCATACGGTGGATGCCTAGGCGCCAAGAGCCGAAGAAGGACGCGATAAGCTGCGAAAAGTCATGGGGAACCGCAAGTAGGTATTGATCCATGAATGTCCGAATGGGGCAACCCAGCAGTCGTAATGGACTGTTACCCATGCCTGAGAGCATGAGGAGGTAGACCCGGGGAACTGAAACATCTAAGTACCCGGAGGAAAAGTAATCAATTGAGATTCCCTAAGTAGCGGCGAGCGAACGGGGAAGAGCCCAAACCAGTGAACTTCGGTTCATTGGGGTTGAGGACTAGCAAAAATCAGAAACGGTCAAGTTGAAATACCTGGGAAGGTATAGCGTAGAAGGTAAAACTCCTGTAAACGTATGGCTGCATCTGAGGGCTAGAATCCAGAGTACCACGAGACACGAGGAACCTTGTGGGAAGCAGGGGGGACCACCCTCCAAGGCAAAATACTCCTTGGCGACCGATAGCGTATAGTACCGTGAGGGAAAGGTGAAAAGAACCCCGGGAGGGGAGTGAAATAGAACCTGAAACCGTATGTCTACAAGCAGTTGAAGACCCTTATGTGGTCGACAGCGTGCCTATTGAAGAATGAACCGGCGAGTTACAGTATATAGCAAGGTTAAGTAGAAGATACGGAGCCGAAGCGAAAGCGAGTCTTAATAGGGCGAAAGTTATATGTTGTAGACCCGAAACCGCAGTGATCTATCCATGGCCAGGTTGAAGCGCAGGTAAAATTGCGTGGAGGACCGAACCCGTGAACGTTGAAAAGTTTTGGGATGAGTTGTGGATAGGGGTGAAATGCCAATCGAACGCGGAGATAGCTGGTTCTCCCCGAAATAGCTTTAGGGCTAGCCTCAAGTGATAAGTATAGACGGTAGAGCTCTGATCGGGCTAGGGGGCGTAAAGCTTACCGAACCCAGTCAAACTGCGAATGGCTATACTGATAGCTTGGGAGTCAGACTGCGAATGATAAGATCCGTAGTCAAGAGGGAAACAGCCCAGAACGCCGACTAAGGTCCCCAATGCTGTGCTAAGTGGCAAAGGATGTAGAACTTCACAAACAACCAGGATGTTGGCTCAGAAGCAGCCACCATTTAAAGAGTGCGTAATAGCTCACTGGTCGAGAGGTTTTGCGCCGAAGATGTCCGGGGCTAAAGCACAGAACCGAAGTCGCGTCAAGATGTTGAAAAATACATCTTGGGTAGGGGAGCGTTCTATACACGACGAAGGTATACCGTAAGGAGTGCTGGAGAGTATAGAAGTGAGAATGCCGGTATGAGTAGCGAAAAGAACAGTGAGAATCTGTTCCACCGAAAGCCTAAGGTTTCCTGAGCAACGATCGTCGACTCAGGGTAAGTCGGGACCTAAGCCGAGGCAAAGAGCGTAGGCGATGGACAACTGGCGAAAATTCCAGTACCACCAATAATTGTTTGAGTGATGGAGTGACACAGAAGGAAGTTCGAGCATACTGATGGAATAGTATGTCTAAGCTTGTAGGGTGAGAGATAGGCAAATCCGTCTCTTGAAAGCCTGAGGAGTGATGGGTATCTGAGGCTTCGGCCAAAGAGAAATCGAATGGACCACGCTGTCAAGAAAAGCTTCTAGCGAGATTAAAGGTGCCCGTACCGCAAACCGACACAGGTAGGCGGGGAGAGAATCCTAAGGTGCGCGGGAAAACCCTCGTTAAGGAACTCGGCAAAATGCATCCGTAACTTCGGGAAAAGGATGGCCATTGATTGTGAAGATATTTACTATTGGAGCGATTGGTGGCGACAGAAGAGAGGCCCAAGCGACTGTTTACCACAAACACAGGTGCCTGCTAAAGAGAAATCTGACGTATAGGTGCTGACACCTGCCCGGTGCTGGAAGGTTAAGAGGAGCGGTTAGAAGCAATTCGAAGCTGTGAATTGAAGCCCCAGTAAACGGCGGCCGTAACTATAACGGTCCTAAGGTAGCGAAATTCCTTGTCGGGTAAGTTCCGACCCGCACGAAAGGTGTAACGACTTGGGCACTGTCTCAACGAGGGACCCGGTGAAATTGAAATACCTGTGAAGATGCAGGTTACCCGCGACTGGACAGAAAGACCCCATGGAGCTTTACTGCAACCTGACATTGAATTTTGGTAAATGATGTACAGGATAGGTGGGAGACTGAGAATAGAGAACGCAAGTTTTCTAGGAGTCATTGTTGGGATACCACCCTTCATTTACTGGAATTCTAACTGGAATAATAACTAAATTCAAGACAGTGTCAGGCGGGCAGTTTGACTGGGGCGGTCGCCTCCGAAAGAGTAACGGAGGCGCCCAAAGGTTCCCTCAGCGCGGACAGAAATCGCGCGAAGAGTGCAAAGGCATAAGGGAGCTTGACTGCGAGACGGACATGTCGAGCAGGGACGAAAGTCGGGCTTAGTGATCCGGTGGTACCGAGTGGAAGGGCCATCGCTCAACGGATAAAAGCTACCCTGGGGATAACAGGCTAATCTCTCCCAAGAGTCCATATCGACGGGGAGGTTTGGCACCTCGATGTCGGCTCATCACATCCTGGGGCTGAAGTAGGTCCCAAGGGTTGGGCTGTTCGCCCATTAAAGTGGTACGTGAGCTGGGTTCAGAACGTCGTGAGACAGTTCGGTCCCTATCCATCGCGGGCGCAAGAAACTTGAAGGGAGCTGCTCCTAGTACGAGAGGACCGGAGTGGACGAACCAATGGTGTACCAATTATTCCGCCAGGAGTACAGTTGGGTAGCTACGTTCGGAAAGGATAAACGCTGAAAGCATCTAAGCGTGAAACCAGCCTTAAGATGAGGTTTCTCATAGAGTAATCTAGTAAGACCCCTTGTAGAAGACAAGGTTGATAGGCCAGGTGTGGAAGTACAGCAATGTATGTAGCTGACTGGTACTAATAGGTCGAGGGCTTGACTTAAAAAAAGCCAGACATGCAAGCATGTCTAGATAAATAAAAGATAACTAAAATGCAAAGAATACAATAATAAAACTTCTGTTTAGTTTTCAGAGAATATCTCTGAAAGATCCAGTGATGATAGCTATAGGGTACCACCTGTTCCCATACCGAACACAGTAGTTAAGCCTATACACGCCGATGATACTTGGGTGGAAACGCCCTGGGAAAGTAGGTAGTTGCTGGTTAGATGAAAGGCACTCACATTTGTGGGTGCTTTTTTCGTGTGCAAAAAATTATATGATTGATCGATCAATCTTGGACAATGACGCTATCGGTGCCAATCTTAACAGGCACGGTGATCCTCACATCTCTACAGTGTTTTTTAATCTTCAATTAAATTGGACGGTATTAGTAGCTTATAACTTTGAAAAATCATTACATTGAATATCTTATAAATGAAATAAAGTACCATAAATAAATTTTTTAACGATTTTTACTAAATAAAAACAATGAAAATGAAAAAATATTGCAAATAATATTATATAATGGTATCATTGAAATAAAGTTTATAAAGGAAAGGGGTGGTTATTTGTTAGCACAGATGAAGGGGAAATTAATTGTATCGTGTCAAGCATTGCCGGATGAGCCTTTACATAGCTCTTTTATTATGGGGCGTATGGCAAAAGCGGCTCAAGAAGGTGGGGCCGCTGGTATTAGAGCGCAGGGTGTTGAGGATATTATTGAGATTAAAAAAGTGACAGGACTACCAGTGATTGGCTTAATTAAACGAAATTATCCAGATTCGGCGATTTATATTACACCGACGTTACGTGAAGTAGACGAACTTTTAACGACAGGCTGTGAAATGATTGCGTTGGATATGACCGACCGTACACGTCCACAGGGAGAACATATCCAAACTTTAATTGAGCGAATCAAGGCGCATCACGTTGAGGTTTTAGCGGATATTTCTACCTATAAGGAAGCTGTGCAGGCGGAAAAATATGGTGCTGATGCGGTATCAACTACTATGGCTGGTTATACGGATTATTCGCAGCAGTTGTTGGGACCCGATTTTATTTTAATTCAGAAATTGGTAAGGGACTTACGTATACCAGTAGTGGGTGAAGGCAAAATCAATACACCGGAAGATTTAAAAAAAGTCTATGAGGCAGGGGCTTATGCAGCGATTGTGGGTTCGGCTATCACTAGACCGCAATTGATAACTCGAAAATTTGCTGCTGTATTAAAATTTTAAGTGGCTTTTAATAATTTAGTATATAAGTCGTGCATTCTAAATATAAAAAGTGAGGTAGGCAGAATGAGTATTTTTGAGTCAGCGGGCAATAGTACTTTTTTTGAAAAAGCACAACGTTTTGGCAAGTGTTAAAGTCAAAGGAAATATTCTAAAAGAAAGTGGCGCACGTGGTGTTTTGCAAAGTGGTAGTGGGGTTCAAGTTACTTATGGAACGTAGGTTACGATTATAAAAAATGAAATTGAAGAGATTTTTTAGAGAAGATTAAATAAATAGCTGCTTGGATGGAGCTTTTATGTAATAAGAGGATTTTGGTATGAGTATAGTGGAAAAGTTAGAACTTCCTGATTTTAAGGCATCCAAATCAGATAGAATTTTAATGGAATATATTAAACAAAATATAGAAAAAGTATCTCATACACCCATTTCACAGCTAGCAAAAGAAAGTGGGATTGGTGAATCGACGATTACACGCTTTGTAAAAAAAATGGGATTTGCAAATTTACCGGATTTTAAAGTGGCCTTAGCACAAGATTCGATGAATGCTAGTCGGCGTTATATTATTAATCGCAATATTGAAAGTGACGAGACCGCACTTGTTACGGCACGAAAGCTTTTAGATGCGAATATTGGTACACTCGAAAAGACTTTGGATTCTTTAAAAAATGAGGATATTCAAGACAGTGCTAATGTCTTAATGGCAGCAAGGCGCATTTATTTTATTGGTATTGGTAACTCTGGTTTTATGGCACAGGATTCGGCATATAAATTTTGTCGGATCGGACTCGATTGCAACAGTTTTGATAATAGTCATCGCATGATTATGATGGCATCGCTTGTCCAGAAAGAAGATGTAATTGTGGCTATTTCTCATTCAGGGGATACGATAGAAATTCTTAAAACGGTAGAGTTAGCAAAAAGAAATGGAGCAAAAATTATTTCCATTACATCAAATCAAAATTCACGTTTAAAAGTTATATCTGATTTACATCTTGCCTATGCGGCACGAGAAACTTTGCTTGAAACAGGATCAATTTCGGCGAAGTTAGCGCAACTTTTTATTATGGATTTGGTCTATACACAAGTGGTAAAGCAAATGCCCAAGCGTGCTGAACAAAAGAAATGTCTTACCACACAGGCTATTGAATTATTACGTTAATGGGGGTTAAAAAATGCGTATTATTGTGACAGAATCTTATGAAGAAATGAGTACTGCTGCTGCCAGAATCGTTGCTGGGCAATTGTATTTAAAACCAAATAGTGTACTTGGTTTAGCTACCGGGAGTACACCTCTTTTGATGTATCAAAAACTTGTTCAGGTGCATGAACAAATTGGTTTGGATTTTTCAGAGGCGATCAGTTTTAATCTGGATGAATATTTGGGATTAGAACCAGAGAATCCACAAAGTTATCATTATTTTATGCATGAAAATTTCTTTGATAAGATCAATATTAAGCCAGAAAATATTTTTATTCCAAACGGTAAACCAGATAACTTGGACAAAGAATGCAAACATTATGATAAACTTATTGAGTCAAAGGGTGGTATTGACTTACAAATATTAGGAGTTGGACAAAATGCTCATATCGGTTTTAATGAGCCGGATATTAAATTTGAAGCGACGACACATAAGGTAAAACTAGATGAGGAAACCATTGAGGCAAATGCAAGGTTTTTTTCCGACCGTAAAGATGTACCGAGATATGCAATCAGTATGGGAATTAAAACAATTATGCTTGCTAAAAAAGTGATTTTATTGGCAAATGGGAAAAATAAAGCGGAAGCAATTTATAAGGCAATTTATGGCGGTGTTCGACCTGATGCTCCGGCATCTATTCTGCAATTGCATCAAGATGTGCTTATCATTGTCGATAAAGAAGCCGCGGCGTTATTACCTGAAAAAAACTTCCACTAAACAAAGTCGTATCATCAGTGGTATTGAAGCCGGAATCTTATACAATCGTTTTTATGATATTAAACTACCAATGTATCTACATTACAATAAGGGAATGGGCGGCGACAAAAATTTGTCAGGGCGCCATTCCTTTACTTGTATGGTAAAATAATGTTAGGGAGGTGAGAGCGATGAAGGCAATTATTAATGGCAAGATTATTTTAAAAGATACAATTTTAACCGATCAGGTTATTTTATATGATGAAACTATCGAACAAATCATACCCAGAGCTATTTTTCAAGCCAAGGATGGAGATATCATTTTGGATGCGCAAGGAAAATATGTTGCAGCGGGCTTTATTAATCTTCATATTCATGGGTGCAGTGGTTACGATACGATGGATGATACTCCTGAAGCATTGGCCGTTATTCGGCAAAGTATGGCAAAGTCCGGTGTTACTTCGTTTTTACCGACGACAATGACGTATGATTTTCCGACGATTTATCGTAGCTTCGAGCAGATTCGGGCAGCAATGAAGATCGAGGGTGGCGCTCAGATTATCGGTTGTCATGTCGAAGGACCTTTTATTAGTGAAGAATATAAAGGGGCGCAGAGTCCGAAGCACATTATTGCGCCAGATTTTTCGTGGTTAGAACCCTATCAGGATATTATAAAAATAGTGACGATTGCTCCAGAGTTAATGAGTAATCATGACTTTGTAGAAGAATGTAAAAAACGTAATATCGTGGTTTCAATAGGTCATAGTTCAGCAACCTATGATGAAGCTATGCAGGCTATTTCTGCTGGCGCTGCCCAGATTACGCATCTTTTTAACGGAATGCAGCCATTTCACCATCGTAAACCGAGTGTTGTTGGCGCGGCGCTTGATACAGACGTGAATTGTGAGCTCATTGCTGATAATGTACATGTTCATCCGGCAATGCAGCGACTTGTTTATAAAATAAAAGGGAGTGACCATCTGATTTTAATTACGGATTCTATGCGTGCTTGTATGTTGCCAGATGGTGAATCTGAACTGGGCGGACAGGTGGTCATCGTTAAAGATCAAGTAGCAAAACTTCGTGATGGTACGATTGCGGGGAGTGTACTTACGATGAATGAAGCTATTCGCAAGTTTCAATATAATACGGGAGCTCCTTTGCCCGAAGTCATTAAACTCGTAACCGTAAATCCAGCTAAGGAGTTAGGTATTTACGATCTTAAAGGAAGTATTGAAAGTGGTAAACAAGCCGATCTTGTTTTGTTTGATGATACAATCGAAATTTTCACTACTATAGTAAAAGGGAAGAAAGTCTATCAAAGAAGACCAAGTTAGAATATAAATGAATAGGTAAAGAAGAAAGTGAGTGTAGAGCATGTTTGGATTTTTTAATAAGAAAGAGCTAGAAACCTATGCACCGATTGCTGGAAAAATTATTGATATCACCGAAGTTCCTGATCAAGTCTTTTCCTCTAAGATGATGGGAGATGGATTTGCTATTGAACCAGAAACGGATGTTGTAGTTGCTCCTTGTGATGGAACTGTGGCATTAGTGGCAGCAACAAAACATGCTGTAGCTATAGAAAGCCAAGGAGTTCAGATTCTAATTCACATTGGACTTGATACAGTAGACCTCCAAGGTCAAGGTTTTACAGCACATGTTAAGGAAAATGATATGGTGAAAAAGGGAGATCCATTGATTACCTTTGATCGAGATTATATTGTAGCTCAAGAAAAACCACTTACGACGATGATGGTTATTACAAATATGGATGAAAAGGTCAAAATAATCAAAAAAAACTTGGTAGACAATATGGGCCCTATACTTGCGATTGAGATAAAATAAAAACTATTGGGGTCAGGCTTGAGTTATATGAAAAATTGACTTATGGTAAAAGACCTGCTAAGCTTGAAATCAAGTAAGATTGGTAGGTGAGAAGGATGGCAAGAAGACCAAGGGTACACTATGAAGGTGCAATCTATCACGTAATAGCCAGAGGAAATAATAGGGAATGTGTATTTGAAACAGAGGAAGAAAAAGGCAAATATCTAGAGATCTTAGCCGACTATAAAAAGCGATATGACTTTCAATTGTACGCTTATGTGATTATGGACAATCATGTCCACTTACTACTTCAAGTAGGAAAAGATCCATTGGCAAAAATTATGCAAGGCATTCAACAGAGGTACACGCAACATTATAATTGGCATCAGAAACATAGCGGACATGTATTTGAACAACGCTACAAGGCCTTTATCTGTGAGAAAGAGAGTTATCTAATGGCTCTTATATGTTATATTCATCAAAATCCAGTACGGGCAAGCATGCTGGAGGGAGTGGACTATAGGTGGAGCAGTCATCTGTCGTATGTTAGAAGAACGCCGGGATTAGTAAATGTAGAATTTATATTAAATACATTGAGTACTAATCCTGAGGAGGCAAGGG
Organism: uncultured Veillonellaceae bacterium; assembly: GCA_963805085.1. GTDB lineage: Bacteria > Bacillota > Negativicutes > JARBTT01 > JARBTT01 > JARBTT01. The sequence continues at coordinate 661,051 of CAWDTA010000002.1, read as the reverse complement.
TACAGTATCTGATTTTAGTAGGGGCTGCCATTGATAAGCTTGAATATAGCGTTGAAAACGAACAAGGGAAAGAGACTCAAAATACTCTATTACAAGCAGAAATGGAACAAAGCCGAACGAAGTTAACATGGGAACAGCTCGTAGAGAAGATTACTGTAGAGGAAGAAATAAGTCAAGAGAAGTTGGTAGGGAAGTGCCGGATACGGAAGGTAGTAGCAGCTAGAAAACGATTGATTTATGAAGCGCTTGAGAGGGAGCTAATGACAAGGACGCAGTTAGCCAATGTACTGCAGATTGATCCAGCCAATATTACAAGAATTTGTCAAGAGTTAACCAGCAATTAAAGAGTAAAGAAGAATAAGTCAACTTTACATATAACTCAAGCCTGACCCCGAGGGCTACCATAGGCTATGACCCCATAGGCTACCATGGGCTATGAATCGCATGGCAGAACTGTTTGGTACGAGCAAACAAAGTATCAGCTATCATTTACAGAACATTTATAAAGAGAATGAATTGGATCGAGAAGCAACTGTCAAAGAAATTTTGACAGTTCAAATTTAGACTTTAGTCTGTTGAGGTAGCGAAGCGAACGAAACAAAAAACCACCTGCTATGCAGGTGCGCGACAGAAGTTATACAAAAACTCACCGGATTCTTATAATAGAGGGTGTTCAGGCCACTATTACAAGAAAGGATCGGTGAGTTTATGGCTCAAAGTTTAGCACATACCAAATGGATGTGCAAGTATCATATAGTATTTACGCCGAAGTATAGAAGAAAAATAATATATGGGCAATACAGAGAAAGTATAGGGGAAATATTAAGGAGATTATGTAGTTACAAGGGGGTAGAAATATTAGAGGGGCATTTGATGGTAGACCATGTGCATATGTTAGTGTCAATACCACCGAAAATTAGTGTATCTGCATTTATGGGATACTTAAAAGGAAAAAGTGCACTGATGATATTCGAAAAGCATAGTAACCTAAAGTATAAATATGGGAACAGACATTTTTGGGCAGAAGGATATTATGTAAGTACAGTAGGATTGAATGAAGCCACTATAAAAAAATATATACAAGAGCAAGAAAAACATGATCAGGCACTAGATAAATTAAGTGTTAGAGAATATGAAGACCCTTTTAAGGGTAAAAAGTAAAATAGTACAAATATCCCTTGAGGGATAGTAAAAATGACAAAACCACAGTGGCTTGAACAAAGTGAAAGCCAGCGCCTTTAGACGCTGGCTAGTAATAGAGGCTTACAGCCTCAGTTCAAACCACCCGTTGGACGGGTGGTTTTGATTGAAGGGAAACGGGAAGTGTCGCGTAAGCTCGAATATTATAATCTGGATGCCTTTCTTCAATTCAACGAGTATGAGGTTTTGCAGTATGCAGGAAAGATATCGCATCAGGTAGCTGCAGCTCTGGCGGAAGGTGAATACAATAAATATAGGGTTATACAGGACCAACAGTTTGAGTCGGATTTTGACAAGATAATTAAGGAACTGGAGAGGCGTTCATGAGAGAGAGCTAATGACAAGGACGCAGTTGGCCAAAGTACTACAGATTGATCCAGCCAATATTACAAGAGTTTGTCAAGAGTTAACCAACAATTAAAGAAAAATAAGTCAATTTTATATATAACTCAAGCCTGACCCTAAGAGTCTTTGACCCCAAGAGTCTTAAATAAAAAATTCAATGGGGCAATCACCCATGACATAATCGAGAAAATTAATTCAAAACAAATTGCCTTTACCCCATCAAAGATTGCAAAAACTAATTTTCTTAAGGTAATAGTAGATGCTTTTTATGTTGAAAAATTTGATGTATTAGTTGATGATATAGATTTAAAAGATGAAGCTATTATTACTATATATAAAACAGATGTTAAGGCAACAAAGCTCATGGAAAAGTTAGGTATCAGTTTGCAGTTTACTAGAGTAATGGATGATACGACAATTTTATTAAGACCTGATGAATTAGCTCTTTTAAAACAAAAAGCTCCATATTTAATATCTATGGCAGTTAGTGACATAACAAAACTAACAAAAGTTGATTTTGATTTTTGTGATCATACTGTAATAGCTATTCCTTCCCCTAAGAATGAACCTATAATCGGTGTAATTGATACTATGTTTGATGAAAAGGTATACTTTTCTGAGTGGGTTGAATTTAAAAATATGTTGCCCGAAGATATTTCGTTATCAACAAACGACTATAATCATGGAACCGCGGTATCCTCTATTATAGTAGACGGTCCTTCATCTAATCCTCATATGGATGATGGTTGTGGTAGGTTTCGCGTACGACATTTTGGTGTTGCTGCCGGAAATCAGTTTAGTTCATTTACAATTTTAAGAAATATTAATGAAATAATATCGTCAAACAAAGATATTAAAGTTTGGAATTTATCTCTCGGATCTAAGCTTGAAATAAATCCAAACTTCATTTCGCCTGAAGCAGCAATATTGGATAGAATACAGTATGAAAGTGATGTAACATTTATTATTGCCGGAACTAATAAAGTTTCTACTGAAAAACAAGTTAAGGCTATAGGGGCACCTGCTGACTCTATAAATTCGCTGGTTGTTAATTCTGTTAATTTTGATAACCGCCCTGCCTCTTATACTCGGAAAGGTCCGGTGTTATCATTTTTTACAAAACCTGATATCAGTTATTACGGTGGTGATGGAGCAAATCTTATGCGAGTATGCACTTCAACTGGTGAAGCGTTTGTAGGAGGAACCTCTTTTGCAGCCCCCTGGATAGCAAGGAAAATGTCTTATTTAATTAATATTCTAGGATTAAGCAGAGAAGTGGCAAAAGCTCTAATAATAAATGCGGCAACTGGTTGGGATAAGCAAGTAGTTGACTCTTCTCTTATTGGGCACGGAATAGTTCCAATGAAAATTGATGATATCGTTCGTTGTCCAGATGATGAGATACAATTTGTTTTATCGGGTGTTTCGGAAAAATATGATACATACAATTATAATATTCCTGTGCCCATAAGTAAGGAAAAACATCCCTTTATTGTAAAAGCAACTTTATGTTATTTCCCCTGTTGTTCTCGAAGCCAAGGGGTTGATTATACAAATACGGAACTTGAAATACAACTTGGTAGGTTAACTGATAAGGGAATAAAGCCCATAGATAATAATTATCAAAGTGCGGAAGTTGAATATTTTACGTGGGAGGAAGATGCAAGAAAGTATTTTAGAAAATGGGATAATGTGAAGCACATTAGGGAAGTGTCAAAAAAAGTTAATCGTGCGAAAAAGCGCTATGATAAAGAAATTTGGGGAGTAAGTTTAAAAACAAAAGAACGTTTAGATGAAAAATATGGAGTAGGGATAAAGTTTGGTATTGTAGTAACGTTAAAAGAGATAGATGGTGTCAATCGAATTGATGATTTTATAAAAAATTGTTTACTCAGAGGATGGCTTGTTAATAAAATTGATGTTGAAAATAGAATTGATATTTTCAATGCTGCAGAAGAAAAAATTGATTTTGGTGATTAAGGATAATATTACATCTTTTGTTAATCATTATGATAGGTGGTTAAAAGGTGGACAATAAACACTAGAAATAAAATAATTAGTGGAATTTATAAAAAAGTAAACCCTTGAATTATTGATTTTATAGATTATGTAAAAATAAAATTATAATATAAAATTTACATAATTCATTCCCAAGCCGTGGGTCGAGGGTTCAAAGTTCTAATCTAATAATTTTAATCCTTCTAGCGTTTTGCTGGAAGGATTTTTTGACGTGTAGTGGCTTTTCTGCTATTAATTTTGGAAAGTATGTATTCGTTATTAAATCATTTTCATGAAGACATTACACGGTAGATTTCTTATTTTTTTTTGCATCGGCTTGAACGTTATTTTTGTTGCTGTGTTTTTTATATTGAATATACGATTCGATCTCCTTCCGGTCAGTGTCCGGGAGGTTTTTTAATTGGCGGGCTACTTCAAGAAGAGCAAGGTCTTCTTGTGATAATTCTGTTATTTGCGAGGCGGGGGCAACACTGGTTGTAGATAGGTTTTCTCTACCGAGGAGGTAATCAATTGATACCCCAAAAAAATCAGCTATATTATTAAGAGTGGGGTGTTTTGGGGTCAGGCTTGAGTTATATGAAAAATTGACTTATAGTAAAGACCTGCTAAGCTTGAAATCAAGAAAGATTGGTGGGTGAGAAGGATGGCAAGAAGACCAAGGGTACACTATGAAGGTGCAATCTATCACGTAATAGCCAGAGGAAATAATAGGGAACATGTATTTGAAATAGAGGAAGAAAAAGGTAAATATCTAGAGATCTTAGCCGACTATAAAAAGCGATATGACTTTCAATTGTACGTTTATGTGATTATGGACAATCATGTCCACTTACTACTTCAAGTAGGAAAAGATCCATTGGCAAAAATTATGCAAGGCATTCAACAGAGGTACACGCAACATTATAATTGGCATCAGAAACATAGCGGACATGTATTTGAACAACGCTACAAGGCCTTTATCTGTGAGAAAGAGAGTTATCTAATGGCTCTTATATGTTATATTCATCAAAATCCAGTACGGGCAAGCATGCTGGAAGGGGTGGACTATAGGTGGAGCAGCCATCTGTCATATGTTAGAAGAGCACCGGGATTAGTAAATGTAGAATTTATATTAAATACATTGAGTACGAATACTGAGCAGGCAAGGGCACAGTATCTGATTTTAGTAGGGGCTGCCGTTGATAAGCTGGAATATAGCGTTGAAAACGAACAAGGGAAAGAGACTCAAAAAACTCTATTACAAGCAAAAATGGAACAAAGCCGAACGAAGTTAACATGGGAACAGCTCGTAGAGAAGATTAGTGTAGAGGAAGAAATAAGTCAAGAGAAATTGGTAGGGAAGTGCCGGATACGGAAGGTAGTAGCAGCTAGAAAGCGATTGATTTATGAAGTGCTTGAGAGAGATTTAATGACAAGGACGCAGTTAGCCAAAGTACTACAGATTGATCCAGCCAATATTACAAGAATTTGTCAAGAGTTAACTAACAATTAAAGAAGAATAAGTCAATTTTACATATAACTCAAGCCTGACCCCGAGGGTCAAGTTATATAATTATTTGCATTAATTAGTAAATATGGTAAATTAATATTAAGGCGATGTTCATATTGAATTATTAATGGGCAATTTTCTACATTAGTGTAAGAAAAATAAAAAAAGTATAGAAGGTGATAAGGTTGAATAAGTTGATTGTTACCGCCGCAATTAATGGAGGCATTACAACAAAGAAGAATAATCCTAATTTACCGATAACACCCAAAGAAATAGCTCAATCTGTGTATGACTGCCGGAATGCAGGAGCATCTATTGTCCATATTCATGCAAGAGAGTGCGATGGAACACCAAGTCAGCGTGTAGAGGTATATCGAGAAATATTAGAACGAATTAGAGAAAAAACTGATATATTAATCTGTCTAACAACCACAGGTTTTAATGTGGACGGAGATGATTCAAGCCGTTTAAAACCATTAACATGTATGCCAGAAATAGCATCTTTTACACCAGGGTCTTTTAATAGAAATGGTAAGGTATTCATTAACACACCAAGCTTTATTTTAAAATTGGCTGAAGAAATTGGCAAGCACCAAATTAGACCCGAATTTGAGATATTCGATTTTGGAATGATAGGACATGTTGTTGAATTTGCACGAAAAGGCATAGTGAAAGGACCTTTAAATTTTCAATTTGTTCTGGGGGTTAATGGTGGTATACCAGCTAGTGTAAAAAATCTATTGTTTTTAATTGAAAGTATTCCTAAAGACAGCAACTGGTTTGTTGCTGCGGTAGGGAGTAGTCAATTGCCTATGAATTTGGCTGGTATCTTAGCGGGGGGACATGTAAGAACGGGTTTTGAGGATAATGTTTATTATAAATATCATGAATTAGCATCAAGTAATGCACAATTAGTAGAACGTATTACGAAATACTCTGTGGAGATGGGGAGGGAGATTGCGACACCAATAGAAGCAAGACAAATATTAAATATATGACTAAGGATGAATTTTTTAGAGATGAAAACCTATGTTGAGGAGATTAATAAAAATGGAAAAATTGGTTATGAGGTCTTCAGAAAAATTTACACTGCCTACGGAGTTTGGGGAGTTTAAGACCCAAGTATTTGAATTGTTTGATGGGAGTAATCCGATTGTATTATCAATGGGTAATATAAAAACATTAAAAAAAGGTGCATTAGTAAGAATTCACTCTGAATGTATTACTGGTGAGGTATTTACTTCCTTGAGATGTGATTGTATGAACCAATTAAGAGAAGCAATGAAAAGAATTGCTGATGAAAAATTAGGTGTCTTAATTTATCTTAGACAAGAAGGGAGAGGAATCGGGTTATTTAATAAAGCAAATGCTTATTATCTTCAACAAAAATTTAACTTAGATACTGTTGAAGCAAATATAAAACTTGGATTTGCCAATGATTCAAGAGACTATAGTTTTGCTGTATACATATTAAAAGAATTAGGAATGCGATCATTACGATTAATGACGAATAATCCAGATAAAATAAAAGCGTTAGTCGATAGTGGCTTTGAAATCAAAGTAGAGCAAATCGAAATTTCACCTAATCTTCATAATAGACAGTATTTAAAAACTAAGAAAGAGCGATGTCATCACTTACTTAAGATGGTGTAGGGAAACTTATAGGTTTAAAATAAGTAAGAGTAATGCAATAGCGATTGTGGGGAAAATCATGAGTAAAAACTATTGGGTTGACGGGGATATCTATAAAGATTTAAACACAAAAGCACAATTCTTAAACGGTTTAGAACTAGTCAGGAATATTCAGTTAAAGGAGGGAGATCATGTTCTTGATGTTGGTTGTGGAACGGGGAATATTTTACTACATTTGACACAACAACATCCTAACTGTAATTTCGCTGGTATAGATTTATCTTCTGACATGCTTGATGTTGGGAAGAAACAAGCTGATTTGTTAAATATTCATAATATAAAATTTATTCAAGGCAATATTGAGGAGTTAGATATAGATCTTTATGATGTCATAATAAGTAATGCTGCATTTCATTGGTTTAATAAAGAGCGTGTTTTAGAAAAATTGGTATCTTCTTTGAGGAATGATGGGATTTTGGCAATATATACTGCAGGAATTGATAATGAAATCGAAGCAGTACTAGATGAAGAAGAAAGAGAATTTCTGTTGTCTATAAACCAGCTAGGTCTTGTGGATTATTATAAGAAGTTTGATTCATTTAGTAAAAGAAGGATTACACCTGTGGAATTAATGAGGTCGTTTGTTGAAAAAGATTTAGTAGTAAGTGATTATGGACTGGTATTAAGAAAAGTATATTTTTCCAATTTTGAAGAATACTTTTCTTGGTTAAAAGCATCAGGAAGTATGTGGCTTCATCCTCTAGATAAAAAACAGCAGGATGCTGTCTGTAGTTATTTTATAGAAAAGCTTAAATTGGACAATAACAATGAACAATATTCGACATATCATGCCAGTGCCTTTTGTATAGCTAAGAAGAAAGGAGGGGCTATATGTGAACTTAAATCAGGAAGAGTTAGCGTATAATAACAGTAAGACGTTTGGAATGGTTGCAAGCGGAAGTCAGTTGGCTACAAAAACAGGAGTGGATATCTTAAAAAATGGAGGAAACGCAGCAGATGCTTGCCTAGCTATGGCAGGGGTTTTGAATGTAACCTTACCAATGTCTTGTGGTTTGGGTGGAGACTTGTTTTTATTATATTATTGCGCTGCAGAAAAGAAAGTATATTCATTAAATGGAGCTGGAACTGCTCCATCCAAAATTAATGCAGAGTATTTTATTAATAATGGATATTCATCCCTGCCTCTGTTAGGGATAACGTCCTCAGCAGTTCCAAGTGCACCTGCTGCTTATTTTGAACTTTTGAATAAATTTGGCAGTATGCCATTAAAAAAAATATGGCAGCCCGCAATACAATATGCCATTGATGGATTTGAGGTTACTCCTCAATTAAGCCACTGGTTGAAGAATTGCCATAAGACAGCATTAAATGATAGAAACTTATTGGACATATATTATAAAAATGGCGAGTTTTATAATAGTGGAGAAACATTACAGCAAAAAAAACTTGGTGTGACTCTTGAAAAAGTGGCGAATCAAGGAAGAAACTTTTTTTATCAAGGTGAAATTGCAGACAAGCTCATTGCTACATCTAAAGCTAATAATGGATTTTTTACGAAAGAAGATCTGTCAAATTTTTCAGTGCAATTTGAAGAACCTTTAGAAATAAAATTTAAAGGAAATTATATTTATCAGAACTCATTGCCCTCGCAAGGTTTTATGATGTTATTAACACTAAAAGTTTTAGAAAATATAAACATACGCAATGAAGCTGATTTGATACATTATATGGTTGAGACTGTAAAATGCATCAATGAGATTAGAGGAAATTATATTGGTGATCCTAAATTTGTTTCTGTAGATTTAGATTATATGTTTTCAGATAGTATGATTCAATATATTAGAAATCAGATATCTTATGACAAAGCTAAAAATATAAAAAAGAGCAATAGTAACTATTTCTATGGAGATACGACCTATTTTTATGCTATAGATAAGGATGGCAATGTTTGTAGTTGCATAGCAAGTCTATCTTTAGGTTTTGGAGCTGGCATTACTATAGGAGATACAGGTATTATTTTAAACAATCGCGTTGGGCGAGGCTTTACCATGCATCCATCTCATCCTAATTGTATTCAAGGCGGAAAAAGGCCAATCAATACATTAGGATCCTTTGTAGTGCTAAATGAAGCTAAAGAATGTATATGTGTAGGCGGTACACCTGGTGGAGACGGGCAGATACAATGGAATAGCCAGAATCTATATAAAATTTTAGTATATAATGCTAATATAAAAAAACTGTTAAATAATGAATCGCGATGGACGTTTATTCCTGGTAATGATCCAAGCGAACCTAGTGATAAAATACAACTTAAAATTGAAGAGACATGTCCTGCCAGCACGATAGACGAACTTTTAAAGAAGGGACATCCTGTAAGGAAAGTACCGCTATATAAGGCTGGTGGTGGAGCACAGTTAGCAGTTAAAGAAGGCAATACATGGGTTGGAGTCAGTGATCCGCGACAAGAAGGATTAACACTTAAGGCATAAGTTCAATTGAGATAGAGAGTGAATGGAGGATAAATGATTTGAAAATTATTGAAGGTATATTTGAAAGTAAAGGGTACAAAATTGCAATACTAGTAAGTAGAATACATGATGCTGTTACAGAGGAACTCTTAAACGGCGCATTGCGTGAGTTAGAAATGTATGGTGTATTACCAGAGGATATAATTATTTATAAAGTACCAGGTTGTGTAGACATTCCAAGAATGGCATCAATAATTTCTGCAAAAACATCTGTTCATGCAATATTATGCTTGGGGGCTCTGATAAGGTCTGGGTCACCTTCGTTTGATTTTGTTGGTTCTGAAATAACAAGACAACTATTGAATCTCTCGGTAACTAGTAGAATACCAATATTATATGGTATTGTTACCGCTGATAATCTTGAGGAAGCAATCAAAGCAGCAGGCATAAAGGAAAAAAATTATGGAAGACGAACTGCAAAATCCGCTGTTGAATTACTTTCATTAGAAGCAAAAGTTTGAGAGTGTGGTTAACTTAAAATGGGCTTATAAAACGTACTTCGTTGTGCTCTGTAGTATGCCTGCATTTACATCTAAGTACGCGCGAATTGAAGGTTTACACACTTTTTGTGCCTTGCGCACAGCGAAAGGAATACTGATTAGTATGAAGAAAATAGGTATAATTGATACTACGTTTGCACGCTATGATATGGCTTCGTCGGCAGTTTCTGAGTTAAGGAAACTTACATCTTCAGTTAACATTATTAGACAAACGGTTCCCGGAATGAAAGATCTTCCAGTTGCTTGTAAGCGCCTAATGGAAAACGAGAAATGTGATATTGTTATGGCGTTGGCTATGCCAGGGCCTGAGTCGATTGATAGGCAGTGTGCTCATGAGGCTTCACTGGGTCTGATTATGGCTCAGCTTATGACATCCAAACATATTATTGAGGTTTTTGTCCATGAGTCCGAAACTTCTAGTAATTCCGAGCTAGCAATGCTTGCGGATAAACGTACTAGAGAGCATGCACAGAATGTTTATTATATGTTGTTTAATCCTGATAAACTTAAATGTAATGCAGGTAAAGGTCTAAGGCAAGGTTATAAGGATGCTGGCAGCGTTTTTTAGTTGGAATTTTTTCAGAACTAAAGCATGAGTGGGAGTTTGTAGTGTTATCAAAGGAGAGCGATAAAATGAATGCAAGTCAAGAGAATAATTTTAGTATGGAACAAAATATCAAAGACCCACTTGTTAGTATAATTATACCAACTTATAACAGAGCATATACTCTAACAAAAGCTATTAATTCGGTTATTAAACAAAAATACACCAATTGGGAATTAATAATAGTAGATGATAATAGCACTGATGAAACTAAAGATTTGGTTGATAATTATATTAAAACTGATAAGAGAATACGATATTTTCTTAATCAGCGGTGTAAGGGAGTTTCAGGGGCGAGAAATCATGGAATTATTAATTCATCAGGAGATTATCTAGCATTTTTAGACTCAGATGATGAATGGGTAGAACATCATTTAAGTAAAAGTGTTGAAACCTTAAAAAAGTATAATTTAAATGTCTGCTTTTCTTTAGTAATGGAAAGAAAAGCAGACAAGTTATACCGCACTTTTGATCAGCCTGATGAATCAAATAAATTAGTAAAAGCAATTAACGATTTGAACGCTAAAGTAATAGATAATGTGATATTTTTCGATGAAGACTTTTATGAATATGCAGTCATAAATGAATTATACTGCTATCACATATGTACTATGGTATTTAATAGTAAACTCATTAAGGAAGTAGGTCTATTTAATGAGGAATTCTGGGGAAGCGAGGACATTGATTTTGCAACAAGAGTTATAATGAATCATAAAATTTGTTTAATACGAGACTGTCATTTTATTTATAATCAGGGAAATAATGACAACCTGTACTTTTTTGTTGATCGAAGAAATATTGATTTCGATAAAATGATAAATGATAAATCTATTGTTAATAAGTTGGTTTTTTGCGGATATTATCATGTTAAATTCAGGAAAAATAGAATTAAATATATCACAAATGCTACTATGAAAGCAAATAAAGATGCATGCATCAAGGCTTATCAAAAACAAATTGCTAAAAAGTATTTTACATTAGGTTTTGTGTGTAAAAAATTACATAGATTCAAAGCGTTATATTTTTACATTAAATCTATTTGGTATGAATATGAAAACTATAAAATAAAGTTTATAATCAATACCTGTTTTCCTTTTCTCTTTAAAAATTTAAAGATAGATATGAAGTATATAAATTTATTTTAATCAAATTAACTTTTGTAGTGCAAAAACTGGCTTTAAAGCTTATTTTTTAGAAATCAGAAATGAAAAATATGAAAACACTCGGTTATTCGGGAGAGCTTTCGGCTGATGTTAAGCGATATCGCTTGCTAGTAATCCCAAAATGATATGGACAATTAGCTAAAAATTAGAGATTTTGTACGGATAAAGAAAGGGGAGGTAAAATAAAAAAATGGCATTGGAGGTGTGTGATACATTGAAGTAATACAAAGCCTATTGTATAGAAGTAGTCTCTCGGTAAACATGCCCTAAAAATTTGTGATTTCGAACATAAGTAAGGTTTTTCTGGTTAGGAAATGGGTTTCTAAAAAAATAGAGCTTGTACTCTAGAGTATATGAGGTGGAAAAATGTTAACAAATATAAGAAGGACAAATTATTATTTTTCTGATAAAAAGGTTATGCAGAATCAAGGCTTTACAAAGACGGCAAACGTTGTTCAAAATACAATTTATAACGAGAAAGTAACTTTATCTCCCTATGTAAAACAAATGCTTTCTTTTAACAGTATGATGTGGAAGGGATATAGTAAAGCTATTGAATTGGCGAATTTGCCTAAAGGAAGCTATGGTCTGGATGCAGGATGTGGCCCAGGAGGAATTCTTCCTTTATTATCTTCAGGAATAAAGAACAATGGAGAAATTCTTTGTCTTGACTACACACCAGAGCATGTTGAATATGCAAGAAATGTTAAAGCGAAATATTTAAATAGTACTTATCCTGAACTGAGTGTTAAAGTAGCAACATCTGATTTTAATCAAAAGCCTTTGCAATATGTTGACGAAGAAGGTAAATTATGTACGATTCCAGATAACACCTTTGATTGGATATGGTGCTGTGATACACTATGTCCCGGAATTTTTACTGATCCACGATTGATTTTCAAAGAATTTGTGAGAGTAACAAAACCTACTGGTAAAATTATTTTATTTTATGGTAATGATAGATGCATTATGTTGCCTGGATATCAACGATTAGAAAACCAACTGTTTGAAATGGCACATTTCCCTGATCTTAATTTGAGTACAGGAGGCAATTTATTAGCGCAAACAGATATGGCTCATGAATGGATGAACGCGGAAGGCATGGGTTCAATACATTGGGAAACATTTTGTATTGAAAAGCACGGAAATGTAGAAAAAAGAGATACGATTGAATTAAAAAAACGCAGAGAAAGCGGTACCTTTAAAGAGCCTGAATATGGTGATAAAGTATACCTCGATTTTCAACTGTCTGATGTATATCTGGATTCTCTAAAGGATTTACATAATGGATATGATTTTCCGATTCTGGATAAATGTTCTCCTAAATATTATCCCATACAGGATGATTACTATTTTCGTCTTACGCCACAAGTAAATATAGGAGTAGTAAATAAATAATATACTAGTATAAAATAAAAACTATTGGGGTCAGGCTTGAGTTATATGAAAAATTGACTTATATTAAAAGACCTGCTAAGCTTGAAATCAAGAAAAATTGGTGGGTGAGAAGGATGGCAAGAAGACCAAGGGTACACTATGAAGGTGCAATCTATCACGTAATAGCCAGAGGAAATAATAGGGAACGTGTATTTGAAGCAGAGGAAAAAAAGGGTAAATATCTAGAGATTTTAGCCGACTATAAAAAGCGATATGACTTTCAATTGTACGCTTATGTGATTATGGACAATCATGTCCACTTACTACTTCAAGTAGGAAAAGATCCATTGGCAAAAATTATGCAAGGCATTCAACAGAGGTATACGCAACATTATAATTGGCATCAGAAACATAGCGGACATGTATTTGAACAACGCTACAAGGCCTTTATCTGTGAGAAAGAAAGTTATCTAATGGCTCTTATATGTTATATTCATCAAAATCCAGTACGGGCAAGCATGCTGGAGGGAGTGGACTATAGGTGGAGCAGTCATCTGTTATATGTTAGAAGAGCATCGGGATTAGTAAATGTAGAATTTATATTAAATACATTGAGTACTAATACTGAGAAGGCAAGGGCACAGTATCTGATTTTAGTTGGAGCTGTCGTTGATAAGCTGGAATGTAGCGTTGAAAATGAACAAGGGAAAGAGACTCAAAAAACTCTATTACAAGCAGAAATGGAACAAAGCCGAACGAAGTTAACATGGGAACAGCTCGTAGAGAAGATTACTGTAGAGGAAGAAATAAGTCAAGAGAAGTTGGTAGGGAAGTGCCGGATACGGCAGGTAGTAGCAGCTAGAAAAAGATTGATTTATGAAGCGCTTGAGAGGGAGCTAATGACAAGGACGCAGTTAGCCAATGTACTGCAGATTGATCCAGCCAATATTACAAGAATTTGTCAAGAGTTAACCAGCAATTAAAGAGTAAAGAAGAATAAGTCAATTTTACATATAACTCAAGCCTGACCCCAATGGTTCCTACCGAACCTTGTTGAAAGAACATCAATAAAAAATTTGAAATAATGATTTGTTCAAATTTCAGCCAAAAAAATTAAAGAATTGTCCATTCATAAAAATTTTATTCATAATATTTTAAATAAATATTTACAGTAAAAAAGAAAAGTTGTATGATGAATATATAAAGTTGTATGATGTTTAAAAGGAGGATAAATTTAAAGAAGATAGTTTGGTATTAAACGTATAGTCGATGGAATCAGTTTTTTATGGCAGACTGTAAATTTTCACTTGACCAAAAGCAATATACGCCGCATTGCTTCAGGATGCTTGCATATATGATGAAGCGGGTTCTTGGCGTGACATTAGGTCAGAGTAGGTGTTATTTATAATTAGTCTGAAAAATCACAACTTTCTACATAATAGAAAGTCATGCTTTATTCAACGCTTGTATTGTATATAAGAATGAAGCCAAAGTGATATTATTTGGATTTTGGGAGGTGTACTGTTTTTAATGAATTTAGTAGAAATTTCTCAAGCAATAAAAGAAGGACGTATTTCCCTTGGAATTGAGCTAGGATCGACGCAAATCAAATCGGTGCTGGTCACCGATGATTTTAAGACTGTAGCGTCAGGTTGTTATGTTTGGGAGAATCAGTACAAGGAGGGCATATGGACTTATCCTTTGGATCAGGTATGGGAAGGAATCAGGGAAAGTTACAGACAGTTGACGGCAGATGTTAAGAGCAAGTATCATCAGTCTTTGATTCATATCGGCTCGATTGGTATCAGTGCTATGATGCATGGCTATCTTGCTTTTTCAGAAGAAGATGAGTTACTAACTCCTTTCAGAACCTGGCGGAACAATACAACTAGCCCGGCTACAGACAGGCTGACAAAGCTATTTGGTTTCAATATTCCACAGCGTTGGTGTATTGCGCACTTATATCAGGCTGTTTTGAATGAAGAGGAGCATGTCAGAAAAATAGTATTCATCACCACTCTGGCAGGTTATGTACATTGGAAACTTTCTGGGCAGAAAATTCTTGGCATCGGGGATGCGTCGGGAGCTTTTCCGATTGATGAACAAACAGGTACGTACAATGAAGAATTTTTAAAATGCTTTAGTCAATTGGCGGAGGTAAAGAAATATCCATGGGATATTCATGGTATTCTGCCTAAGGTGCTTAAAGCGGGGCAAGCAGCCGGAATGTTGAGTGAAGAAGGAGCCAAATTGCTTGATGTTAATGGGAATCTTGTCAGTGGCAGCATAATGGCGCCTCCGGAAGGCGATGCCGGTACCGGAATGGTAGCGACAAATAGCGTTCGGAAAAGAACGGGTAATATCTCGGTGGGAACTTCTGCTTTTTCGATGGTGGTTCTGGATAAGCCGTTAGCAAAAGTGCACCGCGACATCGACATCGTAATGACGCCGGACGGTTTTCCGGTGGCGATGGTACATATTAATAACTGCTCGTCAGATATCAATGCATGGGCGGAAATTTTCAGACAGTTTGCTAGTCGGCTTGGCGTTGATTTAAAGCCGGATAAATTGTATGAAGCATTGTTCCTTGTGACTGCAAAGGCTAAGCCTGATGCAGGCGGACTTGTCAATTACAGCTATTTGTCAGGTGAGAATATCACCAAAATGTCTGCCGGGCGGCCTCTATTTGTCAGAACGCCGAATTGTGAATTTTCTTTGGCGAACTTTATTTTAACGCAGCTTTATTCCGCGTTTGCTCCGTTGAAAATCGGTATGGATATCTTGAAAAATGAAGAACAGATAAAAACCGAAGTTCTTATTGCACAGGGCGGACTCTTCAAAACACCGGTGATTGCCCAACAAATTTTAGCCAATGCGCTTGACACGCCCATTACGGTTATGAAAACTGCAAGCCAGGGGGGGCCTTGGGGCATGGCGGTACTGGCATCCTACGTAAGAGAAGGTGACAAAACTAAGAGTCTTGAGGATTTTCTGGACCAAAAAGTTTTTGCAAATCCCGAAGCAATGACGTTGAATCCAGAGCCAATAGGCGTCATCGGATATGAAAAATTCATCAGGATTTATCAGGCAGGTTTGTCTGTTGAACAAAATGCGATTGATAAGCTTCATGAGGAAAAATGAGGAGTTTTATGCAAAAATTCAAAACATTGTTTTAGGTCTTAATAAACTGAAAATTTTAAATTTAATTAATATCGTATTATATCCATATTTTAGACAAAGGAGTAATGAAAAATGTTATCAGTTCCAGCGTATGAATTTTGGTTTGTCACCGGAAGTCAATTTCTTTATGGGGAGGAACAATTAAAACAGGTTGCCGATGATGCACAGGATGTTGTGAAAAAATTGAATACGAGCGGTAAGTTGCCTTACAAAATTGTATTTAAAGATGTTATGACGACTGCCGACGGGATTACTAAATTTATGAAAGAAGCAAATTATAACGACAATGTTGCTGGTGTTATCACATGGATGCATACTTTTTCACCGGCAAAGAATTGGATTCGAGGCACGAAGCTGCTACAGAAGCCTTTATTGCATTTGGCAACTCAGTATTTAGATAAAATTCCCTATAGTACAATTGACTTTGATTATATGAATCTGAATCAAAGTGCGCATGGTGATCGTGAATATGGGTACATCAATGCCCGTTTGCGCAAAAACAATAAAATTGTTTATGGCTACTGGGGGGATGAAGAGGTTCAGAAAGAAATTGCCTGTTGGGAAGATGTAGCTGTGGCTTATAACGAAAGCTTTAAAATCAAAATATGCCGTTTCGGTGATACAATGCGCAATGTTGCCGTTACTGAGCTTGATAAAGTTGAAGCCCAGATAACACTTGGCTGGACGATCGACTATTACGGTGTTGGCGATCTGGTAGAAGAAATCACTAAAGTCAGCGGTAGCGACATAGATAAGGAATACAAAGCTTTGCAGGCACAGTATACTTTGGTTCAAGGTAACAACAGCACCGATAAATTTGAACATTCAGTACGGGTTCAACTGAAAGAATATCTCGGTATTAAAAGATTTTTGGAACGCGGTGGATATACGGCCTTTACTACAAATTTTGAAGATCTGCACGGTCTGGAACAGTTGCCCGGTCTTGCAAGCCAATTGTTGATGCGTGATGGATATGGTTTTGGTGCTGAGGGCGACGGCAAATCCGCCGGGTTAAGCAGATTGCTGAAAATTATGGCGCATAATGAGCGGACTGCTTTCATGGAAGATTATACTCTTGATTTGCGAAAAGGGCATGAAGCCATCTTAGGGGCTCACATGTTGGAAGTGGATCCGTCGATTGCTAGTGAAAAACCACGTGTTGAAGTTCATCCGCTCGATATCGGTGGCAAGGGAGATCCGGCACGCCTTGTGTTTACAGGCTCTGAAGGAGATGCCATTGATGTGACCCTTTCGCATTTTTCTGACGGTTTTAAATTGCTTAGCTATCCGGTAACTGGCAACAAACCAGAAGAAGATACGCCTCATTTGCCAGTGGCTAAGCAATTATGGACGCCGAAAGTTGGTCTTAAGGAAGGAGCGATTAGATGGATTCAAAATGGCGGCGGACATCATTCTGTTTTTTCTTTTGTATTAACAGAAGAACAAATCAATGATCTGGCTGGGATGTTCGGTATTGAATCGATTGTGATTGATTAAGACTGCCGACAAATAAAGTTTGCATTTCGGGCGAAATTTGTATTACGCCTGAAATGCAAACATAACCATAGATGAAATTCAACCGATTTTCGTGTCCGTAGGGGAATTATATCATCGATTATAGATACAAAGAACCTGAAACAGAGCTGTTTTCGGATTAGAAATCGCATTAAGAATATTGGTTTTGGGAGAATCCCGGAATAAATTCCAGTATCTTCTTATAATAATGGAGAGGTGCAAAAATGGAAGAGACAAAGAAAATATCAAGGTATTATATTTATTTTTTCGGAGCATTTGGTGGCATTCTTTTTGGTTATGATATCGGTGTTATGACTGGGGCGCTGCCCTTTTTGACGCACGACTGGCATCTTACTGATGCCTCAAAGATTGGTTGGATCACATCTTCGGTTATGTTCGGGGCAATTTTTGGCGGTGCTTTGGCCGGTCAGCTTGCGGATAAATTAGGGCGGCGTAAAATGATTTTGATTTCAGCCGTAATATTTGCGATTTTCGCACTGGTGTCGGGGATAGTTCCCAATAATGGACAAACTTATTTGATCATAGCCCGTGTGCTTTTGGGGCTGGGTGTTGGCGCAGCTTCAGCCTTAGTACCAGCCTATATTTCCGAGTTGGCGCCGGCCCGTATGCGCGGACGTCTTTCTGGAATTAATCAGACCATGATCGTTTCAGGTATGTTGATTTCATATATTGTCGATTTTTTAATGAAGGATTTGCCGGGCGAAATGTCCTGGCGGTTGATGCTGGGCTTTGCCTGCCTGCCCGCTGTTGCCTTGTTTTTTGGCGTCCTGCGCTTGCCTGAATCTCCGCGCTATTTGATTAAAAACGGTCATTATGATGAGGCGCGGCGGGTATTGAGTTATGTTCGCCCTGAAAATGAAATTGACAACGAATTTAGAGAAATTAAAGAGACCGCGGCACAAGCAAATCAGTCGGAGAATCAAATTAGCTGGGGGACTCTACTTAGCCAAAGATATCGTTATCTGCTTATTGCTGGTGTCGGTGTCGCCGCTTTCCAGCAATTCCAGGGAGCAAATGCTATCTTTTATTACATTCCTCTCATTGTGGAAACGGCAACCAGCAGTGCCGCGACCAACGAATTAATGTGGCCGATTATTCAAGGGATCATACTTGTTTTTGGGTCGTTGGTATATATTTGGATTGCGGAAAAATTCAACCGGCGTACGCTTTTAATGGTTGGGGGCTTCATCATGGGGTTATCCTTCGTTCTGCCAGAGGTCATTAACTGGCTTATACCGGGTACAAGTCCGATGATGATTGTATTTTTTCTGTCTATTTATGTTGCCTTCTATTCAGCTACATGGGCACCAATTACGTGGGTTCTGGTGGGAGAAATATTTCCGTTGGCTATTCGCGGTCGAGCGGCAGGATTGGCATCATCCTTCAATTGGATCGGTTCCTGGCTGGTCGGATTGCTGTTCCCTATTATGACGGGTGCTATGTCGCAGGCGGCAGTGTTCGCCATCTTCGGTGCCATTTGTATGCTGGGTGTTTTGTTTGTATTGACTCGTGTGCCAGAAACTCGCGGACGCACACTGGAGGAAATTGAGCAACAGGAATCAGGGCTTATTGGATCGTAGGATACAACGGGACGGTTCTACTGTTTCCTCGAGGATAGAGGGGGCGTTCCGTGCGCCAAGGTAAGGGGGTACATCATATAGCGGGTGGGAACCCCGATGAACAAGGTTTAGCAGACCCTTCATAGCGAGTCTTGGACGGCATGGGGTAACTCATGTGGTTAAGCGTAGACAGCAAGATAGTAGGACGTAAGCATAAGTTGAAGAGATTGAGCCTCGAAATCCCAATCAATAGACAAGTTGACGCGTGTGTGCCACGAAAGAGTGTGAAAGCTTTAGCGTCCACACTCTACGCTTAACTAGAGATGGAGGAAGGCCCTCCGAAGTCGCCATACAGGTGGAGACTTCAAACCACCGTAAGCTGCTGCGGTCAAAAGCCGTGGTGGTGAGCGTTACGGGAAAAAGGTGAAACAAGATTTCGTTAGGTAAGTGCCAATGGAGACGAACAAAATTGAACCGCTGTAGAAGTATCGAAACTTGCAAATGTCGTCAAAACCGGGTTCTGACAGGTAGTCCGGGATGAATCTGGAGGAAACCTGATTACTGTCCAGATGGCGACCGGTATAGAGGCGGCGTGAACGTGGCACAGGCTTTAGTTAGGAACGTGGGAACCTACGACCCTGATGATAAAGGAAAAGTCTCAAGCGGAGAACCCGCAAGGACGAAAGTACAGATGCAGGGTATAGGGGCGGAACAGTCTGTAATAGTGATGAAATTCCGTAATGGGAATGGAGCAAAGGGACTGTGTTATCTAGTTTTGAACACTGGTCAACCAAAAGGGAGGAGCCGATGAACAAAACAAAATCGTTTGAAATTTCCAAGAAAGTAGTAATGGAAGCATACGAACTTTCAACTTCCTACCAGCAGTAAGCAATAAAGCTGTAAAAGCAATGGGGCAAACCATAAGACAATGGAAAATCCATCGGATGACAGAGAAGGAACTGGTGGATATAGCCCAGATGGTCAATCCTGTAGTTAGAGGTTGGATAAACTATTACGGCTGTTTTTACAAATCAGCAATGAAAGTAATATTACACAAACTAAATTGGACGCTGATTAGATGGATGGTAAAGAAGTATAAGAGGTTAAAATCTAGTAAAAGACGCGCTCAAAACAAGCTAAGGGAAATAGCACAGAGCAAACAGAAATTATTTGTTCATTGGCGAATGGAAATTATTCCAACGGTTAGATGATGGGAGCCGGATGAATTGAGAGGTTCAAGTCCGGTTCTGAGAGAGCCTGAGGGTGAAATTCCCTCGGGCTACTTACCCCCGCGTTTTCCTGTCCCCGCGTTTTCATATGTTAAAAGAACATCGGGATTAGTAAATGTAGAATTTATATTAAATACATTAAGTACTAATACTGAGCAGGCAAGGGCACAGTATCTGATTTTAGTAGGGGCCGCCGTTGATAAGCTGGAATATAGCGTTGAAAACGAACAAGGGAAAGAAACTCAAAAAACTCTATTACAAGCAGAAATGGAACAAAGCCGAACGAAGTTAACATGGGAACAGCTAGTAGAGAAGATTACTGTAGAGGAAGAAATAAGTCAAGAGAAGTTGGTAGGGAAGTGCCGGATACGGCAGGTAGTAGCAGCTAGAAAACGATTGATTTATGAAGTGATTGAGAGAGATCTAATGACAAGGACGCAGTTAGCAAAAGTACTACAGATTGATCCAGCCAATATTACAAGAATTTATCAAGAGTTAACTAACAATTAAAGATTAAAGAAGATAAGTCAATTTTACATATAAATCAAGCCTGACCCCAAGGGTCTGACAAAATTGATAGTTTTTACATTGATATTTATTGATATTGTGGTTATAATATAAATAAAGACGTACTGGAAACGGTTCGCCTAAGCAAAAAGTTTAGAAGTATTTTTAAGAAAAACAACCGCTAAAACTTTTCGAGGGGATTAGCGGTTGTTTTGCATTTCAACGAGAATTAAAAAAATCATAATGAGTATTATGATTATATTCTCCATTGGCAACACCTGCCTTTTGGGGCAGATTAAGCAAACCGCTTCCGTTTCAGTACATCTTACCTTTAGTATATCATGATTTGTCAATACGATAATTAGATATATAGTAAGCATATAAAACAGGGCTATTAATTTAGTCCTGTTTTTTCAATTAACGTTTTGTTAATTTTGTAGTTATTTCATGTTGTGTAGTATAATGGATAATATTGTATTATAGTAGGTGATGAATGAATAAGAATAATTATTTGGGTTTAGAAACGCGGGGACAGGGATGTTGTTTTAAATAAGGAAACATAGCCCCTGTCCCCGCGTTTTTTGTATTTGAACAACGCTACAAGGCCTTTATCTGTGAGAAAGAGAGTTATCTAATGGCTCTTATATGTTATATTCATCAAAATCCAGTACGGGCAAGCATGCTGGAAGGGGTGGACTATAGGTGGAGCAGCCATCTGTCATATGTTAGAAGAGCACCGGGATTAGTAAATGTAGAATTTATATTAAATACATTGAGTACGAATACTGAGCAGGCAAGGGCACAGTATCTGATTTTAGTAGGGGCTGCCGTTGATAAGCTGGAATATAGCGTTGAAAACGAACAAGGGAAAGAGACTCAAAAAACTCTATTACAAGCAAAAATGGAACAAAGCCGAACGAAGTTAACATGGGAACAGCTCGTAGAGAAGATTACTGTAGAGGAAGAAATAAGTCAAGAGAAATTGGTAGGGAAGTGCCGGATACGGAAGGTAGTAGCAGCTAGAAAGCGATTGATTTATGAAGTGCTTGAGAGAGATTTAATGACAAGGACGCAGTTAGCCAAAGTACTACAGATTGATCCAGCCAATATTACAAGAATTTGTCAAGAGTTAACTAAAAATTAAAGATTAAAGAAGAATAAGTCGATTTTACATATAACTTAAGCCTGACCCCAAGGGGCTAAAGATCCTAATATACTGCTGACTTGTAGATTTGTTTATAAATTTGGTGATTATTAATTATGGAGTAAGGTATATTTCTTTGTATTGTTGTTGTATGATAATAGTAAGGTTTTAGTTTTAAGAAATTGGGGGGAGGGTTATGGAAAATAATAATTTAGTTTTGAATAGGTTATTTACGCAATATATTTTTCGGGATTTGATAATGAAGCATAATAACCATATATATGGGACAATAGTTCAGAGATATTTACAAGATGAATCTAGTAGCAAAAATGGTGAGATAATTAGCAAAATATACAAATATATGTCGAAAAATTATAGAAATGAATATTTTTATCAAAATACATTGTTGAATAAATTGCTGTTGGGACGTCATAGCGTCAATACCACTACAGCGCTGACACAGGTGCCTATTGGAAAATCAAAAGCAGATTTTGTGATGATAAATGGAAAAGCAGTAGTGTATGAAATAAAAACAGAATTAGATAGTTTTGAACGGTTAGAAACACAGATCGCAGATTATTATAAGTCTTTTAATTATGTTTGCGTTGTTACAAGTGAAGATAATTATTCTAAAATTAGCTTTCTATTGGAAGGAAAAAATGTGGGAATCTACATTTTAACAAAAAAGAATACTTTACAGATTAAAAAAGAAGCACAAGAGGATAATACACATTTGACACATGAAGCGATTTTCAAGGTTTTGCGTAAAAAAGAATTTGAAAATATTATCTTGAGTTATTATAATAAATTGCCAGAATCTACACCTGTATTTTTTTATGATGAATGTTTTAAATGGTTTTCACAAATTCCCTTAGAGCAAGTTTATTCAATGTTTTTAAAAATGTTAAAAAAGCGAAATAATATTGTTAAAGATTGGTTTTTGAAAGTGCCTTATGAATTAAAATCATTGATGTATTTTTATAATCCTACTGAAAAAGATTACAATAAATTGTCAGATTTTCTAAATGAGCGTTATGGGAGGTAAAATAATGTATTTTCCTTATGTAAGAGGGCGTCAGTATGAATTACTAGCATTGCGAGAATTAGTTGAAAAAGAGTTACTAAGCCGATATGTTTTGCCAATTATTGAGCCGGTAAAATTATCATCTACGTTATTTAAGACAATTTCTGAGTTCATTCGAAAAAATAAGCGTTTTTGTATTGTTTGTAATCCTGCGGTAGGATCATTTTCTAGTGATATGAAACTTGAGGAAGAGGACGAGAATAGAAAGAAATTTATTGATTTGTTAAGTAGCCCATGTGTAATAAAATCGCACATAATGAACCTAAATTCAGATAAAGAGCTTTTGTCATGGGAAAAAGAGATTGGAATTGAAAAAGAAGAGTGGCTTGTGATTAATAATAATCGAGATTGCTTAGGTAAATACCAAACTGTTTTTTCTATAGACAGTCCTCAGTATGTACTCATTCCTGATGAATTTAGACGCAAAGTTCGTAGTGGAAATAAAATTCTTTTCGAAGATAGATTTGAAAAATGTGATAGAAATTCAGATTACAGAAACAATGAAGATGAGTTTTTTTCAGAAGATCATTTGTTTTATGATAGTGAAGGTTTTTTAGGCTTTGCAGATTACTCAATAGTTGGAAAAGCTTATTTGGAAGCAGGGTTTGCTCCATATGCGGTTGCAATACATATAATTTATTTCGATAAAGATAAAACACTACGGATTCATCATTTTGTCTCCAAATCTAATAGTGATATTCAAAATCCAGCGAAAAAATTTTATGAAGCTGTTGAGCAGTTGGTTGCTTGGGTTGAGAAAAAAAATATTCCTCATACGTTAGGGTTAAAGTATTTTTTGAATCATTATAAAGATCAAACTTATCCTGGACTTGGTAGTGTAAAGAAATTTTCACTAATGCATCATTTAGAACTTGTTGGTAATTATCTTGATAAGGTGAAGTAAGATGAATTGTTGTGTAAAATGTTTTAAGGATAAAGAAATTATAGATATTATTAAAGGGAAAGAAAAAGGAAAATGTGATTTTTGCAATAATGATAATGTTTATATTTGCAAGATAGAAGAAAATAAAAATTTAAAAGATAGTTTTGAATCATTATTAGATGTATATACTCCTGTTGCAGGAATCGAAAAACCGTATCCAAGAGAAGCAGAATTGATGAAAAATGTATTAAGTTTGCATTGGAATATATTTAATTTGGATGCGATGCAAATATATGATTTTTTAATAAAGCTTTTTCCCGAGAAATATAAAGAACAACCTGAGTTGTTTGATGCTCCTGTTTGGATTGCTGATAGTGTTAATAAAGAATACATGAAAGTATATTCTATACTAGGAAATTATCAGTGGGAAGATTTTGTAGGAGAAATAAAGAATAAAAACAGGTTTCACACGAATATTATCAATAAAAATATATTAAAAACTATCATAGAAGGAATGAAAAAAACATATAAAAAAGGGCATGAGTTTTATCGAGCGAGAATTTGGGATGATAGGCATATACATGGATTTGAAAAAAAAGAAATGGGTGCTCCACCTGTTGATAAGGCAACTGCTGGCAGGGTTAACTCCGAAGGAATCAGTTGTCTATATTTAGCGGATTCAAAACAAACCACATACCATGAAATTCGAGCTGGAGTATATGATGATATTACCATAGCAAAATATAAATTAAAAAAAGATGTTAAAGTTGTGAACTTAGCTACAATAGATAAAATTAGCCCTTTTAGTGACATTGATAGCAGTTTACTAGCAATAAATTTGCCAAATCTTAAAAAAATCGGAGATGAAATATCAAAACCATTAAGGCGGCAGGATAGTTCATTAGATTATTTACCTACTCAATATATAAGTGATTATATAAAAAGTATTGGTTTTGATGGAATTGAATATAAGAGTGCAATGCATAGAGATGGAAGAAACATTGCGTTTTTTGATGAAGAAAGTTTAAAATGCATGAATATAGAATCTTATAGGATATCAGAGCTTACATATAAACCTGCGCCTATACATGATGAATAGAAATGTAAAAGGTATTTTTGATTTTAAAGAAGTTTATTATTACTAAAAAAACCTTATCGTGAAAAAATTATGTGAAATGGCGTAAAATAAAAGCGAATATTGTAAACCCCTGTCCAGCACATTTAAAGAGTTTGTTGTTTGGAATGATATGCGTTAACTAATGTGTTTATTCGTTTTTGCGATGAGTTGCTCGTAGGTTAGTAGCGTAGAAAAATAAGCGGAAAAAATCGTGTTAGATTTTTTCCGCTTATTTTGTTGCTTTGCATTCCAAAAATAGAGAGTGCGTAAATTTTTGTGTAAAGTCCAAATATCAGGATAAAATTAAGTTGAGTTTTATAAAGAAATTTTAATTCGATCGCCAAAATAAATCATGAGGTTATCGAGTATCATGCCCCAATTTCGAATTGGCATTGTCCATTTATCGACGATGTTCATCGTTGTTAAATATAGCAATTTCATTAAAGCATTATCCGAAACAAAAGCACTTTTTGTCTTGGTTACTTTTCGTAATTGACGGTTGAAATTTTCAATCGCATTGGTTGTATAAATTAATTTGCGTATTTCTGGCGAATATTTGAACATGGTAGAGAGTTCATTCCAATTAGCCCTCCAAGATTTTACGCCTAACGGATATTTCGAATTCCATTTAGCCTCAAATTCATCTAAAGCAAATAAGGCGGCCTCTTCTGTTGGGGCTTTATAAATCGGTTTTAGATCAGCAGTAAATTGCTTAACGTCTTTATAAGATACGTAACGTGTCGAAGCACGAATTTGATGAATTACACAGCGTTGCACTTCTGTTTGAGGAAAAGCAACATTGATGGCTTCTACAAATCCAGATAAACCGTCTACCGATACAATAAGAATATCTTGAACGCCACGATTTTTCAATCCATTCAGTATAGAAAGCCAATATTTAGAGGATTCACTCGCACCTAACCAAATGCCTAAAACATCTTTCTGCCCCTCTAAATCCGTACCAATGGCAACATATGCAGCTTTTTTTGTAACAATGCCATTTTCACGGACATTGTAATGAATGGCATCTAAAATAACCATCGCATAGATCGTTTGTAACGGGCGTTCTTGCCATTCATTAATGAGCGGCAGCAGTTTATCTGTAATTCTTGAAACACGGCTGTCGTCTACATCAATGCCATACATTTCTTGCATTGTTTTTTGGATATCGCGAGTGGATACACCTTGTGAGTAAAGAAAAATCACTTTATCTTCTATGGTCGAAATATCTGTTTGATGTTTTTTTACTAATTGTGGTTCAAAATCGCCGTCGCGATCACGGGGAATTTTAAGTTCCAGCTCTCCGTTGGAACTTTGAACGGTTTTAGAAGAATAGCCATTGCGACTATTCTTTGTCTTCTTATTTTTGTAGTCATATTTGGAGTATCCAAGTTCTTCATCCAGTTCAGCATCAAGAGCTGTCTGGATGGTTTCAGCTGTAAGCATTTTGACAAAATCATGGACATCATTCATGTCTTTAATACCATACTCTTTGATAAGCTCTTTGAGCTTGTTGTTTTCTTTATTTGCCATAATAAAATACCTCCAATATTAGTTTTATTTTACCTAACATTGGAGGTTTACACAATTATTTCAGCACTACCAGTACTTACGAATGCTACGATAAGTAATTATACTTTTCATAGCAACTCGTCTTATTTTCTTTTTCAAGTAACCTATGCTGAAATTGTCTGAAAATATTATAATCGGGAAGTATTATAATATTTATAAAACCGACTAATCTATCTATATTTATAATGCTTAAGGCTTAACATATTGCAATCCATTATAGGATAACTCTGATTTTCTAATAAAAGGTTTTATTTTAAGGGCATGCTTTTTCTTATAGGTTTCAAAAACCTCTTTCACCAGTTCAACAAACCATTGATCAGCTTTAGGGTCAATATAAATTTCTTTAATGAGTTCGTCAAGGTTTATCGGTATATCAATTCCAGGAAGTTTAGATGGTAAGGCATGCACTGAGTGTTGACCATTAATTATGGTATCTTCATATTCTGGCGGTGAGTCAGAATACATGAACATCAACCTAACTTCTTGTTCATATTCATAAGCTAAGTTTTTACGCGTCATGGGAAGTAAGACATTAGCCTCATATGAAATATTGTCGTGATAATGGTCAATGTATTGAATAACCGATGCAAATATTTCTGGTTTAGCTGAAATAAGGCTTTGTTTTAGAGAATCAAAATCAGTTTTTATAGCTATCCCAGTATTAGAAGATATAAAAACTCGCCACATAGCTACACTTTCACGACTATTCGCATGCCAGCAATTTATAAATGTT
Organism: uncultured Veillonellaceae bacterium; assembly: GCA_963805085.1. GTDB lineage: Bacteria > Bacillota > Negativicutes > JARBTT01 > JARBTT01 > JARBTT01. The sequence continues at coordinate 633,629 of CAWDTA010000002.1, read as the reverse complement.
GTCCCTGAACTATATTCTTGACTAGCATGATTGATATATCTCATCATTTCATATCGCTCTTTTGGATCACCTTTGGTAATCAGCATTGCCTGCGTATCCAAAAATTCAAGTTCGCTTTTCGTATATGAGCCTTCGTAAGGGTCTATATTTTTTAAAATGTCTCCTCTGCAAAAGTATAAAGATTTTTTTTCTAACAATGCGACGAATTTAGAAAAATCCATGTAACGCCATAATGGAATATTACTCGAAGGACTTTTTATATTAGGATGCTCTACTATCATATTTTCCTCCCTATACGAAAAGCATCAAAATCAATTAACATTATTTTCACATTAAATCACAATTATCAATATTTTTTTTTGATGTTTTTTCACTATTTTGTCTGTAACACTTTCTAAGTTAGATTACAGGAAAAAGAACTTATATAAAATAGATTCTTTAAACTTAACAGCTACTTATTCAATAGATTTACATAAATTCCTGCCTTTATAATAAAAAATAGCCAGTAGCACCAAAACGTATACTTTTGAGCATTATTGATTTTTCTAAAATTCATAATAAAGAGTTTCTGAGGAAATCCTCGGAAAATTTTTTGCATAAAATAATGGTCACAATAATAATTTATTGTGACCATTTCGTGACCATTGCCATGCGCTATTGATTTATATGGTGCGCCTGGGGCGATTCGAACACTCGACCCACGACTTGCAAAGCCGTGAATCTTAGTATTTTATGGAGTTATTTTGTCTACGAAAATTTAATAATAGTGAAAAAGCCAATTCCCTTTGCGTGATGGGAATTGGCTTTTCTGCTATTAATTTTGGAATTATGTATTTTCGACATTTATTACGCCGTGTTCTTTTTCATATGCGGAAATATGTGTCTTGATGAGCATTTCTAATTCTTTATTAACGGTTCGAAAATTGTTATCAGCAATATATCGAAGTTTTTCAAGACTTTCCTGATTAATACGAAGTGTAAATTTGGGCAATTTTGACGGCATTTCAATCCCTCCATGTAGTCATTATGACAATTTTAATATATCGCAAAATAATTCATCATGACATATTGACGGCTAGGTGACGGCAGTATATAATAAAAACATGGTGACTCTAAAGTGACGGCTAATGAGCTTAAAGTAATAGGCACAGTCTTGAGTCTTGCCAATGGCAAACTTCACTAAATTTTTTATTTGCATGGCTAAACTTAAAGTTACTTAAGGAATAAACGGTAGATTGATTTTCTATAAAACCTAAAGTTTGCTAAGAAGGTGATAAATTGTTTCGTACTTAGCAATCGTACCAAAGGACGAAGTGTCCATAAGAAGCCCATCTAATAGGCAAGTGGAGGCAATCACAATAAGCCATATCCTTTTACTAGATTATACCAATAGTTTTCGTAAAATTCTGCCTCTTTATTCCGACAAAAAAGGTGGTGAGAGTATGAGTGAGGTTAAGCTAAAAGACCAGTAACCATGTACCTGCTTAGGATCAGAAAATCCAAATGAGGAGAGTAAGAGAATGAATAAAAAAATTATTGCCAGCGTGGTAGCAGCTTGTGTATTGAGTGTAGGGACTGCATTTGCATCGCCTAATCCTTTTGCGGATGTTTCTCCAAATGATTGGTCATATGCTGCAGTGAAAAATTTAGCAGAGGCAAGTCTCATTGACGGTTATAGTGATGGTACTTTTAAAGGCGATAAGAGCATTACTCGTTATGAAATGGCCCAACTAGTAGGAAAAGCGATCTATAGATCGAATAAAGCAAATGCGGAGCAAAAAGCTGTTATTGATAAATTAGCAATTGAATACAAAGACGAACTGCAAAGCCTTGGGGTTCGCATGGATAATCTGGAAAAGAAAACGGCCGGTGTTAGCGACTGGAAAATAAATGGGTGGGCTCAAACTGAAAATACATATGGTCATTCCTATGGAAATAAGGAGCTGCATGAATATAATGTGCAAGTTCGTATACGTGCACAAAAACCAATCAATGATAAGCTGAGTGTTCTTTACGAGCTAAAAAATAAAGATTATTTAGATACTGCTAGTGGTACAAAAGATACTACGTGGAGAACCCGGCAGAATTTCTTTACTTACAAAGTCTCACCAAAGACTACAATTAATATTGGTAAAAAAGTGTATTGGTTAGCGAATGGTATGTTGATGGATGATACTGTAAGGGGCGGCGATATTACAACGAAGTTGTCCGATAAACTTACTTTCTTTGGCTTGCTTGGTCGTTACGAAGGTAATATTGATAGTACGATTGCCTATGGTACGATTGGAGGAAAATTTGGTAGCATTGATTTGGGGGTTCATTATATGACAGGTAAAAATGCTATTATAGACAAGAATAAATCAACTAAAATTCCTCTGGTAACTGTTGGCTATACGCTCCCTGATGGCTTGAATATTTCAGGTGGTTATGCTGAAAATACTGAAGCGGATGACAATAATAAAATGTACAAACTTCAATTATGGAAAACGATTAAAAAAGATGAGATCATTCTTCAGTATTGGAAACAAGAAGGTAATCTAAATCTTCCAGCGGAAAATGGTGACCATTTGAGTTGGTGGGGTAATGAATATGGTACACTTGGTGGTAAGCAAGGTTATAAAGGGTATCGTGCTATCGTTGTTCATCATATTAATCCTACGCTTTATACAGAAACTTGGTATGGTGATTACAAAAACCTAGTTACGGATGAAAGAGCTAAAAAATATGGATGGGATGTAACGATTTCCTTCTAGGAGTTTGTTGCAAAACTCATCCATTCTAAAAAATTAGTAAATGTATGATCTTAATTAGAATTTTATGGGGGTAGAATAATGGCAAAGGAACGAGATTTGGCTCAACAAATAATTAATACCGTTGGAGGAACAGAGAATATTGCCGCTGCAACGCATTGTATGACCAGACTAAGGCTGACAATCAGTTCTTTGGAAAAGGTTGATATTACTAAGCTCAAACAAATCTCTGGAGTTTTGGGCACTTTGGAACAAGCAGGGCAACTTCAAATCATTCTCGGACCAGGTGTAGTAAATAAGGTAGCTGCAGAGTTTAGCGATTTGACTAATCTAGCGATGGGAGAAGTTAATGATCTTAAAGCCGCATATAAGGATAAAAACCGTACTCCCTTCAAATTATTTTTACAGAAATTATCTAGTATTTTTGTACCGCTGATGCCAGCTATTGTTGGTTCCGGCATGGTCGCCGGCATAACGAATGTGGCAATTCGCTGCGGCGCTGATCCTCAGGGGGCATTGATCTCCATACTAAATGTAATTGGCTGGGGTATTTTTTCCTATCTAGGCGTTTTTGTCGGTATAAATGCAGCAAAGGAATTTGGCGGGTCGCCTGCTATGGGGGGCTTAGCTGGTGTTTTGATTATCAATCCGGCGATTGCTACCATAAAAATTAGTGGAATGGCGTTGGTTCCAGGACGTGGTGGTCTAGTTGGCGTACTGCTGGTGGCTTGGTTTATGAGCGTTGTGGAAAAACGGTTGCGTAAATTTGTTCCGACTGCGATTGACATCATCGTAACTCCGACCTTAACTTTACTTGTTACAGGATTTGCTACATACTATATCTTACAACCGATAGGCGGATATCTATCGGATGGCATTATAGGGTTTTTTAAATTTATGATAAGTTCGGGTGGCCTTCTTGCTGGTTTTGTTTTAGCCGGTACCTTTTTGCCTGTAGTTATGACCGGCCTGCATCAAGGATTAACGCCTGTCCACATGGAACTGTTAAATACATTGAAGGAAAATCCGCTTTTACCTATATTGGCCATGGCAGGTGGCGGTCAAGTAGGAGCCACAATTGCTGTTTATTTTAAAACCAAAAATAAAAAACTTAAGGAATTAATAAAAGGAGCATTGCCGGTAGGCTTTCTAGGTATAGGTGAACCGCTCATTTTTGGTGTAACTTTGCCGCTGGGACGCCCTTTCATAACAGCCTGCATAGGCGCCGGATTTGGCGGTGCGTTTCAGGCGTTAATGCAGGTTAAGTCTATCGCATTAGGTGTCTCCGGGCTGTCATTAGCATTTTTAATTAAGCCCGGTGGCGTTATGTATTATCTAATCGGTCTGTTTATTGCTTATGTCGCAGGGTTCGCGATTACTTGGTTTGTAGGCTTTGATGATCCTAAAAATGAAGAATAATAAATAGGAGGTATGAATTGATGTCGATGGAAAGAGGTATATCGGTCTATGTCGGCATGGGGTACAAGGAAGATGCTATTCGAGAATACTTGTTTACTGCACACCAATATGGTTATTCACGGATCTTTACTTCCTTACATATTCCCGAGGCTGATAGTCAAAAGATTTTGAATGAATTCACGAATATGGTCAAATATGCAAGGCAGTTAGGCTTTTACATAACTGCCGACATTTCTCCAGCTTCATTTGAATTATTAGGAATAACGCAGGGGAATATCGATGATTTATGCAAACTCGGTATTGACACGCTGCGTCTGGATTTTGGGTTTAACCTTCACGAAACCGCTCGATTGGTTAAAGAAAGCGAATTTGACATTGAACTGAACGCCAGCACAATTGACCAGAAAATACTTAATACTATTTTGGGTGAGGGAATTGATCCCGCTCGTTTGCGCGCTTGTCACAACTATTATCCTCGTCCGGAAACCGGATTGTCGTACCGCCTTTTTGCCGAGCGGTCACAGCTTTTTCGCAGTTATGGTATACCGGTAGCGGCTTTTATTGCTTCACATAACAATCCCCGGGGACCGATATATGAGGGGGTGCCGTCTCTAGAGCAACATCGACATATGAATCCGGTTACTGCGACAAAACATTTATTTGCCAGCAAACTGGTTGATGCAGTAATTTTCGGTGATCCGTTTGCATCCCTTGAAGAGCTGTCCGGAGTGGCTGCCTTGGATGAAAGCTGTATTGAACTTGCGGTTGAAACCAAACCTGGCATCAGCAGCATGGAAAGAGCTATACTTTTAGGCAGACATACCAATCGTAATGATCCGGGTGAACATGTTATTCGTTCCCAAGAAGCTCGAAGTTTATGTCGTGAGACTATTATGAAACAGTTACCTTTACCCCGGCCCTGTGGTGCGGTGACCATTGATAATGTCGAGTATCTCCGTTACATGGGTGAATTACAAGTGGTATGTCACGAATTGCCGATTGACGCGAGAACCAATGTAGTGGCTCAAGTAATCAAGGAGGAATTATTTCTGTTGGAGTACATTCAGCCCGGCTGCTCATTTTGCTTCAAAGATATATTGGTTTCAGCAAAGTAATATTTAGTATTGGCAGACGGTTTCTAAGAGATTTATAAGAATATAATCTAGGGTAAATATTAAAGTGAACTAATTATACAAATCATCTAGACGTCATTAAAATGAGCAGCGACATGATAGGAGGGATTTTATAAACAATGGAATGGGTATTAGGGATTGATGGAGGTGGCAGCAAGACCAACGGTTGGGCTGCGGATCGGAATGGTAAAATCCTAGTGAAGGTGGAAAGAGGAGCCTCGAACCATCATGTTATTGGTATAGTTAAATTTGGTCAACTTATCAGCGACATGTTGGATGAATTTGCGACCACTGGTCTGGAACGTAGTGATTTACGGTTCATTTCTTTAGGGCTGGCAGGTGTCGACCGACAGCAAGATAAGGTGAGTATTGGCATGGCTCTGGATGATTTGGGATTAAAAGGACGTTATAGCCTCTATAATGATGCGGAGATTGCTTTGGTTGCTGGAATTGGCAAAAGGGAAGGTATTGTGGCTATTTCTGGTACAGGTTCTATTGTTTATGGGGTAAATGCACAGGGCGAATATTTTCGGGCTGGTGGCTGGGGACATGTAGTCAGCGATGAAGGAAGTGGCTACTACATTGCTCGGCAAGCTCTAGTGCGAGGTATTAAAGCAGCAGAAGGTATGGAGCAATCTACTGTATTGTTAGCTGGCATCTTCACGTTCTTGCAAATCGCATCCTTTGATGATTTAATTACTTTCATATATCATCCCAAAACAACTAAAAAGCAGGTAGCCGTACTCAGCAAAGTAGTGGTTAACGCTGCAACGAATGGTGACGTGGTAGCTATTGCCATTTTAAAGGATGCAGCGGACAAAATAATTGCTTTGATTGAATCCGTTATAGCCAGAGGATTTGTTGCTGCTCCGAAGATAAAAGTTGTATTGTTTGGAAGTATTTTGCAAAAGATTCCACAGGTAGGAGAGCGAGTTATTGCTAAGCTGCAAGATAAAGTGGATATCAGGTGTTCTGAGGCTGAACCTGTATCGGGCGCGGTAATACTGGCATTGCAAGCATTGAAGTGAACAAATACGAAAAAAAATTGACGTGTACTATGCCAAGTCTTTTTACGTAAATCGTTAGTTAAGAACATTTTAAATTGGAGAATATGTGAATACTGTAATTTAATGAAAAGGTAATTCAGTTATAGCGGTAAGGGATACAAAATATTAATGAGGTGGATAGTTTGATAGTAGATATAGAGAGTTTGATGACAGAACAAAGAAATCCTAAAACGGGAAATATCGATCAGTTAAGTACTGTGGAAATGCTACAGTTGCTTAACGATGAGGATAAGACAGTGGCATATGCTGTGGAGAAGGAGTTACCCAATGTTGCATTAGCTGTCGATAAAGTAGTTGAAGCACTGCGGCAGGGAGGGCGGCTGGTGTACATAGGTGCAGGGACAAGCGGCCGGCTGGGAGTGTTGGATGCTTCTGAATGTCCGCCAACCTTTGGCGTTGATGACAGTGTCGTTGTCGGTCTGATCGCCGGTGGTGATCTTGCTTTGCGCAGTGCTATCGAAGGTGCTGAAGATGACGAAGAAGAAGCGATTAGACAATTGCAAAATATCGGTTTGTCAGTGTCCGATGTTTTGATCGGTATTGCTGCCAGTGGACGTACTCCCTATGTTGTGGGCGGACTTAAGTATGCAAACGATCTTGGTGCGACTACCATGGCGATTAGTTGTTCACCCAATTCGGTCATTGGCGATTTAGCCCAAATTGCGATCACACCAGTCGTCGGTCCGGAGGCTATATCCGGTTCTACCCGCATGAAAGCCGGTACGGCCCAAAAACTAGTACTGAATATGATTACGACGGCTGCGATGATCCAGATTGGAAAAGTGTATGGAAATTTGATGGTGGACGTGAAGGCCAGCAATGTGAAACTTTTGGAACGGGCCAAAGGAATTGTTGCCCAGGCTACCGGACTTTCCATAGAGATGGCAAAGGAATTTCTGGAACAGGCTAACTATAGCCCTAAGCTGGCAATTGTTATGATAAAAAAAGCATGTACGCTGGAAGAAGCTAAGATGCGGTTAAAAAAAGCCCATGGGGTTATTCGTAAGGCATTAAGCGTGAAACCAGCCTTAAAATGAGGTTCTCAGCAAGTAGCTGTTACTTTTTTTGTAACAGCTACTTGCTTTATTTCGTATTGATATATTTCACACAGTCTTTAATCCATTCAATAAATGGTTGTTGACGAGTTTGCAACAATTACTTATTTAGAAGAGTGTGGTGCAAATAATAATGATGTAATTAACTGCGCTCCAAGTGAATTAGATGTAAATTATACAAAGAGAACAAACTGATTAACGAAAGTTAAATAAGGTAGCAAATTCTAGTAAAAGACTATTTCAAAATAGAAATAGTCTTTTAAATTAGTAAGTACTGATCAAGTTCAGAAGCACTCATAATTTTGTGAGTGCTTTATTTGATTTATAAATAGTTAGATAGAAAAAGGATAAGCTATGATACCATAACTTCTAGTGCCGACATAAGAAAATACTGCAAGAAAGTATAAACATAAATAAACATTATGATAAGATAACAACAAAACAATATTAAAAAAAATTATATATAGTAGAATACAGGTAACACAAGAGATTACTTAGTTGTGCGAAAAAAATTGCAAAATTTAGATTTAATTTGTAAACAATAGCGGAGTATTACTTACAAAACTTATTATACGAGGAGGAGATAAAGTGAAGTTTAAAAGTATTCGAACTAAAATCATAGTTGTTTTATTACCTTTGTTTATTATAAGTTTTGGAATTTTGCTAGCAATTACGCATTATGCGGCAAATCAAACATTGTTAAAAGATGCGGACACGATTGCCCGTGGCGTTGGTAGGCAGATTGCAGCTGAAATTGATAAATCAATGGATGAAAAAATGATTCGCTTAGACGAAGTAGTCTCAAATGAAGAATTGATCCATGGTGATAATGCAAAACGCATACAATTGCTAGCTGATTTAAAAAAGCGTAGCCCGGGCTTTGATATAGTTGGTTTTTGTGATATGAATGAAGCTGTTGTTAACAGTTCAGGGAAAGTTTTCAAGCCAGGTGATCGTAAGGAACCGGCTTATCTGACAAAGGTAAAAACGACACAAAAACCATATATTTCAGATCCGTCAGTGTCAGGAACGACAGGTAAGTTAATAACATCTTTAACAAGACCAGTGTTTGATCATGGCAAAATTATTGGTGCTGTTTTTGCTACAGTCAATTTAGATAATTTATCGGAAATGATGGGGAAAATCAAGTTTAAAGAAACTGGTTATGCTTATTTGGCGGATGAAACAGGATTGGTTCTTGGCTTTGGGCAGCACACCGAAGTTGTCGGCAAGATGAATTTGACCAAGAAAACTACCGATGGAGTTCCGGGTGAAGTAGATGACCAGATCATAGAGAGTTTTAAAAAAGCGATTGAGTCCAAGCAGCAAGCAGCTTTAAGCTATAAAACGCCAGACAATGTGGATATGGTAGGTGTAATTAGTCCGATTTCTCTTGAGGGGCGTCAATGGGCGGTTATTGTTGCTGCACCAAAAGTAGAAGTCAACGCAGAAGCCAATGCATTATTGAAGATGATGCTTTTTGTTTCAACTGTAGCAGTACTAATTGCTATTTTTGTAATATATTATTTTTCAAAACGAATATCGAATCCAATTGAAATCATTCGTAATGAGTGTATGACTTTGAATCAAGGAGATTTAACACAATCTGATATTAAAATTAATACAGAGGATGAAATTGGTCAATTATCACAAGGCTTTAATATGATGCGAAATACATTGCGAAATTTAGTTCGTAAAGTACAGTCACAATCCGAGCAGGTAGCTGCTGCTAGTGAAGAGCTGACGGCAGCAGCTCAGCAGTCGGCGGAAGCATCAAATCAAGTAGCTATTTCGATTACTGAGATTGCAGATGGTGTTGAAAAGCAATCAGATTCGGCTGAGAAAGTAAATGCAATTACCAGAGATATAGCAAATCATGCAGTGGATATGTCAGAAAAGACAAAAATGATTGTTGGTGTTGCAAAAGAAACAACAAACCAAGCTGAATCAGGGCGAACATCAATTGCAAAAGTCGTTGACCAAATGAATCATATTCATAATGGTACAGAAACCATTCAGTATTCCATTTCTGAACTGGCAAAAGGTTCCGCAGAAATTGGTAATATTGTTGAACTGATTTCGAGCATTGCGGGACAAACGAATTTATTGGCGCTTAATGCAGCGATTGAAGCGGCACGTGCCGGCGAAGCTGGGCGTGGCTTTGCTGTTGTTGCAGAGGAAGTTAGAAAACTTGCGGAAGAGTCAAATAGGTCTTCGCAAAAAATTACTGAATTGGTGAAGAAAAACCAGCTGGATATGGAAAATGCAGTTGAGGCAAGTAAATCTGGTGCAGAAAGTGTACAAGTCGGAATAGTGGCTGTCAATTCAGCAGATGAAATTTTTAAATCAATCGTCGGATCTATTGAAAATCTTTCGCGTGAATTTGTCGTCGTTTCTGATTCAATTCATAAGATGGCAGATGGCAGTACCACAATGTTATCGGCAATTGAAGAAATTGATAAGGTAAGTAAATCAAATTCCGATGAAGCACAGTCCGTATCGGCAGCTACTGAAGAGCAATCTGCATCCATGCAGGAAATTGCTTCCGCGAGTCAAAATTTAGCTAATTTAGCTGGTGATTTACAGGCTGGGGTAAGAAAGTTTAAAGCTTAAATAAAAAATATTTAACATGAAAATAAACAAGTTAATTAGAAATATGATTTATAATTAGCTTGTTTTATTTTGTAAAGAAATTTAGATAGGCTCAAAGTGGTAGTAGTTTTGATTTTCTATGCTATTATTAATTTTTGTGTGAAATATAAAATTATAAACTAATTTACATAAAAATAAACTTGAACTATGATATCATAACAACGAAATGAAATTAATGATAGATTACAATGTTATAATAAGTCATAAATTAAGTAATGATAGGTGGTACGAGAGTATGTCTAATATATATGAACAGTCGACAATAACTGATATTTATTTCACAACGACTGAAATGAAGCGCGTATTTAGTGATGCAAATAAAGTACAGAAACAAATGGACTGTGAGGCAGCGCTTGCAGAAGTTGAAGCAGAACTTGGTATTATTCCGAAAGAAATGGCAGAGGAAATTGTTAAAAAATCAAAAGTAGAGTTGATCGATTTTGATGCATTGTTAGCTGATTTTGCGCGAACAGGTCATCCGTTTATACCGTTGGTACATGCATATAAAAAGATTTGTGATAATAATGCTGGAGAATATGTGCATTGGGGTGCAACAACACAAGATATTCTTGACACAGCAACAACACTTCAAATTAAAGAAGCTTATGAAATTTTAATGCCAAGATTTGAAGAACTATATAAAATTGTAGCAGAGAAGGCGGAAGAACATAAAAATCTTGTGATGGTTGGGCGGACAAATGGTCAGCATGCGATGCCAATTACGTTAGGATATAAGATGGCTGTATGGGGCTTTGAAATTCGTGAGGGGATTGATCGCTTAAAGGAATGTGAAAAGCGTGTATTTAGAGGTCTTTTTGCTGGGGCTGTTGGAACACTTGCTGCTTTGCAAGAAAATGGCCTTGCTATTCAAGAAGGCTTACTAAATAAATTAGGCTTACATGTGCCACCAGTCGCTTGGTCAACTTCGCGAAATCATTATGCTGAATTTATTAATAATTTAGCAATCATGGCGGCGAGTATGGCGAAAATCGGCAACGAAGTTTATGCATTGCAAAAATCGGAAATAGCTGAACTGGAAGAAAGTCAAGGCGCAGAATCAGTTGGCAGCAGTACAATGCCGCATAAGCGTAATCCGTTTCGTTCGATGGAACTTGCCACAAATGCAAAATTAATTCGCGGTTATGCTGAAACCATGATGAATGCATTAGAATTGGAGCACGAAAGAGATCCAAGAAGTGCAGCGGCAGAACCGTTACTATTAGAAAGAACTTGCTCAACTGTTCATGCATCGGTTGAAAGGGCAATCAAATTAGTTAATAAATTAGTGGTTTATCCAGAGAACATGGCGCGAAATCTTGAAGCTTTGCATGGTCTTATCTTCTCAGAAGCTATTATGATGGAACTTGGTAAAAAACTAGGTCGTCAAACAGCGCATGAAATTCTTCATGAACTTTCCATGCAAGCATTTAAGACAAGAACTTCATTAAAAGATTTATTGAAAGACGATAAATTGGTATCTTCTGTACTTAGTGATGAAAAAATTGATGATATTATGAGAGCAGAAAATTATATTGGACTTGCGCCGCTTTTTGCTGAAAGATTAACGGTACAAAAAGATGCTTATTTCAATAACAAATAATACAAATGCCCCTAAAATAATATAGAGATACTCAGCTATAAATACCAGTTCATGTTGCCTTTATTGAACTGGTATTTATAGTAAAGGAAAAGATTTTGACGGTAATAAGAAGAATGCATTATAATGAGAAGAGTGTAGTACAAGAAAATATTAGAATGAAAGTGTATTATGCAAAGCTATAGTTTAGTAAGTCTATACGTTAACAGAAATAGATCATTTTTCTAGAAGGGCGTGAAAATATTGAGTTTAAAAATTATGGCAACTGGTAGTAGCGCTACTGCGATCGAAGAAGTTTACCAATCCATTCAAAATATAGTTGGTGAAGTCTGCAGTGTGGAAAAGTGTGCAATAAGTGAAATTAAAGATCCGTCAGTGGCGGATTTATTTGTTTGTGGTGTGCCACAGGTTGATTATTTATTGCAGATGGTCCCAAGAGAAAAAATTTTACTTGCTGAGCCACGATTTACCTCACAATTTTTTGTTAAGGTTGCTCGGATACCAGTCGATTCTGAGGTATATATTTTTCATTCAAGCTTAATGCGGATTAATTTAATGATGCAAGGATTTCACAACTTAGGTATTACAGAGGTTAACTTTATTCCAATAGCAGAAACAATGACGAAAAAAGAAATTATTGAGAGATTGCAACAAGCAAAATATATTATTGGGGTAAATGCTTTTCTAAATAGTATGTTAGGTGAAGGAAAGCAATATCAATCGTATTTACGTAAAGATGTGAATATTATCGGCGGTGATCGTGTTTCTTCTATGGAATCAGCATGTAAAATTATTGAATGGGTAGCAGAAGCCCTACATAAATTAGTGGCGAAACAAGTCACGGAGATTACAAATAAACTAAATAGTTCTCCTACTATTGCACAGGATAGTAAATTAAGTAGTATTGTAAATGATTTTGACGAAATTATGGCAGATAGTGAGTTGATGATGCTAAAATTACAGGAGGTTGTGTTTAAAGCTTTTTCAAGTCAAATTTCAACGGAAATTACAATGAATAACAATGTACCAGTAAAGAGTAAAAAAACACTAGATATAGTAGACAACAATGAAGTTTCAAAAAGCTTAGCCAATATTAAGGGCTTAAGTGATAATTTATCTAATATTGTAAATAAATTAGCGAGTGTAAATAGATAAAATGGACAAAACGTTTATGTTTTGATGATGGGATAAAACTAAAAAGCAGCCAATACTTTAGTATTGGCTGCTTTTTAGTTTTATAAGGTGCAAGACGATTTGATAAAATCATAAAGTGTCTGTGTTGCACGCGACAAAGGTTTATTTTTCTTAAAAGCAAGGTGGGTACTTACATAAAGAGGCGGATCTAAAGAAACACTTGAAAAGTTTGTGTTGTTTTCAAGTGACTCGCTAGGTAGAATCGTAATTCCAGCACCACAAAGTACAAGTCGTTGAATTGCTTGAATATAGTTAGATTCAAAATTGATTTTTGGCACAATATTTTCTCGCGTAAAAATATCATCAATGATTTTACGAACTGGGCAACCTTCTTTAAGTAGAACAAATTGTTCGCCTTTAAGAGCAGAAATTGGCAACTGAGCTTTTCCTTTTAAAAGGTGAAAGGCTGGTAATCCAAGAACCAATTCTTGCTTTCCTAAGATTAGGGTATTTAAATTTTCCACTGCTTCATCTAAAACTAACAAGGCTAGATCAATTTTTTCATCTTCAAGCAATTTTTGTAAGTTATTCGAACTACCTTCGATGAGCACTAAATCTAGGTCAGGATAGATGGTTTTAAATTTAGCTAATAAAAACGAGGCTACAGAAACGCTAGTAACAGGCGAAATACCAAGCATTATGGTACCTTTGCTTAGATTTTTCAATTCTTCTACTTTGGTTAATGCCTTGGAAACATCATTCATAATACCTTCGATATGATTTGCGAAGACTTGCCCTTCTGGCGTTAATATAGCAGTTTTTCGATTACGAGCAAATAACTGAATGCCGAGTTCATCCTCTAAGCGGCGAACAGCCGAAGTAATCCCTGGCTGAGAAATGTATAGTTGGTCAGCAGCTAAGGTAAAACTTTTCAATTTACTTATCGTAAGGAAGTATTCTAATTGTTTTAATTCCATAATGTATATGCTCCAATAAAAATTTACTTATGGTAGGCAATCAACTTTGATTTCTTCTATCATATCATTTAAAAAGTAAGTCGGAATATGCTATTTATTATTATATCATAATTTCTAAGCATGAAATAGAAAGTATGGATAGAATTCGCTTAATATAGATTTAACCTATGGTACCATAACAACAAGACGATATTAAAAAAAAAATCAAATGCTATAATAAATCAAGTTAATGATTAAGGAGGATTTTAAAGTGATTTGGATTGGTATTATTATTGTAATTGTGACTTTTTATGCAATTATTAAAAATTATGAAACAAGAACAGTATTAATTATTTCAGGTTTAATCATGGCCGCTATTGGCGGACAACCAATGGCTTCTATTGATGCATTTTTAAACGAATTTGCGAATCCCGGACTGGTGCCTGTTATTTGTGCGGTAATGGGATTTAGTTATGTTATGGATTATACAGGGTGCAGCAAACACTTGGTAACTTTTACCGCTAGTGGGCTCAAACATGCTAAATTTATTCTTATTCCAGGGACGGTTATGCTTACTTTTATGTTAGGGATTGCACTTCCAAGTGCATCAGGCCTTGGCGCAACGGTAGGTGCGATTATGATTCCGTTGTTAATTAAAAACGGTATTCATCCGGCAATGGCAGCAAGTGCTGTTTTTCTTGGAACTTGGGGCTGTGTAATTACGCCAGGTAACATGTTTAATATTCAAGTTGCTGATATGGCAAAAGTCGATCCAGTGAGTATTATGATTGGCTATACACCAATGGTCTTGGTTAGTGCAGTAACTGCCGCATTGGTATTAACTGCAATTGCTTATTTCAAAAAAGAAGGTCCTAGCAGTCAAGTTGATATTTGTGAAGTTGCAGAAAATAAAGATTTTAAGATCAATTACGTGAAAGCGTTTATGCCAATATTGCCAATTGTTTTACTCGTATTAGCTGATCCGCAAATTCACATATTGCCATTTAAAATGAATGTTCAACAAGCGATGGTTATTTGTACAATGCTTGCCTTTTTGGTTACACGTTCAAACTATGTTGAATTTGCAAAAAAGTTCTTCAAAGGTGCTGGAGATTCTTTTTGTGAAATTATCTGTATTATTGCTGCAGCAGCTATGTTTACAAAAGGGATGCAAGTAATTGGCTTAACGGGAGCCTTAACTGATATCATGAAAAATTCTCAAGGAATTGCGCAAATTGCCGCTGGCTTTGGTCCATTTATCATTGCAGTAATCAGTGGTTCTGGTAATGCAGCAACGCTTGCTTTTAATGGTGCGGTAACGCCGCATGCAGCACAATTTGGTTTTACGATAGTTGATATGGGGACAGTGGCACAGATTGCAGGGCAAATCGGTCGTTCCATGTCACCAGTTGCAGGTGTAACAATTATTTGTGCAAAAATGGCGGGTGTTAACCCAGTAGAGCTTACCAAACGAAATGCATTGCCAACGATTATCGCAGCAATTATTATCACATTTACTTTATTGTAAATGTGATTGGGATAAAGTACTTAAAAATGCTTTGTGAAAAAGCGATATATAGGTCATTTGCAGTCAAAATATTCTGAATAAACTGAATAAACTAAAGTGTTATAACTTGTAATTTATGCAAAAGGAAAAGCAAAGGAAACATGGAAACTTTCTTTTCCTCAGCGTAAATAAAATAAAAGATGTTGAGGAGAAATTTACAATGAATAAGAAATTGGTAGCTTCAATCACAACAGCACTTGTTATGGGGGTATTCGGAACAACTTTCGCGGCTCCAGCAGATTCCTTTAGTGATGTACCTAAAGATCATTGGGCATATCAAGCAGTACAAGACTTAGCAAAAGATGGTGTTATCCAAGGGTATAGTGACAATGAATTTAAAGGTGATAGACCTTTAACTCGTTATGAATTTAGTATGGTTGTGGCAAAAGCAATCGATAATTTTGAAACAGCAAATGATAGTGATAAAGCGAAAATTGATAAATTATCTGCAGAATTCGCTGGTGAACTTAATCGATTAGGCAAACGTGTAGCAGTCGTAGAAAAGAAAACAAACACATGGATTGGTGGCGAAACACGTATTCGCATTATGGATAATAGCCCAAAACAAGCCGGTGCTAAGCCCCTAAAAGGCTCAGACAAAATTGATTTTCGTCAACGTATTACGATCAAAGGCGATATAGATAAAGATACGAGCTTTGCAGGTCGCCTTACTGCCTCTGGTAAAATGGGAGCTGATACAGGAGCTTCTGGGTCAACTGTATATATTGACTTAGCAAATGTTACAATTAAAGATGCATTTGGTTTTGACAGAATTCGTGTAGGTCGTTCCCCGCTAGACTCCATTGGTCATGGCTTAATCGGCAAACCTCAAAACGTAGATGGTCTATTATTTGAAAAGAAATTTGGTGATACGAATTTTAAAGCTTATACGGGGAATCCTGAAGCATCAGAATCAAATGGTAATTCACAACAAATTACCACTACTGAATTTACACACAAATTAAATGATAAAGTGAATGTTAGTGCTGGATATTTTTGGTCTGATGCCATTGCGACAGCAAACTCAACTGGTACGGGTGATTTAAATATATATTCAGCTACTACTAAAAATGTTTATACTAGTTCCAAAGGTACAAGCTTAGCTTTTGACTGGGAAATGGGCAAATATACACTCATGGCAGATTATGTAATGACAAACCTTGAGGGGCTAAACGATAATCGTTTATCTTCAACCCCAAGAGGTTGGGCAATACAATTTGGTACAATTGTTGGACCTAAAACATATTATAATTCTAGCATGTTGGTAGATAAAACTAAAAAAGGTGCAGATGGTTGGATGGTATCTTATCGCTCAGTAGATGCTGGCGCTATACCTAATGCCGTAGGGGGATTCACAACAATGGGCGTTGCAGCTGCTTCAGATCCATATAGCGCTTATACACATGCAACGGATAATGTTAATGTATTATACTTAGCTTATCAAAAAGTATTGCGTCCAAATGTAGTTATGGGATTAGAGTATCAAGACTTTAAGATCAAAGATCAAGGGTTAACTAACTTAAGTTCCAAAAATCTTGATAAAACGTACCAAGTTAAGTTCCAATTCTGGTATTAATACTCAAACGTTTATATATGCCAGTTGTCCTATATATAGGATAACTGGCATATATATTTTATTAGAGATATATACAAAACAATTTACGCTTTAATTGCAATAGCAAATTGAACTAATCACCAACTGTAATAATATGGATTATCGGTTATAATGAAGATCTTTGAGCTGATCCTCAAATGCCTCATCTGGAGTGAGATACTTTAATATCTTTCGTGGAAGTGTATTGCACCAATTTTGAACGTTGGCAATCGCCTCAATACTGTATTGACTAATACGAGTTCCTTTCGGAATAAACCGCCTTATAAGACCATTGTGGCGTTCATTAGTGCCACGTTCATAGGATGAATATGGATGTGCAAAATACACGTTAGTAACTATTTTTCCCTCTAATAAGGAAATCTCTGCAAACTCAGATCCGTTGTCAGCTGTAATACTTTTAAATACTTTTGAGAAGCATTCACCCGCTTCGTCAGCTAATTTCAGAAGTGCAGTTTGAACGGCTTCCACGGTTTTACTGGGAATTTTTCTTATAATCTCTTTTCGGGTCATGCGCTCTGTCATAGTGAGTAAAACAGCATCAGACTTGTCTTTCTTACCAATGACTGTATCGATTTCCCAGTGACCAAATTCACTACGATCATTGATGTGAATGGGGCGTTCATCTATGCTGGTTCCAAGATTCTTTTTATGGTGTTTGATTCTAGCGGTCTTAGTCGAGCGTTTTACTTTCAACGGCAAATCGATATTGGCTATCGTTAGTAGTCCCGCATCTACATAGTTGTAAAGCGTCTTGGTGCACACCATCTGAGTTTGAAGAAAGCTTTTATTCCTTCGAGCAGCACCACATATAGAGTCAAGCGATTGATCCTTGTGGAAGAATAATTCCGTTGTATGTTTGATAAAAGACTCACATTGGAGAAATTTGAACTTTGTCCCACAGTTATTTCGGTTTGCTTCGTACCTAAGCTGTCCTGTATCAGGATAATAAATCATGACATTTTTATTGCCTTTTATCTGCGAAACCGTACCACGCCTAAGTTCGTTTCTAATGGTGTTAGAAGCTCTATCTAGGCGATTTCCAATAGCATAAGGAGATAATCCTTCTGCATTCAATAATTGAATTTGACCTCGTTCAAATGCATTTAAGTGTTTATTCTTACGGGATAATGGTGTATCATTTAAGTAATCCATAGTATGAGCACCTTCCTGTAATTAATTGTTTGTGGTGAATTAATTATATTACAGTTTGGAGCCACTATGGATTTTTTTATTAGTTCAATTTCATTTTACAATGAGTCAAAACAATTTACGCAAAATTTATCTAAAAAACATGTTGACATAACAAAGCAAACAGTGTAATATAATGCAAGTCGCCAACGAGATATGCGGACGACAAACGAAACTCTTCTTAAAAAAGAATTTCAAAAATGTGTTGACAACAACTTAAACGTTGTGTTAATATAAATGAGCTGACAACGCAAGACGTTAGCAAGTGTTCTCTGAAAACTAAACAATGTAGAAAAAATTAATGCCAGATGTGCACTGCACAGTTCTTCGTGAACTGTCAGTACTAGCAGCAGAGAGGCTGCGTCGCGGTTCTTGAATCGCGAGTCAATTTCTTTATTATAAAGAAACAAAGAATTTAAAGAGCCTTTTAGGCTTTCTAATAAATTTATTGGAGAGTTTGATCCTGGCTCAGGACGAACGCTGGCGGCGTGCCTAA
>CAWDTA010000002.1:0-612500 GCA_963805085.1 uncultured Veillonellaceae bacterium | reverse complement strand
AGTCCGGTAAATGCGTAAGTCAAGCTACTAAGGGCATACGGTGGATGCCTAGGCGCCAAGAGCCGAAGAAGGACGCGATAAGCTGCGAAAAGTCATGGGGAACCGCAAGTAGGTATTGATCCATGAATGTCCGAATGGGGCAACCCAGCAGTCGTAATGGACTGTTACCCATGCCTGAGAGCATGAGGAGGTAGACCCGGGGAACTGAAACATCTAAGTACCCGGAGGAAAAGTAATCAATTGAGATTCCCTAAGTAGCGGCGAGCGAACGGGGAAGAGCCCAAACCAGTGAACTTCGGTTCATTGGGGTTGAGGACTAGCAAAAATCAGAAATGGCCAAGTTGAAATACCTGGGAAGGTATAGCGTAGAAGGTAAAACTCCTGTAAACGAAAGGCTGCATCTGAGGGCTAGAATCCAGAGTACCACGAGACACGAGGAACCTTGTGGGAAGCAGGGGGGACCACCCTCCAAGGCAAAATACTCCTTGGCGACCGATAGCGTATAGTACCGTGAGGGAAAGGTGAAAAGAACCCCGGGAGGGGAGTGAAATAGAACCTGAAACCGTATGTCTACAAGCAGTTGAAGACCCTTATGTGGTCGACAGCGTGCCTATTGAAGAATGAACCGGCGAGTTACAGTATATAGCAAGGTTAAGTAGAAGATACGGAGCCGAAGCGAAAGCGAGTCTTAATAGGGCGAAAGTTATATGTTGTAGACCCGAAACCGCAGTGATCTATCCATGGCCAGGTTGAAGCGCAGGTAAAATTGCGTGGAGGACCGAACCCGTGAACGTTGAAAAGTTTTGGGATGAGTTGTGGATAGGGGTGAAATGCCAATCGAACGCGGAGATAGCTGGTTCTCCCCGAAATAGCTTTAGGGCTAGCCTCAAGTGATAAGTATAGACGGTAGAGCTCTGATCGGGCTAGGGGGCGTAAAGCTTACCGAACCCAGTCAAACTGCGAATGGCTATACTGATAGCTTGGGAGTCAGACTGCGAATGATAAGATCCGTAGTCAAGAGGGAAACAGCCCAGAACGCCGACTAAGGTCCCCAATGCTGTGCTAAGTGGCAAAGGATGTAGAACTTCACAAACAACCAGGATGTTGGCTCAGAAGCAGCCACCATTTAAAGAGTGCGTAATAGCTCACTGGTCGAGAGGTTTTGCGCCGAAGATGTCCGGGGCTAAAGCACAGAACCGAAGTCGCGTCAAGATGTTGAAAAATACATCTTGGGTAGGGGAGCGTTCTATACACGACGAAGGTATACCGTAAGGAGTGCTGGAGAGTATAGAAGTGAGAATGCCGGTATGAGTAGCGAAAAGAACAGTGAGAATCTGTTCCACCGAAAGCCTAAGGTTTCCTGAGCAACGATCGTCGACTCAGGGTAAGTCGGGACCTAAGCCGAGGCAAAGAGCGTAGGCGATGGACAACTGGCGAAAATTCCAGTACCACCAATAATTGTTTGAGTGATGGAGTGACACAGAAGGAAGTTCGAGCATACTGATGGAATAGTATGTCTAAGCTTGTAGGGTGAGAGATAGGCAAATCCGTCTCTTGAAAGCCTGAGGAGTGATGGGTATCTGAGGCTTCGGCCAAAGAGAAATCGAATGGACCACGCTGTCAAGAAAAGCTTCTAGCGAGATTAAAGGTGCCCGTACCGCAAACCGACACAGGTAGGCGGGGAGAGAATCCTAAGGTGCGCGGGAAAACCCTCGTTAAGGAACTCGGCAAAATGCATCCGTAACTTCGGGAAAAGGATGGCCATTGATTGTGAAGATATTTACTATTGGAGCGATTGGTGGCGACAGAAGAGAGGCCCAAGCGACTGTTTACCACAAACACAGGTGCCTGCTAAAGAGAAATCTGACGTATAGGTGCTGACACCTGCCCGGTGCTGGAAGGTTAAGAGGAGCGGTTAGAAGCAATTCGAAGCTGTGAATTGAAGCCCCAGTAAACGGCGGCCGTAACTATAACGGTCCTAAGGTAGCGAAATTCCTTGTCGGGTAAGTTCCGACCCGCACGAAAGGTGTAACGACTTGGGCACTGTCTCAACGAGGGACCCGGTGAAATTGAAATACCTGTGAAGATGCAGGTTACCCGCGACTGGACAGAAAGACCCCATGGAGCTTTACTGCAACCTGACATTGAATTTTGGTAAATGATGTACAGGATAGGTGGGAGACTGAGAATAGAGAACGCAAGTTTTCTAGGAGTCATTGTTGGGATACCACCCTTCATTTACTGGAATTCTAACTGGAATAATAACTAAATTCAAGACAGTGTCAGGCGGGCAGTTTGACTGGGGCGGTCGCCTCCGAAAGAGTAACGGAGGCGCCCAAAGGTTCCCTCAGCGCGGACAGAAATCGCGCGAAGAGTGCAAAGGCATAAGGGAGCTTGACTGCGAGACGGACATGTCGAGCAGGGACGAAAGTCGGGCTTAGTGATCCGGTGGTACCGAGTGGAAGGGCCATCGCTCAACGGATAAAAGCTACCCTGGGGATAACAGGCTAATCTCTCCCAAGAGTCCATATCGACGGGGAGGTTTGGCACCTCGATGTCGGCTCATCACATCCTGGGGCTGAAGTAGGTCCCAAGGGTTGGGCTGTTCGCCCATTAAAGTGGTACGTGAGCTGGGTTCAGAACGTCGTGAGACAGTTCGGTCCCTATCCATCGCGGGCGCAAGAAACTTGAAGGGAGCTGCTCCTAGTACGAGAGGACCGGAGTGGACGAACCAATGGTGTACCAATTATTCCGCCAGGAGTACAGTTGGGTAGCTACGTTCGGAAAGGATAAACGCTGAAAGCATCTAAGCGTGAAACCAGCCTTAAGATGAGGTTTCTCATAGAGTAATCTAGTAAGACCCCTTGTAGAAGACAAGGTTGATAGGCCAGGTGTGGAAGTACAGCAATGTATGTAGCTGACTGGTACTAATAGGTCGAGGGCTTGACTTAAAAAAAAGCCAGACATGCAAGCATGTCTAGATAAATAAAAGATAACTAAAATGCAAAGAATACAATAATAAAACTTCTGTTTAGTTTTCAGAGAATATCTCTGAAAGATCCAGTGATGATAGCTATAGGGTACCACCTGTTCCCATACCGAACACAGTAGTTAAGCCTATACACGCCAATGATACTTGGGTGGAAACGCCCTGGGAAAGTAGGTAGTTGCTGGTTAGATGAAAAGATTCAACTTCGGTTGGGTCTTTTTTTGTATATAAACAATATTAATGCTTAACTTACTTTATTATATTAATAATAGTTGTCTGGTTGTAAAAAATAATGTAGAATAATGTAGCTGGCGTTTATTGTATACAAAGGAAGTGTAATTATTTGGCTACGAATTTAAAAGAAATTGAAAATAAAATATTAAATGGGATTCGTCTAACACGTGAAGACGGACTCGCTTTATACGCGTGCAATGATTTGTCTTGGCTTGGATATATGGCTGATACTGTTCGAAAGCGAATAAGTGGTGACTATGTTTATTATAATGTAAATCGTCATGTGAACCTTACAAATATATGTGCTTCACGTTGTAAATTTTGTGCATTTGGCTGCGATAGCGATAGTAAACATGCTTATGCTATGGATCAAGAAAGGGTGCTAAAGCTTGTTGGCAATGCAGCGAAAGATCCTGATCTGAGAAGTCTCCATATCGTCAGTGGGCTTCATCCAGAATGGCCGTTTGAGTATTATCTTGATATGATTAAAATTATTAAGGAGAAATTTCCGCAGTTGCATTTAAAAGGGTTTACGGGTGTGGAAATCACTCATTTTTCTAAGATTTCTGGTAAATCAATTCGTGAAGTTTTACAAGAATTAATTGATGCTGGGCTGGAAGCAATGCCTGGTGGTGGTGCAGAAATTTTGTCGGATCGAGTAAGAAGTATATTATGTCCTAATAAAGCCACTGCTGCTGAGTGGTTAGAAGTAGCAAGAACAGCGCACGAACTTGGAATTAAGACAAATGCAAGTATGCTTTATGGACATATCGAAACGATTGAAGAGCGCATTGATCATTTGTTATCTTTACGTGAATTGCAAGATGAAACGGGTGGATTCCAAACCTTTATTTGTTTCCCCTTTCATCCAGATAATACCGAATTAGCAGGGAAAATTAAGCGGACAACCTTATGGGATGACCTGAAAACCATGGCAATTTCTAGGCTAATGCTTGATAATATAAAAAATATAAAAGCATACTGGGTTATGCTTACTTTGCCAGTGGCACAACTTGCCTTAGGCTTTGGGGCTAATGATATTGACGGGACAATTAAAGAAGAAAAAATTATGCATGCCGCTGGAGCAAAATCTAGTACTGCAGTTACGAAAGAAAAATTAATTGAAACCATAAAACAGACAGGGCGCACTGCGGTTGAGTGTGACTGTAACTTTAATATCCTTAAAATACTATAAGTGATAAAAGAATATTTGTATCTTTTCAGAGTAATGATATAATAGTAAAGTAAGGAGTTTGCAGTACGTATTTACATGAATAGTTTCATCGTAGGGTAATTTAAAAATTTTGGAGGATGAAATGTCAGAAAGATTGAATTTGCAGGATGTTCTTAGAGATTATGGTGTTCCATTAATCAAGTTAAATGTACATGCAACCCGTGAAGAATGTTTAGAATTACGGGAACGCTTAATGGCGATTCGTAATGTTAGTCAAGGGAAAGAACAAGGTTATTTAGAAGTTGATTGTACTTTTTATGTAGATGTACATGATATTGATCGTTATTTATCGGGTGAATTAGATACTTTATCGGAAATTTATGCTTTTCCAGAGGATGTAAAAGCAGCGCAGGAGGAAGAATAGTTAGATGAAAATTAAAAAAATATTTGCTATAGCATTGGTTTGTTTCTTCGCAATGTATTCAGTTAGCTTTGCAGCGATTGGTGGGGGAAAAATAAAATCTTCCCCAGCACCGAAAGCTTCAACTTCACAATCTGCAACTACGCCAAAAGCTGATACAAGTAAAGACGGATATAAAGCATCTGCTCCGGCAAACAGTTATAGCGACAAAGCACCAGCAGCAAATAGCAAAACAAGTGCAACTGCAGCGAAAACACAAAGTGGGTCTGCAATGGGTGGTATGTTGCGTAATATTGGACTACTTGCTGGTGGTATGATGTTAGGTAGTTTACTTGGAAACATGTTTGGTATGGGAGCAGGAATGTTCTCCGATATTTTAGGGCTATTAACGAATGTGCTTATCTTTGGCGCAATTTTCATGGTAGGTAAGATTCTGTGGAATAAATTTAAAAATCGGAATAAAGATAAAGATGATTATTATAGAAATAATCGTAACTAAGGTTGAATAATAGTAAAACCGGCGATAGGGATAGCCCTTTTCGTCGGTTTTTATCTATTCTTAGCGGGGACGATTATTATTTTTTTATTAGCAGGATTCTAGAGTTTTTTGTGTAAATATAGTGTAGTAATCAAGAAATATTTTGTTTAGAAATATAGTATCTGGGTAAGATAATAAAATAGAGCAGATTATTTTGAAATGTCACTGTAAATGATCATCATGTTAGTGGTTGTGTTTATTAGTTGTATCAATGTTGATATAGTCTAATAAATAATTGCTAGTTATGATTATTTATAGTGACATTTATTTTTTGTGTACATAATATCTAAGTGATTAGGCGAAAAATTTTTTCTTACATAATCAAAAAAACAACGGGGATTAGCAGTTGTTTAATACAAAAGTAGCTAAATAAATTTTGATCAGAAAGTTAACGAATATAAGAAGGTGGATATAATGAAACTACATATAAGTGAAAAAGAGGCGGTTATCGCGGTCGTAGGTCATGTGGGGTGTGGGCATTGTCATAGTAATAAAAAATTTGTGCAAGATGATTCAGGTGGATTGGCAACGGTGTTATCGTTATTTCAAGAGGCAACTGGTATTTCATTAACCATTAAAGAGGTGCGTGTTGTTTCTGGTATTGCGGGTTATATCGAGGTAGAAACAGAGTCAGGGGGTGTAGGGCGTGCTAGTGCACGACGTGGCATTACGATTCACGAAGCAAAGCTGGCAAAGTCGATTGTCGGGCGCCAAGCAATCCGCACACATACCTTGGTAATGGAGGTTTTTGGTCGCTTTTATGGGCAGGGTGTTCATGAGGTACCGGTAGCGTTACAAACAGCCATTGCAAATGCAGCATTAGATAGTTTTGCGAAAAATTTTCCTGGGAAATTTATTGCAGGTTATGAGGATGTAACCGGTTCTTGTGGGATGATTGTAGGAGCTGTTCTAGACTTTAATGAGATCGCCGTGGCTGTTGTTGGTACTGTAAATGCATCAAAAGGCGGAATTGGTCCCAACGAGGACTTGGAAGGAAACAATGCCGTAGGGATCAAACATGAAATTATGTCTAGATTAGGTATGTTAGACATACCTACAATTGTTGTCGAAGGGAAAGTCTATTGGCCAGAATTATCAAATAAGCTTGATCAACCCACCTTCTTGATAAGGGCCGATAGTATTGCTGATAATTTATTTGTGGCGCATAGTATGTACAATACCGCTAAAAGTTTAGGGTATCCAGTTCAAATTAATACAGAAGCATTACCGAGAGTTGCTGGAGCAATGAAAAAAAGTACGCAAATATTAGGACAAAGAATCGCAGATTTAGGCTATAATTTGCAGAATGCCGAATATGCACAAGAAAAAGTAAATATTTTAGCCGACCTAGCGATCCTAGTAAGCCAAGATGGCGGTGGAGTTAGTTTTATGAGTAATAAGCTTCATGAAATCATCGGACCGATAGGGATGACGCCGGGGACAAGTGCGGTGCTTAGCTATATTGTGGAAAAAAAATATCAAGATAATTACGTGATTCCTTTTATCACAGAAGTTGATTTAAATAACTTTGTTCGAATTGTCAAAAATTCAATCGAAGAAATTACTAAAGTTTTGCCAGAGGCAACAGCGTATGCAAGTCAATTGGCTTACGTAGAAATGTTGGATGAATTAATTTTAAAAAAATAATGAGGAGCGATTGCGAGATATTCATCCTAGAAAAAGTAGCTAGAACACGGCAAGCTGAGAATAGTCTTAGCTTGTAGTGATCTAACTACTTTTTTTATTTTATAATTCTTTTTGCGCCTATGTACCGTGTTTTCCAATAAGCATTGCTCAGTTCATCGATATGTATGCCCTTGCTTGAAGACGCATGAATGAATTTTCCGTCGCCTATATACAGTCCACAATGAGAGGCACCTTTCTCGTAGGTTGTAAAGAAGACAAGATCACCGGATTGCAGCTGGCGCTGCGTAATGCTTGTCCCAATTTTATATTGTTCATCGGCGGTGCGAGGGATTTGCATGCCATTTTCAGCAAATATGTATTGGAGATAGCCTGAGCAATCAAAACCTTTAGGGGTAGTGCCACCAAACTTATAAGGAACACCGAGGTATCTCCTTGAAGTAGTAATGATAGCTGCTGTTGTTGGATTCGCGTTTTTGTTACCGCCTATTTGTAGTGCTGGGGATTGGGTTGGAGATGGCTTTTTTTGGGGCATTTGATTATTTTTGATCGTATTCCAGGTCGTAGTATCGACAACACCTGTTTGATTCAGTTGATTCTCGCGTTGAAAAGCAATTACAGCGCGACGTGTCTCTTGCCCAAAGATACCATCAACGTTGGTAATGATATAGTTTAAGGCCGCCAAACGTTGTTGCAGGATAACAACAGTGCTACCGCTGGAATTTAGTTTAAGGAGTACAGCTGCGTAGGTAGTTGTTATTGGGGTAACAAAGAGAATAAAAGTAGTTAACAGTAACAAATACATTGTTTTGCGCAGTGTCGATTTCATCATCATCATCCTTTAGCCATGATTAATGTGTTCTAAGCCTTGATTCATTAAGCTAACGACGTGTTCATCGTCGAGTGAATACCAAGCTTCTTTGCCTTCTTTACGAAATTTAACTAACCGGGCCCCGCGTAGTACACGCAGTTGGTGTGAAATAGCAGATTGCCCCATTTGTAGTGTATCGGCAATGTCACAAACGCACATTTCATTTTCAGTAAGTAAACTTAAGATTTTGATGCGTGTTTGATCACCGAGTATTTTAAAAGTTTCAGAGAGCTTTTGTGCAGTATCGTTCGGTAAAAGATGCCACTTGGCTGCACTGATTTTATCATTGTGTGTAATATATTCATCACAGGTGTCATCATATTTCAAGATTGTCATAATAACCTCCAATTACGTGTAGATAACCTTTTGTTATTTAATCTAAGTATAAACAAAATTTAGTAATTTGAAAATAAAAATACTGATAAATTTGACAAAAATACGGAACATGTATGCTAATCATTGTTATTTCTTATATTATACTAATAATATAACAGAAGCAATGAGCAACTTTTATGATTTATGGAGCTCTTAGTAGTAACCGTTATCAATAAACATCGTATTCAAACTTATCCCCAGGGAAATCCACAGTATATAAGAAGTTGTGGATATATAGGCAAAAATTGCTCAAAAGAGCGGTAGATTGTCTGAAAAAATGCTGAGTTATCCACAATACTTCGAAATGATCAATGATTTTTAGAAGTTAGAAAATATTGCTTAAACCTCCGACATTAGAAAATTTAAACTAATATTGGAGATTTTTTATTATAAAATGAAAAAAGCAAGCTTGCTGAACGATGTGCAATGGGACTAATTTTAAACAAAATAGGTTGGGTTTCAGCCTATTTTGTTTAATCATGGATGAATAGTGGTACTAAAATTAAAAAATAGGGATAGTTTTTTTGGGGGATAAAGAATCTTATATAAAGATTTTGAGGTATTGTATAAGATGGATTTTTTATTGACATTTTGTGAAAAGATGGTATATTAATAATGATATTGATAATCAGTTGCAATAAAGGGAGGTTTTTCTTGGAAATTAGGAAATATGCTGAGCAGCAATGTTTTATGAATACAGTTGTTGAGATCCAGAGTTATGAAGGGGAAAAAAAGCAAGCATTTGAAGAAGCTTTTGCAGTATTTAAAAAAATAGAGTCTCTTTGCAATCGTTTTGATCCAAACAGTGAAATTTCAAAGATTAATCAAATGGCTGGGAAAAAAACTATCCGCGTAGCACCAGCGGTATTTGATATTCTTCATATAGCAAAAACTTTATCGGAAAATTTATTGGGTGCTTTTGATGTTACGATCGGTGCTATTACAGATTTGTGGGGGATAGGAAACAAAGGTGTTTTTCGACCGAGTCAGGAAGAAATAGATCGTGTTTTGCCATTGGTTAATTATAAGATAATCGAATTAGAGCAGCAGCGTGTTTTTTTGCCATTGCTTCATATGCAGATTGATTTAGGCGGAATAGCAAAAGAATATGCATTGCACTTAGCAGCAGAGGCAGCATGGAAATGTGGATTAAATAGTGGATGGATCAGTGCAGGCGGAGATATCTGTACAATTGGCAAGAAAACCGATGCGTCGGTGTGGTGCATTGGCATACAACATCCTCGACTTTTTCATACGCTTTTAGGAAAAATAGCTTTGCATGAATGGGATACGGTGGAGACATCAGGCGATTATCGACGTTATATTATGATGGATGGATCTCCTTATACACATATTTTAAGCCCTTACAATGGATATCCAACCTCTGAACTTATCAGTGTCTCATTAATATATCGTAGAGATGGAGCAAGGATTTCTGTAAATGGTTCTGGGCTTATGGTACTTGGGTTGCAAAAAAGTATGGAGGTCTTGCAAAACTTTCCTGCGATTGAGGCGGTTATTGTTACAAAGGAGCAACGTGTAATTGCGACAAAAGGATTGAAGGACTATTTTTCTTTAATTTCCCCAAGTGAGGAAAAAACAATTGAATTTATATGAGAGGTACATGTGAAAATGAATACATTAGATTTCTTTCATAAGGGCGGGCCAATAATGTATATACTACTACTTTGCTCTTTGAGCGTAGTAGCGATAGCTATCGACCGCTTTATCTATTATCGACGGGCTGAGGCGAAAAAAGATAAATTCCAAACAGAATTGTCAGAGATGCTTCTTGAAAAACCTAATCAAGAGGCTATTGGATTTTGTAAAAATTTTTCAAGTGCAGCGAGTTTTCTTGCTTTAGAGGCTTTAAAGGCTCGTGAACGTGGAACAGATATAGAACTTGCCTTGGAAAGTGCATATTCGCTAGCGGCGACACGTTTGCGTTCCAATTTAAATTATTTGTCTGCGATTGTTACGTTGGCACCTTTATTGGGTTTGCTAGGAACAATTTCTGGAATGATGGAGTCCTTTAGCATATTTAGTTTAGATGGTAATCAGCCTCTGGCCATCACCGGAGGAATCGGTGAAGCCTTAATTGCAACCGCAACGGGACTTTGTGTTGCGGTTTTGGCTTTGGTCGTACATACCTATTATGCGCAGAGATTAGATACGATTCTTACAGATTTGGAGCAAGTACATACAGTTATTTTAGTTAGCCTGAAAAAAGCGGTGGCTGGAGGAAGCACCCATGAAACGGCGTAATTTTCGTATTGAAAAAGAACCTTTATTGATGATTGTACCGATGATTGATATTATGTTCTTCTTACTGGTTTTTTTTATGGTTAGTACAGTTTATATGGTACAACTTCATACGATTCCAGTGAATCTCCCTAAGGCTTCTAGTGCCGTGAGACAAGAAAAGCCCAATTTAATTTCTATTACGGTTATGGACGATGGGGCGGTTTTGTATGAGAAAGACACGATACCGATTCTAGAGATGAAGGAACGGATTCAGAATTCCTTACAAGGTGATCCAGAGGTGATTTTTGTTTTGCGGGGCGATAAAAAAGCAACATATGATACGGTTGTTGCCGCTTTAGATGTACTAAAGAATGCGGGAGCACATAAGATTTCGATTGCTACTGAGATGAAGGTGAGGTAAAAGAATGCAATATCCGAAACATTGGCGTATGGCATTTCTTATGGCTTTTTTTATCCACTTAATTGCTTGGTTAGCAGGCAATTTTATCTTAACCAATTTGCATGCGCAGACGATCGTTCCGTTAGGGGAGCAAAACATGATGGAATGGACAGATATACCTGAGGAAGAGTTGTTGGTAGACCAAAGCCCTCCGATAGTTGAGCCTCCGACAGAAGCGGTGGCTGCTGATACTTCTTCTGAGGTAGAAGAGCAAGCGGAAGAGAGTCCAGTTGTTACGGAAAATGATGTGACGATAGCCAAAGAACTGGAGAATCAGAACAGTGCTTCTAGTCTGCAGAAAGAAAAGGCGGTAATGTCAAAAGCTACTGGAAATCATCAAATGGGAACACCACCTAGTATTTTGCAGTATTGTTATCCGTCAGTTGCAAGTCAAGCTGGCTATACGGGAACGATTACCGTAAAAGGAAGAGTGCAAAAAGACGGTTCAATGGGAAAAGTCGTCGTGGTGGTAGGGTCTGGAAAACCTAATATTGATAAAATTGCAATTGAGACCGTAAAAAAATGGAAATTTAAGCCTGGTCTTGATCTAGAAAAAGAACCAATTGTAACGGATGCGATGATTGTCATTTCATTTAATAAAAAACAACAGGATAACGGGGAACAAAAATCTCATGCAATAAGGATTTATGAATAGTAAAGCAAAGCTATTTCCATAGGCTTGCGGACTAATTTGTTTTATCGGGGAAATACAGTTGACGGATATTTTTTTTTAATAATCATTGAGAATGAATATTGATTTCATTCTCAATGGAAACGAGGGATTTTATGCTGAAGAAATGGTCGTTATTTGCACTTGTATGCTTTTTTTTATACAGTAACGTATCCGTTACCTTTGCGGCTCCAAAATGGGATCGGGTAGCTGATCATATTGAGCAAGAAATGCAACATGCGTTGGAGGTTTACACTACAGGCGATGCCGACGGCGCTAAAAAAGTTGTAAATGATGTATATTATGGCATATATGAAAAAGATGGGTTAGAGATGGCTGTGCGCAACACTGTTGCGAGTAAGAATGCAAATTTGACGGAATATCAATTTAGCAAAATTAAGAAGTCAATGACCAATCAGATGCCAGAGGCGCAAGTAAAGCAAGAAATTGTTACGATGATGACCATGATCAATGACGATGTGCAAAAATTACAAGGCGCCAATTCTAGTCATGGTGGATGGGCGGCATTTTGGCCAGCCTTTTTGATTTTGGTTAGAGAAGGTGTAGAAGCTATTTTAGTTTTGGCAGCTATTTTAGCTTATTTAATTAAATCTGGAAATGAAGAAAAAGTTACTGTTGTATATAATTATTCCATTGCAGCGATTGTTGCAAGTTTTATTACAGCATATATATTTCATTTGCTCACAAGTAGTAGCGGTGCAGGTGCCAATCAAGAAATTATGGAAGGTGCAACCATGCTGGTTGCCGTAATGGTACTCCTTTCTGTGAGCTATTGGATGGGTGGCAAGGCAAATACCAAAGCTTGGACACAATATATCGAGAGTAATGTACAAACTTCTTTGACCCAAAGTAATACGATGGCTTTGGGAATGGCGGCGTTTTTGGCCGTATATCGTGAAGGTGCTGAAGTGGTTCTTTTCTATCAAGCATTGTTCAATGGAGCAGGCGATGATGTCCAGATGATTTGGTTAGGATTTGCGGCAGGTTGTCTGGCGCTAGGTATTATTTTCATGTTGGTGCGTTTAGGCACAGTGAAAATTCCTATACGACCATTTTTTATCGGAACCAGTATTTTCATGTACTTTTTGGCAGTAAGCTTTGCTGGTAGCGGAGTAAAAGAATTACAAGAAGGGGGGCTTATAAGTACAACGCCGCTTGATATGGCTTTATTTCCCAATATAGATTTCTTTGGGCTTTATCCTACCATGGAGACGTTGATGCCTCAAATTATCTTACTCGCGGCTGCTGCAATTCATTTAATTCATAAAAAAATAAAAAACAAGGAGGCTATATCATGAAAAATTTTAAATTCTTATGTATGGCATTTGCCATGGTTCTTAGCTTAGTTACGTTTGCAGGTAAAACATCTGCAGCAGGATTTCAAGAGTATCCAATCGGGGACGACCAAGAGGTAGAGGGGCAGCATTTTAAAGTTGCGTTGGTATATTTCCAACCGATTACAATGGAACCATCCAGCATGACGCTAGCGGCAGATAAGGCTGATATTCATATAGAAGCAGATATCCATGCAACAGAAGGTAATAATACAGGTTTTGGTGTAGGAGAATGGATGCCATACTTAACGGTGCATTATACCTTAACAAAACAAGGGTCTGGTGAAAAAATTGAAGGTACGATGATGCCGATGAATGCAAGTGATGGACCGCATTATGGTGCAAATCTTAAAATGCTTGGCGCAGGTACTTATGATGCAGATATCAGCATTGAAAGTCCATTACGTCAAAATTATGGAATTCATACAGATAAAGAAACTGGTGTTGAAGGACGTTTCTGGGATAAACCAGCTAAATTACATTGGACTTTTAATTACATTCCTAGACATTGGTAAGATAACAAAAAGCGGACAGGAATTTCTCCTTCCGCTTTTTCTTATAGAAGTGTGAGGATATAGAGCATATAGATCATAATGAAAGGAAAAGCCTATGTTACAAATTATATTGCAAAATCTTATTCCAGCAATGGAATTGATGGTAACGGTTATTGTTCCACTGGTTCTTTTACGCGCGATCCTAGTGCGAGCAGATTTTGAACTGTATAAAAAAGTTTTTTCGCGCGCGATTGCTTGGGGTTTTTGGGGCGCTATCTTTATTGTTATTGTCAAATTAGGAACAAAAAATGCAGTGAGTCGTGAAGTTTTTGAAAGCCTTGCAATTATTTTTTCTTTGTTTGGGGAAGTAAGTCTTTTGAGTCTCTTAGCGTCTCGGGCTTCATTAGAAAGTGCAAGTAAAAAAACGTTAAAGATATCTATTTATATGACGACCATTGCTTTGCTTTTATATCACGGTATGGAAATCTTTCTGATTCCCGTCAGCATTGTCGTGACGGCCGATGGAGATTATTTTACCTTACTAGTTTTGTGGAAATTATTAGGATTCACATTAGGGCTAGGCTTTGCTGGTATTGGTGGATATCTTATTTACCAGGCAGCGATTGCTCTGCGTGATCGCCGACTTTTATTTGTTTTTGTGATTCAAATCGTGGCGGTTCTTTTTCAGCAATTTATTTTTCTCGTGCAGGTTATGATGGCACGGCGGATGCTTCAGGGAGACCATTTGATGCATATTATGGCGCCTTTGATTGATCATAAGTCTTGGTTTATTTATATTGTATTTGCAGTTACCTTGATTTTGCCGATCGCTTTGTTTTTGCAGAAGAAACCAGAGAGGCCTGCCCAGATCAATGACGCACAGTATCGGAAGATTCGGATACAGGCGCAAAAAAAACTGCGTTGGGGTATGGGGGCTATCATCAGTTTAGCGATTATGGTGTTTTTTTCTACTTGGGGTAGTATCTATGCCAATAAAACAGAAGAACTTGTGCCGGCGATTCCTATTACGGCAACTGAAGGGCATATACAAATTCCATTGGAAGCCGTCAAGGATGGGCATCTGCATCGTTATGTTTATAAGGCTTCTTCTGGTGAATTGGTGCGTTTCGTTATCATTCAAAAGGGTGGCTCTTCCTATGGAGTTGGATTGGATGCTTGTGAAATCTGTGGCCCAACTGGATATTTAGAGCGTGACGGACAGGTCATCTGTCGGCTTTGTGATGTTATGATGAATAAAGCGACAATTGGAATGAAGGGTGGATGCAATCCAATTCCAATTGAATATAAGGTTTCAGAGGGCAGTATCATGGTGGAACAAGCTGGCTTAGAAAAAGAAAAAGATCGGTTTAAGTAAGGAGGTGAGAAGATGTTTTGGCAGATGTTAAAAGGTGCTATGTTAAGGCAGAAACAAAGAATGTTGATGGTAGCACTTACGCTTGCTTTAGGCGTTTCCTTGGCGACGGCAATGCTCAATGTTATGCTCAATGTCGGCGATAAAGTCAATCAAGAGCTTAAAGCGTACGGTGCAAATATTACCGTGACACCAAAAAACAGTTCTGTGTTGAAGGATATATATGGGCTGGAGGGTGATACGGCGCATAAAGAATATTTACAAGAAGCAGATTTAGGAAAAATCAAAACCATCTTTTGGACCAATAATATTGTAGCGTTTGCGCCTTCACTGGAAAGTAAAATTGCTATAGAGGGGCAAAGAGAGGCAGTTTCTTTGGTTGGTACATGGTTTGATTACGCTTTGCAATTGCCAACAGGAGAAACGATCCAGACGGGGGAAAAATATCTGAAATCTTGGTGGTCTGTCGACGGGGAATGGGTACGTGATGATGATTTGCAGGCGGTAATGCTAGGAAAACGTTTGGCAGATACGCTAGGTTTAAAAGTAGGCGATAAAATAGAGTATAGAGCACCAGGTGCACCGCAGAAAGAAACTCTTACCATCAAAGGGATTTTTAGCAGCGGCGGGCAAGAAGAGGATGGAATGTTTGCTCCATTGGCTTTTGTGCAAAAGCTGAATCAGTTACAGGGCAAAATTGACAAGATTGAAGTCAGTGCAATCACAACACCAGAAAATGATTTAGCGAAAAAGGCAGCGGCTGATCCAAAAAGTTTGTCAATGAAAGAATATGAGGTCTGGTATTGTACAGCTTATGTGGGATCAATTGCATTTCAAATTGAAGAGGCAATCCAGAATTCTATAGCCAAACCTGTTCGTCAAGTTGCTGAATCCGAGGGGCGAATTTTAGAGAAAACGCAGATGTTGATGCTTTTGATTACGGCGCTAAGTCTTTTGAGTTCAGCGCTTGGAATATCGAATCTAGTCAGTGCGAACATCATGGAACGCAGCAAAGAACTAGGTTTGCTGAAAGCTTTAGGAGCGACGAACTTGGCTGTCAGCGTATTAATTCTCACCGAGATTTTTATTACCGGTTTTTTTGGTGGAGTTTTTGGCTATTTTATCGGACTCGGCTTTGCACAAATCATCGGGCATACCGTGTTTGATTCTTCGATTGCAATCAATCTTATGGTAATTCCTTTGGATATTGTGCTGATGACCTTGGTTATTTTAATGGGAAGTCTTCCGGCAATGCGCATGCTTTTATCTTTGCGTCCTGCGGCAGTACTCCATGGTAGGTGATATGTGATGAAAAAATATAAAATGTATTTCACAATGGTTTTCCACGCGCTTTTAAGGCGGCGTTCACGAATGCTTATTGCTTTGCTCGCGGTGGCAATTGGTGCGACGATTATTTCGGGAATGGTTACGGTCTACTATGATGCTCCACAGCAGATGGGACGAGAATTTCGTTCCTATGGAGCAAATATGCTTTTAGTACCGAGTGGCGATCAGCGATGGCTAGCGCAGTCGGATTTACAAAACGTCATGGGCTTGCTGCCGACAGATAAATTGGTGGGGGTTGCACCATTTTTATATGAAAAAATTAAGATCAATGAACAGCCTATTTTAACAGCTGGAACGGATTTCGATCAGGTACAGAAAGTAAGTCCATATTGGCAGATTACGGGTAAGTGGCCAGCTACAGGGAGAAAAGAGATCTTGCTGGGAGCGGAACTTGCCGAACGTATGAAAATTGTGCCAGGGCAAAGCTTGATTTTAACAACTGGGGCGGAGCAAACAGAAACAAAAGTGGTTGTCGCTGGAATTGTTCGCACAGGTGGTAAAGAAGAGCAATTTGCATTTATGGATTTATCCTTGTTACAAAAGCTTTTACAAAAAAACGAACAAATTAGTTTGGCGCAAGTCAGTATCGTGGCCAATCAGACGGAGCTTCAAACGCTAGCGGATAAAATTTCTGAAAAGAATCCAATGCTAGCGCCAAGGCTTTTACAACAGGTTGCACATTCAGAACAAACTGTTTTGAAAAAATTGCAAGCCTTAGTTTTTTTGGTTACAATTGTAGTCCTTTTACTTACCTTAATTTGTGTAGCAACGACAATGATGGCCGTTGTAACTGAACGTAGGAAGGAAATCGGGCTCAAGAAAGCGCTTGGCGCCGATAACAAAGCCATTGTACTGGATTTTTTAGGTGAAGGTTGCGTTTTAGGTGCGTTAGGTGGAGTTTTAGGTATTGCTTTAGGCTTCTTCTTTGCACAGTCTGTTAGTATCAATGTATTTGGTCGTGCGATCGCATTTTCGCCAATGATTGCAGTGTTTTCGCTGTTCGTATCTATTTTGGTAACAGGGCTGGCAAGTTTGATTCCTGTACGGATTGCGATCAATGTAGAGCCAGCTATCGTTTTGCGTGGTGAATAAAGGAGGTTATAAACGATGAGTTTATTAGAATTAAAAGATGTATGCATGACCTATGGCAAAGTAAAAGCGCTGCAAGATATCAATCTTGTCGTAGAAAAAGGCGAATGGTTGGCGCTCATGGGACCTTCTGGATCAGGAAAAACAACGTTAATGAATATTATTGGTTGTATGGATAAAGCAACTTCAGGATCGATTATTCTTGATGATCGGGATCTTTCTAATGTAAGTAAGAATGAACTTACTTCGTTTAGGCGCGATAAGATTGGGCTTGTATTTCAACAATTTCATTTGATTCCTTATTTGACAGCCGTGGAAAATGTTATGATTGCACAATATTATCATAGTATGCCTGATGAAACCGAAGCTTTGGCGGCTCTCGATCGGGTTGGACTCAAAGATCGTGCGTCCCATTTGCCAAGTCAGTTATCGGGAGGCGAGCAACAGCGTGTTTGCATCGCGCGAGCACTGATCAACTATCCGATGTTAATTTTGGCTGATGAACCTACGGGGAATTTAGATGAGGCAAATGAAGAAATTGTCATGAAGATTTTCCATGAACTTCATGCGGAAGGCCATACGATTTTGACCGTTACGCATGATATGGAAGTGGGGAAACAAGCGGAGAAATGCATTATTATTGATCATGGCAGAATTGCGGAATCTAAATATAATCGGTGAGGAGGAAAGCAATGAAAAAATATAGTACATTGCTATTGGTCGGTGCTGTATCCACACAGCTTTTAGCAGGTTGTGCTTCGTCAAATCAGGCTGCTTCCGAGGCGGTAGCTGATAAAAAAAATGAGACGGCTGCAGTTGAAACAAAAAAATCAGAGCATTATGTTGATGGAACTTATACGGCTGATAGTAA
The DNA here is from genome assembly GCA_963805085.1 of uncultured Veillonellaceae bacterium. Lineage (GTDB taxonomy): Bacteria > Bacillota > Negativicutes > JARBTT01 > JARBTT01 > JARBTT01. The sequence goes on along the minus strand of CAWDTA010000002.1, from coordinate 594,352 downwards.
GACAGATGATTTTGGCGGCATTGGTAAGATTTCTATTACCTTGAAACAAGATAAAATTGTGAATGCATCTTTCGTCGGGTATGAGCATGGGGGCAAAATAAAAGATGTTGAGTATGGAAAGACGAATGGAAAGATAGAAAATCCAGTGTTTTACAAAAAAGCCCAAAATGCTGTTAAGGCAAATGCAGTTTATGCCGAACAATTAGTTGAAGTACAGAAAGCTGAAAAAGTAGATGCGATATCTGGAGCGACCGTATCTTATAATCAATTTATGGATGCGGCCAATAAGGCACTTGATAAAGCAAAAGGATAATAAAAAACACTCCAATCGTTATGGTTTATTAGCCATATTGATTGGAGTGTTTTTATTATTGAGAGACGTTGACCTAGTACTTAATATATCTTTTGAATACCAAAACCATTTTTCTCTAATGCTGCAACGACACGATCGACATGTTCTTGACCATGGGTTTCTACAGTCACTTCGAGTTGCACTTGCTTAAAGCTATCGGTAACTTTTGCTTGGTTGTGGTCAAGTTTAATTACGTTGGCATTTTCTTCAGCGAGGATCTCGGCCACTTTTAAGAGTTGCCCTGGTCTATCTGGTAGATTTACGGTGAAACAGAATACGCGACCGCGAGCGATTAAGGCTTTATTGATAAGTGCGGAAATCGTCGAGATATCAATGTTACCACCACTGACAATTGATACGACCTTTTTGCCTTTGAAGTTTAGTTTATTAAGGGCGGCTAGAGAAAGCACACCAGCACCTTCAGCAATTAGTTTATGTTTTTCTATTAAAGATAATAAAGCGGACATGATTTCGAATTCAGAAACTGTGATGACTTCATCTACATATTTTTTTATAAATTCAAACGTTAAACTACCTGGTGTTTTTACGGCAGTACCTTCAGCAACAGTATCTACTTTTGATAGTGAGCTAACTTTACCTTTTTCTAAAGAGCGTTTGATACAGGCAGCACCCTCTGGTTCGATACCGATGACTTTTACATTGGGATTGACAAATTTACTGGCAAGGGCAACGCCACTAGCAAAACCGCCACCGCCAATTGGTACTAATATTGCGTCGACATCTTTTAATTCGTCGTAAATTTCAAGGGCGGTAGTGCCTTGCCCAAGTAATACTTCGAGATCATCAAAAGGATGAATGAAGACGTACCCATGTTCTTTTTGTAGTTCTACTGCGCGACCATACGCATCATCATAACTATCGCCGAATAACACAACTTCAGCACCATAGCTCTTTGTCGCTTCTACTTTAATAATTGGTGTGGTAGCTGGCATAGCAATGACTGCTTTCACATTGAGTTTTTGGGCAGCGTAAGCAACCCCTTGGGCGTGATTACCAGCGGAAGCGGTGATTACACCTTTTGATTTTTCTTCATCTGATAGTTGGCTGATTTTATTGTAAGCACCACGTAGCTTAAATGATCCAGTGTTTTGTAAATTTTCTGGTTTGATATAGACTTCATTGCCAGAAGTGGCACTAAAGTGTGGACTGTAAATCAGCTCGGTTTTTTTTACAACCCCGGCTAATTGTTTTGCTGCACGATAAACATCGGCAATCGATGTGCTTTCAACAAGAGCAGCCAAGTCTGGTTTCGCTTTATTTGACATGAAAAATACCCTCCTAATTTACTAAACCGCAATAATCTAACATCATAGAAATGCAAAGAAACTCGTTCTTGAATATAATCAAGAACGAGCAAGATTGACTATCACTCAGTTGATCAAATAAGACCTTAAAAATCACAAAGTAATTTTAGAAAAGATGCTGTTTACAATTATATAAGAAAAAAAGTCGATTATTACGTGGAAATGTTTAATAAATTTTAGCACCAAATCAATAGTACTGTCAAGATGAAATAAATAGGGTGGCTCTAATCTATATATTTCCAAGTATTCTAGAGGGATATTTAGGATAATAGCGAAGTAAATACAATAATAGAAAAAGTTGTTTAATACTGTGTTAGAAAGAAATGGGGGATTTGAATGATTGAGATAAAGCGAATTCTCGTTCCAGTGGATGGTTCAGAAAGCTCTGAAAAAGCAGTAATGAAAGCCGTTGATTTAGCTGCTGTTTGCAATGCTGAAATTGATTTTATTTATGTATCCCATCTCTCCGATGAAACGGATAGTAAGGTAGCGGAAATTTTATGGCTACCTGAGTCTGTAGTAGGCTCAGTCAAGAAGATTAGTAAAGCGATTCTAGATAATTCTACTCGGGAGATACCGTCTACGATCAGATATCAAACATGCACGAAGTTTGGTATTGCTGCAGAAGAGATCTTAAAGTTTTCCGAGGAACGGCAAAGTGATGTAATCGTCATTGCTGCAAGAGGACTCAGTATGCTGGAAGGTTTTTTATTAGGAAGTGTGAGCCGATATTTACTGGAAAATGCGAAATGCCCAGTATTATTGTTAAAATGATACCAACCGTTATGTTTATCGCTTGTTGCGCAGTTATAGATGAACTGAAAAATGTAGTTTGGCAGGAATGACAGAAAAGTGCTATGATAGAGATAACTCGTATTGATCAATTTTCAAGGAAGATACAAAATGCCTGGTATGGTAGATGAAGGTATTTTGTTAATTTCAATATATAGACAAATAGGGGGCTTTTATGATGACAGAATTTAAACGTATTTTGGTACCAGTAGATGGTTCGGATAGTTCTGATAGAGCTATTGATCAAGCGATTTATTTAGCGGGAATTTGTGATGCGAAAATTGGTTTTATTTACGTAGCAAATATCAATCAATTAGCGATTAATGCTTGCCTCTCTGATGCCATTTTAGAAGCGGTAACGAAAGCTGGTAATGTAATATTAGATCGAGCACTGGAGAAAGTTCCAGCAAATATTAAAGCCGAAGGTTTTTCAGAAACTGGATCACCAGCTGTTGTTATCTTAGATGTTGCGGCGAATGAGAACAGTGATTTGATTGTTATGGGCAGTCGTGGCCTTGGCGTTGTAAAAGGTGTATTACTTGGCAGTGTAAGCCAACACTTGGTTGAGCAAGCAAAATGCCCAGTCATGGTAGTGAAATAAGCGTTTATACAAACTATGGACAGATAGGCCGCGGGGCGGCGATAAGCACTCATCTGCGGCGTTACAGTAAGGTACTGCGCCTTGCAGCTGAGCACTTCTCACCAACCAGCAACCTATCTTCGTACTAGTTTACAAGTGGAACGGATTTTTTTATTTTCTGTTCAACGACATAAATTGTCTACAATAAAAACAGCGAACCTTTGAGGTTCGCTGTTTTTATTGTGAAGTATGCAAATGTAAATGTATTATGCTAGTTCAAGCGGAGTGATTATACCTGTTTTACGCGTGGCATTCATATCAATCACGCGTTGGTTGCTGCTGCCACGAAAGGTTAACGTAAGATCGCGCTCTGCATTGACGAATTTTCCATCGATGAGAACATCGGTTTGCTCTAGTAATTCGTCAATGAGAGGATTGGCGGTAGCCTGTAATTCTTCTAACGTATAGCCAGTATAGGTTGTGATATCTAGTTTATGGGCGTGGATTAGTTTTGCCAATGCAATTAATGGTTCTGGCTGGCAAAAAGGTTCACCACCACTAAAGGTAACGCCTTTTAACAGTGGATTTTCACAAATCTCTGTAAAAAGGTCATGAATATCGACTTCTTTTCCCGCCTGAAAATCATGGGTGTGGGGATTGTGACAACCTTCGCACCTATGTGGGCACCCTTGGGTGAAAATTGTATAACGGATACCTTGACCGTCGACGATTGATTCATCGACGGTGCCAGATATTTTAAGCTTGTAAGCCATGTTTTACTCTATCCTTTTCTTCTGCACGTTTGGCGTTGTTCCAACGATCTGTTGTTCCAACAAGATAACCAGTGATTCTACGAATACGTTCAAATTTTGGCTCGTCAATCTCTTCGCTGCGATGGCATTTTGGACATTCGTTATCGATTATACCATTAAAGCCGCAAATTGGATCACGATCAACAGGGTGGTTAACAGATCCATACCCGATACCTTGTTCTTTCATACAACGAATGATGGATTCAAAGGCGTCTAAGTTTTTGCAAGTATCACCATCAAGTTCAACATAGCTGATATGACCAGCATTTGTAAAATTATGATAGGGTGCTTCGATTGCTATCTTCTTATGTGCTTTGATTGGAAAGTATACTGGGACATGGAAGGAATTTGTATAGTAATCGCGGTCTGTTACACCAGGAATAGTACCGTAGAGCTTTTGGTCGATTTTTACGAATCTACCACTTAACCCTTCCGCAGGTGTTGCCAATAAGGAGAAATTTAAACCGGTTTTTTCCGCTTCGTCATCCATGCGCTTACGCATGTAACCGATAATTTCAAGACCTAGTTTTTGACTTTCTTCACTTTCGCCATGATGTTTGCCAGTCAAAGCTTTTAATGTTTCGGCAAGACCGATGAAGCCCATACTTAAACTACCATGTTTTAAAATTTCAGCGATGCTATCATCGGGACCGATGTGATCCGAGTTAATCCAAATATTTTGCCCCATTAAGAAAGGATAATTGCGTCCTTTTTTCGTGCATTGGATTTTGAAACGATGCAAGAGCTGGCGAATAACGAGTTCAATAAACTGATCAAGACCTTCGTAGAACTTGCTAATATCACCTTTGGCTTCAATCGCTAAACGAGGTAAGTTGATCGTTGTGAAACTCAAATTACCTCTACCGCAAGTTGTTTCATGCTCAGAGTCATGAACATTCCCCATTACGCGGGTACGACAACCCATGTAGGCGACCTCAGTGTCGTAGTCACCTTCCTTGTAATATTGAATATTGAATGGCGCATCAATAAAACTAAAGTTAGGAAATAGACGTTTTGCTGAAGTGTGCATTGCCAATTTAAATAAATCATAGTTTGGCTCACCTTCATTATAGTTTATACCTTCTTTTACTTTAAAAATTTGTACGGGGAAAATCGGTGTTTCGCCACCGCCAAGTCCGGCTTCGGTTGCAAGTAAAAGATTTTTGATTAACATTCTCGCTTCTGGGGAAGTATCAGTACCGTAGTTGATCGAGCTAAACGGTACTTGCGCTCCGGCACGGGAATTCATGGTATTTAAATTATGGATAAATGCTTCCATTGCTTGATAGGTAGAGCGATCTGTTTCGCTAGTCGCAGTTTCAACGGTATAGGCATGTGCCATTTTCGTTTGCTCGGCGCTGATTGCTTGGAAGCCATTTTCTTGTTGATGCTTAGGTAAGTAATCTGTCAACGCATTGCCATATTTCTGGACATTGCTCATGGAAATTGTCATAGGAAGATCAGTAGCAATCGTTTTTGCTAAAGCAATCGCATCAGCTTTTGGCATATCAAAACGAATTACAAAGTAGTTTACTAGAGCTTTGAAATATTCTCTTTTGAATGTTTTGGCAATACCGGGTGCTAGTGAGTAATCAAAGTTAGGAACGGCCTGCCCACCATGCATTTCATTTTGATTCGCTTGAATAGCGATACAAGCTAAAGCGGAATAACTTTGGATACTGTTTGGTTCACGTAAGTAACCATGACCAGTGGAGAAACCGCCTTTGAATAATTTCAATAAATCGATTTGGCAACAAGTCTCTGTTAACATATAGAAGTCTTTATCATGGATATGAATATCCCCATTGATATGGGCTGCGGCAATATCTTTTGGCAAAATATAATGGTCAATAAAATATTTTGAACCTTCAGAACCGTATTTTAGCATCGTGCCCATCGCGGTATCGGCATCAATGTTGGCATTTTCACGTTTGATATCAGCATCCTTGGCATTCTGGAAGGTTAATTCATTGTAAATATCCATTAAATCAACTTCCGATTGACGAATTTTTGCATGCTCAGCGCGATATAGTATGTAGGCTTTTGCTGTGCTGGCACAATTCGATACAATCAAAGTCTTTTCAACAATATCTTGAATTTGTTCTACAGTAGGAGTAGCTGATTGGTCAAAAGTTTTCACGACTTTATTAGCTAGGATTGTTAACTCTTTTGGGGTCATCGTATCATCCGTTGATTCTAGATTAGCTTTATGAATCGCCTCTTTGATTTTATCGACATCGAAAGCAACAATATCACCATTACGTTTTTTTATATTTTCAATCATATTCACATCTTCTTTTCTATATTTTTTTTCTGTCATTTTCCTCGTTCCCAAAAAGAACTTCTCAAAAATTGTACTATATATGCTTCGCAATAGTCAATAGGACACAAGATATAGTATTTTATTGTGGAATTGCACAAACCGTGAAAAAGTGGGAAAGTAACTGCTTTTTATTAAATAAAATATTTATTTTTCATAGTATTTTCAATTTTATTTATAAGTTACTTGTATGGGCAGTAAAAGAACTACTGAAAGAATTACAGTAGTTCTTTTATCCTATGAATTAGAACTGTTTTCTCGGTATTTTGTGACTATGTTATAAATTGGATAAGGAATTTCAATGCCTTCTTCACGATAGCGTCTGGTTAAGGCTTTGATAAATTCATGTTTTAGTGGATATTGGTTTAAGAATTGACTAGAATGGAGTGTTACATTAAATTTGATACTAGATTCGGCAAAGGTATGAAAACTAACAGATGGCTTAGATTCTAATCCGCCATCGAATTTTTGCATGACTTCATTGGCCACCTCTAGTGTCACAAGTTCTACTTGGTCTAAATCGCTATCATAGCTCACGCCAACAGGAATAGAAATTGAGATTTCCTGTTTCGGCATATTATAATTGGTTAAAATAGACGAAGCAATCTTTTGATTTGGGACAACGATCACATTTTTAGAGGTTGATTGTATCGTCGTAAACCGCCAAGTAATGTCAGTGACACAGCCTTCCTCGCCAGAACTTAGTTTGATAAAATCGCCCAAACGAATTTGCTTAGATAAGATCAAATGTAAGCCAGAAAATATATTGGTAAGTGTTTCTTGCAAACCAAGAGCCACAGCCATACCACCGACCCCGAGTGCTGTAATAATCGGAGTGATGGAGATGCCATAAGATTGCAAGATGATGAGAATACCAATCGCATAAATTGCAATGTTGACGATATTGGTAAGTAGCGAAGTCTTTGGTAGATTACTATCGCTTTTTTGCGTATGCATGTCAATCATGCCCACCAAGGTACGAGCAATTACGCGTGTAATCGTAAACAAGATAACACTGAGTAAGATGTTCGATAGAAAATCCTGTAAACGTGATGGCATATTAATCGTAGTGATCGTTAAGTACAAACCAATACCAGAGCACCAAGCGATTGGTAACCCTCTAACGGCGTTGGTAAATAAATACGAGAAGGTTTCAGGATTGTTATCAAGCTTGCTGTGTAGACTTTTGTTGATGAGTCGATTGAGTAATAGTCCAATAACGAAAGCAACGAGTTGAATACAAAAAGGTACCCATAAAAGCTCAAGTGCTGCAACCCAATGCATATTAAAATAATTAAGCAAAGTATATCCTCCATAACGATATTTTACACTTAATGATTATACTACAAAATAGATTTGCTGAGCGAAAAAAATTATAGAAAAAGAAGAAAAATATGGGGGGGAATATAGCAGGATTTTTATATTTTTAGTCAAAATAGACTAAACATAGAGAACATAAAGGAGTGTTAGGCTGAAAAGAAGTGTCCCTAAATCCTTTAGAGAAGAGGTAGTAACATGAGTGATATCGTTAAAAAGTTTGGTAGGCTTAGATTTCGGCAGGCGACGGAAGCAGATTTAAACTATATTATGAAGGTGGAATTTACACAGGAAAATGCGCAGTTTGTCATTCCATATCCAATTGAGCAGCATAGAGAAACACTAAATACCAAGAATGCCATTCATTTAATCGTAGAAACAATAGATGGAAAAGAAAAGATTGGCTTTTTGATGATTGCAGGTTTAGATAATCCATTTAAAGAAATCGAATTTACGCGTATTATTATGGATGTCAAGGGACAAGGGTATGGTAGAGAAGCTTTGAAAATGTTGAAATCTTGGGCCTTTGATGATTTGAAATTCCATCGAGGCTGGCTGGATTGTAAAGAGCACAATGCTAGGGCCCTTCATCTTTATGAATCGGAAGGCTTTGTTAGAGAAGGCCTAATTAGAGAAACCATTCTCAGTAAAACGGGCGAGTACGAATCTTTAGTTATATTAGGAATATTAGATCGCGAGTACTTTGCGGAGAAATAGATAGGTGAAGTTCTGTTTTTGTCAAAGCACCTAGGGTTTAAGGAGTATTGTTGTGCAAAAAATTGGAGTCATTAGTTCATACATAGGACCGATTGAACGGATTATCAACGTGGCTAAGGCGATGCCAGGGGTGGAGACAGTCGAGTGGATTGCTTTTCCTTATGAGGATATTGCCGAAATTCCCGAAATTTTAATAAAAAATAGAAACAAAGTAGCTGGCTGGATTTTTTCTGGCTCGAATCCCTATACTGTGGCAAAAACGTATTTGGGAAAAGGCGAGAATGCAGTTTTTTGTGGGATAACTGGAAATGAAATATTTAAGGTTATCTTGGAAATGGCCTGTGAAAAAGAATCTACAGCGATTCGAATTTCCATGGATTGTCCAAAATCTGATATTTTTACTAATAAGGAATCGGTTGAAGAATTAAATGTAGCAAAAAAAATGGTCGATTTTTATGAATATGATATTCCATTTGATTTAGAAACCATTGTCCAAGAACATGTACACCGTTGGCAGTCAGGTGAGATTGATGGGGTCGTTACTACATTGCATGCCGTGCATATGGCCTTGGAAAAGTACCATTTGCCGGTGCGGCGTTTGATGGCAAGTACCACCTCGATCCGTCAAGCGATAAATGTACTAATGGAAAAACTAAATGGCTTGTATTTTAAGAATAGTCAAGTTGGCTTAGAAATTATTGAAATAAGTAACTTTGAAAAAGCGATTGAAAAAGCTGGCGATTCTTATAAATTGCAAATGTTAGAACTCAGGATTAAAGAGCGCTTGCTTAAATTAAGTCAAAGCATTAATGGCTATTTATCGGAAAAGGGCAATGGACGCTATGAAATTTTTAGTTCGCGTGGTTTACTTGAGCAGCATGTCTCTGTTTTGCAAGATACGATTGATGAGATTAGCGTAGCCTTGGATACAGATATTGTTGCGGGAATTGGCTTTGGGACAACCGTGTTCACAGCGCAATTAAATGCGTACCGCGCCGTCAATCAGGGAAAAAGCATCGGCAATAAAGGTGTCGTGATAATTGATGATGATGGGCGGATTATTGAAGCTGTCGGGCAAGAAAAAGAATTGAGATACAGTGCCTCTACCGAGGATAAAGATTTACTACAACAATTAGCAGACGCAAATGTAGGAATTAAAACATATCAAAAAATTGTTGCGATTGTTAGAAAAATGAATTGGGAAAATTTCACGTCCGCGTCGCTTGCTGGTCAGCTTGAAGTCACCGATCGTAATGTCAGGCGAATAATGAAAGGTTTATTAGAGGTAGGTTTAGTCGATTGTATCGGTGAAGAAGCATTTGCAAGTCGTGGCAGACCAACCAAAAAATATCAATTAAAATAAACAAACAGTTGCTAATTAGGTTTAGCAACTATTTGCTTATTTTATAGTAAAATCATTTTATTTACATTGCATCACTTTGAATGTAGTTAGAAAAATTACTTGTATTAACATAAGCTTTATTATCAAAATTATTTCGTTAATAAATCGCTGGTAACCGTTGCAATCAACTGCGATTCTAGAGTTAAGGCATGTTCATCAAAATCAAAGTAGAGATTGTGATTGACTGCGGTTAATGAAGCGCCAATAACCATATAGGCGGCCTGTCCGTCATTTCTCTGGACTTCTTCCATGAAGTAAGAACTATCTTCACTACCACCGATATTATTCAAGGCTTCATATTGATTGAAAATCCCGATGCGCTCAGCAATATTGCCAATTGTCTCGGTAAGCTTTGGCGAGTTGCTTCCGCTGGCGGCACCACCCATTTGCCTGATAGTAACCTTATTGTCGTACATAGCCGCAGAGCCCTTAATGATTTTTTCGGCACATTCATAGATGTATTCGTTGATTTTGCTCGTTGCTCCACGTGTTTCTACTTTGATGACGGCATTGGCAGGAATGACGTTTCGACCAGTGCCCGCGTTTAGTACACCGACATTTACGCGGGAAATACCATCACTATGACGAGGGATTGCCTGCAAATTAATCGCGGCAGTTGCAGCAGCTAGAAGTGAATTTCTACCAACCTCTGGTGCTGCACCAGCATGGGCGGGTACACCAATAAATGTTGCATCAAATTTACTGGTTGCAAGAAAGCCTTGTACATCATAAGCTAAGTAACCTACTTTTGGCATCATGAGATGTGCAGCAAGAAAAAAATCAACATCATCAACGGCACCTTTTGCCAGCATGGCTTTTGCTCCGCGAACACCTTCTTCGGCAGGTTGAAAAATAAATTTAATTGTACCTGCAAGTTCGTTTTTTAATATTGATAAAATTTCGGCAATTGCAAGTCCGGCGGAAGTATGGCCATCGTGTCCACAAGCGTGCATACAACCGGGATTTATCGAAGCAAACCCTTCTTTGGCTGGACGATGTTTTTCATCGGTTGCTTCGAATACATCATTACAATCCATATCAAAGCGAAGTGCAACGGTTGGACCTGGTTTTGCGAATTCCATTGTACCGATAACGCCAGTCTTACCACCAGCCATTTTTGCAACTAAATCAGGACTTGCGCCTTGAGTAATTGCGCGAGCCATGTTTTCTTCAAGAATCTCTGTACTCGGTACTCCCATCATATTTGCTTCATCAATTACGTCATTGCCAAATTTCACATCATAGCCAAGTTCTATTAAAGTTTCAATTACAATAGAAGCAGTTCTAAACTCCGTCCAGCCAGTTTCAGGGTGACGATGAAAATCGCGACGGCGGATAGTTGTTTTTTCTTCAAGTATTTTTGCAAGTGCAGCAATTTTTATATCTAAATTCATGATTAAGACCCCTTTATGTAAATGATTTATTTAAAATGTTAACGTGCACTAAACATAATAAGCAGTGCAATTAAAGCACCAGTTAAAACCATAAAAAAATCTCCTTTACGTTTTTTGCTATATACACGAATTAAACTCATTAAAGGAGTATTAAAAGAAATATTCCTTTAATGAGCATTATTATAAATCGACAAAATAAATAATGCAATAAAAATTTTTTATTGTATGATAAATATATTGTACACAAAATCCAAAAAAGAGATAAAAGGTAATAGTTGTCCCTTAAACTTAAAGAAATAATAAAATTAGTAAATATAGATTGCAGGATATTAAAAATTTTTAGCTAAAATATTTAGAGCTAGAGATTTATAATGATTCTATCAATCGCAGATTTCATTCGAAATAAGTGTTGTAAAACGACAGCATATAGAATTTAATGGGGGATTATTATGCAAGAAAATAGCGAAGTAGAATTGAAGTTACAAGTTTTAGATGAGACAGCTTGGGCGGGACTTGTAAATAAGATAAAAATGCTGCCAGAGGCTAGTGGCTATGAGAAAATACTGCTCGCAGCCAATTACTTTGATACGATAGATGGTCTTCTTCATAAAGCGCGTTTAGCTTATCGTGTACGTAAGGAAAATGACCAATGGGTTGCAACGATCAAAGGGGGCGGCTGCGTTGTCAATGGCATGCATAAGCGTGCGGAATGGAACATTAAGGTAGAGAATGGCGAAGCAAATCCTCAAGTTTTCACAAAAACAACAGTCGACCAAAACATACTAAGGGAACTTAGCACCAAGGAACTTATCCCAATTGTACAAACTGATTTTGTGCGTGAAGTCGTTATTATGACAATTGGCGATAATAAAATTGAGGTTGCGATGGATAAAGGTGTAATTACGGGGAATAGCAATAATATTCCAATTTTGGAAGTTGAGTTAGAGCTAAAAGAGGGAAAAGAACAGAGCTTGATAGAATTTGGTGAGAAACTAATGAAAGAATTTCCACTGAAATTGTCCAATAAAAGTAAATTTGCGCGTGGCTTAGCATTAGTGCAAAGATAAACGAAAACGGTGCACAAAGTGTAATATTTCGTAAAATTTAGTTATTTTTAAAAAAAAATAAATGAAAGTAAAAACTTATGTTTTTTTAGCAGGGAAAAAAGTTTTTATGAGGAATATAATCAGTAGAGGAAGGGTGAAACACAATTGTTACAAATAAGTCGAATAGCAGGTATTATAATTTACCTATTTTTGATAAATTGTTTCATCTTACCAATTGCACATGCTGGGATTATTAGTACAAAACAGGAAATTTCAATGGGTGAAGGAATCGCAAAACAGATAGAAGAACGATACAAATTGGTTGATGATCCTGTTTTGCAAGAACGTATTAATAAAATTGGCATGAATATTGTTGGTGTTTGTGATAGACAGGGCTTACCCTATAGCTTTAAGGTGCTTGATGTTGATGAAGTCAATGCAATGGCAGCACCGGGTGGTTTTGTTTATGTTTACAAAGGGTTGATTGATTTAATGCCGACGGACGATGAATTAGCCGGAATTATCGGTCATGAAGTGGGGCATGTCGTAAAACGTCATTCGATGGGGCAACTTGAAAAAAGTTTAGGAATGGCAGTCCTAATGGGGGCGACACTTGGAGGCAAAGGGTTTGAATTACAGGCAGTCGCACTGAATGCTATTTCAGCCGGGTATAGCAGAAGTGATGAACGTGAAGCGGATCAATTGGGTTATGAATTATCCGTGAAAGCAGGGTATAACCAATATGGTATGTTGATGGGGTTAACAAAGCTATACGAACTAAATCCTTCGCAAAAAAATGATTTGTTCTCTGACCATCCCGAGGCTATGGAAAGAATAAAGCTGGCGAAGAAGTATTTAGCTAATAATAATATCAGACCTACTGTTGTTGAGGTTGAAACTGATAAGGCTGCAAAAGTTGTCGATGGCGACTGGTCACTTCCGGAAATAAAGGTAGCACAAGAAAAAACAGGTCCATTATATCGTGCTTATCTAACTGCTGGGAGTTTATACAATATTACGAAAGTGTCAGATTACTCTAGTAGTAAATATATTTTAGATAGCGATGGAACGAACATTACAATTTATTATGATAACCAGGCCATTATTACCATTACACCGGAAGATGCCGCTGCAGATGGTGTAAGCATGGAAGAATTAACAAATAAATATATGGATGCATTGAAAAGATGGCAAATAAAAAACAAGGCGGCTTAGGCTAGCCTTGTTTTATTCTATAGTGGTTTTCGTAGAAAAAAGTCGGATAAAATTAAGAATATTTCGAAAATTCTGTGTTAGAATTTTCCGACTACTTAGTCGAGTCGAAAAAGCTCATAATATTAGTTCATAATGAAAAAATAGTACATAATAAAAATCATAAAAAAAATTCCTTAGTTTTAGTTATATTTTTTGAAAGGTAAACATATACATTTGATTATGTGGATTTGTCGTAACATTACGCGCTGCAGTATTGCTTGTAATTGACAATACCTGTTTAGATTAACGATTGCGGCAGTATTTTTTATAAAATGCAGTTGGTATAAAAACAATAGCCGGGGGGAATTTGTATGAGAAGAACAGAATGTTTAGCAATGATACTAGCAGGCGGACAAGGTAGTAGATTGGGTGCACTTACAAAAAAAAATGCAAAACCAGCAGTCCCGTTTGGGGGAAAGTATCGTATTATTGATTTTCCTTTGAGTAATTGTCGTAATTCTGGGATTAATACTGTGGGAATCTTAACGCAGTATCAACCATTAGCTTTGCATAACTATATTGGTAACGGTGGAGCGTGGGATTTAGACCGGAAAGATGGTGGGGTTTTTATTTTACCACCGTATGCGCGTGAAAAAGGTGCTGAGTGGTATAAAGGAACTGCGGATGCAATTTATCAAAACATTAACTTTATTGAAATGGTTGAACCAGAGTATGTGCTGATTCTTTCTGGTGACCATATTTACACGATGGATTACTCTTGGATGATTGAGTACCATAAAATGCAAAAGGCTGAAGCTACTATTGGCGTTATTGAGGTTCCATGGGAAGAAGCGCCACGCTTTGGAATTATGAATACAGCAAAAAATGGGCGGATCACCGAATTCCAAGAAAAACCAGCAAAGCCGATCAGCAATTTAGCTTCTATGGGTATTTATGTATTTAACTGGAGCTTCTTGAAATCTTATCTAGAAGAGGATGCGAAAGACAGCTTATCCAGCCGTGATTTTGGCAAAAATATTATTCCGAAGATGTTAAATGCCGATGCCAAAATGTTTGCTTACTCCTTTGATGGTTACTGGAAAGATGTGGGTACTATTGATAGCTTATGGGAAGCAAATATGGACTTGCTAAAAGATAAACCAGAACTTGATTTACATGATCCAGACTGGCGAGTGTTTGCTGTTAACCCAGCTATGCCACCACATTTCATTGCGAAAGATGCAAAAGTGAGTAGTTCACTGATTAGTGAAGGTGCTATTGTTTTTGGTGAAGTGGAAAATTCCGTGATTTTTTCTGGAGTAAGGATTGAAAAGGGGGCAAAAGTAGTCAATTCTGTGGTCATGCCATTTACAACAATTGGTAAAAATGCTTACATTGAAAAAGCGGTAGTTGGTCAAAATTGTGAAATTTGTGCTGGGGCAAAAGTTGGTTTGGACAACGGTTCTATTATTGTGGTCCCTGAGGGCGAAATGGTTGTAGCAGAGGCAGCAACAGGAAAACAAGTTGGTTAAAAAATATTGTCATACTTCTATCAGGAGGGTTATTTATATTGAAAACAGTAATGGGAATTATAAATCTTCAAGAAAATGAGAATGCAATAAAAGAAATAGCTAGCAATCGTACGCTCTCATCGATCCCGTTTGCAGGCAGATATAGATTAATTGATTTTGCGTTATCTAGTATGGTGAATTCTAACATTCAAAACGTGGGGGTGCTATTACCAAAAAGATCTCGCTCGATTATGGATCACCTACGTTCTGGAAAAGATTGGGATTTAGCGCGTAAGCAGGATGGGCTGTGTTATTTGCCGCCAGCGGAAAGTGTAAATGATGTGAGAGATGGTGACATACAAAGTTTTCATTATCATTTAGACTACCTTGAACATAGCGCTCAACAAATGGTATTAATCGCCGGAAGTAGTGTCATTTATAATATGCATTATGAGGAAGTACTCCGTTTTCACCAAAATACTGGAGCGGATATTACGATGGTTTATAACATCAAAGATAAAGAAGATTTGACTGGCGGAGCTATTCTACAGACAGCTGATAATGGTTTGGTGACTGATATTGCCATTGCTTCAACCATTACGCCAAAGGCAAAAGTTTCTATGGGTATTTTTTTAATGAGTAAAAATTTATTTATTGATCTTATCAAGGGAGCCCATGCCAGAGGCGGCACCGATTTTTTAATTGATGGTATTATGAAGAATAACGGTAAATATAATATTTATGGGTATCAGCATGAAGGCTATGTTGCAAGAATCAATTCAACGATGAGTTATTATAAAGCGAGCATGGAATTATTGGATCCAAAAAAATGGCAAGAGCTGTTTTTGGATGGTGGTCTCATCTATACGAAAGTCAAAGATGAGGCGCCCGCCAAATATAAAAAGAGTGCTTCTGTATCAAATTCAATGGTAGCGAATGGTTGTATCGTTGAGGGTACAGTAGAAAATAGTATTTTATTTAGAGGGGTAAGAGTGGGAAAAGGTGTTCATATAAAGAACAGCATCATCTTGCAAAAATGTAAGCTAGAAGACGATGTTTTAATCGAAAATGTGATTTGTGATAAAGATGTCGTGATAACGAAAGGAAAATGGCTAAAAGGGGCATCTAATTATCCACTCATTGTTGAAAAAGGTGTCGTTATCTAATCAAAATAATACCAGCCGTCTCAAGTTTTTTGAGACGGCTGGTATTATAGAAACATCCTTCATATTACAGGGAATGTAACAGAGGATTATTATATTCTGGAATAAAAATACTAGCTGATAAAGCTATAGTATAAAGTTAATAATGGATAATCTTGGGAGGGATTTTCAGTTGTTTACGAATAAAGAAAAATTTAAAGCTAGGTTTATTCATAAAGTTCATGCAATGTGGGGGAAAGATTTAGCGGATTTGTCTAAAAATGAAGTTTACCAATCCTTTGCAGGGATTGTTCGTGAGTATATTAGTGAAAATTGGATTAAAACCAATAAAGTCTATGAGGATCGGCAAGTAAAACAAGTCTATTATTTTTCTATTGAATTCTTACTCGGAAAATTATTAGATTGTAATTTAATTAATTCTGATATTAAGGAGTTTTGTACTGAAGCCATGGCCGAATTAGGAATTGATATGGACGCGGTGTTAAAAGAAGAGCCAGATGCAGGTCTTGGTAATGGCGGACTCGGGCGCTTGGCAGCCTGCTTTATTGATTCGATTGCAGCACTTGGATTGCCAGGGCATGGTTGTGGGATTCGTTATAAATATGGCTTATTTCAACAAAAGATCATCGATAATCACCAAGTAGAATTGCCGGACAATTGGCTGAAAGATGGTTTTGTGTGGGAGTTTAGAAAAGCCGATAAAGCGGTGGAAGTTAAATTTGGCGGCAATGCTTACATGAAAAAAGTAGGCGAAAAATTACAATGTGTTCACGAAGACTATTCCAGTGTAAGTGCAGTACCATATGATGTGCCGATAGTAGGCTATAAAAATAATACTGTGAATACACTTCGTTTATGGAATGCAGAGTTTATGCGTGATGTCGATGCGGCAGCAATAAGTTATGAGGATTATAAAGAAAAAATGCGTTATAAACATGCAGTACAAAGAATTACTAAAATTCTTTATCCCGAGGATAGCACTTTTGAAGGAAGATTGCTTCGTTTGACGCAAGAATATTTCTTCGTATCAGCTGGGGTCCAGAGTATCGTTCGTCATCATAAAAAAACAAAGGCGAGGTTAGAGGATTTTGCTCATAAAACAGCAATTCATATCAATGATACACATCCAGCAGTTGCGGTGCCTGAACTTATGCGGGTATTGATGGATGAAGAAGGGATGGAATGGGATCAAGCTTGGCAAATAACAGTCAATACGATCGCCTATACAAATCATACCATTATGCCAGAAGCGCTTGAAAAGTGGCCAATTGATATGTTTAAAGAACATCTTCCACGGATCTATATGATTATAGAAGAAATTAATCGCCGTTTAACTACAGCGGTATGGGAACGTTATCATGATGATCATAAAGTGAGGGAATTAGCAATTTTGCAAGATGGTCAAGTACATATGGCAAGGCTTGCCGTTGTTGGTAGTCATAGTGTCAATGGGGTGGCTGAAATTCATTCCAATATTTTAAAAAGTCATACGATGGAACCTTTCCATAAATATTATCCAGGCAAATTTAATAATAAGACCAATGGAATTACGCACAGGCGGTGGTTGATCAAAGCAAATCCAGAGCTTGCAGAATTAATTGATCAATCTATTTCACCCAAATGGCGTAAAAGTCCATCAAACCTTATTGATTTATTGAATTTCGCAAAGGATAAGAGCTTTAAAGAAGAACTTGATAAGATTAAAATGGGACGTAAAGAATTCCTGACGAAATATATTAAAGAAAAAAATAATATTATTGTGAATCCAGAGTCTATTTTTGATGTTCAAATCAAACGTATTCATTCTTACAAACGACAAATTATGAATATCTTGCATGTGATGAATCTATATAATCGCTTGAAAGCCAATCCTAAATTAGAGATGGTACCGCGTACCTTTATTTTTGCCGGAAAAGCAGCGCCGGGATACCGTGTCGCAAAATTGACGATAAAACTGATCAATACGGTTGCTGAATTGGTAAATAATGATAAAACAATCAATGATAAATTGAAGGTTGTCTTTTTAGAAAACTATAGCGTATCGCTTGGGGAAATTTTATTCCCGGCAGCAAACGTCAGTGAGCAAATTTCAACGGCGAGTAAAGAAGCATCTGGTACTGGCAATATGAAATTTATGATGAATGGTGCGATTACGCTTGGAACCTTAGATGGCGCGAATGTAGAAATCAGGAATGCCGTTGGTGATGACCATTGTGTTATTTTTGGATTGAAAGCAGAAGAAGTTTTGGCACATTATGCAAATGGTACCTATTCTTCATGGGATGTCTATAATAGTGATATTCGCATAAAAGTCATTTTAGAACAACTTGTGAATGGTTTCTTTCCTGAAGATCGCGAGGAATTTAGACCGCTATATGATGAATTGTTATACAACAATGATGAATTCTTTATTTTGAAGGATTTTGCTGCCTATGCCGATGCTCAATTGAAAGTAGAAGAAAAATATAAAAACAAACAAGCTTGGTTGACATCTAGTGTTGTTAATATTGCACATTCAGGTATTTTTTCTAGTGATAGAACCATTGAGGAATATGCACAAGGTATTTGGAAAATAAAACCTGTCATTGTTCCTTAAGGCAATCTAATAACGGAGGCAGGTTTCATACCTTTCTCTTTCTTGAAAAATATCAATTTTATAACATTGATAGTACAAGGTATGCATATACTTTGGTGGGAGGTTTATTGTGGAAGTATCAACACTGAGCAATTATGATTTGTATTTATATCATCAAGGTACAAATTATCACAGTTACCAAATGTTCGGGGCACATATAGTAAATCAAAATGGTGAGCAAGGGGTGCGCTTTAGCGTATGGGCACCGAATGCACAAAAGGTAAGTGTTGTGGGTGATTTCAACCAGTGGCAACAAGATTCACATCAGATGGAGAAAATAGCCGATTCTAGTATTTGGGTGCTGTTTATTGCCGATGTAACAGTCGGCACTGTATATAAATATGCAATTCAAACGAACTTCGGTCAGACCCTTTTGAAATCTGATCCATATGGCTTTTTTGCAGAGGTCAGGCCCAATACAGCTTCCGTTGTATATGATTTAAGAAATTTTCAATGGTCAGATCAAAAATGGCTGGAAGAAAAGCAGGAACATGCTGCTTATGAAACACCGATGCTGACCTATGAAGTACATCTGGGATCATGGCGGCGTAACGCAGAGGGAGAGTTCTTAACGTATCGCCAAGTTGCTGATCAATTGGTAGATTACGTAAAGAACATGCATTATACGCATATTGAATTGATGCCGCTTAGTGAATTTCCTTTTGATGGCTCGTGGGGATATCAAGCGACTGGCTACTATGCGGTGACAAGCCGTTATGGCGAGCCAAGCGACTTTATGTATTTAGTTAATTTATGTCATGAAAATAATATTGGGATTATTCTAGATTGGGTACCGGGGCACTTTTGTCGGGATGAACATGGTCTAAGACAATTTGATGGTGCTCCACTGTACGAATCCAACAACCCAAAACGGGCGGAAAATTACGAATGGGGAACAACAAACTTCGATTATGGTCGAACCGAAGTACAAAGCTTTTTAATTTCTAATGCAATGTTTTGGTTTGATATGTATCATATTGACGGGCTTAGAATTGATGCAGTTGCAAATATGCTATACCTTAATTATGGTCGTAAAGAGGAAGATCGGGAAATCAATAAATATGGTGGCGACGGTAATTTAGATGCAATGGAATTTTTGCGTAAACTAAATCATGCAATTTTTGAAAATCACCCAACTGCCCTAATGATTGCCGAGGAATCCACTTCTTGGCCACTGATCTCTAAGCCAGTTTATATGGGGGGGATGGGATTTAACTTCAAATGGAATATGGGCTGGATGAATGATATGCTGCGGTACATGGGGATGGATCCAATTTATCGGCAGTTCCATCACAATCTTGTCACTTTTTCATTTATGTATGCATTTTCGGAAAATTTCGTGCTGCCGCTATCACATGATGAGGTTGTGCACGGAAAATGTTCCTTAATCAATAAAATGCCAGGAGATTATTGGCAAAAATTTGCCAACCTGCGTGCTTTTTATGGCTATTGGTTGGCTCATCCGGGGAAAAAACTATTATTTATGGGTAGTGAATTTGGTCAATTTATCGAATGGAAATATGATGATAGCCTAGATTGGCATTTGCTTGATTATCCGATGCATCATAAATTGCATGAATATGTGAAGCAGTCAAATTTATTCTATTGTAAGCAAGCAGCATTTTGGCAAATCGATTGTGATTGGCAAGGATTTGAATGGATTGATTGTAATGATAATCGAAATAGTGTAATTTCATTTATTCGGAAAGGGAAAGAGCACGAAGATTTCATCATTGTATTATGTAATTTTACACCAGCGGTTCATCAAGATTATCGCTTGGGTGTACCAGTGGATGGTACTTATGTAGAAGTATTTAATAGTGACAGTGAGCAATTTGGCGGTTCTAATGTTATCAACGAAGGTGACTTTATCCCTGAACAAGTTGCTTGGCATGATAAGCAGCAGTCTATACGAATCACAGTGCCACCGCTATCAACCCTTTATTTGAAATTGAAAAAATCGTAATTGGAATAAGAAAGGTAGGGTGAGTAGTAAAATGTTAAAAGTTCTTTTTGTAGCTTCAGAAGCGGTACCATTTATTAAAACAGGTGGACTGGCAGACGTTGCAGGTTCACTTCCTAAGGAGTTACAGGTACAGGGGCTTGATGTGAGAGTTGTTATTCCAAAATATAGCAGCATTCCTGAACAATATACCAGTAAAATGAAACATATCTATGATGGAGTTGTCAATGTAGCTTGGCGTCAACAATTTTGTGGCGTTGAATGCTTGGAATATAATGGTGTAAAAACTTACTTTATTGATAATGAGCAGTATTTTAACAGGGATGCTTTATATGGTTACGATGATGATGCGGAACGTTTTTCCTTCTTTTGCCGTGCAGTTCTCGAAATGTTGCCGCAAATTGATTTTATCCCTGATGTGATTCATTGTAATGACTGGCATACCGGTCTTGTAAGTGTTCTCTTAAAAGCAGAATATGGGCAAGCTGAGTTGTATTCGCAAATCCGCACGATTTATACCATTCATAATTTAAAATATCAAGGTGTTTTCGGAAAAGAAATTATGAGTGATGTACTTGGTCTTGATTGGAAACATTATAATGAGGGCGGTCTAGAGTGCGACAATTGTGTAAATTTTATGAAGGGCGCGATTGTATATTCTGACTATATTACGACAGTAAGTGAAACCTATGCGAAAGAAATTCAGTATCCATACTATGGAGAAGGCTTGGATGGTTTACTTCGTGATCGTTGGCAATATTTACAGGGGATTGTAAACGGTATTGATTATGATATTTATGATCCAAAAACGGATAAGCGAATTTTTGCAAATTATGATGTGACAACAATAGAAAAAAAGGCTGAAAATAAAGTCAAACTACAGCAGCAACTTGGGTTGCCAGTTCGACGTGATGTGCCAATGCTGGCAATTGTAGCAAGGCTTGTTTCGGCAAAAGGCTTAGACCTAATTGCACATATTATTGATGAGTTAGTACAAAATGAAGATGTACAACTTGTTGTTTTAGGTACTGGTGATCGAGAATATGAAGATTTATTTAGAACGCTTGCTTGGCATTATCCGACCAAAGTGTCTGCCAATATTACCTTTAATAATGATTTAGCGCACCGTATTTATGCGGCTTCTGATATCTTTTTGATGCCTTCGCAATATGAACCATGTGGGATTGGTCAACTCATTGCCCTTCACTATGGTTCTATTCCAGTAGTGCGTGAAACTGGTGGTCTAAAAGATACGGTACACTCCTATAATAAATATTCTAGAGTTGGGAATGGTTTTACGTTTGCCAACTATAATGCGCATGAAGTTTTATTTTCAATCAAACGGGCATTAGGCTACTATTCAGATTCTTCTATTTGGGAAAAAGTCGTAATCAATGCAATGAATAGCGATTATAGTTGGACGCAATCAGCAAAACAATATAAAGAACTGTATTACCGCTTAAAAAAATAACTTGCTCTTAAGTTTAGAATGCTTATTATCAAGTTTAAGCATAAAAAGCTTAGCCTGATGAGCTAGGCTTTTCTTAATGATTATGCTTATTATTGAAATAAAAGGATGATATTATGCCTACAAACAATAAAATTTTACATAACTCGCATAGTAAAATGTTCCGTAGCCCTTTCGGTGCAGCTTGTACGAATAGTGACGTAAATTTAAGTATAGATATTGGGGCTGATTATAGTGTTACTGCAGTAAAACTTCGCCTATGGCAAGATAAGCTTGGCGAAACCTTGGTTGCTATGACCAAAGAAAATGAGACAAAAGATGGCTTTCGATATTCCTGCACCATTACGACGCCTGAACATGGGGGCTTACTTTGGTATTATTTCGTAATTATTACTGCTGATCAGCAAACAATTTTTTATGGTAATAATGAACGAAATCTCGGCGGTATTGGTGCGGTCTATCAATCGCAGCCACCATCATTCCAGATCACCGTCTATCAAGCTGGAACAAAAACGCCGGAATGGTTAAAAAATGCTGTAATGTATCAAATTTTCCCCGATCGTTTTTACAGTGGGAATGAGGATGGCAAAGTATTAGCAAGTAAAAAAGGTTGTGTGGTGCAGTCTAGTTGGGAGAATACGCCTTGTTATTTTAAAGATGTTGATACCAAAGAGATTGTTGCTTATGATTTCTTTGGTGGTAATATAGCTGGGATTAAGGCAAAATTGGCTTACCTAAAAGACCTAGGAATTAGTGTTGTTTACCTGAACCCGATTTTTCAGGCTCAGAGCAATCATCGTTATGATACAGGTGATTATCATAAGGTTGATCCGATGCTCGGAACGAATGAAGATGTGGCAATGCTTTGCCTGGAAGCAAAAAAGCAAGGAATTCGGATCATTCTAGATGGGGTATTCAGTCATACGGGCAGCGATAGTAAATACTTCAATCGCTATGGAAATTATGACAGTGTCGGTGCGTATCAATCGATAAGTTCGCCATACTACGAGTGGTATGATTTTACCAACTATCCCGATGAATATCATAGCTGGTGGGGGTTTCATTCTCTGCCAAACGTCAAAGAGACAACAAAGTCTTACATGGATTTTATTATTAATAATGATGACAGTGTGTTGAAATTTTGGCTAAAACAAGGAATTAGCGGTTGGCGGCTGGATGTTATTGACGAACTTCCACCAGAATTTTCTCAAAGGTTTTACAAAGTCTTAAAGGAAGTAGACCAAGATGCAGTCGTTATCGGTGAGGTATGGGAGGACGCTTCGAATAAAGTTAGTTATGGAGTACAGCGTGAGTATTTATGCGGGCAAGAAATAGATTCGGCGATGAATTATCCCTTGCGTACGATCATGTTAAAATTTATGCTTGGGTCTAGTAATGCCCAAGATACAAATTGTGCAATTATGAACTTGTATGAAAATTATCCCAAAGAAAATTTTTATGCGATGATGAACTTAGTTGGCAGTCATGATGTTGAACGGGTGATTACCTTACTCGGGGAAGCCATGAACTATGAGGGTGTACCAGCCATTGAACAAGCCCGATATCACTTAAGCAAAGAACAATATCAACTTGCGGTAGCAAGACTGAAAATAGTCTCGCTATGGCAAATGACTTTCCCAGGGACGCCATGTGTATACTATGGTGATGAAGCGGGGATGCAAGGCTTCAAGGATCCCCATAATCGTGGGTCATACATTTGGGGCAAAGAAGATGAATCGCTTCAAAGCTGGTATAAGAAGATAATTGCTCTAAGAAATGAGCATCAAGCGTTAAAAACAGGTGAATTCGTGCCGGTGATTGAACTTGATGATGTCTATGGCTATGTGCGCAGAATTGCTGGGGGGCAAGATGTTTTTGGTCAAGCAGCGACCGATGAAACCTTTCTGGTGATTTT
The DNA here is from genome assembly GCA_963805085.1 of uncultured Veillonellaceae bacterium. GTDB lineage: Bacteria > Bacillota > Negativicutes > JARBTT01 > JARBTT01 > JARBTT01. The sequence continues at coordinate 570,446 of CAWDTA010000002.1, read as the reverse complement.
TAATCGTAGCAAAACGCAAAACCAAAAAGTATCAGTCGATGTCCGTGGACTCTGCCATGGAAGCTTACAAGATTTGATTGGTGATACGCCAGAAGTGAAGGTTCGGGCGGGTAAAGTGGAGGTTGAATTGGCACCACTGCAAACGATCCTATATCGTCAAGCCGTAGAAGTGAAGCTGGATCGTGGTGCAGGGGTATTACTTCATCTAACGTCACTACCTTCTAAATATGGTATTGGTGATTTAGGGAAAGGTGCTTATGAATTTGTTAATTTCCTACTACAAAGTGGGCAAGGTTCGTGGCAGATATTGCCACTCAATCCAGTAGGTTATGGGTATTCTCCCTATCAATCGCCTTCGGCTTTTGCGGGAAATCCGATGCTTATTTCTCTGGGAAAAGTGGTAACCGATTTTTTTCTTGCACCACGAGAGGCAAAAGCGCCAAACGATTTGGCGGCAGGTAAGGTTGATTTTGCTAAAACGTGGAATTTTAAGGAAAAATGTTTAAAGCTTGCTTATAAAAAATTTAACACGCACCCAATGAGCAATGACTATAAAGTTTTTTGCCAAAAGCAAAGCCATTGGTTGGACGATTATACGTTATTTATGGCACTAAAAAAACATTTTGGTGACTTAAGTTGGAATGAATGGCCAGCGGAAATTGCCAAATATGAAGAAGCGGGACTTAGTAAATATCGTAAAATTCTTGCTAATGAAATCAATTATCAGAAATTTTTACAATATACTTTCTTCAAGCAATGGCTGGCACTTAGACAATATGCCAATGAACGTGGTATAAAAATTATTGGTGATATGCCGATTTTCATTGCCCATGATAGTGCCGATGTTTGGGCAAATCAACAATTATTCTGCTTAGATAGTCAGGGGAGTGCTACAAAAGTTGCCGGTGTGCCACCGGATTACTTTAGCGAAACAGGACAACTATGGGGCAATCCTCATTATGATTGGCAGAAGATGAAAGCAGATGACTATCAGTGGTGGCGTAATCGTTTCACTACGCTACTAGAAATGGTTGATGTGATTCGCGTGGATCACTTTCGTGGCTTTGAATCATATTGGGAAGTTGATGGCAAGGCGAAAACAGCGATGGAAGGTAAATGGGTCAAAGGCCCAGGTGAACAATTCTTTCAGACACTAGAAAAATATTTTGGTAAATTACCGATTATTGCAGAAGATTTGGGGATCATTACTGACGCAGTTAGCGACCTAAAGGATCAATTTTCTTTTCCGGGCATGAAAGTGCTCCAGTTTGAACTTTTACCAGATGAAAATGGCAAAGCAGTATTTAGTTGTGAACAAAATTGTGTGGTTTATACCGGAACCCATGATAACAACACAACAGTTGGCTGGTATCAAGATGATCTATCCGATGAAGCACTTGAAGCCGTTGGTGAGGCTTTACAAGTGGAAAATGCCAGTATCGTTGAGGCCTGCTGGGAGTTGATTCGCTACGCTTATGCAAGCAATGCTTCCACGGCGATCATTCCGATGCAAGATTTACTTGCTTTAGATGGCAAATCGAGAATGAATTTACCAGGAACAGTCGGCGGTGACAACTGGCAATGGATCGTGCCAATGAATGCATTTAGTAGTGAACTTGCTACGAAACTAGCAGAGTTGTGTAAACAGTATAAAAGATAGAATGAAAGAGTTGTTACAAAGAGATTTGTAACAGCTTTTTTATTTGCATAATAATGTCTGTAAAATTTTTGTTGTAAATTTTATTTGAAATAAAGAGGGGAACGGAACAGGTTTATTTTTTTGCAAATTAGGCACATTTGGCGATACCTTGAATATATTAGATAAAGCCAAAGATATTTAATCGAAATAAAAGCAGGAAAAAATGGTATCGGGTTAGAAATTAACTAAGTTACTCAATTCACAAAGGAGGTGGAATTATGGGAGACCTTCTGAAAGCTTTTTTACAAGGTATTTGGAACAAACTGATTTTACAGAAAGCGCAGCGCGTTGAACGTAGAGCAAGGGAATTACTTGGAATGCAGGTAATTCCTAGTGGAGTGCCTCATACCAAAATAGCTCCGCATGCGTTCGACGATTTAAATACTGGCAAATTGAAGAAATTCATACAATGGCTAAAAAGCAATAAGTAATTCAAATGTTAATTCAGAAGACGTAAAGCGAGCTCTATTTTGCTTAGGATGAGAAAAATCCTATTCTAGCAAAACAGAGCTCGCTTTTTAGGTAAATATAATTGAATAGTAGAATTTTTGTAGGATATTACCAAAGTATGTAGAAATAATAAAATAATAGTGGATAGGTTGTGGAAGGGTGAAAGTGCTGTGCCAAAAGAGAAGACTTCGTTTAGTCTACAGACGATCATAGCAGTATTTGCTTGCATTGTGGTTGCGCTGGCTTTACTCGTTGCAGATGTTATTATTAATGATAAAATTTCTGAACATGCACAATTAAATGCATCAGAGGAAGCGATTGAAATTGCTCGTATCGTTGCCAATAGTCCATTGATTATAGAAGCTCTAAGCGGAACAAGAGATGAAAAAGAGATTCAGGCATTTACCGAAAAAATTATTAGTGTAAGTGAAGTTCGATTCATTACCGTTATGGATATGAATCGGATTCGAAAATCGCATCCGAATCCAGAAAAAATAGATCAATATTATGAAGAGGATGATATAAATCCTGCCTTTGAAGGCAAAGAAACTACTTCCGTAAACAAAGGCTCTCTAGGTACTTCTTTACGGGCAGTTTCACCAGTATTTGCGCCTGATGGCAGACAAGTTGGCGTTGTTCTTGTTGGCATCATGACAGAAAGCGTACAAGAAGAAGTCGCCAATAGTAGAGACGGAATCTACGTTGGCGTTGGCGTTGGAATGCTGGTTGGTATACTGGGTTCTTTGATATTGGCGCGGAAAATCAAGAAAATATTATTTGGCTTAGAGCCCTTTGCCATTGCAAAATTATTTGAAGAACGTAGTGCCATGTTACATTCAGTCAGGGAAGGAATTTTGGCCGTTGATAAAGAATCAAGGGTGACGATTGTCAATGAGGAAGCTATTCGGCTATTTGGACAAGCTGGTATTCGCGACAATCCTGTGGGAAAAAAAGTAGATGAGTATGTGCCAAATACGCGCTTACAAAGAGTCTTAGAAACAGGAGAATCTGAGTTAGATCAAGAGCAGGATGTTAATGGAATCATCATTTTAACAAATCGTGTTCCCGTCATTGTGAGTGGTGAAATTGTTGGTGCGATTGCTACTTTCCGTGATAAAACGGAATTTAAGAATATGGCGGAAAAGGTTGTAGGTGTTAGTATTTATGCGGAAGCGTTAAGGGCACAGACCCATGAATTTATGAATAAATTGCATGTGATTCAAGGCATGGTTCATATGGAATATTACAATCGGTTGAATCACTACGTAAATCAAATTGCCAGTAATTATCAGGTTGAAGTTGGCACTGTCGTGAGGAAGATTAAAGACCCTGTATTAGCGGGATTTATTTTTGGAAAATTAAGTTTAGCTAGAGAAGTCGGTGTAACGATGACGGTATCTGAAGAAAGTTTTTTACCGGAGGCAGCGGAACCTGAAGTAGTCCATGAATTAATTACAATCATCGGGAATTTGCTCAATAATGCGCTAGATGCAATAAAAGGGTCAACGACAAAGTGTATCAAGATCGATTTTTCTTGGGAAAACGATATCTTGACTATTGAGGTAAGTGATACGGGACAAGGAATTAAAGCGGAAGAGCAAACTGCCATTTTTGCAAAAGGATATTCGACGAAGGGCGCCAATCGGGGACAGGGTCTGTATTTGATTGGGCGAAGTTTAGACCGATTGGGTGGGCAAATCGCGGTTATTTCAGAGATAGGTTACGGTGCGTTATTTAGAGTGATTATTCCCTATTGGAGCAAGGAGGAATATTTTGATTAACGTTATGATTGTAGATGATGACCCGATGGTAGCGGAAATTAATCGTCGTTATGTAGAATTGGTGGAAGGTTTTAAAATAGAAGCTATCGTTCATTCGTCTAATGAAGCATTTGAACTATTGGACAAGGTTGAGATTGATCTAATTTTACTGGATATCTTTATGCCTGGAATGACTGGTTTGGACTTATTGGTGCAACTTAGACAAGTTGGAAAAGGTGTTGATGTTATCGTCATTTCAGCGGCATGTGATCGGCAAAGTATTAAAAAAGCTTTGCAATTTGGTGCTGTAGATTATATCATTAAACCCTTTGAATTTGAGCGCTTAAATACAGCATTGTTAACTTATAAAGGCTTAGCAAATTTAATGGATGAACAAGATAATCTAAGCCAAGTGGAGCTTGATCAATGTATGTTGTACAAGGAGCAGCCATTGACTACGCAACTGCCAAAAGGCATTGATAGAAATACGTTGACCGCAGTCTGGGAACAAATAAAGGTGCTGGATAAAAGTCTTTTTTCAACAGAAGAAATGGCGAAATATATCGGTGTTTCTCGTGTATCTATGCGTAAATATTTAGAATTTCTTCGGCAAATAGGCATTTTGAAATTGGAACTTATCTATGGAACTGTTGGGCGACCTATTTATAAATATCGCTGTATTGATTCTGTGAATAATTTTATCCAGCGTTATTTATGATTAAGCTATTCAAATATTCAACCTATGGACAGACAGGCCGCGGGTCGGCGATAAATACGCATCTGAGAACTTCTCGCAAACCGGCAGCCTATCTTCGTACTAGTTTATAAGTGGTACGAATTTAAATTGTTTTTATTTATTAATGTAAATATTTTTATTTTATCGACAGCCTGAAACCGACCGTAAGGTCGGTTTTTCTATATTCTTAAAGGCAAAATGCAAAGGTCATTTTTGTTAAGGTATTATGATTTGGGCTAAAGCTTTTAGATTACTCCAGACTTTAGCAGTGCTTAAAGTTAGCCTTAGTTCTAGTGGAAATGCTGAGCCAAAGATGGTTATTGTATTAGGGAGAACCAATGGTGGCAAAAGGGCATCTCCTAGCTTGATGCAAGATAAAGCATGGTCGGTCTTTCCTGTCTTTCCGCCAATGATCCACCCACCTAGTGTTACGATTGCAGCATTTTGATTTTCTAGTTCTTCTAGTTCCTCAGCTAATTTACAATACTGACGTCCAGGAATGGGTGTACTTGCTGCTGCTTTTACTATTTGATCATTTGTATCACTAGAGATATTAGGAATGGTTGCAGAGCTAAGGGGAGAGAATGTAAACGGGCCTTCTACGACATGGGCAACATTGCGAGAGTCAATGAATAATTGACTGGTCAAAATAGAATGATCTACAAGGGACGGATGAGTAGAATGAAATTGAACAAAGTTTAGCTCGGGGATATCTAGGGCAGGGAGGATGATAACGACCCAATCATCAATACGCCCAATACGCCCGAATGCAGCAGAACCATCTAGTAAAAGAAGTAATACGTTTCGGTCTTTTAATTTGCCTAATTTTTCGATAAGCTTTTTGTTACTATACGCATAGAATGGTGTATCGTTCATTATATTGCAACCTCCTCAAGAATATAATGATTTTTTACTGAGCTTTTCTATTAAAACTTATGATGAATAGAGCTCATATATGTTACTGCTTTGCTACTTAAAGTCATAAAGTTAAAATAGCTTTAGTAACATAGCTACAGTATGACGATAAAAAAGACAACAAAAGCCGACCATGATGTCGGCTTTTGTTGTCTTTTGGCACTTACTTTAATTACATAATTATTTTAGAAGTTACATAAACTAGTAAAATGTCGATATATTGTGTATTTTTAAATCAATCAATAAATTAAATCAGTGATAGGAGGCGGGCGTAAAAAGGGTATTTTGCATTAGGGCAGATAAAATGATAGCTGGAGGTGGAATACTTGTCTACGACATTTGAAAAAATCCAAGACATGCAAAGCAAAAGTGAAAAAATCACGGCAGGTGGTGGCGCTAAACGTGTTGCAAAGCAACATGCTTCAGGCAAAATGACCGCGCGTGAGCGTATTGAAAAGTTATTGGATACCAACACATTCGTGGAACTTGACCGTTTTGTAACACACCGGTGTACAAATTTTGGCATGGAAAAACAAGAAGCTCCTGGTGAAGGCGTGGTAGCAGGGTATGGTACCGTTGACGGTCGCTTGGTGTATGTATTTGCCCAAGATTTCACTGTAGTTGGTGGGTCCCTCGGCGAAATGCATGCCGCTAAAATAGTCAAAGTGCAGAAACTTGCCATGAAAATGGGGGCACCTATTATTGGTATTAATGACTCTGGTGGTGCACGTATTCAAGAAGCGGTAGATGCACTTTCCGGTTATGGAAAGATCTTTTTCCAAAATACATTGGCATCCGGCGTCATTCCACAGATTTCAGTAATCATGGGGCCATGTGCTGGTGGAGCGGTTTATTCTCCGGCCCTTACGGACTTCACCTTTATGGTGAAAAATACTTCTCAGATGTTTATTACCGGACCACAAGTGATTAAGTCAGTTACAGGCGAAGATGTTACGGCTGAAGAACTTGGTGGGGCTATGGCTCATAACAGTATTTCTGGCGTAGCACATTTTGCTGCTGAAAATGAAGAAGACTGTTTGAATCAGATTCGAAGTCTCCTCAGTTTTCTACCAAGCAATAACCTAGATAGCGCACCGCAGATGCAGACTACAGATGATGCCAATCGTATGGACGAAAGTTTGATCACAGTGATTCCGGATAACCCAGATCAACCTTACGACATGAAAGCAGTCATAGCATCTATCGTCGACAATGGAGATTTTTGTGAAGTTCTTGAACACTATGCACAGAATATCATCACCTGCTTTGCACGATTTGATGGCAAATCGGTAGGTATTATTGCAAATCAACCTAAGGTAATGGCAGGGTGCCTAGATGTTAATTCATCGGATAAAGCTGCTAGGTTCATTCGATTTTGCGATGCTTTCCATATCTCTATCGTTAATTTAGTCGATGTTCCTGGTTTTCTTCCTGGGACTGATCAAGAGTTTAATGGGATCATCAGACATGGGGCAAAAATGCTTTATGCATACTCGGAAGCCACTGTACCAAAGATTACGGTGATTTTACGTAAAGCTTACGGTGGTTCGTATTTAGCAATGTGTTCTCAGGATCTTGGTGCTGATCAAGTATTGGCTTGGCCTAGCGCTGAAATTGCAGTAATGGGGCCTGCTGGTGCAGCGAATATTATTTTTAGAGGCGATGCACAAGTAGCAGAAAAAACAGCAGAGTATATTAAAGAGTTTGCTACTCCTTATAAAGCAGCTGAACGTGGTTTTGTTGATGTGATTATTGAACCACAGCAAACTAGAACGTATATCATTACATCTCTCAATATGCTCGACTCAAAACGTGAAACTCGTCCAGCTAAAAAGCATGGGAATATACCATTGTAATTGATTTAAAGGAGGTGTAGTTGAATATGGGGATTTTTTCATTCTTGTTTGGCGGTGGAAAACCAAAGGTTATAGTGAAAGAGACAGCGAAAGAAAGTAAAAATTGTGCTCAAACGGAAGAGGCACAAACGCTATCGAATGAGATAAATCCAGAGATTGTGGCTGTCATTGCCGCGGCAGCATATGCTGTGCTTGCGGCGGAACATCCTGGTGTTTGTTTTAAAATTAATCGTATCAGCAATGTATGGGCAGAAGTAGGGCGACAAAAATTGATGGATTCCCGCAGATTTGCCAAAAAATAAAGAGGAGGCTTTAAATATGAATAAAATGGATCTTACAATTACGGTTAACGGTACGTCTTATTCGGTGGAAGTTGAAAAGACAGGTGGCAGTATAGCTGCAGTGGCTCCAACGGTAGTTGCAGCAGCTCCTGCGATAACCGCCCCTGTAGCACCGCCTAAGGCTGCACCACAAGCTGCAGTACCGGTATCTGCTGGTGATACAACAGTTAAAGCGCCAATGCCTGGAAAGGTAAGTAAAGTAAATATTAAGGTCGGAGACAAAGTGCAAAAAGGGGATGTTTTGATGTTCCTTGAAGCGATGAAAATGCAGAACGAAATTGCTTCATCGGTAGACGGTGTTATAAAAGTTGTAAGTGTAAGTAATGATGAAAACGTAAAACCAGGACAAGTATTGGCGGTTATAGGTAATTGACAATAAGGCAAAATTTGCAAAAAAGCCTCAAGTGGTAAGGCGTAGCAGGGGCTTTCTACAAACGACATAAGGAGGAATAATAATGGAATCTTTAATATTACAGTATCCTTGGCTAGATGAACTACTCATGGGATTCATTGGTCTAAGCTGGAAACACGTTGTCATGTGGGCGATTGGTGCTTTATTAATCTATCTGGCAGTAAAAAAAGATTATGAGCCTGCTTTACTGTTACCGATTGGGTTTGGTGCCCTGTTAGCTAATATTCCACATTCTTCAGCAATTTCACAAGTCGTTGGGGAAGAAGGGTTCTTATGGGTTTTATACAAAGCGGGTATAGCGAATGAATTATTTCCAGTATTAATCTTTATTGCGATTGGCGCTATGTGTGACTTTACTCCACTCATTCGACGCCCGATTGTCATGTTATTCGCTGCTGCGGCTCAATTTGGTATTTTTGCAACTGTAATTTTTGCAACGCTGATGGGCTTCTCTTTTGAGCATGCTGCTTCTATTGGTATTATCGGCGCAGCTGATGGTCCTACGACAATTTATGTGGCGAGTCGATTTGCCCAAGAGTTACTTGGTCCATTATCCGTTGCAGCTTATTCTTATATGTCCTTAGTTCCTGTTATTCAGCCACCGGTTATTAAGGCTTTGACAACAGAAGCGGAACGTAAGATTAAAATGGGTTATTCGGACGAAGAACCAGTTTCACAAACTACGAAATTCTTATTTCCAATTATGATCGTTCTTATCTCCGGCATAGTAGCTCCTATATCGGTTGCACTTATTGGTAGTTTAATGTTTGGTAACCTTCTAAAGGTATCGGGTGTTGTTGATAATCTTTCCAATTGCGCTCAAAATGAGTTGGCAAATTTAGTGACTTTACTACTTGGTATTACGATTGGAGGCACGATGGCTGCTGATACTTTCTTAACTACACAAGTAGGAATGATTATGGTACTTGGTGCAGTTGCCTTCGTTTTTGATACTGCAGGCGGCGTATTGTTTGCAAAATTATTAAATATGTTCAGTACAAATAAAATCAACCCAATGATTGGTGCGTGTGGTATCTCTGCATTCCCGATGTCAGGTCGGGTTATTGCTAAAATGGCATTAAAAGAAGATCCAACCAACTTTATTATTCAGCACGCGATCGGCGTTAATGTAGCTGGACAAGTAGCCTCAGTTGTAGCTGGTGGTTTAGTACTAGCACTTATACCTGCGTTAACAAAATAAAAGTGAGGTGTTACAAATGGAAGAAGCAACTGTAAAAGCAATCACCATGATGGGAATTGCGCTACCGACAATGTTTTTTGTAATTGCCATATTTATGGCGGCAACCAAATTACTTCATAAGGCTTTTCCAGCTGGTGAAGATGAAGAGTAATAAAAAAGAAACGGTAAAAATTATTTGGAACAAGGTTTTTCGCTGAAATAAAAATAATAACACAAGGAGGGATCCTTCTATGTTAGAAATGTCTACTGCAGCTATTGCTTCACTCATTGGCGTTGTCATTGTAGTTGGGATATCCATGTACAATGAAGATCTTAATGTTGGTATTGTTGCCATTGCATTTGCTATTGGCATAGGCTCCATGTTTGCAAATCTTTCAGCAGTCAAGATTATGCAGGCTTGGCCACTGGACTTATTCATGGTGTTAACAGGTGTAACTTTCCTTTTTGGGATTGCGACTACCAATGGAACCATGGAGAAACTTACAGCCAATGCAATACGGCTGGCAAAAGGTAACACGGCATTAATTCCTTTAATTATCTTTGTTTTAATTACCATTATAACAACCATTGGTCCTGGTAACATAGCGACTGTAACACTTATGGCTCCAGTAGTTATGGCCATTGCGAGTCGTATTGGTATGAGTGCATTCTTGATGACTCTACTTGTGGTAGGGGCGGCAAATGGTGCGGCTTTCTCTCCTATTGCTCCTACTGGGATTATTGCGAACTCTTTTATTGCCAAAATGGTACCACAACTAGAAGCAATGGGACAGCATTTGGGTGATTTGAATCTCTTGGCATGGAAAGTTCACTTAAATTCCGAAATTGCGCAAGTTGCCGGGAATGTTGGTGGTTTCCTCGCTCTTGGTGGTTGGGCATGGATCAAAAATCAACGTCACTCTACCTTGAGTATTGATGACATTGCACCAAAACCAGAGCCTTTTGATAGAAAACAATGGCTAACATTAGGTTGTATTGGGGTCTTAATTCTCTTAGTTATTCTTCCAAGTTTGTCAGTGACAAAAGGCTTGTTTTCGCCAGAAATCATGAATATGATTGGAACGGGTAAATCAACAAATGTAGGTGCTGTCGCTTTCATCCTTTCCACGATTCTTTTGATCTTCAATGCTGGTGACAGTAAAGCTGCTGTTGAGTCCATTCCATGGTCTGTTATTATCATGGTAGGTGGTATGGGAATCTTGATTGATGTTATGGATAAAGCAGGCGGATTAAATGCTCTTGTAGGTATCATTGCCGCTGTATCGAATCCAGTTAGCGTCAATGGGATATTGGCGTTAGTAACCGGTATTATTTCTGCATATTCAAGTTCCTCTGGCGTAGTTATGCCGATGTTCTTACCACTTGTACCAGGTTTGATTGATCAATTGGGTGGCGGGAATGCCATCTCGATGATTTCCTCGATCAATGTTGGTTCTCACATGGTTGATACTTCGCCACTGTCACTTTTCGGCGCAATTTGTATTGCTTGTGCGGATGATAAAGAAGATAAAGGCAAGATGTTCCGACACTTATTAATCTGGGGATTCTCGATGTCGGTGGTTGGTGCCATCCTTTGCTACGTATTCTTCGGCGTGCTTGGTCTATAAATATCGACCTAAGCTGTTCGCTAGTTTTATGATCAATGATGGTTAACGATTACAAAAAGGGGATAGTGTTGAAGCCAAAGTTTCAGCAACGTCCCTTTTTTATCTAAGAATATCTTTAAAGGGGTGAGAGACAATATGAGCAGATTACTAGTTACATCTACGCCTGCAAAAAAAAATACGATAATTATGATGGCTGGAATTACATTTTTTACAGTATTGGTTGTTTTAGATATAATTAGATTTTTTACGCTCAATATATTTGAGCCAATGGGAGTTACTTTTGATGTTGTATTTTTAGTCGTTTTATTGAATCGTATCCATGCAAAGTATACTTGCGAACTAAAACAAGATTCTTTGGTATTTCATAAATCTAGTCTTTGGGGCAAAAAAAGATATGAAGTAGATTTTCGTTCCATCATGGGGATTTATAGGTATCAACCTAAACTTGTAGAAATTACAAAGTTTCGCCATACCGATAGGCTCCAGTCAGCCCTTGATGCAAGAGATGTTTGGACGATTGCTTATACTGTCACTTCTAAAAAAGGAAAAATAGAAAATTGTCGAATTTATTTTAAACCAGGTGATGAATTTTTAGATGAACTGCATAGAGTATTACCGAATAAAGTGACGTTAAATGACGAAAAAGTGATTCTCGCTGATTTACAACGGGCGAAATGAGTAGCGTCCCAATTTAGTTGTTTTTTATTTTAAAATGTTTGATTTCAAAGATTGTGTGATAAATTGGACACCAGAATAAGGATGAAAAAGCTGTGCGTAAGTAGACAGAAATCTACATTATGCACAGCTTTTTTTGTTATGATTTGATTTTTGCAGGTTGAACAAAAGGGGTAGCGAAACCATTCATGTCATTTAAAAAGATTGTGTATAATCTGAGAAAGTATTTTGACACAAACGATGATGAGAGAGTGCGATTCGATTTATTATGGTAGTTGTGGTTCGCATTCCTCTGCAAGTTCGCGAAGTTGTTTTGCCTGATCAGCAGTGGTTAATACATATAAATAATCACCGATAATGATGCGGGTATCTCCTTTGGGGACCAATTCAGTATCACCACGTTTAATGCTTACCAATAAACAGTTCGGTGGCCAGGTGATATTTTTTATTTGCTTGCCATCTAGCTTTGAACCAATACCAATTGTTACATCAATAATAATTTTCTTTTTTGTAGTAATGTTAACGGACAGTTTTCCCTGTTTAATTAACGAGCGTTCTAATAGTTCTTCATAAATTGGCTTTATTTTGGCGATATCCGTTACAAGGTAAGCAGTCATCGAGACAATAATAAGTGAAAACATATGATTAAAAGAGCCTGTCATTTCCATGATTAGAATACTACCTGTTATCGGAGCTTTCACAACTGCCGAAAAATATGCTGCCATGGATAATACGATAATATTCGTACTGTAATAGGGATCCAGTTGACCGAAATTAATCAGTATATGGCTAAATACACTGCCAGCCAATGCCCCAATCACCAACATCGGTAAAAAAATCCCGCCGGGAACGCCTGACCCAAAGCTCACCATAGTAAAAAAGAATTTTGCTAGGAGTAATAGCCATAGCATGTTTAGACTAAATGATTTAGTTGCTAATTCATCAACTAAGTTATTGCCACCGCCTAGAATCTCTGGCAAGAAAAAACCGATGATTCCAGCGAGAACCAGCGGTAAAGCTAGTTTCCACATACCAGATAGTAAAGTTTGTTGTTCGTAAATCTCTAGTGACTTTATTAAGAAGCGGTTGAAGGCGATGCCTAAAAAACCCATGAAAATCCCTAGTGCGATAATAAGTCCATAATAGTTGATAGGTAAAATAGGTAAGCCAATAAAGTTAAATACAGGGTTGTAGCCGAAAAACTGTTGTGATACTAAGACCGCAGTTAGTGCTGCAGCTACTGCTGACATTAAAACCGCTGGCGAAAAGTTTTTGTGCAATTCTTCTAAGGAAAACATTACTCCTGCTAATGGTGCATTAAACGCTGCCGCTAGGCCAGCGCTAGCGCCACTTGTGAGCAAGTATCGTTCTTCCATTTTTGATCTGCCAAGGCTTCGGCTGATCCCTTGCCCAACCGTTGCGCCCAATTGGATAGACGGACCTTCACGTCCTAAGGATAAACCAGCGCCGATAGCTAAAACACCACCAATAAACTTAGTTAGTAATACTTTTAACCAATTCATTTTCATGAAGCCTAAAATGATTCCTTTTACCTGCGGGATACCACTGCCAGCAGACATTGGCTCTATTTTGACGATCCAGTTTAATAGATAAGCTATCCCGAATAATGCTAGAAACCACAACATCGTCAGTGGCCAGTATCCTGTTTGCAAATAACTATAGATGACACTGCGGAGCATTTCTGCTTGTTCCAGTAAATAGCGAAATGCTGCAATGATAAATCCAACAATAAAACCAATGAAAATGCCTTCGCCAAATAATTTTAGCCGAAAATGATGCCAGTGGGTTAATGAATAATATGCTTTACTTATTTTTGGTGTACGCATGTGAGTTTTCTCCTTGTGCAAAGATCCAATTTAATACAATGTGAGAGTGGTTTAATGCCATTCCTACTTTGTTCGTTTTATGGGTTGATGAAATCAAAAACATTTTGCAACATAGCAGCTGAACCGACTACTACAATGCGGTCATCAGATTGTAGAATCGTAGCTGGACTAGGCGAAATCATAATTTCTGTTTCTCTACGGATCGCTACAATGGTTGCACCTGTATTGTGCCATAAATCGAGTGTTTCTAATGATTTACCTACTACTGTAGCATTCGGTGAAATTCGAATTTCAACAGGATTATAGGGATCAAGATTTTTCAATCGATCAGAATACCGCATGATTTCGGTAACGATCTTACGAAACTGTCGGTCTGTTTCTTCTTTTTGTTCAAGAAGTATTTCTAATTCTTGCTTTAGTGAATAAGCAGAAATAATTTCTTTGTGATGCTCAATTAAATTATAGGCTTGCTGGGAGGAGAGAATCGTGATTTCTTTACCTTGCGATACGTTAACTACATTAGCATTTTTTAAAATGCCAATTGCTTTTCTAATCGTTTCAGGTGAAACGCTATATTGACTAGACAAAAGTGTTCTACCAGATATTTTAGTCCCGACAGGAAATTCATCATTGATGATTCTTTTTGCAATATCCAGTGCTATGGACTGATAAGAGGCTACTGATTTTGCCATATATGCACACCACGCAATTCTTAATTATTATAACCATTTTATTATACAGCATTTGTTCCTTAAAAGTACATGACTAAAAACTTATATGTCAAGAAGGAGTTGTTAGTTGGTTTATAGAATAGTAAAATATCGTATTAAATAGGCAAGTCAAGAGGATCGTGCACTCAGCATTTGTACTATTAAATTTAGCTTAGGAGAATATTATATGCCTGTAAAAAATTTAGTTGTTTATATTACATTACCGATACTTATGTTATGTATGCTGGTTTTAAGTAATCCATCAGTTCATTCTATGGCTCACAGAAAGGAACAAAAATTATATCTATGGGCGAATGACCTGAGTCGTAAGCCTGATGATCCAGCTTATCTGAGCATTTATTATCGTTTTAGAAAAATGTATTTTTCGCTAGCCCCGCATTCGGAGCATCAGATCGTTTTCTTGGGGGACAGTATGACTGACGAGGGAGATTGGTCGAAACTTTTTCCTGACTTGCCAGTAATAAATCGGGGAATTGGTGGGGATACAACACTTGGCGTGTTAAATCGTCTTGATCAAGTAATTGCATTGCAGCCATCGCAAATTTTTTTAATGATTGGAACAAATGACCTTTGCTTTAACAGCTCAATTCCAGACACAATGACAAATTATCGAAAAATCCTCAATCGTTTGCATAATGAATTACCAGACACAAAAATCTATATTCAGAGTGTGCTGCCGTTTAATGAAACAATATTTCCTTCCCGAGCTTTACGGACCAATGGCAATATCAAACAGCTAAATGTTCAAATTGAAAAATTGGCTCACGAATATAACTACCCATATATTGATTTGACGCCTGCTTTAACTGGCTCTGATGGTCGACTTCCAAGTAATTATACAGTTGATGGTTTGCATCTTAATGATTCTGGATATTTACTATGGCGTGAGCAGATAAAAGATATCATATAAGCATTTACAAGGTGAAATAAAATGCTATCTTCCATAGAAAAATAAAATCAATTGACTATACTAAAATATATAAAGCGAGGTCAACGGACGTAAAAAAAATCCGCTAACCTCGCTTTTTCTCTATAAAAAAATCATATTTTGACTCACTTTTACTTGCAATCGCTAAGAAATGTAATATAATTAAGGAATAAGGTGGAAATTAAAAAAGTCGCCGTGTCCTGAGAGTGCTAGAACACTCTGAGGCACGAGCAGGTGGTACGAGCACCTACACGTAACAGCTAGCTGTCTACGACGACAATTTATTATACCGTGCTTTTCCCTTGATTACAAGGGAGATAGTCCGTTCGCTTGGTATAATACGATTGAAGTTTTGGCAGAGGCTTAGCGTCTGCATGCAATCAAGATGAAGTATAGCGCATGTGTAGGTTGGAAAACCCACGCATGCGCTTTTTTAATTTCCCCTGAAACAAACTGTATGTTGGTTTTTTCTATCTGCATCAGCGGATAGAAGAAACCACGTGCAGAATGATGAAGGGGGAAATAAATTGGTAACAGTACAAGGTAGTAAAAAGCTGTGGGCAAGGTATCGCACCAGCGTGTGGCGAGGAAGCCTCCTCGCCACAACCAAGGGGAGAGGTTCGTTCTATTTACAAGGGACAAGATATGTTTTTTGGGAAAACAGAGGTTCTGTAAATGTATAGAATCTATAGAACACCAAAAGCCACGATTATTGCTCAGGAAGTAGAGAACACTGATTTTACAGTTAAATTGCTTACAGATTTAGATTGCAAAGAATATGTGATGATCAAGTGGCAAGATGCAGTTAATATATATGATTTTTCGCTAGTCGGGCAGGTCAATGAAATAGCTGACGAAATTTCATTAGAAGAGTTTAGAGAAATTACCTATGCGAAAATATATAAGGAATCATTAGAGCAGGAAATCAAACCTAACAGTATGGATTCTCTAAAGTTCGATTGAAAAAATTTTGCAGAAAATAAAACGATATAGGGACAAGGGGACAGGTTTCCTGTCCCACTGATAAAAAAGATGTTATACTAATATCAAGGTGATACTACACCAAGAAAAGCTCGGGTAAAAAGTCAAACGGGAATCTATCATCTGATATGTAGGGGAATCAATAAACAAAATATATTTGAAGATGAAGAAGACAAACAAAGATTTTTAGAAACGCTTGCATATTATAAGAAGTTGAGCGGTTATTTGCTATATGGATATTGTTTGATGGATAACCATATTCATTTGCTGATAAAAGAGAATAAAGAATCAATAGACCAAGTGATAAAACGAATTAGTAGTAGCTATGTATATTGGTACAATCAAAAATATGAACGACGTGGACATCTGTTTCAAGAGCGATATAAGAGTGAAGTTGTCGAGACAGATGGATAATTTCTTATGGTTTTGAGATACATTCATCAGAATCCGGTAAAAGCAGGAATTGCAAAAAATGCAGGTAAATATTTGTGGAGTAGTTATCATAATTATGTCGGTATACCAGGCATTACAGATATAGAGCTTGCGTTAGAAAATTTTTCGAGTGACAAAGCAGCGGCGACAAAATTATTTATAGAGTATACAAATGAAAACAATGTAGATGAATGTTTGGGTTGTAGAGAAAAAGTGATTGTATCCGATCAGAAAATAATGAAATATTTAAGTGAAATTGGAATAACAACGATTAGTCAATTGCAACGATTAAATAAAGAGCAACGGGATAATGTAATCCGAAAGATAAAAGAAAAGGATGGCATTACGATAAGGCAATTAGCAAGAATAACAGGAATTTCTAAAAGCGTAATTGATAGATTATAGTGGGACAGCAAACCTGTCCCCTTGTCCCACCGTTGTCCCAAAGTTGTTGCCTATCAGGGAAAAGGAACGGGGAGACCAATATTTGAAGTCATATATAATGGGGTCAAGCAATATGTTGCTATTACTATTGGAAGTAATAGCAACATATTGTAGGCGCAAACCCGACGACATTACCTTAGGAGGAGAAAATGAGGAAGATAAGAATACTTTTAGAATATCGGTGTTATCCAATATGGGTATACAATGAAAAAGGTGAAATAGTCTTAAATGATGTACCTAATGAATTAAAAAATGAAATAGATATACAAAACCTTCTCAAAGATATTCAAGATAAATATGATAGTCTTTTTATTGATAATAAAGTTGAGTTTAGATATAAAGGATTTGATAACGTAGTGGAAGAGAAGAAGTTTATAAGTAAAATATCTAAAGTGGTTCAATTGATTGAATCAAAGGTGGGAAATACCTATAAAATAGAGAATAGTGTACATTTCTGAGGATGACTACGGTGATTGCATCTGGAATGACGATGTTTGGAGAAAACGGATTTTTAATTGGAAATGAAGCTTTTGCTTCTGATGCAGAGTTAGGAAAAGCAATATTACATGAACTAGGGGACAGGGGGACAGGTTGAAACCACTGAAAAATGACCATTTTTTAAGTCACTAGAATATTTTTATATTTTATAATTCTTTGATGGACATTATTTTTCAAAATTCGGAGTAAATATTCGAAGAAAAAGGATACTAGAGCTGCTATCCTTTTCAAGTTCACTGCCAAAGCTGTAAGCTTGGCTTGCAGACTCATACTTTTTAGACCATACCCTCGGGCACGGTCTAATCCATGAAAGCGTTTCATTTCTCCATTTTTCCATTCATGGCTGGCACGTTTTTTATATTTTTCCTTAAATTCGGGTGTCTTTGCCCGTTGATTATGTTCATAATAGTCAGCTGTATTAATTCCAACATCTAAACGTTTTACAGATGCTTTTTTGCCAGCACATTCTACTCTATTGGGACAATCTTTACACATAACCTTATTAAATTTATACTTTAGAATTTCTTGCCCCCAGCTACTTTTCCCATGTTTTTTTGTTATCGTATGATTTCCCATTATACAAAACCACTGATCACTATCCTTGTTATAACTGAATTTACTCTCGTCAATTTTGTATACTGACGCACTTACGGGTATAATTGGCTCCACATTGTCTGCCTTTAAAATATCAAGTATCGGTTTACGAAAATACGCTTTGTCACCATAGGCTTCTTTTATATTAATTCCACATTCTTTACTTCGATTATATAATTCGCCAAACTTATTTCCATCTACATAAGCACCATCACACGTTTCTATAGCCATAATAATACGTTCTTCTGGTATCATTGTAAATTCAACTTTATAACCATAAAAACTATCCGTTTTTGATTTATACCCTACACGAGCGTCTTTATCAACAAGTGAGCGTAAGCCTTTTTGTATGATAAACTTTTCATCGCTTAGTATCTCTTTTGCTTGGACTATCGCTTTTGAAGTTTTTGGCATGGTCGAGATATCAACGTTATTTTCGACTTCTGTCATCATGCTTTCCAAAAAAGTTTTCATCATTTCCTTAGCTTCTTTATGATCCACTATTCCCTTATAATCGGGGATAGTGGTATTTATCTCAGGCGATATTTCTCCTGATTCTTCTTTTATATTTTTAAATATTTTCTTGGCCAAATGTTTCATAATCCGTTCTGGGACTAGCTTCATTGTATTGGCTTTTGCATGAGTGGCGTCAATTGTTAATCCTGTCCCTTTAATAAGGCCATTTTCGATACATTGGTGTACGACTTCCGTAATAATATTATCAACACTAGTATCTTTGAGTCGCTGTGTTCTGAATTTTGCAAGTAAGCTTGCATCAGGTAAATCTTCATCTGGGTTGATACCAATAAACCACATATATGCAAGATTCAAAGAGGCTTCTTCTATGACTTTTACATCTGATAAATTATACAAATATTGCAATATGAGAAGTTTCGCCATCATTTCAGGTTCCTTTGCTGGACGACCAAAATGCTTGCTGTAGGAGCCTTCAAGTAATTTATTTATAAAACTGAAATCTACTACTTTATCTATGCTTTTAAGTAGGTGATCATCGGGTATTTTATCATATAAAATTGAATACAAGCTTAATTGTTTCGATGTAGATTTAAGCATACTAAAACCCCACTTTTTCAATACATACAATATCTTTATTATACCAAAAATGGGGTATATTTGCTACGAATTGACTTTTTCAGTGATTTCGGACAGGTTTGCTGTCCCACTGAAAAAAAGGTGTTATACTAGCGTTGAGGTGATACTATGCCAAGGGGACGTGCACTTTTGTCTAAATTTATGCTAAAAAAGCTAAGTTATCAATAAAACCAGCAACTCAGCAAAAGACGAATCGCAAGGAATGCTTAAAACTTCCTGAGATTAAACAATGAGCATTTCTTTGTATTAGTTAGGATTCATCTAAATTGCTTTTGGTGAAAAGTTTTATTTTGTAACACGAGTGTTGATTAACCAGATTTCGGGAGAAAAAGATTGTATTGCTATATCAGTATAATCGCTCATACTATTAAACTGATATAGCATATTTGTGGTGATGGAGGACGTTAACCTCTCCGTCGTTTGTGCGACAGCTTTGAGTATATCCAACAAAAAACATATTAAGTAATTTATGGTTTTTTACGATAATGATTATGACTAAAATAAATGAGGTGTTAATGTGACAACAAATGGTGTTTCAAGTAGTATGACACAACCAATTGTAAATTCTTTAAATAACAATATTCTAATTCATAAATCTAATGTTGTAAAGAGTAACATTTTTGCGGATACACTTGCCAAAATACAATTCCAAGAAAAAAATACAGCGCAAGGAATTACGACACATGAAGAGGTGAATGCATCCCAAGGAATTAGTGCAGACGATGATCAATATTTACAGGCAGTACGTTTACCAGACGGTAGTGAAATATATTTTCCACCGGATAATGCTCCTATTGCCACAAAAAAAGCGTGGATTGACTCAATGAAAAAAATGACAAATTTCCAGCGGGCAATGACTAAAGCTCGTATGGTATTTCCAGAAGAAAGCTGTAACAGTGTGAATTTTATCAATAAAATGAAAGAAAATGAACTAGATATAACGTCGTATCAAGATATTTTCAAAAATTTCAAACAAGAAATGGAAGGAAAGCTAGGCAACGCAAGTAATTCAACAGACAACAATGATTGCCGACAAGTGATACAGGCTTGGGATATATTGATAAATACTTTTTCTAATTATAATGTGAAATAGCTGCATTAAGGGGTAGAGCCATATAGCCATCAAGCTAAGAAAATTCAATAAAAATAATGCTCTCATAAAAAAAATGTTATCCTTTTGAAGGACGGCGAAAGCATACAGATGGGGGAATTTAACATTGGGGTTTCACCAACATTGCAGATTTCGTACGCTAAGGGTTAATTCTCGGAAATACCCCTTTAGCAAATTATACATAAAAGGATTGTGTATAAATTCGAGTTGACTGTCATGCCTTGATATTTTTGAATTATTTTCGTGATGGTGATGTACAGTAAAAGCAGGTAAGAAAATTTAACCTCGTGCGCAAGAAGTCTCCCACTTCATTAGGTGGTGGGTATGTTGCAAACGAAGTCATAGTGAATTTTATATATTTAGGGGTATGTGTTCCATTGCTACACATACCCCTTTTACCTATACAAAATTAGTCTAAAGTGTACGGATAAAAGATAGGGGGAAAATTCACCTATTAATAATACCAAGTACAGACAAGAGATTAGCAATATGCTAACGGATCAAATTAAGGAGTTGTTTTTATGAAAAGACTAGGTCAACTATCCGCACCAGCACCGGGGTTAACGAAAATTTATTTTGCTGCTATTCAAGGCGATCAAGACCCTAATTGGCAATTTATTAATGGCGCAGCATCTGCCACGTCGCCATGTACAGGACAAAGCCTTTATGTGTGTCTTGAGTTTATAGGACTACCAAATAGATATACAGTTCGTTTTTATATAAACGGCAAAGTTATTGACGTTAATAACGTAATTGATTATATCAATCTTGAAGAGCTTTTAGTTAACTCTTCCGGAACGGCTTATGGCGAAAGAAGATACTACGAAATACCTTTTTCGGTTATTAATGGCAATAGTATTGCAATTATGGTAGAGGCTTCTGGCTTAAATGGTGGTACTGCCTCTGCATATTTATCTAATATAAACCTTGTTCGTAAGTAAAGTTGTTCCTACGTATATTTTTAGGTGAATTATATTACTGGATTTTAAAATTCAATATTGACCCCAAATCTAAAAGTCAGCAGAGATGCTGGCTTTTATGGGACAAGGGGACAGGTTTGCTGTCCCACTGATAAAAAAGATGTTATACTAATATCGAGGTGATACTATGCCAAGAAAAGCTCGGGTAAAAAGTGAAACAGGAATCTATCATCTGATATGTAGGGGAATCAATAAACAAAATATATTTGAAGATGAAGAAGACAAACAAAGATTTTTAGAAACGCTTGCATATTATAAGAAATTGAGCGGTTATTTGCTATATGGATACTGTTTGATGGATAACCATATTCATTTGCTGATAAAAGAGAATAAAGAATCAATAGACCAAGTGATAAAACGAATTAGTAGTAGCTATGTATATTGGTATAATCAAAAATATCAACGGTGTGGGCATTTGTTTCAAGAACGATATAAGAGTGAAATCGTCGAGACAGATGCATATTTTCTTATGGTTTTGAGATACATTCATCAGAATCCGGTAAAAGCAGGAATTGCAAAAAATGCAGGTAAATATTTGTGGAGTAGTTATCATAATTATGTCGGTATACCAGGCATTACAGATATAGAGCTTGCGTTAGAAAATTTTTCGAGTGACAAAGCAGCGGCGACAAAATTATTTATAGAGTATACAAATGAAAACAATGCAGATGAATGCTTGGATTGTAGAGAAAAAGTGATTGTATCCGATCAAGAAATAATGAAATATTTAAGTGAAATGGGAATAACAACGATTAGTCAATTGCAACGATTAAATAAAGAGCAACGGGATAATGTAATCCGAAAGATAAAAGAAAAGGATGGCATTACGATAAGGCAATTAGCAAGAATAACAGGAATTTCTAAAAGCGTAATTGATAGATTATAGTGGGACAGCAAACCTGTCCCCTTGTCCCACCTTGTCCCATAGAGACATTATCTATGCGAAATTAGACAAGGAATTATTAGAGATGGGAATCTAACCTAGACGGATGGATTTTCTAAAGTTGAATCGGAAATATTACGACCCAGAAGGCACAACTAGCAGCTGATACCTGCCGGTTGTGCCTTAAAATATCAGATTAGGCTCATTAACGCAGTAGAAAAAATAGCCTCCCCAGCTCAAAGAGCAACACAGGTAGAGGACAAAAGGCAGAATGTTTTCAAAGATGGGAAAACACTCTGCCTTTTTAATGGTGATATAGGTTTTGCATTTAATTTACTAAAGTAATAGTCTGGTAAAAATGAAAATAACCCTTTGCAATTCCTTCTCTATTCATAATAACAAAGGAAAAGTCGTATTTAGCTGTTTTGCTTTCTGTTTCAAGAATCGTTGCCAGCCAGGTAAAATCAATAATTTTTTGGTAGTTAGTCGGCTCACGAGGGGCTAGTGGATTTGGTACGGGAATTCTAATTTGAAATAGCTGCATTGTTGGCGTGCTGATAAGTTTATTTTCTGAAACAGGGACATAATTATAGAATTGTACATTATATCCGGTGTTGCGTGTTAATGTTGTCTCTTTCCATTGAATTTGATTATCTGGACCGCCAATTACAGTGAAATTGCTGCCGTTGGTGCTGGCGAAATCACTGTCTTGTTTGGTTAAAATAAAAATAACATCATTTGGATTTTCAATTAGCAGTGGATTTTTTTGGTCGCTAGAAGGGTTTGGATTAGTTTCTAAGATGGCTTTTGCATCAATAACAATCATAAAGTCTTGAGTGCTAGGTGTTGGACTGTATTTATCACCCATTATGATACCTCCTACATAGTTGAGGAAAATTAAAATGGGGCACCACCAATAATATAGAAATGTTGGCGATGCCTCTTTCATATCTTAAGCAGAATAAACTATTTAAGATAGTTAGTTAATATGGTTTATTGCAGAAGCTTCTTAGCTATTTTTGATAGTAATATACGGATCCCAACTGAAGTAGCCGATAGGAGAACCGTCTCTATTTAAAATGGCGAAGAAGAAAGTATATACTACAGTGCCTGTGTCAAGTGCTGTAGACTGCCATAAGTAGTCCGCCACTTTTTGGAATTTTTTTGGTTTTCCAGGAGCGCTAGGATTTGGTACAGGAATAGTAACGTTGATGGGTTGCATTGAAGGTGGCGCAATTAAATCTTGGCCTTGGGAGATATGATAATTGTACAATTGAATATTCAAGCCCGTATTGCGTTCTAAAGTTGTTTCTCTCCAGCGGATAATGTCGGAAGAGTTGGCGATGAAATTAAGTTCGGAAGCACCGTGCCCGCTTATAGTATCCCCTTTTTTTGTTAGCATAAATATTACTTTGTCGGCATCACTAATGAATGTAGGATTATTGGGGTCAAGAGAAGGTTTTGGAATCATCTCCAAAAGAGTTTCCGCATCAAATGCGATTAACACATTAGCAATATTGATTTCTGAGTTTCCATAAGACATTGTAAATCCCTCCATTTTTTTATTTTTTGGGCACCTACCGAATGAAAATTTCTGTGACATATTAAAAATTCACTTAATTTTGCATAATCATTGGTAAATTACCCTTCTACCTTTTATACGTACATGAATATCACAAATCAGATAGGTGTTTTTTTAAATAATTTTTAAGATCTATTGGGACAAGGGGACATTGTGCCAAGAAAGTGCTAAATAAATTAACACTATGCTGTATTTTGGATGAAGGTAGGTCCTTCGAAACTAGTTTTAAAGACAAGGTGACGGTTCTTTTTGTCTTAAATGAAATAATTAGGCATGATAATTTGTAAAAGACCTTAAAAAGACATTGGATTGAACTGACCCCCATAAGTTAGACCTAAATCTAACTTATGGGGGTCAGTTCACACCTATTTCAAGGTAGATATAGAAGTGAAAAAATAGAAGATGATAGCTATCTATTAATGGCAACAAGGTACATTCATAAAAATCCAGTCAAAGCAGGCATAGTGAAAAAAGTAGAAAAATATAAATGGAGTAGTTATAAAGCTTATGTAGAAGAAGATACTGTTTTAGCAAAAGCAATAGACAAAGAACTAGTTCTAGGAATATTTTCAGAAGACAAAAAGGAAGCAAGAGAAGAGTTTATCAAATTCACAAATATGGAAGAAGAAGATAAATTTATTGAAATAGATGAAAAAGCAAATCGAATGGAAGAAAGCAAAGCCATAAAGTTATGGGAAGAGCTTGCAAAAAGTGAAGAATGTTTGGAAGAAAAGCTGAAAAGCCTTAAAGGCAAAACAAATTTACCGCTAAGAAAAATAGCAGAGATCACGGGAATTAATAAGGACAGGTAAATAAGATAGTGAAATAAGACAAAAAGAGCAGTCACCTTGTCTATTGGGCGGTCTTTCGCTTGGATTATTTGGTTTAGTCTAAGAGGGAGGGGGTACAGGGCAATTTTGGCGGCCTGTCGTACCAGCTGCGGTATGCCATAGGGAATTGTACCATTTTTGTAAAATATAGTCGTATTTTAATTTAAATTACAAACGATGAAAATATTGACATATAGGGGCTTGTTATGTTAATATTTGTATATGACACGGAGAGGTGGTCGAGTTGGTTTAAGACAATTGGTTAATTTCAGTGTACGTTTTACGTACCGTAGGTTCAAATCCTACTCTCTCCGCCAATAAAAAATGTAAAACTATTATGTGTGAGCATAGTAGTTTTTTTACAAATATCAAAAAAGTTAGGAGAATTTTATTATGTCATTATCACAATTAGCAATAATTGAAGATTATCATTCTTTGGAAGTATCTAGAACAATTTATCCTAATTACAAATGCAATTGTACTAAATATTGGACAGGAGAAGATATATTTTTAATTTATAAAGCTACTAAAGATAATATAGAAAAAATATTTGAATCTAAAGAAGATGCTATAAAAAACATCGATAATACAATTGATTTAATAAAAAATGTATCAGACAATGTAATTATTTCAGGTGGTCATACTGTAATTAATTTAAAGGATAGATATCATCTTAGTAATCAAGTACTTAATTCGGTTGATTTTACATTTAGACTTATTGCAAATTTGCAACAAAAATATAATAAAAATGCTGAATTTTTGGTAATGCTTAATGATTTTTATATGGAAAAAGATGCTGGAACTGATGAAGGATTAGAAAACAAGTATAGAAGAGCGGCTTTAAACCCATATATAATACCTCCTCAAATTAATGATTTTTTAATTCGCTATTCAAAAAAATTAAATAGGAAAATGAATTTTTACTATTGTAGTGAAAAAAATATGGCTGATCGTTTTAAAAGGCATATTAAAAATAAAAAAGAAAATAGTGAGTTATTTATAAAAGACAAAAATGGTGACTATTATATGGTAATTGGTAAAGATAAATTTAAAGTCTTAACTAATAATAAACCGAATTGTGTTGCTGGTAATGCAGCAACCTTTAGATCAATTCGATACAAAATTGACAGTAATAAAATTAAAGACAATTTCAGCTCTTACGTTGGAATATTCCCTTTATGTTCTTTAGATAATGTCTTAAATGGCTATAAAGCAGCAAATGCATTTTATGAAGATTTAGATTTACCAAGTTATCTTATGTTTTTTGGTAAATCATGCTTTTAACCTGCTAAAGAGCTATTAAGCTTTTGGCTTCATAACCATATGATGATTTCTCGTGAAATGTGCTTATTCACTTGTGTTTGATGAAAGGCGGCCCCTTTTCATATGATGACTTTAAAAAATTCTAATAAAATAATTATTCTTGCTGATGCTGCTTTAATTTTTATAGCATTAATTAGAGGTAGTGCATTTGTGGCAACAAAAAATGTTTTACAAAACATTACTCCATTCTATATATTGGCTATTAGATTTCTGTTTGCATCGCTATTATTAACCCTTATATTTCATAAAAAAATTAAAAATATAGATAAATACAGTATAAAAGCAGGTTTTATTATAGCAATTTTCTTATTTTCAGCATTTGCTACTCAAACTATAGGTTTACAATATACTACTGCTGGAAAACAGGCTTTTTTAACCACTCTATATGTGATAATAATTCCCTTTTTAGTTTGGATAAAAAATAAAGATAAAATCGATACATATTCAATATTAGCTGCAATTTTATCTCTCATAGGAATTGGATTTTTAACAATTAATAGTAATTTAGAAGTGTCCTTTAATTTAGGTGATTGGATTACATTATTATGTGCATTTATGTTTGCATCTCATATTATTTCTATATCTCATTTTTCAAAATCTATAGATTCGATAACGCTTGCAATATTACAAATGTGGTTTACTGGGATTATATCTTTTATTTGTGCAATTGTATTTGAACCTCAACCTATAATTACAAATGCCACATTAGTTCCAATGGCACATCTGGTATTTATTTGTACAATGATAAATTTTCTTATTCAAAATATAGCTCAAAAATATACGCATCCTAATCATGTGGGAATACTTCTCTGTTTGGAATCTGTATTTGGAGCAACTTTATCTATACTATTTTTAGGTGATATTTTTAATATAAATATGATTATAGGATGTGTAATAATATTTAGTGCAATACTTATTTCAGAAACAAAACTAAATTTTTTAAAATCTTACATTAACAAAAAAGTAATCAATAAATTGTAAGTGGCGTACAGATTACAATTTATTGATTTTGCAAATGCAAAAATCGATTGTTCAATGAAGATCGGAGAATTTTATGGATATAACAGTACTTATAGAAAATACAGTTAATAAATCAACAAATTTGATTACTGAACCAGGTTTATCACTTTATATAGAAAAGGACAATAAATTTATACTATTTGATACAGGGAAAAGTGATAATTTTATTGATAACGCTGAAAAGCTTAAAATTGATATAAAAAATATTGATATAGTCGTACTTTCTCATGGACATAATGATCATGGTGGTGGTCTTGAATCATTTTTAAAAGAAAATACTAAAGCAAAAGTATATATGAAAAGATTTAATATGGAAGGGTATTATTTTCGATGTATGTGTTTTAATCATAATGTTGGAATTAATAATAGAGTATTTAATGATTATTCTAATAGAATTAATTATATTGATAATTTCACAGAAATATTGAAAGATGTTTATATTTTTACAGATATTGAAAAAAAATATCCCATTCCTAAGGGAAATAAATACTTATACACTGTTGAAAATCAAAAATTAGTTAGAGATACTTTTAAACATGAGCTAATTATGGTTGTAAAGGATATTAATGGCATAAGCATATTTACAGGCTGTTCTCATAATGGTACTGCTAATATCATAGAAACTGTTAGAAATATATTTTTAGATATACATATAAAAGCTCTTATAGGTGGTTTTCATTTGATTAGAATTCCACTAATAAAATTTTTGAGTGCCTCAAAAGATGAAATTGATATTCTTACAAAAATAATTAATGAGGAAAATATAGAAAAAATATATACAGGACATTGTACTGGAAAAATAGCTTATCAAAAATTAAAAAATATTTTAGGTGATAAAATAGAATATTTATCTACAGGAAATAAAATTCACGTTTAAAATGAATAAACCCCCGATTATGGGGGTTTATTCATTTTATCAGGACAGTGAAACCGGGGAGACATTCAGACACCATGTAATGACAGTAGAACGAGCTTATCCCTGGACAAAATTTAGACCGATGGGAGTGAAAATATAGGTAGATATTAAATAGTTATCTTATTAAATTAGTTCTGGCGATCAAGCCCCCCTGGTCCCGGCCTGCTATCGCGGTTAGCGATAAACGGCGGGAAAAACTCCGTATAACCATGCTCACCAGTATGCACATCCAACATAAAATTAATTAAGGACCTTTCCAGCCTGGAGCCTAAACCACGACAAAAAGTAAAGCGAGCACCGATCACCTTACTGCCCCGTTCAAAACCAAGAATCCCCAGTTTCTCGCCAATTTGCCAGTGAGCCAGCGGGCTCAAAGTCGAATTCACGCGGCGTCTCCCAGCGGCGCACCTCAACATTGTCATTTTCGTCTCGACCAACAGGCACTGAGTCATGGGGCACATTAGGAATATTCATGATAAAAATTCTAGCCTTCTAAATCTTTATTAGTCGACCGTTCAATTACCATTTGTGCTAAAATCAATGTCGCATCCAGTTTAATTAGCCTATCAGTCAAGAATGGGAACAATAATGGAATTTCTGTACACCCTGCCAGAATTGCTACAGTTCCTTCCTCAGCATATCTAGATAATATGCTATTAACTTTACTTATATATGAATTGCTAGATAATTCACCTGCCTTGACCCTCCTAATAGCTTTGTAGAATATGGCTTGTTGTTCATGGGTAGGTATTTGTAGCAGCATATCCTTATTTTCAAATGCTTGCTGATATAATCCAAGGCTAATAGTTGCTTCGGTAGCCAACAACAATATACGTCCGGAATAACATCGATAATTCGTTGCTATACATATAGCTGCATTTTCAATAATACTATACACGGGAATAGATATTGATGCCCGTAAATCTTTGATCCAGTAATGTGCAGTATTACATGCTAAGACAATGAAATTTGCACCGGCAATTTCAAGCAGTTTAGCTGATTTTTGCATAGCTGACAAGGGGCTTTCAGCTCCTTCTAAAATCGCATCTACCCTGGATGGAATCTGGGGATTGTTATCGATGATAATCCTAATATGATCTTGATCTATATTAGCTGGTGTATTATTTACAATTTTGGCGAATAAATCTACTGTAGCCAAAGGTCCCATACCACCAATGATTCCCACTTTTTTACTCATTCTATCTCACCTGCTCCGACAGACTTCTTTATTACCTGATTATATCTCACTATTTGAAAAACGTAGAGTAGAATCCTGCTTATCATTAATAATCAAACTAAATAAGCTAATAATTAAAGGTATCCAAATTAATAAATTGATAATATATGCAATGCCCATATGTTCGGCGATTAGTCCTAAAATCCCCACACCAAGTCCACCGGCTCCATTGCTAAATCCAACTATTATCCCAGATGCAAGAGATGTTCTAGTATTAATAATTTCTTGCGCAATCACTACCGTAATAGAATATGATGCTAAAAGTGCCGTTCCAGCGAAGGCTAAAAATACTTTACTTGTAAAGCCATCACTATTAAGGAAAAAGTAAAATAGAGGACTGGAAATAAATAATGAACCTACAAGTATTAATTTTCTTCCAAAGATATCTGCTAAATATCCGCCTAAAATCCCACCAATAGCCCCGAAAAATAACATTATAAAAAGCAGATGGCTACTGGCTTGAAGAGAAACATTCATCGATTGAAGATATAATGGCAAAAAAGCAATTAACCCATAATTAACCAGTGAACGAATTGATACAACTATTACTAACTTACTAAGCTCTACCAAAGAACTACGAGGAATTGGCGGTAATGATGAAAGAACAAGCTGCTCTTTCACTGGTTTTTTAGGTGCAGAAAATAACCAAAGTAAAATAGCAATCCCTACTCCTGGCAATATAAATACAGGCATCAGCTCTAGACCATAAACTTCAACAAAAGGAATAACAATTACTGGAGTAAGTGCTCCACCAAGATTTCCTGCAGCAATAAAGCAAGCTTGAAAAAAGTTCTTTCTATTATTACTTAATGCGCTAACTATAGCAGAAGCCTGAGGATGAAATGCAGCTGTCCCTACACCAGATAAAGTCGCAACAATAACTAATAATGGATAATTATTAAACCTTCCAAGCAGGCTTACAAATATCGCCATCCAAGCAGTGCCAAAATAGATCATCCATTGCTGATTTTTATGATCGACTAAATAACCAAACAACGGCTGCATTAAGGATGAAGTAATTGTGAATGCAGCTATCAGGAAAGCGCCCTTACTTAATCCTATTCCATACATTACGAAAAATGGCATTAAAACCTGAATGAAATTCATATACCAGTCATTAATCAAATGTGCGACTGAAAGTATTACTATCTTTTTTTTATTGGACAATAACATGAAAATACTCTCCTAAAAATGTAAAATAGATTATCATTAATTATTATTGACAATGACCAATAATAATTAATTTTTTGCTATTTTTTCAGTAATGAGCTCAAAACAAGAGTTATTAAGGTCACCATGGTTATAAAGCACTGCTGGGCATCCATTCTTACATAAATCCCAGTCTTTACATGTTGTACACTTCTCAGGAGCACTGTTTCTTATAGTATTAAAAAAGGAACCTGTCCATCCATCTAAAAGAGAATCGCGATAAATATTATATTGACTTTCTTTTGGAAAATACCCACAGGGAAGGATATCTCCAGTAGCAGCTATATAAAGTGATGAGTGACTACAAGTGCAAGGGATATTTGGACTAACAGAAAATCCTTTACATGGAGCAAGATAATTACATATCGTTGTTACATATGGAGTTGCCTTATTTGGTGGTATTTTTTTTATTGCATCGTTTATTGCCTTTTCTAGTATATTGTGATTAGGCATGAATCTAAAATCAGAACGACCTATTGGAAGAACCGCTTTAAGTTCAATAGTAGCAAGGCCAACATCTGCCATTTCTTCAACAATGTTACCAATACTATTAACATT
The DNA here is from genome assembly GCA_963805085.1 of uncultured Veillonellaceae bacterium. GTDB lineage: Bacteria > Bacillota > Negativicutes > JARBTT01 > JARBTT01 > JARBTT01. The sequence continues at coordinate 539,577 of CAWDTA010000002.1, read as the reverse complement.
GTCATTGTTCACTGTTATTCTAATATGTGTTTTTATAGGAGTCTTTGCTACTAATTTAATATTATTTAGAACGGTTGACAGCGATCCACCTCTAAGGTTTTGAAATAAATTAGTATCTAGCGAATCTAATGAAATTTTAACTTCATCCAAACCAGATTTCAGTAATTGATCAAGATTTTTTTCAAGAAGGAGTCCATTTGTGCTTATGACAGTTATTAAATTCATAGATTTGCTTATTTTAATGATTTCTGAAACGGCCTCCATTTCTAACAGAGGCTCTCCACCAGTCAGCCATACAGACTTTAGATTTGCATAAGGATAACCTGATTTTGTTTGAAATGTGAGTTCTTTGATAGACTTGCATACTACATCAGTATCTAATCTTTGGTAAGATACTTCATCACCATGAAAACAAAATTTGCACTTCATGTTGCACGAAGTTGTAAGCTGAAATTCAATTTTTTCAAGATTACTACATTTGTTTTTTTTCATGTTAGCATATCCCCTTCTATTTTTTATTAATAGCCATGCATATTACTATAATCATTCATAGTTTTAAATTAATGTAATATTATCCTTAGTGCTTAAATTGTATTTAACGCAATAGTATTTGTAGTTAGGATAAGTTGTTCTAGATACTTCCAAAGAATGATAATCTTCAATTATTGCTAATTGTGATAATGACATAATAAAATTCTCCTAACTTTTTGATATTTGTAAAAAAACTACTATGCTCACACATAATAGTTTTACATTTTTTATTGGCGGAGAGAGTAGGATTTGAACCTACGGTACGTAAAACGTACACTGAAATTAATCAATTGTCTTAAGCCAACTCGACCACCTCTCCGTGTCATATACAAATATTAACATAACAAGCCCCTATATGTCAATAATTTCATTATTTGTAATTTACATTAAAATACGACTATATTTTACAAAATGGTGCAATACACAACACATTATGATTTTTTTTGGAGATATACACAAGTTGCGTCCGATAATCTTTTCAATCCGAGTAGACGAGGTGACGGTTCTTTTTGTCTTGACTAAACTAATCTGGTATGATAATCTGGGGAAAAAAGGAGTGGATTATCATGCCAAGACAGCAAAGAGATAAAAGTAATACAGGGTATTACCATATAGTGATAAAAGGTAACGATCGAAAAGATATCTTCATAGATGACCAAGATAAAATGCACTTTATAGAAATACTAAAAACGAAAAAAGAAAATAACAGATATGGTCTTATTGCATTTTGCATAATGGATAATCATGCCCATTTGCTATTGCAAGAAAGAGAAGAAGACATAGCTAATATAATGAAACGAATCAATATTAGCTATGTCTTTTACTTTAATAAAAAATATAAAAAGACAGGCCACCTATTTCAAGATAGATATAGAAGCGAAAAAATAGAAGATGATAGCTATCTATTAATGGCAACAAGGTATATTCATAAAAATCCAGTCAAAGCTGGCATCGTGAAAAAAGCAGAAAAATATAAATGGAGTAGTTATAAAGGCTATATAGAAGAAGATACTGCTTTAGCAAAGGCAATAGATAAAGAATTAGTTCTAGGAATATTTTCAGAAGATAAAAATGAAGCAAAAGAAGAGTTTATCAAATTCACAAATATGAAAGAAGAAGATAAATTTATTGAAATAGATGAAAAAGCAAATCGAATGGAAGAAAGCCAAGCAATAAAGTTATGGAATGAGCTTGCAAAAAGTGAAGAGAACTTAGAAGAGAAACTGAAAAAATTTAAAGAGAAAACAAATTTACCATTAAGAAAAATAGCAGAGATCACAGGAATTAATAAGGACAGGGTAAATAAAATAACAAAATAAGACAAAAATAGTCGTCTACTTGTATACCGGAGAGTGCTAATCGCGTTATTGTGTTGGGAGGAAATCACCAAATTATCGCCGATGGATCTCATCGCCGGCTGCTCTTAGATATCAATTTGATTGATGAATATTGCCAGTATTAGGAGGTTATAGTCCATTATTTAAACGGTTACCCCTAGTCTTGAACTACACCTCTAAATAGTAGCTAAATAAATCTAATATTTAGAGGTGTAGTTTTTATATGTTTAACTATGTATTAGAGCTTAAAGTTGAAGGAGTGGTTAAAAAAATAACTAGTGTATAAGGAGTTTTTATTTCACAAATGAATCATTAAAAAAATTTATGATAAAATAAGGGTTGATAAATATAGACTTTTCTTTATGTTGGGAATATAATGTAGAAAAAAGGTAATATTTAAATTGTTTTATTCTTATGTTTGGCTATGTTTTTTGTATATTTCAATGGAGAAGCATCAAAAGATTTCAGACTGATCAAAGGCAATAGGATGTGCATATCCATTGAAACAAAAAGCAAGTAGCTTCTTTAGAATATAAAGAGGCTATTTGTTGTATAAAAATTTTTTCATCAATGGCAGCTGAAAGGCAGGTGATGTAAAAAATAAATGCGGTTTCCTGTAAGTATTGCATCATCCAATGAAATGAGGAGGGGTATAGTGGATAAATCAGAAACTATGTGGGACGTCTGTCTCCGAAAAAACATCAACCGTCGTAGCTTTCTTAAGTCGTGTGTGGCATTGACCAGTATCATGGGGCTTAATACTGATATGGTATCGAAGGTCGTTGCAGCCGCAGAAAAAAATCCTTTGCCGGTTGTCATCTGGCTTCATGGGCATGAATGTACCGGTTGTGATGAATCATTTCTTCGGTCGGGAACACCACTTACTTCCGATGTAGTGTTGAATTCGATTGCATTGGAATATAGCCATGCACTAAGTGCAGGGGCTGGTGAACCATTTGAAGCGCATTTGCATGATATCATGCAGCAATATTCTGGCAAGTATATCTTGGCAGTAGAAGGTGCAGCCGCGACAGCTGAAAACGGCATTTATTGTATGACTGGTGGAAAACCATTTGTAACGGTATTGAAAGAAGTAGCTAAGAACGCTGCAGCAATTATTGAGTATGGATCATGTGCAACCAGTGGCGGCATTCAAGCTGCTAAACCAAATCCTACGGGATCGGTTAGTATAAGAGAGATTGTCGGTAATAGTAAACCGATCGTTAAGGTTCCAGGTTGCCCACCGATTCCAGAAGTGATGACAGGCGTTGTTATGCATTACGCCTTGTTTGGAAAATTGCCACCGCTTGATAGCGAAGGTCGTCCAAAACAATTTTATGGTAACCGTATTCATGATACCTGCTATCGTCGTCCGTTTTTTGATACGGGAATGTTTGCAGAAAATTTTGATGATGCTGGTTCAAAAGCTGGCTGGTGTCTCTATAAACTAGGTTGCCGCGGTCCGGTAACTTATAATTCTTGCGGAAACTTAAGATGGTGGAATGGCCTTTCGTATCCAATACAATCTGGACATGGTTGCATTGGTTGCAGTAATGATCATTTCTGGGATGAAGCGCCATTTTATAAACGTCTGCCAGAGTATGGACCAATACTTGGTGATATCGACAAAATAGGTGCGGCGGCTGTTGGATTAACCGCTGCTGGTGTTGCTCTTCATGGCGCAATGTCTGTAGTACAGAAGAAAAAACGCCAGGCAGCTGAGGAAAAGTCTGACGGGAAGAAGGTGGAATAATGAAGCGAGTTGTAGTTGATCCGATTACGCGTATTGAAGGTCATTTAAGGGTAGAAGTTAAAGTAGATGAAGCAACGGGCAAAGTAGAAGACGCTTTATCGAGTGGTACTGCTTGGCGTGGTTTAGAACTTATTATGAACGATAGAGATCCACGAGATGGTTGGGCATTTATTCAGAGAATTTGTGGTGTCTGTACGACAGCACATGCACTTGGTTCTTTACGTGCAGTAGAGGATGCTTTAGGAATTACAATTCCTAAAAATGCAAATTACATAAGAAATATCATGGCGGCAGTACAATCAGTACAGGATCACGTAATTCATTTTTATCATTTGCATGCTTTAGACTGGGTGAGTCCAGTAGAAGCTCTAAAGGCGGATCCTGCAGCAACGGCAGCATTGCAAAATACAATACTTTCAACGTATCAAGTGAAAGTTACCGAACCAGAAGTTCTTGATACAGAAGCCTATCCAAAAGAATTTCCAAAAGCAACGCCGGCTTATTATCAAAAAATTCAAAAAAAGGTAAAAGACATTGTCGAAAGCGGACAACTTGGTATTTTTGCTGCGCAATGGTGGGATCATCCTGATTTTCAAATATTGCCACCAGAAGTGCATCTTTTAGGCATAGCGCATTATTTGGAAATGCTTGATAAACAGCGGGAAATTGTTATTTCACATGTTATTTTTGGCGGTAAAAATCCGCATCCACACTATGTTGTTGGCGGAATGCCTTGCTCAATTTCTATGGATGATATGAATGCGCCGGTAAATACCGAACGTCTAGCAGTCGTAGATCGTTCTCTTAATACGACGATTAATTTAGTCAATGATTTTTATTTGCCAGATGTTTTAGCGATTGGTAAGATGTATGTAGAAAAGGGCTATGTCGATGGCGGCGGAATGGCGAAAGAAAGAGTATTAGGCTTTGGAGATTATCCAGATGAACCTTATACGGGAACGACCAATGGGGATTTCCACAAGAATTTATTATTACGCTGTAATGGTGTAGTAGAGGATTTTGGTAAAGGCTTGGATGCTGCGAAGTTCTATGATTTTAAAGCCGAAGATTTATCAGATTCAGAGGTGTTAAATGAAGGCGTAGAACATTCTTGGTATGAGTATCCAAATGCTGAAGGTAAAGATCTTCATCCTTGGGAAGGTGTAACGAAAGCAAAATATACCGGACCTAAAGAAGGCACGAAGACAGATTGGAAAACGCTTGATGAAGATGGAAAATATTCTTGGCTTAAGACACCAAAATGGCGCGGTAAGATGGCGGAAGTTGGACCTTTATCTCGTTATATCATTATTTATACCAAGATAAAGAAAGGTTTGATTACAGAACCAACTTGGGTAGAAAAAATGATCATGGATCAAATCGAAGCTGTGTCTAAAGTTTTGAATTTGGCACCAGAGGTATGGATGACGACAATGGTTGGTCGTACAGCTACTCGGGCGTTAGAAGCACAAGTGCATGCACATATTGCTAAATATTACTTCAATAAGTTGATTAAGAATATTAAAGCTGGCGATACCAAAGTTGCCGACACTACGAAATGGGATCCGAAGACTTGGCCAAAAGAATGTAAAGGCGTTGGTCTATATGAAGCACCACGTGGCGCTTTAAGTCATTGGGTTGTCATTAAGGATGGGAAAATCGCAAATTATCAGGCCATTGTTCCAACGACTTGGAATGCTTGCCCACGTGATAATAAGAGTGAGCATGGTGCTTATGAAAAAGCGATGATGGATACGAAGGTTAAGATTCCAGACAAACCATTGGAAATTTTGAAAGTGATTCGTTCGTTTGACCCTTGTATGGCTTGTGCAACGCATTTATATAATGCCGATGGCAAGAAGATAAAGGTTGTGACAACAGACCCTTATTTAAGAACGAACCAAGAGTGACATCAATACAAATATATATGGAATATAATGAAAGGAAAAGCTACGAGAAGGACGAGTAGCAGGGATCGATGATAATGAGTGAAGAACCTCGGAAGGTATATTATCTATTCAGTCCGTTTTTGCGAATTTTTCACTGGATTATGGTGATTTGTATCATCCTCTTGTTCGTGACGGGCTTATTTGTTACAAAGCCTGTGTCCGGCGGTGTTGGCATGGAGCCAACATTTGGCAGCATGATCATATCGCTTGACCTCATTCGCAATATACACTTTATAGCGGCATTCATTTTTGTTGCGGCATTTATATTGAGAATATATGGTTTTGTGATTAATAAGGGGGATCGTTTATTCCCTCGGGTTTGGGAACCTGCTTTTTGGCAGGCAATGATCGATGTATCAATGCACTATATGCTGATTAAACCGTCGCATAAACCATATTTACGCAATCCATTGGCTCGTATGTCCTATGTAGGGCTTTATAGTATGGTGCTCATTGAAATCATTACGGGATTTGCCATGTATTTTATGGTGAATCCGAATGGTTTCGGAGCAAAGCTTTTTGGTTGGACAATCGGTATCTTTGGCAGCGAATTTATGATCCATTTAATTCATCATTATATAGCTTGGGCGATTATGTTATTTGTGATTGGTCATGTTTATATGGCAATTAGAGCAGACTTTATGGAAGGCGAAGGCGAGATTTCCAGCATGTTTTCCGGCGTGAAGATCCTCGAACATGAACCAGTAGATGTGGGAGAAATCATGGATAAAGAAAGCTCCAACACATTTTCGGATCATAAACCAGTGCCTGCTGGCGAGCAAGAAAGAAAAATGAAATAGTAAAAGGAAATTGGGGGAACTATGATGTGCACAGATTGCGGCTGTTCAGCACAAGGCAAGAATACACAGCTTAAATTTTTTGTAAAAGGCTATCAAAAGGACAATGTAGATGTAGTCGAACGGATTTTGCTAGGACTACCAGGAGTATATCATGTTCATATTCATGCGCATGATGGCGAAACAACAATTGATTATAGTCCGGCAAAAACAAGATTGTCGGAAATTACAGACGTATTTACAAAACACGGTTTAGAAGCCGTTATTTAAAACAAACAGCCGGGCTTTCAGGCCCGGCTGTGGAGGTTTTTATATGCATGAGATGGCGATCGCAGAAGGCATATTGGATATTGCACTGGATTATGCAGCGCGCAATCAAGCGCAAAAAATCCAGTGCATCAGCCTCCGCTTAGGCGAGATGTCTGGAGTGGAGACGGATGCTCTGCAATTTTGTTTTGCAGCACTGACTAGGGGGACAATAGCAGAAACAGCTGAATTAAAACTACATAAGATACCGTTAGTGGGTCATTGCAGGGAATGTGGCAAGGATACGCATATTGAACATTATAATTTTTTATGTCCTAATTGTGGTTCGGGACAGCTAGAAATTTTGTCTGGCAGAGAGATGCAGGTAGAGTATTTGGAGGTAGACTAATGGAAATTCAGGTGATGGAAGATATTTTAGGCAAGAACGATCGACTCGCGGCAGAGAATCAGGTGCTTTTTGCGAAGCAGGGAGTTTTTGTTCTCAATCTGATGGGATCGCCAGGATCAGGTAAGACATCTTTACTTGAGAAGACAATGGCAGCTTTAAGAGACCATTTGCGTATGGCAGTTATCGAAGGAGATTTGTTTACTTCGAAGGATGCTGATCGTATTGCTAAATATGATGTACCTGTGATTCAGATCAATACGAGCGGTGGTTGTCATTTAGATGCAGCGATGGTTCAAAAAGTATTGAAAGAATTAGATTTAGAAAATTTGGATTTATTAGTCGTTGAAAATGTCGGCAACCTTGTTTGTCCGGCGGAATTTAATGTTGGCGAGGATGCGAAAGCAGTTGTGCTGAGCATTACAGAAGGCGATGATAAACCTTTAAAATATCCGTTAATTTTTAAGGAATCAGCAATTGCTGTTTTGAATAAAGTAGATTTACTGCCATATACAAATTTTGATATGGCTGCGGCAAAAAAAGATATTACGAGTATTCATCCTAGTATCTCTGTACTAGATGTGTCTTGTACCAGTAATGCTGGTCTTGAAGCTTGGTATGATTGGCTCAAGGGAAAAGTCGTAGCAAAAAAGATGGTGGTGAATGCACGTGGATAAGATTACAGTGCTAGGAATCGGCAATATTATACTTAAAGACGAAGGCTTTGGTGTACATATCGTTGAAAAGTTACAGCAAGAATATAACTTCCCTGAGCATGTTGCGGTACTTGATGGCGGGACACTTGGTATGGAATTGATGAATTATATTATTGGAACAGACAAATTAATCGTGGTGGATGCAATCAATGGGGCTTCGGCACCTGGGACTTTCTTTCGCTTTGTCAACGCGGAAGTGAAAGCTTATTTTCAGGAAAAAGTTTCTATGCATGAGCTTGGAATTCAAGATGTATTAGCAGCGCTTGAAGTAATAGATCGGCCTGTGAAGGACGTTATCGTGATGGGTGCGCAACCCTTTATCGTGGATGCTGGGGTAGGTCTTACGAAAGACATGGAAAATTTGGTGGAGAAAACGAAAAATCTTGTTTTAGAACAGTTAAAAGTTTGGCAGGTTGAACCAAAATTAAAAACTGAGTTAATCGTAAATACGTTATGAAGAGGGCGGGCATCCGCGTCGCCGGTATTGTACAGGGCGTCGGGTTCCGCCCTTTTGTTTACCGGTTGGCGCACGAATATCAGTTAAGTGGCTGGGTGCTCAATGATGAAAAAGGTGTTTGGATCGAGGTTGAAGGCCTAGCTGAGCAGCTTACAGAATTTATTACAGCGCTAGAAGCAGAGGCGCCGGCGATGGCGATGATTGCTGATTTACAGGTGGTTTCGTTGCCAGTGCAAGGGGACGATGCTTTTGTCATCAAGCCAAGTCAGACGGCTACGCAAAGATTCGCGTTTATATCACCGGATATTGCGACTTGTCCAGATTGCCAGAGGGAGCTGCAAAATCCCGTTGATCGACGCTTTGGCTACGCGTTTACAAATTGTACAAATTGCGGACCGCGCTATTCGATTATCAAAGATGTGCCTTATGATCGTCCGCAGACGACGATGCAGCCTTTTGCTATGTGCCCAGATTGTCAAGCGGAATACGACGTTCCGATTGATCGTCGCTTTCATGCGCAGCCGAATGCCTGTGCAATTTGTGGTCCATCGTATCGTCTGCTCGACAGCAAGGGACAGGAACTACTCAGTTCTGAGCCGCTAAAGACAGCGCATGAGCTGATAGAAAATGGTGCCGTTTTTGCCATAAAAGGCATTGGTGGGTATCATTTAGTTTGCGATGCTAAAAATGAAACTGCTGTGGCTACATTGCGTTCGCGGAAAGTTCGCGAGGATAAACCGTTTGCCTTGATGTGTGGTAGTTTGGCAAAAGTAGAGCAATTTTGCTTTGTTTCAACGAAGGAAAGAGAGCTGTTAATGGGAGCGGTTGCACCAATTGTTCTATTGAAGAAAAAAAATGCTGCTGATTTAGCGCAGGCTGTAGCCCCAGGCAATCTATATTTGGGAGTGATGTTACCTTACGCACCAGTGCATTATCTGTTACTTAAAAAAGATGATGTCTGGGTGATGACGAGTGGCAATACCAGTGAGGAACCGATTGCCTATAAGGATGAAGATGCTCTGCATAGATTGGCGGGAATCGCCGATTATTTTTTAATCCATAATCGGGAGATCTATTGCCGAGTTGATGATTCAGTTGTCCGTTTATTCAAGGAAGAGCCGTATCTGTTTAGGCGTAGTCGCGGGCTGGCACCAGCGCCAATTCATTTGGCAGGAACAGGGCCGATGGTTTTGGCCTGTGGCGGTGAGGCTAAGAATACCTTTTGTTTGACTAAAGGTGATGCGGCATTTGTTAGCGCGCATATCGGTGACTTAGGCAATCGAGAAACAATGGATTCCTATGCGGAGGCCATTGAACATTACGGTAGATTATTTGACATTAAGCCGGAATTGGTAGCATTCGATCTGCATCCCGAGTATTTATCGACCAAGTATGCTGACGGATTGAAACTGCCTAAAATTGGCGTTCAGCACCATCACGCCCACATTGCTTCGGTTTTGGCTGAGCATCACGAGACGGAGCAGGTCATTGGCGTGGCTTTTGATGGTACGGGTTATGGTGCTGATGGTCAGCTTTGGGGCGGTGAATTTCTGCTGGCAGATTGCCTAGAATATAAGCGACTCGCACATTGCCTTTATCTGCCGCTGCCGGGCGGGGAAAAAGCGGTTCGTCAGCCATGGCGACAGGCGACGTGGGTTATGCAGGAACTATACGGAAAGAATTTTCGAGAGAAACAGACGGCGTTGACAGAGTTGCTACCTAATGGTTGGGAGTTGCTATTACAAGCAACGGCTAATGGGCTGAATGCGCCGCTGACCTCCAGTGCTGGGCGGCTCTTTGATACGGCGGCAGCACTCCTTGGCATCCGTCTTTATAATCATTATGAAGGACAAGCCGCCATCGAACTAGAACTGGCAGCAGGCGGTGCCGTTGGCAGAGTTTTGCCATATGAGATTACGGCTGGCAATGAACTCGATTTTAGGCCAACGTTTGCCAAAATGATTGAGAATATAAATAAGGTGCCACGCGCAGAGCTGGCAGCAGATTTTCATACGACCATGGCCGCGGCCATTCATGAGATGGTTCGACGGTTATGTCGTTTAACTGGTGTTCACAAAGTAGCTTTAAGCGGTGGCGTTTTTCAGAATATGACGCTTTTACGTCAGGTTTACGGAGTATTAGAAAAAGAGTTTACTGTGTTGCTTAATCGGAAGGTACCGCCCAATGATGGTGGACTAGCGCTTGGGCAAGCAGCGGTTGCAAGAGAGAGGGGACGCTTTTAATGTGCTTGGCAGTACCAGCAAAAATTATTGATAAAAAAGATCAGTTGGCTATAGTGGAACTCAGTGGTGTGCAACGGGAGGTAAGCCTAATGCTTCTGCCAGAGGCGGCAGTTGGTGATTTTGTCCTCATTCATGCGGGGTTTGCAATGCAAATAATTGACCAAGAAGAAGCGGAGAAGACGAATGAGCTGCTGAAGGAGATGAATAGTCTTGCCTGAAGCGAAACAAGACACAAAAAAAATTGCTAGTTTTTTGCTGCAAGAAATTGACCGGCTGATTACAAAGCCTGTACGTTTGATGGAAGTTTGTGGTACGCATACAGTGGCAATTTTTCGGGCGGGGATTCGCCAAGTATTACCGTCACAAGTAGAATTGGTGAGCGGACCTGGTTGTCCGGTATGTGTAACAGCAGATGAGTATATGGATATGGCGATTGCTTATGCCAAACAACCAGATGTAATCATCACGACCTTTGGCGATATGCTCAAAGTGCCTGGGTCGGTGTCGAGCTTAGGCGAAGCCAAAGCTGGCGGTGCAGATATTCGCATTGTTTACTCACCGCTGGAAAGTTTGGCGGTAGCAGTCGATAATCCCCAGAAAAAAGTTATTTTTTTAGCGGTTGGTTTTGAAACGACTGCGCCAACTGCAGCAGCTACGGTACTCTCGGCAGCTAAGCAAAATTTGAAAAATTTCTTTGTGCTATCGGCGCATAAATTGGTACCGCCGGCACTCAAAACATTACTCGTCGATCCAAAAGTTAAAGTAGATGGCTTCATCTTGCCAGGACATGTCTGTGCAATTACAGGGGAAGAGCCGTTTCAGTTTTTGCCGGAGGAATATCGTATGCCAGCGGTTGTTGGTGGATTTGAACCGCTCGATATTTTGCAGACTGTCTACATGTTAGCAAAGCAAATCCATGATGGCAAACCAGCCGTGGAAAATGAATACGGTCGCGTTGTCAAACAGAATGGAAATCCGGTAGCTAGGCAGATGCTCACGGAAGTCTACGAACCAGCAGATGCCGTATGGCGAGGCATTGGCCTGATACCCAATTCAGGACTGCGGGTGAATGAACGCTATAGAGGCTTTGATGCTCAAGTTGCTTTGCCGATCAAGGTAGAGACGACAGTAAAACAGACGGCTTGCCGTTGCGGTGAAGTGCTTCGTGGACTCATAAAACCAACGGAATGCCGCTTGTTTGGCAAGGTTTGCTTGCCACAGCATCCGGTAGGAGCTTGTATGGTTTCGGTAGAAGGTTCTTGTGCCGCTTGGTATAAATATGGAAGCGGGAGGTATCAGTATGGAACAGGGAACAATTAAAATGGATCATGGTAGTGGGGGGAAATTGAGCCAGGAGCTTATGGAGCAGGTCATTTTACCGGCATATGGCAATCCTGTGCTGAATGAAATGCACGATGGTGCTTCCGTTACGACGGCTGGCAACAGAGTGGCCTTTACGACGGATTCTTATGTCGTAAAGCCGCTGTTTTTTGCTGGCGGCAATATCGGCAAGCTAGCAGTGTGCGGTACGGTTAATGATTTAGCGATGACGGGTTCAGTACCACGGTATCTGTCCGTTGGGATGATTCTCGAAGAAGGCTTTCCAATTGCTGATTTACGCCTTATCGTCGAAACCATGTGCAAAACAGCTAAAGAAGCGGGCGTCATGATTGTGACTGGTGATACGAAGGTAGTAAACAAAGGTGCTGGCGATGGAATTTATATCAATACGTCAGGCATTGGCGATATCATAGAAGGCACACACATCTCACCAAGAAGGGTGCAACCTGGGCAGGATGTCATCCTCAGTGGCTACATCGGTGATCATGCGACAGCCATCATGGCCGGACGCCATGAGCTAGTGCTGCCAACCTCGATTCAAAGTGACTGTGCACCGCTGAACGGTTTGGTCAAAGAAATGTTGACAGCCGTACCACAAATCGCAGTTTTGCGCGATCCAACGCGCGGCGGCGTAGCCGCAACACTCAATGAAATCGCGGCGCAATCTGGCACCGGTATCTTGCTAGAAGAAGGCACAATTCCAGTTCGACCTGAAGTTGAAGCGGTTTGTGAAATCTTAGGCTTTGATCCGCTCTATTTGGCTAACGAAGGAAAAATGTTGGTGTTTGTGGATCAGCAGTATACTAAAGAACTATTAGACATCATGCATAAACATCCGTATGGACAAGATGCCCGTGTAATCGGCAAAGTAACTGTCGATGCACCGGGGCAAGTCGGCATGCGTACAAGCATCGGTGGCATCCGTATCGTCGATATGCCAATCGGTGGGCAGATTCCTCGGATTTGTTGATCTCTTAAATGAAATACCTCGTAACTTTTTGCCTATGTCAGCATAGCCAATCGTTACGAGGTATTTCTTCGGCGTTTAAAGATCATATTTGTTCTATAAGCTTAAATAATTCATGTACATTTGAATTTTTACAGTTTCTAACCTCTTCGTTTTGCTTCAATGAACTTACATGAATGATGATATCTCCATTTGCTTTTTTAGATGCGATAGAATTAGTAAAATATGATTTCTTATTACTAATCTTATCACAAGCTGTTTTAAACGATCTATATTGATTCTTATTATTTAAAACCGAATATATCTTACTATCTGCTTTATATTTTTTATTCAATTATCATTTAAAAGTAACAGAAAGAGCTTTTTATATCTTTTTCTACAGGCTGTATATTGTAAAATCACTGTCTGTTAATAAAAAAACTATACCCTAGAGGGAGACACGTTTTTTAAGCGAGCTCTCAATAGGGTATAGTTTTTTATTTATGCTTATTCTTTGATATTTATCATACCGTACTTTTTTTCGTGTTCTGATATGTATTGTTCAAGAATGTATTCTATTTCCATAGCAATTGAACGTCGATCTTTTTCAGCTAGTTCTTTGATTTTCAAAAAGTTTTCTTCCTGTAGCCGTAATGTGAATTGTCTTTTTTCAGTTGTCACTGTATTTCCTCCTGCTAATAGATTCTATATGAATTCATTATAAGTAAAATTGAATTATTTAGCTAGAATCATAAAGAGTCGTATTGACAATTAAGTGAATTCACTATAAACTAAATGTAAAAGTGAGTTTAAACGAATTCACTTGAATGGAGATGAATTTGATTTGTTTAGATGTAAGAAAGGAAACGTTTTTCTTGAGCGTATAATAAATATGGAAATGATGATTGTACGAACAACTTACTCATGATATGAATAAGAGAGCCAAAAAGACTCTTTGAAAAATAAGGAGTGGAGAGAATGCAAGTTTTTGAAACAGCCACGAAGGAATTGCGGTTTATGCATGATGGAAGCGACCTGATGAATTTGGAAAGAGTATCGGCGGATTACTATTGGGCGGAGCAAGAATTTGAAAAATTGGAAAAAGAGTTATCATCAATCGTATCAGAAGATACTATGGGGAAACTGACCCAGTTACATGAATACTTTGCGAATCAAAAAGCCATAACAGAAGAAGTATTCTACAATCAAGGTTTCTCTGATGGCATAAAAATGATTATACAGTCGTTATCATGGGAACCGGTGCGAAGATAGATGTAAAATCCTTTAATCCTTCATATCGTTTGGAGTACAATGCTTTAACTGTAATCATTTATAAGAATGGACTATGTCACCATAAGACACTCCCGCCAATTCACATGTAATGTAAAATTAAATATAAAATTTCGAATTTTCAGGTTTTATATTGACAAGCATAATGGAAACTTATATAATGAACTCGTAATCAAGTCAAAAGATTTGTGGGTTACAAAATAAAACAAAATAATAAGTTGAATAGGGATATGTATTCGACTAGAAGCTATTAATATTTATAATAGCTTTTAGTCGAATTTTTTTTTATTAAAAATGTATAAATATTTGTTGTTAAGGAACTTTTGGTAGTAAATTTGCAGTCTATAAATTAAGGCGGCAAATTAAATTATAAATAAAAAGGAGAGGGACAACGATGAAAAAAACAAAAATTTTACTTGTATCTGATGGCGGTGTTACATCAGAATTAATGCAAAAAATGTATGAACTTAAAGAATATGGTGCTGAAATTACTATGATAGAGGACAAAGATATGTATGAGATGGGGCCAATTACGGACCGTATGCTTCAGATTGAATTGGGTGGTGTCGATGCAGCACCTACCTATAAACCTTTATTGGATGCCTGTGAAGATAAAGATATTATCGTAGTGCATGTTGCCTCTATCAACAAAGAAGTGATTGCTGCCTGTAAAAATTTAAAAGTTGCTGCGGTATTACGCGGTGGATATGAAAATGCAGATGTAGAAGAATTAACGAAACGCGGGATTAAGCTGATAAACGCACCTTGGCGCAGTGCTCACGCGGTAGCTGATTTTACTGTTGGGATGATGATTGCTGAAAATAAAAATATTGCCCGAGCTCACAAATTAATATCTGAAGGAAAATGGTGCAAAAAATTTACGAATCAGGAATATATTCATGATATGAGAGCTTGTACAGTAGGGATTATTGGATTTGGTTATATTGGTCGGCGTGTTATTGATCGATTAAAGGGGTTTGGTTCTACTATTGTTGTATATGATCCTTTTATGGATAAAAAAATTATTGAAGATGCCGGTTGTAAGGCCGTAACTTTTGAAGAATTATTGGCTCAATCAGATTTCGTATCTATACACATTCGGCTTTCAGAAAAAACAACTAAATTTATTGGGCAAAAGGAACTTGCCCAAATGAAACCTACGGCATATCTTATCAATACGGCACGTGCTGGCCTAGTAGATACAGAAGCTTTAATACAGGCGTTGGAAGCAAAATCAATTGGTGGGGCAGCGATTGATGTATTCGATGAAGAGCCATTACCGCAAGATAGTCCTTTCTTTAAATTAAACAATGTCACACTTACTTCGCATTTGGCGGGTACTTCTTGTGATACGATGCGCAATTCAGTCGAAATAGGTTATGATGATCTTAAGAATTATTTACAGGGGCTGCCAATGCAGAATGTACGAAATTAAAATAATATCCTTACGATAAATAGGTAATGTTGCTATGCAGTATCACGCATGCTATAATTTACACAAATAATAGATTGATAAATAAAATTGATTACAGTTGAAAATGGATGATATGGAAACTTATCACGGCGAACTGCTGAAAATGAAAGATTTTTATTAAAAAATAATGGTGGAGAAACCTTATGAACATTAAGAACAATAAATTTCTAATAATTCCTTCAATTAGAATGATTAAAGATTTATCATATGCATTAACCCTTGATAATGAATATGTATTATTAAGTGAAATACATATTGGTAATTTAAAATCATTTGTGGATATGTGTCATAAAGTTAATAAAAAAGTAGTAGTTAATGCGGAGCTTATCGGTGGTCTTAACCTGGACAAAATTGGAATCAATATGTTGAAGAAATTATATTGTGTAGATATGGTGATTTGTTCTAGTACGATTAAATTAAATATGATAAAAAATGTTGGTTTAGAAACGATGCAGAGAATTACTTTAATGGATTCTAAATCTCTGGATGATTCATTAAAGACGCTGGCAGATTCTAAGTGTGATTTAATAGAGGTGCGCCCAGCAACATATGGACTGAAGTTTGTTGATAAGATCAGGCAAATAAAAGATGTTCCTATATTTTTGGGCGGTTTTGTGGAAAAGGTAGAAATGATTGATGCTGCAAAAAAAGTTGGAATTGTCGGTGTTACCACAAGCTGTAAAGATTTATGGGGTAGTAAAACAAAATAAATCAGTTGAATAGGGATATGAATTCGACTAAAGATTATTATGCGACATAATAGTCTTTAGTCGATTTTTTTTTAGGAGGAATTGCTATATAGTTGTCGTTATAAAAGAGGATTGTATTTAGAGAAAGAAAGTTTCTGCGATAACAAGAGAGACAAATATATATAATATATTAGGAGGAATTTGTGATGGCATTAGTAAATTTAAAAACAATATTAGACGATGCAAAAAGAAATAAATATGCAGTAGGTGCCTTTGATGTAAGTAATAATGATATGGCTATGGCAGTTTTAGAGGTAGCAGAAGAATTAAAAGCACCGGTCATTTTGATGGGATTAAAAGTTGATTTGGAAGGGGACAAGTTAGAATATTGGACGAAGTCCTTGCAAGCTATGGCGAAAAAGGTCCGTGTTCCGGTGTGTTTACATTTGGATCATGCAACCGATGTTGGTTTTATAAAAAAATGCATCGATAATGGGTTTACTTCTGTTATGTTTGATGGGTCTATTTTACCAATAGAGGATAATATAAGAATAACCAAAGAAGTTGTAGAATATGCTCACAAATTCAATGTATCGGTAGAGGCGGAACTTGGACATGTTGGGGATGGAATTGTAGGTAATTCTGAAACTGGGGTTAAAAAAGAAAATACAGATGGATATGATAATCCAGATGATTTCTTAACCGATCCGAGCGAAATGGAGTATTTTATAAAGAATACAGGAGTGGATGCGTTGGCTGTTGCTGTGGGCACGGCACATGGTATTTATGTGAAGGAGCCAAAGCTACATTTTGACAGACTTGATGTTTTAAATAAAAATTCAAGTGTACCAATGGTAATGCATGGGGGATCAGGAACGCCGGATGAGGCAATTAAAAAATCAGTTGAATTGGGAATCTGCAAACTTAATATATTCTCAGAAATGCTAACGGCGTTTTTTACGACATTAAAAAAAGAGCTGAATCATAAGGAGCATATGGCAATTTGGCCTTGTACAGCGTATGCTGAGCCATTGAAAGCAATGAAAAAGGTTGTTAAGGATAAGATGATATTGCTGAACTCGGATGGTAAAGCGAAATAGCAGTTATTACTAGTGGGTATTAAAATTACAAAAAATAATTTTATTGTAATTTTAGATGAGATAATAGTTCATTTTGTAATTCTAACAAAATGAACTATCTCAGAACCGGCATTTTAGGCGGGGTAAATCCTTTTGATTGTAATTGGCACGAATTTTGCATATATAAAGTGTAAAGCGTAGAGGGGGTGAAATTGTGAAAGAGAATACTACAATATTATGTTGCTGCGGCGCAGGAATTTGTACTTCGAACTATTTAAAAGAAGAAATAGAAGACAGAATGAAAGCAGAGAAAATAAAAAATGTAAAGGTTATTATATGTAGAGTTACCGATCTTGAAGAACAGATCGGTAATGCAGATCTAGTAGTTACAACTGTTGAAATTCACGCGATAGAAGGGACACCTATGGTAAGAGCATTAGGAATCATGCTGGATGATGTCGCTGCTGAAAAAGCACTAAAAGAAATTGTGTCAATTGTAAAAAGTTTATAATTTAAAGATTGAAATTAATAGCGCTATTAATTGAATCAAATGAGTCGATTGATTTTCAATGTCAGGTTAAAAAATATTATTGGGGAGGGAGTCAAGAAATGAATATAGTAAGTGAAGTAACCGATATTCTATCTGCTTTTTTTGGTTTTGATTCTGCAGTAACAATCATAGGATTGTTCCTATTCATTGCTTTAATTGTACAAGTGCCAATCAAAAAAGCTATACTTGGGGCGATCAAAGTATCCATAGGGCTTCAAGGGATAATGCTAATCGTTGGACTTATCCAGCAGGCAATGTTAGGTCCTGTAAACAACATAATCCAAGTATATGGATTCAGTAAAAGTGTCATAGATATCGGCTGGGGGTGCTTGAGCTATGCATTCGGTAACCCATATGGATATTTTGGCGTATTGCTATTTTTAATATTAAATGTTTTTTTAGTTTATATAAGGTTTACAGATACATTATATGTGGATGTATTTAACACCTGGAGAGCTATGCTTTTAGCTGGTCTTGTGGGAGTTGCATCAAATAATTTCTGGATAGCAACGGTAGCGGTTATTGTATTTTTGGTAATTGATCTAAAAGCAGCTGATATTGCTGCGCCGTATATCGAAAAAATCAATGGTTTTCCTCCCGGTGGTTCTTGGCCACATGGCAGTCATTTTTCTTTTCAAGCATGTATCGCAATTCCTTTGGAGTGGGTGTTAAAGAGAACTCCAATTATAAAAGATATTAATTTAAAGGCAGAAACAATAGAAGAAAAAGTCGGAATATTTGGTGAAAGTACGGTCATGGGGGCTGTAGTAGGTATATTTATTGGGGCTTTAAGTCAAATAGGGGTTATGGGAGCTCTTTTATTAGGAGTTAAAATGGCAGCAGCATTTTTGCTTTTGCCGAAAATGGCTTCTATCCTAGTAGAAGGATGGTTCCCGGTTATTAGAAATGCAAAAAAATCGCTTACAAGTAAATTGAAGCGGGATGATGTTCGCATAGCGCTTGATTGTTCAACGGTAATTGGTCATGCAGCAGTTACGCCTACCACATTAATTATGTATCCGATCGCATTATTGATCTCCCTTGTACTTCCAGGAAATCAAATGATAGCTACGATAAGTTTAATCATAGTTCTTTGGGAAAGTGCCGCAGTAAATGCTATAACGGAAGGAAATATATTTCACAATATAATTATTGAATCTTTTATAGTAGCTCTATTTTGCTGGGGGGCAACTTTAATGGCAACCCCGATGACGGCTTTGGCTGGGACGATGAAATATGATGTTGCACAAGGAGCAATATCAGCTTGGGATGCGACAGGGACACCTTTAGTTGTGTTGGTTTATAAAGCATTTGGCTTTGTATTTGGATTTTAGAGAGTTTTCTTCTTAATCATCTAGAATATAGAGAGATTTCATTTTATTAAGAGAAAAGTGTCTACTGTCTTAATCATAGAAAAGGGGGGAGGCCGTAGTATGAATAGTATAATTGATGGAATATATTATGATGTATTAATTGTAGATGACATAAAGACACAAGAGACAGCTATTAAACATATAGCAGGATATTTACAGGAAAAAGGATTTGTGAATGATAAATATGCTGATGCTACGATTGAAAGAGAGCGTGTATTTCCTACCGGATTAAGTACAAGCCCTATAGGAATTGCAGTGCCTCATTCAGAGCATGAAAATGTAATACGACCAGCGGTCGTCATGTGTATTTCTAAAAAGCCTGTCGAATTTTACACCATGGAAAATAATGGAACAAAAATAGAAGCGGGGATAATGTTTTTATTGGCGCTGAAAGGCGAAAACAAACATTTGAATTACTTGAAAAATATAGTAAATTATTGTAAGTACGAGGAAAATTTAGAAAAGTTGTATCATATAGAATCTAAAGCAGAAGCATATCAGATTTTCATGTCACAGATATTAAAACTCTCTTAGGCGAAAAGATTGATGATATAAGAGACTGGTAAGTACATCGGAAGTTTTACATTCTGATAGAGTTTAGAAAATACAAAAAGTCCAGAGGTACTTATCCTTTTTTAGTACAAACTATGCAGCCCCTAATTGGATTAGGGGCTGCAGATTTTAGGGGTACTATGGACAGATAGGCCGCAGGCAGGCGATAAGCACCCATTTGCGTCGTTGCAGCAAGGTGCTGCTCGTCGACGTACAAGAGTACGACTCCTTCGCAACGCCTTGCTGCGCCTAGCATCTGAGCACTTCTCTCCAACCGGCAGCCTATCTTCGTGCTAGTTTATAAGTGGTACGAATTTAGATTGTTTCTATTTATCAATGTAAATATTTTTATTTTGTCGACAGTCTGTAGCCCCTAATTGGATTAGGGGCTTGTTTTAAAATCTAGAAAAATAATAAGATTCTACTTGATGGCAATTATAAATATTAAAACAGTAATAAAATTCATTGATTTTTATGCAAGTCTTTATTTACATGGCAATTTGACAGATATGGCATGGCTGAATTTCATAAGAAGGCAGTTAAGCAAACATACCACCTTTTGTAATGAAGGTGCGGTTATATAAGAATTGCGATGTTATATTTTTGTGATATGTCCCAATCTTTGAGGTGGACAGTAAATACCAATAGCTAGAGTACAATGAAGTGTAGTATTATTATGATTACAATAGTAGTTAATGCCGGCTGAATTACGGAACAGAAACCTCTATGTCAGCGGATTCAATATATATTAGGGGTGGTGGAAATACCATGAACGAAAATACCTTAAAAAAAATCAAAGAAATTATTGAACGCGAAGATATTACACAGCCATTGAGTGATGAAGAAATATCACAGAAAATTTCTGTATTGAGAGAAACGGTGACCAATGTTAGAAACGAATTAAATATACCAAATTCAAGAGAACGAAAAAAAAATTCAATCTTGGAGATTATACATTCTTTAAAAAAGAAAAATAATGATATGAATTCAAAACAGATCAGTATGGAATTTGCGAAGCTGGGCTTTGAAGTGTCTGTACCTTATATAAATAAAGCACTTGACAACTATGAAGTTGATTTGAAATTACAGAGGCAGCAGCCGGTGCAGCTACCACAAGATAAGAAGGCCGATATTTTTAGCAACTTGGTGGGGTATGATAGAAGTCTTAAAAATTGTATAAAACAAGCGAAAGCCTCTGTACGATATCCACCTTTTGGGTTGGCAACGCTCATCATAGGCGAAAGTGGTACAGGGAAAACGCTTTTTGTGGAATATATGCATAAGTATGCTATTCAAGAGAATATTATCGCTGAAGATGCTGCGTTTATGTCGTTAAACTGTGCGGATTATGCAGATAATCCACAATTATTACTGTCTATCCTATATGGTTATAAAAAAGGGGCTTTTACTGGGGCGGATACAGATACAGAAGGTCTTGTGGAAAAAGCCGATAATAATATACTTTTTTTAGATGAAATACACAGGCTGCCACCCAAAGGGCAGGAAATTCTTTTTTCGTTATTGGATAAAGGCACTTTCAGAAGGTTGGGAGAAACATCAGGTGAAAGAAAGGCCCGCATTTTTTTTATTGGGGCTACTACGGAAAATATAGAATCAACTTTGCTCACAAGTTTCCGGCGAAGAATTCCTATGATTATTTCGATGCCGTCGCTGAAAAATCGTTCTGCCAGTGAGAAAGTTCAGTTGATTTATGAATTTTTTCAGGTGGAAGCAAATCGAATTAATTCTAAAATTTTTTTAAATAAAAAAATAATTAAATCGTTTATTTTAAAAGACTATCAGGGGAATATAGGGCAAATTAAGAGTGAAATACAGGTTACTTGTGCCAATGCTTATATAGATAAAATAAATTCAGGAAAAAATGAAATCGATATAGGGTTAAATGAGATATTGTACAATAATTTTTTTAGTGAAGATGCCAGTGTGGATACGTATGATATGTCTGAATTAAATAGGATTATAAAAGATAAACTTTTGATTCCTCAAAATAATACAGATGCTATGGTTGTGGATCACAATGTAATGAAGGAAACGAAATATTCACTACCGGAGGATATCTATCAAAAAATAGAAAAAAAATATCAGAAACTTAAAAATTTAGATTTATCCCCAGACGAAATCGAAAAAATTATGTGGACATTTATTATGAAAAATTTTAATATGATGGATTTTGATGCAAATATAAAAAATGAAATTGCTTGTCTGGATAATCTGAAATATGTCGTAAAAGATTCTATTATTGATATTCTCAAAGAATTTGTTATAGAGTTAAAGGTAAAATATCCGCAGTGTGCAATAAATGGGAATATTATTTTATATTTGGCTATTCATATAAATGAGGCGATAAAGCGGATACGTTTTAAGGTAGAAATAATAAATCCTAATTCTCTATATATAAGAAAAAATATGAAAGAAGAATATGAACTGGCATGTCAATTGGCTTTAAAAATTGAAAATAGAGAAAGAATTCAAATACCGGAAGATGAAATAAGCTTTATCGCAATGTATATAAAAAAATTGCTTGAAGTTAAGCAGAAAAAAAATAAAATAGGAATTATCATCATGTGTCACGGCAAAATAGCGACAGAAATGTTAAAGGTAGTTAATGAGCTTATGAATATACATTTCCCGATTGCTATTGATATGCCGTTGGCTGTGAATCCTTCTAAGATATTTGAAAAAACTATAGAAATAGCAAAAATACTAAATACAGGAAAGGGAATCTTGTTTTTGGTAGACATGGGGTCTTTGGTCAATGTCGGCGATGTTATAAATAAAAGAACGGGGATAAAGACACGTACGATTGACAGAATCGATATCCTTACTGTATTGGAAGCTGTAAGAAAAGTCTATATAGAAGAGAAAGATTTAGATGATATATATTATGAATTGGTTAATCTAAAGTATAAATTTCAAATGGTGCCAGATAATAAGTCCCAAAAACCTCCGGCAGTAGTTGCTATGTGTCTTACTGGGCAAGGAATGGCAGAAAATATAAAAGCGGTTCTATCAGATAGGTATAGTTATTTGAAAATATTTACATTAGGGCTGGTTGAGGAGGATTTAAAGAAAAAAATTGATTGTTTGAAATTGAAATATAATATTGTGGCTATCGTTGGAACTATAAATCCTGGAATCGAGGGGATAAAATTTATTTCTTTTGAAAAGGATTTTATAAATAGTAATAAAATTTTTCTGGATTATATTTTAAAACCCAATTCTTTGATGAAAATAAGAAGCATAGTAAGGGAAGATTCCATTTTATTGGATTTTGACTTGACGACAAAGCAGCAAATCTTAGAGCGTATGTGTGCGCTGGCATTTAATAATGGATATATTAAAAAAGAATATCTTGAATCTGTGGTAGAGCGGGAAAAAATGAATACTACCTATTTTAAAGGTGAAATAGCAATCCCTCATGGAATGTCTGCTTATGTAAACAATTCTTGCATCATATTTTTACGACTTAAAAATGCGGTCGAATGGGATAGTGAAGGAAGAAAAGTTAAATTGATATGTATGTTGGCGATTGGAGAGCATGACGTTAATATAGTGACAGAATTATTTAGAATATTGAAACAAGAGAAAAAAGTAGCTGAGTTAATAGGAGCAAAAACGCCTATGGAATTTATAAATGTCTTTGATCAAAATGAAAGTTTGGGATAAATGGGGGAATGTCAAGTTTGGTTCAGCTATAACTAAAAGGATAGATAAAATGTTTTCAAAAAAGTAAAAAAATTACAACAAAATATTAGATATCGGAATGTGATTAGAATTCGGTAATAAGTCATAGGCGTTAACCTACGACTTATTACCGTTTTTTTGTATACACCCAAATATTTAATTGGCAAGGTGAATTGGTAGTTAAAGTCCTATAAACGAGAGGAGACGATATACATGAAAATTGTAGGTATAGGGGATTTGCTGATTCCAGCAAATATGATAGAAAAAGGATTTGAAAATTTTGAGGCAAAAGGAATTACGGTAAAAACAGTGAAGTGGCAGCAGAGTTCTTATGAAGAATTGCAGCATATTAATTTACAAGTAGAAACAAATGGCAGTGAAGTTTATGATGTGCCAGATGAAATAATAGCAGCGGTTAAGGATGCAGATATTATCATTACGCAGTTTTGCCCGATTTCGCGCAAGGTTATAGACGCTTGTAAAAATTTAAAGATTATTGGTGTGTTGAGAAGCGGGTATGAAAATATTAATGTGGATTACGCAACAGAGAAAGGAATCTTAGTCTATAATACGCCGGGCAGAAATGCAACTGCTGTAGCAGATTTCACGGTTGGGCTGCTTATCTGTGAGTGTCGCAACATTGCGAAAAGCCACATGAATATGAAGAGTGGTCATTGGGTAAGGGATTATACAAATGTAGCGGTTGTACCAGATCTCAGTGAGAAAACAGTGGGGATTATTGGACTAGGTCAAGTTGGTCAAAAAGTTGCACAACGGTTGCATGGTTTTGAAATGAAGATTGTAGGCTATGATCCTTATATTAAAGAAGTACCCGATTATATAAAATTGGCTTCATTAGAGGAAGTTGCGCAAAATGCGGATTTTTTAACAATTCATACACGGCTTAATAAAGAAACAGAACGAATGATTAATGCTGATTTTATTCGGATGATAAAACCTGGTGCATATTTTATTAACACAGCACGGTCAGGACTTGTTGATGAAAAAGCTTTATATGAAGCTTTATTATCTAGGCATATGATTGGTGCGGCTCTTGATGTATTTGATGTTGAACCGCCGCCTAAGGATTATCCGCTATTGACATTGCCTAATGTTACGGTGACTCCACATTTAGCGGGAGGTACAGTAGATGCGTTTTTAAATTCACCAAAGCTTTTATCAAAGGAAATGATTAAATATTTAGATGGAGAAATGTCGAGATTTATTGTGAATAAGCACTAAAGTGGGGAGAGAAATATGGATTTTGGTTTAAAAGGCAAAAATGTTCTGGTGAGTGGTGGAACAAAAGGGTTGGGGCGGGCCATCTGTGAGGTTATGGCAGGCGAAGGAACAAATTTAATTGTTGTAAGTCGAAACGAGCAGGATGCAATGGAATATGCTGATGAACTGCGTGCAAAGTATGCTATAGATACAATTGGTGTTGGGGCAGATCTTTTGCAACGAAGGGATATTGATAAGATATTTGCTCTATCTCTTGAACACTATCAGACATTAGATGTGCTTATCAATAATGCTGCAGTTTGGCCGCAGGCCTATGTAGTAGATATGGATGAAGCTGATTTTAGGCATACATTAGATATGAATTTAGTTGCGCCGTTTATTATGTGTAAATTATTTGTGAAACATTTATTAGCGAATAGTAAGAAGGGGAAAATCGTAAATATTGTATCTCAGGCAGCCTTTCATGGATCGACCACAGGCCATGCACATTATGCAGCATCAAAGGGTGGTTTGGTCTCTTTTACGATTTCTTTGGCACGTGAAATGGCTGGTTATGGGATTCAGGTGAATGCGGTGGCTCCAGGAATCATGGATACTCCACTGATAAGAGAGGCCATAAAAGAAAAAAGCAACTACTATGAAGACCGAATACCGCTAGGTCGAGTAGCAAGGCCAGAAGAAGTTGCCTATGGCGTTGCTTTTCTGGCTTCAAATAAAGCAGACTATCTTACGGGAATTACATTGGATGCAACTGGCGGTATGTTGATGCGTTAAGCAAAATCTAATATAGTGCCCGTATTAAATTATGAGAATAGATAAATATGTAAGTTAAAGAGAAGGAAGTGTGAAAAATGGGTAAATATTTGATTGGTATAGATGCTGGATGTACTTCGAGCAAAGTTGTTATTTTTTCTAAAAAAGGACAAGTTGTATCAGTTACATCTACACCAAGCATGAGAAGTATGCGGGTTGATCGAGGCAGTGGCTTTGAAGAATTTGATGTAGATGAACTATGGCTGCTTATTTCAAAATGTATTCAAGAAGCAATTGAAAAAGCGAATATAAATGCAGTTGATATTGCTGGTATTGGGGTTACTTCTTTTGGTAATGGTGTAACTTTTCTAGATAAAAGTGGTTTAGCAATTGCTCCGGGATGTTTTTCACAAGATTATCGTGCAAATGAAATTCTGGATTTGTATAAGAAAAATGGAAATTATGAAAAAATTAATAAAATTGTAAAAGGTACTTTATTTGCAGGAGAACCAGGACCGATTCTACGTTGGTATAAAGAACATGAACCAAAAGTTTACAATGATATCGGTGGTATTTTGATGTTTAAAGATTATATCATGTATCGGTTAACGAATGTATTTGCAACGGATCTTAATGTATTTGGCGGATCATTTATGGTAGATTTGGATACGATGGAATATTCTAAACAATTGATGGAGTTATATGGTATTCCAGAAATGTTTGATAAGCTGCCTAAAATGGCTTCAAGCCCAGACGAAGTTGTAGGTAAGGTCAGTGCGAAGGCAGCTGTGGAAACAGGATTATATGAAGGAACACCAGTAGTGGCTGGTATGATGGATATTTTAGCATGTTTAGTAGGGGCTGGTGCTGTCAATGATGGTGTTGTTACGTCAATCGCTGGGTCGTGGTGTATCAACGAAACACATTCGTCGAAAATCATACCGAGTGCTTCATCTAATATGCCATATATTAAGAAAGGTGAATATTTGAATTGTTCATATACAGGAGCTTCTGCATCGAATTATGAATGGTTTACGACAACTTTGTGTGATAGAGCTAAAGTAATGGCTAAAGAAAAAGGTATTTCGATGTTCGATGTATTAAATGAGGAGATTCAAAGTATTTCACCAAAGCAGGCTAAAGTGTTTTTTTTACCATATGTTGCTTCGCCAAGTCTTAATGTAAATGCTAAAGCAGCTTTTTTCAATATAGATGCACATACATCTTTTGCTGATATGTGTTATGCGGTAGTAGAAGGAATAGCATTTATTCATAAATACCATATTGATTTTTTGAAAAAATCTGGATTGCCGGGAAAGATTATTCGGTTGACTGGTGGTATGTCAAAAAGTAAAGTGTGGACACAAATTTTTGCCGATGTTGTGCAAATTCCTGTTGAAATTGTTGATTGCGATGAAACTGGAGCTTTGGGGGTAGCTATTGCAGCAGGAATAGGTGCAGGCGTATATAAAGATTATAACGAAGCTTTTGATATGGCGGTAAAAATTAAAACGCCTATTCAGCCGAATCTAGATTTAGCTGAAATTTATAATAAGCGTTATGAAGAATGGTGGCGGTTAAATGAAGCCATGGAAGTTTATTGGAATAACAATAAATGAAAATACTGAATATGCGCAATTAACGAATTGTAATGCTCGTTTCTATGTAAGGCTGTACTATGATTCCAAAAATTTTTCAAAATCAAAAATTGATCAGTAAGCTAAAACGTCTCTTTTCGAGATATAAAAAACGAGCCAAGAATGTTGAGGTGACCCCCATAAGTTAGACCTAAATCTAACTTATGGGGGTCACCTCATGTATCTTGGCTCGTTTTTATTGTATATTTTAAATACGTTTCCTTTTCAATAAGTGGACAGGAAACACAAACTTTTCTTATACAGTTGCTTCATTGATAAAATGTTCTGCAATTTCCAATGCTTTCAATGTATCCTGATCCTTGCCGAATAATCCGCTACTTCCGACGATAAAAACCTCTGTTCCAGCGTCATAAAGTTTTTTGTAATAATTTTCGTTGCAACAGCCGTCTACAGCTATTTCATACTGATAACCAAATTGCTTTTTCCATTTGCTCGCCAGTTTTATTTTATCTAACGTCTGCAAAACGAATTTTTGGCCGGCAAATCCAGGATCTACCGTCATAATTAAAAGCCTATCTATTAAATCTATATACGGTTCTATAACCTGCAGGTTCACAGCCGGATTGATAAAAATCCCCACTTTCTTTCCTGCTTTTTTAATCTGACGTATTAGGCGAAAAGCGTTCCTTTCAATAACTTCTGGTGGCATAGTAATGATTTCAGCACCGCTTTCAATGCATAAATCGATTAGATCAGTATCAATGTTATCTACGTACAAATGCGCCTCCTGTGGTACATTCGTTATCCGGTGAATGGCTTCTATGAAACAAGGTGCCAGCGACATATTCTTGCAATAATGCCAATCGATAATATCCACATGATAATAATCCGCTT
Organism: uncultured Veillonellaceae bacterium; assembly: GCA_963805085.1. GTDB lineage: Bacteria > Bacillota > Negativicutes > JARBTT01 > JARBTT01 > JARBTT01. The sequence goes on along the minus strand of CAWDTA010000002.1, from coordinate 511,656 downwards.
TTGTATCTAACTTTTTGATCTCACTTTCAATATTCATCAAGTCCATACACATCAGCGAAGGAGAAAATTTAACATTCATTATAATTTATTCCCGCCTTTACGTTTTGAGTAACCTTAGATTCTCACACGTATAGATTATACCATTGGTTAAAAAATGATTACAATATATAAATATAATAGGGACAAGGGGACAGGTTCGTTGTCCCTTTGATAAAAAGACGATATACTAATGGTGATACAATGTCAAGACAAGCTAGGGCAAAAAGTGAAATAGGAATAACAATAACAATAATTAGTCAATTGCAGCGATGAAACAAAGAGCAACGAGATGACGTAATTAGGAAGATAAAAGAAAAGGATGCATTAAGATATGGCAATTAGCAAAGATGACAGGAATTTCTAAGAGTGTGATTGATAGATTGTAGTGGGACATGGGACCTGTCCCCTTGCTATGTAGAAGATTTAGTGCAATAAAATAAAAAAATGAAGCTTAGAGGCTTGGTAGCCTTATAAGCTTCATTACTAAAGTAATTATTGCCATAATACCATAACGTTGTAAAGTTTACAATATAAAATTAAAAAAATCTTCTGCAAAAATACATGTGTTTTATGTACACAATGTTGTTTTCAGAAAAAACAGTTAATGACAGAAGTGTACACTTTGTTATATAATATTATGAAAACATTGTAACGTGTGGTAAAGGGGAGAGATTCTTTTGAAAATAAATGGTGCTCAGGCAGTAATAGAAAGTTTAAAAAATGAAGATGTGGATGTAGTGTTTGGTTATCCTGGTGGGGCTGTGCTTACATTATATGATGCATTATATAAATCGGAATTTCCACATATTTTAACGAAACATGAGCAAGGTGCAGTGCATGCAGCGGATGGCTATGCGCGGGCGACGGGGAAGGTTGGCGTATGCTTTGCAACTTCCGGCCCTGGGGCGACAAACCTGATTACCGGTATTGCGACGGCTAATATGGATTCGATTCCACTCGTTTGCATTACGGGTCAAGTGGGTACACCATTGATTGGGAAGGACTCTTTTCAGGAAGCAGATATGTGCGGAATTACGACACCGATTACGAAACATAATTATTTAGTTAAAAAAGTAGCGGACCTGCCACGGGTCTTAAAAGAAGCGTTCTATATCGCGCGCACGGGCAGACCAGGTCCGGTGGTGATTGATATCGCAAAAGATGTCTTTGCGGCAGAGCTTGCGTATGTATATCCAGACACTGTGAACTTAAAAGGGTACACTGGTAAATTTACAGGTGAAAGCTGTGAAATTGATGCGGTGCTAGAAGTGCTTAAAAATGCGAAAAAACCAGTAATCTTTGTCGGTGGCGGAGTGACCTTATCCGATACAGCGGAGTACTTGCAAAAGATCGCTATGCAAACCGGGATTCCCGTAGTTTCGAGCTTGATGGGACTCGGTTGTATCCCAGCAACGTATGCTGCCAATTTAGGCATGTTGGGGATGCACGGGACGTATGCAGCAAATATAGCAACGATGGAATGTGATGCTTTGATTGGGATTGGTGTGCGTTTTGATGATCGGGTGACTGGAATTGTTGAACAATTTGCTCCACTGGCAAAAATTGTTCAGTTTGATATTGATGCAGCAGAAATTAATAAAAATATTCGCGTTGACTATAAAGTTATCGGCGATTTACGTTGGTCAATGCCAGAATTGGCAGAAAAATTGGCAGAAATAAAAACGGATTTAAAAGAACAATATGGGCAGTGGCACGATTATGTGATTGCAATGAACAAAAAAACGCCACTTTCTTATAATAAGGAAGCAGCCTGTATTATGCCACAGCAGGTTATTGAGGTAGTTAGTAAATTGACGGATGATGACACCATTGTCGTAACTGATGTGGGGCAACATCAGATGTGGACGGCGCAGTTTTACCAATTCTTAAAATCACGGTCGTTTTTAACGTCTGGTGGCTTAGGTACGATGGGCTATGGTCTGCCAGCAGCCATTGGGGCGAAACTTGCAAAACCAGAAAGAACAGTTGTATTATTTAGCGGTGATGGTAGTATTATGATGAATTGCCAAGAGCTTGCGACAGCAGCTGATTATGGAATCAATGTAAAAGTCATTGTGATGAATAACCATGTACTTGGGATGGTATCGCAATGGCAAAGAATGTTCTATGGAGAACGGTATTCTCAGTCCAAGTTAAATGGCAAAACTGATTATGTGAAATTGGCTGAGGCTATGGGGGTACATGGACTTCGCGTTACAGAACCTGAAAAATTGGAAGAAGTGTTAAAGCAAGCACTTGCGATTGATGGTCCAGTGTTAGTTGATGTTTTATTACCAGAAGTGGAGGATGTACTACCGATGGTACCGGCTGGTGGTAGATTAGATCAAATGGTATTGGGGGCTAGCAAAGAATGAAATATATTTTAGCGGTTTTAGTAGACAATAGACCAGGCGTATTGACGCATGTAGCAGGGCTTATTAGTCGACGTGCTTTTAATATTGAAAGTATCGCGGCTGGCTATACAGAAGAACCTGATGTTACGCGAATTAACATCGTGGTATCTGTTGATGATGAAATCGAGTTAGAACAAGTTGTGAATCAGTTAAATAAACTGATTGATGTGATCAAGATCGTTAACTTAACGAGAATTGATTCTATTCAACGTGAATTGGTGATGATCAAAGTGAAAGCCAATCCCGCGACGCGTTCAGATATTATCAATGTAGTGGAAATCTTCAGGGCAAAAATCGTTGATGTCAATCGTGAAACGATGGTGATTGAACTGACTGGTGAACTAAGTAAAATTGATGCACTTTGTGAAGTTTTAGCTGATTATGAAATTATCGAAATTGCCCGTACTGGTGCAATTGCACTTTCGCGTGGACCTATTCCAGCCAAAAATTTATAATTTCAATGTACCATAGGAGGCATTTTACCAAATCGCATTGGATCGGGTAAAGTGCCTTTTACTTTTTACGTAAGTTATCTGTGTAATTTAGCGGATATTTCAGACTTTTCTAGTCTGTCGTGTTTAAATGTGGTACTATAGGAATATTAAAATTTGAATTTTAAGGTTGTGTGTTTTTTGAAACACACTCTATCAGCGTATCAAAATTGCAAAATAATGATGGTTTATAGCCAGCGGTGGCTTGGTTAGTTTAAAATATTTGACGAGGTGAATTTTGGTGGCAAGAAAAGCTAGAGTCTATAGCGCAACAGGTATTTATCATATTATTATACGGGGAATTGATCATCAATCAATTTTTGCCGATCATAGTGATAAGGATAAATTTTTGGAACTGTTGTCAGAGTATGTTGATGTCTGTCAATATCAAGTTTATGGGTATTGTTTATTGGATGATCATTTGCACTTATTAATAAAAGAAGGTACGACGAAAATCGGTAATATGATGAAGCGGATCGGCGTGAAATATGTAGCTTGGTATAACGGCAAATACAGCCGCACCGGGCAGCTTTTCCATGACCGATTTAAGAGTGAAGTTGTCGAGGATGATGACTATCTATTCACCGTACTAAGGTATATCCATCAAGAGCCAGTTAGGCTGGGGATTGCTACAGAAGTTAGTAAGTATACCTATAGTAGTTATGGCGAATATGTAGCAAAATCAGTATTGGTGGATAGTAACTATTGCTTAAACTTAATGGGTAATACGACAGCAAAAGCGAATATTGCTTTTAAAAAATATATGAACGAGCCAACGGAAGAAAAATGTTTAGAGTCGACGCGTGAAAAGATGATCGACGCTGAGTTGAAACTATTGATTTTGCGCATGGCTGGAGTAAAAACGCTAGAAGAGTTGACTGGTATTGCGAAAGTTAAGCGGAACGAAATGCTGCACGAATTGAAAAACATCGATAGTATTTCTACTTGTCAACTATCAAGAGTCAGTGGCTTTAGCCAAAGTGTGATTTCGAGAGCCTAAAAAGAAAACAAAGCTGTTGCAATGGGACATGCAATAGCTTTGTTTTCTTTTTAGGGGCATCGTTCGATAAAAACGTTTTATAACTGAAATGAATTTAGAAAAAATTATTACGATATTTTTAGAGAAATTTATTTAAAGATATTGAAAGTTTTGCTTTTAAGGACTAAAATGGAGTTAATTTATAACTACAAAGTGATCAGTTCTGCGAAGTGCTCTTTTTTTTATATAAAAATAGTAAACGTTTACTGTTTCGAAGTAATCATAGAAGGTTATCCTATGTAGGTGCAAATAAAACCTTGTTTTATTTGTAAAAATATATAAAGGAAGTGTAGTAGATGGATAGTATTGCTGCGTTAGCAAAAGAGTTTGAAAGTTTATTTGGTGAAAAACCCGAGAATACTTTTTTTTCACCAGGTCGGGTAAATTTGATTGGTGAACATACCGATTATAATGGTGGACATGTTTTTCCTTGTGCGATATCCTTGGGAACCTATGGCTTGGTTTCAAAGCGTACGGATCAAAAAATACGGATGTATTCAACAAATTTCAAAGAAATCGGTATAATAGAGTTTGATTTAGCGGGACTTCGTTATGAGGAAAAACATAATTGGGTAAATTACCCGAAAGGCGTTATTGATACCTTTAGCAAACATGGCTTTACTATCACAAGCGGATTTGATTTGCTCGTTTATGGAACATTACCAAACGGTGCTGGTTTGTCTTCTTCAGCTTCGCTAGAGGTCTTGATGGCAGTTATCCTAAATGAACTTTTTCAGTTTAAAATTGATATGGTCGAAATGGTGAAAATGTGTCAGCAAACCGAGAATCAATTTATTGGTGTGAATTGTGGGATTATGGATCAATTCGCTGTTGGGATGGGCAAGGAAAATTGTGCTATCATGTTAGATTGTAATACCTTAAAGTTTCGTTATAGCAAAATTGCAATGGATGGCTATAAAATTGTCATTGGCAATACTAATAAAAGACGTGGCTTAGGTGATTCGAAATATAATGAACGACGCTTTGAATGCGAACGTGCCTTGAAAGATTTACAGACGAAACGAGCAATTGATTCCTTGGGAGAATTGACGGAAGTTGAATTTGAAGCAAGCAAAGATGTTATTGAACATGAGGTAGATGTAAAACGTGCCCGTCATGCTGTTTATGAAAATCAGAGAACCTTAAATGCAGTTAAGGCGTTAGAAGAGAATGATTTAAAACAGTTTGGTAAACTGATGAATGATTCCCATGTGTCGTTAAGAGATTTATATGAAGTAACAGGTGTTGAACTGGATACTTTGGCAGAATTGGCGTGGGAGCAAAAAGGTGTGATTGGTTCTAGAATGACGGGAGCGGGCTTTGGTGGCTGTACGGTTAGCATTGTAGCAGAGGCTGATGTAACTGCATTTATTGAAAATATTACCCCGGTATATACAAAGAAAATTGGTTATGCGCCAAGCTTTTACGTGGCAAGTATCGTAAATGGTGCAGGAAAATTAGAGTGAGGAGTAGTTGATATGGCAATTTTAGTTTGTGGTGGTGCCGGTTATATCGGTTCCCATGCAGTATATCAATTGGTAGAGAAAAATGAAAATGTAGTCATTGTCGATAATTTACAAACAGGACATAAAGCGGCAATCAATCCAGCGGCAAAGTTTTATTTAGGTGATATTCGCGATAACGTGGTTTTAGATCAGATCTTTACGGAAAACAAAATTGAAGCGGTGATGCATTTTGCTGCCAACTCTTTGGTTGGCGAAAGCATGACCAATCCCTTGAAGTATTTTAACAATAATGTTTATGGCATGCAGGTGTTACTAGAAAGTATGGTAAAACATGATGTTAAAAAGATCGTGTTCTCTTCTACTGCGGCTGTCTATGGCGAGCCAAAACATGTACCAATCGTAGAAGATGATGAAACCAACCCGACCAATCCATATGGAGAAACAAAATTGGCGATGGAAAAAATGATGAAATGGGTCAGTGCCGCAAATGGCATCAACTATGTATCCTTGCGTTATTTTAACGTTGCTGGTGCATTAGAAGACGGTAGTATCGGCGAAGATCATGCACCAGAAACCCATTTGATTCCGTTAATTTTGCAAGTGCCGCTAAAGAAACGTGAATTTATCACTGTATTTGGTGAAGATTATGCAACGCCTGACGGTACCTGTATCCGTGATTATATTCATGTAATTGATTTGGCAGATGCACATATTAAGGCGCTAAACTATTTGCGCGCTGGCAACGCAAGCAATATTTTTAATCTTGGGAGTGGAACAGGTTTTTCAATAAAGGAAATGATTACTGCGGCAAAAGCGGCAACAGGGGAAGGAATCAAAGTGGTATTGGGCGAAAGACGCGCTGGCGATCCGGCACAATTGATTGCTTCTAGCGAAAAAGCCCAACATTTACTTGGATGGAAACCAAACTATGTTAGTGTGGAAGAAATCATAAAAACTGCTTGGGTTTGGCATAAACGTCATCCAAATGGTTTTGCTGAATAGAGGGAAGAACAATGATTGTGAAGCAAATTAACCGTTTGATTCATTTTGGCTTACAAAAAGGATTAATCACTGAACTAGATCAGGTTTACGCTACAAACCTATTACTTGGCACGTTAGATGTACCAGAGTTTCTACCAATTCTAATTGAAGAAACCTTAGAAACAGCAACGCCAATTTTAGAAGAGATGCTAGCGTATGCTGTAGAAAAAAATATGATCGAAGACACAATTTTGGAGCGTGATTTATTTGATACGAAAATTATGAATTGTATCATGCCACGCCCGTCTGAAGTCATTGGCAAATTTAATGCGCTGTATGCGAGTTCCCCGCAAGCAGCTACTGATTTTTATTATGGTTTAAGTATTGCTTCTAATTATGTGCGAAAAGCTCGGACTGATAAGAATATCGCTTGGAAAACAGCGACTGAATACGGTGATTTGGATATTACGATTAATTTATCGAAACCAGAAAAAGATCCTAGAGATATTGCGAAAGCAAAACTTATCAAGTCGACAGCGTATCCGAAATGTTTGCTCTGCAAGGAAAATGAAGGTTTCTTTGGTCATCTGAATCATCCAGCGCGTCAGACACATCGTATCATTCCGTTAGATTTTAATAATAAAGCTTGGTTTTTGCAGTACTCTCCGTATGTTTATTACAATGAGCATTGTATCGTGCTGAGTAGTGAACACAGTCCCATGAAAATATCCAAAGAAACTTTTGAAAATTTACTGGCTTTTTTGGATGTTTTGCCACATTATATTATCGGTTCTAACGCAGATTTACCGATTGTTGGCGGTTCGATTCTATCGCATGACCATTACCAAGGTGGTCGATATACATTTGCAATGGAAGCAGCAGCAGTGGAAGAAACCTACTGCATCAAAGGCTATGAAGATATCAGTGTAGGCAGGGTAAAATGGCCACTTTCCGTACTGCGGTTACGTAGCACGAACAAAGAAAAACTCATTGTATTGGCTGATCATATGTTAACCGCATGGCGCAATTATTCTGATGAAACTGTTGAAATTTTAGCAAATAGCAAGGGTGAACCACATAATACGATTACACCAATTGCCAGAATGCGGGGCGGTGCCTATGAGCTTGACTTGGTACTGCGAAATAATCGTAGTAGTGAACAGCATCCACTCGGAATCTTTCATCCGCATAGTGAAGTGCATCATATCAAAAAGGAAAATATCGGTCTGATCGAAGTGTTGGGATTGGCAATTTTGCCGGCAAGACTAGAGCAGGAACTAAAACTTATCCGTAAAGCGCTGATCGAAGCGATTCAAGATATTTCAGAAGAGGAAAGCATTGCAAAACATGCAACTTGGTATCAGGAAATACGAAGCAAACATAAAAAAATTACTGCGCAAAATGTTGATGAAATAGTACAAAAAGAAGTTGGGTTAAAATTCTTAACGGTGCTGTCTCATGCGGGTGTATTTAAAAGAGATGGAATAGGAATGCAAGCTTTCAATAATTTTGTTGGTTCATTGTAGGAGGCGGCTATGAAAACAACAATTGTAGATGTTGCTAAGAAAGCAAAGGTATCAATTGCTACAGTTTCTAGGGTGATCAATGGCAATTATCCTGTAAAAGAAGCAACGAGGGAAAAAGTTTTAGCGGTGATTCGGTCCTTAAAATACGTTCCCAATATGCAGGCGCGCGAATTTAATCGGCAAAAATCAACCATTGTCGGGGTCGTAGTACCGAGTATCTACAATATGTTTTTTGCAGAAGTGATGAATGGAGTAGAGGAGCATTTTACCAATGAGTCCTATTCGTTGATGCTTTGCTGTTCTAAAAATGATTCAAAATTAGAAATGCGATGCATCAATGACTTTATGGCCAGAAATGTATCGGGAATTATTGTCGTCAGTCCCCATACAGAAAATCTGCAAAATACATTTTATGAGCGAATTGCTAGACAAATCCCTTTAGTGTTTATTAATAGTTATGAAAAACATCCGAACATATCGTATGTTTCAAATGATCAAGATGCTGGAGCGAGATTGGCAATCAACTATTTATTGGAACATAAGCATAGAGATATTTTGTTTATTCGCGGGGAGCATAGTGATTCTTATGACATCAAAGAACAAGTTTATGTTGATATCATGAAACGCAGGCACTATTTCCATGAAAAGTATATGATCAATATCGGTGATGGTAATAGTAATGAGACAGTCGACAATACGATGCAAAAAGTATTAGAAATTTTGCCGTCCAGTGAGGCTACTGCTGTATTTGCTTGTAATGATTTAATGGCAGCCGGCGTAGTAAACGCCTGTAAGAAGCTAAATATTGCTATACCTGAAGAATTGTCGATTGTTGGGTATGACAATATAGCGCTCAGTCGATTTATTGAACCAAAGTTGACAACAGTAGAGCAAAATATGTTTTTATTAGGCAGTCAAGCAGCGCAGTTGCTATTAGAAAAAATAGATTCGGATAATCAAACAAGTAAAAGAGTTATGCTAGAGAATTCGTTAGTCGAGCGTGAGAGTGTAGGGGTTTGTAGCATATAGACAAACTATGGACAGTTAGGCCGCGGGTTGGCGATAAGCACTCATCTGCATCGTTACAGCAAGATGCTGTTCGTCGACGTACGGAAGTACGACTCCTTCACACCCTCTCGCTGTGCCTCGCATCTGAGCACTTCTTGCCAACCGGCAACCTATCTTCGTACTAGTTTATAAGTGAAACGGGATTCGATATTGCCTGTTCACTGACATAAATATTTTTATTTTGTCTACAGTCTGAGCATTGCAAATTAAAGTTTGCGATGCTCATTTTTTTATGCGTATGAGGCAGATCAGTTGCAACGAAAATCGACAAGTCGGCAAAAGACCAATCGCTAGTGCGTACTGATTCGAATATCGCAATGAAGGCTAAACTCCCTGCGGTCAGACAGAAAGCCTTCAAAGCTATATAGTAAGATTGGTCTGTATTGCCTTGGTTGGAAGATTTTCTTATGCAAATTATCTGCGGTGTAGTTTAGTGGGGTGTAAATTTGAGTTTGCAATGCTCGCTTTTCATATTATTTGGTCAAGAAAATCATTGTAAAATCAAATTATGTCGAAAACACGAGAAATAAAGAGATATGTAGGTTGATTTTGCAATAAGGAGAACTTAGATAGGTTTTATCTGCTTTTTTAAGAGAATGAGCATAAGAATACTCTTTGTGTATTTTTATCTATTTTAGTATATTTAAATAATCAGATATTCAACAATAGTTATGTTCGGAGGTTGGAATGGAAACAGCGGATTTATATTTGAGTTTATTTCAGGTGAGTTTACTTTGTTTTATTGCCGGTGGGATACTGCCTGCTTTGATGAATGGCAAGCAGAAGCTCGCCAATACGTTTGCTAATGGGTGTTCTTTCGTGGGTGGGAGTCTTATTACCATCATCGCTGGTAGGTTACTGTTATTTCAGGAAGAGTTTGCAGCGACTGCTTGGCGGATGATGAGCAATATAGTGCTCAAAGTTCATTTTGATACCTTAGCGGCTTTGTTTTTATTGGTGATTGGCGTTATGAGCATTGCTTGTTCGCTTTATGCCCAAGGGTATGCTGCCAAGTATTATGAAAAAGGGGTAGCTGGATATCTCGGGGCGTTGATGAATATTTTTACTTTATCGCTCATCGGGGTCGTGGGTGTCGATAGTTCGGTGACCTTCCTTATTTTTTGGGAGTTTATGGCATTGTCATCCTTTTGTTTGGTGATGTTTGAGCATGAACAAGCAAAAGTTCGTTCGGGTGGGTATATGTATTTGATTATGACGCATGTCTGCGGTGTTTTTTTGAGCTTTGCATTTTTAATCTTGTATGTCTACACGGGCAGTCTAGAATTTGCTGCTTATAAAAATATTGGGGCAGTTTTACCAGAGACGGTAAAGAGTGCGGTTTTTTTCTTTTTCTTTATCGGGTTTGGGGCGAAAATGGGATTGTTTCCGATCAATGTATGGCTGCCACGGGCTTATCCAGTAGCACCATCCAGTGCGACTGCGTTGATGTCTTCGGCGATGATTAAGACTGCGGTGTATGCATTTTTACGCGTTAGTTTTGATTTCTTAGGTGCTGGCCCTACTTGGTGGGGAATTACGGTTATGGCAATCGGAACGGTTTCTGCCATTGTGGGAATTATGCTTGGGGTGATTCAAAATGATACGAAACGTTTTCTTGCGTATAGTAGTGTAGAAAATATGGGAATCATTTGCGTCGGTATTGGGGCAAGTTTATATTTTCAAGCGGTAGATCAAGTTGTGTTAGGGGCATTGGCGATGACGGCAACGTTGTACCATGTATTCAATCACTCGGTATTTAAAAGTTTGCTATTCATGGGGGCTGGGGCGGTATTAAAAGCAACTGGTACTTGTGACGTGAGTAAATTGGGGGGGCTGATTCATCGGATGCCGTGGACGGCAGCAGCATTCTTGGTGGGCGGTATGTCGCTGGCATCACTACCACCGTTCAATGGGTTTATGAGTGAATGGGCCTTACTGCAATCGCTATTTCATATGATTTTTGATTGTGAGGGTGGTGCAGTGAAATTATTTGCGGCATTGGTCGTTGCAATTGTAGGGTTTAGTGGTGCGCTTGCCGCTGTGGCGGTAGTAAAACATTTCGGTATCGCCTTTTTAGCAAAGCCGAGAACTGAAGTGGCAGCAAATGCAAAAGAAGTAAATCTTAGCATGCGTCTGGGGATGGGCTTACTATCGATCCTATCCTTGGTGCTCGGTTTGTATCCAGGTGGAGTAGTGACTTTAACCAATGCGGTTACGTCACGTTACTTTTCTGCGAAGATTGATGGCGATATGATGCTTTATGTGCCATTTACACCGCAAATTTCACAAACCGTATCAGTGGGATTGATTGGGGTAGTTTTTGCCCTACTATTGATTGGTGCGTTTTTGTGTATCCGATTGAACTATGGCAAAAGTGACTATGTTCTTCAAGATACTTGGACTTGTGGGGGAGCGCATGTGCCCGAAATGGAATATACAGCAACCTCTTATTCCCATCCGATTTTGCGGATTTTTCATGGAGTACTTGGGTTATCACGCAAAGTAACGGTGGAAAAAGAATATGAATATTATCCAAAACGAATTCATCATACGCTCGATATCAGTGCTCGGGTGGGTGATAATGTTTATAAACCTTCGGTTGGGATTATTGTGCAAGTATTTAAACGCATCAAAATTATTCAAAGTGGTAATTTACAAGCGTATTTATCTTATATGGTAGCAGCGTTAATTTTAACCCTGCTTTGGAGTAGGTAGGTGTAGTATGATAAAACAATTGCTTTTCGGTTTGGTGCAACTCTTGATCGTATTGTTGTTAGCACCTTTAGTACAAGGCATGATAAAAAAGACAAAAGCGCGATTGCAAAATCGTATTGGTGCGGATATTGTGCAACCATATCGTGATATTTTTAAATATTTACGAAAAGATGCGGTGATCGCCAAAGATGCTTCTTGGCTAACGCGCGCAACACCGTATATTTGTTTCGCGGTAACGCTTTGTGTGGGGTTACTAATCCCAACGCTATTTGTCAAAGCACCGCTAGGCATGACGGGTGATATCATCGTTATTATCTACTTGTTTGCGGTGGTAAGATTTTTTCTCGCGATTACGGCATTAGATGCAGGTAGTGCGTTTGGCGGTATGGGGTCTAGTCGTGAAATGGTTATGTCAGCAATTTGTGAGCCGGCTTTATTACTATCCGTGATTTCAGTCTTGCTGAGTGTGGGAACGACCAATGTTGGCGAGATTGTTGGTACGCTGATTCAACTAGATTGGGATTTGTTTGACTATGGACATTGGCTTTCTTGCCTGGCATTTTTGATTGTCATCATTACTGAGACAGGGCGGATTCCGTATGACAATCCCGATACCCACTTAGAACTTACGATGTTGCATGAAGCGATGATGCTAGAGTATTCTGGTCGTTATTGGGGAGTCTTGCAGTGGGCGATTCTCGCGAAACAAACGATTTTATTTAGTATGTTTGTCAATTTATTTATTCCCTGGGGGATTGCTGTGGATTTTACAGCGGAAGCTTTGCTAGTTGGTCTAGCGTTTTATGTTGTCAAAGTAATCGCCGTAGGCGTGCTATTGGCTTGTATTGAAACAGCGTATGCAAAAATTCGTATCTTTAAAATTCCAAAACTGTTGGCTTCGTCGATTGCGTTATCAATGTTAGCAATAGTTTTGCAGATTGCTAAATAGAAGGAGAATGTTATGGATAGTTTAGTTATCGCGATATTGTTGCTTAGTACATTGCTATTATTTAGAACAAGAAAGGCAATAGATGCAGTTGTGATCATTGCGGTGCAGTCAGCGGGACTGGCAATCATCGCTTTATTGATGTGGCACAAAACTGGGATGGTACATTTGTTGATCGCTGCTATTTTAACAATTGTTGTTAAAACAATCATCATCCCCTATATTTTATTTTACACGGTAAAAAAGACAGAAGCGAAACGGAATGTAGAACGGACAATGGGACAATTTGGTTCACTGTTTGTTGCATTAATGCTTGTTGTTACAGGGCAATATGTAGCGTCGCATCTAAGTTTACCAGGGGCGGAACACGGGATGCGGTACTTATCAACGGCAATTATTTTAGTGTTTTTAGGAACTTTTACGATTATTAATAATAAACAAGTCCTGATGCAAGGCATCGGCGTGATTGTGATTGAAAATGGTTTATTTTTGCTTACTCAGGCGATTAGTTATGGTATGCCGCTTGCTGTAGAACTTGGAATATTCTTCGATTTATTTGTAGCGGTGATTATCATTGCTAGCTTGTCATTTAGAATTCATACGGCCTTTCATAGTTTAAATACAGAAAAAATGCAAGATTTAAGGGGATAGGTATGTTAGCGATAGGATTATTAATCTCACCATTACTGACAGGTGTGTTAGCTGGCTTATGCAGTAAATATAAGTTTGCTGATCTTTTGCAGGTAATTGGTTCGTTTGTTACACTTTGTCTAACGGGGCTAATTGCCTTGCACGTATTTTCTGGGAATGTCATTCATGCCTTGGATGGCTTGATTTATATTGATGCATTGGGGTCTTTCAATATGATGCTCATTGCGATCGTTGGTTTGACGGCGGCAATTTATTCTGTTAGTTATATGCGCTATGAAGTACAGGAAAAAGTGATTACAAGAAAACAACTTGGTCGCTATTATTTTTTTCTACACTTTTTTATTTTAACAATGCTCATCGTTAGTGCTGTAGACAACTTAGGTTTATTATGGGTTGGGATTGAGCTTACTACGTTGGTTTCGGCAATGCTGGTTGCTTTTTATGGAACGCAGCATTCACTGGAAGCGGCTTGGAAGTATTTAATCATGGGAGTTGTTGGGATTGCATTTGCTTTGCTCGGCATTGTCTTTTTCTACTTATCGGGACTGAATGCCATCGCTGAACAACCAGCTGCGGCATTGCAATGGACACAGTTGGTTCAAGTCGCAGAGAAGCTTAATCCACGCTGGGTGGAATTTGGTTTTATTTTTATTCTCATTGGGTTTGGTACCAAAGCTGGGCTTGCGCCAATGCATTTTTGGCTTCCCGATGCGCATAGCCAAGCGCCTGCGCCAGTGAGTGCTGTTTTATCGGGTGTTTTATTAAATACCGCACTTTATGGAATTTTTCGCGTTTATGCAATTGCCAATGTGACATTACAAGGGCATGCTGGTGATTACCTCATTGCATTTGGGTTATTTTCGATTAGTGTAACCGTACCCTTTATCATGGTGCAGCATGATTTGAAACGGATGCTGGCATTTTCTAGCGTTGAGCATATGGGGATTATTACGCTTGCGGTGGGAATCGGTGGCCCACTCGGCCTTTATGGGGCGTTTTTACACATGTTTAATCATTCGATGACTAAGTCATTGCTATTTTTTTCGGCGGGTAATATCGCGCAAAAATACCATTCGAAATATATAGATCGCATCTCTGGGGTAGTAAAAGCGATGCCATTTACCGGAATCATATTTCTGCTAGCAGCTTTTGCAGTCGCCGGGGCACCGCCGTTTAGTATTTTTATGAGTGAATTTACGATCATGCTAGCGGGGGCAGATGCAGGAAAACTCTGGGCGGCTTGCATATTTGCTGCGCTGATCGTCTTGATTTTTGCTGGGATGAGTTATTATGTTATTCGCATGAGCTTTGGTGAACTGCCAGCTCGTATTGGCAAGAAACCAACGGATTGGTGGATGCGTGTTGCGATGTGTATTCCGTTGTCGTTGATCCTATTATGTGGTCTTTATGTGCCAGAGTTTTTGGAGAAAGCAATTCACACGGCGGCCAGTGTATTGCAAGGTGGAGGTGAAGGATTTGGACAGTAAAAGACGGATGATCAAAAAGATAGTACAACAGTTAGGAACTCGTTTGCTAGATGCAGAAGAGCAAGCAAATGAAACGGTACTCCATATTGATAAAAAAGATTTGCCCGAGGTTTGTCAGTATCTGTATCAGGAGCAAGGGGCAAGGTTGTTTACGATGGTAGGCAATGATGAGCGGCAAATCAATACTATGTTTGCACTTTATTATGTATTTGTTTTCGATGAAATTCGGCATTTTATCACGATTAAAATATTTGTAGAAGAAAATGATCCTACCTTTCCATCGCTTGCTGCGCATATGCCAGCCTTCAATTGGTATGAAAGGGAAGTCAATGACTTACTTGGGCTTAGAGCAATTGGACATCCCAATCGGATTCCTTTGATTTTTCATGGAGACCAAATGGAAGCTGTGTATCCGCTACGTAAGGATTATATAGAGACTGGTATGCTACATTGTGAAAACGAAGCTCTTCACTTTGTCGAGTATACTGGTGCAGATGTGACAGAGATACCGGTAGGGCCGATTCATGCAGGAATTATTGAACCTGGGCATTTTCGGTTTGGGGCGGTAGGCGATACGGTACTTCATTTGGATGCTCGCCTTTTTTATACGCATCGGGGAATTGAAAAAGAGCTCGAAGGCAAAACCTTGGAGCAAGCGATGTTTTTAATCGAACGCATTTGCTGTGTATGCAATGTTTCTCATGCGGTAGCTTTTGCACAGGCGGTTGAAACAGCGGCAAATGTTACGATTCCTAGGCGCGCAGCTTATATTAGAACGTTATATATGGAGCTAGAACGCCTGTATAATCATGTTGGCGATGTCGGTAATATCTGTGCTGGTTATGGCTTTGCTGTAGGCAATAGCCAAGGGGCACGAATGCGGGAATTGCTCTTGCGCTTAAATGAAGAACTAACAGGCCATCGTTATTTACGCGGTGTGATTGCGCTCGGTGGTATACGACAAGATATCAGAAAAGATGAAATTGATCGGATCACAAATCACTTAAACGAGTTAGATACAGATTTTCAAGATTTGGCGGATATTTTACTCAACCATGAAATTGCCGTTGATCGAATGGAAACAACCGGACGATTAAATTTGAAACAAGTGACAGAGTTAGAAGCAGTCGGGGTGGCGGCAAGAGCCTCGGGGCGTGATATCGATTGTCGGCGCGATTTGCCTTATGCGGCGTATGATCAATTGAATTTTACCGTGATTGTTCAAGAAGAAGGGGATGTACTCGCCAGAATTAGGGTGCGTATTTTAGAAGTGTTCAACTCTATTTTATTAATCCGGCAAATTTTTCAAGACTTACCCGAAGGCGATATTATTACGGATATTCCTAAAATTCAACCATATAAAACAAGTTTGGGCTGGACGGAATCGGCGCGGGGGGAAAACTGCCATTGGCTGATGGTTGACCAAGATAATAAAATCTATCGGTATCGCATTCGTTCCGCAGCGTATAGTAATTGGCCAGTGGTGGCAGTTGCGGTGCCTGGCAACATCGTTCCTGATTTCCCGTTGATTAATAAAAGTTTTGAGTTGTGTTATTCTTGCTGTGACCGTTAAATAGCAGACAAAGAGAGGAATCCATCATGTTTGACATGCTTAGAAAGATTTGGCAAGTTGGTACGGTGACAGAAAAACAACCGTTTGAACCAGCACCAAAAAAATATAGAGGTAAGATTGAGTTAACTGCGCAGAAAAACACGAATTGGGAAGAATGCATTGCCGCTTGTCCAACTGGGGCGCTTTGTATGAATGTGAATAAAATAAGATTGTTTTACGGCAATTGTATCCAATGTGGTAACTGCGTTAAAATTTGTAATACCGACGCGTTTACGCAAACGACAGATTGCTACCAAGCTGTCAATGCGAAAAAAGATTTATTTATATCTGTTGATAAAGATGAGGAAAAATAAGGAGGAGATAGCTGCGTGAATGAAGAAGAATTAGGAACTGATCTAAAAAAGCGGATCAAGGAAGTTTTGAGCGGTTCACTTCATATTCGTCATGTCGATACGGGTTCTTGCAATGGTTGCGATTTCGAAATGTCGACATTATCCAATCCGATCTATGATATTAGCCGTTTTGGCGTGAGCTTTGTTCCATCACCGCGACAAGCAGATATGTTGATGGTGACTGGTGGGGTGACCAGTAATCTGGAAAAAGCACTTCACATTACCTATGAGGCAACACCTAAACCGAAAATTGTGCTAGCGATTGGGGCCTGCGCCTGTGGCGGTGGTGTATTTGGCGAAACGTATGCCAATGCAGGTGGGATTGATCCCTTTGTTCCGGTCTATGTTTATGTACCAGGCTGTCCGCCAAGGCCACAAGCGTTGATACAAGGAATTCTACTTGCGCTTGATCAATATGAGGAAGTTCTTAAACGAGGTGAGTAAGGTGAATTTAGAATTACAAAAGTTTAAAGCGGAATTTTTTAAAGCCTTGGCACATCCGCTCCGCATTCGTATTTTGGAACTATTGGCGCAAGGGGATAAAAATGTCAATGAACTCCAGACTTTAGTTGGTAGTGAAGGTAGTGCAGTTTCTCAACAGCTATCAATATTACGTAATAAAAATATTGTGCATGGAACGAAAGACGGCAATAAAGTAACCTATTCATTACGTGATCCGATGATTCTTGAACTGCTAGAAGTGGCCAAACAAATCTTTAATAATCATCTGGTCGATACCATTTCGATGTTGGATCGATTTAAAGAAGAATAGAAAAGACACGACAAACGGATCGTATGGAATCCGTGTCGTGTCTTTAGATTATTTATCATCCAACCACAGGTAATGGAAGGTATCGTATTCGTCTTTGTAAATTAGGCCTTGCTCTAATAGTGTTTCAAATTCTTTTACGCAGGTTTCAAATAAGACATCACGAAACTCTGCACTGTAATCAATCAGTGGGAAGGATTTTGCATTCATCCACTCACAGAACCAATCCATAAGGACTTGAGCTTTGCCTTGGTTGTAAGAAATCTGCTTCTCTAGCGCCAGGATTCTATCAGCATCGTAATCTAGCGTAAGGGTGAGAAGCTGATCCTTGGCGGCTTTGATGCTTAGATTGATACGGTATTGCTTTTTGATAAAGTTCATAAATTGGTAGCTGTGTACTGGGAGAATGGTAGTTGTTTTTAGTGGGACGACCTTCCAGGTGTCGGCAATATAGTTTACCGCTTGATCAATATGATCGAAAACGGTATCATATTCTTCGTAAACAGGGATAGATTCGTTGGCAACAATATAACTTCGTGGTAATAACATAAGCCCTTTTTTATGGAGATTGTGTAGTTCTGTTTTATCATAGCCTTTTATTTCAGATAAGATCGGTTCATGGGGAATAAAAATAATATGATTTTTTTCCGGCTTGCAAACAGATAAAAGCTGTTCTTTGATATCTTTGCGCCGTATCTTTGCCATCGTAAATACTCCTTTTTCATATGCTAAAAATTGGATGATTACAATAAAACTGAGAAAAGAGTAAAATCCTTTTAACATGTTTGATAATATTATCATAACATTTTTTCTGGAAGAAAAAAATAAAAAAAGTGGGTTCTGATTGTAAAACATTATATTCTTTACTGATAAAATGGAAAATTAGGTGATTTTTACATGAAAAATAAAATGAGTATTCTATAAGTTTGTGTTTATGAAATTGGCACTTTATTCGATATATATAATAGTGACCAATCATTAGAGCAATAGTCCAAGTGTGAATAGTTCATAAGGTTTATTTTTATTCATATAGAAATGAAGTTGACAACGTGATTTGCTGCTGGGCGTGAAAAAGAGGGGGAGAAACGACTAGGAGATTCATGGGTAGATAAGAAATAGATTTAACATGGGTGTTGATTATAATAGGGAGATGAACTTTGATGGCAGTAGGCTTTACATATTCGGTAGAGAGAGAATGCCCCATTTGTGGGGAAAAGTTTCAAGTGACTAAAACACGGTCGCGATTGATTAAAATAAAACAGGATAGCGATTTTTGTGTACATTACAAGGAGTTTAATCCATATTACTATGATATTTGGGTATGTTCGCATTGTGGTTATGCTTCAGATGAAAAGCATTTTGATACATTGAGAGAAAAAGAAAAAGAGAAAATCATCCAGTTTTTAAAAGATAGAAAAGTGAAAATTGAATACAAGGAAGTAAGAACAAGAGGTGATGCGATTAATGCATTTAAATTAGCACTTTATTATGCAGATTTAATTGAATCACCAGAGAGTCGCAAGGCAGGGCTGTATTTGAAATTAGCTTGGTTATATCGTGAAGCTGGCGAGGAAGATAGCGATGCAAGCACTGAGGCAAAGGAAAAAGAACAAGAGGTATTAATAAGAGCTTTAGAAGGATATGATAGAGCGTTGACAACAGAACGTTTTCCAATCGGCAGTATGACCGATACAGCGGCTACGTATTTGATTGGTGAACTCTATAGAAGAACGGGCAATACGGAAAAAGCAGTTCAATATCTGAGCCGAGTGATTGGTGAAAAACGTTCAAAAATGGAGCCAGCTATTTATAATTTGGCCCGTGATTTATGGCAAGATATGCGGAAAGAATCCGTTTAGAGTTGTCTGTAAAATAAGGAAATAGAAATTGCCTCATGGTTGGTGTATAATGAATTGGCAAACAGATGCTAATATTAGTTAGGACAAATTAGGGAGGCCATAGAATATGATAGATATGCCAATTGATCTATCAAGTGAAATGCTTGGTAATATCAATCTTAGTGATCTTAGCGGGCAGATTGACAATTTAACACCCGTGATTAATGTTGTTCGTCAGACTTGGGATACGCAAACGTTAGAGCAGCTCAAAGAAGGTAAACTTTCAGTTCCAGATGAGACCATTAATGAATCCATTGCTAAAACAATTGATGAGAATTCAGCTATTAAGTCGCTGCAAGTTACTTCTGTTGGTGATGGTAAAATGAAGCTAACAGCGGATACGAAAAAAATTGGCAAGGTGATATTATTATGCCGGATTGAACAATTTGAGCATAGTAAAGATACTTCAGTTTTAAAGTTTAAAGTGTTAGAAAAAGATTTACCTGACAATGGGACCATGTCCTGGATTTTTTCGCGGATAAGTTTATCAATGGCGGAAAAATTTGTTGGCAAAGTAAATCTTGGCGATACGGTTAAGACGAAGATCTCTGGCAATACTGTAACGGTAGATTTTCAAGATGCATTGAAAGAGTCAAGTTTTGGTCAGGCAGAGTTATTTGGTTATTCCCTGAGTGATGCTGTTGTTATTGAACAAGCTGTGCCTAAAGATGGGTATGTAGAATTTAAAACTGCTCTTAACTTACCTGATACAGTTAAAAATATGTTGCAAAATATTCTTAAGTGAAGAAGGAGGAGTTAGCTTTTGTATAAAAAAGTACTTATGGTTTTTGTTTTGTGTTTTTATACGGCTTTTGCTGAGGTGCCAGTATTCGCGGCAATTAGGCCACAAATCATCTTTATTCCGCATGATGACCGTCCAATTTCGTTTGCGCAAACATTGGATACGGTAAAGAAACTTGACTATGATGTACTCGTGCCACCCACAGAATTGTTAGGTAGCCGAACCTCCTTAGGAAAACCAGAGGAACTTTGGCAATGGTTATTTACCAATGCAAAGAAGACGGATGCTGTTGTTTTATCGTCGGATTCCCTCCTTTATGGCAGTTTAGTTGCTTCTCGTAAACATACGTTAACGAGTGAAGCTGTTTTAAAACGTGTAGATAATTTTGAAAAGCTGCACGCAGAAAACCCTAATTTAAAAATCTATGTATTTGGTTCCATTATGCGTTCGCCAAGGAGCAGTGACGGCGGTGAAGAACCTAGCTATTATGCTAAATATGGACCAGATATTTTTACCTTAACTTCTTTGCAAGATAAAGAAGAAAGCGATCGTCTAACAAGAGCGGAAAAGAGACAAGTTGCAAAATTAGAAAAAA
This sequence comes from uncultured Veillonellaceae bacterium, assembly GCA_963805085.1. GTDB lineage: Bacteria > Bacillota > Negativicutes > JARBTT01 > JARBTT01 > JARBTT01. The sequence goes on along the minus strand of CAWDTA010000002.1, from coordinate 490,864 downwards.
GTGTTCCAAAAGAGGCAGTTAGCGACTGGATGGATCGTCGAAGCAAAAATTTTGCAGCCAATACAAAATTGGTAGAACTTGCAAAAAGCAATGTATTTCAATATCTAGCGCTTGGTCGCGATGACAACGCGCCGTTTTCACAGACCCATAAAGAAAGTCGTTTGCTCAGTAGTCAAGGCGAGGAGCTGGGCGTGTCAAAGTTCCAGGCTTTAGCTGGTATTGATGAAATGGGGATGGTTCTGTTAACACGGGCAAGTAATGATTTAAATTGGCATATTCCGCTTGTCGCGGTGCGTTACGCTGAGGGGGTTGGCGCTGATACGGTGCCGACTTATTCTGACGAGGCAATCGGAAAGTCCATTCAATCACATTTATTTGCTAGTGGGGCAATTCCTGTTCCAACGACGGAACGTGCTGATTTGGTATTGTTGGTAAATACCGCTAAGGATGGAGTGACATCTGAGGCTAACTATCCAACGAATACAACCGCAGTACATGCTAATACCAAAGCTTTTGTTAATGAAGTCAAGCGGTATTTAAATTGTGGCTATCCTGTTGCCATTGCGGATATCTCTTTTGCAAATGGAGCAGATAATGCGTTGATGTCAGAGCTTGAGAAACAGGGATTATTAAATAAATTAGCGGCATATTCTGGTTGGAATACTGCGAACAATAGTGCTGGTTTTGCTATTGGTCAAGGCATTTTAGTAGATAAGATGAAGTTGGAAGATAAAAATCGCCTGCTTAGTGTTAGACTTATGGATGACTGGGCTTATCAAGCTAATATTCGTCAAACACTTGCTGGGGAGCTAAATCACTTAAAAGGTGGCAACTATAGCAAGCTCGATTTAGCAAAACCGACAATTGTAAAATCCGCCAATGAGAAAATGAATGCCTTTGCCAAGGACCATCTACAAGGGTTCGATTTTACGAAAGTAAACGTAGATTTTCCATGGAATAGAATGTTTGAGGCAAGTGTAGAAATAGAAAAATAAACAGTAATTACTAAGATAAATAAACTAAACTAGGCTACGCATGGATGAATCGCCTCGCGTAGCCTAGTTTTATTTTGTAGGTTTCATGTATACAAAGAAACGAAGTATAATATTGAATAATCGTTATAGCAAAAAGCAGTTGGATTTAAAAATATGCTATAATAGAATTTATTATATAAATTAATATCAAAGGGACAGTTTGTTCGATGCGATAGTTTGGGGTGAATAGCTTGGTAGTTAGTTTAAGTCTAGCATTGTATATTATCATTGCAGGTGGTCTATATTATAAAGATAGAAAAGATATGGCAGTATTAGAACGCTATTTGAACTCGCAAATGCCGGTGAACGATAATATGCTTAAAATAGCCTTTTTTTTGATGTTTATTTGCTTGCCGATCTTACAAATCATTAGCTGGGGAAAAACGTTATTGGGAAAAAAAGACGAGCTTGAAGATTATGAAGATAATCCTGATATGCGTGCTTTTATTGAGGAGTATTATCCCGAAAAAATGTATGAGGTCGAGCAAGCAACAATTGTGCTTGACTCAATTCTTGAAATCAATGGGTTTATTGAACGTTTAAATGGGATTTTTGATAAGGACCTTGATCCAATAGAGCAAGAACGTGTTATTCATGCTGCTCGCAAGGCAGAAAAAGACATTGATAAAAATTGTCAAGCTAATGTAACCTATGAAGGTACGAGCGTGCCGCTTATCTTTAAGATATCTCGCAATGATGATGAAGATGAAAATTTTAAGATTGATATTTTCACACGTAGTTTTGTTTTGGATAAAATAGATTCTGTAATGACAGCGTATGTTGCTGAATTGGAACAAGCCAAAGTAAGCGAATAATAAAAATCTGGTGCTGCCTCGATAAAGGGTTACACCAGATTTTTATTGCTCATATAAGTGATAAATCAGTTATTTAAGCTTTTACATTATAAAAATATGTAGTAAATAAAATATAGGTAAACTTATAATTAGGTATATTGTTAAAAGTAATTAATTTAAGAAAGTGTACGAGGAGTTTTAAAATGATAAAATTGATTGCATCTGATATGGATGGAACTTTAATAGGAACGAATCGAAAAATATCAAAGGAAAATATAGCAGCTATAAAAATGGCACAAGAAAAAGGTATTGTCTTTGCGATTGCAACCGGCAGAGCATATGAAGATGTTAAACCATTCTTAGATGAGTGTGGCTTAACATGTGAATGCGTTGTCTTAAATGGCGGAGAATATAGGGATATTGCCGGTGAGATCGTTGCAGGGATCTATATTGATAAAAGTATAGCAGTTCAAATTTTAAATATAATGGCAAATTATGATGCAGCTGCTGAAATATATACCGATGATGGATATTATACAACGAATACAAAGGAAAAAACCTTAAAAGGAATGATAGAAAGAGTAAAAGCTTTTTATCCCGCGCTTATAGATTCAGATGAAATTTATCAACATGCGATAACGCATCCTCATTTTGCTAAGATGAAATACATAACAAATTTGCAGGAGTTCTTGAAAAGTGATATAAATATAGGTAAATTTGTTTCTTTTGCAGGGTCAATTGATGAGATCAATGTGCTTAAGCAAGCGCTGAATAAATTGTCTGGACTCGCTATATCCTCAAGCTTTCCTATGAATATTGAAGTGAATGATGTTAATGCCACCAAAGGACGCATATTAGCTAAAGTTGCAGAAAAAATAGGGATAAGAAAAGAAGAAGTCGCTGTTTTAGGTGATAGTTCCAATGATTATTCAATGTTTGTAGAGTTTCCAAATTCATTTGCTATGGGAAATGCAATACCGGAAATTAAAAAAGTGGCAAAATATATAACTGCAAGTAATGCAGAACATGGTGTAGCAAAGGCGATTTATCGCATATTGGAGGATTGATATGTGTCTTCGTATCACGCAATTACAGAATACTTGTGGTGATGATAGGAGGCGGAATTGGAACTGATGTGAGTGCATGTAGGCTGTTACCATTTTTTTGTCATGAAATTCAGCAGATGTTTTTACCTGCTAATATCGGTTGCTAAATTTTTTCTATATCTAAATCTCTAAATGAAAAATGACCGCAAGGAAATATTTTAAAATTTTTTATATAGGGTTTTTTCAAATATATACTATTGAAAGAAAACAAGGGAAATATAGGTAAGATATCAATAAGAATATTATTAATATCTTTGTAGATATCTTTTTTTATAGTTGCATTATGTGTCTCAACTGCTTTTACTAATAATTTATTATATTCGTCATACTTATTCATTAGTAAACTAGGTTTGGCGAAATCTTCTAAATATGCTGATGGCTCATTATATCTTGCTGCTATTAATGAAAGACATAAATCAAAATTATTATTACACAATTTATCTATAAGACAGTCAAATGATACAGGGAGAAGATTTACTTTAATATTTAATACTTCTTCCCAGAATTTTGATACGTATGATAGGATTTCCTTATTAGGATAGAAATCTGCATAAATTAATTCATATGTACGCTTTATGTTCGGGAACTCGGATAATATTTTTCTTGCTTTTTCTGGATTATAAGAAATTGGATTAATTGGCTTATAATTTTTAATTCCTAACGGAACAAAATCATAATTTGAATTTATTCCATTCGATAACTTATCAGCAATATATTCTTTATCGATTGCATAATATAACATCTGTCTTACTTTTTTATTTATGAAATCTCCTTTAGCAAAGTTTATATTAATATATGATAATAAAAGAAACGGTTCTATATTAAAATCTAAACAGTTTTTATAATTCTCAATTAAATTATACGGAAATAACGTATTGCAAGTTACGTGAATATTATTTTCTTCATAAGATTTAATTTGTTTATTGAAATCGTTATTAATTAAAAACCTAATTCCTTGAATTTGTTTATTGTTACTGTTAAAATAATATGGATTTTTTTCAACAAATATATATTTATTACGTTTTAATTCTTTTAGAATAAACGGACCATTTGAAACAAAGTTTTGCGGTTGCATCCATGCATCGCCATGCATACGGATAACATTGTGCGGAACAGGCGCAAAATTAGGATTAGTAAGTAATTCACAAAAATGAGAAACTGGTCTTTTTAGTTTTATTTCAAATATATATTCATCAATTGCTTTTACTCCTAGTTCATTTACGTTTACTTTATTATTAATAATTTGATTAGAATTTAGTATGTCTAAAATTAATGAACTGACGCCAGAATTTTCTTTAGCAGCTATAATTCTTTTAAATGCAAATTCAAAATCAAATGCTGTTACAGTTTCGCCATTTGACCATTTATTGTTTTCGTCTAAATAGAATATATATGTTTTTTCATTATCCAAAATTTTATAATGTTTTGCTGCACCTGGAATGATTTCTCCAGTTTTATGATCTAATATAAGCAACGGTTCGAATAAAGATTGACAGACAATTAAACCGATATAATCATCGACAAGTGCAGGATCTAGTGTTAAAAAATCAGTATCAACGCTAAACACCAAAATATTATCATTAGGAATATCGTTTTTCATTGTAATTTAATATCCCCTTCCTATTGGTTTGCCAAAGTAAAATAATTGAACATAAACAAAAGATCGAAAGACCTGATAAAACAAATCCCGTATCTATATATTTTGTTAAAAACCCAATGGTAGGAAACTGAATTGCTATAATTATTGAACTTAAGAAACTCACTGAAGATAATATTGTTGCTCTTTCTTCTGATTTTATTAATTTATTAATTAAGGCACTGGATAAGGGATAAAATAAAATTGCAAGATTGTTAATAATGATGAATAATATAGGCGATAGACTATTGGTGATTGGTAGTAATAATAAAGCAATCAATGATATTAATGGTAATATTATCAATAAAGTGTAGATGTTTACTTTTTTTTCTAGTTTATATGCACAAGAATAAGCTATAATTCCAATAATAGAATCTAGTGTAAATATTTGAGATATGATTATTTCATCAAATCCCTGCTCCTTAAACCAGATTGGAATAAATAGATAAAGTGTATTAATTGTCGCGGTAAAAATAACTATCCCTATTACTAAAGTAAAAAATAAACGATTTTTAAAAACAATTAGATTACTGATAACTAAATTTTTTAAGCAAACGAGGAAAGAAAAATCCTGGTTTTTTCCCTGTTTTGCCTTAACTAGCCCAGAGTTATCTGTCATATTTATTAATGGTATAATTGATATTACTTGAACTACTGCTATATAAAGATATACCGTATTCCATGATACAGACTGTAAAAATCCGCCACAAAACATGCCTAAGGTCAAACCTGCTGTAATAAATGCACCATAGTAACCGTTAATTTTTGTGAATTGTTTATCTTTTTCTTTTTTATTACCTTTTATAGAATCATATAGAAGCGCAGTATCCGACCCTGAGGAAAATGTTGATCCTAATCCAAATAGAATAAATATAAAATAGATACTCCAAATATTATTCACAGACATTAATCCTACAGCATAAATAATAGAAATTATCCTCGAAATAATTAAACTTATTTTTCTCCCATAAATGTCGGCTATGATCCCTGTAGGTACTTCGAATAAAACAATTGATATGTGTAACAAAGATTCTGCAAGACCTACCTGTAACCCATCTAATCCCTTTTCTAATAAAAATAATGTCCAAATTGCCCTATCAAAAAACAAACTGTAAAAAAAAGAAGATATATTTAATTTTACTATATCTTTGTTAATACTAATTAAATTATTATAATAATCCAACATTTTATTCACTTGATTCTCCATTATCTAAAAATTTATAGCAGTTTTACATTTGCATGATTTTCCTGAAACTCTTGTAGTTTCCATTGTTTGGAAGTTTAAATAAGTTCGAGTATTCATTGTTTGAATATCTTTACTTCCAGATAGAAACATAATAATATCTTTTGCTAAAAAAGCAGAAATCACAGTATTAGTTGGCCCAAATGAAGCTTTTATAACTTCATTTGCACATTTTAATATCCTTTTTTCCACATCTGACATTAACCTTTCTTCTTCGCGGCGAAAACAATCGTAGCAACATATGCTTTTGTCTGGTATAATCAATGGTCCCCATGAACCAAAGTTTATTCCTACAGACCCAAAAGAAAATGGAATCTTATTTTCTTTGCAAAATTCGCCAACAATATTTTGAATCTTGCCAGGCGGTAAATCAGCAGCACAAACAAAAAAATCAATTTTATTCTCTTTTAAAAAATATAAATCTTCTATTGAATTAATAAATTTAGCATATCCACTAACATCAATATTAGCATCTATGTTTTTTGCATATTCTTTTGCTGCTTCAACTTTTAATTGATTTATTTGTGTTGAGTTAAACATAAATTGTCTATTTAAATTAGATACCTCAATAATATCGCTATCAATAATAATGAACGACTTGATACCAGCTCCAATTAAGTGTTGGAATACAATTGATCCTACACCACCCATTCCTAAAATACAAATTCTTTTTGATTGAAGATTCTTTTGTATTTCATTTGGGTTTTGTGATAGGGTATCGAAAAAGTAAATTTGTCGTTCTACTATATTTTCTGAAAATTCGTTTTTATAGTTAATTCTTATTAAATCAAAATCTTGCATTGAATTTATTAATTTAGTTGTCTCTTCTTTACCTAATTCTTGTATTAGTTGTGTATCAGTACATCCTCTTTTAATTAATGCAATACCCTTTAAAATATCATCAGTACAATTTTCAATACATAAAATTTCGTCGTTATATATAATAAATACATCTTCTACATTTTGAAAAAAAAGAGCTAATGGTGAAAAGGTATATCTCATTTTCAACTCTCCTCATATTGATATGCTTGCAAAAAGGACTAGCATTTTATGCTAGTCCTTTTTGCAAATTATTGTTATTATTTAACAAACAAAATGGATAGAAGCACTATGATGCTTCCACCAAGGAATTAGCTTCTATGAGTAATTGATGCAATTGTAGATGTTTTAGCAATTTTTTTAATAGACATCTTTTATTCCTCCTTTTACAAATATAAACATATATGTTTATATTTAATTTACCATTATTTACAATTTTAATCAATAAATATTTTTATTAAAGTTATAAAAATATTCATTGATTAATGGCTCATATAAACCTGTTGTTCTTTATTGGATATTATGGTATTTTAATGTAAATAGGAATAAATAAGGAAGATGAGCAGTGGACAATTTAGTTGAAATAAAAATATTCGTAGCTTAAATGTAATGTAAAATTTGCTTGTTAACGCAATGTCTTGATTAAGGGGGAATGCATGTTGGAAGCAAAAATATATGCAAAGCAACGAATAGTGCTGCTTTATGTAGGTATGTTTCATGATTGAAATAGCTTTGCGTGACATTGAAAAATACTATGGTGCCGACCATTTGATCAAGGGAGTTACTTTTGAAATACAAATAGGTGAACGAATTGGTTTATTAGGTAAAAATGGGACAGGGAAAACAACCTTATTAAATATATTGGCAGGTGTTATTCCAAGTGACAACGGAGAGGTAATGATTCGAAAAGGATCTCTCGTGAGCGTTTTGGAACAATTCACCGACTTTCCTGAGGATTATACTGCATATGAAGCCCTTTGTTCAGCTTATAGTGATTTACTTGAAATTAAAGCTCAAATGATCGCATTGGAACAAACAATGACTGATGTCACCGATATTGATAATACCTTGGAAAAGTACGGGCACCTGCAACAAAACTTTGAAGCTAGGCATGGCTATGAAATGGAAGAAAACATTAAGAAGGTGTGTACTGGTCTTGGATTCAGTTCCGAACTATTAGCGACTAATTTTTCTATGTTGAGCGGTGGGGAAAAAACAAGGGTTATGTTAGGCAGATTATTGATTAATAATTCGCAAATTCTCCTGCTCGACGAACCAACAAATCATCTGGATGTTACTGCTATCGAATGGTTGGAAAAATTCTTACACGAATATAAGGGGACTGTCGTTGTCATATCTCATGATCGATATTTTCTTAATCAAGTAGTAACTCGTATTGTTGAATTATCTGACGGAAAAATCGATCTATATGAAGGTAACTATTCATACTTTGTGGCTGAAAAAAAAGCTCGATGTCTACAGCGTCAAGAGGAATTTAATCAAGAACAAAAAAAAATTAAGCGAATGCAAAATTCAGCCAAACAATTGCATGAGTGGGCACAACGTGGCGATAGTCCGTCTCTGCACAAAAGAGCCTTAAACATGGAAAAACGCATTGAGCGGATGGAAAAAGTCGAGCGACCACAATATGAGCAACGAATGCAAACGAAATTTAACGAACATACTTTCTCAGGGCAGGAAGTTCTTGTTGCCAAGAATCTAAGTAAAAACTTTGACGATCATAATATTCTTAACAGTCTCGACTTTACCTTGTATAGAGGTGAAAGGACTGTCTTGTTGGGTATAAACGGCTCTGGAAAATCTACATTATTAAAAATAATTACTGGCGAAATAATTCCTGACGCTGGCGAAGTTAAACTTGGCAATAGTATCAAGTATGCTTATTTGCCACAAATAGTTACTTTTTCACACCCCATGCTTAGTGTACTGGAAACAGTAAGCTATGAGTTAGATATAAGCGAAAATGATGCCCGCCACATACTAGCAAGATATTGTTTTAAAGGTGAAGGCGTATATAGGACGACAGGTAAACTTTCTGGAGGAGAGAAGAGTAGACTGCGGCTTTGCTTAATGATGCAAAACAACGTTAATCTGCTATTGCTCGATGAACCGACCAACCATCTGGATATCGATTCACGAGAATGGCTAGAAAAAGCATTAGATGATTTTAAAGGCACTGTGTTGTTTGTATCTCATGACCGATATTTTATTAACAAATTTGCTTCTCGAATTTGGGAATTAAAGAATGGTAAATTAACTAAATATGATGGTAATTATGATTATTACCTACAAAAAAAAATAAGAAATGAGCAGTTAGAATATCAGACTAGGCATACGGAAGGCAAAATAACTGATGTTCATAAAAGTTCCAGAATTGTTACAAAACTACCTGTTTCCGTACATACAGAAACTATTTCTAAAAAGGCTATTGTAGAAATTGAAAAAATTGAAAACGCTATTCAGGAACTAGAATCAGCACTTGCTGCTCTAGAAACTCGAATGCAATTATGTGGCAGCGATTTTCTTACGATGGAACCTTTACTTTTGCAAAAAAAAGAATGGGAAGATACTAAGGGGGCACTGTATCAGGAATGGCTAAAAATAAACGGTTCCTAGCTTCTAATTTTTATTCTTGCAAATATTATTGATTAAATAAATTGTCTGGACTCGCTATATCCTCAAGCTTTCCTATGCCAATTGGAGTTTGCACAAAGTCAGGGGTACACCCTAATAACATCTACATGAAGCTTCTTAAACGCTTTGAAGTGTTCCTAGATTCATGGTAAGTTGATAAAGAAAAAGCGAGGTCGACGGACGTAAAAATCCGCTAACCTCGCTTTTTCTATATAAAAAAATCATATTTTCGACTTACTTTTACTTGCAATCATTAAAAAATGGATTATAATTAAGGAATAAGGTGGAAATTAAGAAAGTCGCCGTGTCCTGAGAGTGTTAGAGCACTCACAGGCACGAGCAGGTGTGTTGGCACCTACACGTAACAGCTAGCTGTCTACGACGACAATTTATTATACCGTGCTTTTCCCTTGATTACAAGGGAGATAGTCCGTTCGTCCGGTATAATACGATTGGAGTTTTGGCAGAGGCTTAGCGTCTGCATGCAATCAAGATGAAGTATAGCGCATGTGTAGGTTGGAATAACCTCGCATGCGCTTTTTTAATTTCCCCTGAAACAAACTGTATGCTGGTTTTTTCTATCTGTGTCAGCGGATAGAAGAAACCTCCTACAGAATGATGAAGGGGGATATAAAATTGGTATCAGTACAAAGTAGTAAAAAGCTGTGGTCAAAGTATCGCACCAGCGTGTGGCGAGGAAGCCTCCTCGCCACAACCAAAGGGAGAGGTTCATTCTATTTACAAGGGACAAGATATGTCTTTTTGGGAAATAGAGGTTTTGTAAATGTATAAAATCTATAGAACAACAAAAGACACAATTATTGCTGAAGAAACAAAGAACGCTGATTTTACAGTTAAACTCATTATAGATTTAAATTGCAAAGAATATGTGATGATCAAGTGGAAAGATGCAGTTAATATATATAATTTTTCGCTAGTTGGTCAAGTCACTGAAATAGCTGACGAGATTCCATTTGAAGAATTTAGAGACATTATCTATGCGAATTAAAAAAGGAATCATTAGAGGAGGAAAGCAAACCAAGGAATATGGAGTCTCTAAAGTTCGATTGGAAATATTTCGCGGAAAAAGGCACAACTAGCAGCTAATTAATAGCTCCCCTATGGCAGGCAGGTTAAATCATAATAACCAGCTACCGAAAGGAGAGCTTTTATCTGTCTTAAATATCGTTTATTTTATATGTGCTAATGCGTAATTTTTATTTCTAATATTTTTGTTTTATCAATGAATCTATAGATTTTTAGTTTTACCCATTTAAAAATTAAGCTTGAATAAATGTATATAAGTGAAAGTCAATATACAGAAAACACATGGTAAATAAGATGAGTTTCTTGGTTATATTGGTTTTCTGAATTTTTCAGACAAATATTATTAGAATTAGGAGGAGAGAATAATGAGTACAGAATCTATGGCGTACTATCAAAGTGGCGGGGCTACAACCGTGAAGAATCAGGCATATACTACTTCTAATACCGATGAGTCCGGGGTTAAAGTCACCAATGGCGGTATTTTAAATTTGTCGGATTCATCCGTGACGACGACAGGTCACACTACTTCAGAGGACAATAGCAATTTTTATGGTCTTAACGCTGGTGTGCTGGCAGAAGCGGCTAGTCAAATATCCATCTCCAATTGTTCGGTAATTACAAGTGGCAATGGAGCCAATGCACTTTTCGCAACAGGTGCCGACTCGGCGATTACTCTGTCTAACGTTAACATTAAGACAACAGGCGATTCTGCCCGTGGTTTGGATGCGACTTTAACCGGCACCGTAACTGCCAACAGCATAAGTATCAGCACTGAGGGAGCCCATTGCGCAGCTTTTGCTACAGACAGGGGGAATGGGGTGATAACCGCTAATAATTCTGTAGCGACGACATCAGGGACAGACTCCCCAGGTGTTTATTCAACGGGAGATATTACGATTTCTAGTTCCACAATTAAAGCCTTGGGGGCAGAAGCTGCCGTGATAGAAGGGGAAAACTTTATAACCTTGACTGACACTACCCTGTTGGGCGCAAAAAACCGGGGGGTGATGATATATCAAAGTGATTCTGGTGATGCTGAAGGTAAAAAAGGAACCTTTACGATGAACAGTGGATCGCTCACAGCGCAATCTGGACCCTTGTTCTTTGTTACAAACACGACAGCGGAAATCAATCTGACTGGTGTGGAGCTCACTTTCCCTTCGGCAATACTTATCCAAGCTGCTGCTACTGAAAGATGGGGTAATACAGGGAAAAATGGTGGTAACGCGGTCTTCACGGCTAATGGTGAAATCCTTACTGGTGATCTGATCTGTGATAGCATCAGCTCAATCACGGCTACAATCAAAAATTGTACAAAACTGACAGGTACAATCAATTCGGCGGCATTAACTCTTGATTCAACCAGCATCTGGAGTGTGACAGGGACTTCGTATTTGACGAGTCTGACCGATGGGGACTCCACCCTTGCCAACATCGATGACAATGGATACACGATCTATTACGATTCTAGCCTCACGGCAAACGGCTGGCTTGGGAATAAGAGCCATACCTTGACCGATGGGGGGAAACTAACTCCAAAAAGCTAATCAAATTTATAGTTGCTTTTAGCCGCCCCTTCCATTGCTGACTTACAAAATCTTTACCTAACTGTGTATTAATATGCGTATTACTTTGAACTTCATGATGCATAATCAAGCTAACATTTTTAAGTTAAATAGTTAAACAAAAATAATATATAATCAGATCAAAGGGCATTTATCTAATTTTTGAGGTAGGTGCCTTCTTAGATTTTTAGATTTTTAGTTTTACCCATTTAAAAATTAAGCTTGAATAAATGTATATATATATGAGGGTCGAGATGCAGGATACACAGATAGCAAAAAGAGGTCCTTGGCTATTTCGATTTTCAAATAAAAATTTGGAGGAAATACAAAATGGGAAAAAGAATTTATGGACTTAAAAAGGACGAGCCTGATTTACGAGATTATATTTATAAGACAGAAGTAATAAAGGAAGTCTTAGCTAGCAAGATTGATCTTCGTGATGAAATGTCTGACGTTGTAGATCAGGGAGATTTAGGTTCTTGTACAGCAAATGCAATGGCAAGTGGGTTACGAGAATTTCTTGAACTAAGAGACAATGTATCTTATACAGCATTATCAAGATTATTCTTATATTGGCATGAGCGTTATTTAGAAGGGACTGTAAGCACGGATGCAGGAGCTTCTATTCGTGACGGCATGAAAGTATTGAAAAACATTGGTGTATGTCCGGAGGTTGACTTTCCGTATGACATAAGCAAATTTACTAATAAGCCAAGTGCAAAAGCCGAAACTGATGCAGCAGAGTATAAAATAAGCCAATACAGCCGTATACTTAGTTTAACAAAGCTCAAGGCGTCTTTGTCGGAAGATATCCCGGTTGTATTTGGTTTTGCTGTGTACGAATCTTTTGAATCGGATGATGTAACCAATACAGGATGGGCTCCGCTCCCTGAAGAAGGAGAAAAATTGTTGGGTAATCATGCAGTTTTAGCCGTTGGTTATGATAACGCTAATAGTGTTGTTATTTGCCGTAATTCATGGGGCAAAGAATGGGGCGATAAGGGCTATTTTTATCTGCCATATTCTTTTTGGAGTAAAGACTTAGTTTTCGACATGTGGACAGGCGATACAAAGTAATTTATAAATGGAGTATTTTTAGCTTTCTAGCGATTTCGCTAGAAGGTTTTTTTTTGATAATTAATAGAATAGACGAGGTTATGGTTTTTTTGTCTTGATTAAACTATAATTAAAGAGTAAAAAACGTTAACATTACCGCTGATAAAGATAACGCTGAAACAGACGCCTCTGTAGGAAATTGAGGCGGTCACTACTGCAACCGGCAAAAAGACAGCAACGAAATCATTGTTGCTAGCAATATCCAGTGCAAAAGATATAAACAGATAAAAATGGGTATAGGAAAAGAAGAGGTAGCTATTTTATGTGAGTTTTTCCGTTGGTATAATTGGAAAAACATCCTTTTTAAAGTCGATTTTGTTGAATACTTTGTTTAGTGCTTCGTGGGAGAGTGTATCAATTGTACCAGAGAGGATGTATTCACCATTGTAGGATTCTTGGGATTTTAGGTTGATGAATTCATCTTTTGTTTTATCATAGCCAATTAGGTGCAGGGTTACATTGCTGTCTAAAATGGTTTCTTCCCAATGCGGGTACTGATGTTCATAGAGGGACGTTATCGTAATCCCGACAATCAAATCGGCCGATAGCTCTTCGGATGCAACCTTTAGACGATTCATATCGAATTTGCTAGCTTTATTGGGCCCATTTAGTTCTGGGAGAACTTTTAAAATATCGGTTTTCGGAATGTATTCGTAGATGTTTAGTATGCCATTCAAGGGAATATGAAGTTTATCTTCCAGCTCAGCTTTGATATACTGTTCGATTTCAGGCTGCGCATTGCCGGTTTCATTGATAACTGGTAGTATTGCAATTCGTTTGGGAACCCTATCGCTAGCAAAACAAGTCGTAGTAAAAATGAGAAAAGTACTAAGTATAAAATAGAGAATTAAGCTACTTCTACACATAGAAAACGCCCCTTTATTTTGTAATCATTCATAGCTATAGTATACCAAAAAAAGCAACTAAGTGTAGCAGAAAATCTGTACGCCTAGTTGCTTTTATAATTTAAATACTTATTTTCTTATTAACCTTATTTTAAATCAGCAATTGATACTTTTCCAAAGATTTTTTCCCAGTCGGCAGCAAAGTCATCGACGGCTTTTTGGATGGATGGCATTTTGAAAGCATCAACGAGTAAAGCTGGGGAAAGTGTTACTGTTTGGGCGCCGCATTCAAAGGCTGTATTTACTTGCCCAATGTTTTTAAAGCTGGCTGCTAAGATTTTGGTGGAATAGTGATACTCTGCAATCATTTGGGCGAATGTAGTGATTACCTCGCAAGGATTGATATCTAGGTTTTGCATGCGGTTAAAATATGGGGCGATAAAATCGGCACCAGCTTCCATTGCGAGGAGTCCTTGCATTTTTGTATAGATTGCAGTTGCCGTGATGCCAACGCCTTTGGCTTTTAGCAGTCGCATTGCTTTTAAACCCTGTGGTGTGGTAGGAATTTTGATAAATACTTTATCGTCAACATTCGCAAGGATTGCGTTTGCTTCGGCAATCATGCCCTCGGCATCTTCGGCTAATACTTGGATATGGAGTGTTTTATCCATGCCGATTATTTGACGAATTTCTCTGAAATGTTGAAAGAAGTTGATGTTACCTTCGAGTTTGATAATACTTGGGTTGCTTGTAACGCCAGTAATCGGGAAAAGTTCACTATATTTTTTTATTGATTCAATATTGGCAGTGTCAAATAAATATTCCATGTTCATAATCTCCAATCAAGTTTAAATTTTTTATAAAATGTGTTCAGTGCGTTCGATGATATCATCTTGCGTTTCTTTCGATAGCACATTAAAGAAGGCACTGTAACCAGCGACGCGGACGATTAAATCACGATGCTTTTCTGGATGAAGTTGAGCATCTAGTAGTGTTTCTCGAGATACGACGTTGTATTGCACGTGGAAGCCCTTTAAACGGTTAAAAAATGTTCGCAATAGCATGATTAATTTCTTGCGGTTTTCTTCTTTAGCAAGAATTTGTGGTGTTATTTTTTGATTGAGTAGTACGCCTCCGGTGATTTTGTCCGTTGGTAATTTAGCAACGGATTTAAATACGGCCGTTGGACCGTTTTTATCCATGGCATGTGATGGGGAGCAACCTTCGGCGAGTGGCGTATGGGCATTTCTGCCGTCTGGAGTAGCCGGTGTGGAAGCCCCTTGGGGCACATTAGCTGAAATGGAGGAAGTGCCAGCATAATAAGTGCCGCCAATCGGGCCACGCCCATAACGTGTGTTGTGATATTTGCTGATTTCGTCAATGTAGATGTCATAGGCTTCTCTAATCAATAGGTCAATATAGTCTTCATCATTGCCGTATTTGGGAACCTCGTTTAGCAGAACGTTTTGTATGCGTTGGCCGTTTTCGCCAGCAAAGTCGTTCACTAAGGCATCCCAAAGTTCAGTCGTAGTAAAGCGTTTGTCTTCAAATACGCATTTTTTAATCGCAGCTAGCGAGTCACCGAGGTTGGCGATTCCTACTTGTAAATCGCTGATGAAGTCATAGACAGCACCACCTTCTTTTAGGTTTAGCCCGCGCTCAATACAGTCATCGGTGAGGGCAGAACAAAGAATATCGGTGGTATCTTGCTCAAGCACCATATCGCAGCAAGTGTCAATAATTACACTGTGACGAGTAAATTCACGAATAATCTTATCCCAAGCTGCCATAACGTCCTGGAAAGAAGTCATCGTTTTAAAGTGGCCAACCCCTTCGCAAACTTTAGTACCAGAATCAAGATCAGTCCCATTATTTAACGCAATCATTAACGATTTTGGAAAGTTCAAGAAACTCATGCCAGTGCAGCGGTAACCCCATTTGCCAGGGACGGCAACTTCTACGCAGCCGATAGCGCTATAGTTGTAAGCATCCTCTTCGGCTACTCCTTTTTCGATGAATGAAGGGATGATGATTTCATCGCTGTTGAAGGCTGGCATACCTGTGCCGAGGCGGACAACTTCAATGCATTCTTGCATAAAGCGATCATCTAGGCCGCGATGATAACGAACGGTTAGGTTTGGTTGCGGTAATTTTGTTTGGGCAACAGAGCGAAGGATGAGATAAGATAAAGGATTTACAGCATCTCTTTTATCCGTCGTTTGACCGCCGATGGTAACATTTTGATAAAGCGGACTGCCAGCACTGAATTTCGTGTGTGACCAGCTACGGATTTTATTGATGGTGAAGGTTTTCAACCAAAGATTGGTTAAGAGTTCGCAAGCGATATCTTCAGTAATTTTACCTGTGGCTAAATCGTTTTTATAGTAGAGATATAAGAATTGGTCGGCACGTCCGTAAGATAGTGAATGACCATTGGATTCTATTTGTAGAACGAGATGCACAAGCCAAGTGGATTGTAGAGCTTCTTGAAAGGTTTCGGCTGGTTCATAAGGAACTTTATTTAAGATGCGACTCATTTCAAACAATTCTGCTTTGCGGGTGACATTTGTTTCTGTTTCCGCTTGTTTACGTGCCAGTTCAGCATAGCGCTTGGCAAAAGTGGCAACTGCATCTACTACAATTTCAATCGCGCGATAAAAGTAAGATTTTTTTAAGTTTTTGTAATCGGTTAAATCCAATTCGTTTAATTTTTTCATTGCGCGTTCTTTGGCATCGACTAAACCATATTTTAGTACGCGTTCATAATTAACTGCGATATGAGCGTCGCCGGAGGTAATATTGCCTTCGGCTTTGATGATGCCCAAATCGTAAAACACCTTACTAGCGGCTGGCATCGCCGCCAAGCCACGGTCTTTGAGCGTATTGTTTTTCCAAAACGGCGCAATGCTTTTTAGCTCTTTTTTGGTTTTCTCTGTGATGTAAAATACGTCCCCATCACGTTCCTCGAATTGATCTAATTCATCGATGACCCAATCCATCGCATATTCAGGAAAGATCGGAGCAGAACGATTAGAACTTGCTTGGTTACCTGCTAGCATGGTTTCTGGTTCAATATAGATGCTCATGTTGCTAAGAATATTTTCTAACATGTAAGCTCGGCGCAGTGCGAGTGGCTCAGCAAAATGCTCTTGGTAACTTTGGGTGGTAAGAAGAGCTCTTTCGGCACAAACCATGGGATGGGCAGTTAATAATTGTTCACGTAATTTATTCATTCTGGGCGCGAGGTCGCCGAAATGGCTCATAGATAAAACGCCTCCTTTTTGAATTAAGCGTCAACATCTACCGTTTGCACGTCTACGTGCTGCGCTTGAAGAAAATTTAATGTTTCCTCAGGAATATTACTGTCAGTAAAGACATAGTTAACTTCATTGGGCTTAAATTGCGCCACAACGCCTTGTTGGACAAATTTTGACGACTCTGTAAGGATAATAATTTTATTTGCTTGTTCTGCCATAGCCTTTAGTGTTTCTACACGCATATGATTGTTTCCAGTGAACCCAATTTTTTCATGAAAGCCATCAGTGCCGACAAACATTTTATCCACATAGAAATTTTCGATACATTTTTTCACCATCGGGCCGACAACGACCTGAGATTCATTTTGATAATCGCCGCCTAGTAATACGATTTTTACAAAAGGGGCTTTGCGGATGAAAGAAGCGATAAAAGCGGAATTGGTAATGATCGTAACATCATGTTTATGCAGGGCAATTTCCTCTGCTAATAGTGCGCAAGATGCTCCCGATTCAATGATAATCGTCTCACCATTGCTCACAAGCTGCGCTGCTTTTGTTGCAATTTCACGTTTTAGGTTATAATTAAAAGCCAGATGGTTATTGATATCGTCACTGGCAACCATGACAGCAAAACCGTGCTCACGCTTTAACAAGCCTATTTTTTCGAGCATATCCAAATCTTTACGAATCGTTACTTGGGATATTTTGATTTCTTCAGCAAGCTTTGTAACTTCAATTTTTTTATTGGTATTTACAAGATCAAGTATCTTTGCATGTCTGTTTAGCATTATCATCATTCCTATATCAATTAAATTTTAATTTTATTATAGCATAATGACATTTTAAAACAAAATAAATAAGTTTCAAATGAAAATAAAAGCTCTTCACTTATAGTTATATTATAAAATATACGCGGTTAAAGTCAATAAAAAAATTTCATTCGAAACTCATTTCGGCTTTAAATGAATAATTATGTTTTGAAAAATATAGTTCCATGATATTATGGAAATAATAAAAAAGAGTTGAGGTGTCGTATGGAAAATTTACAGGCGTGTATTTTCAATATACAAAAATTTAGTTTAAATGATGGGCCGGGAATTCGGACGGTAGTCTTTTTTAAAGGCTGTCCCTTAGCTTGTTTATGGTGCTCCAATCCCGAGTCGCAAAGCGTTTCGCAGCAAGCGGCTTGGGAAGAGGAAAAGTGTGTCCGTTGTATGCGTTGTGTACACGCTTGTAAACAGAGTGCCGTTAAATACCTTGAGGATAGAATGATTTTTGATGAAAAAATTTGTGTGGGCTGTTTTCAATGCGTAAAAGCTTGTCCGCAGGGGGCGCTTTTAGTACAAGGGGAGTTGATGACCCTAACAAAAGTTTTAGAAGAAATCATGAAAGATATAGATTTCTATGAAGAATCTGGTGGTGGTGTTACGTTGTCTGGTGGTGAGGTATTAGACCAAGCCGAGTTTGCTATCGCATTATTAAAAGAACTGCAAGCGAGACAGATTCATACAGCGTGTGAAACGACAGGCTATGCCGATGAAGGAACATTCACTAGCTTGATCGAGCACATCGATTTAATACTCTTTGATCTCAAACATTATGATAATGAAAAGCATGTTGCAGTAACGAAAGTATCGAACGAGCCAATTCTTCGTAATTTAAAATTAGCTTTAGCAAAAGGGAAGGAAATTGTGATTCGTATCCCGGTGATTCCAGGGATTAACGATGCATTAAAGGATGCGCAAGGATTTTGCGATTTACTGAAAAAAATAGGAGCGAAGAAAGTGAATTTACTGCCATTTCATCAATTTGGCCAAAAAAAATATTCCTTGCTAGGCAAGGAATATCAATGTAAGAATCTAAAACAACTTCACGAAGAGGATCTCGTAGCATATCACGAAGTATTTTTGCAAAATGGATTAGTGTGCTCTTTTTAGTTCCTAAAAGAAAAAACCACAATACACAGTAATATGCGTGTGTATTGTGGTTTTTGTATTGCTAGTAAATTATTCTTCGACGTAGGCCGAAACGATTTCGCCGTAGTAGAGGGTGTGCCAATCGTTGTCGGAATAACATTTGTCGGCAAACGTTTGATCAAGGTTAGCAGTGCTCATGACTTGTTTGTAAACGACTTTACATTCGAAATGTAAGCCCGCGCCTTTGATTGATGGAGTAGAAACTTTTTGACCAGCTAATTTTTCGAGCCCAGCGGCAGCGAATTTATCCGTATCACGACCAGATTTAGATCCGCAGATACCAAGAGCCGCTTTCATCTCGTTTACTGGAATACTTACGGTGAATTCAGGATTTTTTTCTAGTAGTTCAAAACTATGACGGGATTTTCTCACCATGATGGTTAGTACTGGTTTTCCCCACATGAACCCGATAGAACCCCAAGCAATTGTCATGGTATTGTCTTTGCCAGCCGCTGCTGTATTTAAGAATGCGCCTTTGCTTAAAATTTCAACTGCTTTTGTAGCGTAATCAGAGTAAGTAATTTCTTTAATCATAAAATTGATAACCTCCTAAGATGAACTTAAAAGTCATTATACTCTATTTTATCAAACTGTGCATGTATTATTCTTTGAATGGTACGATGCTGGAATTTCAAACATATTATGTAATATAGATTCATAGTGGAGGTGAAAAAAGTGCAAGAGTTAGATCGCGCTGAAATTGCCGAAGTGGTAAATTTTACGATTGATGAATGTATGAGTAATTGGACGATTTGGGGTGCTGTCATTATCCTAGCATTTGTGCTTATCATGGGTAGTACATTCTCTTTTTGGCTGGGAATGCTTGTAGGACTCGCGATACCCTATTATATTATTCCACACTATTTTTGCGAAGAAGGGGACGGATAAAAACGAATAGGACTATGACAAAATTACAATGTCATAATCCTATTTGCTTTACATAATGTTAATTAGTTTAGCTGTTTTTACGTTGAAATTCTGCCATAAAGTTCGCTAATTTTTGGCAGCCTTCTTTTGGCATTGCATTATAAATTGAAGCACGAAGTCCGCCTACTGAGCGATGTCCTTTTAAACCACCAAGTCCATCAGCGGTAGCTTCAGCGATGAATTGTTTTTCTAATTCTTCACTAGGTAAACGGAAAGTCACATTCATGTTAGAACGACTGCCCAATTGAGCATGTCCACGATAGAAGCCGTTGCTGCTATCGATTGCATCATAAACGATGGCTGCTTTTTCTTTATTTCGTTTTTCCATGGCAACTAAACCGCCGTTATTTTTGATCCAGTTGACAACTTTGCCTACGATATAGATACTGAAAGCTGGTGGGGTATTGTATAGGGAATTATTTTGGGAGTACGTATCATAACGAAGCATTGTAGGTAGACCTTCTGGTAGGTTTTCCAGCATAGATTTACGAATGACGACAATGCATACGCCAGCTGGACCAAGATTTTTTTGAACACCTGCGTAAATCATGTCAAATTTAGAGAAATCTATTGGTCTGGAAAGTATATCAGAAGACATATCGGCGATTAAAGGCACACCGTTGGTTTCAGGAATGTAGTTCCATTCTGTTCCGAAAATAGTGTTGTTGTAACAGAGATGAAGATAAGCGGCATTTTCGCTTAATTTGATATCTTCGGCTTTTGGAATGTAATTGAAATTCTCGTCTTCACTGGTTGCAGCAACGTGGGTAGCACCAATTAATTTACCTTCTTTTAGTGCTTTTTTCGCGAAGGAACCAGAAACAACATAGTTGCCAACTTTGCCCTCAGTTAAGAAATTCATCGGAATCATATCAAATTGCATGCTTCCGCCGCCTTGGATGAATAATACCTCGTACTCATCGCCAAGTCCCATGAGTTCTTTTACTGTTCTGATGGCGTTGTTGTGTACTTCTTCATAAGGCTTGGAACGATGACTGATTTCCATAATTGACATACCGCTGTTTTTGAAGTTTAATAATTCAGCTTGTGCTTCTCTTAGTACGTCAAGTGGTAATACGGCAGGACCTGCATTGAAGTTAAAAATACGATTTTCCAAGATAATAGCCTCCAAAAATTTATTTTATTATTTTCCAGCTATTTGGGTGCTGGATCATTTATTAGGTGATTGTGTTATATTCTAACGCTGAATTTCGCTAAACGTCAAGAAAAATTTTAAAAATGTTTTTTTGTGAAATACACTTGACGTTTGATGACGGATAAAATATAATTTACTAGAGTAATATGACAAATTAAAAATTGACCTGTAAACAGGCTGATAAAAACATGATGATAGGGAATCGAGTTATTTTCGTCTTTTAGAGAGTCGACGGTTGCTGCAAGTCGATAGAAAAGATAATTTGTTCCACCCTAGAATGGCTAATGATGAATTATGACGGGATCGCCCGATACAGCGAACTAGAGTTGGCGCGAAAGCGCTCAAACTGGGTGGTACCGCGAACTATAAGTTTCGCCCCAATTGATTTTGGGGCGAAACTTTTTTATTTTGTCTGTTTATGCATAGTTTGCACAAAATTTAACATTTTAAAATAAAAAGGAGAGAATGATTGATGAAAGTTTTAATTGCTGATGGTGTATCCCAAAAAGGTATTGATATTTTAAGTAAGGAGTTTGAAGTTGTTGTAAAACCTAAATTACCGGCCGAAGAATTGTTGGAAATCATCCCTCAATTTGATGGTTTAATTATACGTAGTGCCAGTAAGGTAACCAAAGAAGTTTTAGCAGTTGCTAAAAATTTAAAAGTAATTGGTCGCGCTGGTGTTGGCGTAGATAATATTGATGTGCAGGCTGCAACCGATAAGGGAGTTATTGTGCTCAATGCGCCAGAAGGAAATACCATTGCGGCAACGGAGCACACCATGGCAATGATGCTGGCAATGTCGAGAAATATTCCTATTGCCAATGAAACAATGCAACAAGGAGAATGGAACCGTAATAAATATGTTGGGGTAGAATTACGGGGCAAAACACTTGGCGTTATCGGTTTAGGTCGTATTGGTAGCGGTGTTGCGACACGTGCAATTGCTTTTGATATGAATGTTATTGGTTATGATCCATATGTTAATGAAGAACGAGCAAAAAGTATGGGTATCGAGGTTGTTTCTTTAGATGAAATTTATGAAAAAGCAGACTTTATTACGGTTCATATGCCACTTAACCAACAAACCAAGGGTATGATCAATAAAGAAGTTATGGGTAAAATGAAAAAAGGTGTTCGTTTGGTTAACTGTGCACGTGGTGGAATCATTGATGAAGCAGATCTTGCTAAAGCGTTGAAAGAAGGCGTTGTAGCCGGCGCTGCAATTGACGTGTTTACGAGTGAACCACTTGGTCTTGATCATCCATTAGTTGGTGTGAAAAACATCGTATTAACGCCTCATCTTGGTGCATCGACAGTAGAAGCGCAAGTTGGTGTAGCGGTTGATGTTGCCCACGGTGTTGTCGCAGCGTTAAAAGGCGAACCTGTTTTAACGGCAGTCAATATGGCTCCAGTTTCTGCGCAAGTGATGAAAATGATCAAACCTTATTTTACGCTTGCTGAACGAATGGGGTGTACAGCGCGCTCTTTAGCAGATGGCGCGATCAGTGAAGTCGAAGTAGCATACAACGGTGAAATTTCTGAATTAGACACAAAAATGGTGACAACTGCAGTATTAAAAGGAATCTTAAATCCGATTCTGCAAGACGTTGTAAACTATGTAAATGCGCCTGCTATTGCAAAATCTCGTAGTATTAAAGTAAAAGAAGTAAAAAATAAAGAATCAGAAAACTTTGCGAATCTACTTACCGTTCGCATTACAGCAAAAAAAGATCAAGTGATTACGATTCAAGGTACACTATTTGGTGAAGATGCTCGTATCGTAGCGATCAATGATTACAGAGTAGACGTTGATCCACATGCAAGAATCTTAATTTGCCCACATATCAATTGCCCTGGTATCATCGGTAAAGTGGGTTCGTTAATGGGTGCTGCTGGTATCAACATCTCCGGAATGCAAGTTGGTAAAACAGATGTATCTGGAACAAATATTATGGTACTTACCGTAGATAATGATATTCCAAGCAATATCTTAAATGAAGTCATTGCGATTGACGGAATATTTGGTGCTAAATTAGTAAATTTTTACGCTATATAATACTATAGAAGAAAACTGCAGTTTGCGTAATGAAAATGCGCGATAAAATAGGAGTTCAACCCTTTAGTTAGAAGGTTTGAACTCCTGTTTTTTTTACACAGTCAAATTGAATTGTTAAAAATTTTATTGTATTTGTGGTAGAATGAATTTTAGTATGATGAAAAAACAATGAATTCATTTTTAAATAGAGGTGATTCGTGTGGATGCAAGGATTCTATTTGTAGCACCTTTTACCGATTTGGTTGAAGCGGCAGAAAAAGTTGTAAAAGAACAATTTGCTGATTCTGCTGAACACATTAAAATTGTAAAAGGTGATTTGCAAGAGTGTATTGCAATGGTAAAACAGGAAGTCGAAGATGGGGTAGAGGTTATCATCAGTCGCGGTGGTACAGCAACTTTAATCGAAAAAAATGTGAATATTCCGATTGTACCAATTCAAGTTACAGTCATCGATATTTTGCGAGCAATGATGAAAAATGGTAAATATCCTGAAAAAGTAGGAATTGCTGGTTTTGAAAATGTGATCTATGGTTGTGAAGATTTGGCGAAACTACTTGGCATTACGTTTTGCGAAATTACTCTGCGAGATGAAGCGGAAGCGGCGGAAAAAATTGAAACTGCGATAAAAAATGGTGTAGAACTTATCGTCGGGGATGCGATTTCAACAAAAATTGCAACGAATTTAGGAATACCAGGTGCGTTGATTCATTCAGGGCGTGAAGCTATTTATAAAGCGATGAAGGAAGCGGAACTTATTGCGCGGATTCGTCGCGAAGAACAAGAAAAATCAGAACTACTTCGCACGGTAATTGACCAGTCTGCCGAAGGGATCATCGCCACAGATCCGGAGGCTAAAATTACAATTTTCAATCCGATGGCAGAAAAAATGTTTAAACTATCTCATTTAGAAGTGATGGGACACTCTTTGAAAAAGGTGATTCCCGAGCTGTTGATTTCAAAAAAAAATGTAGAAGACGATGTGCAAAAAATTGGGGATAAAACATTAACCGTAAAAGAAAGCCGAATTAAGGTAAAAGATGAAACAATCGGTAATATCTATACCTTCCAAAATGTATCACAATTACAACAATTAGAACAAAATGTGCGTAAAAAATTGCATGCAAAAGGGCTTATTGCCCGTGTGAAAATGGAAGATATCGTAGGAACTTCGCCAGTTTGTACGGCGATGAAGCGCAAGGCTACGAAGTATGCATTGACGCAGTCGACGATATTAATCACTGGTGAATCTGGTACTGGTAAGGAAATGCTCGTACAGAGTATTCATAATATAAGCACGCGTTCTAATGGACCGTTTGTTGCCGTGAATTGTGCAGCATTGCCAGAAAATTTATTAGAGAGTGAATTGTTTGGTTACGCCGAAGGGGCGTTTACTGGTGCCAAGCGAGGTGGCAGGCAGGGCTTGTTTGAGCTTGCACATGGGGGAACGATTTTTCTTGATGAAATTGGGGAAATGCCAATGGCACTCCAATCGAGACTTCTTAGAGTATTGCAGGAAAAAGCAGTGATGCATTTAGGTGGAGATAGCGTGATTCCCGTTGATGTTAGAATTATTGCAGCTACCAATCAGAATTTAGCCAAAATGGTGGAAGAAAAGCAATTTCGTCAAGATCTTTATTATCGCTTGAATATCTTGAGAATTCATATGCCGACATTACAGGAAAGAGCAGATGATATTCCACTTTTGGCAAAAAAAATAGTAAAACAAATGCATGCAGTTAATTCACAGATTACTGGTATTAGTATAGAAGCAAGAGAATATTTGAAAAAATGCGCTTGGCCGGGTAATATTAGACAACTTGCGAATACGATAGAGCGTGTGATGCTACTCAGTGATGGACCGATGATAACAAAACAAGATATTATTGAAGCGCGCGATGAGGAAGAGCAAGAAATAGAAATAAAGGAAGAACAAAGAAATGAGAATAGTGCTAAAGATAATTTGGCAGAAATAGAAAAAAATACTTTGCGGCGAGTTTTAGAGGAAGAGAACTTTAATTATGGACGTGCGGCAATACGCTTAGGAATTCATCGTACGACATTGTGGCGAAAACTAAATGCAAAATAATCAAATTGTATTATTTGATGCAAATAACACTGAATACGTTGCACTATGCAACGTATTTTTATTTGAAAAAATAAAAGATTCAGTATATTTGCACAAAAACAAGTTGGCATGCTGCTTGCATTATAATTAGGCAAATGACCAAGGAGAGAAGGTGACACATCGATGATAAAGTTAGCGGTCATTGCAGATGATCTTACAGGCGCAAATGATACGGCAGTTCAATTTGCTAAAAATAATATTAGCAGCTGTGTGAGAATTAATTTTGATCAAAAGAATTTATTGCGTGAAACATCAGAAGTGGTTGTTTTTGATACAGATAGCCGAGATATTGATGCAAAACTTGCTTATGATAAAGTAAAAAAACTATGCGAAGCTTTACAAGACAGTGGCGTTGCGCATGTTTATAAAAAAGTAGATTCTACATTACGGGGAAATTTAGGGGCTGAAATTGAAGCAATTACGAACGTGTTTCAGCCGGAAGTTACTGTGATTGCTCCAGCTTTTCCTAGCAATAAGCGAACAACGGTTGGCGGTTTTCACCTATTGGATGGAATACCAATTGAATTAACAGAAATCGCCTATGCGCCTAAAAGTCCAGTTAAAGAATCGCGCATTATTGAGTTGTTGAAAAAACAAACACCGAATAGAGAAATTGGGCTGATTACCTTGCCGACGATTGTAAAAGGGGTAGACGCAATCAAAGAAGCAATCAAAGCATGTGTAGCAAATGGCGAAAAATGGATTGTATTTGATAGTATCGAGAATGGACATTTAACCGCTATCGTTGAAGCAACAAAATGCTACCAAGAAGTCTTATTCGTAGGATCAGCAGCTTTAGCGGATTGTTTACCAGCAATTTATCAGTGGCAAAAAAAAGAACAGCGGCAAATATTAGACACAAAAGGTTCGGTTCTTGTTATTGCTGGCAGCGTCAGTAAAACTACCCAAGCTCAAGTAGGGGAAGCGTTAAAACTGCCAAATATGTCGTTGATAAAAATGGATGTAGTTCATTTGGTGAACCAGAAGGAAGACGAAATTGAGCGGTGTATAAAAGCAGCAAAAGCATTGTTACACGAAAATAAAGATATATTGATTGCCAGTGCACTTGATGATGAGGATGTAAATGTTGCCTTAGAAACGGGTAAGAAGCATGGCATGAGTAGTGAAAAAGTCAGCGAGGTTATTGCAGTTTCTCTAGGGAAAATTACCGAGTCGTTGGTAGTTTTTAAAATAGCGGGAATGGTACTGACTGGTGGAGATACTGCAATTCATGTTTGTAGATCACTGAAAGCGGAGGCAATAGAAGTGATTGCTGAAGTTGCAATTGGAATTCCGCTAGGGAAATTAGTAGGTGGCGTTTGTGATGGACTACAGGTTGTAACGAAAGCTGGAGCTTTCGGAACTAAGCAAAGTTTTGTCCAGGCAATCAAAGCGATTCGTCAAGTAAATTCATTTAAAATAGAGGATAACATACAAGAGAAACATTAAAGGAGGAAAAAGAGATGAAACCAATTTTGGGAATTACGATGGGCGATGCTGCAGGTGTTGGTCCTGAAATTATCGTAAAAGCATTGGCTGATCGTGCGATTTATGAAATCGGCAGGCCAGTGGTGTTTGGCGATAAAAAAATAATGGAACGTGCAGTAAAAATTGTTGGTGCAGAGTTAAAATGTAATGTAATTGATCATCCAAGTTTTGGCGGCAATGCATATGGAACAATTGACATCCTTGATTTAGATAATTTACCAGCAGATTTACCTTTTGCGCAGGTAGATGCGAGAGCGGGAAAAGCTGCTTATGAATACATTGAAATGGCAGTTAAATATGCACTTAAGCATGAAATTCATGCAATTGTAACTGCCCCGCTCAACAAAGAAGCGCTAAACCTGGGTGGCAATCACTACCCGGGTCATACAGAAATATTGGGTACGTTATCAGGGCAAAAAGATTATTCGATGATGCTTGTCAGTGGCGCATTAAAAGTTATTCATGTATCGACACATGTGCCGCTTAGAAAAGCTTGTGACTTGGTAAAAAAAGAACGCGTCTTAAAAGTAATCAATTTGGCCAATGAAACGGTAAAAATGATGGGCGTTGATAAACCGCGTATTGCAGTTGCGGGCTTAAATCCTCATTCAGGCGAGAGTGGGCTTTTTGGCAGTGAAGATGAAACTGAAATCCTGCCAGCGGTGGAAGAAGCCAAAAAAGCGGGGATGGATGTAACAGGTCCAGTGCCACCAGATAGCGTATTTTATCGCGCGGCTATCAAAAATGAATTTGACATTGTTGTAGTGATGTATCACGACCAAGGTCATATTCCAATTAAGGTATTGGGCTTTGAAACAGGCGTGAATGTAACAGTTGGTTTACCTTGTATTCGTACTTCTGTCGATCATGGGACAGCATTCCCTGTTGCTGGACAGGGTATTGCTGACAGTAGGAGTATGACGGAATCTTTATTACTTGGTGCACAGATGGCAACTGTAAAATTTGCTGATCTTTTAAATAAATAAAATAAATTATGATAAATTGAAGGGATGATTATTTATGTTTAAACCAGAAGGTATTATTACTCCAATTCTTACTACATTAACTGAGGACGAAAAATTCAATGAAAAAGAATATCGTGTACAGATCAATCGCTTAATCAATGCGGGCGTTAGCGGCATTTTCCCTTTAGGAACAAATGGTGAATTTTATGCGTTTTCAAAAGAAGAAAAAATCGAAATTATTAAAGTGGCAGTCGAGGAAGTAAATGGCAGAGTACCTGTATATGCAGGTACTGGTTGTATTACGACAAAAGAAACCATTGAATTATCTAAGATTGCCAAAGATTTAGGTGTAGATGTTTTATCCATCATCTCCCCATATTTTGTCGGCGTTTCACAAGATGATATTTATCGTCATTACAGTGCGGTTGCTGAAGCTGTTGATTTACCAATACTTCTTTATAACATCCCAGCGAGAACAGGCAATAACATTGACTATAAAACAGTAGCAAAGTTAGCGAAATATAAAAATATCATAGGTATCAAAGACAGCAGCGGGAACTTTGATAACAGCTTAAAATATATCGAAAATACGGATGAACGTTTAAGTGTACTTGCAGGCAGTGATTCTTTAATTCTTTGGACTTTAATGGCAGGTGGCAGCGGGGCAATTTCCGGTTGTTCCAACGTATTCCCAGAACTTATGGTAAGCATTTATAAGTTATGGTCAGAAGGCAAAATTGCTGAAGCAAATGAAGCACAAAAGAAAATTAGACCGTTCCGTAATGTAATGCAAATGGGCAATCCAAACTCCGTTGTAAAACGTGCAGTGAATTTACTTGGCTATCCAGTTGGCCCAGCACGTGAACCATCGAACTGTGCAAAACCTGAAATCGATGCAGCGCTGCAAGAAGTTTTTAAACTATATAAATAAATCATAGCGAGCAATACTACCCCTTAGTTTTGTATAGAAGAGCAAAAACATAGGGTGAATTCATAGGGAAACACATGCACCCTATGTTCATAGCTCGAATTTCTCGGTTTTCTCGATTTTTAAATAAGGAGCGCTTTAAATGAAAAAAGTTGTTATTTCTCATAGATTACATGATGATGGAATGGCTGTTTTAGAAAAAGCCAATGTAAAAGTGGCGATTACGAATAATGGTGATCCAAAGGCAATGCTACCAGAATTGCTTGATGCAGAAGGTCTTATTATTCGTATTGGATCAATTGATAGGGAAACGATGCTGGCGGCAAAAAATTTAAAAGTGATTGGTCGCCCTGGCGTTGGGGTTGATGATGTTGATGTAGAAGCGGCAACGGATCTTGGAATCCCTGTGGTTATCGCTCCAGGAGCTAATACCCGTTCGGTAGCAGAGCATGCTTTTGCTTTTATGTTTGCGGCAGCGAAAGATATGGTGCGTAGTGATAAAGAACTTCGTAAAGGCAATTTTAATATCAGAAGCAGTTATAAAGCGTTTGAATTATATGGTAAAACGCTAGGGCTAGTCGGTTATGGAAATATTGGCAGCATACTTGCAAAAATGTCAGCGAGTATTGGAATGAAAGTGGTTGTCTATGATCCATTTGTTAAACCAGAAGTGATTGAAAAAGAAGGCTATCAACATGAAACAGATCTGAATGCTGTTTTAAAAATAGCTGATGTAATTTCTTTGCATGTACCGTTAACACCAAAAACTAAGCATATTATTGGTGCGGCTGAGCTAGGTGTGATGAAATCTAATGCGATTTTAATTAACTGTTCCCGTGGCGGTATTATCGATGAAATTGCGTTAGCAAAAGCATTGAAAAATAATCAAATACACACTGCCGCAACAGATGTATTTAGTAATGAGCCAGTGACTGCAGAGGAACCGTTATTCCAATATGACAATATTATCGTATCTCCACATATGGCAGGACAAACCAAAGAAGCAGCTTCTGGTGTAGCAACGATGGCAGCTGAAGGAGTTATCGCGGTAATGAACGGTGAGCGTTGGCCAAAAGTTTGCAATCCAAAAGCTTATGAACATCCACGCTGGAATAAATAATAAATGCATTGTACATTTTCATGAAAGTTAAAAATGATAGTTCTAATTAAGTAAAATGATTGTTTAAACATATATCGTGAATATAATGGTAGAAAGAAGAGAGTAGCATGAGTAAACTATATTCGTTATTAAACATAGGAAAAATTGTAGCCGGTGCGGGCTCTATTGCACAGATAAAAGATGTTGTAGAAAGTTTTGAAGCAAAAAATGTTGTTGTTATTACGGATCAAGGCGTTTGGCAAACAGGTTTAATTGATAAACCAAAGAAAATCCTTGAAGATGCTGGCGTTAATGTTCATATTATGAATGATACACCCCCAGAACCAGCATTAGAGCAAGTCAATGCTATTTTCAATGCTGCAAAAAACTTTGAATGTCAGATGATCATTGGTATTGGTGGCGGTAGCTCCATGGATACTGCAAAATTAGTATCATTATTATTAACCAATGATGTAACTTTATATGACCTAGTCAAAGGAAAAGCTGAGTTTAAACGTCGTGGGGTACCAACCCTTATGGTTCCGACGACGGCAGGAACTGGTTCAGAAGCAACACCAAATGCGATTGTCTTAGTGCCAGAAGAAGAACTAAAAGTAGGGATTGTCAGCGAAAAAATGGTCTGCGATTGTGTAATATTAGATCCAGAAATGACAGTAGGATTGCCAAAACACATTACTGCCAATACAGGGATGGATGCTTTATGCCATGCAATAGAATGTTATATTTCGAAAAAAGCAAATCCATTCAGTGATACTTTTGCACTAAAAGCAATTAACTTAATTTCTCGCAGTATTCGTACAGCGTATAATGATGGTAAAAACCTACAAGCACGTGAAGATATGCTTTTGGGTGCCTGCTTCGGCGGTATTTCTATCGCGACATCTAGTACAACGGCTGTGCATGCCTTGTCGTATCCATTGGGCGGGAAATATCATATTCCACATGGTTTATCCAATGCGATTTTGCTTCCTGATGTTATGAAGTTTAATTTAGACGTTTGTGAAGATAAATTCAAAGACATTGCGGTGGCAATGGAACTTGATTTGACAGATTGCACGACGAGACAAGCTGCAGAAAAAATGATTGAAAATTTATATTCGATGATTGAAGATATGAATGTAAAATGTGATTTAAGAGAAAAAGGAATCAATGAAGACGTTCTTGATGATTTGATTGATGCTGCGGCGAAAGTAACGCGGTTATTAGATAACAATCCTAAAGTGGTTACCAAAGAAGATATGCGGGCTATTTATAAAAAATTATTATAAGGCTACAATGAAAAAATAGAAATAATCGGGTTGCACTAAGTAATCCGATTATTTCAACAAGATAAAAGTTAGAATTGTTTGATTTATGAATTTAAATAGAAAAGTGAAAATATTCTAAATTTTACTAAAGGAATTATTATTTCGCCAACAAAAGCACTTGTCTATCATCCAATTATTTTAATGCATAATAAAAAGTGGAGGTATTACCATGTTGAATGAGAAAAAAACAAATGTACGTTGGGTTGTTGCTGCGTTAATGTGGACAGCAATTGCCATTAATTATATTGACCGTACTGTACTTGCTGCCTCGGCTCCTTATATGACCAAAGATTTTAGTATCACACCAAGCGAGATGGGGATTATCATGTCGGGCTTTTTCTGGTCCTATGCTTTACTACAGATTCCAGCAGGTATAGTTGCTGATAAGCTAGGCCAGAAAATAACTTTGGGTTTTGCCGTAGCTTGGTGGTCTGTGGCTACAGCGTTGACTGGACTTGGCACAGGTTTTAAATCAATCTTAGGCTTTCGTGTAGCACTTGGGGTTGGTGAAGCTGCTGCATATCCAAGTAATGCCGGAATTTCGTCTAAATGGTTCCCGGATAAAGAGCGGGCTACGGTTGGCGGACTTTTTGACAGTGGTTCTAAATTTGGCGGAGCAGTTGCAATGCCACTTATTGTTTGGCTTATTTCCATGTTTGGCTGGAAGATGACGTTTGTCATTATTGGTGCTTTAGGTGTTGTTTGGTCTGTTGTATGGTTTATGTATTATCGGAATATTCCAGAAGAACATAAGGGTGTGAATGCTGCTGAACTGAAGTATATTCGCGACGGACAGAGTAAAAAAGAAGGTCTTGATAATGAGCAGCCAATGAAATGGTACGAACTCTTAAAGTATAGAAACATTTGGGCAATGTGCATTGGCTTTTTTATGATTAACTATACTTCTTACTTCTTTATTACTTGGCTTCCAACCTATCTCGTTAAAGAAAAAGGAATGGGAATGCTCGCAATGGGATTCGCGGCTATGATGCCACTGTTAATTTCTATGATTGTAGAAGTTGCTGCTGGGTGGGCATCTGACAAGGTATATTCAAAAGGTTGGTTGTCTTTAACTGCAACGCGCAAAGCGTTTTTAGTTGGCGGCTTATTAATGGCATCTTGTATTGGTCTGGCTGCTTTTGCTGAGTCCCCAATTACGGCAGTTATTCTTTTATGTATTGCTAAATCGGGAACAACGGTGGCAGCATCGCAAGTGTGGGCACTTCCTGGTGACGTTGCACCGAAAAATATGACTTCGGTGGTTGCTGGATTACAAAACTCGGTTTCTAATATGGGTGGGGTAGTAGGTCCGATTGTTACTGGGGCAATTTTGCAAGCGACTGGTTCGTTTAACATGGCACTGCTTCTTTCTTCGGGACTCCTGATTATTGGTATTTTAAACTATGCGTTTTTACTTGGAAAAGTTAAGCATATTGAAGTAGATAAAACAGCGGTTTAAAATCAATTCATATAAAGATTTTTATATTTGAGTTAAAACACAAAACCCTCGTATCGAAATGGTTAATTTACATTTCGATACGAGGGTTTTTTATCTATTTAAAAGTTAGAATGGAATATTAAGTAGATATATAGATAAATTGAAAGGTTTTTATAAAGTTAAGTTTATGCAGCTACGCCCATTAGGTTTAATATGACACGGACTAAAAGCATGGATACAACGGCATCGAAGAGCGGAATAAAAAGAAGTAAAGGATGCCATCTTGCATTTGCGCCAGAAGCAACAACGACGCGAACGAAGTGACCCACGAGTGTTCCCATCGTGATCGTTGCAGGAAACAGAATGGTTACTTGCGCAGCGTTGATTACGCCTTCGGCATAAAGGGAGGCCGCGGTTGAAGCGCCAGCTGCCTTGGCAAAGAAAGCAGCAACAAGGGAAACAACAGCTTCACCAGGTAGCCCGAAAATAGCCATAACTGGACCGACAACAGTACCAACAATTGTCATTAGACCCGTTATTTTTAAACACATAATTAAGACATAAGCGAGAATCATTGCTGGAATAATTCTCTCTACACCGAGATAAAAACCATTTTTAGCACCAAAACAAAATTCTTCAATTAAGGTTCTTTTTGGGGTAATTGCTAAAGTTTCCGTTGACATTATGCTGCACCTCCTATGGAAATATCTGTTTCGCTTTCTTGTGCTGTGGGGGTTTTTGCGGCTTGACGGGCAAGAATAAATCTTACAACATTAGCACCTAAGATTTTTACAAATATTTCAATTGCCAAAACTGCGCCAATCGGTAATAAAGCGATACCTAATAATGGGGCACCACAGTCGATTGTATTGGTAAGTGTTGCAGAAGCTGCATATTGATAAGATACAAAAATAGTGCGTTCATCGTCTGTTAGTTTACCACTATCGTGGAGTTGCTTCGTCATGGCTGAGCCAACATCAGAACTTGTCATACTACTGACAAGGGCAAGTCCGGTTACGCCAGGAAGACCCATTAAAGGTTTTAAAATCGGACGAATTAGTTTTTCAGCAGCCAAGAGTGCGCCTAAAGATTCAACAACACGAATCATTCCTAAAGCAAACATAACGGTTGGAACCAACGTTAAACCAAATAAAAATCCTTCTCTTGCCCCTGTGCCACCTTTGCCAGAGAAGGGACCTAAATCACCGATTTTACCAAAGTTACCGATGAGCGTTTGGAAATCAAATGCACTCCAAACACCAGCACTTGCTAAAACACCAGAAAACGAGATAGCAATAAATGCGAAGGATAACCAACCTCGCCAAGTTAAATTGTGTTCGACGTCTGTCATAGTAAACACTCCTCATACATGATTTTATTTATTTTAATTTAAGGACAGTTGCGATGGTTAACTTGGCTCTTTCAAATAAGGTTTCAACGACGGCGAATTCATCTTTGCTATGATTGCGTCCGCCTTTGACTCCCATGGCACAAACTGTTGGGACACCAGCTAAAACGGTATAAGCCGAATCGGAAGCTCCGCCAACTGTTCTAGGATAAGGAAGGCCAAGGTTTTCTTCTTCATAAACATCTTTAACAACTTCAAATAAGTTAAGCGAGCCATCGGTTTTTTTCATCGCATTGAGTTCAACTTTTTTCGAGAATTTGGTTGTCGTGCCATCAATATAAGTTTTATTGACGATTTTCTCAATTTGTTTCATCACATCTGGCAAGTGAGCTGAATCTAGAAATCTTAGGTCAACTGTGATTTTTGCATAGTCAGGAGTCGCGTTTGCAACAGTGCCGCCTTCAATGACGCCGACATTAAAGGTATTGCCTTTTTCAAAATCGGTTAATTTCTCGATATCAATAATTTTATGGGCGATTTCGAGGATCGCGCTACGCCCATTTTCAGGATCATTGCCGACGTGGGCTGCTACGCCAAATACTTCAAGGCAAAATTGGAACATGCCTTTTCGGGCAACAACGATACCGTCGTCCATAAAACCCGTTTCAAAATTAAATGCCGCTAAAGCTCCTTTAGACTCTTTCACAATAAAATCACCGGCATTTGAAAGTAGATGGCCATTTTCTTCATCACCAAGAAGAACGATTTTGATTGGCAAAGTTTTATAGCCGATTTCGTTGAGTGCTTTTAATGCATAGAGCAGAATTACGATGCCGCCCTTCATATCAAGTACGCCAGGGCCGTAGGCTTTATCCTCTTTTATTGTAAAGGGGCGCTGAGCGGCAGTGCCATCGGCAAAAACGGTATCCATGTGACCGGTAAAAATAACACAAGGTTTATTTTCGGTATCACCATATTCGGCAATTAACATATTGCCTGATTTCTCAAATTCGACAAAACGTGTTTTGCAGCCGACTTCTTTTAAGATAGTTTCAATTTTTTTACCGACGATATCAACACCGACTTTATTTAGAGCGCCACATTCTAGATTCACTAACTGTTCCCATAAATTGATCATTTCAGCTTTATTCAGATCGATGAAATTGAATGCTTTTTGTTTATCGTAGACCATTTTTGTAATCTCTCTTTCATTTATTTTGCTTTTTCATAGGAATAAAAAAGGCGCTACTATATCTTTTTAGATACAATAGCGTCAGTGCTTTTTATCATATGAGATTTTAATGTAAACTATTGGTTGATTGTGCGTTTGTTCGGCACAAATGATTTTGATTCATGGACACATAATATATGATAAATTTTATGGTGTCAATATGAAAGCAAGGTTGTACACTGTATACTTTCGAAATTTGTCAAATAAAGCAAAGGTGAAAGTGAATACTGTATACTTTCGAAAATCGTCTGTGATTTTTAAAATAGTTGTAGTATATTAAAAACCATGAAAACAAATTATTTTAAACAAACAGAGAAATTAGGAAGAATGACGATACCGATTAAAATCAGTAACCAATTACGGCAATTGATATTATCAGGTACGTTTGTCGGTGGGATGCCGTTAAAACAAGAGGTACTCGCACAAGAGTTCAATGTAAGTATGAGTGCGTTGCGTGAAGCCTTAAAAACGTTAGAGTCAGAAGGACTAGTGAAGTTTTATCCGAATCGAGGTGCAATTGTAACCGAGTTATCCGCAGAGGAAGCACAAGAAATTTTTGAAATTCGTATGTTGCTCGAACTTGGCGCTTTGGAATTTGCGATACCAGCGATTACTGAAGAAGGGATTCAAAAAGCGGAGCATGTTTTAGAAGCATTAGAAAGAGAGGAAGACTCCAATCGCTGGAGTGAACTCAACTGTTTGTTTCATGAATATCTTTATGAAGCTTCAGGAAAAACAAAATTACTAGATATGATTCGAGTACTGCATAACAATGTAGAACGTTATATGCGGATTTATTTAGAAGAGATGCACTACCAAACACAGTCGCAGAAGGAACATCGGGATCTTTTGGAAGCGTGCACACAAAAAGATATAAAGAGAGCCAAGAAGATACTGAAAATGCATATGGAATCAGCCAGCAAAACGTTACATAATTATTTGCTGGACGCTAAGCAACAAAAAAGAAAGGATGAACAACATCATGAGTAGTAGGATTGACGAATTTAAAGATATTTATGTAAACTCAAAACCATCCATTAGTGTACAAAGAGCAATCACCTTTACTGAATCGCATAAAAAAACAGAGGGTGAAGCGGTCATTATCAGAAGAGCGAAAGCTTTTGGCGAAGTTTGCCAGACGATTCCGGTTACGATATTTGATCAAGAATTGATTGTTGGTTCGATTGGTGAATTCAGAAGAAATGGGATTGTATGTCCAGAATATTCGTGGCAATGGGTTGAGCAAGAGATGGATACGTTTGAAAGCCGTAACCAAGATCCTTATGTGATTGATGAGGCTGCCAAAGAAGCCTTAAGAAACGAGGTGTTCCCTTACTGGAAGGGGAAATCGCTTGAGGAAACTTTTCTCTCCCGCTTAGACAAAAAAACAGCGAAACTTTTAATCGATACAGGAATTATCGATAATGACTCCAAATGGCGTAGTGCCGTTGGCGAAGTCACTGCGGATTATCAAGATGTAATTTTCAAAAAAGGCTTTGGTGGCTTACGGAAAGATGCAAGCGCAAAATTAGCAGAGTTAGAGCCGACCTCGGCAGAGAATCTTGAAAAAATTGAGTTCTACCAAAGTGCAGTTTTAGTCTGCGAAGGCATCGTTTGTTTAGCCGGGCGATATGCGAAAAAAGCAGCAGAACTTGCTGAAACAGAACAAAATCCAGCGAGAAAAGCTGAATTGTTAGCGATCGCCGCGATTTGTGAAAACGTACCAGAAAAACCGCCAACTACTTTTGCTGAAGCGATACAAACGGTTTGGTTTACGCAAATTGGCTCTATCCTTTCAGAAAACTCTTTGGCGCTGAATTTGGGACGTTTTGATCAATATATGTATCCGTTTTATGAAGCAGATTTGCAAAATGGAAAAATCACGGCCGAAAAAGCACAAGAATTGATTGAAGCGCTTTGGATTAAGTTGTCAGAATGGGTATGGGCAATCTCTAGTAATACAGCGAAGTTTTTTGCTGGTTACAATTCATTCCAAAATTTAACCGTTGGTGGCAGACGCCGTGATGGTCGTGACGGAACGAATGCAATCTCCTATATGTGCTTAAAAGCAAGCGAGAATGTAAAAACCCATCAACCAGGCCTCAGTGTGCGCATTCATCCTGATTGTCCACCAGAATTTTTAATGGCCGTTTGTAAATTAATCAGTGCAGGTACAGGATTCCCCGCGGTACATAATGATCGCGTAGGATCAGAAATGCTCATGGCAGCAGGTCTTTCAGTAGAAGATGCCCGTGATTGGAGCAACTGCGGTTGTGTAGTGCCACATTTTAGAAAGATTGGCGAATGGACGTCTGCGGTAAACATCAATTTAGCAGCGGCAATTGAATATACCTTAAATCAAGGTAAGGGGAATATCACAGGTCAGGTGATGGGATTAGAAACCCCATTAGAGGATCTTACAAGTTATCAAGCGGTGAAGACAGCCTTCTTTGACCAATTAGCAAACCTGATTAAGCATTCGGTAATCGGTAGTGTTACCGCACAACAAATTCATGCTGAAATGGTGCCACGTCCATATTTGTCAATGGTAGTGGATGGTTGTATGGAAAAGGGCAAAGATTTAAGCCGCGGCGGAGCAAAATACAACCTCGGTCCAGTGCTTACTGGGATTGGGGTAGCAGATGTAGCCAATTCGCTAGCGATGATTAAAAAATTGGTATTCGAAGAAAAGAAATATACGTTAGCCGAGATTCGCGAAGCAATGAAAGCAGATTGGGTTGGCTACGAAGCAATGCGTCAAGATGCAATTACTTGTCCGAAATATGGTAATGACGATGATTATGTAGATATGATTGCAATTGAAATTACCGATTTTTATCATAAAGAAATTGTTGCGTATAAGGATTTCTTTGGCTCACCATTCAATTCAGCCTTTATGGGAATCTCCAATTATATTCCCGCTGGTGCTGTGATTGGAGCAACCCCGGATGGCAGAAAATCTGGGTCGCCTCTAACCGAAGGTGTTTCCCCACATGCTGGTACAGATTTAACGAGCCCAACGGCAGCAATGCGTTCTGCAGCAAAAATCAACCATGATATTCACAGTGGCGGAACACTACTCAATATTAAATTTTCACCAGAACTATTAAAATCAGAGCGTAATCTGAGAAATCTTGCTTCGATGATCAGAGCCTATTTTGCTTTAGGTGCATTCCATGTACAGTTCAATGTAATTTCGACCGAGCTATTAAGAAAAGCGCAAGCGGAGCCAGAAAACTATAAAGATTTATTAGTACGGGTGGCTGGTTACAGCACGCAATTCGTCAACTTGTCGCGTGATGCACAAGAAGCGATCATCGAGCGTACCACATATGAAAACCTTTAATATTTTTCAACTGCAACGCTGGTCGATTCATGATGGTGATGGAATCAGGAGTACCGCGTTTTTTAAAGGGTGTCCGCTCAGGTGCAAATGGTGTGCGAATCCAGAATCTTGGTATCAGAAGTTAGAAATCATGGTGTATGAGCAAAAATGCACAAATTGTAAGAGTTGTTTGGCAGTATGTGAGCATGGCGCAATTACGCAAAGTGCATCGGGGAAAATACAGTTTGACCATGCGAAATGTGTGTATTGCCAAAAATGTTTGGCGGTATGCATGCATGGGGCGAGAAAGCAGATT
Source organism: uncultured Veillonellaceae bacterium (assembly GCA_963805085.1). Classification (GTDB taxonomy): domain Bacteria; phylum Bacillota; class Negativicutes; order JARBTT01; family JARBTT01; genus JARBTT01. The sequence continues at coordinate 452,038 of CAWDTA010000002.1, read as the reverse complement.
GGTGAAGCTGTCACCGTCGAAGATGTTATGCACATGATTCGTAAAGATTGCATTTTTTATCAAGAATCTGGTGGTGGTGTTACCTTTTCTGGCGGTGAGCCCTTTATGCAAGGCAGTTATTTACGTCAATTGGTTTCACAGTGTCATGCTATGGGAATTGATACAGCCGTAGAAACAAGCGCTTATTTTGATTTTGCTGAAAACCAAGACATTATCGTTGCATTAAATGCAATTTTCATTGATATCAAGCATATGGATGATGAGATGCATCAGGCGCTTACGGGTGTTAGTAATCAAAAAATTTTAGAAAACATTAAGCAGATTTCTAAGCTACATCAAAATATCATCATCCGTGTCCCTTTGATTAGAGAAGTCAATGCAACTGAAAAGAATATTCGATCGATGTGCGAATTTTTAAGAGCGCAAACCACCATTAAGCAAATTGAATTATTGCCATATCATACGTTAGGACAGCATAAGATGGAAGCGCTTGGTATTGGTGTACAAGAGTACACGACACCAACCGAAGAAGAAATAAAAAATCTAGAACAAATGATTGAATCGTATGATTTATCTATAGTTAAATTTTAATCAGGTAACAGGAGTGGAAGAATATAAATGAAAATATTAGTACAAATCGGTATCGTCTTTTTGTTGGTAGCTTGCGCTGATATTCTTTCACGCCTTTTGCCGATTGCTATTCCAGTGAGTGTGGTCGGGATTATCCTTTTAATGAGCTGTTTGATGCTAAGGATTATCAAAATAAGCTATATTGAAGATATCGCGAATTTTTTTATGCACAACATGGGATTCTTTTTTATCGCCGCGGGCGTATCGATTATTGGCAAATATGATTTGATCAAAAATATTTTGTTTCAGTATTCAATCGTGACGCTGATTTCAACACTCTTAACGTTTGCAACGACTGGAGTTGCTGTGAAATTAGTGTTACACTTACAAAATAAAATGAGGAAGAATAATTAACGTGGAAGTTATCAGTGACAGTCCAATGTTACCCATAGCAATTCTGGGTATTTGTATTTTGGCATATCAAATAGGAATTTATATTTATCAAAAGACGAATGTGCAACTATTAAATCCATTATTTGTTGCAATCGTATTGATTGTTTTTGGCATGCAGGTATTTGATATTTCTTTAGACACCTTCAATAAGGGGGGGGTGGTGATTAATATTCTACTATGTCCAGCTACGATTATGTTTGCATTGCCAATGTATAAGGAGCGGCAGACCATTCGAAATAATATCGTACCCATTATTGTTGGTACGGTTGTTGGCTCAATCACAAGTATGTATAGCATTTACATGCTGTGCTCGGCAATGGGGATTGACAGGCAAGTTGCCTTATCGATGGCACCCAAAACGACAACAGCAGCAATCGCAATCGATATTTCTACGATTTTAGGAGGAATTCCAGCTCTTACTGTTGCCTCTGTGATTTGTACAGGCATATTAGGGACGATGTTGATTCCTTTTGCTTTAAAGTTCTTTAAAATCAATCAAAGTATTGCCGTAGGCATTGCGATTGGGACATCGAGCCATGCGTTAGGTAGTTCTAAGGCAGTTGAAATCGGCGAAACGGAAGGTGCTTTAGCAGGAATTGCTGTTGTTGTAACAGGTTTAGTTTCTGTGGTTATAGCTTTGTTCGTATCCATGTTTGTATAGAAAACGGAGGAGATTTTTATTATTATAACAGCATTTATGTTTTTTTTACTTGGTAGTGTGGTAGGTGCTTTTGGAACATTGGTAGGTGTCGGGGGCGGATTGATCTTGATCCCGGTATTTTTATGGGGATTTGAGTATTCAGCCGCACAAACAATAGGGACCTCCTTGTTTATTGTTTTATTCAATGCAATATCTGGAACTTGGGCTTATATTAAGCAAAAAAAAGTGTTTTATCATGCAGCAATTCGGTTTGGTTTAGCGACTATTCCTGGGGCATTTTTGGGGAGTTATGTCGCACACTATTTTACAGGGGCAACCTTTAGTCTGGCCTTTGGTCTTTTTTTAGTGTTTATGTCGGTCATGATGTACTCTAAATCTTCAAAGAAAGAAAAACAGCAGCATTTTGATCAAAAAGTGTTTCAGTATAATAGTACTTTAGGAATTATAAGTAGTGTCGGCGTTGGTTTTATTTCTAGCGTTTTAGGTATTGGGGGTGGGATTATCCACGTACCAATGATGATTTATGCGCTTGGCTTTCCTACACATGTTGCAACGGCAACGTCTACTTGTGTACTTGCGATATCTAGCTTTGTTGGAGTTATTTCACATTTTATTTTGGGGCATGTATTATGGCTTCCGGGAATTTGTGTCGGTATTGGAGCAATCTTTGGGGCACAAATTGGGGCAAAAATTGCGAGCAAAACCAAACCGCGAGCAATTATCATTTTACTATCAATTGTGGTGTTTGTGCTGGGTGTGAAATTTATCATGTCAGGAATGTCAGTTTAAAAGTTTCATTGATCTATAAAGAAATTTCTATGTAAGGTGTTTTTATCATAAAAAAATAGTTTACTTGGATTTGAGGACATTAGAATTTAAATTTCTAGTGTCTTTATTTTTTATCCGATAATTATAATTCAGGTGGTGTTGAAACGTCATCTGAATTAGGTCTTTATTTATAATGAGAAGTGTTGTTTATAGCATCATCAAAATAATACTTTTTGTGTAGTGTTGTGATAATTTGCGTAACTTCTTATTAGTTATAGGCGTTTAGTGTAGTGGCACGCTTCTTGCATTTATAGTAGTCAAGATTAATTTTAAGAATAATGAAATAAATCGAAATATTATGGCAAGGGGTTGAGTCGATGAAGAAAAAAGTTTTGATTGGTTCAAGGGCACGATCAAGAGCGCCAGAAGCAATGAAGATTTTGGATGAACAAGGATATGAATTGATTTTAAATCCTTATGATCGAACGTTAACAGAAGCTGAATTAATCGATATGATTCAAGGTGTTGATGGAATGATCGCAGGTAGTGATAAAGTAACGGCAGCTGTTCTAACGGCTGGAGCACCGACTTTAAAAATTGTGGCAAAGCAAGGCGTTGGGTACAATACAATTGATGTTGTCGCAGCCAAAGAGCAAAAGATAGATGTCACCATCACTCCAGGTGCAAATAGCAAATCAGTCGCAGATTTAGCAATGGGTCTCATGTTATCGATTGCAAGAAATGTTCCGGCAATGGATAGAAAAATTAGAGAAAAAAGCTGGTATCGTCATACTGGCGTTGAATTGGCAGGTAAAGTCCTCGGTATTGTGGGAATGGGGAATATCGGCGGTGAAGTCGCAAAGAGAGCCTTTGCTTTTGGGATGAAAATTTTGGCATATGATGTTTATCCTCGTCAAGATTTTATTGATCAATATGGTGTGACTTATGTTAGTCTAGACGATATTTTTACAAAATCAGATTTCGTATCTTTACATGCACCAGCGATTAAAGATACCATTGGTATGGTAAACATAGATAGATTGCGTAGTATGAAAAAGACAGCATTTATTGTTAATACAGCACGTGGTGAGCTTGTTGTAGAAGATGATTTATATGAAGCGCTCAGTACAGAAGTGATTGCGGGTGCTGCATTAGATGTATACCAAAATGAACCGCTAGTGGATTCGAAATTGGTTGATTTATCCAATATTGTATTGACAGCACATTCTGGTGCTTATACAAAAGAAGCGATTGTCAATGCGGGTGTGATAGCAGCTGAGGAAATCGTAAGGGTCTTATCGGGAGAAAAAGCAAAATATTCTGTAATAAAATAGAATCTGATATAAAATTATAAGGAGAAATTTATTATGTGGAAAAAATTAAAGAATTTAAAAGCGATTGATGAATGTGGAATGATCGCAATTATTCGGTCTGACGATGCAGAAGATGCGTATAAAATTGCTGAAGCGGCGATTGCTGGTGGGGCAAGAGCTTTGGAATTTCCTTTTGCGGTTCCAGATGTGCTTACTATCATTAAAAAATTAACCAGTAAATATAGCAGTCAAGGGATTGTGATTGGGGTTGGTACGGTTTTAGATGCTGAGAATGCTAGTGCGGCTCTTTTGGCTGGAGCAGAAATGTTGGTAAGTTCAAGTTTTAGTGCAGATATGATTCGTATGGCAAATCGTTATCAGGCCATTACTGTATCGGGAGCGATGTCGCCTACGGAAATTTCAGATTCCATGGCTGCAGGTGCTGACATTATCAAACTATTTCCAGCAGAATTTTATGGACCTAAATATGTAAAAACTCTACGGGCGCCGATGCCAACTGCACCAATTGTTCCTTTTGGTGGCGTGACGCCAGAAAACGTTGGTGAATGGCTAGAGGCTGGATGTGTTGCTGTTGGTGTTGGCAGTTATATTTCGAAAGCACATAAAAAAGATGGAGATTATGGCAAAGTAACGCAAGCAACAAAAGAATTTTTAGATGCGATTGTTAAAGCTCGTCAATAGTTGAGAGGCGCGTAGGGAGGAAAACTGTATGCCAAAAGAAGAGAATGCTGTTCCTGGAATTCTTGTGATAACACATGGGAGTTTTGGCGAAGAGATAATCAAAAGTGCTGAGATGATTATCGGTGCGCAAGAAAATGTTAAGGCTTTGTCACTGATGCCAGGAATGGATCCAGCCGATTTTATTGTCGATGTACAGACTGTTTTAAATACAATGCCAGAGGGTTCAGTGATTATGAGTGATTTATTTGGAGGGACACCATCTAATGTTTCAGCAGCGGTAGCGAGTCAATATAAGGTTATTGCAGTTGCTGGATTAAATTTATGTATGCTCATTGAAGCACTCTCTTTACGGTTTAGTATGTGCGGTGAAGAATTAGCTGAAGCAGTAATACAAGCTGGACAATCAGGCTGTAAAAATATTCTAAAAGAACTGCGTGCGGTAGAAGATTTATCAATATAGAAGGTAGAAAGGGTGCATAACAATGGCTAAAATTTCTTTAATCAGAGTAGATTTTCGTCTGATTCATGGTCAAGTAGTCGCGAAATGGCTAAAAGATACGCAAGCAACAAAAATTATTATCGTGAATGATAATTTAGCAAAAGATCCAGTAATGAGTAATATATATCGGATGGCGACGCCCGCGGAGGTAAAATGCAGTATTGTTAGTATTGAGCGTTTTATCGCCGCTTGGAATAAAAACCAATTGGGTGAAGGTAACGCGATGATTTTATTTAAAGATATTTTGACGACGCATGTAACCTGGGAAAAAGGATTTCCGATTGAAGAATTACAAATTGGTGGTTTAGGTGCAGGGCCAGGGCGTAAAGCAGTTTATCAAAACATGACATTAAATGAGGAAGATAATAATTTAATAAAAAAAATGGCGGAGGATGTAAAAATATTCTTTCAAGCAACCCCAGAGGATAAAAAAATGAACTATAGTGCAATAAGCGTAGCTTTTTAATCTTAAGGAAGTCAGGTGGTTCATTGATCGCGATGAATCACCAGCTGTACATAGATTTTGCAATTATATTGAGGAGGAGATACTTATGATCGAGGCAATTATGATTGGTATATTAGGCTGGCTGCAAAGTTCCTCAAATCCATTAGGATGGTGGCTGATTCGTGAGCCAATTATGGCAGGTTTTTGGGTAGGGTTAATTTATGGAAAACCAGTCGAAGGAATGATCATTGGGGCAGCAATTAATGTGGCTTTCTTAGGTTGGAATAGTACGGGCGGGGCAAATCCATCAGATTTGTATTCAGCTGGACTACTAGGAACTGCGGTTGCAATCCAAAGTAATATTAGTACAGAACAAGCAGTTGTAATGGCAGTGTCTATAGGGGTTATTGGCAATTATGCATGGATTTTATTCATGTCGATCAATTCGGCGATTCCGTCGCTACAGGATAAATGTGCGGAAAATGGGGATATAAAAAAGTTGATGTTTTTGCAGGCAGTGCCTTCGCAATTTGTTGTGGTTCTAGTAAGAGGTATTCCGGCATTTTTAGCAGCTTATTATGGACCTCCAGTCATTGAAGGACTTCTTGCAGCAATTCCTGCTTGGGGCGTTGCAGGATTCAATACCGTAGGTAAAGTTTTACCAGCAGTTGGTATTGCAATGTTATTAAAATACATGGCGCGTAAAGATTTACTTGTTTTTTTTGGTGTAGGATTTGCCATTAGTGCTTATACAGGAATGAATAATTTATTATTTGCGGCATTCTTAGGTGCAGCTATGGGGTATGTTTATATTTCTTTGCAACCAGCAACAGAAAAAGTATCGGCAGCGGTGGATGATGAGGAGGATGAAATATAATGGCAGATAATAAAATAACCGAAGTGGGATTATCCAAAATGGATATTGAGTTTGCAATCTTCCGTTGGTGGATCATGAGCCATTTATCCTATAACTATCAAAGAATGCAGGCTGGTGGATTCGCATCCATGATGGGGCCGATTTTAAAAAAATTATATCCTAATAATCAGGAAGCAGTGGTTGCCGGTTTAAAACGTCATATGATGTTTTTTAATACAGAACCTCGCTGGGGTGCGGTAATTCATGGAATTGTTATTGCACTGGAAGAGCAGAAAGCAAAAGGTGGCGATATTGATGAATCTACAATTATTGATTTGAAATCGTCTTTAATGGGGCCGCTCGCTGGTATCGGTGATACAATTTCCGGTGCGTTATACAAACCGGTTGTTCTCGGAATTTGTTTAGGCTGGGCAGCTGCTGGTAGCATTATGGGGCCACTTGTATTTGCGTGTGCAATGCTCGGTTATGATTATACGATTACAAGACTTAGTATTAAAAAAGGGTATCAATTAGGTACTTCGGCAGTAACTACAATTTTAGAAGGTGGATTGTTCAAAAAACTAACAACTTTCTTTTCTATTATGGGTTTGTTTGTTCTAGGAATTATGGTATGTAAGTTTATCACAGTAGATTTTGCTTGGGTGCCGGTTTTAGGCGGTAAGGAAATCGCAATCAAGGATATGATGGATAAAATTGTACCAAAAGCATTACCACTGGCAATTACGATCGTAAGTTGGCAGGCAATTATGCGTGGGTATCGTGTTGTAAATGTACTCTTAGCGTTGTTTGTTTTTGCATTAGCAGGTGGAGCATTAGGGCTTATTAAATAAAATATAAATGACGCGGGCTAGTAATAATCAATTATTTTGATTATTACTAGCCCGCTGTATAATGGTATATTTGCAAGCTGTAATTCTTTGTGAAAATTAGAGAGAAGGTTATTTTTATGAATGACATGATATTTTCTAAAGAAGAATTAAAGAAATTTATGGCTAGTTCATTTTGTAAAGTTGGAGTACCAATAGCTGATAGTCATAAAGTTTCTGATAATTTATTAAAAGCGGAACTATGGGGCATTTCTACGCATGGTGTTAGTCGATTGTCGAGATATCTTATGAGGATCAAGAACAATACAATAAATCCAATGCCTAAAATTGAGATAAAAAATCCATGGACAGCACTGCTCGTGGTAGATGGTGATAATGGACTTGGTGCGGTGGTGATGAGCCGAGCAATAGAAGAGGCTATGCAAGTAGTTGAGAAATTTGGTATCTGTGCGGTTGGGGTAAAAAATAGCAATCATTTTGGTGCGGCTGGATTTTATTGTGATATTGCGGCACAACAAAACTACATTAGCATTGGATTGACAAATTCGTTAGCGGCGCTTGCCCCTTGGGGTGGTAAAAAACCTTATTTAGGGACAAACCCAATTGCATTTGGCTTTCCCCGAAAGGATAAAGATCCAATTATTATGGATTTAGCAGCTAGTATTGTCGCTCGTGGTAAAATTATTTCCGCCGAAAAAAAGGGGATAACGATACCAACAGGCTGGGCTATGGACGAAAAAGGACGACCAACCACCGATCCGAAGGAAGCTTTATTAGGGATGATTTTACCAATGGCAGGACCTAAGGGTTATGCGCTGTCTATGGCAGTTGATCTTCTCAGCGGTGTACTTACGAATGCTGCGTTTGGACCAGAGGTTGCGGCCTATGCGAATGGACAAAAAGAAGCTAATGTTGGACATTTGTTTATTCTAATAAAAGCAGATGCATTTCTATCATTAGAATCCTATTATGCGCGTGTAGAAATGTTTTGTCAGGGGATTAAAAATACAGAGAAAGCAGAAGGCGTAAATGAAATATACTTACCTGGTGAACGTGAACAGCGATTAGAGAAGAATTTAACACAAAATGGTATTTTGCTTTCGAAAGAATTAATACGAGAGCTAGAGATGATAGCAGAAGAATATAGCATAAGTTTACATGATAAATAAAATATTGGTAATAGACATGCCTTGGCAGGATTAAATATTGCGATGTTAAATTATAAAGAAAATAGAAGTTTTGCATCGAAAGAAAATTAAGGAGTACAGGTAATGGCTAGAATTGATAGGGTAATGGAGTACGTGGAGAACTGTACGGATGAAATGGCTAAAAAGGGTGTTAATGCAGCTACAGTAGCACTGGAACTTGATATTCATCGTAGTGATGCATCGGCAGATCTTAATAAATTATATAAATTAGGATGCATAAAAAAAATGGGTACTAGACCGGTATTGTATTATGCGGTCGGTAAAAGTGCTCAAAAGATGAAGCGTGATAGTAAGGTAGAGATACATTTTAATGAAAAAAGTCGGAATTTAAAGAAAACTTTAACTAAAGAAAAACCAATGGCTTTCGCTGGGATTGTTGGCAGTGAAGGCAGTATCAAAGCGCAAATTGAATTGGCAAAAGCGGCAATTGTATACCCGCCTAATGGATTACATACATTGATTTGTGGTGAAAGTGGTGTTGGTAAAAATTTATTGGCAGAAGCGATGTGGGATTATGCAAAAGAAATGTGGGCAAGTGTAGAGCAACATGGAAAAGTGGTACCCTTTGTTACCTTTTGTTGTGCCGATTATGCCGATAATGCGCAGCTTTTACTGGCGCAGTTATTTGGTTATGTAAAAGGTGCATTTACAGGTGCCAATGAAGATCATGAAGGCGTGGTAGATCGGGCAAAAGGTGGAATTTTATTTTTAGATGAAATTCATCGATTGCCTTCAACGGGGCAAGAACTATTATTTATGTTGGTTGACAAGGGAATTTATCGCCGTCTAGGAGAAACACGCGAAGAAAGAAAAGCGCAATTGATGATTATTGGTGCTACTTCAGAAGATATTTCAAGTTCGCTATTGATGACCTTCCGGAGAAGGATTCCTGTACAAATTACTTTGCCAAGGATTAGTGAACGACCTGTCAGTGAAAGAATTCATTTGATTATTCATTTTGTACGCCAAGAAGCAATTCGGCTAGGAATACCTATTTTAGTTTCAGGTCAAGCCTTAGAAACGTTTACACATTATAACTGTCCAGCTAATATTGGGGAATTGCGTAATGACTTGCAATTATGTTGTGCAAAAAGCTATTTATCTTGCTTGGCAACTTCTCATGATAAATTAATTGTAGATGTTGAAACGATCCCGCAGCGTGTTTTCTCTATGGTGAGAAATCAAACTGTACTTGATAGTTCGATTAATAAACTATTTAAAGAAGGAATCTTTATTGAGCCTGATGGACAATTGATTATGCATGGGGGAGTCAATGATTATGATTTGCATAGTGATTTATATGGCTATGTAGATAAAAAAATTAGCAGTTATCGTAAAATGAACATGTCTGATGAAGCAGTGGAATTACAAGTTAGTAAAGATTTAGAAAAATATTTTGGTTCGGTAGCGCAATCTTTATCAAAAGCAGATGCAGCTGATATGCCAATTAGTATTATAGACCAAAGCATATGGGAAACAGCAAATGATTTATTAAATGATGCAGCCAGTAAGCTTAAACGAAAATACGGCAGAAAAACATTGGTTGCATTGGCGCTCCATTTACAACAATTTAAAGAACGTGTTATTTCTGGGCGAGTTATTTATAATCCAAATCTAAAAATGATTAAAACAGAGCATGAAACAGATTTTCAAGTAGTAGTAGATAATATAGAGATGTTATCTAACAGACTTGAAATTAAAATATCACCAGATGAGTTGGGTTTTATTGCTATGTTTTTAATTCACGGTTCCAATGACCTCTTGAAACCGAGGATTGGAATGGTCATTGCAGCACATGGGCGAGGAACAGCGCAAAGTATGGCAGAGGTTGCTAATAATTTACTGGGGACTGATCATGTAAAAGCTTATGATATTCCATTAAATAGAAGTAATGCGCAAACAGTGAAAGAATTGCAAGAGGTTATTTTAAAAAATAATCAAGGCAGTGGTGTCATTTTACTGGTGGATATGGGATTTTTGGTCACGATGGAAAATATGCTGGTCAAAGAAACAAATATACCAATCAGAATTATTCCAAATGTGACGACAGCATTGGTATTGGAAACAGGCAGACGCGTTCTAACAACAGATGAAAACTTAGAGCAGGCAGTGGCTAATATTTATCATGCTTATGATGATTATATGATGACATTACGTCAGCGAAGGCATCATACGAATCATACTGTGGAGGCAAAAGGCACCATTTTGGTTACCTGTGCGAGTGGCGAAGGTGTTGCGACCAAGATCAAAGAAATTTTATTGAGCAATGTTCCAATGATGAAAGGAATGCATTTTATTACTGCTGGAGCCATGAGTGATGTGGAAGAAATCAAGAAAAAACTAGGCAATGAATTACAATTAATCGTTGGCAGTATTGATCCGAAGATCGAAACGGTTCCCTTCATCCATGTGATTGAGTTATTTTCTACAGAAGGATTAAAACAGATTGAAACCTTATTAAGTGCAGATTCACTTGATGGCGAACTGCCAAATAAGCAGGAGATAGCCGTGCTAGATGTCTATGAATTGTTAGCAGGGCAACTAAGTAAATTTGTAAAAAGTTTATCGGTGAAACAGGTAAGTCTCTGTTGTAAAAATCTTGTAGAAAAAATATCACAAGTATTTTTTGATGGAATGATAACGCAGGATGCTACGATTCGTATTTATCTACATGCAGCATGTATGTTCGATAGAATTCATGCCAATCAAGCATTGCAAACACCAGACTGGAGTGAGCAAATACAAATTGAACGGCAAAGCGAATTCTTATACTTGAAAAAGATTGTACAAGGTGAGGGCGTTAAATTATTGCTCGAAGTATCAGATGCTGAAATCTGTTATTTTTTAAGCAGTTTACCAATGAAGAATAATGTAGTAAAAGATGAATTGTAACTTTATTGAATGAGGTCGATAAAAATGAAGATTGATTGTTGTGTATTTGATCTTGATGGTACTTTGCTTAATTCTAGTAAAGAAGTAAGCAGTGCCAATTTGCAAGCATTGCAAAAACTAAAAAAGCATGGTGTAAAGGTTGTGCTAGCGACAGGAAGAAATGATGTTTACGTCAAAGGGCTGGCGATGAAAATTGGGATAACCGAACCCATTATTGCTTGTAATGGAGCTTTGATTCGCAGTCCAATTACCAATGAAGTTTTATATCATAAATTTATGCCAAAAGAGTTTGTAGAAGAAATCGCTAGCTATTGTTTTTCTAATGCATATGATTTTACTGCAAGTGTTTGCGATAGTATGTTTTGTTCAGCAAATAGTAAACGGGTGAGTTTTTTTCATGAGTATAATATGGCGATGGCGCCAGAGTTCAAAATACCGATTCACATGATGGAAACAGTCGAGGATTTACCGCTTACTCAAGTATTAAAAATGTTTATTTGGCAACTTTCCGAAGAAGAAGTTGTTAAAATCAAACAACGATATAATACTGATGAGAAAATGACCTTTATTTCATCGGAGAAAGGTGGGTTGGATATCGCTGCTAAAGAGGTAAGTAAAGGCATTGCTTTAAGCGTTATAGCTGAAAAATATCATTTTGCACTTGATAGAATAGCGGTATTCGGTGATCACCACAATGATATTAGCATGATGGACCTTGCTGGGTATTCCTTTGCTATGGAAAATGCCGAACCGGAAGTAAAACAAGCTGCAAAGTATATAACTAAATCAAATGATGAAGATGGCATTGCATATGCGATTGAAAAATATTTCTTTTAATATTATTGTAAAAAACAACTAACTAATGCAGGAATTTTCTGAATAGTTACGAATAATAAAAACCAACCGGAAGTATAGAAAGTATACTTGGTTGGTTTTATTTTTGTATAGAGGGAATGAAAAATGAAACAGAGAGAAACGGGGAAAATCTATTTTTTTGATTTTACTAAAACAATAGGTGTAGAAGTCGTTTCTGGTAACAATATTCAACACGATTTTTCAAGACATACACATCGAAGCTTATGTTTAGGTATCGTTAAAGATGGTAAGCGTAGTTTGAGTTGTCAGGGGAGCCAATATCAAATTGTAGCTGGTAATATATTTATTATTCCTCCGAAGACTTCTCATTCGTTTATTTCTAATGAAGCGGGGTGTAGTTACTCATCATTTATGGTTTCAAAAAAGCTATTACAGATGATATTACCGTCGAGAAATTATAAGTTTAACAAAGTAATTTTAGAAAATAATAGCCATTATGAGAAAATGTTGGAATTAGAACAACTTTTAATATCGAAAGAAAGTGAATTTTTAAAACAATCGATGCTGGTTAAAATTTTGGGAGATATCATCAATGAATGTACTTTATTTATTGAACCAATCACGATGCAGTATCAACAAAAAGAAGCGGTAGATAAGGTGAAACAATTTATTGATACACACTACAAAAAAAATTTTACCTTAAGTGCTTTGGCGAAGATTGCCTGCTTAAGTCCATATTATTTTATTCGTGTTTTTACGAACACTATAGGGATACCTCCGCATATGTATCAACAGCAGGTTAGAATTCGTGCGGCGAAAGAAATGCTATTACAAGGGAATAATATTGCTGGCATTGCAACCACCTTAGGTTTTTCAGATCAAAGTCATTTTTCTAATGTTTTTAAAAAAATGATGGGAATAACACCGCGGAGTTATATGAAAGATTCTGTAAAATAGCAGTTTTCTAAGCAAGAGAGTTTATTGGCAGGAGAACGGTCATTTTGCTCTAGCCAAGAGGAATACTGTTGTCATAATGGATAAGCCGCCGATGAGGTCGATTAGGCCAAATGGCGTACTTAGACAATAAATCGAAAGAATAACTGCGGCGAGTGGTTCCACGGATGCAAGTGTGCCGGTCTCAGTGGGTAGAATGTATTTAATGCTTTCAAGGTAGGCGTAAAAGGCGATAATGGTGCCAAATAAGATAATAAATAGAATCCCGAGTAAGGCATTCATATCCCAAATACCAGTGAATTCCCAAGGTGGATTCACTGGGCTCATCACGATTCCACCAACGAACATCCCCCAGCCGATTACGAGGGGGGAGCGCCAATGACTAAGCAGATATCTCGGTTGTACGGTATAAAAAGCGGCACCGAAAGCCGAGGCAATTCCCCAAAATAAAGCGAGTGGAGAAATGGCAAGATTCGAAAAATCACCTTTGGTTACAAGGAGGCAGGTGCCGAGCATTGCCAAAAAAATAGAGATGAGTTCTAAACCATTCGGCCGTTTTTTATAACGTACGGCAAAATAACAAACAATGATTACTGGCATTAAATATTGCAAAATAGTTGCGGTTGCTGCGTTGCCATAGCTGATGGCAGCAAAATAGGTATACTGTACGCCGAGCATCCCGAAAACGCTAAAAAAAAGCAATTGGTTGCGGTCGCGCTTTATTTTCCAAATATAAAAAATACTGTCACGGTTTTTTATAAAATCATAGGCAAGTAATAAAAGTCCCGAAGATAAAAGGCGGACGACAACGAGCCATTCAGGCGTGAGCAGTTTCGTATGAAATAAATATTGAGCAACAACGCCTGAGGCACCCCAGAGCGTGGCTCCGAATAATACGAGAAATATTCCTTTGTTACGCTGATTTGGTGGATTATTTTCTATCATCATGATAATCTACTTTCTTTAATATTAGAGTGTGTTTCAAAAAACACACAACCTTAAATTTCAAAAGACTGTTGCAAGATGCCCAAATGCTAGGAAGGGCGAGAACGCGAGCGAGGGCGTACGATGTAGTACGTTGAGTGAGTGCTCGCAGGAGAAACAACGCAGATGGGTATTTTGTAACAGTCTCTTTTATAAAATTAATCATAGTATAGGATAATTTCATAGTCAATGAAATTAAAACTAGGTTACTTACAGTAAAGTTTGTAAATAACCTAGTTTTTGCTTTCGATAATTTATAAATTTAAAAGATCTATTTCTGCAATTGAGTCAACAATTACATCAGCGATGCTTAAATCTTGGTTACCAGAATTTAAATTCTGAAAGCCGATACATTCCATACCAGCTTTTTTTGCTGCAATGGTGCCGTTTTTAGAGTCTTCGATAACAACACAGTCAGCTGGGGCAACATGCAGTCTTTTTGCGGTTTCAAGGAAAATATCTGGGGCGGGTTTCCCATGAGATACTTCTTGGCCGCTGACAATCAGCTTAAAATAGTCATCAAGTTCAAATTTACTGAGAATTACATTGATGATCTTTTTTGGCGAAGAAGATGCAACAGCTGTGGGAATATGATGATCTTTTAAGGTTTGTAATAGATTACGGATATCTTCGATTGGTTCAGCTTCTAAATGATTAAAAGTATCCCAAACAAGTTCGCTATGATAAGCAAGCATTTCTTCTATTGTATAAGGAAACTGATATTTTTCTTTTAAGGTAGTGAATACACCGACATCCGTCATACCAACAAATTGATTAAAATCTTCCTCGGAAGCGGTGATATCATAATGGTTCAACGTTTTTATATTAATCTTTAGATAGAGTGGTTCACTATCAATAATCACACCATCCAAATCAAAAATGACAGCTTTCATTAATTTCCCTCCCTTAAAAATATATAGGATTAAAATTTGCTTAGGTCAATTTCAGTAATCGCATCGACAATGACATCGGCGCGAGAGATATCCTGTTTACCGGAATTTAGATTTCTAAAGCCGATACAAGTCATGCCAGCATTTTTCGCGGCATTTACCCCATTTTTTGAGTCTTCAATGACGACACAATCGCTAGGAGCAACACCTAGTTTTTCAGCTGTTACAAGGTAAATCTCTGGATCTGGTTTGCTGTGCTTTACCTCATTGCCACTGACAAGATAAGTAAAATACTCTTGTAATTTAAATTTTTCAACAACAGCCTCAATTAAGTTTTTTGGCGAAGAAGAAGCAATTGCTGTGGGAATATTTTTTGCTTTTAAGGCAATAAGTAATTCACGGATACCTTCAATTGGTTCAATATCTTCTTCGGATAAATTTCTGAGCATACTTGCTTGCATATAAGCAATGATTTCTTCTACTGGGGCAGCAAGGTGCTTAACTTCCTTAATACTAGAATAAATAATTTTCATCGTTGATCCAGCATATTTTTCCATTTCCTCACTGGTAATGCTACTGCCAAAATGGGCAACAGTTTTGATCGAAAGACCAGTGTTGATTGGTTCACTATCAATGATGACTCCATCCATATCAAATATAACAGCCTTCATAATATACCTCACTTTTTAAATGTTCACATGCAGTTATTTTACAATAGATAGAAAGGAACTGCAATCAAACCTTTGGTTGTAGCAACTTATATTCATTACAGAAAGTTGCTTTTAACGTATTACAATTCTTATAACATATTTATTCTAAGAAGCTGCTAAACTTTGTAATAGCTTTTTTAACCAGTTTCTTAATGTCACAGCTCTACTAACTAAAAATACACCCCATAAAACCAAACTTAGCCCGATGAATGAATAGCCTGATAAATATTCTGACAGGACGTAGTAGCCAATAAATTGGGCAATAACTGGTGAGACATAGGTCCATGTTGATGGGAGTAAAGGGCCTGCACGATTGACCAACCAGTAATAAGAGCCGTGCCCAACAAGTGAACCAAAGACAACAAGATAAGCCCATGAAACCAGTACATTCTCGTTCATCACAAATTCCGCTGGTTCTGTACCCATAGATAAAAGGATTAAAAAGGCTCCGCCAACTAGCATCTGCCAGCCATTCAGTACGAAGGGGTTTACGCCAGTAGCTAAAACTCTTTTTGCCGTTATGATACCATAAACGTTACCAACTTCAGCGGCGAGTATTACAATTACCGCCATTAATGCTTCTTTCGTTACAGTAGCGCCTAGCGCAGGAAGTACGGCAATACCGACCCCGATAAAGGAGATCAGTAAGCCACAACCTTTGATAGAGCTACCTTCTCGATTTCCCTCAAACCATTCTACAAGACCAATCATAATTGGTGTAGTTGCGGCTAACAATGCTGCAATACTTGATGAGATATGGCGTTCTCCCCAGTATAAACAGCCAAACATAACAGTCGTCATAAATATACCAACAAGCAAAACATCAATGCGTTTGCCTGTTTTTAGACCAATTTCACCATGTAATAATTTAACAGCAAGTAATACGACAATTCCCGCAAAGAAAAATCTGGTGCCCGCAAACAAAAAAGGTGATGCACCAGCGTCAATTCCAACTTTTATTGCCAAAAACGTCGTGCCAAAAATCAGACACATCAAACCATATACTATATACATAAATTTTCCCTCTTTCCTGTTATATAACATTGCTGTATATTAGTACTATAAAAGCACTTGTCGACTATAACAGTCAAACGATGGCTATAACAGTTGGAGGGTTTATGAAAATCTCTATTAATCGTAAAAGTAAGGTTTCTATTCGCCAGCAAATTTATTTAGAAATAGCCCAACGTATCCGCTCGGGGCTGATTGAAATAGATTTCAAACTACCTTCAGTACGAGAACTCGCAAACGAATTAAGCATTAGTTTAGTGACTGCACATCAGGTTTACAAAATGCTTGATCATAGCAATCTAACAGAAAGCATCCGTGGTAAAGGAACCTTTGTGCGCGCTGCAAAAAATAATACTATAGATGAAGCGGATTCCTCCACCTCATTTGATTGGCAACTTTCAGTCCCCGATTATCTCCCGCGTGCTAGCTTATGGAGTCAAAGTACGGTACGGCTATCTCCGAATATATTAGACTTAGCATCCGCTTGCGTACATCCATCCTTATTACCTATGGACTTGATTAAAACTTCAATTCGTCAAACACTAGAGCGTGATTCTGATGCCTTGGGAAAGCATGCTAATTTTCAAGGTGATACGGATTTTCTATTCGCGTTGGTAGACTACTTAAAAGAATTGTCTATTGATCTGAGTCCCCATCAACTAATCGTAACAAGTGGTACACAGCAAGGAATTGATCTATTTGCACGGACCTTTCTTGGACCTGGTGATACGATTGCGGTAGAGACACCTTGTTTTTCGGGAGCCATTGATGCCTTTCGTTTATCGCATGTTAATCTGCAACCCATCCCCGTTGATAGCAACGGAATACGAGTTGATATATTAGAAGACCTAGCACCCTATACGCGCTTTAAAGCAATTTATACGGTTCCCACTGGACAAAATCCCACTGGAGCGATCATGTCCATGTCAAGGCGCCAAGATTTACTAAATTTTGCTAGAGAGCATAATGCCCTCATTTTAGAAGATGAACCACATCGTGAATTAGAAATAAATCGCATTAAATCTTTAGTTTTGCCTCCGCCATTAAAGATGCTAGATACAGATGGACGCGTTACTTATCTTAAAGGCTTTAGCAAATTTCTCTTTCCTGGCATGCGACTTGGTTTACTTGCGGCAGATGGCAGTATCTATAATCGACTGTTTGCAGCCAAATCAATTGCTGATCTAGGTTCTCCGCTTTGGCTGCAAAAATCCCTTATCCCATTTTTTCGTAATCCTCAACTTTTTCACTTCATAAGTAAAATGAATATTGTGCTTGATCGTCGTCGCAAACATGTTCTTCAAACCTTAGATCGTCTTCTTGATCCTCGGATTATTCGCCCCAAACAAACTGCTGGACTCTACGTATGGTTATCGATGCCTGCAGGGATTCACACCGATTTTTTAATTCCAGAAGCCCACCGTCGCGGTGTACATTTCTTCCCCGGCTCTATATTCTATTCTGGAGAACCCGAAACCAATCACCTGCGAATTTGTTGGACGAACCTTGCCGATGAAGATTTACCGAAAGCACTGGAAATACTTTGCTCGTTACTTAACGATGCAGTAAATAATAAAAAATTATAAGTAATTGACCCTGTCTAGGATAAGTCCGTTTCGAACAATAAACCTAACGAAAAGTGGGACACAGACATCACATAGATTCAAATATTAAAAAATGGTTGTTACTATTTAGCAAACATACCAAGTAATGTATGGTAAAAGAGTTTGACTATAAAAGGAGGCTTGAATAATGGACAATAGAACGGAAATGATTATGTATCAGACGGAAGATGGGCAGACGAAAATTGATGTTCGTATGGAAAACGAAACGGTATGGCTGTCTCTTAATCAAATGGTGGAGCTGTTTAATAGTAGCAAATCCAACATTAGTGAGCATATCAAGCATGTCTTTGAAGAAGGTGAATTAGATAAGCAAGCAGTTGTTCGGAAAATCCGAACAACTGCTACAGATGGCAAAAAGTATAATGTAGACTATTATAATCTTGATGTTATCATATCTGTCGGCTATCGAGTAAAGTCCTTGCGTGGTACGCAGTTTCGGATATGGGCAACCAAGCGTCTTAATGAATATATCATCAAAGGTTTTACCATCAATGATGATATATTGAAAAAAGCCGGCGGTGCTAGCTATTTTGATGAGTTGTTAGATCGTATCAGGGATATACGTTCCTCAGAAAAAGTATTTTGGCGCAAGGTGCTGGACATTTATGCCACCAGTATAGATTACAATCCCGATATGGAAGACACCAAACATTTTTTTCAGACTATCCAAAATAAAATGCATTGGGCGGTACACGGACATACGGCTGCCGAAATTATCATGCTTCGAGCAGATAGTAGTAAACCTTTTATGGGGATGACAGTATTGTCAGAAGGGCGAGTGCGTAAAGCAGATGCTACTGTTGCTAAAAACTATTTGTCAAAAGAAGAAATTGAGATGCTCAATTTGGTGGTCTCAGCTTACCTTGATTTTGCAGATATGCAGGCACGACGTAGGATACCTATGTATATGAAGGATTGGATTGCGTTGCTGGATGATTTTCTCAAGCTTTCTAAACATGAGATATTGTCGCATAAAGGCAAGGTATCTGCTGGACAGGCTCTTGAAAAGGCAAAAATTGAATATGAAAAATACAAACAAAAATCAGTAGATGAATTATCTGAAATAGAAAAACACTATGTACAACAATTGGAAACAATAAATAAAAGTTTAAAGAAATAAAGGGTGAGAAGTAAGCGTGAGAAAATTTTTATAGGTGCAACTTCTAAGTGAAATAAAACACTCCTATCAAAATGGTTTTGTTATGCCAGATTGATTGGAGTGTTTTATTTTTTGAGGTGCAAAATAATTTTCGACCAATATTGCTTATTTTCAGCAGAAAACAAATTTTTACAAGGGAATCGTTGAAATGATGGAGAAGTATAAGTTTATGGTACAAAAATATACGATAATTGCTTAATAAATGGCTTGTATTAGCAGGATACTAAGCGATATTTTTAAAAATATCGATAAATTGGTAAGGCGTGAAAGGGTTTTGATTTATGTTAACAGGAGAAGTACGCAATAAAGTAGATAAAATATGGACGGATATGTGGGCGGGGGGAATTACCAATCCTTTGACGGTGATTGAACAGCTGACCTATTTGATGTTTATTCGTTCACTGGATGAAAAGGAATTGGAAACAGAAAATTTTCAAGCGCTTAGTGGAGAAGCTATGCCAAAGATTTTCCCAGAGGGTGTAGAGGGACAAGCTTTACGTTGGAGTAAGTTTAAAAATAAAGATGCTAGAGATATTTATGAGCTCGTCGGGACAAAGGTTTTCCCGTTTATCAAAGCAATGAATGGCGAGAACAGTTCGGCATTTTCGCGCTATATGCAAGATGCGATGTTTTTAATTCCAACCGCACAGGTATTGCAGAAAATCGTTACTGGTTTAGATGAACTATATGAGCATGACATCAAAGATCGCGATATGCAGGGTGATCTATATGAGTATATGCTAGGCAAACTTGCTACCGCGGGACAAAACGGACAATTTAGAACGCCAAAGCATATTCGCGACATGATGGTACGATTGGTAGATATCTCACCTGATGATAAAATCCTTGATCCAGCTTGTGGCACAGCGGGTTTTCTCGTGTCTTCTGCTGAATATATCAGAGAACGCTATGAAGCCGAAATGACGCCGGAGCAATGGGAGCATTTTGCTGGTGAGTTAATCACGGGTTACGACACCGACAGAACTATGCTGCGTATTTCTGCCATGAACTTAATGATGCATTCGATTACGAATCCTCATATTGACTATGTGGATAGTGTTTCAAAAAGCAATGCTATTGCTTCGGAATTTGATGTTATTCTTGCCAATCCACCGTTTACTGGCACTGTCGATACTGAAAGTATAAATGATAATTTAAAAGCGGTATGCGACACGAAAAAAACGGAACTTTTATTTGTGGCACTGTTTTTGCGTATGCTTAAAACTGGTGGTCGTTGCGCTTGTATCGTGCCGGACGGTGTTATGTTTGGCGCAACCAAGGCGCATAAAGCATTGCGTAAGGAGATAGTTGAAAACCATCAACTTCGGGCAGTAATTTCGATGCCATCGGGTGTGTTTAAGCCGTATGCTGGTGTTTCTACTGCGATATTGGTGTTTACGAAAACAGGGGTGGGCGGTACGGATAAAGTTTGGTTTTACGATATGAAATCCGACGGCTTTTCGCTGGATGACAAGCGGACTGACTTAGGCAATGCAGGCGATATTCCCGATATTATCGCTAGGTTCCACAAGCTTGCTGCAGAAACTGATCGTAAAAAAATCGAGCAAAGCTTTTTGGTAGATAAAGCCGAGATTGTGAAAAATGACTATGACCTTTCGATCAATCGCTATAAGGAAATAGAATATGAAAAAATCGAATACGATGCACCTGCAGTGATCATGACTCGCCTAGATGAACTAAGCCTTGATATCAGTTCTAAAATGGAGGAACTAAGGGGGCTTATTGGTGAGTAAGTGGGAAATGGTGAAATTGGGTGATGTTTGCGAGATAGAACGTGGTGGTTCTCCAAGACCGATAGATAAATTTATTACAGATGATAACAATGGTATTAACTGGATAAAAATAGGGGATGCTTCGGCGGATTCAATGTATATTACTAAAACTAAAGAAAAAATTATTCGAGAAGGTATGAAAAAATCTCGGTATGTTCAAGCTGGTGATTTTTTGTTATCA
The DNA here is from genome assembly GCA_963805085.1 of uncultured Veillonellaceae bacterium. GTDB lineage: Bacteria > Bacillota > Negativicutes > JARBTT01 > JARBTT01 > JARBTT01. The sequence goes on along the minus strand of CAWDTA010000002.1, from coordinate 430,700 downwards.
AATTCAATGAGTTTTGGACGACCATATATATTGAAGATTGATGGTTGTATTCATGATGGATGGCTTGTTCTTCGTGATAAGATGAACCATTTTGAAAAAGAATATCTATATTATGCATTAAGTAGTAAGTCTACATATGCAAAATTTAAATCTCTTGCTGTTGGTGGTGTCGTAAATAATCTTAACTCTAAGATTGTAAAACAAGTTATGTTTTCGCTTCCCCCACTTGATGTGCAAAAACAAATTGCCCAAACTCTTGATGTTGCAGCGGAATTGATAGCACTTCGGAAAAGACAACTGGCGGAACTGGATAATCTGATTAAAGCGACTTTTTACGATATGTTTGGTAATCCTGTGACCAATGAAAAAGGGTGGGTGCTAAAAAAACTACCTCAATTAGTTGCAAAATCAAAAAACTCTTTGAAAAGAGGTCCATTTGGTGGTGCTTTAAAAAAAGAAATATTTGTTAATGAAGGTTATCTCATTTATGAACAGAATCATGCATTAAATAACGATTACTCATTTAAAAGATATTTTATTGATCAGGAGACTTTTAATGGACTTAAGGATTTTGAAGTGAAAGCAGGCGATATACTTATTAGCTGTTCTGGTGTTTATTTAGGAAAATTGTCCATTGTACCGAGAGAGGCATTGCCAGGGATAATTAATCAGGCTTTACTAAAAGTAACTTTGGATAATAATGAAATGAATCAAATATTTTTTGTATATGTGTTTAGAGATCCAACTTTTAAAAATAGATATATAACTTCAAATAGAGGAAGCGGTATTCCTAATTTGCCACCAATGCCTATTATAAAAGAAATTGATTTTATAACTCCACCACTCTCTCTTCAAAACCAATTCGCAGAAATCGTTACCAAAATTGAGGAGCAAAAAGCCCTTGTGCAAAAAGCGATGGACGAAAGTCAATATTTATTTGATAGCTTAATGAGTGAGTATTTTGAGTAGGTAACAACCTGAAATGTACCAAGATTTTAAAACGATATGCAGATTTCATAGCAGTAGAAACTAAAATTGGGGTGAATGAAATGTGTGCAAATTTTGATTTTTTACGAGGACAAGGTGAATATCAGTTGTTTGCTTCAGCTGCAATGGATGCGGAGCGGGTACTTAGTACTTCACCGACTATGGCGGCGGTGGGGGCGAGGAAGGCTTTGGAGCTTGCGGTGAAGTGGGTGTATTCTGCCGATGATACGATCACTATGCCTTATAAAAATAATTTGCAGGCGTTGATTCATGAGCCAACATTTCGGTTTGCGTTGGATAATCAGACTTGGAGTAAGCTTCCCTTTATTATCAAGTTGGGAAATTTGGCAGTACATACGGAAAAAGCGGTCAATCGCAGTGATGTGGTACTGTCTTTACGAGGACTCTTCGAGTTTATCCAATGGGTAGATTATTGCTATGGGGCGAAATATGAGGAACGTCATTTTGATGAAACTTTAATACCGCAGGAGAAGACTGCGGTTGACGACAGTGTGATAAAACAGAAGGACTCAGAAATCGAAAAACTGCTTGCCAAGATTGCTGAGATGAGTCAGTCCTATACGGCGCAGAAGGAAGAGCATAAGAAAGTACGGGAATTTACGCCAGAGGATATCTCGGAGTTTCAAACGCGCAAACGCTATATTGATGTGGATTTAAAGCTCATGGGCTGGGTGTTTGGCGAGGATGTCAAAGAGGAAGTGCCGCTTGAAGGTATGCCGAATGAAGCAGGGATAGGCAAGGCGGATTATGTTCTTTATGGCAAAGATGGGTTCCCCCTTGCTATCATTGAAGCAAAACGGACTTCTAAAAATCCAAAGAACGGTATGCATCAAGCAAAGTTATATGCGGATTGTTTAGAGAAAAAGACTGGCAGGCGTCCAATCTTATTTATGACCAATGGTTTTGAAACACATATATGGGATGATACGGTTTCCCCTAGGCGTAAAGTAAGCAGTGTGTTTTCTAAGTCCGATCTTGAAAAAATCATAACGCGTCGTACGCAACGGAAAGCGTTAATGGAAATCAAAATTCAAGATCGTATTACCGATCGTTATTATCAAAAAGAGGCGATTCGAGCGGTTTGTGATAATATTGATCAAGGCTATCGAAAGTCACTGCTCGTTATGGCGACTGGTACAGGGAAAACAAGAACGTCATCAAGTTTGACCGATGTGTTATCGCGTGGCGGGTATGTTACCAATATTTTATTTTTAGCTGATAGAACTGCGCTTGTTCATCAAGCGAAGGATGATTATAAAACGTATTTGCCAGATATGTCTTTGTGTAATTTATTAAAAAACAAGGCGGATAAAAATGCGCGTATTGTCTTTTCTACGTATCCAACGATGCTTAATGCCATTGATACAGCAAAAAGCGAGGATGGAAAACGACTGTTCACGCCAGCACATTTTGATTTGATTATCGTGGATGAAGCACATCGTAGCATTTTTAAAAAGTACCGTGCGATTTTTGAATATTTTGATGCCTATTTAGTGGGACTTACAGCGACGCCGAAAAGTGAAGTGGATCGCAATACCTATGATTTTTTTGAGATAGAAAACGGTGTGCCAACGTATGCGTATGATTATAAAATGGCAGTTGATGTAGATAAAGTGCTAGTGCCATATCATAATATAGAAGTGCAAACGAAATTTCTAGAAGAAGGCATTACCTATGACCAGCTTTCGCTAGAAGATCAAGAACGTTTTGAGGAAGATTTCACCGATGAGGATGGTGATATGCCAGACTTTGTGCCTTCTCCGAAAATAAATAAATTTATTTTTAATCAGGATACGGTAGACAAAGTTTTGCAAGATTTGATGAACAAAGGGCAAAAGGTAGCAGGTGGCGATAAACTAGGGAAAACGATTATCTTTGCGGCAAACCATAAACATGCCCAGTACATAGAAGAACGTTTTGACAAATTGTATCCGCAATATAAGGGGAGTTTTGCAAAAATTATTGATACTCAGATTAGTTACGCGCAAGATTTGATTCATACTTTTAAAATTGCCGATAAATATCCTCAAATTGCTATTTCGGTGGATATGCTCGATACGGGAATTGATGTACGAGAAATCGTCAATTTGGTCTTTTTTAAACGGATACGTTCAAAAACAAAGTTTTGGCAGATGATCGGTCGTGGGACGAGGCTTTGCGAGAATTTATTTGGCGAAGGACAGGACAAGCAGTGTTTTTATATCTTTGATTATCTTGGTAATTTTGAATTTTTCCGTCAAAATCCACAGGGAATCGAAGCTGGTGAGACGGAAAGTTTAACGGAAGCCATTTTTTCTAAGCAGATAAGATTGATACATCATTTACAAAGTGATGCATTTGTAAATGATGAGCACCAAGTATGGCGAGAACAGTTGATTGCTGGTGTTATGGCACAGATTCAGGAACTGAATGCTGAACTTATCGCGGTAAAATTGCAATTGGGACATGTGGAAAAGTATAAAAATGAAAATTCGTTTCTATGTTTAGCTGATTCTGATAAGCATAATTTGATTAAGCATATTGCCCCACTGGTTTATCTGGCAGATGAAGATGAGTATGCAAAAAATTTTGATCAGCTTATGTATAGTTTGATGCTTGCACATATAGAGAAGTCTCCACAGGTGAAACGGTATAAAAATCAATTGCTGCATATGAGCAGGATCCTATCTGAAAAAAAGATGACAATTCCGCAAGTAAAAGAAAAAATTACGCTCATTCATACGATACAAACCGATAGTTTTTGGCAGAATACCGATGTTTTGAGCTTTGAAAAGGTTAGAGCTGAGTTGCGGGCGATAAGTAGATTTGCTCTTGAGGATGACAAGAAGATGCTTGTTTATACAAATTTATTGGATACGGTGATGAAAGTTACCGAAGGCAATCCTTTGGGTTATGGTGAGGACTTTGCCGATTATAAAATAAAAGTGAATCGTTATATCGAAAAAAATGAGCATCATATAGCGATTTATAAGCTTCGCCACAACAAACAGCTTACCATGAGCGATTATCAAAGTTTAGAGAAGATTTTACAGGGGGAGCTTGGTACAGTCAAGGATTATAAGCAGGCTTTTGGCGATGCACCGTTAGGTTTATTGGTAAGAAAAATTGCCAAACTTGACTATCAAGCGGCAATAGAAATATTTTCTGAGTTTATCAATGATCAATCTCTAAGTCAGGAACAGATTGTTTTTGTGAAAAAAATCGTAGATTATGTTGTTCAGAATGGTTATGTAGAGAATATTTCAGAATTGATGAAACCACCATTTGATAAACCTAGGAGTTTTATCAAGCTATTTGATAAGACAAAACAGCAGCGTATCATAGACCTTGTATCGAAAATAAAGGAAAATGCTGAACGGGTTATAGGGTAAAGTACTAAAAAACAAAGGGGTTGCAGCTATTAGCGCTGCAACCCCTTTGTTTTTTATGTATTTCTTTATCCCTTCTTCTTCAAAAACATCAACGTCTTATCTAAATTCGTTACAAAAATTCCAAAGATAATGATGATGCCGCCGATGATTTGGATGGGTAAGATTTGTTCATTTAGGATGAAGTAGCCACTGAATACGCCGACCACGGGAACGCAGTTAAGATATAGTGTGGTAACAACGACATCGATGGTTTTTAAAGCATAGCCGTAAAGAAAATAGCCAAGTCCAGAACAAATAGTTGCTAAGTATAGGATTTGGAGGAAGGTCGAGAATGAAAAGATTTGCCATTGGTCATACTCTAAAAAAGAAAAAGGGAGTAAGGTGAGCGTGGCAAAGATCGTTTGATAGGTGATGATGAATAGGCCCGAATAGTTCCGTTGCATTTGTTTGCTAAGAATGGTGTAGACTGCCCAGGCGATCATTGCGCCGATCATGTAGATGTTTCCCTTAAAATTATCGGTGCTAAAGTCAATGTTGCCGTTGGCAGTAATGGTGAGATAAGCACCAACGATACCAATCAAAACGCCGATGACCTCTAAACCATTTAATCGTGCTTTGAAAAACAGCATGTTTAAGGTAATCGATAAAATTGGCACAAATGAAGTGATCAGGGAAGCATTCGAAGCTGTCGTTAATTTTATTCCGGTATTTTCAAAGTAGAAATATACAGAGATACCGATAAAGCCTGCAAGTGCTAATTTAAATTTATCTGCTTTCGCGACGATTGTATGGGGTTCTGTTTTTTTGATAATCGTATATAAAATAAGTGAAGTAATAAAAAAACGAATAAATGCTAAAGTGATTGGCGGGATCTCTGCTAATACAATTTTGGTACTAATAAAGGAAGTCCCCCAAGCGATCACAGTAATCATCATGGCGATGTTCGCTAACATGATTGGGGAAAGTTTGGTTTGTATAACATGAAAAAAATTATTCATACGATCTCCTATATAGTAGTTAGATTTTGGTAGATTTAAAATGAGATTCGCGGGAGATACTAGAAATCCTTTAAATTAAAATGAATTGTGTTATTATGGCATAGTGATATAATAATACTTAATTAACAATCATTATAGGAATAAATTGCGGTTTTTAGGAGGCTTTGCAGTGGATAAATCAGTTTTATGGAAACTTTCTTATGGTATGTATGCAATTGGGACATTGGACGATGAGCGTCCAACAGGTTGCATTGTCAATACAGTTGTGCAAATCACAAGTGTTGGTCAACCGATTATTGCACTTAGTATGAATAAAGATAATTTTACTTATGAAGCAATCAAAGCTACCGGAAAATTCAGTGTGTCGATTTTATCAGAGAAAACAAATCAAAATGTCATTGCGAAATTGGGCTTTAGTTCAGGACGAGATACGGATAAATTCGAAGGTTTTGACTTTATGTATTTTGATGCGATGCCAATCGTGAAGGAAAATGTTTGTGGCTATATTGCTGCGGATGTGCTTAGTATGCAAGAAACGGAAACGCATTTTGTTATTTTAGCACAGGTAAGTAATGCGATGAAGGGGATTGATTTTCCGCCGATGACGTATCAATATTATCATGATGTAATCAAAGGCAAAGCCCCTAAAAATGCGCCAACATACCGGGAAGAAGTGGCGAAAGATCGCTATGTTTGTGATGTTTGCGGTTACGTTTATGAGGGTGATCTCACGGCTGAACCAGAGGATTTCGTTTGTCCAATTTGTAAGCATGAAAAATCACATCTCAAAAAACAAGGCTAAAAAATAAACACAAAGGGATATTGCAGCTGCAATATCCCTTTGTGTTTATTTTTTATCTTTTTTGTTTTTCACGTCTTTGGGGTCTTCTTTTTTTGCTTCTCTTCTCATGCCGTATAACATATGTTTCATTGCCATGATCGGATGCTTGAAGAACATTCTCGTTTGTGCACCTTTCATGACTTCAAGAAATTCTTTTGTTTGCGCAGTGCCAAAGCAGGGCGTTTTACATTTATCACAAATTGGTTTTGTGATGCCATAAGGGCATTTATTCATTTTCAGCATTACGGTTGCGAGTAGGGCGGTACATTTCGGACAAAGTTTTTTGCCATTCGCTATCCCGTGTTTGTTCTGGCAGTAGATCCCAAACATTTTACGGATTGTTTCTTTTTCTTTCGGAATCATATTTTTCGGAAGAACAGCTTGCGGAGCCTGCTTTTTCGAAAAGAATTTTGAAAATATACTCAAGATAATCACACCTATCATTAAATTTTACAGTCTTATTTTAAATTCTAAATTGATTTTAGCATAAAAGCAAGGTTATGTCATATAAAAACTAGATTTTCCTTATTATACATCTAATTATAAAATGGACAGGGTGTATTTATTTTTTTTGAAAAACAAATAGGTTGACATTCAGATTCTAAGTGTTATAATTTAAAACATATTATTCTTATATGTATACTTTTAAAAATTGTGCTCAGTTCACTTATTTTTTATGAATCGAGGCTTGAAGTGGTTTTCATAAACATGTTCTGTAAAATGGAAAATGTGTATTGACAATGCAAAATAGAAATGATAGTATCAATAGCATAGTTAAATACATAAGCTCTTATCAAGAGAGGTCGAGGGACTGGCCCGATGACACCCGGCAACCGGCAGAAATGCAGTGGTGCCAATTCCAGCAGGAAATTTTCCTGAAGATGAGAGAAGAGAACCGTTATATATGCGAGCTCTTTTCCATAAGGGAAAGAGCTCTTTTTGTATTTGCAGATTAATGGAGACTTGGTTCAGGTTCAGCTAAAACTTTACAGAACTTTAGTCGAAATTATCCAGGGACTTAGTTGATCTTTACTTCCTTTAAGAAGAAAGTATTAGAGAGGATTAGTCATCGGATAAATATTTATTTGGAGGTATGACAAATGTCAAAAAAATTAACTTTATTAACAATAGCAATGCTGGCGGTTGTTAGCATGGTATTGTTTGCAGGTTGTGGTGGCAACCAAGAAGCTGCGAAAGCAGAAAAAACTTCAATAAAGGTTGGGGTAACCGCAGGTCCTCATGCTGAAATTATGGATGAAGTAAAAAAAGTAGCCGAAAAAGATGGCCTTAAAGTTGAAATTGTTGAGTTTAACGATTATGTGCAACCAAACATGGCCTTAAATCAAGGTGAAATTGATCTTAACAGTTATCAACATCAACCTTTTTTGGATGAACAAGTGAAGGATCGTGGCTATAAAATCGAAAGCATTGCCAAAACCGTTATTTTTCCAATGGGGATTTATTCACAAAAAGTAAAAGCAATTGCGGATGTGAAAGATGGCGCAATCGTTTCCGTACCAAATGATCCAACTAATGGTGGCCGTGCGTTGCTACTCTTACAAAAAGTTGGTTTGATCAAATTAAAACCAAATGTTGACCTTAATGCAACTGCTGCTGATATTGCTGAAAATCCTAAGAATTTGCAAATCAAAGAATTGGAAGCGGCTCAAGTACCTCTTTCATTAAAAGATGTTGATATTGCCGTAATTAATACGAACTTTGCAATTATGGCTGGCTTGGTACCTACAAAAGATTCTTTAGCGATTGAAGAGGGCAATTCCCCTTATGCAAATGTTATTGTAGTTCAAACGAAGGATAAAGATAATCCAGTCTATAAAAAATTTATCAAGGCATACCAATCCGATGAAGTGAAAAAATTTATTGAAGAGCATTTCAAAGGATCTACAATCGCAGCTTGGTAACTGTTTAAAGGAGTAGTGAAAGTCAGTGATTAAACTTTCTAATATAGAAAAAACTTATGAGGGTGCGTCCGGCCCAGTTCATGCGATCAAAGGTATAGATCTTCATGTAGAACGTGGTGAAATTTATGGAGTGATCGGACTTAGTGGTGCTGGGAAGAGTACTTTGATCCGTTGCATTAACATGCTAGAAAGCCCAACCCAAGGGACGGTAGTTGTTGATGGACAAGATTTAACAGCGATGAATGCTACCGAACTTAGAGCAGCCCGTAAAAATATTGGGATGATATTCCAACATTTTAATTTGCTTTCATCGGCAACGGTCTATGATAATATTGCATTTCCATTAAAATTGATTGGTAAAAGTAAAGCTGATATAGAAAAAACGGTTGCGCCATTATTGGAACTTGTTGGTCTTACGGATAAACGCGACCAATATCCAGCGCAGCTCTCTGGTGGTCAAAAACAACGTGTTGGTATCGCTAGAGCGCTTGCGAGTAATCCAAAAGTATTACTTTGCGATGAAGCTACCTCAGCGCTTGATCCACAAACCACAAAGTCGATTCTTGCATTGATTAAAGATATCAATCAAAAGTTACAATTAACTGTGGTATTGATTACACATGAGATGCAAGTCATCAAAGAAATTTGTGATAAAGTTGCGGTTATTGAAAAAGGTGTTATCGCCGAGGAAGGTACGGTACTTGAGGTATTTACCAATCCAAAAGCTGCGATTACCAAAGAATTTATTAGTGTTATAATCAACCATGATATACCAGAGGCGTTTAAAGATGCCGAAATATCACCAACGCCAATTCCAGATAGCAGCTTACTTGTGCGTTTATCTTTTATCGGATCATCAGCCGATGAACCGGTTATTTCAGGCTTGATTCGTAGATTTAATGTGGATGCCAATATTATTTATGGTAATGTGGATCATATTAAATCTACGCCTTACGGGACACTTGTCCTTGAAATCACTGGTGGAGATGGGGATATTGAAAACTCCTTAAAATATTTACAAGAGAGAAACTTAGGAATTGAGGTGATTGGCTATGTCGGAAGACATGATCATATTGCTCGTTAAGGCACTTGGCGAAACAACTTATATGGTATTTATATCGTCCCTCATTTCCGCGCTAGTCGGTATTCCATTGGGAGTTATTTTGGTAACAACCGATAAGGGGCATATCTTAGAGAATTTAGCGTTGAATCGTGTTTTAGGCGCGGTTGCCAATGCAGCGCGTTCTACACCCTTCATTATTTTAATGGTAGCAATAATTCCAATTACAAGAGTGATCGTTGGTACATCTATTGGTACGAATGCAGCAATCGTACCGCTTACACTTGCGGCTATTCCTTTTGTGGGTCGTTTAGTTGAAACTTCATTAAAAGAAGTAGAGTATGGTGTTATCGAAGCAGCCAAATCGATGGGGGCAACACCAATGCAAATCATTTGCCATGTGCTGATTCCCGAAGCAATGCCTTCGCTCATTTCGGGGCTGACAATTACGGTGATTAGTTTAATTGGTTACTCGGCGATGGCTGGAGCTATCGGCGGCGGTGGCTTGGGGGATTTAGCAATTCGCTATGGCTATCAACGTTTCCGTGGTGATGTGATGCTGGCAACCGTTGTTATTTTGATTATTCAGGTGCAGTTGGTACAATCTCTCGGTGATTATGTTGCTAATAAATTGAATAAACGATAAAAATGATATTGTAATCTAAGGACAAAGAGGTTCTTATGCTTATTTAAAGTGGGGATAGACCTATTTTGTCTTTCGATAAATGAAGACTTGGTTTAGGTGGAATTTTAACTCCATCTGAACCTTAGTCGGAAGAATCCAGGGGCTTAGCCGTTCTTTATTCTCGCTTGAAAAAGACGGGAGTATTAGAGCGGGTTAGTCATCGGATAAATTTTAAATGGGGGTAAAAACAATGAAAAAAATTAGTTTAGTGCTTGTTACTTTATTAATGGTGGTATTTGCCGTAGCAGGTTGTGGCAAATCGGAAGCGCCAGCAGCGGATAAAGGGGCAGATAATTCCGCAAAAACAGTATTAAAAGTTGGTGCTACTGCAGTACCGCATGCTGAAATTTTAGAAGTTGTAAAACCTTTGCTTGCAAAAGAAGGGATTGATTTACAAATCGTGGAATTTAGCGATTATGTGCAACCAAACTTAGCAGTGTCTGATAAAGAGTTGGATGCTAACTTCTTCCAACATACGCCTTACTTAGAAAAATTTTGTGCAGAACGTAACTTAAAGCTAGTTAGTGTTGCTGGTATTCATATTGAACCAATGGGCGTTTATTCTAAAAAGATTAAAAAACTTGATGAACTTGCAGAAGGCAGTTCCGTAGCTATTCCGAATGATCCAACAAATGGTGGGCGTGCTTTAGCACTTTTAGTAAAAGCAGGATTAATCACATTAAAAGATGGTGTAGGGATCAACGGTACTGTTGCTGATGTGGTACAAAATTCTAAAAAATTGAATTTCAAAGAATTAGAAGCTGCGCAGATTCCTCGTTCTTTAGACGATGTAACAATCGCAGTGATCAATACCAACTACGCACTTGAAGCAAAATTAGTACCTTCAAAAGATGCGTTATTCATTGAACAAAGCGATTCTCCATATGTAAATATCCTAGTTGCTCGCCAAGGTGATGAAAATCGTCCTGAAATTCAAAAACTTGTAAAAGCAATGCAATCTGAAGAAGTAAAAAAATTCATCAATGAAAAATACAAAGGTGCAATTTTACCTGCATTTTAATTGAAAGCTAGTATAGCAAAAGAGCCGTTGTAAATCTGCAACGGCTTTTTTTTACTATATTAAAGAAGGTTTTCTCACAATAGGGATAAAAAGATGCAACAAACTATTTTTTTGTCATAAAAACTTCATGAATTTTTCATAAATATTTCATAAATGAGCAGTATGCTTACGATATAGATAGTTTAACAAAGCGCTCTATACGCTTTTGATTGATTTCATCAGTTATATTCGCTAGATAAAAATGGCGTTTTACAGGAGGCAAGAGATGAATACAGAAATAATCGAAAAATATGAAGAACAGTATACTTTTTATCAAACTTTTACGGATAAAATGAAATCCTTAGTGGAACTTATTTTACATAAACAAAATATACCAATCCATTCAGTCGCTAGTCGAACAAAAACAAAAGATAGTTTAGAAAATAAAGTTGCCAATGCTGGGCATAAATATGATCATTTAGAAAAAATTACTGATTTAGTGGGCATTCGCATTATTACGTATTATGAAGATCAGATTGATCAAGTGGCAAAGCTCATTCGCCAAGAATTTTGTGTTGACGAAGACAATTCTGTAGATAAACGAAAGATGTTGGCGCCAGATCGTTTTGGCTACTTATCGTTACATTTGATTGTAAATCTATCTGCTGAGCAGGCTAAATTGCCTGAATATGAGCAGTTCAAAGAGTGTAAAGTAGAAATTCAAATCCGGTCTATTTTGCAACATGCCTGGGCTGAAATTGAGCATGATTTAGAGTACAAGAATCAAGCCAATGTTACGGATGAAACACGCCGGCATTTTTCGAGACTGGCTGGACTTCTAGAGTTTGCTGATTTGGAATTTGAAAAAATTCGTGACCAGATCAATGAAACAAAACAGTATCCTGTGCCATGCGAGGCTAAGCCAGCGTTACTGCCGATACCGATGAAAACTGTGTCTCCACGTAGAAATAGCGGGATGGTGAGTATGTTCGATAAGGTGTCGTCTGTGGGGTGGGCTGCCAGCTTTGTTGCAGTGGCTTTTGTGTTTTCTTTACTGCTGGACGTTTATTTTAACAGTAAGATTACCCATCTTGCCTTGATTTTAAATGGGCTACTGGTACATGGTTAGTTTGCTAGAGTAACCGCAGTGAATATGGTATGTGGCGCTAGAGTCCGTTTGTTATCTTTCAAAAATGGTTCACTGAATGTAGTTTTGCTTCATATGATGCAGTAGGTGTTGATTCTGTATTTTATAAGTGAGGTGTGTCATATGACAAATAAGCATGAAGACGATAAAAAGCCCAAATGGGAACAGCCAGAGATAGAAGATTTCCAAGAGGACTACAGCGAGGAATCTGAGGATTACTGCGAGGAATCTGAGGGCTGTGACGGTGAGCGCGTGGTAGTGGGTACTTATCAAAAAGGATGTTATCCAATGCCATACGGGTTTGGTGTGTGCAGCCCAAGGAAAGGTGTATGCCATCCGTATGGATATGGTAATTATCATTGTGCACCAAGACATGGTTGTTATCCATATCTTTATTATAGTGGGTATGGGAACTATTGTCGCCCGTATGGATTTAATTATGGTTATGGCTTTTACGGGTATGGCTGCTATCCGAGAAGGTAGGTAGTATTAGAACAAATAGCTAACAATACACAATGATAAAAATAGGAAAGATAACATGATTTTATAAGGCGTATTGTTAGCTTTTGTGATTTTTATCGTGAATTTCCCTACAAAATACTTTTGCCATAAAATGTTTTATAGATTATCTTAAAGTTTTTGCAGGATTTTCCCGTTTAACGGGAAATAATACATAACGATATAACAAAATAATTGTATCAGTATAAAATTTTAAAAGTAGAATGGGAGAGGGATATGAAAAGTTTTCGACTAACAAAAGATGTAGTGAACCACCTAGCTGAGGAGTATACAACTCCGTTGCTCGTGGTGTCCTTGGAACAAGTTACGTATAACTACCAATTTTTAGCAAAAGTTTTGCCTAAAGTTAAGGTGTTTTATGCGGTAAAGGCAAATCCAAATGCGCGGATTGTGCAAAAGTTAGCTGAGTTAGGGTCGCATTTTGATGTAGCTTCTGACGGTGAAATGTTACAGTTAACAGAAATGGGAATTTCAGCTGACCGTATGGTTTATGCGAATCCATTTAAAACGCCAAAAGGCCTTGCAGTAGCTAAAAATACGGGTGTAAATAAATTTACTTTTGATAGTGAAAGCGAAATCTATAAGATGGCACAAACGATACCAGGCGGTATGGTATTACTGCGGATTCGTGTGGACAATCCGAAAGCATTGGTTGATCTGAATAAAAAATTTGGCGCAGCTCCAGAGGATGCGATTAAGTTATTAAAAATAGCACGTGATCAAGGGCTCGATGTTGGCGGCTTATGTTTTCATGTAGGAAGTCAATCACCAACAGCTGAAGCTCATATAGAAGCATTGAACATTTGTCGTAAGCTATATGATGAAGCAGAGCAGGAAGGCTTTGATCTTCGAATTTTGGATATCGGTGGAGGATTACCGATTCCAACGTTAGAAACTGAAGTTGACGTACTTAGTATAGCCAAAGGAATTGGGGAAAAGCTAGATGAACTTTTTCCTCATACGGAAATCTGGGCAGAACCGGGTCGTTACCTTTGTGGTACGGCAGTGAACTTGATTACAAGTGTCATTGGAACCCACCAAAGAAATAATCAAGAATGGTACTTCTTAGATGAAGGCGTATATGGTTGTTTCTCGGGCATTATCTTTGACCATTGGGATTTTGAACTCGATCCATTTAAAGATGGGGAGAAAAAACCAGTTACGTTTGCTGGCCCAAGTTGTGATTCGATTGATGTCTTATTTAAAGACAAAATGAGTGTCGATCTTGAAATTGGCGATGTATTGCTCGTGCCAAATTGTGGTGCTTATACTTCTGCATCCGCAACAGAATTTAATGGTTTTGCGAAAACGCCAATGATTGTCTGGGAAGATGTCAAAATTTTGACGGAAAAATAAATATATTGATAAAAAGTCTGTCCTTTTGGGGACAGACTTTTTAAGTTATCCACTTTTTTATTAACATTCTGGATAAAATTGTGGATAACTACCGTTATAATGTGAGTTTATGTAGAAAAATAAACCTTAATTCATGTGGATAAGGAGTTATCCACAACATAATATTTTGTTGATAACTAGCAATAGAAAAATTATTGCAGGTGTTTTTAACTTTTTTAGCGAATCAAAAAGAAGAAAGATGGATACGGTTAGCAGAAATACAAATTATTAAGGATGATAATTATGGCAATCATTGATGAAAAAAAGCTGGATAGTATAATCAAAAATACGATGCAGGTAATGGAAGACAGCAAAACGCAAATTTTTGAAATTTACGAAGGTGCACGCAATGAAGTAATCTGCGTACAAACTGACATTGATGTGATGAAAGAAACCCTGGAAGTAACGATAAATCAAGTAGATGAACTTACGAAACTGGAAAAGCAATCACGGCAGCGACTGATGCAAGTAAGTGGCAACTTTCAAACGTATAATGAAGCGGATATTAAGTTGTGTTATGATCAAACTAAAAATTTACAGGTGCGTTTAGCAGTCATGCATGAGCAAGAACAAAATCTGATTAAGCAACGCAATGATTTAGAGATTCGGTTAAGAAAATTACAAAAAACTGCGGAAAAAGCAAAACAACTGGTATCGCAAGTCGGCGTTGTTTTGGGTTATTTAACAGCGCAAATTAGTGAAGTGGCGTCGCAAATGGAAAATGTCAGCCAGGATAAATTATTTGGGCCGCTGGTTATCAAGGCACAGGAAGATGAGCGGCTTAGAGTATCACGTGAGATACATGATGGCCCAGCTCAGTTGATGGCAAATGTGATATATCGTTCCAGTGCTTGTGAACGATTGATCGATAAAGATATCGAAAAAGCTAAAGTGGAACTCAGGGAGCTACGTGAACAAATCCGTATTTGTTTGAGCGAAACACGGAAAATTATTTTTGACTTAAGACCGATGATCTTAGATGATTTGGGTCTGATTGCAACGATTCATTATTTTATTAATAAATTAGAGCAGAGAGTCGGGCTCAGGGTTGATTTTAATGTCATTGGTGATGAGATCAAAGTTGCTAAACATATTGAAATTAGTTTATTTCGGGTAATTCAAGAGGCGCTTAACAATGTATCTAAGCATGCTGGGGTAGATGTCGCTAAAATTGTCATAGAATATAATAGTGAATATATATCTGTAGTGATTGAAGATGCAGGGAGTGGGTTTAATATTCAAGATGTGGACTCTACGCATCCTGAATCGGATTGTTATGGGTTACTTGGCATGGAAGAACGGATCAAGATCTTAAAAGGGCAGTTTTTAGTTGATACAAAGGCTTTTCAAGGAACAAAAATTCGGGTGTTAGTGCCCTTGGTTGACAAAGGATAAGAGGCGAATATGTTGAAGAAATACAAACAACAGGAAACCCCATTATTGGCTGCTATGCATAAGTATGTTAACGATGGAGCCTTGGCTTTCCATACCCCCGGACATAAGCAAGGTAAGGGGATGCATCCTGCGTTTAAAGAGCTGATTACTGACGTCGGTCTGGCAATGGAAGTATCTTTAATGGAAGAGTTAGATGATTTACACGAGCCACAAACATGCCTGAAAGCAGCGCAAGATCTGGCTGCTGAGCTTTATGGAGCGGATGAAAGTTATTTTGTTGTCAATGGGACAACGGGAGCGATTCAGGCGATGATTCTGGCGGTGGTAAATCCAGGTGATAAAATCCTTGTACCGCGCAATGCCCATCGTTCGGTTATTGGTGGTATTATGTTAAGTGGAGCAATTCCCGTATTTATGCAGCCAGAAATCGATGAACAATTAGGAATAGCAATGGCAATAACCCCGGAGATCGTGGCGCAAACAGTGACCGATCATTTGGATGCAAAAGCAGTATTGGTGGTTCATCCCACCTATTATGGCGTTGCTGCCGATTTAAAAAAAATTGCTGCCATTGTGCATGATCATAATATGTTACTGATCGTAGATGAAGCGCATGGTCCACATTTGAAGTTCCACGATGCCCTGCCGATGCAAGCTTTGGATGCTGGGGCTGATCTTGTAGCGCAAAGCACGCATAAAATTCTTGGTTCGATGACGCAAAGTTCCCTGCTTCATGCAAAGAAAGCGCGGGTGGATATAGAGAGGCTGCGGGCAATGCTCAGCTTGGTTCAATCGACAAGTCCTAATTATTTGTTAATGGCGTCTTTGGATGTAGCGCGGATGCAGATGGCTACGGAGGGCAAAACTTTGCTGGCTAGGACAGTAGAGCTTGCGAATTGGGCGAGAGTAGAAATTAATAAAATCGCTGGTCTATATTGTTTTGGTGCAGAAAAAATGGCGGCCTCTGGCGTATATACACTCGATGTGACGAAGTTAACGGTGACGGTAAAAAAGTTGGGTTTAAGTGGTGCGGAGGCAGAACATATTTTACGACATGAATATGGTATTCAGTCGGAGCTATCCGATGTTTACAATGTATTGTTTATTATTTCTTACGCCGATCGTAAAAGTGAAGTAGGAAAGCTTATCAATGCATTAAAAATGTTGGCGGAAAGACATGGTAATTTAGCCGGAAAAATTGAGACGCAAGTCGTGGTATATCCAGTAATACCAGTTGCAAAGTTATCGCCACGCCAAGCGCTGTTTGCCAGTAAAAAAACAATAGCCTTTAGGGAATCGAAAGATAGAATTTGTGCCGAAGTGATTACCTTCTATCCACCAGGCATTCCGATCATCTGTCCAGGTGAAGTGATCAGCCAAGAGGTCATAGATTATTGCCATCGAATGCAGGAAGTTGGCTTGAAGGTAGTTGGACCAACGGATGTTACTTTGAAAATGATTAAAGTGGTCAATATTTTGGAGGAATAATATAAATGGGTAAGATATTTTGCCTTATGGGGAAAAGTAGCTCGGGTAAAGATACGATATTTAGAAAATTGTTAAACCAAGAAGTATTGCAGTTACAGCCAATTATTCTTTATACGACGCGTCCAATTCGCAAGCATGAAAAACAGGGCAGAGAATATCATTTTACCGATATCAAAACGATAGAGCAGTATGCTAAGCAAGGTAAAGTGATAGAACGACGTCAATATCATACGGTAAAAGGTATTTGGACATATTGTACCATAGATGATGGTACAATTGATTTATCTAAGCATACCTATCTCATTATCACAACGTTAGAAGCCTACCAACAATTGCAGAACTATTATGGCAAAGCGTTTGTTGTGCCAATTTATATCCAGGTTAAGGATGGCATTCGTTTAGAACGTGCGATGCGTAGAGAGCATCGTCAAGTTCATCCAAACTACGATGAGTTATGTAGAAGGTTCTTAGCGGATAATCAAGATTTTAGTTTGTCTAAATTAAAAGCGGCGGATATTCAAACTTTTTATCATAATGAAAATTTAGCCAATTGCCTGAAAGAAATAAAAATAATGATTGCTAAAGAAGTTTTGTGTTAAACAAAAGAGCTAGGTGTAAAAATTTGCATCTGGCTCTTTTGTTTTATTGCTTATTTTTAGGAAAACAATTATAATTTAAACTAGGTATATATACTATTTAAAGGTCAAATGAATTTGGTACTTAGACGATTGATGTAATAGATTACTTACTTTTTAAATGATTTTTCGGAAAGGTTGCTGACTATGAAAATTAGCAATATGAGTCCACGTAGTTCATTTTTAATTAGTGAACATGACAATAACACGACCGTTGGCAAAAAGGATGATCAATTTTCAACGGAACTTAAGCGAAATCAAGATGAATTTTCTACAGAACATTTAAATGATCTGCTAGACAAAATTGATGAGCAAGGGGCAAAATTGACTGAAACCCCTACCTATTCAGAATTGAAGAATTACCGTGAATTGGTAAAGTCTTTTATTGGTGAAGCTGTTTCGAGGATGTATACGATGCAGACAAAATCAGGCTGGGATAGGCAAGGGAGACAAAAGGTATATACGACAGTGAAAAATGTCGACAAAAACTTATCTGATATGGCAGAAGATATTAGGCTAGGGCAGGCTACTAAATTAAATATTGTTGCGAAACAAGATGCGATTCGTGGCATGCTTGTGGATTTGTATATGTGATGAATTGGCAAAATATAATTGGAAATAGTCAAACCATTACGCATCTGCAAACATTACTTGCCGAGGAGACGATGCCGCATGCGCTTTTATTTGTTGGTCCAGAGGGAATAGGCAAATTCCTCTCGGCGACGATAATTGCTGCGGCACTTTTTTGTGAGGGTGAGCAAAAACCTTGTGGTCAATGCAAGTCATGTGGGCAGCTTAGTGTTAAAAATCATCCAGATTTATTTGTGTTAGAGCCAGATGGACAGACGATTAAGATAGAACAAGTAAGAACTCTGCAAAGTAATATTGCGCTTGCCCCCTATATGGCGAATCAGCGAGTGGTTATTATTGATAAAGCGGACTGCATGACCGCGCAATCCGCCAATAGTCTCTTAAAAACGTTAGAAGAGCCAACTGGCAATGTTGTTTTTATTTTAATTGCCGCGAGTAGACAAAAGCTTTTGGATACAATTTTATCGCGGTGTATGGTGATTGATTTTCAACCGATTGCTCAAGAAGTATTAGCCGAAGCATTGGTAGAAAGAGAAATTGAGCCTGCGGTGGCAAATGTAATTGCTAGGCTTGCCGAAGGAAGCTTTGGTAAAGCACTGCGTTTACTTGAAGAAGATGGTTTGCAAATGCGCAATCGGGCATTGCGTGTATTAGAGCAGCTTGTCAATCCTGATATGGATGTGATTTGGCGTGAAAGTAGTGAACTAAGCGAGCTTGATCGAACAAAAATTTTTGAAGTATTGCTTGATTTAAACCTGCTATTTCGCGATATACTAGTGATGCATAGCGATGAGAACAGCAAATTGATTTATAATATTGATGTTGTCGCTGTGCTTGGCCTAGAAATGGAGCATTGGTCGGTTCGCAGACTATTGCTAGCGATCGGTGAAGTAGCGAATACAGAGCAGATGCTCAAGGCAAATGTAAATGCTAAATTGGCAGTGGAACAATTATTAATAAAATTACGGGATTTATAGGGAGGCTATGTGTTGCAAACAGTAGTAGGAGTACGCTTTAAAAAAGCGGGTAAAATATATTATTTTGATCCAGGCGAGTTAACAATTGCTGAATTTGACGATGTTATTGTAGAAACTGCGCGAGGCGTGGAATATGGACAAATCGTTATCGGTCCTAGGAAAGTGAAAGACGAGGAGATTGTTTTACCACTAAAGATTGTACAGCGTAAAGCGACTAAAGCTGATTTGGAAAAAGTCGAGGAAAATCGATCTAAAGAGAAAGAAAGTTTCCGAGTCTGTGAAAAGAAAATTGCTACGCACGGCTTGCCGATGAAGTTAATCGATGTAGAATATACCTTTGATGTCAATAAGATTATTTTCTACTTTACTGCAGAAGGTAGAATTGACTTTAGAGATTTGGTCAAGGATTTAGCAGCTGTATTTAGAACCAGAATTGAACTTCGTCAAATTGGTGTGCGCGATGAAGCAAAATTGATGGGCGGGGTTGGTTGTTGCGGACGATCACTTTGTTGCTCGACCTTTCTTGGAGATTTTGAACCAGTATCCATTCGTATGGCGAAAGAACAAAACTTATCCTTGAATCCAACGAAAATTTCGGGCATTTGTGGTCGGTTGATGTGTTGTTTAAAATATGAAAATGATTGCTATTGTGGCAATTGTTCGAATAAAAAAATTGTGGCACCAAAACAAGGTTCTCGTGTCGTTACGGTTGATGGGGAGGGCAAGGTAATCTCCATTAACGGGCAACGCAAGAGCGCAACGATATTATTAGATGACAATAAAACAATCGTTGTCGCTTGGGAAGATGCAGTTGAAAAAGACGAACAATAGCGCGGTACTTCAAGAGGGAGAACGCTTGGATGATTTGCTGATTGATCAGATGAAAATTATTCAGCATGATGAGCAATTTAGATTTTCAACGGATGCGGTCTTATTGGCTTACTTTGCTACCTTAAAAGTAAAAGCTAAAGTTGCTGATCTTGGTACAGGAACTGGTGTGATCGCAATGTTGATGGCAGCACGTGGGGCGAGCAAAGTGGAAGGCTTTGAAATCAATCCGCGAATGGCAGATATGGCGAGTCGCAGTGTTGCCTTTAATGAGTTGGAAGATATCGTTACGATAAAAGCAATGGATTTACGGGAAATCAAAACGAAAAGTGTGGCTGGCTGCTTTGACTTAGTGGTAAGTAATCCGCCCTATCGCTCGGTAGAAAAGGGTAAAATAAATCCCAATGATGACATTGCTATCGCACGTCATGAAATTTTGGCAACGTTATACGATGTGGTGGGGGCAGCACGGCATTTACTTAAATTTCGGGGAAGATTTGCGATGGTGCATTTGCCAGAGCGGTTAGCAGAAATCATCACGGCAATGAAAGAAGTGGATCTCGAACCAAAACGGCTGCGTATGGTACAGGGAACTGCAGAGAAAAAACCGACGATGGTTCTTATTGAAGGCGTCTTTGGGGCAAAACCGGGGATGATCGTGGATAAACCGCTGATTATCTATAAGCAGGATGGAACGTATCACGATGAAATATTAACATATTATCAAAAGTAGATGTGAAAAGGGCTGCGGCAAATATTATTTTGTTCGCAGCCCTTACTAAATTTTAAATTTATACAATCATAAAGGAGCATTTTATGGAAACGATAACAACGTTCGGTACCTTGTATTTATGTGCCACGCCGATTGGCAATTTAGAAGACATGACCTTTCGTGCCGTAAGAATTCTGGGCGAAGTTGATTTGATCGCGGCCGAGGATACCAGGCACACTCGAAAATTATTGACACATTTTGATATTCATACACCCTTGACTAGCTATCATGAGCATAATAAGTTTGAAAAAGGACCGGAGCTCATTGAAATGCTACTCTCAGGTAGAAATTTAGTGGTGGTGAGTGATGCTGGACTTCCTGGTATTGCTGATCCTGGAAGTCATTTGGTAGAAATCGCGATCAAAGCTGGCATTACCGTTACTCCACTACCTGGGGCAAATGCGGCGTTATCGGGACTTATTTGTTCGGGGCTGGATACGACAAAGTTTACCTTCGTGGGATTTTTGCCCAAAACGACAAAAAAACGTCGTGAGGTATTAACAGACTTGGTAAACAATCAAACAACCTTATTATTTTACGAATCACCACATCGTTTAAAGGCAACACTAACAGAGTTATTAGATGTTTTCGG
Organism: uncultured Veillonellaceae bacterium; assembly: GCA_963805085.1. GTDB lineage: Bacteria > Bacillota > Negativicutes > JARBTT01 > JARBTT01 > JARBTT01. The sequence goes on along the minus strand of CAWDTA010000002.1, from coordinate 409,476 downwards.
CAATCGCAGGGCGGTTGCTGCCCGAGAACTGACGAAAAAATTTGAAGAATTTATTCGTGATTCCTTAGCTGGTTTAAAAGAGCATTTTCAGGTGCAGCAGCCACGCGGGGAATTTTGTCTAATTATTGAAGGATATGATCGTAGTATTGACGTTGACAAAGCAGCAGAGTTAGCGGAGCAGCGTTCACCATATGAGGTGGTTTTGGATTTGCTAGAGCAAGGAATCGATAAAAAAACAGCAATCAAGCAAGCTGCATTAACCCTCGGCTTAGCAAAACGCGAGGTTTATCAAGCTGTATTAGAAGCAGAAAAAAAAGTACCATAAGCAGGCAGTTGCCTAGCTTATGATACTTTTTATGTAAGATAAATTAGTTTTCAGATGGTTGTTGTAGAGCTGTAGCACATTCAGAACAAACATTTTTGCCTTTGTATTTTGTAACGTTATCAGCGTTACCACAGAATACACAAGCGCAAGAAGGTTCATATTTGCGAAGAACGATGCGGTCTTGGTCTACATAAATTTCTAAAGCATCTTTTTCTTCAATAGAAAGGGTGCGGCGCAATTCGATTGGAATAACTACTCTACCTAATTCGTCTACTTTACGTACGATACCAGTTGATTTCATAGTAATCTCTCCCTTATAATTCTTTTCAACAATGTTCGACAAAATTCGTCTAACTAAATAATACCAGATATTGCAATTGGTGTCAACCCTAAAAATTCCATAAAAGTCAGACTTTTTTCGTTTTACACAAAAAAATGTAAATTTCTTAGTACATTATAGCACAAAATGTAGAAACATGTCGAATGTTTTCGTTAAAAGAATTATAACAATTTATTATGAATTTATTATGAATTTTTAATAAAATTTTCAAATTTTTTATGATTGTTGCTGTGAAGGAATTTTGGTGATAATATAAAAAGATATGAGGCGTATTGCGCCATTTGATACGTAGATCAACATTGCTTTCTATGTAGTAAATGTTTCAATTATTTTTAGTTTATCAATGTTTCATTTGAAAGGGGTTTATTTTTAGTGGAAAAAAAATCATTCTATATAACAACGCCAATTTATTATCCTAGTGATAAGTTGCATATTGGACATGCATATTGCACGACAATTGCTGATTCAGTGGCACGTTACAGGAGGCTCGCAGGTTATGATGTATTATTTTTAACTGGTTCTGATGAACATGGTCAAAAAATTCAACGTAAAGCTACAGAGCAGGGGGTTACGCCACTGCAATATGTAGATAAAATTGTGGCAGGCTTTCAGGATTTATGGGAACGTCTAAACATTTCAAATGATGATTTTATTCGGACTACCGAAGAAAGACATCATAAAGTAGTACAAGCGATCTTTAAAAAGATCTATGAACAAGGCGATATTTATAAGAGCAATTATGAAGGTCTTTATTGTACGCCTTGTGAAACATTCTGGTTAGAACGTCAATTGGTTGATGGAAAATGTCCAGATTGTGGTCGCCCAGTAGAAGCTGTGCAAGAAGAGAGTTATTTCTTCCGCATGTCAAAATACCAAGAGCGTTTACTCACTTTTATTAATGAGAATCCTGAGTTTATTCAACCGGTATCACGCCGCAATGAAATGATTAATTTCATTAAAGGTGGTCTAGAAGACCTGTGTATTTCTAGAACAACGTTTGATTGGGGGATTCCAGTACCGATTGATGATAAACATGTAATCTATGTATGGTTTGATGCTTTAACAAACTACATAACAGCAGCAGGGTATCTGTCGGATGATGCGAAGTTTGCAAAGTATTGGCCAGCGGATGTTCACCTAGTGGGCAAAGAAATTGTTCGTTTCCATTCGATTATTTGGCCGATCCTTTTAATGGCGCTTGGTTTAGAATTGCCGAAAAAGGTTTATGGACATGGCTGGTTAATTGTAGAAGGCGATAAAATGTCGAAGTCGAAAGGCAATGTTGTTGACCCAGTGGGGTTAATTGAAGAATTTGGCGCAGATACGATTCGTTACTTCTTGCTTCGTGAAATTAATCTTGGTATGGATGGTAATTTCTCGCGTGATGCGCTGATCCAACGGATCAATTCCGATCTTGCCAATGACCTTGGTAATTTACTTCACCGTACTTTAAGTATGGTTGAAAAATTTAACGGCGGAGTATTGTCAGCGCCGAATGAAGCGGATGAAGTGGATGTTTCGTTGATTGATCTTTGCAATAAAACAGTAGCTGAGTATGAACACTTAATGGATAAGATGGACATTAGTCCGACGATCAAATTGGTTTGGGCATTTATCAGTCGTACCAATAAATATATTGATGAAACAGCACCTTGGGCTTTGGCGAAAGATCCAGCGAAAAAAGTACGTTTGGATACTGTGATGTATAATTTAGTAGAAAGTTTGCGGGTGATTAGTATTTTAATTTCCCCATTTATGCCAAATACTGCACCGAAAATATGGATGCAATTGGGTATTGAAAAAGACTTTGCTAGTGTACAATTAGTTGACATAAAAACATGGGGACAAACTCCAATTGGGACAAAAGTGAACAAACCAGAACAAATTTTCCCGCGTATCGAGGAAGAAAAAGAAGTCGACGCTCAAAACGCTGCCAAAGCGGAGAAAAAAGTAGAGACGGTAAAGGCTCCGATAGCCTCGGCAGAAGAAGCTGGGCCCAGTGAAATTACAATTGATGAGTTTGCCAAGATGGATTTGCGTGTAGTAAAAGTTTTAGCCGCGGAAAAAGTGAAAAAAGCGGATAAGCTTCTTATGTTGACCGTTGATTTGGGAACGGAGCAGCGAACGATTATTTCAGGTATCGCCAAACATTATGAACCAGAAGCTTTGGTTGGTAAAAATGTTGTCATGGTTGTGAATTTAAAACCTGCAAAAATTCGTGGTGTCGTGTCGCACGGAATGGTACTAGCGGCATCCATTGATGAAGCCCTTAAAGTAGTAGAAATAGATATGCCAGTAAGTAGTAAGGTGAAATAAAAATGTTATTTGATTCTCATGCACATATCGATGATGAAAAATTTGATGATGACCGTTTAGCGGTGATTACTAGGGCGAAAGAAAATGGTGTGGGGCATTTTATCAACGTTGGTGCTGATATGCAATCTTCCCTGCGCTCAATCAAGCTCGCCGAGGACCATAAAGAAATTTATGCAGTGGTTGGCGTACATCCGCATGAGGCGGAAAAAGTGCTAGAAGCAGATTATGATCAGATTGCCCAGTGGACGCGGCATCCTAGGGTGGTAGGTATTGGGGAGATTGGACTGGATTATTACTATGATCTTTCTCCACGCCAGCTGCAAAAAGAAGTGTTTATTCGGCAACTTGATGTTGCTCGGCAAATGCATATGCCGGTTAGTATTCACGATCGTGATGCCCATGGTGATACGATGGCAATACTAAAAAGTGAAGGCAAAGGAATCGTTGGTGTCGTACATTGTTTTGCTGGTAGTATGGAAATGGCAAAAGAGCTGATCAAAATGGGCTGGTATCTGGGAGTAGATGGCCCGGTTACCTTTAAGAATGCGGCTAAACTACCAGAAATCATGACCAATATTCCTCTTGAACGGTTACTGATTGAAACGGATAGTCCGTATTTAACACCAGTGCCGTTCAGGGGAAAACGCAACGAACCTGGCTATGTCAGATATGTAGCCGAACATGTTGCTGCTTTACGTAATCTTGAGTTTGAAACATTTGCGAAAGCGACTACACAAAATGTATGTGATTTGTTTGCCATAAAGTTATAGAAAATAAGGAAAGAAGCCCGCACGGTTTTATAAAATTGTGCGAGCTTCTTTTTTTAGGTATTTTTATGCATAAATTTCCCAGAGACTGCATATGATTAGTATGTAAAGTGTTGAATAAATTTCAATGCTAATTTAATGACTTATGCATAAATTATAGCAATGAAGGAAATATTTTTTTTGGATAAAAATACAAGTAATATTTGACAAAGAAATATTTACATGTTATAATGCACAAGTTCTTTTAAAGGGGGAATTTAATGAGTAGAAAAGCAAAAATTTTCAACAAAAAAACCATAATGATTTCTATTTTGATACTAACGATGGCTTTAGTATCGGGCTTTGTTTGGGGGCAAAAAAGCGTCCAAGTTGTAGCTGATGGCAAAATGATGACAGTAAGTACATTGAAGAGTAACCCTATACAAATTATTGAGCAAGCAGGCGTTAAATTAGAAGCGCAAGATGAGTACCGTTTATCAACAAAGAGTGTGAAAGATAATACCATTATTACTGTTTATCGAGCTGTTCCTATCACCGTTACTTACAAAGGTACAAGCAATCAAATGCTTACGGGGAAACCAACAGTAGGAGAACTTCTCGAAGAATTGAATATTACAGGTGAGGCGATTAGAGTCGAACCAAGTCCGGAAACGAAAATTACAGCAGATGTTAATATAAAGGTCGTATCGATAGCTGAAAAAAATATTGAACGTGAAGAAGAAGAACAATATCAAGTGATTCGTCAGCCAGATACTACGATGGAGCAAGGTAACGAGGAAGTCGTGCAACAGGGAGAAAATGGCACAAAATTGACAACGGTAAAGGTCAATTATGACGATGGCGTAAAGGTAAAGGAAGAAGTTCTCAGTGAAAAAATTATAAAACCAGCAAAACCAGAAGTGATCAAAGTAGGTGCTCGTAACACCGTAGAAACTTCTCGTGGCGCAATGAGATTTAGACGTGCTGCTTACATGGAAGCAACAGCTTACTTGCCAACTGACGGTAATGGCAATGGCATTACTGCAACGGGGATGACTGCCAGACATGGTGTAGTTGCAGTAGATCCAAATGTAATTCCTTTGGGCACGAGATTATATATTCCAGGCTATGGCATGGCGGTTGCTGCCGATACTGGTGGCGCCATAAACGGTAATATCATCGATCTATGCGTAGAAGATTATGGTGAGGCTATGAGTTTTGGACGACGTACGGTTAAAGTTTATATATTAGAATAACTTCATTGGGGCTGTTGCAAAAGAATTTTGCGACAGCTCTTCGTTTATACTGCAAAGGTTGCCTTTCCGTGTTAAAATGATATTTATAACTATTTCAGAGATAAAGTGGGTTTTAAAATGATAAAAGAAGTTCTTGTAGTAGAGGGAAAGCAAGACGTGATTGCGATCAAGAAGGCCGTAGAAGCGGATTGTATTATAACTGGTGGATTTAGTCTAAAACCGTATATGATTGAGAATATTCGTCAAGCCTATGAAAAGCGTGGTATAATCATTATGACTGATCCAGATGGGGCGGGAGAACGTATTCGTAAATTCTTAAGCGAACGTTTCCCAAATGCTAAACACGCTTTTGTACCTAAAGAAGATGCTACAGCCAATAATGATGTTGGTATCGAGCAAGCTTCACCAGAAGCGATTCAGAGGGCTCTAGAGAAAGTTCGTTACTTGGAATGGACGCCAACGCAAACATTTACTGCGACGGATTTGATTGCTGCAGGATTAAGTGGTTTTGTAAATGCATCGGAAAGACGAGCGAAAATTGGGGCAGTCCTTGGGGTTGGTTATGCCAATGCCAAAACATTTTTAACGAGATTAAATAATTATGGCGTTACAGAAGCTGAATTTGCTCATGCATTGGATGCTTTGGATGCCGATATAGTAGAGGAGACTACGACTGAATGATTCAGCCTACAATCGCAAAACGCGAAGTAACAAAGTATATCTTAAAAACTTTTGACATTCATATGAGTAAAAAACTTGGACAAAACTTCTTAATTGATGAGGCAATTGTCCAAGAGATTGTACATGCTTCTGATATTCAAGAAGGGGAAACCGTTCTTGAAGTTGGTCCTGGGATTGGTACGTTAACGCAGGGGCTAGCTGAAGCGAAAGCAAATGTCATCGCGGTTGAAATCGATAATCGCCTACCCGAAGTGTTGGCAAAAACACTGGAAGGTTACGAGAATGTACGAATTATCCATGGTGATATTTTAAAAGTAAATATTCCTGAACTTGTTGAGGGGAAAAACTTTAAAGTGGTAGCCAATTTGCCATATTATATTACAACGCCAATCATTATGGCGCTTTTAGAGCAAAAGCTACCAGTAACAAAAATTGTTACGATGATCCAAAAAGAAGTAGCTGATCGCATGGTGGCGAAGCCAGGTAAGAAAGATTATGGTGCATTATCGGTGGCAGTACAGTATTATACAACGCCAGAGATTGTCGCACAGGTTCCACCAAAATCGTTTATTCCGGCACCAGCTGTTGACTCTGTTGTGATTTGTTGTGATGTACGTCCAGAGCCGGCGGTAAAAGTAATTAGTGAGAAAATGTTCTTCCGCGTAGTAAAAGCGGCATTTTCACAGCGCCGCAAAACTTTAAGCAATTCTTTAAAGACAATGGGGATTGCCGCAGAAGAAATCAAAAAGGCAATTGATGATGCTGCTATTGATGGGACGAGACGCGGTGAAACTTTAACTTTGCAAGAGTTTGCTGTGATCGCTGACAATCTTGAAAGAAATAAAATGGTAGAGTAGTCATGATAAAAGGGCAGTCAAGTGACTGCCTTTTTTGTTTTTCTATATGATAGAGGAAATAGTAGATAACTATGCGAATCAGCAAAATAAGATACAATCATCTAGCAGTAATTGTCTATTTGCCAATGACATTGTCGTTTCGAGAAATATGTTATAATGAGCCATTAGCTAGTAATAACCGAAAGAAGGCAACAAAATGAAAATTATTGATGCGCATTTGCATTTTTCTGCGAATGAACATTTTAAGCAAACAGCATACAAAGCTGGGCATTTAGATAGTTTAGAACACTTAGCAGGCGTTTTTCGTGAGGAAAATATCGTTTTGGGCATTGGTATGGGGGTAGATGGTAAAGAAAGCAATAGCAAGGTCGTCAGTAAGCCGCTTACTGTAAATTTTGGGACGGAACAACCCCCTAGTTTTTTAGTGCAATGTTTGGGGATTGATACCGCTACAATTACGAAAGGAAACAGCAAGGCGAGCGTAGCTGCATTTAAGAAGAAGTTGGAAGAGCAAAATGTCGTCGGGCTAAAAGTATATGCAGGGTATCAGCATTTCCATGTCAATGACTCTGTCTATCATCCCTTTTATGAACTCGCCGAAGCAAATAATATACCAGTTGTTATTCATACTGGGGACACAGCAAATTCTGCCGGTTTGCTCAAGTTTTCGCATCCGTTAACCGTGGATGAGGTCGCTGTTAATTTTCCGCGAGTTCGTTTTGTTATGGCACATTATGGAAATCCTTGGATTGTAGATGCAACTGAAGTAGCTAAAAAGAATCCGAATGTTTATATTGATTTATCAGGATTAGCAGAAGGAAAGTTTCATGTCGATTGGTTTTACGACACCTATAAAGGGTATATAGAGCAGATGAAAACATGGCTTACCTATTTATCACGTTATGATAAAATCATGTATGGCTCTGATTGGCCGCTCGTAAATATGGCAACCTATATAGAAGTCGTACAGCGGTTGATTCCAGAACAATATCATCAGGCGGTATTCTATGATAACGCTACCCATGTATTCCCGAGAATCAATATGCTGTTGAAATAGGATGATCTATAGCAAAAATAAAGGAGGTGGTACTGATGAAGATGATATCCTGGAATGTAAATGGACTAAGAGCGTGTTTGGGAAAAGGCTTTGGCGAAACGTTTCAAGCGCTAGATGCAGATATCTTTTGTTTGCAGGAAACGAAAATGCAGCAAGGGCAAGCAGAAGTCAATTTGGAAGGGTATCAGCAATATTGGAATAGTGCGATAAAAAAAGGATATTCTGGTACGGCGGTATTTACTAGGATTGTACCGATTAGCGTTAGCTATGGATTAGGGGTGGAGGAGCACGATCAAGAAGGACGCGTGATTACCTTAGAGTTCGCTGATTTTTATTTGGTTACAGTGTATACGCCAAACTCGAAACGTGAACTAGAAAGGCTGCAATATCGCATGCACTGGGAAGATGATTTTAGGGCTTACCTAACGGCATTAGACGAAAAAAAATCGGTGATTATTTGTGGTGATTTAAACGTTGCCCACCAGGAAATTGATCTTAAAAACCCGAAAACAAATCATCGTAATGCCGGCTTTACTGATGAAGAAAGAGATAAGATGACAACGCTATTGAATGCGGGTTTTACCGATAGTTTCCGCTATTTGTATCCTGACAAGACTGACAGTTATAGTTGGTGGTCTTACATGCGGCAAGCGCGTGCTACAAATGCGGGGTGGCGGATTGATTACTTCCTCGTTTCTGATGAAATCAAACAGCAAATCAAAGCAGCTAGCATTTATAATGAGATTTTTGGTAGTGATCATTGTCCTGTGGGGCTAGAAATATTTTAAAGAAAAAACAAAGACCGTTCAATGTGGATTTTAAAATTCACACTGAACGGTCTTTGTTATCGTATGCGGTTCATTAGATATCCCAATGACACTTATCTAGGGGCGGAGTCGCCTTGTCAATGTCGTTTAGAATCCACGAAGCGTTATCGTGATCGGCAGAAAAAGCGACCTCAAGGCCCTCCTTGAATTCTTCTTTCACTTCCATAAGGGAAATTGCTTTATGCATGAAGTCCTTGGCGATTAAGGTTGTCCCATTTGAGCCAGCCACTTGTGCTTTGAAGCGATAAGCATAGTAAAGATAGCTGTTATGCTCAATTGGAATTTCTTCATAAATTTCAATTTTTTCGTTTGCTTCAGCAATAGCGATATTGGTTTTGTTTTGCATATGTAAGGTCATCCAACGATCAGCCCATAGTTCGCCGCGTAAGATGTATTTGTACAAGAAATCTGTACCCTCAGCTAATTCAATGGCTAAACTGATATAGGTTAATGATTCTTCTAACTTATCTTTTTCAGTGCGTAAACAAGAACTCAAACGCTGTAGGGCGAAGACTTTTTCTTCTACATCTTCAGGATTTTCTTCATTTGTCTCAATTTCGACTATGGTTTTAAACAATTCAATCGCAATGGCAGGTTTATCGAAATCAGGCATTGCTAAAAAATGTGCCAATCTAGCGCGAGCATGCCAATCATCATATCCACCATGAAATAAAGAATCTGGCGGTTTTAAGTTGCTTTCCATAACCAAAGTAACAAGGTCATTAAATTCAGTTGCATCCATATAAAATCACTCCCGTGCAATAGTTTTGTCAATTAAATTATATCATATATTATTTGGCTACTACATCTGTATCTTTTTTTAATAACGAAACGTTTAATCATTCGTCAAAATCTTATGGCTTTTATAAGAATAAGTACTCAATAAGTACCTAAACGATGACATAATCTTTACCTATTATATCACTAGCTTTAGCTTTCATTCAGTAGATATTAAATAACAAGTGTTATTTTGAGGAAAAAAACATAAACTCAAAAGAGCCTATAGGCTACTGAAAAACAATTTCGGTAACTTATAGGTTCTTTTTATCTTTTATTTACTTGGAAAATTTAGGCGGCTTTTTGTGTAACAATGTCTTCGCTGCTATATAGGATGTATCATATTGCATTTCCTCTACGTTTCCTTGAAGCTCACCGACGGCAGTATAAAGAGATTGGATGTCGTTATGATTTTCTGCTCTGAATTCGGATAGTTCCATTTTGATTTCATCAAAATTTTTATCAATTTTATTGAATTTCTCATCAATTTTATTAAATTTTTCATCTAGGTACTTCAATAATTCAGTATCCATATCAATGCACCACCTTATTAAATTTATTATAACTTATTTATGAGAGGTTGTCGCTGTTTTATTATCATTAATCCATTTTTCCATGAATTGTTGAATTGACTCAGTCCCCTTTATTGCAGATAATATATATGCATATTTATACATAAAATTATAAAGGGTAAAATTGGTGATTAAGTTGGCGAATAATCATTTAAATTTTAAAATAAATATAGAGAAATATTGAAATACCTTGAAAATAAAGGACGGATAAAAATACTAAATTTTTGTATAATGTTAAATTGTTTAAATATTATAATTATTCCATGTGAAATATAGCACGTTATTAATTTCTCAAAATGAATAAGTTCATAAAATAACTTGTATTTTTATACGGATTTATCTAGTTATGAGAGAAAAACAGTGCTATAATAATTTTTAGAAGTTATAGTTCAATCATTAGAACTTATCGATTATTTATTATTATTTATTTCTAAAATGAATAGGTAAAGTGGCATGTAACTAAATTATAAAGAATAGAGGCATAAATGTATGGCTGATAAAACAATGGAAATGTATGATCCTAAAGGATTTACTTTGAAAGAGGCTGTTACAGAAGCTAAACGGTGCTTAAACTGTGTAAAACCAAATTGTCGCACAGGGTGTCCAATTGAAAATGAAATTCCAGCTTTTATTAGAGAGCTTGCCAATGGCAATCTTGGACAGGCAAGTGCAGTAATTGCTCGTCGGAGTAACCTTCCTGCTGTTTGTGGACGCGTTTGTCCGCGGGAAAAACAATGTGAAGGTGCTTGCGTACTAAATCAGGATGGGCAAAGTATACAAATCGGTAAACTAGAACGGTTTGTAGCAGATCTTGATGGGGATCTAGAAATTACGCCACTCCCTAAATTATGGGAAGAAAAAGGAAAAGTAGCAGTCATTGGCTCTGGCCCTGCAGGGCTTACGGTAGCTGGTGATTTAGCCAAGATGGGTTTTAAAGTAGCTGTGTTTGATGCACAAGCTGAGCCAGGTGGCGTTTTAATGTATGGTATTCCCGCATTTCGTTTAGCAAAATCTGTAGTTAGACGTGAAATTCAAAAGATTGAACGTTTCGGGGTGCAGTTTAGAACCAATGTTATGATTGGGCAAGATTTAACGTTAGATGATATTTTTGCGCAAGGATTTGATGCTATTTTTGTTGGTACTGGGAATGCAGTAGCAAAAACGCTTAATATTGATGGAAAAAATTTGTCGGGCGTTATTGAAGCAACTTACTTATTGCAAATGGTTGCATTGGCAAATCAGGGCAGCGTTGATCGCGAAGAAGTGCCAATTGATAAGGGCGATCATGTTGTGATCATCGGTGCGGGGAATGTAGCGATGGATGCGGCACGCACTGCAAAGCGGGAAAAAGCAGCAAAGGTAACAGTTATATTCCGTGAAACCGAAGATAAAGTTGCGGCACTGCCATCGGAAGTGGAAGTAGCCAAAAAAGAAGGCATTACTTTCATGGGATTAAGAAGTCCTGTGAAATTTGTGGGAGATACGAAAGTAACTGGGTTAGAATGTGAAATCCGTGAAGTACATGACGATAAAGCCGTGGGCACGGGTGACTTTGAAACCATTCCCGCTAATAAAGTGATTATTGCAATTGGGCAAAAACCAGCAGGGCGGATTATTGCCACGACACGTGGGATTGAAGTCAACGAAGGTGGTTTTGTGAAGACCAAAGATCGTCCTTACGGTATGAGTACGCGTCATGGTATTTTTTCTGGTGGTGATGTGGTTCATGGTCCAGCGACAGTGGTTCGAGCAATGAAGGATGCTAAAAAAGTAGCCGCCGGGATTGCTCAATATGTTGAGGCGAAGAAGCTAATGGAAGAATGCGGTCTAAAAATAAAAGAATAGTTCTTTACATAGCATAAAAAGCGAGGCAATGCATTTCTGAGAATGCATCGCCTCGCTTTTTTTTAGAGACTGTTACAAAATACCCATCTGCGTTGCTCAACCTGCGAGCACTCGCTCAACGTACTACACGTACGCCCTCGCATTCTCGCCCTTCCTAGCATCTGGGCATCTTGTAACAGTCTCTTGAATTTTATGGTTGTGTTTTTTTGAAACACACTTTTTCAAAAGATGATTTTAAAAATCGCGTTTGTAAGTGTACATTTTGTAAAACGTCGTCTTCGCTTTCATTAATTCGGCAAAGGTGCCTCGTTCGACAATTTTGCCATCAGCCATTACAAGGATTTGGTTCATGTTTTCTAGTCCAATGAGGTTGTGTGTAACGAGAAGTAGTGTGCAGTGATCGAAGGTCTGCTCAATCGTCTTCATGATCTTTCTTTCCGTAATTGCATCAAGCCCAACTGTTGGCTCATCTAACATGAGAATTGGAGCTGGTTTTAATAAAGCGCGAGCAATCGAAAGCCGTTGGCGCTGTCCGCCAGATAGTAGTTTACCGTTCTGACCAACCTTTGTTTGTAAACCGTCTGGTAATGCCTTGATGAGTTCACTTAGTTCCGCTTGTATGATTGCTTTTTCCAGATCTTCCTTACTAGCGCTGGGATTAGCTAGTAAGAGGTTTTCTTCTAATGTAGCATTGAAGATATGAGTATTTTGTGCTACTACATTAAAATATTGGCGGAGTGTTTCTGAATCGCTGTGCTGATAGTCAATGCCCCCGAGATTGACAGAGCCACTTTGATATTCCCAAAAGCGTAATAGAACGTTGATTAACGTACTTTTACCGGAGCCGCTGGCACCCACAATAGCGATGTGTTCTCCAGCTTTTAAATGAAAAGAGACGTCGTTTAAAATTTGTCGATTGTTTTTATAGGAAAAGGTTAGATTTTTTACAACGATATCTAAAGCTTGGGGATTTAGGGAAGTTTTAATCTGAGGTACATCCATAATCGGGATATCACTTTCGATGATATGAAAAACTTGTTTGGCCGCGGTCATGCTTTCACTATAGTAATGCCATACAACCGGTAGTATTAGTACTGCTTCGAAGCTGCTTTGTAAGGCTAAAGTAAAGACTGCGAGCGTTACCCCGGTGATCTGCCCTGCTTGGACTAAGGGAATCAATAATACAAGCATGCACCATAGGGTGAAATTCGCAATAAAATTAGCACCAGCGTCGGTAAGGGCATTGATGCGAAACACTTTATTTTGGTTATAAGCAATTTTTTGATTACATTGCTTAATGTTTTGTCGCGCATGATCCGTATACTGAAAAGCAATGACTTCACTCATGCCCGTGAGCGTATCAATGCAGCTTGTTTTGAATTGCATTTGCTCTTTTAAAAGTGTCGTGCTATTTGTTTTATTGAAATGATAGATTGTAAGTGGAATGATAATACCAATCAGTAGAAAAGCAGTCGACAGTAGCAAAGCTAGCCACGGCGTATAATAGCAGAGAATCAGATCCAATGCGAGGAGTATCATAAGTGCAGTAATGGGGGGGGCCAGTACTCTGAGATAAAAATCTTTTAATGTGTCAATGTTGTGGATCAGTAGGCTGAAAAGCTCACCACTTTGCCATTCACTTAACTTAGCCGGAGCGAGTGGTTCTATTTTTTGATAGCACCAGACACGAAGTTTCGTTAAGATGCGAAAAGTCGCATCATGCGATACATATCGTTCTGTATAGCGAAATATTGCGCGGGAAATACCGAAAAAACGCACAGCTACGATGGCGAGTGAAAGTTCGTAGAAAAATGGGTGCAGTGCAGCACTGGCAATAAGGTAGGCTGCTGCAGCCATCAATGAAATAGAACTGGCAATGCTGCACCAAGCTAAAAGGAGTGCGAGTAACATAGTGGGCATTACTGGTAATATCAGTTTTGTTAGTTTTAGAAATGTATTCATTGTTCACCTCTATATGCCATGAGCATAGTGAAATAAGCACCACGCTTCTTGATGAGTTCTTCATGATTGCCAACCTCGATGATTTCACCATTCTCCATGACAATCACTTTATCAGCTTTTTCAACAGATTTTAAACGGTGCGCGATAGTAATCGTTGTTTTTTCTGCGGTAAGAGCTCTGAGTGCAGCTGAGATTTCAGCCTCTGTATTGACGTCTAAGCCAGTAGTCGCTTCATCTAGAAGAATTACTGCAGCGTCTTGTAAAAACGTTCTAGCAATTGCAATACGGCGCATTTGGCCACCACTTAGCTGATGACCACCCTCCCCGAGCTTTGTTTGATAACCTAGCGGTAATTTCTCAATAAAATCATGAGCCATTGCTAATTTTGCTGCTGCCTGAATGTCTCCTAAGGTCGCGGTACTGCTCCCTAGCGCAATGTTTTCGGCCACTGTCTGCGCAAAAATATGCGGTGCTTGCGGCACATAAGCAACATTTTTTAGCCAATCACGTTGTTTGATTTTTGCTAAGGGAAGACCATTGATGAAAATATCTCCAGACTGTGGTTGAATAAATTTCAATAGCAAGTTAAAAAGCGTTGTTTTGCCGGATCCACTGGCACCAACAATCGCTGCGTGCTCACCAGCCTTTATGTCAATCGTGAAGTCTTTTAAAACAGGCCGTTTGGCATTGTAGGAAAACGCAACTTCTTTGAATGCAATTGACATGGCCTGTTGCTTGTTGAATGCAAGTGTTTCGGTATCAGTCCTATCTTCGTTAGTTGATATACGTAATACTTGATAAATGCGATCAGCAGCAGTTGTCCCGGACATGGAGGCATGAAAGGCAGTGCCAAGTTGACGAAGGGGAAGATAAAACTCTGGTGCAAGCAATAAAAGAAAAAATGCTGTAAAAAAAGTAATATTATCATCTAGCAAGCGTAGACCGATTGTCACAGCCACCAAAGCGACACTCAACGTTGCAATAAGCTCTAGAACAAGTGCTGATAGAAAGGCCAGACGAAGTACTTTTAAGGTAATGTCGCGAAATTCATTACTCAGCTTTTCGATGATTTTGATTTGTGCAATACTTTGGTTGAAAATCTTTAATGTCGTAAGCCCTTCGATGACATCAAGAAAATGAGCACTAATCCGTGATAACGTTTGCCATTGCTCTTTATTTTCTTTACTAGCCAGTCTGCCAATTAAGGTCATAAAAATAGGAATGAGTGGGGCGGTAATGAGTAAAATAATAGCTGTTTTGAAATCAACTGGTAAAACGATAAGCAAGATCAAAAGAGGGATGATCGCAGTACTAATGATTTGTGGCAAAAATTTTGTGAAATAATCGTCTAAATGGTTGATTCCTTCAGTCAACAAATTGATGAGTTCACCAGTTTGCTCTTTGGCTAAAGGAATTGGTCCTAGACGGACCATATGATCAAGTAGGCGTGTCCGCAGATTCCCCTTTATATTTTGCGCGATGCCGTGCGCGACGTTTTCGGTCAGCCACATAGTGATGGATTTTGCGAGCATAACGAAAAGTAGTATCGCAAGAGGCGATACTACTTCTGATATGAGAAGTTTTTCTAAAAATACGCCATTGATGATTGTCGTCATCTCATAGGCGATCAATACGATGCATATCGCATTGACTAAACTCAGGGCGATTAGTTTAAAAAAACGATGTTTATATAGTTTTGCTTCAGTAACCAAGCGTTTATCTAGCATGAATTTTAATACTCCAAATTTTTAGCTGTAACCCTCTTGCGAAATACCCAGTAAGTCCAGCCTTGATAAATGAGAACAACTGGAACCAAACATAATGCTGCGACCGTCATGATCTGTAGTGTATAAACAGATGATGAGGCGTTGTAAATGTCCAAACTCCAAGCTGGATTTAAACTAGAAACCATTAAGCGAGGGAATAGCCCAGCAAAAAATGCGATGGTTGTCAGCACGATTGCTAGTGAACTCATTATAAAGCCTAAAGTATATTTTTTCAACCAAGCAAAAGCGTAACCTGCTACAAATAAGATTGCAGCTAAAATTAAACTAATCGCAGCAAGCGAACTGGCAAATAAATCCGTGTTGGTATACGTAAGAATCATGCATGCAACAAAAGAAGCAGCAGCAACAATACCAACTTTTAAAGAAATTTCACGGACGTTGGCAATCATATTGGTATTTTCTATTCTGAGGGAGAGAAACATTGCCCCATGAAAGATGAAAACAAACAGGAATGCCAAGCCGCCAATTACAGTATAAGGTGTTAATAAATCAAAGAAAGTACCAACATAAATCATTTTTTCATTGATGGCGATTCCTTGTATTAAATTGGTTACAGCAACGCCCCAAAGTAGAGCTGGAATTGCACTGCTAATGCAAAGAGTCCAATCCCAAGTGTTACGCCAAGTTGGGCTATCATCTTTACTGCGAAATTCGAAGGTTACACCACGCGCAATTAGTGCGAGTAACATGAGAAAGAGTGCGAGGTAAAAACTGCTGAACATGGTCGCATAAACATGAGGAAAAGCCGCAAATAAAGCGCCACCAGCGGTAATCATCCAAACCTCATTGCCATCCCAAACTGGTCCGATGGTATTGAAGATAATCCGGCGTTCGGTATCCGTTTTGCCTAAGAAAGGTAGCAAAATCCCAACACCATAATCGAAGCCTTCAAGAAAGAAGAAGCCAATAAAAAGAACAGTGATTAAAACAAACCAAATAATATTTAAGTCCATCATGCTCTACCACCTTTCACTGATTCTAAAGGAGTTTCGGGACCTTTCTTAATAAACTTAATTGCAACATAGATTGCAACGACCGCAAGAACGGTATAAATCAGGGTAAAGCCGATTAAAGAAATCCATACTTCTGTGCTCGTAATGTTTTGTGAAATACCAGCGCTGGCTTTTTGTAAGCCAACAACGATCCAAGGTTGACGACCAGCTTCGGTGACATACCAACCAGTGGAGTTTGCGATATATGGCAATGGTAAGGCGTATAATAAACATTTTAAAGCGATAGGATACTGTGATAGTTTATTTTTGAAAATAAGTAATGCATTAATAAATGCGATGGCTATCATCAGAATGCCAGCAAGAACCATAATGCGGAAACTCCAAAATAGACCAGGTACATCAGGAATATAGTTACCTGCCCCGAATTGTTGTTCACTAGCGAGTTGCAGATCTTTTAACCCTTTTATTTCGCCCTCAGGCTTATTAAAGGCCATAAAAGATAATAAACCAGGAATTGCTATTTGTGAGGAGTTTTTTTGCTTAACTTGATCAATTGAGGTGTAAATGGTAAATGGAGCTGGATTTTTCGTTTCCCATAGCGCCTCTAAAGATGCTAATTTAATCGGTTGCGTATTCACTAGCGATTGGGCTTGCATATGACCGCTGCCCATCACCGCGAATAAACCAATGATTGTCCAAACAAGACCAATTTTCATCGTGCTCGTAAATGATTCCACGTGTGTTTTGCGTAATAGATGATAAGCACTGATTGAAATAACAAAGAAACCAGCAGTTACGATGCCGGATAAAACCGTGTGAGAAAATTGCCCGGCAACATAAGGGTTGGTTAGCAAGGCAATGAAGTCAACCATTTCGGCACGACCATGATTGATTGTATAGCCCACAGGATGTTGCATAAAAGAATTTGCTACTAAAATCCAATAAGAGGATAAATTACTCGCAAAGGCTACGAGCCAGATGCAAAGCAAATGTGATTTTTTAGATAATTTATCCCAGCCGAAAATCCATAATCCCATGAATGTAGACTCTAGAAAAAATGCTGTCAAAGCTTCGAGTGCTAGTGGTGCACCAAAAATATCACCCATAAATCGTGAGTATTCTGACCAATTCATGCCAAAGTGAAACTCTTGCACAATCCCAGTCACAACACCCATAGCAAAGTTAACTAAAAAAAGTTTCCCCCAGAATTTCGTCATCTGTTTATAGCGATCGTTATTGGTCTTAACATACAATGTCTCTAATAATGCTACAAATAATGACAGCCCTAAGGTCAAGGGAATGAATAAAAAATGGTATGTAGTGGTTATTGCAAACTGTAATCTTGATAATAAAAACTCTTCCATTGGTAATCACCTCTCCTAATATTAAATACACTTAATATAACTAAAGTATAAAACTACCAGTTACCTTATGTCAATGATAATTTCTATTAAACGATAAAAATTATTAAAAATCAGAGCTTCTAATTATAGAAAAAGTTTACAAATTTCTTTTAAAATTGAGGCTGTTTTAAAAACAATTGTAAAAATATAAAAATAAAAGGTTTTCCCCAAGGTTTTCCTTATAGTATAATGAGAGCATAAAAATAATTTATTGAAGTATGTGTAGTTGAAAGCTGGGTAAATTTATGAAATATAGTAAATTTTCAACGATTGCAGATGATATTCCTTGTGGCATCGCCCAGTTTAGTTATGATGGCACATTTAAACTATCGTACGCCAATCAGGACTTTTTTGAACTTATGGGGTATGCGAAAGAAGAATATGATGTATTATTTGAAGATACTTGTGGTATGAGTGTTGAGAAAAGCGAAGTACAGAGAATTCAAGCAATGATTAAGTCACAAGATTGTAATAGTAAAAAGGTAAAATTTGAATATGAACATATCATGCCGGATAAAACAATTAAGTCAATTGCCATTAGTTCGAAAAAGGTGATCGATGAAAATGGGCAGGTAGCAGTTCGCGGCATTTTTATTGATATTACGGATTATAAAAAAAAGCAAAAAGTCGTAGGATTGGAAGGCGGTCAATTAGAAAACCACGTTAAGTTGGATTTATTTACGGGCGTTTATAATAAAGTAACAGTGTCAGAGGTTATTGGTGCCTATTTAGAAACCACAGGTAAAGAGTCACGACATGCCTTAATGATCATCAATATCGATAATTTAAGACAAATTAATGAAGAAGTAGGTCACTTATTTGGTGATGCGGTACTGCTCGATATTTCGACGGAATTAAAAAATGAATTTATGAAAGCGGAAATCATCGGGCGTGTTGGTGGTGATGATTTTGTTGTTTTATTTAAGAATATTCAATCTATTTCACAAGTAGAGGAAAAGGTAAATGCGGTAAGTAATGTCTTTCGCCATGTGTATTCAGGCGAAAAACAGGCACAGCGTGTTTTTTGTAATTTGGGGATTGCTTTGTTTCCTGAGCATGGCTCTGATTACCAAACGTTATTTCAAAATGCCGACAAGGCATTATATGAAGCAAGAAATACGAAAAAAGGTAGTTTTCAAATTTATAATAAAAGGATAGAACAGTCTATCTCCTATAGTAAGCATAGTGAGCATAGTGCAAATTCTCACCTTGCAAAAGTTGAATATGGAAATCAGTTGGTGGATTATCAGAAGAAAAGTTATATGCTAGGGCTAATTAATATGTTTGAACTATTATTTGAGACGAAGGATATTCATAGTGGGATCCATATGGTCTTGAGTATGCTTGGTAAGCACTTTGATGTGAGTCGGGTGTATATTTTTGAAAATGATAGATTGAATACTACGATGAATATTACCTACGAATGGCGTAATAAAGGGATAGAATCGAGGATTAAGAAACATGAGCAGTTTCGTTATTATGGGGTAGCAAAGGACAGGTTATTTTGTATTGAAGATTTAAGTGATCCAGCCGCTACGCAGGAGACTTCTGCTACCCAAATTTTAAAATCTTACTGGGACGCTTGCAATATTAAGGCAATCTTGCAATATGGTTTTTGTGAAAATGGAGATTTTAAAGGGACGATTGGTTTTGATGAGTGTCGTACTCCGCGAAAATGGACACAAGAGGAAATCGATTCATTGATGATTGTCGCCAAATTCATTGCTTCTTATCTTGTTAAAATGAGAGCGCAAAAAGAAATTGAAAAACTGGCTTATACGGATGCATTGACCGGAATGTGGAATTTAAATAAGTTTAAGTTACATGCAAAAAGAATTGTCGGTGAAATGATGACGGGTAAAAAGCTAAAATATGTGATGATTTGTTTTGACATAGAGAAATTTCGTTATGTGAATGATACGTTTGGTTTCGAGGTTGGCGATGAGATTTTACGCTATATTGCAATGCAAATCAAAGAACTATCAAACGCTGAGCTGCTATTTACACGCATGACGGCGGATCGATTTCTGATATTGAGCAAATATGAAGACGTCGAAGCCTTAATGGAATGGCTGAAAATGTTACATAATAAAATTAAATATTTTACTAGCAGCAAAACGGGGCGCTATAAATTGATTTTTCACTATGGAATTTATCTTCTAAAAGATGATGGTGCTTCCTTGAATACCATTATTGACAAAGCGGATATTGCAAGAAGTAAAGCACGTAGCACCCATGATACAAGTTTTGTTTTTTATAATGATGTTTTTAGGCAGAATTTGCTGAGAGAGAAAGAGATTGAAGACTTGGCAGATAATGCGCTAAAAACTAAGGAATTCGTTGTTTATTATCAGCCAAAGGTGGAACTCTCTACAGGCAAAATCAGGGGCGCAGAAGCTTTGGTACGGTGGATTAGTTCTAGCAAAGGATTTATGTCACCAGGCGATTTCATTCCGGTGTTTGAAAAGAATGGCTTTATAGCAAAAATGGATTTTTATGTGTTTGAATTGGTTTATGCAAGTTTGCGTAAGTGGATTGATCTAGGGCATGAAGTTGTCCCAATATCGGTGAATTTATCTAGGGTCTATTTAACCGATCGAACGTTCATTGATAAGTTGGTTGAACTATCCAATAAGTATAATGTTCCGACGAAATATATTGAATTGGAACTCACGGAAAGCGTGTTTACGGAAAATATTGCTAACATTATTAAATTAATGAGGAGCTTATGTAATCTCGGGTTTGCGATTTCTATTGATGATTTTGGCAGTGGCTATTCTTCATTAAAGCTACTGCGGGATTTACCAGTTGATTATTTAAAATTGGATAAAGAATTTTTGGATAATGGCACAGAAAATGTTCGGGAAAAAATCATTATCGAAAATGTCATCCAAATGGCGAAAAGACTTGGGATGAAAGTGGTATCAGAAGGGGTAGAAACGGCCCAGCAAGCAGAGTTTCTTAAAAGATGTTCTTGTGATTTAGCACAAGGGTATCTGTATGCCAGGCCAATGCCGCTAGCTGAGTTTGAAAACTTAATGTGGAAATAGGTAAGAAGGTAGTGTGATAATGATCACAGAACAAGCGGACTATATAAGGTAAGATAAAAGTAGCAGGAAACTTATTTATCAATATACTTTTAAAAGGCGATGAGGCGAAATATGAAAATTGCTATATTAGTTAGGGAAGAAACCATGCAGCGATGTACGGGAAAAGGCTGTCTTAGCGCTTTCTTTCAGAAAAAAGACGCTTTTGCGAGATATGAGGACGAGATCGAGCTTGTTGCTTTTTCTCACGCTGATGGCGATATTGAACATAAAATTGAGATAATGATTAAAAATGGTGTGAATGTGGTACATTTGTCATCTTGTATGCGGGGGAAAGCAGCAAATTATGAAGCCTTGGCAAAACGACTTAGTCAAAACTTTGATGTCGTTGGATATACCCATGGATCAGAAAAAGGCAAGGTGAAAGAGACAATAAACACTAAAAAAAGTTTTTAAACCGAGTAATCAAACATCGTCAATTTGGATATAAGGGGAATACATTTTGCCTTCTCTAAGAATAAATACGGGGTGGAAAACATTACGGGAATATAAAGTGAGCCGTTAAGACTGATCAGGTCTTAACGGTTTTTTGTGCACTTTTATAGCTCAGTTAAAAGTTCATCTAAGATATCAAAGCGACGTTCGTTGTGATATCCAATGTAGTTTTTTTCTTGCCACTTTCGGGTGCGGGGTTCGTTTTTATAAATGGAGATGGCTTCGATGCAGTCACCGACAATGGTATCAATGATTTTCGTACTATGGACATTGCTCTTGACACAAGAACCTAGTAGGTAGTGAGGAATAGTAGTGCCAATGTCAATTTTAAGTTTATGTTTTTTGGCAAGGGCCAAAGAAACTGGGGGAATGGCCAGTTCGTTTAAGGGGATCGTTTGGAGTAACTTTTTTGATACCGCATGTGGACCGTGGGCTGGACTTGCTAGATTGAGCTTTTTTTCTAAAGCCAATTCTTTATTTAACTTCAGGCGCCATTGAAAGGTTAGGTTGCATTTATCGATATGACGAGGTGGGATAGGATAACAGTTTGTCAGTGCCATATCGAGTTTCTGCGCGACTGTAGTGGTGATCAACTCTTTTAGTTTATCGTTAAATGTCCCCACCATATCACCATCAACAAATAATGCAATATCGCTTCCCAGAGTTAAAGCGACCTTTGCACCGATTGCGCGAGGAATATCGATGCCAAGGCATTCGTGAAAATAAAGCAATTGTAGTTTTGGAATCTTTAAATTGATTGATTCATAGAGGGTAGTATCACGGCAACCATTGACGATGAGTATAATATGATCAATTGGCAAAAGTGCTAGATTGCGTAAAACCGTTACGATGCGCCCAGCTTCGTTCTTTGCTGGGACAATAGCAGATATCATACTGTTTTCACCTCGTTATATTGCGGACTAAAGTTGATACAGTATATTGAACGCAATGCCGTTTTGCTACATGTGGATATTTATGTAAATCATCAATTGTCGTAGCAAACCATGCCGTTCCTACATAATATGAATTAACGAGGAGGGGGGGGATCGATGTGGTTGCTATTGGAGATTTGGTGGTACGAAAATCTCATGGAAAAGATATTATTTTTAAAGTGATTGATATAGATAAGCGGGATATGGGATTGAATCGATGTGTGTTAAAAGGGATGCATTTGCGGCTGGTCGCGGATGCCCCGGTCACTGATTTGGAAGCGATTACAGCGGAATGTTTGCGTAATGAGGTCATAAAATTAGAACGCGTACAACGCAGCGGCTTGGATCGCGCTTTTGATAGGCGCAAGGGTGAGCGGCGACAAAAGGACTTACTTAGAGGTGATTTATCAAAAAAGTATTCTTTTTTTGATGTGCCAGGGCGGGTGTTGCATATTGATGGTGACGAAGAATATTTAAAAATGTGCTTGAAAACTTATAGTCAATTAAACATTGAGGCTGTTGGCAGATGTATTGATGAAGTGAAGCAGCCAATATTCGTGACTGGCTTAGTGGAACAGTATCACCCCGATATTTTAGTATTGACAGGGCATGATGCACTCCTTGGTGGGAAAAAGGATTTTAATGATATCAATAATTATCGCCACTCTAAATATTTTGTTGAATCGGTAAAAAAAGTACGGGCGATTGAACCAAGTAGAGATGAATTGGTGATTTTTGCTGGGGCTTGTCAATCTTATTTTGAAGCAATTTTATCGGCTGGGGCAAACTTTGCTTCGGCACCAACGCGGATTTTCATTCATGCTTATGATCCCGTTTTTATTGCCGAAAAGGTTGCTTTTACCCCGATTAATCGTACGGTTGATGTCAGCGATGCTATTGCCGCTTCGGTTACAGGAATTGAAGGTGTTGGTGGCGTTGAAACTCGAGGAAAATTTCGTTTGGGACTGCCCAAAACACCCTATGGCTATTAGATAGATATTACCAAAAGGATTTTGACGAAGAAAGTCGAATCTTAAATAATGTTCAAGAATCGTAGGCTTTGGGTTTTCAGAAAGGTATCTTTTTTATGAACTATAAGCAATTATTGAAAAAGATGATGCTTTGTTTTAGTATCATTGCTTTGATAACGATGGCAGTTCCAAATGTACTCGTACATTCGGTTTATGCTGCAAAAGCTACTACGCAGGCGACGACAGAGGAAGTGCAGGCGTTAATACTATTGAATAATGATCGTGCTCAACATGGATTGGCACCGCTTGTTTATAAAGCAGAGCTGAATAAGCTTGCCGATGCTTATGCGGATGATATGATCAAACGAGGTTTTTTTGCCCATAATAATCCTGAAGGATTAACACCGTTTAATCGCATGAAAAATGCAGGTATCTCTTATCAATACGCGGGAGAAAATTTAGCATTAAATGATACGATAGAAGCAGCAGAGCTTGCTTTTATGAATAGCCCAGAACATCGTGAAAATATTTTAAATGGACATTATACGGAAGTGGGAATTGGCGTGAAACATGATTCTCATGGAAAAGTGTATGTAGTACAGGAATTTATCGGAAAATAAATAGTTAGTCAAATAAGGGGCGCTTGCAAATTACTGCAGGCGTCCCTTGTTTTATCAGAAAGTTAAGAAATAGGTATTTTTCAAAAAAAATGTGAGGTCGTAGATTTTTTTCACATAAATTTTCTCCCAGGCATATATATAAATAGAAAACACAAAAGGGGTGAATGTGAGTGAAAGAGGAAAATAACCGTTATAATCATCATCATCATATGCCAGATTATTGTACTCTAGGTGCAGCAACTGGCCCGCAAACGATTATCGTTAGACAGGTGTTGGGTGAAACAGAAACGCAAGATATTATAGATTTACATGTACGGGTGCCACATAAAAAACCATCGATTGAGCAGATTGTTGACGTTTTTGTGAAAAATGTTGAAGTAAACAGTGTGGATGTTATCGCAGATAGAGTCATGGTGCGCGGTGAGTTTGAGGTAAAGGCGATTTATGTTGCGTGCCTGCCAGATCAACCTGTGCATGCTGTAGAAATCAAACATTGTAAATTTTTACAGGATGTTGATATCCCAGGAGCAAGACGTGGTATGGATGCGGAAGCAACCGTTGGTGTTGAATTCGTTGACTATGACGTACCAGAAATGACACGTGCATATAAATATAAATACCATGGTGATGTCGATGATGATGGCCCTATGTACGATGATGACCCTTGTGACCCAATGGAGCATCATCATCATATGGATGGCCCTTGTGATCCAATGCATCATCATCATATGGATGACCCTTGTGATCCAATGGAGCATCATCATCATATGGATGACTGTGGGCATCCACAGCACCATCATCATCCGATGCCACCATATGATCCAGCAATGGCATGTTGTCCACCGAAAGGACCAAACCCACCGGGTCCACCGTGCGCACCATGTTGTGAGGAGATTTGTTTCCGTGAATTCGATGTTTCCATCATGCTCCGGATAAAGGCAAAAGTAATGGCAGATCGTGAAGTTCAAGTGAATCCACAAGCAAATATGACAAGTGGAGCTGCAACAGCACAACCAGTGCAACCGGCACCAGCACCGGCACCGACACCAGCGCCAGCACAACCTGCGCAAACGTTGCCGAGTACACCAAAAGGATAGTGTTTCTTTAGAAAAGGAGGGGAGAATATATGGATGAACATATGGATGAAAATCAACGCATAGCTTCTGGTTCTACTTCTACTTCTGCGAATACCAAAACTTCATCGGGTAATGGAATCAATAGCATGATGCCAGAGGAGTCTGAAGGCACGATGTGTGGATGTACTCAACCGATGATAGAAGTTCTTGAGGTTGAGCAGGTGCTCGCCGCAGAGATGAAGCAAAAAATATTAGAATTTGATATGTTTGTACCAAGGAGAAAACCGGATATTAGGCAAGTTGTTGACGTTTATGTAAAAGAAGTAGAAATTGACAGTGTTGATGTTATTCCTAACAGAGCCGTGATACGTGGTGATTTAGAAGTTAAGGTAATGTATGTGGCGAATTTACCCAACGAACCAGTCCACGCCTTTGAAAAAAAACATATCAAATTTATTCGTGATATTGAAGTAGACGGTGCTGATCCTGACATGAATGCGACCGCAGATTGTAGTGTTGAATATGTCGATTATGATTTTGATGAGTGTGATCCGCGCAAGGTACACATCACAATTGTTTTAAAATTTTGGACGCGCGTGACGACAACAACCGAAATGGAAGCTATGACAATGGGACCTCCTGAGCAGCCTTTTCCATATCCGGCTGTGGGTATTGCTAATGAAAATGTTGCTGCTTCAGAATTTAGTGAAGAGCAGGTTTCTTATAATCAGATGATGTATGGACCACAACCAGCAGTACCACCGATGACACCACAACCAGTCGTGCCAGAGAGTGTTACCGTTATGGAAACCGTGCCACCTACTGCTGGCACTGACATGTCAATCAGTGGGAAAACCGGCACATTGACTGGTAATGGTGTCAATGTCCGTACGGGGCCAGGAACAGATTACCCATCCGTTAGTAAAATCAGCAAAGGTAGTGTTGTAACCATTAAAGAACAGGCTTTTGGTTGGTATAAAGTTGTATTGCCAGATGGTAATACAACCGGTTGGATCGCAAGCTGGTTTGTAAGTCTTAATAAATGAAAAAGAAGAAATGCACGCTATATTTTTAGCGTGCATTTTCTGCATAAGAAGGAAATGTTCTCATATGATGTATCATTTCGAGGTGTTATTTATGAGGAGGATGAACGATGCTTTATGCAAAAGAGTATATTGGTTCGATCGGTATTGGCGTAACAGTACCACAATTAATCAGAGCCGATGATGATAATGTCTATGTGGTGAAATTAAAAAATAATCGTTTAGGAATGAAGGTTTTAGTCAATGAATTTATTGCCAGCCGTTTGGGTGTCCTGATAGATCTTTGCTTTCCGGCAAGTGATACGATTATGTTCACAGACGAGTTCATTAGCAGTTCTAAAAGATTGATGCGTTTGAAAGTTATGGAAGGTTTGCATTTTGCGACGTATTATTTACGTGGTAGCAAGTATGTGCATCGTTATCATTTACATGCGGTAACCAATAAAAAAGAATTTGCTGGCGTCATGTTATTTGATCATTTATTTCATAATGTAGACCGAACCTTAAATGGGAAAAATATGCTAATTCGTCGTGAAATTGATGGTTATCGCATGTATGCGATTGATAACTCACATTTATTTGGTAGTGGTAGGTGGAATAAGGAAAATCTAGCGATTATGATTAATGGGGTTAAATTAAACAAACGACGTGCGTATGGAACTTTGCTCCGCCATTATTTGCAAGAAAGTGATTTTACGCCTTACGTAGAGAAATTTCAAGCGATTACTAAGGAACAGTTAGATCAAATTGTTGACAATATTCCCGAAGAATGGTTAAACGATGCTGAAACAAGA
Source organism: uncultured Veillonellaceae bacterium (assembly GCA_963805085.1). Taxonomy (GTDB): domain Bacteria; phylum Bacillota; class Negativicutes; order JARBTT01; family JARBTT01; genus JARBTT01. The sequence goes on along the minus strand of CAWDTA010000002.1, from coordinate 382,794 downwards.
GCAGAGTTAAAGTTGTTTTTGCTTGCGCGCTGTGCGATGGCTGGAGAGGTTGCAGCGATGTTAATCTCCTTAATCCCGGATATAAACGGGGGTGCCTAAGATAACCAATGAGTAAAGAATTTCGACGTTATCATTGTGCATTCGGATGCAGCCATTAGAAACCATTTCGCCGATAAGCCAAGGCTTATTGGTTCCATGAATGCCATAAGCATCATAATTTAGGCCAAGCCAACGTGAACCGAGGAGTCCGCCGGGATTGTTGATTTTGGTGGCGATTACATAATTTCCGACAGGCGTAGGTGTGCTCGGCTTGCCAATGGCAATAGGATATTGATAAATTGGTGTATCTGCATCTGAAATTGTTAATAAACGCGCACTTTTTACAATGGAGATTTTAGCATTACTCAGTGTTGTAATTGTGCGCTTTTTTTGTGTGTAAATATTCATGAGAGACCTCCTGAATTTATTTTGTTGTGTATCATTATATGTTTTTTTTATCAGATTGGTGATTTTAAAAATATCATGTATATAAATTTCGATTTATTGGCAAATAATATATAGAGTTTTATTTCGTATAAAAGTATTGATAATGATTTGGGGGATAACATGCAAAGCAAGGCTGAAGGGGTATTATTGATTATCGGGGGCAATGAGGATAAAACGGGAGAATGTTATATCCTTCGTACTTTTATTGAAAAGGCGGGTGGAAGGGAAGCGAAGATCGCGGTACTTACCACAGCAACACAGTTACCGGAAGAAGTCGGCATTGAATATAAAATGGTATTTGAGTGGCTCGGAGCGGAAGTAGTAGATATCATTCATGTTGCCGATCGGACCCGGGCCTTTGATCAACATTTAGCGGATCATTTTTCAATGTATACAGGTGTTTTTTTTACCGGTGGTGATCAACTCAGATTGACGAGTATTTTAGGCGGTTCGACTATTGATCAAGCGATTAAGCAGACCTTTGCACAGGGGGGGGTGATTGCGGGCACCAGTGCTGGTGCTTCAGTTATGAGTCATACGATGATTGTTAGTGGTGACTCAAGTGAAACACCAAAAAAATCGACAATTAGCATGGCAGAAGGCATGGGACTCATTGATAAGGTAGTAATTGACCAGCATTTTGCCCAAAGGGGCAGAATTAACCGACTGCTCGCCGTTGTTGCGCAAAATCCGAATGTGATTGGAGTCGGGGTCGATGAAGATACGGCACTACTCGTGGAAGCTAGTGGTAAATGCCACGTTGTTGGATCGCAAACGGTGACAATTCTAGATGGCAGACAGATTGTACATTCCAATATTTCAGATTCTAGTCTTTTTGATCCATTGGCAATTACGAATGTTACGTTGCATATTTTACCAGATGGCTTCGGTTATGATTTGCATACTCGTAGACCATATGTTTCACACAAATAGGAGGCTATGTAATGAAAATATTGAAGATCAATGTGCTGAGGGGTGCGAATGTTTTTAGTTATCGCCCTGTGCTGTGGATCAAATTGTCATTAGGAAAATACGTAGATATCCCTAGCTCAGAGATAGATGGATTTGTCGAGCGGTTAGTAGAGCAATTACCTAGTTTGCACGAACATCATTGCTCCGTTGGTCATCGTGGTGGGTTTGTTGAGCGGTTGAAAGAAGGGACTTACTTAGCGCATATATTTGAGCATGTATTATTGGAATTACAAAATATCTGCGGTGATCAAGTAAGCTATGGCAAGACTAGAGTTAGTGATCAAACAGGAATCTATGATGTCGTGGTCACGTATAGAACGGAAACAATCGCTAAAAAATGTGCATATTTAGTTGAACGCTTTTTAAATGCCATGATATTAGGCGAAACTTTTGATTTGGCTACGCAAATCAAAAAAATAAAAGAATTGCATTATGACCTCCAATTAGGACCTAGTGCCGCAGCGATTTATCAAGCGGCAAAAATACGTAACATTCCGACGACTCGTTTTGCGGATGAAGACTTATTGATCTTAGGTCACGGTAAACATGTGAAAAAAATATGGTCAACGGTAAGTGAAAAAACCAGCTTGCTCGCTACAGATTTAGTCGCGAATAAATATTTAACAACTAAATTTTTAGCAGAGCATGGGGTCAGTGTGCCGCGTAATTTTATCGTAACAAGTGAAGCAGAAGCCGTTGAAGCTTGGCGTGAACTAGGTACTAATGCTGTCTTAAAACCGCTTGCGGGCAGTCATGGTCGCGGGGTTACAGTCAATGTCTGCCAAGAAAATGAAATCAAACAAGCCTTTCAAGTAGCACGTGCTTACGACCACGAAGTTCTGGTGGAAAGCTATATCTCTGGTAGACAGTATCGTTTTTGTATGGTGAATGATCAATTGGTCGCTGCGGCGGAACGGATTCCCGCCTATGTGATTGGTGATGGCGAGCATACAGTAGCGCAGCTTGTAGAAATCGCCAATCAACATCCCTTGCGCGGTGAAGGGCATGGGAAACCCTTGACGAAGATTACCTTAGACGCAATTTCTTTATTGGTACTAGAAGCGCAGCAACTTACGCCAAACCTTGTGCCAGAAGTAAAGCGAATTGTAAAGATTAAGGAAACGGCAAATCTTAGTACGGGTGGTACTGCAGTCGATGTCACGGCAATTGTCCATCCCGATAATGTCTTGCTTGCACAAAGAATTGCTAAAATGATTGGTCTGGATATCATGGGTATGGATATCATTGCTGATGACATCAGTAAACCTATCAATGGTAAAAATGGCGCAGTCATTGAGATCAATGCTGCTCCGGGAATTCGAATGCATCATTATCCTAGTGCAGGACAAGCTCGTGATGTCGGTGGTAAAATTGTTGATTATTTATTTCCGTATGGCGGTAATGGCAGAATTCCGATTCTTGCGATTACAGGAACAAATGGCAAGACGACGGTAACTAGAATGCTCAGTGCAATTTATCAGCAAGCTGGCTTTAATGTAGGAATGACGACAACAGAAGGTGTTTTTTTTAATCAAGAGTGTCAAATGGTTGGAGATTGTAGTGGTCCGATGAGTGCTAAAATGGTCTTGCATGATAAAAACGTCGAGGTGGCTGTACTAGAAACGGCACGTGGCGGTATTGTGAAAGCTGGACTTGGCTTTGAACGTTGTGATGTCGGCATTGTAACGAATATTAGTGAAGATCATCTAGGGCAAGATGGCATTGAAACCTTAGAGGATTTGGCCTATATCAAGTCTTTGGTGCTAGAATTGGTAGACGTTAGTGGTACGGCGGTTATCAATGCCGATGATGTCTTTGCTCCTAAACTTGCAACAAGGGTACAAGCGCAAGTGATTTATTTTAGCATGACGGAAAATAACATCGTCATTCGGCGGCATTTAGGTGCTGGTGGAAAAGCTGTGTTTATGAAAAATGATAAGATTTATTTGGCGCGCGGCAATCAAGCAAAAGTGATTTTAAATGTAAAAGACATCCCTGTTACCTTGGGCGGTGTGGCGAAACATAACGTGCAAAATGCATTGGCGGCGATTGCTGCAAGCTATGGATATGGGATTGATGTAGAACATGTGAAACAAGGGTTAACTAATTTTGTTGATAATGTTGGCAGGTTAAATTTATTTCACATTGATGACTTTAACGTTTGTGTTGATTACGGTCATAATTTTGCTGGGTATCAAGCAATTATCAATACAGTAAGGCAACTTGGCACAAAACGTTTAGTTGGCGTCATTGGCGTACCCGGAGATCGTCGCGACGATGTCATTTTTAATATTGGCAAAACTGCGGGGGCGGGATTTGATCAATTATATATCAAAGAAGATAATGATCTACGCGGACGTAAAGTTGGTGAAACTGCAAGTATATTAGAAGAAGGTGTAAGTTCCATCGGTTTTCCGTCAGAAAAAATCAAGACGATTTTAGCGGAAAAAGAAGCGGTTAAAGTTGCATTGGAAAACGCGATAGCAGGCGATTTTATTGTCGTTTTTTATGAAGATTATAAGGAAACTATAGAAACAATTCAAGAATTTATTAGGAATCGAGCTGGCGCAGAAGAAGGCGATCAGCCGTTGCTTGATTTTATGATGACCAACGAAACGATAAGACCATTGTTAAAAAATTCTTTTATTTAAAATTTTTACATGTTGTTAGCAGGCAAAAACCACTATAACGTAGAAATAATGCTTTATTAATACATTAAATGAGAGTGGAGTGTCTGCAATGGACAATGGTGAAGATTTACAAATCGTAGCATTTCGTTTATCCGCAGAAGAGTATGCACTGCCCATTACCAAGGTAAAAGATATCAATCGTTTTATGCCACTTACCAAAATACCTAAATCACCAGCGTTTATGAAGGGTGTTATCAATTTACGCGGCGAAATTATCCCTGTTGTTGATTTAAGAGAACGTTTTGGTTTACCCGTCAGTGAGGCTACCGATGGCAGCAGGATTATGGTTGTGGATTTTAATAACCGGTTGCTTGGCATCATCGTCGATTGTGTTACGGAAGTGCTTAGTATACCGACCACTGAGATTGATATACCACCAGCTGCAGCCAAACTAAACATAAAACAGGTTCCAGGTGTTGGTAAGGTTAATAATCGCTTATTGATTTTATTAGATATTGACGAAGTGTTTTCAGAAGAAGAAGTAAAAAGTTTAAAAGATATAAAAAGAGATGAATAGGTGATTGTGATGTTAACAGTAGATGCACGAGCGAAAATAAATTTGACGTTAGATATTTTAGGGAAGCGATCAGACAATTATCATGAAGTTGCGATGGTCATGCAACAAATAGAACTATCAGATTTATTGGATGTTCGCTTAGGCGCCAAAGGCGATGGGATTAATCTTATCAGTGATATTCCTGGACTACCTAATATAGAACGTAATTTGGCATATAAAGCAGCAAAGCTTGTCGTAGATAAATTTGCTATTCAGCAAGGAATTTATATGGAACTTACCAAGCGAATTCCAATTGCTGCTGGGCTCGCTGGTGGAAGCACAGATGCGGCAGCAGTGATCGTGGCTTTAAATGAACTGTTTAATCTTGGTTTATACGATGATGAACTTTGTGAATTGGGGGCGCAAATCGGCTCAGATGTTCCATTTTGCATTCAAGGTGGCACGATGCTGGCAACTGGTCGCGGCGAAATTTTAAAGCCATTACCAGCGATGCCAGCGTGTTATGTTGTTCTTGCAAAACCACAGGTATCGATATCGACGGCTTGGGCTTATCAAAATTACGATGCAGCAAGTGTAAATGTGCACCCAGAGAATACAGAAATTATCAAATGCTTAGAACAAGGCGATTTACAAAGTATCAGTAAGTTATTGTGTAATGTTTTAGAAAGTGTTACTATAAAAGAGCATGCTGAAATTGCTATGATTAAGAAATTGATGTTACAGCATGGTGCGATGGCAAGCTTAATGTCGGGAAGTGGGCCTACGGTATTTGGCCTTACACCGGATGAAGACAAAGCGAAGTATATCGTAAAAAAATTAGAAGACTTGAGTAACACTCAAGTGATTCTGACGAAAACAGTTTGTGGAGATTGAGGGGAGAATTATGCAACGAAGATTAGCACCAATAAAATTAGATAGTTATCAACCCTTACGTGAAGTTGTTTGCGAAACATTACGTGAAGCCATTAGAGGTGGGGTGCTAAAACCTGGTGAGCGCCTAATGGAGATACAACTGGCAGAGGAACTAGGCGTAAGCCGCACTCCTGTCCGTGAAGCAATTCGTAAACTAGAATTAGAGGGGTATGTCATTATGATGCCACGTCGTGGTACTTATGTAGCAAACCTTTCAATTCGTGATGTCAATGAAGTTTTTGAAATTCGGACAACGTTAGATTCTTTAGCAAGCGGTCTGGCAGCAGAGCGTATTACTGACGAAGAATTGGAACGATTAGAACGGTTGCTCGTTTTGATTGGTGAATACATAGAGCAAAATGATATGGACAAAATCGTTGAAACTGATATGGAGTTCCATGATATTTTATACCAGGCTAGCCGTAATGCACGTTTGGTTGGTATTATTTATAATTTACGTGAACAATTGACGCGATTCCGTTCTACGTCGATGTCTTATCCAGGGCGTTTAAAAGAGACATTAGAAGAACATATTCGTATCGTTGAGGCGATTGCCCAAGGCAATGTAGAACTTGCACAAAAAGCAGCGGAAGATCATATGGAAAAATCAGAACAAACCTTATTGATTAGCATGGAGAATCTTGATAAAAACCCAAAATAATCTTTTGTCACTGGCATAGGAGGCCTACAATGTATAATGCTATTATATTAGCAGGTGGTGTAAGCAAAAATTTGAGTGCAGATCATGTACGAACGTATGAAGCTTTCATCGACATTGGGGGCAAACCTATGCTTTATTTTGTCTTAAAAGCGCTGCTTAAAAGTGAAAAGATAGACAAAATCATTATAGCGGGCCCAATGAAAATGCTAGCGAAGATTGATTTACCAGAGAATGTAAAACTTGTGCAAAGTGGTGAAACGATTCTCGATACAGTGGTAAACGGAATAGCAGCCTTGGGCGCCCTGGGAAAAACATTGATTGTTACAGTAGATGTTCCCTTTATCACAGCTGCGGCAATTGATGATTTTTTAATGCAATGTCAAGCAGAGGAGGGTGATTTTTATTATCCGATTATTGAAAAGAGTGTATGCGAAGTAAAGTTCCCGCAGGGCAAGCGAACCTACGTGAAATTATCTGATGGAACATTTACTGGGGGCAATATCTTTTTGGTGAAGCCTGAGATTATTCCTCATTGTATGCGTATTGCGAAACAAATTATTGCGAATCGAAAAAAACCATGGCGATTGGCCTCTTTATTAGGCTGGATAACACTGCTGAAATTTGTTTTTGGTTATTTATCAGTAAAGGCAGCAAAAGAGCGAGCTTCAAAAATTTTAGCAATGCAAGGGGTTGTCATTATCTCTGAATATCCAGAAATTGGTATGGATGTAGATAAACTAAGTGATGTCATTTTAGTAGAACAATATTTGGTTAAATAACTATTATTAGTCAAAAGTACTGCGAAAAGTAGTGCTTTTCTTATTTTTGTGAAAATTTTATCGAATAAAGGGTTGCAAATCATAAGAATAATTTTTACAATAGAAAGATGTATTGCCTTATTGATACTATTTATGATATTTCAATACGTTATAATTTTACTGGCTTCTAAGCAGGATTTCCTTATAGTATGTCGAAGAAATAGTGTTGTTTATATTTTTCAAAAAATGACTCTAGCTGTTTGGGATATTACCTAGCATGGAGTCATTCTTATTTTATAGCAAAAAATTGATAGGGTACTTTAGAATTGGAGGGATAACTATGGCAGGGCTGTTAACTGTCGTTTTGGCCGCAGGTAAAGGCACTCGCATGAAATCGGTATTGCCGAAAGTTTTGCATCGTGTTGGTGGTAAACCGATGTTGCAACATGTTCTGGATGCAGCAAATGAAGCTGGTTCAGAAAAAAATGTTGTTGTTGTTGGGTTTGGTGGGCAAACTGTAAAAGAGGCAATTGGCTCACAAGCAGAATTTGTGGTGCAAGAGGAACAATTAGGCACTGGACATGCAGTAATGCAAGCTGAGCAGCTATTGAAAGAGTTTGATGGTACAGTTATGGTGCTTTGCGGTGACACTCCGCTGCTACAAGGTGAGTTACTAACAAAATTATATAATGAACATAAAAAAGCAGGGGCAAAAGCAACTGTTTTAACGGCGAAAATGCCTAATGCGACAGGCTATGGTCGGATCATTAGAACGGCAAGTGGAACGGTTCGTAAAATCGTCGAACAAAAAGATGCTAGCGCTGAAGAACTTCTCGTCGATGAAGTAAATTCTGGTATTTATTGCTTTGAACGTGCGGCACTATTTGAATCTTTAGCAAAATTAAATTGTAATAACGCGCAAGGGGAATACTATTTAACGGATGTTTTAGAAATTCTAGGCAAAGAAAATGAAAAAGTTTGGGCAGTGGCTGCTGATGATTATGAACAAACTTTGGGAATTAATTCACGGGTACAGCTTGCGAGTGCGGAACATATTTTACGTCGTCGCAAAACGATAGAACTCATGGATAATGGTGTAACGATTATGGATCCAGCTAGCACTTTTATTGACATGCAAGTCACTATTGGTAAAGATACGATTATCTACCCGTTTACTTGGCTTGAAGGTAGTACTACGATTGGTGAAAGTTGTGAAATCGGGCCCAATAGTAAATTTACTGATACAACAATCGGTGATAATGTTACGGCTCATTTCTCCTATGCACATGAGTGTGAAATTGCGGATGATGTGATCATTGGGCCATATGTACACTTACGTCCAGCTACAAAAATTGCGAAAGGCGTAAAAATTGGCAACTTCGTCGAAGTGAAAAATTCCACTATAGGTGAAGGTTCAAAATTACCACATTTAAGTTATATCGGGGATACCGATATCGGTTCTGGTGTTAACATGGGGTGTGGTACGATTACAGTAAATTATGACGGTAAACGTAAATTTCGTAGTACCATTGAAGATGATGCTTTTGTTGGCTGCAATTCTAACTTGGTCTCACCAGTTACGATTGGTAAAGGTGCTTATGTGGGTGCTGGTTCAACCATTACCAAGGATGTTCCACCAGCAGCGCTGGGGATCGGTAGAGCGCGCCAAACCAATATTGAAGGTTGGCATGACAAACGCAAATAAAATTTTCTTTTTATAAAATTTTAAAATAAATAGTATGATGTTGGAGGCTATTAAAAAAAATGACAGCGATTGACACAAAAAATTTATGTATTTTCACAGGTAATGCGAATCCAGAATTAGCGAAAGAGATTGCAGCGTATATTGGAATTGATCTAAGCAGTGCTTATGTTGGACACTTTAATAATGGTGAAACACAAGTCATGATTGATGAGAGCGTACGTGGTAAAGATGTATTTCTTATCCAACCTACTTGTCAACCAGTAAACGATAGTATGATGGAACTTTTAATTATGGTCGATGCCTGTAAACGTGCATCTGCTAAGAATATTACAGCAGTAATTCCTTACTATGCATACGCACGTCAAGATCGTAAAACTCGTGGTCGTGAACCTATTTCAGCAAAATTAGTTGCCGATTTATTGACAACTGCAGGGGTAACTCGCGTTATGACTATGGACTTACATGCTGCACAAATTCAAGGTTTCTTCGACATTCCTTTGGATCATTTGGTTGGCGTACCTATCCTAGCTGAATATATTACAGAAAAACAATTACAAGATATTGTTGTTGTTTCGCCAGATTTAGGTGGGGTAACGCGCGCTAGACAATTAGCAGATCGATTACAAGCACCAATCGCTATCATTGAAAAACGTCGTCCGATGCCAGGTGTTGCTGAAGTAATGAACTTAATCGGTTCGATTGAAGGCAAAACAGCGGTAATCATTGACGATATTGTTGATACTGCCGGTTCTTTAGTAGAAGGGGCAAAAGCATTAGGTAAAATGGGCGCAAAAGAAGTTTATGCTTGCTGTACACATGCTATCCTTAGTGATCCAGCTGTGGATCGTATCAAAAACTCCAACATCAAGGAATTAATTATCACCAATAGCATTCCGTTGACACCAGATAAAGAATGTGAAAAAATAAAATCTTTATCCGTTGCAAGAATCTTTGGTGAAGGAATTATACGAGTTTATACAAACAATTCTATTAGTAAGTTATTTGATAGAAAATTTTAAATTGATCATATAGATATTTTAAGTAAAACTATCTAAAAATATAAAGGGCGCGATTTATCGCGTCCTTTGTTTTAATGGGGAGGGAAAGAATCGGTGAAAGTAATCGTTGGCCTTGGTAACCCTGGGCAAGAATATAGTAAGACGCGTCATAATGTGGGCTTTATGACGGTGGATGCTTTGGCGGAGCATTTAGGAATCCACAATTGGAAAAATAAATTCGATGCCCAGATTGCGGAAGGGAAAATTGGCGGAGAGCCAGTTCTCTTAGTCAAACCGCAAACCTTTATGAACTTAAGTGGCAATGCAGTTGGTGCAATTTTACGGTGGTATAAATTAAAGGTAGAAGATGTAATCGCTATCTATGATGATATGGATATTGCTGTCGGCAATGTGAAATTAAAAAAGCGTGGGAGTTCTGGCGGTCATCGTGGCGTAGAATCTTTGCTCGTTAATCTAGGCAAAGAGGAATTTCCACGTGTTCGCATCGGGATTGGTAGACCTCTACCTGGTTGGGTGGTTGTCGATCATGTGCTCGCAAAATTTCCTGCCGAAGATCAAACAGCCATCGACCAACTTATCGTTGAATTGATTCCAGCGATAGAATATATCGTTAAACAAGGCATTGATAAAGCGATGAACGGTTATAACATCAAAAAGAAATAGGAAAGAGGTGATTCTTATGATTACAGCAGTATACGCGGATGAAAATGGTGAAATATTTGATCAGCCAGGTTGTGAAGCAGTAGCACGAATTGGCGATCAAACTGTCTTGTTAAAACCAGAAGACTTGATTCCATTACCAGAAGGTGCAGATTTGATGTGTTTACCAGGACGGCTCGCAATGGGGCGCCAAGGTAAACAAATCGGACCGATCACTGGGAGAGCCGTTGCGGCAATTTTACCAGCAGGTTATACACGAACCCATATGCCAGCGTTCATGAAAGTGGAAGGGGAGGCAATGTTACCGCTCTATGGCTATACAGCTGTAGTGCTATACAAAGATGAACTTTATGTAACCGCTATTTATAGCGATGAAAATGACAAATGGCAGCCACTGCATTATAATACCCATAGCTTAAAAAAGCTGGTAAGTCGCACGAAAAAAGATTTACCAAGCAATCGGATTGTGGAGCAGGTCGGTAATTGTTCACTAAAATGGCATTGTTGTACGGCGCAAAATTTATTTTATCGTCGTTGGGAAGCTGGCATTCCAACTTCGCCAACCTGCAATGCAAATTGCTTTGGCTGTATTTCCTTGCAACCGTCAGAATGTTGCCCATCGCCGCAGAATCGTATTGATTTTACGCCAACCCCGGCCGAAATCGCCGAAGTTGGTATCTATCATTTAGAAAATGCGCCAGAAGCAATCATTAGTTTTGGTCAAGGGTGTGAAGGGGAACCATCACTTGCCGCAGTCAACATTGCCGAAGGAATGAAAATCATTCGGGCAAAGACGAAACTCGGACAAATTAACATCAACACCAATGCTGGTTATACGGAAGGTATCAAAAAGATTGTGGATGCAGGACTCGATACCATGCGTGTTAGTATCATCAGCGCAAGAACGGATAGTTATCAAGCGTATTATCGGGGCAGCTATGACCTTGCTCAGGTAAAAGAATCGATTGCGTATGCTAAAGCAGCAGGGGTTTATGTGTCCTTAAATATGCTGTTTTTCCCAGGTTTAAACGACCGTGAAGAAGAAATATTTGCCTGGAAAGAATTTTTAGCTGAAACGAAAATTGACATGATCCAGATTCGCAATCTCAATATTGATCCAGATTCCTTCTTAGAAATTATGCCGAAAGCTAAAGGAAAACTATGTGGAGTGAAAACCTTCTTAAAGGAGATTCATGAAGTTTTCCCACAAATCGTGATTGGTAGCTTTAGTCATTATATTGAAAAATAAATTACGAGGTGACACGATATGCCAGCAGCAGATGTTATTTTAGATTTTGCTCCCGTCGTGCTTATTATAATCGCAGTAATGGGCGTATTCGTTGCCCGATATTTAGAAGGTAAGTGTAAAATTTTTAAATAAAGAGCTGTGTTGGGATAAGTTTCTTTTATCATGTTAACTGGTATTTTTAAAGAAGAACATAAATAAATAACTTTCATTGCTGAATGAAAGCATTTGAGTAGGAATACTTTTGGTATAAAAATTCATATATTGTAAGAACTGCATATTTTTTCTGTGTAGCACCTTATAGTGGATTAATCTCATGAAATAGGAAGCTATTATAGGGAAATCTTGCCGACAGCATGGGTCAACTGTCTAGCTCATGGAGTATCGTTCAATGTAAGAGTATAAGTAACCCCATCTTTGGGTAAACTATGTTATAATTGACATAGTTTATTGTTACAAGAAGGAGATGTTCAATATGGGAGATAAAAGCCCAAAGAACAAGGAAAAAAAGAAGAAAAAACAAATAAAGAAAGTTGAACCAACTCCAGCAGTTTTGTCAACTAAATCTGAATAAGTAAAAAACCGCAACCGGTAAATGGTTGCGGTTTTTTGTTATAGTGTAATAAATAAAATGCTATTTCTTCAGAGACTAGCATTAAAAAATATCCACTGACATTTATATGTTTTTACATAATTAAGAAGGAAGTATATAGAAAAAAGACGAATATTTTAAGTTTAATAGAAAATTAAGAATAACTAGGGACAGTTTATAATAAAGTGGTTTTCTGATTTAAAAACTTCCCCAAAAATCTATAGCCTAATTACAGTGATTTTGATTAGCGATGTTGCGGAGCAGTAGGCACTTGCACAAGAAATGAGAACTAATAATCGTCAACTAAATGCATGCTGCTTAGATGATGATTATATTTTAAGTGGTTATAATAAATATTGTTATAGGAGAAGAAAAGGATATGATACAACTTGCAAAAGCTTTTTCTGAGTTAAAGGATGAAAAATATAATAACAGCTATATTACAAAAATAAAACTAGAGCAATATGGGAAAAGCAGAAAGAACCCTTGCCATGTTTTTATCGAAAAAGAGACCAGTCGATTTTTGATCATTTCATCCATTATGTATGATGATAATGATCAGATGGTCGCAAAATTAAGCATGACGCTTTTTTTGAATGTCGTTGTTAGCAATTTAGACGAGACTAGCGTCATCCCAAAAGAGGTAGTTCATTGGAAAACCTTTAGTAAACAAGAAATTTATGATTTTTCTAAAGCAGTTGGGGATGCAAATACAATCCATTTGACAGAAAAACCAGTTGTACAAGGGTTATTGATTTTAAAAAATATTCAGGAGTCTATTGAATCGTTTAATACAATAGAAATAAAATTTACGAAGCCAATATATGCTGGTAATCCAATATATATCGAATCTAACGGAAAATTTTTGACTGGATATAGCAATCATGTAAAAGTATTTCAAGCAGTCATAAAATAAGAATTTAGGAGAATTTTCGGCTATCTTTTAGTGATTGTGAGTCTGCTCATGGCAGGTATTTCAATTTTTATTAGTATTTATATCAGTCGTGGGATAGCACGTAAAACGAAGGTCATCGGTCAAGCCGCAACGGAAATCGCCAGTGGCAATCTGACACTAGCAGATATTTCGGTTACCTCTGCTGATGAAATCGGTCAATTGGCGCATTCGTTCAATCGAATGAAAGCAAGTCTACGCACGATCATCCAAAAAGTCGATCAGTCGGCTGAGCAAGTTAGTGAATCATCGCATCAACTCACTGCAAGCGCCAATCAATCGGCGCGAGCTGCCAATCAGGTAGCAGGGGCAACGGCCAATGTAGCTGATGGTTCTGAACGTCAGTTGGCGGCTGTTTGTGAGACATCAGCGGCTGTAGAGCAGATGCTAGATAGTGTGCAAAGGATTGCTGATAGTGCTAACCAGGTTGCGGGAAAATCAGTCCAAGCGGCGGATACCGCGGCGATTGGGTCTAAAACAGTAGAAAAAGCGATTGGTCAGATGTTACAGATTGAAAACACGGTCAATACATCAGCCAAGGTAGTCGTCAAACTAGGGGAACAATCTACAAAAATTGGGCAAATAGTTGAAACAATGTCCGAAATTGCCGCACAGACCAACCTTTTAGCATTGAATGCCGCGATCGAAGCGGCTAGAGCTGGTGAGCATGGACGGGGTTTTGCCGTTGTAGCCTCGGAAGTGAAAAAACTAGCAGAGCAATCGCAAGAAGCGGCGAAGAAAATAGCCGTATTAATCGGCGAGATCCAAGGGGATACAGACAAAGCAGTCAAAGCGATGAAACTAGGAACGGAGGAAGTGAAACTTGGGGCAGAAGTAGTAACTACCACAGGTAAGTCACTTCAGGACTTAGAATCATTGGTACTTGAAGTATCCAGCCAAATCAAGGAAATATCAACAGCGATCCATGAAATGGCAGATGGTAGTGAGCAAATTATTGCTTCTGTAAAAGCCATTGACCATTTGAGTAAGCAGGCATCAGAGGAAACACAAACCATGTCGGCAGCTACGCAAGAACAGTCCGCGTCCATTGAGGAAATTGCCGCGTCAAGCCAAGAACTTGCAAAAATGTCCCAAGATCTTCGGGTAGTGGTCGGAGTATTTCAGGTTTAATGTGCTGACTGATTGAACTTTAATTTGGTAGAATATATTACATTTGTATTTGCCGTAAATAGGCAGGTGAACAAGCTGATTAGCAAATAGGTTAATCAGCTTGTTGTTTTTCGAGGCGATTATTCATAAATGAGCGTAATGATCTTTTATTTTGATCATAAGAGATTTTATGATTTACAAGATAAATATGGTGTTATTCGTTGCAGTAATACTTGTAATTTACCGAGATTAAATAGATAATAAACATAAAATCATTTTAGTATTTACCGATAGAAGCCTTTATAGATAATAGAACGTGAATGTTAATAGCGACAAAGTAGGCTAAATTAGGAGCAGAGGTGAGGCATTTTATGGTTTTACTGGAAGCATCAGATATCAGGCTAGAATTCCAGAGCAAAACAATTCTAGATGGACTTTCATTTTCTATTTATGCAGGCGATTTTGTTGGGGTCCTGGGTAGCTCGGGCTCGGGAAAGACATCGCTTTTTCGAATTCTGAACCTTTTGCAAAGTGCAACGAGCGGGAGTGTTTCCTATCTAGGAAAAGATACGTTATCTTATCCACCAACCCAGCTACGAAAAAGAATCGGCTATGTATTTCAAAAGCCACATCTATTTGGTAGCATGGTTGAGGATAATTTAACGTATCCGTATCATCTATTAAAACGAAAACCTGACTTCACAGAAATAGCAAACTATCTAACGAAAGCGAATTTGTCAGAAGATATTCTGACAAAAAAGATAACAGAGTTTTCTGGGGGAGAGCAACAGCGAATTGCTTTGATTCGTTCCTTATTAATCAAACCCAATATTTTATTGTTAGATGAATTTACAGCTTCCCTCGACGAAGAGAATACGCTGATCATTGAACAATTGATTCTAGATGAGCACAAAAAGCAAAACTTAACCGTTCTCTTTATTTCTCATAACCTTGCACAAGCCAAACGATTGGCGAAACAGATTATGTATTTGGATAAAGGTAAAATAACTTTTTATGGTAGTAACGATGAATATTTTGCACAAAAGGAGCTACAAAAATGAACGATATCTCATTAGCGATGACCTTTATTTTGGTTCTTTTGGCGATGTATCTTTCCTATAAAGATAAAATTGGTTTGGAAAAGGAAATTATCATTGGCAGTATTCGTGCGGTAGTACAGCTGACAGCGATCGGCTTTGTTTTAACCTATGTTTTCGATTGGGACAACAGTATTGTTACAACCGTCATCTTATTGGCAATGGTTTATAATGCAGCTACCGTTTCTGCGAAAAGAGGCAAGGGAATCGAGCACATTCAAAAGATTTCTTTTAATGCTTTGCTCGCGGGCTTGATTGCTACCTTAGGCATATTATTATTATGCGGGGCGGTTACCTATCAACCTAGTCAGGTCATTCCGGTCAGTGGGATGGTAGTAGGCAACTCTATGATTGCCGCTGGGCTCGTCTTTAATCATCTCAAGGAAAACTTTGAGCGTCGCCGAGAAGAGGTTGAAATCAAGCTATGCTTAGGCGCCAGTGCCAAAGAATCATCCGCGAGTATCATTCGTCAAACCATTAAAAACGCGATGCAACCGAGTATCGACTCAATGAAAACCTTAGGCATTGTCCAACTTCCCGGTATGATGACAGGGTTGATTCTAGCCGGTCTACCGCCAGCTGCGGCCATTAAATATCAAATCATGGTAGCCTTCATGCTCGTCGGCGCGGTAGCAGTCACTACGTTCATGGCCAGCTATTGGGCCTATAGAAGTTTCTTCACCGAATTAGAACAGCTTCGGCAGTCGTAAGGTACGGATAAAAAAATAAACTTTGTAGGGAATTTCATGAATTTTTATCAATTAGATATTTTATAAAATAAAGCCTTTTAGGGTATATCCCTAGGAGGTTTTACTTTTTATTTAAATGACTTGGGGTATTTAAATAAAAAGTAAAGAAATATATCTTTATTAAATTTTAAAATAATGATATAAAAGGAGTAATTGCGTAGAAACGGTCTTCGCTAAAACGTTTAAGAAATATACATTTTATTCATCACAAAATGAACAAAATAAAAATATTAACAATTTGTATTGATAGTTTGATAGGGAAGGTGGATTCTTCACTTCATGAGGAATGCTATGTTATAAAAGTATGGCACAGATTTTGCGTATATAATTTACAAAAAGGAGATTTAATTATGGAGATACAAACTAAGCTTATCAATATTATTAATACGGAAAATAAAAAAGATCCATTGACCGATGTCCAAATAGCTAAGTTTTTAAATACTGCACGTGAAAATATTACAAATATCAGAAAAGAACTTAATATTAGTAATTCTAGGCAAAGAAGATATCCATATCTAAGGTCAGCGATATTAGCCATTAAGAAGAATGGGAAAACGCTCAATATCTCAGATATAACAAGAGAATTATTAGAACAGGGCTTTAATATTTCAAGGCGGGTTGTTGAAGAAGTATTATCAAAAGAAGACGATTGCATTGTAAATATTGAAGAAATAACAGAGGAAAGAGATCCTTTTGCAACACTAATTGGGCATAATGGCAGCTTGAAAAATGCAATTGAACAAGCAAAATCAGCCATCATGTATCCACCTAAAGGGCTGCCGACATTGATTGTTGGCGAAAGTGGCGTTGGGAAAAGCTTATTTTCAAAAAAAATGTATGAATTTGCACAACAAGAGGGTGTTTTATATGACAATTCTAGCTTTGTTGTATTTAATTGCGCAGATTATGCTGATAATCCGCAATTATTACTGTCGCTTTTATTTGGTTATAAAAAAGGAGCTTTTACTGGAGCAGTCAATGACAGTCCTGGTTTAGTCGAAGAAGCCGATGGGGGAATGCTATTTTTAGATGAAATACATCGTTTACCACCAAAAGGTCAAGAAATTTTATTTTCTATTTTGGATCGAGGCTGTTTTAGAAGATTAGGTGAGACGAGTATAGAACGGAAAGTAAGTGTTATGTTGGTTGGGGCAACGACAGAAAATATTGAAACCAATTTATTACTTACATTTAGAAGAAGAATTCCTATGGTAATTTATTTACCTTCGTTACGTGATCGTTTTTTAAAAGAGAAGGTTGATTTAATTTGCCGTATTTTTCAGCAAGAATGTAATCGAATAAATTCAAAAATATTTGTTGATAAAAACGTAGTGGAAATTTTGGCGTTAAATAAGTTTAGTGGCAATATTGGACAGCTGCAAAATATGATTCAAGTATTGTGCGCAAGATCGTTTATGCAGGTAATTAACAAAAAAGAAGATAGATTAGTCTCAATCGATGTTAATGAAATACTAAAATTAATGGATTCTTTCAATGAAACGGCTTTAGTAGATGGAAACTATTCAGAAATAAGGAAATATTTAAATAATTTAATGCTAATACCATTTAAGTTAAATAACTCAACACAAGATTCAGATATGGAAAGAGAGAATTTAGTTGTACATGATATTTATCGAAGCATTGAAGAAAAATATTATGATTTGAAATTATTAAATTTAACAGATGGGGAAACGGAAAATATTCTTTGGGCTTTTGTCTTGAATAGCTTTACCGATTTGAAATTTAATGAAAATAAGCAACGAGATGCGTTTTCCATGAATGATTTATATAGCTTTGTCAGTGAAAATATCACCAATGCAGTTAAACAGCTCATGAATGAAATTATGGAGAATGAATCAATTGGCGAAATAAATAAGAATGCTTTCAAATATTTAGCCATTCATCTTGATGAAGCAGTTAAAAGAATAAAATTAAATCAAAAAATTATTAATATTAACATTGAAAAAATTAAAAAGGAATTTTCTAAAGAATATGCAATAGGTCTAGCCTTCGCAAAAAAAATTGAAGTCAGTGAAGGAGTAAAAATCCCTGATGATGAGGTTGGTTTTATCACCTTGTATCTTAAATCTGCATTTAATCACGATGCTCTAAAGCAAAGAGTCGGTCTAATTATGATTTCACATGGGTATATCGCTACTGAAACGGTGAAGGTGATTAAAGAACTTTTAGGAACGAATTTCCCAATCGCGATTGATATGCCATTAAATGAAAAGCCAATTAATATCTACAATAAAGCAATTGAATTAGCTAAAGTAATTGATCAGGGGAGAGGTGTATTGTTTTTAGTAGATATGGGGTCGTTAAGTAATATTGGAGATATTGTATATAACCAAACCAATATAAAAGCGAAGACGTTAGAAAGAGTAGACATCGTGCTAGGACTTGAAGCCACGAGACGGGTTTCTCTAGGTGAAGATACCTTGGAAGAAATTTATTTTTATTTGAAAAAAGATAAATTTGATTATTTATATGTTGATGGAAAAGAAAATAATCATAAATCAAATCTTATTGTCACGGTATGTTTGACCGGTGAAGGAAATGCGAAACATATTAGCCGTCTTATTCAAAATAAATACGAAGATTTACCATGTTATGCGATGAGCGCAATGGATGAATTTCTAATCAGTAAAATAATGGAGTTGCAAAAGGAAAATAGTGTTCTTGTGGTTGGAACTATCAACCCTAAAATACCGGGTACGTGCTTTATTGATTATGATGAAAATTTTTTGAAAAATATTGAAATTCATTTAGCAGCAAAAAATGAATTTCAACAGACACAGCATCATCGGAGGATTGATCGTGATTTAATGATTTTTGAACCAGAAATTTATTTTAAATCAGATCTACTAGAATATATTTGTTCATTACTCATTAACAAAGGGTATGTGGAAAAAGAGTATTTACAATCAGTTCTGGATAGAGAAGCTCTTTTACCAACATTTACTGAAGGAAATACTGCAGTTCCACATGGCAATTCTATCGGCGTGAATCGAACTAGCTTTGTATTTGTTAAACTAAAAAATCCAATTAATTGGGGCGTTGGTAATGTTAATTTTGTGTTTATGCCAGTATTTAAATCAACGGATAAAGAAAATGTCAAAGATATGTTGAAAATCTTGCGTGATCATGAATTTATGACCAAGATAAAAAGTTGTATTGATAAAGAGATCTTTCAAACTATTATTCTAGATAAGATTGATCAGATGCAATAAACAATTAAATTAAAAAATTTGGTTGCCAAGGTCAGTTTCACATAATGTTTAGCTGAATTTCTAAAATGTATTTTTTATGACTTAAATGTATAGGGATGAGTAAGTTGCTTGAAAATTCAAGGGCTTATAACAAAAATAAAAGTTTTTTTTGGTTGGCACGAATCTTGCTTAATAATAAAGTGAAAGGTTTATTCAATGAATTGATAAGGGAGGAGGATATAAAATGGATTTAGATTTAATCGCATTAGACGTTGAAGCTGAAGACAGTGAAGGTATCATTAATGAACTGGGTCAAAGAATGTTAGCGAAAAATTACGTTAAAGATTCTTATATCGCGGCGGTACTCGAACGAGAAAGTAAATTGCCAACTGGTCTAGATTTAGGAGAATTTTGTGTAGCGATTCCGCATACAAATTCTGAGCACGTGAATGTATCTAATTTCGCTATAGGCATTTTAAAAAATCCAGTAGAGTTTTGTTCAATGAGTGAACCGATGAAAAAACTTAATATAGGATTGGTCTTTCTATTGGCAGTAAAGGATCCGGCATCACAAGTTGGTTTATTGGGAAGTTTAATGAGAATATTCCAGAATGTGGGGTTGATGAAACAGATTAGAAATGCGAAAAGCAAGGAAGATATTAAAGAGTTATTAAATTTTATTAAATATTAGAGAAAAGGGAGGGATTGTCATGAAGCAAGTAAATATTTTATCGGTATGCGGTTCGGGAACGGTGACATCTTCTATGGTTGCAGCAAAATTAAAAGAGGTTCTAGGCGAAAAGGGAATAAAAGTTTCAACGACAGAAGCAAGACCAACTGAAGCATTAAATTTAGCACAATCAGGACGTTTTGACTTTATAACATATACCAGCCCATTACAAGCGGGTGATTATGGCATCCCAACGATTAATGCTTTTGCTTGTTTAACGGGTATGGGAGAAGACGAATTCTTTGAAGAAACATTTAAGGTTATTAGTGAAATAAAAAGGTAAAAGATATACAGATATTTTAATGCTTATATAATTTAAGGAGGTCGTATTCATGTTGGAATTTATGAAAGCTATTATTGATTCATTTGGTGCAGCGATTATTGTACCAGTCATTATCTTTATCATTGCTAAAGTATTTAAAGTAACAACCAAAAAATCTTTTCTTTCTGCAATTTATGCTGGGGTTGCTTTACAGGGATTTGTACTAATTTTAAATTCATTTACTCCAATTATTACACCGGTAATAAATCAAATGGTTCATATTACAGGCGTACAATTGCCAGTATTCGATGTTGGCTGGCAAGCAACATCACTGGTAGCTTTTTCCACTAGCGCTGGTATGATTTATCTTGGTTTAGGGATAGCTTTACAGACGATTTTATTTTTAGTAAAGTGGACAGATGTTTTCCAACCATCAGATTTATGGAATAATTATTCCTATATGGTTTGGGGCGCTATGGTTATCGGCGTGACTGGCAGCTTTCCATTAGGTATTGCTTGTATGGTTCTGCTTAATTTATATAGTTTATTAATTTCAGAATTGGTAGCAAAAAGATGGTCCACGTACTATAAATATCCAAATTGTACAATCATTGCAATGCATAATGTTGAACCATCCATTTTTGCAATTGTTGCGGATCCAATTTATAATGCATTAGGATTAAACAAAATTAAATTAAATCCGGTTGAACTAGAGAAGAAATTTGGCTTTCTTGGTGAACCGATGACATTGGGTCTTTTTCTTGGGATGTTTATTGGTATTTTAGGTAATGTAGATAGAATTGAAACGCTGGCTGCTTGGGGAGAAATCATGAAGGTTGGTATTTCTACTAGTGCAGTTATGGCTATTTTTCCGAAAGTTGCAAGTATGTTTGCACAAGCCTTTGCACCAATAACCGCAGCTGCAAGAAAAATGATGGAGAAATCAGGAAATAGAGAATGGTATATTGCAGTAAATGATGCTGTAGGATATGGTGAGCCAGCTACGTTGATGTCAGGATTAATTCTTATCCCAATCATGCTGGTAGTAGCAGTAATATTGCCAGGCAACCAAGTTTTACCTGTAGTTGACTTATTGGCTATTCCTTATATGGTACAGGGTCTTGTTGCGGTCCATAATGGGAATATTGCGAAAATACTGTTTTCAGGAGTTATCTGGTTTGCCCTTGGATTATACATTTGTACGCTAACTGCACCTTTATTTACGGATATGTCGTTGGCAATAGGGGTAGCGATTCCGGCAGGTGCAATGTTAATTACGAGCTTTAATATCTTAGGAAAACCTTTAATGGGATTAGTATTCTTTGCATTTTTAACAGCGAGCCCAATCTTAATTGGACTTGCGGTAGTCGTTTACTTTGCTCTTTGGGCTTTATACAAAAAGAACAAAGCAGCAATTTCCGATTATTTAGATAGACAGGCGTTAAAAAATGCTTCTGATGAGACAAACGTTTAAGAAAATTTTTAATGAATAGATAAAAACAACTGTAATGAAATCAATTGATTTTATTGCAGTTGTTTTATTTCAAAAAGGTTTAAAAAACTAAAATTTGCTCATGAAAACGAACCGACCGGTTAAATGCACTTGGTAAAACATAATGATAAACAATAATTTCATAATGTAATGCAGTTGCATTAAATGTAATGACTGCTGATGGAATAGATTAATATCCAAGGAAAATCAGGTTTTTAAATTTGAATTTTGGTTGGCATGATATTTGCTACATTAAGTTAATATAGCAAGTTTATCACGCTTATTTATAGAGAGGGGAAATTATAATGTTAAACAAAATGAAGGCTTCAGTATTACATGGCATAGCTGAGGTTAAGTGTGAAATGGTAGATATCCCAGAAATTGATGTAGACGAGGTACTGGTCAATGTTAAATATGCGGGGATTTGTGGATCTGACTTACCTAGAGCTATGATTAGTGGTTTGAGTGGAACAACTAAGTATCCATTAATTTTAGGACATGAGTTTTCTGGACAAATTACCAAAGTTGGCGAGAAGGTTACTGCTTTTAAAATTGGGGATAAAGTAGCGGTTGCACCACTTGTTCCATGTGGACATTGTGAATATTGTAAATCAGGTAATTATGGCTTGTGTGGTGATTATCAAATTATTGGAACGAGAGTAAATGGAGCTTTTGCCGAGTTTGTTAAGGTGAAATCCGGTCATCTTCTTAAATTGCCGGAAGGATTAGACTATGAAACTGCCGCAGGTATCGAACCATCAACGATAGCCTATCATGGTGTTGCCAAAGCTGAAATTAAGGTTGGCGATCAAGTTGTCATTTTGGGATGCGGGCCTATTGGACAGTTTGCGGTTCAATGGGCAAAAGTTTTTGGCGCAGCAAAAGTGATTGCTGTGGATATTTTCAATGATAAACTAGAACTTGCCAAAAAATTGGGGGCAACGGATAGTGTAAATGCAAAAGAAGTAGACGCTGTAGCTGTCATTAAAGAAATGACAAATGGTGGTGCTGATGTTGTCATTGAAACTGCTGGTAGTAGATTTACGCAGGAACAGTCATTGATGATTGCAAAGAAAAAAGGTACCATTGTTTTTGTTGGAATTTCTCATGCTGAATTACCTTTAAGTGCAACTGCAGCAGAAAATATTTTACGTGGTGAATTGACGATTAAAGGTTCGTGGAATTCTTATACACAACCTTATCCAGGTAGAGCTTGGACGGCTACATTGGAGTTTATGCAAAAAGGTGAGATTGTTTTTAAACCGATGCTTTCGCATATTATTTCACTAGAAGAATTGGGTGAATATTTACAAAAAATGGCGAAACGTGAAATTGAATTTAATAAAGTGTTGGTAAAAATATAAGTGGAACGGATTTAGATATCTTCTAAATCATCGACACAAATATTTTATTTTGTCGACAGCCTGAAAGATATAAGTGATCAAAAATAAGGAGTCGCTATATATTGATAGCGGCAGCAGTTCATAGAGTTCTAAAATGTAAAATTATGTTGAAAAGGAGTAGTTGTCATGTTAGAAAAATTAAAAAAAGAGGTTTTAGCAGCAAATTTAGAGTTACCTGCTAGAGGTTTGATTACCTATACATGGGGAAATGTGAGTGGTATTGACAGGGAAAAAGGCCTGGTTGTCATTAAACCGAGCGGGGTCGAGTACGATGTTATGACAATAGATGATTTAGTTGTTGTCGACTTAGAAGGAAATCGTATTGAAGGAAAATTAAATCCATCCTCTGACACCGCTACACACCTTGCTTTGTATAAAGAATTTGATGAGGTTGGTGGAATTGTTCATACACATTCTAGCTGGGCAACCACTTGGGCGCAAATTGGTAAGTCAATTCCAGCTTGTGGTACAACTCACGCAGATTATTTCTATGGAGAAATTCCTTGTACGAGAAAGCTAAGTAAAGAGGAAATCGATCGGAATTATGAACAAGAAACAGGCAATGTAATTATTGAAACTTTTATGGGAAGAAATCCAATTCACTGCCCAGGCGTAGTTGTCAATGATCATGGTCCGTTCACTTGGGGAAAAAGTGCCAAAGAAGCAGTTCATAATGCAGTAGTTTTAGAAGAGGTTGCTCGTATGGCCTATTATACAGAATTGATGACACCAAATAATATTATGGATAAAATTTTGAT
Organism: uncultured Veillonellaceae bacterium; assembly: GCA_963805085.1. GTDB lineage: Bacteria > Bacillota > Negativicutes > JARBTT01 > JARBTT01 > JARBTT01. The sequence goes on along the minus strand of CAWDTA010000002.1, from coordinate 358,811 downwards.
GAATAAACATTTCTCAAGAAAACATGGAAAAAATGCTTATTATGGACAAAAGTGAAAAATTAAAATAAGGAGTTCTATCATGAAAAAAGTTGTTGTTATCGGAAGCGACCATGCAGGATTCTCTTTGAAAAATGATTTAATTGAATTTTTGCATTGTCATGATATAGGAGTTGAGGATATGGGAACATACAACGAAGACTCTGTAAATTTTGCAGTCATTGCGCAAGATGTTGCAAAAAATGTGGCTTTCAATAAAGATAAAAAAGGCATCTTAGTTTGCGGGACAGGGATTGGAATGTCGATGATGGCAAATAAAATTGCTGGTATACGCGCTGCACTTGTTCATGATTTGTTTTCAGCCAAAGCAACAAGGGAACATAATGATGCTAATGTACTTTGTATGGGAGCAAGAATTATCGCACCAGCAATGGCGATTGAAATAATGAAAGTCTGGTTAGATACTGAATTCTTAGGGGGGAAATATGGAGAACGAATTCGTTTGATTCAAGACTATGAGCAAAAACACTGCTTATTGTCTGAAAAAGCTTAGAAAATTATATCTGAGATACAAGATATAAACTTGAATGAAAAAATATTTAGATGAATGAGGAAAACTTATGGAAATCGATGAATTAAAAAAATTAGTCCAATCAATTCGAATAAATATCATTGAAATGTTAGCCGCTGCTGGTTCTGGACATCCAGGTGGTTCGTTATCAATGGTTGATATTTTAACTGTATTATACTTTGAAAAAATGAATGTACGTCCTGATATGCCTAAGTGGAAAGAGCGTGATCGCTTTGTATTATCAAAAGGACATGCGGCACCAGGCCTTTATAGTGTATTAGCGGAAAGAGGTTATTTTCCAAAAGAAGAACTTGTAAATTTGCGAAAAATAGACGCAATGTTACAAGGCCATCCAGATATGAAACGGATACCAGGCATTGATATGTCAACAGGTTCTTTAGGACAAGGCTTATCTGTGGCAAATGGTATGGCTTTAGCGGCTAGATTAGATAAGAAGCCTTATCAAGTTTATGCAATTGCTGGTGATGGTGAATTACAAGAAGGACAAATATGGGAAGCGGCAATGAGCAGTGCGCATTATCATTTAGATAATTTAACTTTAATTGTTGATAACAATGGATTGCAAATTGATGGTGCTAATGCAGAGGTAATGAATGTAGATCCAATTGGCGATAAATTTAAAGCCTTTGGTTGGCATGTAATTGAAATTGACGGTCATGATTTTGTGCAGATTAGAGCTGCAATTGATTTAGCACAAAATTTAACTTGTAAACCAACAGCAATTATTGCAAAGACAGTGAAGGGAAAAGGCGTTTCTTTTATGGAAAACCAAGTGGGATGGCATGGCTCTGCGCCTAACCAAAAACAAAAAGAAGAAGCGATTGCTGAGTTAGAAGGAAGTGTTACAAAATGAGTATTGCAACAAGAGAAGCCTTTGGTAAAACATTAGTCGAGCTTAGTGAAAATCCTCAAGTCGTAGTGCTTGATGCTGACTTAGCGAAAGCGACAAAAACAATTGAATTTAAAAAAGTATGTCCTGAAAGATTTTTTGATATGGGAATTTCAGAGCAAGATATGATGGGAACAGCAGCTGGACTAGCAACTTGTGGAAAAATACCATTTGCTAGTACCTTTGCAATTTTTGCCGCGGGGAGAGCGTTTGAACAAGTCCGCAATTCGATTGCCTATCCAAATTTAAATGTAAAAATTGCTGCAACTCATGCAGGTCTTACAGTAGGTGAAGATGGTGGGAGTCACCAAGCAATTGAAGATATTTCACTTATGCGCAGCATTCCCAACATGACGGTTATCAATCCATCTGATGGTAAAGAAGCGGAAGAAGCGATTAAAGCTGCAGTGCTATATTATGGACCAGTTTATATACGCTTAGGCAGAGCGGCAACGCCAGATTTGCATAACGAATATTATCAGTTTATCTGGGGTAAAGGCGAAGTCTTGAGAGAAGGTAAAGACGTAGGCATAATTGCAACGGGAATTATGGTAGCAAAAGCCTTAGACGCGGCAAGTAAGTTACAAGAAGAAGGAATAGCAGCAACGGTCATTAATATGCATACCATCAAGCCAATAGACAAAGAATTGATTTTGGAAACTGCAAGGTTAACGGGTAAAATCGTAACCGCAGAAGAGCATAGTGTGATAGGCGGATTGGGGTCAGCAGTCTGTGAGGTGTTGTCACAGGAATATCCGACTAAAGTTGCAATGGTTGGGGTAAAAGATAAATTTGGCGCTTCTGGTAAACCTGACGACCTATTAAAACAATATGGATTAACGACAGAGGATATTATTGCTGCAGTAAAATCGATAAAGTGAGGAAAAGTTATGAAGACAATTATTGCCCCTTCACTTTTGGGTGCAGACTTTAGTAAATTAGGTGAAACTATCAAAACTTTGGTTGAGAGTGGAATAACAACATTGCATTTAGATATTATGGATGGACACTTTGTTCCGAATATTAGCTTTGGCGTAGATCCGATTAAAATGCTGCGCACAGTTGATCCCAATATAGAGTTTGATGCACATTTAATGGTTGAGGATCCGGATATGATGATTGACCAATTAGCTGTTGCAGGGGTAAACTCAGTAACTGTGCATAGCGAAGCCTGCAATCATCTGTATCGGACATTAGAAAAAATAAAAAAACTAGGGATGCAAACAGGGGTAGCTTTAAATCCATCTACAGATTTTAGCGTTTTAGAATATGTAGTAAAAGCCAGTGTAATAGATAAGGTGTTAATTATGACGGTTGAACCAGGTTTTGGTGGTCAAAAATTTATACCAACGAGTTTAGACAAAATTGCAAATTTGTATAAATGGCGTGAAGAACAAGGTGGTAAATTCACGATCCAGATTGATGGTGGCGTTACAATGGAAAATATTAACGACACGATTAAAGCAGGGGCTGAAAATATTGTTATTGGGTCATCTTTATTTAAAGAAGCTGCAATTAAAAGAAATATAAAAAACTTTTTTAATAAAATTTCGTCAGCTACAAGTGATTTTTAAAAATAAAATATCTATACAAAATAAGTAATATCGGTTAAATCGTAGCTTTTAGGTCGTTTAATACAACGAACTAGAAGTTACTGATTTTATATTTTGCCTATCCATATACTTAAAATATAACTGCTTCCATTTAAAGTAATACCAAACAATATAAGTAGCTTTTGTTACGATTTGATGGTTTTCTTTAAATTTATAGTATATGGTGTTCAGGGCAAAGAGGTAAAAAAACTTCCTAACAGGTTTGAATTTATTTTCATTCTTACCGGTTAGGAAGTTTTTGCTTTTTTTTTGAAAGTTTTTACCGAAGCTTGTAATACATTGTGGCCAATCGAGGGAAGCTATCTGCATATTGACAAATTATGACGAAAGGAATTGTTATATGCAATCAAAAACGCAACATAACATCTTGTTGGCAGGTTTGTTCTTGGGTATTTTTTTTGCTTCGCTTGACCAAACGGTCGTAGGGACGGCTATGCCGAGAATCATCGGTGATTTAGGTGGCCTAAGCATTATGACTTGGGTAACCACTGCTTATATGCTTACCTCGACGATCGTCGTTCCTATTGCTGGAAAACTGGCGGATTTATATGGCCGTCGCATGATATATGTCATTGGAATTGCTATATTTTTGATTGGATCGATACTATGTGGAATCAGTTATTCCATGACCCAGTTAATTATGTATCGTGGTTTGCAAGGAATTGGAGGCGGAATTATGATGCCCCTAGCGATGACAATTGTAGGTGATATATTTCCTCCTGAAACGCGCGGGAAATGGCAAGGACTCATAGGGGCTGTATTTGGACTTTCATCTATCGTGGGGCCGGCAATAGGTGGTTGGATAGTTGACTATACTTCATGGCACTGGGTCTTTTTTATCAACATACCTATCGGAATTCTAGCAGCAGGCACTATTTATATTGGTCTACAAGGAGAAAAGCCGCTAAAAGATAAAGTGGTCATAGATTATTTCGGAGCAGCGACATTGATACTGGCTACCTTAACGCTCCTTCTTGGGTTGAATCTAGGCGGTACAGATTATCCTTGGTTCTCATGGCAAATCCTCGTGCTTTTGGGGAGTTCTCTTCTATCTTGGATAGCTTTTGTTTTAGTAGAAAAGAGTGCACAAGAACCTGTGATAAATTTGGAACTATTTAAAAACAAAGTGTTTGTAATTTCAAATATTATAGGGTTTTTGATGGGGCTAGGAATGTTTGGCGCTTTAATTTTTACTCCTTTGTTTTGGCAAGGCGTAATAGGTGCTAGCGCCACGCAATCGGGTAACATGATGCTTCCTATGATGCTTGCGAATGTTATAGCCAGTATACTCGGGGGAAGACTGGCAAATAAAGCAAGTCTGCGTGTGATATTTGTGACTGGGATGGCTTGTATGAGTCTAGCATTTTATCTACTAAGCACGATGACTTTAGGTACTTCCTTGAAAGTGGCAGTCGTATATCTTATTGTCCTCGGTTTTGGCATGGGCTTAATTCTGCCTATAGTTACACTCGCGGTGCAAAATGCCTTTCCGTCTCAGCAACGCGGTGTGGCTACCTCGGTAACTCAGTTTTCACGTAGTATTGGTAGTACGTTAGGAATGACTATCCTCGGTGTATTATTCAACAATTATTCAATAAAAATTATGACTAAAGATTTTTTCCCAAAAGTTATGACTTTTCCAGAATTACAGAATGGGCCTATTGGGGTAATAATGGAAAAAGCGCATTCTGATCCGCATAGTTTATTCAATATACTGCTTAGTCCAGAAACCCTTGGGATGATTCCCATAGATTTGCAGCAAATTTTGTTGCCTCCCTTGAAAAGTGCCTTGGCTGAATCTTTGCAGATCGTATTTTTGGCGGCGATGTTTATCTCATTGGTTGGCGTAGGATTTAGCCTGCTCACTGGCAATATTTCTATAGTAAAGAAGCATTCAGATTCCCAGACTGAAGATGCGGGAGTCACCCTTTTTGCCGAAGGAGGCGCAACCAATGTGGAGATAGCTGCAGAGCTAGTCCCTGACTTAATAGATGGAGATACAAAAGGCAAGAACTGATTGCAATAAGAACCAATTAAGTTCTACGATTGCTCAATGGCAATGACAAAGGTACTACACGGTAAAATTTTTTCGATAAATACACAAAGCTACTCGATGCGTATAAAATGCTAAAAAACTTAGATAGCATATCCAGTACCATTGATAACGAATATATACTCGGCAATTTATGTGCAAGAGATCAATTTTTTGATTCTTGGGAAATAATACAATTATAGCTATTTAGGCAGGTGATTAGTGTGAAGATCGGTATTGTAGGACCGATATCGAAAGACAGGATGGTATTGCCAGATGGTAAGGTTATTAGTAGATTAGGGGCTGTTGCATATAGTGCATTAGTACTTGCAAAGTTATTGGAAGGAACGACCGACAGCGTCGTATGTCTATCGCATTTATCCCCAGAGGACATAAACGAAGCTCGCGAATTGCTCGATCATCCCAATATCAGAATGCCTATTCTTGATACCTCATGTAAAAATGGGACAAAGATTGAACTAAGCCTTATTAATGATCATGAACGAATTAGCCATCAAATGCGCACGATGACACCAGTTTCTCTAGCAGAGCTGAATTTGCTGGCAGATTGTGATTATCTCATATTGATGCCGCTGAACGAAACTGATGTAACGCTTGATGATGTAAGAAATTTTCGCAAAACTTCTCGACCAGCAATTTTTCTGGATATTCATGGGTTGATAACTGGCCTTGATGAAAACGGTAACCGCTATAAGAAAGAATGGGAATACGCTGACGAATGGCTGAAAAATATTGATTTTCTAAAGATGAATGATAAGGAAGCGCAGTGGGCCGCCGGACGTTCATTGGAAAAACATGAAGATTACGCAAATTACGCAACGGATATGGTAAGTAGAAGGTTAACCGCTTGTTGGATCACTTTCGGTGATCAATCTTCCTTAGTTGCTTGGCGACGAAATGATCGGATATTTTGGGCAGATGTCCCTGTGGTAGATGTTGAAAAGGTGGCAGATACTGTAGGGTGTGGTGACACGGCTTCAGCAGGCTTCATATATTGCTATGCTAAGCTGCGCAATCCGTTATTAGCTGTAGTTCTAGGTAATACTTTCGGCTCAATAAAGGCATCAATTTCTGCCATCAGCCAGTTTCCATCAAAACCTGAAGTACGTGGTGTGGTTAACCAGCACTATCGTGAGTATCTTCATACGATGCTTGACGAGTTACTTACCCAAGAAAATTTAATTATCCACGAAATGAAGGAGGATCCTATAGATGAAAGTTCTCTGTACGGCACAGATGGGCACAGGTACGATCATGGGACAGACCATGAGGGTGGTGGCAATAGCCAAGGCTCTCCAACGCCGTGAACACGAGGTGAAATTTCTAGCCAGTGACAAATTAATCCCTATTATTAAAGATTTTGGTATTGATGTCATTGAAATCACTGATATGCCCCAATTTGATTACCCGCTTAGCAATCAGGAAACTACCCCAGAAGAGCAGGAAGAAATGTTGGGGAAGAGTCAGCAGATTATGGCCGACATTATGGCGATCGAAACAAAAATTATTACGCGGGAGAAGCCAAATTTGCTACTTTGTGGCACCTTAAGTGGACCGAAGGTAAGCCAGCAACTTGGAATTCCTTCAATACTGACAATCCTTCAGCCACACGGAACTAAAACGCTTGATATGTTCAATCAGCGGTTGAGGGGTAGTAAAATAAAGGAGAAAATCTCCAGTTCTCTTACTGCGGCGGACTTTATTATGATTGAAGGTATGCCTGAGATTAGTGGCGGCGTTACCTTTGAAAACCTAGGAGCAAATGCTGCGAATTTTCAGGAAAAGATTCATTTTACCGGACCATTATTAATTGAATATCCGGATGCGATGCCATCCCGGGAGAAACTTAAGGAAAAGCATATCGGCGCTAGTGATAAGACACTGGTGTATGTGACCATCGGGGGCGGCTCGTCACTGATTGGTGAACAGTTCCTTCAACTTGTTCTTGAGTCGCTAAGGCTTTTGTCGCAGATGATAGGGGTTATTGCCACAGGCATTGCCATTTCTCCAGACAAAATAAAATCATTTAATCCACCCAGCAATACCATCATTCGAGGATTCGTGCCCGGTACGGAGTTAATCAAGGCCAGTGATGTAACCATCTTTCACGGAGGTTCATCTACACTTATGACCTGCTTAGCTTGTGGTACACCGGCAGTGGTGATCCCTTCGATGGCTGAACAGGAGGACAATGGAGCCGTGCTGGCGCAAAGTGGTGCGGGAATTGTTCTTGATAAGAAAGCGTTGACCCCACAGATGTTGGCTGAAGCGGTACAAGCCGTAGTAAATGACTCTAATTATCGCCTGCAAGCCGCAAAACTAAAGACCTTAGGGGAAAAGTACGGTGGAGCTGAGCGGGCTGCTTCACTAGCAGAAAAGCTTGCCATCAAGGAGACAGTTCTACAATGAAAACTTTAATCTTGGCGGCAGGAAAAGGAACCCGCTTGCGACCAATTACTGACTTTATCCCAAAGCCGATGGTGCCGATTCAGGGGAAACCTCTTTTAGAGTGGGTTCTTCTCCATCTGATATCTCATGGACTTAGGGAGTATGTTATGGCGGTCAGTTATTTCGCTGAGCAAATAGAGAACTACTTCGCCGATGGTAGCCGATGGGGTGTGACCATTCAGTATAGTTATGGTTCCTCACCGGCGGGAAAGGCTGGTGAGATATGGCGGGCTAAAGAACTCTTAGGTAAAGAGGAAACGACGTTTCTCGTTGTACCGGGAGATACGATTAGTCACCTTAATTTCAGTGAATTGATTGCTTTTCACCAAGGGCATCAAGGACTGGTTACTGTCGCATTTTCCACTCGGTACCGCTTGGAGGTCGGACTAGCAGAAGTAGATGAACGGAACATTGTTACAGGTTTTTTTGAAAAAGCAAATCTTGGTCGACCAATCAGTACTGGAGCGTATGTACTAGATCATAGCATAATGCCTTATATTGAGCGATTTGATCCGGACTGCCAAATTGTAGATTTACCAGGGGACGTTTTTCCGGTGCTATTAAAGGAAAATATCCCTATTTACGGTTATGTGCGTGACTATGATTGGTGGGATATAGGAAAGATTAATGAGTATGAGGAATTGGCCAGAATGCCAAAGGATGAAGCATCTCATATATTATGCTGGCAATAAAATGACTAGGATGTTGCTTATATAATTCATTATTATAGAAGAAAAATGTATAAATAATAATTTAAAAAAAGTTTGAACAGATGTGCTCGTTATAACACAATCTGTTCAAACTTTCTTTTAATCTTACAACATACTACCCATGTTAGATTTTTTTTTCTGATAACGCAGCGGCAGCTTTAGAGAGCAGGTTGCTAAGGGTGCTAATCTCCACAGTATTTCTGACCTTTACCCATAAGCTATTTGTAGTTCTAATTTCTTTTGCTAATTCTGCAATTTTCTGCGCAATATCCTCATATGCGTCAGCGGATACAGTTTCAACAGCAGCATTTATAACATCAGTTATACTAGATTTTGTAGTAGTAATTTCAGATGCTGCTGTTGATGATTCAGTGGAAACAGTAGTTTCGGACATAATATCAGACTCCTTAAAATTATTTGGTTTTGACACATTTTTACCAGTCAAAGCTTTTAATAAATCTTCCGGTGTAATGCAATCTGTATCAACACCAGGTAAAACATCAAGCCCACCAGCACGTAGTATTCGCGTTACAGCGACTCTTGGGCGATTAGTACGCTGGATGGCAGATTATAAAGTTTTTTATTACCCAAATCTATGCAATAAAGAAATTGCGGCAATAATTACTCCTAATATCGCTATTAACGTTGTAACCCAATAGTGATTTGACTGCTTGACTTCGGTCATACCGGATACAGCACTTTCAATCGCGCCCAATCGTCTGCCTTGATCTACCTGTATGTTTTTAATATCTTCTATATCTGCTTTGTGATCGTCGCAGCGTTTCTCTTTTTCGGCATTTTTGCCACGAATTTCGGCTACCTCTGTAGCAACTTTATTTAGAGACTGAATAATTATCTCCATCTGGCTTAGAAGAGTTCTTGCTAATTCTTCGCTCACACTTCATCACCTACGCTCATACTTATTTCATTCACCTAATTCTGCGCGGTAATATCTGGATTGCATTAATAATTTAATAGATATAAGCCGCCATTAGTTATAAGCAACCACTCTTTTTCACCTCCCTAATTTATAAAATACTTACATTTAACTCTATGACCTAAATAGAAACCTCCTTCCAAAAGCTAAATACCCTCTCGTTTTTTATACGTACACCTTACTGAGAAGTTAGATAGTTCATAATTTAAAAAACACCGGATAACGATCACAATGTTATCCGGTGTTTTTATTTACATTTTATTTATTTTTTATGAACTGTCACCTATTTAAATTGAGGAGTAAGTGTACGGCTAAAAAATAGAAGCAGCTTTGTCGTGTGCGCTACTAGCAACTAGAGTGCTAACAAAATATTACAAAGCGTTGCTAAGCTCAATAAAATAATCATACATGGATAAAGTCGGCTATCCAAGTGCTTTTGGGTGAGCTAATAGCAACTATTTAATAGCGCCTCCCAGTAAAGCTGCTCAAATTTATATAACTAGAGGAGGCCATTAACATGGCATTAGGTAATGTTACAGCTGTAACAGCCAAAGATGATACGCTTACTATTTTCGTAGGTTCTGATCAACTTATCATACAAGCATGCAAACCAGAAATTATCAGAGTTGATTATCAACCTAGTGGACAATCAAGTGCGGATACGCAAGTTATTGATCCTAATAAAATATGGGGCACAGGAAATGTAGCATCATTTGACATCGCATCAAGCACCATGGTTATCACAACCAACAAAATGATTGTAAAAATTAGCAAAAACCCTTGTAGAATTTCAGTCTATGATACCTCAAACCAACTGCTGATACAGGAACAGAGTGCGGGCGGGGTTTATAGTGGTGGCGTAAAATTCACGCACGGTGCAGCTGATAATTTCTATGGAATTGGAGAAGACGGTGCTATCCTTAAAAATAGCGGGGGATCAGTCTATGCTGGTAACCAAGGGCACTCCGGCGCACCTTTTGTTTGGAGCAATAATGGTTATGGTGTACTAGTTGACTCAGACGGCGGTAAATTTTCGATTGCTAGTACAACACTTGAATTTAGCAGTGTTTCGAAAACAGATACTGAGTTCTACATCATGGTAGGCAAGCCTGTAGAAATTATGTCGGCGCTCGCGGAAATATCCGGTAAACCGCCTATGTTTCCTAAGTGGGCTATGGGCTTTACCAATACTGAGTGGGGTATAACCGAAAGTGAACTAACTAGTATCGTAGATACCTACCGTTCTAAGCAAATACCGATAGATAATTATTGCTTAGACTTTGACTGGAAGAAATGGGGAGAAGATAACTACGGAGATTTCATATGGAATACTACAAAATTCCCTGATAGCACTTCCGGCGCATTAAAATCTGCGATGGCTGCAAAAGGAATTAAGCTGACAGGTATATTAAAACCTAGGGTGCATACAGGAACAGTACAGGCAACAGATGTTACCAATGGCGGCTGGTGGCTGCCGGGATCTTCGCCCTACACCGATTATTGCTCGGGCAAGCTAGTTAGAAACCTAGACTTCTCTAAGTCAGGCTTACGGACATGGTTCTTTAATCATCTCAAAGCTGCTTTTGATAACGGTATTGTAGGCTGGTGGAATGATGAAGCAGATGTAAACTTTGACAATTGGGGACACTTCAACATGGAAAAGGGCATGTACGAAGGGCAAAGAGCGTATAAAAACCAAAGGGTATGGTCAATTAGCAGAAATTTCTACTTAGGGGCGCAGCGCTACGCATACGGCATGTGGACAGGTGACATCGGTACAGGATTTGATTCGATGGCCGATCAACGTAGAAGAATGCTGGGATCAATTAACCTTGGTCTAGCCAAGTGGGGCATGGACACTGGTGGCTTTGTCGGTGATCCATCATCAGAAAACTACGCAAGGTGGATACAATTTAGCGCATTTACCCCTATATTTAGGGTCCACGGACAGGAAAACAAACAGCGTCAACCTTGGGTATACGGAGCAATTGCGGAAGCTGCTGCTAAAAAAGTAATGCAATTAAGATATACACTGATACCCTACATTTATTCCTATGAGAGACAAGCTTATGAAACTGGAGTTGGTCTTGTAAAACCACTGGTGTTTGATTATCCGACAGATAGTAATGTAGCCGGCTATTATGATGCCTGGATGTTCGGTGACCACCTGCTTGTAGCTCCGGTGATCACTCAGGGTCAGACTGTAAAAAATATTTACCTGCCTGCTGGGACATGGATTGATTACTTTAACGGAACCACCTACACAGGCGGTAACACTATCAGCTATCAAGTAAATTCCTCTACATGGGATGACGTGCCATTGTTCATAAAGAAAGGTGCCATCATTCCTTCACAGGATTTCGTAAATTATGTCGGTGAGAAAGTGATAAAAACTGTTTATGTTGATGTTTTCCCTGATACACAGCAAACAAGCTTTAATTACTATGATGATGACGGACAAACCTATAACTATGAGGACGGAACATATTTCACTCAAGCCATGACAGCCCATAGTGATGCTAATACTGCAACTTTTAATATCGGCAGTCCAAGTAGTGGAACCTATACTCCGGATGTCCAGTATTACCTCGTCAAACTTCATTTTCAGGGAGCCACTACGGTAACAGTTAATGGCAATACAGTTACTAAATATAGTAGTTATAGCGTTTTACAGAGTGCAACCGGGGAAGGGTGGGCTACAGAAACGGATATTTATGGAACCGTCTTCTATGTCAAGGTGGCGGCAGGAAGTGTAAAAACTATTGTAGCATCTAAAAAAGAGGATATTGATCCGCCAACAGCACCCACTAATCTGCAATCCACCAAACAAACCGGCAATACAATAAGCTTGTCCTGGACTGCGTCCACTGATGATGTGGCAGTTGTCGGTTATCAAGTATTTCGTAATGGTGTAAATGTTACGCCGAATCTTGTTCAAGCAACTACTTATACTGATACTGGCTTATCTGCAGAAACTACCTACAGTTATTATGTAATTGCTAAAGATTCTGTTGGTACAGTATCCCCTAATAGCAATAAAATTAATGTTACGACTAAACCTGAGACAAGTAAAACGACTATCGTTACATTTACTATTAATAATGCTACTACCTACTGGGGACAAAATGTTTATATTACAGGCAATATTAGTGAATTGAGCAACTGGTCACCTGCAAATGCAAAAGGACCAGCATCCTGCCCTAATTATCCAACTTGGACGATAACGTTAGGACTGCCTGCTGGACAAGCAATTGAATTTAAAGCAATTAAAAAAGATGGTTCGGGCAATATTGTATGGGAAGGCGGAAATAACCACACGTACACTGTGCCGACATCAGATACAGGAAATGTGACGATTAACTGGCAAAATTGATTTAGTTTTTGCAGAATGTTAGTGAGTATCTTTGAAGAAATTGGACTATTGGCTATGTGCTAGTAGTCCAATTCTTTTTTTTAGGTAATTCTCGATACAAAAACTAAAAAAATGAAGGAGAGTTTTTCAACGAACAGAAAAACTTTCCTTCATTAAATCAATATGAGAATCCCATAAGGCTCATTATTTTTATCTCTTATGACTTTTATGCCACGCTCTTTCTGATTCGTTTATAATAATTATTCTTCTCCGAATAGTCGTACTTTACTGTAAAATTTGCGATTGCTACGTTTCCATGCTACGTCTAATGTGTTTAGCAATCTATGCAGTTCTTTAGCTTTTTTCTTAATCTTTTCTTCAGTCAATTCAGGCGACTCTTGCCGATACATATCTTCTAAAATTTCTAGTGTGTAATATTTCATTTCATACCCACCTCGTTGTTTCATAAGTATTTCGACAATATTTTAATTATTCAGATAATCGACAATTCGGTAAACCGCCGAGCTCATATGAAATTTTATTGTAGCTAAACTAAGATTAAGTTTATGACTTACATCACTAGGCGCATATCCCTGTTTAATTAATCTAACTACTAGTCTCTGTCGAGCAGTTAGTACTTTAAATGCTAGGTCTATATCCGAAATTATGCAGATAGCTTCTGCCATCCCACTTATGTTGTCAACGTAGTTTGGGGGTTGAAAATGAGATGTTGAAAACTCTACTACACTGTGAAGTTCTTGATAGCGCTCGATAGCATACCTTATTTGTCTAGATGTATACATGACGTTTTACCTCCCATCTAAGATAGTTCATATCTTTGTCATAAAACTACATTTGCTATATCTCACCAAATGCAACTGCAAGCTGATTGATGATTTTCTTTCTTATACGATATAGATGCCGCTCAGTCATTGATAATTTGTCAGCAATTATTTTAAAAGGTTTTTTCTCAGAATATCTATATTTCACAAAATTCTGTTCCAAAGTACTAAAGTTAGACAGAGTAGCTTCTATTATTTTAACTCCCGTTTGGTAATCCTCACGAAAAACGCCTAGGATGTTTTCTTTATTACCTTCGGTTGGGTTGACATTAAGTAAATTAACTTTCCACATTGGATAATTATATAATGCAACCTCTACACGGTGTTCTATTTGCTTGTCCGCTAAATAACTGCATCCACTATAATGCTTATTACCATCAATTGAGCCAATCTTTTTCTGAATACACCAGCTGCTTGACGATCCTGGTTTTGCTTGCACATTATTCATTTACGCCACCCCCAAATTTAATCTCTGTTAATTTTCTTAAAACAGACTGCAAGTTCAGAAAATCATTTAAATTGTAAAACCAAACAATTATGCTTTTTATTGACTTTAATACCAATTTAAACCTTTTAATAACATTTGTAACTGACATGATTCTGACATTTTGAAGATATATAGCCTATCGTAGCTAAAAAAGCATTCTAAAATAAGAATATCTGGTGAATGGGGTTTATGATGGCAAAGTCAGATACATATACACCTATTTTTTATTTGTCATTTTCGCTGGATCTATTTCCTACCTCTCGACCTAGTACTTGAAAGTCCTTCTCTTGGAATATGTGTTCACAGCCAGCCTTGTTCAAGTAGTTAGTCTGTTTGTCTATATAAATTTTGTAACGAATTTATATAAAAAATAGATGAATTATGTAATCTCCATAAATATTTAGCACAAAAAAGTCACTACTAAAGGTTACTCCATTAGTAGTGACTTTGTGTTTATGTTACTCGATGCAAATTAGTTGATAAATATCTGATTTTTGCGGATTAGAGCAAGGTGGATAGTTTGTCTGAAGAATACGAATGGATAATTACGCTGCTAATACTTGTTGAGAGATCACACAGTATGTAAATAATCAAAATCCACGTACCCACCCGTTGTTGTTGTTGCGTAATTAAATAAAGCGATGCGATAGCCCATGAAGTGAGTCAATTTATAGGTCATTGATAATTGACTGCCAAGTTGCGCCCACGTACTGCCGTCCAAGGAATAATAAAAGGTGGCCTTATCGGTACAGTTAAGGAAATTGAAGTAGATTTTTAGATATATTTTATTTTGAGTAAAAGATTTTGACGCCACTTCGTTTAGAGTTCCACTCCCGCCGTTTGTACCCATGATGAGATATTTTCCCGAGTCGGTCTTCTTGACTCCCATTATGCCATAATCATCTTGAAATGCTGCCAGACCCGCATAATCACCGGACTTCATATTATTGGTCTCAATCGCTGCTTCCCCAGTGCAAGTGGAGCCAACAGTTCTCTGTGATAAAGTATTACGTGCCAAAAAGATATTCGAAGCAATGCTTCCAGTTGTTAAGCGCAGATACCCCGAGCGTGCACTCAAGGACCAATTGTTATTGTCTGGGTTATGATTCCATTGCCAATTCAAGCCAAGCTTCGTTTTATTAAAATCATCACTGGTCAATAAAGCGGTTTTTATTGATGAATCCGCTAGGGGAATGGTTAGCGTAGACGGCGCCGCTCCGTTAACACCCATAATCGGCCAATTGTCGGTCCAAGTAACCGGAACTAAAACAGGAACCCGTCCAACTGCACCGTGATCCTGAAACAACATGGCATACCAAGTCCCATCGGGAGTGTTAAAAATCCCGCCTTGGGCAACGCCTCCAGATGCGCCGCTCAAAGTACTGTTTAAAACAATCTTGCCTTCCCAGGTACCAGTAAGGCTTGAAGATCGGTAACATGATTCAATCCTCCGGCTTGTCCAACGAATATTGAAGATATAATACATCCCGTTAATCTTATAAATATGGGAGCCTTCGAATAAGTTACTATCGGGCGATGTATATAATTTCTGGCTAAGTCCGCCTGTCTTGATGGCAGTTGCATCCGACGTTAATTCTTTGATGTAGACGGCGCCGGAGCCATAAACGATGTACACTTTACCATCATCATCAAATAGTAGCGAAGGGTCATGATAAACTGCGGATAAGACTGAACGCGTCCAAGGGCCGTTTATAATATCCGTTGTTTTGTAAATATAGGTTTTACCCATATCATTCGAGGCAAAACACACATAGTAAGTGCCGTTTTTATAACGTAAACTGGTAGCCCAGGAACCTTTACCGTAGATTCCTTTGCCATCAGTCAAATTATGGGCGGAGTTATTTTCCAAAGTGTTATAGACATAAGACACAATCTCCCAATTCACCAAATCGGTAGAACGCATAATCGGCACACCTGGCATCATATGCATACTGGTACTCGACATATAATAATAATTACCTACTCTAATTACGTCTACGTCTGGAACATCGGACCATATAAGTGGATTTGAACATGTGATGCTCATTATTTTCACCTCTTTCGTATTGGTAACAGTATTCAAACTGTTTATGATTTTACAGGAAACTATTCTTGCTCAGACTTTGTGGACTTACTGTTATAGTTTCAACTAAGAGTGCCGACAAAAGTAGTCACACTTTGAGCTGGCAGCCATGCCGTGAATGCTCCGTTTGATACAGATAATGATGTGCCAGTGGCGATGTTTTGACTGGAGTCGGTAACATATCTGGACATTGTGGATACGGACCCATTTGAGAATACAAAATTTTGACTAATTCCTGAAGTGCTCTGGTTAATGGCAACGATGACTACTTTTCCGCTCCCCTTATAGGAGGATACATAGATGTTGGTTTGGGGATTGGAAGTCGCAGTTACACGATAATAACCGGGACGGACAAATTTCGCGAATTGCCCCACTACATAGCCTCGTTTTTGCACTACACCAGCTTTATTGAAGAAGCCATTGTTGTCACTGATGACCCACCACCAGGTATAGGCGTTCATGTTAGCAACGGTCATGCAGTCATGAATTTCTTTGGCTGTAGTTATGCATGCGGTTAATGATTGATCATTGAGTAGGTGTTCGGTCATCCATAATTCCTTTCCTTTTGTGCGGGCCAAGGTATAATCTTGAATCGTGGCTCCGTAAAGGTGTCCGCCAATAATCGATACGTAAGAAGCAGCAGTAGAATCATTAAGCGTTGTATCTGACATGGAATGGTTAAAGTTCAACGACTCGGGCATAATCATTTTGGTAATATTGGCAACAATAGAACCGTGATTTTTGATGAAATCACAAAATTGAGCAGCTGTCAAAGAGCATCCTTCATAATCAGGATCCCAATCTGGTTCATTCTGAAGTGAAATGGCATAAAGTGAAGCGCCATTATTAGAGAAGTAATTTGCAAAACTTTTTAAGTAATTTGCATAATTGGAATAGGATGAAGATTTCAGGTAGCCGCCGATAGTAGAGCTATTGCTTTTCATGGAAGCTGGAGGCGTCCATGGAGTGGCAAACACGTTAGCTCCTCTAGCTTTAGCCTTTTTTGCATTGGAAAGTTCATCAGCCCAAGCGCTATAGTTACCACTACTCCAGTTCTCATTGGGTGCAATCCGTATCCGTAAAAGACTAAGCCCCATATCCGTGAAAAGTGTATTCATTTGTGCATCGCTAAGAGCTCCACACCACACACTAGCCGCCCCGAATCCTCTGATAATTTGTTGAGTAGACGTTAAATTTATATTGGCAGCACTTGTCGCTGCCATGGAATTAGACGTTGTACTCGTACTCATAAACAATTCCCCCCTTAAAATAATTTTGAATAGCCCGGTATACCGGCTCTATTTATATACATTCATTAGGGAGAAAAAAAACAACTATTTATTTCATATTAAATCTTTTTATTAAATTTATATTAATACATGAGGTCTGGTCGTCATATCATTTTTGTTTTGAATATTGTTATATGAATTTTTATTTACCCGTTACCTATTTAAATAATTGAATATTTAGGAGGAATTTGATATTTATTGACGAAGTTATATACATAAATTAGCAATATTTAACATTGTTGTATTAATATGTCGTTAATTGTAAAACGATAGACAAGGAGATGTTGTAGTGCAAAAAAAGATTTTAGTGTTGTTAACAATATGTTTATTACTTATTTCAATCATAATTGGAGGTTGCGGCGAAATGCAAAGCAATACAACAACTGCTATAAAAAGGTATCCAGATAGGCCTATTACCATCATTGTACCTTTTAGTGCTGGTGGAGGCTTGGATTTGGTAGCTCGGACAATGGAGAAGCTGGCACCTAAATATTTAGGGCAGCCATTAGTTGTTGTCAATAAACCAGGTGGAACTGGCACTCTAGGTTGGAATGAACTGACGAATGCCAGTCCAGATGGATATACACTTGGTATTAGCGATATTAATGTACTCCTACAACCATTATACGGGGCAACTAAATATCATTATCCAACATCCTTAGAACCAATTGCCCAAGTTACAACTTCACCCTTGATCATGGTAGTCCAAGCCAACCAGCCTTGGCAAGATATTGATGCCATAATTAAATATGCTAAGCAGTATCCAGGACAATTGAAATTTGGTCATCCAGGTATAGGTTCACTACCACATATTAGTGGCGAATTATTTGCCAAAATTACCGATATAAATCTCGAACAAGTTCCCTTTCGCGGCGGTACTGAAGCGATTACCGCTTTGTTAGGTAATCATATCCAAGTTGCTTTTGTTAATCCATCTGTAGTCAAAGAACAAATTAAAACTGGCACGCTAAGAGCACTAGCAGTGACATGTGACCAGAGATTAACTGATCCGGTCTTAGCACAGATACCAACATTTAAGGAACAAGGCTTTGATATTGTATTAACCAATTGGTTTGGCGCGGTAGCGCCAAAAGAGTTACCACCAGAGATTAAAGCTAAGCTCGAAGAAGGTTTTAAAGCAATGATTGCTGATCCAGAATTTAAAACTAATATTGAAAATTTAGGCTTGCAAGTGGAATATTTAAATTCCGAAGATTCCAAAGATAAATGGCACTCCGATGGTGATAAATTGGCTAAGATGATACAAGAAACGGGCATTTTGGAGCAAATAAAAGAACAGAAAAATTAATAGTGATGAAAAATGAATTATATTTTTCATTTCCTCTTAATATGAGATAGGAAAATGCTTTCGAGAGCTTGACGATTATGGTTGTTTAGTAAGTGACCCACCTTTGGATATGGCTTTTTATGCAGGAGTTGAAGTGAGGTTATTGGATTGATGATATGGTAATAAGGGCCTAGGGATAGGCGGATGAAAATCTCTCCGTATGTATACAACTTTTAAATACATAAATTCCCACGAGATTTATATTTTATCAATGAAATATGATATGATAATAAAAAGACGATAAGAAGGTGAATTATCATTACTTTATTTCAAAAAATTGACCAAATGAACGAAAGGATAAAGAGTATACGTCCTTTAGATAGTGTTGAAATCAAAGAGTTAAATCAATATTTTCGGATTGGCTTAACTTACAGCAGTAATGCCTTGGAAGGAAATTCTTTGACAGAATCGGAAACAAAAGTTGTTTTAGAAGATGGCTCAACGGTAGGCGGAAAACCGTTACGTGATCATTTAGAAGCGGTGGGGCATAGCAGAGCCTATGATTTTATGTATCAATTGGTATCGTCGAATAGTATTACCGAAGCAGATATCAAAAAATTACATTGGCTTTTTTACCAAAATATCAATGAAGTAAGCGCTGGTAACTACCGTAAACAAAGAGTTTTCATTAGTGGCTCAAATTACCCAATGCCAGAGCCGGAAATTGTACCTGAACTGATGGCGAAATTTATTGTGCAAATGAAGCAGATCAAAGAAAACCTACATCCAGTAGAGCTTGCAGCTAAATTTCATAAAGAATTTGTTTATATTCATCCGTTCATTGATGGAAATGGCAGAGTAGCACGGCTATTGATGAACCTAGTTTTATTACAAAGTGGTTACCCTATTACAATCATCCCGCCGATTTTGAGAAGTGAATATATCGCATCGTTGGAAAAAGGACACGTTAAAGAAGAAGTATTTATTCAGTTTATTGCTGAACAAGTGATTGAAGCACAAAAAGATTATTTAAGATTGATGAATGTGAAATGATGGTTGTTGCAAGAACAGTAATGAATATAACCAATTGAAGCTAGGGTAACTGCATTTATGGGTTACCTTAGTTTGTTTTAAGATAATGTGGATGAAACCTCTTTGCAGGCTTCTAATATGATTAGAGATTCTATCAAACCAGATCATATCTACACGAACCTTGGACTATTGTTGTCAGATCAATGTGTACACAGCATTAAAGCGGCTTATTTTGAAGGTGTTACAAAATCAGTATTTAAAGATCGACGTGAATTTAGTGGTTCGTTGCTCAATCAAATGAATGAGGTTTATAATTTTATTGATCTATATAACAAAACAAGAGCTGAATTTTCAAAATTATATCGCATTGATCATAAAGATTACCCTGAAGAAGCTTTACGGGAAGCACTCTTGAATTCGTTAGTTCATCGAGAATACTCGTACAGTGGCAGTACTCTCATTAGTATATTTGAGGATAGAATCGAGTTTGTGTCTCTGGGCGGGCTAGTTAAGGGGATTACAATGAATGATATTCTCTTTGGTGTATCGCAGTGTCGTAATGAAAAATTGGCAGCAGTATTTTATCGTTTGAAACTCATTGAAGCATATGGAACTGGTATACAAAAAATTATAGATAGCTATAAGGATAGTAGAGAAAAGCCGCAAATTGAAGCATCTGATAATGCTTTTAAAATTATCCTACCTAACAAAAACATGCCTTTACGACAAAATGCATTAAACGACAACGAAAAAATCATCTTGGAACTTGTAGAAGAAAATGGCTCTATAGTGAGAAAAGATGTAGAAGTATTATTATCCATTTCGCAAACCATGTCTGGACGTTTATTAAAAAATTGGTTGAGAAGAATATGTTGAAAATAGTTGGTGTTGGCAAGAAAGTAAAATATATACGATTTACCAAGGTAAATTAAGTTTTTCTACTATTGGCATAATTAAGAAAGTAAAGTTTATGTTACGTAAAAACTATAAGGAGTCTTTTTAAATGAGTAATTATTTCTCGCTTTTATTAATTGTTGGAGGTGCTTTCCACTTGTTTTTTGCCTTTTTCCATGCTGCCTTTTGGAGGTTTAAATTTTTAAATTGGCAGGAAGAACTACCTCGAATGTCTCCAATTAATCAAGCTGTTTTTCAAATGTTGAATGTAGCTGTCATTGTGTTTATGCTTTTAATTGGATATATTAGTATTAGATTTTCTTATGAGTTACCAACTACCGAGCTGGGAAAAGTTTTACTATTGGGTACAGTATTTTTTTGGATAGCGCGTCTCGTTGGTGAATTTACATTAAAAGATAAAACCTTAAAACCAACCCCAAAATTGATTATCGCTTTTATCATCATCATACTTATATATATATTGCCACTCATTTTATAAACAAGTGAAATCGCACCTTTCGCAAGTGCGTAGATTGAAATATTAAATGATAAAAAAACTTCCTTTCCGGTTTGAATTTATTTTAATTCTTACCTGAAAGGAAGTTTTTATTTTTCTGCTATTATCAAGAACCTTTTTATATTTGTTTATTATCCGTGTTCTCTGGTATGTATTCCATTAAATCAGATAATTTACAGTTGAAGGTATTACACAACCTGAATAATGTTTCAAGTTTGATAGTTTCTATGTCGGTTTCTCGGTAAAGTTTGTTGATGGAATTTCGACTAATATCTGATAATCGCATTAATTCAGTAATATCATCAATGCGATTATCCGCCATTAACCTACGTAAATTACACTGTATAATAATAAAACCTCCTTTTATTATTATATTACTATGTGAGGTTAGTAATTTCAAATTAAATAATACAAAATACCCTTATAGAGTTAAAAAATATTGACTAGTGATAATATAATAACCTTATGAGGTTAATTAGTCCATTTGTAAGGTACAGGAATAGTAAACGAATTATTTAGACTATGAAAAAATAATGATAGGGGGCATATGCATGCTAGATATGAATAATATGGACAAGCGAGAAATGAAAAGAATTCAGGAATTATTATGTAGAATTCCAATACCGATGGAAAATGGTTCAGAGGTGAAGTTGGTTGAATTTTTTGGACAATTTTTAAGTGAGAAAGGTAATAAATCAGGAAATCTTTGCTTCAATCTTTGTATGTACAATCTTGGAAGATTGATTCAAATGTTATCAATTGCCGATGAGTGCAATGGTTATGCTAGTAATGATACAGCCAGTAAAATTTTAACCGAACTTAAAAGATAGAGCTGACCTGATTAAAAAGCTTGACGACTATGATTGTTTAGCAAGTGATTTCGCATTTAGATATGGTTTTTATGCAGGAATTGAAGCGAGGTTGTCGGATTGATGATGTGTCGATAAGGGAAGCAATAAGCATATAAAAAACTGACCAGCATAAAAAGTTAGTCAGTTTTTATAGTTGGAATTTTAATTTTATTATCGACAATAAAAGTTTTTGCCAAACTATGTGTTACTTTGGCAGGAACTTTATTTCTTATAGGGAAATGTGAATTTAATGGAAATCAGTACGGGAGAATGTTTTTGATTTAAAAAGCAAGGCTATAGAATTTCGAAACTGATCTTGCTGGAAGTCTGGAGGAGAGTTATCATGAAAGAAAAAAATGTAGTTGTACCAAAAGAGCTTTATCAGACAATTCGTAGCAGTGTTATCACTGCGCAGAAAAAAGTATATACAGCGGTCAATTTTGCAATGGTGCAGGCATATTGGGAAATCGGTGAACAGATTTATATTTCTTGTGGTGAAAATGATAGGGCAGATTACGGTAAAGGTTTATTGAAATTTTTAGCGCAGCAGTTAACAAAAGAATTTGGGAAAGGCTTTACTGAACGTGAATTACGTCGAATGCGACAATTTTATATTGCATATCCAATTCGGGGCACACTGTGCCCCGAATTAAGTTGGTCGCATTATCGTTTGTTGATGCGTGTTTCTGATGATAAAATACGGGGATTTTATACAGAGGAATGTGTGCAATCAGGATGGAGTGTACGTCAACTAGAACGGCAAATTACAACACTTTATTATGAACGTATTCTTGCCAGTCGTGACAAAGATGCAGTTGCAGCTGAAATCGGAAAATTGGAGCCGAAGCCAGAATATGAGAAAATCATCAAAGATCCTTATGTATTGGAGTTCTTGGATTTGTCAGCTAATCCGCATTTTTATGAAAAAGATTTGGAGCAAGCAATTATAGACCATTTGCAGAAATTTTTATTGGAAATGGGCAGAGGATTTTCTTTTGTTGCACGGCAAAAACATATCGCATTTGATGGACAGCATTTTTATATCGATCTTGTTTTCTATAACTATATTCTAAAATGTTTTGTACTGATTGATTTGAAATTGGGGAAGTTAACACATCAAGACCTCGGACAAATGCAGATGTATGCGTGAACTCATGAATGAAGGCGATACTAAGCCTATTGGAATTGTATTGTGTGCCGAAAAAAATGATGCCGTTATCAGATATACTCTACCAGAAGATAACCAACAAATTTTCGCTTCAAAATATATGGCATATTTGCCAACAGAAGAAGAATTAAAACGTGAATTGCGATTAGAAGATTTTCAACAGCTGCTAGATGAAGAGTTATGAGAAAAATGGCAAATGTTATATATGTGGGGAGTGAATTGTTTGAAGATACAACTTGTAAGGAATGCTTACAAGTTCAAAATAAAAAAACAGACAGATAAAACGTAATATCAAGCAGTACAATTTCACAATCAATTAGCCATTGGCTATCGGGGGCGTTTTAATGTGGGGATGGATTTCCACAAATGGAGCAATAGGCAAGTGCTAGAAAATGCAGGAAAAGTATCAGCCGTTGTCGCCAAAGAATTGGCGATTAAGCAATATGAGTTGTTTGATACGAATAGAAAATTGCAAAGTGATGAAGATATTACGGCGCTTGCGGAAGAAGTAAAAACAATTAAAGAGATAAAAAGAGATTGAGAAAGTACACAATAAAATTTATATCGTATATTTATAGGCACTCCATAGGGCGGGGTGTCTTTTGCTATTCCAAAGGCGGGTACTTTGTGAGCCGAGGTGGCGGTATTACCCTACGCTATTCCACGTGTCAAATTTAGTAAAATATAATGAAGATTAGTAGGAATGTTGTTGATTATTCTGATAGGTGTAACTATGGTTGCATCTTTTTTTATTTTTTGTGTTTAAAAATTGTGCTCATAAGAATGTATATAGATGAAAGCCGATAAACAGGAAAAATACAATTGCAAATAAGAGTTCCTTGGCTATATTGGGTTCACAAAAATAATAAATTAATTTGGAGGAATGTAAAATGGCAACACTAGGAGAACAATTAACAGCACCTGAGACGGGGTGGAAAAGGTATGATGATACCGACAGCAATATAAGCTATATTGGAAGTTGGACAAGAAATACTGGTGCAGATGGGAAGTCTTTGTACAACGGAACTCAGATTGGATCAACAGTTTCTGCCTCTGGATCGATAGTTTTTAATTTTACTGGTGGGAAATTACGAATTATTCAACAGATATATACTAATCGATCTCAGTCAATACAAGTAACAATTGATGGAATTGTTTGTGGCACATACAGTGAGTATGGTAATCAAAAGTATCAAGTCTTATTATATGAAATAAATAATTTAAGCGATGGCGAACATTGGTGCGAAATTAAAAACATTTCATCTGGATATTTTGGATTGGATGCTATTGATATCGATGAAAAAGGAGAACTTAAACCCTATTCACCAATTGCTGCACCAACCAATTTAACCGCTACCGAAGGAGATTCCAAAGTAACATTATCATGGACAGCAGTTGTCGGAGCAACTAGCTACAATGTAAAACGTTCTACAACTGCAGGTGGCACATATACAACGATTGCTAGCAATGTGACTGGTTAGTTATGCAGATACTAGCGTAACGAATGGGACTACCTATTATTATGTAGTAACCGCTTTAAATACTTATGGTGAAAGTGCTAATTCAAATGAAGCTTCAGCTACGCCAGTAGATAGTACTGAAGTATTATTGCGAGTTACTATGATTGATTCAAGTGAGCGTGAATATCGTTTAACGGATACTGAAGCTGATGGTTTTGTTAATTGGTATAATCAGCATATAAGTACTGATACTATGAGCTATGCAATTAATGATTCTGTAGATCGTAGTAAAGAATATTTATCTTTTGATAAAATTATTAGCTTTATGGTTATTCCGACAGTTGAATAATACTATTAACCCCAGTTCTTTTATTGAGATTGGGGTTGGTTTTTATCTAAAATAAGTACTAGGTAGTATATAGCTAGATTTTGTATGAAATTTTGTGGAATAATAGTTGTTGGCAGGAAATGGAATAGTCAAACAGCGAAAAATCATTTCAGCAAACATGAAAATTCCTTTGGAATCAGTCGAGCCAATATCTTATGAGGAATGAAAAAAGAGAATATAAAGGATTCTGTGATATAATAACTAGGTATGACAATATAAGGCTGGGGAGGAATTGAATTTTGTAGAAACAAGTAACCGGTACAGTCTCTTAAAGCATATTGTTTTCTATTACATGATTTGGGCGCTTTCAGAAGTTGTTCTTTTTCCCTTTTTGAGAATGGAGGGAGTTATTTTTAGTGATGCGTTTGGCCTAATTTGGGAAATAACGGTTTGGCTATTGCCGATCATTGCTATATTGAAGGTTGGACAATACACGGTATTTGTTTATTTGAAGCTGGATTCCGGCAAGCGAGCGACCATACTGTGGGGCGTCCTGGGTGTTAGCTTTATATCCTTATGCATTGCGCTGTTTTATGCCAATATGGTGTTTTCTCCATGGCTTACGTTTACGCAGTGGATGAATACTGTGTTTATCGCCGGAGTCGTTGAGGAGATATTATTTCTGGGATATTTCTTGCAAAAAATAAAGGAGCATTTTTCCTTTTGGAAAGCAAATTTGTTAGTGAGCTTGTTGTTCGTGAGTATCCATTTTCCTATTTGGTATGTGAATGCCGATAAAATTGCGCATAATGCGCTTGCTTGGTCGCAGTTTATAACGTTTATTTTTGCTTTTTCACTCTTACAGGGCTGGTTGTTTCGAAAATCTGGTTCTTTATGTCCATGTATTATGATGAATAATTTTATGGAATTAGCGCTTGTTGGATAGAAAAATTTTGGGGTAATGAATATAGAGTTCCAATGTTATTTTAATATCACAATGTCCCTATCTTTTGCTAATTATTTTAACATTGATTCCATTCTTGATTAGGATTGTACAACAGATGTTATTCGAGTAAAAAAATTCCCAGAATCAGCGTTTTGATACAAACATACCAATACCCTATTTTGATGATTTTAGACCCCGTGAAGCTTTATGGTAACGATGACAATTGATGTCACCCGTGTTAGAAGTGACATCAGCTAATACTAATTAATGTAAACATTAAAGTCTATAAACCCAACAAACCCAACAAAACCAATAGTTTGCAACATATCATATTGTACATAAATGTCACTTTAAAGACTCTTAATCAATAGGTTCAGGGCCTGATAGGGGAATTGTTCACAGGTGAGTGGATTGAAACATGAAAGCATTAGATGAACTAATTATTGTCTTTATAGTTTTAAAACGTTATAACAACATATACTAAATAAACCAAAACGCCCTGCGCTAACAGGACGTTTCGATTGAGTAAGTGAGATTATTCAGTTCTTAGGACGTAGTTGATGCTATGTCCTTCTTATATTTCAACATAATATTACCAGCTCAGGCAGCTTGTAGTTTAGTTTCATTTTTATAATTATGCTTTAACAAAGAATACTAATACCATATCAAGCAACACAGAAATCAAATGATTTTAGCCATTGGTTATCGGGTGCGATCTAATGTGGGAATGCATTTTCGTAATTGAGCATCGAGCGTATTGACTGAGTAGAGCCCTAAAAGGCTTTGTGATGAATGACGAATGGCTCAAGAATTCATAAACATTTTGTGTAGACTATTTTGATGAATTGCTAGAACGTATTAAAGATAAAGCTTCCTAATAGGTTTGAATTTTACCTGTTAGGAAGTTTTTATTTGTCTTTTTCCTATCTGAACAAGTATAAAAATACCTGAATATTTGGAAGGAATTTGATATTTATTGACGAAGCAATATACATAAATAGTAAGGTTTAACACTAATGGAATAATATGTAGTTAATTGTAGAAAAATGAGGAGATGATGCAGTGCAAAAAAAAAATTTAGTATTATTAACAGTATGTTTATTACTTATTTCAATAATAATGGGAGGTTGCAACGATATGCAAAGCAAAACAACAATTGCCACAAAAAGTTACCCCGATAGGCCTATTACCATCATTGTACCTTTTAGTGCTGGAGGAGCAATGGATTTTGTAGCCCGAGCTTTAGAAAAGGAGGCACCTAAATATCTAGGACAACCCATAGTTGTTGTCAACAAACCAGGTGGAACAGGCACCATAGGATGGAACGAACTGACTAGTGCAAATCCAGATGGTTATACGCTGGGTATTAGCTCAATTGAGCTACTCGTACAACCATTATATGGAACAACTAAATATCACTATCCAACTTCCTTAGAGCCAATTTCACAAGTTGCAACTTTATCAACTATCATGGTAGTCAAAGCTGATCATCCTTGTCAGAATGTGGATGAAATCATTAATTATGCCAAACAACATCCAGGACAATTGAAATTTGGTCACTCAGGGATAGGATCAATGTCACATATTATTGGTGAAACCTTCGCCGAGATTGCTGACATTAATATTGAGCAAGTTCCCTTTCATGGTGCTAGTGAATCGACAGCAGCTTTATTAGGCAACCATATTCAAATTGCTTTTAGTAATCCATCAACAGTAAAAGAACAAATTGCAAATGGCACACTAAGAGCATTAGCGACAACAAGCGAGCAGCGGCTAACCGACCCAGAATTAGCGCAGATACCAACTTTTAAGGAACAAGGCTTTGATATCACCTCAAACACTTGGATTGGAGTGGCAGCACCAAAAGAACTACCGCCAGAGCTTAAAACTAAGCTAGAAGAAATGTTCAAAGCAATCATCATCGATGCTGAATTCAAAGCTAATATCGAAAATTTAGGTTTACAACCTGAATATTTAAATTCCGACGAGTCCAAGGAAAAATGGCGTTTGGATGCTGATAAATTAACTAAGACCATACAAGAAACTGGCATTCTAGAGCAAATCAAAGCACAGAAAAATTAACACTGATGAAAAAATATGGTGCTATTACCGTGGCTTTTTAATGCGATTAGTGATTTAAAAGCGGCAATCATTGTTCAAAGTATATAAGCAGTTACGATTGATTGCCTTAATGATAGACAAGGAGATGTCGTAGTGCGAAAAAGATCGTTCCTATTGTCAATAGTATGTTTATTATTTATTTCAATCATAATTGGAGGATGCACAGATATGCAAAGCAAAACAACAACAGCAATAAGAAGTTATCCAGATAAGCCTATTACTGTCATTGTACCTTTTAGTGCTGGTGGAGGATTGGATTTGCTAGCTCGGACATTGGAGAAGCTGGCACCTAAGTATCTAGGACAACCTTTAGTTGTTGTCAACAAAACAGGCGGAGCAGGCACCATAGGGTGGAATGAACTAGTGAATGCTAGTCCAGATGGTTATACGCTTGGCATTAGTGCAGTTGACGTACTAATCCAGCCATTATATGGGTCAACCAAATATCATTATCCAACTGCCTTAGAACCAATTGTACAAGTTTCAACTTTACCATTTATAATGGTAGTGCCAGCAAAGCAGCCTTGGAAAGATGTGGATGATTTGATTAGATATGCAAAGGAGCACCCCGGACAATTGAAATTTGGTCATGTAGGGATAGGCTCACCAGCACATATTCTTGGTGAAACGTTTGCCAAATTTACTAAAATTACTCTTGAACAGGTTCCATTTCGTGGCGGTAGTGAAGCGGCTATTGCCTTGTTAGGTAACCATATTCAAAGTGCTTTTATTCCACCGGCAACAGTTAAAGAACAAATTAAAAATGGCACATTAAGAGCACTGGCAACAACAGGTGAACATCGGCTAACTGACCCAGACTTAGCACAAATACCGACCTTTAAGGAACAAGGCTTTGATATTGTATTAAGCAATTGGTATGGAGTAGCAGCACCAAAAGAGCTACCGCCAGAAATTAAAACTAAGCTTGAAGAAGGTTTTAAAGCAATGATTGCTGATCCAGAATTCAAGGCTAATATCGAAAATTTAGGTTTGCAAGTGGAATATTTAAATTCCGAAGATTCCAAAGAAAAATGGTACTTGGATGGTGATAAATTAGCTAAGTCTATCCAAGAAACTGGCATTCTAGAGCAAATCAAAGCACAGAAAAATTAACACTGATGAAAAAATATGGTGCTATTACCGTGGCTTTTTAATGCGATTAGTGATTTAAAAACGGCAATCATTGTTCAAAGTATATAAGCAGTTACGATTGATTGCCTTAATGATAGACAAGGAGATGTCGTAGTGCAAAAAAGATCGTTCCTATTGTCAATAGTATGTTTATTATTTATTTCAATCATAATGGGAGGTTGCACCGATATGCAAAGCAAAACAACATCTGCCATAAAAAATTATCCAGATAAACCAATTACTATCATTGTACCCTTTAGTGCTGGAGGAGGATTGGATCTTGTGGCGCGATCATTGGAAAAAATGGCACCTAAATATCTAGGACAGCCTTTAGTTGTTGTCAATAAACCAGGCGGAGCAGCCACCATCGGCTGGAATGAATTGGTGAGTGCCAGCCCAGATGGTTATACCCTCGGTATGAGTGCCATTGATGTCCTGATACAACCCTTATATGAATCAACGAAATATCACTATCCAACTGCCTTAGAACCAATTGCGCAGGTTGCAACTTCACCATGGATCATGGTAGTTCCAGCTGAGCAACCTTGGCAAGATATCACTTCCTTGATTGAATATGCCAAGCAGCATCCCGGACAATTGAAATTCGGTACTACAGGGATAGGTTCCGTATCGCATATTCTTGGCGGAACATTTGCCAAAGCTACTGACATTACGCTTGAGCAAGTTCCCTTTCGTGGCGCTAATGATGTGACTGTTGCTTTATTAGGAAACCATATTCAAATTGGTTTTGTTAATCCAGCAACAGTCAAAGAACAAATTAAAAATGGCACACTAAGAGCACTAGCGGTAACAGGTGAACTGAGAACTACAGATCCAGACTTAGCGCAAATACCAACCTTTAAAGAACAAGGCTTTGATATTGTCTTAACAAATTGGATTGGAATAGCAGCTCCCAAAGAATTACCACCTGAAATCAAAGCTAAGCTCGAAGAAGGATTTAAAGCAATGATTACCGACCCTGAATTTAAAGCTAATATCGAAAATTTAGGATTCCAAGTGGAATATTTAAATTCCGACGAATCCAAAGAAAAATGGATCTCCGATGGTGATGAATTGGCTAAGACCATACAAGAAACTGGCATTCTAGAGCAAATCAAAGCGCAGAAAAATTAATATAGATGAAAACATGAGTTTTCCGATTGATATATGATGCAAAAACTCCTGTAAAATGTCTGCAAGGACTTTTTACAGGAGTTTTTGTATTTAAAGCTGATGCGGTTCTTTATGCGTTATTAGAATGTGTATGGGGTATTATTGTTGATTGTCAGTTTTATCTGGAATGTATTCCATCAAGTCTGCTGGTTGACAGTCGAGCGCAGCACACAATTTATCTATTTGCTGAATTTCTAAACGTTTTATATCTCCATTCCAAAGTGCTGAAATTGTATTAGGTCGTATACCTGTCATATCAGATAAGGCTTTTCTTGTTAATTTATGTTTTCCCATTAATTCTGCGATCTTTATATTAATCATAAATAACCTCCTTACTAACTTCTATAGATAATATACTATCATTAGCGATATTAAAAAACAAATTAAAGATAAAAATAACGATAAAAGATATTGAATTATAACTATAAAAGATATATAATAGCTTTAGAAGTTAAAAATAAACTTTTGGAGTTATTACGAAAATCAAAGGTTGTTTACGCTAATTAAAATGTATAAGGCAGTAGGTAGATTACTAAGATTAGGACAAGAAAGATAGGGGGCATATTCATGCTAGATATGAACAATATGGACAAGCGGGAAATGAAAAGAATTCAGGAATTATTATTTAGAATTCCAATATTAAAGGAAGATAGCCCAGAAATGAAGATGATTGAAAGTTTTGAACAATTTTTAAATGAAACAGGTAGTAAATCAGGAGATTTTTGCTTCAATTTTTGTATGTACAACCTTGGAAAAGTCATTCAAATGTTATCATTTGCAAAAGATTGTAATGGCTATGTTATGAATAATACGGCTAGTGAAATCTTCCACGAGATTCAGGAGGCATTGAAGGATAAGGAAAAACTGATTGAAAAGATTGAAGAGTATGATTACTTAAGAAATGATTCCGCCTTTAGATACGGTTTTTATGCAGGGCTTGAAGCGAAGCTCATAGATTGATAATATGCCGATAGATATAGTTTCTGCTAAATTATGTATTACTTTGGCAGGAACTATATTTTTTATAGGGAAATGTGAAGTTAATAGAAATTCGTACGGAAGCTTTAAGATCTACTATGGATACATTCAGAAAAGAACTATTACTTTTTTAGTAAATAGGAGGTATGTTTATGCAGGATTTATTGGGCAAGATGCTTATCTATCAAAATGAAAAAGGCGATACGAAGCTAGATGTTTATTTTGGAGGTGATACGATATGGTTATCGCAGAGAAGTTTGGCTGAACTATATCAAGTTGATGTTCGGACAATTAATGAACACATTATAAATATTATTGCAGATGGTGAATTAGAGGAAGAGGCAACTATCCGGAATTTCCGGATAGTTCAAAATGAAGGAAATCGACAGATTAAACGCAATATAAAGCATTATAATTTTCAAATGATTTTAGCCATTGGTTATCGGGTGCGATCTAATGTTGGTATGCATTTTCGTAAATGGGCATCGAGCGTTTTGACCGATTACAGCAAAAAAGGCTTTGCGATGAATGATGAACGGCTAAAAAATCCGCAAGCCTTTGGTGCAGATTATTTTGATGAATTGCTTGACCGCATTAAAGATATTCGTGCATCAGAAAAGCGGTTTTATCAAAAAATCGCAGAAATCTATAAAACTTCGATTGATTATGATGCGAAGTTAGAAAGTACAAAACAATTTTTTCAAACAGTGCAAAATAAAATGCATTATAGTGTACATGGACACACCGCAGCAGAACTCATCGCCGAACGTGCCGATGCCACAAAACCCAATATGGGGCTTACCTCGTTTAAGGGCACAAAGGTTCGCAAAAGTGACATAGACATAGCGAAAAACTATTTGACGAAAGAGGAAATTGAGTCATTAAATCGGATTGTGGTGATGTATTTAGATTATGCTGATGATCAGGCAAAGCAATATATTCCCATGCACATGGCGATTAGGAAACAAAACTGAATGCGTTTTTACAATTTACCAATAGGCAAGTACTAGAAAATGGAGGGAAAGTATCAACGGTTGTCGCTAAAGAATTGGCGATTAAGGAATATGAGTTGTTTGATGCGAATAGAAAGTTGCAAAGTATGCAGATATTACGTTGCTTGCGGAAGAAGTCGAACAGTTAAAGAGATAAAAAGAGAATGAAAAAGAAAACACAGATATAAAATTTCCTTTATATCTGTGTTTATTTATGTACAAATATGTTATTATTTGTATATGTATGGAATATCAAATTATTGGGAGGTGATGTGTGTGCAGATATTGATAAAATTGGAATTGAATAAACCCGAGTTGCCAAAAGATTTTCGTCCGTTTTTTGTATCGTTTATCAAAAGCAATTTAAGTGATTATGGAGAAGAATTTTTTGACGAGTTTTATAAAAACCGTGACAACATAATGAAAAAATTTACTTTTGGCGTAAGGATGAACCGCCCTAAATTTGTTGGTAACGTTATTCAACTTGGCGGTAATGTAATTAGTTTTACGTTGAGTACAGCGGATATGAAGGAAGCTATGATTCTTTATAATGCAATTTTGAAGAATAAATTGAAAGGATTCCCTTTAGAACATCAAAATAGCATGAAAATCATGGCTGTAAAAATACTGCCACATAATAAAATCAATTCAAATGAAATTTTGATAAAAATGCTCAGCCCAATGGTGCTTCGTGAGCATAGTCGTGAGACGAATATAGACCGATATGTGGATTGTACTTGTGAGGACTTTGCAGATATGGCTAAAAAAATTGTACAAGCACAGCTTAGTATTTTTGCAATGGATGGAAATTTACTGCATGGTTTTACCATAGTTCCGGTTATGCCGAAAAAAACAGTAGTTACTGCGTTTAAGTATCATATCGACGTAAGTTTAGGTGTATATAAATTGACGGGTCAGCCAGAACTGCTCAATTTTCTTTATCATGCAGGGATTGGCTCAAGACGAAGTCAAGGATTTGGTATGTTTGAAGTGTTAGCCTAAAGGAGGTGGGATGGTGGACGAAGATTTTGTAAAAATAGAGATCAATGCTTTTTTATTTAATGCTGGAATTGTCGGTTTTCATTATTTATTAGAAAATATGGCAGCTATCAAAGGGGAAGATTACAAAGTAGAAGAAAACGCTTTGCTTGTTTCGAGAGAGTTCTTAGAAAAGACTGATCTTGCTCAAATTTATATGGATGCACATATTCAAAAGTTTAGTGAAGATGCAACATTTACGCGTATTTGTAAAGAAATTGAGTCTATGGAGTCATTAACGAAGAAATATGTTGCTGAGGAAAGTAAGGAACTTAAAAAAATATTAGATGATAAATACAAGTATCTATTAAATAACACAGGCTTAGCGCGAAATAGTTATTTTAGTGCATGTACTATTTTAGAGGAACAAGGTTATAAAATTGATTTAAATTCGTTATGCAAAAATATTAAGGAAATTAAAGAGTATCAAGAAAAGTATGAGCAACTATGTAAGCTGAAAGAAATATTATTAGATGAAAAAATAAAAGAAACTTTGCTTATGAAAGATATTATTTATGCAAGGGTTAATTCGATTTGGTCAAATAAAGCTTTTTTGAATACAAGTAATTCAAAAAAGAATATGCATGATGTGTATGAAAAAGATTTTATTATTCCTCTAAAAGATTATCTCAAAGATCGTAAGCCCATAAAAAATAAAAAAGCCAAATCTTGCATTGAGTGTGGCGTTTTATTGCCTAAAACAATAGACATTTCGTTTCTTAATGATAGTGTCGATGATATGAGTCGAAAAAAATCACCATTTTGGGATTGTAAACCGGATGCTTATATTTGCCCATTATGTGCATTTGTCTATTCATTAGCCCCGCTGGGATTTCAAACATTGGGCAGGAATCTTATTTTTGTAAATTCTAATACAAGCGTAGAGGTTTTGATTAGTACAAATAAAGGGATTGAAAGTAAATATAAAATAAAAAATTCCAATAAAGAAAATGAAAAATACCAACTTATTTTAAATAATATGGTTCAAGGAATCATTGAAGAAAAGACAGTAGAGCTAAGTAATATCCAAGTGATCGTTAGGGATAAAGCAACGGAGCGTTATAAGTTCACTGTGATTGCAAAGGATATTCTGGAAGTGCTGAATAGTTGTCAAAAAAATTTGGGAAATCTTAAAGAGATTTCTATAGAGAGAAGTCCGAAAGTGTGGATTAGTGTTTATCAAGAAGCACTAAAAAATGTTTTTGATCGTTCCAATCAATATGGCTTGTTAAATATAATATTGAAAAATTCTTTGAAAGAAAATACATCAACGATTTATTTGAAAAATGTTGTAGATATTCAAATAGAAATGTCAGGGGGGACAAAAATGGAAAAAGCAAATGCGGATAATGCTTTTTATCGTGGACGAGATTTAAGAAGAATGATCTGTGGTGAAAAAACAAAAGCCCAAGATGCAGATAATAAATTAAGAGGTTTTGTCTATCAATTATTGAATGCCTTGCAAGTGAATGACCGTGAACAATTTTGGAATCTGGTATTTAGAATGTATTCAAGTATAAGTGTATCAGTCCCTAAAGTTTTTTTAGAAACGTTTTCATCAAAAGATGAATTGCAATATTTAGGCTATGCTTTTGTTCTTGGTTTGAAAAATGAAAAATACAATAGCGAAGATAAAGTTGAGGAGGCATAAAAATGGCTAAAAGTGGATTAACGTTAAGCATTCTTTTTGAAGCAGAAAGTGCAAACTATGGTGAAGGTTTCGGTAATATTACCGTATTGAAAAAATTAGGACGCGACGATAGAAAGCAGTATACCTATATATCTAGACAAGCACTTCGTTATAATATGATGCAACAATTGGGTTGGGACAATACACCAGTAACTGCACAAAATAAGGTTGTGCAATTTGCTCCCGAGGCAACAATCGAGCAATACCCTGAAATAGATTTATTTGGCTATTTGAAAACTTCGGCAAAAACAGAGAGCGAAAAAGGTGGCTCAAATAAACGGGCGGCAGTAGTGCGCCTCAGTAATGCAATTGCTTTAGAGGCTTATCGTGGTGATATGGATTATCTAACCAATATGGGATTGGCTACTAGAGAAAATTTAGAAAATGCGATTGCACAAAGTGAAATTCATAAATCAATTTATGCGTATACGATTACGATTGATTTAGATCGAGTTGGGATTGATGGTACGATTGATTTAGACAAAAAAGAAAAAGCTAGACGTGTAAAAGATTTTCTAGATACGGTGCAATTTTTATATCGCGATATCAAAGGCCGTCGTGAAAATTTAAATCCGATTTTTGCTGTTGGTGGCGTATATCAACGTAAAAATCCATATTTTGAAAATCGTTTAAAATTAAGTGGAATGAATTTGAATACAGATATTTTATTGCAAATATTAGATAGTAATGATGATACAAAACATAATAGCTTGGTTGGTTCTATGAGTAGTGTCTTTGTGAACGATAAAGAAATTAAAGAAAAATTAAATCCAGTATCTATTACAGAAGTGTTTACAAAACTAAAATCAGAAGTGGATGTTTATTATGAATAAGGTAATTCGCTTAGAATGCTCACAACAATTGGCAAATTATCGTAAACCGACAAGTTTTCAAATTAAAGAGTCGTATCCATTGCCGCCCTATTCAACGGTCATTGGGATGATACATACGGTGTGCGGATTTACGGAATATCATTCGATGGATATTAGTATTCAAGGAAATTACCATAGTGCGGTAAGTGAGATGTATACAAAATATGCGTTTGGTATTGCTTATGATAAAGACCGGCATCAAGCGGCAGTAAAAAACGGTGATAAACAAGATGGTATCAATATCGGGCCTGGAAATATAGAGTTGTTAACCGATATTAAGTTATTAATTCATATTCGACCAGAAAAGGAAGAAGATTTAGAGTTAATCAAACAAGGTTTATTAAATCCTATTGTGTATCCTGCCTTGGGGCGGCATGAAGATTTATTATGCATTGATTATGTAGACTTTGTCGAGATGAAAGAATCTAATAGAATCGAACTAAAATATGATGCCTATGTACCAGTGGAAGGTATTCATACGAAGATGATTCAAAAACTAGGTTCTAAATACAGATTAAATAAAATCTTTGGCATCAATCCCAATACAGGGTTAAGGCAATGGGACAAAAAAGTTGAAGTGAGTCATGTAGCAAAAGAAACTGTTCTGGCAAGAGGTACTTGGTATATCGAGGATGCTGAAACAGCCGATGGTATATTTTTAGCATAAAGTAAGGACAAGTTCTTAATTTCATAGGAACTTGTCCTTCTTTTATCATGGAGGCGTACAGGATGGCATATATAGCAAAATCTAATCCGATTCAAACCGTAAAAGAACATACCGAGGAGTTGCTGCTTTTATGGGAAAAGTTTTTGAAGTCATATGGTGATAAATTTAGTAAGCAGGAGAAAGAATTCATTTATTTAGCGGCTTTTTATCATGATTTAGGCAAACTCAATGCATTGTTTCAGTATAAAATACATAAAGCGATAGGGCGCAAGTACGAAGGTGCTGTTCCAAAAGCTGATGAAGAAGAAATACCACATGGGTTTCTAAGCGCGGCATATATGAACATGGAAGAGTTAGAGAAGATTTATGGCGAGGATATAGAGATCGTAGTGACTACGATTTATAATCATCATACAAGAACTGACAGTTATACAGAAGGGGCTTTTGGAAGGTATATCGACAGGTATTTACCTGATTCTTATGCGTATGACACAAAGCAGACGTTTTGTAAAAACACCGATTATTTAGATTTAGGATATCTAATTACTGCATTCACCAATAATCAAAGAAATAAGGCGAATATGACGACTGAAGGAGCGCATGATAAATGGCTGAAATACATTGTAGTCAAAGGCATGCTGAATAAGCTTGATTATGCAGCAAGTGGAAGGAATCTTGACCAAGTCGAAATGGAGCCTTTGACGGCGGGCGTTTTAACAAAGGTTATTCAAGAGCAATGGAAAGTGATTCGTCCAGTGCAAGACTACATGATGCATCGCAAAGATGAAAATTTAGTTGTATTAGCTGCAACTGGCAGTGGAAAAACGGAAGCTGCTTTATTTTGGCTCGATGGCAGCAAGGCCTTCTACACGCTGCCGTTAAAAGTGTCGATTAATGCAATTTATGAACGGATCAGTGGGCGGGAAGATCATCAATATCATTATGATGAAGATAAAATTACTTTACTTCATTCCGATTTATTGGCATATTATTTTGCAAAGCAGGAAGCGGATCAAGAGGATTTTACAATAGAAGATCCATTGATTAG
The DNA here is from genome assembly GCA_963805085.1 of uncultured Veillonellaceae bacterium. Classification (GTDB taxonomy): domain Bacteria; phylum Bacillota; class Negativicutes; order JARBTT01; family JARBTT01; genus JARBTT01. The sequence goes on along the minus strand of CAWDTA010000002.1, from coordinate 321,325 downwards.
AAAAGAAAAAGCAAAGCTATTGGCATACCCTTTAACGATTTGTACAGTCGATCAATTATTTTGGTTTGTGTTTAAAGCAATGGGAAGTGAAATCGTACCAGCGACATTAAAATACTCAAAAGTAATTATTGATGAAATCCAAATGTATTCAGCAGAAATTTTGGCGTGCATTATTTATGGACTTAAAATTATTACGCAGCTGGGAGGAAGATTCGCCATTATTACGGCAACTTTCCCACCTGTACTAAGACATTTTTTAGTCCAGCAGAATATTGATTTTCGGATACCAGAAAGCCCTTTTAGAGGAGAGTATGATAAACGTCATAAGATTCAATTCATTGAGGCCGAAGACTTTGATTATGAAAAAATCATTAATGAAGCACAAAATAAAAAGGTGTTAGTTTTATGTAATACGGTGGGGAAAGCGCAAAGTGTATATGATAAATTAAAAGATCAAAATGAGTATGTAAAACTCTTACATAGTAGATTTATTCGTCAAGATAGAAAGTTATTAGAAGAGGAAATTATGAAGTTTTCTAATAGCGATGAAACGGGAATTTGGATTAGTACGCAAATTGTAGAAGCAAGTTTGGATATTGATTTTGATGTGTTATTTACGGAAATGTGTCCAGCAGATAGCTTATTGCAAAGAATGGGGCGTTGCTATCGTAAACGCAATTATGATGGGCTAACTCCGAATGTGTATATTTATAATACAAAAAATGGCTGTGGTGCGAATAATGTTTACCAGTATGTTGATATTTATCAATACTCAGTAGATGACTTGCAAAAATATAATAATAACTATTTTTTAGAAACAGAAAAATTTGAATATATAAATGCAGTATATGATACAGCAAGATTGAAAGAGACAAGCTATTATAAGAAAATTGAAGAGTGCTTAAAAACCTTGCAAGATTTGCCACCATCAACGATAGATGCTGAAACGGCGCATCAGCAATTTAGAAATATTCAAAGCATTACTGTGTTGCCAGAAAAATTTTATCAAACTGACAGCGTACAGGATTATATAAAAATTATAAAGGATAAAAAACAATATGATATTAAAACTCGGATTAAAGCAGAAAATGATCTTTTGCAATATACAATATCTCTAAATGCAAATTTATTAAAATCTAAAAAAGGAAGAGGCGCAATTGATCAATACCCAATCGAAGCAATTAAATGGCTGGGAATTCATCGCTGCACAAGGGTATATGACTTTGATGATTTATCTGGAAGTGGTTTATGTTTGGAAAAAGAAGATGAATCAGAGAATTTTGGTTGAGGTGAGAGCATGAAAAACGTAACAGGAGTACTTTATTCTTACTATTTTTTATGTACACGCAAAATGTGGTTATATGCACATGATATTAGCTTAGAAGATGAGAATGAACATGTGCAGATTGGCAAAATCATTGATGAGACTTCTTATAGTCGCGAACGAAAACATATTCTGGTAGATGATTGTATTAACATTGACTATATTCACAATGGTATTGTTTATGAAGTGAAGAAAAGTAAAAAAGAAAAACAGATGGCGATTAATCAGATTAAATATTATCTCTATGTTTTACATAAACACGGTTTGAAAGATATTAAGGGGATGCTGGCTGTTCCGAAGGAGCATTTAACGGAAGAAGTTTTTTTGACAGAAGAGGACATGGAAACAGTAGAAACTAACTTGAAATTGATAAAAGAAATTTTAGCAGAAGCAAATTTACCGCAGATCATTGATAAACCTGCATGTAAATCATGTGCATACTATGAATTTTGTTATATCTAAAATATCTTGAAATGAGGCAGCTTACATGAAACAATCTTATTATGTTTTTTCTAATGGACACATCAAACGTAAAGATAATTCATTGCAGCTATGTCGTGAGGATGGAATGAATAAGGATATTCCGATAGAGCGTGTAAAGGATATTTACATTTTTTCAGAAATGACGTTAAATACAAAATTGCTTGATTTTTTGGCGCAAAATGGTGTAATGGTACATTTCTTTAATTATTATGAATTTTATACCGGAAGTTTTTGCCCGAGGGAAAAACATGTATCGGGTTCACTATTAGTAAAACAGGTTGAGCATTATACCGACAACGAAAAAAGAATGGAAATTGCGCGAGAATTTATATCCGGTGCTTATGATAATATCTATCGAAATTTGCGCTACTATAATGCACGAGGAAAAGATTTATCTTCGTATATGGATGAGATAAAAGTATTAAGTACGCATATTCCTTATTGTAAAGACGTACAAGAACTTATGGGGATAGAGGGAAATATTAGAAAAATATATTATAGTGCATGGGACACGATTATTGATGTAGAAATTGATTTTGAAAAACGGACGAAAAGACCACCAGATAATATGATCAATACCTTGATTTCTTTTGTTAATTCAATTATTTATACAAAGGTATTAAGTGAAATTTACAAAACGCAGGCAAATCCAACAATTAGCTATTTGCATGAACCGTCGGTAAAACGCTTTTCTTTGGCATTGGATGTTGCGGAAATTTTTAAACCGTTGCTCGCAGATCGTTTAATTTTTTCATTGCTAAATAAAAAGATTATTGATGAAAATGATTTTGACAAAGATGTAGATTGTATTCGCATGAAAGATTCTGTTGCGAAAAAAATCATGGAAGCATTGGATGCTAAATTGAAGACAAGTATTAAACATAGAAGCTTAAATCGTGAAGTTTCCTACAATCACTTGATTCGTTTGGAAGTATACAAACTAATTAAACATGTGATGGGCGCTGATACATATAAGGCTTTTAGGATTTGGTGGTGATATTACTTTGTATATGGTGCTGGTATATGATATAAAGTTGGATAAAGGTGGACAGAAAGTATTAAGACGTGTTTTTAAAATTTGCAAGAAATATTTGACGCATATCCAAAATTCGGTGTTTGAAGGAGAGTTATCAGAAAGTCAATTGATGAATTTAAAGGTAGAAGTTAAAGAACATTTGCGGGAAGAGATTGATTCTTGTATAATTTTTACGGGGCGAAATAATATATGGATGAAAAAAGAATTTATCATAAAAGAAGAGGATAAAACCTCAAACTTTGTATGATCTGTCGATCTCTAATAATGCAGTTTTGTAGGAGGTACGACAGACACGAGTAGTGATAGGTATTTACTGAAATATAGATGATATATGATAAAATATTTTTACAGATTTATACACGAACATGATATATAATAACTGATAGACAGAAAATGATAAATTATGTATTGAAAAATAAGGCTTTGTCTACGCAAAGACTTCGAATTGACTCATAATGAAATGTAAATGTTTGTAATCACATGGTAATCAATTCGATTTCCCGGAACTTCGAATTGACTCATAATGAAATGTAAATTTATTTACCCAAGATGCGTTCCAGACAGCTACGCCAAACTTCGAATTGACTCATAATGAAATGTAAATTCATAATTCCGCCCCGCTTTCATTTTTCTTTTATCTACTTCGAATTGACTCATAATGAAATGTAAATTTATTCACCTTATACGGTTTATGGTACAACGGATATACTTCGAATTGACTCATAATGAAATGTAAATGTAGATTGTCTGGTGGTTATGACCCCGAAGAAACACACTTCGAATTGACTCATAATGAAATGTAAATGAATGTTCATTCATTGGTAAGATCACTGCACCAGCACTTCGAATTGACTCATAATGAAATGTAAATATAGCAGCGCTTAACATACTATTCAGCGAAATACTGTACTTCGAATTGACTCATAATGAAATGTAAATGTCTATAGGATAAGAGCCATAACAAATAGTGTCTTTACTTCGAATTGACTCATAATGAAATGTAAATTTGCCAGCCCATAAAGGTATTGGCTTTGCTTGCCCGACTTCGAATTGACTCATAATGAAATGTAAATTTAATAACAGAGTCTGTTTCTTGCGGGCGAAGTAATACTTCGAATTGACTCATAATGAAATGTAAATTTAAATGACGTGGTAGACGTAGTAGTCACAATTAGACTTCGAATTGACTCATAATGAAATGTAAATTTATCTCGGATGCTTACAGCTCCGAATACTCAAACACTTCGAATTGACTCATAATGAAATGTAAATCAAGATATCTATAATTCCGTTATTACCGCAGTTCAAACTTCGAATTGACTCATAATGAAATGTAAATGGTTGATTTTCTCTTTTAATTAACAATATGTACGTACTTCGAATTGACTCATAATGAAATGTAAATATTCAATATTCCTGCACGCTCTTCTGGGGTTCTCAAACTTCGAATTGACTCATAATGAAATGTAAATTTGTATCATTCACTGATATAGATTTTTTTATTGTTTCACTTCGAATTGACTCATAATGAAATGTAAATGAGGATGTTGATATCAAAGTATCAAGAGCGGATGTCACTTCGAATTGACTCATAATGAAATGTAAATGGGCGTGTTTACAATACAAAAGAAACGAGCGCGGCAACTTCGAATTGACTCATAATGAAATGTAAATGTACCTTTTGCAATCTCGACAATATCTTCCCATACGACTTCGAATTGACTCATAATGAAATGTAAATTTATTCTATGGCGGTATTATACTTGCAAAATATAGAACTTCGAATTGACTCATAATGAAATGTAAATGGATATAATGTCTTGTGCTTGGCAGAAATATATATCACTTCGAATTGACTCATAATGAAATGTAAATTTTTGATGGCACATTACACAGTCGTTGGCTGTCAGCACTTCGAATTGACTCATAATGAAATGTAAATTAATGTATCAATGCGCTGATAATATAGTTGATTGTATACTTCGAATTGACTCATAATGAAATGTAAATCAGTACGCGACTAGCACCACAAAACAAAATGCCATCGACTTCGAATTGACTCATAATGAAATGTAAATTTCTGAGGACTAATTACAATAGCTTCACCTATCATAACTTCGAATTGACTCATAATGAAATGTAAATGAAGAATGTCGTGTCCTGATGGAATATGGCCATCGACACTTCGAATTGACTCATAATGAAATGTAAATTTATAAATATCACGAAACTGTGCTCTTGCTGTATTCAACTTCGAATTGACTCATAATGAAATGTAAATTTGCGAATTACATATTGTTTTACTGCAATAGCAACACTTCGAATTGACTCATAATGAAATGTAAATGTCGGCATCTTAGGTCAGCTTGATGGTGTATATTGGCACTTCGAATTGACTCATAATGAAATGTAAATTTTTTAAACTCAATAGAAGTAATGTTTCTATTTTCAAACTTCGAATTGACTCATAATGAAATGTAAATGCAGCAAAGATACTTGGAACGACATTAAAATATACGACTTCGAATTGACTCATAATGAAATGTAAATTAGAAAAGGGGAAACCTATATGAAGAATATTATTAAACTTCGAATTGACTCATAATGAAATGTAAATTAGCAACGGTGGATTTGCTGCAACTCCAGCTGTGAACTTCGAATTGACTCATAATGAAATGTAAATGAGTTTGTTATGAATGGTTCTAATCCAGGTGCAGGCACTTCGAATTGACTCATAATGAAATGTAAATTACCCTGAAATACACAAATGGCAAACATTAATCATTGACTTCGAATTGACTCATAATGAAATGTAAATGTATCTAATACTTGCGTCAAACTACGTCCAATTTGACTTCGAATTGACTCATAATGAAATGTAAATGTTATAGTAACTTTCTTGTTCTGAATCAAGCGTTAAAACTTCGAATTGACTCATAATGAAATGTAAATGCTTTATTTTTAAGACTATAGTATAAACGTCAATGAAAAAGTGAGCCACTCGCTCATGAAATTTTAAACCACTTGTGCTCATGAATATTTGAGCCACCTAATCGTTAGCAATAGCATGATTTACTCTGTACGAGGAACCGTTCATATCCAATAAATGTGATCGAAATGTAAGCCGGTCAACCAGGGCCGCTACCATTGTTTCATTTTCGAACATCTCCGTCCAACGTGAAAACTCTAGGTTTGTGGTAACTATGATACTAGCTCGCTCAGAGCGCTCTGAAACGACCTTAAATAGTAGATCAGATTGGTGGCGGTTAAAGCTTAGATAGGATAGTTCATCAAGTATGAGTAAATCTGTTTTTTCAATAGTCTTTTCTAATTTAGATAGTTTGTAGGCATCTTTGGCTTCACAAAGTTCAGTGGAGATCGTCGCAGCGCTACGAAACATCACGCGAAAACCACATGCACAGGCTTTCATCCCCAGACCGATTGCCAGATGAGTTTTACCGGTTCCAGGCGGTCCAATCATTATGATATTTCTTCGTTTTTTAATAAAGTCACAGGATGCCAACTGCTGAACAAATATCGGTTTTATGTTTTCGAAGCAAGACATATTCAGTTCTTCCAATGTTTTGGTTACAGGAAAATGCGCGGTATGAATTCGCCTTTTTAATTGGTTGTCTTGCCGTGAATGGTATTCTTTTTTCATAAGTTCCAAGAGCATTTCATCTAATCCCATATTGGGTTTTAGCTGACGAATCACATCTTGATATTGCGTAAAACTGGGCAATTTTAATAGCTTGGCATATAGTTTAATGCTCTCATGAATTGTACTATTCATAAGGCAGCCTCTGTTCTTAACAAACGATCATACAATGATAAATCTGTTGGTTTCACGGTGATTTTATCAATGATCGTAGTTGCTGGTTCTCTTTTAGTGCATACAGCATCAAGCGGTATCCCTTGGCGTTTGGCGTCTACAATCGCATTTACGCCAAGCTCAACACAAAGATTTAATGCTTTCATAATTTCTTTTACTGGTAAACTAGCTAACCATTCCAATATATCCTGTGGTAAAGCATGTCTTACTGGTTTTGCATTTAAGATAGAACGTGGTCTTCTCTCCAGAAGAGGAAGATAATGAGCTAGTTCATAAATTGTTTGTTTCTTGCCATAACAGCGGTTGTGTTTGGCAATCACTGCATTGTGGTAGTAGATTACAACTTTTGTACCATAACCTTTTACCGCCACTTCGTGACCGCAATGGGAGATTGGTACAGAATAGTTATTCGTGTCAAAACGAACAGTACAATAACTATCTACATTTGTAGTAATACTGCGGCTTGTATCAAATACATAACTTGGCATTTTCAGCAGCGCATTCTTTTCAAATGCAAGCAACTTTCCAACATTGGACGTTTTGCCTCTAACTGTGTGATTCAGGTATGTATTACACCGCTCTAAGAGCAGAGCATCTAATTCTCCAAGGCTTTCAACTTTTGGAATGGGCACTAAGATGTTGCGCCTAGCCCAGCCGACTAGTCCTTCAACTAAACCTTTTTCGTGCCCTTCCGCTGGATTGCAAAAAACAGTTTCAAATCCATAATGCGCTGCAAGAGCTGCATACCGGGCTTGTTTAATAGCACGTGAGCCAAATCCTTCTTTTACAGCTACTTTTGCATTATCAAAGAATACACGTCTGGCAATTCCGCCAAAATACTGGAAGGTACGTACCAAAGCTTCAAGAAAACTTTCTTCATTTTGCCTTTCAAAAGCAAAAACGCTAGGCGCATCACTGGAACAGAGTCTAGCACAAAACAAATTTATGTCCATTTTGTGCCCATTTAAATATATTTTAGCAATACCCCAATCAATTTGAAGTGCCTCACCAGGAGCAAATTCTAGGGGAATAAAAGGCTTTTGCACCTGCACTTTTAGCTGATTGACAGTTCGCCGAACAGTGCTTTCACCGCCGGTAAAGTTACATTCATCAACTAGACGATCAAATATTCGCTTGGCGGTATGTTTCTGTTTACGAATGCCTTCGCGTTCATCATCTTCTAAGCATTGGCGAATGAAATCCATTACTTCATCACTGATGATTGAAGACTGACGAGTGTATATTTTTCTGTTCCACGGAACCGTATCGCCTTGGCAATATTTATCTACTGTATTTCTGGATATACCAAGCTTTCTGGCGATGGCGCGTTTGCTGATACCGGAATTAAAAAGCCTGCGTATTTCAGCATAGTCTTCCAATGTGATTACCACCTTTTATCCCTCCAAAATAAACTTCATTAAGTCTATTTTAAAGGTTATTTTATTTAAGGTGGCTCATTTTTTCGTGAGCATTTTATGCTTTAGTGGCTCACTTATATATTAGCGTTTATAACTATAGTTATGGGCAAGTAAAACTTCGAATTGACTCATAATGAAATGTAAATGGCGGAAAACACATTTCTACAATCGCGAAAGCCGTTACTTCGAATTGACTCATAATGAAATGTAAATGAATACGCTACAGGCTATTACCAAAGCTACGGTAGCCTGGAACTTCGAATTGACTCATAATGAAATGTAAATTAATACACGTGAACGTGGGGTTTATGATGTTTTTCAACTTCGAATTGACTCATAATGAAATGTAAATTTAGGTCCGAGTTCTTCAACAATCAATTTAATCGAACTTCGAATTGACTCATAATGAAATGTAAATTTCAGAAGGGCTTTAAATATTATCTTGGCTATCAGAACTTCGAATTGACTCATAATGAAATGTAAATGATGGAGACACAGGTTTCATCGCTGAAGATTGGGGCACTTCGAATTGACTCATAATGAAATGTAAATTGATAAAAGTATTAATTTGTCGACACACATTATAAAACTTCGAATTGACTCATAATGAAATGTAAATTTAAATTTAGTGAATACTTCGCAAGTATGGGTTGCACTTCGAATTGACTCATAATGAAATGTAAATAAGGCTGGTGGCTACGCAATAACATTTCCTGTTGGACTTCGAATTGACTCATAATGAAATGTAAATGAGTATTACGAAGTCCGAGACGGTACACAAGATAAACTTCGAATTGACTCATAATGAAATGTAAATGATAATTTATTTGCTTGTGAAATCCCTGTGATAATTGCACTTCGAATTGACTCATAATGAAATGTAAATGTTTTATTCGAAACACCTTGAGCTAATCCAAACATACACTTCGAATTGACTCATAATGAAATGTAAATAGGAATACAAGGTGCTACTGGTAATACTGGTATTCAAACTTCGAATTGACTCATAATGAAATGTAAATCTGGTTATGCGACAACGCGGAATGCCTGCAACTACTACTTCGAATTGACTCATAATGAAATGTAAATGTGGATAATATCCGATTCATGCACTTTGTTCCACCTGACTTCGAATTGACTCATAATGAAATGTAAATCCGCGTTCAACCGATTCCTTGAATTTTTCTTTATCAAACTTCGAATTGACTCATAATGAAATGTAAATATAGAAACTAGTTCATCGGCTGAATATCCTAAACACTTCGAATTGACTCATAATGAAATGTAAATGTGTGTGCCGATGACCGCGAATGTTACGAAGATTTTACTTCGAATTGACTCATAATGAAATGTAAATGAGAAAATATTGCTTTTTGTGCTTTTACTGGTAAGGACTTCGAATTGACTCATAATGAAATGTAAATTTATTACCAAGTGCGTTTTTATTGCCTAAAGGTGGACCACTTCGAATTGACTCATAATGAAATGTAAATGAAGTTGCAACCCTTACCAGTAAGATCAAAGAAACTGAACTTCGAATTGACTCATAATGAAATGTAAATTGTTATGGATTTAGAAAAGATGATTACACTTGTATCACTTCGAATTGACTCATAATGAAATGTAAATCTAGTAATGACACAGAATACATCATCTTTTGCATTGTACTTCGAATTGACTCATAATGAAATGTAAATTTAGTTGGAAGGAATTTAGTTGTTAATACCGATGCAACTTCGAATTGACTCATAATGAAATGTAAATGCCTTAAAGAGGTGATTATATGGGGAAAAAATTACAAACTTCGAATTGACTCATAATGAAATGTAAATTTGTATTATGTAAATTAGACTATATTATTGTTAAGTTACTTCGAATTGACTCATAATGAAATGTAAATATAAATATTACAATCAAGCGTAAGGTGAAAACCGATGACTTCGAATTGACTCATAATGAAATGTAAATGTGAGATAGTCGGGTTTGCTTCTATATGGTCACTTACTTCGAATTGACTCATAATGAAATGTAAATCAAGTAGAAATTAAGGAGCTTTCACAAAGCATTTTAACTTCGAATTGACTCATAATGAAATGTAAATGCGGTTAAAGTGACGGCGCAAATGAATAATTTCTGTATACTTCGAATTGACTCATAATGAAATGTAAATGATCATGCATTGATTGATTTAACTGATTTTGATAGGACTTCGAATTGACTCATAATGAAATGTAAATTGTATATACTGCTTGCGCCACTGCATCTTTTTCGGAAACTTCGAATTGACTCATAATGAAATGTAAATGTGAAAGCTAATGATACTAATATAAACAACAACAATAACTTCGAATTGACTCATAATGAAATGTAAATGAGAAACGCTTGGAATTTTCTGTGATTCTTTAATTACTTCGAATTGACTCATAATGAAATGTAAATAGTATCAACAGTTAGCCGATATGGATGGCATCGGGACTTCGAATTGACTCATAATGAAATGTAAATTCGATTATCAATAGTTTAAATACTTCGCGTTGACCATACTTCGAATTGACTCATAATGAAATGTAAATATGGAACCAAGCCAAACAAAGAAACGGTAAAGACGCACTTCGAATTGACTCATAATGAAATGTAAATGTGTATTATCAATACTTGGGTTATACAGCACGTACACTTCGAATTGACTCATAATGAAATGTAAATGAAAAAGTAGGACTAGCACCTGTACAACGTGACGGTACTTCGAATTGACTCATAATGAAATGTAAATTAATTATCAGCCTAGGACATTGTCTAGATACGGAGACTTCGAATTGACTCATAATGAAATGTAAATGAGCTTAATGAGGCGGTCATAAGAAAAGCAGCCTGGACTTCGAATTGACTCATAATGAAATGTAAATCTATGTGCAAAAATCTATCTTCACTTGTTCCAAATACTTCGAATTGACTCATAATGAAATGTAAATTTATTTCACTCATTTATTCAGCTCCTTTCGTAGGACTTCGAATTGACTCATAATGAAATGTAAATGTTGCAACAGATAGTAAGGCATTGCTACGAGTGACAACTTCGAATTGACTCATAATGAAATGTAAATCTTACGTCGATATGATACTTAAACGCAGTAACTACACTTCGAATTGACTCATAATGAAATGTAAATTTGAAAAGAGATATAGAGGAAGTTTTAAAAGATGTAACTTCGAATTGACTCATAATGAAATGTAAATGTTACTAACTTGCATCCAAGCGACAACTTAACGGTTGAACTTCGAATTGACTCATAATGAAATGTAAATATACCGGAGTACAGTCAGGCAGTAGCAATACAGGAACTTCGAATTGACTCATAATGAAATGTAAATTCATCAATCTTTTTCATGCCTTTCAAACAATCTTCAACTTCGAATTGACTCATAATGAAATGTAAATGTACTTTCTAACGTGGAATTAAACAACATCCCAAATACTTCGAATTGACTCATAATGAAATGTAAATGTAGAAAACAAATCCGTATGGAAAAATGCACTTGACTTCGAATTGACTCATAATGAAATGTAAATGTTTTCTGCTCTCTTAACATCGCTTCACCTTCTTTCACTTCGAATTGACTCATAATGAAATGTAAATGTTTATTAAATATGTTTAAATTGACGTTTATTGATGTACTTCGAATTGACTCATAATGAAATGTAAATGGACGCCCTTCATCATTGATTACAACCGAATCACCCACTTCGAATTGACTCATAATGAAATGTAAATTTGGTTAGTGAGATTAGAAAGTGGTTGCCTTTTTTAAACTTCGAATTGACTCATAATGAAATGTAAATACGGATAATATTGTTGCGTTTTTGAGTGTGACATTAACTTCGAATTGACTCATAATGAAATGTAAATGTCCGTATCGTTCGCGGCGAACCACCAATCGAAAAAACTTCGAATTGACTCATAATGAAATGTAAATGATTTCATCTGATTGCTTTAGTATCTTTTGAATATTACTTCGAATTGACTCATAATGAAATGTAAATGAAATCAGAAAAACAAAAGCAGCGAGTGATTACAAGACTTCGAATTGACTCATAATGAAATGTAAATCAATCTAACTTGCATTTAACTGTGTTCCCTTCCTCAGACTTCGAATTGACTCATAATGAAATGTAAATTGGTTTAGGATTAGGTTTTGGGCTTCGGGGGTATAGACTTCGAATTGACTCATAATGAAATGTAAATTGGTGCTTATTATGCTGTTGGCTATAGCAATGTAAAACTTCGAATTGACTCATAATGAAATGTAAATGCTCGAACAAAAATACAATGAATGGATTACAAGCGGACTTCGAATTGACTCATAATGAAATGTAAATAAGTAACGAAGGGAATACAAGCAAAAATAAAGAAATAACTTCGAATTGACTCATAATGAAATGTAAATGATAATGTGGAATCCTGGGATTTCTGTGGGGTCGGTACTTCGAATTGACTCATAATGAAATGTAAATATAGATATCGTAGCGGTGGATTATTTTTCTTATCTTACTTCGAATTGACTCATAATGAAATGTAAATGCCAATTCGATAGTGTTTTATGGTTTCATCGGTTAAACTTCGAATTGACTCATAATGAAATGTAAATTTCTTTGGTAAAATGATAATAACCAGGATCACATCTGACTTCGAATTGACTCATAATGAAATGTAAATTTTAAAGCTGCTACACCACCACCGCCACCACCATATACTTCGAATTGACTCATAATGAAATGTAAATCAAGGAGTCAAAAGCGAAGGTTACATTAGATAACGAACTTCGAATTGACTCATAATGAAATGTAAATGAAAAAATCAAAGAGTTTGCTGGAGAAGTAGTTGAACTTCGAATTGACTCATAATGAAATGTAAATCCTACTATTATCCCTCCCAAGGATTGGACAAGTCCTACTTCGAATTGACTCATAATGAAATGTAAATTGCAAATTCTATGATTGATTTAGTAGTTTTTAAATCCACTTCGAATTGACTCATAATGAAATGTAAATTGGTGAAACTCATCAGATATAATAATAGTCGGTGCTACTTCGAATTGACTCATAATGAAATGTAAATGAATACCTGTACCACCAATCGGTTGTCCAACATAAAACTTCGAATTGACTCATAATGAAATGTAAATCTGGAACTACCGTGGGGTATGATACTCCATCCAGCCACTTCGAATTGACTCATAATGAAATGTAAATAAAGCAAACTTTGCAATATCTCGCGCATCAATAAAACTTCGAATTGACTCATAATGAAATGTAAATGAAGAACGAAAAACCATTAAAATTAGTGAATTATTTGACTTCGAATTGACTCATAATGAAATGTAAATTTGTGAAAATATTGTGCAATTGTTTCCCCTTGTTTGACTTCGAATTGACTCATAATGAAATGTAAATTCGACACCCCTTGTAAATCGGTGTAATGCGCTAAAGACTTCGAATTGACTCATAATGAAATGTAAATGCTGGAATATCAATCCTTGTATTTACTGTTGACCAGACTTCGAATTGACTCATAATGAAATGTAAATCAATGAATAATGTCGAATTTACAATTAACCCTAGTACTTCGAATTGACTCATAATGAAATGTAAATCGCAATACTACAATCAAGTGCTAAGACAAATTCCCCACTTCGAATTGACTCATAATGAAATGTAAATATTAAATTGCCTGAATGGGCAATCAGAGAAAGACAAACTTCGAATTGACTCATAATGAAATGTAAATGTGAAACTCTCCGCAATTTGGGCATTTATGCCGCCAACTTCGAATTGACTCATAATGAAATGTAAATTTCGATACTTGTTGCATAGCGTCCTTACCTTGTCTAACTTCGAATTGACTCATAATGAAATGTAAATGACCAACGTGTTCTCAGATTCATTCGTTTTGACCCTACTTCGAATTGACTCATAATGAAATGTAAATGAGCTATGGTTGATTTAGGTGCTAGAGAACCAGTACACTTCGAATTGACTCATAATGAAATGTAAATCAGCATAAGCAGTCTTGTTTAATGGGTCGGTCATGGCACTTCGAATTGACTCATAATGAAATGTAAATGAGGATTCCGCTTGCGGTGATGTATTTGATTGCATAACTTCGAATTGACTCATAATGAAATGTAAATATAGAACAAAAGCCTTGGTCACTACCTACAGCAGAAGACTTCGAATTGACTCATAATGAAATGTAAATTTGCCCAACAGCCATTGTTCTTGTTGCTCCAGCAGACTTCGAATTGACTCATAATGAAATGTAAATGGAGGAAAGAAAATGCTAGGTAATTTAGATTTAGACACTTCGAATTGACTCATAATGAAATGTAAATTAGGGAACAATCCCTCCAAGCCAGTTGCCATTCCTACTTCGAATTGACTCATAATGAAATGTAAATAAATAAATCGTTCCCGTCGTTGAATCTCCATACAATACTTCGAATTGACTCATAATGAAATGTAAATGATACATAGTCGGTTACTTCAATCGTGTTTCCAGCCTTACTTCGAATTGACTCATAATGAAATGTAAATAGGTTTTGCCAGGTGCAAGTCAGAGAAGCAAAAGAAACTTCGAATTGACTCATAATGAAATGTAAATATGATTATTCGGGATTATGCAAACCGATTGGCGGAACTTCGAATTGACTCATAATGAAATGTAAATGTAGATAAAGATCCATTAGCGCCAGTCGAATACGTAAACTTCGAATTGACTCATAATGAAATGTAAATTGGTTTTACCGCAATTAGGACATTTTATTAAACCTGACTTCGAATTGACTCATAATGAAATGTAAATTGCCGAAGGGAACATATTAACGCTATTGCGGCTACCGACTTCGAATTGACTCATAATGAAATGTAAATCTTGTAGCTTCTGCTTTTGCATGAGCATCAGTAGCACTTCGAATTGACTCATAATGAAATGTAAATAGGTCTAATCGTAATAGTAGGCTGAATACTCGCATTACTTCGAATTGACTCATAATGAAATGTAAATCTTTTCAAATCACGTATGCGCCATGTCACTGCACCGACTTCGAATTGACTCATAATGAAATGTAAATTAATTAAATCACCTCTCATTTTTGTTTAAGTATAGCACTTCGAATTGACTCATAATGAAATGTAAATTACTCAAAGGTTATCGCTCGTGTTACTCAAAGGACACTTCGAATTGACTCATAATGAAATGTAAATGAGGGTTACTATGTAGCATTTAGCGGTGGAAAAGATAACTTCGAATTGACTCATAATGAAATGTAAATGATACTCAAAGAGTTTGGGATGAACTAGATCAGCAACTTCGAATTGACTCATAATGAAATGTAAATTTACCCAATTAATACATATTTCGATAAAAGGAAACAAAACTTCGAATTGACTCATAATGAAATGTAAATAGGAGTGATTATTATAACTAAAAACAACTTTGACACACTTCGAATTGACTCATAATGAAATGTAAATTCGTCTGGATCTGTCGCAAACAGCCCAAGCTCTTTCAACTTCGAATTGACTCATAATGAAATGTAAATTGGATAATAAATGAAGGCTTAGTAGATGTTAACGATACTTCGAATTGACTCATAATGAAATGTAAATGTACCAGTTACTACTGCTTCACTGGAGTATTACCTCACTTCGAATTGACTCATAATGAAATGTAAATTTGGTTCTTTCAAGTATGGTGTGCGCTCCGTGCGCCACTTCGAATTGACTCATAATGAAATGTAAATAGTACCGGGATAGAGGTCATTCTCTTCTTTTTCACCACTTCGAATTGACTCATAATGAAATGTAAATGTGGGCTATATGTGAGAAAGACCAACTATAAAAAGTCAATAGAGAAAATCGATAAAAATTAGGGAAGTAACATCAATATTTATGCAAAACAAATAGACCTGTTTTTGCAGGCCGAAAAAGAAATACTTGAAAGTTGTATTACTCTCTAGGCAACTGTACCTCGTAAGCACAGTTATTTTTTAGAATAGCATGAATCGTATAACAAAGTTTACGGGCAACTGCTCCAAGGCAAGTTAAATGATGTTTACCTTCAGAACGTTTCTTTTGGTAATAAGCCTTAAATACAGGATCGTGAGTGGCTGCAATCAAGGCAGATTGAAACAACGCCTTTCTCAAATAGGGCGAACCTCGTTTACTCATTTTATTGGTCGTACTTTGGTATTCACCAGATTGACAAACAGACGCATCAATGCCAGCATAAGCAACAAGTTTAGAGGGATTGCTGAATTTGTTAATGTCACCGATTTCACCAAGAATAGTGGCGGCATTTACCACCCCTATTCCGGGGACTGTAGTAATAGGTGAATTAATTTTTTCTAGCAGCACTTTTATTTGAGCTTCAACATCTATAATTTGTTTTTCAATAAAATTAATTTGCTCAATCAGAAGTTTAAGTTTAAAAGTTAGACTTTCCAAGTAGAAAGTAATACCAAAAGAAGTTTTAGCCAAAGTAGATATACTGTTGATTTTCTTAGCTGCAAACCGTTTGAAAGTAATTTGAGAGAGAATATCTTCAAGCTGAGTAGACGTAACATTTTCAAACTCGGTAGGAGAGCTTAACTGCAAAAGAATTTCCTTAGAAGTTTTTCCAAAGACGTTAGAAAATGCAGTTTGATACTCAGGGAAAATTTGGTCTAAAACGCAGATGGCTTTTCTTTTTAAATCGCCGATAGAACTGACAAGATAATTTCTAAAGCGGGAAAGATTGCGTAAAGAAAGCATATTTTCATCTGCTAAGGATGTTTCCAGGAACTTACCATAGCGGATGAAGTCGGCAATTAAAACAGAATCAATGATATCTGTTTTACGTTTTCTGATTTCAGTACCTTTGCGCCAGCCGTCTGTTTGGATCGGATTGATAACATGGACAACGAAACCGTGTTCAACAAGAAAAGAGTAAAGAGAAAGCCAATAATGGCCCGTAGCTTCCATACCGATTTCAACAGAAGAAACTGAAGCAATTTTATCTAAAAGATTGTTACCGCCATCAGTTGAATTGGGGAAGCTAAAGGCTTTGAAGACAGTTTTACCGTTCTCGTCCATGAGAGAAGCAACATGTGTATTTTTACCAATATCAATACCGAGATAGAACATAAAAATCACCTAAAAGAATTTATTTAGATAGGTTCCTCTAATCTGAATAACGTTACCGACTTATCGCAGATACGAAGTGCTTCAAATAAAAGCCAACATCCAACTTATTCGTAAACAGTTAGACAGACAGAGGCGTCAGTCTTTCGATAACGAGATAAAATCTCAAGGAGACAAACGACATCACTCTACCTATAAACCAATTATACAATTAGTTTGTATAATTAGTCAGTTAATAAAGGATTATAGGTTGCCTTTATTAACCTAAATTTATTATATAAGGATACTGATTAATTATGACCTCGAATTGACTCATAATGAAATGTAAATCTGGTATATTCTGTATATTGGCATAATCCAATACAACAACTTCGAATTGACTCATAATGAAATGTAAATAGTTTTCTAATGGGCTTATTATTCAATGGGGGTATGACTTCGAATTGACTCATAATGAAATGTAAAGAAATGCTTTTTGGCGTTGTCTCCCCTCACTTAGTTGCACCCTTCACGGATGCATGGATTGAAATATTTTAAATCCTTTCCTAAATCAAGCCAATAGCAAAACAACGTAACCCCTTGCTATCGTAGTATATATAATAAGGTATACTATGATTTATTTATGTTGAGACTTAAAAAGGAGGCTTACGAATGAAGTATACTGCGGAACAATTGGAGGCAATGACTAAGGGGGAGTTAAAGGCTATTATATTAGAACATCAATCAACGGAAGAATCTACGACGGAGTGTACGGATGATTTAAAAGATAAAGCAATTGGTTTTAGCAAGCAATTACTTGTTAATCATGGTGTATCAGCACCTGTAGCAGCGTTTATCGCAACATCTGCAGTAACGGGGTTATTTAATCTATATCTTCTTCTTCCATTACTAAATAAATAATTGGAGTGTTCGATATGAGTGATTCAAAGATAATAGCAACGGATGCTGATACAGATGCTGTAGCAAATGAGATAATTAACTTAATTGAAAGTGAAACAGATACACTGTTAAGTGAGGCAATGATAAAGCAGATCACGGAGTGGACAAATGAAATAGCGATAGCTACTAACTCATGGGTTAGGATTCTGGGTACGTTCTATATCGTAACTAGCTCGTGGGAATCAATAAAGGTTGCATTAAAGATTAAGGAAGCATTAGATAAACTAAAAAATAAGTAAAGTACGATTTTAGTTTGTTTCATCAAGCAGTGGCATAAAAGATTGTTAAAATTTTATGTTTTATGGGAAAGAGTGCTTATTATTTATTTTTTTTATTTCATACATGTATATTGCACTAAATATTGCGTTATGCTATAATTGTCTGGTAATAAACAGGAGTATGTTTGTTACATTATTAGTTATCTTTCAAGAGCGACTTGCTTTACCTCCAAAAATGGGAAGCTAAGTCTTATCTAAATGCTTCGGCATTTAAAATATTATAGCCCTATTTTGGGATAAGAGTGAGGTGCACAAAATTATGCAACAAGGAATTCATCCAGAATTCAAAGAAGCTAAAGTAGTTTGCGGTTGTGGCAATACTTTTACAACTGGTTCCGTTAAAGCAGAACTTCATGTAGATGTATGTTCAAAATGCCATCCGTTCTTTACTGGTCGTCAACGCGATATCACAGCTGGCGGTAGAATTGAAAAATTCAATAAACGTTATAACCAATAATATGAATGACTGGCAGAGCAGAAATGCTCTGCTTCATTTGTACTTAGGGGAGAGTTTTCTAGATAGGGGGAAATACCGTGGAAGTAAAGCCATCAATTGGCGGTCAAGCGGTTATTGAAGGCGTAATGATGCGTGGCCCTGAGTATGTGTCTACAGCAGTACGCGAACCGTCTGGTGAAATAAGTGTAAAAAAAGAAAAAGTTTCGTCTATAACTCAGCGATATCCTATATTGAAAAAACCGATGTTGCGTGGGGTTATAGCTTTAGGAGAATCGCTTATTCTAGGATTGAAATCGTTATCTTATTCAGCGCAACGTGCTGGTGAAGAGGGCGAAGAACTATCGAATCGTGAAATCATGATGACGATGATGTTCTCACTAGGATTGGCGATAGTTTTATTTGTGATCATTCCAACGGCGGCGGCAAAATATATTCATGGTGTGATCAATGATCCACTATGGTTGAATCTTGCTGAAGGTGCCCTCAGAATGTTGATTTTTTTGGGCTATGTCTATGGAATTTCACGGATGAAGGATATTCAAAGAGTATTTCAATATCATGGTGCTGAACATAAGACCATTCATGCCTATGAAGCAGGGGTGGAACTTACAGTAGAGAATGTCCAAAGGTATAGTACGCTTCATCCGCGTTGTGGTACGGCTTTTTTATTGATCGTAATGGTTGTCAGTATTATTATGTTTGCTTTTCTAGGATGGCCCGATTTATGGGTTAGAATATTGTCTAGAATCGTATTGTTACCAGTTGTGGCGGGGATTTCGTATGAGATTATTCGTTTTGCTGGGCGCAGTGAAAATTCTTTTGTAAAGGTTGCGATTTTACCAGGCCTTTGGCTGCAAAAAATCACGACAAACCAACCGGACAACGATCAAGTGGAAGTGGCTATACAAGCGTTAGAAGCAGTAAGGCCAGCACCAGTAGATAATTCATAATACTGATGTTAGAGGTGAAGAAGAGTGCTTGACAAATTACAGGCAGTTGAAGATAAATATATGCAATTGGAGTCTATGATTAGTGATCCGGATGTTATTGCGGATATGACAAAATGGCAGAAATATAGCCGTGAACATGCTAATCTTGGTGTGATTGTAGAAAAGTTTCGTGAATATAAAGAAGTTCGTAAGGGCATTGACGATGCAAAGGAAATGTTTGAAGAGCAATTAGAGGACGATTTTCGGAAGATGGTCGAAAGTGAACTTGCGCAGCTGAGAGTAAGAAAAGAAGCTTTGGAAGCTCAGTTGCCGATTATGTTATTGCCAAAGGATCCAAACGATGATAAGAGTGTTATCGTGGAAATTCGTGGCGGTGCTGGTGGCGATGAAGCGGCACTGTTTGCAGGAAATTTGTTTAGAATGTATACGCGTTATGCTGAAATGCAAGGCTGGCGCGCGGAAGTTTTAGATTCTAACGATACAGAACTCGGCGGGTTCAAGGAAGTTTCTTTTGCGATTGATGGGTATGGCGCATATAGTAAGTTGAAATATGAAAGTGGTGTACATCGTGTGCAACGTGTACCAACAACGGAATCTAGCGGACGTATTCATACATCTACGGTTACGGTAGCAGTGCTCCCTGAAGCGGAAGAAGTGGATGTTGATATCAAGCAAAACGATCTGCGTATTGATACGTATTGTGCAAGTGGAGCTGGTGGTCAACATGTTAATAGAACTGAATCGGCGGTGCGAATTACGCATTTACCAACTGGTGTCGTGGTGCAGTGCCAGGATGAAAAATCACAGCTGAAAAATAAGGATAGAGCGATGCGTGTACTTCGGTCACGGGTATTAGAAATTGCGCGAGAAGAGCAACGCAGTGAAGTTGCCGCAGATCGGAAGAGTCAAGTTGGTACAGGGGATCGTAGTGAACGTATCCGTACTTATAACTTCCCACAAGGGCGGGTAACGGATCATCGTATCGGTCTTACACTTCATAAATTAGATTTCGTCTTGAACGGTGAGCTTGACGAATTAATTAATGCTTTGGTTACCGCAGATCAAAGTGAAAAATTGAAGCAGGTTAATTAAGGTGGAAAGGCCAAACGAAGTATGGACGATTGGCAGTATCTTAAAATGGACAGGGCAGTACTTTGCAGAAAAGGGCGTGGAATCTCCGCGCCTTGATGCGGAAGTACTGCTTTCCCACGTTTTGGGAAAAGAACGGATTTACTTATATGTGCATTTTGATGAGCCACTCCAAGTGGATGAGATGGCAAGGTATAAAGACATGATCAAGAAACGTGTTCTACGAATGCCTGTTGCTTATATCATTGGTTATAAAGAATTTATGGGACTGGACTTTGCCGTATCACCAGCGGTATTGATCCCTCGTCCAGATACTGAAATATTAGTAGAAGCGGTAATTGAACGGCTCAAGGAAAAAGAAAGTGTAAATTTTGTTGATGTTGGCACTGGTAGTGGAGCGATTGTATTGTCATTACTAGCAAATTTACCGCAAGCCGTAGGATGTACGGTAGATATTTCCGAAGCGGCAATCCTGGTAGCAAAAGAAAATGCCGAAAAGCTCGGTGTGACAAGCAGGGTAAGCTTTTTTCATGGCGATGTTTATAGCCCTGTAAAGGAACAATTGTTTGATGCGATTATTTCCAATCCACCGTATATTCCAGATAGCGATATCGAAGGTTTAGAGCCAGAGGTGAAATGTGAACCGCATGGCGCACTGGCGGGTGGCGCGGATGGTTTAGATTTTTATCGTAAATTGGTGCGTGAGGGTGTAAGCTTACTGAAATTAGGTGGATTTATGGCCTTTGAAGTGGGGATTCATCAAGCGGCAGCGGTGGCTAAACTAGCTGATGGTTTTGCTGAACTTGGTGAAGTGAGTATATTAAAAGATTATGGTGGGATTGAACGGGTCGTCATCATCAATAAACGGGAGTAGTTTTGATATGGAAACAAAAGTAATTACTATCACAGAAAAATCAGATGCTTTGGCTTTATTGCCAGCGGCAGAAATATTGCAAAAGGGTGGCTTGGTTGCGTTTCCCACCGAAACTGTGTATGGCTTGGGGGCAAATGGGCTTGATGCAGAGGCAGTAAAAGCGATTTATGCAGCAAAGGGTAGACCTTCCGATAATCCACTGATTTTGCATGTAGCTGATTTTGCTGAAATAGATAAATTAGCCCATGATATCAGTGATGCAGCGCGCAAAATCATCGTGGCATTTTGTCCTGGCCCAATTACGATTATTTTAAATCGCAATCGAATTGTACCAGATGCAGTAACGGGTGGACTGGATACAGTTGGCATCCGGATGCCGAATCATGAAATTGCTCGTGAGCTGATTCGTTTGGCTGGGGTTCCACTAGCGGCACCAAGTGCCAACACCTCGGGTAGACCTAGTCCGACCACAGCGCAAGCTGTCTTGGCGGATCTACAGGGTAAAATTGGTGCAGTTGTTGATAATGGCAGCTGTAAGTTCGGTTTGGAATCTACGATTGTCGATTGTACCAGTTTAGTTCCAACGGTACTTCGCCCTGGCGCGATTACGTTAGAGATGTTAGCAGAGGTTGTCGGTGAAGTAAAACTGGATCCGGCTTTAGTTGGGGAAAACAGTATTCCTAAAGCACCGGGGATGAAATATACACACTATGCACCAAAAGCACCGATGATTATGCTCGAGGGTGCAAAAGAAAAAATGATTGCAGGTTTACTTGCACAAATTGCAAAAGCAAAAGCCGAAGGAAAGAGAATTGGTGCTGTTGTCAGTAGTGAAACGGCTAAAGAATTACCAGCGGATGTTGTTATTGCAGTTTATGGCAGTCGTGAAGAATTGAGCGAAATTGCGACGAATCTTTACGAATCTTTGCGTAAATTTGACCAAACTGAGGTGGATGTGATTTTTGCTGAAGGTACAGCAGAGGTCGGGCTTGGGCTAGCAATTATGAATCGCATGCATAAGGCGAGTGGCTATCGAATAATAAATCTATAAAGTGTATAAGTTATGCTTGAAGCTCAGATAAATGAAAGAGCGAGGTGACGTTTTTGGGAAGTGCAGAGATTTTCATTTTAAGCGTAGCATTGGGAATGGATTTATTTTCAGTAGCAATTTTAATTGGCATGAATCGTATCAAGCATAGTGTTATTGTTAAGGCAAGCTTTGTTTTTGCGATGTTTCACATTGTGATGCTGCTTGCAGGATATAATATTGGCCGATTTTTAGGTGGATTTGTCGATAGACTAGGCGTGTACAGCGGTTCTCCTGTGTTAATTATGGAAAATTGTGCGAGTATTGTTGGCGCAGGTGTACTCGTCGGTTTGGGGATCTTGATGTTAAAGGAAGGTTTTAGTAAGGAAGACAAATTAAAGCACGAAAAGAAGAATCCGTTAAAAGGCTGGACGTTAATTGTGCTGTCGTTTAGCGTTAGTATTGACGCACTGGCAGCAGGTTTTAGCTTTGGGATGATGGAAGTTGATCTGATCAAGCTCAATGTCATTCTTGGTAGTGTTATTTTTGCTATTTCGACCATTGGTTTAAGCCTCGGTAAGCAGGCTAGCAAATTATTGGGTGAGCGTTCGGAGCAAGTAGGCGGAATCGTTCTGATTTTGCTAGGGGGAAATATGTTCTGGCATTTAATCTCGTAATGGTTTTTATTCATACAAAATTTGTGTTAAAATAGTAGTAGATTTTGCTATTAGAGGGTGAAGTTCGGTGTTTAAAGTTTTATTTGTTTGTACAGGGAATACCTGCCGTAGTCCAATGGCCGAGGTTTTATTTCGCGCACGAATAGTAAAAAATAAATTAGAAGATACTATAACGGTATCTTCGGCTGGTATGTCTGCGATGCCGGGAAGCCGCGCTTCGAAAAATTCTTGTCTGGCGATGCAGACCAGTGGATTGCGATTAGATAATCATTTAGCAAGGCAAGTAACTGGTGATTGTATTGCGTCAGCAGACTTGGTGCTAACGATGACCAAGGGACACAAAATAGCGATCTTAAATGGAACTGGGCAGGCGGAGGGGAAAGTCTTTACTTTGCCCGAGTATGCAGGCGAAACAGTAGATGTGATGGATCCTTTTGGTGGGAATGAAGCCGTTTATCAAGATTGTGCAAAAAGTATTCAGAAATATCTAGAGAAAATATGGCCTAAAGTGGTAGCTTTATCGGCAAAAAAACTTTAAAATAAAAGGATATCATAAGATGTTTTTGATGGGGGTAGCAGACATGAAAGTAACAATTGGTAGTGACCACGGTGCAGTAAATCTAAAAGAAGAAATCAAAAAAGTTTTAGCTGAAATGAAGATTGAAATTGACGATGTTGGTACATTTGGTAATGAAGCAGTTGATTATCCAGATATCGCTGAAAAAGTTGCTGATAGCGTAGTAAATGGTAGAGCTGATAAAGGTATCGTACTTTGCGGTACTGGAATTGGCATTTCTATTGCTGCGAATAAAATCAAAGGGGTGCGTGCAGCACTTTGTCATGATGTTTTCTCGGCCAAAATGTCCAGGGAGCATAATGATGCAAATATTTTAGCGATGGGTGAACGTGTCATTGGCGTCGGGCCAGCCTGCGAAATCGTAAAAGCTTGGTTGACTTCAGAATTTACTGGTGATCGTCATGCGCGTCGTGTAAATAAAATTATGGCACTAGAAAAATAAAGCTAGGAGTCTTGCGTTATGGATTTAGAAGCAATCAGAAAGCAGTCGCAGGCAGCTATCACTGAACTTATCGACGTTTCTGGTATTAAGGCTGGACAAATTATCGTTGTTGGTTGTTCAACAAGTGAAGTCGTTGGTTCAAAAATTGGCACGGCTGGTTCGAAAGAAGCAGCAGAGACACTTATGCATTCTTTGCAGGAAATCGCGAGTCAAGCTGGTGTTTTCTTGGCGATTCAATGTTGTGAGCATTTGAATCGTGCACTCGTAGTTGAACGTGCGGTAATGCATGAGTATCATTTGGAGCAGGTTGAAGTAATGCCAGCGCCAACGGCTGGTGGTGCGCTTGCCGCGCAGGCGATGAAAAGCTATAGTGATCCTGTGGTGGTAGAAACAATTATTGCTCATGCTGGACTGGATATTGGAGCGACGCTGATTGGGATGCATTTAAAACGCGTGGCTGTGCCGGTTCGCCTTCAAACGAAAACGATCGGACAAGCAATACTGATTGCAGCAAGAACTCGGCCAAAATTCATTGGTGGGAGTCGAGCTGTATATCAAGCTTGATAGATACATAGTTTAAGAAAGAAAAGTGAGGGATTTTAACATGAGTTTACTAGACAATTTGGCAACTGTTGACCCAGAGGTTAAAAAGGCAATTGATGCGGAGCTTAGTCGTCAACGTAACAAATTAGAATTGATTGCTTCTGAAAATATTGTTAGTGCAGCGGTAATGGAAGCACAAGGGTCGGTGCTAACAAACAAATATGCGGAAGGATATCCAGGCAAACGTTATTATGGTGGTTGCGAATGTGTCGATGTAGTAGAACAATTAGCGATTGACCGTGCCAAAGAACTTTTTGGGGCAGAGTATGTTAACGTACAACCACATTCCGGCGCACAAGCAAACATGGCAGTATTTTTTGCTTTGTTAACACCAGGTGATACGGTTATGGGGATGAATTTGACAGATGGCGGACATTTAACACATGGTAGCCCTGTTAATATGTCTGGTAAATATTTCAATATTGTTCCTTATGGTGTGACAGAGGATACAAACCGTATTGATTATGAAGAAGTAGAAAAAATAGCGGTGGAATGTAAACCTAAAATGATCGTCGTTGGTGCGAGTGCCTATGCAAGAAGCATTGATTTTGAAAAAATGGGCCAAATTGCGAAAAAAGTTGGCGCCTACTTAATGGTTGATATGGCACATATTGCTGGCTTGGTTGCAGCTGGTTTTCATCAAAATCCTGTTCCTTTTGCTGATGTTGTTACAACGACTACGCATAAAACATTACGCGGTCCTCGTGGCGGTCTGATCTTGACTAAGGATGCAGAATTCGGCAAGCAATTTAATAAAGCTGTATTCCCAGGTATCCAAGGTGGTCCATTGATGCATGTTATTGCGGCAAAAGCAGTTGCTTTAAAAGAAGCGTTATCTGATGAATTTAAACAATATCAGGAACAAATCATTAAAAATGCACAGGCATTGGCAAAAACATTAATTGAAAAAGGGTTTACGATTGTCTCTGGTGGTACAGATAATCATTTGATGCTGGTTGATCTTCGTTCTAAAGATTTAACTGGTAAAGTAGCGGAAAAAGTATTGGATGATATCGGTATTACTGTGAATAAAAATACCATTCCATTTGAGCCGCTTAGTCCATTTGTAACAAGTGGTTTACGTCTTGGTTCGCCTGCATTAACGACTCGTGGATTTAAAGAAGACGATATGAAAAAAGTAGCTGAAATTATTGCAATAGTTCTAGATAAGCCAGAAGATGCTGCTGTGAAAAAACAAGCAGAAAAAATGGTTGCTGAGCTTTGCGCTAAATATCCATTATACTAGGAGGAAATTTAATACATGACAGGTTTAAAAGTAAACGTAATTGATCATCCATTGATCCAACATAAATTGACGATTATGCGGAAAGAAAACACGGGTACAAAAGATTTTCGTGAATTATTAGAAGAAATATCAATGCTCATGGCCTACGAAATTACGAGAAATATGCCACTAAAAGAAGTTGAAATCAAAACTCCAGTAACAACTTGTAAGAGTAAAGTATTAACTGGTAAAAAACTTGCAATCGTACCAATCCTTCGTGCTGGTCTTGGTATGCTTGGTGGGGTAGTGACGCTAATTCCAACAGCAAAAGTTGGTCATATTGGGTTATATCGTGATCCAGAAACGTTAAAACCAGTAGAATATTATTGTAAATTACCTAGTGATGTTGGTGAACGTACACTTGTTGTTGTTGATCCAATGCTTGCAACTGGCGGTTCTTCAGCGGCAGCACTTACGATGCTAAAAGAAAAAGGCGCAAAATCAATTATTTTGATGTGCTTAGTTGCAGCACCAGAAGGTGTTAAAGTGGTAAACGACGAACATCCTGATGTTGAAATCTATACAGCAAGTTTAGATGAATGTCTCAATGACCACGGTTATATCGTTCCTGGTCTTGGTGATGCTGGCGATAGAATCTTTGGTACAAAATAAGTTTTCGTTACATAGAAAAATAGAGATACCCTGCGGTATCTCTATTTTTAACAGGGGGTGAGACGGTGAATCATGTACGTCCGACT
Source organism: uncultured Veillonellaceae bacterium (assembly GCA_963805085.1). Classification (GTDB taxonomy): domain Bacteria; phylum Bacillota; class Negativicutes; order JARBTT01; family JARBTT01; genus JARBTT01. The sequence continues at coordinate 294,158 of CAWDTA010000002.1, read as the reverse complement.
TGGACAGAGTATTTTTTAGATATCGCAAAAGCGGTAGGAAGGCGAGCGACTTGTTTGCGCCGTGTTTATGGGGCGATCATTGTAAAAGATCATAGCATTATTAGTACTGGGTATAATGGTGCACCGCGCGGGGCAATCAGTTGTGCAGATCTATCCTATTGTAAACGTGAAGAACTCAATATCCCAAAGGGTGAGCGTTATGAACTTTGTGAAGCAGTGCATGCGGAACAAAATGCAATCATCAATGCTGAACCTCATAGAATGAAAGATGCTACAATTTATATTGTCGGTTATAATGCCGATGGATCGCTGGCCTCGGGGAAACCATGCCTACTTTGCCGGCGGATGATCAGAAATGCGATGATTGCCAAAGTGGTCTATCTAGAAACGGATGGTTCAGTCGTAGAATGTGATCCCAAGGACATTGAATAGTCTAAGATATATTAATAGAAAAGACTCGGTAAAATGACCGCTATTGGAACATTTTCATCGAGTCTTTTGTTATTTATTTTTCGAGAATTTTGATTAAAGCTTGTGTACCGTAATGGCTGCCACCGCTAGCAGATAATTCTTCGTAAAGTTTTTTTGCTAAGGTCAAGCCCGGTAATTCTAAGTGCGCTTCCTTGGCGGATTCGATCGCGATCCCCATATCTTTGATGAAATGCTTTACATAAAAACCAGGCTCGTAATCACCTTTGATCATGCGGGGTGCGAGGTTTGATAAAGACCAAGAGCCTGCTGCACCAGTTGAGATACTACCCAAGACTTTCGTTGGGTCTAGTCCCATTTTTTTTGCATAAACCATTGCTTCGCATACACCCATCATATTAGAAGCGATAGCGATTTGATTGCACATTTTCGTATCTTGACCAGCGCCAGCTAAGCCAAGGTGCTGAATGTTTGTTCCTAATGCTTCAAAGATTGGTTTCATTGCGTTATAAGCTTTTTCATCGCCACCAACCATAATGGATAGCTTCGCTTCTCTTGCACCGATGTCACCACCAGAAACGGGGGCATCAAGCGTATAAAGACCGTTGCTTTGGGCAACTTGGGCAATTTGTTTTGCTAGAAGTGGACTAGAGGTTGTCATATCAATCAGGTAAGTGCCGAGTTTTGAATTTTCAATGAGCCCTTGGTCACCAAAATAAATTTCTTCGACGTCTTTCGGATAACCTAACATTGTAATGATCACATTGCACGACTCTGCGATTTCCTTTGGTGAGTTTTGCCAAGTTGCCCCCTCTGCGACTAGCTCAGCAGCTTTTTCCTTGGTACGATTGTATACGTTGACTTTATAACCTGCCTTGATCAGATTACGTGTCATGCTTTTCCCCATAACACCAATACCGATAAAGCCAATAATATATTTATTGAGCATAAGAAAATATCCTCCTGAATTTAAATTTCAATACATATTAACGATAATATTAATTACAAAAAATAGCAAGTAGATATTTTTTTATCATGTAAATAAAAAAATATATTGTAGCCTTGATTCTTCGGCAGGTCGCCTCTATTATATGTATTTATCCTAAATAATACTATGAATTATGTTATAATAAAGGAAAATATTTCGATAATAGTCTGGTTTGGTTATTTGCTGGAAATCAGGTTCATAAAATGTGAATTAATTCGCGGGGGATACTATGTGAAACAGAAAAAGAATAAACTGATCATGTGTGGGTGCGTCATTTTCTTGTCATTTCTCTTGAATTTTCAAGTGAAATCGCTTGATCAAATCAATCAGAGGTTGGAAAATGTTTATCAGAAGCGGTATCCGTCGTATTTATTGGTAAATGAACTTAGACAATCAACGTTTGTTTTGATGTTACACACCCGTCATTATATTGAGAAAAACGATCCAAGATATGAACAATACTATCATGATATTATTGCGATTAGAGCTGGTGAAAAGCCCAGACCGAAGGAATATGAGGGTGTTTATTGGCAGTATGGTATTGTTGAACAAGCTAGCTTACATAGCGCGGGACAGCAGGTGTCCTTACATGCGTTAATCGAAGCGAATCATTTTTCATTAGAGGAACTGAGGTTATTACAAAAAGCAGAAAAGTTAGCGGATGAATTGACTATCACTGAACAAATTGCAATTGATGCAAGTAACGGCGTAATTTCGGTCGACAATCAGAAGAAGTTACTCATTGGCGAAACGAGCAAGGATTTTTCAGCGCGTATTATCAATGATGATTCTTATGAACAATTAAAGCAAACATTTGTGACGATGTTAAATCAAATAATAACCTTACTCGATGAGCAAACCGACGCTAGGGTGGAGCAAGTACGTTATCAAAGAGAGCTAATTGTAATGACAATCATGCTGACGATGGTTTTGATTGGTGTTAATATTTTTGTGATAATAGCAAGTTTTTTTAAACGCTGGAGACGTGTTGGTAAACATGCAAGGAGAGAAATTAAGTCATAAATCATTTAGAAACAGCATACAAACGGTAAAAAATCTTGTATAATAATAAAATTAGTAATGATTTTTAATTGATTGATAAGGAGTTAACATGTTTGAAGTAGTTGCTTTACCAAAGTTGAACCAGTTGGCGCCAACACTTAATTCAACGTTGCTGAAGATTATTGAAGAAGCAGGGGAACTTGCTAGGGCAACGTTGACCTTTTTGCCTTATGAGCGACTCAAAGGCTCTGAAATTGCTGAATTATCTGTGGCGCAAGGGGCCTTGGCTGAGGTGAATGGAGAACTCTTGGATGTAGCGCAAACTTGTGTTACGATGATTTTTGTAATGGAAGAAAGTTATAGTATTGAGATCGCTGAGTTAATTCAACGTCATTTGAATAAACTTGAAAATAAAGGGTATCATTTTAATAAAAATAATCAATATCGTATTTATACAGAAGGTAATTATAAATATTTGGCATTGCCGAAGCTAGATTTACCAGAAGTAACTCTGCTTACGACGGTGTGTAAAATCCAAGAAGAACTTGGTGAATTGACGCAATATTTAGGGAAGAAAGCTGGTGCATCGGGAGAAAATGATACATTAAAGGAAAAAGAAGTCGTGATTGGCAGTGCCGAGGAACTCTTGGATGTAGCGCAATGTTGCTTTACGATGATGTATTTATTAACGCAACGGTATGAGGTGGATATCGATGCGTTGGTGAAGCTGCATGTGTGTAAATTAAAGCGTAAAGGGTATTGCAAGTAGTAAATGACAAGGTTTGGTAGCGCGTTATTTCATTGACAGTCTAGTTTTGGTGAGGTACAATTGTCTTGTTGCATAGAAAAGGGGTGCTTAATTTTATGCCAGATTATATTTTGTCGTTTTTGATTGCGCTCGTGGTAGCGTATGTTTTGACGCCGAAAATTATTTCTTTGGCCAAGAAAGCCGGAGCGATGGATGCTCCTGATGAACGCAAAGTGCATACTGCTCCTATTCCTAGAATGGGTGGTCTTGCTATATATGTTGCCTTTATGGTAGCAGTTTTTTTTACGGTTGATTTAACTACTGAGATTGTAGGATTATTAATCGGTGGTACAATTATTTTAATTGTAGGAGTTATTGATGATTTAAAAAATTTGCCGGCAAAGGTAAAGTTGGCGGGGCAAATTTTGGCTGCGTTAGTACTGGTGCTTTTTGACATCCGTATTGACTGGGTGAGTGACCCGTTTGGTGATATGATTTATTTAGAATACTTAGCTATTCCAATCACACTATTTTGGATTGTCGGTCTGACAAATACGGTTAATTTGATCGATGGACTTGATGGACTTGCAGCTGGTGTTTCTACGATTGCTTCGATAACCATTCTGTTAGTAGCGTTGCAACAAAATTACATACTAATAGCTGTGTTAACGGCAGCAATTGCTGGTGGGGCACTTGGCTTTTTACAGTATAATTTTAATCCCGCGAAAATATTTATGGGGGATACTGGTAGTATGTTTTTAGGTTTTATGCTGGCTGGTATTTCGGTTATTGGTGCGGTTAAATCGGCAGCAACGGTTGCTCTGATTGTACCAATTTTTGCATTGGGATTACCGATCTTAGATACTACGTTTGCGATTGTTAGACGTTATATGAGCGGTAAACCAATTTTCAAACCAGACAGAGGACATCTACATCATCGTTTGCTTGATTTAGGCTTTACGCAAAAACAAGCGGTACTACTCATGTATGTGATTAGCGGTGTCCTGGGACTCAGTGCGATCGCTTTAACGGAAGTAAGCAGTGGTTTTGCGATTGCCATTATTATCATTGTTATGCTTGTAGTCTTTTTGGGTGCAAGAAAACTTGGTATTTTAAAACACAAAAAGTCAGTTGGAACGAATTAAACATTGATAATCTAATGAAAAATTATTATTGAAGGCAGGCATAATGCCTGCCTGTTTTACAATAGACAATGAAGCTAATAGAAGTTCCCAAAGTGTAAGAGAGGGGTAGATTTATTTATGAAACGAATCAAAGTGATGACTGTGTTTGGCACTCGCCCGGAAGCGATTAAAATGGCGCCAGTCGTTTTAGAACTAGCAAAATATCCAGAGATGATCACACCTGTGATAACAGTAACGGCACAACATCGGGATATGCTGGATCAAGTGCTAAACTTATTTCATATTAAACCAGACCATGACCTTGATATTATGGCGCAAGGCCAAACTTTATTTGATATCACTTGCAAGGCGATGCAAGGGTTAAACGCAGTGCTAGAGCAAGAAAAACCGGATATCGTATTGGTACATGGGGATACGACGACAACCTTTGCTGGTGCGCTTGCTGCTTATTATCATCAAACAGAGGTTGGTCATGTAGAGGCAGGTCTGAGAACGCATAATAAATATTCACCGTTCCCGGAGGAAATGAACCGTAAATTAACGGGATCATTAACTGATCTGCACTTTGCACCAACGAGTACGGCAAGTGATAATTTGGCGCAGGAAAATATCAAAGGTGAAAGCGTGTTTGTTACTGGTAACACCGTGATTGATGCCCTCTTAAAAACAGTAGATGAAAATTTTGTCTTTGAAAATGAGCTCTTAAAAAGTATTGATTATAAAAATAAAAAAGTGGTGCTCGTGACAACACATCGTCGAGAAAATCTGGGCGAACCAATGCGCCATGTATATCAGGCATTACGCGATATCGTCAATGAATTTGCTGATGTTGAAATCGTCTTTCCAGTTCATAAAAATCCTAAAGTGCGTGAAGTTGTGGAAAGTGAACTAGGTGGAATTGATCGAGTACATCTGATCGATCCACTTGATTATCAACCGTTTGCAAATTTACTAGCACGTTCTTATTTGGTATTAACGGATTCCGGGGGGATTCAGGAAGAAGCACCTGGGCTAGGCAAACCAGTCTTGGTTCTGCGCGATACAACCGAACGTCCAGAAGCCATTGATGCGGGTACGGTAAAATTAATTGGTACGGATAAAGAGCGTGTATATAGCGAAGCTAAGTTGCTGATTACAGACGAAGCTGCGTATCATAAAATGTCGAATGCTTGCAATCCTTATGGTGATGGACAAGCTTCAAGACGTATTGTGGAAGCGATTTTATGGAAACATGGTTTAATTGCAAATAAGCCAGATTCATTTGAAGTATAATATAGATCGTAAAGGCTGCTAGCAAAATTGAATTTGCGGCAGCTTTTTTAGTTCAAAATCAAAGATTCTATGGGAGGATGAATAATGTGGATAAAAAAGGAAAAAATAAAGGCGAAACACAATCCACGTTACAGGCTCTTAGCTTTGCTTCGGGGATAGGCATTAGTTTTGCAGTGATGATTGGGGTGTGCCTCTATGCGGGAATTTATATCGATGAACAGTTATCTACAAGTCCGTTAGCGACAATAATCGGAATTATTTTAGGTTTTATTACAGCAATGTGGACAACTTACCAAAAACTACTTGGCAAAAATAAATAATGTGTTATAATAAGGCATTGTTATAAATGGTTTTATATTTTACGAAGCATTATATAAACATAACTAATGGCTATCGTATTATATAATGTTGGCTATGGAATGTTAAGTAAAATATAAAATTCATAAAAAGTCCTATAAGTATCTGCTTTTTTTAGCAAAAACTGCGAGAAATCAGCAGGAAAGTTCTATCTATTATCGAATAGGAAAAGGGGTTAGTTTAAGAGTAAAGTACTGTTCGAATTTTTTAGGACTATAGGTATATTTCATTTTATTTAGGCAGGGTATTCTTTACTATTATAGTTTGGAAAAACTGTTTGTAGGAGGAATATGAAAGATTTATTAGCGTGCATGAAGTGTATATTGACTCAGACTGTAATTAGCTTACTTTTATGTGGCCTTGGTGCGTATGTATTAGGAAAGGCATATCTTGTTATGCCTATAATTACTGGCTGTATCGTTGGTGGGGCTTGTTGGTTTATCATTGCTTACAGAATAACAAAGAGTGCCGATCTAAGTGGAGACGAAGCAAAAAAGAGTATGCAATTTGGTTGGGTAATCAGACTGTTTCTCATTCTTGGAACCTTAATTATGGCAATCCGCATATCGGTAGAGATGTTTTGGGCGGTTGTTATAGGGCTCTTTTTAATTTCTGTGATCATGATGGTAAATGCTATTGTATTTGCCTACAATAGTAATGCTAATAATAAAAAATGATTACATAACTTGGGAGTGGTATGTATGCATGAAATCGGTGCTCATCACGTAGCACAGATAGCTGGGTTCAGCTTCAACATGGATACGTTGTACATGACCTGGCTGGCAATGGCAGTCGTTATCTTTATAGCTTTTATAGCTACGCGCAATTTGAAGTTAGTTCCGACAGGCTGGCAAAGTGTGCTTGAGATGATTATGTCTGCATTGCTCGATCAGATCGATGCAACTATGGGTCCAAAGGGTAGAAAATTGGCACCGCTGATTATCTCCTTATTCTTGTTTATCCTCATTTCAAATTGGTTGGGTCTAATACCAACCCTCACATCGCCTACAAGTGATGTGAACACTACATTTGGTTTAGCGTTGATGATAGTTTTGATGTTACATATCTTGGGCGTTTATTTTAAAGGAATGAATTATATCAAACATTTCTTTCAACCGTTTGCCCTATTTGTCATCATCAATATCATTGAAGAAGTAGCAAAACCGATTACTCTTGCCTTTCGTCTATTTGGTAATATTTTAGCAGGGGAAATATTGATTATTATCTTGTTGATGTTAGTGCCAATTTGGATGCCAGTGCCTAGTGTCGTTTGGCTTGCTTTCAGTATCTTTGTTGGTGTTGTTCAAGCCTTTATATTCACGATGTTATCTATGTCATATTTGGCGAACGCTGTAAAAGACGATCACCACGATTAAATGATATCATCAAAAAAATTAAAAACTTATTTATTTTAAGGGGGATTTTATTAATGGAACACTCAATTATGGTAGTAGCAGCTTTATTAGCAGCAGGTTTAGCAATTGGATTAGCAGCAGTAGGTGCAAGTATTGGTAACAGTCTTGTAACTTCAAAATTTATCGAAGGTTTAACTCGTCAACCAGAAGCTAAAAATGTATTATTCATTAACACTCTTATTTCCGTAGGTTTAATTGAAGCTGTGCCTATTATCGCAGCAGTTATCGCTATCGTTATGTTATATGCAAATCCACTAATTAAATAATTGACGATTGATGTATGGGGCGACAGCATCCTTTGCCGTCGCCCAATTTATACGAGATACGCGCTAGATAAGGAGGTTCAAAAATGGTTGATATTAATATGACGTTAGTTGCTCAAATTTTAAATTTTCTCATATTAGTTGTAATCTTAACAAAAGTGGCTTATAAGCCGCTAATGAAAGCATTAGCAGAACGTGAAGAAAAAATCGCCAATAGCATTAAATCCGCTGAACAAGATGAAATTGCAGCAAAAAAATTATTAGTAGATTATCAAAAACAATTGGCTTCTGCTCGGATTGAAGCACAAGAAATCGTTGATAAAGCGACGAAACTTGCTGCTGAGGAAAGAGAAGCTGGTATAGCCGAAACAAGAGCTGAGATTGAACGCATGCGTAAATCCGCTCAAGCTGATATTGATCGCGACCGTGAACTTGCAGTAGCTAAACTTAAGGGTGAAGTAGTAGCTTTATCGATGGCAGCAGCTGCTAAAATTATTAATAGTAATATTGATGAAAAAGTAAACGAACAATTAGTGAGCGAATTCATCGATAAATTAGATGCAGAGAAAATAGGTGGCCTACCATGCTAACCACTCAGTTAGCACAGAAATATGCAAGGGCGATTTATGAAGTGGCTCTTGAAGAAAAGCAATTAACACAGTTTGGCGAGCAATTGGTGGAAGTAACAGATACTGTGTATAGTCAAGCTGATTTGACGAATTTCATCAATCATCCGCGCATCAAACCAGAAGCGAAAAAAGAAGTGATTGCTAAATTATTTCAAGGTAAGCTAGCTAAAGTTGTTTATAATTTTTTATTGCTATTAGTAGATAAACGTCGCGAAAGTTTATTAAAACAGATCCTTGGTGAATACACAGTACTAGCGAATGCTGCGCAAGATATTGTCGAAGCAGAAGTTACTGTTGCATGTGCATTAAGCACCGAGCAAGAAGCTCAATTAGTGAAAAAATTAAGCGTGACAACTGGTAAAACGGTTGTTATCAAAACAAAAATAGATAAAAGTATTTTAGGCGGCGTTGTTGTGAAAATCGGTGATAAGCTGATTGATGGCAGTGTAACGCGTAGAATGCAAGTGTTAAAAGCACAATTATTGACAAATTAAATTGTTAAGATTGGGGTGACAGAGTAGTATGAAAATGAATCCAGAAGAAATAACAGCAATCATTAAGGAACAGATTAAAAATTATCAAGTAGACCTTAATGTTGATGATATTGGTACTGTTATCGAAGTTGGTGATGGTATTGCTCGTATTCATGGCTTAGAAAAGGCTATGTCCGGGGAATTACTTGAATTTGATAAAGGTGTTTTTGGCCTTGTTCTTAACTTGGAACAAGATAACGTCGGCGCGGTTATTCTCGGCGGTGAAACTCTAGTAAAAGAAGGCGATACAGTTCGTAGAACTGCTCGCATTATGCAAATACCTGTTGGTGATGCAATGGTCGGTCGCGTTGTTAATGCACTTGGACAACCTATTGATGGTAAAGGTCCAATCGCAACTGATACTGTAAGACCTATCGAATATCCAGCGCCTGGTATCGCAGATAGAAAATCAGTTCATCAACCACTACAAACTGGTATCAAAGCAATCGATGCTCTTGTACCAATTGGACGTGGACAACGTGAACTTATCATTGGTGACCGTGGTACTGGTAAAACTGCTATCGCTATCGATACAATTATTAACCAAAAGGGTCAAGATTGTATCTGCGTATATGTAGCAATCGGTCAAAAAGCCTCTACAGTTGCTCGTGTAGTTAAAACTTTAGAAGATAACGGTGCTATGGAATATACTATCGTTGTTGCAGCTACTGCTTCCGATAGTGCTCCACTACAATACTTAGCTCCTTATGCTGGTGTAACTTTGGCTGAACATTTCATGTACAAAGGCGGTCATGCGCTTTGTGTATATGATGATTTATCCAAACATGCTGCAGCTTATCGTGCAATGAGTTTATTACTTCGTAGACCACCAGGTCGTGAAGCATATCCAGGGGACGTATTCTTCTTACATTCCCGTCTACTCGAAAGAGCAGCAAAACTTTCTGATGAATTAGGCGCAGGTTCAATTACTGCACTTCCGATCATCGAAACATTGGCTGGCGACCTTTCTGGTTATATCCCTACAAACGTTATCTCTATCACCGATGGTCAAATCATGCTTGAAAGTGAAATGTTCTATTCCGGGATTCGTCCAGCAGTCAATGTTGGTTTATCTGTATCCCGTGTTGGTGGTTCTGCACAGATCAAAGCAATGAAACAAGTAGCAGGAAGTCTACGTCTTGACCTTGCACAATATCGTGAGTTAGCAGCATTCGCTCAATTTGGCTCCGATCTTGATAAAGCTACGAAAGCACAATTAGATCGTGGTGCTAGAATGGTTGAAACTCTGAAACAGGCACAATATTCTCCACTTATTGTTGAAGAACAAGTTATGGTGATCTATACAGCTGGTAAGGGGTATTTAGAAGATGTTCCTGTCAAAGAAGTTGTTAATTTCCACAGTTCTTTCTTGAAATTCATGCGTGCTAACCACCCTGAAATCGGTAAAGCAATCATTGAACAGAAAAAACTTGATGATCAAATAGAAGGTGCTTTAAAGAAAGCAATCGCTGAGTTTAAAGATACTTTTTCCTATGAAAAAGAAGCGTAATTGAAGCTGCGAGGTGATTTTAATTGGCTAATTTACAAGATATCCGTCGGCGGATAAAGAGTGTAAAAAACATTCAGCAAATCACTAAAGCCATGAAAATGGTTGCTGCAGCTCGTCTGCGCCGAGCTCAGGAAAATGCTTCGGCAAACAAACCATATGCAGATAAAATGCGTCAAGTATTGAATGATGTCGCTGCAAATGCAGGTGAAGTAAGTCATCCACTACTTGAAGTACGGAAAGTCGACAAGAAAGTTTATGTCGTATTAGCCTCTGATAAAGGTTTGGCTGGGGCTTATGCCAGCAACGTCTTCAAAGAAGTTGTGGCAAATCTTTCAAGCAAAAGCGAGGCGGATCTCGTCACTGTAGGTAGAAAGTCTAACGAATATTTTAGAAATCGTGGCTATTCTATTACTGCTGAGTATGCAGGGTTTAGTGAAAGACCGACTTATGAAGATGCAAGAGGTATTGCATCTAAAATAATTGATATGTTCACAAAAGGCGAATGTGATGAAATTTATATGGTGTATACCAAATTTATTTCTACCATTAACGTCGTTCCAACAACGGTAAAATTATTACCGTTTACAGGTATTGAAGGACAAGAGGCTGGACAAAATGGCGAATATATTTATGAGCCATCTGCTGGTGAAGTGCTTGGGCACTTATTGCCACAATATCTAGAAACTATGATTTACGCTGCACTATTGCAAGCAGCTGCGAGTGAACTTGGTTCTCGTATGACAGCAATGAGTAGTGCAACAGATAATGCACAAGATTTAATTCATAAATTAGTCTTAACTTATAATAAAATTCGTCAGGCTGGTATTACTACTGAGATCAATGAAATCGTGAGTGGTGCCGAAGCCTTGAATTAAGGAGGGGTTATAGCAGTGGCAAAAGGTAAAATAGTACAGGTTATTGGCCCTGTAGTAGATATTGAATTCCCTGTTGATCAATTACCAAAGATTTTAGATGCTGTTAAAATCGAAGGCAAAGCAGGCGATTTAGAAATTAATTTAACTGTAGAAGTTATGCAACATATCGGCGATAATGTAACGCGTTGTATTGCTATGAGTTCTACGGATGGTTTGACTCGTGGTATGGGAGCAGAAGATACTGGAGCACCTATTCGTGTTCCAGTAGGCCCTGAAACACTTGGCCGTGTATTTAACGTTTTAGGTGAAACTGTTGACCATAATCCAGCCCCAGTAGGAAATAAGGAGTTTTGGCCAATTCACCGTCCAGCTCCTAAATTTGACGAGCAAGAAACTGCAACTGATATCTTGGAAACAGGGATCAAGGTAGTTGACTTAATCGCACCATATTCTCGTGGTGGTAAAGTTGGTTTGTTCGGTGGTGCTGGTGTTGGTAAAACCGTGCTAATCATGGAACTTATCCATAACATTGCAACACAACATGGTGGTTACTCCGTATTCGCCGGTGTTGGTGAACGTACTCGTGAAGGTAATGACTTATGGTCAGAAATGACTGAATCAGGTGTTATTGATAAAACAGCACTTGTATATGGCCAAATGAATGAACCACCTGGTGCTCGTATGCGTGTAGCTTTAACTGGTCTTACAATGGCTGAATACTTCCGTGATGTACAAGGGCAAGATGTACTTCTATTCGTAGATAACATTTTCCGTTTCATCCAAGCTGGTTCTGAAGTATCCGCATTACTTGGCCGTATGCCATCTGCCGTTGGTTACCAACCAACACTTACAACTGACGTAGGTGCACTTCAAGAACGTATCACTTCAACGAAAAAAGGTTCCATTACTTCTGTACAAGCAGTATATGTACCTGCCGATGACTTGACTGACCCTGCTCCAGCAGCAACATTTGCGCATTTGGATGCAACGACGGTTTTATCTCGTCAAATCGCTGAACTTGGTATTTATCCAGCAGTGGATCCACTTGATTCTACTTCACGTATTGTTGATCCACATGTTATTGGGGAAGAACATTACAATGTAGCACGTGGCGTTCAAGTAGTGTTACAAAAATATAAAGAATTGCAAGATATTATCGCAATCTTAGGTATGGAAGAATTATCTGATGATGATAAACTTGTTGTATCTAGAGCGCGTAAAATCCAAAGATTCTTAAGCCAACCATTCTTCGTAGCAGAAGTATTTACTGGTTCTCCGGGTAAATATGTACCGCTAAAAGAAACAATTCGTGGCTTTAAAGAAATTTTAGAAGGTAAACATGATGATATCCCAGAAGCTGCTTTCTACATGATGGGCAGCATTGATGAGGTATTAGAAGCAGCTCGTAAAATGAAGGGGGAATAACAATTGGCTAACAAAATTAAGCTAGAAATTGTTTCTCCACAAAGAGTCGTTTATACAACAGATATTAATATGCTTATTGTAAGAAGTACGGATGGCGAGCTCGGTATTTTGCCTAACCATGCTCCTTTAATCGCCGGACTTGTGCCAGCGCCAATGAGAGTATTAACAGATGAAGGTGAGCACTTAATCGCAGTAAGCGGTGGTTTTATTGAGGTTCAACCAAAAAAAATCACAGTGCTTGCAACGAATGCAGAGTTACCTGAACAAATTGATGTAGATCGTGCGCAAAAAGCATATGATAGAGCTTTAGCGCGCATCAATACAGAGAAAACTGATGTTGATATGAATCGTGCTCAAGCCGCTTTAAATCGTGCCAAAGCACGTTTAATGGCTACGAATAAGTTTTCGAATAAGTAATAGAAATCATAGAGCGGGTGTAATCAAAAGAACTCTTTTGATTACACCCTTTTTGTATATCAAAGCTAAAATCTGGTAAGAATGAAATTAATAAGAGTTTAGTGGAGGTTAACAAAATGAGAAAAGTTATAGTTGGTATTTTTTTAGTTCTTATGATTAATATTGTATTTATTAGTAAAGCGCAAAACGTACCGGTGACGCTATCGGAGCCGTTAAGCGCTGCTATGCAAGCCACCGGTGCAGAAGTAGATAGCTTTTATATTTACGCATGGGAAAAATTGCCAGAAGAGTTTGAAAATGTTGCTATATTTATGAAGATTGAAAAAGATATGTTAAAAGAGTTGGGATTTACAGAGGATCAGTATACGATTGAAGTTATAGAAGACACGGAAAAAATTGATGTCAAAGCGAAAGTTGAGATCGAAAATAAGAAAATGAGCATTGCGATTTGCAATATGGTGGAGCAGGATACATCCAAGAATACTACCTTTTTATCGGTGAATTACATGGAAAAATCAGCAGAGGAAGATAAAATTATCCAAACAAAAGCAAAATTAAAAAATATTATGAAAAAATTCCATTCATCTCCGACGATTAGCACTTGCTTGAAGGGGTATCTTGATGGTAAACTAAGGAATGATGAATGGTCATTACGCTTGCAAGATGCCTTCGACTCCATTGGTGCAACGCCGATGAAAAAGACAGATGCTAAAACGTATTTTAGTTATGTAGGTTTTGCCCCAACGATAGAGGAGCGCGTTATTGCAGGTAAAGATATAGTCAATCTTAATATGGTAATGCGGTATAATGAATACGATGGTCGTACTTACGTGATTATTGGTTCGCCAGTAATTTCAATTGAGTATTAATATGGACAAGGGATTTCAACTAGCTGCAGATCAAAAGGATTATTCTTAGTAGTATACGGATTTCAGGAGGATATTAATGGAAAAGCTGATTATAAATGGTGGCAAGAGATTAGAGGGATCGGTAAAGATTAGTGGGGCAAAAAATGCGGTTTTACCGATTATTGCGGCAACACTACTAGGGCAAACACCGAGCATGCTGGAAGAAGTACCAGACCTAGAAGATGTACGCACGATTTCGGAAGTGTTATGCCAATTGGGCGTGAAAGTTGTGAATAATGGCGATAATACGCTCAATGTTGATAGTACGAATATCGTATCTTGTGAAGCTCCTTATGAACTTGTGAGAAAAATGCGGGCATCATTCTTAATTATGGGACCATTATTAGCACGTTGTGGACATGCCAAAATTTCTTTGCCAGGAGGCTGTGCCATTGGGACAAGACCAATAGATTTACACTTAAAGGGTTTTGAAGCACTTGGGGCAAAAATAGAAACTGGACATGGCTATATTGAAGCAACAGCACCAAATGGTTTAACTGGTGCTAGAATTTATCTTGATTTTCCAAGCGTAGGGGCAACAGAAAATATTATTATGGCAGCATGTATGGCGAAAGGTCAAACCATCATCGAAAATCCAGCCCATGAACCTGAAATTATTGATTTAGTAAATTATTTAAATGTTATGGGTGCGAATATTCGCGGTGCTGGAACAAATGTCATTAAAATTGAAGGCGTGGAACGCTTAGAAGGTAAAAACTATACAATTATCCCTGACCGTATTGAAGCTGGGACTTACATGGTTGCAGCAGCAATGACAAGGGGTAATGTTTATATTGAAAATGCAATTAGTGAACACTTAAAACCTGTGATTGCGAAATTAAAAGAAGCAGGTGTCACAATAGAAGAAGAGATTAGCGGTATACGTGTAAGCTGTGATGGTCCAATCAAAGCCGTTGACATTAAAACGCTACCTTATCCTGGGTTTCCAACCGATATGCAAGCGCAATTTATGGCTATGCAAACAATAGCAGAAGGTACTAGCGTTGTTACAGAAACGGTGTTCGAAAACCGTTTTATGCACGTAGATGAACTCAAACGTATGGGTGCAAATATCAAAATTGAAGGCCGCAGTGCTGTTGTTGAAGGCGTAGGGACTTTAACGGGGTGTCAGGTGAAAGCAACTGATCTTCGTGCAGGTGCCGCAATGGTGCTTGCTGGTTTGGTGGCTGATGGAGAAACGCAAGTGGGCTATATTCATCATATCGATCGTGGCTATGATCAGCTTGTCAGCAAACTTTGTGGACTAGGTGCCGATATTAGACGAACAGTAAAATAATAGATTTAGGAGCTATTGTGATTATTTTACAACAGCTCCTCTTCTTTTTATTAATAAGGAAAAAAAGATGACTATGCAGTCGCTTAATTATGCTATAATAGAGTTGATATGATTATTTAGTTTTGGAGGGCTGAAGCAACCTATGACAAAAATATTAGAAGAAATTGATTTAAAACATATGCAGATAAAAAATAGAATTGTGCGCTCGGCAACGCATTGTTTCTTGGGTACGAAAGAAGGGGCAATGTCAGAGGCAGAGTATGCTATGTATCAAGAACTTGCCGCAAATGATGTGGGACTTATTATTACAGGTCACTGCAGTGTTTCGCCTACAGGCATGGCCAATGAAGATCAGACGGCCATCTATGATGATGCGTTTATTCCACAATTAAAAAAACTACATACTCTTGTAAATAAATATGGTGCAAAAATTGTTGCCCAAATTAACCATGCGGGGCCGCGGGCAGTCAATCATGAGGATTTGGCCGGCGTTTCGGCAGCTGAGCTTAAAAAGGGTAAAGTATCACGTGAACTTACGATCGAAGAAATTGCGCAGATTAAGACCGAATTTATTAATGCGGCTTATCGAGTAAAACAAAGTGGTCTTGATGGCGTGCAACTACATGTTGCCCACAGTTATTTGCTATCTCAATTCATTGATACAACATTTAATCACCGGACTGATGCTTATGGCGGTACAGTGGAAAATCGTTTTCGTTTGATTCGGGAAATTGTCGTTGGTATAAAGGAAAAATGTGGCGAACAATTTCCATTATTCATTAAAATAAATAATGATTCACGGACAGATGATCTTGCATATGAGCAAGATTTGCTATATATGTTACAAGAACTTGCTAAGCTTGGTGTTGAAGCGGTGGAACTTAGTGGTGTTGATTTTATTTCACAACCTCGTACGGCAACCAATTATTATGTAGAACGGATTAGAAAAATAAAAAAAGCCGTTCCTGAACTTCCGATCATCTTAGTCGGTGGGGTGCGTTCCTTGGCTGATATGGATCAAGTCTTGGAAAGTGGTATTGATATGGTGTCGCTTAGCCGTCCATTTATTTGTGAGCCAGATATTATTCAGCGCTTGCTTAATGGACAAGAAAAATCAAAGTGCCTAAATTGTAGCAAATGTTTTGCTTTACCGAGAATAAAACCAGGAATACGTTGCGTATTGAAAAGAAAATAAAGTATAATGAATATAACTGGAAAAAAGTACTGGACAATAAAGCATTGTTATACGATCGAATAGTTACCGGTTAACAAAGTAGTAGGAATACAGGTGAAACCTATAATGGTAACGTTATAGGGTTTGCCTTTTTATTGCAGTATATTTTTAAAATAATATTGTAAGAGGGGTATGTATGAAGATTGAAGAAGTCCTGAATAATAACGCTATTGTGTGTTTCAATGAAAAATCACAAGAAGTGATTGTGGTAGGGAGAGGTATTGCTTTTCGCTTAAACAGCGGTGACTCACTTGTAGATGCCAAAAAAATACAGAAAATTTTTACTTTTTTGAATCCAGATGTATTTGCGTTGTTTAAAAAAGTTGCGCTGGAAATTCCATTAGAATACATCCTATTAAGCACAAAAATCATTGATTATGCGAAAGAGACCTATGTCAAAAAATTTGATGATAGTATTTATGTTACGTTGACTGAACATATTTATCGGGTGATTGGCAGAGAAAGCTATGGCTTTCAATTGAAAAATGCATTGCGCTGGGAAATTAGACACATTTATAAAGATGAGTTTATCATCGGTCAGAAGGCTCTGGCTTTATTACAGCGGCAGTGCAGTGTTAGTTTAAAAGAAGATGAAGCAGCTTTTATCGCTTTGCATTTCGTCAATGCAGAGTTAAATGGAGATTTAGATCGTATTGTTGATGTGACAAAGATGATTCAAGGCATTTTGAATATGGTAAAAACTCACTATAAATTTGAATATGATGAAGAGTCTCTTAATTACAGTCGTTTTGTAACCCATTTGAAATCGCTTGCACAGCGCTTGTTTAGTGGGAAAGTCTATGAAGATAAAGACGATGAAATGTTTGATGCAATGAGCGAAAAATACGTCAATACATATGAATGCGTCAAGAACATCAAAACAATGATTGCCGCAGAATATGAATATGAATTAACAAAAGAAGAACAAATGTATTTGATTATACATATTGAAAAAGTGGTTAAAAACAAGTAGATCGATTCGTTAAAAACAAAAGCTCACTTTTCAGTCCTAAACGGATTTGAAAAGTGAGTTTTTGTTAATTCATCGGCAAAAATTCCAACTGTTTTCGCGCTGAGATATCATCAACTTGAATGAGGCAGGCATCAGAGGAATCATTCCAGCTGATTTTTGAGGCGTTCATTTTTACCCAGATATTTTTAGTTTTATCATAGAATTCTTTGACAGAATGCCTAGAGTTTAATGAGATATCTTTCATTGGACAATCAGAACATGGGGCTTCGCTATTGTGGAAAACATGATAGCATTTAAAGCTGTCGCCATTTTGACCAATAGCTGCATTGAGTTTTTTATTAACGAATAGTACATCATAGGTATACTTATCGACGACGTAGAGCCAGGCATCAACATGATGCAGAATATTGACTAGGCTGGCTTCTATCTCCTTGCTTTTTTTAACTGCATTTTTTTTGAGTAAAAAAGTAGTGAGCATCTCGGAGATAAAGACCAAGATGTCAACTTCTTCCACCGTCCAATTACGAGGCGAGGTACACTCATCAAAGCCAATGCACCCTTTCGGAATACCACTGTCAATGATTCTACTATGCAAGAAAGCCTGAATATTTTCTATTTCGAAGAATTCTCGCTGGTTTGCGTTAAGCATGTTAACATTGCTACAATTGAGCATATTTTGATGATTTAATTGAGCATAGAGTTTTTCAACCTTATCCGCGGCTAAGAGTTTCAGCGAATGTTCAATGGGTGAAATATTTCGGTTACACCATTGAAATGCAATCGAATAATGATTGCCATCGGTGCTACGCTCATAGATAAAAGCACGGCTAACATTGAACCGTTTGCCGAGCACTTCCAAAATTATTTTGATTGTAGCGGTACTGTCTACGGAGCTATAGAGTAATCTAAAAATATATTCGGTTAAATTATCATGAAAAGATTTTTTGCCTTGAGATAAATTATCTTCGCTATTTGTCCGCGGGTTTTGATACTCTACTTTCGGCAATTGCGGATAATAAATGACATATTTATCTTTGCCCGTTTCTTTTGCATAATATAATGCTTGGTCGGCAGCTTTGAATAAATCGTTGAATTTTTCACAGTGGATGGGATAAATGGCAATGCCAATACTGCCCGATATTTTATACTCTTTCTGATCTGTGATATACGATCGGCGTAGGGCAATGTTTAAGGCCAGAGCCTTATTGCGTAACCATTCGCCTTTTGTCACATTTTTAACTAAGACAACAAATTCATCGCCACCAACACGTCCGACAATATCGGAATCTGGAAAGTTTTTTTTGATACTGGTTGCCAAGTCACAGATGACAGCATCACCAAATAAATGGCCAAAGTTATCATTGATTGCTTTGAAGCCATCAAGGTCGATAATCATTAAGGCGTGTTTATTCGTGGTGGGGGAACTATGCAGGTACTTCTCAATGAGTGTATGGGTAGTAACTTTATTATAAAGACCCGTTAATAAGTCTTTTTGTGCTTGATCGAGTAAAGTTTCACGGTGTTTTTTATCAAAATCAATATCTGTAATCATTCCCGATATTTTATAGGGAAGATTGCGACTAGAAAAAGCAGTTGCTAATCTGAGTTTACACCAGATATATTGATGATAAACATTGCGAAACCGTAGTTCTAATTTAGAATACAGTTTTTTATTCGCTAAATCATGCTGATTATAATGAATGGTTTCAATATATTCTTTAAACAAGTGAATATCATCAGGATGAATCATTGCCTTCTTCTCAAGCTCATTACTAAAATGATAGCTAGAGGGTATATAGCCGAAAATATCAAACCAGTTAGGCGTAACGAAAAAACGATCTGTTTCTAAGTCCCATTCAAATAGGATATCACCATTATATTCTGTTAACGTACGATAGGTCTCTAAATCAAACATTTTGATAGTGCTTTTTTCCATGATATCAGCCTGATTCCTTTTTATAATATACTCCTTTATTATATTGAAGAACTAAGGCTCGTGGCAAGTGATAAAGGCTAAAACAAGTAAATAAAAATATTCTTTCGTAAAAAAGACATGATATATTGAATATTTAGATAATAAAAACTGTTGACAGGGCAATTTTACAACTGGTATGATATGTTTTGTGGAATCGGTTCCATACCTTGCGGATTTAAGGAGGAAATGTAGATGAAAGATATTATCATTACTAGCCCAATAAAGGGTGAAATGATTTCTTTAAGTGAAGTAAAAGATGCTGTTTTTTCAAGTGGAGCTTTGGGTAAAGGAGCGGCGATAATGCCGAGTGATGGCAAAGTCGTGGCACCATTTGATGGTATAGTATCGGCTTTATTTGAAACAAAACATGCAATCGGATTGGTTTCAACCGATGGTGTAGAGCTATTAATTCACATTGGTTTTGATACGGTAAATTTAGGTGGTAACTATTTTACTGCTTACATAACGCAAGGGGATAGAATCAAAAAAGGTGAGTTACTGGTTGAATTCGATAAGGATGCCATCGTTAAAAGTGGTTATGATGTTACGACGCCTGTTGTGGTAACCAACGCCGATCAATATGGCAATGTTTCTATCAAACAAGAACTAGACATCACGCAGGCAGAACAAAATAGTGTAGCTGGCAGTACAAGCAGCTCTTCCACTATGGTAAAACCAGGTGTAGCAACAGGAGTGGTGGCAAAAGAGTATACAGTTGCCGAACAGATTTTATTACATGTTGGTGGAAGAGAAAATATTAGGTCAGTCGAGCATTGTGCGACACGCCTGCGATTGATTTTAAAATATAAAGAAAAAATTAAGGAAAAAGAAATTGAAGCAATTGATGGGGTAAAGGGGCAATTCTTTGCAGCAGCACAATATCAAATTATCTTAGGAACTGGCTTTGTAAATAAAGTTTATGATGTTATCGTAAACGATTCGGCAGAACTTAGGAATAGCAATCATAAAGAAGCCGCTTATGATGAAATGTCTGTGCTGCAAAAGATATCGAGAACCTTTGGTGATGTTTTTGTACCAATAATTCCAGTACTCGTTGCCACTGGTTTATTTATGGGCATTAGAGGCCTGATGACAAATCTGGGAGTTGATCTTGGTAAGAATTTTATACTGATGTCACAAATTTTAACCGATACGGCTTTTGCTTTTTTGCCAGCGCTGGTTGCTTGGTCAACGATGAAAAAATTTGGTGGTACGCCGGTTATTGGGATAGTACTAGGTCTGATGCTCGTGGCACCACAACTTCCCAATGCGTATGTAGTTGCCGCGGGTGAAGCGATGCCAATTGGACTTTCATTATTTGGTATTGATATTTCTATCGTCGGTTATCAAGGATCGGTATTGCCAGCGTTGGTACTCAGTATCATTGCGGCAAAAACGCAGCAAGCCTTGAGGAAGATAGTGCCAGATGTACTGGACTTAATTGTTACACCATTTTTGACACTCTTAATATCCATGGTTTTAGGATTACTTGTTGTTGGTCCAATCATGCATAGCATTGAAATTTTGGTTTTTGGTGCAATTAAAACTTTTTTATACCTTCCGTTTGGTATTGGTGGTTTTGTTGTGGGCGGCTTGCACCAGTTGATCGTTGTCACCGGTGTACATCATGCCTTTAATGCACTAGAGGTAGAATTACTTGCGACGACTGGCACAAATATGTTCAATGCTATCATGACTGGCGCAATTATTGCCCAAGGGGCGGCAGCGCTTGCGGTAGCACTCAAAACCAAGGACAAGAAAAAACGTTCGCTTTATATTTCATCGGCCATTCCGGCATTTTTGGGTATTACGGAGCCCGCGATTTTCGGCGTTAATTTAAGATTTATGAGACCGTTTATTTATGCCTTAATTGGTGGGGCTTGTGCTGGAATGTGTGCAAGTATTTTTCAGCTCTCCGGTACTGGTATGGGGATTACGGTATTACCAGGTACACTCCTATATATCAATCATATGGTACAATATATCATAGTAAATGCGGTTGGTTTTGGGGTAGCCTTTGGCTTAACTTATGTTTTATATAAGCCACAAGAATGACCGATCGATTGGGAGGCAGGTATGGAGAGGAAAATTACAATACAAGATGTTGCCGATATGGTCAATGTATCTAAGAGCAGTGTTTCTCGCTATTTAAACAATGGCTATGTGAGTAAAGAAAATGCCGATAAAATAAAAGAGGCTATTGAAAAAACGGGATTTCAAACTAATTTTTTTGCAAAACGATTGAAGACTAAACAGAGCAAGCTAATCGGTATCGTATTACCGCGGATTGATTCCGTTACGGTGGGAAAATTACTTACGGGAATTAATCGGCGTTTAGATGAAGATCAGTATCAGGGCCTGATCTTAAGCAGTGAGCTGAACGTGGCAAAAGAATTGGCTAATATCAACAATTTGCATCAGCAAGGCGTGGATGGAATCATCGTCAATTCAATTGCGATTACCAAACGGCATATTGAGCTAATGAAATCGCTAGAGCTTCCTATTGTTTTTACAGGGCAAAAAAGTGAGTTTGTCAATTATGTAAAAGTCGATGATTATCAAGCAGGTCAAATCATGGGGAACTATGTGAAAGAAAAAGGTCATAAGAAGATTGTTTTTCTTGGCGTTCATGAGAAGGATTATGCCGTAGGTGTGGAACGTAAACAAGGTTTTATTGATGCTGTAACAAATCATAATCCAGATTGTAATGTGCATTTTGTAGAAGCAGGCTTTTCCTTTATGAAAGCCTATGATCGAGGTAGCGAAGTTCTTAAGTATCAGCCAACTGCTATCGTATGTGCTACCGATAATATCAGTTTGGGTATCATTCGTTATTTACACGAACAGCAAATGAAAGTACCTAAGCAAATTTCAGTTGCCGGTTTTGGTGGTTATGATGTCGGTACGGTTTCTTATCCTCGTTTGACGACGGTAGCCTTTGACTTTGATTTGATTGGCGTAAGAATCGCACAAGGTATTTTAGACTTAATTGAGGGCAAGGAAATAATCTTAAATAAGGATGTACCGCTACAATTAATTGAACGTGAAAGCGTAATGGATATAAACTAGAAAGAGGTAACGATGCTTGGACAATATGAAGAGCTTGATAAAAAAATAGAAAAATATTATGCTGAACAACACGAACATCCTTGGCGTAATCAGTTTCATATTGAAATGCCATTTGGTTTAGTAAATGATCCAAATGGACTTAGTTATTATAATCAAAAATTCCATATTTTTTATCAATGGAATCCTTTTGGTTGCGAACATAAAAATAAACACTGGGCACTGGTAACAACAACCGATTTTATTCATTATAGTAAACCCAAAATTGTTTTAAAGCCAAAGGATTGGTTTGACAAAGATGGCTGCTATTCTGGCAGTGGGTTCATCAAAGATGATGCGATTAAACTTGTTTATACGGGAAATGTCAAAGACAAAAATAACAATCGTGAATCCTATCAATGTGTAGCGACCTATCATCAAGATGGTTCAGTTACCAAAGATGCTATTCTCATAAAAAATCAACCAGAGGGCTATACTGCGCATTTTAGAGATCCGTTTGTATTTCAAATAAATGAAATGTTTTATATGATTCTTGGTGTGCAGACAAACAGTTTACAAGGAAGAGCCCTACTTTATCAGTCGAAAGAGTTTAAAGATTGGACATTGGTTGGTGAACTTAAAACCTCAATGCCAGACTTTGGCTATATGTGGGAATGTCCCAATCTGGTTAAAGTCAGTGAAGGCAAGTATGCGTTTATCTTTTCACCACAAGGATTAGAAGCCGAAGAGGTGAAATATCAAAATATTTATCAATCTGGTTATGTGATTGGTCAACTCGATGTTACAGTACCAGCACTGAACCATAATGAATTCAAAGAACTCGATATGGGGTTTGATTTCTATGCACCGCAAGTTTTCACGCACGATGGTAGAACGTTATTGATTGGTTGGGTTGGCATGCCAGATAAAGATCATGAATATCCAACGGCAAAAGATGGCTGGCTTTATGCGTTAACGATGCCACGGGTCTTGGTATATCGAGATGGGGTACTTTATCAACGACCAGTACGAGAGCTATTGGGGCTACGTGGGGAGCCCGCGCTGCAGGTTAAACCTATAGTTTGTGATCATTATGCCGTTGATGTGCCAAATCGCTCTGCGGAGATACTGTTAGATTTAGATCTTAGGCAAAATGATGAAATTTTGATTACCCTTGCTTGTGAACAAGAATACATGACATTACACTATGATAAAGTACGTCAAATCGTAACGATTGATCGTAATTATATGAAGTTAGGTGGCAAAGGCGTGCGGAAGTTTACCCTTGCTGTGCAAAATGAATTAAAGTTACAGCTATTTATTGATCGTTCGGTAATAGAAATTTATTACCAGGATGGCCTGGAAGTTACAACATTGATGTATTTCCCTAAAACAGAAGTGATGAACTTTGCAATCAGTAGTGCCTCAGCAGCCCGAATCAACGAATTGAAACTCTGGCAATTGAGTGCAATACAATACGAATGAAAGAGGCGAGCTTAGCTCGTCTTCTTTTGCACTTTAGCCTGTCATATAAAAGGGTATTAAAGCATATTCTTAAAGTGACACAAGAGATGAGAGGAGGCGGTTTTGTGCGAAAGCCACTAGGCATTGTGATGGGACTGGTAGCTTTGTTAGTGATTGCTTTGCCAAGTGTGCTGATCTTTGTTATGGGAATTAGCAAGAGTACAGTGTCAGAACAAAGAAATGTGGCGAAACTAGAAAGTATGACGATTAATGTATATTTGCAAGAAAAGGATAAAGTAGAAGCAATGCCATTGGAAGACTATATCAAAGGGGTAGTCGGTGCGGAAATGCCAGCCGAATTTGAACCGGCAGCTTTAGAGGCGCAAGCCGTAGCGGCAAGAACGTATGCAGTTAAGAGCATGCGTAGCTTTGGCGGCGGTGGGGTGAGTGATCACCCGGATGCAGATGTAAGTACCGATTTTACGAAAAATCAAGCTTGGCTAAGCCAAGATGTATTAAAAGAACGTTGGGGAAAGAAGTATGAGGCGTATAATAAACGAATTAGCGAGGCGGTAGATGCTACGTATGGGCAAATTTTAGTTTATGAGGACAAACCCATCAGTTCAGTATTTCATTCAACCAGTGGTGGGCGAACCGCCAGTGCAAAAGAGGTATGGGGTTACGACTATCCTTATTTACAAAGTGTAGAGTGTAAGTGGGATGAAAAATCTCCACGCTATAGCGATAGTAAGTCAATTGCCTTGCCAGATATTGAATCGATTCTAGGTCCAGAAGCTGGGGTAATGGCGGCAGTACAAAGTGGGGATCAAAGTATCACGAAGGTGCTTAGTTTAACTGAATCCGGGCGGGTAAATGAGATCCGTATTGGCAGTAAGACGTTTAAAGGGCAGGAGGTTAGGAACTTATTAGGACTGAGATCAGAAAACTTCACTGTAGCTTTGCAAGGAGATCAATTGGTATTTAAGACATTAGGCTATGGGCATGGTGTCGGGATGAGCCAATACGGAGCAAATGGGATGGCGAAGTTGGGCAAGAGCTATAAGGATATATTGCTGTATTTTTATACGGGGGTAAAGTTGAAAAACATTTATGGGGCGTAAATATCAAACTTCCTGCGGTCAAACAATGAGCCTTCAAAGCTACGTGGTAGTAATATTCGTCTATGTTGCCTTAGTTGAAATATTTTTCTTATGCAAACCATCTGCTTGTGCCTAGGATATATGTTTGTAGTTTATAAATGAGTTGTTTTATTGAAAAATTTCTTATCCAAAACATTATCTTTGCTTAGGTGACAATTTATTTGTTTAAAACAAATAAATTGGATAAATTTTACTAAAAACGGGAATGATGATAATGAGGTGATAGAAATGATCGGTTATCGGAATCCCGTTGCGTTGATTCGTGAGTTGCTTGCTAGCATAAGAGGCTTGCAAGTAGAGGAAGAGTGGAGAGTCTATTTAGTTGTTGCCTGTTTAAGCGTCGTATGCTCAGCACTTATTTTATTGCACGTAGTCCTTGGTCAAACAGATCGCGAGGCGATTTCTCTAGGCAGTGGGCATCACGTAAAGTTACAAATAGATCAAACGTTATTTCAAGAGCGTTTGCCAGAAAAAAATGTAGTGGTAAAAGAGACGACAAAAGAAGTTGCAGTGCCAGTCGCACGTCAGCAAGCTGACATGAAAAAAGCACCAACACAAGAGCGCGTTGAAGACGGTGAATGGTATTATAATGAGCAATATAGAGAATGGCGATATAAGAAGAAATAAAAAATAAGGTTGATTCGTATCTAAAAATTTAATAAATAATTAGAATTTTAAAGGGCTAAGACAGGCATATGGTAAAAACCGTATGCTTGTCTTTATTTAGAGAATTTACAAGAAACGAGTCACCTCAATACTGGACAGATGTTTCAATGTCTTGTAATATGAAATTAACAATACTAAACAAAAATAAGAAGTTGTACGAGTTGTAGAGAATTTTATAACCATATGTTAAATGTAGAAGTAATAAAGGACGGTTCTAGAATATGAGACGAATTGATAGAATTTACCAATACATTCAAAAGAAATCGTCTTTATATAAGAAGGACGATTTGAAGGGTAGAGTTGGAATTGGAGCGGAGGAAGTTGCTGAAGATCTAGGTGTCTTACGTAGCAATGTTAGTCGCGAACTTAATGCTTTACAGCGGCAGAGTAAGATTATTAAATTTTCAGGCAGACCAGTCTTATATTTCGATAAAAAAATATTAGAGGATCTTTGTGACACAACTTTTGGCGAAGGTCCGCTTCTTTTTGATTCGTTAGAAAAATGTGTGCAGACAAATACGGATAAAAAGAGCCCGTTTGATTCTTTAATTGGTGCTGAAGGGAGTTTGAAAAAGCAGGTTGAACAAGCGAAAGCGGCAATTTTATATCCTCCGGATGGACTACATACTTTAATTGTAGGTCAAACTGGTGTTGGTAAAACGTTATTGGCTCACATGATGTATGAATATGGTAAATTGATTGGACGGTTTTCAGAAGATTCTCCGTTTATTACGTTTAATTGTGCGGACTACTATAATAATCCACAACTTCTTTTAGCGCATATTTTTGGTCACATAAGAGGTGCTTTTACAGGAGCTGATAATTCTAAAGCTGGCTTGATAGAAAGAGCCAATGGTGGAATTTTGTTTCTTGATGAAATACATCGCCTGCCACCGGAAGGTCAAGAGATGATCTTTTATTTCATTGATACCGGTAATTTCAACCGATTGGGTGAAACTACTAGGAATCATCAGGCAAAAGTGTTAATTATTTGTGCAACAACAGAAGATCCTAATTCAGTATTAACACAAACTTTTGTTCGGCGTATTCCTAATATAATTAAAATTCAACCATTATCGGAACGATCTGTATATGAAAAAATAGAAATCACAAAGCTTCTATTCGCTGGAGAAGTACAACGAATTAATAAACCAGTAAAAATTTCTCTGGAGGCAATCAAAGCACTTATTGGTAGTATTGATAGTGGTAATGTAGGACAAATGAAATCAAATGTCAAACTTATTTGTGCACAAGCATTTTTAAATGGAATTGATAACCCAGACTATATCGAAATTGATTTTAAAATGCTGCCAGCTCAAATCAAAAATGGGCTTTTGACCTTAAGTGCCAATCGCAAAGATCTTGCTGTAGTAAACCATGCTATAAATGAGTCGATTTATATAACCCCCACTGGTGGAAGCCTTTTTTTAAAAGAAAATAATGATGAACCTTTTAATCTTTATCAAATGATTGAAAAAAAAATCAATCTTCTTAAAGGAGAGGGAATTCGCAATGATTTAATTAAACAAATTCTTACATCAGATGTCGACGCATATATTAAATCGTTTTATAAAAAACAAAATGATATGCATATGTCAATGAAAGATAGGCTGCTTAAAATCATTGATTGTGATTTGATAGATTTCACGGAAAAAATTAGCTTTGAGGTACAAAAGTGTTTGAAGCTGATTTCCCAAGAGCGTTTTCTGTATGCTTTCAGCTTGCATTTAAGCATATTTTTTAAACGGTTGAAATCGCACCAGCTTTTGCCGGAAAATGCAATTGAAGGTACGATTGACCAAGAAGGTAAGGAATTTCAGCTAGCATTGTTAATTAAAAATAAAATTGAAGAGCATTACCATGTAAGAGTTCCCGACTCGGAAGTGGGGTATTTTGCAATATTGTTAAGCTCTTTAAAAGAAGAAGATGCTAGCATTGATAAAATCATGATTATAGTTTTGATGCATGGTATGCACACAGCCACTTCAATGGCTGAAGTGGCTAAAAAATTATTTAGTACCGATGATTCTAATTTAATTGCTTTTGACATGCCTTTAGAAGTTCGCCCACAAGAAATTTTTGAAAAAATTATTGCAAAGTTGCAAGGCTTGAAGTATTCACAAGGAATATTATTACTAGTAGATATGGGATCTCTTTGTAATTTCGGACCAATGATTATGGAACATTTAAAAGTTCCAGTGAAAACGATTGATATGGTGTCCACACCGGTTGTTCTAGAAGCGATGCGTAAAGTGGACATTGTTGGTATAGGTTTGCAAGATGTTTATGATTCGTTGAAAAATTTTAAAGGCTATGAAACAAGTACAAAATTTGAAAATAGAGAAAAAGGTGAACTTTTAGAAGCTATTGTAACAGTTTGTAGTTC
Organism: uncultured Veillonellaceae bacterium; assembly: GCA_963805085.1. Lineage (GTDB taxonomy): Bacteria > Bacillota > Negativicutes > JARBTT01 > JARBTT01 > JARBTT01. Next base: position 266,042 of record CAWDTA010000002.1, on the reverse strand, counting down.
AGGGCAAGGGGCGGCTGCTAAGTTGAAAGAAATGATTGAGGATATTTTAATAAATATAGAAAATCGTCAAATACAAGTAATACCAGTAGGGGTTCATAACCTTGAAAAATCATTGAGAAAAATAAAAAAAGATTACCGGATATTAGCTACTGTTGGGGTTGTGAAACCTAATATTGATGTACCATTTATACCATTAGAAAAAGTTGTTAATGGCGAAATTGAAACAATTTTATATAATTTACTTGATATTGGTGTTGTGAAAAAGATGCCGAAAATGAAAAATCTAGTATTACGTAATTTTTGTGAAGATAGTTTGCAAGAATTTTTGACCTATTTAAATCCTTCCAAGGTAATTGATACTTTATTAAGTTTTGACCAAATTCTGGAAAAAAGCTTGCAAGTAAATTTAAATAATCCTTTACGGGTTCGTCTGATTGTACATTGCGGATGCGCGTTAGAACGGATGATTATAGGAAAAGGTCTGATTTATGATGATGATCTTCCTAAAATTGACACACATAAATTAGAGTGTGTCAAAAAAGCAGCTGTGATTTTTGAAAATTCCATCCATATTACTTTAACTGATGATGAGTTATGCTTTATTGCTGAAATGATTTAACGTACGTAAAATGGATCGCTTGGCAGCTTTACTTAGTAGATGTTGAAGCTGATGAAAAAAACAAGGGGTGATTTCTTTTTTTTAGAAATCACCCCTTGTTTTTGTATGAAATTTTATTATAGTGTGTTGCGATAATTCTTATAAGTGTGTAATTTTTAAAGAAAGTGTGCCAAAATAAGCAGGAAGACTAGAAGAAACATATAATTTCTATTAACACACATTGTTGGCATGACAATTGCGTTAAATATAAGCAAGTGAAAAAGAGAATATGAAATAGTTTCTTTTTTGCTCAAAATGACTTTAGGAGGAAGATTGATGTTAGGGATCATTGTAGGAACGCATGGACATTTTTCAGAAAAATTAGTTGAATCTTGTGAAATGATTTGTGGAACAACGAGTAATGTAAAGACAGTTACGCTTGTTCCAGGAGAAGGTATAGAAAGTGTAGTGATAAAATATCAGCAAGTACTTGCTGAGTTAGATACATCAGATGGTGTGATCTTTCTTAATGATTTGTTTGGCGGAAGTCCATATAATGCGGCTTGCCGTATTGCTGTGAATGAACCCAATTATGGGATTGTTGCTGGTGTTAATTTGCCGATGCTGATAGAAATGGTAACTCTGCAGATGACTGAAGAAAAACTTCTAATTCAAGCAGTTATGGAAAAAGCAGTTAGTGCTGGAACCATGGGAGTACAGACGTTTCATCAAAGTGAGATGCAAGAAGTAGAAAATGAACTTTAATTTCGTAAGATGTGCTTAGCTCATAACAAAGGTCTTTCATACGATATTATACAAAGTTTATACTGCAATTTTTTTTATTTTATCTTAAGAGGAGGATACAACGATGGAAATTAGTTTTGCAAGGATTGACGATCGTTTAATTCACGGTCAAGTCGCGACTGTATGGGTAAAATCATATGCTTGTAATCGTATTATGTGCTGTAGCGATGAGGCAGCAAAGGATGATCTTAGAAAGCAGTTAGTACTACAGGTGACGCCGCCAGGATTGAAAGCGTATGTTATTTCAATTGATAAAGCAATTGAAGCTTATAAAAACCCCAAATATAATGATTTTAAAACATTTTTCTTATTTACAAATCCTACAGATGTATTACGAATGGTGGAAGGAGGTGTGCCCTTTAAAAGCATTAATTTAGGGGGAATGCGATATGTAGAAGGAAAAACACAAATCTCTCAAGCTGTTTCAGTAAATAAAAACGATGTTGAATCTTTAAAAAAATTACATAAAAATGGAATTGAGATTGAACTTAGACAACTTGTTAAGGATCCTAAAGTAGATGTTATAGAGAAAATGAAATCAATGAAATTAATCTAAATATTTTATATTTTAAAGGAGGAATTTTCGTGGGAACAGGGACTCTTATTTTATTAATATTAGTTGCAGCAATTGCTGGTATGGGAAGCGTGCTAGATGAAGCACAAACACATAGACCATTAATTGCTTGTACTTTAGTTGGACTTGTATTAGGCGATATGACAACAGGTATTATTCTTGGTGGTACTTTAGAATTATTAGCACTTGGCTGGATGAACGTTGGTGCTGCAATGGCGCCAGATGCTGCACTTGCCAGTGTTATTTCTGCCATCTTAGTTATCGTTGGACATCAATCCATCGGTGCTGGAATCGCAGTTGCGATTCCAATTGCTGCTGCTGGTCAAGTTCTTACCATTTTTGTTAGAACAATCACAGTATTTTTTCAACATTTAGCTGATAAATACGCCGCTGAGGGAAATACCAGAGGCATTGAAATGTGTCACTTTTTAGGTCTTATGCTGCAAGGTATTCGTGTTGCAGTTCCTGCTGCAATCGTAGGTGTACTTGCCGGTACCGATGCAGTGAATGCAATGCTTTCTTCTATCCCTGAAGTTATCACTAGAGGCTTACAAGTATCTGGTGGCTTTATCGTTGTCGTAGGGTATGCAATGGTTATTAACATGATGAACGCAAAATCTCTTATGCCCTTCTTCTTCATCGGTTTCTTACTCGCAGCTTTTACAAACTTCAATTTAATTGGGTTTGGTGCTGTCGGTGTAATCGCTGCAATATTCCACATTAAATCAATCGCAAACCAAGGTAACGCAGCTGTAGCTAATGCTAGTGGCGTCGATGCCGTTGACGATTCGGATTTATTATAATTGATGAGGAGGATATTATCATGACTGAAAAAAAAGTAACAAAAAGTGACTTAGTCTCAATGTTCATTCGCTCTAACTTCTTATTAGGGTCCTTCAACTTTGAAAGAATGCAATCCATCGGATTTTGCGTAAGTTTAATCCCTGTACTCAAAAAACTATACCAAGGCGAAGAATTAAAACTCGCTTTGAAAAGACATCTCGAATTCTTTAATACCCAACCATTCGTTGCTACATCAATCATGGGTATTACAGCTGCAATGGAAGAACAAAAAGCCAATGGCGCTAATATTGACGAAGCTTCCATTAGTGGTGTGAAAATCGGTCTTATGGGCCCTCTTGCCGGTGTTGGTGACCCTATATTCTGGGGTACATTACGTCCTGTACTCGCAGCACTTGGCGCTGGTTTTGCATTGAACGGTAGTATTCTTGGCCCATTGATTTTCTTCGTTTGTTTCAATATTATTCGTCTGGCAACAAACTGGTATGGTGTTTTCTATGGTTACGAAAAAGGCACCCAACTTGTATCAGATATGGGTGGTAATAAACTTAGATATCTTACCGAAGGTTCTGCCGTACTTGGTCTTGTAGTTATGGGCGCATTGGTTTCCAAATGGACGAGTGTTAATATGCCAATGGTGCTTTCTAAATATACAGCAGCGAACGGAAAAGAAGTTGTGACTACGATTCAAAGCGTATTAGATAGCTTGATTCCTGGGCTTGTACCTTTATTATTAACGTTTGCTTGCATGTATCTATTAAAGAAAAACGTGAATCCTCTACTAATCATTTTCGGGTTATTCGCAGTTGGTATTGTCGGTTATGCTTGTGGACTGCTTGCATAATCCATAAGGATAACTTATAGGGGGCACCTCATTCATTTCGAAATCGGGCTCCTTTTTATAACAGCTGTCTCTAGTTTTTGTAGTGCCTGTTCAAGGGTAGTGCGTGGGCAGGTAATGTTTATGCGTTGAAAGTCCGATCCATCGGAACCGAACATGGTACCATTTTCATAATCGGGTCTACCTTTAGGGGGCATATCATTTGGAATTTTTCCTTTTGTCATTGAAAATAAAACCATATAATTTTAAAGTATAGCTCGTTCTAGGTCTAACGGGTAAAAATTAAAATATCGTAAAGTATAATCAAATTACAGTAAACTGGCATCGTTTTGATATGATGTCAGTTTCAGCTTGTAGACAAACTATGGACAGACAGGCCGCGGGTCGGCGATAAGCACTCATCTGCGTCGTTACAGCAAGGTACTGCTCGTCGACGTACAAAAGTACGACTCCTTCAGAGTCTCTTACTGTGCCTAGCATCTGAGTACTTCTCACCAACCGGCAGCCTATCTTCGTACTAGTTTATAAGTGGAACGGATTTAGATATTTTCTAAATCATCGATATAAATGTTTTGTTTTGTCGACAGCCTGAAACTGGCATCGTTTTGATACGATGTCAGTTTTTTTTACAAATACAATCAATGGGACTAAAGTGCTAATTTTGTAAAACAGTTTAATAATAGCAGGAAAATGGAAAATAGTTTAGAACTGTGTCAATTAAGTAAAGTTTTGCATTTATTGTAAAGGATTATGAAAATAAATAAGTTAGAATGAATGGAGTCGCTATGCAAAAAAACAAATATTATCTCAGAAAGTTTAGTACTATCGTCGTTGCTGCTGTTTTCATGCTGCAATTGGGCAATGGGTTTGCTCAACCACTGCCACCGCCTCCTAATGCGCAAACACCTCCCCCTAATGATCAGCAAGAACTAAGAGAACGAAATCAACAAATTGCGCGCGAAAGGCAAAATAAGCAGGAACAAACCGATGTATTTTTAAATAAAGCTGAAAATAAAGAAGAAACTTTAGAATTACCCGAAGAAAAAGTTTCTTTTACCATAACAGAAATAAAGCTCATTGGCGAAAAAAGTGAAAAATTTCACTGGGTACAAGAGCTTCTGCAAAAATATCAAGGCAGAAAGATCGGTAAAGAGGGAATCAATATCCTTGTAAAACAAGCCAGTAATGCCATTATTGCCAAAGGTTATGTGACCACCAGAATAACCATTCCCGAACAAGATATTTCTAAAGGCGTATTGACACTACAACTCATTCCAGGTTTTGTTGAACAGATTGTTTTTGAAGATCCCAAGGCAACTGCCAGATGGGATAATGCATTGCCAATAAAACCAGGAGATTTACTGAATATTAGAGATATCGAACAAGGCTTAGAACAATTCAAACGTGTACCATCGCAAGATGCTGATATAAAGATACGCCCAGGTAGAAAGATCGGACAAAGCGATATCGTGATTAGCATCAAACGAGATAAACCATGGCGACTAACGCTCTCAACCGACGACTCAGGTAGTAAAGATACCGGAAAAATTCAAATGTCAACAAATTTATCGATAGATAACCTATTCAATGATAATGATCTTTTTTATGCATCCATTAATAATGATCTTGTCCATCAAGGCAATAAAAAAGGAACCGATGGAAAAAGTATTTACTATTCGATACCCTATGGATATTGGACACTTTCAGTAGGGGCGAGTCAAAATGATTACCATCAAACGGTAACGCAATATAATCAAGGATTTAAATATTCAGGTGAGAATAAAAACGTTAACTTCAAAGTACAAAAAATCATTGAGCGTAATCAAACCAGTAAAACACAGCTATCCTGGGCGATAAATAAAAAAATCAGTAGAAGCTATATAGAAGATACAGAATTAAACAATAAAAGAGAGATAACCTCAAGTACACTTGGCCTTTATCACCGTCAATATTATGGAAAAACAGTGCTTGACTATGAGCTTGACTATCAATGGGCTGTTCCCTGGTTTAACTCTGTATTAACAGAAAATGCAGCGCAAGATGAACCAACAACAAAATATCGAATATGGACAGTAGACACCACTCTGACAACACCGATGAAATTTGGCAATAGTCAAGGACGCTATAGCTTAAATATCAGAGGACAATATACCAATAACACTTTGTTTACTACAGATCAATTCAGCATTGGTAATAGATATACCGTTAGAGGCTTTGATGGCGAAGAAACGTTGACGGCTGAAAACGGCATCTATCTACGAAATGAATTTTCTATACCGACAGAACCAGGTCATGAAATGTACATCGGCTTAGATTATGGACATGTATCAGGGCCAAGTGCAAAAGCCTTAGTCGGGCAAACCTTGATCGGTTCTGCAGTGGGCTTTAGAGGAAGCCTAGGCAAAGTAAGCTATGATGTATTTACTGGTTGGCCGATCAAAAAACCAACAAATTTTAAAACGGCAAATCAAGCTTTTGGTTTTCAAATAACTTATCAGTATTAATGGTTTAACAGGAGAATAGGGACTCATGGAGGAGAAGAAATGATAATGCAAATGACGAAGAATAAAGCGAAAATCTTTAGAAAAAAAGTGATTGCCCTACTCACAGCAATCACTTTTACATTGCAGCCAATACTGGTATCAGCGGAAGTAATCATCGATAAAAATGCCAGCAAAAATCAGCCGACAGTGCAAACTGCTCAAAATGGTGTACCAATTGTAGATATTGCTAAGCCCTCTAACGCAGGGGTATCTCACAACTACTATCAACAATTCAATGTCGATAAAATCGGCCTTATTTTTAACAATTCCCAAGGCATAAGTAAAACCCAGCTAGCTGGCTATATCCTAGGAAACCCAAACTTAGCAAACGGAACGGCTAGGATTATCTTAAATGAAGTAACCAGTACCAATCCCAGCTATTTAAAAGGATACAGTGAAGTTGCAGGAAGCAATGCCGAAATCATCATCGCCAACCCCAATGGTATTTATGGAGACGGTTTTGGCTTTATCAATGCAAATCGAGCAATCCTTACAACTGGAAAACCTATCTTTGGCGGTGATGGCAGCTTAGAAGCCTTCAACGTAAATAGGGGTCAAATACAGATTCAAGGAGCTGGTTTAGATGCCAGACAAACCGATCAAGTAGACCTGTTAAGTAAAGCAATTGAAGTCAATGCAGGTATTTGGGCAAAAAATCTCAATGTAATCGCAGGTAGCAATACAATTGACCATAACACCTTAGCTACACAAAAAATAGCAACTGATCAGCCGCAAGAGCTAGTCGCTGTTGATGTAGGCGCACTAGGCGGTATGTATGCCAATAAAATCAAGTTAATCGGGACCGATGCCGGTGTAGGTGTAAATCTGGGGGGAGACCTTTCCGCGCAAAACAATATAGAAATCAGTTCTGCCGGAAAAATAAAGCTCACAGGCAATACCGTTGCCAAAGAAGATATCAACTTAGCTGCACAAAATGATATGGATCTGAGTGGAACGGTCAGCGCTGAGAAGAATATCAATTTAAACGGCCAAGGGCAAATCAATAATACGGGGAGTGTTATCTCTGGGGGCAACAATGTAATCGTAGCCAAATCGCTACTTTCTACAGGAAATCTCGGTGCTGGAATTAGCAGTGATAATACACTAAAAGAAACTGGAAATCTTTCCATCCTCACAGCAGAAACTGCTACGCTGAATGGCAATAATATTGCAGGAGGCAATCTGTCCGTGCAAGGCACAGCAATTGACCTGTCAGGAGCCAAGACCACGGCTGACGGGAATGTCAATCTCACTGCAACTGCAGGCGATATTAACAATACTGGAGCTACTTTGCAAAACGATGGGGCGCTGTCGATAAAGGCTGCCCAAACTATAAAAAATGACAAAAATACAAATGGTACTGCTGGGCAAATTACGGCAAATGCAGTTACCATTACGGCACAAAACATTAGTAACCGTGGCGGAAGTATGCAACAGTCCGGTACAGGTGAAGCTACTTTGACGGCTGCGAATAGTATAGATAATACTGGTGGTATAGTTACAACCAATGGATCATCCGTAACCATGAAGGCTGATTCTATAGACAATACACAAGGGCAAATCCTTCACGCTGGTAGTGGAAAACTCACCATAAACACTACGAACGGGATGACGAACAATAGCGGTAAAGTGACGACGAATGGGCAATTGGACATCACCGCTGCGGATATAAATAATACAAGCGGAACTATGATTGCTCAACAGGATATGAATAGTAACAGTGCAAGCGTAGTCAATGACCAAGGAACGATGGCTGCTGGCGGCAATCTTAAAATTAATGCACAAAACAATTTGAGCAATCAGCAAGGCGTAGTGCAAGCAGGTAAAAACCTTACCGTTACTGCGCAGAACATTGCTAACCAAAATGGTAGCATGACCAATCTAGACAATAGTGGCTTGGTTATGAATGCGTTGCAAACCATGGATAATACCGCGGGGACGATCGGCGGCAATGGCGATGTGAACTTGACAGCATCTTCGCTCGTGAATAACACAGGCAAGGTACTTGCGAAAAAAGATATCAATGCAAATATTTCAGATAGCCTAGATAATACCAATGGTAAGATTACGGCTGAACAGGATGTTAATATCGGAAAAACAGCAGCAACCTCTATGATAACAACTTCGCAGGGTAGCATGAGCGCAGGAGAAAATCTCTTAGTAAATGCAGCTTCGTTTAATATTGCTGGCGGCAATTTGATGGCGAATCGCGATATTAATTTAACAAGTAATACTCTATTTGGTGCAGGTGCTATCTCCTCTGGACAGGATATCAACTTCAACCTGAATGGCGACTTTACCTATGGAGCTGGAACCAGTATTACGGCGAACAGAGATCTGAATTTTAATGTAGCGAATCTTCATAACGATGGTAGTATGTCCGCTGTGCGCAATCTTACTGTTTCGGCAGCTAATGTTAATAATGGCGCTGGTGCAACACTTAAAGGTGGAACGAAATTAAATATTAGTGTTGCTGGTGATGTGACGAATAGTGGCACTGTGCAGAGCAGTGATGTTAATCTATCTGGAAAAAATATCACCAATACCGGTGCAGTCTTTGGTGATACATTGACCGTGACAGCAGATACGGTGCAGAATAACGGTGATAAAGCAGTCATTGCGACAACAAAAGAAGCAGATATTTATGCCAAGACATCGCTGGAAAATAAAGACGGTGCTTCGTTTTATAGCAGTGGCAATATAAATATTGCTGGCAGTTCAAAAAAGGATAGCAATGGCGAATATATAGATAAAACGAATACGGTACTGAATCAATCAGCGACAATAGAGGCAGAGAAAGATATCAATATCAGTGCAAATACGTTGACGAATAAGAAACGAGAATTTGTGACGGGACAGCAAGTTGTGTCGAATGAGACGTATATCAGCGTAGGTGATAAGGATAAATTCTGGGGTTGGCCTAAAACGTATATAATACCAGGATCAGAATGGACTGAGTATATTGAAGTTGAGGTTAACGATGATAGAAGTGTGTCAAAGAGTGTGGAGCATGCAACATATCTCTTAGGGCAAACAGTAACAGAAACAAAAATTATCAAGGACTCACCAGAAGGAAAAATTATTTCCGTCAATAATATAAAATTCAAAACTGATAATGTTATCAATGATAATAGCTCGATTTTAGCTGGTGGCACTCTAAGTGCAGTAGGGATAGTCAACAACATTGCAACAGGATATGATCGCGTTACTACGCGGCATTTTGCAGAAGCCGTCAATAGGGAAGGTGACGGTATGTGGACTTATATAGATAAGCGCTATGATGATACCACATATGAACAGCTCCCAGGTTCAACAGCTATCTTAGGTGGCGGTCAAGCAGTTAGCATTCAAGGAACAACGATTCACAATGTAACTACTTCTCCAGTAAATACCCCGACAATTAACAGCAGTGTTCCCCTTGAAAATACCCAGACCTTGTTGCCAGTAGCTAAGGATACGAATACCACTTCGGCTAAACAGACGGTTGCTACTCAAATTACCCTTCCATCGAATGCGATGTTTAAAATCAATACAGAACCAAGTGCGCATTGTTTGGTGGAAACCGACTCGCGGTTCACTAGCTATGAAAATTTTATTTCCAGCGATTATATGCTGCAAAAATTGAATATTGATCCAGATAAGACAACAAAACGTCTAGGTGACGGTTTTTATGAACAAAAGTTGGTGCGCGAACAAGTAACAGAACTTACTGGCAGGTATACCTTAAGTGGTTATTCATCTGCCGAAGAACAATATAAAGCGCTATTAACGAATGGCGCAACTTATGCAAAAGAATTTAATCTACAGGTTGGCGTGGCGTTGACCGCCGAACAGATGGCGCAGTTGACCTCGGATATCGTGTGGCTCGTAGAAAAAGAAGTAGATGGACAGAAAGTACTCGTGCCTCAAGTGTATCTCGCTCCTTCAAAAAATGTTGAACTTAAGGCCAATGGTGCAGTGATTGCGGCAGACAATGTACAGATTACTGCCAGTGGCGATGTCAAGAATGGTGGTGCGATTAAAGCTACTGAAAGTGTAAATATACAAGCCGTAAATATCGCTAACTATGGCGGCAACATTGATGGCGGCAAGAGCACACAGCTAACTGCGGATAAAAATATCCTTAATATTGGTGGTTCTATCAATAGTGACCAGACTCAGCTAATAGCAGACGGAGATATTAAAAACGAAACCATCTCCTCTACTAGAACCTTGCCATTTATGACAGAAACAACTGCTGGTAATATTGCTAGTATCAATGCAAGAGAGAATCTGACTATCAAAGCAGGAAACGATATTTCTAACACTGGCGCGCAGATCACTGCGGGAAAAGATGTTACGATCACTGCAGGCGGCAACTTTACATCTGATAGTGTAAAAGAACAAGAACGCATTTCATTTGAGAAATCATCCTACCTAGACGATAACGTAAGCAATGTAGTTAGCGGTATTCATGGAGGTAACAATGTAAGTATTACCTCTGGTAAAGATACAAATTTACAAGGCGCACAAATCACAGCAACTAAGGATCTCACAGTGCTGGCTGGTGGCAATATCAATATTTCCGCGGTAAAAGACGAAGCAATTCACGATGAAAAAGTTGGAATTCGCCATGGTTGGAAGAGAACCAGAACGGATGATGAGACTGTTATCGGCAGTACGCTCCAAGGTGGCGGAGCAGTTAAAATAGAAACTACATCGAAACTTCCCGATGGAACTACGATACCTGATGCTGAAAATCGCGGGAATATTACCATTGCAGGCAGTACCATCGAAAGTGATAAGAGTAAGGTAACCATTACAGCAGAGAAAGATCTTACGATACAAGAAGTCACAGAAAAACATGAATCCCTAGTACAGACGCATACCAAACATAAGGGAGCTTTTTCTAGTAAGACTACTGATACAATGGATCATTCGTTGATTAACGAGGTGAAAGGCAGCACTATCTCTGGCGATGAGGTAGCTGTCTCCTCTGGTAAAGACTTGACAGTAAAAGGCAGTAATGTTGTTGGAACAAAGGATGTAACACTTAGCGCTGCCAATGATGTCAACATTACCAGCGCCAAAGAAACAGGAAATGATGATCACTATTCCTATACCAGAAAATCTGGTCTTTTCAGCGGTGGCGGGCTAGGCTTTACCATAGGAACGCAAAGTACGAAAACAACAACCGATGAAAAAACATTAGATCAAGTTGGCAGTACGGTTGGTTCGATTGATGGAAATGTAACTGTCACTGCTGGTAATAAGGCAAATAGTGCGGGTACGGCATTTGTTACTGGTGAAGATTTAAACATTAAAGGTAAAGACGTTACCATTGATAACACGATCAATACGGTTGATAGTCAGACCAAATACGAATTCAAACAAACAGGACTTAGCGTATCCTTAGGTGGCGGTGTTGTCGATACTGGAAAGAGCGCCTTAAACAATATTGATCGTGCAGGTGAAGTAAAAGACGAACGGCTTAAAACGCTTCACGAATATCAAGCTTATAAAGATATTGAAAAAATCAAAGATGCCAAGGGAAACTTGAACTCAGGCGTTGCTGTTAGCGTCAGCATCGGCAGCACGAAAATATCATCTGAACAGACTGAGCATGTAGAGACTGTCAATACCTCTGACATTAGTGCAGGTGGCAATGTAAAAATTAAAGCCACTGACGGCGACTTGAACCTGAAAGGAACAAAAATTGATGCGGTAGATATCACCCTAGATGCGAAAAAAGATCTCAATATTGAAGCGGCAGAAAACAAACAGCAGACGACGAGTCATACGAGCTCCTCGTCTTGGTCAGTAGGAGGTTCACTTGGACTTGCAGATAAAGGTGTTAGTTATTTTGGCAACTTCAACTCCGATAAGGGCAATGAAAATGGAGATATTACCACAAATACAGAAAGCGTAATTGATGCGAGTGGTACCTTAACAATGAATTCGGGTAAAGACACTAACATTGATGGCTCTCAGGTAAAAGGAGATAAAGTAGTAGCTGATATCAAAGGTGACCTAAACATAGAGAGTAAGCAGGACACAGATAATTACACAGCGAATAACAAAAGTACAGGATTTGGATTTAGTACTGAGAAAGTAGGAGGAAAACCTCTAGAACCTGGTCAGCAGGGGCCGATCAATAAAACCACGACGACTACAAACGTAACTGGCTCTTCTAGTAAAGGAGAAACCGATTCTACGTATGCCAGTGTAACAGATCAAGCAGGTATCTTTGCAGGTAAGGACGGATTTGATATCAATGTAGGCAAAAATACCGATCTAAAAGGTGCGGTCATTTCGAGCGATGCTACGCCAGATAAGAATAAGATCAGCACGGATACGCTGACTTTCTCCAATATGGAAAACAGAGCGAAATATAGCGCAAGTAGTACGGGCTATTCTACGCAAGCTGGCTCGAAACTTCCTGTTACACGAAATGCAACTATGCCAGTATCTGGTGATGCTAATAGTACAACAAAATCTGCAATTTCGAATGGAACTATAGAAGTAAGAAGTAATCCTAAACAAGATTTAAGTCAACTTAATCGGGATACAGAAAATGCTTTAAATGCATTAGGAAAAATCTTTGATAAAGAAACTGTTAAAGAAAAACAAGAATTAGCTAATTTATTTGGGCAAGAAGCTTATAAAGCAGTGGGCGACTTAGCAGAAAAACAGTGGGAAAAAGCTACTACTAAGGAAGAAAAGGCTAAGTGGGCAGAAGGCGGAGAATATAAAATTCTCTTACATACTGTAGTAGGCGGAATAATGTCTGAACTTGGAGGAAATGGATTTACTTCAGGTGCAGTAGGAGCAGGAGTAACGCAAGCTCTACAGAAAGAATTAGCTAAAATAAAAGACCCAAATCTACGTTTAATTGCAAGTTCCATAGTAGGAGCAACCGCGTCTAAATTAGTTGGAGGAAATGGTCAAGTAGGTGGTTCAACGGCATACACTGGGACATTATATAATGATTATGCTCATCGACCAACTACAGAAGGCTCAATAATCTACTCAAGTGGTGACGAAAACGGAGAGGGAAGAGGATACTATAAAGTAGGTAGTGACGGAAAAGAATACTATTTGCCAGATGGTATAGAACCGGGAACTGTTTTCTGGGTAGATGATGGAAGCTATGACACTGATGGTAACCAAATGGGTTACGAATATATTGTAGGAGCTGATGGAGGACACATTTATTTCAAATGGAAAGAAATTTATGGTGTAAATGTCGCTGTTTATGACGATACTGAAAGTCAGATTATTGTAAATGGAAAATCCATTATTAATAAAGAAGATTTGGAGAACCACCCATACAGAAGTTGGCGTGTACAATCAGAGAATGGTTCAACTTTAGATTTTGCGAAAATCAGTTTAAGATGGAATGGAATTGATCCAGACGATCCGAGTAATGCTCATGAATTAGCAGATGAAGTTGAACGACAGAAACAAGAGTTTAAAGATTCTCTGGATGGGGTAACAGGCTCTGTTGGTGGAGTTGGCATTGGTTTCAAGACGTTCAAAGAACTAAAGGCTTATCTTGGATCGCCTGGGGTAGGAAATCAATGGCATCACATAGTTGAACAAGCACAACTGAATGCGAGTAGAGCAGGATTTGCAGTAGAAGATGTAAATAATGTAGAAAATATAATTGCGCTGCAATCTGGTAAGGATAGTGTTCATAGTGCCATTAGTGGTTTGTATTCATCAAAACCATACTGGGCAGGTGGTTTAACAGTAAGAGACTGGTTAGCAACAAAAAGCTTTGAGGAGCAATTTGAATTTGGAATGAATTCATTGAAAGATTATGGTACAGTTGTGCGAGATTCGGTTGGAAAATGGATATTTACACCGTTTGAATAGAGGAGGTTGTGTATGAGGCCTTTAGGGAAGATTATAGATGAATACATAGAAGCTTGTATAAAGGGGGAGGATGCACAAGAGAGGGGAGATTCCAAGACGTATAATAAGCAGCAAAGGGTTATTCAAAAAATACGAAAAGAATTAAAATCAAATTTCGAATATGGGTTAGAAAAATTGCTTCCATTTTTGGAACACCAAAATAGATTTGTTAGGTTGGAAACTGCAATTAGCTTAGTCCCGATTCAACCAGACCGATCTAAGGAAGTTTTGTTAGAGCTGAGTGGTACCAGAGGGCTTACTGCGTTTAATGCAAAGATGACACTTTCGGAATGGGAAAAGGGAAATCTAAAGTTTGATTTTTAGTTAATGCAAACAAGGTCAGTGGACGTAAAAAATCCACTGACCATTTTAATTCTCAGGTGCTCTCTAGTGACACCTAATTAATAGGTAATAAATTCCTATTAACAATGCCGTTTCAATTAATCTAGAAAAACTGAGTAACCTTGAAATTAAAAAGACTTCGATTCATTACCTCCACAAAACGGACAACTACCCCCATAGCCATTACCAGAACAATTAGAACAATAAGTACCACCACATTCTTTGCATTTCATCAAAGAACCCATACAAGGTGCATCACTACCACAATTAGGACATTTTCTCACAGTATCATACATAAATAAAACCTCCTTTTTAATAAAAATAATTCTAATATATCACCTGTCGGTGATGACGAAAACGGTGTTTTCGTCGTAGAGGTTCTTTTATGTAAAATATCATTAAACCAGTAAAATCAAGGTTTAAATCAATTTAAGTCCTTAAATAATAATCAAATTAAACAACATTTTATAATCAGAGTCACCACGTTAAAACAGATGATTTTTCATGAACCATTGATATAAGATACTATTAATAGGTGTTCCAAAATAAATCTGATGAATATATGTTTTTACTATGAGTCCACCTGAATATTAGATATTGATAATGAACTAGTCAAAAATTTGACTACGATATACCATTTTAATTTAAAATAATTATACTAGTGACAAACCATTGTCACGTGTCACGGTATCCTATAGTATTTATTCTACTGGTCAAGGGTAAAAATATTTTTAAAAATGTTGCCAATTTGATGTTACACTTTGACGATTTTGTAATATTTATATATTAAAATTAAAAAAGGAAAAATATATATTTATAGTAATACAAGACACTCAATATATATGTATTTTAAAAGTAATAACGTACCAACCGCTAAATTGTTCAATATCTATAGCAAAATCAATACAGATTTACCCCCATTTCACCTATATAATTATTTTTTAACATACAAAGCACACAAAACCACCAAACTAAAAATATTTAAAAAAATCACCAAAATCATGTTACACTTTCACGACTTTGTAATATTTATATATTAAATTTAAAAAATGGAAAAATATTTATATATAGATGCACCAACCGCACAATATATATACTTTTTTAATAAACAGAGCAAATGCACTCTTTACAGCAAAATACCCTAAAATATATACCACCATAAAATAATTATTATTTACGCACTCAAATTCATTCAAACCATACAAATCAATACTTCATAGTAGTTTTATCACCAACCGCTAAAAACGCAATTTAAAAATATTTTTAAACAAATCACCAAAATTATGTTACACTCTCACGACTTTGTAATATTTATATATTAATAGTTGTACAAACCCCACATCATATAGTATTTTAATAACAAAGTGTAAAAATAAAATAAATCATTTATTAACGCACAAAATAATAATTATTTAACCGCCAACAAGTATTCTCTTTGAAACCTTCACTTCGTTTCGGTTTCTCTCTAGCGATTAACAGCTAGAGGAACAAGGGGACAGGTTTGCTGTCCCACTGAAAAAAAGGTGTTATACTAGCGTTGAGGTGATACTATGCCAAGGGGACGCGTACTTTTGTCTAAATTTATAGTTTACAAAAGCAGGTTGAAAAAGGACAGGCACCAAAAGATGTTGATAGAGTAGATAAACCTCATGTTCCAGGACAAAAACCACATGTTCATTTTAAAGACGGAAAATCCTTAAATAATGATGGAACAATACATGATGCTCATAAAGGAACGCCTAATCCAAGTAACAATACAAAAGAATGGTTGAAAAAAATAGATGGGAAGTAGGGGAATAGTTGTGAAAGTATTTGGATATCAAAAAGACAGTGAAAATTTAATAGAGTTACAAGAGGTTTCTTTTCAATCCGATATTACGGAATTAGATAAGATAATCAAATTTTTACAAAATGTAAAAGAGCAGCATAGAGTGTCGAGGGGACGGGGTTGTTGACAACCATCTATGTCAACAACCCCGTCCCCTCGACACCTTATTATTTTAAATGTGGTAAAATCCTTTGCTCAAAATCTTAGTATAACCTGTCTTTGGATTATAAAGTTCTTTCCTATCTCTATAAAAATAAACTCCAGCTAGAATCAGTATTCAGAGAACGCGGGGACAGGGACTATGTTTCCTTATTGAAAGCAACATCCTTGTCCCCGTTCTTTATATCGATTATATATAAGGAACTAACTAGCCTAAATACCAGTCAGTTCCTTAAAAAAATATATTTATTTGCAAATTTTTAACTGTTTTAGTATTTACAAAAGATTTAAACTATGGGATAATGTGGATACGGAGCTTTATAAACGTTAACACTATATAGGACAAGTATTTCATTATTGTAGTGGCTTTTTTCTCACCTCAAGGAAATGTTTAATAGGGGGTGATTACATGTTGCTTAGATTTTGATGTACTTCAAGAAATGTTAATTATAGTTGCGAGTATCTTAGGAATAGCAAAGATTGCTTTAGAGATTTTTTGGGAATACCAAGAAATTAAGAAATCTCGTACACGTAGAAAACATCATAATCGAGAGCCTTAGGGCTCTTTTTTTCATGCTAGAGGGACAAGGGGACAGGTTTACTGTCCCACTGATAGAAAAGATGTTATACTAATATTGAGGTGATACTATGCCAAGAAAAGCTCGGTTAAAAAGTGAAACAGGAATCTATCATCTGATATGTAGGGGAATCAATAAACAAAATATATTTGAAGATGAAGAAGACAAACAAAGATTTTTAGAAACGCTTGCATATTATAAGAAGTTGAGCGGTTATTTGCTATATGGATACTGTTTGATGGATAACCATATTCATTTGCTGATAAAAGAGAATAAAGAATCAATAGACCAAGTGATAAAACGAATTAGTAGTAGCTATGTATATTGGTATAATCAAAAATATCAACGGTGTGGGCATTTGTTTCAAGAACGATATAAGAGTGAAGTTGTCGAGACAGATGCATATTTTCTTATGGTTTTGAGATACATTCATCAGAATCCGGTAAAAGCAGGAATTGCAAAAAATGCAGGTAAATATTTGTGGAGTAGTTATCATAATTATGTCGGTATACCAGGCATTACAGATATAGAGCTTGCGTTAGAAAATTTTTCGAGTGACAAAGCAGCGGCGACAAAATTATTTATAGAGTATACAAATGAAAACAATGCAGATGAGTGTTTGGATTGTAGAGAAAAAGTGATTGTATCCGATCAAGAAATAATGAAATATTTAAGTGAAATGGGAATAACAACGATTAGTCAATTGCGACGATTAAATAAAGAGCAACGGGATAATGTAATCCGAAAGATAAAAGAAAAGAATGGCATTACGATAAGGCAATTAGCAAGGATAACTGGAATTTCTAAAAGTGTAATTGATAGATTGTAGTGGGACAGAAAACCTGTCCCCTTGTCCCGCTCACTGACCTCGCTTTTTCTATATAAAAATTCATATTTCGATTTACTTTTGCTTGCAATCCCCAACAAATGGATTATAATAAAAATAGGTGGAAATTAAAAAAGTCGCCGTGTCCTGAGAGTGTGTCACCACTCTGAGGCACGAGCAGGTGGGTAAGCACCTACACGTAACAGCTAGCTGTCTACGACGACAATTTATTATACCGTGCTTTTCCCTTGATTACAAGGGAGATAGTCCGTTCGCTTGGTATAATACGATTGAAGTTTTAGCAGAGGCTTAGCGTCTGCATGCAATCAAGATGAAGTATAGCGCATGTGTAGGTTGAATAAAACCTCGCATGTGCTTTTTTGGTTTCCCCTGAAACAAACTGTATGCTGGTTTTTTCTATCTGCATCAGCGGATAGAAGAAACCACGTGCAGAATGATGAAGGGGGATATAAAATTGGTATCAGTACAAGGTAGTAAAAAACTGTGGGCAAGGTATCGCACCAATATGTGGCGAGGAAGCCTCCTCGCCACAACCAAGAGGAGAGGTTCATTCTATTTACAAGGGACAAGATATGTTTTTTGGGGAAATAGAGGTTCTGTAAATGTATAGAATCTATAAAACAACAGACGACATAATTATGGCTGAGGAAGTAGAAAACGCTGATTTTACAGTTAAATTGATGACAGATTTTGATAAGAAAAAGTATGTCATGGTTAAGCAACAAGAGGGAGTTATGATATATAATCTTTCCCAGTTTGGTCTTCTGACTGAAATAGCTGACGACATTCCATTCGAAGAGTATAGAGACATTACCTATGCGAAATTAGACAAGGAATTACTAGAGATGGGAATCAAACCTAGGCGGATGGATTTTCTAAAGCTCAATCGGAGATATTTCGACCCAAAAGGCACAACTAGCAGCTGATACGTGTCAGTTGCCAGTTGTGCCTTTAAAATATCAAAATCTCAGCTTCGTTCTTTTTAGTGCAATCTAAATATTAACTGAAAAGACAGTTTTATTTCAAACTGTAAAAATTAGTCACATTAAGTTATAATAATAAAGGACGTAGCGTCAACTACGTCCTCATAACTGAATATGGAGGTGATACCATGCAGCTAGAAACTAAGTCGTTTAAGCTAATAGTTTCTGCTAAGTTCATTGTAGCGGTTACAACGCTCATTGCGCTTTGCAGGTAACAACACACCATCTTCAACCGAAACGTCCTGCTTCCACAGGGCGTTTTTGGTTTATTTAGTATATGTTTATTATAGTAGATTTTATTCGTAAAGTAAATAAAATCATTGATGCTATGTTTTAATGATAACTATAATAGCTTCATAATTCTGCTGAATTCTCTATCTTTGTTGCAATTTACAACGTTTTTACCGCTGCCTCTAATTGTTGCAGCGCTTTTTCTAGTGTAGCGCGTGGGCAAGTGATATTGATGCGTTGGAAGCCTGAGCCCTCAGGGCCGAACATGGTGCCGGCGTCGAGCCAAAGTTTTGCTTTATTGACGATGAGGTCTTCGAGAGCTTTATCATCTAAGTTGAGAGCTGAGCAATTGAGCCAGAGGAGATAGGTACCTTGTGGTTCGACTAGTTTTATTTGTGGGATTTTTTCGACGAGGAACGTTCTAGTGAAATCAAGATTTTGGGCAAGATATACTTTTAATTGATCGAGCCAATCTAGGCCATGGGCATAGGCTGTTTGACAAGCGACGAGTCCCATTGCGTTTAATTCACAATAACCAGTTTTTATTATTTCCTTTTTGAATTTACGGCGAAGTTCAGTATTGGAAATAAAGATATTAGAAACTTGTAAGCCAGCGAGATTAAAGGTTTTACTTGGCGCGGTGCAAGTGATCGCAATGTCGCTGAACTCTGGTTTTAGACTCGCAAATACGTGATGTTTGAACCCTTCATAGATAAACTCTTCGTGAATCTCATCGGCGACAACGAGTACGTTATGTTTGATACAAATATCGCCGATTTTCGTTAATTCTCCTTTCGTCCATACTCTGCCAACAGGGTTATGAGGACTGCAAAGGATAAATAATTTCACATGATTGTCGATAATCTTTTGTTCAAAGTCAACAAAGTCAATTTCATATTTGCCGTCCTTATACACAAGCGGATTGTTTACCAATTTGCGTTCATTATCCTTAATTGATAGTGAGAATGGATAATATACAGGGCGTTGAATCAGTACAGCATCACCTTTTTCTGTAAAGGCGCGAATTGCAGTACAAATCGCGAAAACAACCCCAGGGGCTTTCACGAGCCATTCTTGTTTAGTCTCCCAGTCAAAATTGGTTTCAAACCATTTGTTTAGCGTGTTAAAATATTCGATTTTCACATCGGAATAACCAAAGATACCATGCTCTGCTGATTTTATAAGAGCTTCACGTACTTCGAGTGGTGTTTTTATATCCATGTCAGCTACCCAAAGTGGGAGTACATCGCTTGGTTTATTACGTTCTAAAGCAAAATCATATTTTAAGGAATTTGTATTTCTTCTGTCGATAATTTCATCAAAATTATAGTTCATTTTCTTATCTCCTATCCCAAAGCTTGTGCTAAATCGGCGATGATATCATCAACATCTTCGATTCCGACTGACAAGCGAAGTAAAGTTTCGTTGATCCCTTTGGCTTCACGCGATTCTTTTGGCACGTCAGCATGAGTTTGCAGCATTGGGTAGGTCATCAACGTTTCAACGCCGCCGAGACTTTCAGCAAATTGGATAAGGTCTACTTTTTCTAATAGATTGCGCGCTGTTTGCTCGCTGTCGACATCAAAAGAGATCATTGCCCCAAATCCAGTTGCTTGTCTAGCTGAAATCTCATAATCAGGATGCTCTGGCAAGCCGACGTAGTAAACTTTTTTGATTTTTGGCTGAGTTTTTAACCAATTGGCAATTTTCATGGCATTGTTGGCTTGTGTTTTCATGCGAATTGCCAATGTTTTAATACCGCGAATAAGGAGCCAGCTATCGAGTGGCGCTAGACAGGCGCCAGTTGTTTTATAGATAAAGCGAAGTTTGTCCGATAACTCGGTAGAATTTACAACCAAGAAACCAGCTAAAGTATCGTTGTGCCCACCAAGGTATTTTGTACCACTGTGAAGAACGATATCTGCACCTAAATCTAATGACTTTTGAAAATATGGCGTAAGGAACGTGTTATCGACGATCACCAATATATGATGTTTTTTCGCAAGCTGCGTTACTTTTTTAATATCGGTTACATGCATCATCGGATTGGTAGGGGTTTCGATAAAAATCGCCTTGGTATTTGGTTTGATATGCTTTTCAATTAAACGAATGTCGGAAGTATTGATAGCGTCAAAAGTTAATCCATTTTTTACTGAGATGTGATCGAATAAGCGATGTGCACCACCATATAAATCATCGGAACTAATGATGTGGTCGCCTGGAGAAAATAGTTCCATTAATGTTGTGGTTGCTGCCATGCCCGTTGTGAAAGCCATTGCGTCAACGCCGTTCTCTAATTTGGCCATTACTTTTTCCAGATGTTCACGCGTTGGATTTTGTAGACGCGCGTAGTCGTAGCCGGTACTTTGTCCTACACCGGGATGGGCAAAGGTTGCTGATTGATAAATGGGTACGCTGACAGCACCAGTTGGATTGTGTTCAATTTTATTTGCATGTATACAAAGGGTATCTATATTCATAGTTATATTCTCCTTTAATTCAGTTACTTTATTTGTGATAGAGTGTGTTTCAAAAAACACACAACCATAAAATGCAAGAGACTGTTACAAGATGCCCAAATGCTAGGAAGGGCGAGAATGCGAGCGAGGGCGTACGATAAGTACGTTGAGCGAGTGCTCGCAGGATGAGCAACGCAGATGGGTGTTCTGTAACAGTCTCTGATATAGTTACTCTTTTTTAGACATACTATATCTTAAATGAAGTACATGAGATTATCTTTTTCTTTGTGTTTTTCTACTTCGTTTACTAAGTCAATTAACGTAATATTTTTTAATGTAGTTTCGAGTGCTTGATCAATCGCATTAAAAACAGTAAGTTGCATGGCTTCATCAATTGCTGCAGCTTTTTCTTTTACTGTCGATTCTGCTGCTTCAAATAAAGCAAGCTCAATAGCGGATAAAATAGCAAATGCTGTGATTTCTTTTGGTTCAGTCGCGAGTTGATAACCACCTTGTGCTCCTTTAATGGAAAGAACAAGACCAGCCCTTTTTAACAAAGAAAAAACTTGCTCTAAATAAATTTTTGAAATACCGAGCTTTTCGGCAATACTAATAATAGTAATTGGATCGCCATTTTGACAATTTTGGGCGATGTGTGTCATTGCTGCTAGACCATAACGACCTTTTGCAGAAATTTTCATATAGAATCACTCATTTCATACTAATAATATATGTTTTATTTCATAATACTGTACTTAGATTAAAATGTCAATGACATACCTACCCTATATGTATTAACTTTTTATTTCTAAAAAACTATTGACATCACGAGAAAGTGAGTATATAATTCAAACCATACTAATCATATATGTTTTCTAAATTTATTTATTATTTAAATTTAAAATAAAAAATTATTGGAGGGTTTTATAATGGCAAGAGTGTATCAAAGTATTACAGAATTAATCGGCGGGACTCCTTTATTAGAACTAAATAATTTCGTAAAAGAAAATGAGTTAGAAGCATCGATTCTAGCGAAATTAGAATATTTCAATCCAGCAGGTAGTGTTAAAGATAGGATTGCCAAAGCAATGATTGATGATGCAGAAGCAAAAGGATTACTGAATAAAGATTCTGTGATCATTGAACCTACTAGTGGTAATACTGGTATCGGCTTGGCAAGTGTAGCAGCAGCTCGTGGCTACAAAATCATTCTTACTATGCCTGAAACAATGAGCGTAGAAAGAAGAAATCTATTAAAAGCATATGGCGCTGAGGTAGTTCTTACCGATGGTGTAAAAGGTATGAAAGGGGCAATTGCCAAGGCAGAAGAATTGGCAGCTGAAACGCCAAATTCCTACATTCCTTCACAATTTACCAATCAAGCAAATCCAGCAGCTCATAAAGCAACGACTGGTCCAGAAATTTGGGCAGATACAGAAGGTAAAGTGGATATATTTATTGCTGGTGTTGGTACTGGTGGTACTTTGACTGGTGTGGGTGAATACTTAAAATCTAAAAATGATAAAGTGAAAGTAATCGCTGTAGAACCAGCAACATCTCCTGTATTATCAAAAGGAACTGCTGGCCCTCATAAAATTCAAGGGATTGGTGCAGGTTTTGTTCCTGACACATTAAATACAAAAGTTTATGATGAAATTATCGCTGTTGAAAATGAAACTGCATTTAAATTTGGTAAAGCAGTTTCACAAGCAGAAGGTGTATTGGTAGGTATTTCTTCTGGTGCTGCAGTGGCGGCAGCTGTAGAAGTTGCAAAACGCCCTGGAAATAAAGGTAAAACAATTGTTGTTTTACTGCCAGATACAGGTGAAAGATATCTTTCTACACCTTTATTCGCTGAATAATTTTGCTCCCCAATTTCTTAACATAAATGGAGACTTGGCTCAGGTGGAGGCTTTGAATCCATCTAAGCCTTAGTCGCAATTATCCAGGGACTTAGCCGCTTTTTACTCTTGCTTGCAGAAGACGGGAGTATTAGAGCGGTTTAGTCATCGGATAAAGAGAAGGAGTTGCCACAGAGTTTATCTTTGTGTCAACTCCTTTTCTACGTTTATAAAGGAAAATGAAGCTTTTGCGAGAAGTTTTAGTAGTAAGAGGTGAAGCCAAATGAAAAGAACAAAGCGTATTTGTTTTTTAGGTAAAGGTGGTATTGGCAAATCGGTAATCACTGCTAACGTAAGTGCAGCCTTAGCAAAGCAAGGCTACAAAGTATTGCAGGTTGGTAATGACATTAGTTTAAGCTCTACACTATTATTGCGCGGTGAAGCAGAAGTTACACCTGCATTAGAGGAATATCGTAAAAAGTACACGATTAAAATAGAAGAGTATATTATAAAATCACCGGCGGGAGCTTATTGCCTTGAATTGGGTAGTTTAGAACCAGGCGTGGGTTGTATGGCGCGAGGAATTCATATTATTGATGAAATGTTAGAAAGCCAAGGGACAATTGACAATCTAGGGTTAGATTATATTTTGTATGATATTTCTGGGGATATTCCTTGCACTGGTTTTATTTTGCCGATGCGCGATGGCGTCATGCAAAAATGTATCGTTGTGACGAATAGCAGTATTCCTGCACTTGTAACAGCTAATAGTATGATTGCTGGCATTGTACGGGCGAGTAAGCAGAAGCTATTGCCGATTGGTTTATTGGTGAATTTTGCGGACGTTTATCCAGCCCGACCTCAATTAACGGCATATGCAGAAGCCATTCATTTAGAAGAGATTGCTTATTTGGACTATTTTCAAAAAATTGAGCATAGTGAACTTGCTGGCAAGACTGTGCTCGCGGCTTATCCAGATAGCGCGGCAACTGAGATGATGATGATGCTCGCAAAAAAAATCATCGAGATGAAGGCGGCATATAGTGTACCAAAGCCGTTAGAACGAAAAGAACTGCTAAAGTGGCTTAACCAGTGGAAACAGAGGTCATTGGCGCAAAAAAGTGGTATTATTGGTATTGATGATTCGAGTAATATTTAGTAGATAGGATGCGTTGGTATGTTGGACGTTGCAATTAATCATGCAGTCGTAATTGACACAGAAAAAAGTGTAGAGAAAAAAATAAATATCGGCATAAAAGATGGCAAAGTTGTACTCTTGACGACCGACACTTTAATTGCAACCAGAGCAATTGAGGCCAAGAACCTCATTGCAAGTCCGGGCTTTATTGATGTGCATGGTCATGTTGATGGCTATGCATATAGTGGAGAACTATCGGCTTGTCAGGGAATTACAACGACTGTTGGCGGGAATTGTGGGCTCAGTCCAGTGGATATAGCTGATTTCTTTGCGAGACAAATGCGAGATGGTTTTGTAATCAATCAAGCGGAATTGATCGGGCATTCTTTTTCACTAAGGCAAGCCGTTGGCATAGCAGATCCTTATCGTCAGGCCTCGCCAGAAGAATTTGCGGCAATGGAACAACTAACTCGCACCGCACTCCAAGCTGGTGCTTGTGGCGTTTCGTTTGGACTAGATTACTCACCAGGGGCATCCTTCGTTGAAATTACAGCGTTGGCTAATGTATGTGCCGAATTTAACCGTGTTATGCCGATTCATACGCGGCTATTTACGCAAAATGATTTATATTCTTTGTTTGAGGTATTGGCAGTTGCGAAGCGGACTGGTGTCAGACTGTTGATTTCACATTTTGTTTATCAATATGGTACAGGGATTATGGAGGAAGCACTCCAGATCATCGATCAAGCGATTGAGAATGGAATTGATGTCAAAATAGATAGTGGGATGTATACCGATTGGACGACCTTTATCGGCACGGCAACGTTTGATGAACAAACGATTGCTGATAATGAAATGCGGTTTAGCGATATGGTTGTGGCGAGTGGTAAATATCTCGGAAAACGTTTAGATCGAGAGCTATATCTGAAAATGCGGAAGCACTATCCCAATGAGTCGGTTATCTGTTTTATGGGGAATAAAGCGGAGATTTATCCAGCATTAAAGAAAAGCTATGCGATGCCGTCGACGGATATCGGAACCTATAAAAAGGGGGAAGGGCATCCACAAATTGCTGGTTCTTTTCCTAAGTACTTTAAGGAAATGGTCAAAGAACGTCGAGATTTGAGCCTGATTGAAGCGGTGACTAAAGCGACTTTGCTACCAGCGAAAACATTTGGTTTTGCTCGTAAAGGCGTCATTAAAGTCGGTAGTGACGCTGATATTACGTTGTTTGATTTTGAGCATTTAAAGGATAACGCCGATTTTCCCGATCGAGGCAAGCCTGATGCGAAGCCAACGGGGATAGAATATGTTTTAGTCAATGGAAGATTTGCCGTTGATCAAGGCGGATTTACAGGAGAAAAAGCTGGGCGAATCGTTAGGGTATAATTTAATACACAGAGAGCATGCTAAAAATATACTTCATATTGTATCGATACAATCAAGGATTTTGCGTTGACAGCTGAGATATTGGACAATAAAATATAGTTTGTAACAGAGTGTGTTTCAAAAAAAACACAGCCATAAAATGCATTATTTGCTTTAGATAAATTTATAGTACAGCTTTAGGGGGATTACAATATGTTAAAACAAAAAAGAGTAGCAGCAATTCATGATATTTCTTGTTTCGGTAAATGTTCATTAACCGTGGCTTTGCCAATCCTCTCCGCATCTGGAGTAGAATGTAGCGTCGTGCCGACAGCTGTATTATCTACACATACCGGAGGTTTCACTGGTTTTACTTATCGCGATTTAACTGCAGATATTACACCCATTGCTGAGCATTGGAAAACGTTAGACCTTATTTTTGATTCTATTTACACGGGGTATCTTGGTTCCTTTGAGCAATTGGAGCTTGTGGCAAAGTTCTTTGATGATTTCAGAAACGAAGATAGTTTAATCTTGGTTGATCCGGTTATGGCGGATAATGGCGTACTTTATCAATCGTTTCCGCAAAATTTCCCAGAAGGTATGAAAAAACTATGTGGCAAAGCCGATGTGATTGTTCCCAACATCACCGAAGCAGTATTAATGCTCAAAGAAGAATATAAAGAGGGTCCATACACGAAAGACTATATTAAAGATTTGCTTAAAAAATTAGCAGACTTAGGCCCCAAACAAGTGGTGCTAACTGGTGTATATTTTGATGATAAAAAACTTGGAGCAGCAACGTATGATAAAGAAACAGGTGTTGTTGGCTATGCACTGGCTGATCGTGTAGAAGGGTATTATCATGGTACTGGTGATGTATTTGGTAGTGCCTTGCTGGGAGCTTTGCTAAATGGTGTCGCACTAGATGAAGCAACACAAATTGCTGTAAATTTTACAGTGAAGAGCATCGAGTGGACGAAAGCCGCTGGTACGGATATTCGTTTTGGTGTAAATTTTGAAGCGAATCTGCCAAGCTTAATCAAAGCTTTAAATTTAAAATAATAGCCGTAAATAAACCAAGGCTAATGCGAAACAAATTGCATTAGCCTTTTTATTTAGACTTTAGTCTGTTGAGGTAGCGAAGCGAACGAAACAAAAAACCACCTGCTATGCAGGTGCGCGACAGAAGTTATACAAAAACTCACCGGATTCTTATAATAGAGGGTGTTCAGGCCACTATTACAAGAAAGGATCGGTGAGTTTATGGCTCAAAGTTTAGCACATACCAAATGGATGTGCAAGTATCATATAGTATTTACGCCGAAGTATAGAAGAAAAATAATATATGGGCAATACAGAGAAAGTATAGGGGAAATATTAAGGAGATTATGTAGTTACAAGGGGGTAGAAATATTAGAGGGGCATTTGATGGTAGACCATGTGCATATGTTAGTGTCAATACCACCGAAAATTAGTGTATCTGCATTTATGGGATACTTAAAAGGAAAAAGTGCACTGATGATATTCGAAAAGCATAGTAACCTAAAGTATAAATATGGGAACAGACATTTTTGGGCAGAAGGATATTATGTAAGTACAGTAGGATTGAATGAAGCCACTATAAAAAAATATATACAAGAGCAAGAAAAACATGATCAGGCACTAGATAAATTAAGTGTTAGAGAATATGAAGACCCTTTTAAGGGTAAAAAGTAAAATAGTACAAATATCCCTTGAGGGATAGTAAAAATGACAAAACCACAGTGGCTTGAACAAAGTGAAAGCCAGCGCCTTTAGACGCTGGCTAGTAATAGAGGCTTACAGCCTCAGTTCAAACCACCCGTTGGACGGGTGGTTTTGATTATAGTAATTCATACTAAACATATATGAAAAGTGTTGACAAAAATAAGAATACAATAGACAAAAGAAAAAATAAAACATATATATAATATGTTTTACGAATTAAAAATAAAATTTAGGGACGGGTTGAAATGGATTTTGATTTTATCGTTAAAAGTATTCCGCTGTACGTGAAAGCGGCAGAGTTTACTTTGGAATTATCTTTTTTGGGCATCGTCAATGATTCGTAATATAAGATGAAGAAAAAATGATTTTATTGTAATCTTGTAAACAAAGAGTCTTGCTATTCTTTTTTTTCAATGATAGACTATAATCATTATTCAATTGTAAGTACACAGATATGGTTGCTGATAAATTGGAAATAGAGGATGAATGAGGTATTTGATAGATGAGTGAATATAGTGTGATTTTTCCTAGCTACACCATTGGTGAGCAGGCTTATGATAAGGTAAAGGATATTTGTCCGCGATATGGTACGAAGGTAGTTGCTATTGGTGGTAAAACTGCGATGACCAAAGCAAAAGAATTATTATTGCAAGCAGTTGAAGGCACTGGACTTGAAATTGATGAATTTATTTGGTTCGGTGGCGAGGCGGCTTATGAAAATGTTGAAAAATTAAAAGAGCGTAAAAGTGTGCAAGACGCGGATATGATTTTTGCCATTGGCGGTGGGAAGGCAATAGATACTTGCAAAATTTTAGCTCATGCGATAGAAAAACCATTTTTTACGTTCCCAACGATTGCCAGCAATTGTGCTTGTTTAACGAGTCTAGGGGTAGTATATCATCTGAATGGCTTATTTCGTGAGTTATCCTTTTCAAAGATTCCACCAGTACATGCTTTTATTTGTACAAAAATTGCGGCTGAAGCGCCAAAACAATATTTGTGGGCGGGGATGGGCGATACGATTGCTAAATATTACGAAGCTACTATTTCCGCTAGGAATGTAGAACTAGACCATTCGAGTGCGATGGGGGTCATGATTAGTCAAATGTGTGCTGATCCAATTGTAAAATATGGGGAAAAAGCATTAAAAGATAATGAAAAAAAGATAGTTAGCTATGAATTAGAACAAGTTATGTTAGCGATTGCTGTCAGCACGGGGATGGTTTCAAATTTCGTTGCGCACGATTATAATGCTCATATTGCTCATGCACTATTTTGTACGATTACGATGCTTCCGCAAATTGAAGAAAAACATTTGCATGGCGAAGTTGTTGCCTATGGTGTATTGGTACTTTTAATGTGTGATAAACAAACAGAGGAATTGAAACGTATCTTTAATTTCTGCAAAAGTGTTGGCTTGCCAACGAAACTCTCGGATATCGATGTTACGCTTGCTGAAATGGATGCGGTACTTACAGAAACAGAGAAAAGTCCTGAATTTGCTCGGACTCCTTATAAAGTAACAAAACAAATGCTTTATGATGCAGTTGTGGCATTGGAAAAATATAATAAATAAACCGTATGAAATATGAAGAAGGCTGTTCACAAAAGATGTGAACAGCCTTCAGACTGTCGACAAAATAAAATATTTGTGTCGATGATTTAGAAAATATCCAAATCCGCTCCAATTATAAACTAGTACGAAGATAGACTGCTTATCGCCGACCCGCGGCCTGTCTGTCCGTAGTATGTCTACAATCTGAAGGCTGTTCACAAAATTTTCTTTGTGAACAGCCTTCTGTTAATCTTAATCGTTATTTATATAGACATAGATAAGCAGTTTGTTCTGTAATTTTCACTTGAAATTTACTATTCGGAGCGATGATAAAGGTTTGGTTTGGGGTGTAGTTCATAAAATGATCCTCACCAGGTAATCTTGCTGAGATACTGCCACTGATAACGGTCATATATTCGGTTTTTGCCGTGCCGAACTCATACTCACCAGGTTCCATAACGCCAACAGTTGCTGGACCATCTTGATTTTCAAAACCGATGGATACAACATTGTTATCAAAATACGTATTTGTTTTAAGCATATCCTGTTCCTCCAAGTTATTGCATTTTATTGTTAAGATTTCCTAGGTAAAACCTTAATATTCGAGATATTCGAGCATTAAGGGTAGTTTCCTGCTTTCAGTGAAAATGAATTTAAAGTAGTTGCATTTCCGCAAATGGTTTACCTTGCATTATAATCTGGACTCCGCAGCTTTTATCACTTCTTCGGTGGTGATTTGGGTCATACAACTGTGGCTTACACATTCAAGGTTATAATAGCATTTATAAACTTGCCAACAAGGGGCACACGAACATTTTAGTGAGCGAATGACAATGTCGTGACGATTGCGTGGACCCCAGACTCTAGAATGCGTAGGGCCCATTAAAGCGATAACAGGTGTTTCAAATGCTTGTGCAATATGCATAGGGCCGGTATCAACGGTGATAAAAAGCTTTGCGATTTTTATTAAAGCCGCTGATTCACCGAGCGTTAGTTTTCCAGCGGCAATGTGTGCGACATCATTTGCCTTGGTATTGATCGCTTGCATGTCGGGTAACTCTTGCTCACTGCCGATGAGTATGCATTGCGCTTTTTTCGATAAGCGTTTTATTAGCGTAACCCAGCGATCTGGTAGCCAATTTTTATGCAAATGGCTGCTAAAAGGACAGAGAACGACGATCGATTTTGTTTTGGCTAAAGTTAATTTTTGATCAAGGCTAGCCATTTCATTGTCAGATACATTAAACTCAATGTGGGAATCTTGATGAATAAGACCGAGGGGTTTTAACAGTTCAAGTTGTTTTACCGATTCATGTATTATTTTTTTCGGTGCTGTTATTGTATGGGTGAAAAATTCTGCTTGCGAATCGTTGTCATAGCCAATTCGATAACGAGCACCACTGAGCCCGATTAGCATAGAACCGATGGAATCTGAGTTTAAGGATAACGCAAGATCGTAGGTTTTATTTTGCAATAAATGGATGAGCGAGGGGAGCTCCTGTTTGTTTTCTTGCCAATTATCTAGTTCAGATACAATGACATGATCAATATAAGGGTTATGCCTTGCGGCATCTTCGGCAAGCGGACGAACCAATAGATCAATGGTTGCCGAAGGAAATTTCTTTTTTAGGGATCGAGTAACAGGTGTCGCCAATACGACATCCCCCATGTGGGCAATCATAACAATTAATATTTTATGGATGTTTTCAAAGGTGTTATTCATAAATCACACTCCGTATTTAATATATTAACCATTCAAATGGGTCATGCATTAGAAGGTTTGAAAATTAACGCGTGACTTGGATAGTCTATTATCAAAGAATCGCGTGTATGCATAGTTTATTTTTGAAACACCATTCACTATAAATATATAGTGCGTTAATCGGTTTTGTAGTGTTAAAAAGCAGTTAAATTTTTACTTTGGATGAATAAAATAAGGTGCTGGCTTGAAAAAAAGAAATGACTATATAGGATATGTTTGATCTTCCAAACTGTTACACTGTGAGTACTTATAAGAAAATTAAAAATTTTTTTTATTTTTTACAAAAAACGCTTTTTTTTTATTTTTTTTCATATATTATATTAATAGAACTTAGTTTAATCATAATCAAAAATTAATAGTGAGGGGGATCGTAAAAAAATTCTGGCAATATAAAAATGTTGTAAGTAGAATAAATAACTTTCCGATAGGTAACAATTCAAATGTGAGAAAATCGTTACCTGACTAGTGATGCAATGTAAAAATCCTAATATTATAAACTGCGGTTACTTTAACTGTTTAGTTGATTTTTATTTTTGATAAAACAATAGCTAGACAAATATTTTAATGGCGTTGTAAAATAATAGATAAGGTGGTCTATGTTGCCAGATGAATATTTACAAATATTTAAAAGATTTTGTCAATTTAGGTCGAATGATAATATTTGATAGGAGGTTTAAATATGAATATCCATGAATATCAAGGGAAAGAAATCCTCAGACAATATGGTGTAGCTGTACCGAATGGTAAAGCAGCTTTTTCCGTAGAAGAAGCCGTTGCCGTTGCTCAGGAACTAGCTACGAAAGTTTGTGTGGTAAAAGCACAAATTCACGCTGGTGGGCGTGGCAAGGCTGGTGGGGTTAAAGTTGCTAAAAATATTGATGAAGTTCGTCAATATGCGAGCGATATTTTAGGAAAAATTCTAGTTACACATCAAACAGGTCCAGAAGGAAAAGTCGTAAAACGGTTGCTCATTGAAGAGGGCTGTGATATCAAAAAAGAATATTATATTGGGCTGGTTATCGATAGAGCAACTTCTAGTGTTGTTTTGATGGCTTCAGAAGAAGGCGGCACTGAAATTGAAGCAGTAGCAGCGAAAACGCCTGAGAAAATTTTCAAAGAAGTGATTGATCCAGTGGTTGGACTTGCTGGTTATCAAGCAAGACGAATCGCTTTTAATATTAATATTCCGCCAGAACTTGTTGGACAGGCCGTTAAATTTATGATGGGACTTTATCGTGTATTTATCGAAAAAGATTGTTCGATTGCG
The DNA here is from genome assembly GCA_963805085.1 of uncultured Veillonellaceae bacterium. Taxonomy (GTDB): domain Bacteria; phylum Bacillota; class Negativicutes; order JARBTT01; family JARBTT01; genus JARBTT01. The sequence goes on along the minus strand of CAWDTA010000002.1, from coordinate 233,878 downwards.
GAAATCAATCCACTTGTTGTGACTGGTGATGGTAAAGTCATGGCACTTGATGCAAAACTAAATTTTGATGATAGTGGCTTGTATCGTCATCCAGATGTGGTCGAATATCGTGATAATGATGAAGAAGATGCCAATGAGTTAGAAGCAGCCAAATATGACCTGAACTATGTTACTTTAGACGGTGATATTGCATGTATGGTAAATGGGGCAGGACTGGCAATGGCGACGGTTGACATTATCAAACATTATGGCGGCGAACCAGCAAATTTCTTGGATGTTGGCGGAAAAACTACAGTGGAAACCGTAAAAGGTGCATTTGACATCATCCTTGCGGATAAAAAGGTAAAAGGTATTTTTGTTAATATTTTTGGTGGCATTAACAAATGCGATGTTATTGCGCAAGGTATTGTTGGCGCAGCACAGCAGGTTGGCATTCATGTACCACTAGTGGTTCGTTTAGAAGGTACGAATGTAAAGCAAGGAAAAGAGATTTTGAAAAAATCTGGGATAGATATTGTGGTGGCAGATTCACTTGGTAGCGGTGCGGAAAAAATTGTTTCTTTAGTAGGTTAATTGTGGGGAGGGAATAAAATGAGTATTTTAGTTAATAAAGATACGAAGGTCGTTGTACAAGGGATTACAGGTTCTACGGCAAAATTTCATACAAAACAAATGATTGAATACGGAACAAAAATAGTTGCTGGTGTTACACCGGGTAAAGGCGGCGAGAAGGTCGAGGGCGTACCAGTTTTTAATACATTAAGTGAAGCAGTTAAAGCAACTGGTGCAACTGTTTCGGTTATTTATGTACCAGCCCCATTTGCCGCAGATGCGATTTTGGAAGCTGTAGATTCGGAGCTAGCATTGGTGATTTGTATAACTGAACATATTCCTGTACTCGATATGGTCAAGGTAAAACGTTATATGGAAGGCAAGAAAACACGTTTAATCGGACCAAATTGTCCGGGTGTTACTACTGCCGAGGAGTGCAAGATTGGCTTGATGCCATCCTATATTCATAAAAAAGGTCATGTTGGCGTTATATCGCGTTCGGGAACCTTAACTTACGAAGCAGTACATCAATTGTCACAGGCTGGAATTGGACAGACTTCTGCTGTTGGTATCGGTGGCGATCCAATCAAAGGTATGGATTTTATTGATGTATTAAAAGCTTTTAATGAAGATGAAGATACTTATGCGGTGATGATGCTTGGTGAAATTGGTGGTACGGCCGAAGAAGAAGCGGCTGAATGGATCAAAAAACATATGAAAAAACCGGTAGTTGGTTTTATCGGTGGTCGTATGGCACCTCCAGGTAAACGTATGGGACACGCTGGTGCGATTATTTCGGGCGGAAAAGGCACGGCTGATGAAAAAATTCGGGCGATGAATTCTTGTGGTATCCAAGTAGCACCAACACCAGCTGCGATGGGGGAAACCTTAATCAAAGTGTTAAAAGAAAAAGGTCTGTATGACTCTTGTCATACGCATTAATCGCATTCAGAAAAGATAATAATAAAAAAACAGTATCCGAATTTACAAATTCGGATACTGTTTTTTTATTTTATTATTATCACATTCATAGTAAAAGGTGGACGAGCGTCTGTATAAAGTGTCGGATACTACAATTAAATTTCTAAGTGGATGTATTTATAAAGTAGGGTTTTAGTACAAAATTTCGTAATTTTAAGTTTATTATACAAGTAATCTTAATAAATTCTGAAGACTTTGTCAATAAACAGTAGATATGTATTCAGTTTTAATTACAAAATGATTGAAAATTATGAAAAAACAATTAAAAGTGTAGTTGTGTCTGAAAAAAATGTCTGATTAGACACTCAAATTTGGTTCATAAAGCGATAAATGCCTTGGTTTCCCTAACATTATCATGTTGGCACAGTAAATGCAGTAATACATCAGCATGAGTTAAAATTATGCTATGATAATCAGAAACTATTTTGATTCGGCGTTAGCTTATCAATGCTCATACGGTATAGAAATAGTGAAAAGGAAGGTGAAATAAATTCTTTTATTGATCTTGGTCAGAAGAATAGTATAGCAATCAGACCAGAATGAATACCTGAAAATTCAGATTATAATTAGAAGGAGATAGATTCATGGAAATAATCGGAATCATACTAAGCTTGATCTTGCTGATCACTTTTGCGTACAAAGGATTTTCTGTTATTTTATTTGCGCCAATATTCGCACTATTAGCAGCAATGACTCAAGGATTTTCTATTTTACCATCTTATACAGAGTTATTTATGGTAAAAGCCGTTATCTATATTAAATCTTTTTTCCCCGTATTTATATTAGGTGCTATTTTCGGAAAGGTTATGGAAGATACTGGACTGGCAAAATCAATTGCTGCAGCTATCATCAAAGGGCTAGGAAAAGAAAGAGCAATTTTAGCGGTTGTACTAGCTTGTGTTGTTTTGACTTATGGTGGTGTGCTTTTATTCGTTGTAGTGTTTGCAGTATATCCTTTTGCAGCAGCATTATTTAAAGAAGCAGATATACCAAAACGGTTAATTCCAGGAACCATTGCACTTGGTGCATTTACCTTCACGATGGATGCCGCTCCTGGTACACCGCAAATTCAAAATTTAATTCCGACAAAATTTTTTGGTACTAATCTTTATGCGGCACCAATTTGCGGTATGATAGGCGGTCTTTTAATTTTATGTTTAGGAATTATGTGGTTAGAACATCGTCGTAAGGATGCGCAAGCCAAGGGCGAAGGCTATGGTAACCACACGTTAAATGAGCCAAAACTAGAGGAAAGTCAAACTGGAAGTTTACCAGATTGGAAAATTGCCGTATTACCTTTAGCAGCAGTTCTAGTGGTTAATTTTTTGATGACAGATCTATTTACCTGGAATAACGCAATGTTGACACCATTTCAGGCAATGAAATTACCTCTAGTAGCTGGTGATATTAAAAGCGTTATTAGTATTTGGTCACTAATTGTAGGCCTTGTAAGTGGTGTTCTTTTAGCGCTTGCGGTAGGGCACAAAAACTTAAAAAAAGGTGGAATACAAGCAGCCTTGAACGCGGGGGCAATTGGATCTTTGCTTGCAATCATGAATACTGCATCTGAAGTTGGTTACGGCAATGTTATTGCGGCTTTACCAGGGTTTAAAGAAATTGCAGCATCCTTATTGAGTATTCATATTGGTGGTTCTCCGCTGATGTCAGAAGCGGTAACGGTAAATGTTTTATCGGGGATTACGGGTTCTGCATCCGGTGGTATGTCCATTGCGCTAGATTTGATGGCGCAAGATTGGCTGGCTTGGGCACATTCTATCGGAATGTCACCAGAAATTTTACATAGGGTTGCATCAATGGCATCCGGTGGTATGGATACATTACCACATAATGGTGCTGTTATCACACTTTTAGCAGTGTGTGGTTTGACACATAGACAATCGTATAAAGATATTTTCGCGATGACAGTCATTAAAACAGTCACCTGTTTTGCAATCATTGCATTCCATACAATGACAGGGCTTTTATAAAAATTAAGCTAGTACTTATTTATGATTTACCAATAGATAATGAAAAAATAATTATAAAATTTAGGAGGAAAAACATATGAAAGGTAGAACTATGGCTGAATTAAAAGTAGGGGATTTTGCTGAGCACACAAAAACAATTTCTGAAAGTGACGTGTATTTATTTGCTGGTATTACTGGCGATTTGAATCCGGCGCATATAAATGCAGTAGAAGCTGAAAAGGGGATGTTTAAAGGACGTATCGCGCATGGAATGTTAAGTGCTGGTTTGGTTTCGGCTGTCTTAGGAATGCAACTACCAGGACCAGGAACGATCTATATGTCACAAACCTTAAAATTTACGGCTCCAGTAAGATTTGGTGATACAATAACTGCTAGAGCAGAAGTCATTGATCGCAATGTAGATCGCAATCGTATTACTTTAAAAACGACTTGTACGAATCAAGATGGTAAAGTTGTTTTAGATGGTGAAGCACTGGCTATGCCGCCTAAAGAATAATCAAATTTAATTTATTGCAGGGGGATTAGCATAGCGTGCTAATCCCTCTATTTATATTTAACTTAAAGCCGATAAAGTATATTAATTTCAATATTAATAGAGTAAATGATCAAAAGACTTTATATTCAGAAAACAATGAATTATTTTTTGTAATTTAATGACGAAATTTGTCGTATTAACAAAAATGATGTGTATAATAAAGGGGAATGGCTTTTAAGTAGACATATCCTGCTATAGCAAAAGAGTACAATATTTATATGGAGGTACTGACATGCTGGTAAGAGATTTTATGACATCAAATCCCAAAACCCTTAAAATTAATCATACATTAAAAGATGTAGTTGGGCTATTTTATAAATATAAAATAGATGTAGCTCCAGTACTGGAACAAAACAACAAATTAGTTGGAATGGTTACTCGAACTAATATTATTGAAGCAATTGTTAATGAAATACCCGTAAGCAGTAGCATAGACTCTATTATGACACAAGGGGTTATTACAATAAGTCCTGATAATACTCTAGAAGAAGCGTGGCAGATACCAATGAATCATTTGCCAGTGGTTGATTATGATCATAGAATTGTAGGAATGCTGAATCGGCAAGAGTTTATGAAGATATTTTATTCAAAAATGTGGAAGGCAAATAATATTATAAAAAATTTAATGAAGCTATCTTATGATGGAACAATTATTGTCAACTATTATGGTATTATTAAAGAAATTAATGAGATCGCAGGTCGTTTGATTGGCGTAAAACCTGAAGATGCCAAAGATAAATTTATTTATGATATTTTACCGAATTCGCGATTAATGAATGTCATCCGGATGGGTGAGACGGAACTTAATCAATCCTTTGAGATAAATGGGCAAACGTTAAGCGTAAATCGTGCACCGATTTGTGAAGGCTATAAGGTCGTGGGTGCGGTAGCAGTTCTTAGAGATATTTCGCAAGAAGCTGGTATCACTGATCAACTCATTGAAAAAGAAAGTAGCATACAAGCTTTGGAGTGCGTATTTGAAAGTATGGCACAAGGAATCATTGTGGTTGGTACAGATAATGTGATTAAATTAGTCAATAATTCTTATGAAAATGTGATGGGAATTTCAAGAGAAGAATTGATTGGGCGAAAAGCAGATAGTGCAGTGGAAAATTCGCGCATGCATATTGTCTTAAAAACAGGTATTGCGGAGTTAGCGGAGTTCCAAGGGGTAAAAGGCCGGCAAGTTGTGGTTAGTAGGGTACCGATGTTTAAGGAAGGTAGAATTATTGGGGCAATTGGTGAGGCTATTTTTAAAGATATTAGCGAAGTTGGCACAATATTAGAACGTGGAAAAACTTTACTCAAAGTAAATTCACAGGGGCAAGATAGTAGCTTAAAAGATTCCAAACAGCTCATTACTTTTGAAAGTATCATTGGCCGATCACGTAGTATCGTTTCTGTAAAAAATTTAGCAGCAAAAGCAGCTATAACGGATGCAACGGTATTGATTCAAGGGGAAAGTGGTACAGGCAAGGATTTATTTGCACAGGCTATTCACAATGGAAGTAATCGGTGCAATAAAAAGTTAGTTGCAATTAACTGTGCAGCTATACCAGCAGAATTGTTGGAAACAGAATTGTTTGGTTATGACGAAGGTGCTTTTACTGGGGCAAAAAAGGGTGGGAAAAAGGGTAAATTTGAAATCGCTGAAGGCGGAACCTTGTTCTTAGATGAAATTGGCGATATGCCACTCTCAATGCAGGCAAAATTACTTAGAGTTATGCAAAATAAAACCTTTGAACACGTTGGCGGAGAACAGGTTCGGTATTGTGATGTTCGTATTATTGCAGCGACCAATAAAAATTTACTTGAATTGGTAGAGAAAAAAATCTTTAGAGAAGATTTATATTATCGTCTTAATGTAATATGTTTAAATGTTCCTTCTTTAAGGGAGCGGCAAGAAGATATCGGTGAGTTAATAGACATGTTGATGCCTAAGATGTGCAATAATTTGGGGATTCTTTTAAAACAATTTTCACCAGAAGCTTTAGCTTTGCTTCGTTCTTATAATTGGCCGGGGAACATCCGAGAATTAATCAACATTTTGGAGCAAATTGGTGCAACTGTGAGTAGTATACTCATTACGCCAAAGCAACTTCCGTCTATAGTTGTAGAACAGCAGAGTTCTCAACGAAAGAAAAATAGCGAAGGCGTAGTGGAAGATGAAGAAAAAAATATTCAGGACGTATTGCATGATACCAAAGGAAATAAGGCATTAGCTGCAAAAATTTTAGGAATTCATCGTTCTACGCTATATGAAAAGATGAAAAAGTACAATTTAAAATAAGAAAACAAACACTGTGTCGGTATGTCTATATATGACGTCTATACCGACACTTTTTCTTTGTCAAAAATCAATTAAATGTCGGAAATAATGATTTGTTATTATGATTTAATAATTTTTTTTTATGCTAATGGCATGGCTCACACCCAATATAATTAATAGTTCCTAATTTTCTGACAAAGATGCAAAAAGAAAATTTTCATAAAAATCTAAGAATTGGCACGTTAAATGCAATTATATATTTGTGTCAATAATTAAATCATATTTAGCAATGTTATTTTTAGATAACTATATTGTTGGTAGTGATTTAATAAAAAAATTTAATTGTATATTTTGAGGAGGATTTTTATTATGGATTTCGCTTTAACGGAAGAACAACAACTTATTCAACAAAATGCTCGTGAATTTGCGGCAGAGCAGGTAGAACCACTTGCAGAAGAATTAGATAAAACAGGTCGTTATCCCGCTGAAACAATTAAGAAAATGGCTGAAATGGACTTTATGGGTATGCCTTATCCAGAAGAATACGGCGGAGCAGGTGCAGATTATTTAAGCTATATTATGGTAGTAGAAGAATTGTCAAAAGCTTGTGCTTCTACAGGTATCATTTATTCCGCACATTGCTCATTAGGAATGTTCCCTATTTATAATTGGGGTTCTGAAGAATTAAAACAAAAATATTTAGTTCCATTATGTAAAGGAGAAAAATTAGCCGCTTTTGCATTAACTGAACCAAGTGCTGGCACAGATGCGGCGGCCGGTCAATGTACAGCAAAACTTGATGGTGACGAATATGTACTGAACGGAACAAAATGTTTTATCACCAATGGTGGTGTAGCTGATGTATATATTATTTTAGCGCTTACAGATCCTACATTAGGTACTAAAGGAATAAGTGCTTTTGTGGTCGAAGGTGGAGTACCTGGTTTTGAGATTGGTAAACATGAAGACAAAATGGGGATTCGTGGATCGCAAACAACAGAATTAATTTTTAAAAATTGCCATATTCCAAAAGAAAACCTAATTGGTAAAGAAGGCAAAGGCTTCGGCATTGCAATGACTACTCTAGATGGTGGTCGTATCGGTGTTGCTGCACAAGCTTTAGGAATTGCCCAAGCAGCATTAGAAGAAGCTGTAAAATTTGCAAAAGAAAGAGTGCAATTCGGTAAACCAATCGCAACAAAACAAGCAATTCAATGGATGCTTGCTGAAATGGAAACAAAAATTCAAGCTTCTCGTTTATTGACTTACCAAGCTGCGGCAGCAAAAGATAGAGGAGAAAAATATAGTAAAGAAGCTGCAATGGCTAAAATGTTTGCATCAGAATCTGCTGATTGGGTATGTAATAAAGCAATTCAAATTCATGGTGGTTATGGCTATATTAAAGACTTTAAAGTTGAACGTTGTTATCGTGATGCTAAGATTTGTACTCTTTATGAAGGTACCAATGAAGTACAACGTATGGTTATTGCTGGTAGTTTACTGCGTTAATCATAGAGTAATACGATAAAATCACGGTAAGGGAGCAAAAATCGATGAAAATTATTACAAAAGAAGAAGCAATCAAACTTATTCAAGATGATACTTTCGTAGCGATGACAGGTTTCGTTGGTTGTGACCATCCGGAAAGTATCACTTCTGCTTGCGAAGAAAGTTTCTTAGCTTCTGGGCATCCTAAAGATTTGACCATTCAATTCAGTGCAGGTATTGGCGATGGTAAAACTAAAGGATCTAATCATTTTGGTAATGCTGGAATGATTAGAAGAATCATTGGCGGTCACTATGGCTTGGCCCCACGCTTAGGAGAATTGGTTAGTAATAACCAAGTAGAAGCTTATAACATACCACAAGGGATCGTTTCTCATTTACATAGAGCTGCGGCAGGTAAAAAACCAGGGGTACTTAGTAAGGTTGGTTTAAAAACTTTTATTGACCCACGTCTTGAAGGTGGCAAACTCAATACAAGAACGACAGAAGATATTGTTAAATTAATGAATATTGATGGCGAAGAATTTTTATTCTACAAAGCCTTTCCAGTAGATGTTGCTTTAATTCGTGCTAGTACTACCGATGAAAATGGTAATTTAACGATGGAACGGGAAGCTGTATATTGCGAAGCATTAGCAATTGCCGGTGCTGCAAAAGCAAATAACGGTATCGTAATTGCCGAAGTAGAAAGAGTTGCAGGGAAAGGATCGCTTGATCCTAGAGCAATTAAGGTTCCTGGTGTTTTAGTTGATTATGTTGTTGTTGGCGACGCTGGCTTATTTAATCAAACAGGCGGAGAATATTACAATCCTTCTTATAATGGCGAAGTCAAAATGCCATTAGGTGCAATAAAACCGTTGGCATTAACCGAACGCAAAATTATTGCGCGTCGTGCAGCTATGGAATTAAAACCACATTGCCGTGCGAATCTTGGCATAGGTATGCCAGAAGGTGTAGCAGCAGTAGCAGCAGAAGAAGGTTTCGGCGATACTCTTACTATGACAGTAGAATCGGGTGGTATTGGCGGGGTCCCAGCAGCAGGTGCAAGCTTTGGAGCTACGATCAATGCTGAAGCTATGCTTGGACAAGCTGAGATGTTTGACTTCTATGATGGTGGTAATTTAGATATTACTTGTTTGGGGATTGCGCAAGTAGATAGCAAAGGGAATCTTAATGTAAGTAAGTTTGGCCCCAAAATTCCAGGCTGTGGTGGCTTTATTAATATTTCTCAAAATGCAAAGAAAATTGTATTCTGTGGTACTTTAACGGCAGGCGGCTTAAAAATCAAAGTAGAAGACGGCAAGTTAGTAATTGATAAGGAAGGTCGTTCAAAGAAATTTATTGAAAAGGTTGAACAAGTTACCTTTAGTGCTGAATATGCGAGATCAATCAATCAACCGGTTATTTACATTACAGAAAGAGCTGTATTTAGATTAGAAGAAAATGGCTTGGTCTTAACAGAAATCGCGCCAGGTGTAGATTTACAACGTGATGTTTTAGATCAATTAGATGCTATAGTAGCCGTTTCCCCTGGTCTAAAATTGATGGACGCTAGAATCTTTATGGATAAACCAATGGGATTATCTACTGATATGTCAAATAAATAAAATTGGAGTTGTTAAAATTGACTACTTATCATAATTTATTGCTTACAGAAGAAAATGGCTTAGCGATCGTTACGTTAAATCGTCCAAAAGCACTTAATGCTTTAAATGCTGCTTTGCTTAATGAAATTGGTCAAGTTATTGATGAACTAGCTGCAAACGATAGTATTCAAGCAATTATTATTACTGGTGCTGGAGAAAAATCATTTGTTGCCGGTGCCGATATTACAGAAATGAAAGATAAAAATGTGGAAGAAGGCAAAGTCTTTGCTGAACAAGGACAAGGCGTTTTCTTAAAAATTGAACAATGCCCAAAACCAGTTATTGCAGCAGTTAATGGTTTCGCTCTTGGCGGTGGTTGTGAACTTGCAATGGCTTGCGATATCAGAATTGCTTCTGAAACTGCAAGATTTGGTCAACCAGAAGTTGGCTTAGGTATTGTTCCAGGCTTCGGTGGTACGCAGCGTATGCCAAGACTTATTGGTCGAGGTATGGCTAAATATTTAATTTATTCCGCTGATATGGTTAAAGCTCCAGAAGCTTTACGAATTGGTTTAGTACAAAAAGTAGTTGCACCAGAAGTTCTTCTTGATGAAGCAAAAGCACTTGCTATGAAAATCATGAGCAAGAGCCCAATCGCAGTTCGTTTTGCAAAAGATGCAATCAATCGCGGTATAGAAATGGATATTCCAAATGCAATGCAATATGAAGCTTATATTTTTGGCGCATGTTTTGCAAGTGAAGACCAAAAAGATGGTATGACTGCTTTTGTTGAAAAAGCAAAAGTAAACTTTACTGGTAAATTCCCTAAAAAATAATGAAAGACACGGAGGGGCAGTTTGCCTGCCCCTTAACTAATAAAGGAGTGCTAATATGGCTAACATTATTGCTTGTTATAAATGGGTTTTAGATGAACAAGATATTAAAATAACCGCTGGTAGTCTAGCGTTAGATATTGGCAGGGCAAAAAGTAAAATTAGCGAATATGATAAAAATGCTATCGAGGAAGCAGTACTACAGGCAGAAAAATGTGATGCTATGGTAACTAGCTTAACCTTTGGAAATAGTAAAGCAAAGCAATCATTAAAAGATGCTTTATCTCGCGGACCGGCCAAAGCTTATTGGGTAAATGATGCAGCAGCTGATATTGCAGATGGATTTGTAACAGCAAATGTACTGACTGCGGCTATAAAAAAAATAGGTGAATACGATGTGATTTTATTTGGTGAAGGATCAGCAGATACTTATGGTCAGCAGGTTGGACCCCGAGTTGCCACTTTACTAGGCATTCCAGTCATTACATTTGTATCTGAAATAACAATTACAGGCAATCATGTGACAGCGACCAGAAAAATCGGCGATTGCAGTGAAGTGGTAACTGCTGAGTTCCCAGTTGCAATCACAGTATTGCCAGAAATCAACAAACCACGGATACCAAGTTTAAAACAAGTATTAGGAGCCGCTAAAAAACCATCAACTGAACTCAGTATGGCTGATTTAGGTTTGGCTACCGAAGCTATTACACCTAAAAATAAAGTAAAATCCATCAAAGGGTTTGTTATGAATCGTAAAAATATCATTTACAAAGATGGTACGCCAGAAGAAAAAGTTAATGCATTAATCGCCAGTCTTACAAAAGAAGGCGCACTATAGAAAGGGAGGAACAATCATGGCTGGAATTTGGGTGTATTCAGAAGATAACATAGTAGAGCAACAGTTATTAACGATTGGCCGTAGTTTAGCAGATTCATTAAAAGAACCACTTATTGCAGTAAATATTATGGAAGATAATTCTCTAGACTTAATTTTAAGAGGTGCTGATAAAGCAATTATAATAGAAGGAAATAGCGTTTCGCCAGAAAGCTATGCAAAATCAATTGCAGAAATAGCTGGTAAAGAAAAACCAACCACGCTTTTAATCGGTGGGACACTACGTGGTAAAGAAGTTGCCGCAAAAATTTCAGCTCACCTAAATGTAGGGCTTGTAAACAGTGCGCTTAGCATCAAAGTAATTGACGGAAATATTGAGACGGAAAGAATCATGTATGGTGGACTTGCAGTATGCACAGAAATACTAGCACCTGCCAGTATTGTAACGATAGAACCACGTACGTATGATGCAGCGCAAGGTGATCCAAGTCGTACCGGGAAAACTGAAAAAATCACAGTAGAAGTAGCAGAGATTGTAACAGTCGGCAATGTATGCCCAATTATTAAACAAGGTGCAGATATCACAACTGCAGAAAAACTCATTTGCGTTGGCCGTGGTCTTGCCAAACAAGAAGATATGAAATTAGCACAAGACTTAGCTGATAAATTAGGCGCAGAAATTGGTTGTACCAGAAGTGTTGCCGAAGATTATCACTGGTTGCCAAACGAAGCCTACATCGGTTTATCTGGGCAAAAGGTCAAACCACAACTTTATATTTCTATGGGAGTATCAGGACAAGTACAACACGCCGCTGGTATTCGTGATTCGAAAATCATCGTAGCAATTGATACCAACGAAAATGCACCGATCTTTGAGGCAGCAGATTATGGGATTGTTGGTGACTTATATGATATCGTGCCATTGTTAACAGAAAAAATAGTGAAATAAAATGTAGAGAAAGGCAGGGAGGTGAGCTGATGGGGGACGAAGAAAAATTTGATGCCATCATCGTAGGTGCTGGCCCAGCTGGCGCAGCTTGTGCCTATATCCTAGCACGTGAGGGGAAAAGTGTTCTAGTCATAGAACGTGGGGACACAGCTGGAAGTAAAAATGTAACTGGTGGACGTCTTTACACTTATGCTTTAGAACTAGTAGAATCTGGTTTACATAAAGAAGCAGTGCTGGAACGGAAAGTCGTTAGAGAACAAATTATGTTGCTTGGTGAAAATACAGGCGTAACTATTGATTATTTTGATGCTGATTTGGCAAGAGCTGAAATGCCACAATCTTATACTGTACTACGCGCGCCATTTGATGAATGGTTTGCTGGTAAAGCGGAAGAAAAAGGTGCAATGATTGCAACAGGAATACTAGTCAATGATCTTATTATCAAAGACGATAAAGTAGTTGGGGTAAAAGCTGGCGAGGATGAAATGTATGCCGATGTTGTTATTGCGGCCGATGGCTTAAATTCATTTATGGCGCAAAAAGCTGGACTTAAAAAAGATTGGACATCTCATGAAGTTGGCGTAGGTGTAAAAGAAATTATCAACTTGCCAGCCAATATTATTCAAGAAAGATTCAACGTGGGCACTGACGAAGGGGCGGCTAGAGCCATTTTAGGGCAAACAAATGGTGTACAAGGTGGTGGCTTTTTGTACACCAACAAAGATAGTATTTCATTAGGAATTGTCCTTAGTCCAGCCGCACTTGCCCAGCAAAAGAAAAAGATTGCCGATATTTATCAAGACTTTAAGATGCATCCGGCAATTTATCAAATGATTGGTGATGGTACGACAAGTGAGTATAGTGCACATTTAGTACCAGAAAACGGTTGGAATAGCGTACCGAAACAATTATATCGTGATGGGTTCTTAATTGTTGGTGATGCCGCAGGGTTTTGTGTAAATACAGGTACGATGATTAGAGGAATCGATCTAGCGATTGTAAGCGGAGTTGCTGCAGCTCAAGCTATACTAGGTGCAAAATCTAGGCAGGAAGTCGGCCCGAGTTATGTTAGAGAATTACATGAATTGCAGCTGATTCCGACGATGAAACTATTTGCTGGTTGGCCAGAAATTACGAGTATACCGCGTATGGCGAAACAATATCCTGAGATGATGAATGAAATGATGAAGTTTATGTTTACGGTAGATGGGAAACTGCCAGAAAAAATGCCAAGTGCGATGAAAAAAATTATGAGAAGACATATCCGTTTAGGTCAACTCATTGCTGATGGCTGGAAAGGATTTAGAGCGATATGACCGTAAGAAGACAAGGTGCCGATGAACTATTAGGGCTAAATAAATTTGTGGTTGATGAAGAAAATGCTCACATCATATTAGAAAAAAGCATTTGCGCAAAGTGCCAAAATAAAGCATGTTTGGTGGTATGCCCAGCTTCGGTATATAAATTAAATGAAAATGGTGAAATAACCTTTGATTATGCTGGTTGCTTAGAATGTGGGACTTGTCGAATTGTATGTAAAGATAAAGGAATAAAACAATGGAAATATCCTGAAGGAACTTTAGGTATATCTTTTCGCTGCGGATGATTTCCAAAAATCAGCACACTCAACTGCCTTGGATTTGTAGCAATCTGTTTTTTCAAGTTATATGTGTTGACTATCCATAAAATGTAATGAAATTATCGTAAAATCCTTTAGACTTAAGCTTTTATATTCAGATATTTTAATGTCTTAAAATTCAATATTTTCGTCTAATACTATAGAAATATTTGGGAATCAACACATGTGATGAAATAATTTACATTTATTAATGGGGGCGGTTGTATTTGAACTGGCTAAAGCATTTGTTTGATATCAAAAAAACGATTAAAAGTAAAATTATTGTAACTGTTATTTTGCTTTTGTTGTGTGTGAGTCTTACTATTGGTACTGCAAGTTATTATATAGCTCAAAAAGAATTGGATGCACAAGGTAGAGTTATTTTAGAGAATACGGTTAATATGATATTAATGCTCATTGATGCAAAGAATGAAGAAGTTAAGAGAGGTGCTATCTCTCTTGAAGAAGCACAAGAACAAACAAAAATATATATTCTGGGAAAATCGCTAGAAACAGGTAAAAGCATTGAAGTCAAATATAATAAGCAAGGCGATAAAAAAACAATAAAAGAAATAAAACGCCCAATAAATAAAGATATATTTTTAGGCAAAAACGGATATCCGATTATTTATTCGCAGGACGGTGAAGAAATCGCTCATCCAAGTCTCGAAGGTTCTAATATTTGGGAGTTAAAAGAAAAAGGGAAAGAGAATGGTCTATTCGTCGGGCAAGAACAAATAAATCAAGCGCTTAAACCTAATGGAGGATTTGCATATTATTCCTGGACTTTACCTAACTCACAGGCATTTGGAGAAAAGATAACCTTCCAGAAGTTAGATCCTAATTGGGGGTGGGTTGTTGTTGCAGGTACATACATGTCTGATTTTAATGAAGGAGCAAATAAGATATTGTATGTTTCTGGAATCGTTATGCTGGTTTCTTTGTTATTAGGAACTGTGATTGCTTTGGTCGTAATTGGTAAAATTGTAAATCCAATAATTTCAATGGTGGAAACCGCCAATCAGTTAGCCGAAGGAGATTTTAGTGATAAACCGCGACATATTTCTAGTAAAGATGAAGTTGGTCAGTTGGCGGATGCACTGCTAAATGTGCGTACCAATGTCCGAACTATGTTGAATGTAATAAATAAATCGGCATACAATTTGTCTGTAGCGGCAGAAGGGTTAACGACAAGTGCTGAACAATCGGCTCAAGCAGCGAATCAAGTAGCAGGTTCGGTAACTGAGGTTGCGCAAGGCGCAGAAAAACAATTAAGTTTATCCAATAACGCAAATAACGTAGTACACCAAATATCTCATGCAATCAGTCAAGTGTCAGTGAATACAGAAACAGTTTCAAGTTCTGCTGAGAAGACAGCTATGACAGCTAATGATGGTGAAGAAGCAATAAAACAAGCAGTAAACCAAATGAAAATAATTGAAGAAAAAACCAATGCAACTGCTAATGTAATTGGCGAATTAGAAGAAAAATCAAAACAAATCGGAAAAATTGTTGATGTTATTTCCAGTATTTCAGGGCAAACAAACCTTTTGGCATTAAATGCGGCAATTGAAGCGGCAAGAGCAGGTGAAGCTGGTAGAGGTTTCGCCGTTGTAGCAGAAGAAGTTAGGAAGCTTGCCGAACAATCACAAGATGCAGCAAAGCAAATAACAGAGTTAATCAATGACGTGCAATCTAAAACCGATAGTGCGGTAATGTTTATGAATGATGGCAAAAAAGAAGTAGATACAGGTGCAAATGTTGTAGTAGCTGCGGGGCAAAGTTTCGAAGAAATATTAAAAATGGTTCGGGACATGACCAACCAAATTCATGAAATATCTGGTTCTATTGAAGAGATTACAAGTGGTACTCAAAATGTAGTGAATGCTGTACAGGACATTGATGCTGAAGGCCAAAAAACATCTGAACAAACGCAGACTATTTCGGCGGCAACGGAAGAACAATCGGCATCAGTAGAAGAGATTGCTTCGGCAAGTAAGCATTTAGCAAAAATGGCAGAAGAATTACAACAGGCTATTAGAGAGTTTAAAATTTAAGCGGCTTTCTGGGGATGTCACCACTCTATCCGATGCGCAGAACTACATCACTGGTAAGATAAATTAATGCCTCAATCCTTATAAAATAGGGATTGAGGCATTTTTATGCAGAGAGTAAATCCATGGAAGAAATAGCGGCCTTTAGTCAAGAACTCAATAAAATGGCCGCCGAGCTGCAACATGCAGTAGACAAATTTAGGGTATCATGATGTCTATTCATGTCAAAATTTTTAATGAAATTTGATCATCGATAAACATAGAGGTTAGAGCGGCATCAAGGATTGATCTGCTGAATCGTCGGTAAACATTCCTAAAAAGTTCTTGGCAATCATTGACAAATAACGATTACGTTTCCATATAATGGTAACAGATAACGGCAATATAGGATCGGTGATTTCTTTATAAATCAATGTATTATCCTGTTTTAGCGAAGCGCTTGATTTTGGCACAATGGTTACGCCGAGGCCTGTACTTGCCAAGGCCAACATAGAACGGATGTCATTATGTATGCAGATAATATTTGGTTTTAAATTTTGTTCTTGGTAATAGGCGGTAGTTCGTTCACTTAGACGGTGAAGAATAAGCGGTTTATCAATTAGGTCTTTAAGGCTGATCGTACTATTTTCGGGGTGATCATCCCATTTTTTATTCATTGCCGCGACCATCGGAGCACTTGGCAAACGAATTGATTCATAAATCGCGGTATCAACAGGAAATAAGACAATGCCGACTTCGATTACTCCGTTACTTAAGAGGTTGATAATTTTATGATTATCTCCCTCATAAATACGAAAGTTTATTTTAGGATACTTTAGACTGTAATTAGAAATCTGGTCAGGTAAAACCGTTGCACCCCAAGCAGTTACTGAGCCGATGGCTAAAGTGCCCGTTTCACCTTGGTCGATTTCTTTTAACTCCTTTTGTGCTTTATTCACCAATTCCAGTATTTGCTCGCCACTATCGCGTAGGGCATAACCAGCTTCCGTTAATTGGATATTGCGGCCGATTTTCTTGATCAATTGTACGCCGAGTTCCTCTTCTAGTGTTTTTAACTGATGTGTTAAAGGGGGCTGGGCAATACAGAGCTTTTTTGCAGCTTTTGTAATTTGCCCTTCTTCTGCTACGGTAAGAAAATATTGTAATTTTTTAAAATTGATCAAAGCTCATTCCTCCATAAAATAATAATTCATACATTTATTGTATGAATCATTATTTTATTATGTATTATACATATGATTTACTTTTTATTATAATAGTGCAATGAGTCAAAAACAAGAAAAGTGTTTTAGGAGGAAATTGAGTGGTTGAGCAGTATAAAAAATATCGTTATATTCAGAGTGTGGTGGCTTTGTGCATCATGCTTGTTAGCATAGTGTTAAATGGTTGTAGTTTTAAACAATCCGAGCCAGAAATATGGGGACGTACAGAGGCAAGAGAGGTAGATATTAATTCTAAAATCGCTGGGCGAGTTGTAGAGTTATTGGTGAAAGAGGGCGATACCGTAAAAAAAGGACAAATATTAGCCCGTATGGATAAGCGTGAAATTGTTGCTGAAGTCAATCAGGCTAAAGCAGGGGAGCAATCACTTTCTGCCCAGTTAAACCAAGCAACTACGAATACTGGGCTGCAAGATCAGACACTGCAGGCTGCATTGTCTGTAGCTAAAGCAAAATTGGCTACGGCACAATCTGAATTAGATTTAGCAGAATCTGATTTTAATAGATTTTCAAAGTTGGTAGATAGTGGGGCAATATCGCAGCAAACGTTTGAAAGTTATCGATCAAAATATAATGTAGCGATGGCCGCGCGAGAAGAAGCGCAAGCTGGTGTGAGTTCGGCAGAAGCAAATCTATTGCAAGGAAAAGCAAATCGTGAAAATGAAGAAGTACTGCGCAGTAAAATTGCGCAGTCGTCAGCAGAAATAGAACAAACGCAAGTAAGTTTGGATGAAACGGAAATTCGGGCACCGTTTGACGGTATCATTACGGCAAAATATGTTGAAGTCGGTGCGATGATTTCTACAGGTATTCCGCTCGTTAGTATTCAAGATCCTAAAGATAATTGGGTAAACATCAAAGTAGCTGAGACTGATTTATCTAAATATCAAATTGGTAGTCATATCCAGTTGGAAGGGCGAGACAAAGAGTTAAAAGTAGAGGGCGATATTGTTGATATCAGTAAGAAGGCAGAATATGCGACTTACCGCGCAACCAATGAACGCGATAAGCAAGACATTATTACCTTTAATGTGAAGATACAGGTTGATTCTGAAAAAATTCGTCCTGGTATGCGCTTCAAACTGATCGGATGATGCTAAAAATGAGAGAATTCTATTTTAACTTCTGCAAGGAATTGCATTATATTTTCTATGACGGTAAAGGGAAGGCTGGTTATTTTATTTTTGGTATTCCACTGTTCTTTACCCTACTGTTTGGTTTTGTCTATAGCCCCGATGCGTTAAAGGGGATGCCAACGGTCATTTATGACCAAGATCAAAGTGTGGCTAGTCGTTCATTGTTGCTTGCTTTTTCTGATTCGGAGCGATTTGATATTGTTGGCGTTGTCGATTCAGAGGAAGAAATGGAAGACTATTTAAATCGTGAACAAGCGATGGTAGCTGTTGGTATCCCAGCTGATTTTGCCAAACATATCAAAAGTGGCGTGGGTACAGAGGTTTTATTATCGGTTAATGCAAAAAATTTAATGTACCCCAATTCTGCGATGAATTTTGCCAAAGAGATTATTACTACTTATAATATCGGGGTAGGAAAAAAATTAGTTGAAGCAATCGGACAAGTCCCGAATCAGGCATTATATACAACTGCGCCAATTGCAACAAGAATTCGTATTTTGTATAATCCTACGGATTCTTATACTCCATTTATGTTGCCGGGGATGGCGGCAAATGGTTTGCAAATCGGCATTATTTTGTCTATTTGTTTTGCCATCATAAGAGAATATAAGAATCAAGAGTTATGGAGTCGCTATTCTGCAGGCAGTATTGTGGTTGGGAAGCTAATGGCGTATTGGTTGTGTGCTTTTGGCGCGGCTATTATCTCCTGTGGTTGTTATATGTATTTGTTTGAGGTACCTTTTCGTGGGAGTTTAGAAAATTTACTTTTGATTTATGCTGCGTTTACCTTTACGGTTACTAGTCTGGGATTATTTTTTTCCGCGCTTGCCCCCAATGAAATTATGCCGTTTCATCCCATAGAATTTATTTATTTTATGCCAGCGTTTCTCTATAGTGGATATTCCTGGCCCAATATAGCAAAAAACAGTTTTGCTTCTCTTTATGCACACCTTTTACCGCTCAATTATGCTGCCGATACCATTCGCGATATTTTGCTTATTGGCTATGCAGGAGAATTACTACAAAATGTTTTTATTTTATGTTGTGGCGGGGTCGTTGTATGCTTCATTACAATTGGAATCTGCAAACATCGTGTGAAAAAAATAGGTTTAGCTAAACAGGCGGAGGTTTCAGCATGAACTGGTGGGAAATTGCAAGTCGCGAATTTAAGAGTATCATAGCCAAACGCCCCAAGTTGCTATTGAGTATGTTTGTTATTCCACTTTTTTATATGCTTTTATTTGGAAATTTGTTCAGTCAAAATTCTATTGATCATATTCCGTTGGTTATTTGCGATGAAAGTCAGACGTACCTCAGTCGTGAGCTTACACAAAGATTCGAAGATTCCGATCGTTTTACTTTGGTTGCATATGTAGATTCTCAGGAAGAATTAGAAGAATATTTGTATAAGAAAAAAACGATGGTCGGCGTTGGGATACCAAAGAAGTTCACGCGCGATGTGAAGACGGGATTGCCAACACAGGTGCTGATTGATGTGGACGGAACCAATCTAATGGCCACAAATACTGTGATGATTGCCGCAGAAGAGATTTTGGGGGGATTCTCCAAACAAGTTGCAGTAAAAGTATTAGAAAGCCAGTCTGGAGTCTTGCCACAAGCGGCACTCCATAAAATTTCACCAGTGGAGCTAAAAACAAGGCTGTTACATAATCCAACGCTAGATTATCAACTTTTTTTTCTGTATGGTTTGTTAATGACTTCCTTTCAGATGTCGTTATTTATTCCAAATGCAATTTCTATGCTGATTGAGTATAAAAGTGATCAATATATCAAAAGTAAGCCCTTCCATGTAGTGCTTGGGAAGATTTTGCCGTTCTGGCTAGCTGGTACTTGTGCCTATGGCGTACTTTTAACGATCGCAGTTACCATTTTCCATTTACCAGCACAGGGAAATGCTTTGGATTTATTACTGCTTGGCAGTAGTTTTGTTTTTGCAATGACAGCACTCAGCAGTCTGATCATTTCTTTTTTTACCAATTTACTTGTTTTTTATCGATTGGCAATTGCCAGTTCGGTTCCGATTTTTATTGTCTCTGGTTTTACTTGGCCACTGCGGGCTATGCCGTTTCTTGTACAAAAAATTGCAGAGTTATTGCCATTTACCTACTTTGCTGATAACTTACGGAGTCTCATGTTATCGGGAAAAGCACCACAGTTATATCAAGATATTATGATTCTTCTTTTCTATGGAGCAGTTATGCTTAGTCTGTCGATCTATCGTTATCAAAAAATGCGTGTTGCTAAGCAAGTGAAAGCACCTGTATAAGTGATAATAAAAGCATTCAATATATTCTCATATAAAGATAAAGCAAAGAGAAAGCCTGAAAAACTCTTTGCTTTATCTTTTTTATTTTATTAAGCGATTTATTCGCTTAGCAATCCGATATGAGCTGAAATGACAGCAGTGCTGTTTCAGTATGAATATTTACGCTTAAACGACCAATAATATAGCAAGAGATGAATTTCCGTCATGGGGAGGATTTTTATGCTGAAAAAAAGTTCGGAAAAAAACAAAGAAGCTGTGAATGATAGTATTGACAGTTTGAATCAGGTGAATACAAATACTGCCCTTTCTTCATCCTTGGAAAAAAATATTACGAATTTAAAAAGTATATTCATTGATGACGATACCATAGGGACAAGATGGATAACCAATTGCCATAATAATGTGCTCAACTATTGTCTTGTCCAAAATGACGGATTGGTTAATTCTATGATTATAAATGAAAATATTATAAAGCCATTGATGTTATCAGAGGCACTTCTTAATAAAGGGCAACAAATAGATACTTTAATTCATCAAGTACTTTTAATTAATCAAATAAAAAAAACGGATAAATGGCAAGAAATTATTGAAGCAGTCACTTATGGCGATACTATTTTATTTGTGGATGGTGAGAAAGAAGCGCTGTTGCTAAACAGTAAAGGTTTTAATACACGGGGAATAGAAGAACCGTCCGGGGAAAAAATTCTCAGCGGGCCAAGGGAAGGCTTTTGTGAAGCTTTAATGATTAATCTATCAATGGTTAAGCGCAGGCTAAGAACCAATGAATTGAAAATAAAATTTCAAAGCCTTGGTGTTCGGACGCATACGCAAGTCTGTATTTGTTATATCGACACTATTGTAAATAAAAAAGTGCTTGCTGAGTTAGAACGGCGTCTTGAAAAGATTGAGATTGATGGGGTATTAGATAGCAATTATATTTCAGAATGTATTCGAGATTCAAAATTGTCGCCGTTTAGGGCAACGGGATATACCGAAAGACCAGACGTTGTTGTTGCAAAACTTTTAGAGGGGCGTGTCGCTTTATTGGTGGATGGTTCTCCAGTTGTTTTAACACTGCCTTATTTATTTATTGAAAATTTTCAGAGTAATGAAGATTATTATCTAAGCTTCTACTATACTTCATTTGAACGGTTACTGAGAATGCTTGGCTTTTTCTTAACTCTTACGGTACCTTCTATTTTTATTATCATTGTTGCCTTTCATCATGAGATACTGCCGACAACACTTTTAATTAATGTTGCTAGAGAACGCTTAGGAGTACCATTGCCAGCTGGACTGGAAGCTATTGTTATGCTGATTATGTTCGATATTTTAAAGGAGACTGGTATACGAATGCCTTCTGGTATCGGGCAAGCACTCAGCATCGTTGGGGCCCTTGTTATTGGACAGGCGGCAGTGGAAGCTAAGCTTGTAGCTGCACCGATGGTTGTTATCATTGCAACTACGGCGATTTCCGGTTTATTAGTACCAAAATTGAATGCCCCCGTTATATATATTCGACTGATATTACTTGGCTTGTCAGCGACATTAGGTTTATTAGGTCTTGTATTGGGGCTTGCCGGATTGTTGATTCATCTGTTAAATTTGCATTCTTTTGGAATCCCACAACTGACGACTATAGATAGTCTTAAGTATCAAGAGGTTCAGGATACTTTTATTAGAGGTCCATGGTGGAAGATGATCAATCGACCAGCGATTTTGAGTAAAAATAAGAAACGTATGAATAGTGACGATAGGGGTGATTGTGATTAAAAGGTTGATTGGCATTCTAGTCATCGTTACTTTATGTACGTTGCTCAGCGGCTGTTGGAATTATCAAGGGCTAAATACAATTTCTATTGTTTCAGGTGTGGCCATTGATCGAAAACCGGATAGTAATACTTATCAGCTAACGATAGAAACTTTTGATTTATCTACATCGGGCAAGGAGAGTTCAAATAAATCACAAATCATTGAAGCGGAAGGGACAACAATTTATGATGCGGTTAGGAATGCGAAAAAAAGATTAACAAAAAAATTATACTTTGCTGATATGCAGCTTGTTGTAATTAGCAACCAAATTGCAAGAGAAGAAGGAATACAATACCTTCTAGATTGGTTTATGAGAAATGAGGAACCACGTGAAACCTTTTCAACAGTTATTTCTCAAGAAAAAACAGCAAAAGAGATTCTCACAGCAAGTGGTGTTGATAATAAAATTGTTTCGGAAGAGGTAGAAAAAATTCTTGATGCCGACAACAGAACGACAGCTTCAACAAAAAATATTGACACATATAAGATCCTTAATATTTTGCAAGGCGAGAAGGAGAGCGCTTTGGTTTTGCCCGCCGTTCACTGCGTCAGTAATCAGGACAAAAAAGTAGTAGAAGTAAATGGAGTTGCTATTTTCAAAGCAGATAAATTGCAAGGATATTTGTCGCCAGAAGAAGCACGATATTACCTTTTTGCTGTTAATGAAATTGAAGGAGGAATTTTAACTTTTCCATTTAACGACAAAAATCAGGTAAGTAAGGATAACCTTACGTTTGAAATATTTAAAAATAAGACGAAGAAATCTTTTATTTATGATGGAAATCGTCTTAAATTTTCTTTAGATATTAAGACTACGGTAGCGCTTGGTGAAGTTGGTACAGATATAGATGTTTCGAAAAAAGACAATATAGAAAAGATCAGAACGAGCACAAGTGCGGTGTTTGCAGAGCGGATGGAAGCAGTAATCAAAAAAGTACAAACAGAATTTGGTTATGATATATTTGGCTTTGGGACGATGATCAATAAAAAAAATCCAGTTTTATGGTCTCAGCTAAGAGAAAATTGGGATGATTATTTTAAAAATGTGGAAGTTGAAGTAAAGCCAGAATTTGTAATAATAAATACGGCATTAGCTAAATGATAAAGCCAAGGTAAAGTAGCAACAAACGAAAGAGGTATTGTTATGCAAAAAGAAATGATATCAATGGGGCAAGCTATTTGTATGATTGTATTGTTTTTATTTGGGAGCAGTGCTGTAATGGGGATGAATTCGGAGGCAGGGCAGGATTCTTGGATTGCAGTAGTTGTGGCCTCTATGTTTGGAAGCATGATTGCTCTTGTGTATGCTAGAATAATAAGTTTATTTCCCGAGAGGAATCTTTATGATATAGCCCAAGCTATATTTGGAAAAATAATCGGGAAAATTATCATTGTATTGATGACGTGGTATGCGATTCATCTGGCAGCCTTTGTGCTTAGAAATTTTTCGGAATTTATTCAAATTGTGGCATTAGAGGAAACACCACAGCTTGTTGTGATGATAGCAACACTTGTTGTTACGGGTTATTTGGTTGTTAGCGGGATAGTAACTTTGGGGAAATGGTCGATGATTGCCACAGTGTTGGTGATAGCGGTCGTGTTATTTACGATAGTTCTATCTATTAAACAAGTAACATTTTCCAATATTTTACCGATGGTGACACATGATTTTCCAACTATGGGGTCAGCAACGTTAAAATTATTTACATTTCCCTTTGCCGAAACAGTACTTTTTTTAACATTAGCAGATTCCATTAAAAAAAGTGACAATCCTTATAGAATTTATTTGTACGGGATTTTCATTGGTGGGGTAGTTTTAGTGTTTGTAGCTTTACGTAATCTGATGATTTTGGGTGTTCCAATGCTGGGAAAATCATATTTTCCATCTTATACAGCGGCAAGGATTATTAATATAGGCGAGTTGTTTTCGAGAATTGAAATGTCAATATTTTATAATTTTATATTAGGTGGTATTGCCAAAATATCAATTTGTGTATTTGCGGCAGTAAAGGGTGTTGAAAAATTGTTTAACATTAAAAGTAATCTGAAAACTGTATTTTTTGTCAGTATTTTAATTTTACTAGTAAGCATATTTCAATTTAACAGTGTTATGGAAATGATGAAGTTTATAGATGTTTATCAATACTATGCGTTGCCATTTGAAATTCTTATTCCGGTGTTGGTATGGATTGGCGCTGAAATGAAAAAAGGTAAAAAAAGAAAAAAATCATCAGTAGATGAATCAAAACAATAAGATGCTTATGACTAAGATATCGAGCAGTGAATTTCCGTAAGGGGAGGATTTTTATGCTGAAAAAAAGTTTAGAAAAGAATAAAATAGCAGATGTACTTTCTTCATCATTAGAAGAAAATCTTGCCGAATTAAAAAAAATATTCGTAGATGACGCGACAATCGGAACAAGGTGGATAACCAATTGTCATAATACTGCATTGAAATATTGTATTGTCCAAGCTGACGGTCTTGTTAATTCTGCAATCATAAACGAAAATATTATAAAGCCGTTGATGCTATCAAGAGTTTCCTTTAGCGAGGAACAGAAACTAGACATTCTTGTTCATCAAGTAATTTCTATTAATCAGGTGAAACAAACAAATCAATGGCAAGAAATTATTGAAGCAGTTAATTATGGTGATACGATTTTATTTATAGAAGGGGAATCAGAGGCGCTTCTTCTAAATAGCAAAGGATTCAACACAAGGGCAATAGGTGAGCCTTCCGGTGAAAAGATTCTTAGTGGACCAAAGGAAGGATTCTGTGAAGCTTTGATGATCAATCTTTCGATGGTCAGGCGCAGATTGCGGAACAATGAATTGAAAATAAAGTTCAAAAGCTTTGGTGTACGGACTCATACGCAAGCTTGTATTTGTTATATTGACAGTATTGTAAATAAAAAAGTTCTTGCGGAACTTTATCGTCGTCTTGAAACGATTAATATTGATGGTGTTTTAGATAGCAATTACATTACAGAACTTATTCGCGATTCGAACCTGTCACCATTTCGGGCGACTGGCTATACTGAAAGGCCGGATGTCGTTGTCGGAAAATTGTTGGAGGGACGGATTGCTTTATTTGTTGATGGTTCGCCAGTGGTGTTGACACTGCCTTATCTATTTATTGAAAATTTTCAGAGTCCTGAAGATTACTACCTAAGTTATTATTACACTTCATTTGAAAGACTTCTAAGGATTATGGGATTTATCTTGAGTATTACTGTGCCTGCATTCTACCTTGTCATCGGTGATTTTAATCAAGAAGTACTGCCGACGACACTTTTGACAAATATTGCAAGGGAACGATTAGGAGTGCCATTGCCAGCTGTATTGGAGGCGGTTGTCATGCTCATCTTATTCGATATTCTAAAAGAGACTGGCATACGAATGCCTACAGGTATTGGACCAGCACTAAGTATTGTCGGTTCGCTTGTTGTTGGTCAGTCGGCAGTAGCCGCGAAACTTGTGGCTGCGCCAATGCTTATTGTAGTTGCTATTACGGCAATTACTGGTTTGTTGGTACCTAAATTGAATGCCACCGTTGCTTATCTTCGTATACTGTTAATTGCATTATCATCTATCTTGGGATTATTAGGATTTATTGCAGGAATTTCTATCATAATGACGCATCTGTTAAATTTACATTCCTTCGGAATACCGCAAATGACATCGATGGATAATCTTAAATATCAGGAAGTTAAGGATACTTTTTTTAGAGGTCCATGGTGGAAAATGATTAATCGGCCAGCGACCTTGACTAAAAATAAGACGCGGCTGGATAGTGATGATCGGGGTGATGATGATTAAAAAGCTAATCAGTATTTTCTTAATCATTGGTGTATGTATTCCGCTCAGTGGCTGTTGGAATTATCGGGGCTTAAATAAAATTTCGATTGTTACAGGTATGGCGATCGACAGAAAGACAGACAACGATAATTATCAGTTAACAATAGAAATCCTAGATCTATCTGCGGCAAGTAAGGAAGGTACTGGTAAATCTCAGCTTGTTGAATCGGAAGGAAAAACGATATTTGAAGCAGTTAGAAATGCGAAAAAAAGATTGTCGAAAAAATTATATGTAAGTGATGTAAAGATTATTGTGATTAGCAATCAGATTGCTAGAGAAGAGGGAATAAAGCCTAGTTTAGACTGGTTTATTCGAGATGCAGAGACAAGAGAAACGGCGATCCCAGTTATTTCTCAAGAAAAAACCGCAAAAGAAATTTTGGCAGCTAGTGGTACAGACGACAAAATCATTTCTGAAGAACTTGAAAAAATTATAAGTAGTGACCGAAAACTAACAGCCTCTACAAAAAAGATTGAAAATTATCAGGTTTTTGATATTCTACACGGAGGTAAGGAAGCAGCTTTAGTTTTGCCTGCTGTTCACTGTATTTCTAATAAAAATAAAAAAGTGGTAGAGGTAAATGGATCTGCAATTTTTAAGGAAGATAAGTTGCAAGGGTATTTGTCGCCAGAAGAAACAAAGTATTATCTTTTTGCGATTGATGAAATTGCTGGAGGTATTACCAAATTTTCTTTAAATCAAGATAATCAGGATAATTTTGCGCTTGAAATAGCAAAAAATAAGACGAAAAGATCCTATTCTTACGATGGAAAGCGTCTTAAAGTTTTTTTAGATATTAAGACCACGGCAACGATCGGTGAAATTGGTACTGATATTGATGTCTTGAAAGAAAGTAATGTAGAAAAAATTAAAGCAGCAGTTACTTTGAATTTTTTACAGAGAATGGATGAGGTGGTAAAAAAAGGACAAACAGAATTTGGTTGTGATATTTTCGGATTTGGAGCAATGATTCATAAGAGTAATCCAACATTATGGTATCAGTTAAAAGAAAATTGGGAGTATTATATTCAAACAATGGAAGTTGAAGTAAGACCAGAATTCGTCATCATAAATACTGGGTTAACGAAGTGATATGGCGAATGTAGAGATAGCGACAGACGAAAGAGGTATTGTTATGCAAAGAGAAATGATATCAATGCGGCAAACTATTTTTTTGATTGTATTGTTTTTATTTGGGAGCAGTGCTGTAATGGGCGTCAGCTGGGGAGTAGGGCAGGATGCTTGGATAGCACTCCTGCTTGCATTAGCTGCTGGCAGCATCCTTGTACTTGTATATGCTAGGATTATCAGTCTGTTTCCAGAGATGGATTTGTACGATATAGCCCAAGCGGTATTTGGAGATATAATCGGAAAAATAATCATTGCTTTGATGACCTGGTATGCAATTCATCTGAGTGCTATTGTAATCAGACTTATTTCAGAATTTGTTAAAATAGTGACTTTACAGGAAACCCCAGAGCTTCCTATAATGATAACACTACTTGTTGTCGCTGGTTATCTCGCCTTTAGTGGAATAGAAACTTTGGGAAAGTGGGCAATGTTTGTACTACCTTTGTATTTAGTCATATTGTTATATATCATGATTTTATCTACTACAGAAATAAAAATTTCTAATGTTTTGCCAGTTATGGAGCATAGTGTTACAGCCCTTGGAAACGCAAGCTTAAGAATATTTACGACTACCTTTGGTGGAACAGTTCTATTTTTAACATTCGCAGATTCAATTAAAAAGAGTGATAATCCCTATAAAATTTATTTGTATGGTATTTTCATAGCAACGGTAGTTTTGGTGCTTGTGTTTTTGCTTGGCATTATGGTTTTGGGTGTTCCTATGGTGGAAAATTCATACTTTCCATCCTATAGAGCAGCGCGGATGATCAATATAGGAGATTTTCTTTCGAGAATTGAAATGATTATATCGTATAACTTTATATTAGCTGGGATTGCCAAAATATCAATTTGTGTATTAGCTGCGGTAAAAGGAGTCAAAAAACTATTTAACATTAAAAAAAATGGATCGGTGTTGTTTATACTAAGTATTTTAATGTTGGCAATCAGTATTTTTGAATTTAGTAGTGTAATGGAGCTGTTCAATTTTACAGATGTTTTTCAGTATTATGTTCTACCCTTTCAGGTTGTTATTCCTATTATGCTATGGATCGGTGCTGAAATAAAAATAGGTAGAAAAAGAAGCAAGTGATAAAAGTCCTGTTAAAAATGAGCTGGTTGTATGGAACATATAGAAAAAAATATATAGCGGCTACATGTAAAATTTATTTTTAGTGTAGCCATTTTTATGGTATAACCGCGCACATTCTATTTTATATCATCGTATAATTTTTACATTGTTCTGCTTGCCTAATTGTTTGCATATACATGTTAGCAAATGGCTTTAGGGGGCAGAGTAATGAAGGAATATATTCGTAAACGTGTCTTAGATATTTGTGATCATATTTTGCAGAGTAAACATACAGTTCGGCAAGCAGCGGTGGTGTTTGGTGTTAGTAAAAGTACTGTTCATAAAGATATACCAAAAGTGAACGGTGAAAATTGAATTTAATCATATTAAAATGGGTAAAATATAATAAGAAAATTTAAAATAAAACTATTTACTTATTAAAATAATCATAAATTAATAAGTAAATAGTTTTATTTGTTGTTTACTTGCTTGTTTGAGTGAAGTATAATGACAAAAAGGATGTGAGTCAAGTGTTGTATAAATCTTTAAATAAATTGTTTTATAAAAATAATGAAGCCTATGAAACTACATATAAAGAAAGATTTAATAACGAGTTTACTTATCGTTATGATTTTACAATTGGTGAAAATCGGGCGTTTGTTGTTATGAATTTAGAAATTTTAAATTTATTAACCAGTATTTTGAAATTGGATAAGAGACTTTTAAAAATAACCAAAAGTGTACCGCCGATTGCTTTGACTCAATTTACGTTAAAGTGTATTGTAGATGAAATTCAGCTGACTAACGAGATTGAGGGTGTTCACAGTACACGTAAAGAAATCAGAGAGCTAATTGATGATAAAACAGAAAATAAGGAAAAGAAGCGTTTGTATGGTTTGGTACAAAAATATATGATGTTGTCATATGGACAGGAATTTACTTTAAAATCCTGTCAGGATATTAGAAAACTTTATGATGAATTCGTTTTAGCAGAAGTAAAAGCTGATAATCCAGATAATGCTCCAGATGGTGATATTTTTAGAAAAGAAATTGTTGAAATAATTTCATCAAGCCAAAAGGTGATTCATAAGGGTATGTATCCCGAAGCCAAAATTATTACAGCTATGACAGTTGCACTAGATATGTTAAACAATAATAAATTAAACGATTTCGTGAATATAGCAGTATTTCACTATATGTTTGGTTATATACATCCTTTTTATGATGGCAACGGCAGAATGGCAAGATTCATTAGTAGCTATCTATTAAATCAGCAATTAGAATCAGTAGTTGGTTTTAGTTTGTCGTATACGATTAAAAATAAGCTTAAAAAATATTATGATATGTTTAAGGAAGTGAATGATTATAAAAATAAAGGTGATTTAACTCCTTTTGTTATTGGATTTTTGGAACTTATAGAAGAAACTATCGAAAATTTATGTATTATTATTGAAGGAAAAGGCGAACAGTATAATTTTTATAAAGAAAAAATTGAAAAATATGCAAATGGAGATAAACCAATCCGAAATATATTGCATGCTTTGGTGCAAAGTACTTTGTTTGATGATGAAGGTGTTAGTATTCAAAATCTAGTAGAAATTGCTGAATTAAGTCCATCTACAATTCGTGGTTGGATTAAGCAAATACCTAAAGATATGCTGAGTGTTAAGCAAAGTGGTAAAATGAATGTTTATAGTGTGAATTTAGATGTAGTAGCAAAATTATAGAATTGAATGGGTGTATCAATAAAGATATAAGCATTTTTTAGCGTAAATATTGAAATTTATCGAATATAAAGATATAATTGCGGTAATAATCATGACAAGAAGGTGATTGTATGATAATAAATCCTTATACTCCGGGAGCGGGTTTAGTACCAAATTATTTAGCTGGGCGTGATGATACCATTGAGGCAGCAAAAGAAATTATTGCTTATGTGGCACATGGCTATCCTGCTCGTTCGGTGGTTTACTATGGCTTGCGTGGTGTTGGGAAAACCGTACTCTTAAACAAAATTGAAGAGATTGCTGACGAGTATGATGTCCTATATGAACACATTGAAGTGTCAGAGCGTTCGTCTTTTAAAGTCTCTATTTCTTTACATATACAAAAATTAATAAAACAAATGAGCGTTAAGGCAAAAGCAAAAAATTATTTTCAAAAAGCAATGTCAGTATTAAAAGCTTTTAAAATTACTTACTCTCCAGAGGGGGAAATAAGTGTAGGGATAAATGATGAAGTGGATGCAGCAGTAGGGGTATCGGATACAGGAAATTTTTCTAATGATCTTACGGAATTATTAGTATCCATGGGAACGCTTGCAAAAAATAGCGAAAGTTCAGTTTGTCTATTTATTGATGAAATACAATATTTAAAAGATGATGAATTTGAAGCATTAATTACTGCCTTGCATCGAGCAAATCAAAAGGGGTTGCCTGTGACGTTAATTTCAGCAGGCTTGCCGAAGGTGACCAAGATTGCTGGCGATATAAAATCCTATGCTGAACGGCTATTTAGCTTTATTTCGATTGGTTCTTTAGAAGCAGAGGCGGCTAAATTGGCGTTAGTAGAGCCTGCTAAAAAAATGGATGTAACGTTTAGTGATGACGCTATTGGTGAAATACTAAGAATTACCGAAGGATATCCTTATTTTCTTCAGGAATATGGAAAACAGGTTTGGGCGTTTATTAAAGATAAGACTATTGATCTAGCATCTGTGAAGGCAGCTTATCCGGATTTTGAGAGAAGTTTGGATGACAGCTTTTTCAAGGTGCGGTATGATCGAGCAACACCAAAGGAAAAGCAATTTATGCTTGCTATGGTTGAATGTGGTGAATTACCATGTACGATTGCCGAAATAGCTAGCAAAATGAATACAGGTGTGCAAAGTATTTCGCCAGTCAGAGGGCAATTGATTTATAAGGGGTTTATCTATGCTCCCCGCTATGGTGAAGTGGACTTTACTGTACCTCAATTTAATCGGTACATAAAGCGAGTTAATGATAACAGGCATATAAATTAATAAGATGAGTGCACCAATAAGGTATACCTTAATGGTACAAAATAAAAGTGTTCCACATAAGTCGAAAAATGATTTTTGGGCTAGCCCATAATCAAAGTAGACTTTGTGGAACACTTTTTCTGTTTTAATGGGGAGTGTAGCATATGAAAATCGGTTATGTAAGAGTAAGTTCGCTGGATCAAAATACTATCCGGCAAGAAGTAATTATGCAAGAGCTCAGAGCGGAAGAAGTATTTATTGAGAAATTGAGCGGTAAGGATACGTCTTATGGATAGAGTATCTTATATTTTTGATGCACATTGATATTTTAAAAATTTCATTTTTTATCGAATGGTTCAGTATTGCAGTTCCTGAATTCATGGCTTTCATTGTAATACCAATAATTAAATTTATTTTTAATATCATTGTAAAAAGTAATTATTGCTATTATTCCCCACTATAATAATAGAACCAAAACCAGGATCATTTTTGCGCCTCTACATTAGATCTTATAACAAAAAATAATCGCCAAACCATATTAGTAATAGTATGAATAATTGCCGAGGTTAATAGGTTTCCTGTAAGCATATATATTAAACCATAAAAGAAACCAGCTATAGAAGAAAGTACAAACATTCTTCTGCCACCAAAGCTAATATGGTGACACCCAAATAATAAAGTTGTCAATACCAGTGGTATCCAATCTCCTCCACCGATGAACTGTCGTAGATAATTATAGACAAATCCTCTATAGATAATTTCTTCTGCTATTGCTATATGAAAAAAATTAAAAATAGTTAATATTAGTAAAGTTTTAGTTTTAACTTTTTTGAAATTAAAACTAAGATAGTTTAATTTTACTCCAATAAAAATTGCGAAAAAACAACATAAAAAAGTAACTACCAAAGTTAATCCCCATGCATCCATTGTATTAATGAAAAATAGATTGATATTAATTTTCCTATAGCCCAGAAAAATAAACAAAATTAGAAGATGAGCTGTAGTAGACGATCCATAAAATTCAATTGTGCTTTCTTGATATAACATTGTGGTTTTATTAAAACGTGATTGATTTATTCCAAAAACAAAAGCAACAATTAATATATCAATTAAGTGAAATTGATTATTAGCGGTTGGAAACGAAAAACATACTACTATCGGTATCATTATAAACAAAACAATTTTAAATAGCATATCTAAATCCAATTTTAGATTAATATACCTATCGGCCGTTGATAAATATAAAATTAAAATTAATGCTACAAAAAAGAGAGGAATTTTAAAAGAATTATTTACAGTTAATCCATACTGAATAATGAAAAAATACAATGAAGAATAAACGAACATAAACAATGCCGTGATGCTTCTATTACGACCAAAAGAAGTATTTGGAAGTAATGAAAGCATAATAAATGTTGATACTATCCCGATTAAAAAAAATATATGAACCACCTCTTTATTCTATATACCATTTGGATATATGATCTATAATTGAATGAAATATCATATTATGACTTATAAGATAAATTTTATCCCTTTGACGGAGGGCATGGCTAATAGGAAACAAATTGGAAATAACGACCATGTTTTGTCCCTAAAAGGATAAGCTCCCTTAGTTTATCTCTTGTGTTAAGCAATGCTAGTTGCACTTTTATATTAACATCGCTTGACAAATTATTCAATATTTATCCAACAATAACAATTAATAGATGATATATAATAGTTATCTGTTTCTTCTTATGGCATTGCTTTTTATGTGGAATAAGTCAATTTTAGAAAAGATAGTTTACTCCAAATCAATTGTACCGCAAGGTGCCAAGGGTTCGAATCCATCCCTCTCTGCCATTAGTAAATTCACGGCTTCGCGTGGTCTGACGTGGAGCCTTTTTTGTTCGGAACCATAGCAAGGGTTTTGAATTATGGGTATTTCTTATGTAGGTAAAATTTTATGGTTATATTTTTGGTGTCATAACAATAAGATTTACTATACAAAACTATAGTTGGTGGCTAATCAATTTTTTAATATGTGAGGGGGAGTTTACTATGAGCCTTAAAATTACGTTTGTTAATCCTAATAGTGAAGATGCGGTGGACAAGTATCTACCTAAAATTTTAGCTTCAGCGATTATAAATAAAGTTAATAGAGAAATCAATGATAAGACTGGTGATGATGATATCGGTTATGATGTTAGGCATTCAGCTTAATTAAAATTGTTTCAATTTTGAATGAAGGGAGGAAGTTATACGATGGTTGGTAGTGATGGAAAACAAAAAATTGCCGCTTACTGTAGGGTATCAACTGAAAAGGACGAGCAGCTATTAAGTCTGCAAGCACAGAAAGAATTTTTTGAAGAGTATGCTGTTAAAAATAATTATGAGCTTGTTGAGTTGTATGCTGACGAAGGGATTAGTGGGACTAAGTTAAAAAATCGTAAAGAGTTCAACCGTATGATGCTTGATGCTCAGCGAAGAAAGTTTGAATGCGTATTTGTAAAAGATGTATCTAGGCTTGCGCGTAACGTCGTAGACTTTCTCCAGAGCATTCGTAAACTAAAGTCATTAAATATTGATTGCCGCTTCGTAACGGCCAATATGTCTAGCAATGATGGTGAATTGACCTTGACAATATTGGCAGCTGTTGCTCAGGAAGAATCGGCTAATCTTTCTAAACGTGTAAAGTTTGGTAAAAAACGTAATGCCGAAAAGGGGCGGGTTCCTAATATTGTCTATGGTTATGATAAAACAGTAGGTGAATATTTTAATCTAACAATAAATGAAGTAGAGTCAAAGGTTGTAAAACGCATATTTGATTACTATGTAAATCAGCGGCATGGTGCCAACAAGATTTCACAGCTATTAAATAAGGAAGGGTTAGTAACAAAACGTAAATGCCGGTGGTCACAGCAAGCAATTTCTACGATACTAACCAATCCGCTTTATACAGGTAAGGTTATCAATGGCAAAGAATCGGTTAAGGATTTTTTGACTGGTGAACGAGTGAAGAATAGCGTTGATAAACAATTTATTGTAGACAAGCCAGAACTTACTATTATTGATAAGGAACTTTTTGCTAAAGCACAATCTTTGCTCGCTGAGCGAACAGAAAATTTTCGTATAACCAATAAACGTCAATCAAACAAATATTGTTTTAGTACTCTTATCAAATGTGGTGATTGCGGTTATAGCTTCAGAAGGACACAGAGAAAGTACGTTAATGAATACATACGGTGGTGCTGTTCTGGTAGGAACGCTAACGGCATGGATTTCTGTAACAATCATACAATTATCGATGAAAAAGAACTGATCGAGGAGATTAAAAGCTATTTGGGCGGGTTGGTATCATCGAAGGACAAGCTGTTAAAGCAAACAATAACCGAATTTAGAAAACAATATAAACCGCAAGATAATGAACTGTCGGAACCTTTTATATTGGCTGAATTGGCAAGGCTCAAGAAAGCAAAATCAAAACAAACAGAAATGTTTGAAGTTGACGCTATTACGATTGATGAACTCAAAGAACGAACCACTGAATTAAATTTGGCAATAGCCAAATACGAGAATGAACTTAGTGCTATCAGAGGGAATACTTCTATTTTAAGTCGGATTGACGAAGTGGTTCGTAAGTATTGTGGTAGTATTCAAGCCGTGCTAAATGCAGAACTTATTGATAATGCTTTGCTGAGAAAGGTCATTGATAAAATTGTTGTGACCGTAGAAGGTGAGCTCCAAGTTTATTTGAAATTATTTTCCGATTTGGAGATTACCCATGCGGCTGCTATATAAACGTAGAGAACCTATTGCTTTTAAAAATTGTGCAATAGGTTCTTTTAGTTTAGGACTAATATTATTGCATTTACTTATATAAGCCAAATTAGCGGTATAAATGAAGGATTTTACATAGTTATTACGAATATAAACTATGTAGTTTGGGGTATAAGTATAAATATGTATTTGAAAATATGGTTCGTAGACTTGTACCAAAATGATTACTTATACATGTACGTTTAATATATAGTGGTTAAATTTGATAGTTAGGAGGTGTCAATTTGCAATTACAGTCAATTCTGATTAAAAATTTTAAAGGAATTAAAGATGTAGCTCTAAATTTTAAAGCTGGATTTAATATATTAATTGGGGATAACGGTGTAGGAAAGACATCTATATTGGAAGCAATATCAGTTGGGTTAGGTGGCTTTTTAGCGGGAGTTAATGAAATTAATACAAAACACATTAGCCAAGATGAAGTTCGATTGGAAAGTACGCTAACTGGTGATGGATCGATTAATATAAAACAAGAATATCCAGTAAAAGTTGAATGTACGGCTATTTTAGATAATCAAGAATTTGCATGGGGTAGGCAAAAGAAAACTTTAAGAGGCAGGACAACAGTAGAACCTAGGGATATTTGCAGAGCTAGTAAAGAAATGCTGGATGATACCGAAAAAATAGTACCGTTGATTAATTATCAAAGTGCTGCTAGAATGTGGGCGCAAAAACGGGAAAAAGCAACAGATGTATTTCGGGAGAATTACACTAGAAGTGTTGGTTATATAGATTGCTTAGCAGAGGAATCTAATGCAAAGATGTTGCTAAATTGGTGCAAACGGATGGAGGAAATTTCTTGGCAAGAAGATAAAAAAATTTCTGAGTATGAAGCAGTAAAAGAAGCAATTGTTACTTTTATGAGTATTATGTGTGAAAAACAGGTCAAAGGAGTACGGTTTCATAAGAGAACAGGTCAATTGGTATATAGTATAAATGAAGAAGAAAACATTCCTATTCACTTATTAAGTTCTGGTTATCAATCGGTAATTTGGATGGTTATGGATATCGCATATCGTATGGCGGTGTTAAATCCAAATTTACGTAAAGAAGTAACCAGTAAAACGCCGGGGATTGTTCTCATTGATGAACTGGACTTGCATTTACATCCTAAATGGCAATGGAAAATTGTTGATGCGTTAAAAACAACGTTTCCTTGCACACAATTTATTACTACAACGCATTCGCCCTTGATTATTGCTTCTTGTAAAAATGAGCAACTAATTACCATTAAGAATGATATGGATATTGAGTATAGACCATCTGCTTATGGGTATCAAGTAAATGATGTGTTATCCTATTTTCAACATAGTGGTGAACGTGCAAAAGAAGTAAAAGATAAATTTGATGGTTTCTACCAAGCAATTGACGAAGAAGAGTATAGGAAAGCCAAAGTTATTTTAGAAGAGTTAATGGGTGAGTTGGACGACAATGATCCTGATATAGTAAAAGCCCAAATTACGTTGGATTTAGAAACAACTATATTGGGAGATTGACATCATGATTTTTATAGAGAAGGGACAAGAGCCAGCAAGCTTGATAAAATACAAACAACAAAATGGTGCTTATTATGATGGATTTTCACAAAAAGAGAATGTTCGAGAAGCTTTATTAATTGAGCAAGGTCATATATGTGCATATTGCATGAGAAGAATTGCTAAGGATACTATGACTATAGAGCACTATATTCCGAAGACGGTAGATGAAAATCTAGAGTTAGATTATCGTAATATGCTAGGCGTTTGTTTAGGTCATAGGGGGCACCGAAAAGAGGATATGACTTGTGATGCACATCGTGGGAATGTTGTGTTAACCATAAATCCACTTGATCGTTCTAAAGTTCAGCTGATAAAATATAAATCAGACGGAACAATTTACTCTGAAGATAGGGAAACGAATAATGATTTAGATGTGACCTTGAATTTGAATTGTGATTGTGTAGGTGTTTTCTTAAAGACAAATCGTAAAGCTGCGTTAGAGACACTTCGCAATAAATTAGCACATTACAAAGCTCAGGGGCAATGGACAAAGGCAATCTTGCTTAAGGTAAAGGAAAATTTAAAGGTAGAGGGGAAAAACGCCGAATATCGTGGTATCATGGAGGATTATATTGATAAAAAATTAAGTCGGTGATAAGTCTTTTATGTTTGGAGTAATTTATTGGAATGCCAATAAACGAACTGCTCGCCTAATGGCAAATGGTATATTAGTTAATGCAGGTTACGGTGTATTTAATATCAAGGTAGAGGACATACTAGAATTCAATACGTTAATGGTAGATTTTTATGAAAATAGGCAAGCAAATGGTATTGTAAAGTTTTTAGCAGAAAAGTGTATTAAGTATATTGAAAAATAGTGCACCATACCTATTTTTAAACAGTAAGTTTTGTAATAAAATATAAGTACTATAGGTGGGGTTAATGATCTTTGAAAATAAGAGCATTAACCCCTTCGTGTGACCGTTCATTTTTGGTTAATCGTTCCATAAAGATATGATTGAACGATTGCCTCTTATCAATAAAAGGTTAGCGGCAAAGATTAGAGTAATATTAGAAGAGAATAAAGCAGAACGCCATATTCGGGGCGGAGAAGCAACAAGAAAAAAATATAAAAAATGTTAGAATTAAGTTTAAAATAGAGGATTTAATTGAAAAATGTAGAATAAAGCATGTTGAGCATAATAGTATGCGGATAAAATATAACAAAAATAATATGAAGAGTATATTGCAGTTTTGGAAGGGGATTATTCATGTTTGGAATGTCGATGGATATTGGTGTCGATTTAGGTACAGCCAATGTTTTAGTTTACATAAAAGGTAAAGGAATTGTGCTTAGAGAGCCATCCGTTGTAGCAATTGATCGTGACACGAACAAAGTGCTAGAAATTGGGGAAGAGGCACGTCGTATGCTTGGTCGTACCCCAGGTAATATCGTAGCGATTCGTCCACTTCGTGAAGGCGTTATTGCTGACTATGATACGACAGAAAGTATGCTTCGCCACTTTATTGAAAAAGTAGCAGGTAGAAGTTTCTTATTTAAACCACGTATCATGGTATGCATCCCATCAGGTGTTACTACTGTAGAAAAACGTGCAGTATTAGAAGCAGCGGTGCAAGCTGGTGCTCGTAAAACTTATTTAATAGAAGAACCATTGGCAGCAGCACTTGGTGCAGGGTTAGAAATTTCTGAACCATATGGTTCGATGGTGGTTGATATTGGTGGTGGTACAACCGACGTTGCAGTAATCAGTTTAGGCGGTATTGTTATCAGTGAATCACTTCGTATCGGCGGCGATAAGTTTGATGAAGCTATCGTTCGTTATGTAAAAAAAGAATATAATATTATGATCGGCGAGCGTACTGCCGAAGAAATAAAGATCAATATCGGCACGGCGATCTTGGATGCGCGTAAGGGGTCTTTAGAAGTGCGTGGTCGTGACCTATTAACTGGTTTGCCTAAAACAATAAAAATGGAAGTCAATGAAACTTGCGAAGCACTTAATGAACCTGTAACTCGCATTGTACAATGTGTAAAAAAAGTACTTGAAGATACTCCACCAGAACTTGCTTCAGATATTATGGATCGTGGTATCGTTATGACTGGTGGCGGTTCATTGTTATTTGGCTTAGATAAATTGATTCAAAAAGAAACTGGTATTCCTACATATTTAGCAGAAGATCCATTGTCTTGTGTTGCGTTGGGTACAGGAAAAGCACTAGATTCTATTGATAAATTAGAAGATAGTTTAACAACATTAAGAACAAATAGTATGTCTTAATCTATAAAATTATTTATTGGAGGTGCTCGTTTATGTTACGCGGACTTTATACGGCAGCATCAGGTATGGTGACAGAATCACTTCGCACTGATGTTATTGCCAACAATTTAGCAAATGTGAACACCGTAGGCTATAAAAAAGATGAAACTGTTACCGCCGAATTTGAGGCCGTATTATTAAAACGCATTAATGATGGACAAGTAACACCTGATATTGGCGGCTTGGGCAGAGGCTCTAGAGTGGATGAGATCGCAACCATCCATGAACAAGGTGCGACACGCCAAACAGGCAATAAATATGATGTCGCAATTGAAGGGAATGGTTACTTCGTTGTTGAATCACCGAATGGTATACGTTACACGCGTGAAGGTTCCTTTGTTCGGTCATCTGCTGGTGACCTAGTAACAGAAGGTGGTTCAAGAGTTTTGGATCAGAAGGGTCGTCCCATTCGAATTCCGGATGGTACCAATGTGACCATCGGTGCTAAAGGCGACGTTGTGGTGGACAATCAAACGGTTGGAACTTTGGGATTTGTTGAGTTTAGTAGTGATAAACGATTAACAAAAGAGGGCAATAATTTATATGTAGCGCCGCCAAATGAACCGACAGCTCCAGCAACAGGAAAATTAGAACAAGGTAGCCTAGAAATGTCAAATGTAAATGTTGTATCAGAAATGGTTAAATTAATCAATGGATATAGAACTTACGAGGCAAATTCCAAGGCTGTAACTACGCAAGATAGTTTACTTGATAAAGCTGTAAATCAAGTTGGTACTGTTTAATAAAAAACACTTAATGTTTTAAGGGATTATTACGATAATAATATAGACATTTATTTTAAGGACCGCAATTCTTCGCAGATCGGGTGTGGCTGTAAGATTATGGTCCTTAACGTTATCCTGAAATTTTCAAAAAGAATAGAATAGAATAGATAGGGGTTTTTATTATGATGAGAGCACTTTGGACAGCAGGGTCAGGTATGGCAGCACAACAAAATAATATCGATGTCATTTCTAATAATATAGCCAATGTAAATACGACTGGCTATAAAAAACAACGGGCGGAATTTCAAGATTTAATGTATCAAACTATGCGTCAAGCCGGTTCTACTACTGGTGCAGATACAACGGTTCCTACAGGTCTTCAAATGGGGCATGGGGTACGTATGTCAGCAACAAACACCGTACATACACAAGGAAGCCCTCAAAGTACGGGCAATCCGCTCGATATGGAAATTTCGGGTGAAGGCTTTTTCCAAATCACGTTGTCAGACGGGACGATTGGTTATAGTAGAGACGGTTCTTTTAAACGTGATGCTGATGGCAGAATTGTGA
Source organism: uncultured Veillonellaceae bacterium (assembly GCA_963805085.1). Taxonomy (GTDB): domain Bacteria; phylum Bacillota; class Negativicutes; order JARBTT01; family JARBTT01; genus JARBTT01. Next base: position 193,723 of record CAWDTA010000002.1, on the reverse strand, counting down.
CTTCAGACGGCTATCCACTGGAACCGCAGATTACCATTCCGGCAAATACTACAGATATTACGATTTCTTCTGATGGGCGTGTTTCTGCAACGATTCCAGGGGAGACACAACCAGAAGAAATTGGTCAAATAGAGCTAGCGCGTTTTGTTAATCCAGCAGGTTTATCACGCGAGGGGCAAAACCTATATAAGGAAACTGCGGCATCTGGTGCGCCAACGACGAATGCGGCGGGGACTGACGGTGCTGGAACAATTGTGCAACAGTTTCTTGAAATGTCAAATGTACAGATTGTTGATGAAATGGTCAATATGATTGTTGCGCAACGTGCTTATGAAACGAATTCAAAAGCGATTACAACTTCTGACTCCATGCTTGAAATTGCGAATGGATTAAAACGTTAGGTATAGTTTGATGATGAAAAAAATAGTATTGGTATTTGCGATGCTTTTTATGCTATTGCCAAGTCTCGTGATTGCTTCACCAATTGAAATAACGACTTATGATAAAGTGGAAATTTCTGGTCCAGATATATTACTTGGTGATATTGCAACAATTTCCGGGGAAGATGCCAATCGTATTTACGAGCTAAAACAATTAAAAATAGGTAATGCAGCGGATCCTGGCAATAGCGTTATATTGACAAATGAACTGCTTGGTGCTCGCTTAGCGGGGGCTGGTGGTAATTATACGGATATTGTATGGAATGTGGCAGAGCCGGTTACCATAACAACGAAAGCACAGACGATATCTAGTGAAATGATTGCTGGACTTGCGAAAAGTTATATCAATGAACAAGTAAATTCTAAAAGTGATGCGAAAGAATATCATGTCGATGGAATTGATTTGCCAAATGCGGTAATCGTGCCAGATGGTAAGTTAACATTTGAGGTTACTTTACCTTATGGTATCAAATATAATGTGCCAACGAATACGGTGGTAAATATCTATATTGATGATCGACTATATAATAAGTCTACTGTTCGTTTCAAAGTGCGGGTCTACGAACAAGTAGCAGTTGTCGGACAAACATTGCCAGTCAAGCATATAGTGACTAGAGACGATTTGCATTTAGAAAAGTTAGATACGAGTAAGCTTAGCCCGGGGTATATAACGAATATTGATACAGTCCTTGGCTTGGAAACAAGACGAATCTTGCAAAATGGAACGCCACTGAATACATATATGCTAGAGAAACCAATCATTATCAAACAATTGGCGATGATCAATATCATATCAAATGTGAACGGTATTGTGGTAAAAACATCGGGCCAAGCGTTGCAAGATGGTAGAGAAGGTAACGTGATTCGTGTGAAAAATATAAGTTCCAATAAAGTTGTTGCTGGAAAAGTGATAGATGGTTCTACAGTTGAGGTTTCAACTCACTAAAGGTAGGTGTGTTTTGTGATTAAATTTAATAAACTATTGATAGTGATGTTACTATGCGTTGGTTTTATGATGAGTATCGTGCCAAGTGCAGATGCAACGTCTCTATGGTCTGAAGATAGTACTTCTATGGGACTTTTTTCTGATCGAAAGGCAAGGGCTGTTGGTGATTCACTTACGATTATTATTAGTGAAACTTCCTCGGCTAGTCGTTCCGCTACGGGCAGCAATTCTAAATCTGGTAGCAATACCTTATCAGCCGGTACGGGGATTTTTGATTTTCTAGCGGCTGCTAGTGCCAGTGGGTCAGATAGTTTTAAATCTAATGGAAGCTTGAGCAATACGAATAATGTGAGTGGTAGAATTACTGTTCAAGTGATTGAAGTTAAACCAAATGGTAATATGGTGATATCTGGAACACAAACCATTGTACAAAATACAGATACACATAAAATTACCTTGACTGGTGTTGTTCGTAGAGATGATGTAACAGTAGATAACACCATAAAGTCATCACAAGTTGCGGATGCACAGCTTAAATTTGATGGTAAAGGTCCGTTGAACTCCAAGCAACGTCAAGGTATTCTAACTCAAATATTTAATATTTTATTTTAGTGGAGGCTTAAGTATGCGTAAACTTATTGCGACAATGACCTTTATGTTGGTGTTTTGTTCGCTGATTACATCAGCCTTCGCAGCATCGAGCACGGTGAGTACGAGAATAAAGGATATTGCCAAAGTTCAAGGAGTAAGATCCAATCAGTTGGTTGGTTATGGTTTAGTAGTTGGACTTGCTGGTACTGGTGACTCCAATAAAACGTTAGAAACATTACAATCTGTTAGTAATATGCTGAAAGAATTTGGTGTATCCATTACAACCTCACAACTGAAAACGAAAAATGTTGCGGCGGTTATGGTTACAGCGCAGCTTCCGCCGTTTGTCAGAGAGGGTGATACGATTGATATCACTGTTTCTTCCATGGGGGATGCAAAAAGTATTGAAGGTGGTACACTTTTACAAACACCGCTCAAAGCAGCAAATGGTCAAGTATATGCGGTAGGGCAAGGCTCCGTTTCGACAGGTGGTTTTTCTGCTGGTGGCGGAGTGAAAAAGAATTTTCCAACCGTAGGCATTACGCCTAATGGAGCCATTGTGGAACATAGTGTTGAAGATAACTTAGGCACAGGCGGGACGGTTTCTCTGTCGATTAGCAACCCAGATTTTACTACAGCAACAAGAATTAGTGAAGCAATTAACGCTCGCTATGGTGCGATATCTAGGGCTAGTAATCCAGGCAGGATAGATATTACGTTGCCTGTTATGTACCAAAATAAGGTGAATGATTTTGTTGCTGAAATTGAGAATTTGTACGTTACTCCAGATAATATTGCCAAGGTCGTTGTGAATGAAAGGACCGGCACAATTGTTATCGGTGGAAATGTCTCAGTGGATGAAGTTGCCATTGCACAGGGTGGCTTAAGTATTAATATCACAAAAAATACTGATGTCAGTCAACCGGCACCTTTTTCATTAGGGGAAACGATTACAACAAAGAATACCGATGTTACGGTAACAGAAGATAAAGCACACACGATTGTGCTTCCGGCTACAGCCAATGTAAGTGATATTGTTGGAGCATTAAATGCTGTCGGAGCAACACCACGTGATATTATTTCAATATTACAAGCGATTAAAGCATCCGGCGCGCTTCATGCAGACTTAGAAATTATCTAAATGTAGGTGAAAATGATATGCAAATTGATGGGATTTCTTCAGATAGTATCATAAGTCAATATTCTGCGGCAAAAAATAGTGCCGATGGAACTTTTTCCAAGGAATTGGAACAAGCGACCAAGACTGGAAAGGTTGCAAATACAGCAAAAGATGATGCAAAATTAAAAGCAACCTGTAAAGATTTTGAATCGATGTTTTTGAATTATATGTATACTCAAATGCGTGAGACAGTACCTGAAAATACTTTATATGGATCATCAAGTGGCGAAAAAATCATGCAATCGATGCTTGATACAGAGTTAACGAAAAACATGGCAAATGCAGGCGGTATTGGAATTGCCAATATGATTTATAAACAGTTGTCTATGAGTAACAAGAAGTAATGAAATAATTGCCAGGCTCAGCGTAGCCTGGCTTTTATCTATTGTAATTATATTGAATAACAGGAAGTGTAGATTTTTATGAATTTCTTCAGTAAACGCATCGTTGCGTTTGTCATTATGTTATTATTAATTTCGCAGATTGCTTTTGCAGCGGGCTTGCAAAGTAATATTACAGGAATACGTTTTAGTCAAAAAGCCGAAGCTGTCAGGATCGTTTTTGATATCGATGCTGTGCCGACATATAATGTAAGTACGACCAATAATGGCGTAAGTATCATTATCGATATGCCAAATACAGTAAATAATACTTCGTTAGAAAACTTAGCAATAGATGATGATTTGGTTCAAAGTGTTACTTTTGCTGCGATTAACAAAGATACCTTGCGCACGACAATTACTTTAAGTCGTAATGCCGTTTATAAGGTAAATAAATTGGCAAACCCCAATCGATTCTATATTGATATCATTAAAAATTCTGATCAAAAGTTAGTAGATGAAGTTGCGCCTGGAATAAAACATATTACTTTGGTGCGAAGCAATGAAAAAGGAATGCTTACAGCAAATTTTTTAGATATTGATGGTAAAGCAAATTTTCAGCTTCGTCCTGTCCTTGCCAATGATGTCATTGCCGGTCGTGAGTCTTTGAGTTCAATGGCGCTACATAATAATGCTTTGGCGGCGATCAATGCTTCTTATTTTGCTCCGAGTGGAGAGATTCTTGGTTTAACGAAGATTGATAATACCATCGTTAGTACGACGTATTTGGCGCGTGGTGCTTTTGGTATTCAGACCAATGGCAAACCGATGATTGGGCAGGTAGACTATTCTGGTGTTGTTACTTTAGCAAATGGGATGTCTATACCAATATCGGGAGTAAATTGTGAACGCGGTGAGAATAATTTAGTTCTATATAATCCTTACTTTGATAGCAGTACAAAAACCAATGAGTATGGCATAGAATATGTTGTTAAAAATGGTATAGTGATAGCGATCAATCAAAATGATTCACCAATAGATGCAGGCACGATTGTCGTATCAGCGCATGGTACGAGCAAGGATAAATTAGCAAATGTAAAAATTGGCGATAAACTTACGGTTAGCGAAAATTTGGGCCAAAATTGGAATCAAGTGCCACAGATCATGGGAGTTGGTCCACTGTTATTAAAAAATAATAGTGTATATTTAACTACCAAAGAAGAAGAATTTGGACCAGACGTTGCCAGTGGTAGAGCGCCACGTACTGCTGTTGGTATTACCAAAGATAGTCATGTTATTTTAGCGGTCGTGGATGGTAGGCAAACAAATAGTATTGGTTGTACTTTGTCAGAGATGGCAGTACTTATGCAAGAAATGGGTGCAGTAGACGCAGTCAACTTTGACGGCGGCGGATCAAGCGAAATGGTTATAAAAAATGAAGTTGCAAATAGACCATCAGATGGTAGCGAACGTAAGGTTGGCGCCGCATTGGTAGTTTTATCAAAATAGTAATCAGGTATTTGCTATTTAGTTGCAATCGGTTATAATTGAGGTAGAATATGATGAAAGTAAGGGGGTAGTTTTAATGCTCCATAAAAAAGCGTTAATCATCCTAGTGGTATTACTACTAACAGTTACTGGTGTTTGGACGGTAACAGCCAGTTCTTTAATAGAGCAACATTCTGTGTTATCGGGCACGGTGGTATCAACTGTAGCGGTTGGGACAAGTGTTAATGAAGGTACAGAACTTGTGAGAGTAACAACAATTGCTGGTTCAGCTACAGCTGCTAGGGCAACGACTGCAGGTGTTGTGAAAGAAGTGACAGTCCAAAAGGGAAGCAAAATAAATAGTGGTGATGTTGTCGCTCGTATTGAGGCGCAATAGAGAGAGGATGAATTTTTGTTGCAATGGCTAAAAAGAAGTTTGTTTATGCTTCTAGTAGTTTTATTACTACCAATGAGCAAGGTAAGTGCAACACCGGACATTATGACAACCGATCAATTGCAACCAGGCATGCAAGGCGTTGCTAAAACAGTGATTCAAGGAACCACTATTGATACGTTTGATATTGAAATCTTAGGTGTGGTGAAAGAAGGAATCAATAGTGATGGCAGAATTTTAGCAAAAGCGTCTGGCCCAGTGATTGATAAAACTGGTGGAGTATTGCAAGGAATGAGTGGCAGCCCAGTTTATATTGACGGCAAGCTTGTCGGGGCAGTATCTGGCGGCTGGAAAGACATTGATAGCAGAACATGTATTATTACACCGATTGCTGATATGTTAAAACTATGGGATATGCCAGATTTAAAGAAAGATCAAAAAATTAAGCAAGTAGATTTAAAAGCAGCAGTTAAACCAGATCAACAAATAGAAACTAAACCTAAAGAAATAGGAAAAGAACTTGCTACACCGTTAATGGCAGCTGGTTTTAGTGATGCAGCATTTCATATGCTAACAGAAAAATTGCAACCATTTAATATGGTGCCGTATGCGTCAAGTGGTGTGAACGGTGATTTTGCGCCAGTTACCATTGAACCTGGGAGTTCGATTGGCGCTCAATTAGTTCGCGGTGATTTTAGTTTAGCGGCAATTGGCACAGTAACAGCGGTGGAGGATGGAAAAGTGTTAGCGTTTGGACATCCTTTCTTACGCAAAGGTAATGTGAATTACTTTATGACCGATGCTAATATTATTAGTACTGCCAGTGGCTTAAACGCTGGGTTTAAAATCGGTGTTCCTGGCAATTTGGTCGGCGTTGTAACCCAAGATCGAACTGCAGCAATTTCTGGTGTGCTTGGTAGGTATCCAAGTGTGATTCCGCTTCAAGTTAATGTAACAGATAAACAGTTTAATACGACAAAAAGTTATTCAATGCAAATTGCTTATGACGAAGAGTTAGCGGCAACTTTAGCAGCAACGATGGTTTATAATAGTATTGATCAGACGATAGATCGTACTGGTGAAGGTACGGCAAAAGTAAGTTTTGAAATCATGTCCAATGCTGGTTCAGGTGGCATTTTAAAACGTGATAATATGTATTATAATCCGCAAGATGTTGGTAAATTAGCAATTGGAGAGGTATTTCAAGCGCTGGATATCTTATGTGGTAATAACCAAAACGAAACTGATATTTTTAGTGTAAAAGTAAACGTCGATGTGGATCAAACAAGAAAAACTGCTTCGCTTATCGAAGCGATTCCCGAAAAGCCCAGTGTGAAAGCTGGCGAAAAGGTAGATATTGCAGTAAAACTAAAACCATATCGGGACAATGAAGTAATCCTTAAAATTCCCTATACAGTACCCAAGCATCAAGCGCCGGGTGCAACTATGCTAGAAGTACGTGGTGGTGGTTTGGTTTCTGTAACACAGTTATTAATGCAACAACAAGGAATTGATCTTAGTGCACAGGAAGACAAGACGAAAACATTGGATATGATTATCAAAGAATTTTTAGATACCAATAAAAATAATGAAATCGTTATTGATCCAATTGCTATGCCGGTTGATGAAGCAAATCAAGTAGCACCACAAAAAGCATCAGTAGTCAAAAAAACTACTAAAGGTAACAAGGAATCTAAAGAAAATAATAAAACGGTAAAAAACAAACCAGAGGAAGAACCAAACAATACAAAATTTGCTACGGATTATATTATTGATAACGTTATACAAACGTCAATTAATGTTGAACCAGTAAAATAAGAGGAAACAGCTATTACAAAATTGTGATAGCTGTTTCTTGGTTTAAAACAAATAAAACTAACGAAAATTGCAGGGAATTGACGAAAAGTATTGAATATAATTCTAAAAAATAGTAAACTAATATGTACTATTGTATATCTTAGTATTTATATATATGGGGGAAAATGCAATGATGGTTGGTTACCTGGAAAAAATTGGCCGCGGTGTACTAAGTTTTCTTGAAGACTTCGGTGCAGTGATGATGCTTATTTATGAAACAATTTGCCAATTAAAACATCCGCCTAATATAAAACACATCATCGTGCAAATGTCACATTTAGGTGTTGATTCATTACCGATTGTAACACTTACCATTCTATTTACAGGGATGGTTATTACCTTGCAAACGGCGCATGAATTTATCAAATATGGCGCGCAATCTACGGTTGGTGGCATCGTGGCAATTTCTATGGCACGTGAGCTTGCTCCGGTCTTAACTGGAGTTGTGGCTGCTGGGCGTGTTGGTGCTGCTATTACAGCAGAAATTAGCACGATGAAAGTAACAGAACAAATTGATGCTTTAAAGGTTATGGCAACCAATCCAGTTGGTTATTTGGTTGTACCAAGGCTAATTGCTTGTATGATTACGTTGCCGTTATTGGTTGTATTTGCCGATGTTATTGGTACTTTTGGTGGTTATTTGGTTGCTACTTTTTATTCTGGGATTAACTCGGTAACCTATATGCAGTCGATAAATAATTTTATGGTCGTGCATGATGTTACTGGTGGTGTAATAAAATCAGTCTTTTTTGGGGCAATTATTGCAATTATTGGGTGCTATCAAGGATTGAATGCACGAAATGGAGCAGTTGGAGTAGGGAAAGCGACAACAGGATCGGTAGTTAGTTCAATTATTATTATTTTTATTTTAAATTGTTTTCTATCCTTGATTTTGTATCGCTAGAGGTGTGTTGGTGTGATTAAATTAGTGAATGTACATATGGAGTTCAAAAAAGAAAAAATACTAAAAAATATTAATTTAGAAGTGAAAAAGGGTGAAGTACTTGCCATTATCGGTGCAAGTGGCTCTGGTAAGAGCACGTTATTACGGTTGATGATTGGCTTGCTTCGCCCGACGAGTGGTCAAATTTGGGTAGCGGGGACTGAAATATCAAAATTACGTGAAGACCAGTTAGATAAAATTAGACTTCAGATGGGAATGGTATTTCAGTATTCGGCGTTGTTTGATTCGATGAGCGTTGGTGACAATGTAGCGTTTGGTCTTCGTGAACATACCAAATTAAGTGAGTCTGAAATAAATAAAAAGGTCCAAGAAAAGTTAAAATTAGTTGATTTAGAAGGCTATGAACATCATCTACCCAATGAACTCTCCGGTGGTATGAAAAAACGGGTAAGCTTAGCTAGAGCAATCGCCTTTGAACCCGACATTGTTTTGTATGACGAGCCAAGTGCTGGACTGGATCCTATTATGACAGCGAAGATTGATAGTTTGATTGTAAGCATGCAAAAAGTATTAGGGGTCACCTCGGTCGTGGTAACGCACCATATGGAAAGTGCCTTTGCGATTGCTGATCGTATTGCCATGATTCATGAGGGAGAAATTACTCAGATTGGCAATGTTGAGGATATCAAAAATTCTAATAATTCAGTTGTGCAAGATTTTATTAATGGCTCCAAAGGTATGACAAAGGAGGTTCATAGATGACAACAGAAGCTAAAGTAGGCGCATTTACAATCTTAGGATTGGCTCTGTTAACCTATATCATCGTTCATCTCGGTGGAATTGGTGTTGGTGATAAAGGCTATCCTGTTGATGTTCTATTTAATGAAGTCAATGGATTGAAACCTGGTAATCTTGTTCGTTATGCTGGTGTAGATATTGGCAAAGTAGATGACGTTCATGCAGAACCTGATGGAGCTAAAGTCAGACTTCTAATCAATCCTGGGGTTAAAATCCCCGATACTGCAATTGTTGGGATTGGTGCAGACGGATTAATGGGAGAAAAATATATCAGTATATCTCCAGGTGCTGAAACAAAGGGATTTTTAAAACCTGGCGATGCTATTACTGGAAGAGATCAGCAAGGCATAGATCGCTTATTGGTGACAGCGGATAGTGTACTGCTGGACATCCAAAAATTAGTGCAATCATTAAATACAGTCTTTGGTGATGAACGTGTACAAAATGCACTGATTGATTCTGCTGTGAGTGTAAAAGAACTTACTGAGAATTTAAATCGAATGAGCGCTGTCATGGCACGGATGGCAGTCAATAATGAACAAGATGTAAAGGCGATGGTGACGAATCTGAAATTTATGTCGGGTAGTATGATGAATGCCGCTGGCCGTGTTGACCATATGCTTGCTACAGTAGATAACAATGGCCAAACGGCGACGGATTTGCGAGAAGCAATTGCAAATTTGAATGCTACCAGTAAACGCGTAGAAAATATGGCCGTTTCAATTGAAGGTTTTGTGACTGATCCAGAAACCGCAGAAAATTTAAAAACTACGCTTCGTAATGCACGCGGTGTTAGTGAAAAGGCCAATCGTATGATGAACCAGGTGTCGAATATCAAAGCAGAAACCAGTGTAGAAACACTCTATAGTGCAAGTTCAGAGGATTATAAGACCAATGCTGATATCAAAATCCATACTTCACCGAATGACTTTGTTTTATTAGGAGTAAATGATATCGGTGAAGGAAATAAAACAAATGTACAAATTGGTTCTGGTAGTGATAAATTTGCAAGTAGGGTTGGGCTTATTGATAGTAAAGCTGGTGTCGGTTTGGATGCAAAAATAAACAATGAATTTCGCATGTCAGTCGATGCTTACGATCCAAATGATTTAAGAGTAAAACTCAGAGCGCAATATGAAGTTGCCCCAGAAACTTTTATTGTGGGAGAAACCGATAGTATCAATAAAAGTGAGGGGCGAGAGTCTTTTGTAGGTATGCGTCATTCGTTTTAAAAATGGATTGTTCTTGACACTAAATTTGATAAATAATATAATGAAGTGTAGTTTTTGACTGCATAGTCAAAACTCTAAAAGTAGGAGGAAAATTAGAAATGATAAAATATAATTTTAATAAACAGTTAACAGCGATGGTGTTGGGTGCTTTACTAAGTTTCACCAGTGCAACCGTTTTTGCAAATGCTGTAGATTTGACCTTGGAACAAAGCATTGACCTTGCATTGAATAATAACCAAAGTATTAAAATCGTTGGCGCAGAACAAGAAGGCGCAAAATGGGATTTAGCTGCAGCAAAAGGTGCGAAAAGTTTCTCATTTGATTATACGCATAAAGATAGTCGGAGTAAGGCTTATAGTTCAACTTATAAGAAATATGTAACAGGGAATGATTTTACGAATGCTCTGACAGCATCGATACCAATTTATAGTGGTGGTACATTAGAAGGTAAGATCAAAAAAGCGGAAATAAATACGGAGGTTTACGATTTAACACTTGACGATACCAAACAATCATTAAAAGAAGAAGTAACAACGGATTATTTTGATATTTTAAAATGTGCTGAGGTTGTAAAAGTAAGCGAAGAATCCGTAGAAAGTTATAAAACTCATTTAAAAAACGTACAAGCACAATATGAAGTTGGTACGGTAGCAAAGTCGGATGTCCTTAGTTCTGAAGTGAACTTGGTAACTGCAGAACAAACGCTGGTTTCAACAAAAAATGATTATGACCTAGCGGTAGCTACGTTTAATAATGCAGTTGGTCTGCCACAAGATACGGTAGTGACCACGCTTGATCAATTAAAATATGAAAAATACGAAATATCTTTAGCGGATTGTATTGCTTATGCCTTGGAAAATCGTCCTGATGCAAAGATTGCACAGAAAAATATTGATATGGAAAAAGAAGCTGTAAATATTTCAAAAGGTGACCAAAGGCCATATGTTACTTTTAGTGCAACCAAGAGCTTGGCTGATGATAAATTTGCTGGTACTGACGACAATGGCTGGTCTGCTGGTCTTACGACTACTTGGAATGTTTTTGATGGAAATGTCACGAAGTCAAATATTAAAAGCTCAGAAGCCGCTTTGCTAAAAACTGAGGAAACGGCAAAACAGACAAAAGATTCTATACAATTAGAAGTCCGCAAAGCATATTTAACGATCGTAACGGCGGAAAAAACGATCCAAACAAGTAAAGTAGCCATAGAAAAAGCACGCGAAGATTTGAAAATCGAGCAAGTCCGTTATAGTTCTGGTGTAGGAACGAATAGTGATGTAATTGATGCACAAGTTTCATTAACGTCTGCACAGAAGGATTATATTAAAGCACTGTATGACTATAATACTGGTAAAGCAACTCTAGACCAAGCAATGGGGATTGCAGTAAAATAATTTCTTCTTAATAACGGAGCTGTTACAAGGTTTTGTGACAGCTCCGTTCTATATCCAAGTGAATTTTAAATATCAATTGTTTAGACTAGTATGCATTTGGTTCGAATAGTAAATTTTTACTACAGGAAGTGTGAATGCTGACGTCGAAATAGAGTAAGATATATGGTTACAGGTATTTTGACTTGGAGGATAGATTTATGTGGCGTAAAGCATTGATTATAATTGCATTAACACTGATTATGATTGTTGGAATTAGCTTATTGTGGATAAAAAGTCAATCTTTTATGACGACAACAGCGGGAGTTCTATCAACTGAAATCACGAATATTTTAAATACGGATGTAAAAGTGAATTCCATACAGATAAAATCACCAACAGAAATTTCAGCAGATGGAATTACTATTTATACTAAGAATGGTGAGGTTTTAGCAACTGCAAAAAATGTAGAGGTGGCTTTTAGCCTACTTGATATCATACGAGATAAATCTGTCATTCAGGCGATTGATAAAGTGATAGTAAATGATTCCGAAGTCAATATAGTCCAGCAAAAAGATGGTAGATGGAACTATATGGATCTTTTATCAGGTGAACAAAATGCTTCCAATGAATTTAAAGGAAAAGTAGAGCTCAAAAATGCAACAGCAAATCTCAGTGCTGAAGGAAAAGAGGCAACGTTAGAAGATATTAATGGTACACTAGATTTTGTTAGTCAACCTTCCATTGCTTTAAATATTTCATTAAAGCACAAAGGTGGTAGTTTAATAACTTCGGGAACCATAGGCGGTGAGCACCAAGCACTTAGTATTAAAGCGGAAGATTTTAATTTAGAAAATTATTTAGAATTTCTACCAGAAAAAATGGCGATTAAAGTGCTAAAAGGCAATTTGAAGAAATTCGATGTTACTATGTTAAAAGTAAATGGTGAGTATGAATTTAATGGTGAAACAGTTGTTACGGGCGTTAGTGTAGAGGCGCAAGGTACAATCATTGATAAAATTGACGGTTTAATCCTTTTTAATGAGAAAGAAATCCGTGTATTTAGTCGCGGTAAGATAGCTGAGCAGCCAATTGTCCTGCGAGGTACAACTAATTTAGATGTTGTAGAACCTGTGTTAAATTTACAGGTGAGCTCCAAAGGTTTTGATGCAAGTAAGGTTTTAGCTAGTTTTCCACTGAAAGGTGCGATCGCTTTTAAAGCAAATATTACCGGTAAAATGAGTGAACCAATCATTAGTGGTGAGTTTAATGTTGCAGAAGGAACTTTATATGATTACGACATTCATAATGTAAAAGCACAATTGAAATTCGTTAACAATATGGTGCTTGTTGATCATTTTACGGCTTCAATTCTGGGCGGAACCGTCGATGCTCATGGTCAAATCAATACGATTACTGAAGAATATAACTTACAAGCAAAGGCCGACAATATTTCTTTAACAAGTTTAGGTGATTATATTCCGCAGATTTCAGGTAATGCAAAAGCTGATGTAGCTATTGTCGGAAAAGGTTTAGATTTAAATCATATGACTGCTGTCTATGGTAATGCGGGTATTGTCAACGGGACTTATCAAGGGATTGCTTTTGCAAATATGGATACTAGCTTTTACAAACAAGGTGAAGATATTACAGTTGATTATTTAACAATTGGATTACCGCAGGGAAAAATTACTGCCGATGGATCTATAAATGGTAATCAATTGGCTATTAACTTTTATGGTTCTGCAGTTGGACTTGAGCAATTAGCAAGTATAGATCAAAATCTTATTTTAAGTGGATTCGCTGATTTTTCTGGTCAAGTAACGGGAACTACTAACCAGCCACAAGTCAAAAGTAATTTTTCCGCGATAAACGGCAGTGCCTTCTATCAACCATTTAAAGTTGCGCAAGGTAGTTTAAGTGCAGATAAAAATCAAGTAAATATTGAAAAACTTGATTTGTTAGATGGCGTCTCAAAGCATGAAATAAGTGGTACTATTGGTTTGACAGCTGATAAATCACTCAATATAAAAGTTTCATCAAGACAGGCAAGAGCTGAAAATATTGTGAAATTATTATTACCGGGTGAAGCTCTTACAGGTAACGTTGACAACGATGTTGTACTTACGGGGACGCTGGATAATATCAATGCTGATGGGCAAATTAGCTTCAACCAAGGCAGTTTTAGAGGAATATTATTAACAAAGGCACAAGGTAAGTATCAACGGAAAAATGGGCAAACCGAAATAAAAGATTTTTCTGTTAGTTCACCTAGTTTAAATGTGAAATTAAAGGGCGTTTTAACAGCAAATGAAGATCTTGATTTTGATATTGTTGCTGACGATATTGATGTCCAAAAGCTTCGTTTACAACTACCATATCCAGTATCTGGTCAAGCAAAATTTATTGGTAAATTACAGGGAAATGTAGATGCACCAAAATTTAATGGACAATTAACTGCCGATAGTGTCGCTTTCAACGGCCGGAATTTGGAAAAAGTAGATGGTAAAATAAATTATGGCAATGATGTCGTTGATCTCACCTCGTTTAGTTTTAATCAAGAGAAAAGCAGCTTTAGTTTATCGGCAAATGCAAATATTAAGACAAAACAAATACAAGGTAATTTAGATGTAAAAGATGGTCAATTAGCTTCCATTTTAAAGATTTTAAATGTTGATCAAAATTGGATTGATGGGACACTCAATGGTAATATTCATTTAGAAGGTACAACAGACAATCCTAAAGTACGTTTATTGGGTAATTTAAAAGAGGGGTCGCTTAAAAAATATAAATTAGATAATGTAGATTTAGATGTGTCTTTAGATGATAAAGTAGTTACAATTACTCGTTTTAATGCTGTGCAAGGCAACGGGAGATTAGTTGCACAAGGTAAGATGGATTTAGCCGGTGAACTTAATGTTGAAGTCGCTGGTCAAAATATTGAAGCTGGTTTATTGACAAATTTAGCAGATCTTGATGTTGATACTAAAGGAGTTCTAAATTTTGGGTCGCAAATAACCGGCATGCTTGACAATCCAAAGGCAGATGTCTCAATAGATATTCAAGGTGGCGGTGTAGGCACGGCAACCTTTGATTCACTCTATGGTATGTTTATATTGCAAGATGGTATTATTAATGTCCAGCAAATACTTTTAAATAAGGGCCAGTATAAAGCGAGTGCTTACGGTATTGTTCCTTTGGCAGCAATTGTCAAGGGTGAAAGAGAACATGCTGACGTTAAAAATCAAATGGATTTAAAAGTATCGTTAGATCAAGCAGATCTTAGCATTTTGCCACTTTTAACCAAACAAGTTGATTGGGCAATTGGTCCGACTAAAGGTGGTATTACAATTAGTGGTACACTTGATAATCCACTCCTTAATGGGGCAGTAACTGTTACAAATGGGGCTGTTAAATTTAAGCAATTAGCAAAGCCTGTCCAAAAAATGGCACTTGATATTGAATTTTTAAATGATAAAATAGATTTGAAAACATTCGAAGGTGTAATGGGAAATGGATCTTATAAAATTTCGGGAACTAGTCGCATCACAGCCCAAGGGCTTGTGGATTATAATTTTGCCCTGAATTTAGATAAACTTGATATTGTAAATAAATACTATACAGGTCCTTTAGAAGGTATGTTCACCCTGATTGATGATAATGGAGTACCGAAGATTGCAGGCAATTTGAATTTTGAAAATTGCACTGTAGATATTCCAATGATTGCTGCTAGTGAAACAGAAATGCCACATATACGATTAGATGTAGATGTGAATGTTGGTAAAAAAGTTCGTTTATATAATTCTTTCCTATATGATATTTGGCTAGAAGGGCATGCTAATTTTACTGGTAGCACACTACACCCACGGACTTCTGGAGAAATTCATTCTACGCGTGGTACGATTAGTTATCTGAAGACATCGTTTAAAGTTAGAGAGGCAAATGCCTACTTTAATCAAGTTGGATCTTTGTTCCCAAGTCTTCATGTAGAGGCAGATACAAGATTAGAAAAAACGAAAGTCTATTTGAATGTTAATGGACCAGTAGAGGCAATGAATTTTAAGTTAACATCTGATCCGGAGATGAATGAACAAGAAATTTTATCATTATTGACTTTAAGGAGTCATTATAACAGCAAAGATAATAATGATTCTTCTATGGGGCGCGACGAACTTACATCAATGCTTAATATTGGTTTACAAATGAGCTTTTTAAGTGAAATAGAGAGTATACTTCGTCAAGCAATTGGTGTAGATGAATTTAATGTAGTTCGGGATACTCTTTCAGCAAGTAGTGCTAACAATAATGGCTCAAGTCGTGAAGTATATAATGTTGAAATTGGTAAATATATCAATGATAAAACAATGTTAACATATACAGCAGGGGTAGATTATCAAGCGTATAAATTGGGTATTCGTTACGACTTCAATAATAGATTGAGTTTGAACGGGGATGTTGACCAAAACCATAATACTACAATTGGGCTTGAAGCTAGAATTAAGTTTTAATTGGGGTTGATACAAATGGAACTTAGTGAATATTTAAAAGAACTAAAAAAAATAAAAATGTTAAATATAGAAGAAGAAGCTAAGCTTTGGCGAGAGTATAAAATAAATCAAGATATTAAAGCCCGACAAGTTTTAATTGAAAGTTATCAACCTCTTGTATTTAAAGCTGTTATGCAATTAAAAGTAAACGATAATGTCATGGATATCGTGCAAGAAGGAACGGTTGGTCTGATTGAAGCCGTAGAAAATTATAACCATGAGCGTAGCGTAGCGTTTAGTCTATATGCACTGCATCGTATTCGTGGGCGGATGCTTAACTTCCTACAAAAGGAAGGAGGTGCTGAGTTGACTTATATTGACAGACCAATGTATAATGGGGACAATGTGACGACCTTAGGTGAGAATATTATCGATTTGGCACCAGCAGTGTCAAATCAGGTCGAACAAAGTTTTTTAGTGGACCAACTAAATCATGCAATACAAAGGTTGCCGGAAAAGGAGCAACTAGTTTTGCGAGGTGTGTATATGAAAGATCAAGATGTAAAAGAGGTTGCTGAAAATTTAGAACTTAGCACCACGCATATCTATCGTTTGCAGAAACGGGGGATTAAAAGGATTCGTGGAATGTTATCAAATCTGATGAAACATTGGTAGATGCTTTTTAAATGATGAAAAACGGTCAAGTTACGATGAATTTGTAAGGATATTGAATGAAAACAAGTGTTTTTGGCGAATTAAAGCTTAAAACAACTAGTTTTAATATTAACTTTGTATTGGATTATATATATGTTTGTATGATTGACATTAGGGGTGTGATCTAATGGTGGAGTTAAAGGATCGAATGGCAAAACATGTGAAGGCGGCAAAAGCATGGCTTGGCAAGGCTGAGCAATCCTTTGATAAAGAGCAGAATATTAGAGGTGAGCTTGATTTGATGTTAGCGCAAGCGGAATTAAAGCGAGCGCAAGAATCAAGAGTAGAAAATAAGAAACATTATAATAAATATCGACTAATTCACAGTATTCTTGCAGCTTGCATTGCTGGGCTAGTTGTAGTTGTTGGTTTTAGTGGATGGGAATTTTTAAATGGGAAACCAGCAATAAATACATTTAGTCATGTCAATAAAATGGAACAAGTAAATAATGAGATTTTAGATAAAAACCAAAACATATCAATAAATGATATGGATAAGCCAATGCAAATGGTGGAAAAAAAGTAGATGTTCCAATCGCAGCTAGTGAAGTGACTAAAGTAAATCAAGGAAATGAAACTAAATCAAAAATTGAAGAAAAGCCGAGCACGGCTTCAGCGGTTAAAGAAGATGTAGTAAATTTACCGCCAGCACAAATGCAAAATTTGATGCGAGCTGCAGGTAAGTCACTACGTGGGCAGGAATAGAGTAGAAATTGGAGGATAATGCATGAATATTAATAAAAAATATAAAGCAATTTTATGTGCCTTAATGCTTACGACTAGTTTAGTAACAGTTACCACTCCCGTATTTGCAGAAGAGGTAAATGACGTTGAAGCACCAGCGGATGTAGTGGCATCTCCTGATACTGCGAAAACAGCTGAAGCTACAAATCCAGTGAGTGCTTATGTCAATAAACCAATTATGAATATTAGTGTTGCTGGTAATAAAATTACGAAACAAGATGATATTTTAGCAGTAACTAAGACCAAGGCTGGCGATTCCTTAACAGAAGCTGCAATTAAGCAGGATTTACAATCTATTTATGAAATGGGAAACTTTTTTGATATTATTGTAAATTTTCAGGAAATTCCAGAAGGTGTAAACGTAGTTTATACTGTAATTGAAAATCCAATTCTCAAAGATATCGTCGTAAAAGGGAATACAAAAGTTGATACGAACAAAATTTTAGAGATGCTTACCATAAAAAAAGGTGAAATATTAAATACAAAGACATTAAATGCCAATGCACGCAGTATTGAAGGGTATTACCATGATAAAGGGTATATCTTTACAAAAGTAAGTGATGTTGCAATGTCAAATGATGGCGTCCTAACGTTGTCTGTTAATGAAGGTGTATTAGAAGGTTTTCAAGTAAAAGGCAATACAAAAACAAAGGACTATGTTGTTACACGTGAAATGCGCTTAAAACCAGGCGAAGCTTTTAATGTAAAAGATGCGCGTCGCAGTATGCAAAGGGTTTACAATTTAGGGTATTTTGAAGATGTTAATATGAAATTAAACCCTGGTCGCGAACCAAATGCTGTTGTTTTAGAAACTGATGTTGTAGAAAAACGTACAGGATCATTTTCTGTTGGTGCGGGGTATAGTAGTTCTGACGGTTTAATCGGTATCTTTGAAATTGGTGATACTAATTTTAGAGGTACAGGAGATGCAATAAAAATTCATTTTGAATTCGGTGGCGATGCTGATAGCTATGATAGTTATCAATTTAGCTATACTAAGCCTTGGTTAGATAGTAAACAAACTTCGGCAACTTTTCGTGTATATGATATGACGCATGAATATGATGATAATGATCGAAACGGTAATTTGATAGAAACATATGACAAAAATTACAAAGGAGTTGAACTTTCTTTCGGGCGTCCAGTGAGTGAATATTCAACTAACTATATTACGTTTAAAGATCGTACAGACAAATATATTGAACATGTGAGTGGTGATACCAATTATAGTGATGGTACAGCTGAACATCAACAATATTTAAAAGATAACTTTGGTAATACGCGTAGTGTAATTCTTGCGCATACGACTGATACGAGAGATAATATCTATAATCCAACCGAAGGGGCAAAAGTTACGGTTAGTGGTGAGTTCGCTGGCATTGCTGGTGGGGACTTCGACTATAATAAATACTCTTTTGAAGATCATCATTATTTTAAGGTTGGTCGTAATCATGTAATTGCAACTAGGGCAACAGTAGGGTATGCAACTGGCTCAATGCCAGAGGCTGCATTATTTGATGCGGGTGGACAAACTACGTTACGTGGTTATAAAGATGATCAGTTCCAAGGTAAAAATTTATTGCTAGGTTCTGTAGAATATCGTTTCCCAATTGTCAACAAAGTACAAGGCGCACTATTTACTGACTTTGGTAACGCTTGGGATGGTAATTATACTCTTTCTGGCCTTCATAGTAGTATTGGGGTTGGAATTCAAATGGAAACACCAATTGGACCAATTCGCCTTGACTATGGTAAAGGTGAAGATGGTGGTAGGACACACTTTAGCTTTGGTGGTAGCTTCTAGAAATTTTTTGAAACCAGGCAGGTTTGCCTGGTTTCTCTTATAAACATTTGCAAGTTAGTATTGAGGTGAACGATCATACGTACATTTAGTTTGATAATAACTTTTTTTTTGCTGGTAGTGTTTTCACCAAATATTGTAAGTGCTGCTGCAAATGATACAATAGAAAACATACAAGTGAGTGTGCAAACGGATGACGGACAGATGATACCAGATAAAATAGTTAAGAGAATGCAGGCGAGTATTTATACGATTGGTGATAATGTTTTAAGTGGTCATATCGTAGGCGATATTGAGTTAAAAAAAGATAAGTATGAAAGCTTGATCCACGAAGTCTTGGATCGGATTTTAATTGGTTATTCTATAAAATCTGTAATGATTGAACCGCAAGCCAGTACCTCTATTGTTGTAGTTATTTCACCATGGCCAGATATTATCAATAAAGTCAATATTGATGTTGTGGTGAACGAAGTTTCACCAGAGGTAAAAAATCTTATTTTAGCTGATCTGGCTGAAATTGATCACGTGATTAATAACGTTTTAGTCGGTCTGCCGATTGATGCGGTAGATTGGGCAAGGAGTATCATAAAAATATCACTTACAGATTTTTTATCAGTACAATTACCAGAATATGATGCAAGCTTTGAAGTTGTTCCTGGCAATGTAACTACGTTGAAATTAAATTTGTATCCCAAAGGAAATATTATTCATGATGTAAATTTATCTTTACACTCAGAATCAATTCCTAATATATTATTATTAAATTTTAGACCTTATATTCAAAAACAATCGGAAAAACTTATTGGATTACCGGTAGAATTCGTTAAAAGACATCAGGCTTATTTTATTAATGAACTTACGGACGTTTTGAACCATGATAAAAATCTTAAAAATTTTGGCGTGACGACGAATATAAAAATGCAGGTAGCAAACAATACTGATATCATAATTAGTGCAGAAACGAATAAATATCGAATTTCATTGGAAGGATATTTAGATATCGGGCGGAAAGAAGATAATACCTCGTTAAAAATTCACGCTGGTAAGATGATTTCAGAGCAGGATGAAGCTTTTGTCGAGGCAGATTTTTTACCTCATAAAGTTCAGTGGAATCTATTACCGGGAATATCACATGATTTAACACCGCAAACAAGAATTGGTTTTAAGTATGATACGAATGAAAAGGCAACAGTTTTATGGGCAAAGCAACAAGTTGCAGAAAAATGGCTGCTACGCTTTGAACATACGCCAAGCCGTGAATTTAATGAATTTGCTGTGCGTTATAAGTTGCATGATTTTGTTGGTGTGGAGTATGTCATAGATGATAATGATAGCTGGCTAAGAATGGTTGGATATTTTTAAACTTTCTTGAATAACAAGATGGAGTTTGTTATAATGAATAATGTCTTGCTAATAAAATAAGTCAAGGCATAATGAGTTGAAATTTTAACGCCGGATAGGCAAAAAGGAGAATATTTAAATGATAAAATTTGAAAAAAAACAAATCAAGGTTATTAGTGTAGCGATTGTACTTGCATTTGTATTTAGTGTAGTTGCTATTGGGGTATCTCAATCAGGCAAAGGCTTTGCTAGTGCAGCTGGATCTTCTTCTAATGTTGGAGTTGTAAATCAACAGATGATTGTTTCTCAGCACCCAGATATGGCGGCAGCAAAAGAAGCAATGCAAAAAGAAGTTGAACAAGCAAAAGCAGATTTCGAGTCTAAATCCGCTAATATGAATGACCAAGATAAACAAGCATATTATCAACAATTGCAACAACGTCTAGCAAGCAAAGAAAAAGAGTTAATTTCTCCTATTATGGACAAAGTAGAAGCTACGATTAAAAGCGTCGCAGATGCAAAAGGATTATCTGTTGTTCTTGATAAAAGCAATGTAGTTTACGGTGGACAAGATATTACTGACGAAGTTGTAAAAAAGCTTTCTAAATAGAATTGGTATCGTAATTAAAAATACTGAATTTTAGCATGTACCGAGCAAGGGCAACCGCGCTCGGTACTTTATTAGAAAGGGTGGTTTCATGGCGAGTCGAAAAATTTTGATTGCTAGTATCCTTGTTTTAGCTGTTATCGCATTTGCTGGATATTTATTCAAGGCTACAGTTGGTGACTCAAAAAACCCTAAAGGTTCGACAGCTGTAGATACCCAAACAGATATTGGTATTATCAATATGAATAAAGCATTAAAAGCACATCCGAAATATCAAGACTTAGTGAGATTAAAAAAAGAATTGAATACATTGACTGCCCAAAATGAAGAAGCACAAAACTTTACAATTGACAATCAGGCACCAGTGGTAAGTCAAGGTTCACTTGATGATGCAATGCAGCAAAAACAAAATCAAAAATTAATTGCAAAACACGCAGAAATCAGTGAAAGATTAAAAAAGAAAAATAAAGAACTGACAGATCAATTTGGAAAAGAATTTGAAGCTGAAGTAGCGACAATTAATGCATATTATCAACCGATCATTTTCGATTTGAAATTGAAGGTGGAAACGGCTAATATTACTGAGGAAGCAAGAAAAGAACTAAATAACAAACGTATCAATTTAGATAGTGAGCGCAACCAGAAAATTCAAGAAAAACAGCAAGAATTTAACAATAAGTTGAATTCTATCATGCAAGATGAAACTAAAAAGGGTGAAATTGAACTTGCTGAAGAGCGTAAGCAAATAGAAGAAGAAGCAAAAACAGAAAGAAATATGAAGCAAGAAGAAATAGATACTCGTAATAACCAAACGATGACCAATCAGAATGAAACGATTAAATTAGATATCAATCAGGTAGCAAAAGGTAAAGAAACTATTATTTATAAAGAACAAGAAATTGCTGTATTAGAAGAAAGTATGAACAATGATATTGCTAGTAAAGTTGCGAAAATAGCAATTGAAAAAAATTTAGCAACTGTATTAGCGATTGTTCAGGTTAACGTCAATGCAATAGACATTACGGATCTTGTTATTGCTGAGTTTAAGAAGTAATGGAAAAGTGTATAATAGAAATGAAACTATTTAATTTTTTAAGGGAGGCTTCGTAAGTGAAATTACAAGCAAAGCGTATGGTAACACTGCTTATGGTAGTAGTGATGTCAGTAATGGTGTCAGGCTGCTTTAACGCGCAAAAAACAGGGGTTGTTGATGTACAAAGAGTAATGAAGGATAGTGCTAAGGTACAACAATTCCAAGAGCAATTAAATACAAGTGGTAAAGATTTAACTCAAAAACTCGAACAAGAAAAAGGAACGCTATCAACTGAGGAATTTCAAAAACGTCAGCAAGAAGTGTATGCTGATTTTGTAAAACAAAAACAAGACTTAGAAAATCAAATGGATACTTTAATCAATCAGGCATTAGCAGATATCGCGAAAGAGAAAGGTCTATCCGTTGTATTATATAAAAATAATGTAGCACAGGGTGGCATAGATGTAACGGATGATGTCATTCAAAAGTTGCAGTAATATTGGGAGGACGATGTCTTGAAAATGACATTACAAGAAATTGCCAGGTTAGTAGATGGCAATATATTGAGCAAGGCAGAAATTACAATCACAGGTGTGACAAATCTTGATAATGCAACGGCAAGTGATATTTCCTTTGCAGTAGAACCTCATATTGCACAAGGTGAGGCTTGTAATGCAGGCGCTGTCATTATTCCAGACAATATTGAGCAATACGGGAAGCCCGCAATTCGTGTAGCTAATCCAAGAGCGGCTTTTACTAAGTTATTAGAACTATTTACACCACCACTGAAAATCAAACGTGAAGTCCATAGCACAGTGGTGATTGGTGAGAATGTTTCGATTGGTAACAATGTTGCAATTATGCCTTATGTTGTGATTGCCGATGATGCAATCGTTGGTGATAATGTTATTTTATATCCACACACTTATGTGGGACAAAATGCTACGATTGCTGAAGATAGTGTGATCTATCCTAATGTAACAGTACGTGAATGTTGCAGAGTTGGTAAACGTGTGATTATTCATAGTGGCGCAGTGATTGGTAGTGATGGCTTCGGTTTTATTACCGAGCAAGGTAAGCATAGCAAAGTTCCCCAAGTTGGTAATGTAGTATTAGAGGATGATGTTGAAATTGGGGCAAATGTTGGTATTGATCGCGCAACAACTGGATCAACCATAATAAAGCGAGGTACAAAAGTGGACAACCTCGTGCATCTTGCTCATAATGTAGTCATTGGTGAAAATGGCTTGATTTGCTCGCAGACAGGGATTGCCGGCAGTACAAAAGTTGGCAATAATGTTACGTTTGCTGGACAATGTGGCTGTGTTGGTCATATCAATATTGGCGATAATTGCGTATTTGTTGCAAGGTCAGCTCCGATTGGTGATGTGCCAGCAGGGTCGTACTATGGGGGGTTCCCAGCGCGCCCTCATAGAGAGTGGTTGCGTAACGAAGCGGCAGCGAACAAAGCCGTAGACCTTGTCAAAAAAGTTCGCGACCTTGAAAAGCGGTTAGCCCAATTAGAAAATAAAAGCTAAGGTTTATGAATTGAGGCTGTTGCAATCTGTAACAGCCTTTTTACTGGAGAAATATGGGATCTTGAAAGGGTTTTATTTATGAAAAAATTATTGTTAAGTGCAGCAATCTTACTATCCTTAACGAATATGACGTATGCAGCTTCTTCAACTAGCGGATCCACAGGGATGATTAATACACCTACGGCGGATGTTCTTCGTGAAGGGCAAGTTTCATTGGGGTATTACAATCTCCATGAAGGTAAAACTGCGAGTATTGGTTTTAGTGCAACAAAAAATTTAGAAGTTAGTGTAGCTCGTACAGATTTTGATTTTTCCGATAAAGCAACTTATGTAAATGCTAAATACGCGATAGCAGCAGAAGGGGTATTGACACCAGGGATTGCTATTGGGGTAGAAGATATTGCTAATAAAAGGGATCGCACAGCCTACGCGGTTGTAAGTAAAGGACTGCCACTTGGCTTTAGAGCACATGTTGGCGTTGGTAATGGTAGATATGATGGCATGTTTTGTTCCCTAGAAAAAAATATCACGCCACTGGGGATCAAAGGGGTATTTCCTGATACGACATTGATTGTTGAAAATGACGGACACGATATCAATTATGGAGTGCGTATGTCAATCGTACCGGGATTAAAAGTAAATGCTGGTTGGCGTGATAAGGAAACGTATGTTGGTGTAACATATAATTTATATTAATAAAGGGATTATGGCTGGAGTTGATTCGATGACTTATTTATTGATTAAATTGTTTAGTAAGATTGTTTGCCTGTTACCGTTCAAAATGCAGCGGATGCTTGGAAATTTTATTGGTAACGTTACATGGGGGATTGTGCCTGAAAAACGTAAATTGATGGCAACAGAAAATATTGTTTTAGCATTAGGGATTGAAGAGTTAGAAGCAAGGCAGATTGCCAAGCATAGTTGGACTCGATTTGGTAAAATGCTGATTGAAGTCATGGTATATCCGAAGCTCAAAAAAGATATCAATTCCTATGTGAAAATTGAAGGTAGAGAAAATATTGACAAAGCACTTGCTTATGGGAAAGGCATAGTGATTCCAACCGCTCACAGTGGCAATTGGGAACTGCTGGGCGGAGCACTTGCCTTAAATGGCTATCCCATTGTCGGTGTTGCCCAAAAACAAGCCAATGGTGATATGGATCGATTGATTAATGAATATCGGGCTTTAGTTGGTATCCATGTCACTTATAAAAATGGCGTGCGCGAAATGATTAAAATGTTAGGTCAGGGTAGTGCGATTGGACTTTTAATGGATCAAGATGCTAGTACTGACGGTATAGAATTGGAGTTTTTCGGCAGGAAAGCTTCTTGTCCACAAGGACCAGCTTTTTTGGCTCGAATTAAAAATGCTCCACTTCTGCCAACCTTTATTACCGAAAATAGTGATGGAACACATACGATCATCATTAAAGAGCCATTTTTTGTCACGAAAACAGAAAATAAGCAGGAAGATATCAAACAAACAACGGAAAAATTAACACGAATTATTGAAGAACATATCAGAAAATATCCAGCAGAATGGTTTTGGATGCACAATAGATGGAAGCAACGATAAAAAATCCCCAAATGGGGATTTTTTTTATTTTTGCAAAACATAAAGTCAAACGTTATGGAGCAAAATAATGTGAGGTATTCTATGATTGCGGGGGAGAAAAATGAAATTTTTTAAACGCGATATAATTTTTCTTTTACTTGTCAGTATCCTATTGGGTTCGGCTTTTGCCAAAGCAGTTTCGTATGGAGCAAATTTTTACTTTAAAGAAAAACTAGTAAGTTTAGTTGGCGATTATGGAGAGTATGATTTGATCATACAAATGTCCGAAGATAGCAAAGCAAATGGTCAACTGCAATTAGAAAAGATTATTGCTGAGAGTCTAGTAGGAGCAAAGTATAAAGAAGGACCGGGAATTGCGCAAAAGGCGAATTTTTTTGTTTCTTTGCCGAGTGAATATAAAAATAAAACTGTATATGAAAATTTAGAAAAAATGTTTTCTAATATTCCTGGTGGGGTGGGGATTAGTATTATTACAGAACCAAGACTCAATATTCGTGGTGTACCAACGGGTGCCGTAGATATGACTATGGAACAACTACAAGCGATTTCAGGTGTAGATTTTGTTTATCACAGTGGTCCTAATATTGGAGTTGTGTTAGCCGGTACAGATCAAATTGCCAGTGTAACCAGCCAAGTAGAGGCGATTCTTAATACAAATAAAATGATAGAAGTGAGTTTCCCTGCTGGTTTAGAACCGGAGAATCCGGTATTGTTGGCAGAAAATATCGTAACAGCTTTATATAAAAATTTACAGCCGAAGATTGCAAAATATGTATCTGTCGATAGTAGTAATGATGATATTGCTCATCTGACAAGTACCATGCAAGAGTTGCGTAAATTTCTAAAAGCATATCAAACAAAAGTTTTTGTAACACCAGAAAAGAATGTGCAGTTAGCAAAAGGAAATACTGTAGTACTGCAGGGGGAAGGCGAGAAAAAAATAGAAGTTGGTGATGCCCTGCAAAAAAATAATATTACTGTGTCATTAACTGAAGCAAATGCGAATGGCTCCTATACTGGAGTGATTACGCAGGGAGACGGAAGTAATCTAAAAAGTAATCTTGTGTATTTGCTTGATAAAGATAAGGTGGCAGCCTATGCTGGAACAGCGACGTGGCAAAGCCCCCGAGATGAGCTTCTTTATGCGTTATCGCAAACGGAAAAAATAACGAAAGAATTGCCTAGTTTTGCTAAGGAAAGCAATATAGTAAGCAAGTTAGCTTTAGATACCTTGCAAAGTTATAATGAGAATGAAACAAATGTGCAGAGAACCTTAAGCAATATGGATGATGCAGTTATCTCAATTAATAGTGCCACTGAAAAATTGGAAACGGTTGATGTACAAGCAATTCAAGATCGCATTGATAATTCATCAAAGGCAATGACAAAGCTGCTGGGAACGCTGCGATTAGTACGTTTGATCAACCCCGATGTATCACTAGCCATAGAAACATTAAAAGAAACACAAGAGAAAATGGATGCCTTCGGAGAATTGCTCAATGGGCTAAATAGTGTCAATGAACAAGCCATTGCGACAAAAAATATTTTATCGACAATGGCCGATAATGGAAATAGATTAAATAGCTCATTGCGAGCGTTTAATAAAGGAAAGACAAAAGAAAATTTAATTGATGCAAATAAAAGATTGACTCAGTTGGCAAATACTGATTTTACAAATGTTAGTGAAGCACTCCAAACGTTACAAGTATCCGCCCCAAAATTGAATGATGAAGAAATGAATAGTTCCATTACCTTAATGAATAAGATGATCAATGGTCAAGTCATACCAAATAAAAGATTGCAGATTATGATAGATCATTCTATCTGGCTAGAAAATATTAAGCCAATTGTTTATGGGGTTGTTGGGCATCAAAACATTGGCATTTTTGAATCGAATATTGGCGCCATCGAACCGAATGTATACTTACAAGCTTATCAGGTGTTAAACGAAGTACAAGCAGTACTTGCTGGACTTACCGCATTTGTGATTACACTGGTTTTATTAGCTTTTGACCATACTGCGGTTATGTCAGCTTTGCGTAATCAAAGATTAAGTAACAGTGTGCAAAAACAGCAAAAAGGTATGATCCAATCTAGTAAACAGTTAGTAAAAAGTATAGCTTATCGTGAAAATGTCTATGGAATGGTGGTAGGGGCCATTTTGCTTTGTTTTATATTTTATTTTTCCGGAGCGGGAATCCCTTACGTTAGTTGGTATCTAGTTCCTGTTATTGGAATGTTTTTTGGCTTACTGATCGCTTTGATTACGGAAAAAATTACACCGGTTTCGGAAGAAGAGATATTTGCTGGAAAATCACTAGGAATGTCTTTTACTGAAATCATGCGTGAAATTGTCATTCCAAACGGAAGACCAGGAATACTAGAACGTTTAAATCGGCAGAAGCTAAAATTTAAATAATTTGTATAAAGGGTGATCATATGTTTGCAATTTCTAATCTTTCAAAACAATTTGGTGGAGTTCAAGCTGTTGATCATATTAATTTAACGGCAAAGCAAGGTGAGACCCTCGTTTTAATGGGACCATCTGGTTGTGGAAAATCGACGACAATTCGGATGATTAATCGCTTAATTGAGCCAGATGAAGGAAGTATCTTCTTTGATTCCATTGATGTTACAACCTTGAATGTAACTGAGCTGCTTGCTATGCGTAAACGAATCGGTTTTGTTTTTCAGCATTTTAATTTAATAGCACGGTTGTCTGCGATAGAAAATGTGATGTTGGGCCTGATTATGGGGAATGAGCCAAGGGAAGTAGCTTATGAAAAAGCAAAAATAGCATTAATGAAAGTAGGCTTAGAAAAAGAACTACAAAAGAGGCCGAATGTACTATCAGGGGGGCAACAACAACGTGTTGCCATTGCTAGAGCGCTTGTGTTAGAACCGGAACTAATCCTGTGGGATGAACCAACGGCTTCGCTTGATCCTATGCTAGTTCGAGAGGTTCTCCTTATCATGGAAGAGCTTGCAAAATATAGATCGAGTACAATGCTGGTCGTTACCCATGAATTATCGTTTGCTTTAAATGTGGCTGATAAGATCATTTTAATGGATAAAGGAAAGATTGTTGAAACAGGAGCAACGCAAGACATTTTTCTTAATCCAACCTCAAATGTGGGACAAGATTATAAAGCATTAATTGAATATCAAATGAATGCTAGTAAGCGTGTTTTGGTAAAATAAATAAAAATTTCTTTTTATGCTTGCAGGATGAGCTAATTTTTTGTAGAATAAACAAAGGTTATCATGTCAGGAGGATTTTTATTTATGCAGTACCAAACGACAATTGAAAAAGATGTAGCCTATACTGGGATTGGTTTACATTCGGGCTGTGAGGTCACAATTAGGTTAAAGCCTGCTCCAGTAAATACGGGCATTGTGTTTATTCGTGTTGATCTAGAAGATTCACCACGGGTCGCTGCGATTTCTGACAATGTAACGGCTACTGTTAGAGCAACAACGATTGAATCAGGAACGGCGAAGGTTTTTACAATAGAGCATTTGATGTCAGCTTTTCATGCTCTACAAATAGATAATTGCTATATTGAAATTGATGCCGTAGAACCACCAGTAACCGATGGTAGTGCTTTGGTTTTCTTTGAGTTAATCCAAAGTGCTGGTGTTAGAGAGCAAGAAGAAGAAAGCAGGGAAATCATCATTGATCGAACTTATATTATAAGACAAGATGATAAGTTTGTCATGATATTACCTTACGATGGTTTTAGAGTTAGCTTTACTTCTGTCAATCCAAGTGAGCTGGTGGGGATTCAATATGCAGATTATGAGATTACAGCAGAAATTTTTCATAAAGAAATAGCACCAGCTAGAACCATTGCCTATGAACAGGAAATAGAAGCCTTGCAAAAAATGGGCTTGGGGTTAGGTGGAACGCCAGAAAACGTCATTGTATATAATGATGAAAAATGGCTAACGAAGCTTAGATTTGTAGATGAATTGGTACGCCATAAGGTACTCGATATCATTGGTGATATTCGTCTGGTTGGACGGGTACGCGGACATATTGTCGCTGTAAAATCTAGCCATGCCATTAATACAGAACTTGCAAAGCAGATATCCGCTGGGCTTAGTAAGTAAAAGAGGAGGAGTTTATTATGATTTTATCAGTAACTGATATACAAAAAATATTGCCGCACCGTTCCCCGTTTTTATTAGTGGATAGGATTATTGAGTTAGAACCAATGAAACGAGCTGTTGGTATAAAAAACGTGACAATGACAGAAACTCATTTTCAAGGGCACTTTCCTGGCAATCCTATTATGCCAGGTGTCTTAATTTTGGAGGCAATGGCACAAGTTGGTGGCGTGGCAATGCTTTACCCAGCAGAAAACCGCGGGAAAGTGACCTTCTTTGCCGGCATGGAAAATGTACGGTTTAGAAAGCCTGTTGTGCCGGGAGATCAATTGAAAATGACAGCAGAATTAATAAAAATACGTGGTTCTATTGGAAAATTACATTGTGAGGCATATGTGGAAGATCAAATGGTTGCGCAAGGTGATTTTACGTTTGCGTTAAAAACGCCGGAAAATAATGAGTAAATCAGCTGTTTTGGTATGAAATATTTAGCTATTATACTACTTTCCTACTATAATAGCTGATTTTGGCGAAATTTGAGTCGTTTATTTTAGACAGACTGTCTGGACTATATATAGGTGTTGGTGAATTAAGGAGAAGTTTACGTGTAGGCGTTCATATAAATTTAAGAGGAAAAGGAGCTGAGATACTTATGAAACCAGAGAAGGTAGTTGTTTTGCGGAATGTGCATGAGACGGCAGTTGTACATCCTAGTGCGCGACTTGGCAAAGATGTACAAATCGGACCATATGCGGTTATTGGTGAGAATGTTCTGATTGATGATGGTACAAAGATTGGTGCACATGTTGTTATAGACGGCTGGACTAGTATAGGTAAAAATTGTGTGATATTCCCAGGCGCATCCATCGGAGCGGAACCACAAGACTTGAAATTTGCCGGTGAAAAGTCCTATGTGTTCATTGGAGATAATACTAGGATTCGTGAATGTGCAACTGTAAATAGAGCGACAGGTGAAGGCGAAGAAACACGTATCGGAAATGATTGCTTAATGATGGCATATACACATGTCGCTCACAATTGTATCGTTGGCAATAATGTTATTATGTCCAATGCTGCAACGCTGGCAGGTCATGTTATTGTTGAAGATCGTGCGGTAATTGGCGGTTTAACGGGAATTCATCAATTTGTAAAAGTTGGTCGTAATGCAATGATTGGTGGAGCTTCGAAAGTTGTACAAGATGTTGTTCCCTATACTATTGTTGATGGTCATCCAGCAAAAGTGTCTGGTTTAAATAGTGTTGGAATTTCTCGTGCAGGGATTGCGATTGAATCTCGGCGTAATATTAAAAAAGCATATAAATTACTTTATCGCTCTGGTCTTAGCTTAACGCAAGCAATTGCATTAATTGAACAAGAAGTTGATTCGTGCAATGAAGTCGAACATCTTTTGCGGTTTTTGCGTAATGCCGAACGGGGAATTTGTCGCGGACGTAAAGAGACGAGTGAGTAATGAGCTGAATGCTATTCGGAGGAACAAGTATGGAGAGAATTGGGTTGTTGGCTGGTGTTGGTAAATTGCCTGTAGAATTTGCTCGTGCTGCTAAAGGTATGGGCTTTAATGTTTTTACAGTCGCTTTGGTAGAGTCGGTAGAAAAAGAATTAGCGGAACACGTTGAAAAAATAGAAAAAATTGGTGTTGGTCAATTAGATGCAATTTTTGAATTTTTAAAGCAAAATAATATTACAAGAGTAACGATGCTTGGCAAAGTTACCAAAGAATTGATGTTTGATGGTAAAGTAATGCTTGATAATCGCATGAAAAAAATCTTAGCAGCTTTGCCAGATAATAACGATGATACATTAATGCTGGCGTTCGTTCGCGAGCTTGCGATAGAAGGCATTACTGTTTTTGATCAAACCGCATTGATTCGTTCTTTGATCGTAAAAGAGGGTACACTTACAGAGCGTGAACCAAATGTAGATGAACAGGCAGATATGGAATTTGGTTTTAAAATGGCCAAGGCGATTGGCGGTCTTGATATTGGTCAAACCGTTGTCGTGAAAAATCTAGCAGTGATGGCAGTGGAAGCCATTGAAGGTACGGATGAATGTATTTTACGTGGTGGCAAGTTAGGCCGTGGTGGTGTTGTCGTAGCAAAGGTTGCGAAACCGAAGCAGGATATCCGTTTTGATGTACCAGCGGTTGGGATAAAGACCATAGAATCCATGTGTACAGTCGGAGCGAAAGCTTTGGTAATGGAAGCTGGCAAAACAATTTTAGTAGAAGAGGAAAAAGTCCTTGAAATTGCCAATAAAAACGGAATAACAATTGTCGCTCTGTAAATACTGATGATAAGAGGCGCGACGGATGCTAAAAATTAGTAAAGCGTCCTCGCGTCTTTTTAAAATTGTTACTGGAGGTTCCTTATGTGCAAAATCATGATATCTGTTGGTGAAGCATCGGGGGATTTGCATGGTGCAAGTATAGCCGCAGAATTAAAAAAAATAAAACCTAATATTAAAATGTTTGGTATGGGCGGTAAAGCGATGCGTGAAGCCGGTGTAGAGATTAGTCATGATTTTGCGGATCTTGATGTCATGGGATTCGTCGAAGTAATAAAAAATTTACCGCGCTTTTTTCGTTTGCGTGATGAGTTAGTAGAAATTATGAAAAAAGAAAGACCAGATGTATTGCTCATTATTGATTATGCTGACTTTAATATGCGTTTGGCAAAATGTGCCAAACAGCTGGGTATTCCGATACTTTCTTATATCCCACCATCGGCATGGGCTTGGCGAAAAGGCAGAGCAAAATCAATGGCAAAATTGGTTAATAAGGTTGCTAGTATTTTTCCTTTTGAAGCAGAGGTTTATCGTAAGGCAGGTGCAGATGTTAATTTTGTTGGACATCCTTTACTTGATATCGTTAAGCCAAGTATGAATAAAGAAGAGTCCTATCAATTTTTTACTGCTAACCCTGATGAGCCTATTATTCTACTATTACCAGGTAGTCGCAAACAAGAAATTACCAGCTTATTGCCAATTATGCTTGAAAGTGCCGAAAAAATATTGCAAGAAAGCCCTAGTTGTCAATTTTTTTTACCAGTAGCATCTACAATTTCCCGGGAAATGTTGCAAAGTATACTAAATAGTTACAAGGTTAAAGTCCATTTAACTAGTGGAAATATTTATGATTTAATGAATATCGCCGATACTGCAATTGCCGCATCGGGAACAGTTACATTGGAAGCGGCTATTTTAGGGGTGCCAGTTGTTGTTGTCTATAAAATGTCGGCAATCACTTATTTTATAGGTAGATTGCTAGTGAAAATTCCTCATATCAGCTTGCCCAATATAGTAATGGAAGAACGAATGATTCCAGAATTATTGCAAGATGAGGTTACGGCAGAAAATGTTGCTAAAGAAGCAATGCGCTTACTAGAAACAAACCCTTATGGCCAAGCAGTTCGTACAAAACTAAAATTAATGAAAGAAAAACTTGGTTCATCAGGGGCTGTGAAGCGCGTTGCTGAGGAAGTTTTAATCATGGCAAATAAAAAATAGAAATCTACAATCGGTTTCTCTAAACAGTATGAAATTGGAGGTTATTGATTGAATACTTATAAACGTTTACTTTACTATATGAAACCATATATCTCGAGACTTTGTGTAGCTATTGTATGTATCATTTTTGCAGCATTAGCAAATCTTTATGTCCCTTGGGTACTAAAAGATGTGATTGATGAGGTATTAGCACAAAAAAATATGAGGATGCTAAATACCATTGCTATTGGTATCGTGGTGGTGTTTTTCCTTAGAGGTATTTTCTATTATGGACAAACTTATCTAATGTCATATATCGCACAGCGTGTTATTATAGATATTAGAGAAGATTTATATCGCCATTTGCAGAAATTGTCGCTTGCGTATTATGAAACGCGTAAGACTGGTACTATTATGAGTTATATTACCAATGATGTATCGGCTCTGCAGGTTGCACTTGTTAGCAGTATGGTGGAAATCGTGCAAGAAAGTGCTATTTTACTTGGCTCACTTGGCACTATGTTTTTTCTTCATTGGAAATTGTCATTACTAACATTGATTACGATGCCGATTATTGCACAGGCCATGAAAGTTTTTGGTAAAAAATTAAAAAAAACCAGCTTTGTTATGCAAGAGCGAATTGCTGATATTACTTCTGTATTGCAGGAAACTATTTCTTCTGTACGTGTAGTCAAAACTTTTGTACGGGAAGACTATGAAATTGAACGATTCAAGGTACAAAACGAATCTAACTTCCGTGCCCAAATGAAGAATACGCAAGTGATGGCGACCTTGACTCCGGTTGTTGAATTTTTAGCGGCAATTGGGGTTACTTGTATTATTTGGTATGGCGGTGTTGAAGTTGTCAATGGTAGATTGAGTGCTGGAGAGTTGGTTGCATTCTTAGTATACGCTGTAAATTTGGCGAACCCCGTTAAAAGGCTTAGCCGTTTATTTGGGGATGTTCAAAAAGCATTAGCAGCAGCAGAAAGAGTATTTGAAGTACTTGATACTGAACCCGAAATAAGAGAAAAAGCAAGTGCTATTCAATTACCAACAATTGATGGTAAAGTAAGTTTTAAAAATGTTATATTTGAATATAAACCAAATGAACTGGCATTAAATAATATTAGTTTAGAAGTAAAAGCAGGCCAAATGGTTGCGATTGTTGGACCAAGTGGTGCAGGAAAAAGCACGATTGCTAACTTGATACCGAGATTCTATGATTTGAAATCTGGCAACATTTTTATTGATGATGTTGATATTACGGACGTAACCTTGGATTCATTAAGACAGCAAATCGGTATCGTCCCACAAGAAACCGTATTATTTAATGGATCTATATATGATAATATTTTATATGGTGATTTGGATGCGAGCAAAGAGCAGGTCATTGCGGCAACGAAAGCCGCCAATGCCCATGAATTTATTATGGCAATGCCAGAGGAATATGACAGCCAAATTGGTGAACGTGGTGCTAGTCTTTCCGGTGGACAAAGACAGCGGATTGCGATCGCTAGAGCCATATTGAAAAATCCACGCATTTTGATATTAGATGAAGCAACATCAGCCTTGGATACCGAAAGTGAAAAAATCGTACAAGTCGCATTAGATAAATTAATGGTTGGTCGTACTTCTTTTGTGATTGCGCATCGCTTATCAACAGTATTAAACGCAGATTGTATTATTGTTCTGGAAAAAGGGAAAATCGTCGAACAAGGTACACATAAAGAGTTACTTCAGTTGAATGGATTATATAGTAGTTTATCTAAAATACAATTTAACAATCATGATTAAGGTAGCTTTTTATATTAACGATAATTGTGAGGTGCAGGCATGCAGATTATATACAACATAGTGGCGATCATACTGGTAATATTAGCGATACCGGTATTTATGGTACGAGCTATGCGTGAAAAAGGATTTGTCGAGAGGCTGAGGCAAAGCTTTGGTTTCTTACATAAAGATGCCTTAGAACCAGTAGCAAATAAGGGGTGTATCTGGATACACGCAGCTTCTGTCGGTGAAATTGTTGCTGCCAGTCCGTTAATCAAGGAATTTCGTTTAGAATTTCCTAAAAAACCGATTTTAGTGTCAGTGGTTACGAATAATGGCTATGAAATGGCAAATAGAATCGTCAAAGATGCGGATAGTATTATTTATTTTCCGCTTGATTTGCCATGGCTTAGTAGTGGCGTAGTCAAAAAAGTAATGCCAAGTGTGTTTTTACCAGTAGAAACAGAGTTATGGCCAAATTTCTTAAAAGCAGCACGTAAATATCATATTCCAGTTATGATGGTAAATGGTAGAATTAGTGACAAAAGCGTAAATCGCTACCATCATTTGCGTGGTGTTTTAAAAGATATGATTGGTACTGTGAAAAAATTTTGTATGCAATCACCCATAGATGCAAAATATATTATAAAACTCGGGGCAAATCCTGATTTAGTTACGATAACTGGGAATACGAAATTTGATCAAACTTATACGGATGTAGCTCCAGAAGAAAAACAAAAATTGCTTGATGAAATGGGACTTAATGGTTCAGGGGCGATTTTGCTTGCTGGTAGTACGCATAAAGGCGAAGAAAATTTGATTCTAGAAGCATTTCGTCAGCTAAAGAAGGAAATACCTACAGCAAAATTGATTATTGCTCCTCGTGATATTTTACGAGTTGGTGAAATTACCGAAACTGCTAAAATTTTTGGTATGAAAGTGAAAACACGGACGGCGTTAAATAAAAGCGTAGAAACAGGACATGACGTTGTTCTTTTAGATACGATTGGTGAACTCGGAAAAGTCTATAGTATTGGTGATGTTATTTATGTTGGTGGTAGTTTAGTATCACATGGCGGGCATAATATATTAGAACCAGCGGCACATGGCAAAGCGATTATTGTTGGACCCAATATGTTTAATTTTAAAGATACCTATGCTTTATTTTCAAACCGTAATGCTTGCATTACGGCTCAT
This sequence comes from uncultured Veillonellaceae bacterium, assembly GCA_963805085.1. Taxonomy (GTDB): domain Bacteria; phylum Bacillota; class Negativicutes; order JARBTT01; family JARBTT01; genus JARBTT01. Next base: position 157,775 of record CAWDTA010000002.1, on the reverse strand, counting down.
GATGCCGCTGAGCTTGGTTCTAATATTTTAAAACTTTTTCATAATCCTGAGTTAAGACTAGAAATGGAAGCAGAGACGCTGGCAATCGTAAAAGAAAACCGAGGGGCTTCAAGAAAAAGTGCAGTACTGCTAAGAGAAATGTTAGGAACTTATGAACAAAAAAAAGCAAGAAGCCCGAAGAGAACACTACGCCAGATCGAAAACTTTCAGACCTATTTATATAAACTGGTGCATGGTGACGAAAATGGGTTTTTTCCTAATGTTTTTTTGAGTATTTTGTATGCTTTTTCTTTTGTGTATTGTCAATTGATTGAAATGACAATAGCACTATATCGCTCGGGAATTTTTAAACAATACAGATTAGATTGTCATGTGATCAGTTTGGGGAATATTACCGTTGGCGGGACAGGAAAAACGCCAACGGCACAGCGACTTGCAGCTGCAATTCGTGATATGGGGTATCGAGTGGTTATTTTAAACCGTGGTTATCGGGCGAAATGGAAAGGTAAAGTAGGCGTTGTGTCTGATGGCAAGAAAATTTATATGTCAGCGGCGGAAGCTGGCGATGAAGCGTTTTTACTTGCGAAGAATTTGCCTAAAGTACCAGTACTAATTGGGGCAGATCGGGCAGAGACCGGTAAATATGCTGTGGAGAAATTAAATGCCCAAGTTGTTATCTTAGATGATGGGTATCAGCATTGGCGTTTACTCCGAGACTTAGATATCCTGCTAGTAGATGCGATTAACGTCTTTGGCAATAACTACATGTTACCACGGGGCACGTTACGAGAGCCACTTTCACATTTAAATCGTGCCGATGTTTGTCTGTTAACAAAGGTTGACCAAGCGGATAAAAAAGCTTGTGAAACCATAAAAGAAACGGTAGCTCGGTATAATGACCATGCCCTTGTCGTTGAAAGTATTCATAAACCACGTTGCTTTATTGAAATTGCTGATTGGTATAAGGATACTCCTAGCAAGAGTATTGATGTTAGTACCTTGAAAAATAAGCAAGTAATTGCGGTATCGGCAATTGGAAACCCAGCATCATTTGAGCAGACAATTAGCGATATTGGTGCAGTAGTAATCGATAGTGTCCGTTTTCCTGATCATCATGACTATACAATGGCAGAAATGCAAGCTGTTTTGGACAAAGCAATGGAGCAAGGGGCAGAGGCAATCATTATTACGGATAAAGATGCGGTGAAAATACCAGCAGAAATTATCCATTCTAATCGGCAATTGCCAATTTATATTCTAAGCATCGAAATTAGTTTCCAAGCTGGATATGATAACTTTATTAACCTAATCAGCGAAAGCTTGAAAAATAAGAAATAAAAGTGCAGCTCATTATTTTATAGTGTATAGGAGGAAGATAAATGAAAATTTTATGTGTGATACCAGCGCGTTATTCCTCAACCAGGTTGCCAGGCAAGCCACTAGCAGATATTGCCGGTAAGCCAATGATTCAGCGTGTCTATGAACGTGCACAATTAGCAACAAAGCCAACAGAGGTACTGGTTGCGACTGATCATGATGCAGTATTGAAGGCCGTTGAGAGTTTTAATGGACATGTAATGATGACATCACCAGATCATCCAACCGGAACAGACCGTTTAGCGGAAGTCGCGAGAAAATATACCGATATTGACGTTATTATCAATGTGCAAGGAGATGAACCACTCATCGAGCCAAGTATTATTGATGAATTAGCGGAAGCTTTTACTAGAGATAGTGAGCTTAATATGGCGACTGTTATGACACCAATCCAAGAAGAAGAAAAGAATAACCCCAATAATGTTAAAGTAGTCACTGACTTAAATGGCTATGCTTTATACTTCTCACGGTCCTTATTGCCATATCCCCGTAATGATAACAATGTGCCAGTGTACAAACATATTGGTATTTATGCTTATCGTCGTGACTTTTTATTAAAATATGCGGCAATGCAGCCAACACCGCTTGAAAGCACAGAATCGTTAGAGCAATTGCGCGCATTAGAAAATGGTTATAAAATTAAAGTTTTGAAAACGATGTTCAGTTTTGTTGGCGTTGATACACAAGAAGATTTAGTTAGAGTCAATGACATTTACAAAAAACTTGAAGTAAAGAACTAAGGTATTTTCGATATTATGATTAATTTAAAAGAGAGGTAACTATGAATACAATTAATATTAGTAACGTAAAAATTGGTGCTGGACAACCACTAGCATTGCTTGCTGGTCCTTGTGTGATTGAAGGCTTAGAACGGAGTTTGAAAATTGGCCGTGAAATTAAAGCAATTACATCGCGTTTAGGAATTCCTTATATTTTCAAAGCTTCTTTTGATAAAGCAAATCGTTCTTCGTATGCTGGCTTTCGTGGGCCGGGCTTAGAAGAAGGATTAAAAATTTTAAAAATAATTAAAGATGATTTACAAGTACCAGTGGTTAGTGATATTCACTGTTCAACGCAAATTGAAGAGGCTTCAAAGGTGATTGATTTATTACAAATTCCTGCATTTCTTTGTAGACAGACGGATTTGTTATATGCGGCAGCTAAGTCGGGTAAAGCAATCAATGTGAAAAAAGGCCAATTTATGTCGCCTAACGATATGAAAAATGTCATTGATAAACTCCGCGAAGGTGGTAATGAAAATATCATGCTCACAGAGCGTGGGGCAACCTTTGGTTACAATAATCTTGTGGTCGATATGCGTAGTTTTCCAATTATGCGTTCCTTTGGCTATCCAGTAGTTTTCGACGCAACGCATAGCGTACAACTTCCTGGCGGTGCAGGCACAAGTTCCGCAGGTAATCGTGAATATGTAGAATATTTGACAAGGGCAGCCGTTGGGGTTGGGGTAGATGCACTATTTATGGAAGTTCATGATAACCCAGAAGAAGCACTTTGTGATGGACCCAATATGGTATATTTAGATAAACTTGAAGATATTTTAAAAGATGCCTTAGCAATTGATAAAATCGTGCGCAAACATAAATAAAGTTTTGATTCAATTTATAGAAAATAAGATTTCTTAGTGAACGAGAAGAGGGGAAATTTTGTGATTATAGAAAAAGCAGTTGAGGTATTGACGATTGAAGCGGATGCAGTGAAAGCACTGATTCCACGTATCAACGATGAATTTATTCAAGCGATTCATACGATTCTTGAGTGTCAAGGTAGAGTCGTAGTAACTGGCATGGGCAAATCTGGACATATAGGTAAAAAAATGGCGGCTAGCTTTGCTAGTACGGGAACACCGTCTTTTTTCATGCATCCAGCCGAAGCATTCCATGGTGATTTAGGGATGGTAACCTGTAATGATGTTGTAGTGGCAATTTCTAATAGTGGTGAGAGTTTAGAAGTAGTGAACATTTTACCGATTATTAAGCGTATAGGTGCTACGATTATTGCAATGAGTGGATGCCGAGAATCAACATTAGGTAAAAATGCTGAAATCTTTATTGATATCAGTGTAGAAAAAGAAGCCTGCCCACTTGGCCTTGCGCCAACGGCAAGCACTACGGCAACACTAGCAATGGGTGATGCAATGGCCATTGCATTATTATCGGAACGCAATTTTACAGCAAAAGATTTTGCTGTGTTCCATCCTGGTGGAGCATTGGGAAGAAAATTACTCTTGACTGTAGAACACGTTATGCATTCAGGGAAGGACAATCCTGTAATTGATATTACAAAAACAGCCAAAGAAGCTATTTTTACCATGACTTCGAAAGGGCTTGGGGCAACTTCAGTTGTGGATGGAAACGGTAAATTGGTTGGTATTATTACCGATGGTGATATTAGACGCAGCTTAGAAAACGGTCATAAGTTCCTTGATGAATCCGCAGAAAAATTAATGACGAAGGCACCAAAAACAATTTCAAAAGAAAAAATGGCTGCTGAAGCACTTAGTATTATGGAAAAACATAAACCACGCCCGATTACGGTGTTGCCAGTTGTGGATAAAGAAAATAAGCCGATCGGTATTCTTCATCTTACGGATCTTCTACGTCAAGGGGTGGTTTAATGGAATTTGTGGCCAGAGCCAGTAAAATTAAATTGATTATTTTTGATGTAGATGGCGTTTTAACGAGCGGAAAACTTTTTTTTAGTGCAAATGGTGAATCCTTTAAAAGTTTCGATGTCCATGATGGAATGGGGATTTCTTTACTGCATAATGCGGGGATAAAGACTGCTATTATTACGGGGCGCAAATCTGATATTGTCAATATTCGCAGTCAAGAATTAAAAATTACCGATGTTTATCAAGGATCCAATAATAAACTTGATGCTCTTGAAGAATTGCAAAAAAAACACAAGCTGTCTTTAGACGAAATGGCTTATGTCGGTGATGATTTACTTGATTTACCTATTCTGTTAAAAGTAGGTTTTGCTTGTGCTGTACATAATGCAGTTGCAGAAGTAAAAGAAAGAGCGCATTATATCTCTAAAGCCGAAGGCGGAAATGGTGGCGTGCGTGAAATTGCTGAGTTTATTTTAAAAGCGCAAGGTAAGTGGGAAGACATTCTTTTGTCCTATATTAATCTCAAACCAATTAAAGGAATTCAGCAATAATGCAATTTTATTAAATTTAGTATATAATATAGAAATAACCCACTTAAATTAAGTGGGTTATTTAAAATCATTCGTTTATGATCGAAAGGGATGGCGATATATGCAATATAGATTTTTAAAATTTATTAGTTGGGTATTGTGTCTATTGCCACATAGTGTATTACTATGGTTGGGCAAAATTTTAGGTAGCCTCTATTATCAAATTGCCGCAAAACAACGTAAGCGGGCAATTGAACAAATGATGAAAAGTTTACAAGTTTCAAAGGAAAAAGCAAGTGAGATTTGTAGGGATTCGTTTATCAATATAGGCAGAACTTTTTTAGAAATCATGTATATGCCAAATTTAAATCGTCAAAATTTTACGGACTATATGGAAGTTGAACATATTGACAGATTTAAAAATGCACTAGCAGAAGGCAATGGTGTTGTGATATTAACAGCACATGTTGGCAATTGGGAATGGCTGTCAGCAGCACTTACTTTTTCCGATATTCCATTAACAGCGATTATCAAACGTCAGCCGAATGATCAACATACAGTTCTTTTAAATGAATATCGTGAAATGGTAGGGGTAGAAGTATTTTCTCGAGGAACAACAGAGCTCATTGGTGCGGCAAAGGCTTTAAAAAAAGGAAAATCGCTGGGCTTTTTAGCAGATCAAGATGCAGGACCAAGTGGAGCATTTATTGATTTTCTTGGTAAGCCGGCTTCGACTCCATTAGGACCCGCTGTATTTGCAAAACGTTTCAAGTCACCAGTGGTTCCCTGCTTTATCATCCGTAAGAGCGATGGCAAGCATAAAGTTTTGATTCATGAGCCATTATACTATCAAGACAATGGCAATGAAGAACAAGATTTATATGATTTTACGGTAAGATTGACACGAATTATTGAAAATACCATTAAAGAATATCCTACGCAATGGCTGTGGTTCCAAAAACGTTGGAATACAACACTAGAAATGAAAAAGCAAAAACATACCACGAAAGATAAGGTGGAGCATGAATAAACAAATAATTGGTTTAATTGCAGCGGTTATTATTGCTGTTACAGGGGTATTGTATTGGGCTTTTTCTGAAGAAATTCATCTGCCGGATCAAAATCAAAAAGCTGAAGAAAAGCCAATGGCTATGTCTTACGCAGGAAATACCCTCAGCGAGGAAAAAGATGGTAAAAAGATTTGGGATTTAACGGCGGAAACGATTGAAATAGATCCTGTTACGAAAAATACAGTATTGAAAAATATCCAAGGCATTTTTTATCAGGAAAACGGTCAAACTGTGACACTAACAGCACCACAAGCAATTTTTGATAATAAGACCAGAGATATTACCATTAGTGATCAAGTGAATGCAAAAACTAGTGATGGTGCAACCTTTCAGGCAAAAACTGTATTCTGGCAAGGGGAAAAACAACTATTTCTTGGCGAAGGAAATGTGATTGTCACACGTGAAGATACCGTTTTAACAGGTGATAAACTAGAAAGTGATGCTGGCTTTATCAAAGTGAAAGTAACTGGTAATGCCCATATCGTTAAGGGAGGAGCAAAATAATGATGAAGTTAAAAAAATTTGCATTGACTGGCATGATTTGTCTAGCAATGACAAGCACGATATATGCAGCAAGCGATAAACCAGTAGACATTTCTGGTGATGTCATTGAGTACGATTCCTCGACAGGGTTAATGAAAGCTACGGGTTCGGTAAAAATGTTGCAAGAAAATGCTATTGTAACTGGGGCGAGAGCAGAATATAATTCCAAAACCAAAGAGGGTAAAGTACTTGGTGGTGCTCATTTGGTAAAAGAAGATCTTGATATGACTTCTGATAGCGTAACATCACTTGATGAAAACCATATCGTTGCTGTCGGCAATGTTATAATGAAAAAAGCTGAAAGTACGTTATATGGTCCACAAGTGGACTATTTTAGTGACAGACAATATGCTATAATTAATTCTAATGCGCGTATCGTCAATCCAGATGGAACGATGACCGCTGATAAGTTAGAAGCTTATATGGCAGAAAATCGTGCCGTAGGAACAGGAAATGCGCATATTGTTAGTCAAACTAAAAATTTAGATGCAACAGGAGATGTTGCAACTTATTATGGTGGCGAAGATCAGCGAGGTAAGATTGTTCTTTCAGGCAATGCAGTCGCTGTGCAAGATAGTAATACGCTACGCGGCAAAACATTGACACTATTTCTAAGTGATACGCCAGTATCAGGTAAACAAGTCGTTGTCCAACCGGAATAAAAATAAACCTCGAAATGAGGCAAGAAGATGTTTATAGAAGCAAAAAACTTAATAAAAACTTATAATAAGCGAAATGTTGTCGATGGAGTATCTTTGAGAGTAGAAAAAGGTGAAATTGTTGGGTTGCTTGGACCGAATGGTGCTGGTAAGACCACTACGTTTTATATGATTGTTGGGCTTGAACAACCCACTAAGGGGCAAGTCTTGATTGAAAATGATGATGTGACTGAGATGCCAATGTATCATCGTTCCGCTTATGGGATTGGTTATCTGGCGCAAGAAGCATCTATTTTTCGTAAGTTGACCGTAGAAAAAAATCTGATGGCTATTTTAGAAACGACCAATTTATCCAAGCAAGAACGTCATGCTAAAATGGAAAGCCTCTTAAAAGAATTTCATGTTGAACATGTACGTAGTCGTAAGGGAACTGAGCTTTCTGGTGGCGAACGTCGTCGGGTAGAAATTGCGCGTTGTTTGGCAACAGATCCGAGTTTTATTTTGCTTGATGAGCCCTTTGCCGGTGTTGACCCAATTGCTGTGGCGGATATTCAGGAAATCATTGCTTATCTGCGTAAACGTGGCATTGGGATACTAATCACTGACCATAATGTACGAGAAACACTCAGTATTGTTGACCGTGCTTATATACTAAATCAAGGGAAAATACTTTTAGAGGGCGATAGCGATACGATTGCCAATAGTGAAATAGCCAAGAAGTTCTATCTAGGCGAAAACTTTACGTTATAGGGAGATATAGAATGCGGATTTTAGATAGATATATAATGCAAGAAATGGTAGGAACTTTTGTTTTTGGCATTTTTGCTTTCTCCAGTGTTTTTATCGGGTCTAGTACCTTGTTTAGAATAGCGCAATATGTAACACAATACGGGGCATCAACTCAAGCTGTCATCAAACTATTTGTTTATAGTTTACCCAGTATCATTGTATTGACTTTTCCAATGTCAATGCTTCTAGCAACGTTATTGTCATTTGGTAGACTATCAGCATCAAGTGAAATTACTGCAATGAAATCTGGTGGGATTAGTTTTTATCGTATTGCTACACCCGTATTTTTTATTGCTCTCTTTGTTAGTATTTTTGCGATTTTATTTAATGAACATGTAGTGCCACGAGCGACTCAAGCGTATAATGATATTGTGTTCTATGAGATTCAGGGCAACACTGCGCCAAAATCGCAAGAGCACTTAGTGCTAAAAGAAATTACAGGTGGAGAAATCGAAAGATTGACCTATGCTCGTCGTTATGATGCGGAAACAACAGCGATGTATGGTGTTTCAGTGCAAGAATTTGAAAATGGAAAACTAGTTCGTGTCCAAAATGCCGAAAAAGCTACTTGGACGACTGATCATTGGACAATGTATACAGGGACGATGAATGAATTATCGGCAGAAGGTAATGTGCAACGTACGCTAAAATTCCAGCAACAAATTTTGCCAATAAAGAAAGATCCGAATAAACTTATGAGAGAGCAAAAAGATCCTGAAGAAATGACGATGCGTGACCTGCGCTATCAAATCAAAGTGCTGAAAGAGCAATCGGTAAATACCAAGAAACTAGAATCAGAACTGTATAAAAAGATCACGATTCCATTTGCAAGCTTTGTATTTGCCTTAGTTGGCGTCCCGTTAGGTTTGCAGCCGAATCGGACGAGTTCCTCGATTGGTTTTGGACTTAGCATTATTGTTATTTTTATCTATTACACCGTTATGACGATTTGCAGTACTTTAGGACAAGGTGGAGCTTTGCCCCCATTATTGGCATCTTGGATACCAAATATATTAGGAACGATTGTTGGTATTGTATTGATCCGTAAAGCAGCAAGATAAATGAAATATGTTATGAGCCACAAAGAGGATAAAGTTGACAAAGGGGATTGATGTTTTTATCCTTTGTGTACGATGATAACACTTTGTGGCTATTTTTATGAGGAGGGAGAGCAAGCGATGTATGGAGTTGTATTAATTCTAGTATTAATTGTTATGGGCGGAGCCATTGCTTACATTGGCGATAAACTAGGGAGTAAGGTTGGCAAAAAGAAGTTGTCAATCTTTGGACTAAGGCCAAAGTACACATCTATTATTGTTACCATCATTACAGGCATACTCATCACTTCCTCTACGCTCGGCGTTCTTGCTTTAACCTCAAAAAATGTTAGGGTTGCCTTGTTTGGTATGGAAAAATTAAACCAACAAATCAAAGCAACAGAAAATAATCTGCAAACCGTAACGTTTGATCTTGCTAAAGCAAATACAGAACGTGAAGAAGTAATTGCGGCACTTGATAAAGCCAAAGAAGATTACAGAATTGCTAGTGAAAAATCAGAAGAGCAGATTCAAGAATTAGAAAACAAGAAAAGTATATTGGAAGACAAGAACAATGCATTAGAAGAAACTAAAAAAGAATTGGATGATCGTGTAGCTAGTTTAAGTGAGCAGCAAAAAGTTCTCGAAAGTGATATTGAGCGCCTGAATGTTTTAACAAAAAGATTGAATCAGGGGATTCAATTTGTGCGAGAAGGCGATATCGTCTATCGTGCTGGTGAAGTGATTGTAACTGGAACCGTCAATCCAGTAGAAGATAAGAGTAAAAACATTGAAGAAGTAACTGGAATTTTAAATACAGCAAATGAGACGATTCTATCGCGGCTTGGTATAAAAGAGAATATAGATGTAGTATGGATCACAAAAGAAGCATTTGATCAAGTAGTTCAACAAATTAACCAGAGTAACCAAGAAATGATTGTTCGGGTCGTTGCGGCGGCCAATATCGTTTATGGAGAACCAGTTCGAGTCAATCTTGAACTCTATCCAAATAAACAAGTTTATAAAGAAAACCAGATTGTTTATAAAGAAATTATGACTGTCAGTATAAAAGAAAAAGATGCCGAGAAAATTGTCCTTGAGTTTCTTAAAAAAGTAAATGCAACTGCAGTGAATAAAGGCATGATTCCCGATCCACTTCAAGGGACAATAGGCGTAATGAGTGGCTCACAATTCTATGATATCGTAAATGCTTTGGAAGCGGCAGATGGAAAAGTGGAACTTACCGCTGTAGCGGGGGCCGATACAAATGCCGTGGGGCCGCTCAGACTTAATGTGAAAATAAAGAATGTTCAATAGAAAAGACGAGGAGAATGCTCCTCGTCTTTTCTATTGAACAAAAACTATGGACAGATAGGCCGCGGGTTGCATCTGAGCACTTCTCACCAACCGGCAACCTATCTTAGTACTAGTTTACAAGTGGAATGAATTTAGTTACCGATATAAATATATTTCCGTATATTACCATGAACTTAAAGAAGGAGAATCGTCGTAAATATAGAATTATGTAAATATAAAATTAATGCTTAAAAGTTGGTTTTAAATACTTAATCCTTAGGTAATCAGTGGTTTATGGAAAATATTACACAGATATACAAGCAGGAAAAAGAAAATGTTTATAGAATTATGTAAACGTAAAATGAATTCTTAAAGAAATCATTTTACAATGATTGACCGATGGATGTTTAAATCTAGATGGAAAACATTACACAAGTTTGCCGGCAGGAAAAAGACAAGTTTTATAGAATTATGTAAATATAAAACCAATGCTTAAAAATTAATTTTATAATGATTTGCTTTTAGTTATCCAAGGATCAATGGAAAAAATTACACGAATTTAAAAGCAGGAAAAAGAAAATGTTTATAGAATTATGTAAACATGAAGCAAATGAAACAATTTTATTGTTCGCTTCCGAATGAATGACTGACTGGTCGTTCGTCTCCCACATATGGTTCCCACATATCTCCAACATAATGAAAACCTACCTTGAAATTTTTAGTACATACCTACAAAAAGCTGTAGGGACAACAAGTGGTAAACATAAGATAATTGTAGCGATTGCTTGAGGAAACGTGGATACTCAGTGAAAGCTAGCGAAAATCAAATGTCCACCCTTGTATGTTGGCATTAGGCCAAGCTAAAAATATAAAAATTATTCAAGGGGGATTTCCACAAAATGAAAAAGAATTTATTAAAAGTAGCGATTACAACAGCGTTAACATTAGCAGTTGCAGTTCCTGTATTTGCAAATCCATTCGCTGATGTGCAAAAAGGTCATTGGGCATATGATGCAGTAAACGTACTTGCACAAGACGGTATCGTTGATGGTTACGGCGATGGCACTTTCAAAGGTGACAAAACGATCACTCGTTATGAAATGGCTCAAATCGTAGCAAAAGCAATGAACAAAGACTTAAATGGCGAACAAAAATTAGCAGTAGAAAAATTAGCAAGAGAATTTTCTAGCGAATTAAAAGACATGGGTATCGCAGTTGATGAAGTAAAAGCTGAACAAGAACGCGCAAAAATTACTGGTGATGCACGTCTTCGTTATGGTGCTACTGATAACGGCAGTGATAATACTGATTTTAGAGCACGTATTGGTGTTACTGGTAAAATCAATCAAGATTTAACATTCAACACTCGTTTATCTAGTGGTGATATCGCTTATGACGGAGAATCTACTGGTATTAAATTAGACACTGCAAATGTAGGTTTTAATGCATTTGGTGCAGAAAACGCAATTGGTCGTCAAGACTTAAAAGTAGGTACTGGTATGATCATTGATGACACGATCAATGGTATTGAATCTAACATTGGCAGCGTAAAATTATTCGCTGGTAACCAAGTTAGTGCAAAAGAACGTTTATACGGTGCTGAGCTACAAGCTGGTATTTTCAATTTAAACTATATGAAAGCTGATGTAACAACAGGCAATGATAAAGAATTCTACGGTGTAAATACTTCTGTTGGCTTAACAAAAGATATCAGTGTAAATGCAGAATATAACAAAGAAAACAATTCTGGTGCCAAAGCGATTGCTTACGGCGTAAAATCCAATAAACTTGGTTTATCTGCAACTTATAAAGATGTTGAAGCTGGTGCATTCACAAGCTACTCTGGTCTTACTGGAGTCAATGATGTATCTTTCTTAAATGAAGGTTTCAAAGGTATGGAATACAAATATACAAAAGATGTTGCTGAAAATACAGCATTAACTCTTCAATACCAAGATTTCAAAAACCAAGCTGGCGATAAACAACAAAATCGTACTGCAGCTACTTTAAACGTAAAATTCTAAATTAAAATTTAAGATTCAGAGTCAATCATTCTTGAACCAAGCCCCCACTAATTTTAGTGGGGGTTTTTGTTGACATTCCCTAAAGATATGTTTACATTGTATAAAGAGCTATATACATAAAATGATGAAGGTGAGCTATGATGCAGACAACCATTATCGCCATTGATCCAGGAAGAGAAAAATGTGGCATTGCCGTAGTGGGGAAAATGAGTGGCGTTTCATACCAAAAAGTAATCAATACGATCGACTTAATCCCTGCAGTGAAAACGCTAAGTGAAGAGTATCAAGTAAGTACCATTGTAATGGGGAATGGCACCTCAAGTGATAAAGCAAAAAAACAGCTGGAAGCAGTAAGTGCTGAAAAAAATATTACCTTACAACTGGTCGATGAATATCGTACGACCGATGCAGCAAAAATTCGTTATTGGCAAGCCAATCCACCTACCGGATTTTGGCGATTATTGCCAACGACTATGCGAGTTCCACCTGTACCAGTTGATGATTACGTAGCAGTTATTTTAGCTGAACGATATTTAAAGAAACAGTAAATTAAATTTAATTATAAAAATTAATTATAAATTCCAAGTGTGAAAATCAGTTATACTTATGATAAAAAGATTTTTCTAATTTATTTTCAAATTTAATGAGAAATTAACAGAAAATTAACAAGATTATAATGATTCTTCCAGTTATTTGCTTGCACAATTATGTAACATCATGTAGAATCATGTACAAGAGCGTTACATAATTGTGGAGGACAGGAAGATAAAGGTAGTTTACGAGGAAACATGGAAACTCGGTAATTAACTTTTATTTGAATATCTTCCCCGAAAAGTTTAAGCTCAAAAAATATTTATTTTAAGGGGGATTTTCTCATGAAAAAAACACTTGCTGCTGCAATCACTTCAGCACTAGTAATCGGTGTAGCTAGCACAACATTTGCTGCTGCAAATCCATTTAGCGACGTTCCAACTGACCATTGGTCTTTTGACGCTGTAGCTAAATTAGCACACGAAGGTGTAATCGATGGTTATGGCGACAACACATTCCGTGGCGATGCAAAAATCACTCGTTATGAAATGGCTCAAATGGTAGCAAAAGCTATGGCTAAAGAAAACGTTAGCGCTGCTGACAAAGCAACCATCGACAAATTATCCGCAGAATATGCTTCTGAACTTAACAACCTAGGTGTTCGTGTTGCTGCTCTTGAAAAGAAAACTGACAACGTAAAATTCTCAGGTTATTTACGTTTAGACGGCTCGAATAAAACAACTGAGAAAGGTGCTAGCTCTCCTGCTACTACTACTGCAAATCTTCGTTTATTTGTGGATGCTGCAGTAAACGATAGCTGGGCAGTAAAAGCTCGTATTAATAATAAAGCAGATCTTGATAATGATGATACTACTGCTCCTAACAACAGACAATCAACAATTGACTGGGCTTATGCACAAGGTCCTTTATTTGGTGCTACTGCAAAATTAGGTAAATTTGGTGGCTTTGATAATGCTGGTTATACAACTGGCGGTATGCTTTTAGATAATCCTGTAGAAGGTGCTGAATTTGCTTGGCAAACTAAAGCATTAAAAACAACAGTAACTACTGCTCGTATTGCACAAGGTGATTATGATTATACTTCTACTGCTGCTAAATTTACCACTCCTATTTCATATGGCACTACTGATTATGATGCAATTCAATTTGATTATAAAGCAAGCAATAAACTAAAACTTAATGCAGGCTATTTCCATTTAGGCAATAGTGATGCTTTTGGTACTGATGATGCGAATAACATCTGGAATGTGGGTTTTGACTATAAGCTTAGTAAAAATCTTACTTTAGGTGGTGCATACGCTGGCTCTAGTGCTGATGCATCTACTGCTATTGCTAGCGATGCAAGCTCAGATGAAGAAAATTCTTATACAGCACAATTGACTTATAAAGGTGTTAAACAAAGTGCTCCAGGTTCATTTGGTATATGGGCTGGTTACCGTCAAATCGGTAAACTTGCAACTTTACATCCAACTTATGATGATGCTGCTTATGGCGAAAAAGGTTTCCAAGTTGGTACTCAATATATGCTTGATAAAAATATTATGGCATATGTTGATTATTTCAAAGGCGAAAAAATCTCTGGCGGCAACGATGTTGAAAAAGTCTTCGGACGTCTTCAATTCAGTTTCTAAGCTAAAACTTAGTAAAAAGACCTTCTGTGAAAACAGAAGGTCTTTTATTTTGAAAAATTTAATTTAAATTTAGGTATTGTTTTCCATGAGAGAAAGTGGTATTATCATATCAGTGAGGAATTAATAAATAGTTGTTAACTATTTATTAAGTTTTCGTTAAATCTTTATTATTTTTAAGCGTGATATGAGTATATACTTTACCAAAAAGTATATCTTATATAGAGCTGGAACTAAATAGGCGGGAAAAGTTGAAGAGGAAACGTGGATACTCTAAAATTCGTTCTCACCTTAAAGTAAAGGCTCACAAAAAAATATATTTATTTTAAGGGGGATTTTTATCATGAAAAAAACACTTGCTGCTGCAATCACTTCAGCACTAGTAATCGGTGTAGCTAGCACAACATTTGCTGCTGCAAATCCATTTAGCGACGTTCCAACTGACCATTGGTCTTTTGACGCTGTAGCTAAATTAGCACACGAAGGCGTAATCGAAGGTTATGGCGACAACACATTCCGTGGCGATGCAAAAATTACTCGTTATGAAATGGCTCAAATGGTAGCAAAAGCTATGACTAAAGAAAACGTTAGCGCTGCTGACAAAGCAACAATCGACAAATTATCCGCAGAATATGCAGATGAATTAAACAACTTAGGTGTTCGCGTTGCCGCTCTTGAAAAGAAAACTGACAATGTGAAAATCTCAGGGTATTTACGTTTAGATACTAAACATTATACACAAGATACTAAAGAGGATGGCAATGCTACTACTGGATTACTTCGTTTATATGTAGATGCTGCAGTAAACGATAACTGGAAAGTAGTAGGACGTTTAAATTCTAAAGCAGATCTTAACAATGATAATACTGGAGATTCTGACACAGACAGAAAAACAACAATTGACCAAGCATATGCACAAGGTCCTTTATTTGGTACAGATGTAAAAGTAGGTAAATTCCCTGCATTCGATAGTGGTAATTTATCCGATGGTGGTTTAATCATTGATACTCAAGTAAGCGGTGCTGAATTCCAATTTGGTAAAGCTTTAAAAACAACATTAACGGCTGGTCGTGTAGCTGAAGATGATTATTCAATTGTTTCTCATAATAAGACTTCATTAGAAGGTAAAACAGGAGCAACTGATTATCAAGCAATTCAATTTGGCTATGATACAAATAAATTTGCATTAGCTGCTGGTTATCATAATCTTACTAACAATTACTTATCCGATGATAATAATGGTATCTGGACTGCAGGTTTTGACTACAAATTCAATAATACTCTTAAATTAGGTGGCTTATATGCAGGGTCTAGCTTAAATGCAAGTGATTTGGGTCTTGATAGCGATGAAGAAAATTCATACAGCGCACAAATGACTTATAAAGGTGCAAAATTAAGCGATCCTGGTTCATTTGGCGCATGGGTAGCATATCGTCAAATCGGTCAATTGGCTTCTATTTCTCCTACTTATGATGGTGTTGGCTTTGGCGAAAAAGGTACAGAAGTTGGCGTTGACTATATCCTTGACAAAAACATCTTAGCTAAAGTGGTTTACTTTGATGGTAAAGATATTGATACTGATAATGATGTTAAAAAAGTATTCGGTCGTCTTGAATTCAACTTCTAATTTTCGATTTATTAAAAATGCTTCTGTTTATGACAGAAGCATTTTTTTGTCTGTAAAAGGAAGAATTTACTTAATTTGTTTTGGAAGGGTTTTACTTTATCATGTCGAATCAAAGAATATACAGTACATATAGTATAGTTTAGGAGGTATCTCAGTATGAATGTGAAAAAAACTGTGATTGCATCAATGATTGCATTTAGTGTTGTTTCAACGGTTGCAGTACAGACAACGCAAGCTTTTAGCCTAGGTAGTATTTTAAAAGTTGGCGGTATTGCAATTTTAGTAGATAAATTTGCTACGCCGTTAAATAACTTTATCAATACTTTGACAGCGAAACATTCGGTGAGCAGTGATTATACAACAAAAGTGGTGCCAATTATTGTAGTTGGTAGTGGTACATATACTGGGGCAGCACAAATTACTGGACCACAAAGTGCAGTCGATGAAACACAGGCAGTACTACAAATCGAAGGCAATTTTAGTGGTGACCAATTTAGAATAAAAGCTTTAATTCCAATCGACAGTAAAAATCCAACGAGCTTTAATAGAGTACAAGGTGTTGGGGTATCTGCACAAATCGATGTGAAGATTTGATGAAGCCTTCATTGCGATTTTCACATTAGTACTAGTCTGAGATTCGTCTCTTGCTGACTTGTTATTTTTGTTGCAAATCATCTACAATATTATATTATCTATAGTTTTTACAGGATTTTTTATGAAATGTCCTGCCAGACTGTCGACCAAATAAAAATATTTATATTAATAATAAAAACAATCTAAATTCGTACCACTTCTAAACTAGTGCGAAGATAGGTTGCCGGTTGGCGAGAAGCGTTCAGATGCTAGGCGTAGCAAGGAGTTGCGAAGGAGTCGTACTTTCGTACGTCGAGGAGCAGCACCTTGCTGCAACGACGCAGATGGGTGCTTCTCGCCTGCCCGCGGCCTATCTGTCCATAGTATGTTTACAATCTAGCAGGATATTTTATCAAATGTCCTGCTTTTCTTTTTGTTATTTAGCAGGATTTTGTAAATAAACTTAGAATTTTAATATAAAAAGTATTGTGGAGTTTAAGGGGGATTTAAATATATGTTTCGTAAGGCAATATCACTAGCAATTGTATGCATGTTTATTTTCACAACGATAGTTTCCGCACAAGTGGCACCAGAGAATACACTGATTGATAAAGTTTCTGCAGTGGAAAAAACATTATATGGCAATGATCAAACAGGGTCATTACTTGAGCGTATTTCAAAGTTAGAAACTGATTTATATGGTACTGCCGCTAGCGGGGCAGTTGTAACAAGAGCTGATAGTTTATATAATGGATTTTTTGATAGTTCTGCTAGTGCTCCGTCTATTTTAACCAAAATAAATGGTATAGAGTGGGAGCTCAACCATAAAGTTACGAGTCTACCGGTAAAAGAACGTATTGAAAAATTAGAAGGATTAATTGATGGCATTTCCCAAACAGGTGCCTACAATGAGCGGATTAATAAATTAGCCAAGTTAGCTTTTGCTAATGGAACGGTTATTGTCGCGGATAAAGTTGTTCCTGCTGATACATTGGTTAAAATTAAGTTAACTTCAACGATTGATAGCAAAACAGCAAGGATTGGTGATGTTGTTACCTATCAAGTAGCTGAAGATGTATTGGTGGATGGTGTTTTGGTGCTTGCCAAAGGTGCTGATGGCATTGGACAAGTGACTAAAGTATCACAAGCGCAAAACTTTGGTCGTGATGCAAAGCTTGAAATAGACTTTACATCAATAAAAGCCATTGATGGTTCCACGATAACTACATTCTTAGGTGAAAAATCGAAAAAAGAAACACAATCTATAACGATGGCTGCTGGTGCTTCGGTAGCAGGCTTGGCTATACTAGGACCTGTTGGAATCGTCGGTGGTGTATTTGTCAAAGGTAAAAGTGCCAAAATTGACGAAGGTGCCCAATTGTATATTCAAACTAAATTAGAGAATGTTGTCCACGGTGTTCAAGCGCAGGCTTCATAAAATATCAGTATTTTAAATTAAGAGACCACAAAGACGCAGAAAAAAGATAACAATTTTGCGAACTTTGTGGTTTTCTACATATTACCGATAGTTTTAGGGAAGGAAATAAGGTATATTTGTAGAATAGAGAAAAGTTAAGAATTATTTCTTAACTTTATCAAATTGATAATGTCGCCTCTAAGCAAGTTGTTTAGATAGAATAGGAGAAAATATGGTAAAGCAAACAAAAATTCTTTGTGGTCTGATCACTTTGTACACTATCTTAGGTCATTGCGGGGTAGGCCAAGCAGCAGAAAATATCAATGAACCAATTATTGCTACTCAGCAGACGACCAATGATCAAAGTGAAACCACAGAAGTTAAAACAGGAACTATCTCTAAGGATGCAACGCAAGAGAAATCTAAAGCTCCATTGCCACCGGTGCCAGTGACGATTGAGGGAGATGATATTTCTTTCGATAATCAAACGGGTGACGTGTATGCAAAAGGTAATGTTATTATCAAGCAAAATCCGGCAGCGGTTTATGCTGATGATATTCGTGGGAATACACAGCGTACAGAAGTTAATATAGATGGTAAAGCAAAGATTACGCAGCCGGGAATGAATTTAGATGGTTATTCTACTTTCTATAACTATCAAACGCATACAGGTAATATGGGGCAAGCAAAAGGGGTTGTTGATTATGAAAAACATGTGAAAGGAGAACGTATCGAATTTTTGCCTGATGAATATATCATCTATAATGGCACGGTAACGAAATGTCCTGCCAAAAAACCAGATTACCATATGCGGGCTAAGAAAATTGAAATTTGGCCAAATGATAGAATGGTTGCTTATGATGCGCAATTTTTGATTAAAGATAAAATTATTTATTCTACACCGCGGTATGAAGCTAAAATTGGTACGAATAAAGACGATAAGAGTCCTTTTCCTAAAGTCGGATATAATAGTAAGAATGGCGTTTTCATTACACAAGATTTTGAAAGAGCATTATCAGATAGTGTCACAGCCGATGTTAATCTTGGTTACTATAGTAAGCATGGCTCTAAAAATGACTATGGAATCACGAAACAAGATCCTAATTATACGCTATCGTTAAGAGCAGGTGATTTCTTGGATGATGATGATCATTGGATAAAGAAAGAGCCTGAGCTAAAACTCAAATTAGCTACAAAACGGATAGTAGGAACTTCATGGAAGTATGATTTTACTGGCCTTTATGGTAAATGGTCGGATGATGATAAAACAAGTTGGCATCAAGATTACACTTTATATTTTACTCGTGATCCGATTCACTTGAGTAAGACACTTAGCTTATCGCTGGGGACAGGGTATGAAATTGTAAAAGAATCTTATGATAATTCGCAAATTAATACCATGAAATATGATGCTACCTTAAATAAAAAAGTAAATAACAGAATTAATGTTTATACTGGCTATCACTATACCAAAAATAATAATCAGAATTCGTTATTTGACTACGATAATTCAAGTGTGGGAGAAGAAGTTGCAAGTGGTATTAGTTATCGCTTTGATCCTAAGAATGCAGTATCCATTAGCCAAAGTTATGATGTAGCGAATGGAAAAATTGCAGATATGTATTATACTTGGAATCATAGTTTGCATTGTTGGGATATGAGCTTGACGTACCACAAAGATTATATTGAGAAAGATCGTAGTGTTCAAGTTAAATTTGCCACAGTACATTGGTAAAGGAGAATAATGTGAAAAGTGATTTAGTAGATATAATAAATCAAATTCAAGATAAGAAAATCTTAGTCATTGGTGATATGGTTGCGGATGTATATTTACATGGTGCTATATCTCGTATTTCCCGCGAAGCACCAGTTTTGGTACTAGAACAGGCAAAAGAAACAATTGTTGCTGGCGGTGCTGCGAATGTTGTGCATAATATTGCTACGTTAGGCGGTGCTGTATGGGCTGTCGGTCTATTAGGGCATGATCAAGCTGGTGAAGGCTTAGCACAGATACTTGCAGAAAAGGGAGTCCATATTGATGGACTTCTTTCTGTAAACAATAGATCAACGATAACGAAAACACGGATTATTGCTGGCGGCGCAGCAACGGTTAGTCAACAAATTGTGCGTATTGATAAAGAAACAAAACTGCCAATTAGTCCAGCGGTAGAAGCAAAGCTCATGAACTCGTTGGCAAGTATTTTAAAGGTTGTAGATGGTGTCGTTATTAGTGACTATGGCAGCGGAACGTTAACAGATAGCATTACCAAACAAATTCTTTACAATTGTAAAAAATGTAATATACCATGTATGGTAGATTCCCGCTATAATATTTTAGGCTTTACAGGGGTAGATTATGTAAAGCAAAATGATGCCGAAGCCTCAGCAAATGTCGGCTTTGAAATTGAAACTGAAGATTCCTTATTAAAAGCTGGAGCAATTTTATTAGAAAAAATGCAATCAAAAGGGATACTCATTACGCATGGTGATAAAGGAATGACATTATTTGAATCAAATGGTGCGGTTCATAATATTCCAGTATCGAATCGTAGTGAAGTGTTTGATGTAAGTGGTGCTGGTGATACTTGTGTTGCAGCAATGATTCTTGCATTAGCAGCGGGGGTAGAACCAGCATTAGCCGCAGAAATTTCTAATATTGCATCAGGGATTGCTGTTCGTAAGCTTGGCACAGCGACCGTAAGTGTAACAGAATTAAAAAATGCGATTGGGGTTTTGTAAACAATGGTAATAGCACAGCAGGATATTGAACTTTGGTGTGACCAATTACGTAAGCAAAACAAAAAAGTTATATTTACGAATGGTTGCTTTGATATTTTGCATGCAGGTCATGTACGATATCTAGAGCGTGCGAAAGAGCTCGGTGATTGTTTAGTTATTGGGCTGAACAGTGATGCATCTGTACGCGCACTAAAAGGAGAATCTCGTCCAATCAATAGCGAAGAGGACCGTGCGGAAGTGCTAGGGGCACTCCGAGCTGTAGACTGCGTTGTTGTTTTTGACGACGAAACGGCTGAAAATCTCATTACAAAAGTGCGCCCCGATATTTATGTGAAAGGTGGCGACTATACTGTAGAAACGCTGCCAGAAGCAAAGGGTGTCTTAAGTTACGGTGGAAAGATTGAATTGGTTCCATTAGTTGCTGGACGTTCATCTTCTAATATTATCAATAAAATGAAAAGTACAGAAAAATAAATGTAACGATAATTTAACCACAATGGTATAAAATCGACAGAAGTAGCAGACTTTTGTTTATCTTGTATCGTTGTGGTTATCGTTATTTTGAACATGAGGTTAACATAACTATGTCGATTGAAAATGTTTTAGTTGTAAAATTAAGCGCAATTGGTGACGTAATTCATGCTTTACCAGTTTCCTATGCGATCAAGGAAACTTTCCCCGAGGCAAAAGTAACTTGGGTTGTGGAACCGCCAGCATATGATTTATTGACCAATAATCCGTATATAGATAATATTCTATTATTTGAAAAAAAGAAGTTTAAATCCATTGGTGGTTTTATGAAGCATCTACCAGCATTTTCAGCAGAGCTAAAAAAAATAAAATATGATGTTGCTCTTGATTTACAAGGACTGGGCAAAAGTGCTGTTATAACTTATTTGAGTGGAGCATCTGTAAAATTAGGTTGCTGTAATATGCGTGAGCTTAGTGGTTTGGTGAGTAAGCCAATTTGTGGGCCAAACCAAAATGGTCATATTGTAGAACGCTATTTAGACGTAGCCCGTGAACTTGGTTGTAAAGTAGAAAAAGTCGTATTTCCAATGGTGATAACGGAAAAAGAAGCTGATATTGCAACGAAACTGATGCTGCAAGCGGGCATGAATATTAAAAATCCTTATGTTGTATTGGCAGTTGGTGCTAATTGGCCAAATAAACGTTGGCCTACCGAACTTTATGCCGCACTTGTCGATTATTTGTATTCCAAAGACATCATTCCAATTGTCATTGGTGGAGGTAGCGTTGATGGCAGATTGGTGGCTGAAATAAACGAAAGAGCTGAGATACCAGCGGTGGATTTAGTGGGGAAAACAACGCTAAAGCAGCTTGCTTATATGATTAAAAATGCCAAAGCAGTAGTTGGCGGAGATACGGGTCCAATGCATTTAGCAGCAGGATTAGAAAAGCCTGTTGTAATGCTTATGGGGCCAACAGATATCAATCGTAATGGGCCATATGGGCAAGAGAAAAATGCAGTTGAAATAAGTAGACAATGTAAACACTGTTGGAAACGTCAATGTAAATTAAATCTAGACTGTTTGGCAGATATTAAATTAGAAGCTGTAGTGGAGAAGTTACGGTCTATTTTATAACTGTGTGTTTAAACTTAGCCAGAAACCTTTAATAAAGAGGGTGAACATGTTTGAAAAATATAGTATTACTTGTCCCGCGCCTTAATATCGGAGGAGCTGAAACCTATGTTGCTACGGTTGCGCTAGGGTTAAAAAAGCGTGGTTTCAATGTTTTTGTAGCATCTGGCGGGGGAGTCTTGGCAAAGTCTCTTGTAAAGCAAGGAATAAAGCATTGTTTTCTGCCGATTCGAGCAAATGCTACCTTGGCGGCGTATTTGCTAGGAAATATCGTTAAAAAATACGATATTGACCTCATTCATGCAAATTCTGCTGCTGCCGGTATTGTTGCTGTAAAGATAAAACAAAAATTTTCTGTGCCGATTGTGTATACTGCCCACGGTGTATTTGGTCATAATGCCAAAGAAATGACACTAAATGATTGTGATCGGATTATTTGTGTGAGCGAGTTCGTTCGTCAAGATGCAATTAGGAAAGGCTTCTCACCAGAAAAGTTGTTGACTGTTTATAGTGGCATTGATTTACATAAGTTTGAGCCAAATTTGGCAAAAGCACACGCTATTCGAAAAGTTAATGGTATTCCAGAGGATTGTTTTACCATTGCAATTGTTTCGCGTATCAAGAATTTGCGTAATAAAGGGCATGCGGATATTTTACGTGTGTTGGAAAAGTATGAAGGGGCAAAAAACTGGCACCTTATGGTCATTGGTAAGGGAAAAGGGCTGTGGAGGCTGAAATATCATGTCTGGAGAAACCGTTTAGGGAATCGCGTTCATACGCTGGGCCACATTGTCAACGTCCAAGAGGTGCTAGATGGCGTGGATGTAGTGGTATTGCCCTCGAAATTTGAAACTTTCGGGCTGGTTCTAGCCGAAGCTATGGCGATGGAGAAACCAGTTGTAACCTATGCTGTTGGTGGGACACCAGAGGTCATTGATGACCAGCATACCGGTTTTTTAGTTGAAAAAGATAATCTAGATGAATTATATGGAAATTTAGCGATACTAGCGAGTGATAAAGCAGTATGTCAGACCATGGGAAAACAAGGAAGAGTATGGGTGAAAGAGCATTTTGCCAGCGACTTAATGATGGATAATATTATCGCGATTTATCAAAAGTTATTGCGCTAGATAAATAAACGTAGCAAAAGCTGAAGGATGAAATTACTTGAGAATTTTATCTTATCGTTGTTTTTACAATATTACTAGTAAAGAGGGCGTATTTGTGTCGAGATGGGATATATTTTTTAAAAATTTACAACAGGATTTGAAGCTATTTGTTGCCGTATTGGTACTCTTAGATATATTTCGCATTGCTTTTATCACAATCATGAATCAGTACATCGGTCAGGAAACTACAGCGAATGATTTTTGGCTTGCCTTATATTATGGAACGAGAATTAGCTTAAAAACGGCTGGCGTGGCAATGCTGCTGTCTTTTTTATTTAGTACTTTGCCAAGTGTAGTAGGAAGAACAGAAAAATTTGCAAAAGTTCGTCTTACCCTTGGTGGTATTTATATAATTATCATTAGCATATTATTTCAAGCCAGCTTCCCTTTCTATGAAGAGTTCCATGTAGGATTTAACCAATTTATTTTTAATACCTTTAAAGATGATGTCGGTGCACTTTGGAGTACGATGATTGATCAATATCAACTGGGATGGCGCGTGATGGCGGCGATTGCTATTACTGGGGGATTTGTCTGGTGTTTAAAGCGTATTTTAAACACTACTACGTATATTTTGCCGATGGCTCATTCTAGCAGTAAAAAATATGGACAGCGTATTTTGGTATGTTTTTTATTAGCAGTTTTTGCCGTATTTGTACGGTTTGGCGGGACTTTAACCTATGCACATTCTTTGCATTGGGAAAATTGTTCGATGACGAAAGATGATTTTCTAAATGAAGCAATTCTTGATGATGTGCAGGCTATATATCGTGGTTATAGCATTCATGAGAGAATCAATAATGGTGTTTTAGCAGGTATACATAAAGAAAAAATTGCTACCTATGCGCAGCAAGCGGCAAATCATAAGGACAATACCCACGAGATTGATGCATTGCTCATGCGAAAAGCTGATGGAGCTACAATACCGAAACCAAAGCATATTTTTATTATCATTGGTGAAAGCTATGCACAGTGGCCGACGCTAGATAAATATAGCCATCTTCATTTAGCAGATGGACTAAGAAATATTATGAAGGAGCCAAATTCTGCGTCAATACAATCGTTTCTGCCCAATGGTGCATTTACCCCGATGGCAGTTACGGCAGTAGCGACAAGTTTATCAGATGTCAACGTATATCCAAATTATCAAGCGGAATCTTATAAAGCTCCCTATGCGACAGCTCTGGCACCGCAATTGAAAAAACTCGGTTATAAAACTGATTTCTGGTATGCCGGTTTTAATTCTTGGGAAAAAATCAAAGATTTCACGCTTGCTCAGGGGTTCGATCAATTTCATGGCGCTTCTGATTTCAAATATAGCGCTGGCAATGTATGGGGCAGCGATGATAAGTATTTATTCCAGGGTCTTTCGCAAACAATGGATGATACGCCAACTGTAGATGTGATTTTAACCGTATCGAACCATGCACCTTATAGTGTTGATTTAACTAAGGAAGGTTTTGATGAAGCTGCCTTGGTTAAAGAGTTGCCAGAAGAGGCGAAGAATAATCAAGACTTGATTAAACGGCTTGGACACTATTGGTATATGGATAAAGTAATTACCGATTTTATTCAAACGACTCGTGAAAAATATCCTGATAGCTTATTTATCATTACGGGTGACCATGCGAATAGAACCAACATCGATACAAATCCAAGTTTATTTGAGCGGTATACGATTCCCTTGGTGATTTATGGACCAGGGATAACGAAGAATACGCTAGCACAAAATGTCGCTGGTAGTCAGGCTAATATTGGTGCTACCTTAATAGAATTGATTGCTCCAAAAGATTTTACATATTACTCATTGGGCGAAAGCTTAACAAAAAATAGTAGAGTTGGCTTTAATGACAATCTATGGATTACGGATAAGGCAATTGGTAAAATAGAAGCTGATGAAGCGAATGTATTGCCTGATCAAGAGAAGCCTGATTTGTCATTTGAGCGCGAGGAAGCTATGGATAAACTCAATATTATGCGTACCATATCATGGTGGCGCACGGTAAAGGGGAATAAGTTTGAATAAGAAGTAAAAAAATAATAAGTCAGCTGCAAGTTTGCAACTGACTTATTTATTCCGTATCCAGTGTTTTATCATACGCTCCCATTGGCGCAATGCAATAAAAATGACATGAATAGAACTGACTTTCAGTTTGAATTCCAGTAAAGACTGCCGAGCAGGGATTGGTATCCGTGGTAAAGCTAGTACATCTATGTTCCAGAGTGGTGCCTGATCAAAGATTGCAAATGCCGCTTTGTAACCAGCGTTTTTAACAACGACCTTTGTTTCAGTATTAAAGCTTCCATATGGATAACAAAGAAAATCAATAGAGCAAGATAAATTCTGCTCCAAGGTAGTTTTACTTTCTGTTAGTTCGATCGTTGTCTGTTTTCTATCACAGTTTGCTAGAAAAGGATGATTTATCGTATGAGAGGCGATTTCCATTCCGGAAGCTTGCCAGCTTTTAAGCTGATCCCAATCCATCGTGGTTGTAAGTTTTTTATTAAAGTTTTCCCACTTGTTTTCTTTGCCTACCCAATTGGAAATGGGGAAGAGAACGGCTGTCATATTGTTTTCTTTTAAAATTGGTAATGCTTCTGTGTAGTTGTCTGAATAGCCATCATCGAAGGTCAAAAGTACCGACTTTTTGGGTAACTCCTTGCCAGAAGCATAAAATTCATAAACCATCTGCATTGTTAACGTGGTAAAACCATTGTCCGCAAGATACTCTATTTGCTCGCGAAATTTTGCTGGTGGCAATGAATTTCGATCACCCGGAATATCAGCGATGCGATGATACATGAGAATTGGGACATAATTTTTAAATTTTAGGTATAAAAAGAAAATACCAAGAATTAAAATAAAAAAAATAGTAGAAAATATCATTATATTGCCTCACAATAAAAAGTATAGTAAGATAGAAAAATAAATATTGTTATTATATTGAAATAGCAATATTTATATTAAAATTATTATAAGTTATTTTGTAGCGCTAGTCTACTAGGTGCGTATAGAAACATATGAATGTAAAATAATTCCGACTAGCAGTTTTTTGATTATGATTGTGTTTTTAAATTAAGGTATATATTATCTAATTATAAATTATTTTTGACTGATGGTTTAACAGATATTATAGAAATTTATCAATCATATATAAGTGAAAATTAAAAGCAGTTTAGTTAAGGGGAAATATTTAGATGAAAGTAATGATTATTGGATGGGAGTATTTTCATTATATAAGTTCTGTAGTTAAAGCTTGTGAGTTATTAGGACATGAAGTAATGAAGGGTGACATAGTAGAATTTAAAGAAGCGAAAAATAATTATTGGCGAACACGCTTGTCTAAATTAGGAATAAAAAGTATAGAAAAGAATTATTATAAAAATTTAAATCATAAAATTATTAATGATTTAAATTCATTTAAACCAGATATATGTATTGTTATAAATGGACAGCATATTAATGATGAATTATTATCTGTATTAAAAGCAAATAAAGTAAATACAGTGTTATTTATGCTTGATAGTATTCAAACAAAGTTTTTCAAAATTTATTTAAAAAATTTGTCTTTTTATGATAAGATTT
This sequence comes from uncultured Veillonellaceae bacterium, assembly GCA_963805085.1. Lineage (GTDB taxonomy): Bacteria > Bacillota > Negativicutes > JARBTT01 > JARBTT01 > JARBTT01. The sequence continues at coordinate 130,923 of CAWDTA010000002.1, read as the reverse complement.
TTTCATATGAACCATTAGATAGGAGGTTTCTAGCCAGTAAAGTTAAGGGTGCAGAGTATTTATTTGTAGGGTATGATGAAAACATTTTTTCTCCAATGAATAATAACGAAAAAAAGGAATTTGATATTTGTTTTGTGGGGGGGTTATACAAGGGAAGTGAGAATCGGCTGTTGCTATTAGAACGAGTTGCTAAATACGCCTGGGAAAATGATAAAAAAATGGTTGTGTATACAAACCAGATGTATTCAAGTAAGTATATTTGGCAAAAGTTAAAAAATAGTCGACGAAGAAATAAATTTAATTCTACATATCCATATTTAATTAAATTTTTAATTGATAAGCCCATATATTACGAAGAATTAGCATATGTTTATAAAAAAAGTAAAATATGTATTAATATACACTCTATAAATGAGTTACATACAGGCGTTAATCCAAGAACTTTTGAGATTCTTGGCTGTAAATCATTTCAATTGATAGATGAAAATCATTTAAATGAAGTAGAACTTGAATCCGGAAAACATTTAGTTGAGTTCAAAGAACAAGATGATTTATGTGAAAAGATTGATTATTATTTAAAGAATGAAAAAGAACGTGAACTTATAGCGAATTTTGGCTATGAAATGGCAAAAGATAAATATACAATGAGAGAAAGCATGAAAATAATTTTATCCAGCTATGAATGATTAAATTCGCCTCCATCTAAATCCAAATAAAAATAAATAGAGACAGAAGACTGACTTATTGATAGTTTAAAAACAAACCGTATTATTTTTGTCAAACAAAAAGTAATCTGGGTATAAATCAGTATCAAGTGTACCATTTAAAAGTGATTAAACGATTTTGAGCGTTTAGTGCTTTAAACTATCTTTTCTGCATTCTAGGCAAGGAGAAAGTCTCATCTTTTTCACAAGGCCTATCTAATGTGCGTAAAGAGGTTAAAGGTAATTTAGTTGCTTGGATTTATAAACAATTACACGAGAATGTTTATAAATCCAAGTTTTTAAAGAGATAAAAGTTTCATAGGGGAGTTTTACCCTATATGCTGTTAAATTTTGAGGAGTTAACAATAAATGAGTATAAAATTTTTTGATGGTCTGGTTTTGTTTAGTATATGCGGTTTTGCTTTTGGTGTGTGTGTGTCAGCAAGTATTGTGCATTTTTTCAACATACTTCTCTTTATTGGGATAACCTTAAAAATAGTATATTGTAGAGAAAGAATAAATACTGAGAAGTATAAAGACTTATTCATTGCGATGGGGATATTTCTGTTAACGATGTTTTTATCAGCAATTTTGGGAGAACATCCATTTATTGCGTTAAAAGATGATTTTATTGGATTCATACAAAAAATGTCAATTTTTGTTGTAATTTTACTATTTTTAAATAAAAAGAAGAGTATTTTCATAGTGTTAAATGTATTGCTATTATCGTTAGTTTGTACAGATTTATATGCTATTTGGCAAGGAATGCATGGGAGTTTTAGAGCATTACCGTTAAGAGGAGATTACATGTGGCTGGGATCGTTCTTAGCAACAGCATTGCCATTTTTATTGATTGTGGTATTAAATCGTAGTAATTTTGCTAAGTGGTACTCTTTATATTTAATAGTTTTTTTATTTTCAATAATAGCACTTTTTTTCAACGGAACGCGCGGCGTTTGGCTTGGAATGGTGATTTTGTTACCATTTTTAATGTTTACTTATGTAAAAAATGTAAAAAAGATTATTGGGATAATGATTTTAAGCATGGTTTTATGCGGGGGGATGTATTCGGTGGTTTTACCATTCCAACATCGAGTAGATACTATTTTTGATATGAGCTATCAAGCTAATAAGGAACGGACTTTGTTATGGACAAGTTCTTTAAATATGGTAAAAGATCATCCTTTTTTTGGTGTTGGCTTGGGTGATTTTGCAGTACAATATCATGGAAAATATATTTTACCTGAAGCAAAAGAACCAAATTTAGCACATGCTCATAATAATTTTATGAATATGATGGCGGAGAATGGTTTGATTGGACTGAGTGGATTTTGTATAATGTTTGGGTATTTTATCTATTATTCTTGGCAAAGTTGGAAAAAGAGTAGAAATATTTATGCATTGATGGCATTTGGGGCAACTTTAGGATTTTTATCGCATGGATTAACTGAGTATAATTTTGCATCAGCAGGAAGCATTACTTTTTTTTGGATGCTGTTTGGCTTATGCATAAAAGCTAGCATTTTAGAGCAGAAGGGCATTTCTTAGTCGGAGTATAAAGAAAAATTTCCATGAAAAGATACTCCTATAGTAGAGGCAGAAGTTATAAACAAGCAAAGTATATGACAACAGCTTTTCAAAGAAAAAGCTGTTATGATAAATATTTAATCTGGTATATTAAATATTCTGTATGGAAATTTAAAGGAAAATTGGGGATGTAAAGGATGTTTGTGTAAGTGGCGCTATATGATTGTTTTACTTTTTTTAATGAATTTGAATTATTAGAATTAAGATTAAAGCTATTAAATCCAATAGTAGATTATTTTGTAATTGTTGAAGCAAATAAAACACAGCGAGGCGTTAAGAAAAAATTTAACTTTGAAGAACGTAAAAATGAATTTTCAGTATATGCAGAAAAAATTATTTATATTAAAGTCATGGATTTGCCAGAATATACAGGAGAGATGGATTGGGCAATTGAAAATTTTCAAAGGAATTGTATTACAAGAGGTCTAAAAAATTGTAAGCCAAATGATTTGGTTATTGTCTCTGACTTGGATGAAATCCCTAATCCTGATTTACTAAAGGCGCTTTGTGAAGATGATACAAAATTGTGTAGAAGTGTCTCAAAGATGCATAGAGCAATAAAAGGGCTAAAGCTGAAAAATACTCAATTGGACAAAAATAGTGGGGAATTATATTTAGGGCTATTTGATATATATGCTGATTGTTATTTAAAAAGAGTAAGTGTAAGGAAATTTTTAGAAAAGATGCCTATCGTATGCCAGCAGGATTTATTTTACTACTATATGAACGCAAAAAGTTATGATAAATGGTATGGTAGTGTTATATCTTTATATAAGAATATGAATACTCCGCAAAAACTTAGAGACTTGCGAAGAAAGCTTCCAGCTCTAAAAAATGGAGGATGGCATTTCTCTTATTTAGGTGGAATTAAAAGAATTATGGCAAAAATAAATGCGACTGTTGAAGGAGAGCCTAATTTAGCTTCACAAGAATATACAGAAGAATATGTGAAGAATTGTATTAGAGAAAGAAGTTTAATTTATACTTTTAAAGCAAAAGGCAAAGTGAATGAATTTGAGTTTATTACATTAAAAAGTCTGAAAATAGATTGTATAGATGATTTTATTGAGAAGTATCCATATTTATATTGGCAAGAATAAATGTAAGTATGAGGCTATTTTGGAGTGTACAAGAATATGAAACATAATAGTTATAGAAATATCCTTGTTATAGGGTTAAGAAAAATAGGTGATACAATTATAGCGACAAGTGGAGTATATTTGTTAAAAAAAGCATATCCAAATGCAAAGATAACAATATTAGTAAAACCATTGACGCAGCAAATTGTTAGAAGCCATCCTTTGATAGATGAAGTGATCCTTTATAATTATACGCATCAAGGCTCATTCTCTGAAATTAGGCAGACTGCAGATGAATTGAAAGTGCATAAGTTTGATCTTTGTATTGTACTAGATAATAAACCGCGTTCTGCTATGATTGCATGGTTAGCAGGAATTCCTAAACGTGTTGGCTTTGAAAAAATTGCCTTTAGAAATATTTATTTAAAGTTATTTTATACAGACATTATCAGGATTGATTACGATACTATGCATACTTTACAAGCAAAAAATCATGAAATTTTTATTAATCGTTTTACAGGAAGAAATGACATTGCAAGAATGGTAATGCCTGATATTCCTAGAGAGAATAAAGAAAAGATTGATGAGATTTTAGTGCAGTATGTAAAAAAAACAGATTGTCAAATGAAAATTGCACTGTGTATTCGAAGTGGTTGCTTGACTAAGGATTGGCCTTTGGAAAAATTTAAAGAAGTGATCAAGCAATTAGCGAGTGCTTATAATGCTGCATTTTATATTATTGGTTCAGAGGCAGATAAAAAAATTGTAGAAGAATTTATTATTACTAGTGATGTCCCTATCTATAATTTATGTGGTAAAACAACATTACCGGAACTTGGTTACATATTAAAAAAATCAGATTTTTTTCTTTCAGTCGATACTGGTTCAGCGCATATTGCTGCAGCTGTTGATACACCAATGGTAGTTGTTTTTGGAGGTACATCTCCTGAAAAGTGGGGACCATATTCAGAAAAAGCGACTTGTTTAAAACCAGATTATTTTTGTCATCCATGTGACGGGACTAAAATCAAATGTGATGAACCAAAATGTTTAGGTACAATTATTGTAAACGATGTTGTTAGTGCATGTAAAAAACATTTAGATAAAATTTGCGAAAATTAGTGGAGGCATATCGTGGATAAAACAATTTTTGATAATACTATTTTAGATAAAAAAGTTTTACAGAAATCAAATTTTGCTTTAACAGAAGCTGAAATGCATATTGCGTTTGGAATTAGTGATAATTTTATGCGTCCCCTAGGAGTAATGATTACTTCAATATTAGAGAATAATATGCATATTAAGACGGCTATACATATTTTTATTAATCGGATAAGTCAATCTGATATGAATCGATTAGATGAAATTACTAAAAAGTATAATGTAATTATTTTACTTTATTATATTGATGATGAAATTTTTCATAAATTAAATAATGCTCAATTTACGATAGCAGCGTATTATCGGTTCTTAATTCCAAATGAGTTAAAAGGTATTGCAAAAAGGTTTTTATATTTAGATGCAGATATGGTTTGTGTTAATTCAATGAGTGAATTGTTAGATATTGACTTTGAAGGAAACATTGCTTGTGTAGTAGAAGATCATAAGGTGGATAAAGTGAATGATCCACATCTAAATATGGATGGAAATGAATATTTTAATTCTGGAATGTTGTTTGTAGATTTACAGCTTTGGGAAAAAGAAAAAATTTCGGAAAGATGTTTAGATTTATTGCAAAAACGTTCGTATGAATTTAGATGTTTTGATCAAGACGCATTGAATATTATTTTAGAACATAAAGTGAAATATATTGATTTAAAATGGAATTGCATGTGTAATTTAAGCAAAAAAGAATTTAATAATATATTGGATATTCCTAGAGATACAATATTTTTACATTATAATGGATTCAATAAGCCTTGGCAGAAATGGTGTTTTCATCCTATTGCAAAATATTTTAGAAAGTATTCAGCATTGTCATTATGGAGAGCGTTTGAATTAGAAAGTACTCCTAAAAAATATCGAGAAATGAAAATGTTTTCTAAATATTATTTAAATCAAGGTAATCATAGTAAAGCAATATATTGGTTTATGCGGTATAGTATAAAGAAAATACAAGATAAATATTTAACTACAAAATAATATATAGGAAGAATAAAAAATGAATTACAAAGAGCAATTATTAAAATCAGTTATATCTAGAAGTGATTTTGATTATACAAATGAGCAAAATCATGAAATAGAAAAAATCCAAATTGGATATGGAATTGATAATGGATATGCAAGATGTATGGCAACTTCTATTGCATCTATCTGTAAAAATAATATAGGGCTAACTTTAGTTTTTTATGTGATGGCGATAAAACTATCTGATGAAAATATAGCTGGTATTCGACAGTTGGCAGAGAAATTCCAGATAGAGATTCATTTATATGAGATAGATCCTGAAGCGTTTAAAAAATTACCAACTCATGAACATCTTCCAATTCCGACGTATTTTCGCTTCATATTACCGTTACTTTTAGAAAATACAGAAAGAGTTTTCTATATAGATGCCGATATTGTATGTGTTGGTAAAATTGATGCATTGCTAAAACTAGAGATGAATGAAAATATTATTGCGGCCGTTTCTGATTTTGAATTAATAGGGAAAAAAAGAAATCGGGTATTAGAGTTAACGAATCATACATACTTTAATGCGGGGATGTTGGTTATAGATATAAAAAAATGGAATGCCTATGATGTTGCATTTAAAGTAATGCAGGCATTATCAGAAACACCAGAGAAGTTTCGGTATTTGGATCAAGATGCACTAAATTTAATTTTGACTGGTAAAGTGTATTATTTAGATAAAAAATATAATTATATTAATACGGTAGATACAAAAAAGAAAGAAATCATATTTTTACACTTTGCTGCTCATCCTAAGCCTTGGAATATTGCCTGGCCGATTAGTAAAGTATGCAATGATTTTATCAAGGATATTTATGCCCAATATGAACAGCTGACGCCTTGGAAAGATTGTCCGCCTTTATTACCTCACAACTATAAAGAAATGAAAATTTATGCCCAATGTTTATTGAAAAAAGGTGCTTATAGTAAAGGTTTTAGCTGGTATGCTCGCTATATAAAAACAAAATTTGCAGCGAAGTTTTAAAGAAGGGTAAACAAATGAAAACATTTTTAGTAGTAAATACTTCTTTTTTTGGTGATACACTACTGACTGATCCTTTGTGCCGAAATATTAAGTTAGAATATCCAGAGTCTAAGGTCATTTTCATGGTCAACAAACCATTTGCGGAAGTGGCAAAATATATGGATGGCGTGGATGAAATCATCTGCTATGATAAAAAAGGTGAACATAAAGGTTTAAGTGGCTTCTGGCATTTTTATAATACATATAAAGTACAGTATAAAAATAAGATTGATGTTGCATTTGTTATCTATGGTAATGAACGGGGCATAGTATTATCGAAACTGCTTGGTGTAAAGAAAATTTATAGCGATAATACAGGCTTAATTCGTCTGTTTCTGGATAACGGTTCAATAGATTATCGAGGCAGAACACATGCGCAGGACAAACATAGTACGCTTATGGAATTGTATACAGGCAAGCAATCAAAGTCCATGCCAATGATGTATTTGCCTTCCCGGGAAGCGGATGCTAAGGTAGACCTTCTATGGCAAACATACAATTTACAAGCTAGTGATGAACTGATTGCTGTTTGTACAACAACCAAACGGAAAGAAAAAGACATGCCAGTAGAAGCGTGTGTGAAACTCATTGCGGGGTTAAATCAACAAGGGAAAAAAGTTCTATATGTTGGAGCGGGGCAAGTTGCTGCCCAATATGTTGACGCCTTACATAATCTCAATTGTACAGAGTTTATAGACTTGACCAATCAGACGACGGTTCCTCAGCTAGGGGCAGTATTGAAACGTTGCCGGGCTGCTGTTAGTGTGGATACAGGAACTATGCATTTAATTTGTGCGTTACATATACCATTGCTGGCACTTTTTTATGTTTATACGCAAGAGCATTTGAATTCTTGGGCGCCTAAAGAATTTTATCTACATCGATTAATGGCAGGGTCGGATTTATCCGTAGAGGCGATGCTAGATGCGGTCAAAGCTTTGGTAGAAGAAAGGAAAACGGATGGCTAAGAAAAATTTATTTATCGTAAATACACCATTTCATTTATTAACGGCATTTCTTTTGAGTAAAGGAAAGTTTCATCAGGATGAAAACTATCTGGCATTGATTCATCCACATGGTTATGAGAAATGGCAAGATAGTAAAGTCATGAAATATATGTCATCTGTTGACTGTGGATATAAAGCAGTATTTCCGCTTATTACCTGGATGACACGAAAGAATAAAGAACAGTCGTATCGTCAGCAGGTAAATGAAGTTAAAAGTACTATTGGAAAACTAGGCATTGATGATATTTTTTTGGGAAGCGATATTGATGTACAAAACCAATTATTAGTTGGTGCTCTTGGTAAACGAGAATTCTATCGATATGAAGATGGATTATATTCTTATTATAATGAAAATCGTCGTCGCCCAACAACGCACATGTTATTTCATAAATTTAAAATACATGTAATAGAATGGCTGTCAGGAATAAAGAACGGTCCCTATATCAATACCTCTACTGCCGGTGATAGTAAAGCTGGTATTGGCGATTACATGTATAAACCGGAACTTCTCCAACGATATTCACCACAGACATATGAAATCACGCTAGACATGATTGGTGCAGCGATGTTGGATCTTAAGCAACGCGAAGTATTTTCACCAGGCATGGGGAAAAATAATATTTTATACTTGAGTCAGCCTTTGGTGGAACAGGGCAAGTTTACACTGAAAGAGGAATTTGGCAGACTGAGAAGCATTGTGGAATATCTAAAGGATGATGAAGTGCTTTTCTATAAACCGCATCCAAATGACAGTGTAGATAAGATTAAATTTTATAAAGAAGAATTACCACAAATGAAGTTCTTTGAATCCATAGAACCAGTGGAATTATCCTTTTATAGTGAAGAGAACTTACGCGCGGTGATTAGTTATCAGTCAACAGCGCTCATGTTTCCAGATAAGTTCACAAACAGAAAGCTAACAAGAATTAGTCTCGTAAATTTTTATAAAGAACCATTACATCCCGCCTATGTAGAAATTATGCAAGGGGCGGGCGTAGAATTCCCGAAGAATATGAATGAGGTTGGTTCTTTACTTATAGAAAGATAAATGAAAATTTTAGGTGCAACGCATGGTAATATTGCCATATGTTGCGCCATTTTATTTTTTTCTAAAAATATGTTTAAAAACTCTTCTTCACGGAATGTACTAGAGTGAAGGAGGTGATAAGCATGGCAGTTACAAAAACAAGTCAAAGCGCAAAGCTCATCATCAAAGTGCAAACGAAAACGAATGCAAATGGTGATGCAGTTTATGCACAAAGAAGTCTTAGTAACCTAAACCCAGCCGTAGCCGACAGTGATGTCTACACGGTTGGTACAGCAGTGGGAGCATTGCAAAAATACCCAGTAGAAGCTGTAAGTCGTCAAGACACAGCCGCATTAGCAAACGCGTAAAATCCGTAATCATTTAGGATGAAAGGAGGACAATCACATGACAAAGAAGCTAAACATGGTCTTCAAAACTGACGAAGGCAAAGAAGTAACCATTGTGTTGCCAGATCCAAAAGACGACTTAACAAAAGCCCAAGTCGTAGCAGTAATGGATCAGATCATTGCCAAAGAAATCTTCACTAGCACCAAAGGAAAACTGAGCACTGTAGTTGATGCCATCATCAAAAGCACTGACGAAGTTGCTTTAGCGTAAAAAAATAGCCCCGAGTTTGTGCCAAATCTAACGGTACAGACTCGGGGTATTTTTGTGGGAAAATATATTGCAAATATTATCTATTGAAAATAGAACAATAATATTGTAAAATAATATTAAACGTACAGAATTTTGTACAATAAATGTAGCCGAAAATTTTTATTGAAAGGTGGTATTCCCATGATAGCGACAAATTACACCGAAGTTAGAGAAAATTTTAAAAAGTATTGCGACGCTGCAACGCATGATCATGAATCAATTTTTGTTACAAGAAAAAACAATGAAAATGTGGTTATTATCTCTGAGGCCAATTATAATAATATGCTTGAGAATATGTATATCAGATCCAATGATGATTATTATCAAAAACTATTGAAATCAATAGAAGAACTGAAAAATAATAAAGTAAAGCCTGTTGACTTTGAAGCGTTAAGAGCAATGGAAAAATGAACATTACATTTACCGAAACAGCCTGGAAAGAGTACCTTGAATGGCAGAAAATTGATAAAAAAGTACTGAAAAAAATTAATGACATGCTGGAAGATATTAGTCGCAATGGTCATCAAGGCATTGGTAAACCAGAAGCATTAAAACACGAATTAGCAGGATTATGGAGTAGACGGATAACACTAGAACATAGAATTATTTATTCTATTAAAGATGAAGTGATTAGCATCATATCCTGCAGGGGTCATTATAATTAAAGATAGACACTTAATTATAATTCCAGATTCTAAAGATGACTTAACAAAAGCCCAAATCGTAGCAGTGATGGATCAGATTATTGCTATGAAAAATTTTACTAGCAGAAAGAGAAAAATAACCACTGTAGTTGATGCCATCCTAAAAGCACTGACGAAGTTGCTTTTGCGTAAGATTAGTATAAAAGCAATTAGAGCTTGTATCTGTTACAAGCTCTAATTGCTTTCGGAGCTTGACATTACTAGTACAATCACCTATTCTTTAGTTAAGTTTAAATATCTTGCAAAAATGCTAACTGGTGGTGAAGGTATGTTCGGTTTGTCATATAACAATTTCCAGATACTAATGGATAGCTTGAAAAAATACAAAAATGATATTGCTTGGGTAAAGATTTTTGGTTCGCGCGCTAGAGGTAATTTTAGGGCAACATCGGATATTGATCTAGCAATTAGCTTTAGAAATAATATTATAAATACGTTGCAAGAAGAATTATATAATAGCAAATTACCCTATAAAGTAGATTTGATAGATTATGATACACAGAGTAATTTACAGTTAAAACAGTATATTGATCAAGAGGGACAGATTCTGTTCATCACAAATGAGAAGGGAGAGCTAAAGATGACTGATGCAAAGTTAAAAGATAAACTTTGTGATTATAAAAAGGCATTAACTAAGTTACAAGCGGCTTTGGAGAAAGACCCAAATCAAGATGATTTATATTTAGATGGAACGATTCAACGGTTTGAATTCTCCTATGAATTGGCATGGAAATTAGTCAAACATTATTTAGCTTATGAAGGAATCGAAGCCAATAGTCCACGTAGTAGCATTCGCGAGGGGTTTCAAGCAGGTATAATAAGAGATCCCGAGCTATGGTTAGACATGCTTGAAAAGCGCAATATGACATCCCATACATATAATGAAATGACAGCACAGGAAATTTATCAACATATCAAAATGAAGTATATTGATTTATTGATTGATTTAGCCAAGGTCATTGATGGTAAAATGTAAAAAAAACAGAGTTTGTACCAAGTTTATCGGTACAGGCTCTGTTTTTATTTATGGGGAGAAGCTATTTGGTATATAGAGAAATATGCTGATTATTTTATTGTCCGAAGTTTAGTCAATTCTGCTTCTTGATGAAAGATTCTCGTATTGAGCGCATCAATTTTAGAATTAAGCGTAATAAATCCTTCTTTAGTTGCAGTGTTAACTTCCAAATTTTCAAGCGTAGTATTTGTAACTTCCTGATCGTGTAACAATGCTTTGATTATTCCGGTATTTTCTTGCTGCTGAACTTTCATAGCTGACATTTCGGATTTCATACCAGAAATATCGGATTTGATATCTGTAATTTCAGAATTCATCTCAGTTATCTCAGTTTTTACACCAGAAACATCAGATTTTATTCCTTTTAATTCAGATAAAACCAATTACGAAATTGTTCATTCGTCATAAACATTACCTCTTTTGTTACTTTATTAATAGTTATATTGTATCATTAAAAACAGTTGAATTACTCTGTTTTATATCTAGGTGATAAAGAATACTGAAGAGTAAGATTAGAGAATAAATTAGACATAAGTTTTTACGTGTAAATTTTAGAGAGTGAAGGCTTATTCTATGCAAATTTTTATAGATATTTGATTTTATAAATGTATTAGAATTGGGAATTGTATAAATATTGTAAAATTGTTTCGCAGAAAAAGAAAACATGATATAATAAAACAAATTTCCGGTATATTTTGAGGAAATTTGTGGTTTTTTTAGGGATCTATATGGAAGAATACGAATATAACAAATTGGTTGTTATATTTTAAATTTTAAGTTAAATACTTATAGGGGTAATTATGAAAATAGCAATTGTTATTATGACGTTAAATGCTGGGAATAAATTTGAAAAACTTTTAAATAGTATTGAAATGCAAGATTATCCAATTCATAGAAAATTAATAGCTGATTCTAGTTCAGAGGATGATACAGTGGCTTTAGGTCGAAAGTATCATTACGAGATTTTGCCTATAAAACGGCAAAATTTTAACCATGGAGACACGAGAAGGCAATGTGCAGAATATTTAGCGGATACAGATATCATTGTCTATTTGACACAAGATGTGATTCTATTTGACGCAAAGAGTATTCGGCAACTAATAGAAGTGTTTAGTGATATAAAAGTTGCCGCAAGTTATGGTCGCCAGTTACCACATATTGGAGCTTCGCCTATGGCGGCGCAAGCAAGATTGTTTAATTATCCAAGTGAGAGTAGGGTAAAGTCTTATGAAGACAAAGCAAATATGAAAATAAAAGCACCGTTTTTATCAGATTCGTTTGCTGCTTATCGCATTACTGCTTTAAATGAAGTTGGAAATTTTCCGCATGTAATTGTCAGTGAAGATATGTATGTCGGTGCTAAGTTATTAATTACGCATCATAAAGTTGCTTACGTCGCAGAGGCTTGTGCCTATCATTCCCATGACTATACCTTATTACAGGAGTTGAAAAGGTATTTTGATATTGGTGTTTTTCAAGCTAGAGAACCATGGATTCGCCAAGAATTTGGTGGGGCAGAAGGTGAAGGTTTGAAGCTAGTTAAAGAGCAACTGAAGTATTTGTATACACATGGGGGAATAGGCAGTATTCCAAAAGCGATTTTTGTTAATTTTATTAAATTAATAGGTTATCGGCTTGGTGTATATGAAAAATATTTGCCTAGATATATAAGAAAAAGGCTAAGTGGGCAAAGCTACTTTTTTAGCTAATTATTATTGATGTGTGTTATTAGTAGTTGTGAGGATGAGGTATGTAGTGGGCTTTGAAAAATCAGTTGCAATAAATAAACAAAAAAAATTAATAGAATATTTAAGTTATTATTTAGCACCATTTTTATTGATTGTAGTAGATTATATTGCAATTATTTGTGCAGTAATAAGCGCAAAAAGTATTAGAAATATTGCTATTGTTTTATGGTCAGGAAACAATGCGTCAATTCTCTATATCGGCGATATTTACGCATATATTATATTTCCTACTGTCTTTATTTTATTTATTGCTTATGGCGATATGTATAATAAAAGAATGCCTTTTTGGCAGTGTGCAGAAATTTTATTTAAAACTTGTATCTATGTGAATGCATTGGTTATTCTGATTACTTATCTAGTAGGAAGTTCTGCTATTGTTTCACGCTTGTTTATGGCGACCTTATGGATCCTCAGTTTTTTTTATCTTTGTGTATTTAGGCAATTTTCAAAAAAAATATTGCATACTTTGAATTTATGGCAACGTCCAGTTGTCATTGTAGGCGCTGGAAAAACGGCAGAAATCATTGCTAGAACATTTGAAAATGAGCCAGGTATTGGCTACAAAATTGTTGGACTGGTAGAAGACTATTATGATGAACGTCCGTTAATCCAGAAATATCCACATATAGGAACGTTTGAAAATCTAGAAAAAGCAATTATTGATAGTAAGGTAAATGATGTGATTCTTGCAACTCCAGGCTTAGAACGCGAAAAGCTGATATCTCTCATGCAAAGAGTACAGCCCTATGTGAGAAATTTAACCATTGTTCCAGATTTGTTTGGCATACCAGTTGCAAATATCGAAGCGGAGCGATTCATTGATGATCGATTGGTCATGCTTAAAACGAAAAACAATTTAGAGCTGCCAATAAATAAAATTATTAAGCGTTTGTTTGATATCTGTATAGGAAGTATTATATTTGTTTTTGTGTTACCAATTCTTTTTTTATTGGTAGTTTTGATAAAGTATGATTCGAAAGGACCTATATTTCATATTGCCAGAAGGATTGGAAGAGGACAAAGAAATTTTTCATGCTATAAATTTAGAACGATGCATATCAATAGTAATAAAGTACTTAAAGATTATTTAAATCAGAATGAAGAAGCTCATCAGGAATGGGCTGAATTTGCTAAACTGCGAACTTTTGATCCGAGAGTAACTAAAGTGGGAAATTGGATGAGAAAATATAGCCTAGATGAATTGCCTCAGATTATTAACGTGCTACAGGGAAGTATGAGCTTAGTTGGTCCCAGACCATATTTGCCTCGGGAGCGAAAGAATATGGGGTATTATATCAATACTATTTGCCAAACCGTTCCGGGAATTACTGGACTATGGCAAGTGAGTGGAAGAAATGAAATAAATTTTACTGGTCGATTACGTTTAGATGCTTGGTATGTTAGAAACTGGTCAGTTTGGCAGGATATTATTTTACTTATTAAAACAATCAGAGTGGTGTTTGGCAGCAAAGGTGCATACTAGCAGAACACTATATTTTGTTATTTGTAATAATTTTTGTGTTGGGAGAGAGAGTAAATGATAAAAAAAGGAATTATACTAGCAGGTGGATCAGGAACTCGGTTATATCCACTAACAAAAGTCGTTAGTAAGCAATTGATGCCGATTTATGATAAGCCAATGATTTATTATCCATTGAGTACCTTACTTTTAGCAGGGATTAACGATATTTTAGTCATCACAACACCGCAAGATGTGGAATTGTTTAGAGCTTTATTACAAGACGGCAGTCAATGGGGCATCAGCATTCAGTATGCGGTACAACCAAGCCCAGACGGATTGGCACAAGCCTTTATTATCGGTAAAGAGTTTATCGGCAATGATGGCTGTGCACTTGTTTTAGGTGACAATATTTTTTATGGGCATACTTTAGCATCGGCAATGCAAAGAGCAACTAGTAATACGGATGGCGCGACTGTTTTTGCCTACTACGTTAGAGATCCGGAGCGGTATGGCGTTGTGGAATTTGATAAGCAGGGTACAGCTATTAGTTTAGAGGAAAAACCAACTGAACCTAAATCAAATTATGCCGTAACTGGTCTATATTTCTATGATAATCAAATTGTTGATATCGCAGCAAATATCAAACCATCGGCACGCGGAGAACTAGAAATTACCGATGTAAACAAGGTCTATCTTGCTCAGAAAAATTTACGAGTGGAAACAATGGGCAGGGGATATGCATGGCTGGATACAGGAACGCATGAATCACTTCTACAGGCTTCTACTTTTGTGCAAACAGTAGAGCAGCGTCAAGGCCTAAAAATAGCTTGTATCGAAGAAATTGCATACCGGATGGGGCATATTGGTGCAGAGCAAGTGCTAAAACTTGCCGAGCCAGTAAAGAAAAATGATTATGGGCAATACTTGATTAACCTAGTAAAAGAGAAATAGAGGGATAGTATAGATGAAAGTAACAGAAACAAAGTTAAAAGATGTATATATTATAGAACCGCAAGTCTTCGGTGATCATCGTGGTTGGTTTATGGAAAGTTATTCGAAAGCAAAATTAGCGGAAGCGGGAATTGAATGTGATTTCGTACAGGATAACCAATCGTTCTCTGCGCAAAAAGGTACGCTTCGCGGACTTCATTATCAATTGAATCCAAAGTGCCAAGCCAAAATGCTACGTTGCAGTAAAGGGGCTATCTTAGACGTTGCTGTAGATATTAGAAAAGGTTCGCCTATGTATAAAAAATGGGTAGCTGTTGAATTATCCGCAGAAAATAAAAAGCAATTATTTATTCCGCGAGGCTTTGCTCATGGTTTCGTTACTTTGACCGATGATGTTGAAGTCCAATATAAAGCAGATAACTACTATGCACCAGAATGTGATGGTAACATCCTATACAATGACCCAGATATCGGAGTAGAATGGGGTGAAGGTGAATTTATTCTTTCAGAAAAAGATAAAAATGCACAATTGTTAAAAGAACGTACCAATTTAAACTTTGTTTACGAGGGAGCGAAATAAATTATGAAAATAATTGTAACTGGTGGAGCAGGTTTTATTGGTGGTAACTTTGTTCACTATATGCTCAAACAACATCCTACATATAAAATAATCTGCTTAGATTTATTAACTTATGCTGGTAATATGGAAACTTTAACACCAGTCATGGATAATCAAAACTTTACTTTTGTCAAAGGTGATATTGCGGATAGAGCTTTTGTGTATAACCTTTTTGAAACCCAAAAACCAGATATCATCGTTAACTTTGCGGCAGAAAGTCATGTGGATCGTTCTATTGAAAATCCAGAAATTTTCCTACAAACCAATGTTATCGGTACGAGTGTATTACTTGATGCTTGTAAAAAATACGGTATTAAACGCTACCATCAAGTATCGACAGATGAAGTTTACGGTGATCTTCCATTAGATCAACCAGAGTTATTCTTCACGGAAAAAACACCACTACATACTTCTAGTCCATATTCAGCTTCCAAGGCATCGGCTGATTTGGTGGTACAAGCTTATAATCGTACTTATAAACTGCCAACGACGATTTCTCGTTGTTCTAATAATTATGGACCATATCATTTTCCCGAAAAGTTAATTCCGCTAATGATTGCGAATGCATTAAATAATAAAAAGCTGCCTGTATATGGCACTGGTAAAAACGTACGTGATTGGTTATATGTCGAAGATCATTGTTCAGCAATTGACCTGATCATCCATAATGGTAAAGTTGGTGAGGTATATAATATCGGTGGACATAACGAACGTACGAATTTAGAAGTAGTAAAAACGATCCTTCGTGAATTAGGCAAAGATGAAAGCCTCATCGAATATGTTTCTGACCGTTTAGGGCATGATCGGCGTTATGCCATCGATCCAACAAAAATGCAAAAAGAATTAGGCTGGGCACCAACAACGTTATTTGATGAAGGCATCAAGAAAACGATCCGCTGGTATTTAGATAATAAAGACTGGTGGGAACGTATCATCAGTGGTGAATACCAAGATTACTACGAAAAAATGTATAGTAATAGATAAAATTAAGGGCGTATCATATACGCCCATTTGTCGTATATTTTATTTTTCAGGGAGTGTCTATATGAAAGTATTAGTAACTGGCGTAAACGGACAACTAGGATATGATGTGATAAAAGCACTTAACGTACGCAATCTTGATTGTGTAGGTGCAGGGCGTGCCGAGTTTGATATTACAGACTTTGAAGCAACAAATAAATTTATTACAAACTATGAGCCAGATGTAGTTATTCATTGCTCTGCTTACACAGCGGTCGACAAAGCGGAGGATGAACCGGAACAGTGTCGTAAGGTTAATGTAAATGGCACTGAAAATATCGCAAAAGTATGTAAAGCTATTGATGCGAAAATGATTTATATCAGTACGGATTATGTTTTCCCTGGTACAGGAGAAAATTTCTATGAAGTCGATGACAAAACAGGCCCGCTTGGCGTTTATGGACAAACGAAACTTGAAGGCGAAAATGCAGTCAAAGCTATCTTAGAAAAACACTTCATTATGCGAATTTCTTGGGTATTTGGTATCAATGGTAACAACTTTGTAAAAACTATGCTTAGACTAGGAAAAGAGCGTCAAGAACTCAACGTCGTTGCCGACCAAATTGGTTCCCCTACCTATACTGCTGATGTAGCTAAGCTTTTATGCGAAATGGCAGTTAGCGATAAATATGGTACTTATCACGCAACGAATGAAGGAATTTGTTCTTGGGCGAAGTTTACAGAAGAAATATTCAGACAAGCCGGTTATAATACAAAAGTAAATCATATTCCAAGCTCTGCATATCCAACGAAAGCAAAGAGACCATTGAATTCTAGGTTGAGTAAGGAGTGCTTAGATAATAAGGAATTTAATAGATTACCTAGTTGGCAGAATGCGGTTGTCAGATATTTAAAAGAAATAAAAGGATAGGTTAAATGAGATATATAAAGTTATTTTTATCATTTGTAATTGATATAATAAGAAGTCGTAGACTATTATGGGAATTGACAAAAAAAGATTTTCAGCAAAGATATTTGGGATCCTATTTAGGCATTATGTGGGCATTTATTCAACCAACAATTACTATACTGATTTTTTGGTTTGTTTTCCAAGTAGGTTTTAAATCTATACCTGTTGATAATTTTCCGTTTATTTTATGGCTGGTCTGTGGAATGTTTCCGTGGTTTTTTATCTCAGATAGTTTAAGTTCGGCGACAAATTCAATAGTGGAAAATAGTTATCTTGTAAAAAAAGTTGTATTTAGAGTTAGCTTGTTACCTATAGTGAAGATTATTTCAGCATTTATTGTACATATATTTTTTGTTTTGATTTTGCTGTTTATGTTTGCTTTGTATGGGTATATGCCAACAATATATAATTTGCAGGTAGTGTATTATGTTTTTGCAATGATATGTATGCTTTTAGGATTGTCTTGGTTGACATCCGCATTAGTTGTATTCTTAAGAGATATAGGACAAGTTGTTGCTATGATATTGCAATTTGGATTTTGGGGAACTCCTATTTTTTGGAGCTTAAAAACGATACCAGAAAAATATATTGCTTTTTTGTATTTAAATCCAGGCTATTATATTATTGAAGGGTATAGAAATTCGTTTATTTATGAAAAATGGTTTTGGCAAGATGGAGAGCTTTCTTTATATTATTGGGTAGTGACTATATTAATAATGCTCATAGGTGGAATTGCATTTAAAAAATTACGTCCACATTTTGCCGATGTATTATAGGGGGAAACTATGGATAATGAAATTGCAATAAAAGTTGATAATTTATCAAAAATTTATAAATTATATGATAAACCAATTGATAGGTTAAAAGAATCATTAAATCCGTTTTGGAAAAAATATAGTAAGAATTTTTATGCGCTAAACAATATCTCATTTGAAATAAAAAAAGGTGAAATTATTGGTATTATTGGAAAAAATGGAGCAGGAAAATCTACGTTATTAAAAATATTGACAAATGTACTAACACCGACATCTGGAATTGTTGAGACGAGTGGTAAGATATCTGCGTTATTAGAATTGGGTGCGGGCTTCAATCCAGAGATGACTGGTATGGAAAATATATATCTAAACGGAACAATTATGGGATATACTCATGAAGAAATGAAGAACAAAGTTGATGCAATTGTAAAGTTTGCGGATATTGGAGATTTTATTTATCAGCCAGTAAGAATGTATTCGAGTGGAATGTTTGTACGATTAGCATTCTCGGTTGCAATTAACGTAGATCCAGAGATTCTTATCATAGATGAGGCATTATCTGTTGGTGATGATTTATTTCAGAATAAATGTTTTGGTAAGATAAATAAATTTAGAAATGAAGGAAAAACGATTTTATTTGTATCTCATTCAGGAAGCAGTATTATAGAATTATGCGATAGGGCAATATGGATTGATCAAGGAGAAAAATTATTAGAAGGAAAAAGTGAAAAAGTAGTTAATTTATATCAGAAAATGTTGTTTGCTCCCGAAGAAAAAGTGAAGGAAATACGTCAACAACTGAAAGAAAAAAAAGACATTGTCTTTGAAAATCCAAAAGAAAAACAATCAAATGTTATACAAACTAATGAATTCAATTTGGAAACGCAAGAGGAAGTGGTTTTTGATCAAGAATATTTCGATGATTCATTGTTGATTAAAAATGAAGTCGTTTCATATGAAAACCAAAAGGCAAAAATCTATGATTATAAAATGGTAGGGGTAAAAGGTGTTCCTATAAATATACTGAATTTTGGGCGTAGATATACTTTTAGTTATAAAGTAAAGTTCCTTGAGAATTGCACTAATGTACGTTTTGGAATGTTGATCAAAACAAAAACAGGAATAGAAGTTACGGGGTGTGGAACTGCAAAAGCTGGAAATGGAATTCCTTTTGTAAAGGCTGGAACTATAATAAAAGTTCAATTTAGTTTTGTGTGTAAATTTATACAAGATGTATATTTTTTGAAATGCGGTGTGGTGGGTATTGAAGATTATCAAGAAGTTTTTTATGCAAGAGAGTTAAATGGTTTTGCTTTTCGGGTGTTAGAAAGAAAAGATGGTGTGGAGTTAAATGCATTAGTTGATATGGATATTAGTGCTAATTTTGATGTTTTAGATAAGGATGTTAAATAAATGATAAAAAAAGCTTTTTCAAATTTGTGTAATAAATATTTTCATAAAGCCACACCTCAAGAAAAACAGATAGTTAATAATTTAAAAGTAATTAATTATCAGGTAAATAATTTTTGTAATTCAGCTTGTGTGATGTGTAATGTGTGGAAGAAAAAGGATTACTCTTATTTGTCGCTGAAAGAATTTGAAAAAATTTTAGATGATTCTTTGTTTGAAAATATAGAACATATAGGAATTACAGGTGGCGAGCCTACTTTAGTTGAAGATTTATCAGAGTATTTTCTATGTGCGATGGAGACTTTGCCTAATTTGAAAGGAACTAGTTTAATTACAAATTGTCTAGCGCCTGAAAAAGTTATAGCAAGTATTGATAAAATTCGTAGTATATCGCTTCAAAAGGAAAAATCTTTTGTTATTATGCTTTCATTAGATGGTGTTAGGACTTTTCATGATTTAAATAGAGGTCGTAAAGGAAATTTTGAGCAAGTAATGAAAGTGATTTCTTATTTGCAAGAGAATAAAATTCAATTTACAATTGGAGCCACGGCGACCAAAAAAAATGTATGGGGATTAGATGAATTATTACTATTTTTGAAAGAAAAAAATATTGAAGGTAGATTTAGAATAGGCGAATTCATTAATCGGTTAGATAATGATTGTGAAGAAAATAAACAGTACATTAGAAATTTTTCTGATGATGAAATTTATCAGCTAGAACTGTTTTTTAGTAAATTGGAATATAGTTATGAAAAAAATGAGGGGATTTTAAATACATATAGAAATATCAAGAGAATGTTGAGGGGGGAAGAGCGAGCTATAGAATGTCCATATAAAAATGGGGTTGCAATAAATTTAGATTGTCATGGTGGTATGGCGTACTGTGCACCTAAATCACCAGTTATAGGAAATTTATTGCAAGATAGAGGCGTAAATATTTATTCTAAAAATTTGATTGAACTTGAAACAATAAAACAAAAATATTGTTTAAAATGTATTCATGACTATCATGATGCCCCAAAGCAACAATTAGTAGAAGTGTTGGAAAAGCAAAATAAATATAAAAACTTTTTTTCAATACAAGCATACAAAAGTAAAAAAAATGATGTTGTAATAAATATGAAAGAGTTTGGTGCGCCTACTATTTTGATTGTTGGTTGGTATGGAACAGAAACTGTTGGCGATAAAGCTATATTAGGGCAGGTTATTGATGACTATAAAAGAAAATATGGGAAAGATTTGTGTATAGGGGTAAGTTCATTATATCCATTCATTACTGAACGAACTTTGAGAGAATTGAATGTTGATGGGAATGTTAAAGTTGTTCCTGTATATAGTCAGCTATATTTTGAATGGTGTGCTTCAGTAGATGAAGTTGTTGTTGGCGGCGGCCCACTTATGGAATTAGAAGAACTGAGTTTAATTCAGTGGGCATTTTTTATTGCAAAAGAGTATAGCAGAAAAAGAACTGTTTATGGATGCGGTATAGGTCCATTGTATACGGAAGATAAAAAACAAGCTGTTAAAGAAATATTAGAATTTGCCAACGAGGTGAATTTGAGAGATGAGGCTTCTGTAATTTATGCTAAAAAAATTGGGATTTCAGAGCTTAATTTGCATAATATTGGCGATCCAGCAGTTCAGTTTATAAAAAAGTATAAATTGAATGATATAAAGCCCAAAAAGGGAAAGCTAGCTTGCTTTTTAAGGGAAATAACATATGAATATAGAGGCAATAAAAGTCCAGAAGAATTTGATGTTTTTAAAAGAAATTTTGAGGAAAGACTTGCACAAAATATTATATATTTAATTAAAAAAGAAAATTTAATTCCTCATTTTTATGCTATGCATAATTTTGTTATTGGAAATGACGATAGAGATTTTAATTTATCTTTCGCCGAAAGATATTTACAAGGATATGAGTATTATATAGAAAGAAAATTATCGACGATTGAAAGTATAAGTCAAAATATGCAATCAGCAGAATATAATCTTTGTATGAGATTTCATTCGGTATTGTTTGCTAATATATTGCAAGTACCATATATTGCTATTGATTATACAGGTGGAGGAAAAATTTTTCAGCTTTTAAAAGAAAAAAATGAAATGGAAAAAATAGTATCGTTGCAGGAAATAGAGAGTAATGGGGAAAGGGTACTCAATGATAAAATTAAAGGTAAGTGGTGCGTAGAATAAAGAGATTAAATTCTACAGTTATGGAAAAATCAAAAAATAATATGCAGATTGATTATTAAATTAAGAATTACTAAAATTTAAAATATAAGCGTTTTATAAAATTGGAGATGTGGTGATAAAGTGAAGGTTGCTTTACTTAGTACTAATGATTATGGTGGAGCAGCACGGGCTGCATTGCGGTTAGGACAAGCATTAAGGCAAAGGGACATAGCTGCAGATTTATTTGTAAAATATAAAAAAACAAATTTAGAGTATGTTAAACAAATAAATGCGCCTGAAATTAATAATTTGTTAATTGAAAATATTGCTCAAGAAAATTTTTATTCTAATATATTTCAAGGAAGTACAATGCTTTCTTTTATGTATCCAAGTTTAAATTTTGATTTTAGAGAATTACTTTATGATTATGATTTAGTGAATTTACATTGGATTGCTAGCTTTGTTTCTTTAGAGGCAATAGCAGATTTAGACTACGTTAAAAAACCATTGGTTTGGACATTGCATGATCAAAATCCAATGACAGGGGCATGTCATTATGTGCATGGATGTGATCGTTATTTAGTTGATTGTAATAAATGCCCTCAGATGAAATCAAATACATTAAATCTTCCAAGAGTTCTTTTAGAGGCAAAAGTTAAGTATATGCCTAAAGATTTAGTTGTTGTTACACCGAGTAAGTGGTTGGCGGAATGTGCAACTAAAAGTGCAGTTTTTAAAAATAACCGTGTTGAAGTTATTCCTAATTCTGTTGAATTAGATGTTTTTAGACCATATGGTAAAAAGCAAGCTAAACAGACGTTTAACTTTTCAGAAGATACTAAAGTTATTTTATTTGGTGCCGAAAATCATGGTGAACGTAGAAAAGGATTTTTGGAGCTGTTAGCAGCAATGAACGATTTAAAAGAAAGAAGTGAACTTAAGGAATCAATTGGAAAACAAAAAATTGCGATACTGACTTTTGGCCAGGAGTCAGAAGATTTAAGAAAACTGGATATTCCTTATGTCGCCATGGGATTTATTGATAATGATGAAAGATTGGCCTTAGCATATTCAGCTGCGGATGTAGTTGCTTTACCATCCTTAGAAGATAACTTACCAAATATTATTTTAGAGTCTTTTGCTTGTGGCACTCCAGTGGTGGCATTTGATTTTGGAGGGATGCCTGACTTCATTTTAAATGGTGAAACTGGATATATAGTTCCTTTAAAAGATACAGGTTTATTCGCAGAAAAGTTAGCAGAAGTTTTATTTGTGAGGTCTTTAGGAGATAATTGCCGCAGATGTGCCGAGGAGTTCTTTGCTCAATCTAGGCAAGCTGCAAGTTATGGTGAGTTGTTTTTTGATTTAATAAAACAAACTAAATTTACTCAGAAGGATATACCTCCAGTAACAACTATATTCCCCGAAGTGGGGAGTGCTTTAGCGGAGTTGTTATGCAAATCGAGTATTATTTCTCAGCAAAGAATGAATGAACTTGAAAAAGAAAAAAATTTGTTGCAAGAAACTTTAAATAGAATCACCATAGAGAAGGCTGGAATGCAAGAGTGGTTAGATAAACTTGTATCAGAGCGAGATTTGTTAATAAATGAACGTAAATCAAGTATTGCTTTGCAAGAAAGAATAAATAAGATTGAAGAAGAAAAAAATTTGTTGCAAAAAACTCTAAATAGAATCACTATAAAGAAGGCTAGAATGCATGAATGGTTAAAAAATGAACGCAAAAAAATGTTTACTATATCTTGGTGGATTAAAGCACTAAAGCGTAAAATAGAAAGCGTGCGAAAAAGATAATGGAATATTGAGCTAAATTAAGAAAGGATTGTTTGTTGTATGGGGTATTCCACGCAGAAATCTATTGTATTATATGAATCTAATGTTGCGGTTAATCATGTTTGTGGTAAATATTTAAGATATCCACTTACTGACTATTTACGAAAGGCAGAAGGTGGATTACGACTAGTAGGAAAATTTAAAGAAAGAAACAAAGAAAAACCGTTAGTGAGTGTGATTACTGTAGTTTTTAATAGGGCGTCTAAACTTGAAAGAGCGATTCAGTCAGTCCTCAATCAAAAGTATAATAATGTCGAATATATTGTAGTTGATGGTGGTAGTACCGACGGCACGCTTGATATTATAAAAAAATATGAAAATGCTATTGACTACTATGTATCGGAAAAAGATACTGGAATTTATAATGCAATGAATAAGGGACTGTCTTTAGCAACTGGAGATTTTATAGCAATTTTAAATTCTGATGATTGGTATTCCAAGAATACGATTGAAGAATCTGTTCAATCATTGTTGGAATATAAAGCTGATTTTTCTTATGGAGAAGCTATAGTAGTTAAAGAGGATGGTACTCCTATTGGATCACATGTTTCTAAGTTTATAGATGGATCGGCATTTTTTGAATTAAGTCCATGTAACCATGGAACGATGTTTATTTCTCATGAAGCGTATGAAAAAATTGGCTATTATGATGAGAAATATACAATTGCTGCTGATTTTAAAATGCAGTTGAAATTAATTGATAATAATTTTATAGGATGTGAAGTGAAAAATCCTGTTTACTATTATGAAATTGTTGGAGCTTCAGCAATACAACAAGCTGTTTCTATTGACAATATGTGTAATATTCTAGTAGAGTATCACTATGGCTTGTCTAAGGAGGACGCTTTAGCGTTTGTAGAATTAAGATGGAAAAATAAGTTTAATCGGGAACAGTTTTGTGAAATACTTAGTAAATTAATACCTGATTTGCAGAATACAAAAATAGAAAAACAATATCTAATTCAATGGTTATTAAAAAATTTTATTGATAAGCGTGATGTTTTTGTATCTTCGAATGAGGTTAAGAAAAGAATGTCATGGCGTAGAATGATAAAAATGATTCTGCCATATGGTGTTGTAGAATATTATCAAAGAAAACGTCTTGGATTATAATATAAATAAAAAGGTTGAAGTTTATGGAAAAAATTGCGTTTATAGATCATTCTTATCATCAAAAAACAAAATCAAGTGAGTTTTTTATTAATTTTTTAAAGAAAAAATATATTGTTGAAGTTATATGGGATGTGAGTTGGTGTAGTGGAGAAACATTAGATGTAAGCCAGATTGATGAAAATTATTATGCAGTGATTTTTTGGCAAAATATTTATCCGGAAGCAGTAAATACTATCAGAGATAAATGTACAAATATTATTTTTATTCCTATGTATGATGCAAGTATATTAGCACCACTGCAATTTTGGCAAGATATCGTAAATGTTAAAATTGTTAATTTTAGTAGAACATTGCATGCGAAGACATGCAAAATGGGATTTCAATCTTTTTATATTCAATATTTTCCGGATTACAAATTTGATATAAAACCACAAGATGTGATAAAACAAGAAAATTCATTGTTTTTTTGGAATCGGCGCGAGGAGTTTAATTGGAAAATAATAAAAAATCTCATAGGTAGTCAAAAAATTAATAAAGTACATATTCATAAAGCTATGGATCCGGAACATAAATTTTTAGTACCAAGTAAGGTAGATGAGGAACGATTTAATATAACATATAGTTCGTGGTTTACAACGAGAAATGAATATATTGCAGAAATGAATAAATATAATATTTATATCGCTCCTCGATTGACAGAAGGAATTGGCTTTTCATTTTTAGAGGCTATGGCTATGGGGAAAGCTGTAATAGCAATTGATGCACCAACAATGAATGAGTATATCAAACATGGTGAAAATGGGTATTTATTTTCATTAGAAGATCCTGTTGAAATTGATTTTAATGATGTTATGAATGTGCAAAATAATGCACGTAGGACTATTCAAAATGGCATTGAAAAGTGGCATGAGGATAAAGAAAAAATATTTAATTTTATTGCTGCACCTATAATTATAAGAATCATTAGGGAAAAAACAGTAATTGAAACAATCGTAAATTGGAAAAAACTTAATTTAAAATATTCAGTTAAGCGTTTTATGAAAAGAAATTTGCCTAATAAAGCAATTGAAATGTTAAAAAAAGTAAGGTGGTTTTTAACAAATTTTTAATGTATGTCCTTTTGGTTCGTAGCAATGTTACTTGTTATTTGGGCCTATGGAGGGTAGGAATGTTCTAAAATGTCAATTCAAGATTTGGCGAAAAATATTGCAAATCGGTATAAATAGTGCAACTAATTTTATTAGGTAGGTATTTTATGAATAGAATTTTTGTTTTAGATTTAATTAGAACGATTGCTTTTATGTTAGTAATACTACAGCATGTGGCATGTATAAATGCTTTTAGATATAATGAGATTACTGAACAGTGGTGGTGGTTTAGTAATTTTTATGATTCTATTTCAAGAATTTGTGTACCTTTATTCTTTGTGTTAACAGGTGCATTAATGTTAGGCAAGCAATCTGATTATAATAATTTAAAAGCTTTTTTATATAAAAGAGTGATTAAAATAGTGATACCTTTAATTGGGTGGTCAATTATATATAGTTTGTATTTTGTCTATTGGAATGATCAAAGTTTGGATGTTTTAGGTTTATTTTAAAATATTTTGAATGGAAAAATATCAAATGCATATCACTTGTGGTTTCTTTATACAATTATTGGGATATATTTAATATTACCAATAATAAATATTTACATTTGTAATGCTAATAAAATAAATATTAATTATTTTATTAGCATTTGGTTTTGGTTTTATTGCGTTTTTCCGCTTTTATCTAAATTTGGGTATCCAGTAGGTGTTCATTTGGAATTTGGTAGTGGCTATTTAGGGTATTTAATTGTTGGGTATAAATTACGTTGTATGTATATCGATAGTTTGTACAAAGTTTCTATTGAATGTTATAGAATAGCGCTGTTGGTGTTTGTCAGTAATGTTTTATTTACTATGATTTCTACTTATTATATGACCGTATCAAATAATGGAATTTTAGATGAGTTTTTTTACGGTTATTTATCCATGAATATTGTTTTTATGACTATTAGTTTTATTATTGTTGTTATTTATATTAATAATAATCTATCAATTGATAAATTTAAAGTGGTTGTTAATATCATAAATTATTTTAGTAGTAAGTTAAGTTTTGGTATATATCTTGTGCATTTATTAGTTATGGCAATACTTGATTCAGGCATTTTGGGTTTTAAGTTGAATGGCTACACTTATAATCCTGCAGTATTCATTCCAGTAACAACAGTTGCAATTACTTTGCTGAGTTCTTTCTTTGTTTGTATTCTTAAAAAAGTACCTGTGATTAAATTGTTAGTTCCTTAGTGATATTGCAATATATTATGAAATGTTAGTGATTATATTGGGGAGGATTCTTTTATTTATTATGGGGGGATTTCATTGCCAATTAAATAAAGGTGGTAGTTCTTGTATTTGATTTGTGTATAATAGTATATTAAGGTTATTTGAGAAAAGTACCTTTATAAGTTATTTTAAATTTTAGGGGGATTATTATGAAAAAAAAAGCATTGATTACGGGTATTACAGGGCAGGATGGAGCATATCTTGCAGAATTTCTTTTGGAAAAAGGTTATGAAGTCCATGGAATTAAAAGACGTGCATCTCAATTTAATACGGATCGAATTGATCATTTATATAAGGATCAACATGAGGATAATGTAAGTTTCTTTTTACATTATGGGGATATGGTTGATTCTGCTAATTTAATTCGCATTATTCAAGAGGTACAACCAGATGAAATTTATAATCTAGCTGCACAAAGTCATGTTCAAGTTTCTTTTGAGACACCAGAGTATACTGCTAATGCTGATGGATTAGGTACTTTAAGAATTCTTGAAGCTATTCGTATTTTAGGATTAGAAAAGAAAACTAAATTTTATCAAGCTTCTACAAGTGAACTATATGGGTTAGTACAAGAAACTCCACAAAAAGAGACTACTCCGTTTTATCCACGTAGCCCATATGCGGTTGCGAAATTATATGGTTATTGGATTACAGTAAATTATCGTGAGGCTTATGGCATTTATGCATGTAATGGTATTTTATTTAATCACGAATCACCACGTAGGGGTGAAACTTTTGTTACTCGTAAAATTACTAGAGCTGTTGCAAGAATTAATCTTGGATTGCAAAATAAGCTTTATCTAGGAAATTTAAGTGCGAAACGGGACTGGGGTTATGCGAAAGATTATGTGGAAGCAATGTGGCTGTTATTACAACAAGAGCATGCTGAAGATTTTGTTATTGCAACTGGTGAAACGCATAAGGTTAGAGAATTCGTGGAGCTAGCGTTTAAAGAAGTTGGTATAGAAATTTCTTGGCAGGGTATAGGCATCGCAGAAAAAGGTATTGATAAAGCAACTGGTAATGTTTTAGTTGAAGTTGATCCACGTTATTTTCGTCCAACAGAGGTAGAATTGTTGTTAGGGGATGCAACGAAGGCTCAAAAAAAATTAGGCTGGAAGCCGAAAACCACATTGCAAGAGCTATGCTCTATGATGGTAAAAGAAGATTTGGCAACAGCAAAACGTGATTTATTATGTGAAAAGCATGGTTTTGAAGTACACAATTACAATGAATAGGTAGTGGGTGAATAAAATGAATAAAAATTCTAAAATTTATGTTGCTGGACATAGAGGTCTTGTTGGTTCAGCGATGGTAAGAGAACTAGAAAATCAAGGTTATACGAATCTAGTAATGCGTACACATCAAGAATTAGATTTAGAGAATCAGCAGTCAGTAGCAGAATTTTTTGCGATTGAAAAACCGGAGTATGTTATTTTATCTGCGGCTAAAGTCGGCGGAATTGGTGCTAATTCGGCTAGACCTGCTGAATTTATCTATACTAATCTGATGATCGAGACTAATATCATTCATCAATCATATTTAAATGGTGTCAAAAAACTGCTGTTTTTAGGTAGTTCTTGTATTTATCCACGTATGGCAACTCAGCCGATTAAGGAAGATAGTTTGTTAACAGGTTCTTTGGAACCTACTAATGAAGCCTATGCCTTGGCAAAAATCGCTGGTATTAAGATATGTGAATCATACAATAAACAGTATGGGACAAAGTATATTTCTGTTATGCCAACAAATTTGTATGGTATTAACGATAATTTCGATTTGCAATCTTCGCATGTATTGCCAGCATTGATTCGAAAATTCCATGAGGCCAAGGTAAATAATGAACCTACAGTTACTGTATGGGGCACCGGTTCGCCAGTGCGCGAATTTCTTTATGTAGATGAATTGGCGAGTGCTTGTGTATTCCTGATGAATGAGTATGATGGTGGAAAAATTGTCAATATCGGGACGGGGATTGGGATAACAATTAAAGAATTGGCAGAATTAATAAAAAAAGTAGTGGGCTATACAGGTGATTTGGTTTTTGATTCTTCTAAACCAGATGGAACACCAATTAAAATTAATGATGTTTCATTTTTGAATACGTTAGGTTGGAAAGCAAACGTGGATTTAGAGCAAGGTCTTAATCTTACTTATGGCTGGTATAAGCAAAAGAATTAATAATAAATCGTAAAGAAATGGCTTAGGATATTTCTTTGCGTTTTATTTTATAAGGGGTATTTTCGTTGATTTGGTAGGTGGATGATTTGAAAGTTTCTGTTATTATTGTTTGCTATAACAGTGTAACTACAATTGAACAAGCTATTTGTAGCGTTGTAAATCAAACGTATAAAGATATAGAGCTTATTGTCATTGATGGAAAGTCAAGTGATGGGACGGTAGAGATTTTAAAAAAATATGATCTTTCAATTAATTTCTGGGCGAGTGAACATGATGAAGGAATTTATGATGCAATGAATAAGGGAATCATGAGCGCAACTGGGGAGTATATTTACTTTTTAGGTTCAGATGATTGTCTTGTTGATTTTAATAGCATTGAAAGAGTAATGCTATATCTAGAAAAAAATATAAATGTTGACATTTTATGTGGAAGAGTATGGGGTGTTGATGAAGGTTTAAGTGGTTTGCAAACAGTATTAGGTAAACCTTTAATAGAGTGTGAAGTTTTAAGCGGAGAGATGAGTCCGCATCAGGGAATGTTGGTGCGATCTGCTTTGATGAAGCAGTTACAGTTTGATGTACAATATAAAATTGCTGCTGATTATGATTTTTTTCTAAGAGCTTTTTTAATGGGAAGAAAGATTGCTTATATTGATGAATTTATTGCTTTTTATAATTTGAATGGACATAGTTCGCAAGTGTTTCTATGTTTTGATGAGTATAAGAAAATATTGGAGAATCATCAAATTAAAAAAGTTTATATAGATCATTTTGTTGCAAAGAAAATAAATAAACAATGGATAAAACGGCGTTTAAAAAGATTGGTTAGTGCTATGCATATCGGAAGATTGGTGCAAGCTTTGCGTGGATATGAAACGCATAGCTGTAATATGGCGCATTGCCGCTGGTGCGGGAGAACATAAAAAGTTTGTGGGTGAATAAAAAGGATGAAACGTAAGATTGTTGTATCGGCAGTGAATATAATATCGGGTGGTGCGTTATCCATTTTAGGGGACTGTTTATCTTTTTTACAAGAGCTTACGCATGCCTTTGATGTTATCGTATTGGTGCATGATAAAAATTTAGTATCAAAAGAGTTAAGAGACCGGTTTGAATTTTTTGAATTTCCAAATTCTAAAAAAAGTTGGTTTTTTCGTTGCTATTATGAGTATGTGTATTTTTATTTTTTATCAAAAAAAATAAAACCTTTTTTATGGTTGTCGTTGCATGATATGACACCAAATGTAAAAAGTGAAAGATTGGCAGTATACTGTCATAATCCAGCACCTTTTTGCAAAATAAAAAAAGAAAATTTATTGTTGGATAAAAAGTTTACTTTATTTAGCTGGTTTTATAAATACTTATATGCAATTAATATACGGAAAAACGATGCTGTAATTGTACAACAGCAATGGATGCGTAATGCGTTTAAGAAAATGTATAGGATTCAAAATGTAGTGGTTGCTCGTCCTAACATAGATAAAGTTTTTATTCAGCATAAAGAGACGAAGGAGCCAAATTCTTTTATTTATCCAATATATCCAAGAATTTTTAAAAATATTGAGGTAATTGGTGAAGCATTAAAAGAGATTGATGATCTTGGAATAAAAGTTTTTGTCACAATCGATGGGTCGGAAAATGCATATGCAAAAAAAATTGTGAAAAAGTATAATTATTTAAAGAGCTTAGTTTTTGTTGGTTTTCAAACTCGTGAGGCTGTATTTGATTATTTTAATAAAGTTGATGCATTGATTTTTCCGTCTAAGTTAGAAACATGGGGAATGCCGATGTCGGAATTTGCAGTAACAGGAAAGCCGATTTTTGCTTCAGATTTACCATTTGCCCATGAAACTTTGGTTGGGTATCATAATGTAAAGTTTTTTCATCCTGATGATAGTAAGCAGCTTGCAAAATTACTAAAAAAAGTTGCAGAAAAGGGGAAAATTGATCTCGATTTTGTGAATTTTAAATATGAGGCTCCTTATGCAAAAGATTGGCGAGAATTATTTAATATTCTATTAAAATAAGATATGAAGATCATATATTTTCTATTTTACAGAAAGGAATTTGATTAGTAATGAAGATAATTATATTGGCTGGGGGCGGTGGAACACGATTATTTCCTTTATCTAGAACGTGTTTTCCAAAACAATTTTTGAAATTAGAAGGAGATAAATCATTATTATCACAAACTGTTTTGAGATTTTTATCATTTGTTGAAGCGAGAGATATTGTAATTATTACAAATAAAGATTATTTGTACCATGTACAAAATGATTTAGCTGAATGTGATGCAGAAGAAGCTCATATTGTTTTAGAACCAGTTGCTAAAAATACGGCACCAGCGATTGCTTTGGCAGCTAAATATTGTGTTGATGAATTAGGATGTTCTACAGATGAGGTATTAATTGTAGCGGCAGCAGATCATATAATTAAATCGAAAGATTTATTTATAAAAAGTATGTATACTGGTAATGAACTGGCAGAAAAAAACAAACTGGTTACTTTTGGAATAAAACCAAATAAACCAGAAACTGGATATGGATATATTGAAGCAGGGCAGGCTATTGAGAATGGATATGAAGTAAATTCTTTCAAAGAAAAGCCTGAGCTAGTAGTGGCAGAGCAGTACTTGCAGGCTGGAAATTATTTTTGGAATTCGGGTATGTTCGCTTTTAAAATTCAATGTATGTTTGATGAACTAAGAAAATATCAGCCGGAGATTATGACTTGTTTAGAAGATTCTTATGAACAAACTTTAAATAATTTCAACGATATGCCTAATATTTCTATTGATTACGCAATTGCGGAAAAATCCCAAAAAGCAGTAGTAATTCCATTAAAGTGCTATTGGAATGATATAGGCTCATGGGATGCTATGTATGATATATTAGTAAAAGATGAAGATGGAAATGCGATGCAGGGAGATTGTATAGCGATCGATTGTAGTAATTCTTTGATTATGGGACGAGACCGATTGATCGCAGGGATCGGTTTAGATGATTTGTTGCTGGTAGAGACAGATGATGTTATCGTTGTTGCAAAAAAAGGTGAATCTCAAAAGGTAAAGAATATTGTAGACGAATTGAAGAAACGTGGTCGTAAGGAAGCATCTGAGCATACGACAATTTATCGTTCGTGGGGCAGTACGTCATTGCTTGGTGAAGGGCCCCGTTATAAAATGAAAAAAATACGTGTAAAGCCAAATGGAAAGCTTAGCTTACAAATGCATTACCATCGTAGTGAGCATTGGATTGTTATTGCTGGGACGGCCAAGGTAACGATAGGTGATAAGATTATTATGGTGCATGAAAATGAGTCCGTTTTTATTCCGCAGACTACTAAACATCAATTAGAAAATCCAGGGAAAATAATATTGGAAATTATTGAAGTTCAGAATGGTACTTATGTAGGGGAAGATGATATTGTAAGATTGGATGGGAAGGAATATTAAAGTGGAAAAAGAGTTTTTTGGATTAATTCATTATTTACGTGCAATAGCTCCATTATTGGTCCTTTGGGCACATTTATGCGGATGGTGGGTATATGATAATCATGTAATATCTCAGCTGCAAATTGGATGGGAAAACTTTATTGTAAAACCATTTCAATTATATCAGGGAGGAGGACATCTAGGAGTATTAATTTTCTTTTTGATAAGTGGATTTGTTATTACACATGTTTCTATTAATGAAACATGAGGAGAATTTCTTGTTAAGAGATTTTTTAGAATCGTGCCAACACTAATTTTAGCGCTTTTCGTGGTATATGTATCTGTTGTAATTAGTGAATTATGCAGGGTGGCTATGCCACTAGGAAATTTAACGAATGATATTACTAATTATTTTTATACAGTATTATTAATAAATAGACCACTTGGAATGCCGGATGTTTTGTCGGTAACTTGGACTCTTTTTATAGAGGTAAGTTATTATTTTTAAATTATACAAAGCAAGATGCAACGAAAGCAACTTGGTATATGATTTGTATGTTAATAGTTATTATCTTATTATCATCCTTAAATCCGGTATTTAAGAGAATTGCAGACTTGATAGTATATATTTTTTATATTTTGATTGGAAGAATAGTATATTTATCAAGTAAGAAATTATTATCTATTAACCTTTTTTTCTTCCATATGCTAGTTTTATCAATGCTTGGAGTGGGGAATTAATCCTTTTTACTCGGCGTGATTTTATAAAAATAAAAGATGAAAAATTTAAATTATCCTGGTTTGTTCCATTTATTTGGCAGTACCGACGCTTCTGGATGCAGGTCTTGTTGTTTTCCTTTATCCTTCAAACCTTTGGATTGGTTAGTCCGTTCGCAGGTGATCATTGATAAAGTACTTGTACATCGTAGCCTAGCTACACTTGATATTTTGATCATAGGTATGACTGGTGTAGCGATATTTCAGTTGCTTATTTCCGCTATGCGTAGTTATCTCTTTACCCATACAACCCGTACTTTTAAGTACTAAGTTATTTAAACATATTACAGCTCTGCCAATAAAATATTTTGGAAAATGGCAAGTAGGTGATGTTGTTTCCAGGGTGAGGGAGCTAGAAAATATACGCCAATTTATTACAGGAACTGCACTTACTGTGATTTTGGATTCTGTTTTTACGGTTGGATATCTGATTGTGATGTTTATGTATAGCAGTACGCTAAGTGTCATTACACTATTGATATTGCCATTTTATATCCTCCTTATAAACGTCAATGAAAAAGTGAGCCACTCGCTCATGAAATTTTAAACCACTTGTGCTCATGAATATTTGAGCCACCTAATCGTTAGCAATAGCATGATTTACTCTGTACGAGGAACCGTTCATATCCAATAAATGTGATCGAAATGTAAGCCGGTCAACCAGGGCCGCTACCATTGTTTCATTTTCGAACATCTCCGTCCAACGTGAAAACTCTAGGTTTGTGGTAACTATGATACTAGCTCGCTCAGAGCGCTCTGAAACGACCTTAAATAGTAGATCAGATTGGTGGCGGTTAAAGCTTAGATAGGATAGTTCATCAAGTATGAGTAAATCTGTTTTTTCAATAGTCTTTTCTAATTTAGATAGTTTGTAGGCATCTTTGGCTTCACAAAGTTCAGTGGAGATAGTCGCAGCGCTACGAAACATCACGCGAAAACCACATGCACAGGCTTTCATCCCCAGACCGATTGCCAGATGAGTTTTACCGGTTCCAGGCGGTCCAATCATTATGATATTTCTTCGTTTTTTAATAAAGTCACAGGATGCCAACTGCTGAACAAATATCGGTTTTATGTTTTCGAAGCAAGACATATTCAGTTCTTCCAATGTTTTGGTTACAGGAAAATGCGCGGTATGAATTCGCCTTTTTAATTGGTTGTCTTGCCGTGAATGGTATTCTTTTTTCATAAGTTCCAAGAGCATTTCATCTAATCCCATATTGGGTTTTAGCTGACGAATCACATCTTGATATTGCGTAAAACTGGGCAATTTTAATAGCTTGGCATATAGTTTAATGCTCTCATGAATTGTACTATTCATAAGGCAGCCTCTGTTCTTAACAAACGATCATACAATGATAAATCCGTTGGTTTCACGGTGATTTTATCAATGATCGTAGTTGCTGGTTCTCTTTTAGTGCATACAGCATCAAGCGGTATCCCTTGGCGTTTGGCGTCTACAATCGCATTTACGCCAAGCTCAACACAAAGATTTAATGCTTTCATAATTTCTTTTACTGGTAAACTAGCTAACCATTCCAATATATCCTGTGGTAAAGCATGTCTTACTGGTTTTGCATTTAAGATAGAACGTGGTCTTCTCTCCAGAAGAGGAAGATAATGAGCTAGTTCATAAATTGTTTGTTTCTTGCCATAACAGCGGTTGTGTTTGGCAATCACTGCATTGTGGTAGTAGATTACAACTTTTGTACCATAACCTTTTACCGCCACTTCGTGACCGCAATGGGAGATTGGTACAGAATAGTTATTCGTGTCAAAACGAACAGTACAATAACTATCTACATTTGTAGTAATACTGCGGCTTGTATCAAATACATAACTTGGCATTTTCAGCAGCGCATTCTTTTCAAATGCAAGCAACTTTCCAACATTGGACGTTTTGCCTCTAACTGTGTGATTCAGGTATGTATTACACCGCTCTAAGAGCAGAGCATCTAATTCTCCAAGGCTTTCAACTTTTGGAATGGGCACTAAGATGTTGCGCCTAGCCCAGCCGACTAGTCCTTCAACTAAACCTTTTTCGTGCCCTTCCGCTGGATTGCAAAAAACAGTTTCAAATCCATAATGCGCTGCAAGAGCTGCATACCGGGCTTGTTTAATAGCACGTGAGCCAAATCCTTCTTTTACAGCTACTTTTGCATTATCAAAGAATACACGTCTGGCAATTCCGCCAAAATACTGGAAGGTACGTACCAAAGCTTCAAGAAAACTTTCTTCATTTTGCCTTTCAAAAGCAAAAACGCTAGGCGCATCACTGGAACAGAGTCTAGCACAAAACAAATTTATGTCCATTTTGTGCCCATTTAAATATATTTTAGCAATACCCCAATCAATTTGAAGTGCCTCACCAGGAGCAAATTCTAGGGGAATAAAAGGCTTTTGCACCTGCACTTTTAGCTGATTGACAGTTCGCCGAACAGTGCTTTCACCGCCGGTAAAGTTACATTCATCAACTAGACGATCAAATATTCGCTTGGCGGTATGCTTCTGTTTACGAATGCCTTCGCGTTCATCATCTTCTAAGCATTGGCGAATGAAATCCATTACTTCATCACTGATGATTGAAGACTGACGAGTGTATATTTTTCTGTTCCACGGAACCGTATCGCCTTGGCAATATTTATCTACTGTATTTCTGGATATACCAAGCTTTCTGGCGATGGCGCGTTTGCTGATACCGGAATTAAAAAGCCTGCGTATTTCAGCATAGTCTTCCAATGTGATTACCACCTTTTATCCCTCCAAAATAAACTTCATTAAGTCTATTTTAAAGGTTATTTTATTTAAGGTGGCTCATTTTTTCGTGAGCATTTTATGCTTTAGTGGCTCACTTATATATTAGCGTTTATATCCTCCTCAGCCTTTTGATTACACCTAGCTATCGTAAGTATTTACAAGATAAATTTATTGCTGGTACGGAAAATCAAACTTTTCTCATTGAGGCGGTTACAGGAATACAAACAATGAAATCCTTTGCAGCAGAACATCACATGTTGCAAAGGTGGGAACAACTATTGGTGAAGTATGCTAAGGCATCTTTTGCTACGGCGAACATTAGCAATATCGCGGATAATGTTGGAACCTTGATTCAACAATGTTTCATTTTATTAATTTTATGGTTTGGGTCAGAGCAGGTAATGCAGGGGAAATTAAGCATCGGTGAACTCATTGCTTTTCAGATGATGTCTGGGCAAGTGATTGCGCCGGTATTGCGATTGGTAAATACTTGGCAAAATTTTCAGCAGGTCATGGTCTCTGTAAACAGACTAGGTGATATTTTAGATGAAAATACTGAACCGATGTTTAATCCCAACCGTACAACATTGCCAACATTGCGTGGTGATATAGTGCTTGACAGAGTATTATTTCGTTATCGTCAGGATTCTGCAGAAGTCATTAATCAGCTAAGTATGCGAATCAAGGCTGGCACAAAGGTTGGAATTGTAGGAAGGTCTGGTTCTGGGAAAAGTACGCTTACCAAAATGATTCAAAGACTTTATGTTCCGGAATCCGGTAGGATATTAATTGATGGAGTCGATCTAGTGCAAGTTGAACCAGCTTGGCTTAGACGACAAATTGGTGTTGTTCTGCAGGAAAATTTTTTATTTAATGGTACAATAAAAGATAATATTGCGGCGGCTAGATTTGATGCATCTATGGAAGAAATTATAAAAGCCGCAACTATTAGTGGTGCAGATATTTTTATTAGGGAATTACCTGAGGGCTATGATACGGTTGTGGGAGAGCGTGGGGCTATGCTTTCAGGCGGGCAAAGGCAAAGAATTGCTATTGCGAGAGCACTTATGGTCGATCCTCGTATCATCATATTTGATGAGGCAACGAGTGCTTTAGATTATGAATCAGAACGCATCATTATGGATAATATAGGTGAGATTTCTACTGGTCGGACAATGATAATGATAGCGCATCGGTTATCAACTGTTAGAAACTGCGACCAGATTATTGTACTAGATCGAGGACGAATGATGGAATACGGAACACATGATGAATTGATAGCGAAAAAAGGTCTTTATTTTGAATTATATATGAAGCAGTTTAGTTAGATTTATATAATTTTAGAGGAAAGGTGCTCTTATGAATATAATAATCCCTCGTAAAAATAATTTTGACATACTACGTTTATTTTTTGCACTTACGGTAGTTATGGTTCATATGTACGAATTAAGTTTAAGTACAAAGCTAGAATTTATTCCTAAGTTTTTGAATTCAAGGGTGGCAGTAGATGGATTTTTTATTATAAGTGGATTTCTGATTTTTATGAGCTATGAAAATTCAGCTTCTTTGAAAGAATACTTTTCCAAACGATTTCGCAGAATATATCCAGCCTATTTTATGGTTGTTGTTACTTGTGCAATATTAGGTGTGTTTTTTTCCAAGTTATCTATTGAACAGTATTTTTCTTTCGGCTTTATCAAATATCTTAGTGCAAATTTGTTTTTTTTGAATATGCTACAACCAACTCTTCCTGGAGTATTTTTGAATAATCAGGTTATGCCAGTTGTAAATGGTGCTCTTTGGACAATTAAAATTGAAGTGATGTTTTATTGTATTGTACCGATGCTGACATATTTTATGCGTAGATATAATAAGGCCGCTGTAATTATATTTATCTATGTAGCTTCTTGTATATATTCACTATATTTCTTGCATCTTGCGGAAGTAACGGGAAGAAACTTTTACGCAGAATTGGCAAGACAGTTGCCTGGTCAACTATCCTATTTTCTTTCTGGTGCATTACTATATTATTTTTTTGATACTTTTTTTAGATATCGTCAAAGAATATTAATCTTTGGACTCATAGCATATATTATAGGATCCAATAACTATGGGGTGAGTTTTATTGAACCTATAGGTTTGGCAATCTTAGTAATATATTTTGCATTTTGTATTCAAGATATAAGTTTTGTCAGAAAATACGGAGATTTATCTTATGGAACATATTTATATCACTTTCCAATAATTCAGATGGTCATTTCCTTTAACTTATTTCAAATAGCACCATATTTAAGTTTAATTAGTATTATCATCTTTGTTCTTATGTTGTCGTTTTTTTCTTGGAGCCTCCTAGAAAAACCATTTCTTAAAAAGGGTTCACTTATAAGAAAAAACATCAATAAGAAAGAAGTCGTTACAGACTAACAAATATTTTTCAATGTAGTATTATAGTATAATTGTCATTTATGCTTTAGCGGTTATAGAAAGGTCGAATAAAATTTTAATCAATATAGTATTTTTGTGAGGTAATGTTATGATCTACTTACTTAAATTTGGTGCTAGCTTTCTTTTGCCACCGGGAATTTTTATTGTGGCATTTATGGTTATGGCTATTTTGCTGTGGAAAAAACAGGAGTGTAACTTCGCTAAAGCGTTAGCAAGTATTACGATTCTTTTTTATTTGCTTAGTACAGGGTATGTAAGTGAGATATTATTAGGGGCATTGGAGAGTCGTTATGATCCGCCAAGTGAGGTAGCTGGAGACGCAGTGATTATGCTAGGTGGCGGTGCTACTGCCGATACACAGGATGTCGACGGACTGGGAAATTTAGGTGGGAGTGCGGCTAATCGTTTATTGACCGCGGCTAGATTGCAGAAGAAGCTGGATTTGCCGATTATTTTAAGTGGTGGACAGGTGTATTCTGATTCGGGGCGTGAAGCCCAGATCAGTAAGCGAATGCTACTCAGTTTAGGCATACCAGAAGATAAAATATTGATTGAAGACCAAAGTGTAAATACCAGACAAAATGCACAATTTGTTCATAACTTATTGATTGAAAAAGGTTATAGTAAACCAATTTTAGTAACTTCAGCTTTTCATATGGAGCGGTCAGTGATTAATTTTCATAAAGAAAATATCGAAGTCTTACCTTATCCGAGTGATTATATGGTAAGTAAAAAACATGTTTTTCATTATAATAAATTAGCGCCATCGGCAGGTGCTTTATGGGGTAATTATATTTTTTTACAAGAATGGTTAGGCATATTGGTAGCGAGAACAATATAATATAAAAGAGGTTTGATAAAAGGCAAAATTGAGGATTGATAGGATGAAGATAGTTATATTGGCAGGCGGGGGCGGGACTCGGTTATTTCCATTGTCTAGAAGTTGTTTTCCTAAACAATTTTTAAAAGTTAATAATGATAAATCGCTGCTTGCTCAAACAGTTATGCGATTTTTGCCAGTAGTTCAGCCAAGTGATATTATTATTGTGACGAATGCTGATTATGTTTACCATGTACAAAGTGAGCTTGAGGAGTGCAATGTCAGTGCTGCACATATTGTATTAGAGCCTGCAGCTCGTAATACGGCACCGGCAATTGCTCTGGCAATGAAGTATTGTATGGAAGAGCTTGCGTGCACAAATGATGAAGTTTTGCTCGTTACACCAGCAGATCATATGATAAAGGCAGAGGATTTATTTGTTAAATCCATTAAACAGGCAGCAAAAATAGCCCCAAATGATAAATTGATTACTTTTGGTATAAAACCAGATAAACCAGAAACTGGTTACGGATATATTGAAACCGGTAAGGTTTATGACGGTGGCTATGAGGTAGTGTCGTTTAAAGAAAAGCCAGAACGCTTGGTTGCAGAAGAATATTTAGCAAAGGGAAATTATTTCTGGAACTCAGGGATGTTTGCTTTTTCGATTGGTTTTATGATCAATGAGTTTGAAAAATATCAGCCAGAAATTATTACGTGTTTAGAAAAATCTTATACAGAGGTCTTGGCTGATTTTAGCAGTATGCCAAATATTTCGATTGATTACGCCGTGGCAGAAAAAGCTACAGCAGTGATTGCATTAGAGTTACCTTGTTACTGGAATGATATTGGTTCGTGGGATGCCATGTATGAGGTATTACCAAAGGATGATTGTGGTAATGCTATGCATGGTGATTGTTTAGCGATTGATTGTAAAGATTCTTTAATCCTAGGGCGGGATCGTCTCATCGCGGGCATTGGCTTAGATGATATACTGTTGGTGGAAACCGATGATGTTATTGTTGTGGCTAAAAAGGGTGAGTCACAAAAGGTCAAAGAAGTAGTTAGTGAATTGAAAAAGCGTGGACGTAAGGAAGCAACGGAGCATACCACGGTTTATCGACCTTGGGGAAGTGTTACTACGCTTGGTGAAGGTCCGAGATATAAGATGAAAAAAATCCGTGTGCAGCCCAAGGGGGTATTGAGTATGCAAATGCATTATCATCGCAGTGAGCATTGGATTGTCATTGCCGGTACGGCAAAGGTAACCATTGATGGCAAAGAAACTTGGGTGCATGAAAACGAGAGTATATTTGTACCACAGACGGCGAAACATCGGTTAGAAAATCTAGGACAAATACCATTAGAAATCATTGAGATCCAAAATGGTAGTTATGTGGGCGAAGACGATATTGTTAGATTTGATGAGTAGGATACGCAATAACTTTTCCATTGTCTTTATGGATATGTTTTGATATGATAAGTGTAAAGAAGACGAATTGTGATTTTTGCTTGCTAATAGTTAAGCAAAATGAGAGGTGAAAATGGCAATGGAAAAGGTATTAGCGCAAATTTTATCTGAATTAAAGAACATAAATACACGGTTGGATAGTTTAGAAACGCGCCAAGCTGCAATGGAGCACCAATTGGTGGCATTTCAACAGTTTACTTTGGAGCGGTTTGATCGCTTAGAAGGCAAAGTCGATAGATTAGAAGTTAGAGTAGATAGATTAGAGGGTAAGGTAGATAGATTAGAGGGTAAGGTAGATAAATTAGAGGTGCAGCATACAAAAACGAGTCTTATTGTAGAAAATGAAATAAGACCAGCGATTCAGGCATTGGCGGAAGGGCAAGTTTTGATGCAAGAAAAGCTAGAACGAATAGAGAATAAGGTTACAACACATGATGAAATTATTTTTAAGCGCATTAAATGATATAGAGTAGCCAATTTGGCATGAGAGCACAGTGGTCATATAGACATTGTTGCTATTTTTTTTGTGAAATTGAGATTTATGAGAAAACATACTATAGGATTGATTCTAGAAAAAATTATTAATTTATGTATCTTATAGACTATTTTCAGAAAAATATGGTATAAATAAGTAGAAATAATTTGATAATGAAGATAGTGCTATAACAATTTTAGGAGAGATTGCTATGAAAATATTAGTAACTGGTGGGGCGGGCTTTATTGGTTCCCATGTAATAGAAAAGTTAATGCAAGAAGATTGCCAAATTACGGTCTTAGATAATTTGAATACTGGCTTAAGAGAAAATATACCAGAGGATATTGCCTTTATTGAGATGGATATCTGTGATAAAGAGGTCATGGCTGTATTTGAACAAGGCCAGTTTGATAGTGTGATTCATCTAGCTGGGCAAACCATGGTGGATGTGTCAGTGAAAGATCCGTTGCTTGATGCGAATATCAATCTGCTGGGTACGGTCAATATACTGGAAGCATGTCGTAAAACTGGGGTTAAGCGCGTGGTATTTGCAACGACTGCTGCAACGTATGGTGATATTGAGCAGCTACCGGTTTTAGAGAGCTTTGAAACTGCACCGACTTCTTTTTATGGGCTTAGTAAGTTAACTGTAGAGAAATATCTACAGCTCTATCATGAACTCTATGGACTTGACTATGTAGCACTTCGTTTTGCTAACGTGTATGGTGAACGTCAAGGTGACGGTGGCGAGGGTGGCGTAATTAGTATTTTCACGAAAAAGGTTGCCCATGATGAAAGCATCACCATCAATGGCGATGGCAATCAAACGAGAGATTTTATTTACGTTGGTGATATTGCGAGTGCAATTTGGCAGGCGGTGCGTACGACCCATTGTAATACGGTATATAATGTGAGTACGAAAACGGAAGTTACAATCAATGCTATGGCTCAATTGTTGAATGAGATTTCCGGTAAAGAAGTTAGGCCAACTTATGGAGCAGCGCGTTCGGGTGATATTTATCGTTCCGTGTTATCCAATGATAAGGCGATTCAAGGATTGGCTTGGCGACCTGTCATTTCTTTAACAGAAGGACTAACAAGAACCTATCATTATTTTGCAAAAATCAAATAAGACAAATAAAAAATCCGCAGAATACAATTGTAATTTGCGGATTTTTATGGTTAAATGCTTTTTAAACGATTGAAACGCTGTTCATGATGGTTGACTTGGAGGGCGATGGTATCAATTTTGCTATTGAGGATGTCGACTTTGGCTTCGATTCGTTCGTTAAACTCGTTTTGCATTTCACGAGCATCATAGAGAGCAGCAAAGTTGGTGTTCATGACGTTTTCCATGCGTACTTGCCCTTGTTCAACAAGGGTTACTCTTTCAGTTAGGCTTTCAACTTTAGAATCAAGATTGTCAACTTTAGAATCAAGACTTTGAACTTTAGAGCCAAGGGTATCAACTTTAGCGTCGATATGATCGATTTTTGAGGAAAGGTTAGAGACTTCGCCGAGGATTTGCTTTAGTATGGCTTCCATAAATGAACCTCCAACATAATAATTCAGCTAATGCGGATTCAAAGTGGGATAAGAGTAAGATGGAATCGAAGCTAGCTTTAATGAGATTATTATAACATAAAATCGACAAGTTAAAAATATATTGTTATAACGAAAAAGTAACGATTAGATTAGTACAGGTTGTCATAAGCAATAGTAGTGATTACGTTGAAAAAATATTATTTATACATATAACTGAATAGTCAAAAAGTGCTAGACAATGGGAAAAAAATCAGATAGAATGGAATTATCAAAAGATAAGAGAAATTTATCAGT
Source organism: uncultured Veillonellaceae bacterium (assembly GCA_963805085.1). Taxonomy (GTDB): domain Bacteria; phylum Bacillota; class Negativicutes; order JARBTT01; family JARBTT01; genus JARBTT01. The sequence continues at coordinate 87,364 of CAWDTA010000002.1, read as the reverse complement.
CTATGTAAAACGGTTTAGTGTAACGAATTCTAGTTTAGCTTTGGTAGGAGTTTAATACTATGGAAAAGAGTGAAAAAAATATTACCATTGTGGATGTTGCTGAAAAAGCAGGAGTATCAAAGACTACGATTTCTAGGTATTTAAATGGCAAGTTTGAGTTTATGTCAGCACAGTCAAAACATAAAATTTCTCAGGTCATTGAAGAATTGAATTATCGTCCAAACAATTTGGCACGCAGTTTAAAATCAAAGAGAAGTAGAATTATCGGTGTAGTGGTTTCCGACATTGGCAGTCCATTTGCTTCGATACTACTGAAAGGCATCAGTAATTGTTGTGATCGGTATGGCTATGGTGTTATGATTACGAGCACTGATGACGACCCTCGTAAGGAACGTGAATATATATTATCGATGATTGATCAACGGGTTGAAGGTTTGATTGTTAATACGACTGGTGAAAATAATAAATTCTTAGAAAAAATGGCGCAAACAGGAATTCCGATTATTTTAGCGGATAGGCCAATTGAGTTGAACTTGTTTGATACAGTGCGAACGGCTGATATTGATGCTACGATAAAAGCAATGGAGCATTTAAAAGAACGTGGTTTTACGAAAGTCGGATTTTTCAGTGAACCGTTGGGGAACATTGGTACAAGAATTTGGCGTTATGGTGCTTATGAAAGAGCTTGCCGCGATGTCTTAAAAATTAGCCCGCAATCTTATATTCTTGAAAGCAAGAGTGAAGAATTTGTGGAACGTTTATTAGAACGATTTATAACTCTAAATGGTGCTGAGAAAAAAGCAATTTATTCAACCAATGGTGTTACAACCTTGCATGTCGTAAAAGCAATGCGAAGACTCAATTTGAAATTTCCCGATGATATTGGTATTTGCGGTATTGATAATTGGGATTGGACTGAATTGGCAGGAAATGGAATCACCGTTATTTCACAACCTTCCTATAAGGTAGGAAAGGAATGTGTAAAGAGGCTTATGTTCCGTTTACATCGCAATAGAAATGCAGCACCACGGCTCATTGAGCTGGACTGTGAGCTAGTGATTCGCGGGTCAACCTGAAAAGGTTGTGTAATGTAAACCGGTAAACTAAACTGTTTCATAAAATTTAGTTATATAATTCAGAAATTTCATTAAAGAGTGAAAATGACAGTTTGTCTTTTATAAATTAAGGGGGTTATTTAGATGATAGAAGTACTTACGATTGGTGAACCTATGGGACTGTTGGTAGCAGAAGAAATAAAACCACTTGAAAATGTGGAGCATTTCACTAGATATGTTGCTGGGGCTGAAATCAACTTTGCTGTTGGTATGGCGCGCTTAGAACATAAAGTGGCCTATGTAAGTAAATTGGGGAATGATCCATTTGGTAAACATATCAAAAATTTCTTAGCTGAAAATAAAATTGATAATCGTTATATTTCGTTTGATAATGAGCATATGACAGGAATGCAATTGAAAGCAAAAGTAGAAGTCGGTGATCCTGAAGTGGTGAACTTCAGAAAGAATACCGCTTCCGCCAATATGAATATCAACGATATTGCTCAGATTGATTGGTCTACAATTAAACATTTGCATATTACTGGTATTCCACCAGCATTATCTTCCTCCTGTAGAGCAACCATTTATGAATTAATTGCTGCGGCAAGAAAACATGAGGTCAGAATTTCCTTTGATACGAACCTTCGTCCAGCATTATGGAAAGATAAGCAAGAAATGATTGATGTTATCAATGATCTGGCCTTCAAATGCGATATAGTTTTACCTGGCGTAAGTGAGGGAAAAATTTTAACTGGTAGTGATGATCTTGATACAATCGCTGATTTCTACTTGAAATCCGGGGTCAAAACGGTGGTTATTAAGGTTGGTTCTAAAGGCGCATTTGTAAAAACTACGGAAGGTAGTTTTACCGTACCGGCATTCAAAGTAGATCATATCGTAGATACAGTTGGTGCTGGCGATGGTTTTGCGGTTGGTGTGGTGAGTGCCTTATTGGAAGATTTAGATCTAAAAGATGCTGTAAAACGTGGGGCTGCAATTGGTGCGCTGGCGATCATGTCACCTGGGGATAATGACGGTTTACCAACAGTAGCAGGGTTGAAAAAATTTTTAAGTCAGCAATAAATTAAACTTTGGGATCTATTATTAAATTTAAAATATATAATTTATGAGGGGGCCATTTTAAAATGGAAGTTAGACATGCAATTCATCCTAATGATGTAAAACGGTACACTACTGAGGAATTAAGAGAAAATTTTTTAATTCAAGGTTTATTTGAGCAGGATAATATCAAAATGGTTTATAGTCATGTTGATCGTATGATTGCAGGTAGTGTATGCCCGATTAAATCACAAGAATTAAAAGTCGAAGCTGGTATGGGGGTTGAGTTTTTCTTAGAACGCAGAGAAATCGGTATTATTAATATTGGTGGTAACGGTAAAGTTGAAGTCGATGGCACTAATTATGAGCTTAACACAACGGATGGTTTGTATATTGGTATGGGGGCACGTAAAATTGTATTTAGTAGTAATAGCGCAGCTCAGCCTGCAAAATTCTATTTCAATAGTGCTCCTGCACATGCGACATATCCAACGAAAAAAATTGAACGTAAATCAATTACGCCAAGACATTTAGGTTCTCTTGAAAACTCTAACGAACGTAAACTTTATCAATATATTGTACCCGGTGGTGTGGAAAGTTGCCAATTGGTAATGGGCATGACAGCTTTAGAACCAGGCAATATGTGGAATAGCATGCCATGTCATACACATGAACGTCGTGCAGAAATTTATTTATATTTTGATTTACCAAAAGACAATGTAGTGATGCATTATATGGGCGAACCAACACAGACACGCCATATTGTGATGCATAATGAAGAAGCGGTAATCTCACCAAGTTGGTCCATACATTCTGGGGTAGCTACACATAATTACACCTTTATCTGGGGCATGGCTGGTGAAAACCAAGTCTTTGATGATATGGATGCTGTAAAAATGGAAGACTTACGTTAATTGGGAGGTCAGAGCATGAATTTATTTAGCTTAGAAGGAAAAGTTGCAATCGTCACTGGTGGTACCAAAGGTTTAGGTCAAGGCATGGCATTGGCATTGGCTGGAGCAGGTGCCGACATCGTTAGTGTAGCAACGAGTGATTATACAGAAACAGAGCAAAAGGTAAAAGCACTTGGTCGTCAATTTTTAGGGATCAAAGCGAACTTGGGTAGCTTAGAGCCAATTGCTGGAATCATCGAACAAGCGGTAGCTAAATTTAGTCATATTGACATCCTGGTCAATAACTCTGGGATCATTCGTCGTAATGAATCCTTGGAGTTTACGGAAAAAGACTGGGATGACGTTATGAATATAAATTTAAAAAGCATGTTTTTCCTATCACAAGCGGTTGCAAAACAGTTTGTGAAACAAGAAAGTGGCGGGAAGATTATCAACATCGCTTCGATGCTTTCTTTCCAAGGCGGGATTCGCGTTCCATCCTATACTTCCAGCAAGAGTGGAGTAATGGGACTAACGAAAATATTAGCAAATGAATGGGCGAAATATAACGTGAATGTCAATGCGATTGCCCCAGGTTATATGGCAACAGATAATACTGCAGCACTTCGGGCTGATGAAGTGCGCAATGCTGAAATTTTAGGCCGTATTCCAGCAGGTCGTTGGGGTAAGCCAAGTGATTTGGGCGGCCCAGTTATCTTCTTAGCTTCGGAAGCTGCAAACTATGTGCAAGGGTATACGATTGCGGTAGACGGTGGTTGGTTGGCTCGTTAATCTTTATAAAAGTATAGACAAGGCATCTCCAATTGGCAAGATGCCTTATCTATAAAAAGCAATTATCTAAATATTTATAATAATTTGCATTTAAGGAGAGAATAACATGAAAATTAAACAAGGTATTGAACGTATTCCTGGTGGTTTAATGTTAGTTCCATTATTTCTAGGAGCACTTTGTCATACATTTGCTCCAGATGCAGGTAAGTATTTTGGTTCTTTTACAAATGGTTTAATTACAGGTACGGTGCCAATTCTTTCAGTTTGGTTCTTCTGTATGGGTGCTGGGATTGATATCAAAGCAACTGGTACTGTTCTTAGAAAATCAGGTACTATTGTAATAACAAAGATTTTAGTTGCTTGGCTTGTTGGTATGATTTGTGTAAGTTTCATGCCAGTGGGGATGATTGAAAAAGGTTTTTTTGCAGGGTTATCGACACTTGCTATTGTAACTTCGATGGATATGACAAATGGTGGTCTTTATGCTTCGATCATGCAACAATATGGTACCAAAGAAGAAGCTGGTGCTTTCGTATTAACTTCGATTGAATCGGGTCCATTGGTAACGATGATGATCTTAGGTAGTACGGGTGCTGCTTCGTTTGAACCTCGTTTGTTTATTGGTGCAGTGCTTCCTTTCGTCATTGGTTTCATCTTAGGTAATTTAGATAAAGAATTCAGAACATTCTTTGGCAATGCTTCGATGACGATGATTCCTTTCTTCGGTTTTGCTTTAGGTAATACCATTAATTTAGGTGTTATTGGTCAAACTGGTTTACTTGGACTTATGCTTGGCTTAGGTGTTATTGTAGTGACTGGTATTCCTCTTATCTTAGCGGATAAATATATCGGTGGTGGTCATGGTGGTGCTGGACTCGCAGCTTCATCTACCGCAGGTGCAGCTGTTACAAATCCAATCATCATTGCGGAAATGTGCCCAGAATTTAAACCAATCGCGCAAGCTGCTACGGCGCTTGTTGCAACAGCGGTTATTGTAACTTCGATCGTCGTCCCAATCATCACTGCCTACTGGTGTAATTATTTCAATAAAAAATCACCAGAACATATTGCGGCTGGCAAAGTAACAGCTTAAAATGGTGGAATAAAGTATTAATTTAATATGGAGATGTTATTATGGAAAAAGAAAAAGTAATTGCAAAGATAAAAGAGGTTGGTGTGGTTGCAGTCATCAGAGGAGATGATGCTGAGCATGGCGTGAAAATTTCTGATGCTTGTATCGCTGGGGGTGTAACAGCAATTGAAGTTGCTTTCACGACACCAAGAGCTCATGAAACGATTAAAACGCTGGTTGATAAATATAAAGATAATGAAAATGTAGTGATCGGTGCAGGTACTGTACTTGACCCAGAAACTGCTCGCATTGCGATCTTAAATGGCGCTGAATTTGTAGTTTCACCATCCATCAACTTAAAGACGATCAAGCTTTGTAACCGTTACCGTGTGGCTTGCATGCCCGGCACGACAACAATTGAAGGCGTATTAACTGCGATGGAAGCTGGTGCGGATATCGTAAAAATATTCCCAGGTGAGATTGTTGGTACGAAATTGATCAAAGCAATCAAAGGTCCTGTTCCACAAGCGCAGCTTATGCCAACTGGTGGCGTGAGTATAGAGAATCTTCATGAATGGTTAGATGTTGGTTGTGTAGCGGTCGGTGCTGGTGGTAGCTTAACCGGTGGTGCAAAAACTGGTGATTATCAATTGATTACCGATACTGCCGTGAAGTTTATTGAAGCAGTAAAAGCTGCTAGAAAATAAGAGAAAATACCCCCTAAGCTTAAGAGACATGGGGCTGTCTCCAGCGATATGATATGCTACCCCTAGAGGCAATGTCATTAAGTTAAGCAAAATAGAACGCTTACATCGATAAAAGTAGATGTAAACGTTCTATTTTTATATTTGCTAGTCATATAAAAAAACGCTTGGCAAATAGTCGGAAATTTGCGACTCTGCACTTGAAATATAAAGATTCGAGGGAAGAACGCATATATCAAATGATCCATCTGATTTTTTGCAAAATCAGATGGATTTATAATTATCTATTCGTTATTTCATTTTTTATTTTTAAAGTTGCAGTCGTAGTAAAATTTGCAACTCGTTTTAGTAATAACCAAAATAGGATTGGTAAAGCGACTCCTATTAGTGTATATGCTAAATGCATTCCAGAGCTTACTCTTAATACCAATCCAGGAAAAACATAAGCGAGATCAAGCATATTGTTGATTTTTAACAATATTAAAACCCAAGTAAGAAGCTTAAATGATAGGAGATGCAACATTAAGATCGGTAATGTATTTTCTCCTATTAACACTAATAATTTGATAATCTTATTATTATAATTTGATATTTTATTGCCAAGTAAAAAATTAATATATATACCTATCGTGCCACATAAAACGTAGAAAGTGGGGTCTACGAACTGGTGTAATTGCATATTTATTGAACCATATTGATGAAGTTGCTTAAGGACAAAAAATCCTAAAATAGCAAAAGCCCATTGAAAAGTTATCATAGCCTCACGTTGCCGATAAATATAACCTAAAAAATAAAAGAAAAGTGCAATTAATGCATTATCTAACTGAATTGGTAGTGTGTAATTAAGTCTGACGAAATAAAAGCCAACAAAGAAACAGACTATAACTATAAAAAAAGTTGTTTCCAAATTATTTGTTTTGTTTAGCTTCAAACTAACATACCTAATTATTGCAAAAAGTATTGTAACATTAAATAAACAAACAAGGAACCATAAGGCTACTATCAACGGTTCGGAGTATGTAAAACTAATAGCACTTTGTATGCTTATAAGAATATCTTGAGCTGTCGAAAAGTATGGCATTGCGTTTGGAAATGTTGGGTCGGTGCTGTAAATTCCAGTTTTAATAAAGAAATTTCTTAGTAATATAAAAACAATACTTATTATTAAATACGGTAGGTATAATGCTTTTAATTTTTTAGTCACAAATACTAAAAGCTGAGTACTATATTTGTCTTTATACAAATAACCTGAAATAAAGAAAAAAAGTGGCATATGATATAGATAAAAAATTCCCGCATAACTGCCTCTGCTTATTATATGTCCATAAACAACCGTGATAATGCCTAGAGCCTTAATAATACTTATTGTACGATTCATGTGTGTGTTCTCCCATTTTAATTAGCATTTTATTTAACTCTCATAGAATATTATAATATAATTAAAATTGCAAGTATTTTCCTCAAAATCCTAATATTGTTGTCAGTTTTTCATAATGTTTTTTATAATATCTTTTCCAATGCTTCTTATTTTATTGAATGCTACTTATATGCATATGTATTTGTAAATTTCCTCTAACTTTGATTCCAGGTAAGGGGGATAGTGTAGGGGATATTGGATTCTATAGGGGGAAACAAAGAATTTAACAGGGGATGGGGCTGTCGTTTTTTCTTTGCTTTGTAGGTATTTTAAGTTAATCCTCTTAATACTCTATAGCTATGAGCGTTTATTTCCATATGGGGGTGCTATCCATATTGAAAAAAGTGATAAATGGTGGACTATAGGGGATGAACTTACGACTATGCATGCATATCGTAATTATTTTTGGGCAGATTTTTGTGTATCTATGTATTGCTATCGTTCGCTTAGTCCTGGGGCAGTTGGTGCGAAGGTTTATTTTTATCACAGTAGTGGGCGGACTTTGGTTGAGTGTTTACAAAAATAATGTACTTGAAATAAAAAAATAGTAAATTTTACAACCCCATTACAGGAGTTTAAGATTAATACAACGAATGTTATAATATGAATAAAATATCTCAAAAACAGTAATATCTTTAGTAGTGGTTTCATAGTTTGGTAAGGTAGTCTTCTTTCAAGACGACTTCTATTCATAAAATATAATAAGTTTGGAGATGATTTGTATGGAGCTAAAACGCAGCGCATTTAAAGCCTATGATATTCGGGGAAAATATCCGGATGAGATTAATGAAGAGCTAGCCTATCGTATCGGTCGTGCTTATGTAGAAATGTTTAAAGCTAAAAAAGTAGCAGTTGGGCATGATATCCGTTTGTCGGGCCAAGCAGTGCAGAATGCACTTGTTTTAGGCTTGAATGACATGGGGTGTGATGTTGTTGATATAGGAGTGTGCGGAACCGAACAAATTTATTTTGCTACAGCCCACTTAAATTTAGATGGCGGTATTATGATTACAGCTAGTCATAATCCAAAAGAATATAATGGGATGAAACTTGTACGTGAAGGTTCTCGCCCGATTAGCAGTGATACAGGTCTGAAAGAGATTGAAGAACGTGCGGTGGCTGGTACCTTTGAACCAATTGTAGGAATCAAAGCGGGTTCAGTAGAAAGTGTCGATATTTTAGATGACTATATTAAACATTTACTTACGTATGTAGATATCAGTGCCTTAAAACCATTGAAGATTGTTGTTAATGCGGGGAATGGTGCAGCAGGACCTATTTTGGACGAGCTTGAAAAGCATTTACCATTTGAATTTATCAAAATAAATAATGAACCAGATGGCAACTTCCCAAATGGAGTGCCAAACCCAATTTTGACGGAAAATCGTGAAGCAACTGCAAAAGTAGTGCGTGAGCAAAAAGCGGATGTAGGGATTGCCTGGGATGGTGATTTTGACCGCTGTTTCATGTTTGATGAAAAAGGCGATTTTATCGAAGGCTATTACATGGTAGGATTTATCGCACAAGCCTTTTTAAGAAAAAATCCAGGCGCAGGTATCATTTATGATCCTCGTTTAATTTGGAATACGATTGAATTGGTAGAAGAAGCTGGTGGCAGACCAATCATGTGTAAGAGTGGGCATGCGTTTATTAAAGAGCGGATGCGTAAGGAAGATGCGGTGTATGGCGGGGAAATGTCAGCACATCATTATTTTAAAGACTTCTCTTTCTGCGACAGCGGTATGGTGACTTGGCTTTTAGTTCTTGAACTTATTTGCCGTGCGGGGAAACCATTCTCGACTTTAATGGCAGAACGTATGACGCGTTTTCCAATCAGTGGTGAGATTAATAGTACGGTGAAAGATGCCAAAGCAGTGCTTGAAAAAATCGAACAACTATACGGTAAAGATGGTGAAGTGACGAAAGTAGATGGTCTCAGCATCGAATATTCAAACTGGCGGTTTAATTTACGGATGTCCAATACGGAACCAGTAATTCGTTTAAACGTAGAGACTCGTGAAGATGAAAAACTATTAAAAGAAAAGACTGAAGAACTGTTAGCGTTAATCAACGCTTAATCTTAAGTTACAAGGAGCTATTATGGAAAAAATTCGTAAAGCAATTATTCCAGCAGCGGGGCTTGGTACACGCTTTTTACCAGCGACAAAAGCACAGCCAAAGGAAATGTTACCAATTGTCGATAAACCAGCAATTCAATATATTATCGAAGAGGCGATTGCTTCTGGCATTGAGGAAATTTTAATCATTACTGGGCGTAATAAACGTTCGATCGAGGATCATTTTGATCGCTCAGTTGAATTAGAATTGCAACTCAAAGAACAAGGCAAATATGAACTACTGGGCTTGGTGGAGGAGATTTCCAACATAACGGTACATTTCATTCGTCAGAAAGAAGCAAAAGGCTTGGGACATGCTGTGCTTTGCGCGAAGCAATTTGTTGGCAATGAGCCATTTGCAGTTATGCTTGGTGATGATATCGTTGATGCTAAGGTACCTTGCCTTCGTCAACTGATGGATGTTTATCGAGATTATAAAGGTTCTGTTTTAGGCGTGCAGGAAGTTAGTAAAGAAAAAGTTTCTAGTTATGGGATCGTGAATCCAAAACCAATCAAACAAAATGTTTGGCAGGCGCTCGATTTGATTGAAAAGCCATCGCCAGAAGAAGCGCCATCGCAGTTGGCGGTGCTTGGACGGTATATTCTAGAACCAGAAATTTTTGAACTGCTGGAAAAAACAGAGCCAGGTCGTGGCAATGAAATTCAGCTTACAGATGCGATTTGTCAATTGGCAGCAATTCAAAAAGTTTATGCCTATCGTTTTTCTGGCAGACGCTATGATATCGGTGACAAGCAAGGATATTTAGAAGCTACGGTAGAATATGCGTTGAAGCGCCCGGAACTACGCGATAAGTTTTTAGAGTATTTAACTAAGACGGTGGGGCCGTTGTTGAAGTAAAATTAGTTATATGTGAATACTATATATAGATGAGTTGTAACGATAAATAGCAAGTCGGCAAAAGACGAATCCCAAGTCAGCATTTATTCAAAGACCGCAATGAATGCTCAAACTCCCTGCGGTCAAACAATGAGCCTTCAAAGCTAAGTGCTGATAAGGATTCGTCTATATTGCCTTTGTTGAAAAATTTTTCTTATACAAATCATCTATTGATTTCTATAGTATAAGTTGTTTAAGGAGCTGTTGGGATACAACCAACAGCTCTTGTACTATGTGATTTTGGTATTTACTTGAAGTTATATAGCTAGTCTAGTATAATAAAATAAGTTTTCATTATACTTTTAAAGAAAAGGAAGGTGCTAAAAACATGAGTTGTAATACAAAAAAAGAGTGTGTTTTAGAATCGGGATTTAGTTTTGATTATGAAAATCTTTTTGGGGACGGTAAGGTAACAGCTGCTGACCTGAAAGAATATAGTGAAGCAATCAAAAAAGCGCATGAAGCAATGAAAGTGATGCGTGAAACTGGTGTGATCCGTGGTCATTTATCGAAAGACGGCGAACCAGAAAAAGTGTTATTTAGTCAATTACCATACATAAAAGAAGGAAATTTAAATTCACCGGCTTCCATTGCACGTTTAAAAGAATTTTCTAAGTCGATACAAAACCGCGTGGATGCAGTGATTTCTTTTGGAATTGGCGGTTCTTACTTAGGTAATAAAGTGTTATTTGACGTGCATTGTGGCGAGTTCTGGAACAGCATGTCCACAGAAGAACGCAATGGTTATCCGAAAGTATATTTTAGTGGGAATAATATCGATCCTAGACGGACTACAGATTTAATCAATCATATGGTAGCGAATGCGAAAGTAAATGAAGCGCACGGCGAAAAGCGCCCTTACCGCTTAATGATGGTTGTTATTTCTAAATCCGGTGGCACACTTGATACGATGTCAAACTTCATGGTGGCTTATGAAGCATTGAAAAAATATCCTAATATTGAAGTCGAAGTTGTTGCTGTAACAGATCCTAATGAAGAGAATAAGACATTGCTGAAAAAATTGGCAACGGATGAAGGTTGGCCTACATTTAGTGTTCCCGATGGCGTTGGTGGACGATTTACAGTATTCTGTGAAGTTGGTTTAGTGACAGCTGCTTGTATTGGCTTTGATATTGAGGCTTTTTTAGCTGGGGCGAAAGCAATGGATCAAGTTTGTCAGAGTGAAGATATCTGGAAGAACCCAGCGATGCTCAATGCTAGCTTGAAATTTATCGCGGCGAAGAAATATGGTAGAACCAGTGAAGTCTTGATGCCATATGCAGATTATTTAAAATCTACCTCAGAATGGTATATTCAGCTTCTTGCCGAATCACTAGGTAAAAAATTTAATAAAGAAGGCGAAGTTGTAAACTATGGTAGAACGCCAATCGTTGCGGTAGGTACGACAGATATGCATGCACAGACACAACAACACCAAGAGGGTACATTGGATAAAATTGTTCAATTTATCAAGATTGCCAAATGGAATGTTGATCCTGTTATCGATGATGCATTTCCAACAGTGAAAAAATTATCCGATATCTCTGGCATTCCAATGAGCCAAGCCTTAGAAGTTGCTAGACAGTCGAATGCGAGTGCACTTGCTTCAGAAAATCGTTTCAATGCGACCTACACTTTGCCAGAATTAACGCCATACCATTTAGGCGAACTTCTCTATATGTTGGCATTATCAGTAGCGTATGAAGGCGATTTAGCAAATGTAGATGCTTTCGATCAACCTGGTGTAGAAGCTTATAAACGTATTATGGGACCTAGTTTACAAGAAATCAAAAGTAAATTAGGCTAAAAATACAATGATTTTAAATGAATGGTAATATTGTAAAAAATCCTGTCGGAATACGACAGGATTTTTCTTTTGTTTGTAGAATTTGTATCTTTATATAAGTTTATGGAAGCTGTGTGTAACAACATGAAAGAATTGCTGAAATTACTAGAAAATGTTTGGGCTGTTCCAAAAAATAGAAGGATGGTCATACTTTCTCTGGTGATTATGACGGGATTCTATGTATTATTCATGCAGGCGCGCAATGTAAAGCAAGAGGCTGCTGCACAAATAGAAGTTTCCACACAGAAAGATAAAGTACAAAGTACACTGTTACAAACAGTCGACCGTAATGAACAGAACATTATGCAAGATCCATTTGCGGTTCCACGTAGTTTCGGTGAAAAAGAGGAAATGCCGATGGAGAAAGAAACGAAAGCACCAGCCAAAGAACAAAAAATATCACCGTTAGTAAAGACGGCGAAACTGCCAGTCGTGACAGGCATCATTGGTAGTGGCAATCGATTTATTGCTATTTTAGAATATGGTGAGGTTAGTAAACAATGTTTGCTAGAGGATTTCATTGGCCCTTACCAACTCGTAGAAATTAATGAAAAAAATGTAATCGTAAATGGACCAAACGGAGAAATAACATTAACGGTTGGACGATGATTGATTCGCAGGTATAGTGGCAATCACTTTTTAGGACAATCGTACTGTTTTGTTCAAGGAGTTGAACTGGTATCATTAGTTGTAGGAATTGATGAAAAAAATGTAATCGTAAATGGACCAAACGGAGCTATAATGTTAACGGTTGGACGGTGATTGATTTGCATTTGTCAAAATCAATACGATGGATTATATTGGTAATGATAGTAGTATTTGCTAATATTATAGGACAATCGTACAGTTTTGCTGAAGAATGCGAACTGCTATCATTGAATGTAGTAAATGCTGAGGTGCGCGACGTGCTCACTTCACTTGCTAAGTTAGGTAATCGTAACATCATTGTCGATGATTCGATTACAGGTAAAATTACCATAGAGCTGCAATCGCTTGATTTTGATACGGCTTTAGAATTGATTACACAAACCAAAGGCTTGTATTATCAGTGTATTGGCAATGTCATCATCGTCGGGGGACGGGACGTTATCAATCAAAATTTTGGCTCCCTTCATATTTTTTCTTTAAATTATATTGAGCCAGCGGAGGTCTTAAAGTCAGCAGAACTCGCGTTAGGCAGTTTATCTAAATGCGTAAAGACCGAAAAGCCGGGGGAGAAGGCTTCTGAGCATAGCCGTTTGTCAGTGGATATGGCAACAAATTCCCTTTTGTTTTATGGGACGGAAGCTGAAGCGAGTCAGATACGCCGAATGCTGGATAGCATTGATATTCCCTATCAGCAGGTCTCTTTAGAAGCAAAGGTTGTGGCAATTAATAAAGATGCAGCCAAGAAACTGGGGGTGGAGTGGGAATGGTCAAAATTGCCCCAGACGCCAGAATATGAAAATAGCACCGAGACATCGACGACTACTGTATGGAATTCAGCAACCAATCGTTATGAAAATGTGACCCAGACAGTGCCGACGACCAAGGTAACGAGGGTCTGGAAAGATGGCTCAGAAAGTGTACCAGGCGTTATTCAGTTTGGGCACGGAACTAATGGACATCCTTTTGAACTGTATTATGCAGCAAAATTGAATGCGCTTGTCAGTGATGGAAAGGCGAATATTCTGGCGAAACCGAATATTTTAGCGATCAATGGCAAACAAGCGGTGATCAATATTGGTGGCGAGGTGCCAGTACCAACAGTCGCAACGACGAATTCTACGACAACGACATCCATCCAATATCGTGAAGCTGGTATTATTTTAAAGTATACACCGCGGATCAATCGTGATGGCTATATAACAGCTACGGTACATACCGAGGTTAGCTCGCCTTCTTATGTTGCTGATCTAAAAGCCTATAAATTTAATAAACGTTCGGCGGATACGGTTGTTCGTTTAAAGGATGGTGAAACGATGGTTATTGGTGGATTGATTGGTAGTGAAGAAAGTAAAACGATAAATAAGATTCCTTTTCTAGGAGATTTACCGATTTTGGGTCGCCTCTTCAGTAATATAGATAATAGTAAAAATGAAACAGAAGTAATGATTTTTCTTACAGCTAATATTGTTAAGTAGAAAGAAGTGAAGTAACATGTCAATCAAAATTTTAATTGCCGATGATCACTTACTATTAAGGCAAGGAATCCGTATGGTATTAGATTTAGAAGATGATTTAGAGGTAGTTGCTGAAGCGGTCGATGGCCATGAAACGTTGGCAAAAACGTTGATGTTTCAGCCGGATATTTTACTGTTGGATCTGAACATGCCAATTATGAATGGAATTGAGGTGGCCAAACAGTTACAATTGACAAAAACGCAAACCAAAATTATCATGCTTACAATTCATGATGATGATAATTACGTGATTGAAGTGCTTAAAAATGGAGTAATGGGTTATTTATTGAAGGATGTAGAGCCAGAGATGCTCATTAAGGCGATTCATATGGTGCATGAAGGCAATGCTTTTGTTTATCCAGAAATTGCTGAAAAGTTATTTGGTGCAGTGCAATGTGAGGATGTAGGCATGAGAGCCGAAGAAATTTGGAAAGAGCGTCGCGGTGAAAGATTGACTGCCCGTGAAATGGATGTATTGCGTTGTATTGCAAAAGGATTCAGTAACCAAGAAATTGCGCAGGCGTTGTTTGTCAGTGAAAAAACGGTAAAGAATCATTTAACGAATATTTTCCGTAAAATAAATGTTAATGACAGAACCCAAGCACTTTTATATGCCCTTAAAAATAAAATTATGACTTTAGAATAGGCTGTGTGTGGAGTTGTTAATAAGCAACTCCTTTTATTTTTTTACGATTTAGCAAATTGTCTAGAATTTAATTTGTATTTTTGTAGAAAAATATGATGGAAATTAATCAAAAAAAGATATATTATATTATAAGGTGTATCTAGGCTAAATTTGGCGAGGTGAAAGTGCATTGGCTGTTTATCCGGTGAATCTTAATATTGAGGGTAGGCCATGTGCTGTAATTGGTGGAGGCCATGTTGCGTATCGTAAAGTCAAGGCTTTATTAAAAGCAAAGGCTATCGTTACGGTAATTAGTCCAGTGTTAATAGAGGAGTTGGCTCAGTTAGCTGAGCGTTCTGATATTATTTATAGTGCGATGGATTATAGCCGAGGCGATCTAAACGCTTATTTTCTTGTTATTTGTGCTACTGATCATAGTGAAGTAAATCAACGAGCCGCTTTAGAGGCAAAGGAAAATGGCTCACTTGTTAATGTGGTAGATAATGAATCTGTCAGTGATTTTACTGTGCCAGCACAAGTAAATCGTGGTGATTTATTGTTTACAGTGTCAACAGGTGGAAAAGTCCAGCATTGTCGCGGCAACTTCGGGCAGAGCTTGCAGACACCTATGGAACTGAATATGAACTATATTTAGAACTGGTGGCAAACGTACGCTCCTTCATAAAAACGAAGTTAAAGACCAGTCAAGAGCGTGAGACTTTTTGGAATAAAGCGATGAATAAAGAAATACTTGATTTACTAAAACAAGGTGAATTAAGCGTGGCGGAGGAAAGAATAAAACATGCAATTAGTAGTTGTGGGACTAAATCATAAGACTGCACCAGTAGAAGTGCGGGAATGCTTTTCTTTATCGGCGGATAAAGTGAAAGCTGGACTTAGACATATAGATGAGTATGAAGAAATTAATGAAGCCGTGATTCTCTCGACTTGTAATCGGAGCGAACTGTATGTTGTTGTTGAGGATGCAGAGGAATCTTTATCGGTATTAAAGAGATTTCTATATGATCTAGCGAGTAACGATGATGATGTAGATCCGTATTTATTTCATTATTATGATGAAGAATGCATCGAACATTTATTTCGCGTGGCTGCTAGTTTAGATTCTTTGGTGATTGGTGAAGGCCAGATTCTCAGCCAAGTAAAAAAAGGGTATTGGATCGCAAAAGAAGCTGGGACGACCAGTACCGTATTAAATACATTATTCCATCGAGCAATTTCAGTAGGGAAAAGAGTTCGTACAGAAACGAGAATTGCCTATAGTGCAGTATCTGTTAGTTACGCGGCAGTAGAGTTGGCAAAGAACTTGTTTGGTGATTTATCAAATTCAAAGGTGCTATTACTGGGGGCAGGGCAAATGGGTGAGCTTACCGCCCGACATTTGATTGATAATGGTGTAGAAACTGTATTTGTATCCAATCGTAGCTATGACCGTGCTGTAGATTTAGCAGCGAAATTTCATGGCGAAGCGATAAAGAATGAACATGCAATGCAATGTGCGGTCAATACGGATATCGTGATTACTTCAACGGGGGCGCCACATTATATCGTAAAAGCTTGGGATACGCAGCATCTGATGACAAAACGCAAAGGCAAGCCGATTATTTTCATCGATATCGCCGTACCACGTGACGTTGAGCCAGAAGTAGCTGATATTAAAGGCGTTAGTTTATATAATATTGATGACTTAGAAGCAGTCGTTGATTCAAATATTAAAGTTCGTGAGCAAGAGGCTGAACTTGCTGAAAAAATAGTAGAGGAAGAAGTGGAAGAGCTCGTAAATAAATTTCGTTACTTATCTTTCCGTCCGGTAATGGCACTATTAACGGATAAAGCGGAGCGGATGAGACAACGTGAAGTGAAACGGGCAATGGCGAAATTGCCGGATATTACGCCAGAAGAACGTAAAGTGATGGAACAGATGTCGCATATGATTATTCGCAAAATGCTTAGGGAGCCAATGGTAAAAATCAATAGCGCGGCTGGTACTGGAAATGAACAGTATTATATCGATGCGATGCGAGATCTTTTCAAACTTGATACAATAGGGGAGAACAGAAAAAGTGAGAGAAAAAATAGTTATCGGTACGCGCGGAAGTAAGCTAGCGCTATGGCAAGCCAATCATATTGCGGATTGTTTACGCAAAGAATATAAAAATTTAGAAGTTATAATAAAATATATCACAACAACTGGGGATAAGATTCTGGATGTGCCACTAGCGAAGATCGGTGGCAAAGGTCTATTTACAAAAGAATTAGAAACGGAAATGCTAGAAGGTTCCATTGATCTAGCAGTGCATAGCTTAAAGGATATGCCAACGGAGTTGCCAGTAGGGTTAACACTGGCAGCGATTACCAAACGTGTCGATCCAGGCGATGCGATTATTAGTCCGAAGTATAAGACGTTAAAAAATTTACCACAAGGGGCTAAAGTTGGTACTTCTAGTTTGAGAAGAAAAGCGCAATTACTGAGTGCGCGACCTGATTTGAGCATTCGTGATTTGCGCGGTAACGTGGATACGAGATTGAAAAAGCTAGAAACTAACAGCTTGGATGCAATTGTGTTAGCTGCGGCTGGACTCAAACGACTTGGCTGGGAAGAACATATTACGGAAATATTACCGAAAGAAGTCTGTTTACCGGCTGTGGGACAAGGGGCACTTGCCATTGAGGCGAGAGAAAATGATCCAGAAGTGTTAACGCTATTGTCATTTTTAAATGATCCAGCAACGCGTTATGCTGTAACTGCAGAGCGTGCTTTCTTAAAAACAGTCGAAGGTGGTTGTCAAGTACCAGTTGGGGTGTTTGGTACTCTAGAAGGTGAGACTTTGACGGTGGAGGCAATTATTGCTACCATTGATGGTCAAACGGTGATTAAGGATTGCGTCGTTGGTAGCTGTAATGAAGCAACTTCGCTTGGTGAACAATTGGCCAGCCGCATGCTTGCCGCAGGTGGACGCAAAATCATGGTAGATCTAGGTTGTATGACTGAATAAATAATATATGGGTCAGGTGAGATAAGCTGTTCACCTGACTTTTTTGTAGGAGGAAATTTTATGGCAGGTATGGTATATTTAGTGGGCGCAGGCCCTGGCGACTACAAGTTAATTAGTGTGAAAGCATGGGAGTATATTCAAATTGCTGATACGATCGTGTATGATCGTTTAGCAGATGATCGATTGCTTCGAAATGCACGTAAAGATGTAGAGCTGATCTATGTAGGCAAAGCTTCTAGTCAGCACACAATGCGTCAAGAAGATATCAATCAATTGTTAGTAGATAAAGCCAAAGAAGGAAAAATAGTAGTGCGTTTAAAAGGCGGCGATCCGTTTGTATTTGGTCGTGGTGGGGAAGAAGCGCTACTTTTAGTAGAAAACAATTTGCCTTTTGAAATCGTGCCAGGAATCACTTCTGCGATTTCTGTGCCTGCCTATGCTGGTATTCCTGTAACGCATCGGGCAGTGGCCACTTCTTTTGCTGTGATCACTGGTCATGAAGATCCGACGAAAGGAAAATCCAACATGCGTTGGGATAAACTTTCAACAGGGGTTGATACGCTTGTGTTTTTAATGGGCGTAGAAAATTTACCGCATATTACCTCGCAATTAATAAAAAATGGCCGTCCAGCAGAAACACCAGCAGCGGTTATTCGCTGGGGCACGAAGCCTGAACAACAAGTATTAGTAACAACAGTAGGAAGTGCAGCTGAAGATGTAGCAAAGCAAGGCTTGAAACCACCAGCGATTTTCATTGTTGGTGATGTTGTTAACTTACGGGAAAAATTAGCTTGGTTTGACAATCGTCCGCTATTTGGTAAAAACATTCTTGTTACGCGGGCCAGAGAACAAGCGAGTGTTCTTACCAATAAATTAGAAGCACTTGGTGCCAGCTGTATTGAAGCACCAGCGATTAAAATTGCCCTGCCGGATAGTTATGAAGCAATCGACAGCGCAATCGCTAAGATTGCAAGTTATCATTGGCTTATTTTTACGAGCGCAAATGGCGTTGATCATTTCTTTGCTCGTTTGGATGAAAAAGGTCTGGATAGCCGTGCGCTTTCCAATGCAAAGATTGCGGCAATTGGCGTATCAACTGCAAATCATTTGCGGGGTTATGGCATCAAAGCCGATGTGATTCCAGCGGAATTTAGAGCTGAAGGTATCATTGAGATCTTACAAGATAGAATAAACAAAGGCATGAAAATTTTAATTCCTCGTGCGAAAGAAGCACGTGAACTATTACCGGAAAAACTTCGTGAAATGGGTGCGATCGTTGATGTTGCTCCAGTTTATCAGACGGTGATTGGCGAGGTAGACAGTGAGTCGTTAATCAAAAAATTACAAGACAACGAAATTGACTTAGTAACGTTCACCAGTTCTTCGACCGTAACCAATTTACTTAGCGTGTTGGGCGAAAATGGGAAAAATTTAATTGGTAAAACAAAAACAGCTTGCATCGGCCCAATTACGGCAAAAACTTGTTTTGATCATGGCATTGAACCAACGGTTATTGCCGAAGATTATACCATTACAGGTCTAGTAGAAGCAATACAAACTATGGACAGACAGGCCGCGGGTCGGCGATAAGCACTCATCTGCGCCCTCCGACAAGGTGCTGCTCGTCGACGTACGAAAGTACGACTCCTTCACAACTCCTTACTGTTCCTAGCATCTGAGCACTTCTCACCAACCGGCAGCCTATCTTTGTACTAGTTTATAAGTGGAGCGGATTTTGATGTTTTCTAAATCATCGACACAAATATTTTATTTTGTTGACAGCCTGAGGGGGATAAGTTATCCTCCTTTCTGATGATTTCCATTATGTATAGATCTTTAGTGCTTTTTTTATAGTAAAATAATATAGAGGTGATTTTTGATGTATCAGCAAAAATTAAGACCACGTCGTATGCGTATTTCTGAGGGCGTGCGTAGTTTAGTTTGTGAAACGATCATTTCAGCAAAGGACTTTGTGTATCCAATCTTTGTGGTGGCTGGTGAAAAGGTCAAAGAAGAAATTTCTAGTTTGCCAGGCTGTTATCATTTATCCGTAGATGAAGCAGTAAAAGTAGCAAAGGAAGCCTATGAACTTGGTATTCCAGCGGTTGAAGTCTTTGGTTTACCTGAATATAAAGATGAAATCGGTTCTAGTGCCTGGGATATGAACAGTCCTGTGCAACGAGCGATGCAGGCCATAAAAGCAGAACTTCCTGACCTTGTGATTGTTGGTGATGTTTGTCTTTGCCAATATACGACGCATGGGCACTGTGGTCAATTAAAAGATCAGTATGTAGAAAATGATGCAACTTTAAAACTATTAGCCAAGGTCGCAGTCAGCCAAGCAGAGGCTGGGGCGGACATGATTGCACCATCGGATATGATGGATGGTCGCGTAGCGGCAATTCGTGAAGCGCTAGATGACGCCGGGTTTAGTAATGTATCAATCATGTCGTATGCGGTAAAATATGCTTCGGCTTATTATGGCCCATTTAGAGATGCGGCGCATTCTACGCCACAATTTGGTGATCGCCGTTCCTATCAAATGGATCCAGCCAATGCGCGCGAGGCGCTGAAAGAAGTTGCACTTGATATCGCTGAAGGTGCCGATATTATTATGGTAAAACCGGCGCTTTCTTATCTTGATATCGTCCATCAAGTGCGCAATATGACGCATTTACCAATCGCAGTCTATAATGTAAGTGGAGAATATGCAATGGTAAAAGCAGCAGCGGCAAATGGCTGGATTGATGAAAAACGTATTGTGCTCGAAACGTTAACCAGCATGAAACGCGCTGGTGCAGATATCATTATTACATACCACGCCTTAGATGCAGCTCGGTGGTTAGCAGAAAAATAATTGACCTACTTTAGGAGGCTGAAATGATGGAACTTAATTTAGAAAAATCAGCGGCAGCGTTTGCTGAAGCAAAACAATATATTCCTGGTGGCGTAAATAGTCCAGTTCGTTCTTTTAAAAGTGTAGATTCTAATCCGCCGTTTATTGCGAAAGCAAAGGGAAGTAAGATTTATGATATCGATGGTAACGAATACATTGATTATGTAGGTTCGTGGGGCCCAATGATCGTCGGTCATGCTCACGATGAAGTAATTGAGGCGATCAAAGCGGCGGCCGAGCTTGGTACGAGTTATGGTGCACCAACGGTACTAGAAACAGAGCTTGCAAAATTGGTGCAGGAAATCATGCCATCGATGGAATTAATCCGTATGGTTAACTCTGGTACAGAAGCGACCATGAGTGCGCTTCGTTTGGCGCGTGGTTATACTGGTCGCGAAAAAATCGTGAAATTTGAAGGCTGCTATCATGGACATCATGACAGTTTGTTAGTTAAAGCTGGCTCTGGTTTGGCTACGTTTGGTGTGCCAGATAGCCCTGGTGTTCCAGTTGGCGTTGCCAAAAATACGATTACGGTGCCGTATAATGATATCGAAGCGATCCGCAGTGTGCTCGCAGAGTCAGGCAAAGAAATTGCCGCTGTGATCATTGAGCCGGTTGCTGGCAACATGGGCTTAGTATTACCAAAGCAAGGTTACTTACGTGAACTTAGAAAAATAACGGAGGCACATGGTGTATTACTTATTTTTGATGAAGTGATGTGTGGTTTCCGTACTTCATTGGGTGGTGCCCAAGCAGCGTATGGCATCAAACCGGACTTGACTTGTCTTGGTAAAATCATCGGTGGTGGTTTGCCAGTTGGTGCCTATGGTGGCAGACGCGATATCATGGAACAAATTTCCCCAGCCGGTCCAGTGTATCAGGCAGGTACATTAAGCGGGAATCCATTGGCGATGACAGCGGGGATTGCAACATTAAATATTATCAACAAAATGCCAGAACCAGGTCAGCCTGATTATAGCCGTGTTCTTACCTTAAACACGAAAAAATTAAATATGGGAATGGAAGCTGAAGCGAAAAAAGCTGGTCTTAACTTACAATTCCATCAAGCTGGTTCGATGTTTGGGTTGTTCTTTACGGACAAAGCAGTGTACGATTATGAAACTGCCAAACAATCTGATTTAACAGCCTTTAAAATTTACTTTAAGTCTATGTTAGAACAAGGCATCTATCTTGCACCTTCACAGTTTGAAACAGCATTCATGTCTGGTGCGCATACGGACGAAGATATTGATAAAACAATTGCAGCAAGCGCCGTTGCCTTTGCAAAAGTTGCTAAGTATATGAACAGTAAATAAATAGTCAAAAGAAAAAATAAAATAGTAAAAGGACGTTCGTTTGAGGTGCCCCCCATAAATTAGATTTAGGTCTAACTATGGGGGGCAGCTCATTTGCGAACGTCCTTTTACTATTTTAAGCTAACTAACTGTCAAATGGTTGATTATTATATACTTTGATACCAAGACTAACATCGCCCATAGAGGTAGCAATTGAAGTAATGGTATTTACGTCAAGTGTGCCTTTTCTACATTCCTTGATGATTAGTTCTTGCAAGACGCGCATAGTAAAAATAATAACAGAATTATTAGTTGCAGCAGCTATGTTAGAAGAACGGAAAGCAGCACAATGACTTTCTTCAGCTAGTTTTCTTAGGTCAAAATGACCACATTGATTACAGCCTTCTGATTCATCATCTGCTGCCTCAATTGTTTCACAGGTAGTAGTATTTCGATTATTGGTAGTAGTGGTAGTAGTAGCATCTGTTACTGTATCTACTTCGGTAACGACGGTTGTAATATCTGTAGAACACTCTGTTGTATTCGTCTTTATTGTCGTTTCAGCCAAAAAGTATTCACCCCCTGTATTATGCATCTGAATACGCTACTAATCATATATATGCCAACAGGAAGTGCGTCATACTTGAAAAACTATTTTTATATTATCGTTCCAATGTAGTGATAATGACATCAACGGAGTCCCCATTTTTGACGAGGGCTGTATATTCCGCAGGTTGTCCGTTTAAGAGGATTTCTACTTTGGCATGCGATAAAGCACTTGGTGGCTGAAATTTTGCACCTAGGAGTACATCACTAATCATGGTTATTGTTTTTTCTGAGACAGAATAGGTGATATAGCTGCCATCTTTTACGCTCGTATTTAATGTGGCAGGGATGCCATCGACAGCTAGTGCACAATTAGCGGTGGGGATTTTACAGGCTGCTTTGTTAAAATTAATCGTAATATGACTATCAATTTTCCCCATATCAACAATTTTACCGAGGATTGGGGTCTTGGGTTCGATACAGGTGATCCTGTCATCGGGATTAATCAAGGTTGAAAGCGTAGCCTCCTCTTCGTTCACTGTAATTGTAGGAGAAGCGCTATACTGTGTGTTTTCACCATTTAGTTTGTAATGGAAGTGGCGTGGTGTTGGTTTATAACCAATATTTACGAGAACTTCGCCTAATTTTTTCACCTGTTGATAGGTCACTTCATCGCGATCCCTTAATTGATAATCAAGTGGTACTTCTTTGCTATTTACCAATACTTTGGTCTTAATTGTGAAATCTTCATCATTTACAATGATTTTAAATGGTGGTGGTACATTGACCACATCCTGCAATTTTACATGGGGCACAGAACCATTAATACCGCTGATCGCACAGATTCTATCGCCATTCTTTAGGGGCGAGGTAAGCGTCGTTGGCTCATCATTGAGTGTAAAAGTTGCTGGCTTACCCATCGTGCCAGCAAAGAATTTCGTATGATCATTGATTTTTACAGTGAGACCAAGACCCGGTTTGCCCCCGAGCTGTTTTAGTCCAATGCCAGCGGCAAGTAGTGCATCCGATACGGTCAGCTTACTGATGTTAAATAGATGTAATTCATTTTTGTTCACAAAAACGGAAATAAAGTTTAAAGTTTGTGATGAAGCTATTTTTAAGATACCGAGAGGGGTTACGGCATCTGGTCGTTTTAAAATGTCAGGAATATCGGTAATTCCGCTGATGGTTTCAGGGGTACGAACGGCAACTCGTGGTGCGGGAATATCAAGTGCTTGCGCGATCGCTTCCGGTAGCATTGGCGTTAGAGAACCACCGCCAACGAGTAGTACTGCTTGAGGAGCAACGCTATTGAGCGTGATAATTTGTGTGGCAATTGCTTGGGCGAGTTCAGCGATATTAGAAGAAATTTCGCTGATGATTTCTTGTGGCGATAAACTATAGTCAATGCCTAAGATATCCTGAAAGGTAATTTTTCTATCTTTCGTAGTTTGTCCGAGATCATTTAATTCACGTTTAATTTGTTCAGCAACATTAAAATCAAGTAAATACCGCTGGGAAAGCGCTTCAGTGATTTCATCGCCAGCCAAAGGAACCATCCCGTACGCGATGACGGAGCCGTTTTTCGTAATCGCGACATCGGAAGTACCAGCGCCGATATCAACTAAAACGAGGTTTAAATGGCGCATAGTTGGCGGAATGAGGACGGTAATTGCGGCAATTGGTTCTAATGTCAAGGAACTCATATCAAGCTTTGCCTCGTGTAATGCTGATTGCATCGAATCAATAACTTGGCGAGGCAAGAAGGTGGCAATCACCTCGGCGTGGGCAAGTTTACCGCGTTGCCCAACCAAGGTTTTTAACTGTACACCATCGAGTTTATAACTTACCGTACTATATCCAACACAATAGTACATCGTTGGATCATCAACGGTGCTGGAAGTTGCTAATTTTTGTTGGGCGGATTGAATGGCAGCATAATCAAGGGTATGTTCATCCTCGATCGTGAGAATTTCTGAAACTTCGATTTCGGCATCGGTGTTGATGGTATAAAGTGCTCGACCAGCAGCAGCAACAGCAGCGCTTTTTAACGGGCCCACTGTTTTTTCTAGTTCTTCTTTGACTTCTTCTAAGACTGCCGCTACTTCTGGAACATCATGTATTTGGCCATCAAGCATGGCACGCGTATTATGCTCTTTGCGTTCCGTAGCGATAATTTTCATTGAGTTGCCAAGTTGCTCCGCAACAATGCCGATTACACTTCTCGTACCAATATCTAAAGAAAACAGTAATTTCTTTTCCATAAAAAATCTCCTTGTAAATATGAATTGCTGATTTATTTCAGGTGAAAATTTTTGTCTAAGTACTTGTTATTTCGCTAGTTTAGGTAAATATTCCTTTGATTTCTATATAAATATATGAGAATATATTTAAGCAATGTTTGTTTTTTCTGTATTTAGTTGTTGAAATTTAGTACAATGTAGATGGAAATGTTTTTTTTGGAGGCAAATAGTGAATAATATTCATATCGTTTTAGATAGTACAGCTCATATAGAAGATGAGTTTTTACAAAAATATAAAAATTTACATAAGGTGTCTTTAAAAGTAAGAATCGCCGAGCAAGAGTGGGATGAAGATGAATTATCGGCCCATGACTTATTTATAGAAACGAAGAAAGCTGGCGTAATGCAGCAGACTTCTCAGCCACCGATTGGTGCATTCATTCAGCTGTTTCAATCGATTGTTGATCAGGGTGATACCTGTATCGTCATTGCTGTTGCTGGTGCTCTGAGTGGTACGGTGCAAGGGGCACGAACTGCAGCGGTCACGGTAGATAAGAAAAAAATCCATGTGATTGATGCACAAACATCGGCAATTGGGCTGGTACGGATGGCGGAGTCGGCTTTAGAGATGATTGAAGCAGGAAAAAGCGCTGAACAAATTTTAGAAGTTTTGCATAAACAGGTGAAAGTTACGCATACTTTGTTATTACCAGACTCTTTAGAATATTTACATCGCGGTGGGCGCATCGGCGGAGCAGCTGCTTTGTTTGGAACGATATTACAAATTAAGCCAGTCCTCTATTTAGCTGAAGGGCGTATTACGATTTTAGATAAAGTAAGAACACGCAAACGGGCGATCAATCGTCTGATTGAAGAGCTTGGCAAATGTGGTGAGTTAGAATATATTGGGATTGTCCACGTGGAAGCGGAAGCTGAGGGCTTAGAAACTAAAGCGCAAGTAGCAGAGCTTTATCCAACGGCAAAGATTTCCTTAACGGTAGCAGGTTCAGCAGTTGCTGCCCATACTGGACCCGGTACATTGGCGTTTATATATCAGGAGAAAATATAGAGATGATAGAGCATGGTGGTGAAAGTATGACAGGCAATAAAGAAATGAATAAAGAAGTGATTACGGGCAATGATTTCAAACGGATGATTTCTGGTGCCTATAATGAGTTTTCGCGGGAGCATGAAAGAATTAATGAATTAAATGTTTTTCCCGTACCCGACGGAGATACTGGCACTAATATGCTTCGTACGTTAGGTGCAGTGGCACGTGCAGTGTCTGAAGCGCAAGAAGAAGGAATTGGCTCGATTGCAAAACGCGCGGCTGATAGCGCGATTATGGGAGCACGGGGAAACTCCGGTGTTATTTTATCGCAAATTTTTCGCGGGCTTGGTCGTGGCCTTGCTGGCAAACATGAAGTTACGTCGGCTGGACTAGGAAAAGCCTTTCAATATGGAGTATTATATGCATATCGCTGTGTATCTAAACCGGTAGAGGGTACAATTTTAACAGTGGCAAAGGGCATTGCCAAAGGTGCGTACCATGCAGTTCGGTCTGATCTGCCTATTTCTGATATTTTAGAAGCAGCCATTGAAGCTGGTAATGTTGAATTAAAACGTACGCCAGATTTATTACCAGCGTTGAAAGCCGCAGGAGTAGTAGATGCTGGTGGTCAGGGATTAATCGTATTTTTACAAGGTTGCCTGCAAGGGCTAGGCGGTGAATTTGCTTCGCCGAATGTTGATTTTGAAATGAGCTATAAAGCGGCTAAGATCATGCCACAAGTGGAGTTTGAAATTGCGCGGCCTTATTGTACGGAATTCATGGTAAAAAATACGAAAGTTACGGTAGCAGAA
Organism: uncultured Veillonellaceae bacterium; assembly: GCA_963805085.1. GTDB lineage: Bacteria > Bacillota > Negativicutes > JARBTT01 > JARBTT01 > JARBTT01. The sequence goes on along the minus strand of CAWDTA010000002.1, from coordinate 60,867 downwards.
GCAAGGCGTGTCCTTGATGAAATGGGAGACTCTATCGTGATTGCTGACGGTGGCGAAGTATTGAAGGTACATATTCATACGGGGCACCCTGGATTGGTTTTGGAATGTGCAGTAGGCTGGGGTACGTTACATGACATTAAAATCGATAACATGGCAGATCAACATCGTACGACGTTGGTTTCTAAAGCGAATACTAAGTCAAAAATGAAAACAGCAATTATTTCTGTTGCTGCTGGGGATGGTTTAGCTGGGATCATGGAAAACCTTGGGGCACATATCACGATTCCCGGTGGGCAGAGTATGAATCCAGCGGTAGAAGAGTTCATTGATGCTGTACATAGTGATGTCGCTGAGAAATATATTATTTTACCGAACAATAGCAATATTATCTTGGCTGCGGCACAAGTGAAAAAATTACTAGGCGATCGTGTTGAAATTGTGTCAACAGCTAATACGCCACAGGGCTTGGCTGCACTTGTTGCCTATGATGAAACTGCTGATTTTGCTGAAAATGTGAAAAAGATGACTGCTTCCATTGCCAAGGTGAAAGACGCTAGTCTGACAATGGCGGTTCGCGACAGTAAAGTTGGCGAAGATCTAGTAAAAGAAGGCTCGTATATTGGTGTGATCAGCGGTAAAGTAAAAGTTTACGGTACAGAAATGAACCGTACTTTGGTGAATACCGTAAAAGCAATTGTAGATGATACGAGTGAGCTTGTCAGTCTTTACTATGGTGGCGAGTTAGAGGAAACGCAAGCTCAAGCGATTGCGAAGGAGCTTGCGGAAGCAATGCCCGCGGTAGAGGTAGAAGTGTATGCTGGTGGGCAGCCAAATTATTATTTTTTAATTAGTGTAGAATAAGTGGAATGATAAAGAGCTGTTGCGTTAAGCAACAGCTCTTAGGCTGTCGTCAAAATAAAATATTTGTGTCGATGATTTAGAAAATATCTAAATCCGCTCCACTTATAAACTAGTACGAAGGTAGGTTGCCGGTTGGTGAGAAGTGCTCAGATGCTAGGAACAGTAAGGGGGTGCGAAGGAGTCGTACTTTCGTACGTCGACGAACAGCACCTTGTCGGAGGGCGCAGATGAGTGCTTATCGCCGACCCGCAGCCTGTCTGTCCATAGTTTTTCTACAGACTGAATTGGAGGGAAAGATATGCTTACGAATTTGAGTGTACATAATTTTTTTGCAAAGCTGGCGGGAAATGGGGATCCGGGGAGTGGTAGTGGGGCGGCTTTGATCGGATTGACAGGAGTTAGTTTATTGAAGATGGCCAGCGATTTGTGTAGTCAAGGACAAGCTGATGGTAGTGAGTTTGCAGTACTCAATATTGAACTTGGTCGGTTGCATGTGTTACTCGAAGGTTTGATTAACCGCGATGCCGAGGTATTGGAGCAGGCTTTGCCGGCCTTGACTGTAGTGGGGGCTGATGGGAATAGTGAGGAGTGGAATGAGGTGTTGCTTCAAGCCATTGATGTACCAGTATCGATTGCTGATGCTTGTATAGAAGCTTTGGCAACAGCAAAAAAATTGCGTCCCAAAGCGCTTCCTAATATTCTTTGTGATATTCAGTTTGCTGCGATGAGTTGTCATACGGCTTTGCAAGGGGCGATATTAATTGCTGAGCTTAATATTTCGCTATTACGCGATGATGAAGAGCTGGCTGTAAAGTTAAACAAAAAAATAGCTGATTTCATCGAGCGAGGCGATCAGCTGATTGATGCGATATTAGTAAAATAAGAAATGAGAAATATTAGCTTATCCTAAAACAGATGAATTGCAATGAAAAAGAATAAGTCGGCAAGAAACGAATCTCTCAAACTCCCTGCGGTCAGACAGAAAGCCTTCAAAGCTACGAGATAGTATGATTCGTCTACATTGCCTTGGTTGAAAAATTTTTCTTGTGCAATTCATCTGTTTGTTTTTAGCATCAATTTTTATATATTTTTGCTTTGCCTAGCTGCGCCGGGTCCATCGTTAGCAACGGCTACTGCGGCTTGTCCAAAGGTTTTCATATCGTTAAGCATATGCATACTAGCATCTAGCAATTTCATGCCTAGAGCGCTTGCGCAACCTTGCCCAATGGACATATCTAGGTTTAGAGAGAGCGGCAGATCTAGCAGGCTAAGCGTTAGTTTATGCGCTGGATCTGGGGAGAGTTGTGAGGCGATGAGATAGTCTTTGACCTTTGGGGCGATTTTTACAGAGAGTAGTGCGGCAATGCTCGTGGTGAAGTTATCCAGAATGATCGCACAATGATTGCTTGCACTGGCGATGATTGCACCTACGAGGGCGGCTAGTTCAGCATCACCTAATTGATTCAGTACATCAAGTGGATTTGTTATATCTAGCTGATGACTAGACGTGTTATCAAAGGATTGCTCAGTATAAGCAAATAGGATCGCAGCAGAGCGCGTATGATTACTGGTTCCATTATCACCAAGACCGATGATATTCATGCCTTTGCTAGCTTGCTCATTCGCGATGTTCATACCCATTTCAATCGCTTGCATCATTTGTTCTGGTGACATTGTTGGGGTTTGTAATTCATTACGGACGTTGTTTAAGTCGGTTACTTCCTTTGGCAGATCAAGGTCAATTAGGAGTAATTCTGCCTCGGCATGTTTAGCAAAGGTCTGAATTGCACTAAAATCATGAGTGCGATAACTCACGCTGTTTCCGGTAGTTTCAGCATTGTTCATAAACAGTAAAATTGTTTTACGCAGATTATTTGGTTTTGGGTTCGCGGTGATACCCGCACTTTTAATCGCTAAATCTTCGATTGCACCAAGACTGTGAATTGGTTTGGTCAGGTTGTCGACATAAAGACTACAGGTTTCCATTGATTTGGCATCTAATGGCTGTATCTTAGCAATCGTTTGCTCAAACTGCTCGCGAGCTTCTTCCAATGCAAGATTTTTCGCTGTTCTTATTGTGAAATTAGCTTCATTACAGGTTGTACTATTGGTATAAGTTTTAATAGCAACGTCTAGGAAGTTGATCGCAATCGACGAACCCGTTGCTTCACCAAGGCGGAAATTCATATTGATATATGGTTTTAAGCCTAAGAGTTCTAGCATTTTTTTGTGGGCTGGTTCGGCAGAGAGATGGGAACCAATTAAGTAATGTCTCACGAGTGGGCAAATGCTATTGGCGATTAAAGCGGCAACGCCAGTATTAAAGCCGTCGAGCATTACCACGCAGTTGTTAGCTGCTGCACCAATCATGATACCAGCGATACAACCGAGTTCAAAACCACCGACTTTTGCCAGAACATCGATTCCATCAGCGGCATTGGGCTTGTTTACTTTTAGTGCTTGACGAACAACGTCGATTTTTACTTTTAACCGTTCGTCGGAAATATTTGTACCGCGACCAGTTGCTTGTTCTGGTGTGAGGTTGCCGAACGTTGCAACAATGGCTGCACTGGCGGTCGTATTGGCAATCCCCATCTCACCAGGCAAGAAACATTGATAGCCCTGTTTAGTGTATTCATTGACTAGTTCAATACCTGTTGTTAACGCTTCAATTGCTTGCTCACGTGTCATAGCAGGCCCTTTTGCCATGTTTTTTGTTCCATAGCCAATCTTTCGATCGATGAGTCCCGGTAGGTCTTCCATTGAAGTCGCAATCCCCATATCGACGACAATCATGTGTGCACCGGAAAAATTGGAGAGTGCATTGGCAACAGCACCTTTTGCGACAAGATAGTTTCTGGTCATTTGTACGGTTGTTTCAACGGGATAAGCACTTACTCCCATTTCAGCAACGCCATGATCAGCGCAAACAACGATGGTGCATTTTTTCGGAACTTTGGGCATGTTTTGCCCGGTAATACCAGCGTATTTGATTAATATATTTTCTAAATAGCCAAAGCCTTGTTGCGGCTTGGTTATTGTATCAAGACGATTTCTGGCATATTGCATAGCTGCTTCGTCTGGTGGAGTGATGCGAGAAAGTGTTTGTTTAAGTAAGTTCATTGATTGCCTCCCTAAGAATAAAAATTTACATTATTCTATTATAGCAAGAATTGTAGAAAATGAATAAAGAGAATGTAAAAATAAAGTAAGAAAAATTTTCTAATCAAAGAAATTTTAAAACCATAGTCAGGGCAACTGTTGACAAGCAATTTTATTTCAGATAAACTAATATAAGTTTCATACCTTACTAAAGGGGAGTAGCTCAACGGAATAAGTCAACATACTGATAACTTTGTTATCTGGTTTATTCATTTGATAGCCATATCAAAAGCGAGACCTTTAGCGTGATATTTATTTATCACGCTAAAGGTCTCGCTTTTTTATTTTTATAGATAAAAATTTTATAAGGGGAGAAAATCTATGACAGCATTTTTAACTTCGCTAGTCTTTGTAGTATTAGCAGAAATGGGTGACAAAACGCAATTATTAGCAATGGCATTTGCGACAAAATATCGTTGGCAGACGGTAATATGGGGGGTTTTTATTGCTACGATATTTAATCATTTTTTAGCAGTTGCAGTAGGGGCTTATTTAACGAATTTTATTCCAATGCAATATATCAATATTGCGGCGGCGATCTCATTTATTTTATTTGGGTTATGGACAATCCGTGGTGATAAATTAGATGGTGAGGATAAAGATCGACAGTGTGGTCCGTTTTTGACGGTGGCGATTGCGTTTTTTATGGCGGAGATGGGCGATAAAACACAACTCGCGACGATTTCTCTTGCGGCGCAGTTTCAGTGCATTTTACCAGTGTGGATGGGCACTACGACTGGTATGATGATTGCTGATGCGTTTGGTATCATCATCGGCATTGTTTTAGGTAAGCAAATTCCTGAACGCACAGTAAAATGGGTTGCCGCAACAATCTTTATTTTATTTGGGATTGTTGACTTATACCGAACCTTATATCAATAAAAATAATAATTTTTAATCTAAATTTAATGCTTAAGTTTGAATTGCAATTATAACAAGAGTTGGAAGTTTGGACTCCTAACTCTTGTTTAGAGAGGTAACTTTGTTATGAGACCATATCTGCCGCCGTGAGTGTGCCTTGATTTATGGTAATCGTTTGCCCACCTGTGAGACCATTCCCTGCAGCTATTAACGTGTAGGAATGAGATCCTGCAAGCGGCGTGTCATCACAACCAACCAACGCAGTGGTAATTGGACTATTGGCTGACACTGGTGTATCACTTGCAGTTGCTATTACTACACCATCATCGCGCACAATCGTGAATGTCATTGTAGGACTTGCAGCACTTGGAGTCCAAGTTACATAGGCAGTTAACCAAACGTTATCGCTCGTTGAAGCAACATTAACTGCTACTGTTGCAATGAGATCTGTTGGATCAACTGCTGTTAAAATAGTTGGAGTCACGTCTGCGCAGTCAAATGAAATCCCAGTACCTGTAACACCTGTAGCACCTGTGGCTCCTGTAGGTCCAACAGGACACTTATGACATTCATTCCATCCATCACATTCATCCCATGACATAATATTATTGCCATCTTTTAAAAAAATTGCTTTCACCCTAGTATATGCAAATGGTGACAACGGCGTGAAACATAATAAGATAGATGATCTTTGTGGAAATTTTTGTGCACTAATCGAGCATTGAAAGGTGACCAATATATTACGTAGGTCATTATGTAATATCAACAGAGAGCAGACTACTTTTCCGTAACAAAAGACTGTCATCAGCGATATAATTATATTGCTGACGACAGTCTTTTGTTATTATTTATCTATCTTTTCCACTTGCTTTAAACTTAGCCCAATTCGGTTTCTATCAGCATCAATGCTGATGAACATCACGTCGATGACATCGCCAACTGAGATAACATCAAGTGGATGTCGGAAGAATTTGTGATTGAGTTCAGAACGATGAATCTGTTTGAAAAAGCTAAAGGTATAGTAAATATAATCCATTTTTGGTATAATAAACATATTGCTGTGTTAAAGAAGTGGGGTTTTAGTATGCTTAAATCTACATCGAAACAATTAGGCTTATATTCAATTTTATATGACAAAATATCCGATGATTACCTACTTAAAAACATAGATAAAGTAGTAGATTTCAGTTTTATAAATAAATTACTTGAGGGTTGTTACTACAGCAAGCATTGTGGTCGTCCAGCAAAGACATCCGAATTTAAGGAAAAATATAAAAACATGCCAGCCATGAATGGAAAAATGGCGAAATGAAACGTTTTCATGGATTAGACCGTGCCTGAGGGTATGGTCTAATAAGTATGAATCTGCAAACCAAGCTTACAGCTTTGGCAAGTAGCTCAAGTATCCTTTTTCTTCGAATATTTACTCCGGATTTTAGAAAATAATGTCCATCAAACAATTATAAAATATAAAAATATTCTAGTGACTTAAAAAATGGTCATTTTTTAGTGGTTTCCCACCTTCCCATGGTCTTTTAACTTGAAAATATTTTTATGATCTTATTGCGTATAAGTAACGAACAATGTGTACTCTCTAAAAAGATAGTTATACCCTATCTATTTAGAGAGTACCTAAAGATGGAAAAAATTGTTACGATATAACTGTGAGAAATCAAGGGAAAGCAGATAAAGAGGACGGTGATAGAAGCATTGGTGAATTTTTAAAATAGTAAGATAAGGAAAGGATAGTCATGATGAAAGTATTACTTATGGATGATCATTCATTGTTCGTAAGCGCGCTGGAAGCTTTGCTTCAAATCAATGGTATCACAGTAGTGGGTACAGCTCAAGATGGTGTGGAAGCCGTTAGGGCAGCAAGAAAGTTTCAACCTGATGTGGTATTAATGGACATTCACATTTCGGGGTGTGATGGTCTGGCGACTACTCGTCTGATAAAAGCTAAATTTCCTGAAATGAAAATTGTGATGTTGACATTGATTGATGAGGATCACCTGGTATTTGAAGCCATTCGGAGTGGTGTATCAGGATTTTTACTGAAGAACTTGGAGACAAAAGAATTTTTGGCGATGCTGGAAGAGGTGGTAAGAGGAAAAATCGTCTTTTCACCGGGATTAGCCGACCATCTGTTGCAGGAGTTGATTATGAGGCAGAATGATAAAAATTTCGTAGTGCCTGTAAATTGCGAAAAGGTGGGAAATCTGCTGACTCCTCGGCAGAAGGAGGTTTTGGCCCATGTCGCTCATGGACAAACTTACAAGGAAATTGCGGCAGCGCTGAACATTAGCGGAAATACTGTAAAGTATCATATGAATGAGATTATGGGACGTCTGCACCTAGAAAATCGTGGGCAAGCGATTGCTTATGCCATTCAATCAAATTTGATAGCAATGTACGATTGGGACAGAATGGATAGCGGATTATAGAGAATCGGGAAGAATAAATTCCCGGTTTTTTTGTTGCATCTCAGCAAACATTTGCTTCCTCTCTGAAGAGAGAGGAAAGATCCTATCTCTTTAGAGAGTACCAAAAAATGTTAAAACTTGCTACGATATAAGTGCAGTAGGAAACAAGGAGAAACGCCAAGTAAGAAGACTGAGACAAGATAATGCTTGCTAATTATAGGGGGAGGTTTGTCAAATGAGTAATCAGTCTTTGAAAATCCAAGAACAAATAAAAAAATTGATCGCCATGGGATATTATTCGTTTCAAGTGCATCAATTTATCTGTGATTATGTTGGGACGGGCGAGATTAATCAGTTAAGTCCTGCTGATATGGAAAAATTAATTCTTGGGTTGGATAACCAAATAAAGTTTGGACTAAAATGTCAGATGTAAAAAAGTACGAATAATTATCACCAATGTTGAGTAGCTATGAGTATCGTCGATGGACCGAGTCGAATGGTATAAAAACGAAAAGAGGATCTGTTTTGATCATTGATATTCACAGTCATATCTTGCCGGACTTGGATGATGGGGCAAAAGACATGATGACGGCCATCCAAATGTTAACCATTGCCGCAGCAAAGGAGACAACCATTATGATTGGTACACCTCATGTGATAAAAGGCAATTGTCTGCCAATGTGGCAGGATATTGTTCACCGCTGCAAATTACTACAGACGGCAGCCAAAAAAACTGGACTTAACGTCGCACTGTATCCGGGAGCGGAGGTGTCATTGCAATTGGATATTTTAGAAAAAATAAATGGACCTGGTGACTATTGTATCAATGGCGGACGCTATTTACTAGTAGAACTGCCGTCATTGGAGATTCCCAGTTATACAGAAGAATTTTTTTTCAGACTCCAGGCCAAGGGGATTATTCCGATTTTGGCTCATCCCGAGCGGCATACTGTGTTGGCACGATGGCCGGAGATTTTGGTCGAATGGGTAAAAAAAGGGATACTTGCTCAAATGAATGGCACGAGTATTCTCGGCCGTTGGGGGGAGCAGGTGCAGAAAACGGCAGAATTATTTTTGGTGAATCGACTTATCCAGTTTATTGGGTCGGATGCTCATAATACCCGGACCCGCCATCCTGATTTACAGGCTGCACGCTGTCGAGTGGTCCAGCTTGTTGGCGTCGATCGGGCCGAGCAACTGTTTACAATTAACACGCTGCACGTTTTACAAAATTTAGAGGTAACAGCAGGTGAAATTGATAGCCTGGTTTATCCTAGTTCACCCGGTCTATGGACGTGGCTGTTTAAAAAACTCACAGGAAGTTAGAACGCATGCAGTATTTGTAGGGGGTCAAAGTGTGAAGAAGTTTTTGATTTTTGCCTTATTGTCACTTTTGTGGACGGCTTGTTTTATGGCTGATGTTGAATCGGCACCAGAGTATCGATTACTTCCCGGAGATGTAGTAACGGTAAGCGTATGGGGTTATGCTGATCAGTTTCAAAGCAAAGATGCAGGCAATGAACTGTTGATCCGTCCGGACGGGGCGATGAGCTTCCCAATCGTTGGTGAGATACAGGCGAGCGGGTTGACAGTTACCGAATTAACAGACCGTATTACTGCCGGGGTGGGTGAATATATTGTGAATCCAAAAGTTAGTGTGAATGTTGTTCGCTTTCATACCATTCGGATTTATGTCCTTGGAGAAGTGGTCAAACCGGGAATGTACGAGGTGGAAAAACAGCACAATCTTTTGGACGCCATTGGTATGGCTGGCGGTCAAACTAAGGATGCGGCTAAAAAGAAGGTGATGATCCTTCGAAACGGTCAGACCGATCATCCGATTACTGTCAATTTGCTCAAAATGTTAAAAGACGGTGATATGAGTCAAAACCATGTATTGAATGACGGCGATGTTGTTTATCTCTCGTCCAATGGCCGACTGGATATTGCTAGGGATATACTGCCCTATTTGTCTAGTCTGTATTATGCAACACATCTGCATGACTGATCAAGTTTTGCAGTACCTTACTGATTTTAGTACACGGAGGAAACAGTGTGAATGAAACAACTCTTGAGTTAAAAGAAATGATTAAAATCATCAGAAAACGATGTAAATTGATTATCAGTGTCTTTCTGGTTTTTGTCATCCTGGCTATGGTGATTAGTTGGGTGATTCCTCCCATGTATGAAGCGGAGACGAATTTACGGGTGAAACAGCCCAAAGGACTTGGTACTTCCCTTCTCTCTGATTTACCTTTGGATAATTCAGCCTATACAAAACAATTAATGAATACCTATGCTGAAATTCTAAAAGGTCGTACGATCATAGAGTCCGTGATTGATCAGACGCAGGGGGGGAAGGAAGAAATTCCTACATATGAATCATTATTAAAACGTATTACGACGGAACCGGTAAAAGACACAGAAATATTGAAAATTAAAGTGAAGGCTAAATCACCGGAAGAAGCAGAATGGGTAGCCAATACGTTAGTTAATACCTTTTTGGATCGTATGACCTTTTTAGTGCGAGCCGAACAATCCAATGTGCGGTCTTTTGTTGGCCAGAGGCTGCAGGAATCCAAGCAGGAATTAGAACAATCAGAAGAAGCTCTTCAGGTATATAAGACGCAGCAAAAAACTGTTGATCCGGCGGAAGAAACAAAAGTTATGCTTACTAAGCTGTCTGATATCGATAAATTGTCGGCAAAAAATCAAGCCGAGTTGGCGGCAGCTCAGGCAATTTTAGGTGTCACGCAGCAAGAACTTAATCTGGAGAAACCAGGTTTTGTGGCGGACAGTCCTTTGATTCAGCAGTATAAAGAAAAATTGGCTGATCAGGAAGTTCTATTGGTTACTCTCATTTCTAAGTATACGGATAAATATCCTCAAGTCGAGGCTACACGCGCTGCCATTGAAGCCACGAAAACCAGATTGAACGCAGAAATTGCCCGCGTGATTAACGCTGATGCACCTTCAATGAATCCGGTTCATGTTGGTTTGGTGCAAGGTAAGATTCAAGCTGAAGCACAAATTGCCGCTGGGACGGCTCAGAGTCAGGCCATCAAATCCATTGTCAGTGCCAATGAACAAGAACTCAGTACCTTGCCTTTGAAGGAACAAGGTCTGATGAAAGTTATGCGTAATGCATCCGTGGATCAGGAAATCTATATTATGCTTGCCAAACGTTATGAAGAAGCCCGAATTAGTGAAGTCATGGAACCAACTGAGGTTCAAGTCATCGATGTAGCTATTGCCCCGGACAAGCCCATTTCGCCCAAAAAAATCTTAAACATATTGATTGCGGCCATATTAGGTTTGCTCGTTGGTACGGCACTGGCCTTCCTATTGGAAAACATGAATAAAACGATTAAGACTGCTGAAGATGTGCAGCATTATTTGGGGGTGCCTATACTGGGTAATATTCCCGACTTTGACAACAGAAACAAATGGCAGGAAACCAGGTGGAACCAATTTGTCCAATTCATTCAGGTGAAATTGCAAAGGAGAGGCTAAGTATGCCACAACAATGTCAACTCATTGTACAACAAGATGTCAAATCTCCCATCGCAGAGGCCTATCGTATCCTGCGGACAAATATCCAGTTTGCTAAAATGGACGGCGAGCTAAAAACGCTCATGTTTACCAGCGCCGGACCAGGGGAAGGAAAATCGACAACTGCCGCCAACACTGCTGCTGTTTTGGCTCAATCCGGCAAAAAGGTGATTATTTTGGACTGCGATTTGCGGAAACCGGTACAGCATAAGATTTTTGATAGAACTAGACGTGGAGTTACGAACTTTCTGGTGGAAGACTTGGTAGCTACCGATCTCATCCAGGATACTGACATCGAAAATCTTAGGGTGTTCACAAGTGGTCCGATACCGCCGAACCCTTCGGAACTCTTAGGGGCGGCGAAAATGCAGGAATTGCTGGATACTTTGCAAGCTCAGTCGGACTATCTCATCATTGACGTGCCGCCAGTAATGGCGGTTACCGATGCCTGCGTGTTGGCCTCTAAGGTGGATGGAATCATGTTAGTACTAGATACTGGCACAGTGTCCCCCGAGATGGCCCAAAAGACTAAGGAGCTGCTAACCAAAGCCAATGGGCATATACTAGGGGTTATTCTCAATCGGGTCGAGATTGAGAATGAATTTGCTTATTATTACTATTATAGCAGTGAAATGGAAAAAAATAGAGTGGCGAAATCATAGGATATGTGGGGAGGGGTCATTTTGCGGCGAAAACTGGTGTCTTTAGTAATGATCATTACCGATATATTGATCGTTTCGTTAGTACCGTTTCTTGTATTATTTCTTCGCTTTGAAGGCGTGGTAAGCGAAGATTACTATACTCAGCTCTTTCACTACTTACCAGCAGTTGTTCTGATCCGGCTGGGAAGTTTATATATATTTCGCTTGTACCATCGGTTGTGGCGCTATGCCAGTATTCATGAGTTAATGGGGATCATCGGGGCGGTGACGGTAGGCTCGGTACTCATCTATGGATATTCCATGATAGTGGGGTTCATACCGCCGAGGAGCATCTATGTGTTGAGTTGGATTTTTAACATTATGTTGATTGGCAGTAGTCGGTTGGGAATCCGTATGCTTCACTACATCTTGCGCCTGACGCCTGTGAAACCTATCCAGCGGGTTTTGATTATCGGTGCTGGTGATGCCGGCGCTATGATCGCTCGGGAAATTATTCGACGTTATTATGAGACGAAAAAACTGATTGGATTTATTGATGATTCCTCGTATAAAAAAAGCCAAATGATATTTGGTGTCAAGGTGTTGGGTACACAAAATGATATTTCACGTGTTGTGCAGGACTATGACGTCAATGAGATTATTATTGCCATGCCTTCTGTTAGCGGTGATATTGTTCGTAAAATTGTAAAAATGTGCCAAAATACTAAGTGTAGTGTACAGACTGTTCCTGGTATTTATGAACTTATTGATGGGAAATTCAGCTTGCAACAGTTGCGCAAGGTGAATTTAGAGGATTTGCTCAGAAGAGATCCTGTCAAGTTGAATTTAGATGAAATTGCCGATTATCTGACAGGCAAAAGAGTACTTGTTACTGGAGCTGGCGGTTCCATTGGCTCTGAACTTTGTCGCCAGGTGGCAAAAATGTCGCCAGAAACACTTGTAATACTAGGTAAAGGCGAAAACAGTATTTATGAAATTGACCAGGAACTGAAGAACAGGCAGCCTTTATTGGCGTTAACACCGGTGATTGCCGATGTGAGGGATCAAAAGCGCATGGATGAGGTATTTAGTCAGTTTCAGCCTCAAGTTGTATTTCATGCGGCAGCTCATAAACATGTGCCGTTGATGGAATCCCAACCTGCTGAAGCCGTGCGTAATAATGTTTTTGGTACCAAGACGGTGGCTGAGGCCGCTCATCAGGCAGGTGCTGAAGTATTTGTCATGGTTTCCACTGATAAGGCCGTCAATCCTACCAGTGTCATGGGAGCAACCAAAAGAGTGGCTGAACTCATTATTCAAAATATTAGTAAGAAAAGTGCTACAAAATTCGTTGTGGTACGCTTTGGTAATGTGCTTGGCAGCCGTGGCAGTGTGATCCCCTTATTTAAAAAACAAATTGCTCAAGGGGGTCCCATTACGATCACGCATCCCGATATGGAACGCTACTTCATGACCATTCCGGAAGCATCTCAATTAATCTTGCAGGCCGGAGCTATTGCCAAGGGCGGTGAGGTCTTTGTGCTTGATATGGGGAAACCCGTTAAGATTTTTGATATGGCTTGTGACCTTATTGAATTATCAGGTCTTTTGCCACATAAAGATATTCAAATTCAGTTTACAGGAATCAGGCCAGGGGAAAAATTATTTGAAGAATTGATGACAGCCAAAGAAGGAACGGCTTCGACGAAGCATGAGAAAATTTTTGTCGCTAATTTGAAAACTGTCGATGAAAAAAAATTAAGGCAAAGGTTATTGTCATTGCAGCAGACTGTGGGCAATGTGGAAGTCATTCAGGAGCTCGCAAAATTGGTTCCAACCTTTCAAAGTGCACAGCTTCAAAAACGCAAAGTTGCTCATGAGTCGGATGTCATACCCGAACGAGGGTCCAGTCCCGTGAAGCAGTATCAGACAGTAAACGATGTCAGCTAAAGAAAACATGGTTTGTTTTAGAATAGAAAATTTTGGACTGGGGAGAGGATAGAAATGGGTTTAGCTAAAATTTATCTTTCATCACCACATATGAGTGATGAAGGATATGAAAGGGTCTATGTCAGAGAGGCTTTTGATACCAATTGGATTGCCCCCCTCGGCAAGAACGTAAATGAATTTGAAAAAGAATTTTCAGCAAGGTTAGGAGCAAAGTGTGCAGTTGCGCTGTCTTCCGGAACAGCTGCCATCCATATGGCACTGAAGGCGGTTGGTGTAGGCGAAGATAAAGAAGCGGTTGATAAAAATCGAGATATCGTGTTTTGTCCCTCTATGACATTTTCAGCTACGGCCAATCCGATTATCTATCAGAATGCTGTACCTGTTTTTATTGATTCCGACGAGAAAACGTGGAATATGTCGCCTGTAGCACTTGAGAAAGCCTTTCAAAAATATGAGGGAAAGGTCAAGGCTGTATTAGTCGTCCATCTCTACGGTTTATCAGCTGATTTAGATAAGATACTGGCACTGTGTAATCGCTATCATGTTCCATTGATAGAAGATGCTGCTGAATCGTTAGGTACATTATATAAAGGAAAATATACGGGGACTTTTGGCAAATATGGTATATTCAGTTTTAATGGCAATAAAATTATCACAACATCCGGTGGGGGTATGCTTGTGGCCAGCGATCCGGAAAAGTCCGAGGAGCGTATTGCTAAAGTACGCTTCTGGGCTACACAGAGTAGAGACACGGCTCGCTGGTATCAACATAGTGAGCTTGGTTACAATTATCGAATGTCAAACATTGTAGCAGGTATTGGCAGAGGGCAACTAAAGATTTTAGATCAGAGAATCAAAGAAAAGAAAAAAATCTTTGATTTTTATCAGCAGGAGTTTGAGGGAGTAGACGACATTGAAATGATGCCTGTAAATGATTGGAATGAGCCCAATTATTGGCTTTCTTGCATTACGCTGAATGGGGCTGTGGGGCCGTTGGATGTGATGCGGGCTTTGGAGGAAGAAAATATTGAATCGCGTCCCATCTGGAAACCAATGCATCTTCAGCCTTATTATAGTCAATGCGATTTTATTAGTCAGTATGAAGATGAGCAGATTATTCCAAACAGCGTATGTAAGAGTGATAGTGAGCAGATTCTTCCAAACAGTGTATGTAAGAGCGTCAGTGAGCAGATTTTTAAGAGTGGTGTTTGTCTGCCGAGCGACACGAATATGAGTGAAAATGACTTGGAGAGGATCGTTAAGATCGTGAAAAAGCTTTGGCAATAGGGCGTAAAAAAGGATTTTATGAAAAATTTATAAAAAGACCTCAAGATTTCATGCTGTCACTAATAGCACTGATAGTTTTAAGTTCAGTATTACTCATCGTTACAATTTTAGTGAGATTAAAATTTGGAAACCCGATAATTTTTCAACAAGATCGACCTGGCTTGAATGAGAAAAACTTCAGGCTGTATAAGTTCAGGACAATGACGGATGAGAAAGACACTAATGGGGAACTACTGCCTGACGGTATAAGACTCACTAAGTTTGGAAAGTTTTTAAGAGCAACTAGTTTAGATGAACTTCCTGAACTATGGAATATAGTCAGGGGAGATATGGCGATAGTTGGACCTAGGCCCCTATTAGTTCAATACTTATCGCTCTACAATGAACGGCAGAAAAGGCGCCATGATGTGAGACCGGGTTTGTCTGGATTGGCACAGGTCAGTGGGCGTAATGCTATAAGTTGGGAAGAAAAATTCGACTTTGACGTTGACTATACGCAGAACATAACCTTTTTTGGCGACTGGAAGATCATCTTTAAAACGATAGATAAAGTGTTTAAACGAGAAGGTATAAGTTCAGAGAATACTGCTACTATGGACGCATTTAAGGGGACTCCTATGGACTAAAGCAAATTTTTAAAGGAAAGTGTTAGCGTGAAAAATAAACCTAGAACCCTTAAAAAAGAGCAAACTTAACTAAGGAGGCTAAAATGGAAAAACTCCTTATCATTGGTGCAGGTGGTCATGGCAGAGTCATCGCAGACATTGCAGTGAGAATGAATAGATGGCAACAGATAGCATTTCTTGATGATGATGAGGCCCATCGATACTCGCTGGGATTTGAGGTTATTGGTCCATCAAGTAAAGTTTTAAACCTTGTTGGAGAGTATGACATCTTTATAGCCATCGGAAACAATGCAACAAGAGAAAAACTACATAAGGTACTAAAAGCAGCAGGAGTTACGATGCCGATATTGATTCATCCCAACACTACTATTGGTATGCAAGTTGAAATTGGAGAAGGTACAGTTGTAATGGCTGGTGCCGTTATTAACTGTGGCAGTAGAATAGGTGATGGTTGCATTGTGAACACAGCCGCTACTGTTGATCATGATGGCACGATTGCAGATTATGTCCATATTTCTCCAGGCGCACACATTGCCGGTACTGTAACTATTGGCAAAGGTACTTGGATTGGTGTTGGGGCTATAGTGAAAAATAATGTTGAAATAACAGAGGGGACTATTATAGGTGCCGGTGCTGTAGTGATTAGGAATATCATGGAGGCTGCGACTTATGTTGGTGTTCCGGTAAGGAGGGTCAATACAATTGGCGAGAATACTGGTATTAGCCAATAATGATGTCGGGTTATATAAATTCAGAAAAGAGCTTTTGCAAGAACTGCTCAAGCAGAATAATGAGGTATTCATATCATTGCCGGATGGTGAATATATTCCTCAGCTAAAAAAAATGGGCTGTAAATACATGAATACGTCAATTGATAGACGTGGAACCAATCCAATCACTGATGTAAAGCTGATATATTTTTATACGAAAATCATAAAAAAAATAAACCCCAATGTAGTACTTACCTATACAATTAAGCCAAATATTTATGGCGGTATTGCTTGCAAGATGCTGCAGATACCATATATGGCTAATGTAACTGGCTTAGGCACTTCAATTGAAAATAAGGGGATCATGCAGTTCGTAGCATTACGACTTTATGCGGTGGGATTGCAAAAAGCATTTTGTGTATTTTTTCAAAATGAACCCAACCTGAAGTTCTTTAAAGATAAAAATATAGTGGCTGATAATACTCGCCTTATTCCTGGATCAGGGGTTAATCTTGAGCAGCATTGTTTTGAGGAATATCTTGATAATGATGATGAAATAAAATTTTTATTCATTGGTCGCATGATGAAAGATAAGGGCGTGGGTGAGTTATTAGATGCGGCTATACAAATAAAATCTAAATATCCCAATACCCAATTTGACTTCATAGGGGATAGTGAAGAAGACTATTATATGGATCGATTACTAAAACTGGAGACGCAAGGGATTATTAAATATCATGGTCGGCAGAGTAATGTTCATTCCTTTATTACAAAAAGTCATGCTATCATCCTTCCTTCCTATCATGAGGGAACAGCGAACGTATTACTTGAAGCTGCATCTTCTGGTCGACCTGTTTTGGCATCCAAAGTAACAGGATGCAGAGAAACGTTTGATGAGGGTCTTAGTGGATTTGGGTTTGAAGCTAAGAATGTTGAAAGCCTAGTAGATACAATAAAACGGTTTATAGAACTTCCTTATGAGAAGAAAAAAACGATGGGGATAGCAGGAAGAAAAAAGATGGAAAGTGACTTTGATCGTCAGATCGTTGTCAATACCTATATGGATGAGATAAACAAGCTTGTGTATCAGCAGTTGGAAAGGATAAATGGTGGAGGAATGTTTGCATGTCATTATATGAAAAAATTATCAACAAACAAGAAAAAATATCTTTAATAGGACTGGGGTATGTCGGAATGCCGATAGCAGTATCTTTCGCAAAGAGGGTAAATGTTATTGGATTCGATATAAATGAAGCAAAAGTAGAAACATATAAAAAAGGATTCGACCCCACTAAAGAAGTGGGCGATGAAGCAATAGCGAATTGTACTGTAGATTTCACATCAGATGAAGCTAGACTAAAAGAAGCAAAGTTCCACATTGTAGCAGTACCGACACCAGTGAATCCAGATCACACACCTGATTTAACGCCGATTAAAGGCGCAAGTCGTATTCTTGGCAGAAATTTGACTAAAGGTTCTATCGTAGTGTACGAATCAACAGTTTATCCAGGTGTAACAGAGGAGATCTGTATTCCTATTTTAGAGCAAGAATCTTGTTTGAAATGTGGTACAGACTTTAAAGTTGGCTATTCTCCAGAACGTATTAATCCAGGCGATAAGGTTCATCGATTAGAGACTATTACCAAGATTGTTTCCGGGATGGATGAAGAGACACTGAATGCAGTTGCTAAGGTGTATGAGATTGTAGCAGCAGCAGGGGTGCAGAGAGCGGAAAGTATTAAGGTAGCGGAAGCGGCAAAAGTAATCGAAAATAGCCAACGCGATATTAATATAGCATTTATGAATGAATTATCGATTATTTTTAATAAAATGGGCATTGATACAAAGGCTGTATTAAAAGTGGCTGGTACTAAATGGAATTTTCTTAACTTTTCACCGGGCCTTGTTGGCGGACACTGTATCGGTGTTGACCCCTATTACTTGACATATAAAGCTGAAGAACTAGGCTATCATTCACAGATCATCCTCGCTGGTCGTCGTATTAATGATGATATGGGCAAGTATGTTGTTGAGAATTTAGTGAAAAATCTTATCAAAGCGGATGTTTCGGTAAAAAACGTAAAAGTAGCTATTCTTGGGTTTACATTTAAAGAGAATTGCCCGGACACTCGAAATACAAGGGTTATTGATATTGTTCAGGAGTTAAAAGAATATGGAATTTTCCCTATCATTGCTGACCCTATTGCCGATGCTGCAGGAGCCAAGTTCGAATACGGCATAGATTTTGTGGACATTCCAATCATCAAAGATATAAATGCAGTGATTCTGGCTGTTGCTCACAACGAGTTTATGAGTTTATCACAGGCAGATATAGACAAGTTTTTTGGTAATGTTCCAAACAATAAAAAAGTGTTGCTTGACATTAAAGGAGTACTCAATAGAAAAGAATATGAATGTGCAGGCTACAACTACTGGAGATTATAGCGATGGGATATAAACATTTAAAATTCGAAGATAATACATTATTTTTGATTACTGGTGGAGCTGGATTTATAGGCTCTAACTTGTGCGAGGCCATTCTTAATATGGGCTATAAGGTAAGATGCTTGGATAATCTTTCCACGGGAAAAAAAGAAAATGTTGATTTATTCATTAATCATCCAAACTATACCTTTATTAAAGGAGATATAAGAGAGTTTGATACATGTGAAAGAGCTTGCGTTGGCGTAGATTATGTTCTGAATCAGGCAGCCTGGGGAAGTGTACCAAGAAGTATCGAAATGCCATTATTATATGAGCAGATTAATATTACGGGAATGCTTAACATGCTAGAGGCAGCAAGACGACAGAGAGTTAAAAAATTTATTTATGCGTCCAGCTCATCTGTATATGGTGATCAACCGATACTTCCAAAAACAGAAGGGCAGGAAGGCGAGTTGTTATCTCCTTATGCATTAACCAAACGCGTTAATGAAGAGTATGGAAGGCTTTATACCAGGTTATACGGGTTGGATACTTATGGATTGCGCTATTTTAATGTGTTTGGCAGGAGACAAGATCCTGATGGAGCCTATGCTGCTGTTATTCCGAAGTTTATTAAACAGCTTTTAAATAATGAATCTCCAACAATTCATGGGGATGGTAAGCAAAGTCGTGATTTTACTTATGTTGAAAATGTTATTGAGGCAAACTTGAAAGCTTGTAAAGCTTCGCATGAAGCGGTAGGTCAAGTATTTAATATAGCCTATGGCGGCAGAGAGTATTTAATTGATATATATTATAATCTGGCTGGAGCACTTGAAAAAAACATTGAGCCAGTATTTGACCCAGAGAGAGCAGGTGATATTAAGCATAGTAATGCTGATATTTCGAAGGCAAAAAGTTTACTGGATTATCATCCCGATTATAGTTTTACAGATGGAATTAAACTGGCAATAGAGTGGTATAAGGAGAATTTATAGGTGTTTAAATGGAAAAAAGAGGCAGAGATAAATTTAATAGATTCAAAACTCTAATAAGAATCTTGGTAATAATATGCTCAACTCTTCCGCTTAAATTACGAATTATGTTGTTCGAGCATTTTCGCATGACCCAAGGGAAAATAGGATTGGCTATAAGATATATTTTTTTGAAAACCATCGCAAAAAGCTGTGGTGATAATGTTTCAATTCATCCAAATGTATATTTGTTTAGTGTGCAGAATTTATCTGTTGGAACTAATGTCAGCATTCATCCCATGTGTTATATAGATGCTGCTGGTAGTATTGTAATAGGCAACGACGTATCAATTGCGCATGGTGTGACAGTTATGTCCTCGTCACACCACTATGATAAAGTAGATGTTCCAATTAAAGATCAGCAAATAGAACTTAAATTTACATGCATTTCAGATAACGTATGGATTGGTGCAAAGGCAACAATCCTATACGGTAGAAACGTGGGTGGCGGAAGCATTATTGCGGCGAATTGTGTTGTAACTCAAGATGTTCCTGATGGAGTTATAGTCTGTGGGGTGCCGGGTCGAATTCTTAAAAAACGGTAGAAACAAAATAAAAATGGGTGAATTAATTGAAAAATAAAGATAGTAAAAATATTTTAGTAGTAACTAAGTCACCATGGGTAGAAACTAATGCCTTTGGAAATACGCTTTCTAATTTCTTCGGGGGATGGAATGATGTGAATTTCTATAACATTTATTGTAGAGAAGAGTTACCACAGAATGATGTCTGTTGTTCTTACTTTAATATAACCGAAAGGAATTTGTTAAAATATATTTTTTCTCCGGATAAAATAGGGCGTCAATTTTCATGCTCCGATATCAATAAAAAAAGAGAATCAAAAGTATATGAAAGTTTTTATCAGCGAGAAAAACAAATATTAGATTTTTTCAGGGAAAAAGGAGGAACAATTTCACTTATTGCAAGAGAAATATTATGGAATCTCGGTGGATGGAGAAACAAGCAATTAGATAGCTTTCTTAACGAAAATAAAATAGATATAATCTTCGCTGCTGCTGCTGACCCTATATATCTGCAGAAAATTATTAGTTATTCTTTGGAAAAAACGAATGCGTCATTAGTCTTGTTCTTTGCAGATGATATATATAGTCATAAAACATATTCGCCGCTTCGATATTTTTATCAATACATTTTGCGCCGCACGATTAAAAATTCTGTAAAGAAAGCGGTTAAATTATATGGTTGCTCACCACTTCTGTGCGAAGAATACGAAAAATATTTTGACAAACGCATAGAACCATTGTATAAAGGTTGTTCGTTTAATAACTGTGTCAAAAAAGAAAGTGTATCGTCTCCCATAAAACTTGTGTATGCTGGTAATCTCTTCTTTGGCCGTTGGCGTATATTAAAAGTACTGGCAGATGAGATAGTCAAAATTAATGAGGATTTTGCGAAAATGGTTCTGGAAATATATACGACCACGACTATAACGCAAGAAATAGATGCTGCTTTGAACAGAACTGAGTCTTCGCGAATAATGGGTACGATTCCCTATGATGATGTGAAAAAAGTATTGCAACGAGCGGATATTGTGCTACATGTTGAATCATTCGATAAAATGCAAGCCAAGACTACAAAGCTATCATTCTCAACTAAGATTATTGATTGTATGCAGAGTGGAAGCTGTATGATGGCAATAGGTCCTAGCAATATAGCCTCAATAGAATATTTAAGCAATATAGATGGTGTAATAGTAGTAAATGATATAAAAATGCTTGGCAGTCTGCTTAAAGAGATAATTAATGACCGTAATTGCATTATAGAAAACTCAGAGAAGTTAAATCAATATGCACGTATTCACCATAATATAAATGTAAACAGGAAAATGTTGGAGAATGACTTCGGACAAATTCTTTCTAAAGTAATGTCATAATTCCTAAGTATATGAGGAGTAAGTCAATGAAAATCATCCAAATAAATGCAGTTTATCCTATTGGAAGTACAGGAAAGATAGTTCATGATATACATACGCATTTGTTAGAGAATGGCTACGAATCAGTTGTATGTTTTGGCAGAGGAAAGGCGTTAAATGAGCAGTATGTGTATAAGATAGCACCAGAATTAATAATGAAGCTGCAGTCATTATGGTCAAAGATTACTGGTTATGCGTATGCTGGGTGCTATATCTCAACAAAGAATTTAATAAATATAATTAAAAGAGAAAGACCTGATATAGTACATTTACATTGTATAAATTCATACACGGTCAACATATACAAATTACTTAACTTTCTCAAAGTCAATAATATACCGACAGTTTTAACACTTCATGCTGAATTTATGCATACTGCGGGGTGTGGGCATGCATTAGAGTGTGAAAAATGGAAAATAGGTTGTGGTAGATGCCCTCAAGCAGGTAATGGCAGACCCTCATCCAAAATTTTTGATAGAAGTGCACAGGAGTGGAGGCTGATGGCCGAAGCCTTTGATGGATTTAATAATTTGATCATAGTGCCTGTTTCGGGATGGCTTCTAGACAGGGCCAAACAATCACCATTTTTAAAAGAAAAGGAGTTTGTAGTTGTTACAAATGGTTTAGATACAGTGAATACTTTTAGACCGACAGATTATAGTGTAATAAAAAAAACACATAAAATAAAAAACGAAAAAGTGATTTTGCATGTAACACCTAACTTTCTAAGCCCAATAAAGGGCGGAAATTATGTATTACAGATTGCAGATAGAATGCTAAGCGATAATGTCAAAGTAATAATAGTCGGTTATAACAGCGATATAAGTAAATTGCCTAAGAATGTAATCCCTGTGAAATACACTGAAAATCAAGCAGAATTAGCAGTATACTATTCGATGGCAGATTTAACTTTATTAACGAGTAAAAAAGAAACTTTTTCAATGATTTGTGCTGAATCGTTGGCTTGTGGCACACCTGTAGTGGGATTTGAAGCGGGGGCGCCTGAAACTATATCTTTAGGGGACTATAGCGCATTCACGAGGCAAGGAGATATTGATGCACTAGAGATTCTTGTCAAGAAGTGGCTAAATAAAAAACGAGAATACGGATATGGTGATGCGATTTCTACAACAGCAAGTAAAGTATATTCTAAAACATCAATGTGTGAGAAATATATAAAACTATATCAAAGGTGTTTGAAATGATTGTATATGCGTTGATGATACTTATTTTAATAGTAATATATCCTCTGTTTAGAACAAAAACGGTTCTTGTACCCGGCAAAACAATAAGAGTAAATAATTGGATATACATCTATATTGTATCTTTCATGTTAATTGCAGTTGCTGGGCTAAGAGACGTATCTGTTGGCATAGATACATTTCAATACGAAAACACATATGACAAGATTAAACAGTTGAGTTTTTCAGAATTATTTGTTGCAGGTCAAGTAGAGCCTGGCTACAGGCTACTCCAATATACTATAGAGCAACTTTTTGGAGACTTTCAATTTGTTTTAATCTTTGTTGCTATTCTATATGTTGGTGTGGTCTCACGCCTTATATATAAGTATTCAAACAGTCCACTAATGAGTTATATCCTTTTTATAGGGTTTGGGTTTTATACTTTTGGTATGTCAGCAATAAGACAAACGATAGCAATGTCTATTGTTATAATAGCTTTTGAATATATGAAAGAGAAGAACTTAAAAAAATTTTTAATTTCAACTATATTAGCTTCTACATTTCATGTAACAGCGTTAATATTTTTGCCGTGTTATTGGTTTGTAAAGTTTAAATTAAACAAAAAAATACTATTGCTATTTATTGTAGTGGCAATAGTTTTATTTGGGCTACAAGATAAGATTAGAGGAATCTTAAATATTTATGCAAGGCTTGAATACGGCGCAGAAATAACAGGCGGCTTCGGAATGTATTTCTTTATTGTCTTTTCTGTAATATTAGGGATAGTTTATAGAATACCATTTATAAAAGAAAATGATTATAATAAATACTTTTTTTTTATGATGATTGCATCTGCAATCATATTACCCATTACCCAATTTAATCCAGTAGTAATGCGGCTATATTTTTACAATTTTATATTTATGATTATATATATTCCCAATATCTTAAGTGTGATTCATAATCGTATAATCCAACTTATTGGTATGAGTGCGTATACCTTGACTTCTATTATATGGTTTTTTTATGAAATAATTAGAGTTTCAGAACTAGAAAATTATCGCTTTTTCTGGCAATAAGTAATCGTGGATGAGTGCAATTTCTGTGGAGAGGAGATACCATTAATTGAAATCAATAAAATATATTGGTTTTTATATTAAAGATATAAATAATTTTGTTCGAGTTGGCTCGATAGCTGCAACTAATAAAATGGACTACATCAGTTGTGCTATAAATGCTGCAGGCTATGAAGTAAATATCGTTTCTCCTGCATGGTTCAGTGACGACAAAAGAGGTTATTCTAAACAATATACTATAAGGGAAAGTGAATCAAAAACTATTACTTTTGCGCCCAGCTTTAGTGCAGCAAGTAGGCTGATGAGAGGGATTAGAGTAATTTATACATATATTTGGTTGTTTTTTTATCTTCTAAGAAATACAAAAAGAAATGAAGATGTTTTCGTATACCATTCGTTATTTTTAATAAGACCGGTATTGTGGGCCAAAGCAATAATAAAGTTCAACCTAATACTAGAAGCTAATGAAATTTATTGCGATGTTATGCAGTATTCTAAACGCATTAATAAGCTTGAATATAAAATGTTTTTGTCGGCGGATAAATATATTTTTTCTACAGAACTACTTGCTGAAAAGTTAAATAAAAGAAACCAACCTTATGCAATCAATTATGGTACTTATCTGGTTGAGAAAAATAAAAAATGCAAATTTAACGATGGGAAGATTCATATAGTTTATGCTGGGATTATTGACAATCACAAAGGCGGAGGAGCTGCCGCTGTTGCTGCTGCCATGTACCTTGATAATAATTACCACATTCATATTATTGGTTTTGGGAATGAAAGAAATAAAAAAATTTTGTTGGATATGATTGAAAAAACTTCAAAGATGACTGAATGCAAAGTGACATATGATGGACTTCTGAAGGGAGAAGAGTATATTCGGTTTTTACAAAAATGCGAGATAGGATTATCCACACAGTCACCAGATGCTGCATATAACGAAACATCTTTTCCATCTAAAGTGCTGTCTTATTTGGCTAATGGTTTAAGGGTTGTATCTATTAGAATTAAGGCTATCGAACAATCTGAGATTGGGAATATGATGTATTTTTATGATAATGATACACCGAAAGATATTGCGGCAGCAATCAAAAATATCAATTTCACTATCGAATATGATAGCAGAAAAAAGATACAAGAATTAAACAGTAATTTCGTTATCAGGATAAGTAAATTAATCTGTTAATACTGGAGAAGATGATGAATAGAAGTGGAGTAATATCACGGTTTATAAAAGAAGAAAAAGATCAACAAGTTATCAAAAACATGTTTGGAACTTTTGCGATAAAAGGGGGGGCACTGTTAATATCCCTGTTTACGATGCCCGCATATATCAGATATTTTGATAATCAAATAGTATTGGGATTGTGGTTTACAGTTTTGTCGGTTATGATATGGGTTTTATCCTTCGATTTTGGAATTGGAAATGGGCTCAGAAATAAATTGGTCGGTGCTGTTATTGCTGGTGATAAAGAGGAAATAAAAACCTATATATCATCAGCGTATATTATAAATGCAGGAATTGTTATCATTACAACTTTTCTGGGATTTCTAATTTCACATTTTATAGATTGGAATCTGGTATTTAACGTAGATAAGAGTACTATCTCAGAGGAAACCATGCTTTTTACAGTACGATGTATTTTTACCGGTGTAATGTTGCAGTTTTTATTGAGACTGATTTCATCGATTCTGTATGCAATGCAAAAATCAGCAGTAACAAACCTATTAGCACTCATAACGAGTGTTACGCAATTGATTTTTATTTTACTGGTGCCAACATATGACATTGAAACAAATCTAAAGATGCTCTCCCTTGCATATGTGGCTTTCGTAAATGTACCACTGATAGGTGCCTCAATTATTGTATTTCATACAGAGTTAAGAAACTGTGCACCTAATTTTAAATGCTTTGATAAATTTAAAGCAATCGGCGTGCTGACGTTGGGCGGTATTTTTTTTTGGAATCAAATAATGTACATGATTATTACCGTAACAAATGAATTTTTTATTACGCAATTTTCAGGGCCAGAATATGTAGTAGAATACCAAATTTATAATAAATTGTTTACACTAGTCGGCTCACTTTTCATGCTTGCTTTAGTACCGATGTGGTCGGCGATAACACAAGCTCTAATCGAAAAAGACGTCGTCTGGCTGGAAAAAACTTACAAAATACTTAATTATATGGTTATTTTGGCTGTTGGCTGTGAATTGTCAATGATCCCATTTTTACAATTTATTATTAATATGTGGTTAGGTGGAAGTACCATTTCAGTTAATTATTTGTTTGCCATAATATTTGCACTCTATGGAAGTTTATTTATTTATCAAAGTGTGTTGTCAACAATAGTGTGTGGAATGGGAAAAATGAGACTTCAAGCCATATGTTATACAGTTGCAGTAATTTGTAAGTTTGTTATTGTATATTTCGGAATAAAAATATGCAATAGTTGGATTATTGTAATTTTAGCAAACATGTTTATTCTTTTACCTTATTGTATTTTGCAGCCACGATATATCAAAAAAGATATTTATAATTTAAAATTTGGGGGAATAGAAAATGTTTAAAGATAAGACTTTATTAATTACAGGTGGTACAGGTTCTTTTGGCAACGCTGTTCTCGACCGTTTCCTAAATACTAATATTGGCGAAATCCGCATCTTCTCACGCGATGAAAAGAAGCAGGATGACATGCGCCGTGCCTACCATAACGATAAAATCAAATATTATATTGGAGACGTTCGTGACTTGGCTAGTGTTAGGAATGCGATGCATGGTGTGGACTATTTGTTTCATGCAGCAGCATTAAAGCAAGTGCCAAGTTGTGAATTTTTCCCTCTAGAGGCTGTAAAAACAAATGTATTAGGTACAGAAAATGTGTTGACGGCTGCTATTGAATATGGTGTTAAAAAGTGTATCTGCCTCTCAACAGACAAAGCGGCCTATCCTATCAACTCAATGGGTATTTCAAAGGCATTGATGGAAAAAATCGTGGCCGCAAAATCGCGTACAGTAGCACCGGAGCAAACAACCATCTGTGTGACTCGTTATGGAAATGTAATGGCTTCAAGGGGGTCTGTTATTCCTCTTTTCGTCCAACAGATTAAGTCGGGAGAGCCTATGACTGTTACTGATCCTAACATGACGAGATATTTGATGAGCATAGAGGAAGCTGTTGAGCTTGTAATATATGCATTCCAATATGCTCAGGCTGGAGATATAGTAGTACAGAAATCTCCCGCCAGTACAGTGGGAGATTTAGCCGAAGCGATTAGGCAAATTTTTGATCCTGAGCATGAAATCAAAATCATTGGCACTCGTCATGGTGAAAAAGTATATGAAACTCTGTTGACTAAAGAAGAATATTTCAAAGCAAGGGATATGGGCAACTACTTTCGAGTTCCAGCCGATAACCGCGACTTAAATTATGATAATTATTTTATACAAGGAAATGAACAGCTTTCTACGACAGATGAATACGATTCTCATAACACTTATAGATTAAACATTGAAGAAGTGAAAAATATATTATTGTCCTTGGGTTATATACAAGAGGAGTTTGCAGCATGGAAAGAACACAAAAAAGATCTTTAAAGCAGTTCATAAAACATCATATCAAAAGCATTATGTTCAGTAACAAACTACCTTTACTTATGATTTATAATCGCTTTTGGGGGCATAACAAATTGAATATTGGAAAAGACAATCAAATAGTGATTAACTCCTCAATACTTAAGAAAGTAATTATAAAAAACCAGGGAAAAAATAACACGTTGATAATCGGTTCTAGATGCAGATTGAATAACGTTAGATTTAACTTCAAAGGGAATAACAATATTATTGAAATCAAAGAAAGCGTTACTGCAAAAGATGCCACTTTTTGCTTTGAAGACGATAATAACAAGATAATAATTGGCAAGCAAAGCATATTATCTGGAGAGATTTTTTTCGATTGTATTGAAGGCACATCAATCCTTATTGGAGAAAATTGCTTGTTTTCTAGCGAGATTCGCTTAATGACAGGGGATAGTCATTCAATTCTAGATTTGGAGGCTCACAGGATTAACCCGTCGCAGAATATTGTATTAGATAATCATGTATGGGTAGGATATAGAGCCGTGTTGTTGAAAGGTACGATTGTAAGCGAAAATTCAATTGTTGCAGCGGGGGCAGTAGTTACAAAAAAATTTGATGAATCTAATATTGTAATTGCTGGAAATCCAGTTAAAATCGTCAAATATGATATAAATTGGGATGCTAAAAGACTATAGATTTGTGGAGGAAAAATGGAAATATTAATTTTGGGTGCAACTGGAATGGCAGGACACACTATCTCATTATATCTGCAAGAACAAGGACATAGTGTAACCGCTTTTTCTACTAATTCATTTCCTTATTGTAAAAATATTAACGGGGATGCAATGGATAAGGATTTCATCATATCGATGCTGCGAGATGTCGAGTATGATGTAGTGCTAAACTGCATCGGCGTTTTGAATCAAGCATGTGATAGTGAGCCATCTAGGGCGGTGTATCTCAACAGCTATCTACCACATCTGCTCTCGGATACACTGGGAGGTACGAAGACCAAATTGATTCAAATGAGTACTGACTGTGTATTCTCCGGAAAATCAGGCCCCTATAGAGAGAATAGTATGCGAGATGGCGAGACCTTCTATGATAGAACGAAAGCTTTGGGGGAGGTTGAAGATGATAAGAATTTAACTTTTCGTAACTCAATTATTGGTCCTGACATGAAGGAGAATGGAATTGGACTCTTTAATTGGTTTATGAAGCAGAGTGGAACCATTAACGGTTACACTAAGGCTATATGGACAGGAGTTACTACATTAACGCTTGCTAAAGCCATGGAGAGAGCAGCCGTTGAGAATTTGACGGGAATTTATAATCTCGTGAATAATGAGAGCATTAGCAAGTTCGATCTGCTTGGACTTTTCAACAAGCAGATGAAAAATGGGAAACTTTCTATTAGAGAGAATGAGGCAGTGGATTTGGATAAATCACTTGTCAATAACAGAAAGGATTTTGCCTTTCAAGTGCCTAGTTATGAGCAGATGATTATAGAAATGAAGGATTGGATTTATAGTCATAAAGAGCTGTATCCTCATTATTTTAGATAGGGGAGGGGTGGAGTAGTGAGTAGGATGAAGGTAATGACAATTATCGGAACTCGCCCGGAGATTATAAAATTATCAGAAATTATTAAGAAATGTAATATATACTTTGATCACGTACTAGTACATACAGGACAGAATTATGACTATACGCTAAATGAGGTATTTTTTAAGGAACTAGGGCTTAGAGAACCAGACTATTACCTTGGTGTAATGGGTGATAATCTCGGACAAACCATTGGAAATATAATCGCAAAATCCTATGAATTGATGACAGAGGTAAAACCGGATGCAATTTTGGTGCTTGGTGATACTAATTCATGTCTATGTGTAATATCTGCAAAGAGGCTTAAAATACCTATCTTCCATATGGAAGCTGGCAATAGATGCTTTGACGAGAATTTGCCGGAGGAAATCAACCGCAAAATCGTGGATCACACCAGTGATGTGAATCTTTGTTATACTGAGCATGCCAGACGCTATCTCAATTATGAGGGTGTACCAAAAGAGAGAACTTATGTAGTAGGTTCACCGATGGCAGAAGTGTTGACAACTAATATTGATAAGATCAACAGCAGTAAAGTTCTTAAAACATTAGGATTGGAGAAAGGAAAGTATATTCTACTCTCTGCTCACCGGGAGGAAAACATCGATAATGAACAGAACTTTTTTTCCTTGATGAATGCAGTTAATGCGATGGCGGAAAATTATGATATGCCGATAATTTACAGCACGCATCCTAGAAGCAAAAAGTTCATCGAACAACGTGGTTTTAAATTTCATCCTAATGTTCATAACTTGAAGCCTTTTGGTTTTTTCGATTATAACAACTTGCAACGCGGTGCTTTTTGTGTGGTTTCCGACAGCGGTACTGTTGCAGAGGAAGCTTCTTATTTCAAGTTTCCGGCGGTATCTGTCCGAACCAGTACAGAAAGACCTGAGGCACTTGATAAAGGTAACTTTATCATTGGTAGTATAACAACAGAACAGGTATTGCAGGCCGTGGACATGGCTTCAACGATGAATATTAATGGAGATTTAGGCGTTGACGTGCCAAACTATATTGATGAAAATGTGAGTGTGAAAGTGGTTAAAATTATTCAGAGCTACACAGGGATTGTGAATCGGATGGTCTGGAGGAAGTATTTAGGGGAAGATAATTTATGAGCAAATTTGAAACATACCTGTTTTAGATATTCCAATAAAAAGGTATTTTGCATATTATACATAATATAGCAATATGACAATGTAGGTTGAAGGAGGTATTGTGTGCATGCCTTGTGGAAAAAAAATTGTTGTAACAGCAGTCATAACGTTAGTGGTTATTACAGCGTACCTTGTGTTGTCAAAAATTGATTTAGATCGCATGATTCCCAAGGAACAGGTTACTTATGCAGCCGATACGCCTGCAACACAGCCGTTTTCTATATCACAGAATTATACGACTGCTGAATTGGGAATAACAGCCAGTACTGATAATACGCAGCAAATCAATGAAGCCATAGCTTTTATATCAGCAACAGGCGGCGGTGTATTAAAATTTTCGGATGATGCTACGTACATGGTAGACGCATTGACCGGGATTACTATGCAATCCAATGTTACACTGGATTTTTCCAGCGGCGCAAAGTTAAAAGCCATCCCAAATGCGGCAGATAGCTATACCGTCATAAACATTCATCATGTTCAACATGTTGGTTTGATTTCTCCCCATGTCATAGGCGATAAAGACCAGCATAACGGTACAACCGGGGAATGGGGAATGGGTATCAGTATAAAAAATAGTCAATATGTTGACATCTCTAACGCTATGATAGAAAATTGTTGGGGAGATGGTATTTACCTTGGTAGTATCAGAGAAACAGACAGAAATCAGTACATCCATATGAAAGGAAAAACTACTATTAAAAATTGTAGACGACAAGGTGTAAGCGTGATTTCCGCTCTTGACAGCTACATAGAAAACCTACGCGTAGAGGATATATCAGGTACACTACCAGCGGCTGCTATCGATTTTGAACCTAATTACGACTATGAAACGATAGAAAATTTTGAAATAGGTACTTTAATGGCTGTACGTTGCAAAATAAGTGCTGTATTTGCTTATAATTCACATAAATTTGGAATTACAATAAACAATATAATATCACAGGATTGCGTCATTCCGAGCATTATTTTTTCAGGAAACCAACACAACCTAGAGCCTGGCTACATCAAGATTGGTAAAGTCCATATAAATAATCTAGGAAGATCACCTGCTATTTATAAGTCTCATTGGTATATAGGATTAAATCCAAAGGTATATATAGAAAGCATGGTTACAGATAACTGAGATAGCAGGTGTAAATAATATGCGCGAAAAAGGTCATAAGCACGGCATGAAAAAAATCATCAATGACTGGATAGTCTGACTCCTAATTCCGGCTGCTTTTTCGCAAAAAGAATGTCGTCAGCGATATAATTATATTGCTGACGACATTCTTCTGTTATTATTTATCTATCTTTTCCACTTGCTTTAAACTTAGCCCAATGCGGTTTCTATCGGCGTCGATGCTGATGATCATCACGTCGATGACATCGCCAACAGAGATGACATCAAGTGGATGCTTGAAGAATTTGTGACTGAGTTCAGAGCGGTGAATCAGTCCAGCTGTTTTAATGCCGATATCGACGAAGGCGCCAAAGTCAGTGATGTTATGCACTGTTCCTTTGACAATCGTGCCAACGGCTAAATCCGTTAATTTTACGATGCTCTTGCGCGTAAGCGGTGCCGGCAAATCTTCGCGTGGGTCGCGACCAGGTTTTGCGAGAGTGTCGATGATATCACGGACTGTTGGGACACCGGCTTCGAGTTTTTGGGCAACTGCTTCGACATCCACAGTTTTTAATTTCGCTTGAAGTTCTTGTAATTTATCCTTATCGTTTAAGTCAGTTACAGCGAAACCAAGTTCTACTAAAATACTTTCTGCGATTTTATAGGATTCTGGATGTACTGGAGTGTTATCCAATGGCGATTTACTACCGGCAATACGCAAGAAACCAGCGCATTGCGTAAAGGCGGATTGACCGAGACGGGCAACTTTTAAAATTTCTTTGCGATTGTTAAATTTGCCATTTTCATCGCGATAGGCAACGATATTTTTTGCTACAGTCGCATTGATTCCAGAAACGTGTTTTAACAGCTCAATCGAAGCTGTATTTAATTCAACGCCAACATGATTTACCGCCGATTCCACAACATTATCTAGTGTTCCAGAAAGTTCTTTTTGGTTTACGTCATGTTGATATTGTCCAACGCCAATCGATTTTGGATCAATTTTTACTAGTTCAGCAAGTGGATCTTGGACACGACGGGCAATGGATACCGCACCGCGAATCGTGACATCATAATCAGGTAATTCGTCTTTCGCTAATTTTGAGGCTGAATAAACAGATGCGCCAGCTTCATTGGTGATTAGGTAGTTTACAGCAAGATTATTGTCAGTAATTAATTTGGCTGTAAATTCTTCGGTTTCATAAGAAGCCGTACCATTACCGATAGAAACCAAGGTAATATTATGTTTTTTGATCAACGCAAGGACTTTCTCGCCTGCTTGCTGTTTTTGTGCATCACTCGCAGTCAGGTATAAAACGCCATGTTCGAGAACTGCACCAGTTGGGCTGATAACTGCCATTTTACAGCCAGTCCGATAGCCAGGGTCAAGACCGAGAATCGTATGACCGGCAAGCGGCTGTTGTAATAATAGTTGCTTTAAGTTTAGACCGAATACACGAATTGCTTGTTTTTCCGCATTTTCTGTTAAGAGTGAGCGGATTTCACGGTCAAGTGCCGGGAATAATAAGCGTTTATAACCATCGGTAATTGCTTCGGTAATACATTCGGTGAAAATAGAAGACTTTGTAATGATCCGGCGTGTGATTAAATCAATATTCGTATCGTGGTTGGTTTCTAATTTTACTTTTAGAATATCTTTCTTTTCACCACGGTTCATTGCTAAAATACGGTGTGAAGGCATGCGGTTGACAGGTTCGCGATGCTCTTTATACATTAAGAAAGCTTTGCTTTCTTCTGTTTCGGCTACTAAATCAGTGCTAAGTTCGCCATATTGCCAAAGTTGTTTACGCAAAAAAGCGCGAATATCAGCCTGCTCGCATACGGTTTCAGCAATGATATCCATAGCACCAGCAAGTGCCAATTCGGCGGAGGTTACTTCTTTTTCTTCATTGATGTACTTAGCAGCACAATCAAGTGGTGTACCACTCGTTAATGCTTGTGCTAAAATTAGCTCGGCTAAAGGTTCTAGACCTTTTTCGCGAGCGATTTGGGCACGCGTGCGTTTCTTTTGTTTGTATGGTAAATAGAGATCTTCTAGCTCTTGTAGTTTGGTCGAGCGTTCAATCGCTACCTTTAATTCAGGGGTCAGTTTACCTTGTTCTTCAATATTTGTTAGGATGTCTTCTTGACGTTTAACGAGATTGCGTAAATATTGCAAACGCTCCTCAATTGTCCGGATGTGATCTTCATTAAGTTCGTTCGTTGCTTCTTTACGGTAACGAGAAATAAACGGCACAGTATTGCCGTCATCCAAAAGATCGATTGTTGCCTTTACTTGATGTGGTTTTATCGCAAGTTCCTTAGCAATAAATCCAACAATTTCTTCTAAAATCATTTGGTCACCAACTTTTTCATTAATAGAGTGTGTTTGAAAAAACACACAACCTTAAATTGCAAGAGACTGTTACAAGATGCCCAAATGCTAGGCTGGGCGAGAACGCGAGTGAGGGCGTACGTGTACGTTGAGCGAGTGCTCGCAGGATGAGTAACGTAGATGGGTGCTTTGTAACAGTCTCTAATAATAAAGTTTATTATACCACAAAAGCAAGGAGAAATATCAAGGTAAAGCGTGAGAAGTGGATTACAAAAATTGCAATAAAAATTTATGATTATACCATTTTATTATGCATTTTTCAGGCTTGACTCGTGCAAACTAACTTTGTAATTGGAAAGGAGGCCAGAGGATGTTAACAGAGAAAGAATTGATATCACTAGGAGATTACTTAAATCAGGCACAAAGTTCCTCCCAAACGATGAACAATTTTGCTAGCACTTTGCAAGATTCCCAGACAAAACAATTATTTCAACAAATTTCACAAAAATGCACGCAAAATGCGCAAACATTAAGTAAACATTTAAACGCTGGACAAAATATTCAATAGAAAGAGGTGAAATGAGTGGTACAGCAAAATAACAGTTCACAACAACAAAGTAATGCACAGATGCAAAGTAGTGGGCAGATGAATGGCCAAGTAAATCAGTTTTCTGAACAAAATGTATTGCAGGTGGCTTTAAATGATTCAAAATTAATGGCAGCTTCCCTTAATAATTATATTTTAGAATCTTCTGATGACCAACTTAGACGTGATTATATGACCGTACTCGGTGATGTTTATGGACAACAAAAACAAATCTTCGATATTATGGAGCAAAAAGGGTATTATCAAACACAAGCAGCAAGTCCTCAAGCAATCAATAAAGTAAAACAAAATTTTACGTCATCAAGTAGATAACATAGAAAGAGAAAGTTGTTTTACTGAGAAAAATATCGAAATTTGACGAAAAATAACCCGTAAAAGAATTTTTACGGGTTATTTTTCTGAATAAAACCGTCAAGTTATATTGACAAGTATTATATATTTGAGTAAGATAAATACATACTATAGCTATTTAATAGTCTTTATTTCTTAAATAACATTTTCTCGTGGAAATAAATTCCATAAGAATAATGTTTCTTTAAGAATATAAAGCGAATTTAAAAATATTTTAAGGTGGTGAAGAGATGGATGAGCAAAGCGTGACATCCTTGTTACGGGAAAAAGGTTTTAAAGTTACGCCACAGCGTTTAGCAATTTATGATGTGTTATACAACACGACGGAGCATCCAAGTGCTGAGGTAATTTTTAATCAGCTTCAACCGCGCTATCCAACGATGAGTTTAGCAACTGTATATAAAACGATTGAAATTTTAAAAGAGATTGGCTTGGTACAGGTTCTCAATGTTGGCGAGGATAGTTTTCGCTATGATGCGAACACGGACAATCATCCGCATGTACGTTGCATGATGTGCAAACGTGTCGATGATATTTTTGAAGTTGATGCAAGTGAGTTTGTGGCTAAGGTAGCACAAAAAACCTCATATCAGTTAACAGGGCAACAATTTTATTTCTATGGTATCTGCCCAAACTGTCAGACAAAACATTAATATTGTGGTACAAATAGAAAATCGTGAGCGAGTAGCTACAAGTAAAGCTATACGATCACGATTTTTTTTATTCAGCAGTTGGGGGGGTTAATTTTTGATTAATTGATTCCAACGTGTCAATGACATGTTTATTTTGGGCGATAATGACTTCCTGATTGCGAAGGTAAGCCGCGAATGACTCATGTAAGGCGACTTTGCCATCGGATATTTCATGCATCATACTTTTTGCGATTTTCTCTATACTTGCCATAAAGAACCTCCTTTTATGAAAAACAGCGCTGATTCTTTTTAGTCTCAGGTGAGGCTGCATAACAACACATCCTTGCAGTTTTTGCTTTACTATATATTATGAAGGTGGAGTAAATTGGTTACATTAATATAAGTACTTGTATTGTGTTTCGTTCAAAGGTAAAATAAAGATTGATATTTTAATGTTAGATAAGGAGATTATGATGAGCTTATTTAAAGCCTGTGATATTAGAGGCGTAGCCGATACTGAATTAACCAATGAAGTGGTAACAAGCATTGCTAAAGCAATTGGCGTAAAATTAACCGGTAAAAAAGTTGCTGTCGGTGGTGATTTTCGTTTATCGACAGCAAGGTTAAAAGAGATTGTAATAAACGAATTGGTGGCATCTGGCTCTGAAGTTATCGATGTTGGTAACATTGCAACGCCGATGTTTTATTATGCTTTAGAAGTAAGCGGGGCCGAGGGTGGTATCATGGTAACGGCTTCGCATAATCCGCCAGAATATAATGGATTTAAATTGGTCTTGGGGAATATGCCTGTCAGTGAAGAGGACATTCATGAAATTGCTAAATTAGTAGAGCAAAATGCTTACGTAGAAGGAAAAGGTTCTCTTAAAAAGCTAGATATTATAGCAGATTATATTCAACAAACTGCGGGAAAAGCCAAAGAAGGTAAGCTGAAAGTCGTGATTGATGCTGGCAATGGTGCTGTATCAGATTTTGCACCAGCTTTATATCGTACCTGTGGTTACGAAGTGGTAGAGTTATTCTGCAAAACAGATGGTACGTTCCCAAATCGTCCACCAAATCCTGCGTATCCGCAAAACTTGAAAAAGCTTGGTGATAAGGTCAAAGAAGTCGGTGCTGATATTGGAATTGGCTTTGATGGTGATGGTGATCGGGCGGGCTTTGTTGATGAAAATGGTCGTGCTGTAGATAACGATGATATCTTAGTCTTGTTATCGCGCAATTATCTCGAAGCTGAGCAGGGTAACATTATTTATGATGCGAAATGCTCTATGGTAGTTCCCCAGCAAATTACTGAGGCGGGCGGACGACCAATCATGACGCGGGCAGGACATACCTTCTGTAAACGTAAATTTATCAGTGAAAAAGCATTATTTGCTGGTGAAATCAGTGGGCATTTCTTCTTCTGTGAACTCGGCTATGATGATGGGATGTTTGCTGGTCTTAAAATGTGTGAATACATAGCACGGCATGGAAAACTTTCCGCCTTGATTGATGCAATTCCAAATTACATTTTAACGACCGAGGCAAGGGTAAAATACTTGCCAAATGATAAAGAAGCTGTACTTGCCAAAGTGGCAGAAAATTTATCCGCGTATAAAACCAATCTAATTGATGGTGTCCGTTTAGAATTTGCTGATGGTTGGGGCATGATCCGTTCTTCGGTTACAGAACCAATCTTTACCTTGCGGTTTGAAGCGAAGACACAAGAAAGATTGCGTGAAATTCAAACATTATTAGTCAATGCCTTGCCAGAAATTATAAAAGATGACGTTGCTAAAGAGGTCGCAAAAATGAATGGAGCTATGTAAGTGATACAGGTACATGTACTCGCAAGTGGCAGTAAGGGAAATTCGACGTATGTGCAGATTGGTGATACCAAACTTTTGGTGGATGCAGGGATTAGTGCCCGGCGAATCAAAGCCAGCCTAGCCAATATCGGCGTGGCGATTGAAGAACTCAATGGTATCTTAATCACCCATGAACATCGCGATCATATCAATGGCTTGCCGACATTGACGAAAAAATATAAACTGCCTATTTATACGCGCCCAGATACCTTTCGGTCGATGGTTTGCCGAAGTGAAATTGTTGACGAATGTTGCAATGAAATTGGTGACAAATTAGGCATCGGTGGACTGAAAATTGAGAGCTTCAATATCTCTCACGATGCCGCTGATCCTGTCGGGTTTTGTATTTATGGCAAAGATGTCAAATGTACGGTAGCAACAGATTTAGGCTTTGTAACGAGCAGTGTACAAAAAGCATTAGACAACTCGGATGTACTCATACTTGAAGCAAACCATGATGTGGATTTGGTCAAAAATGGGACGTATCCACAGTATTTAAAACAACGTATTTTAGGCAATCGCGGGCATTTATCCAATGCGGATGCCGCTTGGGCATTGGTACGAATGGAAAAGCAAAAACACATGAAAGTTTTCCTAGCACATCTTAGCGCAGAGAACAATCGACCAAGTATTGCCCGGGAAACAGTCAATAAAATCGTCAGAGAACAAGGCTGCGAACTCGACATTCGCTTGGCGAGTCAAAGCCAAATGGTAGGTTTATAAACAAGTGTTATCCTGTAAATTTAAATAATAAATATAATAAGTATTAGGAGGTTAGTTTATTATGAAACACTATTATAAAAAATTAACACCATATCTATTTGTCGTATTATTTGTCGGAATTATTGGTGGTGTGCTATTTTCAGGCTGTACAAATTTTGCTGGTGAAGGTGCTAAATCAAAGGTTCAAGCGGCGCAGCCTAATTTACAAGTGCCAACTAACACCAATATATCCGATGCCAGAAATACTCCAGTCGTAAGAGTAGCGCAAGCGGTTGGACCGGCTGTCGTTGGTATTACCAATAAAGCAAGTGCACGCGACTGGTTCAACAACAAGGTAACGGTTGAACAAGGATCAGGCTCAGGGGTTATTATTGATGCAAATGGTTATATCGTGACGAATAACCACGTTGTTGAAGGGGCAGAAGAAATCGTTGTCTCCTTATCTGATGGCAGAACGTTAAACGGTAAAGTTCTGGGTACAGACCCGGTAACAGATTTAGCAGTCGTTAAAGTAGATGCGAAAGATCTACCGTTTGCAACACTTGGTAATTCCGATGAAATCCTAGTTGGTGAACCAGCGATTGCCATCGGCAATCCACTCGGTCAAGAATTCAAAGGCAGTGTAACAACAGGGGTTATTAGCGCCTTGAATCGTTCCATTGAAATCGGTGAACGTCGCTTCAAATTAATTCAAACCGATGCGGCAATCAATCCTGGTAACTCAGGTGGTGCGTTAGTGAATGCCGATGGCATGGTAATCGGTATCAATAGTGCGAAAATATCAGTAGCAGGGGTAGAAGGTATCGGTCTTGCCATTCCTGCCAATACCGTTCGTCCGATTGTGCAAGCGATTATCGATCATGGAAAAGTAGCTCGTCCATACTTGGGTGTTGGAGCCTATGATAAAGATTCAGCGGCAAGGCAAGGATATCAATTAAACATTGATACTGGCGTTTATATTGCTAATGTGAGCAAAGGAGGCCCAGCAGAGAAGGCTGGTATTAAAAAGGGTGATATTATCTTAAAAATTAATGATGAAGCAATCAATAGTGTCGTAGATTTACGGACGGTTATTGCGAATTATGAAGTTGGCAAAAAAGTAAATGTAGAGCTGGATCGCGATGGAAATAAAACAACAGTAGAAGTAAAATTAGAGGAGATGCCAGCGAACGAATAATGAAGATTACAATATTAGCCGTAGGAAAAATCAAAGAAAAATATTTAACAATAGGAATTGCCGAATTCATGAAACGGTTAACGCTGTATGCTAAGGTAAATATCGTTGAAATAGACGAAGAAAAAATGCCAGAGAATCCATCCGAAGCTGAAAAACAAAAGACGCTCACCAAAGAAGGTGAGCGTCTTCTAAAAGCAGTGCCCGAGGGCAGTCATCTTATCGTCCTTGATGTATTTGGTAAAAACGTCTCCTCCGAAGACCTAGCCGCCAACATCGCCAACCTAGGTCTTAAAGGTCAAAGCCATATAACATTTCTCATAGGCGGTGCCTTCGGCCTCTCGCCAGAGGTCCGAAAAGCCGCCAAAGAAAAGCTATCTTTCTCAAAAATGACCTTTACACACCAGATGGTGAGGTTGTTTTTGGTAGAACAAGTGTATAGAGCTTTTAAGATTAATAAGGGTGAGAAGTATCACTGGTGATAGCAAAAATAATGGAACTCCTGTCAAAGTTTAATGTGTACTGGAAAGGTCAAGAAAAAATAGACACAAAGTTAAGGCTTTTGACAATTTTGTAATTCAAATTGCTCTGGACTGAGCCACCCCAATGCGGAACGTATGCGTTTTGTATTATAATAGGTTTCAATATATTTAAATATTTTCATGCGAGCTTGTTCGGGATCATTGTAATCTGCATCCTGAACAAGCTCTCGTTTTAGTGTGCGATAAAAAGATTCCATAACGGCATTGTCATAAGGATTATCTTTCTATAAAGAATATAAAAGGTATTTTTTTTTTTGGCTATTTGAGTTAAGTATGTTTAATATTGACACTGAAAAGAAAAAAGTTTATACTTTAATAGTACACCAGGTGAACAAAACGAACGGAGGTTTTAGAAATGGAAAATAAAATTCCCTATGCAACTCAATTTGAAAAAATTTTAAGAATTGCCAACAAAATAAATGAAGGATTCAAAGCACCTAGATATTTTGGAACAGACGAAATATTATATGCTTCCGAAATTCATACCATTGATATCATTGGCAGAAATCAGGGAATTAATATTACAGAAATTGCAGAAAAAATGGGGATTAGAAAAAGTGCGATTCCTAAAGTCGTTCAAAAATTAACGCAAAAGGATATGGTCAGTCGATCTATAAACCCACAAAATAAAAAAGTTGTACAGCTTGAATTGACAGATAAGGGGAAAATAGCATATAACCATCATCTGGAATTTCATGAAAAACTTAGCAAAAACATTATAAAAAAATTCGGCGATTTTACGCAAGAAGAAATGACATTTTTTAATGAAATTATGTCTGATATAGAAGAATGTGTAAATAAAATACTTGAAAGTGAGAATAGCTAATTTCTAGGGAGTGATAACAATGAAAAAAAATAAAAAGAGGATAGTTTTAGTTGCTTTTATCCTTGTAGTGTCTTTGCTGGCTGGATTCTATTTTTATAGCAATTATCAAAAAGTTTCTACGGATAATGCGGTAATTGATGGGAAAACTGTTGTGTTAAGTCCAAAAATTCAAGGATATATATATAAGATTAATGTGGAGGATAATCAAAAAGTAAGTGCAGGCGAAGTTATCATGGAAGTTGATACTGTAGATTATCAAGTTAAGGTAGATCATGCAAAAGCAGCTTTAATTGCAGCACAAGCAGCATTGTCTGGATCACAAAATAATATGGCAAAGACAGCCATAACAGCTCCGGCAGATGTAGCGGCTTCTCAAAAGAAGGTAGATGCTGCGCAGGCTACTTGGAAGAAATCTTTTGCAGACAAACAACGTATGCAAATGCTAATAAACAGCGGGGCTTGTTCGGAAGAACAGTTTGATCAAGCAGTTGCTACGGAAAGCTCAGCAAAAGCAGATTTAGAACAAATGAAAGCGGAACTTGATGCGTCGAATGCAGCCCCTGCTATAGTTGCTGCTTCGCAGGATAATGTCGAACAATTAAAAGCAGAGGTAAAAAAAGCTGAAGCAGATTTAGTACAAGCAGAAAATGACTTGCAAAGCACAAAAATAATTGCTCCAATGGATGGTAGAATCACAAAACGTAGTGTTGAGGTTGGAACATATGTACAGGCAGGAACACAGCTTTGTTCTTTGGTCGGTTTAGATTTATGGGTTACCGCAAATTTTAAAGAAAATCAAATGCAGGGCATGCGTCTAGGAGATAAGGTTGATATTACCGTAGATGCGTTTCCTAATTTAAAATTGCAGGGAAAAGTAGATAGTTTTCAAGCCGGTACAGGAGCTCATTTCTCTTTGTTTCCAGCCGAAAATGCAACAGGAAATTTTGTCAAGACAGTACAACGTATTCCTGTTAAAATCACGTTTGATCAATTATCAACAGAGGATGCTTTATTACTGGGACCAGGAATGTCTGTCGTTCCTAATGTTTATGAGAGCGGCATATAATCATGGACGCAAAACATGCAAATCCACTTTTTATATCAACAGCTGTCAGCCTTGCCGCTTTTATGGAAATTTTAGATACAACAATTGCAAATGTAGCACTTACCCATATAGCTGGTAGTTTGGGGGCGAGTACGGAAGAAAGTACATGGATACTCACCTCCTATCTGATAACAAATGCCATCGTTTTACCCCTATCCGGATGGCTTTCTGAATTGATGGGGCGTAAAAGTTTTTTCTTATTTTGTATTTTAGGCTTTACGATAGCTTCATTTTTATGCGGGATAGCAACAACATTGCCGATATTAATCATTTTTCGTCTATTGCAAGGCCTGGCAGGAGGTGGTTTGCAGCCTAGTCAACAAGCTATTATAAAAGATAGTTTTCCACCGGAAAAGCTAGGAATGGCATTTGCTATTACTGGCATTGCTACTGTTTTTGCCCCTATTTTAGGTCCTGCTTTAGGCGGGTATATTACGGATGAGTTTAGTTGGCGATGGATTTTTTTTATTAATATTCCTATAGGAGTTTTAGCGGCCATTTTAGTTGAAAAATTTGTTTATGATCCGGTCGATTCACAAAAGAAAAAAGTTGGAAGTATTGATTATATTGGTCTCGGATTTATTGCTATTGGACTGGGGACTTTACAGCTAGTTTTAGATAATGGACAACAATATGACTGGTTTGCCAATAATTTCATTATCGTCTTTTCTATTATATCCTTTAGTTGTATTGTTTTATCTGTTTTTTGGCTTTTAAAGCAAAAACATCCAATTGTCAATCTCAGACTTTTTTCTATTCCAAGTTTTGGAATATCTTGCCTTATGACATTTTTTATTGGTGCATTTGTCAATGTAACGGTCATGCTTTTGCCAATGTTGGTACAAAATGATTATGGGTACAATGCAACTTTATCAGGAATGATCCTAGTACCTGGTGGTATTGCTATTTTATTTCTTCTTCCTGTAGTTGGTAAGTTATTAAAACATATACAGGCAAAATACTTAATTGCATTTGGAATGCTTTTATGTGCAAGCAGTATGTTCTACGCCACACAGTTAAACCCACAGACAGATGAAAATACCTTTATTTTAATGCGTATTTTTCAAACGATAGGAGTTCCTTTTTTGTTTGTTCCAGTAACAACCTTAGCTTTTTCAAAAATTTCTGCAAAAGACAGTAATAATGCGTCGGCTATTACAGTTCTAATGAAGAATATTGGTGGAAGTATCGGAATTTCTTTAGTTACAAATCAACTTGTACACAGCCAACAAAGTGAGCAGTCTTATCTGGTGGCACACTTAAGCGGAGGAGATTGGGGCTATAATAATTGTTTAGATATGTATAATCATATATTTAATAATCTGCATTTCGTATCTTTTATGAACCAAAAAGAAATACTACAAGGAAGTTTGGCTAAAATGTATCAACTAATTCAGTTGCAGGCAAGTATTCTTGCGTATATTGATGTATTTGAAATATTAGGATTTATTTTTTTAGGTCTAGCGATTATTTCTTTGTTTATGTCAAAAAATATTTCGCATAAGGAAAAAGCTTCTGTTGAAAATGTGAATTCTTAAGGCTATGAAAATACCCGCTAGCTAAACGAGAATCTATGTGAAGATATATGGCTAAACGTAAATAAATGTTGCTATGAAGAGTCAGATGCTTCTTTAATAGGGCAAGTAATCGACATTTATCTACTTTTTGTTTATTTAGTAAAATATAAAGAGTAGTAGATTCAGTTATATTTTGAATATAATAAGCATATATTATATAAACCAAAAACGCCCGCTGATACAGGACGTTTCGGATGGATATATTATTCGAGGTTGACATACAGGTGGAGACTTCAAAATATCATTGATGTCGTAGAGTTACTGTTGTGCCATATATGCTGAGTCAATAGCCTCTTGTATCATTTTGGCGGTAACCCCATCCGACCATTTATCAAAATAGCATGGAAAGTTGGTTCCACAGCTCTTACATTCTATATATTGATTGGCTTCTTTTTGTTCGCGACTATCATACATATAGGGAAGAAGCTCTTTGGTATTGTTAACTCCAGGGGCATTTTCATCTATCCTATAGGAATATTCATAGGTAGCTTGATATTTTAATATCAAATGGTTAGCCTTGCAAACTGGGCATACAATGTGATTGTTATGATACATACTTTTTCACCTCTATTTTAATGGGTTGGTTTAGTATTTGATTTTGTAAGGGATTGTCCCTTATAAAATCTATAGTTGTCAATTGCTATTATGCCCATAAAATAGTAGACTAATGCTGATAGGCGAGTGAAGCGGGGACGATATGCGAAATTTGATTTTTTCAGCAATAGTGAATTAAACC
This sequence comes from uncultured Veillonellaceae bacterium, assembly GCA_963805085.1. Classification (GTDB taxonomy): domain Bacteria; phylum Bacillota; class Negativicutes; order JARBTT01; family JARBTT01; genus JARBTT01. The sequence continues at coordinate 17,211 of CAWDTA010000002.1, read as the reverse complement.
CCTTGTCCTTTAGTGTGACTGTGATAAATTTTTTCACAATATAGGGGATTTTGTTACAATGCAGGAAAAGTTGTATTATAATAAAGCTCATAATTTTAATCTCAAAGATGAGGTGCCGTAAATGGCATCTCTTTATTTATTATTGTTGCGACAGTTGTCGGTATAAGGCCCGGTATGAAGAAAAAAATGAGCCTCGAAGAATGGGCCGTTGGCGGACGTAACTTCGGTAGGTGGCTAAGCTGGTTTGTACTGGCCGGTGAAATTTATACTGCATTTGCCTTTCTCGGTGCTAGTGGTTGGGCTTATAACCGGGGTGCTCCAACGTTTTATATGATAGGCTATGGTGCCATTGGCCTATGTGGTTGGCTATTACGTATTGCCAAAAATATCTCCCCTTGGCAAAAAGTATGGTCTAATGACTCAGCCGGATTTAGTTGAACATCTATATAAAAGCAGAGCATTAGCAGTACTTACAGCCGTAATCAGCGTAGCATTTTTGATACCATATTTGCAGCTACAGTTAACTGGGTTAGGGTTGATAATTGAAACTTGTTCATATGGGCAGCTTACACGTATTCCAGCGATGTTAATTGCCTTTGTGTTAGTTGCTTCTTTTGTATATTTAAGTGGGTTAAAAGGTGTTGCATCGACAGCGGTAATCAAAGATGTTGCCATGATTGTAGCGGGGGGATAAATTCCCCAGAGTTGGTTATGATAGGTTCTAGCGTGGCTCAGTCTCTCCCTTCAGTGAAGCAGGTTTTACCTGAAGCTGGACTAAATGGATCCGAAGATTTCACTGTGATGATGAAGCGGGTACAAAGCCGAGGTGGAAAGGCTTTGTTCGTCTTATATGGCACGCCTACGGTTGGTGGTCATCACAACGCGGCCTTTGATGTTGATGAAACAGTAATCGCAAATGGCGTGAAATTCCTTGTAGCAATTCATAAAAAAATTATAGAATAGCTCACTGAATTAAGAAAAAAATTGTGTAATTAAAATAGCTGTTTACAAAACAATATGGCTAAAACTTGCTAAAAAAATGTAGTTGTGATGTAATATAACAAGAATAAGGCATAGGAGTGAATTAACATGGCAGGTAAAGTTATGGTTTCCTACAGTACCAGAATTGAACAATCTCTTTCAGAGCGTCTCAAAGCATATAGCACTACCTCAGAAATTTCAATTACAAAAATTATTAATAAAGCATTAGAGGATTATCTCGATAAAATTGAAAAAGCAAAATAAATGATAGAGCAAGATCTATGCAAAGAGTTAAGGATAAAAGTCGCCACTACTGATAAGGTTAGAGGCGACTTTTATCGTATATAGACAAAGGAGAAAAAATATGCTGCAAGGTTTTGCTACGGGTGTTGGCACGCGGACAAAGTCTATTGGAATTTGCAGTAAAGACAGGGCTAGCCGTGCTGATTAATCGTCCTCTTAATGCGATTCAAGGCAATGGGATTATCCGACTGGCTGAGAATGTCTATAAAGCGCAAACAGCTAAAGAGGCAGCTATTATTTGCAAGCAAGTTGCAGCTGTAGATCCAGCATGGAATCGTACAGACTCTCGCATCTAGCCTTACGGACGCTGAGATCTACGAAGGGTGTCACAGCAGTTTTAGTTGGTATGCGTCAAGTTTCCTATGTGGAAGATGTGCTGCAAGAACTTCATTGTCCCTGTGTAGTAGAAGATCGAAAATCATCCTGGGAGAAAAACTATCTTTTTCCAAGATGGCCTTTACCAAACAGAGGTGAAGTTGTTATTGGTGGGACAGGTGTATAGAGCGTTTAAGATTCATAATGGGAAAAGTATCACTGGTGATGGTGAAAAAAATGGAACTCCTGCTAAAACTTATAGAATTTAGTAGGAGTTCTATTTTTTTTGTTTCCAATAGATAAAAATGTAAGATATTGAGTATGAACGAATTTAATTAAGCGCGGAGAAGAAGTCTGCAATCCAGACAGTTAGCCAAGCATATTTTAGGGGATTAAAATTCGTTCTATTAAATTTTATTTAATGCAATTTTTGTTAAAATCAGTGCCATCTCCTTTGGTGGAGTGGAGGCATCATTTTCAAACCATTGTTTAATAATTCCTAAAAACCCAAATATTATATAGGGATACAAATACTCACTAAAGGCTGGATTAGTATTTTTTTCGTCAAGTTTATACTTTCTTTTGTAAAGTTCATTTTCAACCACGGTTTTTATTTTTTCTAAAAATGAAATACCCCCATTGGGTCCCATTAATGCTTTACCAAAATTTAAATTGTTTTTAAACCATTCAAATAGTTCAACTAAAGGAGGATATGATTTATTTTTTGAATTGTATTCAAAAAATGCTGAAGGGTCAATTTTACTTAAAAGTTCACTCATTTCCTGAAGCATTTCAAATTCGCTTTGCTCCAGTAAGTCAAATATATCACGATAGTGTAAATAAAAAGTACCGCGATTCAGATCGGCTCTTTCTGCTAAATCTTTGATGGTAATGTTCTCTACAGACTTTTCATTCATTAATTCAATAAGAGTATCTCTCAACAATTTTTTAGTTTTTCTAATTCTTCTGTCTGTAATTTGTTTATCCATATGAATATATATCCTCTCAATTAAAAATATAATAATGAACATTTTGGGGCTACTCTGTTTAATATAAAACACAAATCAGATTATTGATTAGTGCATTTTTTGATTACCAATATTATAATAAATATAAAGTTAAATATCAACACAGTGTTTATTTATAATCACTGTGAGGTGATTTATTTCTAGGCATATACTTACGATGAAATAGTATCTAAAAAAATAAATGCAAGTACATTTATTTTTTTATGAAGAGGAGAGGCTTACTATGTTTGATTTAAAAACTAGTACCAATACAAATGCTATAGTAAATATAAGTAAAAATAAATTTTTAGATTATTTTAAATGGGCTTGTGTATTGATTATAGCTGTTTGTACATTTCTCATGAGATTAAATATTAACAGCGAACTGACGGTATTGACATCGATTATATTTATTCTATTATTTATATTCACATTTTTTCACGGCTCACAGCGCTATGGTATAAAAAATATGCTTAGCTGGTTTGTGATAACATGGATCGTGAGTAATGGCTTTGAAGGATTAAGTATAAAAATGGGTTTTCCTTTTGGAAATTATCATTACACAGCAGCAGGACCTAGGTTTCTAGAGGTACCATTACTAATTATGGTAGCCTACTTCGGACTTGCATATATGTCATGGTGTGTAGCACAAGTTGTGACAACTCACTTTAGTAAAAAATTTGTAGGGTTGTATAAATTCATTATTCCATTTATTACTGCACTTGTAATGACAATGTGGGACCTAGCAACTGATCCTCAGGCTTCCACCATTGGAGGGACTTGGATTTGGGAGAATGGTGGTGCTTATTATGGTGTTCCAATTTCAAACTTTTTTGGTTGGGCTTTTGTTATATACATTTTTATGCAGATATTCACACTGTTTATGTCAAATAAAAATATAGATATAAGCCCAGATAACATTACTTCCAAGAAAAGTTATTGGCTTCAGCCTGTTCTATTGTATTTAACTTTAGGACTTGGTGTAGTATTAGAGGGATTTACACATGCTGAAAATGTAGAAATATATTCATCTATGGCAATGGTCTCTTTCTTCACAATGGTATTCACAGCAATGATCTCCATACTTAATATCGTGCATTCTACAGAATTAGATTAGTAAATATATAGGATATTTCTGCCGATCCACCCCAAAAGGTGAAATAGAAAATCTTTCAGATAATTGTATCGTTTGGAAGCTGAGCAAACCTTTGATTTTAGAAGGCCATGGGGTTTGTTTATAATAATTATGAGTTAATTTATTTCTCTATATATACTTATAAAGAAATATTATCTAAAAATTAAAGAAGTAAAAAAAGGAGTGTTTTTTATGTCAAAAAAAAATTTAATGGTAAATAGCGGTATCCCTTTATTTGTAAATTACAAGGAAGATTTACCTGCAAAGCCTAAAGCCACTGCAGATTCCTGGTATGTCATCTGCAACTTTGAATCAGATGGTAAACAGGTGGGTTTTGAGTGGCATCAAATGTTTATGGGGTCTGGTACAATTCAAGTCAATAATACAGAGTTTCTATTAATGGAAGGTACTAAAAAGGTTTGGATAGACAATGCAAAAACAGGACTGACTTCTGAAATTCACGGCGCATCAGATAAAGAATTAAATGTCTATTCAGAGTTTGGAAGTCTTCGCGGTGATTATAAAAAAATGACATTAAAACTTGAAGTAGAGAATGGAAGTGTTGATGTAGTTTTAACGCCAAGAGAAAACAATGTACTTTATAACGGAACAACGGGTCTTCTTAATTTGTTAAATACCGACTCTTATCAATTTTCTTTCCCCAATATGGATGTTGACGGGACAGTTACGATTAGAGGAAAAGAATATAAGATTAATCATGCAACCGCATGGTTTGATCGGCAATGGGGGTTTGGTTCGGCGGAAGGCCTTCTTGCTAAATCATCAGATAAGAGTCTTAAGCCAGCATGGATGTGGCTCGGTATGACCCTTAACGATGATGCGAGCGGAGCCATTTCACTATGGGATGCGTATTCAGGTGGAAAGAAAAATGCTTTTGCAACCATCTTGAATAAAAATGGAACCCAAATAAATGTTGCTGCGGATATAACGTATGATCGTATTTGGACAAGCAGCCGTACTGGCAATCAATATCCTGCCAGCATTCATATTTCCATCCCTGCGGAGAATCTTGATATCACATTGACAGCTTTATTGGATGAACCGGAATTTGCTCAAAATGGAGGAATGACGCAGGGATGCCAAAGCCTATGTGCAGTGACTGGTTCCTACAAAGGCTGTCCGATCAATCGGTATGTCATTTTGGAAATGATTGGAGATCTCTGCGGTGAATAAACCATTAAATGCAAGTACACTCAAATTTTTATGAATGAACTTGCAGGCTATGAAAATTGCTATAAGTGGGTTCAAACAATGATCAACTTTTTTTGAATTTTGGTGTTGTTGCTTGGAAAAAAATTAAGAGATTGGTAAATAAGGCTTTAGAAGCTGTTGATATTGAAATAGATTTACACAAACTAAAAAATAAATGGGGATTTTTATATTAAATTTATACCTATCGATAGGACACAAGAAAAAAGTGTTCAATCTATAGGTACTTTTTTATATAAGACAAGATGTTTGGAGGGATACATATGAGTAAAATTATTTTTACAAAAGAAAATATAGAAATATTATGGAATAATCCCAACGTCTTAAAGGTTTCAGAAAAAGTTATTACTTATTCTGATCAGTTTAAACGTGCATTTATTCAATGAATTATTTTTTGAATATTAAATTTTCCTGTTAATAAATATAATTGACAACAGAAGAAAAATAGTCTATAGAGTTATTCTCTGTTTAAGTAATATTGAATCCACATCACAACTTCAGATAAAGAAGGGTGAGGTGTCATTGTTTCACTGATACTAATTATAGAGTGCGGGTTTAAATTGCGAGTGAGCTTGGCTGCACGTAATTTTCTAACTATGTTGGAGGCAATATTCTTATTAACTGGAGTAAGTTCTGTTTTACCAGCGTTCATGAGATTTATAAATGGTTGAAGTAAGATGGAGGCATGGGGACCGATGATATGAATTCCCAAGATTGCATTTGTTTTTTTATCAACCACAATTTTTACAAAGCCATCATCTTCATCCCCTGGGTCAAATCCCATGGCAAAGCCTTTAGCAGTTGATGAATAGTGATGCTTCGCCGTGCGCAATGCATATCCTTCCTGAATAGCTTGTGATTCTGTTAAACCTATATGAGCAATTTGCGGATAAGTAAAGGTCACTACAGGTATAATATCGTAACGCGCCCAGCGCCAATTTTCTGGTTTGTGATTATTGAATAAGTTGTGGGCTAAAATTTCGGCCTCATAGTTTGCTTTATGGCGAAAAGGAGCTTTGCCGTTCACATCACCAAAGGCCCAAATATTTGGGGCAGTGGTTTCGAGAAATTCATTTGTACGTATCCAGCCACGCTCGTCTGTCTCTATTGTAGTGTTTTCAAGACGCAAGATGTCCGAGTTAGGTTGTATTCCAGCGGCCAGCATAATTTCTTCGGTATGAATTTCGGTGAGTTCTCTGGTAGTGTTTTCAATAAAAGTTAGAACCTTTTCTCCATTTTCAACCCTTACAGCAGAAAGAGTGTGATTTAGCAATACGGTAGTGCCAAGGTTACGGAGGCTTTTTAGAATTTGAGTTGAAATTTCGTCGTCTTCCTTAACTAGTAGACGAGTATTGCGCTGCACTAATGTTACGTGGGTGCCCGCCGCCGAAAATATATGGGCAAATTCAGTACCAATTGGACCGCCGCCTAAGATTACTAGACTTTTATATGGAGTTTTAGGATATTTTTCGCCAAATAAAGATTCTGAGGTTATATAGCCGACCGATTCCAATCCGTCAATTTTCGGTATATTTGTATGTGCACCTGCCGCAATAAAAATCTTATCAGCTGAAATTTCTTCCGATACCGTTCCGTTATTTAGTGCGATTTGAATCACGTTTTCTCTGGTAAAATAACCGGTACCTTGATAGATATCCAAGTTTTTTGCCGCCTGATAATAAGATAAAACGTCTTTACTTTCGTTTATTTTTTCCCATACACGTTGTGAAACAGTTTCCCAATTTATACTCGCAGATCCAGTATTTATTCCGATTTTTGGGAATTTTTTCATTTCTCTTAGATAATCGGCAGCTGTGATCATTACTTTTGTAGGGATACAGCCACGCGTTAAACAGGTTCCTCCAAATCGACCTTTTTCTATTTGAGCGCATTTCAGCCCTTGTTTGAGTGCGGCATCTAAGACAATATTGCCAGAGCCGGAGCCAATTATTATTACGTCATATTTTTTCACAGGGTTGCTCCTTTTTCTACTATTTTACTCTCTTTAAAAATCAACTCTGTGAGACTGACAGAGTTCATCTTCTCACATTATTATATAATTATTATTATATAATTATAGTAAATTGGTGTTAAAAAATAAAATAATTAAGTTCTATTAAGTAAGGATTCTAAAGTTCCAAAAAGTTTAATTCAAAAATGGAAACGTGTAATATCACCTTTAGCAGCGCAAAAAGACCTCAACCCTTAAAAAAATCAGGGATTGAGGTCTTTTTGTTCTTATCTATCGAGATAGCTCATGTATTTTTATATCAGGGTGATGATAACGCTCTTTGTTAACGGAGTCTCTTTTATATTCAATTGCGTGTTGCGGACACCAATGTATGCAAGCTAAGCAATACTCACACTTATGTTGCCATACTGGTTTACACTTAACAATTTTTATATTATCTGTCGGGCAACTTTTTGCGCAAATTCCACAGCCATTACAGCTTTTTTCTGTCCAAAAATATTTATCCATATCATTTGGTTTGAACGAATTATAAATAGCCTCTTCGGCGCTATAATTAATAATATCCTCGATTTCAACTTCTGTTCTGTTGAGAATTGCTGTGGCAATTTTATAAGTTTCCTTTGGCTGATCATTAATTCTGTCAATAAAATCTTGCTTTGGATGCGGATAATACATAAACCACATGTTTCCTGGCATTGGTATACCAAATGCCGCTGATAACCTCCCTCCTTTGTAGCCAAGTATATCACTTATTTGTTTAAATGAAATAGCAGGATATCCCCCGTAATTAGCAACGGCAAAATAATAAGTATCTCTGTTAATAGGCATATTTTCTATAAATCGTCTTACCAAATGAGGTAGTCCCCGAAAATATACAGGAAAAACAAAGCCGATTTTATCTGATCTTGTATCTTCAAAGGCTTCAACTGTTCTCTTACAAATTTGTAGTATCTTAGTGTCTTTTAAGTTGCCTGCCAAATCTTTAGCTATCTTTAAAGAATTACCTGTTCCAGTAAAATAATAAATTATTATACTCACTTTAAAAATTCCTTTCTCTTTAAAATGTGGCTTTAGTATGATGACCATCCCACCAAGCCAAAAGGCAATGCCATGTTGTTGTGAAGTTATTATCAAGATTTTTTCATGGACTTGCGTTTATAGCTAATATATAAACGATATCTCCATATCTTTTTTTCAGCTAGACTGCTTTCTTCAAATTATATACTATTTTATTTAAAAAGAAAGTATGCACTTTTAGGTAAGATACTATATAGAAAGGGAGTAGATAGGAAACTCAAAATTATTGCCTGATCGATATCAAAGACGCGCTTATCAGGCTTGACTGGAAGTCTCTGCAATAACAGCGATATCGATAAAAACTTAATTTATCCTCCAATTTGCAAATCTCTGTGAAAAGTATTAGATAAAACGAGACGAAGGGGCCTTAGTTAGCTGGTCTCTTGTTTTGGTCGCATTGATTTGTGATAAATGTCCAAAAGTGTTTTTTCATGGGTGACATAGGGCGATTTTTCTTTCTGACGATGGATATTTCACTGTAAATATCCTCAAGTAACGGAATGGCTGTCAGGACATTATTTTCTTGCTGCAATACGCTTTGTGGCAAAAGTGATACGCCAAGCCCTCGCGAGATCATCTCAAGAATAATGCTATGGCTGCCAACCGTACAGGAAATGTGGTACATAATCTCCTGTTTGGTCAGCTCGTTCACACCAAGGTGATGTAAGCTGGATTTGCGGTCAAGTAAGATGATGTTCTCTTGTGCGAGATCTTTCAGTGCTATAGAGGAGCATTGGGCAAAAGGGTGACTCTGCGGACAAATACAAGCCATGCGCTCTTTGCGATAGAGCAAAATCTCGTATGGCGCAGTGCTTGTAAACAATTCAGTACGGACGAAGGCTAAATCCAGTACATCATTATCCAATAGTTCCAGGATGTCCTGCTGTGATTCTTCGTAGATATCGATGTTGGTCACTTCGCTGATGGCGGCTTGAAATTCAGCAATAAGTGCGGAAATGCGATAAGTAGATTCAATGGGAATGAGGCCTAAGGCGATATGGCGGTCACGGGCGGGATTACAGGCTTGTAGGGCAGTTACCACTTCACGGTGCGACTGCAAGGTTTGCTGAGCAAAGGGTAATAAAATTTTTCCCTGATTGGTTAGTGTGACGCGCGAATGCTCTCTAGTAAAAAGGAGAGCGTCCAATTCATTTTCCAGGGCCTTTATTTGTTTGGAAAGAGAAGATTGCGAAATGTGATTATCGCTGGCGGCCTCGGAAAAGGTGCCTAAACGGACGATATCAACAAAATATGCGAGCTGTGAGAAATTCATAAGCACTCCTTTAGGTAAAGAATTTTTATTGATCACATACATTCTTTGTTGTAAGCATTCATTTTTGGAAAGATACAATGCCAATTTTGAATTGCTTTGCTGGGTAATTCTATTTACTATAGTGAATAGACGAAAAAGTGGCACAAGAAGGAGGCAGCATATGACTAAAGTATACAGAGATTTACGAGAATTTTTAGCAACATTAGAAGAAGAAGGGCAATTGGTGCGGGTAAAAGAGGAAGTTATGCCTGAACCGGATATTGGCGCTGCCGGTCGCGCCGCAGCAAATATAGAAAATAGTCCGGCTATTTTATTCGAAAAAGTAAATGGCTATAACTATTCGTTGGTAACCAATGTGCATGGCTCTTGGCGCAATCACGCGCTCATGTTGGGGCTGCCAAAGGATACACCGATCAAGGAACAGTTTTTTGAACTCGATCGCCGGTGGGATAAATTTCCTGTGCCTCCAAAAATTGTAGCGCGGGAAGAGGCTTTATGCAAGGAAAATGTCATAAGCGAAAATATTAATTTGTTCGATATTCTGCCCTTGTATCGGATTAATGAACAAGATGGTGGATTTTTTCTGTCGAAAGCGTCGGTCATTTCCGGCGATCCAGAGTTTCCGGAGGATCTGAATAAGATGAATGTCGGGATATACCGGATGCAGGTGAAAGATGTGGACAGATTGGCAATCCAGCCCATGCCTGTGCATGATATTGCGATTCAGTTAGCCAAAGCGGAAGAAAAGGACGAGCCGCTACCGGTAGCTATTGCGCTGGGGGTAAATCCGCTTGTCACGTTTATGGCGTCGACGCCAGTTGCCTATGATCAAAATGAATATGAGTTTGTCGGTGCGCTGCAAGATGGCGTGCCTTGCGAAATAGTAAAAGCCGATACTTGTAATCATCTCTATGTGCCGGCGCATGCGGAAGTGATCATAGAAGGGTATATCGTTCCCAGAAAGCGCTTTGTGGAAGGCCCTTTCGGTGAATTTCCCGGCTCATATTCTGGTTGCCGCAAACAATGTGAAATTCAAATCACTCGAATTACGCACCGGACAAATCCTATTTTTGAAAATCTTTACATAGGAATGCCTTGGACAGAAACTGATTATCTGGTGGGGCTTAATACAAGTATACCATTATATAAGCAGATTAAGGCGACCATGCCTGAGGTGGTAGCGGTCAATGCCATGTATACGCATGGTATCGGTGTAATTATTTCCACCAAAGTTCGTTATGGCGGGTACGGCAAAGGGGTTGCTTTTAGACTGCTCTCTACGCCGCACGGGATGCCGTATTCCAAAATTGTTATCATTGTTGATGAATACGTCGATCCGTTTAATCTCGAACAGGTGATGTGGGCGCTCACAACAAGGGTTAAACCTAGCAAGGATGTTGTAGTCATACCGAACTGTTCGGGAATGGTGCTTGATCCTTCTTCCAATCCGGCCGGTATGCATGACAAGCTGATTATTGATGCGACAACCCCGGTCGCACCCGAACCCAATCCGCGATCTTGTGAGATGCTTGTACCTTCGTCGGCCACGCCCAAATGGGAAGAAATTCTTCGCCAGCTGCAATTGGCGGCACAAAAGAAATAGGAGGGAAAGAATTTATGAAATGTCCTCGTTGTGATAGTGAAAAAGTGCGTACTATGACAAAATCACCAGTAGGTGATGCTTGGGAAATTTACGTCTGCGACCATTGCTGTTATTCATGGCGCTCAACGGAAAATATCCAGATTAGTGAAATATTTAAGCTCAATGATGAGAAAATTGCTAATATGGGCATACTTCCTCCCATACCGCCATTAAAAAAATAGCATTCCGACAGTGGGCAGCATTTTCGTTGAGTCTTTTTTAGTCCTATATGAAAGCATATCATTTTGGGCAGAGTAAATAGTGAAGTTCTTCCTATTTAACTGAAAGGCTATTTATATTTTTAAGACCCCAAGGGGCGATTGAGGGGGAAAGACGTTGTCAGTTAGCAAAAAAAGATTGGTTGTTGGAATAAGCGGCGCTAGTGGGGGAATATTAGGAATCGAATTATTGAAAATGCTGCAAGGGCTCCCGGACTATGAGACGCATCTTATTGTTTCGCGGGGCGCTGAATTAACCATTGCCGCAGAAACCGAGTATTCAGTAGAGGAAGTACTAAGTCTGGCCGATTACACCTATGATATAAAAAATATTGGCGCCAGTATTGCCAGCGGCACCTTTAAAACAGCGGGCATGATTATTGTGCCCTGCAGCATGAAGACAGCCGCTGGCGTCGCCTGTGGATATTCGGATAATTTGTTGCTTAGAGCCGCCGATGTTACAATAAAGGAAAAAAGAAATTTAGTGGTCGTGCCACGGGAGAGCCCGCTTAGTACGATTCATTTAAAAAATATGCTCGTTTTGGCTGAGGCAGGAGCTATAATTATTCCACCCATGATTACCTATTATAATAAACCGCTTGGCCTTGAGGATATGAATCGTCATATTATTGGCAAGATACTTGATAAATTCGGGATTGAAGGCAGTGGGTTTACTCGCTGGGGCGAAAATATTTCATAGGATAGGAAGGTGGGGCTATCATGCAGCGGGTAACAGCGGAACGCGGCAGGTTGAAAATAGATATGAAGGCGTTTGCCATAGGTGAAGATGTATGTGTGATTTTATCAGGCGGTGACAGGCCGCATATTGGCTGCGTAACGCTTAGTATTCCCAGGGCAAGTTTAGCTCAGCCTAATGCTGGCAGCGCTACCACCTCGGTATTGAATATGGCGGGGCATAAAGATGAGGAAGCGGCACGGTTTGTGTCGCATATGTTGTCGGCAAAACTACAGAAAAACGTAGTTGTAACAGGCGGTATACATGTTGATAACATAACGAAAGAGGAAATTAAAATTGTCATGGAGCTTTTGGTGCAGTTAACTAACCAATTACTATGAAAACAAGGGGAAGGATAGGCAGTCACTGGAAAAGTTGGGACGTTTGGAAATGGTTCTAGATAATCTCGTTAGGATAAGTTGAACCTATTGTTTTCCCTAAATTAAATAGTAATGCAAGATTAAAAGTCCTCAGTCGTTTATTCGACTGAGGACTTTTAATCTTATACGTTTATTTTTTAGGTTAGTAAGAATGTAAGTGAGGACCGATATACAAGGCAAACACAATCAAGCATAAGAAGCCTTTTGCTATGCCGGAAAAATATTACTTTATAGGGTTTTGGAGATTCTTGAATAAGTAGTAAATTAGCATAGCGAATTTACTAGATAAAGAGCAATTCTATGAAAAAAATTATTTGTTTATTAATTGTACTCTCATTAGTAATTATGAATGGAGTTTGCTTGGTTAAAATCAAGAGAACAAAGGATGATCTTAACGGTAATGTAGACATATATAGTCAATATATATTAAATGATTGATTTACAAATAATGGATTTATAGGAATGAATGAAACACAATATTTTGTTATTTAGTGTTCACACTTTTTTCGTATTAAAGAATTATCACTCTATCTGTTTTATCTGAAGCTTATTTCTCGGTATCAACTTTTGCTTTGCCTGTCATGTTTAAAATAATATTCAAGATAACAGCAGTCAACGTACCTGTTACAATGCCGTTCTCTAAGAAAATTTTAAGTAAAGGCGGGAACTTTGCAAATAGGTTAGGCACCACGCTTACGCCTAGACCTAAAGCCACAGAACAGGCAATGATCAATAGGTTTTCATTGATGGACAAGTCTACTTTGCTGAGCATTTTGATGCCGGATGCTACAACAATACCAAACATGGCAATCATGGCTCCGCCTAGTACGGCGGTGGGAATGATCATGGCCAATGCGGCAAATTTAGGGATAAGACCTAGCAGGATGAGCATGCAGCCAGCCGTTATGGTGACATTTGTTGTTTTAGATTTGGAGAGTAGTACCAGACCAATATTTTGCGAAAAAGTGGTATAAGGGAAGGAATTAAACACGCCACCGAGAATAACAGCCAAGCCTTCGGCTCTATAACCTTTGGTTAAGTCTTTTTCGGTTAAATTTTTACCACAGATTTCACCTAATACCATAAAGACACCTGTGGATTCGATCATGCTGACAATGGCGACAATGATCATGGTAAGGATGGCACTGGGCTCAAAGACTGGTGTGCCAAAGTATAAGGGAGAAGGCATATTGAACCAGGAAGCTTGTGCTACATTGTCTAATGAGACGAGTCCCATCAGTGTAGCGACGGTTGTGCCGGCGATAAGCCCGGTAAGTACTGAAATAGAACGAATAAAACCTGTGGTAAACCGGTTTAACAAGATAATGAAAAGTAAGACCCCGAGACCTAGACTCAAATTGGATAGCGAGCCAAAATCGGGGCTGCCCTGACCGCCTGCCATATTGTTGATGGCGACAGGTACCAAGGTAATGCCAATGATGGTGACCACCGAGCCTGTTACGACTGGTGGAAAGAATTTTATTAGCTTCGAAAAATAATTTGCAATCAGTACGACAAATAAGCCAGAAGAGATAATTGCGCCATAGACGGCAGGCAGACCATATTGTCCGCCGATGATGATCATCGGAAAGACGGCAGTGAAGGTACAGCCTAGCACTACAGGCAGGCCGATGCCGCAGAAGGGGGTGCGGTACGCCTGTAAAATAGTGGCAAGTCCGCAGGTTAATAAATCGGCGGCAATGATATAGCCAAGCTGGGCAGGCGTTAGTTTAAGCGCACCGCCGACAATGAGCGGTACAATGATAGCGCCGGCATACATGGCTAATACATGTTGTGCCCCAAGCAACATAATTTTTCTTTGAAAAATTTTCATGATTTCTCCTTAAATTATAAAAAGTTAACTTGTCCGTTCGAAAAAGAAGCAATACGGGCTAGAGATTCTACACGATAGCCGAGGTCTTTTAATTTTTGAGCACCTGGCTGGAATGATTTTTCGATGACAATGCCGATACCTACGACAGTGGCGCCAGCCTGTTTGACAATATTAGCTAAGCCTAAAGCAGCTTCACCGTTCGCTAGAAAATCATCAATGATGAGGAGTTTGTCTGCCGCGGTAAGAAACTTCTTATCTACCGTAATATTGTTTGTTTCCTGTTTAGTAAAGGAATAGGCTTTGGCTTGGTAAAAATCGTCTGTTACTGTCGATTTTTTCTTTCTGGCGAATACGACAGGTACATTGATGGTCAGACCGGCCATAACTGAGACGGCAATTCCCGATGATTCGATGGTTAGAATTTTAGTAATCTTTTCACCCTGAAAGCGTTTTGCAAATTCTTCCCCCATTTTGAGCATGAGCTGAGGGTCTAACTGATGGTTTAAAAATGAATCAACCTTTAGTAAAGAATCGTTGAGCACTTGTCCTTCAGTCTGAATTTTATTCTTTAATAACTCCATAAAGCCTCCTTGATTTTTGCGGGAAACAAAAAAAGTCCTAACAATGAAAATTTGCTTCGAGCGAAATTTCACCGTCAGGACTTGCTTAGATACCTCGCGATAAAGTGCGTATGACACTTGAACCGTTGCAGATAACTCTTACAATCATTATCCCCTAGGTATTTTCACTCGTAGACAGGCAATTTACGGTTGCCGGTAGAGACTTTTGAGCCTTATTCCCAAAATTATACGAGAAAATTAAAACATAAAAAGTATTCTATCAGTTCTTGGGCAAGCTGTCAATGCTATGTCGACAGTGTCAATAGGGACAATGCCTCAAATTTTTGAAGCACTGCAACCTGTCACCGTGTCCCTGATTCCACCCATAGTCGGCGCCTTCGCCTTCTCCCCAGAAGTCCGAAAAGCCGCCAAAGAAAAATTGTCTTTTTCTAAGGGTAGTTCTCCTTTGCATAAGGAATTCAATAATAAGTGTTTTAACATATGGGAAGAAAAAGGTAAAAAACAAACATCCATTATTAACATCAATTGTAACCGCGATACCCCTAATTCAAAATCCTGAATTATAGGCCATACTTTTCCATGGTCTATATTTTTGTATAAAGGAAATAACTGATCGGTGGACTTTTATTTATTGAATATTCAAGTCAATCGACACAGAAAATTAGATATCGCATAAAATACAAAAGAACAGAAGGGAGGGGCGCTAATGGAAAACGAAGACATAGAAGTTCGTGATTGGAATGACTGTTATCCAGAAAAAAAGCATGGCTGTATTATCAATATTTTCTGTTGCGATAAAGGTCACAATTGTGAAAGCAATCATAAGAAAGATGACGATAATTGCATTATCAATATTTTCTGTGATGGCACAAAATCTAGGAAGAAGCTTTCTACGGAATCGCTTGATCAGTAATGGTAAAGTCTCTTTCTAAGAGTGAAAATTAATGGAAAAATTTATAAGATAAAGTAACTCCTATCTATGTTATAATTTTCATAGAGGGGAGTTGTTTTTATATATGAGAAAAAAGACCGAGATGCTCAAAACCAGATTCAATTCATAACACTTGAAGAATAGAGGATAAAGAGTTTTATAATGTGAATCTATGTTTAGATACTATTGTTACAATCTTTATCTTCAAGGATATAGTATAGCTTGTAAACCTTTGACTATATCAGCCTTTGCAAAGAAACATAGTAACTTACAAAAGGGGCACTAGCTTTAATCGGCGAGTGTCTATTTAATTTTTATGTTATTTAATATTGGAGTATATCACGTTACTCGATTTTAAAGAATATCTTATATTAAGTAGTAGGTTTAAGGGGGGTAACTATTTTGAAGTTTCCCAGATACAAAGGATTTAACCTTGTTTGTGGCGTTGTTATAACTATATTTTTTGACAACTCTCAAACTTTAACGGGGAGATTTCTTAGTAAAGTAAAAGAAAAGCATCACCACCATTATTATAGAAGGCGTCGTAACTTTAATAAATTTATACTGATTCAATTAACATGCCCTTTTAGTAATCAAAGCGGCATTATAATTCCCAAAGATGAAGTATGTGCCATTAGTGTAGATAGAATTCAGCTTATTCTTCCAGGTAGTTCTCATTTGGATAAGGAATCTGATAAGGAATCTAAAGATAAGTGTTTTAGCATATGGGAAGAAAAAGGTAAAAATCAAACACCCAGTATCAACATAAGTTGTAACCGTGATACTCCTAATTTAAAATCCTGACTTATAGGCCATACTTTTCCATGGTCTATATTTTTGAGTATTCAAGTCAATCGGCACATAAAATTATATATCGCATAAAATATATGGGACACAGGGACGGGGTATAAAATATAACGAGTAGTTGACGCAGTTAGATATTTTGAATATAATAAGCATGTACTATATAAACAAAAAACGCCCTGCTGATACAGGTCGTTTCGTTTGGATACATTAGGTGGACAGTATTTTAAGGATAAAAGCCAAAAGTGCTATTATCTTAATTATTACAACTTAATATCACCAGTTTTGACAGCATAAGTTAGGCTGTCTTTTTTCATGCTCTAAAATTAAAAATTTGAAAAAATGGTTTAAAATATTAATAAAGGGATCTAACTTCTTTAGACAATTAACAATAGGTTCACGGATATCACGATGGAAATAAATTAAAAAATACAATAAAAAAACATGATTTTTGCGATAAAAAGTCATATTTCACTTTACTTTTACTTGCAATCGCTAAGAAATGTAATATAATTAAGGAATAAGGTGGAAATTAAAAAAGTCGCCGTGTCCCGAAAGTGTTAGAGCACTCTCAGGCACGAGCAGGTGAAAGAGCACCTACACGTAACAGCTAGCTGTCTACGACGACAATTTATTATACCGTGCTTTTCCCTTGATTACAAGGGAGATAGTCCGTTCGCTTGGTATAATACGATTGAAGTTTTGGCAGAGGCTTAGCGTCTGCATGCAATCAAGATGAAGTATAGCGCATGTGTAGGTTGGAAAACCCACGCATGCGCTTTTTTAATTTCC
>CAWDTA010000001.1:385000-386799 GCA_963805085.1 uncultured Veillonellaceae bacterium | reverse complement strand
AAGGGGTCTTACTAGATTACTCTATGAGAAACCTCATCTTAAGGCTGGTTTCACGCTTAGATGCTTTCAGCGTTTATCCTTTCCGAACGTAGCTACCCAACTGTACTCCTGGCGGAATAATTGGTACACCATTGGTTCGTCCACTCCGGTCCTCTCGTACTAGGAGCAGCTCCCTTCAAGTTTCTTGCGCCCGCGATGGATAGGGACCGAACTGTCTCACGACGTTCTGAACCCAGCTCACGTACCACTTTAATGGGCGAACAGCCCAACCCTTGGGACCTACTTCAGCCCCAGGATGTGATGAGCCGACATCGAGGTGCCAAACCTCCCCGTCGATATGGACTCTTGGGAGAGATTAGCCTGTTATCCCCAGGGTAGCTTTTATCCGTTGAGCGATGGCCCTTCCACTCGGTACCACCGGATCACTAAGCCCGACTTTCGTCCCTGCTCGACATGTCCGTCTCGCAGTCAAGCTCCCTTATGCCTTTGCACTCTTCGCGCGATTTCTGTCCGCGCTGAGGGAACCTTTGGGCGCCTCCGTTACTCTTTCGGAGGCGACCGCCCCAGTCAAACTGCCCGCCTGACACTGTCTTGAATTTAGTTATTATTCCAGTTAGAATTCCAGTAAATGAAGGGTGGTATCCCAACAATGACTCCTAGAAAACTTGCGTTCTCTATTCTCAGTCTCCCACCTATCCTGTACATCATTTACCAAAATTCAATGTCAGGTTGCAGTAAAGCTCCATGGGGTCTTTCTGTCCAGTCGCGGGTAACCTGCATCTTCACAGGTATTTCAATTTCACCGGGTCCCTCGTTGAGACAGTGCCCAAGTCGTTACACCTTTCGTGCGGGTCGGAACTTACCCGACAAGGAATTTCGCTACCTTAGGACCGTTATAGTTACGGCCGCCGTTTACTGGGGCTTCAATTCACAGCTTCGAATTGCTTCTAACCGCTCCTCTTAACCTTCCAGCACCGGGCAGGTGTCAGCACCTATACGTCAGATTTCTCTTTAGCAGGCACCTGTGTTTGTGGTAAACAGTCGCTTGGGCCTCTCTTCTGTCGCCACCAATCGCTCCAATAGTAAATATCTTCACAATCAATGGCCATCCTTTTCCCGAAGTTACGGATGCATTTTGCCGAGTTCCTTAACGAGGGTTTTCCCGCGCACCTTAGGATTCTCTCCCCGCCTACCTGTGTCGGTTTGCGGTACGGGCACCTTTAATCTCGCTAGAAGCTTTTCTTGACAGCGTGGTCCATTCGATTTCTCTTTGGCCGAAGCCTCAGATACCCATCACTCCTCAGGCTTTCAAGAGACGGATTTGCCTATCTCTCACCCTACAAGCTTAGACATACTATTCCATCAGTATGCTCGAACTTCCTTCTGTGTCACTCCATCACTCAAACAATTATTGGTGGTACTGGAATTTTCGCCAGTTGTCCATCGCCTACGCTCTTTGCCTCGGCTTAGGTCCCGACTTACCCTGAGTCGACGATCGTTGCTCAGGAAACCTTAGGCTTTCGGTGGAACAGATTCTCACTGTTCTTTTCGCTACTCATACCGGCATTCTCACTTCTATACTCTCCAGCACTCCTTACGGTATACCTTCGTCGTGTATAGAACGCTCCCCTACCCAAGATGTATTTTTCAACATCTTGACGCGACTTCGGTTCTGTGCTTTAGCCCCGGACATCTTCGGCGCAAAACCTCTCGACCAGTGAGCTATTACGCACTCTTTAAATGGTGGCTGCTTCTGAGCCAACATCCTGGTTGTTTGTGAAGTTCTACATCCTTTGCCA
>CAWDTA010000001.1:0-380000 GCA_963805085.1 uncultured Veillonellaceae bacterium | reverse complement strand
TGTTCAGATCCGCTAAATAAACAAAAGCACCCATGAGTCCAACAAATCCTAGCACAAGTAAAATAAATCCATACGTTATTTTTGCTTTGATTGATTGTTTTACTAACTCACGAACTTGTGTACCAGCGAGCGGACGAGCGATCATCGGTTTTTGCATAAATAACGTAAGTAATAAAAACATCAGCATCCAGATTATAAATGCAAAATTAGGATTCATTTCATTATCATTTTGATTGGAAAAGTAAACATATCCTCCACCTATAAAAATAACCATATACAATAAAAAGTCATAATAAATCAAAGAACCTAGCCTTCTTTTTTCACCACTTGGCAAATACGCTTTTACTTTAGAATGAGAAAGTATAATCAATACCGGAATACCTACGATGAAAGATAAATCAACATTATAAAAAATCAATGAAAATAACACTTCTCTAGTCAAAGGTATTCTGCTAGATTCTACAATCATAGCCAGAAAAGCCCCGATGGTAAGCGAGGTAATCAATACTATATAAATATATTTAAAAACACTTTTTGCATCAGTTAAGAAATAACGATCTTCTGACCTTACTTTTACAGTATGCCATAATTTATAAGGAATATAGGTTAGGAAAAAGTTCGCAATGGCTCCAGTAATCGCAATATAAAAAGCAGAATCAAATAAGATATCTCCCGCAAAACTAGCAATT
Source organism: uncultured Veillonellaceae bacterium (assembly GCA_963805085.1). Taxonomy (GTDB): domain Bacteria; phylum Bacillota; class Negativicutes; order JARBTT01; family JARBTT01; genus JARBTT01. Next base: position 379,311 of record CAWDTA010000001.1, on the reverse strand, counting down.
GAAATCCCAACCGCTGCCGTAGGCCCCCAAATGATGCCCAAAACAGGTGATAGACAATTTGCAATACGAACTTCTTCTCCTGGAATAACTGAAAATAAAACCTTGAAAAAAATCAACAACGTGAAATAATATATAGCACTTAGCATGATATGTTTGATGTTGCTTTTTGTAAAAATACTACTTAAAAATGTTTTCATAAAATTCGCTCCAAATAAATACTACGTTTTCTTTTAGTTTATTTTACCACACAGCATTTAATATAACACTAGTTATCCTGATGTTAGGAATACTTGATTTGTAGCCAGAATCCCCCAATTTAGTTCATTGCTTCTAAAGTTCTATAATCTCAAACTCATTTTTATTAAAATCAATTTTTCCTTGATTTCTTAATTTACTTAGCTCTCTTGATAGCGCACTACGGTCAACACAAAGAAAATCTGCTAATTCATTGCGAGAAAACGGAATCAAAAATTTACAACTTCCTGCCCTCTCCATTTCGCTTAAAAAATAAGTTCTTAATTTTTCGCCAGTAGTTCGTTGTGAGAGCAAGCCCAATTTGTAATTTAACAATATATTTTTTTGTGCAATAATATTCAGCATATTTTCAATTAACTTAGCATGAAACTCACATGCGGAAGAACAGCTTGTGATAATACGACGAAAGCCAATAAACAATATTTCACAATTCGTCATAGCGATTGTTGTCACTGGACTATTTACTACCCCAGCGCAAGCCAATGTTTCAGCAAATAAATCACCTTCAGTTAAATGAGCAACAATTGTCCGATTTCCAAGCAAATCTTCCTTAATCACCTGAACGGTTCCTTTCATAATAATCCCAACCTCATTAACCGGGTCACCTGCCATAAAGATGATCGCATCTTTTTTATACGTTCGTGTAATAGCCCCAAGACAGCTAATCATCACTTCTAATTTTTCATCTTCTAGACCACGAAATAAAGAAACCTTTTTCAAAAATTCTACATTTTTCTTCATAAAACCGCACCTTGGTTGCAAATGCAACAGCTATTTTTTATTAATACTATTATACTTAATTTAGAAAATCAATACAAATTTATGGAGGTATGTAAAATGTCTAATATGTTTTGCTTTCAATGTGAACAAACAATCGGTGGCACAGGCTGTCAAGGCGGTGCTGGTGCCTGCGGAAAAAAAGCAGATACAGCAAATTTACAAGATGATTTAACAAGTAGTTTAATCAATCTAGCAAAAGCGGTTAAAACAAGTACCCCAACTGATGTAACCAACCAAATCATTCTTGAAGGTTTATTTACAACCATAACGAATGTTAACTTTGACAATCAAGCCATTGAAAAACAAATTGCAAAAACAGAGCAAGAAAAAGCAAAATTTATTGCTGGCGACTCTGCTTGCACGCTTTATGACGTGAGCACTCTTTGGCAAGAGCATGAAGATATTCGTTCCTTAAAATCACTTATCTTATTTGGTATTCGTGGCATTGCAGCTTATGCTTATCATGCAATGGTTCTCGGTTATCAAGACGAAAAAGTAAATAACTTCTTTTATAAAGCACTTCTCTCCATTAGTGAAGATCTAAGTGCCGATGAATTATTGGCTATTGTTATGGAAACTGGCGAAGTAAATCTAAGCTGCATGGCAATACTTGATAAAGCGAATACTGAAACTTATGGCAATCCTGAACCAACAACGGTTAGCCTAACAATTGAAAAAGGACCTTTTATTGTGGTCACCGGTCATGACTTATATGATTTAGAACAATTATTAGAACAAACAAAAGATAAAGGGATTAATATTTACACACATAGCGAAATGTTACCAGCCCATGCATATCCAAAACTAAAAGCTTATTCTCATTTAAAAGGGAACTTTGGTACTGCTTGGCAAAACCAACAAAAAGAATTTGATAACATTCCAGCACCTATTTTATTTACGACAAATTGCTTAATGCCAGTAAAAGGCAGCTACTTTGATCGCGTATTCACAACAGAAGTGGTAGCATATCCAGAAATGATACACATTGATGAACATGATCACAAAAAAGATTTTACTCTACTTATTAACAAAGCACTTGAGCTTGGTGGCTATAAAGAAGATACAGTTATGACGGGTATTAATGGCGGTAAAACAGTCACTACTGGGTTCGCGAAAAATACAGTGTTATCCGTTGCTGATAAAGTAATTGATGCTGTAAAAACAGGAGCAATTAAGCATTTCTTCTTAGTTGGTGGTTGTGATGGCGCAAAGGCTGGCCGTAACTACTATACAGACTTCGTATCTCAAACACCAAAAGATAGCGTTATTTTAACCTTAGCTTGTGGTAAATATCGTTTCAATGATCTTGATCTAGGAACAATTGGTGGTTTACCGCGCATCATGGATATGGGACAATGCAACGATGCCTATAGTGCAATTCAAGTAGCAGTTGCTTTAGCAAATGCTTTTGAATGTGAGGTAAATGATCTACCATTAACCTTAGTATTATCTTGGTATGAACAAAAAGCTGTTTGTATCCTCCTTACTTTACTTTCCTTAGGAATTAAAAACATTTACCTTGGACCATCTTTGCCTGCATTTGTTTCACCAAATATTTTAAAAGTATTAGTTGAAAAATTCAATCTTACACCAATTTCCACACCAGAACAAGATTTAAAGAAAATTCTTGGTTAATAGGTAAATTTCATTAAACTATTTAAAAATTTATATAGAGAAAGCATATTAGCGGCTTTTGGTGCTTTTGTGAGTATCGCTATAATCGCAGGTATTTCTAGTCTCCTTGGCTATAACATTTTACTCGCTCCCCTTGGTGCGACCAGTGTAATTGCATTTCTAGGATATCAAACAAAGTTTGCATACCCTAGAAATATCTTATGTGGTTACTCTATCACTTGTTTGATTGGCATACTTTCAGCATTGTATTTTGAAACAAATTGGTTTGTCGTTGCTTTTGCCATCGGACTATCTATTTTGGTACAAACAAACTTTGATGTTGTTCACCCACCAGCTGTAGCCATGCCGATTGCTTTAATGAGTATGGCAGAGCCATATGAGATCTTTAGTATGATATTCACGGCTCTATTGCCTGGTATTTTGCTTATGATATTTGTAGCAATCATATTTAATCATTACATTTTAGAAAATGGCTATCCTTTATGGAGCGATAAAAAGAAAAAATCAACATTGCCTTAGGGTAATGTTGATTTTTTTATGATTATGAGCCAATTATTTAACTTTGCCGTATAAATTTTTTTCAATCGCTCTAGCTGTTGGCGTATTCGCCAAACCTTCCTCTGATGTTTCACGCAAGGATTTTGGCAGGGCCAAACCAATCTTATACATGGCATCAATCACTTCATCCACAGGAATTACGCTTTTTATTCCTGCTAACGCCATATCGGCCGCCAGCATTGCATGTACTGCGGCAAACCCATTACGTTTTACACATGGAACTTCAACCAAGCCGGCGACTGGATCGCAAACGAGTCCTAAGAGATTTTTTAATGCAAGTGCCACCGCTTGCCCTACCTGTTCAGGCGTCCCACCAGCAAGTTCTACCAAGGCAGCGGCCGCCATTCCTGCGGCAGAACCACATTCCGCTTGACAGCCACCTTCCGCACCAGCAATGGAAGCATTCTGCGCAATCACCATCCCAATTCCCGAGGCTGTAAATAAAGCATGAATGATCTTATCTTCATCACAATTTTTATGCTGGGCTCCAGCAAGAACAGCTGCTGGTAAGATTCCGCAAGAACCAGCTGTTGGACACGCAACAATTCTTCCCATAACAGCGTTTACTTCGCTAACAGCCAGTGCATATGCTGCCACCTTGAGCGGCACATTTCCCGCATACCCCTTACCGTTATCACCTAAATACTCATTCATTTTTTTCGCATCTCCGCCGACTAACCCGCTTGCGGATTTCTCTTGGTTTTGAATACCACTTTCTACTGCTTCACGCATCACTTTCCAATTCTGCTTCATTGTATTTATTATTTTATCAACTGGAACTTGTGATACTTCCGCTTCATATTGCTCCACAATATCATAAATCGCAACTTTTTTTTCATTCGCAAGTGCAATTAACTCCTGGATATTTTTAAACTTTATCATAGATTACTCCTTTACCTTTTATTAAATTGGTGGAATACGAAATGAATTCGCAACGCCACGTACCTGTTTTGTTTCTTCTAATACATCATCAGAAATTTGTTCATCTACTTCAATAATCATCAGCGCCTCTGCTCCTCTTGATTTACGAGAAACACGCATAAATGCAATATTAATTTTGTACTTAGATAATATACTCGTAACCTCTGTAATTACGCCTGGACGATCATGATGAATACTAATTAACGTATGATATTGACCGGTTAGTTCAACATCATAGCCATCAATATTGGTAATCAGTATATTACCACCACCGACCGATGCCCCCACAATACGTGTCATCCGGCCTGCCTTGCCAATCAAATAAATAACTGCCGTATTGGGATGAGCATCCCCTAAATCAGTAGTATTAATTTGATATTTTAATCCATTGCTAACTGCGATACTTAGTGCATCTTTAATACTTTCATCATCTGTTGCAAATCCCATAATTCCCGCAATAATCGCCTTGTCGGTACCATGTCCTTTATAGGTCTGCGCAAAAGAACCATGCAACTCGATTGTAGCTTGCAGCGGTTCTTCTCCTAAAATTTTACGTGCCATCAATCCAATTCTGGCTGCACCTGCTGTATGCGAACTCGAAGGACCTATCATAATAGGTCCAATAATATCAAAAACACCACGCATAAAACCGCTCCTTTTTTCTGTAATATCCTTATGTTAGCCTTATTTTTATTTTTAATCAATTTTATTTTTAGCACTGTACATTTTATCCACCAAAAAGAGCTATCCACCTAAGTGAACAGCTCCATTGCGCTATAACTTAATATGCAAGTCGGAGAATGTTCTCCACATCTTTTTCAGCTAATGTTTGTAATCGTCCAATCGTTCCACGTGCTACCGTCATTTTCGCAAGTGCTGGAATATCTTCTTCTTTTACACCCAATTGACTGAGTGTTGTACAGCCTTGCCAACTTTTAATTAAATTTCTAAATTTAATGACACCCTCTTCGATATCAATACAATCAAAAATACCTTTCGCAAAACGATCAAACTGATGTTGATTCGTCTCGCACACATATTCCATCCAAGCAGGGAAAAGTACGCCTAGTGCTGCGCCATGTGCAATCGAATGATACATAGAACTAATGCTGTGTGACATATCATGACAGGCCCAGTCACCACCTTTTAAACCAGCACCACTGATTCCATTCAAGCCCATAGTAATTGCCCAAGCCAAGTTCGCTCTAGCAATGCTATCATCTTGTTTTAATTTTAATCTACTTATCGCTTTGATAATACTTTTTAATAACGCTTCATCGACACCAAGCACGGTTTCTTCTATTGTGCCCATAAAATAAAATTCCATAATATGTGCCATAGCGTCTAATGCACCATTTACCGTTTGCTCCCAGGGCAAACTATTTTGCGCACTTGGTTCAATCACCGAGACTGCAGGATAAAGCAATGGATGCCCAGTACCATATTTTTTTCCTTCGTCTTCGTTGGTAATTACCGCACTGCAATTCATTTCCGAAGCGGTTGCTGATAAGGTCAGTACCGTAAAAATAGGAAGGGCATTGATTATTTTTTCTTCCCGTTCAAACACTTTCCAAATATCCGCTGCAAATACCCCCGCTGCCGTTGCTTTCGTTGTATCAATAACACTACCGCCACCAACAGCAAGTATTGCTTCTACTCTTTCCTCTTTCGCTATAGCAATAGCTTCACGGACTTTTGTTAAACATGGATTCGCTTGTACGCCCCAGCATTCTACCCATGCCACTTGATTTTGGGCTAAGGATCGAACTACCGCATCATAGACACCATTTTTCTTTATCGATCCGCCACCAGCAATCATTAAGATTTTTCGATAGCCACGCTGCGCAATCAACTCACCAATTTTTTCAATTGTATTTTCACCAAAAACTAATCTGGTTGGATTATAAAAATTATAATTAATCACCAAAACACTCCTTTGAATTTCTTAAAGCAATAAAATACAACTCTATTATAAGTTAAATTATATATTTCTACAAAGAATTTGAAAATTCCTTGCTTATGCAAATAATTAATAGCTGTTGCAATTGCAACAGCTATTATTATTGCATTATAGTATACTCATAACTATAGAAAAGCTTCGTTTAATTCATCTACAAACGATAAAGGAGATAAAGAAATGTTAAGAAAAATTATAAAAATTGACACTGAAAAATGTAACGGCTGCGGACTTTGTGCAAAAGCGTGTCATGAAAGTGCTATCGCTATGGTCAATGGTAAAGCAAAATTAATCCGCGATGATTATTGTGATGGCTTAGGAGATTGCTTACCTGTATGTCCAACCAACGCAATTACTTTTGAAGAACGTGAAGCTTTGGCTTACGACGAAATTGCCGTTAAAGAAAACATGAGCAAAAAAACGCAGTTAAAAGCACAACCTGAGATTACAATAGAATCTGAGCTGAGACAATGGCCAGTACAAATTAAATTAGTTCATCCGACTGCTAATTTTTTCAATAATCGTGATTTGCTGATTGCCACCGACTGCACAGCTTATGCTTATGCTAATTTCCACAATCAATTTATGAAAGATAAAGTAACGCTGATCGGCTGTCCTAAATTAGATATGGTGAATTATGCCGAAAAATTGACTGAAATTTTCAAACACAATCACATTAACAGTGTAACCGTAACGCGTATGATTGTACCATGCTGTGGCGGTATTGAATTTGCGGTAAAACAAGCACTTGAAGCTAGCGGTAAAAACATCGCTTGTGAAATCGTAACTATTGATACAAATGGTGGCATCCTCTAGTAATAAAAAATAGCAACTAGCAAAAACTAGTTGCTATTTTTTTGTTTGAAAACCCCAAGAAATCCTCCCACAATCATCGTGCCTATTCCTAGTGCAATGAACAATTGCATTCCTAAAGAAAAACCAATACAAGCAATCACTGTGCCTGCTATCATCAGCACATTGGATAAACTTCTTTTCTCTGCTTCATTTTTTTCGACTTCTTCTTTAGTTTCATCTGGTAACTCCACTTTTACGACCACCCTTTATGAATTATGTTATCTCAACCGATACCTCATTGACCTTTTAATTTTATGACTTGGTATTATTATAAAGCATATTCATCGAGTGTCAAAATATTTGTCCCTAAATTAATAATATAGTAATTGACTTTATATATCATTATATCGTAATATATAAATATATTGATACAATAAATTGAAAAGGAGTGCTAGCGTGAATAATAACTTTGCTGAATTAACTGCAATCGCAGAATTTTTAAAAGTACTTGCTCATCCAGTTAGACTTTGCATTGTCAAAGGACTTATTGAAAAAGGCGAATGTAATGTCTCCCATATGCAGGCTTGTCTTGATACACCGCAATCAACAATTTCTCAACATTTGCAAAAGTTACGCACCGCTGGAATCATTATTGGCGTGCGTAATGGATTAGAGATTAATTATAAAGTATGTGATCCAAGAGTCATTGCTTTACTGGATATATTTTTTCACAATGATCAAAAATAAACTTACATGTAAAATAAATGAAGGAGGTTTTTGTTATGGCTAAAAAAATAGTAATTGTCGGTGGTGTTGCTGGAGGGGCTTCTGCGGCGGCAAGACTGAGAAGGTTAGATGAAACAGCTGAAATTATCATGTTTGAAAGAGATGAACATATCTCTTTTGCCAATTGTGGACTCCCTTATTACATTGGTGAAAATATTAAACAACGCAGTAACCTACTTGTCCAAACACCAATCGGAATGAAAAACCGTTTTAATATCGATGTGAGAAACTACAGCGAAGTAACTGACATCAAACCAGAACAAAAATTAGTAGTTGTAAACAGTAAAGAAAAAGGTACTTATGAAGAAAGCTATGATTATCTTATTTTATCGCCAGGAGCTAAGGCAATCAAACCCCCTCTTCCTGGAATTGACAACAATAAAATCCTTACTTTAAGAAATATCGCGGACACTGACAATATAAAAGAATTTGTTGACCAACAAAATATACAAAATATAGCTGTTATCGGTGGAGGCTTTATCGGTGTAGAAATGGCGGAAAATCTAAGAGATCGAGGTCTAGATGTAACTTTAGTACAATCTGCACCACATATTATGGCTCCCTTTGATAACGATATGGCAGTACTTTTAGAAAAAGAATTGGAAGATAACGGCGTACAATTAATTCTAAATAATGGCGTAACTGCCTTTAAAGAATATAATAATGGTCTTGAAATTATTTTAAAAGATACTACATCACTTTATGCAGATTTAGTTATATTAGCAATCGGAGTAAAACCAGATACTGCGTTTATCAAAACTTCCGGTATCACCTTAGGTAGCAAAGGGCATATCGTAGTAAACGAAAAAATGCAGACTTCTTTTTCAGATATTTACGCCATTGGTGATGCTATTGAAGTTGTTGATTTTGTAACTAAACAAAAAACCACCATTCCCCTTGCTGGTCCTGCAAACAAGCAGGGTAGAATTGTCGCTGACAATATCGCCGGCATTCATTCAACCTACAAAGGAACACAAGGCACTTCGATAATTAAAATATTTGGCTTAACTGCTGCAAGTACTGGCAATAACGAAAGAACATTAAATAGATTAAATATTGCCCATAAGGCAGCTTATATTCACCCATTTTCACATGCTTCCTACTATCCGAATGCATTACCATTATCTCTAAAGCTCATTTTTAATGATGAAGGCACTATTTTAGGTGCACAAGGGATCGGCTATACTGGCGTAGATAAACGAATCGATGTCATTGCCACCGTCATGCGGCTAGGCGGAAAAGTATCTGATTTAACGGAACTCGAACTTTCGTATGCTCCTCCATTCTCCTCTGCCAAAGATCCTGTAAACATGGCTGGTTATGTAGCAGAAAATATATTAGCCGGCCGTATGCAAACCTTTCACTATAATGAACTAGAGACTTACGATAAAGCTACGACTATTTTACTTGATGTACGCACTGACCTTGAATTTAACAATAACCATCTAGAGGGAGCGGTAAACATCCCCGTTGATGATCTCCGCGAAAAATTAGACGCATTAGATAAAAACAAAGTAATTTTAACGTACTGTCAAGTAGGTATTCGCAGCTATATCGCCTCTAGAATCTTGATGGAAAATGGTTTTAATGCGAAAACATTAGCTGGCGGTTACAAATTAGCCTCCTCGCTACAGTTTCAGCCAAAGCCGCCCACTGCACCGAAAGAAAAGGTATCTGTTCTCCAAAATACTTCACTAACAGATAAAGAAGACCAACAAGAAACTTATGATAAAATCCTAGATGCTTCTGGACTTTCTTGCCCTGGACCATTAATGCAAGTCAAAGCTTCTATTGACGAAATGAAGCCTGATCAAACTCTTAAAGTTATTGCCTCTGATCCCGGTTTTTACGAAGATATTAACGCTTGGTGTCAAAGAACAAACCATCAGCTTATCAAACGGAAAGAATTAAACGGACAAATTATTGCCTTCATAAAAAAAATGCAGGTTTCCGATCAGCCAAGCACATGCACTACAACATTACCTGCTAGCAAAGATAATAAAACCATCGTTGTTTTTAGCGGCGATCTCGATAAAGCAATCGCCTCGTTTATTATCGCCAATGGTGCTGCTTCGATGGGCAAGAAAGTAACCATGTTTTTCACCTTCTGGGGTCTTAACATTTTAAGAAAGCCAGAAAAAGTTGCCGTTCAAAAAGGAATCGTCGCAAAAATGTTTGAATTCATGATGCCGCGAGGTTCTAAAAATCTAACATTATCAAATATGAACATGTTAGGCTTAGGTACAAAAATGATGCGTAAGATTATGAAAAACAAAAATATAAATTCCCTTGAGGATCTCATCCAATCAGCCTTGGATTCCGGTATAGAAATCGTCGCTTGTCAAATGTCGATGGATGTTATGGGATTACAGCCAGAAGAACTCATTGACAATGTAAAAATTGGTGGTGTTGGCTACTATCTCAATGAAGCGGAAGATTCGAACGTAAACTTATTCATATAATACAAGATTAACAAAAGAACAGACTATTTATTTCATATCATTTTCTTGATTGAGATAAATAGTCTGTCTTTTTCACTTTAATATTATTTTATCGGAAAGAAGCCCTCTAATTTATTTACAAAATAGCTTGCATTTTTATTAAGTCGTAATAATATACTGAACTATAGGAGGTTTTATAAATGTTAGGTTTAAGTAAAGAAGAACTAAGTGCCATTATCAGCAATTTAGATCAAACAAAATATTATAAAATTTACAATGATGAAATTACTAAGTATTCTAAACTTCTAAAGCCAAGTGCAAAAACTTCAGACGATATAACTCTTAAAATCAGTGAATTCTCTAATGTTTATCTTGAAAAAATTGTAAAGCCACTTATGACTGATCTTATCGACGAAAACAACAAAAAAATAGAACAAGATGTTAGACAAATAATAGCGCAGTATTTGCGCTGAATAACGCAGTCCTAGAATGACCAGATCATTTTGTATAAAAAATACTTTAACTCCCCTGTAATTGGCGTTTCCACGGCTTCGCTAGCTTTGGAACGCTTTTTATTTTATCCATCATCAATGTGCTATCTTAAATTCATTTTCTTCTAAATGATTTTCTAATGGATTAAGCTCCAAACCATCAACCCGGCAAAACATATTTCCCTTTTCTATGACAGCAAGTAAACGATGAACATTCGGTTCCGTTCCTTGAAGCTCCATTTCCACCGTACCATCATTCATATTTTTAACCCAGCCTGTAACGGAATGCTTTAAAGCACTGCTCTGAACAAAATACCGAAACCCCACTCCCTGAACACGACCCGATGCAACAGCAAAAATTCTTACTAAATTATTACTTTCCACTCATACGCCCCACCTTTTAATTAAGTGTATAATGAACTTTCTTTTATCATAAAACTATTCTATTCATTTTTCAATAAAAGCTGATCCAATTAAGAAATTTTTGATATATGATCTTTTTTCATGGTAAAATAATAAGTATGCTTATTAGAAAAGAGGTTTTATTTCTTTGAATTTTATCAAACAAATCGAACAATACCAACCATTAAACGAACAAGAAACTGCTGACAAGGCAGCCATTCTTATGATGATTAAACATTTTTCTCATACAATTTTATTACGCGATAACACCATCGCTCATCTGACAGCCTCGGGCTTTATATTAAATGCTACTTTTGACAAAACACTCATGATTCATCATAATATCTATCACTCATGGGGCTGGACAGGTGGTCATGCAGATGGAGATGCTGATTTACTTCACGTTGCATTAAAAGAAGCCCAGGAAGAAGCTGGCATCACGTCTGTTAAGCCACTCTCATCTGAAATTGCCGCACTTGATATTCTCCCTGTATTCAGTCATATCAAACGAGGAAAATTTGTTAATACACATTTACACCTGTCCTGTGCATATCTACTCATCGCGGATGAACAGGAAACTCTGCAATATAATCCAAGCGAAAATAGCGGTGCATACTGGATTCCGCTAAAAGAAATCGGCACTTATTGCAATGAAACACATATGTTACCTATTTACCAAAAATTAATAAAAAAGGCAGAACAAATTTATGCAAACAACCAATAATACAAAACAAATAAAAATGCTTTCAGAAATTGTCACCCCATTGCTCCGCTGGTATCATAGCCAAGCTAGAATTCTTCCTTGGCGCGAAAATCCTAAGCCTTATTATGTATGGATTTCAGAAATCATGCTACAACAGACGCGTGTCGAAGCAGTAAAACCATACTTCGACCGTTTTATTACCGCACTCCCTACAGTCCAAGCGCTTGCCGGAGTACCTGAAGGCGACCTGCTCAAACTTTGGGAAGGACTCGGATACTATAATCGCGCGCGCAATCTGCAAAAAGCCGCGCAACAAATCATGCAGGAACATACTGGTAATCTACCATCATCCTACGATGCACTTTTAGCACTGCCCGGCATCGGACGCTACACCGCCGGGGCCATCGCTTCGATTGCTTATCATATCGGCGTCCCAGCCGTCGATGGCAATGTCCTCCGCGTGATTACCCGTCTCATCGCGAGTCGTGAAGATATCATGAAAGAAAAAACCAGAAAAATGATTGAAGCCTATCTGCAAGAAATCATGCCCACTGATAAAGCCGGTGATTTCAACCAAGCGTTGATGGAACTCGGTGCTATGATTTGTTTACCCAAAGGCGCAGCCAAATGTCCACTTTGTCCCCTCAAACAACTTTGTCTAAGCCATGCTGAAGACTGCACCCCTGAAATCCCCGTAAAAACACCCAAAAAAGCCCGTCGCCCTGAAAAACTTACGATGCTCTGCCTGCAATATCAAGACAAAATAGCCTTTCAACAACGACCTAACAAAGGTCTACTTGCCAATATGTGGGAATTACCGCATATTGAAGGTCACCTTTCCATCGAAGAGATAAAAAATCACGTCGCAAACCTATGCTTGCAAATCCAAAGTATCCAAGCTCTGCCTCCCGCCAAACATATCTTTACACACATCGAATGGCACATGATCGGCTATGCGATTACACTACGTGCGTTACCAGCGCACTCCCCTTGGCATTGGATTAGCCACGAACAACGCACCAAAAACTTCGCCATACCAACTGCATTTAAAGCATATATCTTTGAAAAATAGCATTTCATATTCATTGAGCACACTTTTCCTAATCTAAAGTGCGTACTCATACAATCCCCATACGTTAGGCTCTTTCCGACTTTTTTATTTATAATGGAGCGCTTTATTCGCTCTCTAAATTGACGACTACGATTTCTGGCGCCGGGCCTATTCTTACCGGTATCCCCCAGAAGCCGTATCCGTTCGAAACGACGGCCATCATTTTCCCGAACATCTTGCTGCCATAATCTAAATCATATATTCTTTTGGTAACGATACTGTTCGGATAAAACTGCCCTGCATGCGTATGACCAGCCAGATATAGATCATATCCTGTATTAGCTGCTTCCTTAATCCGCCATGGCTCATGATCCACAAGAATTTTGAAAAAGCCGTTATCCTGCTGCGGAACTTTATTTCTCGGGTTATAAAGGAAATCGTCTAGGCCGGTGATTTGGACGCTATTTTCTAAAATGACAGATTGGTCTTTCAAAAAACGGATTCCAGCAGGTGCCAGCATTTCCTGCTCTTTTATTATATCTTCGCCATAATAATCATGGTTGCCGTACACGGCATATATTCCCAGCGGTGCTTTAATGTTTTTAAGACTTTTATAGCTTCCGTCCTCTATGACGAACTCTAGATTACCATCGATGATGTCGCCGCCGAGAATTACAACGTCTGGTTTTATCTCATTGATTTTCTCAGCAAACTTTTTGCTATAGTTATTGCCTAAGATAGCTCCTAAATGAATATCACTTGCAAAAGCAATTGTTATTTTCCTAGGTAAACGCTTGTCAGTGATTATATTGATCCTCCGATAGACGGGGTGAAAAGCATTCCAACTCCCTAAAGCGATAACCAGCAATAGAACCGGAAAAGCCCCTGCGGCAAAGTTACCGGAGAAAGCTTGCCAAAACATTGGCTGCTGGAGAATCATGCTCCCTAAGTAAATCAGGAAATAGATCAACATCAGGAAAATGGAATAGTAGCAAAAAATGAACCAATAGCCACCGACCAAGGCAAGCACCTTTGTCACTGCCCGCGGCAGATGTTTTTCGACAACATTTGGCAAAACAAAAGTTAATGGCAGCAGTAAGAAGAATGCAAGTGTCCAATCTTGCTCTAGGAACACCAGACCCCGGCGGTACATAAGCCATTGCCCAATTCCACCTGCCATGCCGACGGTGCCGATAAATATAAAAAAATTAAAACGATTTTTCATAGATGATATATCACTCCTCGTTAGGCTCAATAAAAAACGAAGGGGTTGCCCTCTTTCTATTATATTAACACTTTGAGTTAACTTAAGAGCAAGAAAATTTTACGTAAAAATCATTTTTTTTTGAAAACAACTATTGATTTCAAGTTAACTCAAAGGTATATGTTGCTAAATACCAAAGGAAAGAAAGTTAATTTATATGAAAAGCTATTTGATCTTATTACCAATATTAATCGTCTGGGGCGAGATGATCGGATTAGGCAAGAAGTTGAAATATAAAAAAGATAAGTCCCTAGCATATATGCCAAAGACTTATCTTTTTTTACCTTGACTATTCTTCTTTCAATTTACGAAGAAGGTTCAAGATTTCAACGTATAACCAAATGAGAGTTACAAGAAGACCGAAGGCACAGAACCATTCATAGTCTTTCGGTAATCCTTGCCTTACACTTTGGCTGATATTTTCGTAATCAATAAACAAGTTTAAAGTAGCAACACCGACCACGACTAGGCTAAAGATAATCCCAATCATTCCACCTTGGTGAATCTGTGGGATACGAATTCCAAAGAAACTTAAAACAAACTCAATAAGATACGTTATCGCTATCCCAAGAGTAGCCATATAAACTGCTCTCATGAATTTTTCATTTACTTTTACATACCCTTTTGCATAAACAAGGGCTGAGCTAATTGCGATACCAAAGGTTATCAAAACAGCATTCAGAACAATACCGTGATACGCTTTCGCAAACATAAACGATATTGAGGCTAAAAACATCCCTTCCAATATGGCGTAAAGTGGCGATAAAAATCCAGCCCAAGTTGGACGAAAGCTTATTGCAAGAGCCGCAATGAAACCCATAATTGCTGTAACTGTGGCCGTAATTGGAGTAGCGTACCCCATTGTCCAAGTTACCAATGCTGAAGCCGTAACAATACCTACTAATGCAAGGCTTTTTGTTGCTACACCAACATAAGTAGCAGTTTCACTGCTGTAACCACTGATGTCTCTTACTTTTGAAATTACGGGATTTGCCAATCCAAATCATCTCCTTTTAATTAACTTGAACTATATTATACCATATTGTTCGGAAATTTATAACTTTTTATCCATACGGTTACAAATTCAATTCTGCCTTTTATTACAAAAATCATGTTTTTTTATTGTATTTCTTCAATTTATCGCCAACGTGATTAAACTTAAATATTTATATCTTTAAAACATATAATATGACATACTATTGTCAAGTTATACGTTTTATACTTAAATTGAGGTGATGAAATGCAGATTAGCAGACTATTGCAAATTATATATACCATTCTTGAAAAAGGCACAGTAACCGCTCCGGAGTTGGCCAAGCGTTTTGAAGTATCTGTTCGGACGATCTATAGAGATATTGAAGCACTGAGCCAAGCAGGAATTCCCATTTATACAAGCCAGGGCAAAGGCGGCGGAATCTCTCTGACTGAAAAGTTTATCCTCAATAAATCTCTTCTTTCTGATAAGGAGCAGGATGAAATTTTGATTGCTTTACAGAGCTTATCCGCTGTCAGATATCCTGAATTCGATGGTGTACTAGCAAAATTAAGCAGCCTATTTATAAAAAGTAAAGTTAATTGGATAGAAGTAGAGTTTTCGGCCTGGGGAAGTGATAAAAAGCAAAAAGAGGTATTTAGCCTGCTTAAAAACGCCATACTGAAGCAGCAAGTAATCGCATTCTCCTATTTCAATGTTGCTGGTGAAAAAAGTGATCGGCGTGTTGAACCTACAAAGCTACTTTTCAAGGATAAATCATGGTATCTGAAAGGATATTGCCTACAACGTACCTCCTGTCGAACTTTTAAAATAACACGTATGTCAGATGTTCGAATTACGGGCGCCCCTTGTAGCCAGGTCATTTCACAGGAGAAAACTTCAGCAGTATCATCAAACGATTCTGCACCTGCTACAATTCCCCTTAAACTTAAAATATCAGCCAAGGGAGCTTACCGCGTATATGATGATTTCTCCGAAAAAGATATTATAAAAAATGAGGACGGCTCCTATACTATCAATGCTTCTATGCCGGGTGGTGAATGGATTTTCAATTACCTTTTTTCTTTTGGATCGCTGCTTGAAGTTATAGAACCTCAGAGCATACGTTTAGAGATGAAAAATCGTATTAAAGACATGACGAATAAATATCAGCTCAAACCTGACGTACTGTAGTCAAGTTTCATTGGTTATACTGAACATGTAAATCAATTGAATGGAGGCAGTACATTTTGGAAAATCAATTATTATTAGGTTTGAGCAAAGAACTTGAAGGTAAACGGGTACTTGTTACTGGTGGAACTAAGGGAATTGGTCAAGCTATTGTTAATCGTTTGCTAAAAGCGGGAGCAACCGTAATAACTACAGCACGAACAGTTCCTGATGACTTACCAGATTCCGTAAGATTCATTCAAGCCGACGTCAAAACACCTGATGGTACCGAAAAAATCATCAAGGAAACCCTGGAGAAACTTGGTGGATTAGATATTTTGATTCATAATGTAGGTGGTTCATCAACCTCTACTGCAGGAGCTTTAGCACTAAGTGACGAAGATTGGCTGACAAATTTTAATGGGAACCTTTTTTCGTCTGTACGTTTGGATCGAGGCTTTTTACCATCTATGCTCGAACAGCATAAGGGAGTTATTATCCATATAACCTCTATTCAGCGCAGACTTCCGGGAAAAATGACGATGGCATATTCCGCAGCCAAGGCAGCGCTGACTAATTACAGCAAAAATCTTGCAACTCAATTTGGATCGGAAGGCATTCGCATAAATACGGTTGCTCCCGGATTTACTGAGACTAAGGCAGCAGAACGTCTTATTGAAAGAATGGCTGAAAACTCGAAAAGTGATTATAATGCAGCCCGACAAGAATTGATGGATTCTCTCGGCGGTATCCCTCTCGGACGCCCGGCAAAGCCAGAAGAAGTCGCAGAGCTTGTTGCCTTTCTCGTATCAGACAGGGCCTCCTATATCACAGGCAGTGAGCATATTATTGACGGTGGCATCATTCGCACAGTCTAGCAAATTAAAAGGAGTCTAAAAAATGAATTTAAGTCAAATACCGCAAGTGATTGACAAATTTGTCACTGCTACTAACAAACCTGATCCTGACGCATATTTAGATTGCTTTGCTGAGGATGCAATAGTTGTTGATGAAGATCAAAAAAGATACGGAAAAGCTGCTATAAAAAAATGGAGCGACGAAAATCAGTTCGCCGTAAACGTAAGGCTGGAACCCAAGCAGATTAAACAGGATTCTAATGAAATAATTATTATTTTTAAACTATATGGAGATTACGATAAAAGTGGTTTACCAGATCCTTTACTACTGGATTTCCGTTTCAATATAAAGGATGATAAAATTATCGGACTATCAATTTATTAAATATTTAGGATTGGTGAAATTCTATGGGTGATGCATTAAAGAATATTTATACCTCAAAGTTTTTGCAGGACTTTGGATACATGGTAAGCACTGCATATAGAAAATTCCCTTGTGAACAGTTTGTATCGTCCGTACTAGCATATCCATGGGATGAATTATCGTTACGAGCTCGCATGCACCGGATTGCCGAGGTTTTAGGTAAATATTTACCCAAGCACTATGAAGATGCTTTAGCGGTACTGTTCTCAATAGATGAGGATTGCAATGGTTTCCCCTATTTATTCTTGCCTGATTTTGTCACTACTTACGGGCTAAGTGAAGAACATTGGGATCTTTCTATGAAAGCTTTAGAGCATTTCACACAACATTCCTCGTCAGAGTTTGCAATCCGACCATTTATACTTAGAGAACCTGCACGTGTCATGAATTACATGCTCCAATGCTCATTGCATCCGAATGAGCATGTAAGGCGTTTTTCTAGTGAAGGTTGCCGTCCCCGTCTTCCATGGAGCATGGATCTTCCCTTTTTTAAGAAAGATCCTTCGCCTGTTTTGGAAGTATTGGAAAACCTGAAAGCAGATCCATCTCTTTATGTCCGTAAAAGTGTTGCCAACAATTTAAATGATATCGCAAAAGATAATCCAGAGTTGGTTTTAAAAACGGTAAAACATTGGATTGGTACTAGTCTGGACACAGACTGGATTTTGCGGCAAGGATGCCGTACCCTTATTCGTAAAGCTGATCCTGATGCATTAGCACTGTTTGGCTACACAAAATCTACAGAAGAAAAGCCTTTGATTAAAAATGCTGTCCTGACAGTTGAGCCGAATCAACTTCACATTGGAGACAGTTGTAATCTGCACTATTCGTTGGACATTGATTGGGAAACGCAAGCCCATATCCGTCTGGAATATGGTATTGACTTTATTAAGTCAAATGGCAAATCATCCCGAAAACTATTTTTCCTTTCGGATAAAACAGTAGCCGAAAAAGCACATTTATCGGGAACACGTATTCATAGCTTTGCCGAGCTTACCACAAGACGACACTATCCTGGAATGCATCGAATTGTATTGCTCATCAACGGGCAAGAAACTGCGCAAACAAAATTATTATTACAAGAGGTGAAACCATGATTGTAAACACTGTATTATTAAAGCTAAAGGATCGAGATGCCGACAAGGTAAAAGAAGCACAAGCTGTTCTACTCGGCATGAGGGGGAAAATAGATGTCTTACTGGACCTACGAGTCGAAGAGAGCATACGTCCTGAGCAAACCACTTATGATTTGCTTCTAATTACAAAGTATGCGTCTTTAGAAGATTTGGATGCATACCTTACACATCCGGCACATTTGGAAGTTGCTAAATATGTAGGCGGCGTTCTGGATATACAGGCATCTTTTTGTTATGAGATAAAATAATGAACTTGCAAAACATCGATTGCATTCTCGATATGACAATCGGTGTTTTGCTTTGCTCTTTGGAGATTGAAATCTTTACTTATCCAATATATTGAGGCAAGTGCAAAATTTTCATTTGGATTTAATATATTTTTATATTTATATCCATTCTTTCCTGCCCTTTCTTTTTTTCCATATACTATGAAAAGATACATCTCGCTCTCTAATACCCAATTTAAAATATGAATTAATAAAAAACGCAATCTTATCTAACATAGAATACAAGATTTTAAAAGTAGATTTTATCATTTCAATACGAATTGAATATTGTGGATAGTCCGCAAAATTTATCAAGCAAGTATCCTTATCTGCAAAATGTACTTCATCAGTTATTTGCTGACTGTAATAATACTGGTATCTTGCAAATACATATTCTTGCTTAAATTGATTAAACATTCCATGAAATATTGGTTTTTCGCCAACTTTGGCAATTATATTAGGAAGTTGGATAACATCCGCAGCAAAACAAAATTCAGAAACGGGTAAATCGTTTAGAGGATTAAGAAATAAAGCGTTGTCTAATGCCCACTTCCTATATTGATATTCGTCCTGATTATTATAAGTATACTGGGGAATATTTAAGGGACTCCGCAACACACTCAATATGTAAGGAAGTAATCTAAAAACATATCAGTATTCTAATCATCAGCTAGCGTTTCTATTTTCTTTTTTTACCGATCAATACGTCTCTTACATTCTTTACTATTTTGAGTGCCCGCTTGAAATCCAATAGATTTAATAGCTAGAATTTCATTTTCTGGATCAACCACATCATCGGCAAAATCTTCTTTTTCATAATGAATCTGATGATAATAAAGTCATCAGATTCATTATGCACATTACTATGTAAACCCAATGGTCAACAATAAAACCGTGTAGACTCACTAGTATCGTCGCACTTAAAGTATGTCGACCTACAATATGTTCCGTATTCATGTCCTAAGAGAAAACGTCTTGTGTTTGGGTCAGTATCAATAAAGCTAGGATTTATTTCTTACACATGCTTTATTTAACGATTTTTCTCTAAAAAAAATTACTTGCGAAGCATGACAAACGGGACAAAGTCATAATTTCCCTATTTCCCATTTTTCTTCATAATGACTACCCCCTAAATATTATACTTTCTGATATAGTAAAAAATCCCTCCACCCCGGCGATATGCCAGAATGGAGGGATTAATAGTAGCCAGCCCCAATTTATCTGATTTATTATTTCTTTAAACCAATCAACTTTTAGCGCTAGATTAAAAGATAGTTCCATGCATATTCCTGAGCATTAAATGAGTTATACTTAGGATGCCGCTTTTATAGTCATGGTAACGACTAAGTAGCTAGACCATAAACCATGTTCATCTTCACACCTAAAAGTCATTTTATAAGTACCAGCTGTAGTAACCTGTACAACAAAACCAATAACTGTACCGCTGCTATCAGTAACAGTAGAAGTAATAGAACCTGAAGGTAAGCCTCCTACTTGGAAAGCTATTATACTATCTCCATCTGGATCATAAGAATAATTTACCCCATTATAGGATAATAACCATGCAACTTGTGTTTTTGTAGTTAGGTAATTGTCTGATGTAAGCGTGGCAGGATTTAAAATCGAATATGCCAATCCTGCTACTGGCGCATGATTAGTAGAATCGTCTGCATCGCTTTCAATATTAATAGTCGTTATATCGTCGCTGCTTACTTTAAGCAAGGACGATGATGATGTAATAGGATTAATATTTATCTTTCCTGTGTCAATTGATATACTTTTGCTTTCTGTTTCCTCACTAAATAAAACCTTGTTTTCCATTTTAGTTTCCCCCTGTTTTACATTTAAATTTTTGTTACCTTAAACTTAAATCCATGAAAAGTTAAACTTTCCGCTAAGTAAACGTTCCGCGAGTCATCTAACACACCTCTTTAGTAGAAAGATGGGCAAATTAATTTGAATTTTATTTGAATCTGCCTTCACTTATATAAATTCCTATAATTGTAAAATTTAAACTGGTAATGTAAATTTTTCCTATTATATTAAAAATAGGAAACAATTGATTGTTTTAACAATCATAATTTGTCATGATAGATAACGATTTAGTTATTCCACTTTTGATCTCCTTTCCGCTTATTGACAAAAAGCTGCCCACCCCAGCATTACGCCAGGATGGGCAGCTTTTTGTAACGATTTCTTATATGTGGACTATATGTCCATCAAAGACAATATATCTTGTCATATGCCATGGAGTCAAGCAATTTTAAACAAAAAAAGTAGTAGCAACCACTTTTGTACTTTTACCTATATCCACAAAAACACAATTCATTTCTACCGTACATACACTGACCTCTATTCATACTTTAAGTTAATCAAAATTCAAGACTAGCCTAGCAATAAGTCAATTAATAAAATTATATGATGCTTAGGTCTTTACAAGGGAATTTCTAAAATAAATTCTTTAAAAACTTCAGACTCTACACAATTACTACAAACCATTTTATCTATATTACCATATCCACGTTCTTCATTTCTCATCATCCTTGTTTTTTCCTACCGATAAAGTCACACTCCATAATCAGTTTAGCACTAAAAAATAATACCATTTTATAGAATCTCATTCCTAATTAGAGATTACCAATAGCTTCTATGACTTTTTAAAATAAACCTATTAACGCGGTAGTTATATGGTTTTTATGCTTTTAGTAAATAATTAGCTTCATAATCCATAGCCACGCCATATTCGTTCAATACCTTGCCTTGGTGATGCTTTCCATTATTTAAAAGGTCAACAATGATCTTGCCACCTTGCGGAAGAGTCTTCATGAATGGTCCTGTCGTATTTCCGTTCAAGTCAGTAGTAATCCCGCCCGGCATCACACCAAATATTTCAACTGAGATATTATTTTTTGTATAGTACGCGCCAAAAGCCGCAATCATTGAGTTTAATGACGCTTTACTAGTCATATAAGCGAAAGGTGCAAAGAAATCACGGGCAACTGTTGGGATGCTCAAATTCAAGATACGCCCATTATTAGCCACTAATATGGGTGTAAAGGCTTTAATCATTTCAAAGTTTCCAAAGAAATTCACATCAAAAACTTCCCGTAATTCAGCGGAAGTGAAATCTAAAGCACCCTTATGCATGTCACCGGGGATACCGGCATTGTTAATCAAAACATTCAAGTCAGCATGATTGGCTTTAATATATTTCGCAGCAGCATGAATAGTTGACACATCATTCAAATCTACTTTGATCCATTCCGCATTGACACCACCTGCTTTGAGCTCCTCCACGGCTGCTAAGCCACGTTCTTCACTACGTGCTCCCAATAAGATTGACCAACCTTGTTGACCTAATTGGCGGGCAGTTTCAAAACCGATCCCTTTATTCGCACCGGAAATTAACACTTTATTTGTCATAATAACTCTCCTCGTATAATAAGTTTTGTAAACAATAATCCGCCATTGTTTACAAAACTTATTTTTTATTTTTTAATGCTTAAAGGAATCCCTTGATGCTAAAATATTTCTAAGAGATTTTAGCAAAGGTAACGTCTTATCTCCTTGCGAAACCTTTTGGTTATTGCTTTTAAAGCTTGACGCCTGCCTTATTCATCAAATACCGCTTACACAGATGTTGCGTCTCTTGGCGAAAGCTTTCCAGCAAATTTACTTTCACAGATGAATGCTTATTATGCGAGGCTGCGGTCAGTGAATAAGATCAGGGTATTCCTTTTCTATCTTTCTTATTCTCAGCCAGAAAGGTGGTGACATTTCTATGAAGAAGGCGGATCTTCTTTCTACTTTGTTTGTGGGAATTGACATAAGTTCCCGCGAAAATGTCGTTTGCGCTATTGATTTTGAAGAGCAAAAACTGTTGCGATTTACTGTGCCCAATAATCAACCAGGTGCAGTTGAAATGGCTAAAAAGTTTCATGATTTTTTTTCTGAAAATCATGATCTTAATAAGCTGGTTGTTGCCTTAGAATCTACATCTTTCTATGGTATTCACATAGCTAACTACTTATCTTCCTGTGAATTATTGATGCCATTTGACACTCATGTTTACTGTATAAATCCCAAGATGGTTGCCAATTACAAAAAGTCTTATATCGGTCTAGGCAAAACTGATGCAATTGATTCTTTTATTATCGCTGATTTTGCTAGAGTTGGCAGAATTACCTCTGCTCCTTGGCGCGGCAGTCAATTTTTAGCTTTGCAGCGTCTAACTCGCCATCGATTACATATAGCTCGTTCTCTTACTCGTGAGAAAACCTATATGCTTTCAAACATCTTTCTTAAATTTAGTGAGTTTTCTATTCTCGACGATGATAAGCAGCCCTTTTCTAATAACTATGGCGCTGCCGCTTCTTCGGTTTTAACTGATTTTCTTTCTACCGAAGATATCGCTAACATGCCGATGGCAGCACTAATTGAACACATTTGTAAAAAAGGCAAAAATCGTTTTGCAAATCCTGAACACACAGCTTCTTTACTACAGCAAGCCGCTCGCAATTCCTACCGATTGGATAAATGTTTATACGAGCCTTTAACTATCTCTATCGCCTCATCATTTAACCTTATTTCAGCCTATGAATCTGAAATGAAGGCTATCAATAAGGCTATTGAGAAAACGCTTCGGGGACTTGATCCTAACGCTTACCAAAGCCTTTTATCCATTCCTGGAATTGGTCCGGTTTATGCTGCTGGCATTATTGCTGAGATTGGTTCTATTGAGGCCTTTAAGTCTCAGGAAGCTCTTGCTAAATATGCTGGTCTTGTCTGGCGTGAAAACCAATCTGGCAATTTCAGAGCCGATGATACCATCCTTTCAAAAGCTGGCAATACTTATCTCAGATACTATTTAATTGAAGCTGCAAGCCATGTAAAGAATCATTTAGCTGAATATGCAGCTTTTTACCAGAAAAAGTATGATGAAGTTAAAACTCATCAGCACAAACGCGCACTCGCACTTACTGCTCGTAAATTCATCCGGCTGATTTTTGGATTGCTGGCCAACCATCAGCTTTACTCTCCAAGTAGAGTAAGCCAAATTTAATAGTTCCATTATTTTACTTTTTCTTTGTTTTGAAGAAGAAGCTTGTTTAGTGCACCCATTTTTTACGGATTGCTTACAAAATTTATTTTTTATGGGCTTGACATATTACCAGATTGCTTTAAGCATTTATTAATCACTTGAATATAGCTATATTGTGATTTATACTATTGTGATTTATACTGATAATAACACTTCGAGTTAACTCTAAGTCAAGCTAATTTTTAATAACATGTAAAGGAGAGTTCAAATTTGAGTTATACCATTAATCAAGTAGCAACTATAGAAGCAAGGGGACGTTCTTTTTGCTTCTCTCACACCTTAAAAATAATACTTTGATGAATCCCTGTTACTCTGGCAATCTGACGTTGTGTTACTCCTTCTATTCCTTTGATTTGTCTAATTATTTCATTACGTCTATCTATTTCCAGACTTTGCAAGGATACAATCGATTGCCTATTTAGGGGGAAGGAAGGGTCAGGCTTGACTTATATCAAAATTTGCGTTATTTTCTCTATGTCTTTCATCAGTAAAATAAGTCAATTTCTAATTAACTCAAGCCTGACCCCAGCTTTTCCAGATCAGAGCTTGCCAAATATCTCATTTTCTACCGCGGCACAAAACATATGATAAATCGGCACATGATATTCCTGAATTCGATACGTTTCTGTTTCAGGAACTTTGATGCAAATATCCGCCACCGATTCCAGTTCCCCACCATCCTTACCAGTGAGTGCAAGAACCGTCAAATCCCTTACCTTTGCTATTTTAGCGGCATAGATAACATTTTCCGAGTAACCGGACGTACTGATTCCCATGAAAGCATCCCCCGCATTCCCCAGTCCCAGCACTTGTTGAGCAAAGCAGAGATTCGGTGCCTGATCATTCGAGAACGCTGTATTGAGCGCAAGTGGATTCACCAAAGATATCGCAGGTAAACTTCCCTGTAAATTTTCTATAAAATACGCTGCATCCTTAGGGAACATAAGCTCAAATTGATCCTGCACCGCTCTTTTTAACTTACGCGGCAGAAGGAAGCCTTTCATGAGTTCACCAACAATATGTTCCGAGTCTGCCGCACTGCCGCCGTTACCGCAAACCAGCAGTTTATGATGTTTGACATAACAAGAATACAGTTCCTCTACCGCTTTAAAAAGAGCATCTCGACAGGCTGTTAATACAGGCTGCCGTTTTATAAGAATATCAATGATAGATAAAGTCGTCTTTTTCAACATCGAATACCGCCCCGCAAACTGTATTTTTATGTTTATAAACAGTAACAATACTATGTTCTATGATTAAATGAAGATCTTCAATTTGTTCCGTAATGACAGAATCAATTGGAATATTATAATCCGATAATGCTTTCAGTCTCCCCCCTGCAGCTCCGGTCAGGCTGATGATCGTTCCTTTTTTTGCTTTGGCATACTGTACTGCACAAAGCACATTTTCTGAATTTCCGCTTGCTGATACCGCAATAAGAAGATCCCCCGGATTCATAAGATTTTTGAGTCTTTCTTCAAATACATGTTCATAACCCAAATCGTTGCCAAAAGCAGTAATAGTTTCAATATTATCGCATAAGGAAATAATTTTAAACCGCCCTGTATCCCCTTCGATGGCATTTTTACCTAAATCACAAACAAAATGATTGACCGTTGCTGCACTGCCGCCATTACCCAAAACAAAAATGTTTTTATTACGGACTCTGGCTTTTTCCATAAATTTAATCATCGTTGCAATGTTTCCTGTATCAAAATCTTGTAAAATTTCAGCAATTTGATCCAAATACTCCCGAATGATATTCTTCATCTTTCTTCACCTTTCCTTGAATCCGGCAGACAGACTGTTAGCACAAACACAAACCCGATCTGCCGAATCTAAAATAGTTATCGCTTATTCTTTCACCTGCGACGTCATCTTTGCTTTCATCTGCAAAGCAACAAACGTTACAAATAAGATAGCCAATAAAACATAAATACCCTCTTGTGAAAATATCTTGCCTATCGTACCAACAATGATACCAGTCAGTACAAAGTCCGCATCGCCAAACGTTGAATTCGCATACCCCAGACTCCCCAAAAGTGGCAATAAGAAGGCCGGTAAGACATTCAAAATCGCACCGTTGACAAAGCATCCAATAATCGTACCGCGAAGTCCACCCTGTGCATTGGTCAGAACACCAGCCGCCGCACCAACGAAGAAAATCGGAATTAATCCTGGAATAATAATTGCCAAACCTGTAAATGGAAGAATTAAGAACATGACAATCGCACCAGCCAGAGAAGACAAAAACCCGATAATAACAGCATTCGGAGCAAATGGGAAAATGACCGGACAATCCAATGCTGGAATCGCATTTGGTACCAATTTTTCCGAAATCCCCTTGAAGGCAGGAATAATCTCAGCAAGCATCATCCGTACACCCTGCAGGACAATAACGAACCCACCCGTGAACTTCATCGCTACCATAATGGAAAACATCCCTGCATTTTTACCGTTCGCCAATTTTTCGATCACACTCGAATCAGCAAGCAGAATTGTGATTACAAAGAGAAGCAGCATAACAATCCCTGTCGATATAACATTATCTTTAAAGAAACTCAGATTTTCCGGTACGTGAATATCTTCCGTCGAATGTTCTTTATTGCCGATCCATCTGGCAATCAATGCCGCCAGACAATAAGTCAAGGCATTATAATGCCCCATAGCAACACTATCATTGCCGCTTGCCGCCCGATAAAAGGGCTGAACCAGTGCCGGTGTGATGATCATCGTCGCTCCCAAAAGCAAAGAACCAATAACAATCAGGCTCGTACCCTGAAATCCAATGACCGTTAAAATAGCCGCCAACAGCCCTGCCATAAAAAGCATATGATGTCCTGTTAAAAATACATATTTTAACGGCGTAAATCTGGCCAACAGTAAATTGGCAACAAAGCCAAACGCCATGATTAAAGCCATCTGCATACCAAACTGCTCTTGAACCAAAGCAATAATGGCTTCATTGGTCGGAACAACACCCTGCATATGAAATGCACTTTCAAAAGCGGGCCCTAGCTGACCAAGAGCTTCAGCTATAGCACCAGATCCAATCTGGAAAATAATGAAGCCGATAATTGTTTTTAATGTTCCGCTTACAATCTGTGATACGGATTTTTTAAGTGAGATTAATCCGATCAAGGCCATTAACCCCACAATAATAGCAGGTTCATCAAAGAAACTAAAAATAAAATTCAATTTTACTCCCCCATAGATAAGGATATAAAAGTATGTATTATATCTTTATTCTTATTTTTTAAATTTTCCAATGGCATCCAATATGATCTCTTCAAGGGCTTTCTTATCAATCACGCTGCGGACATAAACCACATTATAGCCTTTGTCTTCCACCTGTAATTTCAATTCATACGTCGTTACAACTATATCCGCGACCTTCCCAACCAGAGAACCGAGATCACAAGCTTCCACATCCGCTTTGATTCCCTTTCGTTTTAAAATATCGTCTATATTCATCTTCAAAACCAGACTCGAACCCATTCCCATCCCACAAACCGTTACAATGTTCATAGCAAACACCTCCTTTTATCATTTCAGGCCTGTATTAAGGCTAAAACTTCTTCCACTTGCCTCGTGGATTGGATTTGACTCATTTTGTCCGAGTCACTCAAAAGCACTGCCAGCTCACGCATTGCCTTAATATGCGTCGTGTGATCGACAGCCGCCAGACAGATCACCACCTTAACCGGATCATTGTCCGGATTACCAAATTTCACAGGACTTTCCAGTGTCAATAAACTCATGGCAATCTGCTTCACCCCATCCTTCGCTTTTGCATGCGGCATAGCAAAACCCGGTGCAATCACAATATACGGTCCCAGTTCTTTTACCGCACGTACCATTGCATCCACATAACTTTGCTCCACCGCGCCTTCCTGCACTAAAAGCTCACCGCCCTTCCGGACAGCCTCTTCCCAATTTTTTACCTTTACGTTCAGACGTATTGTAGCTTTCGTCAATAACTCACTTAACAGAATACACTCACCTCCTTTTTGATTCGTTCAGTATAAAGCCACGACCAACCTCACCTCCTCCAAAGTCTTTGCCTCTACCAGCCGATCAAGCACACCGTACCCAATCAAATCAAGTGCAAACGACACAACATACCAATATCCTCACCCTTCATCGAACCAAAATAAATAAACTCTTACTTTTATTAACAGAATTTTCTGATTATATTCTTCGTTTTATGCTACAAAAACACTGTATAACTATGTTATAATTTTACCCGTGATCACTTTTATCACCTCTACGTTCTAATTTTTTTTATTTTATTACTAAATAGCGTTATAATAAAATTATTACCTGTAGGTTATTAACGAAGGTTCCTATAAAATGATTCATGTTGATCTGCACTCTACTGAATGTTTCCCCTCACGAATTTCTTTCAAGAAGATGAAACAGAACTGGAACAAACCTTCATTTTCAGTATTCGAGCTTAGTGATATAAAAAGCACTGAGTGTTTTCTATAAAATGAATAGCAGTCTCAATGTATTCACGTTATAAGAACTCACTAAACTATAAAATACAAATATCTAAACATAGTATTTTATAAATCACTATTCCCCTATTACTCAATTCATTAAATACGCTATATGTATCGTGTAAGTAGATTATATCACGCTATTTTTAGCGTGTAAAGTGTAATAATAAAATTTAGGAGATTATCTATGAATAAATTCACTGAACGTTTAAAAGAATTGCGTAAACTTAATAAAGTAACTCAAAAACAAATCGCTACAGAAACCGCTATTGCGGAACGTGTTTATCAATCCTATGAATACGGCAAAGTAATCCCAACGGCAACGACTCTCGTTATCCTTGCTGATTATTTTGATGTATCACTTGATTATTTAGTTGGCAGAAGTGATATTAAAGAACGAAGATAACTTTCATCCAACGATTACTACAACATTTATCTAACTTCTAATCTCCTCGCCCCTTTTCGCCTTAAGAAATCTTCATTTTCAGTGTTTTAGCTTCGTGATATAATAATTTGATGGTATTCATAATTATTGAGAAGTAACCAAAAATCTGCAAAGATATTTTATACGATTTTAAAACGTTATCTATCACTTAGCACTGTCCCAAAATATTCTTTAATAATTTTATGTTTTCTAGAAAAACGCACGATTTAATTCATAATCATTTAACAGATTCATAGTTAATCCTTCATCGCTTCAGTGCGTTATATCGCACTAAGTTTCATTAATTTGATTATAGTGCGATATAACGCACATGTCAATATGTATTACAAATTTTTTATAAAAGGTCGTGATTTATTTGACTACATTTGCAGTTAGATTTAAATTATTACGTTCTCTACATAGCCTTTCTGCTGAAAATTATAAAAAACTTGGCATTAGTCGACGGATGGTCTTTTCATATGAAAATGACAACTCTAACCCAACATTAGAAAAACTTTTAATATTAGCTAATTATTTTTGTTGCTCTTTAGATTATTTAGTTGGACGATCTGATAATCCTAAATACGAAAAATATATTTTCTCCGCAGAAGAAGCTTTTTTTAATCATCCAAATACCTCAAAAATTTTAATCGATAGTTACAATCATGATAAAGCAACTCATCCTATTGAACTTGCGCCTGTTTTTTTACGCAACTATGAATCTATTCGCGATAATGATAATCAGAAATAAATTTTTAACTCCATACGCAAAAATAAAGTCCCATGATTGATAAATATTATCAGCCATGGGACTTTACTTTACTACTCCATCTCATTTTTACCGGAAGCATGGTTCACGTTCCGCTGGACAAATGACTTAACATACCACAAATTGTCTCATTTGTCCGTAAAAAGGCAAAACTGGCAGGTATCATGAACTGCTAATTGTGCCTTTTTCTGCAAAATCTTTCCAGTCGGACTTTGGATAATCCATCTTTGGGACTTTGATTTCCTCCTCTAATGATTCCTTTTTTAATTTTGCATAGGTAAGGTCTCTATACTCTTCGTATGAAATTTCGTCAGCTATTTCAGTGACCTGACCAACTAGCGAAAAATTATATATATTAACTGCATCTTTCCACTTGATCATCACATATTCTTTGCAATCTAAATCTATAATGAGTTTAACTGTAAAATCAGCGTCCTCTTTTTCTTCCGCAATAATTGTGTCTTTTGCTGTTCTATAGATTTTATACATTTACAGAACCTCTATTTCCCAAGAAAACAAATCTTGTCCCTTGTAAATAGAACGAACCTCTACCCCTGGATGTGGCGAGGAGACTTCCTCGCCATATGCTGCTCCGCTGCCTTGACCACAACTTTTTACTTTTCTTTACTGATACCAATTTATATTCCCCCCATCATCATCCTGTAGGAGGTTTCTTCTAGCCGCTACTGGCAGATAGAAGAAACCAGCATACAGTTTGTTTCAGGGGAAACTAAAAAAGCACATGCGCGGGTTTATCCAACCTACACATGCGCTATGCTTCATCTTGATTGCATGCAGACGCTAAGCTCCTGCTAAAACTCCAATCGTATTATACCGAATGAATAGACTATATCCCTTGTAATCAAAGGCAAAGCACGGTATAATAAATTGTCGTCGTAGACAGCTAGCTGTTACGTGTAGGTGCTCTGTTCACCTGCTCGTGCCTGAGAGTGTTCCACCACTCTCAGGACACGGCGACTTTTTTAATTTCCACCTATAATTAGTATATTACATTTCTTGGAGATTGCAAGTAAAAATAAGATGAAACATGATTTTTTATGATAAAAATCATGTTTTTTTGTTGTATTTTTTTAGGGGGTAGGTGATGTGAACTTTGTCTTTTAACTTATATTCTATTTAATCATTATAACCACTTCCATTAAGCTTGTCGCTAGCTCCGCGGAAAACAGGATGGTCACCTGACTGCTTCAGTATATCCTCCGCAGCAGAATCTTTATAAAGTTGCTGACCACCCATAGCTCCAGTTGCTTCAAAAAGAATTTCATGCGTTTTCCTATCATATACTCTATGCTGCTTGGGTGATATACCAAATACGCCTTTAGCTGCTATAACAAAATCTGACACAATTGTAGCAGACTTTGTCCCACTATAATCCATAACCTTTCCGTAAATATCTAGTGGCACAATCTTAGCTTGAAAGCGAAAACTTCTATCGTCGTACTCTTTTGCAGAATCCCCTGTATCACTCTCATGGTCATGCATATAATAAACGTCATAGAGACTATAACTATTTTCACCTATTGTCCGATTACTGTATGAAGTTAAATGATTAATAAGTAAAAGATCAGTATAAGGAGCAATCGGGATATTGTTACTCAGAACATACCTCCCCGCATAAATCCAATCACTTGCAAATGCTAAATTTGAAAAACTTATCATCATTATAAATATAAGTGTTTTAATGATTACTTTCATAGTGTATCCTCCTCAGAATGAAGATTAAATAAGCTATGTAGATTATTTTTGTAGACAAACAGAATCGTCACCTTGTATTTTAGACGTCACTCAGTCTATTAATTATAGCACTGCAAATCGTCACTCAGTCTAAAACTAATTCATGGCACTTTTATAAAGAATTAGCTTCAAATTCTTTAATTCCCAGCTGTTTATACTCTATACCACAGCTATCCATTTTCCAACAAAGCAAATCTCGAATACGATTATCGCAAGTAGCAAAAAATAACTGTTGAAATACTCCATCAACATTGGAAAGTTGATACTTTATCAGATCCAAAAATGCCAACATATTAATATCGTCCATGCAGCCAGTAATATCATCTATGAAATAAACAGGAAATACTTCACTTCCTTTTAATCTCAATATATTACCTAAGAAATACGAAAGCATAAATACGCTGAGTTGTCCATCACTAAACATATTTAGTATCGATTTTCCATTCTCCTCTGTTAATGACAGAAACTTGCTACCACTTCCACTTAGCTGAAAGGAGGATATCTTGATATCTCTAGATAGCTTTCGGAAAATCTTATACAAATAAGGACCTACCTGTTTATATTCATTAACTTTAATATCCTTAAGCATACCATTTATCTTTGCTCTATGATCCTTAGCTCTTTTGGATAGCTCCTCTAATTTTTTAATTTTTTCTTCCTGGACTTTATTTTTTGCTTGTGCTTTTTTTAGCTTATCGGACACATTTAGAAATTCTATATTATTAATATAGCTACGAATAGAACTTATTTTCTTTTTTAACAAATCCTTATCATAGTGTACACTTTCTGCCGATATAACAATTCTAGTGTTAATCTCCTGTAAAATTCCGCTTATTTCTATACCTTCATCATAGGCATAATTCAATAATGTAAATAGGTTTTTCATCTCCATTTCTATAGATTTTTTTTCTTCATCTGAAAGTATATTCTTATTATTTTCATTTATGGCTTCTGCTATATTTTTTAGTGAAAGCATTTTTTCTTGCGCATAAGTATCTTTATCAATGTTTTGCAATTTTTTTACACTCGCAAAATATGATTTTGTTTTATTATATAACTGTGTCAGAAAATCTACTTTTTTCTGAGCTGCTTCCATAGACTCTGTCAGTGCAAGATTTCCACGTTTTAACTGCTCGTCAATGATGTTCCTTCCCTGGTCTTTCAGCAATTGCTGTTGTTTCTTTTTCTTCTCCAACAACTCTTTATATTCTGCCTGATAGTTCTGAGCTTTCTGGGTCATAGCATCATTATCTATAATACCAAATCGTTCTGATCCACAAACAGGACAATATACTTTTTTTACCGTTTTTCGTAATTCGTCACGATATAAAATTATGCCTTCTTTCCCAGCTGTAATGGCGGTCAAGACATCTAAGATTTTATTTCCTTTTTGTAGCGTACTAATTTCTGATTCCAAATCAGTAATAGATTTTTTTAGAACCTCATACTTTTTATTACTCTCTTCCCAATATTCTTTAGTGAAGTGGTCATTTCTAAATTTAATTAGTTCATCACTATTACCAACCAAATTACGAGCATTTAGATTAATACCCTTTCGTTTAGCCACTTCGGCCTCAGCTGTATTACGAACAGAAGCATCATTCGCATGGCTTTTAATGGCCTCTTTTATGTACGTATAATTTTCAGAAACTTCTTTTTCAAGTTCTTTCAATTCTTGTCTTAGTTTTTCTGTTTTCGCACTCTTTACCCGTTGCTCTAACAATGAAGCTGCTCTTATAAAACCGCATGAATATAACTCCCTCAACTGATGATTCAACTGTTCAACATTCATATTTTTCACATCGGTATTTTCATCCAAGTACAGTTTTTCTTCACTATATATTTGGATTTCTGGAGAATTTTCATACTTATTAAGCGCAACCCGATAGCCTTCCAATGTTTCTGAGGAAACTTTTTTCAATTCTTCTAATTTGATTCGTTCTACAATATCATCACAATAAAGCTTAAGATTAGCAACTACATTCTCGGCCCCCATATGGTTGGATAGAAAATCTGAAAATTCATTATTCATATCTTCTCGTCCATTACTTAGAAATCTATATGTTTTTTGCATATCGCAGACATGATATTTATAAAAATTGTCACTATTTAATAAACAATCTAATAAATATTTATCTTCATTTTTATTTTCATCAAGCACAATCACATTTCCTGCATCATCCAATGTATCTTTATCTTGTATACGTTTTATGGAGTAGATATTCCCCTTAAATTCAATCTCCATTTCGACTATAGTATCTTCCAATAAATGCTCTTTATTTTTTAAAATGGTCTCTTGGTTTGTCTTCATCTCCTGTTCTTTTGTAGAAGAATTCCGGTCATTATATGAAGATAATAATCGCTGTACACTCCCTGTCAAACACCACTCTATAGCATCTAACAATGACGTTTTTCCCTTTCCATTCGGCGCAGTAAACAAAACAAGAGATTTATCCTCAAAATCAAAATTAATTTCATCTCCAAAACCACGAAAATTTTGAATGATTACATTTCTTATTGCTGCCATTGTTCCAACCAGCCTTTCACTGCGTCAAACTCTTCATCCGTAAAATTCAATTGATCAGACAATATTTCTTTCTCTCTCCTGTCTAGTTTTCTTTTTTCTTTGAAAATAAAACTTAATCTTTCTTCTTTAGGCAAAAAGCCTTTAATCGCCTCTTCATCCTTTAAATCAAGTTCCCTTTCCTCTAATTCATCATACCAAAATGGTAACAACAACCTGCTTTCTTCATCAAACTCATCATCAGCCTTACATTTCAAAAATATTTTTCTTGAAACAGAGGTTGACTTTTCTTCTGCCAAGCTAGCCGGGCATTCCATCAATGGGCGTCCTCCAGCCTTATCATCCTTCTTCTCTCCATGCAATAAAATTTGTGTAATATTATATCGCAATTTTTTTATACTATTATGATCATACCCTGGTAATTTTCCAAAATTAATAAACGCCATAATAGAACTATCCCAAAATTCACAAAAATATTCTATATTTACTTTTGGATCGGGTTGAAGAACTAAATATAGTTCATCTTTTCGTTCGCTCAAATAAACTTCTCTCAACTCATCAGGAACTTTTCCAGATTCAAGAAAAAATTCTATTCCTAATGTCCGAGTGCTATCTACAGAATTTGTTGAAATCATTGCCTCATAATTGTATTGCGTAAAGCATTCTTGCCACTTCATCTTTTTCCTCCAGATTCTTTAATACACTGATCTGCAAAAATTGTATTTTCACAATCATCCTCTTTATTCCATTTTTCTCTATCGATCTTTACACATTTCATGCATTCAATTCGAAATGTATCAGGACTGAGAGATGAAATATTTTTACCATCCGTAATCTCGCTCACATCCATTGAATAATCATATCGCCCCCTATAGGCACCTGACATATACCATTTCTCAGGTTTTATTTTCTGCATACGAGCAAATATATTATTTAGAGATTCTTCAGGGTAACTAAAATTCAGCGAATCCAAAATAACTACTGCGTTTGATTCCTCTTTCAAGAATTTAGTTTTTAAATATCTGTTCTCATTTACATCAAAATATTCTTTGGGATGCAGCCTCTTTATATCAATTTCATTTCCACCAAAATTTTTTCCTATTAAATCTCGATTAACATATAAAAGTATTTTCCATAAATATCGTAGGAATGTACCTATTGAATCTCTATGTTCATAAACCAATCGGTGCCTCTCTGACCAGCTTTTTTTTGTAAAATTTTCAAACATATTTATTTCTCTTGTACTAACTGTATTTAATAATTTTAATTGTCCTTGTGCAGTACTACCAAGTTCAAACAACCAATTTGCTGTATTATCGCGGATACATTGTAATATGTCTATCTTTTCTTGCGTCAGTTGCGTGTTGTTTTTCTCAATCCTATCCCAACATTCCATCGTTACCATACTTAAATATGCACCTATACTTTCTTCTGTTTCTATGCATATACATTTTTCTAAATAGCTTATAAAATCACTATATTCTAATTGTTTAGAACTAAATCTATCTAATTCATCAGAAGTCTCATTATATTTCTTTTGAACACACTGTATCGCAAGCCCTAATAAAATTTCCTGCCGTAACTCTTCTGATATAATACACCCATCAAATGGAATTCCAACTAACTTTTCCGCAATTTTTTTACGGTATTCTGCTAACGTGCCGTAATCATTAATAATAAGCATTTCATCCAAAAATTTTTGCATCGATCCATTCCAAGCAAAGGTCTGAAAACACATTCTCTGTGCATCCTCTTTTTTCAATGAATATACATTCTTTTTTAACCAATCATCAAGATTAGGTATTTCAAAAGGCTTTTCAGCGCGTGCAACATTAATATAGTCTTTGCTTTGCAATTTTTCAAATGTTGGTTTAACCGGAATCTTTGTCCCATGCATCGCAAGTATAGGAATTATTTTTCCACCATATCCATAAAGTTCCATGCGAACAAATTGATAATAAAGTTCTTTTACAATTTCCTCCATTTTCACAGTTGAATTAGGATAATATTTAGCCTGTATAATGCGTGCAGTATTTCCAGAAACTACAAACACATCTTCGATATATTCTATACAAACATAATCAGTTTCTTTGCTCAGCAATTCATCTATAGCAAGCAAATCTTGAAAAAAGAATCCTCTTACTTTGCTACTTGCATCTCGCCGCGCTTCACCTTGATACATGTTTTTTATAATCTGAGTATCATCCATGTTGTTCATTCATCCCTCCATTTTAAAACACAATCCCATCATCACAGAAAATAATTATACTTTTTTTAACAAACTCGCTCTCCATCAAGTTAATTATTTCTAAAAAATTTTAACGATCGCGCTAAATCACCAATAACAAAGACACCATATCATAATAAGCGATAAAGCAACACATAATACAAAGCGACGGTTTTGTTTGTCTTAATTTCTATACTAAACAAATACATTATCTACCTATAAAATTCCATACAAAGACAAAAATTCCTTCAAAAGTCCTATATTTTTCTATAAATGACACTATTTAAAATAAAAAAATCGCCTAGAAACATATCTCTAGGCGAATTCTTCACTTACTTCTATAAAGTTTTACTACTACATTTCCTATTTCTTCTCCAACAACGCCACACATTCAATATGACTCGTTTCACTGAACATATCAACTGGTTGAATTTCTTTAGCTACATAACCAATTTCTGATAGTATCGCAATATCTCTAGCTAAGGAAGCTGGATTGCAGGATACGTAGACGATGCGTTTTGGTTTTATGTGGGCGAAGCTTTTTAGGACGGCTTTTTCACAGCCTGCGCGTGGTGGGTCTACGACGATGACGTCTGCAGACAAAGAGAACCTTCACTCAGTCTATAGCCGCGTGTTGAAACAAGCATAAAGCGGAAAAAATACAAGGTGACGGTTCTT
The DNA here is from genome assembly GCA_963805085.1 of uncultured Veillonellaceae bacterium. Lineage (GTDB taxonomy): Bacteria > Bacillota > Negativicutes > JARBTT01 > JARBTT01 > JARBTT01. The sequence continues at coordinate 342,466 of CAWDTA010000001.1, read as the reverse complement.
TTTGTCTTAAATTTTACACTATCCAATGCACAATTCACATATAACTTTCCATACAAAGACAAAAACCCCTTCAAAATCCCTCTATTTCCCTTAAAAGGATACTATTTAAAATAAAAAATCGCCTAGAAACATATCTCTAGGCGAATTCTTAACTTAATTTTATGAAGTTATTACTACTTTTCCTACTTCTTCTCCAACAACGCCACACACTCAATATGACTTGTTTCACTAAACATATCAAGTGGTTGAATTTCTTTGGATACATAGCCAAATTCTGATAGTATCGCGATATCTCTAGCTAGGGAAGCTGGATTGCAAGATACGTAGACGATGCGTTTTGGTTTCATGTGAGCGAAGTTTTCTAGGACGGCTTTGTCGCAACCAGCGCGTGGTGGATCTACGACGATAACGTCTGTAGAAAAAGAGAACCGTCACTTAGTCTATCCCCCCCACTAAAAGGCATCTTTTTCTTTTATAAAATTTCTTTTTCTTTTATCAGATTAAAAATCGGAAATTGTTTAAACTCATCTCGTTCCATCACAGACATTTTATTAAACCAATACTTTATTTCAGCATCTGAAGAATTTAATAGAATATTAACACCTACTAAAATTCTTGCTTCTCTATTATTAGTTTTAATCTCGATCAATCTATCAATTTCATTTTTATTAAAATCTCTATTTCTAATAATTGCTTGTAAATAATTTAAATAGTAGATATTAGATTTATCCCTATTTACCAGCCAGTTGCTAACAAAAATAGCACAATCCAATAAATGACTATTAGGTTTTTCATCGTAAGCAGCAAGCATTTCAATAATATACCAATTAATATGTTCCCCTATATCCAATGTGTATCTTTCTATACGAAATATATTATCTTTTATAAATTTATAATTCAAATTATCTATTTCTAAAAAATCATTTTTTCTTAAAAGAATACAAAATGGTACATCTACAGGATCTTTTCCTTTTTGCCGCCATTGTATATGCTGTTGCATATATTTAATGTCAAAAAAATTATATATTCTATATTCATCACCATCTCCCCCTTCTTTTTCTATAACTAATTTAAATCCCATATTACTTATTCTTTTAGGCGTCAATGCAATCTTATATTTTACATCTGTTATATTCACTTTGTTTTTATCAATGATCGCTTTCTTCAATATTAATAAATTTGTTTCATCTTCGCTTGTCATGGTATCAAAATTTAATTCCTTGCAGATATTTAAGTTTCGAAACAATTTTTCAATTTCCTTATAAAAAAAGTTTTCTCGTTCAATTACTTGCTTTTCTATTGTTTTTAAGCTTTCTACTTTGAAATTTAATATATTTTCAATTTCTAGATTTTCCCCATTATATAATGCCAAAAGAAACTCTGAATCAGCTATTCGCTGCTGCAATGTTCCAGAAAATTTCCAATCAAATTTAATATCTAAATTATGTTCTTTTCTATTTGGAATAAATAAATTAAAACTCTCCCCTATTTTTAATCTGTACTCAGTTGCATTTCTTCCCCCTTTCAAACAAGAATAATATATTTTGCTATCTATTTTGACATTAATTGGTTTTTCAACTAAAATTTCTTCAATAAAAAATTTTGATAACGGCTGAAAAACGTTATCATTCAAAGGCGTATACGCATATATAGGAACATTAAATATTTTTTTATTAAAATCCATTTTTTCTAATATGTCATTCTTGCGAAAAACTAAGTTTTCTACAGATTTTATGTATTCCAGATTTTTATATCCACTATTCGCAGTACTATGTTGTAACTTACTATCAATAATAAAATTTTTAAAAATATACTCCATCGAATCCGCATCTGTTGGAAATGGAGTTAATTTTATTGACTTATTATTCTGAGTATCTTTTGCCTTGGATAATATATCTTCTAAATCTACAGGCAATAATACATTATGGTATATGCAAAACTTCACTTTATTCAAAAAATATACTACAAAAAATATCGCACCCCCTTTTTTACGAAAATTCTTTAAATCACTTATTTCTACAGAATAGCTAATTTTCTCTTTAATCAACTCATTTTCATCATCTATATATTTCCCTTTTAATTGAATATCAATACTGCCTATAATATTCTCTTTTTCTTCACTAAATCGTCCTTGTTTATCATATTCTTTTTTATACAATGTCAATGATCCATCAAATGATGGTGTCTTATCATTATCAGCAATATTTCTTACTATACTTTCACTTTCGCTTAAAACATTTTCAAGTATAAGTTTAGCATCTGTCTCAATTTTTTTTGCACTTAACATATAAATTATCAACCCCTTCTCAAGACTCTTTATTAAATATACAAGGTGAAGGTTTTGTTTATCTTATTTTCATACTAAACAAACACATCATTTTCCTATAAAATTCCATACAAATACAAAATCTCCTTCAAAATCCCTCCATTTACCCCAGAAAGACACTATCTAGAACAAAAAATTCGCCTAGAAACATATTTCTAGGCGAATTTTTAACTTAGTTTTATGAAGTTATTACTACATTTCTTACTTCTTCTCCAACAACGCTACACTCTCAATATGACTTGTTTCACTAAACATATCAACTGGTTGAATTTCTTTTGCTACGTAGCCAAATTCTGATAGTATCGCGATATCTCTAGCTAGGGAAGCTGGATTGCAGGATACGTAGACGATGCGTTTTGGTTTCATGTGGGCGGAGTTTTCTAGGATGGCTTTGTCACAACCTACGTGTGGTGGATCTACGACGATAACATCTGCAGACAAAGAGAATCTTCACTCAGTCTATAATTGTCATTGCCCGCAATAAATTAGATTTTCCAGCATTATTTTGACCAATTAAAAGATTAATCCCTTCATGAAAATCGACCATAATTGAGTTAAAACTCCTATAATTTTCAATTGTGATATTAGAAATATACATTGTTCATCCCTCACATTTCTAAACTACATTAACTTCTTGTTATATAATATCTTCCTATGTTAAATCTTCAAATGCAATTCAATTTCTGCTACTCATCTATACTTAATGAAGGTAGTAGCCTGTAAATTATATTAACCATTTTCATCTCCACCTATTATAGCTCCTGCTCCAGCTCTAACAGTTCCTGTTCTTTTGCAAGTTCTCGTTTAAGTTCTTCCTCTGTCGGCATATATAACTTATATTTCGATGCAAATATTTGATTGCTATCTTCAGGCAAAGTATATTTAACAACTGAATCACTTTTGTCAGCGCAAAGAACAATGCCAATAGGGAGGTTATCACCCTCATTCATTAGTTCTCTTGTGTAGTAATTTACATACATCTGCATTTGACCAATGTCTTGATGTGTCAGCTTACCGATTTTTAAATCAATAATGACAAAGCATTTCAAAATATAATTATAAAAAACAAGGTCAATATAATAATGCTCTCCATCAAAGGTAATATGTTGTTGCCTCGACACGAATGAAAATCCACGTCCAAGTTCTAATAAGAATTTTTGCAAATGGTCAATCAAACCTTGCTCAATATCTTTTTCATAAAGATTAGGTGTTTGCTCTAATCCTAAAAATTCAAGTACATATGGATCTCGAATAATATCTTTGGCATCAATACCTTTTTCCAGTGTTTGAATCTCATTTCGCACGCTATCTTTGTCTTGACTAGATAACAGCCTCTGATAATAAAAGCTATTTATTTGTCGATCAAGTTGTCTTGTACTCCAATTTGATTTTGCGCATTCGTCTAAATAGAACATTCGAGCTGCATCATTTTCAACCCTTAAAAGCATTCTATAATGTGTCCAACTCAATTGGTCACGCAGTGCGTGACGTTTTGGAAAAGCATTATAAAATTGACGCATATATTTTAAATTTGTAACAGTATATCCTTTACCAAATTCTTGCGTAAGTTTTTCTGATAAAAACTTTAATAAACCTTTTCCGTACTCTGCACGTTCATTTTCACCTTGCGCTTCATATATTTGCTTCCCTATATTCCAATAAGTTTCAACCATTACAAAGTTAACTGTAGCATATACTTTTTGCTGTGCTTCTACTACAGTTATTCGTATGTTTTCATAAATACTATTTTCAGATAAATATTGCATTTTCACACTCCCTCGCATAATTATTTATGCTTATTGTTTCCTTTTTTCCTTGTGCTATTTTGGCTCTTACTATTCACCTGTTTTTTAATTAATGCATCAATATCATACTTGGACAAAATATTTTTCAAACAATCATTTTCATATTTTACATTAAAATCTACAATGCCCACTTTATACTAATATACAAAGTGACGCTTCTCTTCGTCTAAATTTTTACACTAAACAAAGTATAATCCACCTATAAAATTCCATACAAAGACAATAAACTCCTTCAAAAGTCCTATATTTTCCTTAAAAGAATACTATTTAAACAAAAAAACCGTCTAGAAACATATCTCTAGGCGATTTTTTAACTTAAATTTATGAAGTTATTACTACATTTCGCACGCAGTCAATTTCTGATAATATCTCAATACCCTTGGCTATAAGAATATTTGTTGATACCACGCTAAATGTGCAAGCACCTCTTGCACATTTACTTCATCTTTAATACAAAATGACGGTTTTATCCGTCTAAGTTTTCCACAAAAATACACAAACCTATAATATTTTTAGGTACTACCATTAAACGGTAGGCGGTCAATTTTACCCCTAAAAGGGGGTGAAGCCCATGAATGAGACAAACGCAACCTTGTTGCTTTTTATTATTCTCGTGGTACTTTTACAAAAAAAGTAAACCGCCCCAAGCGACCAAACTAAGGCGATAAACTTTCTTACTTAACTTTATTGGGGCTGACCACTTATCGGTATCACCTTTTTATATACTTACTATAAGTGCAATATCAATATTAAACTCAAAAATATAACTTTTGCAAATCTGCTTGGATGGTCTTAAACGCACTGCAACTAAATTCAGGATTATTTGAATTACATTTTAAAATGCAAGCTATAGACAAACAGAACCGTCACTCAGTCTACTAACTTGCGACAATTATCAGAACGAGTACTTCATGGAGACGGCTGCAGCAGCTCCATACAGCCCATTACGATTCCAGCCGCCTGGCAGTATATCTATATTGAAGCCAATCGGATACTCTTTACCAGTAGCAAAATGAACGGCTCCAATTATTGGTTTAATCGGATTGATAGAATCATATCCTCCACTTAAATCAAGACCTACAATAACGCCCGTATGTAGCCCAAATACACGATATGGCGTATATTGAACGCCTACATAAGTGGTATCTTTTCGCAAGCTGTTATTAAACACTCCAGCCGTTAGATTAACATCTTTTCGTAATGCGTACTCCAGTCCAAAACCACGATTGTGTTCATTCAAATCGGAACTGGAATGAGGAAAATGTCTTGTAAACACAGGTACAGTAACTGCCATGGAATTTGCCTCAGCTCCAGCGACGCCACACCACCCTAAAGAAGTAAATATTACAAATAACAACAAGAAATCTTTCATGCCCAATCCTCCATAGTATGCCCAAATATCAATTTCATTCTAACATACCGACACTTGCCATCCTACTGGTACATAGTACCAAAGCGCCTCACCAGTGCAATACAGAAACAAGTACTCTCCTTTTTTATGGAGTCTAGGGACACTAGAATCGTCCTTTTTCCCTCCTGGGATAAACCGCAAAACATATGGTCAAACTAGAAAAAACTGCAATAAAAATAACAGAAAGTGCTCCTCTGCCACTTTTCTGTCTGTATAGTAAAGGTGATGCTATCATGTTTATTCCTAAATTGATTGTATTTGAAGAAAAAGCTTTAAACTATCCGAAAGGTAAAGCTTTGCAAAAATTTTTTGAAGAAAAATCTATTCCTATTCACTATCAAAAAACTACGCGCGTAACTTTAAAAGGTGATGCCCCAACAAAATATCAGCAAGGTAAAAATACTTTGGTCATTGGGGTTAGAAAGATGAGTGAGTTTCAGACGTGCAAGCCTTCCGCCCATTATCAGCTTCCTTTAGTTAGTGGATGCATGGGTATGTGCGAGTATTGCTATCTCAATACGCAGATGGGCAAACGTCCCTATATTAAAATTTATGCAAATTCCGAAGAAATATTTGCCAAGGCAGATGAATATATCAAGGCTCGTTTACCAGAGATCACTATTTTTGAAGGTGCGGCTACTTCTGACCCATTGGCATTAGAACCTTATACTCACGTGATTGAGGATGCTATACTTCATTTTGCTAAGACTAAGCAAGGTCGATTTCGCTTTGTAAGTAAGTATACTGATGTTGACAGTCTGTTAGCACTTGAGCACAATAATCATACTGAAATTAGGCTAAGTTTAAATATCGAATCTATAATTACAGCCTATGAACATCGTACTTCTTCATTAAATAAAAGGTTAGCCGCACTTAAACAGCTTGCCGAATCTGGATATCCTACGGGAATTATTATTGCACCAGTGTTTTGGAATAAGGAAAATAAGCCAGAATACAAAGCTTTAATTGAGCTAATTGGCAACTTTTTAGGTAACTATCCTATTACCTTTGAAATAATCTCTCATCGTTATACTACAGCAGCTAAGAATAATATTCTTGAAATTTTCCCCGATACTTTACTTCCAATGGACGAAAAAGACCGAACCTTTAAATTTGGTCAGTTTGGGTATGTAAAATATGTTTATCCCAAAGAAACTCTTGCCGAATATAAAGAATTCTTTTCTCAAGAATTAAGTAAGTATTTTAATAACAAGCAAATTTTATACATTATTTAACTTTAATAATCGCATTGTCTATTTTTTCACACCCAATCCGGCCTAAATGGTTGGTTGTTTAACTCATTTATCAAATAAAGGGTTAGCGATATCATATTCACTACAAATAAGACAAATTGACGGTTTGCACCGCCACAAAAATTCGTACACTGCCCCTGTGAAGCAAAGACATCAGCAAGTTTACCGTGATGCTTTACGAATTTATCCCAATTATTATTCTTATCAAAAAATATTTGACATAGTATGTTTTGTGCCATGCTTTTAATTTACCAAAAATTTAAGTAAATGACTCCCCCCTAAACATTATACTTTCTGATATAGTAAAAAATCCCTCCACCCCGGCGATATGCCAGAATGGAGGGATTAATAGTAGCCAACCCCAGTTTATCTGATTTATTATTTCTTTAAACCAATCAACTTTTAGCGCTAGATTAAAAGATAGGTCCATGCATATTCCTGAGCATTAAATGAGTTATACTTAGGATGCCGCTTTTATAGTCATGGTAACGACTAAATAGCTAGACCATAAACCATGTTCATCTTCACACCTAAAAGTCATTTTATAAGTACCAGCTGTAGTAACCTGTACAACAAAACCAATAACTGTACCGCTGCTATCAGTAACAGTAGAAGTAATAGAACCTGAAGGTAAGCCTCCTACTTGGAAAGCTATTATACTATCTCCATCTGGATCATAAGAATAATTTACCCCATTATAGGATAATAACCATGCAACTTGTGTATTTGTAGTTAGGTAATTGTCTGATGTAAGCGTGGCAGGATTTAAAATCGAATATGCCAATCCTGCTACTGGCGCATGATTAGTAGAATCGTCTGCATTGCTTTCAATATTAATAGTCGTTATATCGTCGCTGCTTACTTTAAGCAAGGACGATGATGATGTAATAGGATTAATATTTATCTTTCCTGTGTCAATTGATATACTTTTGCTTTCTGTTTCCTCACTAAATAAAACCTTGTTTTCCATTTTAGTTTCCCCCTGTTTTACATTTAAATTTTTGTTACCTTAAACTTAAATCCATGAAAAGTTAAACTTTCCGCTAAGTAAACGTTCCGCGAGTCATCTAACACACCTCTTTAGTAGAAAGATGGGCAAATTAATTTGAATTTTATTTGAATCTGCCTTCACTTATATAAATTCCTATAATTGTAAAATTTAAACTACCAATGTAAATTATTTCCTATTATATTAAAAATAGGAAATAATTAATTGTTTTAACAATCATAATTTGTCATGATAGATCACGATTAAGTTATTCCACTTTTGATCTTCTTCCCGCTTATTGACAAAAAGCTGCCCACCCCAGCATTACGCCAGGATGGGCAGCTTTTTGTAACGATTTCTTATATGTGGACTATATGTCCATCAAAGACAATATATCTTGTGATATGCCATGGGGTCAAGCAATTTTAAACAAAAAAAGTAGTAGCAACCACTCTACCTATGCTAACTGCACTAATGTTTAAGCCCTCACCTATTTTGGACTTAAACATTTTTATTTCGCCATTTTGAGATAAGCTCTTCAAAATTCGAGTGTTTTGAATTGAATGTGCCTTAACTATTTTCTATCTTTCCTCTACATTCTTCTTGGCATGGATGTAGGCGCAATCAGCTTTCCTATTTTCATTTTATTATAATAGAGAAGGTAAAGCTACAGTCGGTTCTTTGCCAAGTCAACATTTTTTGTACTTTTTCCTATATCCACAAAAACACAATTCATTCCTACCGTACATACACTGACCTCTATTCATACTTTAAGTTAATCAAAATTCAAGACTAGCCTAGCAATAAGTCAATTAATAAAATTATATGATGCTTAGGTTTTTACAAGGGAATTTCTAAAATAAATTCTTTAAAAACTTCAGACTCTACACAATTACTACAAACCATTTTATCTATATTACCATATCCACGTTCTTCATTTCTCATCATCCTTGTTTTTTCCTACCGATAAAGTCACACTCCATAATCGGTTTAACACTAAAAAATGAGCATTACTAACTCAGAATACAAAGTGACGATTCTATTTATCTGAATTTTTACACTAAACAAAGTATAATTCACTTATAAACTTCCATGCAATGATAAAAATTACTTACTGCCTAGAGAAAACAAGATATATGATTTGAAATTTAGAATTGCTCGATTTAAAATTTCAGATACCACTTATGAAACGTTATTCACAGATTTACCTGGGAATGAAATTCCTGCTGAAGCGATACATTTTTGTTATCAGTATTTCAAGGGCAAATTTTCTGAAAGAAGTCTTTTGAAAATTGTGCAGAAATTTATGTCTCCAATACGTACTAGCAGAGTATTTGAAAGATATCAAAATATTAAAAATGCTGTCGGGTTTACATATAGAATTTCTTAACAACAACTCTTCGTATCTGCATGTTATACAGATGGCTTATAACGTCATCTGCTTTTGGTATGTTTAAATCATAAAAATGGTGAACGCTTATTATAGCGTTCACCATTTTTTGATACATTAACCTGATCTTAACTACTTAACTTAATGACATCGACTCTATAGGGTACACATTACATATAAAGGTGGTGCCTTATTAAATGATTCATCTACTCTTTCTTAACAAGTTAAGTTTGGTATATTTTCTTTTACCATCCCTGTTGACTTAATTAATTATTTTTACATATTTATCCATTAGTGTCTAAACCTCTTTATCCGAAAGTGATCGCATTCAATGATCTAGTTCGAGCTGAAGCGCTTGCGATATTTGTACCAGTCACCGTAATACGAATCTCATAGGTGTGTGCACCGGCAGCAGGAGCATCAATCCAAGTTAAATTAGGAATCTCACCCAGAATTCGCGCATTTAATGTTACATTGTCTTCTTCTTTTTCAACAGTTACTGTAGAAATAAGAGATAGATCTCCATAAAGACTATAGGTGATTGTATATTGATAGGGAGTAAGGGACGCAGTTGTTAACTCCACTTCCACCATAGAATCTAATTTTACTATTTGACCCGTAGTTGTAGTTACTGCTAGCGAAAGTACAGATACCTGCGTGGTAAGAGGAAGACTAATCGAGGAAGCAGGGGGAGTGGTAAATTGTGAACCAGTAAGTCCAGTAGTACCTGTCAATCCTGTAGCTCCTGTTAAACCTGTTGCTCCAGTTAATCCATCGGCTCCAGTCAATCCAGTAGCACCTGTAACACCGTCTGCACCTGTCAAACCTGTAGCACCAGTTAATCCAGTTGCACCTGTTATACCGTCTGCACCTGTGAGACCAGTGGCTCCAGTTAATCCATCTGCGCCTGTTAAACCAGTAGCTCCAGTAACACCGTCGGCTCCTGTAAGTCCAGTTGCTCCAGTAAGGCCATCAGCACCAGTAAGACCAGTTGCTCCAGTTACACCATCAGCTCCTGTTAAGCCTGTAGCACCTGTTAACCCATCTGCTCCTGTAAGACCTGTAGCTCCAGTTAAACCATCGGCTCCAGTAATACCATCTGCACCGGTTAAACCAGTAGCTCCTGTAATACCAGTTGCACCAGTAACACCATCAGCACCTGTAAGTCCGGTTGCACCAGTCAATCCATCGGCTCCAGTTAATCCAGTAGCACCGGTTACACCATCAGCTCCTGTTAAACCTGTTGCTCCTGTTATACCATCAGCACCTGTAAGTCCAGTAGCTCCTGTCAATCCATCGGCTCCTGTGAGTCCAGTTGCACCAGTTAATCCATCGGCTCCAGTTACACCAGTAGCTCCTGTTATACCATCTGCTCCTGTTAGACCTGTAGCTCCTGTTAATCCATCTGCACCTGTGAGCCCTGTAGCTCCTGTAATACCAGTTGCACCAGTAACACCATCAGCTCCAGTAATGCCATCTGCCCCTGTCAATCCAGTGGCTCCTGTAACACCGTCAGCTCCTGTGAGACCTGTTGCTCCGGTAACACCATCGGCACCTGTAAGCCCTGTAGCTCCTGTTAATCCATCAGCTCCGGTGAGACCTGTAGAACCAGTTAGACCAATAGCGCCGGTTAAGCCAGTTGCTCCTGTTATACCGTCGGCACCGGTTACACCATCGGCACCAGTGAGACCAATAGCTCCAGTAAGGCCATCTGTGCCAGTTAGACCTGTAACACCAGTTAATCCAGTTGCACCTGTTAAACCAATAGCTCCTGTAACACCATCAGCACCTGTAAGTCCAGTTGCTCCAGTCAGACCTGTAGCACCAGTCAATCCAGTTGCTCCTGTTATACCGTCGGCACCTGTTAATCCAGTAGCACCGGTTACACCATCTGCACCTGTAAGTCCAGTTGCTCCTGTTAAACCTGTAGCGCCGGTTAATCCATCTGCTCCAGTGAGACCAATAGCTCCTGTAACACCGTCGGCTCCTGTAAGACCAGTAGCTCCTGTCAATCCATCGGCTCCTGTGAGTCCAGTTGCACCAGTTAATCCATCGGCTCCTGTTAAACCTGTAGCTCCAGTCAATCCGTCTGCACCTGTGAGACCAGTTGCACCAGTAACACCATCTGCTCCAGTTAAACCTGTAGCTCCTGTTACACCATCAGCACCAGTCAATCCTGTAGCACCTGTTAAACCATCAGCTCCAGTAACACCGTCTGCACCAGTCAATCCTGTTGCACCTGTTAAGCCATCGGCACCTGTGAAACCTGTTGCTCCAGTAAGGCCATCTGTGCCAGTTAGACCTGTAGCACCAGTTAATCCAATTGCACCTGTTAAACCAATAGCTCCTGTAACACCATCAGCTCCTGTGAGTCCAGTTGCTCCAGTTGCTCCAGTTAATCCTGTTGCACCAGTTAAACCATCGGCACCGGTTAAACCTGTAGCTCCCGTTAAACCTGTAGCTCCAGTTATACCGTCTGCACCCGTGAGACCAGTGGCTCCAGTTAATCCAGTTGCTCCTGTTAATCCATCTGCACCAGTAACACCATCTGAACCAGTCAAACCAGTTGCTCCAGTTATACCATCTGCACCAGTTAGACCTGTAGCACCAGTGAGACCAATAGCTCCTGTAACACCATCTGCACCTGTAAGTCCAGTAGCACCAGTTAAACCTGTAGCCCCAGTTACACCATCAGCACCCGTAAGACCGTCTGCACCTGTTAATCCGGTTGCTCCGGTAACACCATCAGCGCCAGTTAAACCTGTAGCTCCTGTTAATCCAGTTGCGCCTGTTATACCGTCTGCACCTGTGAGACCAGTTGCACCAGTTAATCCATCGGCTCCAGTTACACCAGTAGCTCCTGTTATACCATCGGCACCTGTTAATCCAGTAGCGCCAGTAACACCATCAGCTCCAGTTAATCCTGTAGCTCCAGTTAAACCGTCGGCTCCTGTAAGTCCAGTTGCTCCTGTTAAACCTGTTGCCCCGGTTACACCATCAGCACCCGTAAGACCGTCTGCACCTGTTAATCCGGTTGCTCCGGTAACACCATCAGCGCCAGTTAATCCTGTAGCTCCAGTTAAGCCATCAGCTCCTGTAAGTCCAGTTGCTCCTGTAAGTCCAGTTGCTCCTGTAACGCCATCAGCGCCGGTTAAACCTGTAGCTCCTGTAACACCATCTGCTCCAGTAACACCGTCTGCACCTGTGAGACCTGTTGCTCCAGTAAGTCCAGTTGCCCCTGTTAAGCCATCGGCACCGGTTAGACCAGTGGATCCTGTTAAACCATCAGCTCCAGTTAATCCTGTTGCACCGGTAACACCATCTGCTCCTGTTAACCCATCAGCTCCTGTAATACCATCTGCACCAGTTAGACCAGTTGCTCCAGTCAATCCAGTAGCACCTGTTAATCCATCTGCACCAGTGAGACCAATAGCTCCTGTAACGCCATCAGCGCCGGTTAGGCCTGTAGCACCAGTTACACCATCTGCTCCTGTTAAACCTGTAGCTCCAGTTATACCATCGGCGCCGGTCAATCCAGTAGCTCCAGTTACACCATCGGCCCCTGTTAATCCAGTAGCTCCTGTTATACCGTCGGCACCTGTTAATCCATCTGCTCCTGTTAATCCGGTTGCACCTGTAACGCCGTCTGCACCTGTGAGTCCAGTTGCACCAGTCAATCCAGTGGCTCCTGTAACACCGTCGGCACCTGTAAGTCCGGTTGCACCAGTCAATCCATCGGCTCCAGTTAATCCAGTAGCACCGGTTACACCATCAGCTCCTGTTAAACCTGTTGCTCCTGTTATACCATCAGCACCTGTAAGTCCAGTAGCTCCTGTCAATCCATCGGCTCCTGTGAGTCCAGTTGCACCAGTTAATCCATCGGCTCCAGTTACACCAGTAGCTCCTGTTATACCATCTGCTCCTGTTAGACCTGTAGCTCCTGTTAATCCATCTGCACCCGTAACACCGTCTGCACCTGTTAATCCATCTGCTCCTGTGAGTCCAGTAGCTCCTGTAACGCCATCAGCTCCAGTTAGACCTGTAGCACCTGTTACCCCATCTGCGCCGGTCAATCCTGTAGCTCCAGTTACACCATCGGCTCCTGTAACACCAGTTGCCCCTGTAACACCGTCGGCTCCAGTAATACCATCGGCACCGGTTAAACCAGTAGCTCCTGTTAATCCAGTAGCACCGGTTACACCATTAGCGCCTGTTAAGCCTGCAGCTCCAGTTAATCCATCTGCACCTGTGAGCCCTGTAGCTCCTGTAATACCAGTTGCACCAGTAACACCATCAGCTCCAGTAATGCCATCTGCCCCTGTCAATCCAGTGGCTCCTGTAACACCGTCAGCTCCTGTGAGACCTGTTGCTCCGGTAACACCATCGGCACCTGTAAGCCCTGTAGCTCCTGTTAATCCATCAGCTCCGGTGAGACCTGTAGAACCAGTTAGACCAATAGCGCCGGTTAAGCCAGTTGCTCCTGTTATACCGTCGGCACCGGTTACACCATCGGCACCAGTGAGACCAATAGCTCCTGTAACGCCATCAGCGCCAGTTAAACCTGTAGCTCCAGTTACACCATCAGCACCCGTAAGACCGTCTGCACCTGTTAATCCGGTTGCTCCGGTAACACCATCAGCGCCAGTTAAACCTGTAGCTCCTGTTAATCCAGTTGCGCCTGTTATACCGTCTGCACCTGTGAGACCAGTTGCACCAGTTAATCCATCGGCTCCAGTTACACCAGTAGCTCCTGTTATACCATCGGCACCTGTTAATCCAGTAGCGCCAGTAACACCATCAGCTCCAGTTAATCCTGTAGCTCCAGTTAAACCGTCGGCTCCTGTAAGTCCAGTTGCTCCTGTTAAACCTGTTGCCCCGGTTACACCATCAGCACCCGTAAGACCGTCTGCACCTGTTAATCCGGTTGCTCCGGTAACACCATCAGCGCCAGTTAATCCTGTAGCTCCAGTTAAGCCATCAGCTCCTGTAAGTCCAGTTGCTCCTGTAACGCCATCAGCGCCGGTTAAACCTGTAGCTCCTGTAACACCATCTGCTCCAGTAACACCGTCTGCACCTGTGAGACCTGTTGCTCCAGTAAGTCCAGTTGCCCCTGTTAAGCCATCGGCACCGGTTAGACCAGTGGATCCTGTTAAACCATCAGCTCCAGTTAATCCTGTTGCACCGGTAACACCATCTGCTCCTGTTAACCCATCAGCTCCTGTAATACCATCTGCACCAGTTAGACCAGTTGCTCCAGTCAATCCAGTAGCACCTGTTAATCCATCTGCACCAGTGAGACCAATAGCTCCTGTAACGCCATCAGCGCCGGTTAGGCCTGTAGCACCAGTTACACCATCTGCTCCTGTTAAACCTGTAGCTCCAGTTATACCATCGGCGCCGGTCAATCCAGTAGCTCCAGTTACACCATCGGCTCCTGTAACACCAGTTGCCCCTGTAACACCGTCGGCTCCAGTAATACCATCGGCACCGGTTAAACCAGTAGCTCCTGTTAATCCAGTAGCACCGGTTACACCATTAGCGCCTGTTAAGCCTGCAGCTCCAGTTAATCCATCTGCACCTGTGAGCCCTGTAGCTCCTGTAATACCAGTTGCACCAGTAACACCATCAGCTCCAGTAATGCCATCTGCCCCTGTCAATCCAGTGGCTCCTGTAACACCGTCAGCTCCTGTGAGACCTGTTGCTCCGGTAACACCATCGGCACCTGTAAGCCCTGCTCCTGTTAATCCATCAGCTCCGGTGAGACCTGTAGAACCAGTTAGACCAATAGCGCCGGTTAAGCCAGTTGCTCCTGTTATACCGTCGGCACCGGTTACACCATCGGCACCAGTGAGACCAATAGCTCCTGTAACGCCATCAGCGCCAGTTAAACCTGTAGCTCCAGTAAGGCCGATAGCTCCAGTAAGGCCGATAGCTCCAGTAAATCCAGTAGCACCAGTAAGGCCGATAGCTCCAGTCAATCCAGTGGCTCCTGTTAATCCATCGGCTCCAGTAAGACCTGTTTCCCCTGTAACACCGTCTGCACCGGTTAATCCTGTAGCCCCGGTTAATCCATCTGCGCCGGTCAATCCTGTAGCTCCCGTTAAACCATCTGCCCCTGTTAATCCAGTAGCACCGGTTACACCATCAGCGCCAGTTAAACCTGTAGCTCCAGTTACACCATCAGCTCCAGTAACACCGTCGGCTCCTGTAAGTCCAGTTGCTCCTGTTAAACCTGTTAAACCTGTTGCCCCGGTTACACCATCAGCACCCGTAAGACCGTCTGCACCTGTTAATCCGGTTGCTCCGGTAACACCATCAGCGCCAGTTAAACCTGTAGCTCCCGTTAAACCTGTAGCTCCAGTTATACCGTCTGCACCTGTGAGACCAGTGGCTCCAGTTAATCCATCTGCTCCTGTTAATCCTGTAGCACCGGTTACACCATCTGAACCAGTCAAACCTGTAGCACCTGTTAAACCATCAGCACCCGTAACACCGTCTGCACCTGTTAATCCATCTGCACCAGTAACACCATCTGAACCAGTCAAACCAGTTGCTCCTGTAAGTCCAGTAGCACCAGTTAAACCTGTAGCCCCAGTTACACCATCAGCTCCAGTAACACCGTCGGCTCCTGTAAGTCCAGTAGCACCAGTTAAACCTGTAGCCCCGGTTACACCATCAGCACCCGTAAGACCGTCTGCACCTGTTAATCCGGTTGCTCCGGTAACACCATCAGCGCCAGTTAAACCTGTAGCTCCTGTTAATCCAGTTGCGCCTGTTATACCGTCTGCACCTGTGAGACCAGTTGCACCAGTTAATCCATCGGCTCCAGTTACACCAGTAGCTCCTGTTATACCATCGGCACCTGTTAATCCAGTAGCTCCAGTTATACCATCTGCGCCTGTTAGACCTGTTGCTCCTGTAACACCGTCGGCTCCTGTAAGACCTGTAGCTCCAGTTACACCTGTAGCACCTGTTAATCCTGTAGCACCGGTTAAACCAGTTGCACCTGTAACACCGTCGGCTCCAGTAAGTCCAGTTGCTCCAGTTAATCCATCAGCTCCAGTCAAACCTGTAGCACCAGTCAATCCATCGGCACCTGTAAGTCCGGTTGCACCAGTCAATCCATCGGCTCCAGTAAGACCTGTTGCCCCAGTAACACCGTCTGCTCCAGTTAGACCTGTAGCACCTGTTAACCCATCAGCTCCCGTAACACCGTCGGCTCCTGTAAGACCTGTAGCTCCAGTTAAACCATCTGCCCCTGTTAATCCAGTAGCTCCGGTTACACCATCTGCTCCTGTTAAACCTGTAGCTCCAGTTACACCATCAGCTCCTGTTAAACCTGTTGCTCCTGTTAAACCTGTTGCTCCTGTTAATCCATCTGCTCCTGTGAGTCCAGTAGCTCCTGTTAATCCATCTGCACCCGTAACACCGTCTGCGCCGGTCAATCCGGTAGCTCCGGTAACACCGTCGGCACCTGTGAGTCCAGTTGCCCCTGTTAATCCATCTGCACCTGTTAATCCAGTAGCTCCGGTTACACCATCTGCTCCTGTTAAACCTGTAGCACCGGTTAATCCATCAGCACCTGTAAGTCCGTCTGCACCTGTGAGTCCTGTTGCGCCTGTTATACCGTCTGCACCTGTGAGACCTGTAGCTCCAGTTAAACCATCAGCACCTGTTAAACCTGTAGCTCCAGTAACACCATCGGCTCCTGTTAACCCAGTTGCTCCAGTTAAACCATCAGCTCCAGTAACACCATCGGCACCGGTTAATCCAGTTGCACCTGTGAGACCTGTTGCTCCTGTTAATCCATCAGCTCCAGTTAATCCATCTGCACCAGTGAGACCAATAGCTCCTGTAACGCCATCAGCACCGGTTAAACCTGTAGCTCCAGTTAATCCAGTTGCTCCAGTCAATCCAGTTGCCCCTGTAACACCATCGGCACCGGTTAGACCTGTAGCTCCTGTTATACCATCTGCACCAGTTAATCCTGTAGCTCCAGTTACACCATCAGCTCCTGTTAAACCTGTTGCTCCTGTTAATCCATCTGCTCCTGTGAGTCCAGTAGCTCCTGTAACGCCATCAGCTCCAGTTAGACCTGTAGCACCTGTTACCCCATCTGCGCCGGTCAATCCTGTAGCTCCAGTTACACCATCGGCTCCTGTAACACCAGTTGCCCCTGTAACACCGTCGGCTCCAGTAATACCATCGGCACCGGTTAAACCAGTAGCTCCTGTTAATCCAGTAGCACCGGTTACACCATTAGCGCCTGTTAAGCCTGCAGCTCCAGTTAATCCATCTGCACCTGTGAGCCCTGTAGCTCCTGTAATACCAGTTGCACCAGTAACACCATCAGCTCCAGTAATGCCATCTGCCCCTGTCAATCCAGTGGCTCCTGTAACACCGTCAGCTCCTGTGAGACCTGTTGCTCCGGTAACACCATCGGCACCTGTAAGCCCTGTAGCTCCTGTTAATCCATCAGCTCCGGTGAGACCTGTAGAACCAGTTAGACCAATAGCGCCGGTTAAGCCAGTTGCTCCTGTTATACCGTCGGCACCGGTTACACCATCGGCACCAGTGAGACCAATAGCTCCAGTAAGGCCATCTGTGCCAGTTAGACCTGTAACACCAGTTAATCCAGTTGCACCTGTTAAACCAATAGCTCCTGTAACACCATCAGCACCTGTAAGTCCAGTTGCTCCAGTCAGACCTGTAGCACCAGTCAATCCAGTTGCTCCTGTTATACCGTCGGCACCTGTTAATCCTGTAGCACCGGTTACACCATCTGCACCTGTAAGTCCAGTTGCTCCTGTTAAACCTGTAGCGCCGGTTAATCCATCTGCTCCAGTGAGACCAATAGCTCCTGTAACACCGTCGGCTCCTGTAAGACCAGTAGCTCCTGTCAATCCATCGGCTCCTGTGAGTCCAGTTGCACCAGTTAATCCATCGGCTCCTGTTAAACCTGTAGCTCCAGTCAATCCGTCTGCACCTGTGAGACCAGTTGCACCAGTAACACCATCTGCTCCAGTTAAACCTGTAGCTCCTGTTACACCATCAGCACCAGTCAATCCTGTAGCACCTGTTAAACCATCAGCTCCAGTAACACCGTCTGCACCAGTCAATCCTGTTGCACCTGTTAAGCCATCGGCACCTGTGAAACCTGTTGCTCCAGTAAGGCCATCTGTGCCAGTTAGACCTGTAGCACCAGTTAATCCAATTGCACCTGTTAAACCAATAGCTCCTGTAACACCATCAGCTCCTGTGAGTCCAGTTGCTCCAGTTAATCCTGTTGCACCAGTTAAACCATCGGCACCGGTTAAACCTGTAGCTCCCGTTAAACCTGTAGCTCCAGTTATACCGTCTGCACCCGTGAGACCAGTGGCTCCAGTTAATCCAGTTGCTCCTGTTAATCCATCTGCACCAGTAACACCATCTGAACCAGTCAAACCAGTTGCTCCAGTTATACCATCTGCACCAGTTAGACCTGTAGCACCAGTGAGACCAATAGCTCCTGTAACACCATCTGCACCTGTAAGTCCAGTAGCACCAGTTAAACCTGTAGCCCCAGTTACACCATCAGCACCCGTAAGACCGTCTGCACCTGTTAATCCGGTTGCTCCGGTAACACCATCAGCGCCAGTTAAACCTGTAGCTCCTGTTAATCCAGTTGCGCCTGTTATACCGTCTGCACCTGTGAGACCAGTTGCACCAGTTAATCCATCGGCTCCAGTTACACCAGTAGCTCCTGTTATACCATCGGCACCTGTTAATCCAGTAGCGCCAGTAACACCATCAGCTCCAGTTAATCCTGTAGCTCCAGTTAAACCGTCGGCTCCTGTAAGTCCAGTTGCTCCTGTTAAACCTGTTGCCCCGGTTACACCATCAGCACCCGTAAGACCGTCTGCACCTGTTAATCCGGTTGCTCCGGTAACACCATCAGCGCCAGTTAATCCTGTAGCTCCAGTTAAGCCATCAGCTCCTGTAAGTCCAGTTGCTCCTGTAACGCCATCAGCGCCGGTTAAACCTGTAGCTCCTGTAACACCATCTGCTCCAGTAACACCGTCTGCACCTGTGAGACCTGTTGCTCCAGTAAGTCCAGTTGCCCCTGTTAAGCCATCGGCACCGGTTAGACCAGTGGATCCTGTTAAACCATCAGCTCCAGTTAATCCTGTTGCACCGGTAACACCATCTGCTCCTGTTAACCCATCAGCTCCTGTAATACCATCTGCACCAGTTAGACCAGTTGCTCCAGTCAATCCAGTAGCACCTGTTAATCCATCTGCACCAGTGAGACCAATAGCTCCTGTAACGCCATCAGCGCCGGTTAGGCCAGTTGCACCAGTAACACCGTCTGCTCCTGTTAAGCCTGTAGCTCCAGTTACACCATCTGCACCTGTTAATCCATTCGCACCTGTAACACCATCTGCGCCAGTTAGACCTGTAGCACCAGTTAATCCAGTAGCTCCTGTTATACCGTCTGCTCCTGTGAGACCAGTGGCTCCAGTTACACCAGTAGCTCCAGTAAATCCAGTAGCACCAGTAAGGCCGATAGCTCCAGTAAATCCAGTAGCACCAGTAAGGCCGATAGCTCCAGTCAATCCAGTGGCTCCTGTTAATCCATCGGCTCCAGTAAGACCTGTTTCCCCTGTAACACCGTCTGCACCGGTTAATCCTGTAGCCCCGGTTAATCCATCTGCGCCGGTCAATCCTGTAGCTCCCGTTAAACCATCTGCCCCTGTTAATCCAGTAGCACCGGTTACACCATCAGCGCCAGTTAAACCTGTAGCTCCAGTTACACCATCAGCTCCAGTAACACCGTCGGCTCCTGTAAGTCCAGTTGCTCCTGTTAAACCTGTTAAACCTGTTGCCCCGGTTACACCATCAGCACCCGTAAGACCGTCTGCACCTGTTAATCCGGTTGCTCCGGTAACACCATCAGCGCCAGTTAAACCTGTAGCTCCCGTTAAACCTGTAGCTCCAGTTATACCGTCTGCACCTGTGAGACCAGTGGCTCCAGTTAATCCATCTGCTCCTGTTAATCCTGTAGCACCGGTTACACCATCTGAACCAGTCAAACCTGTAGCACCTGTTAAACCATCAGCACCCGTAACACCGTCTGCACCTGTTAATCCATCTGCACCAGTAACACCATCTGAACCAGTCAAACCAGTTGCTCCTGTAAGTCCAGTAGCACCAGTTAAACCTGTAGCCCCAGTTACACCATCAGCTCCAGTAACACCGTCGGCTCCTGTAAGTCCAGTAGCACCAGTTAAACCTGTAGCCCCGGTTACACCATCAGCACCCGTAAGACCGTCTGCACCTGTTAATCCGGTTGCTCCGGTAACACCATCAGCGCCAGTTAAACCTGTAGCTCCTGTTAATCCAGTTGCGCCTGTTATACCGTCTGCACCTGTGAGACCAGTTGCACCAGTTAATCCATCGGCTCCAGTTACACCAGTAGCTCCTGTTATACCATCGGCACCTGTTAATCCAGTAGCTCCAGTTATACCATCTGCGCCTGTTAGACCTGTTGCTCCTGTAACACCGTCGGCTCCTGTAAGACCTGTAGCTCCAGTTACACCTGTAGCACCTGTTAATCCATCGGCACCTGTAAGTCCGGTTGCACCAGTCAATCCATCGGCTCCAGTAAGACCTGTTGCCCCAGTAACACCGTCTGCTCCAGTTAGACCTGTAGCACCTGTTAACCCATCAGCTCCCGTAACACCGTCGGCTCCTGTAAGACCTGTAGCTCCAGTTAAACCATCTGCCCCTGTTAATCCAGTAGCTCCGGTTACACCATCTGCTCCTGTTAAACCTGTAGCTCCAGTTACACCATCAGCTCCTGTTAAACCTGTTGCTCCTGTTAAACCTGTTGCTCCTGTTAATCCATCTGCTCCTGTGAGTCCAGTAGCTCCTGTTAATCCATCTGCACCCGTAACACCGTCTGCGCCGGTCAATCCGGTAGCTCCGGTAACACCGTCGGCACCTGTGAGTCCAGTTGCCCCTGTTAATCCATCTGCACCTGTTAATCCAGTAGCTCCGGTTACACCATCTGCTCCTGTTAAACCTGTAGCACCGGTTAATCCATCAGCACCTGTAAGTCCGTCTGCACCTGTGAGTCCTGTTGCGCCTGTTATACCGTCTGCACCTGTGAGACCTGTAGCTCCAGTTAAACCATCAGCACCTGTTAAACCTGTAGCTCCAGTAACACCATCGGCTCCTGTTAACCCAGTTGCTCCAGTTAAACCATCAGCTCCAGTAACACCATCGGCACCGGTTAATCCAGTTGCACCTGTGAGACCTGTTGCTCCTGTTAATCCATCAGCTCCAGTTAATCCATCTGCACCAGTGAGACCAATAGCTCCTGTAACGCCATCAGCACCGGTTAAACCTGTAGCTCCAGTTAATCCAGTTGCTCCAGTCAATCCAGTTGCCCCTGTAACACCATCGGCACCGGTTAGACCTGTAGCTCCTGTTATACCATCTGCACCAGTTAATCCTGTAGCTCCAGTTACACCATCAGCTCCTGTTAAACCTGTTGCTCCTGTTAATCCATCTGCTCCTGTGAGTCCAGTAGCTCCTGTAACGCCATCAGCTCCAGTTAGACCTGTAGCACCTGTTACCCCATCTGCGCCGGTCAATCCTGTAGCTCCCGTTACACCATCGGCTCCTGTAACACCAGTTGCCCCTGTAACACCGTCGGCTCCAGTAATACCATCGGCACCGGTTACACCATTAGCGCCTGTTAAGCCTGCAGCTCCAGTTAATCCATCTGCACCAGTAACACCATCTGAACCAGTCAAACCAGTTGCTCCAGTAACACCGTCGGCTCCTGTAAGTCCAGTTGCCCCTGTTAAACCATCTGCTCCAGTTAAACCAGTAGCTCCAGTTACACCGTCTGCACCTGTGAGACCTGTTGCTCCAGTTAAACCATCTGCGCCAGTTAACCCGGTTGCTCCCGTAACACCATCTGCTCCGGTTAATCCGGTTGCTCCAGTCAATCCGTCTGCACCTGTGAGACCTGTTGCTCCAGTAAGTCCAGTTGCCCCTGTTAAGCCATCGGCACCGGTTAGACCAGTGGATCCTGTTAAACCATCAGCTCCAGTTAAACCTGTAGCTCCTGTAACACCATCTGCTCCAGTAACACCGTCTGCACCTGTGAGACCTGTTGCTCCAGTAAGTCCAGTTGCCCCTGTTAAGCCATCGGCACCGGTTAGACCAGTGGATCCTGTTAAACCATCTGCTCCTGTTAACCCATCAGCTCCTGTAATACCATCTGCACCAGTTAGACCAGTTGCTCCAGTCAATCCAGTAGCACCTGTTAATCCATCTGCACCAGTGAGACCAATAGCTCCTGTAACGCCATCAGCGCCGGTTAGGCCTGTAGCACCAGTTACACCATCTGCTCCTGTTAAACCTGTAGCTCCAGTTATACCATCGGCGCCGGTCAATCCAGTAGCTCCAGTTACACCATCGGCCCCTGTTAATCCAGTAGCTCCTGTTATACCGTCGGCACCTGTTAATCCATCTGCTCCTGTTAATCCGGTTGCACCTGTAACGCCGTCTGCACCTGTGAGTCCAGTTGCACCAGTCAATCCAGTGGCTCCTGTAACACCGTCGGCACCTGTAAGTCCGTCGGCACCTGTTATACCATCGGCACCTGTTAATCCAGTAGCACCCGTTACACCATCAGCTCCAGTTAATCCATCTGCTCCTGTTAAGCCTGTAGCTCCAGTTACACCATCAGCACCCGTAACACCGTCTGCACCTGTTAATCCGGTTGCTCCTGTAACACCATCAGCTCCTGTAAGTCCAGTTGCCCCTGTTAAGCCATCGGCACCGGTTAGACCAGTGGATCCTGTTAAACCATCAGCTCCAGTTAATCCTGTTGCACCGGTAACACCATCTGCTCCTGTTAACCCATCAGCTCCTGTAATACCGTCTGCACCGGTTAATCCTGTAGCCCCGGTTAATCCATCTGCGCCGGTCAATCCTGTAGCTCCCGTTAAACCATCTGCCCCTGTTAATCCAGTAGCACCGGTTACACCATCAGCCCCTGTTAATCCAGTAGCACCGGTTACACCATCAGCGCCAGTTAAACCTGTAGCTCCAGTTACACCATCAGCTCCTGTTAAACCTGTTGCTCCTGTTATACCATCAGCACCTGTAAGTCCAGTAGCTCCTGTCAATCCATCGGCTCCTGTGAGTCCAGTTGCACCAGTTAATCCATCGGCTCCAGTTACACCAGTAGCTCCTGTTATACCATCTGCACCTGTAAGTCCAGTAGCACCAGTTAAACCTGTAGCCCCAGTTACACCATCAGCTCCAGTAACACCGTCGGCTCCTGTAAGTCCAGTTGCTCCTGTTAAACCTGTTAAACCTGTTGCCCCGGTTACACCATCAGCACCCGTAAGACCGTCTGCACCTGTTAATCCGGTTGCTCCGGTAACACCATCAGCGCCAGTTAAACCTGTAGCTCCCGTTAAACCTGTAGCTCCAGTTATACCGTCTGCACCTGTGAGACCAGTGGCTCCAGTTAATCCATCTGCTCCTGTTAATCCTGTAGCACCGGTTACACCATCTGAACCAGTCAAACCTGTAGCACCTGTTAAACCATCAGCACCCGTAACACCGTCTGCACCTGTTAATCCATCTGCACCAGTAACACCATCTGAACCAGTCAAACCAGTTGCTCCTGTAAGTCCAGTAGCACCAGTTAAACCTGTAGCCCCAGTTACACCATCAGCTCCAGTAACACCGTCGGCTCCTGTAAGTCCAGTAGCACCAGTTAAACCTGTTGCCCCGGTTACACCATCAGCACCCGTAAGACCGTCTGCACCTGTTAATCCGGTTGCTCCGGTAACACCATCAGCGCCAGTTAAACCTGTAGCTCCTGTTAATCCAGTTGCGCCTGTTATACCGTCTGCACCTGTGAGACCAGTTGCACCAGTTAATCCATCGGCTCCAGTTACACCAGTAGCTCCTGTTATACCATCGGCACCTGTTAATCCAGTAGCTCCAGTTATACCATCTGCGCCTGTTAGACCTGTTGCTCCAGTTAATCCATCTGCGCCGGTCAATCCTGTAGCTCCAGTTACACCATCTGCACCCGTAAGTCCAGTTGCTCCAGTTAAACCATCTGCACCAGTTAATCCTGTAGCTCCCGTTAAACCATCTGCCCCTGTTAATCCAGTAGCACCGGTTACACCATCAGCTCCTGTTAAACCTGTTGCTCCTGTTATACCATCAGCACCTGTAAGTCCAGTAGCTCCTGTCAATCCATCGGCTCCTGTGAGTCCAGTTGCACCAGTTAATCCATCGGCTCCAGTTACACCTGTTGCCCCTGTAACACCGTCGGCTCCTGTTAAACCTGTAGCGCCGGTTAATCCATCAGCACCTGTAAGCCCTGTTGCTCCTGTTATACCATCTGCCCCTGTTAATCCAATAGCACCTGTAACACCGTCGGCCCCAGTCAATCCAGTAGCTCCTGTTAATCCATCGGCTCCTGTTAAACCTGTTGCTCCTGTTAAACCTGTTGCTCCGGTAACACCATCTGCACCAGTAACACCATCTGCTCCAGTTACACCTGTAGCACCTGTTAATCCTGTAGCGCCAGTTACACCTGTTGCTCCATTCAATCCATCGGCTCCAGTAAGTCCAGTTGCACCTGTTAACCCATCAGCTCCAGTAAGTCCAGTTGCACCTGTTAACCCATCAGCTCCAGTAACACCGTCGGCTCCTGTTAATCCAGTTGCTCCAGTCAATCCATCGGCTCCAGTTATACCTGTTGCCCCTGTAACACCGTCGGCTCCTGTAAGACCTGTAGCTCCAGTTACACCTGTAGCACCTGTTAATCCTGTAGCACCGGTTAAACCAGTTGCACCTGTAACACCGTCGGCTCCAGTAAGTCCAGTTGCTCCAGTTAATCCATCAGCTCCAGTCAAACCTGTAGCACCAGTCAATCCATCGGCACCTGTAAGTCCGGTTGCACCAGTCAATCCATCGGCTCCAGTAAGACCTGTTGCCCCAGTAACACCGTCTGCTCCAGTTAGACCTGTAGCACCTGTTAACCCATCAGCTCCCGTAACACCGTCGGCTCCTGTAAGACCTGTAGCTCCAGTTAAACCATCTGCCCCTGTTAATCCAGTAGCTCCGGTTACACCATCTGCTCCTGTTAAACCTGTAGCACCGGTTAATCCATCAGCACCTGTGAGACCAGTTGCTCCAGTTAAGCCATCGGCACCCGTAACACCGTCTGCGCCTGTTAAACCAGTTGCACCAGTCAATCCATCGGCTCCAGTAACACCGTCTGCACCTGTGAGTCCAGTTGCTCCTGTTAATCCATCTGCACCCGTAACACCGTCTGCGCCGGTCAATCCGGTAGCTCCGGTAACACCGTCGGCACCTGTGAGTCCAGTTGCCCCTGTTAATCCATCTGCACCTGTTAATCCAGTAGCTCCGGTTACACCATCTGCTCCTGTTAAACCTGTAGCACCGGTTAATCCATCAGCACCTGTAAGTCCGTCTGCACCTGTGAGTCCTGTTGCGCCTGTTATACCGTCTGCACCTGTGAGACCTGTAGCTCCAGTTAAACCATCAGCACCTGTTAAACCTGTAGCTCCAGTAACACCATCGGCTCCTGTTAACCCAGTTGCTCCAGTTAAACCATCAGCTCCAGTAACACCATCGGCACCGGTTAATCCAGTTGCACCTGTGAGACCTGTTGCTCCTGTTAATCCATCAGCTCCAGTTAATCCATCTGCACCAGTGAGACCAATAGCTCCTGTAACGCCATCAGCACCGGTTAAACCTGTAGCTCCAGTTAATCCAGTTGCTCCAGTAAGACCTGTAGCCCCTGTTACACCATCTGCTCCGGTTAATCCGGTTGCTCCAGTCAATCCAGTTGCCCCTGTAACACCATCGGCACCGGTTAGACCTGTAGCTCCTGTTATACCAGTAGCACCGTCGGCTCCAGTTAGACCTGTAGCTCCTGTAAGTCCAGTAGCACCGGTAACACCATCAGCTCCCGTTAAACCTGTAGCTCCAGTTATACCATCGGCACCTGTAAGTCCAGTTGCGCCAGTTAATCCAGTAGCTCCAGTAACACCATCTGCACCTGTGAGACCTGTTGCTCCTGTTAATCCTTTTGTACCTGTAAGACCAGTTGTTCCTGTTAGTCCAGCGGCTCCTGTTAATCCAGTTGCTCCTGTTAATCCTTTTGTACCTGTAAGACCAGTTGCTCCTGTTAATCCAGTTGCTCCTGTTAATCCTGTTAATCCTTTTGCACCTGTAAGACCAGTTGCTCCTGTTAGACCAGTAGAACCTGTTAAACCCGTGGCACCTGTTAATCCAGTTGCTCCGGTAGCAACACTAATATCTTCTTCCACCTCAGCTAACATTAAATATGCTTTATCCGTTACTAAAGGAGAGTAAGTTACATTGCTAGACGTTTTATTTACTAAACTTAACGTTATGGGTGCAGCATTAACTTGAATAAGCGAAAAACCGACAACCTCACCTGTTTTTATAGGTGAATCTCCTGGAAGATTATCGCCTTGTGATGTAACAATAGAAAAAGATATACTAGATGCTCCTATGGCCGACTGCGTGGATACCCACCAGTTGACAAAATACCTTCCTATTTTGTTTATTGTTATTATTCCTGTTCCGGGATCATAACTTACAGGTCCAAAGCTGCTCAGTATAGTTTCAAATATGACATTGGCATTTGTATTGACTATTCCAGTCAATTTCCGTTCAAGTTGAAGACCAATTGTATTCACTAGAACCCCCCCCCCGAATTTTCAAAAATGATGGTATTATAATCACACGTCCTCCGCCCAAAAGTGATTTTATCTCATAAATACGTATATGGTTATATATTTTCAAATATGACATTGGCATTTGTAATGACCATTCCAATCAATTTCCGTTCAAGTTGAAGACCAATTTAAATACAAGATGACGGTTCTATTTGTCTAAATTTTTACACTAAGAAA
Source organism: uncultured Veillonellaceae bacterium (assembly GCA_963805085.1). GTDB lineage: Bacteria > Bacillota > Negativicutes > JARBTT01 > JARBTT01 > JARBTT01. Next base: position 315,297 of record CAWDTA010000001.1, on the reverse strand, counting down.
AGTATAATTCGCTTATAAATTGCCATACAAATACAAGAACACCTTCAATATTCCTCTATTTTCCTTAAGACAATACTATTCAAACAAAAAATTCGCCTAGAAACATCTCTCTAGGCGAATTTTCAACTTAGTTTTATGAAGTTATTACTACTTTTAGTACTATAAAAATGCGAACACTAAATATAAAAATTTAGTTGTTTGCACTTATTTTTATTATAATTAAGAGGAGTATATGGTCAGACGTACGGTTCTTTGGATTTCGCATCCGTGACAAAAACAGTCTGCCATCCTCCTATTATAAATCTTCGATTAAGCAGGTTGAAACCATTCTTTGGCTTTCGTGTAACGAATTAAAATGAAGAGTAATAAGTAGGATCGGATACCATTTCACTAATATCAATATTAGGAGGTATATACATTGATTAGTGTAGGAATTGATGTTTCAAAAGGTAAGAGCACCGTCTGTGTTTTGAAGCCTTATGGTGAAATTATTCAGCGATCATTTGAAATTATGCACACAATAGAAGATTTGGCATCACTGGTAAAAACAATTAACCAATTTAACGAGGAAACACGTGTTGTATTGGAGGCAACTGGCTATTACCATCTGCCCGTTCTAGCGTTTATGAAAGAAAACGGCATCTTTGTTTCGGTAGTTAATCCTTTAGTTATGAAAAAATATATCAATGTTTCATTACGTAAAGCAAAGACGGATAAAATAGACGCTGGCAGAATTGCTAACTTCGGTATTGACCATTGGTTTGATTTAACCGATTATCGCCCTGATGAAAAAATATATGATGAATTAAAAATACTGGGGCGTCAGTACATTCAATTCATGGGAATGTATGTAAAGTCTAAAATCTAAAATCACTCTTACGTGTATTCTTGATCGTACCATGCCAAGCATCAAGGATTTACTTAAAAGTTCTTCTGCTGATTTTTCTCATAATAAAATTGGAGATTTTGCTTTTAAATTCTGGCATTATGACATAATCACTAACAAAGGAGAAAAACATTTTGTAGATACGTATGTCAAATGGGCAAATAAAAGGGGATACCTGTCTGGGCTAAAGCATATCAAATATATGCTTTAGCCCAGACAGGTATCCAAACATTGCCTTCCAGTACGCCATCGACCAAAATGCTCGTACAAGAAGCTGTCAAGGTACTTCTCCAAACAGAGAAGTCCTTACACAATATTTTAGCACGAATGAATGAGTTAGCAAAGAGTTTGAAAGAATACAGCATTGTTCGTGCAATGCCGGGTGTCGGTGACAAATTAGCACTACGTTTGATTGCCGAAATCGGAGATGTACGTAGGTTTCATAACGGGAGCTCTTTAATTGCATATGCAGGTCTTGATACACCACCTTATGAATCCGGGCGATTTACAGCAACAAAAAGAAAAATTTCTAAGCGTGGCTCGTCTATTTTACGTAAAACAGGATATGAAATTATGAAGTGTTTAAAGACAGTGAAACCAGATTATGATAATGCGGTATACAGATATATACTTAAGAAAGAGTCAGAAGGTAAACCAAAAAAAGTTGCTAAAATTGCGGGGTTGAATAAATTTCTAAGAATTTATTATACACGAGTAAAAGAGACCGTAGCAGTTTAAATTTAAAAAAGTTTTAAAATTCGATTGTTATAAATCAACCGAACTGCTTAGCTATGCCTTTTTTTATCTTGAAAATTCATGGAAAAATTTTTAAAAAGCTATTGATTTTTATTAGCAGGTTTTTGTCTAAATTTTTACACTAAGAAAAGTATAATTCGCTTATAAATTGACATACAAACACAAGAACACCTTCAATATTTCTCTATTTTCCTTAAGACAATACTATTCAAACAAAAAATTCGCCTAGAAACATCTCTCTAGGCGAATTTTCAACTTAGTTTTATGAAGTTATTACTACTTCTCCTATTTCTTCTCCAACAATGCCACACTCTCAATATGACTCGTCTCACTAAACATATCGACTGGTTGAATTTCTTTTGCTACATAGCCAAATTCTGATAGTATAGCAATATCTCTAGCTAGGGAAGCTGGATTGCAGGATACGTAAGCCATACGTTTTGGTTTCAGGTGAGCGAAGTTTTCTAGGACGGCTTTGTCGCAACCTGCACGTGGTGGGTCTACGACGATAATATCTGTAGACAAAGAAAATCGTCACTCAGTCTACCAGCCTTTTCCATGTATTCTAGCTCATATTTCATAGACAAGAATACACCTCTTTTTGGCAATCTGCCACAACCTTTCCAATTCACCTTATCCAAAAACCTTTAAATTATAGGCTCTGTATATTTTAGTGATAAAGGCCAATCGCCCTCCCATTCATATTTATCTTTCAAAATCTTAGCACTAAGTTCCAAACAAATTCGAACTGCAGCCTTTGGATAAAGTCTATTCATTCGTTCCATTAAATCAGCAGCATTCTTAGAATCTTTAAGTTCCCTAATAAAATCTTTAAGATAACGACGTGAATACTCAATCCCATTAGGCATATACTCCCTGTCATTAGGTGCATGGCCAGGAATAATAATCTCTGGATTTAACGATTCCAACTTGTCCAGATTATCTAGCCATTCTTGCCTGTTTTCTGGCGTTCTAGCATCTGCTACCCAGAGATGTGCATCAGAAAATACAGCATCTCCAGCAACTAATGTTTTTATAGAGGGAACCCACAGCGCAGTTAAACCCGGGCAATCGCCCCTAAATATTCCAATAATTTCAATTTTCTCATCATCTATAGTAAGATACGGCTCATCAACGCGCTCAACTTTAACAACTGTTTTACAGCCATTTTCACCTAAAATTTCGCGTCCCCAATAACCAATTTTCATAGCAAATGCATGATTAATTTGCTCAGCAGTTTCCTTGTAAGCTATAGCACGGGCCTTCGGAAAGGCTTCCTTGATTACACTCAATCCTAAATAGTGATCGGGATGCAAGTGACTGATAAAAATTTGCTTTAATTCACGACCTGTTTCTAAAATTTCCGCTACTAATCGATGCGCATTCGAACGGCTAAACTGTGCATCAAACAGTAATGCCTCCGTCGGACCATATATAATCGTTGATGAAACACCGAATCCACCATATTGATCACTGCTAATAAATACTTTGGTATTTAATTTATTTTCCATATATACCTTTCCTTTCCACCTGACTTTTGACAACAAATTATGACGGCTCTGTTTGTCTAAAATTTTACACTAAACAAAGTATAATTCTTAATTTCCATACAAAGACAAAAAACTCCTTCAAAATTCCTATATTTTTCTAAAAATGACACTATTTAAAAACAAAAATTCGCCTAGAAACATGCTCCAGACGAATTTTTATTTAAATTTATGAAGTTATTACTACATTTCCTATTTTTTCTCTAATAACGCCACACACTCAATATGACTCGTTTCACTAAACATATCAACTGGTTGAATTTCTTTGGCTACATAGCCAAATTCTGATAGTATCGCAATATCTCTAGCTAGGGAAGCTGGATTGCAGGATACGTAGACGATGCGTTTTGGTTTCAGGTGGGCGAAGTTTTCTAGGACGGCTTTGTCGCAGCCAGCGCGTGGTGGATCTACGACGATAACATCTGGGCGGACACCTATTTTGTAAAGTTCAGGCATCACGTCGGTTGCATCGCCTACAAGGAACTCGGTGTTGGTTACATTATTGTTTTCTGCATTCTTGTTGGCATCTTTAATCGCAGCTTCTACGATTTCGATACCATATACTTTTTTCGCTTTCTTTGCTAAAAATAATGTGATCGTACCTGTCCCACAATACGTATCAATTACAGTTTCTTTTCCTGTTAACTGCGCATATTCCACAGCTTTATTATAAAGCACTTCGGCTTGTTTCGTGTTAACTTGGAAGAAAGAGCGTGCGGATATATTGAATGTAAAGTCGCCCAGTGTATCAGTAATCGTTAATTTACCCCAAAGGTTCAATGTTCTTTTCCCCATAATTACATTGGTATCTTGCATATTAATATTTTGCATGATACTAACGAGTCCAGGGATATTGCTCTGTAATTCAGCGATGATTTTTTCTTGTTTTGGTAAAACGTCAGTGCTTGTCACCAAAACGACCATAACTTCACCATTACTGCCAACACGGCCAATGACATGACGAAGTACACCACGACCTGTCTTTTCATCATAGGTACCGATATTCAATCTTTTGATGACGCCACGAACTGCATTGGCAATGGTATTATTCGCTTCATTTTGTATCAAACAGTTTTTGGTATCAATAACAGTATGCGTGCCTTGTGCATAGCAACCAATCATGACATCATTATTTTTTCTAGCAACTGGAACCTGCATTTTATTGCGATAATTCCAAGGATTTTCTGAACCAAGCGTTGGATGAATCACGACGTTTTCTTGTTTACCGATCCGTTCAATCGCATCAACAACTTGTTGACGTTTTACTTTTAATTGTGCTTCATAATTTAGATGTTGAATTTGGCAACCACCGCATTGATCGTAAATCTCACATTTTGGTTCTACGCGATCCGGACTTGGTTTTAATATATTCAGCATCTTACCTTTTGCATAACTTTTCTTTACTTCAGTGATCACGACTTCTACTTGTTCCCCAACTAATACAAAAGGAATAAACACAGTAAAGTCTTTATATTTACCAACACCTTCACAGCTATGCCCCATGCTAACGATGTCTATAATATATTTTTGTCCCCTGATAACTGGTATTTCTATTTTCAATATACCTTCTCCATTCTTATGTTAAATTTTTCTGCTACTTACAAGTTATTAATTATACCATTTATTATGTAATAGTTCGACTAAAATATTACGATAATCGCAAAATATAAATATACCAGTCATTTCGAAGAATAAATGACTGGTATAAAAAGAAGGATGTATGCAATTTATTAAATTCATCTAAGTTAAATTCTACTATATCCTCTTTATTGCTCATCGTAATAAAGATTATAGCAATTTATATATGATGCAAACTCGAATCCTCTCCTATTTCGCTGCCATTATGGTTCCATGATTTTTGCAAAATGCCAACCAATACAACTGCAACCAGAAAAATAGCGGCGATAACCCAAAAACCATCCGCATAAGATCCGGTTAACTCTTTCAACGTCCCCAAAAGGGTTGGCAAGAAAAACCCGCCTAAACCACCGGCAGCGCCGACAAAGCCAGTCATTAGCCCTACCTTATCCGGGCAACTAGTGGGAATAACTTGGAACAGTGCACCATTGGCCAAACCAAATAATAAGAAAGTAAAAAAAAGCAATCCCAAATTTACATACACCGACGGCATCAGCCCAACTAGGCATAAAACAATAGCCAATACTACAAAAAGAACGCTTAACATGCGCATTCCACCAATTTTATCGGCGAAATAGCCACCAATTGGACGAATCGCACTTCCAGCAATAACGACTAAAGTTACAAAATCTCCAGCAGTAACTTTGCTAACACTATATTGGTCGACAAAGAATATAGATAGATAGCTAGTCAATCCGACGAACCCGCCAAAAGAAAGACTATAAAAAAAGCTAAAAAGCCAAGTTTCTCTTTCTTTAATCAAAGATAAATAGGCTGCCATATTATTATGATTATGTGAATTAGGATTATCTTTTGCCAGTACAGCAAAGACAATAAAAGTGATAACTAGCGGTATTAAAGCTAGCCCATAAACAGCATGCCAGCCTAGCATTTGTGCTAATCTTGGTGCAAATAAACTGGCAAGCACTGTACCACTATTACCAGCACCGGCTATCCCCATAGCTAAGCCTTGATGTTCCGGTGGATACCAACGACTTGCCAAGGGCAAAGCGACTGCAAAGCTAGCACCAGCAACGCCAAGTAATATACCAAGTAGGTATATTTCTGAAATACTACTAGCAAAAAAGCAACCCCATAATAATGGGATCATGGTAATAATCATCCCGCCCATACCCGTAATTTTACCGCCAAATCGATCTGCCAATAATCCCATAGGAATACGTAAAAGAGCTCCACCTAAAATTGGCAGACCAACCATTAAACCTTTTTCATAGGGAGTAAGGTGAAGATCGGCTGCGATAAAGGTAGATGTAATCCCGAGCAATACCCAAATCATAAAACTAATATCAAAATAAAGAAAGGAAGCGATAAGTGTAGGCAAGTGCCCACTCTTCAGAAAACTTTTCTTTGCATTCATTCTTTTCATCCTTGTCTGTTTTAATTTTTATCATTCATATAAGAGCTACATGATCGAATTTTCATTGCAAAAATTTTTCTTATAGCTTTTTTATCTTTATGTTAAGAAAATTCAATCAATATGAAAACAATTTAAAGAACTATGTATTCTGATTGTATTAACTCAGAATACATAGTTTTCTAACTATTCTGATCGTTCTAGACCATTAAGGTTTCAATTATTTTTGAATCTGTTTTACATAAGCTATATTTCTGTTAGATAATGCTGCCTTTAGCTGCTTTATTCGCAGATTCAATCGCTTGATGCGCTAAATCAATCGACTGACCTAAAGTATTTAACGCTTGGTCTGGATTATGGAAGCCCATGCTGTTTTCAGCGGCTACGATATCCCAGAACCATTGTGCTTTGCGCGTTAATTCGCGTGCATTTTCTAATTCTACAAGATCTACCCCAGGTTGTTCACTGGCAGCTTTGATTGCTTGATGTGCTTTCGCAACCGTTTGCCCTGCAGTATGTTGTATTTGGAAGGTATTATTCTGAATTGTTTTCACACGTTCAGTCAATTTTGCTGTATCCTGATGACATTTACCACAAGATTCTTCTGGAGTTCTAAGTGGATCCGTCATCCAATGAGATGTGTATTTTTGTCCATTGTCACGCATATATGGCATATGACAATCGACACAAGTAACACCATTATCCGCATGAACGCTTGTTGACCAAGTTTCATAATCTGGATGTTGTGCTTTCAGCACTTTTACTTTGGAGTCCGGCTGAACAAAATCCGCTTCAAAGTCAGTTTTATCATGTTCACTGTAATATGCATACATATCAGCAGGTTTTACGCCTTTATCCCAAGGAAGTACAACACGTTTGTCTTTATCAAAATAATATTCTACATGACATTGTGCACAAACATATGCACGCATTTCTTGATGTGTTGCATTTTTTATATCTTTGCCTTGTCTTGCTAATGCTTCTATAAATGCAGGATTAACTACACGAAGTGCCATTGTTGCAGGCTCATGACACTCTGCACAACTTAAATATCCATCTGCTGGAACTTGATCGGCTAGTTCTTTAAATGGACGACTCGCATATTTCCAGCCCATTTCTTGATAGAATTTATCAACGTATGGCGTCTTGCAAGTAATACAAGCTGCTGGTGATTTATCATTGATACGTTTTGTTGAAAGTACGTCTTCGCCTGCATACGTATGTCCACGATCATCTGCGTAGTCAATACTAAAAGGATACCCTTTAAAGTTTTCTTTAATTTCTGGTTGTCTCTCAGAGTGTTGATACTTCGTACTGCCACCAAATCCAGTTACAGATGGTGCCATTTCATTATTTTTCATATAAGATTTGTACTGTAATGGATAAGCTTTCGAGTAAGCATTCATGTTTAGCTCCTGCCCAGCTTCGATTTTAGCTACTTTTACACTATCTGCTGGTTTCGCTACGCCAATTCTTACTACAATAAATCCAAAGAACAATACAGTTACGCCAATTAAACCTATTAAACACTTTTGCATCTTACTCAACTTTTATCCCCCCCTCCAGATGATTAGAACCATGCGCGACACTGCTGTGACATTTTAGACAATCTTGTTCTCCTGCGATATTGATATGTACTTTTTCCATAGTTGATTGATGACATCTCATGCAATTATCATTCACATAGGATTTACCTTGCGCTGATAGTTTTATATGGGCTGGATAATCGCGCAGCACTTCATGATAGGTATCATTCATTCCAGTTTGCGCTTTCGCAACCATTTTACCAGCAAAGCTCCAATGTGGCAGATGACATTCTGTACATGCAATTTGTTTATGATTCGATATTGCCCAGCTTTCGTGTGTCTCTGTCATGGAATGACAACTGCCACAGAATGCAGGTGAATCTGCATAAGTATAATTCATTGCTCCAATGCCCATTAATACAAATGCAAATACAAAACCCAGAATTGCACTTCTTAAAGCATGACGATTCAAAAAATTCTTAATGTCCAATGATTTCTCCCTCCTCTCATATGCTCAGCAGTTTTATTTATAACTCAGCCCTCGCAGTAGGACATGGTCCACAAAATGATATATGATTATTTTTTATGTAAAAATCTACGTACAGCTGCACCAAGAGAGCTTATAGTAATCAGAATAGTTCCAAGCCAAACTAGCCATACAAATGGTTTCGTACTCACTTCTACTTCAACTTCATGCTGGGCCTGTCTTTCCTCGTTATTTGTAACTTCAATGCGAATCTTATTTTCATCATTAGAGACTCCTGTGAGCGCTAATTGATATTTATTTCCTAAAATATTGACAGGAATTGATTTAAAATCTTTATCATAGGCAAGAACCAATACTACATTTTCCGTTTGTGTTCCATCTGTCACATCAACCATTGCTTTGACCAGCATATTTTCTTCCATGCCTGGCATAGATTCCATGCTAACCCCATTGAATTTAAACGTCAGATCATTTTCCATCACTATTTTTTTCTTATCTACAACGACCTGCTTAGCGTTATTGTTCGTATGATTATGTGCTGGTGCAAAATAGATATCACCTGTTAAAGAATGATAAATTCCTGGTTCACGCACAGCCTCCATACCTTTTGCATTTAATTTTGTTGTTGTTTTAAGTAGTGTTCCATTCAAATCAAACACTTGATATTTTACTGAACCATTCTCTGGCTTTTCTTCTCCTTTATAAGTGACTTCATAACCAAACATATACTTTGATTCATCCACATTGAAAGTTTCTGCTATCGTTTGACTTCCATCAGAAGATAAAATAATACCTGCCATCGTTAATGCCAGTCCTATATGTGCGATTCCGGCTTGACATGAAATTGATTTTTTTATTAGATATGAATTTATTACAACCGCAACAAAAGCTACTGCTAAAACCAAATAATGCAATATATTGCTAAATTGATAATAATAAGAAACGCCTATTCCTAATATAAAAGGAATTACGCCCCACCAATATTTTTTTAAAACATCTATCTTATTTTCATCCCACTTCAAAATTGGACTGATGCTAACGAATAAAAGCATAAGAAGTCCAAGTGGCGCAGTCGTTTTATTATAAAAACTTGCATCAACACTTTGGGGATTCCCCATGATTTTTGTAATAAGCGGCATTGACATACCAACGAAAACAATTGCCGCGATAAAAGCAAATACAGTCATTCCACCTGCAATTGAAAATTCACGCGTATTTAGATTTTCGTATAGATTTTTTTCTGGAATACTAGGCCATTTAACAGTTAAGATACATAATGCAAGCACAGTTACTAGACCAACAATGGTTGCTAAAATACCACCAATACCATCATCACTAAAAGAATGCACAGAAAAATCACTCAAAATGCCACTACGCGTTAGAAATGTCCCATAAAGAACGGAAACAAAACTAAAAATCGCAGCAAAATAAGTTGGTTTTAAAGCACCAATTTTAACTGGTACCGTGAGCATTAAATGCACAAGTGCTGTCGCAATTAACCAAGGTACCAAGGAAGAGTTTTCTACTGGATCCCACGCCCAATAGCCACCCCAACCAAGGACTTTATACGCCCAATAGCCACCCATAAATATACCTGCACCAAGCGCTGACCAAGCAATAAGCGCCCAACGAAGCGCTGGTTTCACCCATTCTTGATGCTTGTTTGTTAATAGCGCACCTATTGCATAACAAAATGGTACTGCAAGGAGTGCATAGCCAATAAAAATAATCGGTGGATGAATTGCCATCCAAGGATTTTGTAACAATGGATTTAAGCCTGCACCTTCTGGCTGCAATTCTGCCATCATCATAAATGGACTTTTATTAATCAGCATAATAATAATCAGTAGCTGCACAATCATATATACTGAAAAAGCACTCTTGGGCATTCCGTTCGGACGAATAAAAATCCATCCACAAATACTATGGATCAATAGCCATAATAAAAACGAGCCTTCTTGCCCTGCCCAAAAAGCAGCGATCTTATAACCAAGTGATAAATCCGTTGATGAGTACCCCCATACGTAAGAATACTCAAATTGATTTGTCAAAATGATATAGAGTAGAAAACCACTCGCAACAATAACGCTTAAGCTAGACAGTTTAAAACAAATACTGCCCAATTTATTTTCTACAACCTTATTGTATAAACTCATTTCTTTTAAAAATGAAGTTGTATAAGCAAAAATCGCAATTACTGTTGTTATAAATGCTGCAAATAATGCCACAAAACCTATCATTTATTTTTGTCCTCCATTTGCCTCATATTTAGATGGGCATTTAATCAATAATTTATCTGTTTGAATCTCATTGTCTTTATATTTTCCAATTGCAACAATATGTACTGCGTCGTCAAACCCTTCTGGTTTGACACCTTTATAGGCAACCGTTACGACATCTCCGTTTTCATCTTCTAAACCAAAATAAAATTTTCCGTTTTCGCTATACGGTGGCTTATGATTTTTTGCAAGGACACCTTTCACTTGCACATTGTTCGAAGCTGATTTTGCTTGTGCAATACTAACATAAGGCGTTAAGGAGTCATTGAAAGAAAAAATGCAATACATACCAAATAGCGCAATCAATACACCAATGATGATGTGCCTTTGTTTCATATAGAATCACCCTTTTCGCTGTGATTGTTCTTCGCGTAAAGTAATTTTAGAAAGATACCGGTAAATGCAAACAACGCTGCAATTAAGGTCCAAATCATAATGCGGTCCATATCTAATTTTCCTGCGCTATTCAGTACTGGTTCTGGATGCAATGAAAAATAATAGCGTGGAATAACAAATACCAAAAAAGGGACTGTTACGCAGGAAAGTAAAGAATATACTGCGGATAATTTTGCTCGTACTCTCAGCACAGTGATTGAGTTTCGAAGTGTTAGATACGCACCATAAATCAAAAGTAAAATAAAAATAGTTGTCTGCCTTGGATCCCAGTTCCAATAAGTGCCCCAAGATAATTTTGCAAAAATTGCACCACTTACCGTTGCTAAAATACAAAAAATCATACCAAGTGATGCCGCTTTTGCACTCAAATAATCGTATTTCATTGACTTCGTCTTTAAATAGCGTATCGCCCACCAAGCCGACATGAAAAATGCCAATACAGAAACCCAAGCTACCGGGATATGAAAGAATGCAATTCTTACCAGCTCCCCCAATCCTTTAGCTGGTGGTACAAGATAAAATACTGCCCAAACAACTCCCATTGACCATATGGCTAGACCGTAGTTTAACATCGATCTTCCTCCTATTCATCCCATAAGTAATCAAATAAAATAGATAAAACACCGACAATGATAAAATCATAAGCAACTACAATATATAATTGCTGTACGTCCACAAAGGGTTCGTTTATTAATGTACGCTCCGTCAACCTTATTACCATCAAAAGCAATGGCAAGATAATTGGAAAGGTCAGTATGGTAAATAAATTGCCTTTTGATTCTGTATTTGCAACAATTGCGGCAATTAAGGTTGACACAGCGGCTATACCAATACTGCCAAACAATAAAATTAAAAATAAATACCATACCCAAAATATTTCGATATCTAAAAAAATTACATAGCAAGGCAATAACAAAACAATCAAAGCGATTAACAAAACAATATTATAAATAAGTTTGCCAAATAATACACTCTGAGGCTCTGCATAAATCCGCAGCATGTTCATTGTCCCAGCTTCCTGCTCTTGAATAAACACCCGCCCAAGCCCAGCCATTGCCGAAAAAAATATAATAATCCAAAATAAAACAGCGTCTAGCAATGGAGATAACATGTTTCCACCAATCGCCATACTGATACAAGCTAATGTTGTTAATGCAAACATTATTAAGGAACTCCATGCATACCGAGTGCGAAACTCAATCAGCAATTCTTTGTGCAAAATCATTTTAATTTTCTGCCAAATTGAGTATATGCGATGCATACTCTACCTCCTGCTCTTCGTTAGTAGCTAAGATCACTAACTTGCCAGAGTCCACAGATTCTTGAACTAATTTCTTCACCATACTTCTGCCTTCTTGATCTAAATTAGAAGAAGGTTCGTCTAAGAGCCAAATAGAAACATTTGAACTTGCTAAAACCGCTAATTTTAAACGTTGTTTCATTCCGGTAGAAAACGTTTTTACCAATTTATCTTCTACGCCAACAAGTCCTACTTTAAAAAGGTTCTCCACGATGCTTTCATACGTCAGATTATTATTTCGAAACCCTGCAAAAAATTGGATGTTTTCAATTGCACTTAATTGATCATAAAGTGCTAAGTCTGGTGCCACCATACCAATCAAACGTTGGTATTCATCTCGTTTTAACTTATATCCATCTTGAAAAACATCGACCTCGCCACTATCAGCAGCAATCAAGCTACCAATAATTTTTAACAATGTTGATTTACCCGAGCCGTTATTCCCCGTAATACATGTACAATTTGCTGATTCTATACAATCACACAAATTTGAATATAAAACTTTTTTACCATACGTTTTTTTGATGTTATTCAGTTCGATCCGTATTTCCATACTGCAGTTCCTCTCTACGAAATTTTCAACTTTAAATCGCATCATCTGCTATAAATAACGATTATATAATAATATCCGCTTGTTATTCACTAATTATATGATGCAATTTTTACTATGTCAATTGCATTTTTTACTTTGTTGTTTATTAACTAATTCATTTGGTTTATAATGAGTTGTACAAATCTTATGTGGTGGTGTAAAATGGCAACATTTCGCGAACATTTCAACTTCCTATTTGAAAACTCTAGCTTATCCCAAGAAGATTTTGGTACACTTATCAATGCTTCTAAATTTCAAGTATTCAATTGGCGCAGTGGCCGTGGTGAACCTGACATTGAAACATTAAAATTAATTGCAACTAAATTTTGTGTTAGTGTATCATGGCTGCTAGGAGAAACTGATATCCGCTTTACCATAGAAGAATTAATGGCCCATGAACATGATATTATTGACATGGCATATCGTTTACGCCAGTTACCCCAAAGAGACCGACAAGAAGTTGAAGCTTATATCCAGTTTAAAGAAGCCAAAAACAAACAAGCAAAAGCAACCTAGAGCTTTCCATCAATAGGAATAACAAGAAACACTTTTATACACGGTATTTTGCCGTTAGATAAGAGTGTTTTTTTCATTTATTCATTGAATGCCAAAAGCCTGAATACCGGCATTTTTTTGCCGATATTCAGGTAATAATCAAGAATTTCTTAGCTTATTCTATATCTATTTCTAACATTTTTTCGATTTTTTCTTTAATGAAGCCAAATTCTTTTTTTGCATTCATTAAATCATTTGCATCAGGGTGTGTGCTTGCAACCTTATGCCGTTCACGTCTCTCGTTGGTTATTTCATGAGAATGTCCTTTTGGAAACCTTTCTGCCATTTTTTCAATTAACTTTGGATTTACTTTGCCTTGACAAATAAAGCTTCCCATTACCGTATTACTTTCATCTAGAAATTGCGCTGCATTTTTTATACTATCAATTGCATGCTGGGAATCAGGATATGCGCCTAACGTTGCAAACAAGGCAACGTTTTTATTTCTTAGTTGCTCCAAATATTTTGCCGTTTTCAAATCGGCATTCCCACGATTAACCCAGAAACCTACCGCAATTAAATCGCACTCTACATCAATTGGCGCACTCTCAATTGGAAACAGCTCTTGCTTTGCTCCAAGTTCCTCAGCAATCGCTTCTGCAACCATTTTTGTATTTCCTGTTACAGAAGAATGCACAACTATACTTTTCATATTTATTCACCCCATTTTAGTAAATATTGCTACCCACGTTTTCGATAGATGATATAGTTCCGTCCATAATAACGAAACGGTAAACTAAGCATATGCACAAGTCTGGTAAATGGTAATACTGCAACCAACGCCATCCAAGAAAGCAAATGTAATTTAAACCACCAAGGAATTGTCGTCATTAGTTTTGCATCAGGAGAAAAGAAAAATAAACTTCTAAACCAAGGTCCGATGGTTGTGCGATAATCAAAACCATTATTTTGGATATTGCATATTGTTGATAGGTAACCGGAAAAAACAACAAATGCTAAAAAAACTAAGGTTACTACATCACTCTTTGATGTGTTCAATCTAATTTTCTCATTTGCATAGCGACGATAAATTAAAATACTTAAACCGCAAGCAGCTGCCAACCCTGCTGGAATTCCGCCCATCAATGCATTCATATGATACATTTCTTCCGTAACCCCAAAAGTATCCCAAATAGAGATGGGGACAAGTACCCCCATGATATGACCACCTAAAACCATCAGCAAGCCAAAATGAAATACTGGAGCCCCGATTCGCAGTTGTTTCTTTTCAAAAATCTCACTTGATTTAGTTATCCAACCAAATTGATCATATTTATACCGATGAATCAGCCCTGCAAAAAAGAATACCAGGGTTATATATGGCAAAATGACCCAAAGAAATTGTTCCAATCTACTCTCTCCTTATATAATATATTTAGGTTAGTAAAGGCAACCTATAATCCTTTATTAGCTGATTAATTATACAAAAAATCGTATAATTAATTTATTAGGTAGAGTGATGTCGTCCTCTCCTTGAGATATAATCTCGTTCTTGAAAGACTGACACCTCTGTCTGTTTTACTGTTTACGAATAAGTTGGATGTTGGCTTTTGTTTAAGCACTTCGTATCTACAATAAGGCGGTAACGTTTTTCAGACTAGAGGATACCTATCTAAAATACTTTTATTGGGTGATTTGTATGGTTTATCTTGGTATTGATATCGGCAAAAATACGCATGTTGCTTCTCTTATGGACGAAAAAGGCAAGACTCTTTTTAAAGCTTTTTCTTTCGCAAACTCTACCAATGGTGGCAATAGTTTATTAGAAAAAATTACACCTTTTGCTACCTCTATTGAAATTGGTATGGAAGCTACTGGTCATTATTGGCTTTCCCTTTATTCTTTTCTTATTGAACATGGCTTTTTTGTTCATGTCATCAATCCAATTCAAACCGATGGTTGGCGTAAAGGTACTGAAATTAGAAAGCGTAAAACAGATATTATTGATTCTGTATTAATTGCTGATTTTATTCGTTATGGAGATTTTTTAGAAACTTCTCTTGCGGATGAAAACATACTTTCTTTACGTAACCTTTCCCGATTTAGAAATTATCTTGTCAGTTCTATTGGTGATTTAAAAAGAAAAACCATTTGTGTTTTAGATCAAATTTTCCCTGAATATCAATCCGTTTTTTCCAATATTTTTGGTAAAACATCGAAAGAAATTCTTCTACAACTGAGTTCTCCTATAGAATTTCAAAATGTTACTTCAACTCAATTAGAAGAGATTCTTTCTCAAATCACTTGCAAGGGTTTTGCATCTAAGAAAATCAGCAGTATATCTACTTTAGCTAAAAATTCTTTTGGTATTACTTTCTGCTTGGAAAGCCTGACTTTTCAACTTAAACTTCTGATTGAGCAAATTAATTTTATTGAACAACAAATTGCTGATATTGAGGTTCAAATAAAATCTTTATTAGAAAAAATCAACTCACCTATTACTACTATTCCAGGAATAGCCACAATAACTGCTGCTACTATACTTGGTGAAATCGGCGATATTAACAAGTTTAGCAATCCCTCGAAATTAGTGGCCTATGCTGGGATTGATGCCTCTGTATGCCAGTCTGGCGAATATCAAAGCACAAATAATAAAATGAGTAAACGAGGATCGCCTTATTTGAGGAAGGCTTTGTTTCAGTCTGCTTTGATTGCATCTATTCACGATCCTGTATTTAAAGCTTATTACCAAAAGAAACGTGCTGAAGGCAAACATCACTTGACCTGTATTGGAGCCGTTGCTCGTAAACTTTGTTATACGATTCATGCTATTCTAAAGAATAACTGTGCTTACAAGTTACAATTGCCGACAGAGTAAGAAAATAATTTAATATGCCTTTTTCGACCTGTCAAAAGCAGGTCTATTTGTTGTGCATAAATATTAAATGTTATTTTCTAAGATGTATTGATTTTCTCTATTGACTTTTAATAGTTGGTCTTTCTACAAAGAGCTCTATTGCAATCAAAATAGCATCAAAAATAAAAGTATAGAAACTGTTATCTTCAATAAGTCTTTTTCTTAATTCTTCGATATGTTTTGTATAAACTTTCAAAACTTCTTTTACATTTTCTTTAGGCGCTATAGATGCAAACTCTAATAAAACTGGCAAATAGTCTGGCAATTCTATCGCATTTACGTCAAAACCAGCTGCCATATATTGTTCTTTCAGCGATAAAATTTCTAAGCCACGTTCTCTTTGTTCACCTTGATTATAATAAGTTAAATAAAAATTTGTATTTTTACTAAAATCAAACTCACGAACATAGTTTTTGGTAAAATCTTCCGCAGACATTTCATTCGTTAATACTAAAAACTTTTCTAACAAAGCGGCGATCTGTCGATGTGGAATTTCTTTTATGCTTTTGGCAAATTCTGTTTTTGAATTATGCCATGTCGCATCTGGATACTGGAGAAGGATACCACAAACAGAAAATACTTTTCGAATTTGCTTTATATCCATTGTAATAATTGACGACATGCTTCTGCGCCTCCTCTTCATTCTTAAGTACTGTCATAAGCTCCAAGTCAATCATTAAATTCTAAGCCACAAGAGCCTTGTGCTTTATACAAATTTTCCACTTCTTCACGATGCGAATTTGGTACAACAAATCGGTTTTCGTATTTTGCAATTGCAAGTAAACGATACATTTCTTCTATTTGTTCGCCAGTCAAATTTATTTCATCTAGATCTGTATGAATGCTTTCTTTTATGCTGATTGCCCGCATGTAATAGCGCATCATCGCTAGTTTTTTTAATACACTCCGAATCACTGTGTCATCACCAGCAGCTAGAATTTCTGCTAAATATTGAATTGGAATTCTCATCTGATCAACTGCGGGGAATAATGTATCTTTATCATACGGACTTCCTTGCCCCTCAAATTGATTCATAATCGGGCTAAGCGGTGGAATATACCAAACCATTGGTAATGTACGATATTCAGGATGTAGTGGCAAAGCAATTTTCCACTCTTTTATTAGTTTATAAACAGGCGATTTTTTTGCATACGCAAGCCATTCTTCTGGAATACCTTCTTTTCTTGCTTCACGCATCACTTCTGGATCGTTTGGATCTAAAAATATTTCTAATTGCTTTTTATATAAATCTTTTTCATCCTCTGCCGAAGCCATTTCAAGTGCGCGATCAGCATCATAAAGAATCACGCCCAAATACCGCATACGTCCTACACAAGTTTCTGAACAAATTGTTGGCAATCCATTTTCCACTCGAGGAAAACAAAGAATACATTTTTCAGCTTTATTCGTTTCCCAGTTAAAGTACACTTTTTTATAAGGACAAGCGGAAATACACTGCCGCCATGCACGACAGGCATTTTGGTCAACTAGGACAATGCCATCTTCATCACGTTTATACATTGCCCCAGATGGACAAGACGCAACACAGGCTGGATTCAGACAATGTTCACATATACGTGGAAGATATCGCATAAAAACTTCTTCAAATTCGGTACGAATCGATTCTTCCATCTTACGTACATTGGGATCCAATAAGCCAGTCTTATGACCGCCGGCTAAATCATCTTCCCAATTTGGGCCCCATTTAATGTCCATAAATTTTCCTGTAAGTGTTGATTTTGGGCGAGCGACTGGTTGATGTTTTCTCCGTGGACTATTTGTTAAAGTTTCATAGTTATATGTCCATGGTTCATAGTAGTCATCAATTCCAGGTTGATGTGGGTTGTAAAATAAATTCAATAGTCGATTGGTTTTTGAACCTGACTTTAACGTTAATTCGCCTTTTTTGAGTTCCCAGCCACCCTTGTATTTTTCTTGATCTTCCCATTGTTTTGGATAGCCAATTCCCGGTTTTGTCTCCACATTGTTAAAATACATATACTCCGCGCCTTTACGATTGGTCCATGTATTTTTACAGGTAATAGAACAAGTGTGACAACCAATACATTTATCTAGATTCATCACCATCGAAATCTGTGCTTTAATCTTCAAGCCAATCAACCTCCTCTAGCTTCCGAATGACAACATTTAAATCACGCTGATTGCCCGTTGGTCCATAGTAATTAAAACCATAGCTTAATTGTCCATACCCACCAATCATATGCGTTGGTTTCACATGGATACGTGTTGGCGTATTGTGGGTGCCACCACGGGTGCCAGAAATATCTGAACCAGGTACATTAATGTGACGATCTTGGGCATGATGCATATATGCCATTCCTCTTGGCATCCGATGCGTAACAACAGCACGTGCAACAACAACACCATTGCGGTTATATAACTCAATCCAATCATTATCTTGTACATCAATAGATTCTGCGTCATCTTTATTGAGCCAAACGGTTGGTCCACCGCGAAATAACGTCAACATATGCTGGCTATCAAAATACATACTATGGACACTCCATTTATTATGCGGCGTCAGATAATTTAAAGTAATTTCTTTGCCTTTAGTTGCAGGTTTATTTTTACGGAATGGCAGATGATTGAGTACTGGTTTATAAGTTGCTAAGCTTTCTCCCCATTCAAACATCATTTCATGATCTAAGTAATAAGACTGTCTGCCTGTTATTGTACGATATGGTATTAGCCGTTCTACATTTGTTGTAAACGGAGAATAACGCCGACCGCCTTTTTCTGAACCAGTAAACGCTGGAGAAGTGATTACCGTCTTCGGTTGTGCTGTAATTTG
Source organism: uncultured Veillonellaceae bacterium (assembly GCA_963805085.1). Taxonomy (GTDB): domain Bacteria; phylum Bacillota; class Negativicutes; order JARBTT01; family JARBTT01; genus JARBTT01. The sequence continues at coordinate 296,291 of CAWDTA010000001.1, read as the reverse complement.
TGCAAAGGTAAATCTTTCTTCTTCGCGCTCTGTTGCTAAATCTTTCAAAGATAAATCTGTTATCTTTTCAAGCGCTTCCCATCCTCTTACTGCAACTTTACCATTAGAAGTTGATGATAATGTCAAAACAGCTTCACTTGCTTGCAAGGCTGTTGAAATATCAGGACAACCAAAACCTATTGAATTTTTATCTTTGATTGTGCCATTGATTGATTTTAATTGGTCATATTCAGTTTTTGCCGACCAACTAATTCCTTTAGTCCCTAATGGTTGTTTTTCCACATTGGGCCCTAATGCAATATGTTTTTGGTAAATCAGTTTATAATCACGCTCAACAGGTACAAGCTGTGGCATTGTTTTGCCCGGAATTGGATCACATTCACCTTTCGACCAATCTTTGATTTTGCCTAATGGTTGTGCCATCTCTCCTGGTGTATCATGTTGAATCGGCATAGCAACAACATCTTGATATGGCTTCATCTCAACTTTTATTGCAAGATCAGATACTGCTTTTGCAAGCGTTTTGAAAATTTCCCAATCAGATTTTGTTTCCCACGGATTTTGAATTGCTGGATTGAATGGATGAATAAACGGATGCATATCAGTACTTGATAAGTCATGTTTTTCATACCAAGTTGCCGCAGGTAAAACAATATCGGAATAAAGCGCTGTTCCTGCCATACGAAAATCTAAATTAATGAGTAAGTCTACTTTTCCTTCTGCTCCACTTTCACTCCATTTGATTTCTTTCGGTCTTAACGAATCTTCATCGTCATTCAGCAAACCATTTTTTGTTCCCAATAAATGTTTTAGAAAATATTCATGACCTTTAGATGATGAGGAAATCAAATTGGAACGCCAGACAAATAAATTGCGCGGGAAATTTTCTTTTGCATCAGGATTCTCTAAAGCAAATGCTAATTTTTTTTCTTTTAATTGTTCAGCAATATATTTACCAATCTCTTCATTGGTCGTGTAACCATTGTCTTTTGCTTCTTGATATAATTTTTGTCCAGACTTTTCGAAGGTTGGATAGGATGGCAACCAGCCGAGTCGCGCTGCCATTACGTTGTAATCACCGGAATGATGATATCTCGGTTCATCAACCAATGGTGATACCAAATCTGCATTATCCATGTCCTCATAACGCCATTGATCCGTTGCAAAATAAAAGAAGGAAGTACTATTTTGTAATCTCGGTGGACCTTGCCAGTCTTTCGCAGTCATAATCGTCTGCCAGCCTTCTACCGGGCGTAGTTTTTCTTGCCCAACATAATGCGCCCAACCGCCACCGTTCACACCTTGAGCCCCAACAAAAAGTACTAAGTTTAAGACCGCGCGATAAATGATGTCAGAATGATACCAATGGTTGATCCCAGCCCCAACAATAATCATTGATCGTCCTTTTGTTTTAATCGCGTTATCTGCAAATTCACGTGCTACTTTAGTAACAATTTCAGCTTTCACCCCAGTAATCTCTTCTTGCCATGCAGGTGTAAACGGAACTTTATCTAGTAATGATTTAGCACATTCTCCGCCAATACCACGGTCTATGCCATAGTTTGCAAGCGTTAAGTCATAAACAGTCGTTACATAAACACTACCATCTGGTGTTTCTACTTTTTTCACAGGCACAGCCCGCATGAGTGTTTCTTTATTGCCATTTGCAAAATACGGAACTTTGATTGTAACGCAAGTATCTTCGATTCCAAGCAAAGATAAGCGCGGATCAATTTTTTCTTCTGAATCTACATCGACAAGGCGTAGGTTCCATTTTTTTTGATTTTCCCATCGTGATCCCATGGTTCCATTTGGTACAGCAAATTGATTCGTTAAATCATTCCAAAGAGCTGGTTTAAAATCACCACGAGAATTTTTCCGACCAATGTCATCACTATTTAGAAACCGCTCAGTAACGAATACATCGCCTTGCTTTTTCAATCTAACTAAAAACGGAAAATCTGTATATTGTTTTGAATACTCCGTAAAATATTCTACTTTTTGTTCCACATAGTATTCTTTTAAAATTACATGTCCCATAGCCATAGCAATGGCTCCATCGGTACCTTGTTTCACATTCAACCATTCATCAGCAACGGTCGTCGATTCTGCATAATCCGGTGATAAGGAAACAACTTTTGTACCCTTGTAGCGAACCTCGGTTAAAAAATGTGCATCTGGAGTTCGCGTCAACGGAACATTAGATCCCCAAGTCATAATATAACCAGCATTATACCAGTCACTACTTTCTGGAACGTCGGTTTGATCGCCCCAAATTTGTGGACTCGCGGGCGGCAAGTCTGCATACCAGTCATAAAAACTTAAACAAGCGCCCCCCATAAGATTCATAAATCTTGCGCCACCTGCATAACTCAGCATAGACATTGCTGGAATTGGCGAAAACGCAAAGTTTCTATCTGGACCATATTTTTCAACAGTATATAATAACGAAGCTGCAATCATTTCGGTAACTTCGTCCCACGCTACACGAACAAATCCGCCCATACCTCGAGCAGATTTATATGATTTTGCTTTTTCTTCATCTTCAACAATCGATGCCCAAGCCTCAATTGCTGTTTCGTGGTTTTTCTTTGCTGCTTGCCATAAACTCCACAATACACCACGAACATATGGATACTTCACGCGCAACGGGCTATAAATATACCAGGAAAACGATGCACCTCGAGGGCATCCTCGTGGCTCAAAATCTGGCATGTCTGGATCTGTACAAGGATAATCCGTTTTTTGTCCTTCCCAAGTCACAATGCCATTTTTTACAAATACATTCCAACTACAAGAACCCGTACAATTCACTCCATGCGTAGAACGAACCACTTTATCATAAGATAATCTCTTACGATAAACATTTTCCCAATCACGCTCTCCAACTAATGTTTGACTATGATTTTCTGTACTTTTCTCTATTGGCAATAAATACTTTAATTTATTTAAAATCGAATAAGACTTGCTCATCAAACTACACCCTTTCTCCAAGCTATGAGTTTATATTACATTTTCTAAAATTATCTGAATGTGACAATTCTCACTCTTCGTTATATAAACAACAACTTTTTTAAAAAATTGTCATAAAAAAAATACCAGGGAAATTCAGTACAGACGCACTAAATTTTCTGGTATGTCGTTAGGCACAAGCAGGCATCGATATTATTTTTACTGTTCGCGATAAAAACAATACTATGCCTTTAAGGAGGCTCTATATTAAAATGAATCATAGTATTTTTAGCCAGCCACCTTCTCTAGGCATGAAGGTGGCTGTTAGTGTATTTTAGGAATCTATTTATGGGGTTACATCGTCATCCCTAGTATAACAACTCAAAAATTAATTATCTGTGACATTTATCAATAAAACAATTATTTTCTGTACAAAATTTTTAATGATCTTTTTTATTCAATATTGCAAATGCTTGCATCACACATTTCACAGTTGATTTCATTACGTAAATACTGAATATTTTTTACGATAATATAGTTTCCAACATAGCCAATAACCTCTTGTTTTTTTAATTCATTTAACATGCGATTTAAACTTTCTCGTGCTGTTGCACTATAATTTGCTAGTTCTTGATTCGTTAGTGTAACCTCTATTAATATTCCGTTTTTTGTATCTTTCCCATAGCTATTACAAAGTCGAATTAGCGTAGAACAAAGCGCACCTTTTTTTCCATACAAAACTAAATCTCTGAACTTTAAATGCTGCTTTCGCATATGTTCACTAATAATTTTTAATAAATCTACTGCTAAGTGTAAATTACTATTCAAATATTCTTCCATGACAGGAAAAGTAATCGCATAAACTTCACTATTCTTTTCTGCTATCGCATTGAAAATATAAATTGGCTTCTGCTGAAATAATGGCAATTCGCCAATAATGCTGTCTTTACTTGTCAATCTTAAGGATAATTCTTTGCCTGTATTTACATACTTTGTAATTCTAATTTGGCCTTTCATTACAAAAAAGAAATATTTAGCTTCAGCACCCTCATGAAATAAGAACTGACCTTTTTTTGTTTTTATTACAATGCCTGGAACTTGATAAAACTGTTTTACAATATCTGCGTAATCTTTTTCCACTTGACCGCTCCATTCTCTCTTGCTCATGAGTGATGTTTATCACTTACAGATTATCATCTAAAGTTTAAACTGGTAATTATGAATATATTGAATTTTTAAAATATTTTTGTCTTTTCTAAAGTATATACGATAATTCATTTATTCGTAAATACCACAAATAATAAATAAATTACAAATTATTTATTATTTGCATCATTTTACAAAGAAAATATCATAAAAAGGTGGCCTAGCTATGACTTCAAACAGAGTACAAACTTGGATTCCTGAAGATGTTGACTTCTGGGAATCTCAAGGGAAAAACATTGCAAGACAAAATTTATTTGTATCTACAATCGCACTTACCTTATCCTTCGCTATTTGGCAATTATGGGCAACCATCGCTATTCATTTAAACAGCATTGGTTTTAATTTATCAGATAATCAATTATTTACCCTAGCAGCCTTGCCTGGACTTGTAGGTGCAACTTGTCGTCTAGTTTATACTTATATGCCAAGCATTTTAGGTGGAAGAACCTGGACAATCATTTCTACAGCAATTTTAATTATTCCGGTTGTTGGTCTCGGAAATGCACTCCAAGATCCAACAACCTCTTATGACACATTATTTTTCTTTGTTTCACTTTGCGGTGTTGCTGGTGGTAACTTTTCGTCTTCGATGGCAAACATCGGGAACTTTTATCCACGTATCAAAAAAGGAACTGCGTTAGGGATTAATGGTGGAGTTGGTAATCTAGGTGTATCTCTAATTTATTTCATTGCTCCACTCGCAATGACCACATCTATTTTCAAAGGAATTTTTGGTAATCCACAAGTGACAAAAGCAGGCACTGAAATTTATCTACAAAACATCGTTTATGTTTGGATTTTGCCGATTATCCTTACCGTAGTTCTAGCATTCTACTTTATGGATAATCTACCCAATGTAAAACAATCGCCAAAATCAATCCTCGCATTATTTAAAGAGAAACACACTTGGATTATGACTTGGATTTATACTTGTTGTTTTGGCTCTTTCATCGGGTTTTCAGCCGCATTATCACTGCTTGTAAACAAAGAATTTCCCGAAATATCGTTTACATTCGCTGCATTCTTAGGTCCATTTATCGGTGCATGCATACGCCCTTTTGGTGGTTGGTTATCTGATAAAATTGATAGTGGTGCTAAAGTTACGTTTTATGCTTTTATCGTTTTATTACTATCAACCATTGGCGTAATATTCTTTATTCAAGCGCACCAATTCATTCCATTCTTTATTTGTTTCTTGGTTCTTTTTGCGATGACAGGGCTTGCGAATGGATCTACTTTCCGTATGATTCCTAACATCTTCAATGCACAACAATCTTCCCTCGCCTCTGGTTTTACCGCAGCAATTGCCGCTTATGGTGCTTTTGTCATTCCTAAAATTTTTGGCTGGTCTTATAGTGCTTTCAAAGATGTTAGCATTGCCTTTTATTTATTAATTGCTTACTATATAATCACTATTTTCTTAACTTATTATTACTACGCACGAAAAAATGCCGAGGTAAAATGCTAATACCTTTTTTTTTGATTAGCAAACAATCGCGGCAATTACCCACTTAAACCTCACTCACAAAATTTTGCAGGTGACCTTGATATAACTAGGTTTACCTGCAAAATTTATGTTATAAAAATTGATGCTAAAAATTTGAATGTTACCGTTTTAAGCTTTTACTAAAGAGTTCATATATATTTTATCATGGAGGTATATAGTATGAGACGATTGTTTAACCCTGCTGTTTCATTGATGAACCGTCTACAATTTTCGCAAAAATTTTTATTAGTCGGGTTATTTTGCTTGGTGCCACTGGCAATTACTCTATATTTATTAGTAGGCGAAATCAATCACCAGATTGATTTCGCCCAGCGAGAACGAATCGGACTTGAATACAATAGTGCAGTGAAACAATTGATTGATGATACGCAACAACATCGTGGCATGTCTAGTGCATTTTTAAACGGAGACCCATTATTTAAAGAAAAACTTTTAGCTAAAGAAGATCAAATTAATAAAGATATTCAAGCAATTGAAGCAATGGACCAAAAATCCAATCCTACATTAAAAGTAGCTGAACCTTGGCATGCAGCAACAAAAAAATGGCTCGCTTTAAAAAATGATTTATTTACACTAAGTTCAAAGAATAGTTTTACTCGTCATACCGCACTCATAGCTGAATTAATTGATCTGACCAAACAGGTTTCAACAGAATCAAATTTGTCTCTTGACCCGAAACCTGATACTAACTTTCTAATTACTGCAATCGGGGATAAGCTTCTCAACGAAATTGAATCTTTAGGACAAGTTAGAGCTAAAGGTGCTGGCATAGCAGCAAAAAAAGCACTTACCGTAGATGAAAAAATTGAGTTAGTTGTTTTATCAAAAAACCTCAGTGCATCTTTACAAGATATGAGTAAAAAAATCAGTTTTGTTTATCAACAAAATAACGAATTAAAAAATATTCTGAATGCAAATAGCCAAGAATCTACTGTACTGACTCAAAATGTATTAGATTTATTGAATACTAATATTATAAATGCTAAAGAGATTACCATAAAACCAACTGAATATTTTAATGCTGTTACTGCAGGAATTGAAGCTAACTACAAATTTTACGATACAGGAATCTTAACGCTTGATAAAATGTTGGAAGACCGTATTACAAAAAATGAACTCTTGCGAAATATCGTTAGTGCTATATCTTTACTAGTTTTGCTTTTTGTAATATATCTTTTACAGGCTTTTCACCTATCAATAAAACAAGTGATCAGTAATTTTAAAGATGTAGCTGCATTAGTAGCCGATGGCAGATTAAATACTCAGGTTGAAATCGGTACTACAGATGAGTTAAAAACCATTGGACTTGTTTTTAACAATATGACCGAATCTTTGCGATCTCTAGTTGCTAATTTACGTGAAACTGTTGACCATATGTCGAGCACTTCTGAAGAGATGAACGCCAGTGCCGAACACTCTGCACAATCAGCCAATCAAGTGGCTGATTCCATTACAGAGGTAGCACAGGGCGCAGAAAAGCAGCTTAATTTAGTAGAATCTGCAACAGACATCATTGCACAAATATCGAAGACAATGCATCAAGTTTCCGACAACACGATGACAGCAACAGATTCAACGAAAAAAACAGAAGCCGCAGCAACCAATGGTGAGCAAACAGTCGTACAAGCAATGAATCAAATGGTTATAATTGAGCAGAAAACAGCAGCTATTGCAAATGTAATTCACGAATTAGATGAGAAATCAACACAAATTGGGCAAATAGTGGAAACTATATCTGCTATCGCTGGACAGACAAACCTTTTGGCATTAAACGCGGCTATTGAAGCGGCAAGAGCAGGAGATTTTGGCAAAGGATTCTCTGTGGTTGCTGATGAAGTTCGAAAGTTGGCAGAACAATCAGAAATTTCTGCAAAACAAATCGCTATGCTTATTGATGAAGTTCAAAAAAAAACCAATACTGCAGTCACTTTTATGAATGAAGGTCGAAATGAAGTAATTGCAGGTACGGAAATTGTAAATATAGCTGGCCAAAATTTTCGTGAAATCCTCAAGATGATTAGAGAAATATCAAATCAAATACACGAAATAGCTACTTCTACTCAGGATATAACAACTGGAAGTCAACACGTGGTAGATGCTGTACAGAAAATTGATAAAGAAACCAAAATAACAGCAAAACAAACCCAGACTATATCTGCAGCAACTAAGGAACAGACTGCAGCGATGCAGGAAATCGCTGTTTCAAGTCAAGCCTTAGCGAAAATATCAGAAGAGCTACAATCCGCAATCTTTAGATTCAAAATATAATATCTGCTAGAATGGATCCTAAGAATAAAAGCTTCCTATCCGGTTTTGATTTTTCTAAATACAAACCTGATAGGAAGCTTTTTTATTATAATCGAAGCTGGCTTTTGATTTTGCATTCGTTTTAAATAACACATACTGAGAAATGCTTAGAATTATTAGTAAAAATCATCAAACCGTACGTGAGACTTTCCAATGTCCTTCATCCCATAAATTGTAGTGAATTTATTTATAGGCATAGCCCCTCATTGAAGTTTTCTAGCCTTTTGAAGGTGTTCATAATAAAACACAAAAATTCTACCACTTTAAAAAATCTTGCTTTGTTGATAACATTTTATGCAAATTTCACTATTTTCTATCGGGGGAAAAGGTTGACAACAATTTTTACATAAAGGTAACGAAATTGAAAATTCATTAGGTTCCATCAGTTCTTCCGTAATCAAAATTGCATTTTTCACACAATTATTTTCACAAACCTGACATTGATAGCAAAGCGTTGTATCAAACTTTAATAGAAAATCATTTTTTGTTAAAATTCCCTGCAAAGCCTTTTGCGGACAAATCATCCTGCATAAACCACAAGCATTACACCCTTCATTAATAACACAGGAAAAAAACAACGGATTCTTTTCTAAAGTTTTTTGATTTGTTTCAGCTCGTATGTAATCTTCAAAATGACATGGAATGCAAACTTCTTCTGATTGATCTGCCTTTAGCAATTCAATAAAAGAAACAGTTGCTCCCAACATTTGTTTCAAAAAAAGGCGACGATTCATTTCCTCATTCTGTATATGACTTTCTTCTACCCGCTCTATGACATTCACCGGAGCTTTTCCTTGCTTCATTAGAACAGCATTACATTCATTCAAGCGAGTTTTCAAAATGTTTAAGATCTTAGGATTACAATAAACACAATTTGACAGATCAACATCAACCTCATGATTTTGAGCCATGGCAAATAATAACCGCGCATCTAAAAAAGCTAAACAAGGAAATGAACTATTTTCGTGCTTCTTTTGACAATAGAAACAAATCTTTTTTTGCTTTGTCAATCTTTCTATAATTTTTTGATACGCAATGCTTGATATCACTGCTTTAGACGGACACACTGACAAACAAAGACCACAGGCATTACATTTATTCATATCAATCACACCATTTGAAATTGCCTGCTGCGGGCATAAATCCGAACACTTATTACATTCGCTATTTTTAAAATGATTGATGCATTTTTTTGACTGAATTTGAAATTTTCCCACTCTAGCAGCCTCCATTTGCAAAAAACCCGTCGTAAATAATTTATTTTTCAGATAAACATTGCTCTAAGAAATTGAAATCAGCAAATATATAGGCACGCAAAAACTGCGCTAACCCTTGATAAAAATCCATCGTCGTTCGTTTTCGCAATAAATCACAAAACTTCTCTAAAAATACCAATAAATGATTTTCTAAAAATGTTTTTTGCGCCATCATATTTTCTTTTAATGAAGTTTTATCTTCTTGTATAATATGCTGAACTGCAGCACCGGTCATAAAAGCCATAAAACTACATTCCAATCCAATATGATCGGCAGGACCTTTTCCCGGGTCAATGATTTCAGCTCCCCATTTTTCATAAAAATCTTGTACCGCCAAAGTATGCTCATCATAAATAATATGTTCTTTACTCGAATAAACTGATTCCCACGGGCAAACCAAAACCGATCCAGAATTAGCAAATAAAGAGGCATAGTGCTCTCTCATTATTTTCCAATCACTAGTGCTATATTGTTGCATTTTTTCCAAACTAGCTGCCAAAAGTGAAATTCCTACATCTGATTCTCCTTGCTTCAGCATTGTAGAAAAAATATTAGATTTCATATATTCTATCATTTGCTTTTGATTTGGTTCTTCAAATAAAGAGATTGCAAAAAAACGGTAAAACCATTGTCTGACCTTCATTACTTCTTGCAGTTCAAATTGCTCCATATCTATTATTTTCACGCCCTTAATTCGTTTTTGTACAAAATTTATAAGCCAATTGCAATACCAATACCATAAAACATAGTTCTATTTAATATTTCTCCGAGAAAAATTAAAAGCGTAAACATAAATAACATACTGTTTCCTTCTTTTTTATGTACAATTACGCCTAAGCCGACTAACGCAATCGCACTACAAATCCACCGTATTGCCATCATCGTTCCCTTTTCCGATAATAATCCCAACGATCCTATTCCCGCTTTACCTGTTTGAGCTAAATGCCCCGCAAATATTGAATAAAAACCTGCCTGCATTAAAACTCCAACAAAAGCCATTACCATTGCAATCGTTATATATTTTTTTGCACCTGCCTGGTTAAATCCATCCCCTCCTTTAAATAAAACTAGGACACCTAAAAACGCCCCCATTGCCATAGTTGCACCAATAAAAGTTACATATCCATGTCCACTTCCCCATGCCGGAATAATCGTGTTTGCGTAAACTGCCGCTTGACCAATAACACAAAAAAATCCGATAACACTACTCGCTAGTGCTGCAAAATGAAAATTTTTATTTTTATGTATCATATAATATGCTATTACACTAGATGCAAAAAAAAGCCCCGTCAAAAATATTTCTCTACTCAACCATGAACTTCCGATATTTATAATTGCATTCATACCACGCATCGGGCTTCCCAAATGCATGCCTGATACTGCCATTGCGAGTAAAATTAATACCGTACTAATTAAATATCCCATTTTATAATTACTTTTATTTTTTTCTTCACCAAGGACCCTGCTAGCTATAAATAGCATGATTGCCAGTCCAATTGCCGCCTGTGAAAGTATTGTATAAGTCACCAAATAAAATTCTCCGTGCATTTTGCTTCCCCCTTCGCTTTCCTTTTCCTCTTATAAACTATTTTTATGCGGTACAATAATCAATGATGGTTTTGTTATATTTTCATCTGGCATCACTTTACATTTTCCAACACTTGCATATTTTTTTCTCAACTCTTCAATATTACCATTATGAATCAGACGAAGCGGACAAGCTGCAACACATACTGGTTCTTCTCCTTTATCCAATAAATCCTTACACATATCACATTTTCCCATGATTCCTGTTTTTAGATTCATTTGAGGTGCACCATACGGACAAGACCATGCACAATATCCACAACCAATGCAAATTTCTTGATCCACAGAAACAATTCCTGTTTTGATATCTTTTCTCATCGCTCCAGATGGACAGTTTTTTACGCATTTTGGATCAGCACAATGGTTACAACTTATACTTAAACTATAAGTGTAAACATTATTAATATATCCATCGCCTTCTTTTGCAAAATTTCCACCTTCAAAATCTGTCACTCGTCGAAAATTTTGCCCTACTTCACTATCATGTTTATCTTTACAGGCAATCTGACAAGCCTTACACCCCGTACAAAATTTGCTTTCATGTACAAATCCTAATTGCATTATTAGATCCCCCTTCTTATATCGCTTTGACCTCTACTAAATTTGTATGCTGCGGATTGCCCTTTGCAAGAGGTGTAGGACGTTGCGTTGTCAACGTATTAATATTTCCCCTGATGTCAACGCCGTCTTTATTCGGCGTATACCAAGCACCTTGTGGAATTGCAATTACCCCCGGAATAATCCTCGAAGTCACTTTTACGCAAATATGTACCCTGCCACGATCATTGAAAACCTCTACTTTATCCCCGTCTTTAATTTTACGGACTTTTGCATCCTCAGGATTCATCCACATAACCTGTGGTCCGGCTTCTTCCATCCATGGATTATTATCATGCATTGAATGACAGCGACGTTTGTAATGCCATCCCATACATTGCAACGGATATTTTTGAATCAACGGATCTTCTGGTCCTTCAAAAGCAGGAACATATTTAGGAATTGCAGGGATTTCTTTTGGATTATTCATTTTTTGCAACTTAGGAGAAAACAATTCAATTTTACCTGATGGAGTTGGAAATGGGTTTTTTGCAGGGTCTTCGATTTGCTTTTTAAACGCGATATAGGGTTCTTTTACTTTCCATTTAAAAATTCCGCGTTTCTTAAATTCTTCGAAAGTTGGTAACTGCACATCTTTTTTTCTTGCAAGATTATAAGCACTTTCACACCACTCACCAACATTACGATGACCTTCTGAAAACTTTTCTGCTAAGCCTAGTTTTTCTGCCACATCTAAAATCCAATCATAGTCATCACGGCATTCAAACATCGGTTCAATTGCTTTATTACAATATGTAATATATTCACTCCAATTTCCACAGTTTGCGATATTTTCTCCCTCAAACATTGAAGTCGCCGGTAATAAAATATCTGCAAATTTCGTACTTGGTGTCATAAAAAGATCAGAGCAAACTATAAATTCACATTTACTGGTATCCTTTAAAATTTCAGCAGTTTTATTACAATCAGAATGCTGATTGATTAAAGTATTGCCAGCAATATTATAAATCATTTTGATATTAACATCTAACTTATTTACTCCAGTGACACCATCATCTTTTGCTGTCATTTCTTTACCGCGTACAATTGCATCTGTCCATAAGAAACAGGAAATTTTTCCTTTATAAGGGTTAGCTGGCATTGGCATAGACGGAGTTTTAATCCTGCTGTATTTGCCATGTCCACAAGCCCAGCCCCCGATGATTCCAATATTTCCAGTTAAAGCAGGTAAAACTGTACCGAAACGGACTGCCTGTTCCGCATTTGCCTGACGCTGAATTCCCCAGCCTTGTATCATTGCCGCTGGCTTTGCCGTTGCGTATTCAATTGCCAATTGCTTAATTTTATTTGCCGGTACGCCACAAATCTTTTCAGCCCATTCCGGTGTTTTAGGAATTCCGTCTTTTATTCCCAAAATGTATTCCTTTACAGTCTCCTCATTTTCAAAACCTTCCGGCATATGTTTCTCATCAAAACCTTGGCAGTAAGTATCTAAAAATTTCTGATCATGCAGGCCTAAAGTTACAATAATATAAGACATTGCAGCGAGCATTGCTGCATCTGTTGTTGGCTTAATTGCAATCCATTCATCAGCCAAAGCAGTCACCGTATCAGAACATCTTGGATCAACAACAATAATCTTTGCTCCATTTTCTTTTGCCTTTTTTAAATGATATGTAGTCAAACTACCATGAATGGTTTCAGCAGGATTAAAACTCCATAAAAAAATCAGTTTTGAGTGCATAAAACTCTCCGGTGAATTTCCGGTATCAGATGTACCATAAGTGTAAGGGGTCGCGATTTCAGTACATATTGTGCTATAACTTCCATAGAAGTTCAAAAAGCCACCGTCTAGGGCAAGTAATCGACGCATCAATGCATCACCTCGAAAGATTCCTTGATTACCGCTTGCATAATTCACATAACGTGATGCCGCTCCATATTGCTCCTTGATTCTCTTTGTTTCATTTGCAATCGTTTCAACAGCCTCTTCCCAGCTAATTCGCTCAAACTTCCCCTCGCCACGTTCGCCTACACGTTTCATCGGATATTTCAAACGATCCGGACTCAAAAATGTTTTACGGTAACTACGCCCTCTAAGACACGCTCGAACCTGAGGACATTCTTCTGTATCTGGTTCATCATCCGTACTCAAACGAATAATCGCACCATCTTTTACATGCGCTTTAATTACACACCGACCGCCACAATTATTACGTCCGACAGTTGGTATAATTTTCACCTCATCGGATTTCTCCTGCATTGCTGTTGCTGTTTTCAATCCAACATCTACATTTCCAGAAACAACCAAACCACCACCAACGATTCCACATAATTTCAAAAATTTTCGTCTTGAAAGACGGAATACTTCTTTATTCATCTTACTTCCTCCTTCTACAATCAATCGTGTAGCATTCTGCAATGTTTGCCTTTCATGATTTGATGGTATATCTTCTTAAAAATATACCATTAAATTCAAGTATAATACTATTAATATTATATATCATAATGTATTTTTCTACAATATTCGACAAAAGTTACCGATAAATTCAAATTGAATTTTGCCTTGAAATAATTATACTATTTTCTCTAAATTATCTTTATATATCAAAATGTCCAAATGAAAAAAGCATCCTTATGAGCCTGTTCAAGATGCTCAAAGGATGCCTTAAATATCTATTGGTTTATTTTCATATCATCTCTACAATAAATTTTGCCACCTCTTGTGGTGCATTTAATGGCAATAAGATTTTATCGGTAGCAAAATCATTTTGATCGCTAATCACCGCTACCAATTGATCTTTATTACTGATCAAAGATTCTGTTACACCAGCTCTTGCTATTTCTAGTATTGGAAAAATCCCATGACTACGACTTTCTACGATAATCAAATCTACATGACGAATAAGTGCAATGACTTCTTCTAACTGTTCTTTTTCTTTCGTCTGTTGAATAATCGCATATTTATCTGGCGCTACAATAGCAACGGCATCTGCACCGGCCTTAGTAAATTGCCAAGTATCTTTGCCTTCTTTGTCCAGTTCAAAGCCATGATCGTCACTTTTTACAACAGCAACTCTGACTCCCAGTGATTTTAGTTTTGGAATCAACTTTGTAATAAATGTAGTTTTTCCCGTACCAGATTTACTGGCTACAATCGATACAATTGGAATCTTACGTTTTTGATTGGCAGCTTTCACCTGAGCAAAAATAAATTCTTTTGGCGTATTCACATTAAAAAAATTATTTTCTGTATCATCCAAAACAACAAATTTCGTTACGACTCTATCGAAAAGTTTATCCACTTTACGTTCATTGTCAATCAACAACAATTTTTCAATTGATTTGATACATTCTTTGCTATAAATAGCCATGAGCGGCTGATATTTTTCATTCTTCGTTGGCACAATTGCCGCATAGTCTTGCTTGATATATTGTTCCAATTCCTTAACTAAAGAAAAATCAATGAACGGCATATCACAAGGAATCACCAAGCTAAACTGCGACTGATTATAGACTAATCCAGCATGGATTCCGGAAAGTGGTCCCATTTGACTATAAATATCTGAAATGACCTCAACATCTAAGAATTGAAATTGTTCCGGTTTATTCGTTACAATCACAATCTCACTAAACTTTGCTTGTTTTGCCTTTTCTAAAATATGTTCAATAAACGTTTTCTCTTGCCACTCTAAAAAAGCCTTATCGCGTCCCATGCGACTACTTTTACCACCAGCAAGGATAATCAAACCAAGTTTCATACTTTGACCTCCCGATTGTAGATATACTATGGACAGATAGGCCGCAGGCAGGCGATAAGCTGCGTCGTTGCAACAAGGTGCTGCTCGTCGACGTACAAAAGTACGACTCCTTCGCAACTTCTTGCTGCGCCTAGCATCTGAGCACTTCTCGCCAACCGACAACCTATCTTCGTACTAGTTTATAAGTGGTACGAAGATAGATGATTTTATTATCACACCATACTAAAAATAATTTCTGTTTGTCCTAGGAGTTTGTATTCGCCCATGTTCGCAGGAACAAATTTTGCAATCATTATGGTATCAATTATAGCATAAAACAATCCTAGCATAAATGCGCTGCTTACCTTTCCCCTAAGCAAAACAGGGTGCGAAATCGCACCCTGTTCATCTGTTTTGTCGTAATGCCACAAAATTAATCTAATTTTGCTTTTAACAAGTCATTTACCATTGCTGGGTTTGCTTTACCCTTACTTTGTTTCATGATTTGTCCCACTAAGAAACCAATGGATTTTGCATTACCAGCTTTATAATCTTCGACTGGTTTTGGATTCGCAGCGATAACGTTGTCTACGATGCCTTCAATTTCTTTCGTATCGGTAATTTGAACTAAACCTTTATCTTTTACGATTTTTTCTGGAGCATCGCCAGTTTTCCACATTTCCTCAAACACGGTTTTAGCAATTTTACTAGAAATCGTACCTTTGCTAATTAAATTAACCAACTCAGCTAATTTTTCAGCTGTTACTGGGCTTTCCGTAATGGATTTACCTTCGCCATTTAAGTTTTTCGCGAGATCTCCCATCATCCAGTTTGCAACTAATTTTGCATCGGCTTTTTGTGCAATAGCGACATCAAAGTATTCTGCCATTTGACGTGTTGTCGTAATAATCGCAGCATCATATTCAGATAAACCGCAATCTGCCATGAGACGTTTTTTACGTGCATCAGGAAGCTCTGGCAACCCTGCCCGAATCGCTTCAATTTGTTCATCGGAAGTGATGATTGGCACAAGATCTGGTTCAGGTAAATAGCGATAATCGTTTGCTTCTTCTTTTGTGCGCATAGAAACGGTCATGCCTTTCGCTTCATCCCAAGTACGGGTTTCTTGGACAATGTGTCCGCCGTCATCTAAAATTTCTGTTTGACGTTCAATTTCATAAGCAAGTGCGCTTTCAATCATTTTGAAAGAGTTCAGGTTTTTCATTTCAGCTTTTGTACCAAGCTTTGTTGTACCAGTTTTTCTTAACGATACGTTAACATCGGCACGAAGATTGCCTTCTTCCATCTTACAATGAGAAACATCAATATATTCTAAGATAGATTTGATTTTTTCCATGTAAACACGTGCTTCTTCTGGACCTGATAAATCTGGTTCGGATACGATTTCGATCAATGGTACACCCGTACGATTGTAGTCAACGCAAGCGGAAGACGAATCGTTAATCGTTGTCCCCGAGTGAACCAATTTACCAGCATCTTCTTCCATATGGATTCTTGTGATGCGAATACGTTTCGTTTGTCCGTTCACTTCAATATCTAAGTAACCATGTTCAGCAATTGGCAAATCGAATTGAGAAGTTTGGAAGTTCTTTGGTAGATCTGGATAGTAATAATTTTTACGATCAAATTTACTAAATTTATTAATTTTGCAATTTAGTGCAAGACCTGCTTTGATTGCAAACTCAACTACTTTTTCATTAATAACTGGCAATACTCCTGGTAGGCCTAAACAAACTGGACATACATGGGTATTTTGAGCGCCACCAAACGTGGTTGGGCAGCCACAAAATATTTTTGTATTGGTTTTTAATTCACTATGGACTTCAAGTCCAACGACTGTTTCGTAACTCATTATTTAGCCTCCCGCAATGGTGCAATGCTCTTGTGAAACTCATTGTTTTGTTCAAATGTATAAGCAGTGCGGATTAGAGTTTCTTCCCCTAGTGGTTTCCCAATGATTTGCAAGCCAATTGGCATACCATCATCACTAAAACCACATGGCACAGAAATACCCGGTACACCAGATAAATTCACAGGAACCGTACAAACGTCTTGTAAATACATTTTCATTGGATCACTCACCATATCACCAATTTTATAGGCTGGCGTTGGCGCGATCGGCGTAACGAGTACATCGACTTTTTCAAAAGCTTTATCAAAATCTTGTTTTACCAAAGTACGAACTCTTAATGCTTGTAGATAATAGGCATCATAGTAGCCAGCACTTAATGCATAAGTACCAAGCATGATACGACGTTTTACTTCTTGACCAAATTTTTCACTACGTGTTTTCTTAAACATGTCGACAATATCAGTACCTTCGACACGTGCACCATAGCTTACGCCATCATAACGCGCGAGATTGGAACTTGCTTCTGCCGTTGCGATTAAATAATAGGCCGATATTGCATATTCTGTATGAGGCATAGAAACTTCTACAATTTCTGCCCCCATATCTTCTAATTGTTTTATTGCCGCGCGCACTGCTTTTTCTACGTCCTCATCCATACCTTTAACAAAATATTCTTTTGGTAGACCAATTTTTAAACCTTTTACATCTTTTGTTAAAGATTTTGTATAGTCTGGCACTTCGGCATTAATGGAAGTAGAATCGTTTTTATCATAACCAGCAATGATATTCATTAAATGTGCACAGTCAGTCACATCGCGGGTGATCGGTCCAATTTGATCTAAGGAGGATGCAAAGGCAACAAGCCCAAAACGAGAAACACGACCATATGTAGGTTTCAACCCAACAAGACCACAGAAGGACGCTGGTTGGCGAATAGATCCACCAGTATCAGAACCAAGTGACCAAATCGCTGTCCCTGCGGCAACAGCAGCAGCGGAACCACCACTAGAACCACCTGGTACACAATCGATATTCCAAGGATTGTGGGTAGGATAAAAAGCTGAATTCTCCGTAGAACCGCCCATGGCGAATTCATCAAGATTCGCTTTACCAAGGATTACCGGATTCACAGCATTTAATTTTTCAACAACCGTAGCATTATAAGGTGGTACAAAGTTTTCTAACATTTTTGATGCACAAGTCGTTTTTACGCCTTTTGTACAAATGTTATCTTTTACAACCCCAGGAATCCCTTCTAAGAAGGAAATTTCTTCACCACGAGCAATTTTTTCATCGACAGCTTTTGCTTTTGTTAGCGCAGCTTCTCTTGTTTGTGTTATGTAAGCTTTCACTTCACCTTCAACTTCGTCAATACGAGCAAAAAGGTCATTTGTGAGTTCTACAGCTGTAATTTCTTTATTTATTAACATGTCATGAAGCACATGTGCTGGTTTGTTAAATAAATTCACTGGTGTTCCTCCTAACCTTCCATAATTTTCGGTACTTTAAAGTAGCCATTTTCTTGTTCTGGTGCATTGGATAATGCTAATTCACGATCAAGGGAAGGTTTTACTTCATCGGCACGAAAAACATTTTTTAATGGTAATACGTGAGCAGTTGGTTCGACACCTTTTGTATTAAGACTAGTCAAAACATCCGCATATTCTAAAAATGCATTTAACTGACCAGTATACGTTTCTACTTCTACTTCAGGAATTTCAAGGCGTGACAACAATGCCACATTCTCAACATCTTTACGCGTAATTTTCATTTTTTCACCATCCAGTTTTACTCTATCATTGCCTTAGCATGAATAATCTATACTATTACAATTTTACCCTTCATTTTATCATATTAATGAATCGATGTAAAATTTTCAATCTTAAAACAAGCGAAAGCTACTCACTTTTTTGGGGTAAGTAGCTTTTATTTATTTTTGACTTTTACTTAAGGTACCATCGTTTTAAACTGGTCTTCATCAAGCACAGTAACACCTAATTTTTCAGCCTTTTCTAACTTACTACCTGCTTCTTCACCAGCTAAGACATAGGTTGTCTTCTTACTGACGGAACCTGCTACCTTGCCGCCAAAAGCTTCGATGATATCAGCTGCTTGTTTCCGTGACATCGTCGGCAAGGTACCAGTTAGCACAAACGTCATCCCAGCAAAAATTTGTTCTTGAAGAATTTCTGGTTTGTCCTGCGTTAATTTAACTCCAACTTGTTGTAAAGCATCGATTAACGCCAAATTTTCTGTTTGGGCAAAATAAATAATAATACTTTGGGCAATTTTATCACCAATATCATCTAGTTCTAGTAAGGTTTCTACCGTACAGTTTTTTAACGCATCTATACTACCAAAATGTTTTGCCAACGTTGTTGCCGCTTTAATCCCCACAAATCGAATGCCCAGCCCAAATAGTACACGAGCCAATCCCGCATTTTTACTGGTCTCTATCGAGGCAAGTAAATTATTTACTGATTTTTCACCCATGCGTTCTAAGGTTAGCAGCTGTTCTTTCGTTAAACGATATAAATCAGCAACAGTTTGAATAAGATTGGCTTCTAATAAACTGGTAACAACCGCTGGACCAAGTCCATCTACATTCATCGCATCACGCGATACAAAGTGAATGACGCCTTCACGAATCAAGGCTGGACAGGATGGATTGCTACAGCGATAAGCTGCTTCCGTTTCTATTCGCTTGGCAATACTACCACACTCTGGGCAGGTATGCGGCATAACAAAAGGAATCTCTTTCCCCGTACGCTTTTCTAACAGCACCGCAATAACTTCTGGAATGATTTCCCCTGCTTTATGAATGACAACCGTATCACCAATACGAATGTCTTTTTCATTTATATAATCTTCATTGTGCAGCGTTGCTCTGCTAATCGTTGAACCTGAAAGTAATACTGGCGTTAAGTCCGCTGTTGGCGTAAGTACCCCAGTGCGTCCAATACTAATACTAATATTTTCTACCACAGTGGTCGTTTGTTCCGGCGGAAATTTATAAGCGATTGCCCAGCGTGGATCTTTTGCTGTTGAACCTAACATTTCTTGGTCTGCAAGATGATTTACTTTCAACACCATCCCATCAATAGCAAAGGGTAACTCATGCCGTTTATCCGCCCAACTTGCACAATATTCAACTGCCGCATCTACATCGGTAAACTTTTTATATAATGTATTGACTTTAAAACCCAACGCCTGTAAAAATTCAAGCGTTTCGCTATGCGTGGTAAGTTCTACGCCTTCATGCGCACCAATGCCATAAAGCAGGGCATCTAAAGAACGCTTTGCCGCTTCCTTTGGATCCAGCTGACGGAGCGAACCCGCTGCCGCATTTCTCGGATTGGCAAAAAGTTGTTCATCCATTTCTTCACGTTCTTCATTTAAACGAATAAATTCTT
This sequence comes from uncultured Veillonellaceae bacterium, assembly GCA_963805085.1. Taxonomy (GTDB): domain Bacteria; phylum Bacillota; class Negativicutes; order JARBTT01; family JARBTT01; genus JARBTT01. The sequence goes on along the minus strand of CAWDTA010000001.1, from coordinate 275,892 downwards.
TATGGGGCATATAAACTTCACCGCGGACTTCTAGAAATGTTGGAATGCCAAATTTATTTGCTTTTAATTCTAACGGAATTGACTTAATTGTTTTAATATTTGCTGTAACATCTTCACCCGTGGAGCCATCACCACGTGTTGCCGCTCTCACTAATGTACCATTTTCATACACGATATTGATCGCAAGTCCATCAATTTTATGCTCGACAACGTACTCAATATCCGCCTTGGTTTCTAAACCACTTTGTACGCGTTGATGAAAAGCAAATAATTCCGCACCAGAAAAAACATTGCCCAGACTACGCATCGGCGTAAAGTGCGTTATTTTTTGAAAACCAGCTGCCGGTGGCGCACCAACTCGCTGTGTTGGTGATTGCTCAGTTATCAACTCTGGATACTTTTCTTCCAGTTCAATTAATTGTCTCAGGAGTGTATCATATTCATAGTCTTCAATTTCAGGATTATCGAGGACATGATACCGGTGCATATGATAATTAATTTTGTTGCGCAATTCCACGATCTGAACTTCTGCTACACTTTTACTTGTCATTTTATCACTCATAAAATATCCCCTTCTATTTATAGTAAAACGGGCGAACAATGTTCGCCCCAGATTGTAGACATACTATAGACAGACCGCGGGTCGGCGGCATAAGCACTCATATGTGTCGTTACAGCAAGGTGCTTCTCGTCGACGTACGGAAATACGACTCCTTCACACCCCCTTACTGTTCCTAGCATCTAATCACTTCTCGCCAACCGGCAACCTATCTTCGTACTAGTTTATAAGTGGTACGAATTTAAATTGTTTCTATTTACTAATGTAAATATTTTTATTTTGTCGACATTCTGAGGCGAACAAAGTTCGCCCATATTAAAGTAAAAAATATAAAATTATGCTTTGGTTATCGGTGCATATTTTTGCATTAAGGATTTGATGCCTTGGTCTGGGAACGCAATTTGCAATTCCACTTCTTCACCACTGCCTTTTACCGTTACAACGGTACCAATGCCCCATTTACCATGTTTCGCTTTATCACCGGCACGCCAGCTAACACTATTATCTGGTTTGATCGCTGATCCAGTCGTATTTACGGTTGGAGCAGTTTGCATTTGATTCGTTGGTCTAAAACTGCCGCTAAAGCCAATCTGATTATTATTAGAATTGGTAAAGCCATAGTTATTCGCACGAACAACTAAGCGTTCTAGATACTCCTCCGGAATTTCGCCTAAGAAACGTGACTGCGGATAGCATAGCGTTTTACCGTAAATTGTCCGCGCCTTTGCATTGGTTAAATAAAGTTTGCGTCTAGCACGTGTAATACCAACGTAACACGTACGGCGTTCTTCTTCAATCTCTGTTTCATTCATTAAGGTTCGGGAATGCGGGAATAAACCTTCTTCCATACCAGCCATAAATACGGTAGGAAACTCTAGTCCTTTTGCTGAGTGAAGTGTCATCATCGTCACGCGTTCTTCTTCAAGATCAGCATTATCTATATCAGAAACCAGTGCAACATTACTCAAGAAATTTTCTAGGTTTGGAATTTCACCACTCTTAGCAAAATCTTTCGCTACACTAAGTAGTTCTTTTAAGTTTTCGATACGTGTCTCATTTTCTGGTTTCTTTTCCTCTTCCAATTCTGCAATATAACCAGACTCATTCATCACGCGTTCAATCAATTCCATTAAGGAAAGATTGTTTTGATGCGCCATAATGTTAAATACAAACTCACCAAATAATTCTAGTGGCCTTTTTACTCTAGCAGTCAAGCCTGGTACAAGCTCGGGATTAGAAACAACGTCAAATAGTGTCATATTGTTTTGCGCAGCAAAATCATTTAGCTTACCTACCGTCGCATCGCCAAGACCACGTTTTGGTACATTGATGATACGCATTAAGCTTACAGTATCAGCAGGATTAAAAATCACCCGCAAATATGCTAAGATATCTTTTATTTCCTTACGGTCATAGAACTTTAACCCGCCCACCATCGTATACGGAATCCCTGTTCTCATAAAACCTTCTTCTAATACACGAGATTGCGAATTCGTCCGATATAAGACAGCCATATCACCATAGGAAATATTAAAGATAGTTTTTTGTTTTAATATCGTTGTTGCAATAAATTGGGCTTCATCGCGTTCATCATTTGCTAAATAACAAGTTATTTTTTCACCGGTACTATTTTCTGTCCAGAGTTCCTTTGGTTTACGGTCAATATTATGTTCAATCACTGCATTGGCTGCAGCTAAAATACTTTTCGTCGAACGGTAATTTTGTTCCAGCTTAATTACCTTTGCCTCTGGGTAATCATTTTCAAAGTCCATGATATTTCTAATATCAGCACCACGCCAGCCATAAATACTTTGGTCAGCATCCCCAACAACGCAAAGGTTACGATATCTTGCTGCTAGTAATTTAGATAGCAAATATTGCGCTGCATTCGTATCTTGATACTCATCAATTAGGATATATTTAAAACGATTTTGATATTTTTGTAAGATCTCTTCATGCTCTTGCAATAATACAACTGTAACCATGAGTAAATCATCAAAATCTAAAGCATTATTGCTGTGTAGTTTTTTCTGATAAAGTTTATATACTTCAGCGACTTTTTCCATAAAAAAAGAGTCAGCATCATGTTCAAATTCACGGACACCTTTTAGCGTATTTTTCGCGCTAGAAATCGCCGATTGCATACCATTTGGCGTGTATTGTTTTTCATCTAAATTTAACTCTTTTAAACAAGATTTGATGACTGTTTGAGAATCACTCGAATCATAAATAACAAAATTACGTTTATAGCCATCTATGGCTTCAATTTCACGACGTAAAAAACGGGCGCAAAAAGAATGGAACGTACTAAGCCATACATCTTTCGCTTTACTACCGATTAATTTATCAACACGTTCACGCATTTCAGCAGCAGCTTTATTGGTAAACGTAATCGCCAAGATATTGTATGGTGCGATATCTTGATCTAATAAATTTGCAATTTTGCAAGTAAGCACCTTTGTTTTTCCTGAGCCCGCACCTGCCATAATGAGCAATGGACCTTGGGTATGTTCAACGGCTTCTCTTTGGGCCGGGTTTAAACCTTCAAAAATATTCAATGTTCTCCTCCATATTTTCAGCATTTTTTTTGCAAATATGCGAACTATTTACAAAACCGATCTTTCCACTAGGAATACTTAACCTCTGAAAGCTAATACGCTTAGCCTCCAGAGGTTAAAAAATTATATAAAAATTAATGTCTTCCCGCTGCTTCGACCATTGGTGGAATAATTTGTTTTTTACGAGACATTACGCCTGGTAGACTTATTAGATTACCACTTGCAGGTTTACCAAATGCTTCAGCAATAATGGTTTTTGGCTTACCCGTGAACAATAAATCTGTCCCTTCAGCAATGATATCAGTTATCATTAATAAGCTCATATCATACCCTTCAATTCTACAGATATTTTCCATACAAGTAAGTAGCTCATCTTTAATTGCAAGAACTTCCGAGGTATCCATAACTGATATTTGACTAACAATCATACGATACTCGCCAATTTGGAATTCCTTTAAATCATTTTTTGCAACTTCAGTCGGACTCATATCACCAATACCAGAACCAGCTTTTAACAGTGCCACTCCGTGTTTCATGATGTCGACGCCAGCAATCTGCGCTAATTTTTCGGCAATTTCTTTATCAACTGAAGTACAAGTTGGAGATTTAAACAATACCGTATCAGAAATGATCGCCGACAATAATAATCCCGCAATACTGGCAGGGATTTCTACATTGCGATGCCAGTACATATTGGCCACGATTGTCGCTGTACAACCAACTGGTTCTTGCCGCGTAAAAATTGGCTCACTTGTTTGAATCCCACCAAGACGGTGATGATCGATAATTTCAATAATTTTGGCTTCTTCAATTCCCTCTACTGCTTGGGAACGTTCATTATGATCGACTAAGATAACTCTTTCGCGCTCTGGAACAATCAATTGATCCCTGCTTACGACCCCAACTAATTTGTCATTTTCCACAACTGGATAATTTCTAAATTGCGTTGATTCCATGGTTTCTTTGATATCGCTCAACATATCTGTTGGTTTGAAGCTGGTAATATTCTTTTGCATAATCATACTAACTGGAATACATTGATTCACTAATCTAGCACAAGTATATGTATCATATGGTGACGTAATAACAATTAAGTTTTTTTCCTCTGCCAGTGATAAAACGGCGCCTGATACTTCGCCGGACCCAGTAACAACTAGGCAAGAAATATTTTGATTTACACAAGTCATCATTGCTTCATCATTACGATCACCCACTAATACAACATCACCTGTTTTAATTACTTTACGAATTGTATTGTTACTACCTGCAGCGATTCTAACATTACCTGTGATCTTCGCATTCAAATTTCCTTCATTGATCACTTCGCCATCGATCACGGCAGCAATAGAGCTTAGTGTCACATTTGCTTCAGCCAAGTTTTGCATACTAAGTTCATTAAAATAACGTTTCGCAAGATCACTTACCGTTACGATTCCAATTAATTTTCTATTTTTATCAACAACTGGTACAGATTTAACACCGTTGCCACGCATTACTTCACCTAATGTACGCAAAGTATCATTTTCTTTTACTACCACTTTGCAATCTAAAGTGACATCCTTTACACGAGGATATAAATCCGTAATTAGTTTTGGTGTTTCCATTTTAAATGTTTCTAACACGTATTTCGTCTCTGCATTGATTTTACCAGCTCTTGCAGCCTCAACATTTTCACCTAGACTTCTTTTTAAATGTGCATAGCCAATTGCAGAACAAATGGAATCCGTATCAGGATTACGATGGCCAATCGTATAAATAGGCTTACTTGCTTTCATATATACCTCCAAATAATTAATCAATTAGTGATCAATAGTTAACTACAATAAATTACATCGAACATTATCATGATTTTCGTTTATTTATCATTATACGACATATTACCTTACTTAGAAAAGGTCAATCACTATATTATTATCATTTTTTTTTATTTATTAAACATTTATTGCTTTTATTTTGCACATACCAGTAATAATAGACTATAATGTTGAAATAAAAATTATTTTAACTGATTGAGGTGTCTTATGAAAATCAACTTACCACAAACACACTTTAGCCGATTGATGCGCGCTATTATAGAATTTAATTTAATTGAAGAAAATGATAAAATTCTTATAGGTTTATCAGGCGGCAAGGATAGTACCTTTTTAACGTATGCATTGGCTGTGATGCGGGAGCGTTTGCCAAAAAAATTTGATCTTGCTGCAATCACAATAGATCCAATGTTTACAAATGATTTTAGCAGCTCTAAGATTGAAAAATTTTGTAACAATCTAGATATCCCCTTTTACACCCAAGCCGTCGATATTGCTGGAACAATTAAGGAACAGAATGGCAAAGATCCTTGTTTTACCTGTGCGTTTTTTCGCCGTGGTGCGATCAATCGCTTTGCTAAAGAAAATGGTTTCAATAAAATTGCTTATGCCCATCATAATGATGATGCTGTAGAAACCTTTTTGATGAGTTTACTCTACTCTGGACAGTTAAAAACGTTCCTGCCTAGAACCTATCTTGATCGCAGTGGGTTGACCGTCATCCGTCCGCTTGTTTATTTTAGAGAAGCAGAAATACGTGATACCATCTCTATTCACGGCTTTCATCCGATTGATAGCCCTTGTCCAATCAACGGCAAAACAAAGCGGCAAGAAATCAAAGAATTAATCGCCTCTCTAGGCAAAGATAATCCAATGCTTTATTCTCATTTAGCTGCAGGCATGCGTGACAACGCTGTTATTGAACTTTGGCCAAATACGCAAAATCGTGAGCAAATGAAAGAAAAATATGATGCATATATGTATCATAAATAAAAATCAGAGCATTGATTTTCATTTATGATCAGTACAAAATACCTATTGCTAATTTGTCTTTTATAGTTTTTCAAAGGATATCGTAGGTATTAGTAGAATATAAAGTAAAGTGCAAGTTATGTTTTATATTAATTTATTAATCACAGCCTATATACAACATTTATTTTGAAAGGGTTGAATTCAGATGTTCACATTTTTAAAAACTCTCGATCGAACAACGAAACTAAAAACCAAGCTTACCTTTGGGTTTGCGACAATCGCACTCATCCCACTATTCATTGTTACTATTTTTAATAGTATAATCTCTTATAATGCTGAAACAGAAACTGCGCATACGCTAAATCAAAATACCGCTATCAATACCGCTAAGGAAATCGATGACATGCTATTAAGCAGAGTTAATCTACTTAGATCAATGACAAAACTACCCACGGTTCAGGCAATGAATCCGCAGGATTTAATTCCTTTATTACAATCTTTCAAGACAAGCTTTCCAGATATTAGCGATATGTTTATCTGTGATACCACTGGACAGCAAATCGCCCGCAACGCTGGTAATAATCAAAACGGGAGCGATCGTTCATACATAAAACCCATATTAAATGGTTCTGCTCAAGTATCCGTAAGTGATTTGATCTATTCTAAAGCCGATAACAAAGCGATCTTTGTGCTTTCTGTTCCCATTAAAAATTCACAAGATAAAGTAATCGGTTCTATTTCTGCGACTATGGATTTAAGTATTCTTAAAAATATAATGACAAATGCAAAAAAGAATCAATTAGGCTATGCCTTCTTAGCTGATTCTAAAGGAACTTTACTGGTTCATCCTAATGAAGAGTTGGTAAAAAATATCACCAGTGTCGATAAATTAGAACCGGTAGCTAACGCTATGTTAACCAATTCTGGTGCTGTTGATTATACTACGCCAGACGGTGTAGATACCATTGCCGGTTATGCCCCAATTAATCAATCCCACTGGTCGGTAGTCGCTGAAACGAGTAAAAGCGATTCAATCTCAAATTCTCGCAAACAACTTATTTTTTCACTATTTACTTGTTTAGCAACTACATTTTTTGTTGTTATCATTGCCTTTGTTTTAACCAAAATATTAACGCAACCAATGAGAGTTCTGGCAGAAAAGACAAAATTAGTTGCTGACGGTGATTTAACGCAAACCATTACAGTTTATGCAGAAGATGAGATTGGTGCATTAGGCCATTCTTATAATAATATGGTGAACCAATTAAGAACCCTAACGAAAAAAATTCAAGTCAGTGCCGAAAAAGTAAGTGCCGCCAGCGAAGAACTTACTTCAAGCAGTGAAGAAGTGTCGCAAGGTGCCGCAACTTCAGCTGAAGCAATATCTCTTGTTGCCACCAATGCTGAATCACAAATGTTACAGGTTGAAAATACGCATCATCTAGTGAATAACATCTCGGAACATATCCATTCTGTAACTGAAAATGTACAAACAGTATCCGAACAAACGACAACAGCAACAAAAACAATTGCCACTGGTAATGTATCGATTGAAAAAGCCATTGACCAAATGGGCAATATTCAATCATCAGTCATCGAATCTACAAAACGAGCAAATCAACTGGGTGAAAAATCCACACAGATTGGCCAAATTATTGATACCATTTCTAATATTGCTGCTCAAACCAATCTACTTGCCTTAAATGCTGCTATTGAAGCGGCTAGAGCTGGCGAGCAAGGACGTGGTTTCTCGGTTGTCGCTGAAGAAGTCCGCAAATTAGCCGAGCAATCACAAGAGGCCGCGCATGAAATAACTTTATTGATCAATGACATTCAGCACGAAACTGAAACTGTAATATCGGGTATGAAGGAAGAAACTGACCAAGCTGAAATTGGCACAAAAGTGGTTAATGATGCTGGCCTAGCCTTTCAAGAGATCGCTCAAGTAATTGCTGCTACTACAGAGAAAATCAATCAAATCTCGAATAAAGTTGAAGATATTGAGAATGAACGCGTAAAAATCGTTACTGCAGTTAATGAAATTGATCATATGAGCAAACAAAGCTCTGAACAAACACAAAGCATTTCTGCGACTACAGAAGAACAATCCGCTACTATGCAAGAAATTTCCGCCTCGAGCAATGAACTTTCTAACTTAGCACAGGAATTAGCAGAAGCAGTAAATAAATTTAAAGTTTAAAATAATACATAAAAATGGAGTTGTTACAGTTTTGTAATAACTCCATTTTTGTTGCTGGGATTTAAGTTATTCATTATCTTTACTCTCAAAATACTCAAAGGCATCAATCACATCCATAAATGCCCCATCAAATTTTGATGCCAAGATAAGATCTAAATAAGAATCAGGAAAACCAAATAGAATATTTTCCCACTCTTTATTCCAATATTTGACTTTAAAATTACCATCCCAGTCTGGATTTATCTCAGCAATCCATTTAGGTGGATTCTTTGACCATTCACTCTTCCAATACGGACGATAATTTTCTATTTCACCAACACTCATATAAGAAAATACCAGTCTAGTCGCTCCATTTTTCTTCACTTTGAGCGATTCCACATCGCTCGGCAATAGACGCTCTCCATCAAAATACATATCAATAATCAGTAAATCATAGTTTGTATTTTTTAAGCTTTCCAAATAACTTTTCTTGGTTTTAAATTTTTGTGGATTAAGTAAGGCAATAAAATTTTTTACTTGCTTCAACTCACGAATCGTATTGTCGTTCTCGTTATAAATCTGAGGTGGATCAGTTGGAATCGTATCCAGTTCACGATTACTTGCCGCAAAGTCAATAAAATTACTACCATCATTCAATTGGTAAGATTTTTCAACCTTTCGAATACTATCACAATAATCAATATTCAGTACTGGCAAGTTCTTGCTTACCGGTATTTCTAAGCCTCGATTAAGTATTGCTCGGACTGCTGCTGACGTTCTTTTATCATCTTCCATTTCCCAGCCATAATAAAAACCTTCTAAAAGAATTCCATCGACACTACTAAGAATACGATTTACGTTTTGCATACCAACTTCCTCGGTTCGAAATAACTCTAATCCATTATTACCAATCAGCTGAAAAGACTGATTTTTAGATTTTGAATACTTGCTAATTTTCTCAATCAATGAAATCATCTTTTCTTTATAGTCCATATTTTGCATAGCCTCAACTTTTTTTGTGTCACTTTGACTGGTATACAGCTTCGGTAAATAAGTGAGCATTGTATCTTGGGTGTTCGTAGCCGACGTCAACTCTAAAGTCAAACTAAACGCTATGAAACTTAAAACGATTAACATATATCGTAGAACAGCTTTTGGCACTTTGCATACCACCCCTTTCTATCATTCACGCTTAGATATTCTGCCATTTAGAAATTTGCTGAATATCTTAAATATAAATTGCAACCATGATAACTATTATCTGGCGAATGATCTTTCATATAGAAACTTTCAACCGCAAGGGACATCGTTTGGTTAGGTGACAATGCAACATCATAGCCAATACCACCACTATATTTAGTCCGATCATTTACATATAAAGCGGCAATCGGGTCATAAGTGCTACCTGTACTGTGCATTACATTTGCCATCACATGAAAAGTTCGCGTAGTTGATATTTTTTTCGCCCATTCTGCACCAAAATAGTGACGAGTTAAATCACTCTCTACATCATAATCACCTGGTATAGGGTACGTAGTAGGGCGACCAAGCGAATACCAATAATAAACCATTAAATCTTGTTTAGCATTTAAAACAAAGTTATAAAATAATTTTGCATCAAATTGATTTCCTTCCCTATACTGAATTCCGTTTTCTTCTGACATTCCGTAATTCGTATGGGATAACTCCCCGAGCAATTGCCATTTTTGTCCTGCATGTAGCCAATTAAGACTTTTTGCCCATTCTGTCCCCGGATCAAACTTTGATCCAGGCATCGTACTATCATATTCATAACTACCGCGAAAAGCATAGGAAGTGCCCAAAGTCCAAGTATCCTCTTCGCCAATTTTGTGACTGACACTAATACCAGGTGTATAATTCAATCCTTCGCCGAAACGAGCATTTTCTACCAAATCATCTGACATTATTTGTCCAGAACCATTAAGCTTAGACTTTCCTGTTGGCAAATTAACATCTAAAGTATAATGAACTGCATACTTTTCTTTTGGATTTGTTTTAGTAATATTAACAACCGTATCTGTCAAAGTTGAAATATTTCCATTGCTATTTGAATTATTATTTGACACTACGTAACCAGTATGTAATCCGTATTCAGTATTTTTATCAACCACATTAAAATCATAAGGCTGATAAAACTGATGTCCACTATGGCCTTGGTTATCCTTCCAAGAATAATATTTAGCTTCTAGTTGCATAGTACGGCTATTCGTGACTGGTTGCAAATCTTTTTTTGCATTTTCTAATACCAATTGTGCATCAACAAGTTCGGCTTGCGCAAGTGTTAACTCTTTTTTCGCTTCAACAAGGCTAGTACGAAGCTCTTCTACATCTGACTTTGCTTCCAACAAATCTTTTTTTGCCTCTTGAGCAGATTTTTCGGCCTCGTCGGCATCCAAACGAGCATCTGCTGCAAAGCCTATTCTTTCTTCGGCTTCTTCTAACCTTTTCTCAGCCACTTCGACCGCACTGGCTGCCTCATTCACTCTAGCTTCAGCAGCTAAACTTCTCGCTTCAGCGACAGCATACGCTCTATCAGTAATAGCCTGCACCTTTTGCTCAGCCTCATCAATTCTAGTTTCATCGTATCCAACTGCTTTAACAGCCTCTGTGGCACCAGCTTCACTCGCTACGGCCGCTTGTGCTTCTGCCGCCCGAACTGCTGCATTTTCTCGATAAGTTATCCTATCTTCTTCAGCTTTTGCCTCGTCTACGGCTTGCTCAGCTAATGCTTTTTCCTCTAATGCTACCTTTTCATCAGCCATTGCCTGTTTTGCTAGACGATCTTTTTCGTTAGCCTCTAAAACAGCCAACTTAGCATTCTCCTCGTTTTTCTTTAATACTTCAATAGCATCGGCTAATGTTTTTTCCGTAACAGTTTTATCCGCTTCTAACTGTGCTACATCCTTTGCAGTATCAGCAGCAACAACTTCGGCTTGCTTTTCATCTGCAACGGCTTTACGGTGCTCAGCAATATTTTTTGCTGACTCACGCATAAAAATTGCCGTATTTTTCGCTTCATCCACAACAGAAACAGCATTTGTCGCTTCTACATTACTCTGCAAAATACAAAAACTACAGACATAAACTGCAAATATTTTATAGAAATTTTTACTTTTCTTCTTTTTTTTCAAAAAAGCTGCCTCCCTAATAAAAAATCGTCCTTAAAAGCTGGAAAATTATTCACATTATTCACTTTGTCATTCTTTTCTTCAACTATAAATTCGATTCACAAGTTTTGTTAAAATTCCGGCTTTATGATTACAAAAAACAGGACGAGAGCAAAAAATAAAATAATCAAGTCTATTACTAAAATAGATTAAGCGGCAAATTGCCATGACCAAACTTAAAAAAGCTGAAAGGAAAAAACCAAAACCATAGGTATTTTCTCCAACCACCATACTCCCTAAATTAAAAATAATATTAGTAATTAAAAATAGGCTACAAAGATACAAAACACCTTTTCGATCTTCAAAGTAAAGAAGCAACGTGATAATCACTTGCATTAGACCTGTAGCATAAGCACCTAACACAATTAAATTATACATATTAACTGACGCATGAACCAATCCAGTTTTTGGCAAAAAATAATTACCTAACGATAAAAAAATCAGCGTGAAAACAAGTTGAAATTCAACAATATTACGAATTTCTGACCACATAATATGCAACAAATCTTGCCTTGCGTCTTCTATTTCTTTGAAGTTTCCTTTTTCTGTAATATACATAAAATAAGTAGAATACTTCTGGTAAAAATGGATTTCTGTAGAAACAACAAACATAATCATAACCGGTAATATAGATAAAAATGCATAGAAAGTTGCAATATCATATTCTGGAGCATAAATATAAGTTCCCGCAATGTTTATGCCCAACGGGCCGTACCAAATCATAATGTTAGGAATATATAAGCTAATAGAATACAATAAGTTTATTAAAAATAAACTAAAGTGGCTTTCAAAGTAAGCTAAAAATGAAAAATTTTTGTAACTGCTCTTGCCAAAAAATTTTTTGATATTAAGCATTAACATACTAGCAATGAAAAACACACCAATATTCATCGACAACATTGTACCAAATGCTGGCGAAAATACTCCTGATTTCAAGATGATAAAAGCTAAAAAAACTGCAATAAAAGCTCCGCCTGCATAAGATTGTATTATTTTTTTATAATCTTTTAATGCACTCAAATATACCCCTTGAATCCATATCACAATCATTTCCATGTAAAAGATATAAGTCGCTAACTTCAGTTCGATCGTCAAAGGCTTATTCCAGAAAAAAGCTAATGCTAAAATAGCACCTATCCCCAATGCTAAGGAAAGCATACCATACAAGGACGGAATAATTTCATCATACTCATTACTGTACAGTTGATCTGCTACAAATCTAGTAATCAGCATAGCAAACCCACTCGCAATGATATGTGAAAAAATAAATGGATAGATAATTGAAGCAACATAAATTTGTGTATCAAAATATGAAATATTGAACAGATGAAATAACAATTGGATCGACAAAACCATACCTGTCATTAAAACAAACGGCCCTGTTGTGACAATAGACGTATATGTATACGCTTTAAAATAACCAATCGCGCTTTTTTTATTAAAAAGTTTTTTTAACTCAAACCCAATTCCAGCCATTCTTATTCACTCACTCCCTCAGTAACCTCACAGTATGCTCGCCTATAATCATCAATAAACCCCTTAATCGTATAAAATTCACAAGCTCGCCGATGCCCATTTTCTCCCATCTCGAACCTAAGCTTTTTATCCTTTGCTAGTGCAATAATGGCTTCGGACATCCCCTCAAAATCCATCATCGGAACAACAATCCCAGCTTCTCCAAAATTGTCATTGCTACCATACAACAATTCACGACAACAACCAACATCAGTCGTTACGAATGGCCTTCTACTGGCCATACCTTCTAAAACTGCGAGTGGCTGCCCTTCACTAATACTCGACAAAACTAGAATATCGACGTCACCAATATATTGCTTTACATCTACCGATCCAGTAAATTCAATGTCTTTTATAGCTAAAGTTTTAATAAGTTTTAAGCATTCTTCATAATACTCTGCATCTTCATCACATGGACCAATAATGAGAAACCGTGTATTCGGCATTTTTTCTTTCACAAGGAAAAAGCTTCTAATCATTGTAATAATATCTTTCACTGGGACAACCCTGACTATAGCAGCAATTGTGATTGTTTCCTTCTCTTCAATAGGCTGCTTGATATTTTCAAATTGATCTACATGAATTCCATTTGGTATGATTTGTACTTTTTGCGAATCACACCCTAAAGAAATTTGAATTTCTGCATTTTTTTCAAATAAAGAAATAACACTGGTAGATTTTTGATAGGTAAGCCTAGCTAAACTGTAAAAATAATTTATCCACACAGATTTAAAATCGCCCTTTGCCCAATCACACTTAATAATTTCTTCTTCTCTTTCCCTAGAATAGATACCATGTTCCGTTAATATAAATGGTTTTTTATAGATAGTAGCCGCTAGACCACCAACAGCACCACAATATCCAGCGGCAACGCTATGATAAACATCAGCATCAGGCAAATCTTGCTGAAGAATAAAAAAAAGTGGCAATAACATCGAACGAATCGTCCAAAAAAAGTCCGTAAATGGTAAATAACTAAATTTTTTCTTATATGCACTTGTAATAACATCAAAAAAATCAAAACTCATGAAAATTTCCAAAATATCGCGATTTTTTTTATTTGAGCGAAATGTCATTAACAAGGTTTCTAAATCAATATCGCTTTCGCCACAAATTAGTCTTTCTAAGTTTCCTCTTTCTTTTGGGCTTAATTTATAGTTACCTGCAGATGGACATTTTAAATTTAAAATGCTATCTAAAAAAACTTCACGCACCTCAATTACATTTGCAGGTAATTTATATTTAAACTTTCCTTTATTTTTTTCCTCAGCAGCGATGGAATAGATAATAAACTGATGTTCTGGCATGCCTGAAATTAGCATTTGTACCCAGGATGACACACCACCGACAATATAAGGGTAACTTCCTTCTACCAGCATACAAATTTTCACGGCTTACCCTCACTTTCAAACTTCAGCTTAACTTCCGGCTGGGAAATTTTCACTAAATATGCATTATCATCAATATGTTCCACTTGACAGCCTTCATATCTTATAATTTTTTTTGTCGTTTTCATAATAAAATATGATTCTTTTTTATAACCCCAACAATATATTGTCATTTCATCGGGTTTTTCGACAATCCGATAATCTACATTAAAGTATTCTTCAAGATACTCTGCGCCTTGAGAGGCAGTAGAGCTCCTAAGCCATCCATAGTTTTCTTGTATTTCTTTCATCAATGATTCAAAGTCTTCGCTCATTTCACGCCAAGTTAAGCCTTGACTCTCTTCATAAAAGATTTGGTCTGGATGAACAAAGTGAGAAAATACCCCTATGAAATTGATAACATTGATAGTTTCCCAATCAAACTGATCATTGCGCATATACCCAGAAGAAACACGTGGCAATTCTAAAATACCATCTGGGCTTTTTTCAAAATCTTGAATATAAGCTTCTCTTTCTTCAGCCTGTCCAGTATAGAGGGAGCAAATCATTTTCAAATCAGGAAACACCTGTATAAGCGCTTGCTTACCCTCTGGACTTAAAATATTAGACGGTGGTACATATGCCTTTATTTTATAATCTGGATATACGTTTTCTACATATCTTTTCAACTCTGTCAATGACAGTATCATATCTTTTTGACTCTGCCAGGGTTTATATCCTAAAGCTTTTTGATTATAGCCTTCTGGTGCTAATGATTGATGATTATACCCATGAATACCAAGTTCTCCACCACTTTTCAAAAGTTCTCTACCATAAATAATAAGATTATTCTTGTCAGGAGTCTCTATATCAGGATTGAAAGGAGGAACTATAGCATCATTATAGGTTTCAATAATCAATCCCGTATACTTAATATCATATTTTTCTGCTAAAGACAACATATAGGGCCACCAAACCTGACGATAAAATTGCGGTGTAGATAATTTAAATTCATCATAAATTTTATCGTAATACCCCTCTGGGATAGGTGCGGGGAAATCATCAATAAAGGATAACTTAATTGCTGCAACTGGATAAAGATACACCGATTTGCCTAAACCTATCATTGCTGTCATTAATCCACGATTCATCTTATCGCCTAACCCTGAGCCATTATAGACGATATATTTGCCTTTTCCTATGCTTGTTTCCCACAGAAGAGGAATTCCTTCTTGGGAGCTCATATGAATATTAGCTTCATTGGTAAGTTCACATTTTATCGCAGAAGTCGTATAGATATCGTTATTTAACTCAAAACCTTTTGCTCCGATGAGTAAATTGGTATTCATTTTAATTCCTTTAGTATTAACAATATCCCCCATACGACTGATCCCCAAGTCATGATAAACTTCATTTATTTTAACACCTGGTATCGGGCGAATCATAAAATATACATTACCACCTTGACTAGCATATTGATTCACTTTTTCCATATCATTGAAATCGTCTAAATTTTCCAGTGCTATAATAATACCATCATAATCCAAATTTTCACTAAGTGCTTCTTTAGCTGGTACTGCTACAATCTCTTTCTTCAAGTATTTAGCTAAATGCTCAATATTATGACGTAAGAAAAGACTATGCACACTACTTGGGTCATAGACGAGAAGCATCCGCTCCCTTGGTATATTTTTTTGCTCTTCTTTACCAAGACTGAAGTCTCCGCTAATTGCGGAAACATTTTTGTTTTTGATCAAACGAATAAAACCATCACTGCGGTTGTATTGGAAAAACAAGCCCAAAAGAAAAACGAGAGAAAGAACAATTGCAATATTTTTTTTATACATATTCCTCTTCTCCCCCCCAAAACCGAATAATTTCCAGAGCATTCCTAGTAAATTTAATCGGGCAAGCTTTTAATTCTTGTAATTTTTCTTGCATTTTTTGATATTCGTTCAACTGACCATATAATTTTATATACATAAGATATGGATCTTCATCATTAGGAAATATATCCATGAAATTCCTGCAATCAAACTCTGCTTTTTTATAGTTTTCTTGTTTGATTTCATAATTGATTTTTTCAATGAAATACCGTTTATCAGTAACTTTTAAAGATATTATGTTTTCAAGAATATTAATATAAATTTCTTCACTTTTCTTTTGCGAAATTGGATCAAGAAAACCAATTTGTAAATATTCGGACATTGCATCAGCATATTTCATTAAACACTCTATATTTTTAGGATCTTCTAGTAACTTCTTTTCAAGTTGAAATAGAATTACTTCCAAATTTCCAATGATATTTGTAACCATCGAAACAGCATAATGAGATACTTCCCTATCGGAATCTCGAACTACTTTCAGCAAAATATTATTATTTTGCAAAACATTTTGCTTGATTGCATCGGTAAGTAAAGTACGCTTTGTATTTGTATCATCAATAAACAATGCGTCATTAATTGGAATAATATTTGCTTCATGCTGCATAAAATCACCCAAAATCAAGTGTTTATTTTTAAATTCTTGGTACATGTAGGATGGATCTTCTTGTTTCAATTTAAACACTTCTGCCAATTTAATAATAAGAATAAAACCAGGACCAAAAAAAGGAATCAAAAGCATCATCGCAACTTCACTAATCGCCTGAGATTTACTCTTTTTTGCAGCCCAAATAAAATATAAGAGTGATAAAATACCATTTGCCAAGATTAAAATTAAAATCACTTCATCAGTCATGGGTATCACCTATCATATCAACTGTGTCTAAGCCAACTTTTTTAATCCTTTTTTGTACTTCAAAAACCATATCAGCACTGATATCAAGCAGCATAACATAAACATAACCATCTTTTTTTACCCCTATAAAGTCTTCATCTCTAATAACTCCTGTGATCTCTTTATAGATTTGGTTATAATCTTTCGATTCCGTTAAAATTTTAATCAATGCAACTGATAATTGGTTACTATTTTTTTGCCGAAGTGCCATTTCTAATTGAATTTTTTCAAACTCCTCAGCAATAAGAATCCGAGTTCCTCCAATATATTTTTTATCTTGCACGCTTTGCTCATGTAAATATGCTTTTCCTAAAGCTTCCGAAATAAGCATCGCCGTAATCTTCAGCAAATTCTCATGATAAAGATTTAAACTTTCAAATGGTAACTGATAAATTTGCAACACCGCGATTACATCATTATTAAAGATAACGGGGGCTGCCATATGAGGACAATCTTTGTTTAAACGTTTATTCGTAAAAACCTTTTTATCTTTCATCATCTTTTTTAAGTAATCAAAGCTTTCAATTTTTAAAGACCTCGGCAAATGATCTAGTTTTTCACTCGTTCTCGTTTTTTGTCTTAAATAATAACCATTTTTACCAACAATATAAATCGCAACAGAATCAGTGTGCATAATTTCCGCTACAACTTCATTGGAGGCTGTAAATATTTTTTCTACCTCAATGCTATCTAGTTTATGAATAATCTGATACGTCTTTCCTAAGCTATCATTAGAATTTACAATTTGCTTATAAAGTTTATCTTTAATTGTCACATTCTCTAAATACATTGTTTCAAGAAATTGATAGCGCTCTTTTGTATTTTTCAAGACAATATTTTGATCTGAAGCAACTCTTTCTCTACTATCTGTAACGTAACCAGTCACAACACCAATAAATAAATAAGTAGCAAAATGAACAATATGTTGTGATTGATAAGCAATCGCTACGAAATCAGCACCTTGTAATAAGAAACTATACATAAGCAATGCTGAGGAAAGAATAGTCGCTGGTATGGATTGTTTTTTACCATATAAAAGTCCCATAGCAACAATATAGATATAATTATAATCCAAACCTATACTTGTATTTATGATCGACCCATAAGTATTCGTTAAGGTCAACGCTAGCATAATACAAAACATTAGTAAATTTTCTATATAAGGTCTAGCCACTGCAAATTTATGATACAAAAATTTTACTGTCATATTTTCTTCAGTCCCTTGTACTGATTGGCTAGCTAGTTCATTCTTATACCATTGATAAGTTTTTCCTAAACCTTCTTGCAAAGTATATTTGGGTGACCACCCCAATTCTTTTATGCATTGAGAATTATCTAACTTAGATTTGTCAATATCTCCTTGCCGCTTTTCTTTATATTCAATTTCTTTTATTTTTCCGTAGGTTGATAACATATTCACTAGCTCATCTAAGTTACATTCTGTATTCGTGGATACGTTCATAATCTCAACTTCTTTGTTGTACATCGCAAGACGATATAAAGCATCTACAATATCTTCTACATAAACATAATCTCTTATTTGTTTGCCACTACCATAAATCGTGATTTTCTCACTTTTTAGTACCTTTGTAATAAAGGCAGGAATGACTGCACCTTCTCCTTTTACACTTTGGCGAGGACCGTAAACATTGGAAAAACGTACGATAGCCGTATTTAACCCATATATCTCTTTCCATTTCAGGCAATACTCTTCTCCATTTACTTTATTGATCCCATAAACGGATATTGGCTTTAATGGAGCTCGTTCTGTAATAGGCATTGTTTCCGCATTACCATATACTGCTGCAGACGATGCAAAAATAAATTTTTTGACATGATATTTACTTGCTAAATCTAGCATATTAACAAGGCCAAGAATATTAGATTCAATATCCAAACATGGATTATTCTCTGAAGTGTTGACATCTACTTGTGCTGCAAGATGAACAACCACATCAAAATTGTTGACCCTAAATACCTCTTCACATTTTTTATCAGCAATATTCAACTGATAAAAGGTATGCTTTACTGTCAGATTTTCTTTGGACCCCGCCAAAAGAGCATCCACCACCACAACTTGATGCCCTTCTTTAGAAAAACGTTCTGCAACATGAGACCCTATAAACCCATATCCACCTGTAATCAATATACGCATATTATCCCCCTATCTTTTATCAAGAAATCTAAAGAATAATTTTGGGATCTTATTTACTGTACTGTTTATGAATAACTATTCCAAATTTTTCCTATAAAAGCCACCCAATATTTTTTCACAACGTCTTATTCCATCGTGTCTCACCTTAAAAATCGACTTGTTCCCTAATAATAAAAAAGACTGCTAGGTTAGACAGTTGATGTCTGTAACCTGGCAGTCGTAAGTTCATTATATAAACCGTTAGACCCATAGCTTTGCGCCCTTACTTTTCAACAAGTTTGCCAATAAAATTTTACCAATTCAAACAGTATACGAGCTTATAGTATTATTTTATTGGATATTTGTCAATATATTTTTATTTTAGCAGTTCCGAGGCAAATACAAAATCTATCCCTTGTGCTTCTAATTCAGGAATAAGTTCCTTGATTGCTTTTGCCGTATTTAAACGTGCATGGCCTATTGCAATTGCGCTGCCATTTTTCAAAGCAATATTTCCCGCTTGCCGCAATTGTTTTTTTATTTCATCTACATCACTACTATTATCAAGAAAAATTTTATTTTCTCCAGTTTTAACACCAACTGCCCTTGCGGTATCATAAGCAATTGAGCTCGCAATTGTTTTGCTGTCGATAAAAAATAATCCCTTACCTGCAAGTTCATTTAAAACAACTTTCATAACCTGTTGATTTGAAGTTGCTTTTGAACCTTGATGATTATTCACACCAATAATATGCGGCACTGCTTCTGTTAATTCATTGACCATTGCTCTTATTTCAGCATCACTCATATTCACATTAATCGTTTGTACTTCTACCTTTGCCGCACTGCTCATTGCTTCCATTGGTAAATGCAAAATAATCTGGCGACCACTTTTATAGCCACGATTTGCGGCTTCTTTACTGTAGGGGTGATTGGGTAATATCGCAAAAGTCAATGGCCGATCAATACCTTCATACGCATTGATTGGCTCTTCTGTATAGCCAAAATCATCAATCACAAGCGCTAATTTTGCCTTACTTCCACCTTTGCTTGCTGGAGGAGGAGATTTATCTGTCAACGAAGTTTTTTTCTGCATTACATACAATTTATCGGCGATAATTGTGACTTGATCTCCATCAAGTTCATCTTCAATACCAATATCCAATCGCATGACTGCATTTCCATTATATTGATCTGGTTCTGTGTTTATAATCTTTGCACCAATTTTATTTAACGCTTTATCAAGAGCAGCTCTCAATTCGTCTACAGCACCATTTGCAATCGAAACTGGCATTTGCCGTGCATTCCAGGAAATGTTTCCTTCTATTTTCTGTCGTTTGACCGTCTTACTGGCTTGCGTTGTATCAAGCACCGTCACATTCTTATCTTGCAATACTTTATCAACAACAGTATGGATTTGCTTTGTTTTTTCTGTAAAATTAGCATTTGTGCCAGCGCCTGTTTTTTCTATCGTATAATTCTGGATTTGCTCCATTGCTCTCTCTTTATCTTTATTCTCATAATTAATAAAATAAAAATAAGTACCAACCAGCAGCATTGCGATACCAAGCACTGCCCACGGCCGTTTACTTGAAGTTTTGCGTGAACTACCTTTTACCTGCTTTTTAGTAGTTGTAGTTTTATTTTTCCCTTGATTTTCCATAGCAAAGCTCCTTAATGTGTCTGTTTTATCATAAAGTTTCGACAAAATAAATACAAATTCTGAAGAAAGCCAATCAGAGTTATATTGACTAGCTAGAATTATTTTTTTCCTCTATTTATGCTCGGCTTAATATTCATCAAACATACGCTGTATTTCTATTACGTCCTTTGTTTTTGTTAAAGCCAATGCTAATAATATACGAGCCTTCTGCGGGTTTAAAGAATCAGCCTTGATAAATTGGAGTTCTTCCCATTTATGATTCGAAGCGACTACGCATCCATTACCGCATCGAGAGCTTCGTACAACTACGATGCCTTCTTTTGCCGCATCAATTAAGCCAGCTTCAGCATTCATATGAATACCACCATTTCCCATACCAGCATAAATGATTCCCTTTACGCCAGCACGAACGATAGCATCAATGATGCAGCGATTCTGGTTCGCATGCGCATACACAATCTCCACTTGTGGAAGATTCGTCAAGCCAGCCAATGAGAATTCGCTCTTTTTCGTATGTTTCCGCGTTGTCATCCGATAAAAATTCGCCTTACCGTTGTTCATATAGCCTAAAACGCCCAATTCCCATGCTTTGAACGTACTAACATTTGCTGTATTGGTCTTAGTTACATCCCGTGCGCCATGAATTTCATCATTCATCGCCACTAAAACCCCTTTACCAAATGCCTCTTTACTGGCAGCTAATCTAACTGCATTTAGCAAATTAATGGGTCCATCGGCACTCATCGCCGTTGCTGGTCGCATTGCACCAACCATCACAACAGGTTTTTCACTTGTTACTACTAAATTTAAAAAGTACGCTGTCTCTTCTAAAGTATCGGTCCCATGGGTGATAACAACACCGTCAATCGCTTCATCCAGCAATAGTGTATTCACCTTGGCTGCCAATTGAAACCAAATTTCTTCCGTCATATCGCAACTATCGATATCACAAACTTGCTGCCCATCTACTTTGGCGTACTGCTTGATTTGAGGAATCGCTGCAAGTAGTAGTTCTATGTTTAGTACTCCCGCTTGATATCCTGTCATATCTGTATCATCTGCGGCACTTCCTGCAATTGTTCCCCCCATCGCTAATATCTTTATGTTAGGTAATGTATTCATTTAAAACCGACCTCTTCCGTTCAAAAATTACAATCTATTTTCATTTTACTATGACTCGCGTTTTTGAGCAAACAAAAAGAAGTTATCGCCCTTTGGCAATAACTTCTTCCTTCATTTTGTTAACTTATCCATAATCGCTAAAATTTCTTCGATTTTTTCTTTTTCTTTACCTTCCTCAAAGGCTTGTTTCACACAATGCTCCATATGCCCATGCATAATTTCTTTGTTCACTGAGTTTAGTAACGACCGAGTTGCCAATACTTGATTAAAAATATCAATGCAATAGCGATCTTCCTCAACCATTTTCAATATACCGTCAATCTGACCTCTTGCCGTCTTTAAGAGACGGTTAACCTTGCCAAGATCAGCTTTCATAGAATCGCCCTCCAAACCAACTATTTAATGGATACTACTTGATAATCAGCATCAAGAATTGTTTGCGTTAACAATTCATTGCTTACGTCTTTGGAAAGTTCTAGTGTCGCAGATTTTCCTTCTAAGCTCACTACCACGCTTACCACGCCATCAAGGTCTCCTAAAATCTTTTCTACATTCTTTTTACAATGATTACACATCATGCCTTCAATACTTATAATTTTTTTCATTTTTCTCTCTTCCTTTTCATTTTGATTTAAATTTATAAAATTTGCTTGTCCTTCAACTTTTTGTCGATCCCGGGATGGTTTAAATAATTTTAATCGTAACGCATTTGATACAACACATACTGAACTCATACTCATCACCGCAGCACCAAACATTGGATTTAGCTTCCAGCCTAAGAATGTATAAAATACGCCTGCAGCCAATGGAATACCGATGATGTTATAAAAAAATGCCCAAAATAAATTCATTTTAATATTCTTTATCACCGCTTTACTAAGTTCCAGTGCAGTTACTACGTCGAGTAAATCACTCTTCATTAAGACAATATCAGCTGATTCCATCGCAATATCAGCACCAGCACCAATAGCAATCCCTACATCTGCTCTGACCAATGCTGGTGCATCATTAATACCGTCACCAACCATTGCGACTTTCTTCCCTTGCTCTTGTAGTTTACGAATGACATTTTCTTTATCTTGCGGTAATACTTCGGCAATGATCTTTGAAATATGAACTTCTCTTTGAATCGCTTCTGCTGTACGTTGATGATCGCCCGTCAGCATAATAACTTCAATCCCCTGTTCCATCATTTGCTGTATTGCTGCCTTACTCGTTGGTTTTACAATATCAGCAACAGCAATGATGCCTAGGATCACCTTATCATTTGCAAAATAAAGTGGTGTCTTGCCATTTCCAGCCAATGCATCGCCTTTTTCTAAAAAGGACGCTATAGCCACATGATTTTCCTGCATATATTTTATATTACCAGCAAAAAATTGCGTTCCGCCTATTTTCCCTTGAATTCCTTGTCCAAGGACAGCTTGGAATTCCTCAACTATCAAAAGTGTAATTGCTTGACTCTCAGCGTATTCTACGATTGCGATAGATAATGGATGTTCCGATTGTTTCTCCAGAGATGCTGCAATCTGTAACAGTTCATTCTCGTTTATATCTGAACCAAAAATAACATCTGTTACTTTTGGTCTACCTTGCGTAATCGTACCTGTTTTATCCAAAACAACAGTATCGACTTTATGTGCTGTTTCTAAACTTTCTGCCGATTTAATTAAAATTCCTCGCTCTGCACCTTTTCCTGTACCAACCATAATTGCGACCGGCGTTGCCAGCCCCAGCGCGCAAGGACAAGATATTACGAGTACCGCGATGCCAATCGATAAGGCAAAATCAAATGTTGCACCCGCCATTAGCCACCCGATTGTCGCCAAGATAGAAATCGTAATAACCGTTGGTACAAAAATCCCACTAATCTGATCGGCTAGCTTCGCGATTGGTGCTTTACTCGAACTTGCTTCTTCTACCAATTGAATAATCTGGGCTAGTGTCGTATCATTGCCAACCTTTGTCGCTATTATTTTCAGTGCCCCCATTTTATTCATCGTAGCCGCAATTACTTTATCCTCTTTTTGTTTGGCAACAGGTATGCTTTCCCCCGTAAGTGCAGATTCATCAACGAACGAGCTTCCCGTCACAACGGTACCATCAACCGGAATAGTTTGCCCAGGCTTTACAAAAACGATATCTCCCACGATCACTTCTTCAATGGGCACCTCGCGCTCTTGTTCATTGCGCAAAACCACTGCAGTTTTAGGGGCAAGATCCAACATTTTCGTAATGGCTTCTGAAGTTTTCCCTTTTGATTTGATTTCAAGAAATTTACCAAAGGTAATTAACGTTAAAATCATCGCTGCTGATTCAAAATATAAATCAGCTACATACTGCCTTACAACGCCAAACTCCTGATGGCCTAGACCATAACCGATGTAATAAATTGCAAAAACACCATAGAGCAAGGCTGCTGATGAACCAATTGCAATCAGCGCATCCATATTAGGTGCCCCTTTGATTAAGGTTTTATAGCCAAAGATAAAATAATTACGATTAACATATAGGATTGGTAACGTTAATAAAAATTGGGTGAATGCAAAGGTAATTGCATTTTCTGTCCCATGAAAAAATGCTGGCAAAGGCAAAGAAAACATATGTGACATGGAAATATACATCAACGGCAAAGAAAAAATCACCGATACAACCAAGCGAAACTTCATATGACTGATTTCGATTTGTGTAATATTTTGTTTTTTCTTGGATGGCTTTTCTTGCTTATTAGAAAACATTTCTCTGACAGTTGCACCATATCCCGCTTCTACTACCGCAGTACAAATCTCTTGATCTGAAATCAGCTCTTCCTCATAAGTAACTTGCATAGTATTGGCCAGTAAATTTACGGCAACTTCTTTGATTCCAGCCAACTTACGTACACTTTTCTCTACATGTGCCGAGCAAGCTGAACAGCTCATTCCTGTAACGTCAAACTTCTTTTTCATTTTTTTATTCCTTTCTCACAATATAATGCGGAATAATATAGTGTATTTTATTTGCTAGCATATCCAAATATAGAAACCGCATGTAGAACACCTCACGGGGGTATTGTGTTAATTAATGATAATACTTATCATTAATTTTGTCAATCCTTAAATATGCACTGAAAAAAGATAGGACTGCTACAAAACATTGTAACAGTCCTATCTTTTATTGAACCTTTTATCTATTCGCTTTTTGCAGCTTCACCATTTTTAATTTCCAAATCATAATCTTTCTTGTTAAAAATACGTTTTCTCGTTGGATCAAATTGGTCGCTCACTATACTACGCTTAGCTTCATAATCCGCTGTTTTAATATCCGTGAGATCTAAAACGGTATGAATCATATCATCCGTCATATACGGTCTATTTACCGCTTTACTAATCCGTTGTACTTTTTCTGGATACTGTTCCTTAAACTTGTCAGAAGCCCACATAAGCATTGGGATTTCAATCATATGACGATTCGGATTTTCTTCAATGTGCCCAGAAAAACTAGACTCATCATAAACAGCTTCGCCATGATCGGATACATAGATGACAAGTGTTTCGTCATCTTTAAATTTATCAATGATGGAACTCACAATGTAATCATTATAATAGATTGCATTATCATATTGGGCAACAATTGTCTTCTTTTCATCATCCACATTCAGTGGTACATCATCCTTGTTAAACTTAGAAAATGCATACGGGAATCTATTATAATACAAACCGTGTTCTCCCATTAAATGAATCACAAAGAAATTCTTATCTTGCCGTTCTTGTAAGGCACGGTCAATCAATGGAAATAGTTCGCCATCCACAACCCCATAATCTTCGCGCGAATCTCGAAGCCTTGTAAATTCATGCTTTGAACTATGTTGGGCAAAAATTTGCGCAACGTTCCCCCAAATACCTGAACTTTCTTGATTGGATAACCAAAAAGTTTTATATCCTGCGGCATTCATGACATCTACGATATTATTATATTCATACCAATCTTTATCTGATTCTAAATGACAAAAAGTAAGCAATTCACTTAGTACCGCGATTGTCGTTGAATGAGGGCTAATCACATCTCTAAATGTATACAAGTTGTGTTCGTCTTGCATTTTTTGCAGATTAGGGGTATTTGGTAATGGATATCCATATAAGCCCATATGATTACGATTGGTCGATTCACCTAATATAAATACAACATTTTTTATCTTACTTTTATTTTCGGTTAATTCGATTTTATCATTTAACCTAGAAGTTAAATTATTATACGCTTCCATATTTTTAAAAGCTACTTGTGCCGAAGCATAGGCTCTTTGAATTGGCAAATATTGATGATCGGTGAAAAACTGACCATAAACTGATACCATGCGGATCGTATAAATAAAACCGATCGCCAATATTCCCATAACAACTTTATTCGGTTTCGTATGGCTCACCTTGCAAAACGTAAAATTCTTTTTCCTCACAAAATAGATAATAGCTAATAAACCTAACACACCAATGCATTCTTTAAAGCCTAGATACATTTCAAAAAATTCTATCATTTCACGATAATTGGTTTCAAAAATCGAATTAACAATCCCTGCTCCAATGAGAATTTTATAATTATACATTGCAAAAAACTCTATTACAAAAATTACGCCTGTAATAGTTAAGATAACAGCTTTGACTAGATTTTTTAAAATAGGATTATAAAGAATTTGGACAAAAGCCGCAACCCCAAAGGCAGCAAAAAATAAACTAAAGCCGTAACTGGTCATCACCTCTAGTTTTTCTTCCGAAATTAACGACCATGCCATTGTCGTAAAATTCAGCAAAAAGAGTGCAATAATAAAACCAACATTTTCATGGAAAACATTCTGGATTGCATTTGCAAACTTCTGTAATTTCATTTTAATAATGTATCTATACACAATTCCACCTACTATCAATAAATATACAAAACGCAAACTCACACTATAACATATAAATATTATCTTAAAAAGGCTATTTGAGCAATATAATTTTTTTAAAAATCGCAAGAAAAATAAGGGAGTTTACAGTTTTTTTTGAATTTCTAGTAACTATCGAACCTTTTTGTTACAGAGCAAAGACAACTAAGCTGTCTTTGCTTGCATGATCACACTTGTTCATATGGTGTTTTTTTCTAAAATTTTTAAAAACAGCTAAAATAAAATAACTACAAAAGCCAGCAACCGTTACGAAAAACCGGTGCTGGCTTTTGTGCTTACCTTATTTACCTACGCTTGCCGCATAGATTGCAAATTGATTTTCGCCATCAACTTTTAACACTTGATTTAATTTTTCATCGTCAAAATGTGCGATCGCACAGGCTCCATAATTAATTGTTTGCGCTGCTAAATATAAATTTTGGCAAACGTGACCTGCATCTAAGTGCAGATAGCGATAGGCTCGCTCGCCGTAAGCATACGCCATGCGTTCTGCTACCGCTGTCCAAATGAATGTAACACTACTCATGGGAATCATTTTTTGCTGCATAAAAGCGGCTGATAATTCCTCTGCTACTTTCTCTGACAAATCCACTACGATTAAACAATGTTCGAGAGCTAAAAACCGATATAAGCCCGGCTCTAGTCCTTCGATATGATTAATCAGCAAATAAGTCTCAAAAGCATGCCTTGCTCCTGCGGACGGCACATTGCGCAATGTTGCATTTCCAGATGGTGTTACCATTTTGACACCCTGTGTACACCAAAGTAAATAAGATAAATCTTTCAGTGAAATATCCGTTTGCTGGTATTGACGAACACTGGTACGAAGTTCAATCAGTTCTAAGAAGTTTACTTCTTTATCTACCAGTAAATCAGGTTCTGGCAAATGAATCAACTTGACTGCGCCCTCGACTGGTAATTCTATTGGCGGCTGTGGCAGTCCTTTTTCACGATTCGTTGGTGCTAAATTCGCACAACGCGTTCTCTCCATAAATTCTGTTCCAAAATTTTTTTTCATGAATTATTCTCTCCGTCTATTCTGGTTTTACGAATTGATGATACGCTCCACCACTTCTACGATTTTGTAATTCACCCAAAAGTTCACTTGGCGAAATATTGTGGAAAGCTAATAACACTAAACAATGATACCAAAGATCTCCCATTTCGTAAAGGATCTCCTCTTTATCCATATTTTTCGAGGCGATAATTGTTTCTGCTGCTTCTTCGCCGATTTTTTTCAAAATTTTATCTTGACCATGTTCAAACAAGAAATTTGTATAAGAACCTTCTTTAGGATGAAGCTTACGATCATTGATAACATTATAAAGGTCATGTAAAATGGTCGAAACGGATTGCCCATAGACTTTATTTGCATCAAATAAAGTGGCTACACTACTTTCATTCTCGCCAAGATTACGATTAAAACAAGAGTATGTTCCCGTATGGCAGGCTGCTCCTGTTTGTTCTACTTTAACCAATAAAGTATCACCGTCACAATCATAGGAAATTTCTTTTACCTTTTGTATATTGCCAGAAGTTTCCCCTTTTTGCCACAAACCTTTACGACTACGGCTATAAAACCAAGTAAGCCCTGTTTCCACTGTTTTTTCTAAAGATACTTTATTCATATAGGCTAGCATCAACACTTGACCTTGATCATCTTGAATAATCGCTGGTACAAGACCTTGTTCATCAAATTTAATATTGTCTAAGTTCATAATCTAACCTCCACACCGCGTGATTTTAAATATTCCTTTACTTGTCTTACGGTAAATTGTCCATAATGGAAAACAGATGCAGCAAGCACAGCATCCGCTTTACCTGCGGTTAGTACGTCATAAAAGTGTTCTAGTTCACCAGCACCACCTGAAGCAATCACTGGCACATCAACAGCTTCGGATATAGCACGCGTAAGTTCAATATCATAGCCATCTTTGGTACCATCTTTGTCCATACTCGTTAAGAGAATTTCTCCCGCACCTAAACGAACAGCTTCTTTCACCCATGCTAAGCAATCTAATCCTGTCGAGGTACGACCACCATTGATATAGACTTCCCATTTTCCTTCATCGCACTTGCGCGCATCTACCGCAAGGACAATACATTGGCAACCAAATTTTGCCGCCCCTTCTGCAATTAAACTAGGATTCTGAATCGCTGCTGTGTTTAAAGATACTTTATCTGCACCAGCTTTTAACATTTTACGAATATCTTCTACACTGCGAATGCCCCCACCTACGGTGAACGGAATAAATACTTGCGAAGCACAATCCGAAACGACTTCCACCATCGTTTTCCGCTCTTCATGAGACGCCGTGATATCTAGTAATACTAACTCATCTGCAATTTCTCTATCGTATACCGATGCGAGTTCCGTTGGGTCACCAGCATCGCGAAGTCCAACGAAGTTTGTTCCCTTTACTACGCGACCATCTTTCACATCGAGGCACGGAATAATTCTTTTTGTATACATATTTATTCCCCCTTTGCCACTTTTAATGCTTCCACTAAATCAAGGGAATCGGTATAAATCGCTTTCCCCACGATAACACCTTCCACTCCATCTGCTTCTACTGCTTTGACATCAATCATATCTTGAATTGAACGAACCCCACCAGAAGCAATTACTTTGATCCCACTTACCCTTGCAAGCTTTGCTGTGGCCTCAGTATTTACACCAGTCAAGGTACCATCACGGGAAATATCCGTATATACAATGCGTTTTACCCCTACCGCTGCCATTTTTTTTGCGAGTTTTTCGGCTTCTACACCACCAGATATCCCCCAACCTTCTACGGCTACAATACCATCTCGTGCATCAATACCAACAACGATTTTATCGCCAAACTTTTCACAAGCTGTTTTCACAAGTTCGGGACTCTGAACCGCAACAGAACCTAAAATAACACGGCTTACCCCTAATTTTAACACTTCTTCGATATTTTCAATAGTTCGAATTCCGCCACCCAATTGCACTGGAATGTCGACACTGTCAATAATTGCTTGAATCGCTGGCAAATTTACTGATTTACCAGCCAATGCGCCATCTAGATCAACGATATGCAAAAACTCAGCACCAAGACTCGCCCATTTTTTTGCCATATCAGCTGGATAGTCACCGAAAATAGTTTCCTTATCAAAACGTCCTTCGGTTAGACGTACACATTTACCGTCACGGATATCTATCGCAGGAAAAATAATCATTAAATTTGCTCCTTACTCTTGATCCAAATTATAGTCTAACGAAGTTTTCTAAGATTTTAAGCCCTATGCTACTTGATTTTTCAGGGTGAAATTGCATTGCTTGGACATTCTTCTTACCAACTGCCGCTGTTACTTTACCACCATACTCCACAAATGCCGTTACGATATTTGCCTCACTTGGCACTGCATGAAAGCTATGGACAAAATAAACATATGGGGCTTCTGGTAAATTATCTAGCAATGGACTTTTCGCAGCCATCTTTAAGCTATTCCAGCCCATATGAGGAATTTTCAATTTGGGAGCAACAATCTTTTTCACAAGCCCTTTAAAGATGCCTAGCCCTTTAATACCTGGTGCTTCTTCGCTACCTTCAAACATCACTTGCAGACCAAGACATATTCCCAAAAACGGCTTACCTGAAGCTGCCGTCTCCATAATGATCGGAATAAGCCCTGACGTTTCTAAATTTTTCATACAGTCCCCAAACGCCCCTACACCTGGCAGTACGACTTTATCTGCCGCGGCAATGATCTTTGCGTCAGTTGTGACAACAACCTCAGCACCAAGTTTTACAAATGCTTTCTCCACGCTAAACAGATTTCCCATCCCATAATCTATAATTGCAATCATTGCTTATCCTCCCTTGCTTAGACTTAAAGCATTCCCTTTGTCGACATCACGCCTTTAATTCGTGGATCTTTACTGCACGCCTCGCACAAAGCTCTACCAAGTGCCTTAAATATCGCCTCTACAATATGATGTGAATTTTTACCGTGTAGCATCTTTACATGAAGCGTAACTCCTGCATTATTTACAAATGCCCTTAAAAATTCTTCTGTAAGTTCGCTATCATAATCACCAATCATCGGTGTTAATGTTTGCTCTACATCATACACAAGATAAGCACGCCCACTAATATCAAGCGATACCATCGCTAGCGCTTCATCCATTGGAACAAAGCTAGTTCCATACCGTTTGATTCCTTGCTTATCACCTAAAGCTCTCATAAAGGCTTGCCCAAAGCAAATACCGATATCCTCTACCGTATGATGACCATCAATGTGCAAATCCCCATCACAATTTACCGTCATATCAAATAAGCCGTGTTTACTTAATAAAATCAGCATATGATCAAAAAAGCCCACACCTGTAGCAATGGTGGAAGAACCGTCACCATCCAAGTTGATATTCACTTTAATATTGGTCTCTGCTGTTTTACGAACTATTTCCGCCTGACGCATTTGTTTAGCCCCTTTCGACAAAACCTTTTAATACTTTAAACCAAGTATCATTTTCCTCGCGAGTTCCTACCGTAATACGCAGACAATCTTCTAACCTCGGTGCATTGCCAAAGCTTCTGACACCGATTTTTAGGTTTTCTAGGTATTCATTGAGCTCTGTTGCTTTAGCGTATTTGATTAAGATGAAATTAGTGTCGGATGGATATACAGTAATACCATCAATTTTAGCAAGCGCTTCTGCCATGCGTTTACGTTCGGCAACGTACATTTGAATACGCGGTACAAATTCATCACGCATTTGATAGACAATTGCCGCAGCCATCAGTGTCATCGTATTAATATGATATGGCATACAAGCTTTGCTTACCATTTCCGTAATTTCTTTACTCGCTAGCATATAACCAATGCGAGCCGCAGCTAATCCATAAGCTTTGGAGAAGGTACGCGCAATGATTATGTTTGGATATTTTTCAAGTAAGCCAGCGGCAGATAACCCATGAAACTCTACGTAAGCTTCATCGACTGCAAATGGGCATTGAATATTTTCTGCAATATATTCAATGGAAGCAAGCGGAACTGCATTGCCGGTTGGATTATTTGGTGTACATACAACGACCAATTTTGCGTTATTTTCATTGGCTGCATTGACGATTTTTTCTGGATCTAGTGTATAATCTGCTTCTAATTCTACCGGAATTGCAGTAGACTCACTTATCTTCGCATAAATTTTATACATAGAAAAAGATGGAATCGGAAAGACTATATTCCGACTAGGGCCGCCAAAAGCAAAAAATAGTTTTTCTAATATTTCACTAGAGCCATTGCCTAGTAAAACATTTTCTATAGCAACTTTAAAATTTTGTGCAATTAACTCTTTCAAATCGTCGTTTTCTGTATCAGGGTAACGATTAAAGGCAATTCTTGATAACCGGTTCAATAAACGTTCTTCCACTAATGGCGGTAAATTTAAATTACTTTCATTGGCATTTAATTTAATATCCCAATCTTTTTCGCTAACATCATAGGTTGGTAATTCATTCAGACCTTCTCTATATTTCATATCTTTAACCTCTCATTCGAATTGCATTGGCATGTGCTTCTAATCCCTCAGCCTCTGCCAAGCGTATGATATCTTCTTTTACAGCCGCAAGTGCTGGCTGTGTATAGGAAATAATACTAGTGCGTTTCATAAACGTTTCTACATTTAACACGGAATAGAAACGAGCAGTACCACCAGTTGGTAGTACATGATTAGGACCCGCAAAATAATCACCAAGTGGTTCTGGCGAATATGGTCCTAAAAATACAGCACCTGCATGACGAACATACGGTAATAACTGAAATGGTTCTACTGTTAAAATTTCCAAATGTTCTGGTGCGGAAATATTCGCCAATTCGATTGCCTGCATGATATCTGTGGTCACAATAAGTAAACCATTTTTTTCTAATGAAGCACGCGCGATTTCTTGCCGTGGTAATTTTGCAAGTTGCACTTGTACTTCCACTTCGACTTTTCGGGCAAGTTCCAAGCTATCCGTAATGACAATGCTAGATGCTAGAACATCATGTTCTGCTTGACTCAGCATATCAGCGGCAACATAGGTTGGATTCGCACTTTCATCGGCAACAATCAAAATTTCACTTGGGCCAGCCAGCATATCAATATCGCAATGACCATACACGGCTTTTTTGGCCAGTGTTACAAAAATGTTCCCAGGGCCAGTAATTTTATCAACACGCGGTACCGATTCTGTACCAAAGGCCAAAGCAGCAATCGCTTGAGCTCCACCAATTTTAAATATTTTCGTTACCCCAGCTTCACGAGCTGCCATTAATACGTAGGGATTTACTTTTCTATCGCGTGCTGGTGGTACCATCATCACGATTTCTTTTACACCAGCAACAGCTGCTGGCACTGCATTCATAATAACAGATGACGGATAAGAGGCGGTACCACCTGGTACGTAAATTCCTACACGATCAAGTGGAATGCAAGATTGCCCTAATATTGATCCATGTTCACGGTATGTCAGCCAAGAATTTGGTTTTTGCTCCAAGTGATACTGACGAACATTCGCGACTGCTTTCTGAATAGAAGCAAAGACAGCTGGATCAACTAAGTTTTCCGCTTCGCTAAATTCCTCTTCTGTAACAATAAATGATTTTTCAGTAAAATCTGCGCCATCAATTAATTTTGTATATTTGATAACATCAGCATCACCATTTAACCGAACGCCATTGACGATTTTTTCAACAACCTCTGCCGCTGTTAAATCTTCACCAAATAGCTCTCTATTTTTAGCTCGGATGCCTTCACTCAATACGACTTGATCAAACGCAGGCTTCGTCAATAATTTTTTTATTTCCTCAGCTGTTAAAGTTGCTGCATTTACAACTTTCATTTACCTTCCCCACTTTCCACAATAACCCGTAAATCTTCTACCATTTGATTGATACGATCAAATTTCATTTTAAAACTTACACGATTGGCTATAAAGCGTGCTGTCGCATTCGTGATTTGTGCAATTTCAATCAAATTATTTTCTTTTAATGTCCGACCCGTTTCCACGATATCGACAATGATTTCGGCAAGACCAACCATTGGTCCAAGTTCAATAGATCCGTTTAGCTTAATAAATTCCATTTGAATCCCTTTACTATTGAAAAATCGTTCTGCTACATGGGGGAACTTAGTAGCTACACGCATATGTGCATAATCACTTAGTTTTTCCTGTAATAAAGCTTGTGGAACAGCTACCATCAATCGGCAAAAACCATATTTTAAATCCAAGAGTTCATACACATCTTTGCCTTCTTCAAGTAAAATATCCTTGCCGATAATACCGATATCCGCTGCACCATATTCAACATACGTAGGTAAATCAGCAGTTTTTGTGATGATAAATTTTATTTTTTTCTCTTCATTTGTAATCACCAATTTACGTGATTTTTCGCTTAATCCCTCAGCAGTATATCCGATCTTTGCTAAAATATCCGCTGATGGTTGAAATAATTTTCCTTTTGGTAATGCAATTGTTAAGTATTCCATATCATTTGAAGTCATAAGAGCCTCCTATAAAATTCATCGCTTTACTTGTTTAAAGTAATAACATGTTACTATATTAACACTCGTGTTTTGATTCGTCAACCCATTTGTAGGGATTTTCGCTTCTATGTAGAATAGTATAAGGTGTATAATGAAAAACTATTATACGCGAAAAACAACAGATAAAGGGAGATATTTATCATGCCTTCACTCAATATACTAGTGGTGCAACGGTTAAGTGACAAACAAACCAATATGATCAGCGAGATTGGACCGAATATCAATGTAACTGTATGTAAAAAATATGAAGCAATCAATTATATTGCAGATACTGATATATTAATTACTTGGGGACAACATGACATCCGCGAGCTACTACCAAAGGCAAGTCGTTTGAAGTGGGTTCATGCGCTTAGTGCTGGTGTTGACAATTTACTTTCGCCTGAGCTCATAAACTCTAATATCACGTTGACAAACTCACGTGGTATTCATGGCATTCCTATGGCTGAACATGTTTTAGCGATGATGTTGACTTTCACTCGGGCAATCAATCAAACCTACGAAAGTCAAAAAGCAAAGTTTTGGCAACATTTTTCATTAGAAGAGCTGTATGATAAATCAATTGCGATCATCGGGTTAGGCAGCATCGGTCGCGAAATCGCCAAAAGAGCAAAGTGCCTTGGTATGAAAGTGCTTGCAACCAAGCGTACAATGACGCAAGAAATATTTGTTGATAAACTTTACCCTATGGATCAATTACCTCATTTGTTATCTTCTGCTGATTTTGTTGTTGTGACATTACCTCTTACTGAGCAAACCAAAGGACTTTTCTCGCTTGAAATGTTCCGTAATATGAAGAAATCAGCTTACTTTATCAATGTTGCCCGTGGCGCTATCGTAAATGAAGCTGATTTAATTACTGCACTGGAAATAGGTGTGATCAAAGGAGCCGCTCTTGATGTATTTGAGCAAGAACCACTCCCTGAAACTTCTCCTCTTTGGGAGGTAGAAAACCTTATTATCACACCTCATATTGCAGCAAACTCACCATATTATATTGATCGTGCTTTAAAATTATTTATTGAAAACCTTAGTAAATTCTATAATGATTCAGAAATGCTCAATATCGTTAACAAACAAGTAGGCTACTAATTTTTTTCATCTGCTTTACGTAAGAGGATAAGCTCCAGCGGGTCATCACCAGCTGGAGCTTTGTGATGTTTAGAAACAAGTGTTGCCAATTCTGTTAAACCAATTGCCTGAAGCTTTGCTTCACTGCGCTTTGCATGATGAAAATAAATATAAAATGCATGCCGGAGGTTATCTAACCTATTCCCCTTTCCCAGCTTTGCCCATTGCTTCGACCATGTTGGGGCAAATCTATCTGCAATTACAGTGACAATTTTATCAAACGTACTGACATCACCGAATACTTTACCAACATCATGCAGCAGAGATGCCTTAATTAACATTACTTCATCAACGTTAACTATTTGTTCTGCTAAACCAAATGCGGTATAAGCAACATTAAGAGCATGCCGCTGATCTGGCAAATTCATCGCCCAAAATAAGGTTTGTTCACGTTGATCGAGATGTTTTTCAATAAAATCTTTATCTTCTTCATCTATTTCAGCAGTAAGCGCTGAGATGACTTGTTTAATCCGCTTTAACATTTTCTTTATCCTATGTACACAAGTTTATGATACCCTTTAGAGACTTGATATTCTTCAGCTGTTTTTTCTGTTTGCCCCCATAAAGCCAATTCTACAGAATTACCTTCATCACGCAATTTTTTTGCTTGCACAATGGCATCTAATACTTTCCCCTCTTGCCAAGCAACATAAATATCTTTTTTAGTGTTTACTACGGCAAGTCCTTGGCGTTCTAATGCCAACATGATCCGCTCGATACCAAGTGCAAAACCAGTAGCTGGGCAAGCAGTCCCAAAATCGGATAACATATTATCATAACGCCCGCCCCCGCACAATGGGAAACCAAGGCCTGGTGTATAGGCTTCAAATACCATACCAGTATAATAATTAAAATCGCGAATTACACCCAAATCGAAGTTCACATATTTTTCAAAGCCATACCCTTTAAGTAAGTTATATATTTCTGTTAAGTTATCTAAAGCGCGTTTACTTTGCTCATTATAAACCATATTGTAGGCTTGCTTTAACATATCTTCTTTTCCGTGTAGTAATGGAATGCGCTTTAAAATATCTTTCGCATTATTAGTAAGTTCTGTATTATCTAGCATTTCTCCTAGTCCAACCAAATCCCGCGTTACCATTGCTTGTTTGATTTGCTGCTGCTGCTCAGGTGATAATTTCACTTGATCCATAACACCGTTGATAAATTCGACTTGACCTAAACTGATTTGAAAATTTTCCAGTCCAGCTTGTCTCAGTAGTTCAATCGATAACGCAATGACTTCCGCATCGGCACTTGCATTCGGTACGCCCATTAATTCAACACCAGCTTGATAAAACTCACATTGGCGTCCAGTTTGTGCTTGTTCATAACGATAAACATTCGTGATATAAGACAATTTAAGTGGTAATTCTACTTCGTTTAAACGACTAGCCGCAACACGGGCAATGGGAGTTGTCATCTCATGACGAAGGGCCAAAGTGCGATTATTTTTATCAAAAAATTTAAACATATGTGGCTCTACTTCTCTACCATTCCCAATCGTAAGCGTATCTAAATATTCAATCGTAGGGGTAACAACTTCATCATAGCCCCATTTAACAAATACATCCGCTATGGATGCTTCAATTTCACGTTTACAAGCTGCTTCATGTGGCAAAAAATCTCTTGTTCCATAAGGTATTTGTAGTACAAATTCACTTTTACTCATTCCAAAAAAACTCCTATTCTCTTTCCTTTTCCACTTTATCTAAGCGTTCTAATATAGATTTATAACCATCAGCGCCATAATTCAAGCACCGCTTGACACGGCTAATCGTTGCTGTGCTAGCACCAGTACGTTCGACAATATCATCATAAGTATGCCCAGCACTAAGCATTCGTGCTACTTCGAGACGCTGTGCCAAAGCTTTCATTTCACTAATGGTACATATATCTTCAAAGAATTGATAACATTCTTCACTGTCCTCTAGTAATAAGACTGCCTTAAATAACTGATCCGTCAATTCATCTTTCAATTTTGGATTTGAAGACACGAAAACCACCCCTTACACATTAATTAATTAATTAATTTATTTATTATTTATTCTGCTTATTTTATTATTTTCCTTCTTTATTTCTTTTATTCTTTAACTTATGAAAATATTCAACTAAAAATAATCTGTCCCAATTACGACGGGACAGATTATTTTTAGTTGCTTCTAATTTTAATATCTACCTTCATACCAGCTTTAAAAACAAAGTCAGTATCTACAGGCAAAGAAATTTTGATTGGTAAGCCCTGTGCCTTTTCATTACTTTTAGTTTCTTCATTAGAAGCTTCATTTGCTATTTCAAATACAGTACCTTTAAATATTTGCTCTGGATAATTTTCAATCGAATAATTGACAAATTGACCAAGTTTTAATTTATCAATTTGCTTTTCATCCACTTGCACTTCAACCCATAAATTACCTGCATCGCCAACGGTAAAAATCGGCTGTCCAGCTTCTATAGTATCCCCAGCTTTTACCTCAGTATAATTGACTACCCCAGCAACCGGTGCAAGGACAGCTGTTACCTGATCCACTTGTGCGGAAGCGGCCAACGCCATTTCGGCTTGTTCTAATTGGAACTTTGCAAGTTTCAATAATTGCCCAGTATCTTGGGTATTATTGACCTGAACACTACTGCTACTACTAGCTGATCCTTGTCTGGCAGCATTTAACGCTTCCTCTGCCGCTTGATAAGCATTCGTTGCGTTATTTCTCTGCACTGCACTTACTGCACCAATTTCAAATAGTTTATCCATACGATCTTTATTCGTAGCTGTTTTATCAACAGCCGCTTGCGCCGCTGCTACATCGCCCTGGTTACTATCACCATCAGTTACGGTTGTCATCGTTGGTGCTGGTCTCGTCAATAATTCATTATAACGGAGCTTCGCTGATTCGACTGCCTGTTCTAATTGCTGCACCTGTTCTGGTGATACATTGATTTTTATCTTCGCTAGGGTCTGGCCCACCTCTACGGTATCGCCATCTTTAACCATAACGTCTGTTACTACCCCGGCAACTTTCACGCTGGCATTAACACCAATGCCTTTTACACTAGCATTGTGAATCAATACATATCCTTGATTATGTTGCCACCACCAAATACCACCACTAAGAAGAATGGTAAGCAGCAACAATCCGATGATTCCACCCTGCACCATTGTTTTAACTTTATTGCTAATATCAATTTCCAATTAAATTTTTCCTCCTAATAAGCATCACTTTCAGCTGAATTTCCTTCGTTGATTATTTTGTTGCAATCCCAAATAAAAATGTATTAGCAATGTTATCGGCCGTTTTTTCTATGTTTGCTTCCACTAGACCTTGGAATACAATTGCAATAATAGCGCTAAATA
Organism: uncultured Veillonellaceae bacterium; assembly: GCA_963805085.1. GTDB lineage: Bacteria > Bacillota > Negativicutes > JARBTT01 > JARBTT01 > JARBTT01. The sequence continues at coordinate 237,093 of CAWDTA010000001.1, read as the reverse complement.
AACCATATGCCGCTTGTTTCGTATTACACTCCCGAACGAGTTTTTGTTCTACGCCTTGTAGAATGACAGACTCTAATAAAACGATTGTATATTCAAAGTCTTTCTTATACTTTTCCCGTTGCTCTTCATTAAATCCAGAATATCCACCTTCGCCAAAAGTACGCATTTCGTGTATTAAAACCCGCCATAAGTCAGCATTTCTAGAATAAAAACTCAAGAATTCTTTTGTTAAAATACTAATTTTATCTAATGCTAGTAAATCACTGGCAACAATTTCTTCAATCTTTTTATTAAAGGGATTGCTATATTCTTTAATCAAGGTATAAAAAAGTTGTTCTTTATTAACAAAATAATTATATACCGTACCTTTTCCTGTGTCAGCTAACGCAATAATTTCGTCCACGGTTGCGCGGTGAAAGCCTTTTCTTGAAAATATAATATAGGCCGCGTCTAAGATATGCTGTCTTTTATTTCGCGGATCACTGGTATCTATTGCACTTTGACTGAATTTTTTCATTCGTAAGACTCCTTGCATTATGTATCCTTTCTAATTATAGAAACTCCCCTAGTTACTGTCAATGTTATTTATTTGATGACAAACTTCTTTTATAACCCGCCCGCTATTTTCATACCAGATTTTATCTATTTCACTCGCCGTAAAACCGTTCTTTGTCAAAGCAACTCTTAATTGATTTATCTGCCCAGCATGCATGATCTCAAGATTTGGCGCTGTTCCATCAAAATCAGTACCAATTGCTAGTACTTCGGCTCCACCAATTTGATAAATGTGCTTAATATGGCAAATCATGTCCTCTATTTTACTAGTTTCACTATCACCTAAAAAACTTGCCGCAAAGTTTAAACCAAGTACGCCACCCTTTTCAGCAAGGATTCGAATCATATCATCCGTTAAATTGCGCGGATGATTGGTGATTGCGCGGCTATTGGAATGTGAAGCAATAAAAGGCTGCTGTGAAAGGCTAGCAACCTCATAAAAGCCTTGATCAGACAGATGCGATACATCAATTATCATCCCAAGACGGTTCATCTCAGCAACGACTTCTTTACCAAACGCAGTAAGTCCCTGCTCTTGATACTTCCAATCAAAATTCGGATACCCAATTTCATTGGGATAATTCCAAGTTAATGTCATCAATCTAACACCTAACCGATAGAAATTACGTAAGTTTTCTAACTTTCCTTTGATGACACTGCCCTCTTCAATCGTCAAAAAAGCTGATATTTTTCTCTTTGCATGGTTTGCCATCATTTCATTATAATTTCGAGCGATTGCAAGCTCAGACGAGTTTGCCGCTACTTCCTGATAAAATTTATCCAGCATGATCATCGCATATTCAAAGGGATTCTCTACCTTCTCCTTATTAACGAACAAGGCAAAAAATTGTGCAAGTGATTCGCCTTGCCTTAATTTTTCGATATCAACACATAAGTTATTTTTTTTCAATTCGCCATCTTTGTCTTTCTTTAACAAAACCGATATTGTATCACAGTGTAAATCAATCAGCATAAAATCTCCTCCAAACTCAATAGCAACATTATATCACTCTATCCTATAAATATTATATTTTTATGTTTTAACAAAATGAAAAACTAGGATGAAAAAATGACTACGAAGCAAATACTTTCACTTCGTAGTCATTTTCCTATTCGAAAATAAAATTATCCTATCAGCAACTCACTATTCTTCTCACCATAATGATATTTTTAAGCAAATACATTTTTCAATTCACTGAAGATTTCTTTATGATCTTTAATTTTTTCTTCATTACCAAGCACGCAAAGATAATTTTCTTTCATGCTGGCATCGATTAAGTTTGCCAACACTACGATATTTTCTTGCTGGGTCGCTAAAATTTGATCACGTTCTTCTTGAATATCTTGCTCAGTAATATGACGAATATAACAATCAGCCGCGACCTCACCCTTCATCTGTGCGGTAAGTGGCGTATCTAATGTACTCATCGTACCAATAATGTATTTCGTCATTTCGCGTTCACTTACCTCAAAACTACGCAAATATTCCGCAGTATGATCATAAACATCAATCGTTTCCACTAGATTCGGATCACGATATGAGCCAAACACCATATTCCCATTGCGTCTAAACTGTGTAAAAGCGCCATATGCGCCACCTTGCACACGAATCTTATTCCACATGTAATCATAACGTAAAATCGTTTCAAGCACTTTTAAACTACCATTAAATTTAAAGCCAAGTTTAGTAAAATTCGCACCTTTTGCAACATATTGAATCTTACTAGAAGTCATTAAACCTTCATTTAATTTTTTCACTTCAAATTCATAACTTTGTTTTGGCGCCTTATTCGTCGTAAGAACATTTAAAACTTCAGTGAATGCCGACTCAAAATTTCCATAGTTTTCTTCCTCTAACGTAATACTCACCATCAAATTATGTTTATTGAACAGCAGAATGCCTAATTGCGCAAATTTTTCTCCTAGTTCAACAAATCTAGTTTCAAAGTTTTTATCTAGTTCAGCTACAAATTCATAGAAGGAAAGTAGACCTTGTTCATTGTATTTTCCCGCTGGGGAAAAATAAGATAATACCCGACTAGCAACCACTTGTTGGGCATTGCGAAGCAAATACATTTCGAGTGAAGATTTTATTTGTTCAATCAATTCTTTGATACGTTTCTTGTCATCGAATTTACTTGTACGAATTATTTCAGCAATCAGGCCACAAAGTTCTGGCAATTTACTAACAAGTGCTTTTGATTTTATTTTAAATTTAGGATAATACTCTTCGGCGCTATCACTTTCTGTATAAGCAATAACATCACAACCAATTCCACCTGTGCTAATATTAATTTCATTGGCAAGTTCACTATACTCATATTTGTCTGTAGCTACTTTTCCCAGTAACTCAGCCAATAAATATGCATATGGCAACAAAGCTTGCGGCACCGTACCAGCGTCAAAATAGATGTTTAAATAAGCAATCTGATTGGTTACGATTGGATGAAATAATACTTTTGTATCATTGATTTGTTTTTCAATTAAAATCAATTTTTCGGATTTCTTTTCAATATCTTCTAATTCCAATAGCGGAATCGTTGCCAACACTTCAGGAGAATCTGGTGTCTCTTGACGTATTTTTAATTTTTTCGTCATCTCTACCAGCTCTTCCATCTGTTCTTTGGATAATTTCGCTTTGTAATCAGCTAAATACTTACGAACTTCTTTTGCCTTTTCTTCCGCTAACCCTTGTTGTGGTTTTAATGTTACCAAGGTTACGTGCTTATTATTGAGCAAGCGCTCTTGAATGATTTTTTCAAAATAGTTGGTAGTCAACGCTGATTTTACATTATTTAAAGCTTCTTCATATTCTAAATACAGCATTGGACTTTCATCATATAACCAACTATGCAGCAATTTGATATTATAGATTAACCCTTTTGGACTTTGACCAAAATCCGCTTCACGCAACCTAAATTCTAATAAATTAATCGATGCTTCAATTAACTTTTTATCAATACCTTCTGTTACGAGCTGTTGCAGCGTTTCACGAATTACCCGCGCAAATTTTTCTTTGCTTACTTCATTGGCGCCAGTAGCAATAATACTAAAGGTCGGTTGTAAAACCCCATCACCAAATGAACTTAAAACATCTTTACCAATTCCCGCATCAACCAATGCTTTTTTCAGTGGTGCAGCTTGCGTACGAAGTAAGAAGTGCTCTAAAATTTGCATTGCGAGCATCACTTCAGCTTCCTCTACTTTTCCCACAATGCAGTTCCAGCTTAAAAAGGTTTTGTCCTCTGCCTGTTCATTGGGCGAAATTGGATAAACTTCTGTTACATCTTTTTGTTCGTTAAATAAGGCTTGTTTTTCGATACTAGAATCTACTGCAATCTTATCAAAAGCATTCAAATACTCGTCATTTAAAAAGGACAGTTTTTCTAAAATATCCATATCACCATATAAGTAAATATAGCTGTTAGCGGGATGGTAGTATTTTTTATGGAAATCTAAGAACATTTTTTGTGTCAATTCTGGAATAACTTCTGGATCACCACCAGACTCAAAACCATACGTAGTATCAGGAAATAAAGAAGCTACGATTTCTTTATCCAATATCGCCTCTGGTGAGGAAAATGCACCTTTCATTTCATTGTAAACTACGCCTTTATATTTCAATTCATCACTTGTATTTTCTGCTTCGTAGTGCCAACCTTCTTGCATTAATATTTCTGGACATTCATACATACATGGATAAAATACTGCATCAAGATAAACATCCATTAGATTTTGAAAATCTTTATCGTTGCGACTGGCAACTGGATACATCGTTTTATCGGAAAATGTCATCGCATTTAAGTACGTATTCAATGAACCCTTGACCAGTTCAACAAAAGGTTCACGCATTGGGAACTTTCTGGAACCACATAATACAGAATGCTCCACAATATGTGCTACACCAGTACTATCGGTAGGCGGCGTCCGAAAGGTAATGGAAAACACTTTATTATCATCATCATTTTCCATAAATAACAAACGCGCGCCACTTTTTTCATGGTAAAACATATTGACTACAGAATTTATTTCTTTGACTTTTTTTGTTTCAACTAATTTAAAACCGTGATACATTTGACCAATTTCTAAAGACATTGTGGTCCTCCTCTAATATGTTAATGTTTTTTTATTCATAGATCAGTTTCTAAAAGTAATATATACGATAATCTCTATCCTTATCCCATTATACTATAATTTTTACGAAATGAGGATATAATTACCATGGCATTTGAATGAGTACATACATAATGGTTGCCATCGCAACTGAAAACTTAATTACAATGCCGAGAAGCTGCCCTTTCATGACACCTAATGCCACACGCCAAGCCTGCTCAAAATTACGCGTCGTCCGATATTCTGCTATATAGCTACTAACAAAGCCACCCACTAACGCCCCAATAATTGAACCGATGATGGGCACGATTATCGTACCAAGGACAGCGCCTACAATAGAGCCAATGACTGCAACGCAAATCGCTAGTTTCGATGCTTTCTCCTTTTTCGCCCAGATCGCCGCCGTTAGGGTTTCAAACAATTCCCCGATAAGAATTGCCCCTAAAACAAAAGTCAACTCTCGGATTCCAATATGGACAAACTTATCATAAAAAGCATAGGCAAGGGTTGTACAAAAGATAACAATATTCCCTGGTAATCCTACCAAGGTCATCCCCAAACCACTAAATAGAATCAGTAATATCACCATATTGATTACAATAATTGATAGTTCCATAGCCTACTCCTCAATCATACTAGATGATCTTTTATCTTAATTCGTCAAAAAGTTATTATTTACCTTTAAAATAGATACAAAAAAGAACCACAAAAAGTTGATTAAAACAAACTTCTCCGTGATTCTTTTCTATTTTATTTCAATCTTGCAATTGCACGATATGCAATATCTTTGCGGAAATGATTGTCCTTAAAGCTTATTTTAGCAACTGCTGCATAGGCATTGTCAACCGCTTGTTTAATACTACTAGCGGTTGCTGTAACACCGATAACACGACCACCATTTGTTACTATACCGGCATCAGTTTTTGCTGTACCAGCGTGAAATACAACGGCACCGTCTGCTTCGGCCGCATCAATTCCGCTGATCACATCACCTTTTTGATAACTTGCCGGATAACCGCCAGCTGCCATAACCACGCATACTGCCGCTTCATCTTTCCAACTTACCTTTGTATCTGCAAGCTCACCGTCAATACAAGCAAGCATAATTTCAGCCAAATCACCGTCGAGCAAAGGCAATACAACTTGTGTTTCAGGATCACCAAAACGCGCATTGTACTCAATTACTTTAGGGCCATCTGCTGTCATCATAAGCCCAACATATAAACAGCCAACGTATTTACGACCTTCTGTAACCATCGCTTGAATCGTTGGTTCTAAGATTTCTTTTTGCACTTGTGCCAGTATTTCTTTTGTTGCTACTGGTGCCGGCGCATAAGTCCCCATACCACCAGTGTTAGGGCCTTCATCGTTATCGTAGGCCCGTTTATGATCTTGCGAAGAAATCATCGGTACAATGGTTTCACCATCTGTGAACGTAAGTAAAGATGCTTCTTCACCAATTAAACATTCTTCAATAACCACACGACTGCCAGCTTCGCCAAAAGCTTGGTCGCACATGATACTGTCAACAGCTTCAATTGCTTGTTTCAGTGTGGTTGCCACGATAACGCCTTTACCCGCAGCGAGTCCATCTGCTTTGATGACGATTGGTGCACCTTGTTCATTTACATAGGCACGCGCCGCTTCGGCATCTGTAAATACTTCAAATTTGGCGGTAGGAATATCGTATTTTTTCATCAACCATTTTGAAAACGCTTTGGAACCTTCAATTTCAGCGGCAACTTTACTTGGTCCAAAGGCTTTTAAGCCAGCAGCTTCAAATGCATCGACAACGCCATTTGCTAGTGGAAGCTCCGGCCCAACTACCGTTAAATCTATTTTATGCGCTTTTGCAAAAGCAACAAGTGCATCATTATCAGAAATGCTAATCGCACTATCGCATTCAGCGATTTTTTCCATCCCAGGATTTCCTGGAATCGCATACATTTTCTCTACATTTTTGCTTTGTGACAGCTTCCAAGCTAAGGTGTGTTCACGGCCACCGCCACCAATCACTAGAATACGCACGTTAACTTCACTCCTTCTATAGATGAATTAAGACGCACCAAAACTCCAAATTTAAGTATGGAAATAAGTGCGTCTTAATTCTAAATGACTACTATTTTACCTTCAATAAAACTTAATGTTTAAAATGTCTCATATCAGTAAATACCATCGTAATGCCATGTTCATTCGCAGCATCAATCGATTCTTGATCACGAATCGAGCCACCAGGTTGAATGATTGCCGTAATACCAGCTTTTGCTGCGGTATCTACAGTATCTCTAAATGGTAAGTATGCATCAGAGGAAAGTACTGCACCCTTAGATTTTTCACCGGCTTGTTCAAGCGCAATTGCCGCCGAACCAACGCGATTCATCTGTCCTGCCCCAACACCATACGTTTGGTCATTGCCAGCAATCACAATTGCATTAGATTTTACATGTTTTACAACTTTCCAGGCAAAAATCATTTGCTTCCATTCTTCTTCCGTTGGTTGACGTTTTGTTGCAACTTTCATGTCACTTGTTTTTGTATCCGTCGTATCCGCATTTTGAAGGAGCATACCGCCCGATACTTTTTTCGTATCCATACGTGCTTCATCAAGATTAGGTACAGGCAATGTTAATAGTCTGATATTTTTCTTCGCACTTAAAATTGCTAATGCATCTTCGTCAAATGCAGGTGCAATCACAACTTCAATAAACAATTTGCTCATTTGTTCAGCAGCTTTTTGATCGACAGTGCGATTCAATGCCACAATGCCACCGAAAGCAGAAACTGGATCAGCTTCATACGCTTTTTGGTAAGCTTCAGAAATTGCAGCACCAATACCAGTACCACATGGATTGGTATGTTTGATAATTGCAACAGCTGGTTGTTCAAATTCAGCGACAATATTATAAGCGGCTTCGATATCAACGATGTTGTTGAAGGAAAGCTCTTTACCATGTAGTTGTTTTGCATTTGCCACACCAGTGTTTGTATTCACTTCACGGTAGAACGCTGCATTTTGATGAGGATTTTCACCATAACGTAGATCTTGGACTTTTTCTAAAACGATATGTGCTTGGTTAGGGAACTGTCCTTCACCCAATTGTTTTGCTAAGTATTGGTTGATGCATGCATCATATTCAGCGGTATGACAGAAAGCTTCTTTGGCAAGAGACATACGTAATGGACTGCTGATACCGTCTGCACTTGCAAGTGCAGTGGCAATTTCGTCATAACGTTCTGGATTTACTACAACTGCTACGTAATTAAAGTTTTTAGCAGCCGCACGAATCATTGCAGGGCCACCAATATCGATGTTTTCAATTGCATCTTCTTGTTTAACATCAGGGTTTGCAATTGTTTGACGGAATGGGTATAAGTTAACGACAACCATATCAATCCCTGTGATATTATGTTCTTTCATCGCCGCAACATGCTGTGCATTGTCACGAATTGCAAGAATGCCACCATGAATATATGGATTTAATGTTTTTACACGACCATCCATGATTTCTGGAAAACCAGTTACATCACTCACGTAAGTAACAGGAATCCCTGCAGCCCGTAAAGTTTTCATTGTACCACCAGTAGAAATAATATCTACACCAGCTGCATGAAGTTTTTGGGCAAATTCTACTACACCAGTTTTATCAGATACGCTAATCAGCGCGCGTTTGATTTTCATTATCACATAACCACCTATGAATTATTTTTTGATTATTACATGCCGACCCTGTACGTCTAGTTTCCCGTCTAAGTAAAGAGCGATGGCTCTTGGATATAGCACATGTTCGATTTTAAGGACACGAGCCGCTAACGTGTCTTCTGTATCATCATCTAGTACCGATACAGATTCTTGCAGAATAATCGGTCCACTATCCATACCTTCATCCACAAAATGAATCGTACAGCCGGATACTTTTGCACCATAGGCAAGTACATCACGATGTGCATGTGCACCAGCAAATGCCGGTAATAAGGATGGGTGAATATTCATAATCTTATCTTTAAAAGAATGGACAAAGAACGGACTTAGTATACGCATAAAACCTGCTAAAATTACCAAATCCACATGATATTTATTTAACTCAGCAACTAAAGCTTGCTCAAATTCATCTTTTGAGGCACATTTTTTACGATCCACACACACAGCAGGAATCCCAGCCTCACGCGCACGATCCAAAGCTTTTGCTTCGGGTTTATCTGTGATGACAACACCGATTTCTGCGACGATTTGGCCAGTTTTAATTGCATCCATAATAGATTGCAAGTTACTACCACGACCGGAAGCCACTACGCCTAATACCCGTGTATTAGTCATTAAATACTCCACCTTTGATCACAACTTCTTGGCTTCCTGCTACGACTTTACCAATAATATAGGATTTTTCATTGCTCTCAGCTAAATGTGCTTGAATTTTATCTACTTCGTCAGCAGAAACAACTAGCACCATACCAATACCCATATTAAAGGTACGATACATTTCTGGCCAAGCAACATTGCCCCACTCTTTTAGCAAGTTGAAAATTGCTGGTCTTTCCCAAGCAGCCGAATCCACTTCTACACCACAGTCTTCTGGTAAAACGCGCGGAATATTGTCATAGAATCCGCCACCAGTGATATGAACCATACCATTTATTTTGAAGTTTTCTGTTAATGGCATACAAACTTTAGGGTAAAGACGAGTTGGTGTCAATAATTCATCACCGATTGTTTTACCTAGTTCTTCGATGTATTCATCCCCTTTGAAGCCTTTAAGATCAAAGCAGATTTTACGAACCAAAGAATACCCATTGGAATGCACCCCACTTGAAGGTAACCCAATTAAAACGTCACCAGCTTTGATATGCTCACCTGTGATGATATTTGCTTTATCCACGATACCAACAGCAAAACCGGCAATATCGTATTCGCCATCTGGATAAAAGCCTGCCATCTCAGCAGTTTCACCACCGATTAAAGCACAACCAGATTCTTTACATGCCCCAGCAACACCTTTAACGATTGCTGCTACTTTTTCTGGCTCTAATTTGCCTACTGCTAAGTAGTCTAAGAAATACAAAGGTTCTGCACCTTGTACCAATATATCATTGACACACATTGCAACCGCATCTTGTCCGATTGTATCATGTTTATCAAGCATAAATGCTAAACGAAGTTTGGTACCAACACCATCTGTACCAGATACCAATACCGGTTCTTTATATTTGCCGCTGTTTAGGGCAAATAAGCCACCAAATCCACCAAGATCGCCTAATACTTCTGGGCGATATGTTGATTTTACACTTTCTTTGATTAGTTGAACGGAATAGTTACCAGCGTCAATATCAACACCCGCATCACGGTAAGTAAGTTGTTGAGATTTATTTTCTGTAGTCATCAAAATCCTCCATTTTAGCAAATTTTTGTAATAACTACATTATCCATAACAAATTTTGTTATGGATAATGTAGTGAATTATAAATTTCGTTTAATTTTTCGCCATTCTTTGTTCGAATATATATTTATCGGCACAATCGCCCATTTCAACTGGCATATCACCAGGATAGGCACTGTTGAAGCAAGCATAACACATATCTTCACAATTTACTTTTGATACACATTTCTTTAATCCCTCAATAGACAAGAAATGCAGAGAATCTGCACCAATATATTCGCAAATTTCTTCTACCGTTTTGGAAGACGCAATCAATTCCTTACGAGCAGAAGTATCAATGCCGTAGAAGCAAGGATAGCCAATTGGTGGAGAACTAATACACATATGAACAGCAGTTGCCCCAGCCGCTTTTAACATATGAACAATTTTACCGCTTGTCGTACCGCGTACGATAGAATCATCAACCAAAATCACTGATTTACCATTGACTACGGATTTAATTGCATTTAATTTTAAACGAACACTTGTGTCGCGTTTTTTTTGCGTTGGTTGGATAAAAGTCCGACCAATATAACGGTTTTTGATTAAACCTTCTTTAAACGGAATGCCAGCTTCATAAGCAAAGCCGGTTGCCGCTGTTGTACCAGAGTCAGGTACAGAAATAACAATATCTGCTTTGAAACCACTTTCTCTTGCAAGTACTTTACCCATTTCAAAACGAGCATCATGAACACTTTGTCCATCAATGACACTGTCTGGACGAGCAAAATAAATGTATTCAAAAATGCAAGAAGCACGGTTCGTGACTTCGGCAAATCTGTAAGATTTCATGCCATTATCGTCAATAACAACCAGTTCACCTGGCTCAATATCACGAATAAATTCAGCACCTACAGTATCAAGAGCACAAGATTCTGAGGAAAGCACCCAAGTGTTGCCCATTTTCCCTACGCAAAGCGGTCTGAATCCTTGTGGATCACGAGCACCAATGAGTTTGTCTTCGGTCATAATCGTTAAGCAATATGCACCTTTAATTTTAACTAAACTTTCCATGATCTTTTCTTCAACGGTAGATTTACGTGATCTTGCGATCAAGTTCACGAAAACTTCACTATCCATAGAAGTTTGGAAAACAGTACCCTGTTCTTCTAAATCACATCTAATTTCAGTTGCATTTGTAAGATTACCATTATGCGCCAAACTGATTTTTCCACCTGAATAGTTGACCATTAATGGTTGCGTATTGGCTAGTAAGCTAGAACCCGTTGTAGAATATCTAACATGACCAATTGCGATATATTGATTTTCCATGTGTGGAAGCTGGTGACGAAATACTTCATTTACAAGTCCCATGCCACGCGTTACATCCATCCAAGAACCATCAGTGATCGCAATACCAGCACTTTCTTGGCCTCTGTGTTGCAAAGCATATAACCCTAAATACGTATTCATCGCAACATCTTCATCGCGAGAATAAATCCCAAAGACACCGCATTCCTCTTTCAACTTATCTTGTTCTAAGTCTATCATCTAACCTCTCCTGTTAATCTGTGTAATACTTCTTTGTAGGCATCTTCAACATTGCCCAAATCACGACGGAATCTATCTTTATCTAATTTTTCATGAGTTACACTATCCCAGAAACGACAGTTATCAGGAGAAATTTCATCACCAAGAATTAATTTACCCTTGTACATGCCAAATTCAAGTTTGAAATCAATTAACTCAATATTTTTTGTTGCAAGATATTTGCTTAAGATTTCATTTACTTTAAGACCAATTGTTTCCACTTGATCGATTTGTTCTTGCGACGCAAGGCCCAATGCTTTGATATGGAAATGATTGATCATTGGGTCATGAAGATCATCATTTTTATAATAAAGTTCTACAATAGGCATTGACATTTTTGTACCTTCTTCTAAACCAAGACGTGATGCTAAGCTACCAGCAGCAATATTTCTCATTACTACTTCTAGAGGAATAATGTCTAATGTTTTTACTAACATTTCACGATCGCTAGGCATGCTGATATAATGATTTTCAACACCGTTTTCGGTTAATAAATTAAAGAAAAATGCGGAAATTTTATTATTCATAATGCCTTTTTCAAGAATTGTACCTTTTTTAGCACCATCTCCTGCTGTTGCATCATCCTTATAATATACCAACAATTCATCTGGGTTTTCAGTTGCATACATTTGTTTCGCTTTACCTTCATATAATGGTTTCTTTTCCATGGGTGATAGCCTCCAATTTTTTAATTAAATTTGTTATAAAAATATTAATAAACTACCTACAGTTGAGCAGCTACCTTTGCTGCTTTTTGTTCCACTTCTTCCGCCATTTGCTTGCGGTGCGCTATTAATTTAGCTTGAAGTTCAGGGTTATTGACAGCTAGTATTTGCGTCGCAAAAATTGCTGCGTTTTTAGCACCATTTACTGCCATAGTGGCAACAGGAATACCAGATGGCATTTGCACTGTACTTAAAAGTGCATCCATACCATTTAATGATGTAGCATTAATTGGAACACCAATTACAGGTAACGTCGTTAAACTTGCAATAACGCCCCCTAAGTGAGCTGCTGCACCTGCCGCTGAAATAAAAACGTCAATACCGCGTTCTCTAGCAGAAGTTACATAGTCGTGTACTTTTGCTGGCGTGCGATGTGCTGAAGCGACTACAACTTCACATTCTAGGCCAAATTCTTTTAAAAGTTCTGCTGCTGGCTTTAAGATCGGCCAGTCAGAGTCACTTCCCATAATAATAGCTACTTTCATTAGTCAATCATCTCCCCTAACTTACAAGAAATATATATTTCACCTGATAAAAATCAGACAAAGAAACGCATTGAACCTATGTAAATGAAGAATAATTTTTTGGTCTAAAATTCCATTTCATTCTGATAACTCATTCGACTCCGGCAAAACGCCGGAGTCGATATGATATATACAGTTTCAAAACAATCAAGATTTTATAAAAAACAATTTTTACAGCCCAAATAAAAATTAGCCAATAAACATTTTGTGTTTACGGCGCTATTTTTATTCGACTGCAATCAATTGTTAACTTTGATTTTATAAATATCTACTATTTATCTTTTCAAACTATACAAAATTTATTCACTTCATTTACTAATAATAGCAGACCTTTTTAAAGTATGTCAACGAAATTTGTATTATTTTGTTTATCTAATGTAGCATAATAATTAATTGTAATAATAAAATATAACCTAATTATCTTTCTGTCTTCTCAACAAAAGCATTAGAATTGTAATAAATTCCATTAAAAACATCACTGACAAACTACGAAATTAAATTTTAAATAATCAATTAAAAATGCCTATCTCAAACACTTGAGATAAGCACCTCTAAAAATTTCTTATCATCGACTATTCACTTTATACGTTGCAACAACATAAAGGAATACCAAAGATAGTATTGCTTTTAATAGTTCCATGTCAATAACCCCTTCTAAAATGCTATGATAGAATTATAGTATACTAACTCCGTGACAACTACATGACAATTGTAAAAGTCACAACCAATATACCGAAAGGAATGTTCCCGCAAAATCAGGGAATAATATTGATAAACAACGAAGGAGTAAACTTATTATGTTGATTAGATTCGGTTATGTTGCCATGGCTTTAAACATCCTAGATGGATCGCCAAACAAAACGATCACTCATACAAATCTTTTAAAAATTAGCACCGAGGCAGACCGTTTAAAAAAGCTAAGAAAGCTTACAAAAACAAATCTTGATTGCCTACTAAGAGTCTTAAAGTATAATAAGTTTCATCATATCCATGTTTTTAGAATCACTTCCAAACTCATCCCTTTAGCAACGCACCCCATCATAGCGCATTGGGATTACCTAGAAGAATTTAAAGAACAATTGATTGAATTAGGCGCATATATCCAGCAAAATAAGTTGCGGGTCAGTGCTCATCCCGACCATTTTACCTTACTAAATAGTCCCGATGAGACCGTGGTAAATTCCAGCATTCATACACTTTCCTACCATGCTAAATTATTCGAAATGATGGGTCTAGATAACAATACAAAGCTTGTCCTCCATATTGGTGGCGCTTACAAAGATAAAACCTCAGCAATACAGCGCTTTATCAACCATTACAATTCATTGCCCGTTACTATAAAAGACAGAATTATCCTTGAAAATGACGATAAAGTCTTTACAGCAAAAGATACACTGCAATTGTGTAAAATAGTAAAAACCCCGATGGTTATCGATATTCACCATCACGATTGCTGTAATGACGGCGAATCAATCCAGAATCTCTGGCCTGATATTTTAAAAACATGGAATGGGGCTCTACCTAAAATCCATTTTTCCAGCCCTAAGAGTGATAAAAAATTCCGGGCTCATGCTGATTTTATTGATCCTGAACAATTTCATTCATTTTTGCTACGGGTGAAGGAATTCAATCGTGATTTCGATGTCATGATCGAAGCCAAGCAAAAGGATAAAGCATTATTTCAATTAGTCGCCGACTTAAAAAAGCAGTTTAAAACCAACACGATTGATGATACTACGATTGAACTATAAAACATTTACTGCGCTATACTAATTCATTTTTATTTAATACCCCCAAAAAGGAGAAAGAATTCAATTTGAAAACAGACGATGAAATGATCCAAAGCATGCTAACCATATTGAAAAAAATGATGGAAAAAGGTCAAAAATCTCAATATTTAAAAAGAGCCGCCCATTCTAAAAGTTTAGGATTATTAAAAGCCTATTTTACTATACGCCCTGATTTTCCTAATAACCTTAGGATCGGTTTATTTGAAAATTCAAAGACCTATCCGGCATTTATACGATTTTCAAATTCGAATCCTAAATTTTCTAGTGATACATTAAAAGATTTCCGTGGCTTTTCCATAAAACTCATCGACGCTCAGAATAGTAGCTTCCCTCAAGACTTCATATTAACCAGTGCTCCTAAAGTTCCCCTAGGAACACTAGAAGAATTTTATGAAACAATTTATTATGGCTTGAAGAACCCAATTTTTCTATTCATCAAAATTCTATTTCAAGGGAAAATAAATAAATTTATCAAAATTTATAAAATGATGAACCACGATACAAGTCCACTTGATATCAGATATTGGAGTGTAACACCATATATGTTTGGAAGTGATATTGTGAAATATGCCGTAATTCCAAATTCAAGTTATAAAAGTAAACTTCCGAAAACATTAACTGACTCTTATCTAACTGCAAATATGCAGAGACATCTATTGATGCAGGAAGCAAACTTTGATTTTTGCATTCAATTTCAAAAAGATGAAAACAAAATGCCAATTGACGATGTAAGTATGGAATGGCTGGAAAAAGACTCTCCTTTTGTAAAAGTAGCTGAAATTAATATTCCTCCACAAATTCTCCAAACGCATCAGCGTTCTCAACTTGCTGAATCAATCTCCTTTTCACCGGCAAATAGTTTATATGAACACCGTGCTATTGGAAACATCAATAAAGCCAGAATCATCATTTATAAAGCACTCTCTGAATTTAGACACCAACGCAATCAGCTACCAATATGTACGCCCACTGAAGCTACTTTTAATTCTATCCAGTAAAAAAGCCCGGCGACCGTCTGATAGGTTACCGAGCTTTTTATGTAACTTATTTTATTTTGTTAAGGATATTTACCAATTCACCAGCACTAGGTTCATCGGCATTAGGTGCAAGAATATCCTGTCCACCCATTTTTACGACGCCCCCCTCAGCATAAGCTTGTGGAATCGTCGTGTTATTATGATAAACTGCTGCTAAATTACCAGCAACTAGATAGCTTCTTTCCATCCCACTCATGGAATCAGTTGCTGTAGTCTTAAGGAATGTATTATTTTTTACTTTAATCGTTCCATTATCCACGGAAACATTATTGTTACTGTAGGCAGATAATTTTTTTGCATAATTATCACGACGCGCTTGACTGGTTGGATGATCGGATGGCGAGAATATTTCACCAACAAAATTACTTGAAGATTCGCCCATTTTCTCAATTACTTTTTGCCAAGTAGCTGCACCAGCACCAGGATTATAGCCAGCTCCAGTACTATAGTCAAAGGCTAAATTATCCGCTTCCCATTCTTGCGGTTTGGTAATACCATTTGCCGTAGCATAGTTACCGATCACATTTGTCATCATTTGTGAAGCACCATCTTCATTTTGAGCCTTATAAAGCTTAGTTAATAACTCTAATGGAACTGATTTTTGGTAACTTTTAATTGGATGTCCCTTTTGTCCATGTCCCATTTCATGACCAACAACAACCGCAATTTCATCTTCATTATTATTCAAAAGTGTAAATAGCCCTGTATTGACACTAAGATTATGTCCAAGTGTACAAAAAGCATTAAAGCTGGTTTCATTGTTAACGAAATAATTATATGGTTTTTCCGTAATCGATGCGTCCGTTTGTGCAATCGAGGAAGAAAGTCTGGTTACCACATTACCTAATATTTCATTCAATGTAGGGTCATCATTTACCCCTTCTTTTTGTTCAATTTGAGAAAAATATTCGTGTCTGCCATCATTATCATAATGATTTAATTGCTTATTAAAATACTGATATTGAACAGCACTACTAACAAGAACTCCTGCTATATTATAAGCCTCAGCCTTTGGTGTAAGCATTGTTCCTAACGTTAACGAGAAACAACACGTCATTACACCTACTCCCGCAAGCATTTTTCTGTAAGAAAACATCCTATTCATCTGTTACATGCACTCCTTTGCCTATTATGATATAAACCAATATCACAACTGCATTTTTATTTATCAACGTTGTTATATTCTTAATAAAGTTACAAAATCCTTTTTTACTGTAAAAATACTGCCATATGAAAATTTTTACACTACTACTCTTTTAGCAATAATAGTTTATTATTTAAATGTGACAAAACCTTTAAGCAGGCTTTCTCTTTATTGCTTAACACTTGGTATTCAGACTGCCTTATAACCATATAAGCTCGTTCTTCCCCAAAAATAACCTTGCGTATTTCTTTACCATAAATATCGGTATAGAAAGCAAATCCTGGATGTAAAAATTTTATTACATAGACAGGAGATGTACCATCATAATGCAACACAAATTCTCGTGCAATTCCTTTTGTATTAAGCTCATCAACAATAGTAGGTACAATCACATTAAATAATATAATTGAGGTAATAGCCATAGCCCCAGCTTGTCCCCAAACAACCCATGACATTGCTTTTTTATAAAGAAAACACCATACCCATACAAGCAATACAAAGAAAACTATGGATAATAAAATTGCCCCAAATTTTACTGCAGGCATCATTGTCACTAATAAAATTAGACTACCTACCAATACCCCTAATAGAATTGTCAATAAAATGGGCCAAATCATTCCCTGCCTAGCCAGCTGATAAATTTCCCAGTGAGAATCCAAATACCATCCAACAAGGATTGCTAACGGAGGATAGGCTGGCAAAATATAGCTAACCAATTTTGTACTAGAAATAGAAAAAAACACAAAGATAAACAATGCCCAAATATAAAAAAAAAGCAATTTCGGATAAACATCTTTTCCCTTTTCATTAAGAGCACTCTTAATGACCTGAAATAAAAGTGTCGCCCACGGAAAGAAGCCAAGAATAAGAACAGGTATAAAGAAATACCAACTTGAAGTTTTCGCATGCTCCGCCGTTGTGAATCTTATAATATTATTAACCTCAAGAAAGCCATTAACAAAATCAGCACCATGAATATAATACATCGCCCCATACCATGGAAGTGCTACAACTGCCCAAATAAAAATTCCTTGAACAACTTTCATTTGCTTCAACTGACTAAACCGACGGTTAAAAGCCATCCAAATAAACAATATTACACCTGGAAATAATAAACCGATTGGTCCCTTTGTTAACGTAGCAAGCGCAGAAAACAGATAAAACAGATAATACTTTCGTTGCAAAAAGCAAAGCAAGGATGCTGTAAGAAACAATGTTAAAGTAATATCTGTCACAGCAGCCTTTGCTAAATAAAAATATTCGAAACTTGTCGCCAGAACTAAACCGCTGATAATTCCTGCTCTTTGATTAAATAATTTTGCTGTTGATTTATATACAATGAACACACAAAACACCGCAAGTACCGCTGAAGGAAATCGTGCGCTAAACTCATTGACTCCAAACAATTTAAAGGCCACAACAACTAGCCAGTAATATATCGGCGGCTTATCATACCAAACTTCACCAAATATTCTTGGAGAAATAAAATCATGCATTTGAATCATTTCTTTGGGGGTCTCCCCATACACTGGTTCATCAGGATCCAATAGTGGAATACTTCCAAGATTGATAAAAATCGTTGAAATTGTAATCAATAACATACACCAAACGTATTTTTTCGATTGCAAGCTCCCATCTCCAAGCATAACAAATAATCTTATTTATTATGCTTCCAAGACAGCATCCCTATTATTACAAAAATCTACATAATTATAATAAAATTTTTCTTGATACTAAATAAAATTGATGGTTGTTGATTGTTGCTACTATCACACACAAGCCTTGGCTAGTTAGTATTAATGATTTTTTAGCACTAATTATATAGAAAGAAAAACCGCTCTGCAATTGCTAAGCGGTTTGTTGTTTACCTTGGTTCATATGATCTTGATCATGATGATAACCTAACATTTTATTTACAACTTCGATATTGTCTTTGCCGTAAATGATCATAAATTTATTTTCACAACCTTGATGCTTCCAAGTTATTTCTAACCAATACTCGCCCTCAGCAATATCACATGGCGACCATGCTTCTTTACACATTTCTTCTACTTCTTTAATACAAGTAATATCTTGTAGCATAAAAATCCTCCTAAAAAATATTCATTATTTACAAAATATTTTTCCCTTAATTCTTACATATTATAACAATCAATCGAAAATAATTAAATTATAAAGACTTAATAATGAAATATCTATTTAAATCACTCTACTACTATATTATCAACTTCGCTAAAAAGAACTAAAGCACCTTTAATATATGTATAATAAAAAGCACCCATTACGGATGCTTAATTATCTGTTCGCCAAATAAATGCCTCGCCATTTTCCATTTGACCTATATACTCAGCTGATTTTAATGAATATATTCCATTGTTACTCGTATACGCGATTGCATTACCATTAGTATCATACACGTAACCGCCGCTAAACCAAGCAACTTGTTTGCCATTTGTACTAAATACAGGTTGCATATCATTCACCCCTGTTTATCTTATGTCGACATCGGTAAAATGGTTTATTGAATCATGCTCGTATTTCCAACTTACCACTATAATAAAAAGATCTGTAGATCAGAAAATTTTCTAATCTACAGATCTTTTTATGAATGTTGCTCCTCTAATGTTTTATTATTCACAGTCAAAGCAACTAAAGCTGAGCCTATCGCCGCTACAATTAAAAACATAAACGCCATATCAAAGGATCCCTGATTTGTATCAATAAGGTATCCCATTACAAATGGTGAAACAAACCCGGCTACTTGTCCGCCAAAATTGACAGTACCTGAACTAGCTCCCATAATTTCTGGCGGAATAGCATCGATAACCAACCCCCAGAAAGCTGCAAAAGCTAAAAACATAAATAACGAGGAAACACACTGAAACACTACGGCCCAATCTGCGGAAGTTACACTATAAGTCAGATACAAAAATCCTGCTGCAATTAGCGTATTGGGAATAAACAACCACTTTCGATAACCTTTAAAACGATCGGATAAATATCCGCCAATCAACATACCGATTGTTCCCACAAAAAAAGGCAGCGAACCAAGAATACCAGTTTTAATAACAGAAAACCCCCGAATTTTCATTAGATAGGAAGGTAACCAAGAAACAAATCCCCAAAATGTAATATCAAATAAAAACCAGATGATAACCATTTGCCATAGGATTCGCATTTTCAAAAATTGTTTAAACTGTATGCTTTCTCTTGGTTTTGCAGAAGTATCAATAGCACCACTATCTAATTCACTTAATTCTTCCGCTGTTATACGAGGGTGTTGATGAGGATCGTCTTTGATATACAGATAGATAATCAGACTAATCAAAACACCTGGAATACCCAAGCCAATAAACACTGTTCGCCAGCCAAACGTCGCAATGATGCCGGCCGCTACTAAAGATGCAATCGCTGGTCCTAATGTATTGACAGAAGCTTGAATTGCCGTTGCTGTTGCCCTTTCCCTCGAAGGAAAATATGTGGCAATGGTTTTCCAAGATGAACCGGGAAAACATCCTTCTCCCACACCAAACACAAATCTACAGATCAAGAGAATGGGATAAGAAAAAACCATACCTGTAAGACAGGTAAACACCGACCACCAAGCAATGGCAAACGCCATGACCCTTTTAGGGCCAAATTTGTCAGCCAACATCCCGCCTGGTATTTGAAATAGGGCATATCCTGCAAAAAAAGCACTTAAAATAATTCCCTGAGAGGCTGCATCTAATTGATACTCTTCTCCAATAAATGGTAAAGCAACACTAACCACCATTCTATCTAGAAAAGAGAATAGCCAGCCTGCCCACAATATACTTAAAACAGAATATCTTACTCTCCAACGAAAATGCTTTTTCGGTGAATTAGATTGTGCGTTCACGTCAATTCCTCCTACTCAAAATTTGTAGCAATCATAACTGTATAATGAACACTTATATTCTCTCTATTTTAGTTCTGCGCAGCTTGGTAGACATCAAGAGCGGCCTGAACAGCACAACCTACATGGATGTTTGCCTTATGTCTTAACAAAGCAGCTTCTAGTGCTCCCAGAACATGTAGAATATTTTTCTTTCTACAGCTATATCCCATAGTACCAATGCGCCATATTTTCCCTTTTAAAGGACCAAAGGAACTGGCAATTTCAATTTCAAAATCCTGTAATAACATCGTCCGAACAGATTCTCCATCTATTCCAGCTGGTATTTCAACGGCTGTAACCACTGGTAACTTATGTTCCTCGTCACCGTACAAATTAAGTCCCATCGCCAGAATTCCTGCTATAAGCGCTTTTTCATGGAGTGCATGCCGAGCAAATCTGCTTTCAAGCCCTTCTTCTAATACAATTCTTAAGCCCTCACGCAGAGCATAGATCATAGAAGTAGCTTCCGTATGATGATTTAAACGTACAGGACTCCAATAATCCATCAATTGACTGAGATCAAAATAGTTGCTACGAATTAAACGGGTTTGAACACTATCACCTGTACTAGAATCGACCAATCCTTGTTCAACTTTTTTGCGCTCTAACAATATCGCTTCGACTCTATCATTAAAGGTGATTGGTGCCATACCTGAAGGTACTGATAAACATTTTTGTGTACCACCAATAGCCGCATCAATTTTCCATTCATCCACTTTTACTGCAGCTCCGCCCAAACTAGCAACGGCATCAACTACAAACAATATATCTAACTCACGGCAAGCTGCACCGATCTCCCCTAACGGCTGCATACAGCCTGTTGATGTTTCACCATGCACCATAGCAACAATCTTAGGTTTTACTTTTTTAATTTCTTCAATCACTTTTTCAGGTGAAAACACTTGTCCCCATGTAGTTTCCATCGTTACAACATCTGCGCCATATCTTTGTGCTATTTCCACTAATAGATGCCCAAAGCGGCCATAGATAGGAACAAAAACTACATCCCCAGTTTCTACTAGACTAGCAAGAACAGCTTCAATCCCGCCTCGAGAAGTGGCATCTATTGGAAAAGCCCACTTGTTTTTCGTCTGAAAAACTTCTCTTAACATTTCCATCGTTTGATTCATGATATTGGTAAATTCCGGATCAAATTGTCCTAATATAGGAGTACACATGGCTCTAAGCACACGTGGTTCCACCTCAACAGGTCCCGGTGTCATAATGGTGCGTAATGTAGCGCTAAGCTCTTTATACATGTATCATATTCCTTCCAACTGCCTATCGACTCTATTCTTATGCTATAAATTTTATAACAATTCATCTATTGAAATTAAGCAATTATTATAGATATTCCTTAGTAAAGTACAATAACCTCTATATTGCATTATAACCACCCGTTTCCACGGGTGGTTTGCACTTCCTAAAACGTTTTTTAAAAATGATCGAGACTACTTGCACCTATGGTTCACTCAGAACAGATAATTGTACCATTCTCTTCAGTGACCGCTTTGTATGCATTCTCCAAAGATGTAATAATGGCTTCTCTACCTTTTCCAGATTTAACAAACTTAATTGCCGCCTCAATTTTAGGCAACATAGACCCTGGGGCAAAGTGTCCTTCTTCAATATATTTTTTAGCTTCGTCAACAGTAATACGCGCAAGCCATTTTTGATTAGGTTTACCAAAATTTATGGCCACACGAGGTACCGCTGTCAAAATAATAAATGTATCGGCACTGATAACATCTGCTAGTTTCGCTGCTGCTTTATCTTTGTCGATTACGGCATCCACACTGTGAAGCATACCATTTTCTTGGTATACAGGAATACCACCGCCACCACAGGCAATCACGAGATCTCCATTTTCCATTAGACAACGAATTGTTCCCTTTTCCTTGATATCAACTGGTTCTGGTGATGGAACAACACGCCTAAAACCTCTTCCGGAATCTTCAACAAAGGTGTAGCCTCTCTCTTCTTCAATTTCTTTGGCTACCTCCTCCGAGTAGAATAGTCCAACTGGTTTAGTTGGGTGCTGGAAAGCTGGATCATGCGGATCGACAATGACCTGCGTAATTGCAGTGGATACATGGGTCGTCATACCTTGCTCGATGAACATATTTTGCAAAGCATTCTGCAAGTGAAATCCAATATACCCTTGACTCATCGCTGCGCATTCGGCAAACGGCATCGCGGAAACTTTTGAATTTTGCTTATATGCAAGCTCAAATGCCAGATTAATCATGCCGACTTGCGGTCCGTTACCATGGACAATAACAATTTTATAGCCTTCTTTAACGAGGCTCACAATGTGCTTACCAGCAGCCAGCACCGCTTCTTTTTGTTCATCAGGAGTATTGCCCAGTGCATTGCCTCCTAAAGCAATAACTACTTGTTTGTCCATTTCAATTCTCCTCTTTCTCTTGGTTTCCCTACTTCGTTCTAAATTTAAAGTGTTACATCACGGTTACAATCTTTTGAATAGACATAGTTAAAAGATTCATCGCGGCCCACGGCGTAACAGGCCTGTAGGCAATAGGCACCCATAAAAATATAGTCGCCCTTTTTAACAGGAATCCAGTCGTTATCCAAATTGTACATACCTTGTCCACTCAGGCAATAAGCCCCATGTTCCTGAAAATGAGTCTCAACATAGCCATGGGAAGCACCGGGTTTGAAGCTAAGGATATGAAAATTACAATCAAACGCCAGATCCTTGGGCAAAAAGTCTTTCACCAATACATCTTCCATGCCTTCGTAAATTGTCCATTCCATAGCTTCTGTATTTCCTGTAACAACATAAGGGTTATGACCTTCCAAAGGTGTGTACATACGTTTATACATAAACGCTTTTGCTACTTCGCCGCTTTCGTTGTGAAAATAAAGTTTTGTTCCAGGAGGGCAGTAAATAAATCCGCCTTTTTCTAAAATATGAGAATCCTCGCCAGCTTTCACAGCTAAGTTTCCTTCTATTAGATAAAGTAATGTTTCAACACCCTCATCCCCGAAACCAAGTTCGTTTTTACCACCCGCATAAATCGTAACGAGATAATCGACAAAACTAGCACCAAGTTTAGGGGACCCGAGAATTGTGATATCACAATTTTCGAAACCAGGTATAACATTTTTGACCAAACCATCGGGTTCAATCAATGCATAGTTGTCTTTCTTAATCACTGATCGATTACTCAAAAGATCTTTTCTGTATCCGACAACATTATTAAGATAACTCATGATTAAGCGCCTGCCTTTTGATTTCTATTATTTGTTACATAGAATACAATCGCACCAATGAGTAAAAGAATAGCACCGAGGTAAAAGCCCCAAACGCCTGAGCCTGTCTGATCAATTATATAACCTGTAAGAGCCGGAGCCACAACTGAAGAAGACATCCCAAAGAAATTAAATGTACCAAGTGTTGTAGCCATGGTTTTCTTATCCGCTTGGTCGGACACATAGGAAATCAGAACAGGGTCAACGGCCATTTTACCCAAGAATCCATAAAGGAGTAAAACAACAACAAGACTGATGGTATCTGGTACGAACATTGAAACTGCAATCAAAATAAATGCTGCAATTTCAAGAAAAAGAATAATTGAAGCTTTCTTATCGCGTTTTTTATCAGACATTCCAGCAAAATATAAAGCTCCAGGAACAGCCGTAACAGCTATCATTGATACGGTAAGTCCGATCATACCACCTGTAATGCCACGTTCAGCTTCAAGAAATTTTGGCAGCCAAGTGACAATCATATAATACGCATAGCAGGTTGTAAAATAAAGAAAGTAACAAGTCAATAAAGCAGGGCGGAACATGGAACCTTTTGATTGCTCGACAGCTTCAGTTCTCATCTCATCTTTTTGGGTAGAGATACTCTCAGTAACTGAAGCAACTTTGCTTGGCTCAATAATAACAAAGAAAAACCATAGAACGAGGAATACCAACAAACAACCAGAAATGATAACCATTGTTTGCCATGGTAATCCCATGGTTTTAACAAAATAACTGGATCCAGTCATACCGAGAATCATCCCTAGTGCTGAACCACTGTTAACGATTGCAGTCTGTAGACCTTTCTTTTCCTGAGGTACATGTTGCGATGTCAAAGAGTAAGCTGAACCATAATAAGTTCCGCAACCAACACCAGCTAACACAGCGCCTATATAAATCGGCATAATTGACGTCGCAGAAGCAATACTGAAAACACCAGCCGCAAAAATAATAAAACCAGGAATCAGGACTTTCTTCTGACCAAATTTATCAACTAAATAACCTGACGGAATTTGCAGCGCAGTATAACCAAAAAAATAACATGATGCAATAATACCCATAGCTGCGTTTGTTTGAGGTCCGATTGTACTTTGAATCTCTGGATAAATTGGTGAAAGCATCGCTCTGTAAATCCAGATGATTGTCCATCCCATGCAGAACGTAAATACGAGTCGTTTCCAATAGTTCTCCGGATACGTTTTTGTTAAAGCTTGTGTGTTCATAAAAAACATCCTTTCCTACTTGTATTAATAAGCAAGTTCGTGCAGCGTATACGCTAGCGTCTTGATCCCCTCACGAAGATTTTCGACTTTTGTGTCTTCCGCCGGATTATGACTAATCCCCTTGATACTTGGAACAAAGATCATTCCTGTAGGCACACGGGGAGCAAAAATCTGCGAGTCATGCCCTGCACCACTGTGCATTACTTTATAGTTCATTTTCTTCTCCTTGCAGACACGTTCAACAATATCGACAACTTTTTGATCCATCAATACAGGTTTTTCATCCATCCAATTGTCGATTTCAATTACGATACCATTTTTTTCAGCAATTTCTTTCATTTCAGCTTCAAGAGCCGTCGTAAACGCCTGTAGAAGAGTTGCATCCGTATGCCGGCAGTCCATCGTAAATAAAGTTTCTCCTGGAACGACATTCACTGTATTTGGCTTTGGTACAACCTTACCAAAAGTCAGTACCAACGGATCTCCTACTGCTTTCGCTTTATCAATCGAATGCGTTATGATGCGTGCCATGCATTCAACGGTGTCTTTACGATAACGCATGAGCGTTGTACCCGCATGGTTTGCTTCACCTTTGAGGGTGATGTTATAGCGTTTCTGCCCAACGATTGAGTTGACTACACCAACTGTGAATTTTTCTTCTTCGAGGAAATTTCCTTGTTCAATGTGCAGTTCAATAAAAGCTTCGATATCTGTTCTTGACTTGTGTTCGGTGATAAAGTCGAAACCACACTTGTGCATCGCATCGACAAAGCCGATTCCTTCAGCATCTTTAATCATCTCAACATCTTCTTTTTTTGCCAAACCGAAAATGTTTTTGCTGCCCCAGAAAACATAAGGGAAACGCGAGCCTTCTTCTTCAGCCATCGAAATAATTTGAATGCTCTTTTTCGGCTTACCGAACGTTTCAAGCAATTTCTTGACCGCAAGGTACCCGCCAAAAATCCCTAACTGTCCATCAAGTTTTCCACCTTTGACAACCGTATCCACATGAGAACCAGTAGCAATCGTCTTTTCTGGCGATTCGGTTCCTTTTAACGTAGCATACAAGTTGCCTATACCATCAAAATGACATTCCATTCCTAGGTTTTCAAAGCGTGCTTTCAGCTCGTTTTGTGCCTGCAGCCAGCTTGGCGAATAAAGCAGCCGTGTTGTGCCCGGCCCTTGTTCGTCACTAATCGACGATAACCATTCCATTGTTTCTTGCACTTCATTCAACATAATATCCATGTGTTATCCCTCCCATTGATGTATTAAAAATTTTAATCCTAATAGAAATCCAAACAAGGTATCACTTCCTGAAGTATGACCAAATGACATTACTTGTTTTACTATTTTTTCAATTTGCGCTGTCTCACCGCCATCTAACAGTTCCACGAGATGTATGCAGGGTTCACTTGCATACCCTTGCAGTAAAGCAGTGAGGTATGCCACGCTGATCATGGTCGTCTCTTCTTCAGTAACTGCGGATGCAAGCGTTTCTCTCCAAGACTCGAAGCTGCCAAATAAGCTGAGTCCCAGCGTAAATCCCAAGAGTATATCATCACCGCTAGGCGTCAATCCCTTGCCTCTGCCAGCAAAAAACTTTATGATGCGCAAATTTAAATTCGAATCGTTCTTGTCAGATTTTAGCAGCAGTTCTAGATATCTGCTGGTTCTTTCATCTATATCAATTCCTATAGATTTCTTAATTTCAATGTTTTCTAGATATTGATATAGCGCAGAGTCAGCAATCTCACCAATCTTGCATTTTATTTTAGGAATCTTCAAATCAATTTCTTCTATATTTTCATCATAAATTTCTATTATTTCATCAAAGCTATAGAAAATGAGCTGCTGCTCTTTTTTTACAACCATATCATCGATTTTTACAGAATTAAGTATTTTTTTTAGTTTTTCTTGTTCTAGATTCATTCCAAATGCCGCTAGAGGGGTACCGATACAACCAACATAAATCAAAGCATCCTCAAATTGCAGATTGAGTCCTTTATTAAATTTGCTGTGCACTTTACCCACGCTATGATTTTTTAAATAGAAAGGCAATAGATTGCTCTTTGCCTCTCTACTTTCTTGCACTTTATTCTTGGTCAACATCTATTCCTAGTTTTTTCGCATAGGCAATAATTGCTTTTTCGAAGCAAGCCAGTGGCGCACGCACTGTTCCTGCTCCAATTTGACCTACACCAGCATTTTTATGTGCGATACCCGTATTGATTAGCGGCGTAATGCCAGTTGCCACTACTTTTCTCGCATCAATGCCTAGGCAAGTGCCCTTGAAATCCCAAGTTGGAATACTCCAATTTGAATTGTTGGCAATACAAATTTTATCCATTTCATTTGACACTCTTAAGGCATCATCAAAACCGCCTGCGCCGACAAACCGCGTAACGCCAGGTGCTGCCACCATTGCCATACCGCCGACACCGACTGTTTCTGTAATCGCGCTATCGCCGATATCTGGATTTGCATCACTTTCCGAATACCCTGTGAAATATAGTCCGTTTGGCGTGTTCACTGGTGCGGTGAACCACTCATCACCCATACCGCTAATTCTCACCCCGAAATTTTGTCCATTTCTAGACATTGTTGTAATTACCGTACCACTTGTAACTTTTCTCGCACAATCTACGATCGCTTTACCTGCAGCCATCATAATGTTTAAGAAAAATTGATCTGTATCTGCCAAGAATTTTATCACGCTGTGTTTTTCTTTTTCGTCAATATCGAGCTCCACGATTAATGGCGTGATTTCTTTCAAAAAGTTAAGTGTAGCAGCTATATTTCTTTGGTGGAATTCATCTCCCATGGTAATCGCTTTCGCAATGAGTCCCGTAAGGTTCAAGCCGCCTTCTTTTCTTTTTAACGCTTTAGATAATACTGGCCCTAAAGAATCTCTCATCCATTTGAGTCTGTTTACAACCTCTTCAGAATAAGCACCAAATCTAAGCACTTTGCCTATTCCTTCGTTCATGATGCAATAAGCAACCGATCCGTCTAACTTATTTTCCACAACAAGTACCGGCATGTTACCTGAGGTGATTCCCCCCATAGGTCCTACTGCATTTGCATGATGGCATGGGCTGAATTTCACCGCTCCACTTTCTAGTAAAGCTTTTGCACTCGTTTCATCCTCTGCCCAACCTTCGAATAATACTGCACCAATACAAGAGCCTTTCATTGGGCCTGTCATATTTTTATATTCAATCGGTGGTCCTGCATGAAGCAATACTTTATCATTTAAAATCGCTATAACTGATTTTGCTAGTACTACGTCTACCAAGAAAGGCTGTGAGCTTTTCATTTTATCAATGACTTCTTGATTTGCTTTTTCTATCTCTTCTAGTTTTGAAAGTTTATTTAATATTTTTATCAGCTTTTTATCGCCGCCTGCTGCTGGTTTCCAATCATATTGGACGGTATTCCCGCCATATGCCACAATAGATTCAGTAAAGCTGGCAAGACCAATATTTACAACACGTGGTTTTGAGTTTAAAAGTTCCATTACGCTTTCACTTACTTGTGGCAATGGTTTCTTTTCTACATGTTTTTCTACCAAATGTTTATCGGCTTCTGTCACTTCAATTCCTTTTAATTTAAGTGCAAGTCTTACAGCTCTTGCATTACTTGATTCTACCAATACGTCGCATTCTTTTAAAGTTCTTATCGTCGCTTGGTAGTTTTGCGGGTCAGCTTCGGTACCACAAACGGTTGCTACAAAGTATAAGGAACGCCCCGTTTCTTTTGCTTCTTGCATAACTTCCTTGATTGCTCCAGATAAAGCACCCGCCATATCCGGATGAGATCCATAACCCAATACACAATCAAATAAGATTACACCCGTATTTGCATCTTTTGCACATTCTTTAATCTTATTGATTCTAACTTCAGGATCGATCATTGGATGCGGCTTGCCTTGTGTATAGATGTCATCGCCTAAATCCATGACTTCATAGCCATCTGCGTTTAAAACATAGCCTTCTTTTTTCACTGAATTTCCAAGGTCTAAAGCTTCCGTAATTAACATACTAGCTTCTGCTGCAAGCGTACCACCCGAATATAAGCCTTTTACCGTTTTATCTGCTGCTAATACAGTTTCTACTTCATACTTTATCGGTTCCATATAATTTGCTTTTACAGGGTTATTTTTTGCAAGATCTACTGCCATCATTGCCGCTTCTTCGAGTGTATGCGCTAAATATACATTTCCTTCATGACATTCTGGTTTTTCACCCAAGAATATAGCAACTACAGGTTTCGAAAGATTTTGTAAAAGTTCTACTATTTCATTCCGCACCTTTTTCGCTGGTGGCTTAGATATCACTACAATTACATCTGTAGGATCATGCTGTTCAAGTCCAAGGATTACATCACGAACCGTTGTCCCATTTACAGCTTCACTTAAGTCATGACCACCAGTACCGATCGCATGGACAACGCCGCCACCAAGTTTATCAATCATGGTTGTAACTTCTTGTATTCCTGTACCAGAAGCACCTACAATACCTATATTTCCAGGACGCACAACATTCGTAAATGCAACCGGAATACTAGAGATAATACCTGTACCACAGTCAGGCCCCATTAACAATAAACCTTTTTCATGCGCCTTTTTCTTTAATCTTACTTCATCTTCTACAGCGATGTTATCGGTGAAAGAAAATACGTGTAATCCTTGATCAAGCGCTTTTTCAATCTCATCGGCTGCGTATTCTCCCGGTATGGAAAACAGCGCTAAATTCGCATCAGGCAATTCTTCCAAGGCCGCTTCTATACTCGTTACACTTTCAACACTATTTTTCTTTTTCTTAACCGCTAGGTCATTTAAGAATTTATCCGTCTCAACAAGAACGTTTTCAACATTTTTTTCATCTGGTGTTTCTACTACAATTATCATATCGCTTGGCGCTGCACTTTCAGCTTCAACTGTAAGCAGTCCACTATTTTTAAGGATATCCTTATTGGCATTCGTTCCCATCATGATTGAACATTTTGTTATACCGGCAAGAGTATTAATCGAATTTGTGAGCAACATAAGATTAATAGAATCTTGATAATTATTTTTCTTAATTACCGTATATAGCATTTCCAATTCTCCTTTATTGTGTTAACATTTTGTTAAATCTAATTTTATCGTCATTATATCATGATTTTTTTGTATTATCATTGGTATAAAACTTATAAAAATCACGCTTTTTTTATACCTAAAGGAGAAAGGAGTAGTAATTTGAACATTAAAGACCTACTAAAAATGAACTGTCTTCATGGAGCAAAATTACTAGCCGCTAAAAATGAACTGTCAAATGAAATAACTGGGGTCAATATACTGGAAGCAACTGACATCACAAATTGGGGGCGTTCTGGAGAGGTAATCATCACTAGCTTTTTTGCTCTACAAAATTTGAATGATCATGAATTGGATACATTTTTTGAAAAGCTCCATACTTTAGGGATTAGTGCAGTCATTATTAAGATTGATAGACTGGTTCGCCAAATCCCAACGATCATCATTGAGCTTTGCGACAAACATGCAATCCCGTTAGTCCAAATTAATAAGGATGTAAAATATGAGTCCATCATTCTCGATATTTTAGGGCCAATCATAAATAAAAATGTGAATCTGCTCAATAAATATTATGAAGTGCATAGCGAATTAACCAGCCTTGCACTGAAAATGCCATCGATGGAAACAATCTTATGCGAATTCAAAAAAATGATACTACATGATGTAAGTCTGATTAATGCTACCAAGGGAACTGAAATCAGTACAAAACCCGACCTTTGCGACGTAACAGTGATTGGTACAAGTGAAGTTTTAACTAAAAAGTACATGCATTTCAACTATGAGCGCAAAGAAGTCATCTATAATCGTACGAATCCAAAGATGACCGGCAAACAGCTTAGAGTCCGCATACCTAATCTCGGCTATAATGACTACGAACTGGTGATTCACGAACTTCTGGATCAAATCAGCTCCGAGGATTTCATGGTCATAGAAAACGGCGTGAAATTTTTACAAATGGAACTCCTCCGAAACTATGTGATTTCACAAAATCTATTTCAACAAAAAAACAACATTATCAGTGACTTATTAAATGGCCGACTCTACGAAACAAAAGATATTGACGAGGTTCTTGACTCCCTCAATTTAAATAGACATAAGAACTACCAAATAACGTTGATCAATCTGTATCAACGAGACGAAAATAAAAATCTAGACACCAATCTCATGTCCCAAACACTAAGGGAGATTAGAACCAAATTTAAATCTTGTTTTAAAGATATTGTTTTTCGTGAAAAATTGGATAGAGTCGTTTTTATCCTTAATTTTAATGATGCACACCCTGGGATTACTGTAGAGTCTATTGATAAAATAATGACCGGGCTATCTGAAAATAATCTATTTAAAGATTTCTATTATTATGTAAGTATAAGTTCAATGGTAGAAAAGGCTGGCATTCCAAAGGCAAACTTAGAAGTTTTGGATACCCAAAAGGTGCTAAAACTATTCCACAATACGAATAAAATATTGCCTTATGAAGAGTTAGGCATTTACAAATTATTCTTAGACCAAAACAGTCTGGACAATATCAAAACTTTCATATCGCCAAAAACAATTAAATTCAGAAACGACTACCCACTATTATTTGAGACACTAAAAGCTTTTCTCAATACAAACCAAAGCTACAACCTTACCTCTGAAAAACTATTTCTTCACCCCAAAACGGTACGGTATAGAATTGAAAAAATAAAAAATGTACTAGGCATAGATTTCGCAAACGCAGAAGAGCTGCTTCAATTTCAAATAGCTGCAAGGCTGTTTAAATTGATTGACGGGAGAAAACACAATGAATAGTCCAGAGGTTTTTAGCTTTATAACCAAAGAAAATATCAAGCTGCATATGGATCTACATAGAACGATAAACAACAGAAAAAATATAACCATACTATATTTTCATGGTGGTGGATTGCTATATGGAACCAGAGATGATCTACCAGAAATTTATATAACTAAATTTTTAGATGCTGGCTATGATTTTTTAGCGTTAGATTATCCCTTAGCACCAGAAACAAAGCTAGAACTGATTTTAAAATCAGTGTTTGAAACACTTCTTTTTTATTTGAACAATTCAGACAAGGTATTTGAATTAAAAAACAACAAATACGTGCTATTTGGCAGATCAGCAGGTGCCTATCTCTGCTTTATGCTATGCAATAAGTTAATAAGCTCCCACTCTGCCATGCCACTCGCAATGATAAGCCTTTATGGCTACACTAGACTTGACGAGACTCAGTTTAACACACCTAGCAAATATTATAATAAATTAGCCAAAATACCAGATGACGCCATAGAAAAAATCATCACGGATACCCCAATCACCTATGGCCCAATGAATTTGAGGTTTTCGCTCTACATAAAAGCAAGGCAAGAAGGTTCTTGGATAGAGGTTCTTTGTGGCAAAGAACCTCCCGCAAACTATTCATTAGATAGTCAAACCCTTAAAACTTTTCCCCCGACGATTTTGGTTGCGGCAACGCTAGACCCCGATGTACCATATAAAGTGACCAAAACATTAAGCAAACAACTTCCAAACACTCACCTTATCACCATCTATAAAGAAGCCCACGACTTCGATAGGGCTCTAGATGACGAGTCAGGAAGATTAGCATATGACGAAATAATACAATGGCTAGAAACTAGAACTGAACTATAGCCGATACCATTACTTCAAAAGCCCGCACTTTCAAAGTCCGGGCTTTATTTTCATGCAAAAAAGGAGCGCACTGATTGTTCAGCACGCCCCCTCTAATATTTACTACAAGGCTCGTATATTACAACTTGAACTTACATACTTCATCTTGAAGATCTTGCGCTGCTTGTAGCAAAGCTTGGCTAGCAGCAGCAATTTCTTGCATAGATGCTGACTGTTCTTCGGTTGCTGCTGACACCGTTTCAGCTTCCATTGCTACAGTTTTACTCATTTTATCAATTTTATTCATTGCACCTACGATATGCTGGCTACCATTCGCCAACTGCTCTGTAGAAGCAGAAAATTCCTTTACTTGATCCGAAACCTGCGTCACGAGTACTACGATCTCCTTGAATGCTTTTCCGGCAACATCAACAACCTCTGCGCCCATCTTAACTTCTCGAGTACCATCATTCATCGTTAGTACGGCTTTATCCGTATCTTTTTGAATTTCGGTAATCAGCGAAGCAATTTGTTTGGCTGCCTCTTGCGATTGCTCGGCGAGCTTTCTTACCTCGTCAGCCACTACAGCAAAACCTCTACCTTGTTCACCGGCACGAGCGGCTTCAATCGCAGCGTTTAGCGCTAGAAGATTTGTTTGTCCAGCGATACCAGATATCGTATCGACAATCTGCCCGATTTCCTTAGAACGTTCCCCTAGTTTTGCGACTACTTGCGCAGACGTATTCACCGTCTGTTCAATCTGTGCCATCTGATTTACCGCCTTATCAATTGCGTTACTACCATCGGCAGCTTTCTCCGTCGCTTCAGCCGATTGTCTAAATACTTGTTTCGTTGTAACTGCAGCTTGCCCAATATTCGTGGACATTTTATGCACCGTTCCCGTGGTATCATCAATCTCATTCAATTGTAATTCCACACTATGTGCAACGTCTGCAATAGAGCCAGCAACTTGCGTAGATGCCTGTGCCGACTCATGGGCACTAGCAGATAGTTGTTCACTTGATGCCGAAAGTTGTTCCCCTGTTTGTCGCATTTGTTGCAGGAATTTACGCAAGGAATTACTCATTTTATTAAAACTTATACTTAACTTGCCAAACTCATCCTGAGAAGTGATTGGAATATTCACCCTTAAATCGCCATTACTAATTTGTTCCGAAGCATCAACAAGTACTTGTAATGGTCTTGTAATCGATAAAGTAACAAAATATGTAATGACGCTTCCAATTACAATAAACAATAATACGATGCCTAACGTCGTTATTAAAATCGGCCTTGCTGCTGCGATAATTTCAGCCTCAGGCATAGTACTGCCAATGAGCCAGCCCGTCTTTTCATTGGTGATAAGAAAAGCTAGTCTCTTCTGCCCTTCAGACTCATAGCGCATAATACCTTGTTTTTGTTTCATCATTTCTTCAAAAACAGGTTCCTCTGCTTTAGAGCCCGGTTTCAGTGTCGGATGTACTAAAACATTACTATTTTTATCTAATATGTAAACATAACCTTCTTTACCAACCTTTATTTCATTCGCAATTTTCGCCAACTCTTGTAATGAAAGGCTGATAGAGACAATCCCATGACCATCACCGACCGCCTGCGATACTGTGACTACAACCTGACCGCTATTGCTTGAAATATAAGGATTAATCACTGTCGGTTTGCCTTTATTTTCTAATGCATTGATGTACCACGGGCGTTTTCTCGGATCATACCCCGGCGCATTGACTGCAGTTACTGGAGAATTGATATATACACCCTTATCAGTACCAACAGCCGCAAGTTCTACATCCGTATGGGTTGCTTTGTAAGCATCAAGCATCGTTCTAACAAATGGATCTTCATCCCCTTGCACTGCGCCCACGCCGCCCAAAGCAATTCTATCAGCCATAAAATCTACATTTTTCTGTGTATCCGTAATGACCTGGTTCAGTATATGATTTAGCATGATTACACTTTCATTGGCGCCTTCTAGCATGTTCTCTTCTACCTTGTTGTAAGCTGTTTTATAGGAAAACCAGCCAATACATAAACTAGGAATCAATAAAATCGTGGCAAAAGCTAGGATTAACTTGGTTTTAATACCAAAATTACTGTTCGTTAAAATAAACATATTTTCCGCCCTTTCCCTCAAGTTATTTTTCAATATATAGTTGTTCCATAGTCTAAGTAATAAACGAAAGGGTCTCAATACCTGTTGAGACCCTTTTGCTTATTACTGTTTTTTTAATCTAATGAATCAGAAGCAAAAGCGCTTTTCCCGTCATAGCGGTTGTAATGGATGTCATCACTGACAAGATAATCATAGATTTCTTTTACAATCGGAATTCCTTTGCGTTCATATTCTTTCGCCTTCTTGTCGGAAGATTCGCCTGGAACGATCACTTGATCAAAACCCGCAGCTGGACGAAGTGCATGGAGTTCATCGACCATTTTACGTACGTTATTTTTAAATTGATCAATAGATGAAAAATAATCTGGATTTATAACTAAATGAACCTGTCCTAACTCACGTCCGGCAGAAAGATCAGCATACATCGAACTTACACTTTTCCCAAATGGAACACCTAACAAAGAGCCGCATAAAATATCGACCATCATCATCAAACCATATCCCTTAGGGCCTGCAATAGCCACTAGACCAGCAACGGCAAATGGATCTACAGTAGGATGTCCTTCCTTATCTACCGCCCAAGTCTCAGGAATAGGCTTATTTTTCGCTCTGGCATCCAAAATTTTTCCCCAAGCGCCAACCGTAGTCGCCATATCAAAGATAATTGGTGAGTGACCTGCACACGGAAATGCAAAACCGATAGGATTCGTTCCAAAGTAAGGTTCAGCGGAGCCATATGGTACAACCATAGGATCAGATTGACACATGGACATAGCAATCATATTTTCTTCGGCAGCCATTCTGAGGAAATAGGAAAGTGTTCCACAATGCCCCAACTCACGCATACCGACAAAACCGATTCCATTTTCCTTCGCCATCTTGATTGCTTCACGCATACCGTTTCTTGCCACAAGCATCCCGATTGCGTTATCCCCTTCGTAAATACCTGTACACGGGCCTGTCTTTCTAAAGGATAAATTAGGCTTTACATTGCTCCCCCCCTTAGCAATCCGTTCCGAATAATATTCCACACGCACAGCACCATGAGAATGTACGCCCCTGCTATCTGCATAGCTCAAATGATTCGCAAGCTCCTCCGCATGCTCCTCAGGCAAACCAGCCCTCATCACTTTATCCTTAATCAACTGATGCAATTCGTCCTTGTTTAGTAACACCATTTCCTGGCTACTCATAATAAATAACACTCCTTTTTATTTTACTACCTTCTAAATTTTCAGATGATTTTCTCTATTGTACTTATTTTTCACTACATTTCTCTTTTATTGTACTTCCCTTTCCCCTTTTTTTCATCATCCCTACAGGATAATTTGTCGGCCTTTATTTATCTATTTTAAACAAATATATATTGAGACTAGTTGTAAATAAAAGTCAAAATAAAAAAGCACCCCTTTAGGATGCTCAATAATCTGTTCGCCAAATAAAACTTTTTCACTTTTCATTTATCGTATATTTTCATTGATATTTTATAAAATTATGGTTATAATAAAGACATAAAAAAGGTGCTACCGATAAGCGGT
Source organism: uncultured Veillonellaceae bacterium (assembly GCA_963805085.1). Lineage (GTDB taxonomy): Bacteria > Bacillota > Negativicutes > JARBTT01 > JARBTT01 > JARBTT01. The sequence goes on along the minus strand of CAWDTA010000001.1, from coordinate 200,474 downwards.
CAGCCCCAAAATAGATAAGTAAAAGTTTACCGCCTTAGTTTGGACGCTTCGGGCGGTTTACTTTTTTTGTAAAAATACCACAAGAATAACGAAAAACAATAAAGTTACATTCGTCTCATTCATGCATGGGCTTCACCCCCTTTTGGGGGCAAAATTGACCGCCTACCGTTTTATGGTAGCACCTATAAAAATATTATAACAAAATATACCAATAAGTAAAGGACCGGGGATTTATCCTCAGTCCTTTACTTATTCAAAGCCTGTAAATATTGAATGATCAAGAATATCATATGGTTTACTCTTTAACTGGCAGATTATTTGTCGTAAAATAGTATCAGTTACTTTTTGAACATAAAGGAGGAATAACACTACTATGAACAGCCAAAGCCTAGATCCTAAATTTGCACAATCTCTTGTAGATATTATTGCCGCAGAATTAAATAAAAATGTCAATATTGTCGACAAACACGGTGTCATCATTGCTTCTCTCAGCAAAGAACGAATTGGCCAACGTCATGAAGTGGGTACTCAAATGCTGCGCTCCGGAAAAACTCATGAGTTTTCGGTCACAGAAGATGATCAACAGCATTTTTTCGGCGTACGCACAGGATTTAACGTCCCAATTTGGCTTGAAAATGAATGTGTTGGCTTGATTGGCATTACTGGAAAGTCTGAAGAAGCTGCTTCTTACGCCCGTTTAGCTGCCCATTTTGTTGAAGCCGCGCTCAACGCAAACGTCCGTCAGGAAAAGCTGGTTAAAGCACTACAGGATAAACAGACGCTCCACCAGCACTATGTAAAAAAAATTATTAATATTCAAGAAGAAGAACGACGGAAAATTTCCCGTGAGCTTCATGATGAAACAAGCCAAGCACTGACATCTATCATTTTTGGTCTTAGAGTACTGGCTAAAACGGCACATGCTGAAGAAAAAAATAAATTATTGCAAATGCGCGATTTAGCAGCCAATACACTCGAAGCTGTCCATCAATTGGCAGTACAACTTCGCCCCGTAGTACTTGATGATCTCGGCTTAGTCAGCGCAACCAAAAAATATATCGAAGACTATGCACAAAAATATAAGATCAAAGTCACCGCGGAAATTGCTCCCGATTTGTCCCGGCAACGTTTTTCTCCCGAATTAGAAATCAGCCTCTATCGTATTTTACAGGAGGCACTAACCAATATTATTAAGCATGCGCAGGCAACTGAAGTTCAGATAAACTTGTCAATAAAAAAATCCATGCTATTGTTTACTGTTGCCGATAATGGCATCGGCTTCCATAACAAAAAAATTCATAAACATCGTAAACATGCTTGTCTGGGCCTATATGGAATGAAAGAACGAATTGCCGGAGTAAATGGGGAATTTTCCATTGATTCCACTATCGGTCTGGGAACATGCCTCAAAATAGAAGTTCCAATTAAAACTAGAACACCTACGCCATAAACGGCTGTTTTACCAAGTAACCAAAGTATTTAAACTTGTCCTGCACGATAAGATTGTTCCAAAAGCTGAATGACATGTACAACCTCTGCCTCAACTTTGTTTTGCTCTAATCCGTCAGTCAGATGCATCCGACAGGTACCACAGCTCGTGGCCACCACTTGTGCCGAAGACTCTTTAATATTTTTTATCTTTCTATCATTAATTTTACGTGACAGCGGATAGTTTGTCACGCTAAACGAACCGCCTGATCCGCAACAGCGGTCAGCCTCTTTCATTTCTACAAATGTAAGCCCTGGAATAGCCTGTAGTATTTCCCGCGGCTGTTTTGTAACCTTAATCCCCCGGGCCATATGGCATGGATCATGCATGGTAACTGTTTTCAAAACCTGCCCCAAATGATCTCGACGAAACGGAACAACATCAACTAAAAATTCGCCGATTTCGTAAGTCTTTTTCGCCAATTTTTCTGCCTGTTTATACATTACCGGATCATCTTGAAACATGTGAGGATATTCTATTTTTAAAGCTTCTGCGCAAGACCCGCACGCTGCTATGACATAATCAAAATCATAACTTGCAAAGACATTGATAATATGTTTTGCAAAACTCTTTGCCACCTCTTTATCTCCCGAAACATATACCGGAGTACCGCAACAATGCTGCGCAGGCGGTATCACAACCTCGATATCATTGTGCTTTAACACATGAATCACTGCATCGCCGACATCTGTATACATATAATTAATCATACATCCGGTAAAAAAGCCCACTTTACACTTGGCATTAGCGGCCTTTACCACCTCCGGATAACGACTCCGCAAGGGAATTGCGGCAAAAGGCGCTGTAATTCTTTTTTTGTCAATACCAGGCATAGGAAATCTGGCTACAGCAGCCATTTTCCCAGGAAGCCGCTTAAAACTTAAAGGACCAAATAGACCAGCTGCTCTTAATGCAACATCGAACAGCTTACGGTTTGATAACAGCTTGAATACAGCTTTTTTTACAGGATGAAGACCGCGCGCCTGCACCACAGCTTGACGTCCACGGATAATCAGTTCGTCAGCCTTCACTCCACATGGACAGTTAAACGCACACGCCTTACAACATAAACATTTTGCCAAAGCATTGTCAAAGCCTGCAGAAATTTCATTCTTACCGCTCAGTATGCCTTCCATGAGTGCTAATTTCCCTCTGGCTACAGATATTTCGTTTCTGGTTTCTTTATAAATTGGACACACAGCCATACAATTTCCACATTTCATACAATTTGCCAACGCATCACGTATATCACTAAGCAGCTGCTGATCCTTATTTTGTATATCTTTTGCTACGATGTAGTTCATGTTAACACTCACCTACTAATTTACCAGGATTCAAAATAAGATTGGGGTCCATTGCCCTTTTGATAGCTTTCATGGCTTCCATAGTCTTACTGCCATGCTGCTGCTCCATCCATGGCAATTTTCCCAAACCGATTCCATGTTCACCACTTAACGTACCGCCTAGTTTAATAGCTGACAAAAACATTTCATTCATCGCCTTTTTAACCAAGTCCATTTCCTGCGGATCACGAATATCACAAACAATTGTGGGGTGCATATTGCCGTCCCCGGCATGACCAAAAGTACCGATTGTTACATTAAATTCTTTTGATATCCTACTAACAGCGCGCAAAAAGTCAGGCACCTTGCTTCTAGGCACAGTCGCGTCTTCCACATAAGTAGTTGGGCGCAATTTTGCTAGTGCAGGTAGAGCTGCTCGGCGCGCTGCCCATAGCCTATCTCTTTCTGCGTCATTTTTAGCCACTTGAATATCATCGGCTTGATTCTTTTTTAGTACACTCAAAACTTTGTCTGCTTCTTTTTCCACCACTTCAGCTATGCCGTCCACTTCAATTAACAACACCGCCTCGGCGTCAAGAGGTAACCCAACATGAGCATAATCTTCTACGGTACATATCGTAGCATTATCCATAATTTCCAATGTAGCAGGAATAATTTTAGCGGCAATAATTCCTGCCACTGCTTTGCCGGCATAATCTAAATTTTTAAATACTGCCATGATACTTTTTTTACTTTCTGGTGCCGGTACTAATTTTAAAGTGGCTTGAGTAATAACTCCTAGCGTACCTTCCGAACCAGTAAACAATTTTGTAAGATCATAGCCAGAAACATCTTTAACATTTTTTCCTCCAGTATGCAAGATATCCCCATTAGCCAGTACAACTTCTAGCCCCATAACATAATGTTTGGAAACCCCGTATTTCAAGCCCCGCAGACCACCGGCATTTTCTGCAATCGTACCACCAAGTGTAGCTGTAGCCACCGTGCCCGGATCAGGCGGATAAATCAATCCATGCCTGGTTACCATACCATTTATATCCCCTACAATCACACCCGGCTCTGCTATCACCACCAGATTTTCCAAGTCAACATCACTAATGTGGTTAAAGCGGGCCATCAGCAGCACGATTCCGCCTTTTAGCGGTACACAGCCAGCACTCAGATTAGTCCCTGCTCCCCTCGGATAAACAGGAATTTTATGCTGATTAGCTGTCTTCAATATATCAGATACTTGTTTAACATTTTCCGGGATTACAATAGCCTCTGGCAAGTGCGAGTATCCAGGAGTAGCATCATAGGAGTAACAATATAATTCTTCATGTGCAGTAAGGACATTCTCCTCTCCAACAATTTTCTTGAACTTTTCCATATATAATGTTTGCATAATTTATGCTCCTTATATAAAATTTATTTCCTATATTTTACCACTAATTTGCAAACTAAAAAATCAGGTAGACCCTGTAAAAAAGTGTAAGGAGTTATCCTATATTACTGTAGGATAACTCCTTACAGACTATCGACGAACCTGCAAAGCGTATAAGTTCCCATATATGGTATAAATTTTATAGATGAGAATAAAAAAGATCTTCAAGTGTTATAAACTAGATCAAGTTCATAACACTTGAAGATCTTTTGCCTAAAAATCATCTAAAAAGCTTAAAAATTGGCGAGTAAAAGACGATAAGGGCTTCTGCTGCGGATAACAACAGAAGCCCTTTTTTCTACACCCTGTAAAGTATTTATGCTCCCATCATTTTATGCCTAATCGCGTAATTTACCAACTCCGATTTTTTACTAACATGTAATTTTTTCATAATTCTTGAGCGGTAAGTATCCACGGTTTTAGGACTTATGAAAAGTTTTTCCGCAATTTCCGTATTGGTATACCCCTGTGCTAGGTAACGCAGAACTTCTCGCTCGCGTCCACTTAGCATTTTATAAGGATCATCAGAATCACACTTTTCATTTGTCGTCCGCAACAGTGTGTCAATAAGCGTCTGCGAGATACTTTCATTCAAATAATTTTTTCCCTCAGAAATACGTTTAATAGCTTCCATCAACTCTGTATCTGCAGAACGCTTCAACACATATCCATTTGCACCGGAACGCATGACTTCCTTAATAAACTCTTCATCATCGTACATCGTTAAAACCAAAATCGGACATGCCACTCTTCGGGAACGGATCTCCTTGATACAGTCAACACCGCTCATATCCGGCATTGACAAATCCAAAATCAGTACGTCCGGCTGCTGTTTGCTAACCAGATTAACGGCTTCAAGCCCAGTTCCAGCTTCACCGATAACTTCAAATTGCGAATAACAATGTAATAACGCTTTTAACCCGGATCGTAGTACGGCATGATCATCTGCAATTATGATACGAATTTTTTTCATAATTCACCTACTTTCCTAAAACCATCTATAGTAACTGTAGCACAAGAAAAAAATCACGTAAAGAACATATATACAAGTACATTTTGCAAAAGACAAGACCGTGATCCCTTATCCATAAAGGACTCACGGTCTTGTTTATCTTATTCCCACTCAATTGTGGATGGTGGTTTTGATGTTACATCGTAAACGATACGATTAACACCTTTTACTTCGTTTACAATACGACGGGAAACCTTATCTAATACTTCATAAGGGATATGTGCCCAATCAGAAGTCATTCCATCGGAGCTAGTAACAGCGCGAAGTGCTACTGTGTGACAATAGGTTCTTTCGTCTCCCATTACACCAACGGAACGAATATTAGGTAAGCAGGCGAAGTATTGCCATATCTTACCTTCAAGGTCAGCTTTTGCAATTTCATCTCTAAAGATCGCATCGGCTTCGCGAGTGATCAACAATTTTTCTTCGGTGATTTCACCAAGTACACGAATGGCAAGGCCTGGCCCCGGGAAAGGTTGACGCCATACTAAATGATGAGGAATACCGAGTTCTTCACCAACAGCACGTACTTCATCTTTAAATAATTCGCGTAGTGGTTCAATCAAGGTAAGGTTCATATCTTCTGGCAATCCACCTACATTATGGTGACTCTTAATCGTTGCGGAAGTTTTCGTGCCACTTTCGACAACGTCTGGATAAATCGTTCCTTGTACCAAGAAATCGATTTCGCCTAATTTATTAGATTCTTCTTCAAACACACGAATGAATTCTTCGCCAATAATTTTACGTTTTCTTTCTGGATCAGAAACACCAGCAAGTTTGCCTAGGAAACGATCTTCTGCATTGACACGAATTAAATTCATATCAAATTGTTTTCTGAAAATCTCTTCTACCTGATCACCCTCATCTTTTCTAAGTAAGCCATGATCAACGAATACGCAGGTTAATTGTTTGCCTATAGCTTTATGTACAAGTACAGCTGCAACGGAAGAATCTACCCCACCAGACAACGCACAAAGCACTTTTTTATCGCCAACAAAATCTTTAATTTCAGCGATTTTCGTTTGGGCAAAAGATGCCATATTCCAATCACCATGTACTTCACAAATTTTAAACAAAAAATTTGCTAGCATCGTCTTACCAAAAGGAGTATGTTCTACTTCTGGATGGAATTGTACACCATACAATTTTTTATCTTCGTTTATCATTCCTGCAACTGGACATTCTTTTGTTGTAGAAACAACTTTAAAGCCTGTTGGAGCCGCCGAAACACGGTCCATATGACTCATCCAACATTCGTTTTTCATCTCTATATCAGTAAATAGTTTGCAGTCCATTGCTAATTCAACAGCTGTTTTACCGTATTCACCAACTTCAGCATTTTCAACTTTGCCGCCCAATGTGTGAGCCATAAATTGATGACCATAACAAATACCAAGTACAGGTACACCCAATTCGAATACTTGTGCATCAGCTTTTGGTGTATCATCACCATAAACACTATTAGGACCACCTGTAAAGATGATACCTTTTGGATTTTTTGATTTAATTCTTTCGATACTGCAGTCATAAGGAACTATTTCACAATACACGCCACACTCTCTTACCCGTCTAGCGATTAATTGATTATATTGACCACCAAAATCCAAAATTAATACCATTTCATTATTCTTGCTACTCAACTCAATAACTCCTCCTCTAAAAACTATTGTCGCCAATATACCACAAAATTCTACTTATTGTAAATACCTTTTAATAGTGTTTCTTTGCGTAGATCTTTACATTCACAAGTTCCCATTGGTTCTAAACTGCGAATTGTATCTAAGATAATCCGACTAATCATCGGTGCATCATCATAAAAAATATCTTGTAACTCTTGATGAGACCATGATTTCACTAAGCCTTCACCATAGTTAACAATAAAATAAAGACCTGCATAACATGCCCCGATTTCACGTGCAAGATACACTTCTGGACAAATGCTTTGCCCCACAATATCAGCATGCCCTTTCAGCATCGCAATCTCCGCTGGACTTTCAAAATGACGCCCTTCGGTTACGGCATAGGTTCCACGTGTAAATACACGACCATCGAAATGTTCTTTTGTCTTCTCAATTAACTTTTTACGCATCTCATGACAAAGTGCATCACGCATGATGAGCAAATATTTTCCTTCAAGACCCACGCCTTTTCGTTCGGACATATCAAGATAGTCATCGGGAATAACAAAATCTCTAGGGTCGAGGAGTGGATTAATTGATCCCACGCCACCTTCGGAGATAATGCGTTTTACCCCGGCTTCACGAAATACCCAAAACACTTGCCGTGATGCGTCTGCCCGGCTAACGCCACTGCGCCAGCCATGCATTTTACAGTTCAAAACTTTTTTATCGCCTACACGGAATAGACGAAAAGCAGGACTTGTCCCATACGGTGTTTCAAAAACTAAATTGTCTTCTAATACTTCTACATCGCCAGTTTCTACCCCTAAAGGAAAGTTGCTTGATAGCGTACCAGAACCGCCAATCACGGCAAATTCTACTGTCGGAATACTATTCATTCTTTTATCGCTCCATTAAATCTTTTCATTATATTATATTCGGTATCACGTTGTGCGGCAACTCTACCCGTAGCTTCAATCATGCCAACCATTTTATCAATCGACATTTGATAGGCTGTGCCAGCGGCTCTTACCACATTTTCCTCTAACATGATACTGCCCAAATCATTCGCACCAAACGCTAACGTAAGTTGTCCAATATTTTGACCTTGAGTTACCCAAGAACCTTGGATATGTTTGATATTATCTAAATAAAGTCTCGTCGTTGCGAGTGTTGTAAGGTAATCCCAAGCAGAAGTTTTTTCACCGCCTAGGGCCGTATTGCCCGGTTGGAAACTCCATGTAATAAAAGCGCGGAATCCGCCCGTTTTTTCTTGCAAAGCACGGACTTTTTCCATATGCTCAATACGCTGCGCCAGCGTTTCCCCCATACCAATCACCATTGTGGCCGTACTTTGCATCCCAATGCTATGGGCACATTCCATAACATCTAGCCACTCATCTGCGCTAATTTTTTTCGGACTTACGCGTTGTCTGACTTCATCAACTAAGATTTCCGCACCACCACCTGGCAGTGAATCAAGTCCCGCTGCTTGTAGTTCTTTTAACGTATCTACGACCGAAAGATTTGCCTTTTTCGCCATGTGCACAATCTCTGCTGGCGAAAAGGAATGAATCGTGATATCGTAGTTTTTCTTAATCGTTTGTAATAAATTTAAATAAAACTTCAAATCCAATTCGGGGTGCAAGCCCCCCTGGATCATGACTTGCGTACCACCGGCAGCAATCGTTTCTTTTATTTTTTTCAGCATAGTTTCCATTGATAAAATATAGGCATCTTTATGATTTTGGGGGCGGAAAAAGGCACAAAACTTGCATTCGCTCACGCAAACATTACTATAGTTGATATTACGATCAATAACAAAGGTTACCGTTTTCCCGGGATGAAGCTTTTGCCGCATCGCATCTGCCATCTTACCAAGCTCTAAAATATCAGTATGCTGAAGTAATTCTAAGCCTGCTTGTTCCGTTAAGCTCATTTAAAAACCTCCGCGATTTCAATTTCTGGTACATGATCAATCAAATTCAACTCATGTGCCATTTCATAAAAAGTTAACAGAGCTTTTTTATGCTCAGTCGTAAAATCCCATGTAATCACTTCTAAATAATCATCCAATTGGGCAAAAGTAAACGGTTTATCATAAACGATGGTATGTATCGCTTTTGCTTTCTTCTTGTAACCATTTTTAAAACCCCGTGTAACCCTATCATAAACCAGTTGCAATAATTCTGGTTTATTTTTTGCAAAATCGCGGTTAACAACCCATACTGCGTAAACCATACGAAGCCCCGTAAGTTTTTTCCATTCTATACCGATATCATAATAATATAAACCATCTTGTTGGTTATGATAAGCATATAACGCATCATCACCAATTAATAATGTAGCGGTCGCATCATCAGGAATAATCTTTTGCATATCAACAATGCGAATATAATAATTGGGTTTCGCCCCATACTTTTTATTTAATACGATTTTTAACAAGCAATGTGACGTTGCCGATTTTGCTGTTAAAATAATTTTATCGGTTTTTAATTCTTCAATGGGCCTTTTCGATACTAAAATAATACTTTGTACTGCACCATCTGCGGTGATTGATACATCCGGTAAAATCATAAATTTTTCACTATTACGCGCATAAATAATCGAGGATACCGGGCTAACATCTAAACGAGAATTGACAATATCATTGTTGAGCACGGAAGGTACTGCCGCATGAATATCCAGACCTTGATCAAAGCCATCTTCATGAAAACTATAGGTCAAAGGCAAACAATTGATAAAGTTAATATGCCCTACTTTTGGATTTGCCATCTTACTCAACTCCATTACTTTCTAATTTAATTGGTTGATAGAAAGTATCTCTTTCCACTGGGATATAGCCAGTTTCAGAAACAATTTTTATAATATCTTGTTTGGTAATTCCTTTTTTTGTTTCCGCACCAGCTGCATGAATAATTTTTTCTTCTTCGACCGTACCATCTAAATCATCAACCCCAAAAGCCAAAGAAAGTTGTGCAATCGGCATCGTCAACATCATCCAAAAGCCCTTAATATGGTCAAAATTATCTAAGACCAATCTGGCGATTGCAATAAACTTTAAATCTTCCCATGAAGAACCTCTCTTTATTTCAGGAAATCCTGTATTCGCCGGATGAAATGGGAATGAAACGAACGCTTGGAATCCGCCAGTTTCATCTTGAATCTCACGAAGCGTAATCAAATGTTTGAGCCGTTGCTCGATTGTTTCTACGTGCCCATATAATATCGTAGCATTCGTCAGAATACCCAACTTGTGCGCTGTCTTAATCGTTTCAATCCACTGGGCAGACGTTGCTTTGTTGGGACAAATGATCTTACGAACTTCATCGTCCAAAATTTCCGCACCACCACCTGGCAAAGAATCTAACCCAGCTTCTTTTAACCTCGTCAATACTTCGCCAATCGATTGATTCGCTATTTTGGCAAAATGTACGATTTCTACTGGTGTAAACGCTTTTAAATGCACATCTGGCAATGTCTTTTTCACTGCTTTTACAATATTTAAATAGTAGTCGAACTTCTTATCTGGATGCAACGCGCTCACCATATGAATTTCGCTTAGCCCCGGGGTTTTTGCTACTGTGCTTTTTACGATTTCAACAACTTCCTCTTCACTCATCACATACGCACGTTTTTCTTCTGGTTTACAAGCAAAAGCACATAATGGACATCCCGATACGCAAATGTTCGTTAAGTTTATATGCCGATTCACATTATAATAAACTTCCCTACCACTCTTACGCTCTTTCGCCGCTCTCGCCCATGTCGCTAAATTTAATAAATCATCAGAGTGATACAACTTGAGCGCATCTTCTAACGTCAATCTTTCTCCTGCCGCTGCTTTTTGCGCTGCTGTCAATGTATTCGCCATGAATGTTTCACCTCTTGCATAAAAATAAATAATAAGTTTCTTTTACTCCATAACTGTTTATATTTCGTGCTAAGATATTTATTTTCCTGCTAGATTGCTAAAACTAATCAATGTCTTAACACACCACCTTCGGCATAATTTGCAAGCAATTCTCCTACAGTAACTATTTTGTATCCTTCTGCTTTGATTCTATCCAAAATAATTGGCAAGGCTTCGGCAGTTTGCTGCGGTGTATCTGAAGCATGCATCAGAATAATCCCGCCAGGTTTCAACCGTTTTATCACTCTTTCGATCACTACATCACGTCCGGGATTTTTCCAATCTAACGAATCGATATTCCAAATAATTGTTTTATATCCCATTTGATCCACGGTATTTAACGATTCTTTACTATAACTTCCATTAGGCGGACGCATCAAGGAACAATCGACACCTGTAGCTTCTTTAATTTCGGCATGCGCCGTTTGCAAATCATTTCTAACCCATTCCGCTGTCCGATCACCGTAGTTTTGATGTCTATGACCATGGCTAGCAATTTCATGCCCATCAGCAGCAATTTGTTTGGCAACTTCGGGATATTTCAAAGCCCATGGTCCCATAATAAAAAAAGTAACTTTTTGATTATTTTGTTTTAAAGTTTCTAAAATGGCTGGCGTGAATTTATTTCCCCAAGAATGATCAAAGGTAAGTGCTACCACTTTTTGTTCTGTCTTTGTTCCTGCAATGGCAATAGGTCCACTTGTCAAAATTTCTGTAATCTGCAAATACGTTGCACTGAGTACAAGTAAGCCAAATAAAGCGCACATGACATTGCGGTTTTTCAGCAAACCACGTAAATTAATTACCATAAAAAGTCCTCCTCGCATCTAACTTATAAAACTCTATGCGAAAAGACCATTTTTATTCCACCTCCGTCATATGTTGACAAAAATTTATAATTGTCTTTAGTGTTTCGGAAATATATTTATTTTTATGATACACAATATGAAATTTCCGCTTAAAAACAAGTTCATCAACTTTCAATTGACAAAGCTCACCACTTTCTAGTTCAGCTCTTACTGCCAGCTTGGATATTACGCTGATGCCCATGCCTGCTTCAACCGCTTTTTTTATTGTTTCCGCATTATTATAAGTTCCAATAATATGACAATGAATATTGTGATTGTTCATGACCTGTTCAAATAAATTTCGTGTTCCACTGCCTTCTTCACGCACAAAAAAGTCAACGTTTTCTAACTCAAGAAAACTAATTTTCTCTTGCTTTGCTAATGGATGATTTTTTTTCGCAATGAAAATCAATTCATCATTCATAAACGGGCTGGTAATCAAAAACTCCGATTGAACTCTTCCTTCGATCATAGCAATGTCGAGTGCATCGGTTAATAGCATTTCTTCTAGCACCGCGGTATTATGAATCGCAGAAGTAATCTGATTCTCTGGATAAATTTTATACAACGACTTCAGTAAATCAATCAAAACGCATTCGCCAATCGTAACACTGGCCCCGAGCCGAACGTGATAGATATTGCCAAACCGTCGCATTGCTTCCTCAGTTTGATTATTTAGATTCACAATATGCCTAGCATAGGTCAGCAATTTTTCACCTGCCACCGTTAAAAATAGCTGTCTCCCCAAGCGTTCAAATAAACGTACATTATAATGTTTTTCCAGTTCGCTAATCACTTGACTCACCGACGGCTGGGCCATATGCATTTTATCCGCCGCTCTTGTCATACTCCCCTCATCACAAACAAAAATAAAGATCGTTAAATGTCTTAGTGTCATTATACCCTCCATATATAGGTATTAGCCTATCGTTTTTATTTAATTATATTATTTTACATATGTATATGCAAATGTTACACTAGCTTCAACAAAAGGAGATGACATTTTATGAATTTAAAATTATTAAAAGGTATCATTTTTTCACTTATTTTTGCTATACCAGCTTGGTTTTTAGGTAATCAGTTTCCAATTATCGGTGGTCCAGTATTTGGTATTTTATTAGGAATGCTCGCCGCCAGCTTTAAGCGTCCAGAAGCACTGGAAGCAGGCATTAAGTTTACAGGTAAAAAGATTTTACAATACTCTATTATCTTACTCGGTTTCGAAATGAACTTATATGTTGTACTTAACGTTGGCACACAATCTTTATCGGTCATGTTTTGCACCTTAAGCACCGCATTCTTAACGGCATTTTTTGTTGGTAAACTCTTGAAATTAGATATGCACACTACTTTATTAGTAGGTGGAGGCACTGCAATTTGTGGTGGCTCTGCTATTGCAGCGATTGCTCCCGTCATCGGTGCGAAAGATAAAACAGTTGCTTTTTCCATATCAACGATTTTTTTATTCAATGTTATAGCTGTATTCATCTTTCCTGCATTAGGCCATTACTTCAATTTTTCCGATACAGGGTTTGGTATGTGGGCAGGTACTGCCATCAATGATACTTCTTCGGTTGTAGCGGCTGGTTATTCTTACAGTTTAGCTGCTGGCGATTATGCGACAATTGTAAAATTGACCCGCGCTTTGATGATTGTTCCAATTTGTATTATTCTAGCCATTATAACCTCTAGAAATAGTGCCAAAGCTGGCAACTTCAACATTGCAAAAATTTTTCCTTACTTTATCCTTTGGTTTGTCGTTGCATCCATCGTAAATACGATCGGTGTATTACCTACAGAGCTATCAAAATTTCTAGGCAATGCTGGTAAGTTTTGCATCATCTTAGCCATGAGCGCAATTGGTTTAAACACCAACTTAAAACAGCTCATCAATAACGGTATTCGCCCAATTATCCTCGGACTCGCCTGTTGGATCGCCGTTGCAGTTGTATCTTTGCTTGTACAATTTGCAATTGGCTTGATATAAGGATATTGCACAGACAACAAAATTTCGGCAACAAAAAACACACTTACAAAATTGTAAGTGTGTTTTTTCATTCATAATAAAAGATCTGAAACGTTACAAATCGTGGTATTTGTAAAAGCGTTAATTACATCATTCCTGGCATGCCCATGCCGCCACCCATACCGGCCATAGCAGCAGCTGCTGCAGCACCGTTATCTTTTTCTGGTTTATCAGCAATTAAAGTTTCAGTTGTAAGAACCATTGCAGCAATACTTGCAGCATTTTGAAGTGCAGAACGAGTTACTTTTGCTGGATCAACGATACCAGCATCAATCATGTCGACATATTCTTCAGTTAAAGCATTGAAACCAATGCCTTTGGCTGCTTTTTTAACGTTTGCAACAACAACAGAACCTTCAAGACCTGCATTGTCAGCAATTTGACGTACTGGTTCTTCGATTGCACGTTTTACGATCTTGACACCAGTTTTTTCATCACCAGTTGCTTCAAGTGTATCAAGAACTGGAAGAATATCGATGAATGTTGTACCACCACCAGCTACGATACCTTCTTCAACAGCCGCACGAGTTGCATTAAGTGCATCTTCAATACGAAGTTTCTTTTCTTTCAGTTCAACTTCAGTAGCAGCACCGACTTTGATAACTGCAACACCACCAGCTAATTTAGCAAGACGTTCTTGTAATTTTTCTTTATCAAAATCAGAAGTAGTTTCTTCAATTTGTGTTTTAATTTGTTCTACTCGAGCGTTGATTTGACCTTGATCACCAGCACCTTCAACAATCGTTGTTTTTTCTTTGGATACACGAACTTTGACGAGCTCGACCTAAGATCTTCAAGTTCAACGTTTTCTAAGTTTACGACCGAGTTCTTCAGTGATTACTTTACCACCAGTTAAAATTGCGATATCTTCAAGCATTGCTTTTCGACGATCACCAAAACCAGGAGCTTTAACAGCAACTGCTTTGAATGTACCACGAAGTTTATTTACAACTAAAGTTGCAAGTGCTTCGCCTTCAACATCTTCAGCAATGATTACCAATTCTTTACCTTGTTGCACAACTTTTTCAAGTACAGGCAACATATCTTGCAATAGCACGATATTTTTCTATCTGTAATCAAAATATATGGATCTTTAAGAACAGCTTCCATTTTTCTGTATCAGTAACCATGTAAGGAGAAATATATCCACGGTCAAACTGCATACCTTCTACTACTTCAAGTCTAGTATCCATTCCTTTGGATTCTTCAACAGTGATAACACCATCTTTACCAACTTTTTCCATAGCTTCTGCAATTAATTTACCAATTTCTTCATCAGCAGCAGAAATAGAAGCAACTTGTGCAATTGCATTCTTTGCCTTCTACTTGTTTTGCAATCTTTTTGATTTCTTCTACAACAGCTTTTACTGCTTTTTCAATACCTTTTTTAATAATCATAGGGTTTGCACCAGCAGCAACATTTTTCATTCCTTCACGAATCATTGCTTGAGCAAGAACAGTAGCTGTAGTTGTACCATCACCAGCAACATCATTTGTTTTTGTTGCAACTTCTTTTACCAGTTGTGCACCCATGTTTTCAAATGGATCTTCTAAGTCAATTTCTTTAGCAATTGTTACACCATCATTTGTAATTAGTCGGTGCACCGAATTTTTTATCAAGTACAACATTACGGCCTTTTGGTCCAAGTGTTACTTTTACTGCGTTTGCTAATGCATCTACGCCTCTTTCTAACGCACGACGTGCTTCTTCATCAAATAAAATTTGTTTTGCCATTGTTATGTAGCCTCCTAAATTATTTTTAAGATTTGAAATGTTATTAATTATTCTACAATTGCTAAAATATCTCTTTCACTAACGATCAAGATATTCTTTACCTTCAACTTTCACTTCTGTACCAGCATATTTAGAGAAAATAATTTTATCGCCAACTTTTACATCAAGAGCAACGCGTTACCATTATCCAATACTTTACCAGTACCAACAGCTACAACTTTACCTTCTTGTGGTTTTTCCTTTGCAGTATCCGGTAATACGATACCACTCTTGCAGTTTTCATTCCCCTTCTAAAACCTTAATAACAACTCTGTCGCCTAATGGCTTAATCATTTTGTAGTGACCTCCTTTATAATATATAAAATTTTAATTTTGTTAGCACTCTATTTAGTAGTGAGTGCTAATTACATATTTCATAATATAAAATTCGCCGATAAAAAGCAATACCAATAATCAAATTTTTACCTTTTTACGAAAAAAATTTTGCAAAATCCTGTTGAAATCAACTTTTATTGCAAAATTGCTCAATATTACGCCATCATATATAAAACATATACAATCACATAGTAAAATTATATGCAATTACCAGTTATTTATACATGCTATCAAATAAAAAGCGTTCTAGTGAAATTTCTAGAACGCTTTTACATGCTATAAATTATTTATTTTTTAAAACAGAATCTATAATTGCTTGAGCGACTTCTTTAATTGTCTTACGTTTTGCCATGCTATATTGTTGAATTCTCCGATATGCTTCACTTTCACTTAAGCTATAGGCATCCATTAAAATACCTTTCGCACGGTCCAGAATCTTCCGCATCTCTAGGGAATTTTTCACGTCGTCTAGCTCATGTTCCAATTGTTCAATCTCTTCAAACCGCGACATGGCAATTTCCATTGCTGGAAATAAATTACTTTCTTTCACTGGCTTTACTAAATAAGCCAGCACGCCAGAGTCTTTTGCTTTATCGACGATTTCTTTTTGACTAAATGCCGTGAGGAGCAAAACCGGGGCAATTTTATCATTAGAAATAACCTTAGCAGCTGCAATGCCATCCATCTCTGGCATCTTAATATCCATAATAACCAGATCTGGTTTAAATTTGCGTGTTAAATCAATCGCTTTTGCACCATCTGTTGCTTCGCCAACAACTTCATGACCAGCTTCTTCTAAAATCTCTTTTAAATCCATTCGAATGATAGACTCATTATCAGCAATTACAATTTTCAAAGCTCTCATCTACTGTTTCCTCCCTCCACTTTACGGGGAATTTTTATTTTGGCATGCGTCCCATGATCGTTATACAATTCAAAAGTTCCATTAAGATCATCTTCAATCAACGTCCTAACAATTTGCAATCCCAAACTTTTTGACGCCTGCGGTTTAAAGCTTTCAGGTATCCCAGTCCCATTATCGTAAATATCAATTAGGTAATTATCATTATTGGTTGTAATATCCAAACCAATAACGCCTTGTTTTAAACCAATAAACCCATGTTCAATGGAGTTTTGAATCAATTCATTCATAACCAACGCCAAACTGCTGGCATGCTCTGATGGTAAGATGATCGTCTCGCCTCTAAATTTAGTTTCGAGTGTAAAATCAGGTTCTAACATATTCTGAATAACCAAATCTAAAATATTTTTTGCAACTTCAACCACATCAATAATTTCCGCATCCTGTTGTGATAAAAATTCGTGCACTACCGAAATACTAAGGATTCGATTCACACTTTCGCGCAGCGCTGCTTTAACCTCTTCAGAATTGGTACGCCTCGATTGTAAACGTAATAAACTTGCAATCGTTTGCAAGTTATTTTTGACTCGATGATGAATTTCTTGAATAACAGCAGATTTAATTAGCAATTCTTTTTCTTTTTTCTTTAACTCTGTAACATCAGAAACAACAATAACGGTTCTCACCAATTGATCATTTTTCATTAAAGGAATATTCCGTTGAACTAAGACCAAATTTCCCGCTTCTATTTCTTTCTCATAGGGTCTTTGGCTCACGGTTGTTTCTTTTGTAATATGCATCGTAATCTGGCGATCAAAAATATGATGACCAACCATTTTACCAACGCCCAGCACTTTGTAAATACTACTTGCCGCAGTGTTGGCAAAAACTATTTTGCTACGCTTATCGGTAATAATAATCCCATCACTCGCTGATAAAGGCCGATATAGTTCTGTATCTATTGGTAGTTTTACATTCAATAACAGTTTATATGCAGTTTCTAATAAATAGTCATACCCTTCAATACGCAATTCCTCTGAATTCGTTTCAAAACTTACACTGGCAATGATCTGCTCGTCATAATCATAGATTGCAAAGGTATACATATCTAATAACATAAAGCCCCAAGCCCATTCACGCTTTCCCTTAATCGCTTCACCTGTTGTCATGGTACGCCACACCAAAGGTTCTTCAGCCGTGCGTACAGTGGTTCCAAGGATACTAGGCCTGTATTGACTAAAGCTAGTATTCGGTTCAATTTGTGCGATTACAACAATCTCATCTTTATCTGCCACTTTTGCATACACCGTTAAATGTGCATGTGATAAATCTGATACTAGAGGAAAACTTCTACTAAGTTTATCTAAAATATCAATTTGTACGGTAGATAAATTTGTCATTTGCCGACATTTATCTAAAAGAAATCCCATATTAGAAAAAAACCCTCCCAATCCATCAACATAAAATATAAACTTCAACTTAATTTTGTGAAATCCTCTGGGAATTTTATAAATTTATAAAATATACAAAGTACAAAATTGATCTATACTAAAAACGCCTTATGTCATAATTATCGCACACTCCATAAACACCTTTTATAAGTTGGTTAATTTCAAACTTGGCACTGCATTCAAATAAAGATCGGCGTAAAGGCCCGCCCTACTTTGATAATATGCTCGACAGGCAATCATTGCCGCATTATCTGTGCATAAAATGATGTTAGGATGATAAAATTTGATTCCTTCTTTTTCACAATTGGCAGTAAATTTTGCATTAAGTGCACTGTTCGCCGCTACTCCACCAGCTAGTACTAGTGTATTTACCTTTATTTTCTTTACTGCAGACAAGGCTTTATCCGTAAGTACATCGACAACTGCTTTTTGGAAACTTGCTGCCACATCAGCATTATTAATTACCTCGCCTTTTTGCTTGGCACTATTAATATGGTTAAGTACGGCAGATTTCAATCCACTGAAACTAAATTCAAAATTCCCTTTTTCATTTAGTGCCTTAGGAAAAACAATTGCCTCGGGGTTACCTTGCAGTGCTAATTTATCAATTTGTGGCCCACCAGGGTAAGGAAGTCCCATAACCCGAGCCACTTTATCAAAAGCCTCACCTGCTGCATCGTCACGGGTTTGCCCAAGAAGTTGAAACTCGTTATATCCCTTTACATGGACAAGTGATGTATGCCCACCAGATACCACTAAAGCTATAAATGGTGGTTCTAGGTCAGGATTGGCCAAAAAATTCGCAAAGATGTGTCCTTCTAAATGGTTGACCCCAATTAACGGCACATCTAAAGTATAAGCCAAGGCTTTCGCCGCTGCTACCCCTACCAATAATGCCCCAACTAAGCCCGGACCATACGTGACACCAATATGGGAAATCTCCGTTAATTTTACATTGGCTTGCTTCAAGCATTCATCGATAACAGGAATCACATTTTCAATATGTTTACGAGACGCGATTTCAGGCACAACACCACCAAATTTTTGATGAACAGGAATTTGTGTTGAAATAATATTTGCTAGAACAGTACGGCCATCGGCGATGATTGCCGCAGATGTTTCGTCACAACTTGTTTCAATCGCTAATGTTAAACATGGTTTTTCCTTATTTGTTTCTATATCCAATCTACTACCTCCATTATCTAAGTAACCAAATTGATCGTGATAACATATAGTATATTACCAATCACCCTAAGGCCTGCGAAAGCGGCCTATTTTTTTGTCTATTATAGTTCACGAAGCCACATAATAATTGCATCTTCCTGAGTATCTTCATAATATTTTTTTCTTAATCCCGCATTTTCAAACCCTATATTTTTATATAATACCAGCGCTACTGCATTTGATGGTCTGACTTCAAGCGTCATGGAAAGTGCGCCCTTTGCCTTAGCAATATCTAAAGCTTTCCGCATCATACATTTTCCAATGCCAAGCTTTCTATAGCTAGGCAAAACAGCAACATTGGTAATATGCGCTTCATCAAGAATTAGCCACATTCCTACATAACCAACGACTCTGTCATCAAAAATTGCCAGTAAATAATAGGCCAACTGATTTTCTAGCTCATCGTTGAAAGCTTGCCGAGTCCAAGGTGAGGAGAATGACTGATTCTCTACAATGACAACAGCATCAAGATCCTTTTCCGTCATTTCCCGATATGTAAGTTCAGTCATTTTTAATTCCATTTCTTCGTTCCCAAAGTTCTTCCGCTTCTGAACGTCTAATGTATAGTGGCTCTAACGTCATAACATCATGTATCATGCCTTTTTCCATCATAGCCTGTCCAAGCATTGCAACACTTGCAGCCCTAGGCATAATCGTATGTGGCATTGCCACACGAATATTTCCAGCGGTCTCTTTAATTTTAGCTGCATTTTTCACTGCAACTTCGCCTTGTAAAATAACCGTTTTATCTAAAGTCTGACTAATTTCCAGTACTGATTCAAAAGGTCTTACCACTGGTTCATAGACTTCTTTCAATTCACCATTGATCCAAGTATATAACGCAACATATACATTCCCCTTTTGTGCATCAAGCATTGGCGCTAAATAGACACCTTCAACAGGATAATTATAGGCAAGCGCGGCAAGCGTAGATACCCCAATCATTGGAATATCAAGTGCATACGCAATACTTTTTGCTGTGGCAAGTCCGATACGAAGACCAGTAAATGAGCCTGGCCCGATACTAATGGCAATCGCTTCAATTTTGCTCTTTTCTAGTTTTGTCATCTCTAAAATTTGTTTGATATGTGGCATCAATACTTCAGAATGGGTTAATTTCGTTTGTAACGTTAACTCTGCTAATACTTTGTCTCCTGCTGTCACGGCCACACTCGACACCAATGTCGCTGTATCTACTGCTAAAATTGGCAACTTCGTTTCAACTCCTCATAGACTCTTTTATATTTTTCGCCCTGCAAACGAATATCAAAAATTCTTTCATTTTCACCTAAGCTATGGCTAATTTTAATCCATAAATGCTCATCTGGCAATTCATCCGGAAACTTATTGGGCCATTCAAGGATAACTACTTGATCTATTTTCTCTGTATATTCATAAAAACCGATATCTTGCAACTCCTCGACAAATTCCAAACGGTATAAATCGAAATGATAGATGGTCTTTTCGCCTTGATAAATATTCATGATGGTAAACGTCGGACTCGTTACCTCTTCAGTTACCTTTAAACCATTCGCAATTCCCTTCACAAACAAAGTCTTACCAGCACCTAAATCACCTTCTAAGCAAAGGACGATACCGTCAGCTAAATAGGTAGCTAACTCTTGCCCTAATGCATACGTTTGCTCTGGTGATGACGTTTTTACCTGCATTTTCTAACACTCCTATAAACTCTATATAAAATGATTATACCCTTTAGACTCTAGTTGTACAATCTGTTGATCTTCCTGCACCAATTCTACGACTCCATTTTGTGGGGTTACCTCACCAATGACAGTAATGCTATTTACTAAATGACATTGTTTTAGCAATTGATATTTTTCTGGCGCAATCGTAAAAATCAACTGATAATCTTCACCACCATATAAAGCATATGCCAATGCAGACTTTTTTAACACGCGACTTGCTGTTATTAACTCTGGTGATAATGGAATTTCTGTTTCATATAAACACATCCCAACTTCGCTGGCAATCGCAATTTCCTTTGCTTCGCTAGCCAGTCCATCACTAATATCATTCATGCTATGGGAATAGTTTGCGATATCATTGGCCATTACCACCTGCGGCAATGGCATTAAATGTGCGTTCACTAATGAATCACTAAAATCACATGTAGTATATTCACCGTTTTGTAGTAAGGCAAGACCGGCCGCTGAGCTACCTAATGTGCCAGTAACAACTACCAGGTCTCCCTGCTTTGCACCACTACGCTTTTGCAATTTTTGCTCTGTAACTTCGCCGATGACCGTTACATTAATCGCAATCCCATGCAAGCTTGAAACAGTATCGCCGCCAACAATATTAACACCAAACTGCCGGGCAAGGTCCTTCATTCCACGATATAACTCAATGATGAACTCCGTCTCAATTTGTTTGGGCAATGCTAGCGATACAACAACTTGCTTTGGTATCCCGCCCATTGCCGCTATATCACTTAAATTGACTGCCAGCGATTTATAGCCTAACTGAAAGGGTGATATAAAAGATAAATCGAAATGAACTCCCTCCATCAACATATCGGTGCTAATAAGCTGTAACATATCTTTCGTAGGCATGATGACCGCCGCATCATCACCGATACCAACAACAACAGTACTAGCGTCAACAATACAATCTTGTTTAATCAAATCAATCAAGCCAAATTCACCAAGCTCTTTCAATTCCATTAAGTCACCCCACTTTCCTAAAAACTTCTTAATTTTATCTTAAATTAGATTTTACTACTAAGATTTTAACATAAAAATGTATTTACGTAATTATTGAACGATAGATAGTCATAATTTTATTTCTAATAATAATTATCCGTTAATATTCAATATAATTAGTATAAATTCGTTAGCACCCAATATTATCAGAAAAAAACCTTATAATAAGCTAAAATCGCCGTATTTGCGGAAATTTATACATTTCACTTTCTATCGTATATTGCTATACTATATACATGGTCAAGGTCAGTAAGGAGTAAAGCCCCTTACCTGAGATTGATTTAAAATTTATGAAGTATATGTATAAAATTTAAAAAATATTTTGGAGGTTAATTTTATGTCAAAATTTATTTGCAGTATTTGTGGTTATGTTCATGAAGGTACAGAAGCGCCTGAGGTTTGTCCAATTTGTAAAGCTCCAGCATCAAAATTTAACGAACAAACTGGTGAAGTTGTTTACGCAGATGAGCATCGCGTAGGTATCGTAGACGGTTTAGATCCAAAAATCATCGAAGGTTTACGTCAAAATTTCACTGGTGAATGTACTGAAGTTGGTATGTACTTAGCAATGGCTCGCGTGGCTGATAGAGAAGGTTATCCTGAAATTGCCGAAGCTTTTAAACGTTATGCATTTGAAGAAGCTGATCATGCTTCTAGATTTGCTGAAATGCTTGGTGAAGTTCTTACTTCCAGTACAAAGAAAAACCTTGAATTACGTGCTGCTGCTGAACATGGTGCATGTGCAGGTAAAAAAGAATTGGCAACCCTTGCAAAACAACAAAACTTAGATGCAATCCATGACACCGTTCATGAGATGGCAAAAGATGAAGCTCGCCATGGTTGTGGTTTTAGCGGTTTATTAAAACGTTATTTTGCTGAATAAGCTAATCCAGTTACTTAAATAAAAACAGAGGTTAAGCACCTCTGTTTTTTTGTTATCCATTAATAAAAATCGGGTTACTCACTTGAGCAACCCGATTTTCTTCTCTAAATATCCCTTACTTTACAACCATAACTGGACATTTTGCTTCTTCCGTTACTTTTTGACTCACACTACCAATCAAGGCACCTTTTAAAATACCAAGACCACGGCTCCCCATAACAATCATATCACTGTGACATTCTTCGGCTACTTTTAAAATGGCACGAGGAATATTACCTTTTTCAACGTGTCTTTCTGCTTCGATATTCTGCGGAATCTTATCCCAAATTCTATCGAAAACGATATCACTAGGAATATCTTTATTAATACTACTAGCAACATAAATAAAATCTAATTTTGCATTGCTCTTTTCTGCTAAAAAAATGGCATGATCTACCGCTTTACAACCATTAACAGAACCATCAACTGGTACTAAAATTCTATTAATCTTCCCCATCATTACCCCTCCTAATCGATTGTATCGTTAATAGTTTACTTTATAAAAAGAATTCGTCATTATTTTCTACATTCCTTTAAAATATGGGAAAAATTAAGTTTTATCCCATATTTATTTTCATAAACTAAAATATAAAAGGAGTATTGAGCGTGTAAAACTTACCTAATGTATTTTTCACATTCCTTAATCACATAAATCAACTGGTTTATTTAAGTATTCACCAACGATTTTCATCGCGCAATAGTCTCCACACATCGAACAGGCTTCGGTTCCTTCCGCGTTTCTTGCGCCACGTTTTGCTTTCGCCTTCGCTGGATCAATCGATAAGTCTATTTGTTTCTGCCAATCAAGTGCTTTTCTCGCTTTGGCCATTTTTAAATCCCATTCTTTTGCCCCCGGTACCCCTTTGACAATATCAGCGGCATGGGCAGCAATACGAGATGCGATCACACCTTCATGAACATCTTCTATCGTTGGCAATGCCAAATGTTCTGCTGGTGTAACATAGCAAAGGAAATCAGCACCATTTGCTGCAGCAAGCGTTCCACCAATTGCGGAAGTAATATGGTCATACCCTGGAGCCACATCGGTTACCAATGGTCCAAGCACATAAAATGGAGCATTTCTACAAAGTTGTTTTTGTAATTTCATATTGGCAGCAATTTGGTCAAATGGTACATGACCTGGACCCTCTACCAATACTTGCACCCCTTTTGCCCAGGCACGATCAACAAGCTCACCTAAAATCAGTAACTCTTGTACTTGCGCCCGATCAGTCGCATCTGCCAAGCAGCCAGGACGCAGACCATCACCTAAACTGATTGTCACATCATATTGTGCACAGATATCTAAGATATCATCGTATCTTTCATAGAGCGGATTCTCTTTTCGGTTATGTAGCATCCAACCTGTGATGAAAGATCCACCACGACTTACAACATCCATCACCCTACCTTGATTACGCATACGGTTAATCACTTCACGCGTTACGCCACAGTGGATTGTCATGAAATCTGCACCATCTTTGGCCTGTGTGGCAATCGCATGTAATAAATCATCACCTGTCATATCAACAACAGCACCATAGGTTTTAATCGCATTGACAGTTGCTTGGTAAATTGGCACTGTGCCAACCATAACTGTAGATTTTTCAATGATTGATTTTCTAGAAAGATCTATATTATCACCAGTACTCAGATCCATCACAGCATCTGCTCCTGCTTGGATTGCCGCTTCTAGTTTTAGTAGTTCTGGTTCAATATCTGGATATGCACTGGAGGTACCAATATTTGCATTTACCTTTGTCGAGAGACCTTTTCCTACACCACGAGGTGTCAGCGAAGTATGATTTACATTGGCACAAACTGTTACTGTACCTTCAGCTACGCGTTCTCTGATCACATTTACATCCATATTTTCTTGCTTAGCAACGATATCCATTGCTTCTGTAATTTTACCTTGACGTGCTGCTTGCATTTGCGTAATTACCATTTTTTCTCCCCCAATAAATTAAATTTTCAATAATAAAAGCCACTTAGCGCATAGCAGCTAAATGGCTTTTCCCTTGTAAAAGCAATTTTGCCACTTCCCTACGCTGGTTTTAACCAAACAGGTTCCAAGGGTCGGTATAAAACCTCTCAGCACAATTGCCCCCCTAGTGGAAAAAACATATTATATTTCTTTACTATTCTACCAAACTTCTATTGGTCTGTATACTTAATTTTTGATAATATCATTAAAACGTTTTAATGGCTCACTAGTATCCATATGACCTGCAATCGTATCAACCTTTTTACCCTCAATTAAAATTTGCACTGCTTTCACTTCGGGAAATTCGGTTAACGTATCTACAATGGAACCTACTAGCATAATTTCACCAGTGGAACCACCATTAAATTTTTTGACTAAATCATTAGAAAAATCAACATAGGCAATATTTTTTTCTACCCTTACACCACGTAATTTTGTCCCTTTTGGAATAATAGAAACTGCGCCTTTTTCGTGTGTACCAGCAATCAGTTTTTTCATGACTGTTGTATATTTATCCTCACCAGGCACTTCTTTTACCTTCACTTCTGATACAAGTTTTGTTCCATCTTCATTTGCATAGTACACTTTCAAGGTATCACTTTTTTCTACTACTGCTGTTTTATTATCATTTGCTTTTTTTTCTTTCTCCGTCACAACTTTATTGTCAGAATTTATCTTTTCATCGTTTTGATTATTTTCCTTGCTGCAACCAACAGTTAAAAATAAAATGAAAACGGTTAAAATCACAATGAGATATTTTGAACTTTTCAACATCATATTTATCACCTTTCTACTTTGACGCTTGACTAAAAAAATCACTTAATCCTTTACAGATACCTTCTGCTAATTTTAGTTGAAAAGCAGAAGAATTTAGAAGACTTTCTTCTCTAGGATTAGAGATAAAAGCCAATTCAACTAAAGCAGCTGGCATACTAGAACGCTTCACTACATAAAAATTAGCTTCTTGCGTTCCTCGATCAGATAATCCACCGAAATCCACTAGTCCATTTTGTAACGACTGGGCAAGCAGCCCATCATACGACGATTTTTCATAATAATAAGTTGCCGTGCCATGAGCTGATTGACTCGTAAAAGAATTCGCATGGATACTCAAAAAAACATCCGCTGGATGATTTTTACCGACATTGACTCGAGCTTGTAGCTCTTCACTATCACTGGCATTCGGACCATAAACATCACGATCATCGTCTCGCGTCATGATAACGTTGGCACCAGAGTTTCTTAAAATCTCTTGTACTTTTAGTGATACTGCCAAAGTTACATCTTTCTCACAGATACGACTCGGTCCAATTGCCCCCGGATCACTACCGCCATGGCCTGGATCAATGATAATGGTCTTACCATTTAGCCCTGCAGTAAAAGAATAAATAGGACCATCAACAATCTCAATCACCAGTCGGAATGGCTTTTTCGTTTTGCTATCTTTTTGTAAAGTATAAATCTTATAGTTTGCTGTACTAGCCTCTTGTGGCAAATGAAGGGTTACACGAGTTGTTGACTGATCAACTTGATTAAATTCTATGCTTTTCGCCAATTCTCCATCTAAGGTCACTGGCTGCTTTATTTTACCTAAGCGAGTTTGATTCAAATCAATCAACAAGTCAGAAGGATTCAACGAATCAATATTAGTTGTAAAATCATTGGTTGCATTGTTTAGTCCGATTTCTAAACGTAATACTTTCGGCTGTGTATCAGTTTTATCGACCATAGAATAGCTAAAACTATTCACTCTATACTTTATTTGTTTGCTTGGTGCCGCAAAAACTGCTTGTGTCAACAGTACCAGCAAGCTTAAACAAATTAAAATAATTTTTCTCTTCAAAACGCACGCCCCTATTTTATAAAAGTTCTAGCTTACTCCTCACGCACTAATAATTTTTGAAATTTGTTGATTTGTTCATTTAAATTCATAATTACACTCGTACTAAATGTAAAATATTTATGCATCAACTTACAAATTTCACTGTTTTTCAAAGAAATAATAGTTACATCTCCTATTACCGCCTCAGCGTGGATAGAACTTTCTCGATTATCAAAAATACTTTCAAAACTTATGATCTGACCAGCTTGCAAAACTTCAATTATGCTTGAGCAATCATTACTGGCTTTACGACTAATTTCTACATTACCACTAAAAACGATTAATAATTTTTCTTGTTCCATTCCTTCACCAATGATACTATCGCCTTCAACATAATATTCACTAGTCGCACTATTCGCCAATTCTGCAATGACGTTTTGAGACAACTTAGAAAATACATCAATGGTTTCAAAAAAATGCATACGTTCCTGTTGCTCGGTATTATAATCAACATCCGCTGCGAGCACTTGCTCAATACTTGGCATCTTAACTTCATAGACTGCAATCGTAGGTTTCTGAACAATCTGACGCAATACTGCTAAATAACCTTGCTGTAATAACGCAATTTGTTTTTCTGTGAAACTTGTTTTATTGTAAACAAACTCCATTTCTAATCCATTGGCTGTCATCCTAAAATAAATTCCCAGATCATTATTACAATAATCAAAGGAATTCACTGCGACTGGCTTTACCCCAAAGGTCGTCTCTACATCCGTATACCGCTGACCAATTCCAAAGCTATGAAAATTCAAGAAATGATGAAATAAAGTTTTTTCCATCTTGCTAAGTTCTTGTAATTCATTCAACGAGCAGAAACTATATGGTTGTGACACCATAAGTTGTAATTGTTGCTTCTTAATCAACGCTTCTACTGACATATTAATCGGACAAGTAATGCGTATCAACATAACATTGACGATACTTGCAACATCTTCGATATTTTCCATACGCGCACTCCGATTGGATAATACGACCCCAAATACGACATCATTTGTTCTATTATACCTTTGTAGCATAATGCCCCAAGCTGTTTGTAGCAAAGCTACCACAGTTGCATTATTTCGTGCAACCTGCTTGATCGATTCATTTAACTTACGATCAACATTCATTATACTAACAGCCTGACTATATGGCAAATCAGAATGTTTGTACCCAGGTAATTTGATGTTAATTGGTAATTTTGCCAATAACTTTTCCCAATATTGGATTGCCGGCCTTTTATCTTGCTCACCGCGTTTTTCTAGGTATTGACTAAAAGAAAAATCTTTGGCATTCAACATTTTTGCTTTTAACGTATTCGTTTCTTGATTTTCGAACATATTTGCAAAAATCAAGCCAAAGTCCCACCCATCAGCAATCATCTGCGGCTGGGCAATCAACACAGCATATTCTTTGGTTCTAGTATGAAAAATACCAATTCGAACTAGACGATCACCTTCCAAATCAAAGCCACGCCGTCTATCTGCTATCATAATATTTTCGAGAGTCTCATTCACTTTATCAACCGCTAAGTTAGATAAATCATGAAAGCGGATTTCTGCACTGCGTGCTTTTAAAACGACTTGTACTGGTTTTTCAATAGCTCGATAGCAGATCGCAGTACGTAAAATAGGATACTCGCCTATTAAACGATCTATATGATCTATCAATTCTTGCGGTTCAATAAACCCACCAACTTTAAACAACGCTTGGATATAAAAATCCGCTGAAACGATCTTATCGTTGGAAAATAGCCACCCCTGGCTTTCTGTTAACGGTAGGATGTCTTCAATATTATTGCTATAACGAAATAAAATTTTATTCAGCTCTTGTTCAGTCAAATCTTGCACTGTAAACGTTTCAGTTATTCTTACAGG
Source organism: uncultured Veillonellaceae bacterium (assembly GCA_963805085.1). GTDB lineage: Bacteria > Bacillota > Negativicutes > JARBTT01 > JARBTT01 > JARBTT01. Next base: position 171,820 of record CAWDTA010000001.1, on the reverse strand, counting down.
CTGTGGTCTGACCATTTGTGAAGCAGAATATATCATAGCATTATTATTAAAAACGCCTTTACTGCCCTCTTGCAATCCCATGCTCGTATTCCTCCGATATCTAAAGTGCCAAAATTAACAAATATTTTTTTATGATACTTCATTTTACCACTAAATACCGTTTGAACAAATAAAAAATTTTTCCTATAAACAATTAACCTGTATGGATAGCAATGCATCCATACAGGTTAATTGTTTATATTATTTGTTTTGTTCTACGGCCAATTGTTGCAATGCCTTTGCCTCTGCATTCGCTTTTTTTGTCGCAGCTTTATCGTAAAAAATTTCAATTTTAACATAATCGCCTTCACCAATCTGTGCAGGCAAATATTTCTTCGGAAATATCACTGGTATTTCATCTTCGCCGACTAGTAAAACCGCTTTTTTGCCTTCAAAACGATCAATAACAGCTTGCATTATGTATTCTCCTTTCGAATCTTATAAGTATTACCGTCTGTTTCGATAGTAATCGATCCATCTTTATCGGTACGATAAATCTTCATTTTTAAATCATTATATTTATTCATCGTCACATCGTGCGGATGTTTATAATCATTATTTACACCACAAGAAATAAGCACGGCTTCTGGGGCTATCGCTTTTAAATATTCGCGATTTGACGAAGATTTACTCCCATGATGTGGGCTTTTAAGGATTGTGCTTTTTAATTGATTGCCATACTTAGCTAGAATGACTTTTTCTCTATCGGCCTCACAGTCACCAGTAAATAGCATCGAAAATTTGTCATAAACCAATTTACCCACAATGGAATTACTATTTAAATCACCGCCTGCTTTAATCTCATCTGCAGTTGGACTAAATACTCTAAAACTAACTCCACTACCAAAATCGATATTTTCACAATCTAATAATTGTTTATACGGGATTTTTTTACTTGTAATCAATTTCATATACGTCCGATATGTGGCATTACTAGTCGTTTGCCCATTATCATATACTTGCTTTACATCAAAGTCTTTTAAGACCGCATACGCGCCGCCTAAATGATCCGCATGTGGATGGGTGATAATCAGTTTATCAATTTGATGAACATTTTCTTTTTTCAATAACTCCACCAATTTATCACGCATATCTACATCGCCCGTATCAATTAAAATCACTTGCTGAGCTGTCTTGATTAAGATAGAGTCCCCCTGCCCAATATTTAGCATTTTAATTATAACAGGATCATTGCTTTTCGCTTGTGTTGTAGCAGCCTTGCTACCATCTGCATTCTTCGACTTATCCGCTAGATTACCACAACCTAATGCAATTATTAGAGATACTGCCATCATAACAACAACAATGAAATCAAAAATTTTCTTCATGCCCTTCTCCTTATCTTTCAGCATTTATAGTAGAATTCAAAGCTTTTTTATGCACAAAAAAAGCGAGCATTGCTCGCCCCATTTTTAAAATTGAACCAATCCAACACTAATTTGAATAGCATCATCAACTTTAATCATAAATTCATCAGGCAACTGTGTTACCTTCTCTTTTAGACGACGTTTATCAATAGTTCTAAGTTGCTCTAATAGAACTACAGAATTCTTTTCCAGCTGACACTCTTTCGAAGTGAGTTCAACATGTGTAGGCAATTTCCCTTTACTAATTTGCGAAGTAATTGCAGCTACAATTACCGTTGGACTATATTTATTACCGACATCATTTTGAACGACCAAAACTGGTCTCAGTCCCCCCTGTTCCGAACCAACAACAGGGCTTAAGTTAGCATAATAAATATCTCCTCTTTTCACCACCATGGCTATTCACGCTCCACCAGCAAGCTAGGCATTTCAACAACATCAACATCAACATACAGTCCTTCCTCTGCTAATGTTAAATTAATTGCCGCCATCTCCTGATATCCTTTTCTCATATTTTCTATGATTGCCTTACGCTTACGATCCTCAATATATAGTCGCATAGCATTACGCATAAATTGACTACGGCTCAACTTTTCCATGGCAACAATACCATCAATTTCTTGCAATAAGCTATCTGGAATACTAATCATAATGCGCTTCAATTCAGCCACAGCCTACACCCCCGCAGTTTCCACACAATAAATCTATAAATAGTATAGATTTTTTATATCAAAAAGTCAACTTTTTTATATAAAGAACTACATCATTTTTATTCATTAATAGCAAATCTAGCAGCTGGTAAAGCCTGCATAATATCACTTGCAATCAAACCAACCATGCCAGACTGCGCCGCCAAATCACCTGCAAAAGAGTGTAGAAATACACCGGCAACAGCTGCACTATAACTAAGTAATCCCTGTGCAAACAACCCGCTAATGATGCCTGTAAGTACATCTCCTGATCCCGCAGTTGCCATACCAGCATTACCTCTAATATTAATATATACATTACCATCTGGATATGCAACTACTGTTCGCGCACTCTTTAACACAATAATGGAATTAAACTCTTCTGCCGCTTTTCTAGCAATACCAACGATATCAGATTTTACCTTCTCAATAGATACGCCTACCAAATTTGAAAACTCACCCAAATGAGGTGTCAGTACTGGTATCATCTTGCTTGCAGAAAGTTCTTTCCCTTTACCACAAAAAGCCTGGATCGCATCCGCATCAATGACCACTTGTTTATCTATCTGCTTTATAAATTCACGTACCAGCTCAAAAGTATCAGCATCACGCCCAATTCCTGGACCAATTGCAACGACATCGTACTTTTGTGCAAGATTCAATAACTCTGGTAGTGCAGTTACACCAATTACCCCTGCTTTTTTCTCTGTTAAGGGGTACGTCATCACTTCGGTTAATTTGGTCTCAACAACATCTTGCAAGGACTGAGCTACGGCTAATGTTACAATACCGGCACCACTTCTTAGCGCAGCACTAGCAGCCAATACTGCCGCGCCCGTCAAGCCATTTGATCCCGCGACAATTAAAACTCTACCACAATTGCCCTTATGGGCATCAGCAGGACGCTTCACAATCAAGGACTTTACCATACTAGTATTGATGATATTTTGCTTTATATTCCCATCTGTTAATAAAACATTAGGAATTCCTATATCTGCTACTAAAACTTCGCCAGTATGCACCGCCCCAGGATAAAGATACAACCCCATTTTCGGTAGTCCAAATGAAACAGTAGTCGTTGCCTGTATGGCTGTCGTTCGTACACAACCAGTATCAGCTTCTACACCACTCGGAATATCAACAGCAATGATTGGTTTTCCCATCCCATTGATCATATTAATGATTTTTTCCATTTCTGGGCATAATGTACCATGAAAACCGGTACCAAGTAAAGCATCCACAAAGCAATCCGAAAAAGCTAACGCAATTTTCACTTTATCCCAATCACGATCATTTTCTACGTGTAGGATATCTATTCCCATATTTTTTAGAATATCTAAATTTATTTTTGCACTCGTTTTCATATGCTCAATATCACCAATAATAAAAACCTTTATTTTGGCCTTCTGATTGATTAAATGACGTGCTGAAACAAATCCATCGCCACCATTGTTACCTTTCCCGGCAAAAATGCATACTTTCTTTCCCGATATAGATTTCAAAATCTGAGCAACAGCCTTTGAAACCTCACTTCCGGCATTTTCCATCAAAGCAATCTCTGGCACTCCATATTGATGAACCGTTTGCTGATCAATTTTACGCATCTGCTCAGCAGTTGCAATTTTCATTTGCTCTCCCCCCAAAAAATCACTTGAGCTGTGGCGTACATTAGTGCATGGCTCAATGAGATATAAATACGCGTCACCCCCGTCTTTTCTGCCTCATGGCCAAAATACTTATATAACTGCACGCTTGGGCAGCCCTTTTCATCTGGTAGTATTTCAATATCTAATAATGTACCGCCTACCAATCCTGTACCAAAGGCCTTAAGTACCGCTTCTTTACCGGCAAATCTTGCTGCATAAGATGCTGGCGCTTGTACCCCTCTACTTTCACAATATATTATCTCTTGAGAAGTAAAAACCCTTTCGATAAATCGTTTATTTTTGAGTGCTTTTTTTATGCGACTAATTTCTATAATATCAGTGCCTATTCCAATGATCATAGTAAACCTCCTATGTAACTCTATTCCAATATAGAACTAGAGCTGCTGCAATCTAGTTTGCAACAGCTCTACTTTTATTATTACTGAATTGTTTTGATATTATTCGACTGATAATTACGTAAAATCAAAATTTCTACACGCCTATTTTGCGCTCTACCAGCTTCCGTATCATTCGGTGCGATCGGACGGAACTCTCCATGCCCAACCGTACTAAACCGTGATGGATCTAAATTGCCTTGTGTTAAAATGAACTTCATAAAATTGAGTGACCGTTGCGAACTTAAATCCCAGTTAGACGGAAATGTCGAATTGGAAATTGGCATATTATCCGTATGCCCAGAAATAACAATCTTTTGTGGTACCTTCGACAGTAACTCCGCAATTGGCTTGCCTATTTCCATAGAATGTGATAACAATGTTGCACTGCCGGATGGAAATAGCGCTTTTTCTTTAATCCGAATTGACAATCCTTCATCGGTAAGTACTGCACTTAATTCATCACTTAATTTTTGCTCTTTAATCATTTGTTCAAGCATTTTCTTTGTTTCATTTAATTGTTCATTTTCTGCTAGATATTTCTGATCCTGATCTTTCGTTTTATCTGGCGGAGTATCTGAAGATTGACTTGGCGTAGGTCCAGCTTTATCAAATACCGAAGGCCCCCCCGTATTAAATGCAGCACTAAAAGCCTGTGCCATCTCCGTCAATTTCCTTTGATCTGTTTGAGATGTGGCAAACAATACAATAAACAATGCTAATAACAATGTTAAAATATCAGCGTACGGAACAAGCCACGCTTCACTAATATGTTCTTCATGATGCTCACGTTTTTTCCTTCTAGACATAATTTATTCCCTCTCTTTGTCCGCTTTTAATAAATCGCGTTCATTTTGAGGAATAAATACCATTAATTTTGCTTCAATTGCCGTCGGTGAATCGCCTGCTTGCAACGATAATACACCTTCTATAATCATGCGCTTTTCTGCAACTTCTACTGTCGATAACATTTTTAATTTATTAGCAAACGGTAGCCAAATAACATATCCTGTATAAATACCAAGTAAGGTAGCGATAAACGCTGCTGCAATAGAATGCCCAAGTTTTTCGATATCATTTAAATTACCAAGTGCAGCAATAAGACCAATAACAGCCCCTAACACCCCTAGTGTTGGTGCATAAGTACCCCCTTGGATAAACATAGCCGCCCCTTCTCGATGCCGTTGCTCCATAACTTCTAATTCTGCATCAAGGACATCACTAACAAATTCTGGATCCATACCATCAATAACCATATTTAAACCAGTTTTAAAAAATGGATCTTCAATTTCATTCACTTTATTTTCAAGAGCCAAAATTCCTTCACGTCTTGCTATTTGTGACAATTCAATAAATAGCTTCAATAACTCTGCTTTTGGACGTGTGTTTGGCGCTTTAAATGCCATTTTAATTAATGTTGGCATCCTTTTCATTTGTTCCATTGTATGACCAGTAAACAAGCACGCAACTGTACCACCAATAATAATCAAAAATGCTGCTGGATTATTCAAGGCCGATAATGGCGCACCTTTAAGAACCATTCCTACGAAAACTGAAAGTACCCCCAAAACTACACCAATTGCTGTTGTATTTTGCAAAATAAATGTCCTCCTCTACTAGAAACACTAATTAATTTTATCATTTTATAAATCCCATTGTCTATATGTAGAAAAAAAATAGGAAATAAAGCCTAACAGCACTTATGATAAACCAATTAGTCCTTTTAATATTTTTATCCTTAAAAATATTTGACCTACCACAAAATAGAAGTAAATCATATAATTACAGATACGCTATTTATTCTAATTATCCTGCAAAAGTTAGCATTATTCGAACTTTATACCTATAAAAATACAAAATTATGCTAGGATTTATATAGTATTTATCTTTAATTTGCAATAAATGGTTATTATTTTTTATCGTATTATGTATCTGGGAATGCAATCATTGATTGCATTAAACAACTTCGAATAAGATACTACCTATTTTTCTATATAAAAACAGCGTCGAAGTTATAAATAAACTTCGACGCTGTTTTCATGAACTTATTTTGTCTACTGCCTTTTCGTGTATTCACTGTACATGTGGGCATTAGTTAGCGGCAGTTCATTATTTAACCCTTTGGTGAAGAGCAGTTGATAGACATCAAGGCCCGATGTCCGAAAGGCAGCAGCGCAGCCTTGTAAATAGAGTGACCACATACGAATGAAGCATTCATCAAACATGTGGCGAACCGTATCTAACTGTTTGGAAAAATTAACGTACCAATAATCCAAAGTCCTCGCATAATGCATACGTAAACTTTCCGCATGTATTAGATGAAAATCATATTGCGGCAATAGCCAAACTGTTTCACGCAATGATGGCGCATAACCTTCAGGGAAAATATACCTTTCCATCCATGTATTGGCAGAATCTTCAAACATGCCAGTAATGCTATGCAGCAAGGATATGCCACCGGGCACCAAAAGCTCGTTAACCTTATTCATATAACAGCCCAAGTTTCCCTTTCCTACATGTTCAAACATACCTACGCTTACAATTTTATCAAATTGCAGTTTCGCAGAATCAAGTTCCTGATAGTTAATCAATTTAACTTCCAATTGATCTTCCAAACCTAATTTCTTTATCCGTTCTGTTACTGCGGCAAATTGTTCGGTACTCAATGTAATTCCGGTAGCTTTCACATTATACTGCTGTGCAGCCCTGATAATCAGCCAGCCCCAGCCACAGCCAATATCTAATAATCTTTCACCAGGCTTAAGATTCAGTTTTTTAAGAATATGATCAATTTTTTGCAATTGCGCCTGTTCCAAGGAATCCTCTGGTGTCTTAAAATACGCGCAGGAATAACTCATTGTCTTGTCCAGCCAAAGCGAAAAGAAGTCATTTCCTAAATCATAATGACGATGGATATTTTCCTTCTGAATTTTACAGTTGGCCCTATCGCCTACAAAGTGACTATACTTTTGCGATCGCTCTGGCTTGGTATTAAGCGCAACTACATGCATAATATCATCCATTGATCCTTCGAAGTCGACAAGTCCATTCATATAAGCTTCCCCGATAGCTAAAATCATGTCTGCACTATTAAGTTTTAAGGGAGGTTCTTTATGAAAAATTATCTTGAAAGACGGAGGAGCCTCACCATAGTTTTCTTCCTCTCCATCCCAAAAAGCCACAGAAAATCCACCTTTTTTCCACTGTTTTAAGGCTAGTTTTAAAGCCATTTTTGTTAACATTGCTATCATTCCTCTCCATTGCTACAAATAACAAGTATAAAAATTAGTTTATGTATGACTAAAATCATAGATAAAAGAACCGTATCGCCACTTTCATTAATCATTATTACAATAATATCGCCAATAATGTGCAAAATGTAAAACACGGATTCCTTTATGTTCAGATTATACAAGAAATAAACGCATTCGTAAAATTCATATATCGCATGTTTGGTATTCGTTTCGTCTATAGTTAAAATCACTTAGAATATTTTCTTTCAAAAAAGTAATCAAGCGACAGGCACAATGTTTCAACCGTTTTACTACCACGAATACGCTATTTCTTCCGATCATTCTACTAATAATTACCACATTTAACTATTAGCATTATTATTTCATTTACATAAATAGACACTTTTCACTTAAGTTATTTAATATAATATTTAAAGCGAAGTTGTTCTCAGTCTTTATCTATAAAAATAGCCCCAAAGTTCATTTATAACTTTGGGGCTATTTTTGTTCATTTATTTTGTATATTGATTCGACATACCATTGATCCAATTTCCCCTGTAGTAACATCAGACCAATGAGATGTTTCTGAATAACCTTTTTGAACATACCAAGTAGATCATGCGTGTTGTGATTTATCTTAATTCCCAATAGCTACTTACTTTTTCTTTCCATACATAGCTATATTTATCTATTAGGTCACAAACGCGCAATGGTTTTCTACCTGTCAATTTTTCAACTGTATCTGTTTTAATTGCCATTAAACCATCTCTAATACTTGATTCATTAGTTACCATGTCATTACTACACCATGGAACAGGTGATTTTGAGTAATCTCCATGTGAATCACGAGGAATATATATTGAATCCAAATACTTATAAAATTCATCATTATTAACTATCACATATTCATAATCAATACCTGATGCTTCAATAATCATCTTACAGATTTCACGCTGGCTGATCAATTCTCCACCTGTTACATCATAATCCTTATTATGCTCTCCTTTACCTAATAATAATGCAGCAGCAACACGACCACTATCATCTTTTGCAATAAATGTTGCTTTTCCATCACTTGCTGTAGTTACCCACTTGTTGTCGCTTATGTTAGCTAGCATAACAGAATTAGTTAAGTAGTTTTCCATATAAAGGTTATTTCTCATAATATTATAATTTACGCCAGTCTCTCGTAAATATTTTTCTGTTTCCGTATGATCTGGTAATACATATTGAGTGTACCCTTCACGATTAGCACCTAAGAATGATGTGTATGTAATATGGCTTACCCCAGCTGCAATAGCAGCATCAATTACATTTTTATGTTGCTGTACACGTTCTGGTCCAATTATTACACCAGATACAATATAAATACGATCACCACCTTTAAAGGCTTTTGTCATTTGCTCCTTGTTATCATAGTTTGCTTCTCTCAATGCAACACTTTGTTTTTTCCAAGCCTCTGCCTTCTCTTTTGATAACCGATTTAAAACGGGACATGTAAAAATTAATTGTTCTCCAGATACTTCATTCAGTAGGTTAGCTGCTACTCTTCCACCTAATTGCCCATCTGCTCCTGTAACAATATATCTCATATTTTTCCCTCCTGCCTATTTTTTATTAAAGCTATAAACAAATAATACAATAAGTTATTAATTGGGTTTAAACCCTTCTAGCAAATAATAACTTTCCCTTTATTTATTACTAATCTTAACGCTTTTCTGTTTGGAACGGAAATTGAAATATGTTATTATTAATAAATAATTTCTATAAGTACAGGAGAATAGTCAACATGCATATTAAACAACTCGGATGTTTTGTTCATCTAGCTGAAACTCTTAATTTTTCTAGAACTGCAGAATCTTTATATATCACTCAACCTACTGTTACCCATCAGATTAATACTCTGGAAGATGAACTTAAATTAAAATTATTTATTAGAACAAAGAGAAAAGTGGACCTTACTCCAGCAGGCGTTTCCTTCTATAATGATATAAAAGATATTCTAACAAGAACAAACATAGCAATAGCAAAGGCCAAAAACTACTCTAAGGCATTTGAATCTAATTTATCAGTTTGTTATGACGGAAATATCGAGGTAAAATACCTTCCAAACATATTAGATGCCTGCAGGGAAAGATTTCCTCACGTACATTTTTATTTAAAAATAGCTGATTCTAAGGAAAAAAGAAATCTATTTACAAATTATAATTTCGATTTGATTTTTACTGTCAAAGAAAGTATTGAAGATTTATCAGAGGTTGGTTACGCAGAACTTTTTATTGGAAGATTTGTCTGTGTGGCACCTAAAGACCATCCATTATCTAGCAAAACTGTTATTAAAATGGCTGAATTGAAGGATCAGTCCCTTATTCTACTAGACCCTTTAAAATGTCCCTCTGAAATGGCGCGTGTACAAAAAGATATCCAAATAAAATGTCCTAATGCCACTGTTTATTTTGGTGACAGTTCCTTCATCGCTTATACCATGATTAAAGGAAGACTGGGCATAGCGGTGATGCCAAACTTTGTATGTCCAGAAGATTCTCAACTATCCATCATTCCCCTGGATGTAAGAAATTTAATTTCTTATGGAATTGCATGGCATAAGAGCAATGAAAGGAATGAAATAAAAGGGTTCATTGAAATTACTAAGCAAATTTACAAAACTTCATAAAGTGTCAATTTTTATACATTTTATAACGACCTCAAAAAGATGATGAATCGTCAAGCCACGTGCGCCACTTCGAGTAAAAATACTTAAATAGGCGATTCCCAGCCTAAGCACTTTCTTGGTCTAGAGTTGATTTTAAAAAGAGATTAATTACCAAAGCACCTAATTAAGTTTTGGTAATTATCTAAATGTAAACTTAAAATAGATACCACCAGTGACATATTTGCTTAATACAGATGATACCTTAGAAAACATGACAACCATGCCATATTATGCAATAAATGACCTGAAATCCAGTTATGAATTTCAGGTCATTTATTATTTATTTAATATTTTGATGAGCTAAACCACTTTCGATTTGTGTTTCTTTTTCAACTGCTTCGCTACCACGCTTTATAGCTTCTCTAACCATAGAACCTATTTCGCCCGTCGTAACGTCGTCCCAATTTCCGTCTTCGACCTTCTCACCAAATCCAAGATCATGAGCTAATTTATATTTCGTTTCTTCCGACATAACTTTTCCCATATACAGCCACCTCCATCATTGATTTTAGAAGCCTACGTATATTATTTACTGTTATGTCACATGCTATTCATTTATAAAAAGGTTATACAGTAACATCAGACCAATCATGATCGGCAACTTTATCACCAAAACCTAAATCGTTTGCTAACTGATATTTCATTTTTTCTGACATAACCTTTGCCATACACAGTCGCCTCCAATCGTTGATTTTAGATTGCCATTCATAGTATGTACTGATCTTATTTTTTTATACTCTAGCAACAATTAATCAAACAATATTATATTAGCTTTTCTAAATAAAAAATATAAGAAACTAGGCATAAAACGTAGTATAAACAAAACCGTAAAAATTTTATACTTATCATAAATTACACAATATTATAAAAATAGTGGCTTATTATAATAATTTATGATAATATTATATATTATTATATTGTTTTACACTTTTTTAATATTTTTATGCAAATTAAACCAATATCATTTAATAATATTGGTTTAAAATATGATATAATAATACTTAAATAATCATGGGTTATTATATACTATAAATGACAATAGATAATGGAGAGAAAAGATGGAATTACGACAATTAGAATATTTTCAAATGGCTAGCCGCTTAAAAAACATTACACGTGCTGCAGAAAGGCTACGTGTATCTCAACCAAATATTACCGTTGCTGTAAAAAAGCTTGAGGCCGAACTTGGCATTCAACTATTTGACCGTAGTCAAAAGCAGCTATCCTTAACACCAGAGGGAGCAGTGTTCTTAAATCGTATTGAACTCGCATTGCGCAATATCCAAGATGCTGTAATAGAAGTAAATGATTACAAGCAATTACAGAAAGGTACTATTAAAATTGGTATTCCTTCTATGATTGGTGCTTATTTATTTCCAAAAATATTTTCAAGCTTCCAACGCCGTTATTCACACTTAGATATCTATCTATATGAGGAAGGTTCTATGGCGATTCGCGAACAGCTAGAACGCGATGAATTGGATTTTGGTATCGTTATTATTTCAGGAGCTTCACAAAATTTACAATTATTGCCTATGTCAACAAATCAAATTTTAGCTTGTGTACCACTACAAAGTCCGCTTGCTGAGAAGTCTTCGCTTGCGATTTCTGATTTATCAGAAATTGATTTGATTATGTTAAAAGAAGGCTCTTATCTACGTAATTTAGTATTACAGAAATTAAAAACTGCAAATATTGATCCTAATATCGTCTTAGAGTCAAATCAAATTGAAACCATCAAAGGCTTGGTTGCATCAGATGTTGGCGCTGCATTTCTCCTTGATGTTATCGTACACGATACACCAAATATTAAAACTTTGCCACTAACAGAACCTATCTTTGTTGATATCGGGCTCGCTTGGAAAAAAGATCGTTATATTTCTAGAGCAGCACAATCCTTCATTGATTTCTGCAAAGCCACATTAACATTACAAAACCTATCTAAATAAGACAATAAAAAAACTCTTACGCATCTATTTTTTGCGTAAGAGTTTTTTATTGTCTTATTTATTAGAGTTTTCGTTTATCTTTTTTATTCTTTTTCTGCTTTTTGTCTTTACCCTCTTGAACTGTTACAATTTTTTCCTCAGGTTTATTTACATTTAGACCTTGATCAATCACTTGCCAAATTTCATTTTTTTCAAAGCCTTTTCGCCAAGCAGCAATTCCTGCTAACTGATAACGATCAATCAGTTTTACTCTAAGCGACATTGAGCGTTCCTCTTCTTGCCATACTCGATATTTCTTATCACCATCTACATATTCGAAGTAATATTGTCCTTTGTCTTCAAGCCATTCTGGTTTTAGTTGATGATCTTTAATTGTCTGTTCAGCCATTTCCATTGTCATCGTTTTTACATTAATTTTCTCGCCGTCTAAATTTTCTTCCCACTCACGCATATAAAAAGGCACACCCAATACCAGCTTTTCCGCCGGTACATCTTTTAATGTATTTAATAAACTACGCTCTACCCAGCCAATTGAAGCCACAGAGCCACTGACTGGACTTGTACGCCAATGTTCATCATATGCCATAAGCATTACATAGTCGACACTTTTCCCGAGCCCTGACCGATCATAACAGGCCGACCATTGCGAAACACCAGAGGGAACAGTCACATCAATGGATACTTTTAAATCCAATCCGTGTAAAGTGTCAGTAATTTCTTTTACAAACTGCGTTAATTGATATTTATCTTCATCATAAATATTTTCAAAATCCAAATTAATACCATCCAACTGATAAAGGCGTGCATACAAAGCCAGTTGTTTGACCACATTTTTCTTAGCCTGTTCATTATATAACACTTTTCTCGTTAAATCCGGATCAAAACTATTGGTAATTAACGCCCAAACTTGATATCCCTTTACATGGGCAGCCCTTACATATCTTACATCTACTTTATTTTTAATGGCACCATTATCATCAATAAGTTCAAACCAAGATGGCGATACAACATTTAAGCCCTTTATTTTATCGACTCTTGTCACATCTGTTTTCTCATCAAAAGTAGGCTGCCAAATCAAATTAATCTTTTGCCCTGTCATCACTGGCCTATCTGCACTCGCTTTTAACAACAATGGTGCAAAAGAGCTATATTGATTGATTGCAATGGTTACTGTTTCCGCATCCTTTGTTGTTGTAAAGCCAAATACTTTTCCTGCAACTTCCATATCAATGTAACTAGTACCATCAATATTTTTATACGGCAACAAGAATGTTGTACTAGAAAAAAGTTCTTTTGAAAGATCAGGCTCTGCTAATCTAACACGTGGTAAAGAAAATTTGACTTTCATTTGTTTATGTTGACGATCAAATTGCACATTACTGTAAATATAATCCTTAACGACATCTACCGGAATTAAAGTCTCATATTCATCAATGAGTGCCATCTGATTCGTTATGATCCCTTTGTCGCCATCATTGACAACAATAGGTTTACTCGTTGGGTTTGCAAAGCCCGTCCCTGTACAAAGCAACACTAAGCACAGTAGCACTATGTAGATTACATTTCGATTCATTCAAAGACCTCTTTCCTCTACCATTCTTATATAAAACTAAGTGCATATCACTAAATAATTATCCTATAATAATGCTGACAAATCAATATATTCTACAAGATCAAAAATAAACCTTTCCTCATAAAAAAATAGTACCGATAGCTCTGGGCGCTATTGGTACTATTTTTCTATTGACGAAGATAGGCATATCTTCGCATGATTGCTAATGAAATCCTAATAAAGAGTATGAACGATTAGGTAACCTACACAAGAACCAACCATAATACCAATCAAACCAGGAATAATAAAACTGTGATTGATAATGAATTTTCCAATGCCTGTTGTACCTGAACGGTCAAAACCGATACAAGCCAAATCAGAAGGATAAGTAGGTAATACGAAATAACCATAACAAGCAGAAATAAACGATAAAATAATTAATGGATCAACACCAACGCTCAACGCCATTGGTACAACAATCGCAAGCGCAGCAGCTTGCGAATTAACAAGTTTTGATACCAAGAATAATACAATCGCATAAGACCAAGGATAATCAAGTACGATTTGACCAAGAGATTTTTTAAGTAATGGTAAATAAGCACCGAAATAAGTTTCCGCCATCCAAGCAACGCCATAAACGGAAACAACTGCAACCATACCAGCTTTAAATACAGAACCATTGCTAACATCAGATGCTTTTACTTTACATATAAGCATAATAACTGCAGCAATAACAAGCATGGACATTTGAATAGTAAGTGTCATAGATAATGGCTGCAATTTACCTTTTGCATCAGCAAAATGAGGAAGCAATGCTGGGAAACTACCAAATAAAGCAATAATAATAATACCAACTAAGAAAATAGCTGTTGCCCAATATGCCGTTTTAGGTAATTCTTTACCAACGAGGCTCTCAGAATCACCATAAATATATGCTTTTTGTTCTGGATCAGCAATTCTTGCTTGAAATTCAGCATCTTTATCTAAGTCTTTACCACGAGTAATACTCCAAAGTCCAGTAGCAACAACACCAGCGAACGTTGCTGGAATTGATACAGATAAGATTTGAACTACACTAAAATGTGAACCAGCTGTAGCAAGCATTGCCACTACGGAAACGACTGCAACCGATGCCGGTGAAGCACAGATACCCATTTGTGACGCAACAGAAGCTGCTGCCATTGGACGTTCTGGACGCACCCCTTCTTTGATTGCAATATCATAGATAATTGGGAACATTGTATATACAACATGACCAGTACCACATAATACTGTTAAAAACCAAGTTGTTATAGGAGCTAAAACAGTTACGTATTTTGGATTACTACGCAAGAATTTTTCTGCGTATTTTAGCATAACCGTTAAACCATTAGAAGCTTGTAAAAAGCCCGAACAAGTAACAACCGCCATAATTGTTAACATTACATCAACTGGTGGAGTACCCGGTTTTAAATGAAAAATGAATGTGAAAATAACTAGACCAATACCAGAAACAGCAGCTAACCCCAAGCCGCCATGTCTAACACCGACTATTAGACACGCTAATAATACGACGAAGCCTAAAATAATGTCCATAAAATACACCCCTTAATATAATTGCTTGTGAAACTATTTTACATAATGCCTTTTATTTAAACCGTTTCATAGATAAAAGCTATTTAACAATGCATAGAAATTATCAGAACAGTTTAAATATTATGTATAATTACCCTCACAATGGTTATTATATTATAAGTCCGATGTATAATCAAGAATTATCGTAAAATTTTCCTAATTTCTTTTTAAAAACCGACAAATTTCTTTTATAAACTACCAAAAAGCACGTCTTTATTGTATAATTATTTATTAGTTGATACTTTTTTGTATAAACAAATAATAAAAACAATAACAGGAGGATTTCTAAATATATGGCTTTAATTAATGAGAATTACTTAAAATTACCTGGTAGCTACTTATTTGCTGAAATTGCACGTCGTGTAGCTAGCTTTAAAGATGCTAACCCTAATGCGGATATTATTCGTTTAGGGATTGGTGATGTAACGCAACCACTTGCACCTGCTTCTATTAAAGCAATGCATGATGCAGTTGATGAATTAGCAAGTCAATCCACGTTCCGTGGATACGGTCCTGAACAAGGTTATAATTTCCTACTTGAAAAAATTGTTGAAACAAACTATACAAGTCGCAATATAAAAATTTCTACAGACGAAATTTTTGTAAGTGACGGTTCAAAAAGCGATGTTGGTAACATTCAGGAAATTTTCGGCACCAATAACATTGTTGCAATCACTGATCCAGTATACCCAGTTTATTTAGATACAAACGTTATGGCTGGGCGCACAGGAACATTACAAGACAATGGTATGTTTGAAAAAGTTGTTTACTTACCTTGCAATGCAGAAAACAACTTTACACCAGCGCTTCCAACTAGCAAAGTAGATATGATTTATCTTTGTTGCCCAAATAATCCAACTGGTACTACGCTTTCCAAAGAAGAATTAAAAAAATGGGTAGACTATGCGAAAGCAAACAGCTGTGTAATCCTTTTTGATGCCGCTTATGCAGCATACATAACTGAAAAAGATGTACCTCATTCTATTTATGAAATCGAAGGTGCAAAAGATGTAGCGATTGAATTTAGATCTTTTTCTAAAACGGCTGGTTTCACTGGAACACGTTGCGCTTATACCGTTGTTCCTAAAACAGTAATGGCGAAAGACTCCAATGGCGAAGAGCATTCTTTAAATAAATTATGGAATCGTCGTCATACTACAAAGTTCAACGGTACACCATATATTGTACAACGTGGAGCTGAAGCAATTTATTCCCCTGAAGGACAAGCTCAAATCAAAGCAACGATTGAGTATTATATGACAAATGCAAAAATCATTCGTGAAGGTTTAATTTCCGCTGGAATACAGGCCTTTGGCGGTGTAAATGCACCTTATATCTGGCTTAAAACTCCGCAAGGCTTAGACTCTTGGAGCTTCTTTGATAAATTATTAAATGAAGTACATATCGTTGGTACACCTGGTGCAGGTTTTGGTCCATCTGGCGAAGGTTACTTCCGGTTAACTTCCTTTGGTGATAGAGAAAGCACTGAAAAAGCAATTGAGCGCATTAAAACAAAATTAAGTCTATAATTGCCTCTAACTAAAACGACGCTTTGCATTTTTTGCAAAGCGTCGTTTTTATTCCTTTACAAAATTACACTTTAATATTTACTTTGCTATTTTATTGCGTTATACTAATCCAATACTTATTTTTAGGAGGCGCCTTATGATTAAACCAAACCTACATGAATTCATTGTTTGTCGCAATATATTAAACGATTCTGTACTAAAAAAAATGGTCGCTTTTCTAGATGATACGCAAAATATCACCTTACGAAATAACTTAATTGCTGAACTAATCGAAAAAGCTGAAACACTTGGCTTAGCAGGAAATCTGATTCGCAGCTATGCTGCTTATCTTATGTCTCAAGGCGATAACATTGTTGCTTTGATGACGGAACGTTCCAACGGACAAATTGGTATGAGCCTTTACACTGCTTTTAAAACTGATATGATCACTATGTATTATTTATTAAACCTTATTCCAAGCCTTTTCATCAATTCAAAAATTTTGGATGAGTATCAGCCAACCACATTAAATAAATCAATTGCGTTTGCTAATTTACAAACAAAACTTGATGAATTAACTTCAAATGAAATGCTTGCTGATGTTTTTATCAATTACTATCGCACCTATGGGTATGGCGATATCGCAAATTATCGCGCCTTCCGTTGGGATAATGAAAAGCATTTAGTAGGCATTAAACACTTCGATGAAATGACCTTAGAAGACTTGATTGGTTATGAACGGCAAAAAAGCATGTTGATATCTAATACTGAGGCCTTGGTCGCTGGCAGACCCGCCAATAACGCCCTCCTCGTTGGTGCACGGGGCACTGGTAAATCCTCTGCAGTAAAAGCGTTGGCAAATAAATATTTCGACCAAGGATTGCGCTTATTAGAAATCACAAAGCACCAATTGATTCATTTACCAAAAATCATGGAGACATTACGTCTATGTAGTAGTAAAAAGTTCATCATCTTCCTAGATGATTTATCTTTTGAAGATTTTGAAGTAGAATATAAATATTTAAAATCGGCAATCGAAGGCGGCGTGGAGGCCAAACCAGCGAATGTTCTTATTTATGCTACTTCTAACCGTCGTCATTTAATTAAAGAAACTTGGAAAGATCGCGGTGAAGCAAATGATGAGATTCATCGCAGTGATAGCATGAATGAAACGATTTCTTTATCGGATCGATTTGGCTTAACCATCAGTTACCTTGCGCCAAATCAAGAAGAATATCTCACAATAATCGCTGAATTACTTAAAAAACATCATATGAATTTAGATAGTGAAGACTTACGTGCGCAAGCAATCAAGTGGGAAACTCATCATTCAGGGCGATCCGGACGCACTGCACAACAGTTTGTAAACCACTATTTAGGAACCATACAAAAATAATATGCTCCCCTTAAAGGAAAAAGTTTAAATAATATAACTTTCTTTAGGGGGAGCTTTTATTCTGTTGGAAAAATTCAATCGGCTCGGCGCTAAAACACTTTGGCTATCAAAAGCACAAAATCTACTTAAGCATTCTAATATAGGTAGAATACAGACGGGGAATATAAAAATGCCGAAGAGAATACTATTCAAACGAAATATAGTTCATTCTAAATGTTCTGCAATAATATCTGCAATGTGTTTAATTTTGATTTCCGGAGCCTGTTGGTCAAGACCACCTTGAATTTGCATCATACAAGCCGGACAAGCCACAGCAATTGTATCGGCTCCGCTAGCCTTAATGTTTTCAATTTTTTCTTTGAGGATGGGCAGAGATATTTCGCTGTATTTCATGCCAAAAGCCCCTGCCATGCCGCAGCATTTATCGCAGTTTTTCATTTCAACCAATTCATAATCTACGGCGGCATTCAGCAGCTGTCTAGGCTGTTGAAAGATTCCAAGCCCACGATTCATATGACATGAATCGTGATATGTCACTTTTTTGCTGCCTTTTGTTTTAATAAGGCGGTCAGCTTTTTCATAGGCTTCAGCAACAAAACTAGTGAATTCATATACTTTTGCTGTGATTTTCCTTACACGATCAGCCCATTCTTGATCGTCGGCAAATAATTCTAAATATGTCTTATGCCAAGTCTCAGCACAGGTTGGGCAGGCACAGAGAATAACATCAACTACCGCTTCCTCAAAAACTATAACATTATTTTTAGCGATATTTTTGGCAGTTTCTCTGTCGCCCATACCAAGAACTGGTTTACCGCAACAATTTTGTTGTTCGGGGAAAACGACCTCCATATTTAGATCTTGTAATACACGAATGACAGATTGTCCTGTTTTTGGAAAAACAAAGTCAATATTACATCCACTGAAAAAGGCAACACGTTTTACCGGTGCAGGCGGATTCTTTTTCAAAAGTTTACTGACACGATCACGCAACGGTTCATCAGCTATGGCCGGTAGACTCCGACCATTAGTAAGTTTCGCAAAAAACATCGGCAAATGACGAATGACATTACCTGTTTGGACAGGTTTCTGTCCTATAGATGCTATACGGAGTAATGTATGGAAAATTTTTCGATTTGCCAAGATATCTTGAACCACAACTTTTAACGGTAACGACAAACCATTGTTCTTTACGTTTTGAGCCCGCAATTCTTCAATCAAGTCTGGAATGTTTATTTTTCCTGGACAAATAGAAACACATTTACGGCAACCAATACAAAGCTCACTAATTTTATTAAAATCTTCCATGCTATTTAAAAGTCCTGTTAGGATAACACCTATGCCACCAGAATAAATATGCCCATATACATGTCCACCTACCAAGGTCCATATGGGACAGACATTTAGACAAGAGGCACAACGAACACATTGATAAACTTCCTTGAATTTTGGATCATGCGCAGACTTAAGACGTCCATTATCTAATAGGATTACATAAACCTGCCGGTCTTCTTCTATCCAATTTCCATTGACTTTACGTATCACAGGTGTAGGTCCAGCTACCATTGTCATATAGCTTGTCATGCGTTGACAAGTACCATTACGTGGCAATAAACGTAGAATTTTCGCAGCATCTTCAATTTTAGGAATCAGTTTTTCATAACCAATCAAAATAACATGAATACGTGGCAAAGTGGTGGACAGACGAGCGTTTCCTTCATTAGTTACAAGTCCAATTGCACCATTTTCCGCAATGCCAAAATTAGCGCCAGTTAATCCCATGTCAGCCTGCAAAAATTCATCGCGCAAGACTTCGCGGGCTTTATGAATCATAAAATCAATGTCATCTGGTACTTTTTCCTGCAATTCCTGCGAGAAGAAATCGGCACATTGTTGCCGGTTCAAATGGATAGCTGGCATAATCATATGAGAAGGCCTCTGCCCTGCGACAGAAAGCATCCACTCCCCCAGATCAGTTTCTTTTACATGCAGACCATTATCAATTAAAAATTTATTCAAATGAATTTCTTCGCTAACCATAGACTTAGATTTCACAATACGTTGTACATTATTTTCCTGACAAATTTTCAACAAATATTTCTTTACAGCATCACCATCTTTAGCTCTATAGAACTGTCCTCCTTTCTGCTTCACGGAAGCTTCGAATTCATCGGCGATTTCTTCAATATGGGCAACGGTTTCTTGTTTCATCTCCTTGAGTGAATCGCGCAAATCTTCTATGCTATCAACATTCGCATAAGCCTTCAAACGAGCATCCGAATACTGATCAACAAACCGACCAAGAGCATCACGCAATACTTCATCATGTAATTTTACATCAATTTCTTTTTTTATATTACGATTATTAGTCATCAATTCATCCCTCCAATAGCTGGCACATCAACGACAATGATGATAAATCTGCTCGGTCCATGCACGCCGAGGCTCAAAACTCGTTCTATATCAGCGGTACGACTAGGGCCAGTAATGAACCCCATATAACCATTTTTGAAACCTTGGGAAATCACTTTAAAAGCAGTCGTCATATTTTTTACAATGTTATTGCAATTTAAAAATACTATGTGTACAGGTGGCAACATACCAACAACACGAGATTCGTATGAATAGCAATCAACACAGACACTACCAGTTTCACCAACGGCGAATTCTGCGGTAGATATGCCTATATCAGCAGTGGGAGCATTTTCGGCGATTGCAAATTTATCCGTATAAATTTGTACGTCAAGATTATATAAATTATTATAAATATTAGCAATTTTCGTAGATTCTTCATTTCCTACAGCAACAATACTTTTTGCTTTTGTTGATCGGATAATATTAAAGATTGTCATTTGAGCTTCTTCAAAGTTACTTACTTTGATAATTTCGGTGTGAGCAGCTTTGGCATTTAATTCAAAATCGTTCCAAAATATCGGATTGACAAACTCCTCACTAAAAATTTTTGTCCAATCACTGCAAACTTTTTTCATATTCCTATCCCCTTTAAAGAATTAGATTTGTCACTAAATGTAAAATACGGATTCCTTTATGTTCAAATTATACAAGAAATATACATATTCGTAAAATTCATATATCGAATTTATGATATTCGTTTTATCTATAGGTAAATCACTTGGAATATTATTTCATTAAGCGACAGAATCCATCCCAAAAGCATCAAATCACAAGTACGATATTTCATGGGAAAATTGGTATGAAACAACCTTCGCCTGTCGTAACATTGCTCCAATGTCATACTAAATAAAAATCCACCGGCTTAACGCCGGTGGTCAGAATGCTGCAAACTATTCCTTTTTAAAGTTACTCCAAAACATATCCAAAAGGTTTGTACTATTTATCAATGATTGCTTGACACCACTTTTTTTGTCCAAGCTATTGACCGTAAATCCACTTTACTCTGTGTCTAGATTATTATACCACTGCCACTATTTTCGTTTGTCTTATTTTTGATCATAAAACAAATTCATTTTTCCTTGTAACGTCTTAATTTCTAATGGCAGTTTCGGACCCAGTTCACCATCTAAATCACTTTCGACCATTTCCGTAGATTCTATTTTAATATTTGCTGCCTGTAAGTACATAACATTGTTGCGTTTTGTAATATCATTACCGGCGAGCAGTTCTACTGTCAATGCCATTAGCTCTGGAATACTACATTGTTTTACAATAATCATATCCAGTTTACCATCATTAATTTTCGCATTGGTGGCAAGATTCTTCATACTCCCCACCGTACCACTATTGATAATAACAAATAAAAATACCTTTTCACGAAGCACTTCATTATCCGCACAAATTGTCAAATCAAGTGCACGAAAGCTAGGAATTTCTCCCAGTCCTTTTAAATAATATGCCATTTTACCAATTGCATTTTTAAGTCCTGCATCCACCTTATGGGCTACAGAAGTTAATACCCCAGCACTCGCTACATTAATAAAATATTTCTCACCAATTTGTCCAATGTCAATCGGCATCACTTTCCCCCGAGCAATCGCACGAATATAAGCGTCTATATCCTCATTAATCCCTAAAAAAGATGCAAAATCATTCGATGTCCCACTTGCAATAATGCCAATTGGTAAATCAATATCATTCTTAATCATTAAATTAATGATTTCATGTACGGTTCCATCACCACCAGAGATAACAATTCCTTCAACATCAACGCTATTTAAGAAAGCAATAAATGATTTCTGGTTATCTTTACGTGTCCGATAGGGTATAATAATACAATCATTTGCTAAAAATTGCGCAAAAATATCATCTAATTTATATTTAAATAATGCATCCCCAGAAACTGGATTATAGACAAGAATTAATTTTTTCATCCCGATCTCGTCACATCCCTTTATCGAATTTATTTAAATACACCAATGCGGTGTAAAAATTTTATCGCAATAGAACCAATCATCGGCACTCGTTCTACATCTCGTTCACTAATGCCACCAAGCATCATTAATACTACAATATAAACAATACAACCAATGGTAATCGAACCTAACGTAGCTACACTATTAATTGACATATAATCCATGATATATTGATACACTAGATGAAGGGTTAGCCCCATTAAGCTAGTAGCCAAAATCGTTTTTACCACTTGTTTGACTTCTAACTTATACCCTATGTATTTATGTAAAAAATACATATTCATGACTGCTCCAATGCCAAAATCGGCAACGGTTGCCCAAGCGGCTCCTTGAATACCAAGGCTCGGCTCTGCAGTAAGTATCCAGTTAAGCACTACTTTTGCTGCTGCTGCAATAATCATATTAATCACCGGCACTGATGTATGCCCCAGTCCTTGGAGTACACCAGTCGTCACTTGATGAATCCCTAAGAGCACGATACTTGTTGATAATACACGCACTGTTGGACCTGCGGCTGTCGCATTATAAATAAGTGCTGAAATGGGTGTATCCAACATAAACACAATAATAAAGGCCGGAAAGCTAATTAAATTAGCAATACGCATAGCTGCTGCCGCTTGCTGAAACGAACGCACTTTATCGCCAAGCGCCTTCGCTTCTGAAATAGCGGGGACAATGCTTACTGCAAGCGATGCCGTAAGGACTGTCGCTAAATTAACCAGTGGCACTGCCATCCCCGTTAAATAACCAAATAACTCGGTTGCCTGACTCACACTATATCCAGCTACTTCTAGCCGTGCTGGCACAATCATCAAATCTAAACTTTGACCAACGGGTAACATGATACTCGCCGCCGATACTGGAAGCGCCAATGCAAAGATACGTTTAATAATCTTCATACTTGATTCAGGCTTCGTTGCTACAATATGATCACTATATTCACGCTCAATATCTTTTTCTAATTGCCAATGATAATAAACAAGGACGATAACACCTGCCACCGCACCAGCACAAGCACCTAAACTTGCACCTGCTGCCGCAAACTCAAGACCTTGTGGCAAAAGCAAATTTGCAAATAGAATCATGGTGATTACGCGAAAGATTTGTTCAACAATCTGAGATACCGCTGTTGGTGTCATCCTTTGCCAACCTTGTAAATAACCACGTGAACTTGCAAGAATGGTAACGAAAAAAATAGCCGGCGCTAATGCCGCTACTGAATAATAGGCCCTTGGATCACGAATAAAACGATACTCAATTAAAAAACCTGCTCCAAAATACGTAGCTAAACTAAAGATCATTCCTGTAACAGCCATCAAGGCAAGCGAAATTCGAAAAACACGCTTCGCACCCAATATATCTTTTAACGCAACTTTTTCTGCTGTAATAATCGAAATTGCCACCGGAACCCCTGCAGAAGAGACACTAAGTGCCAATAAGTAAATTGGGAATGCCATTTGGTAAAGACCAATACCTTCCCCACCTAATACCCTTGATACAAATATCCAATTTAAAGAACCGATAACTTTTACAACTATCCCTGCAATTGCGAGGATAAAAGTTCCTTTAAGGAAAGATTCACTTGTATTCATTTTTTCTTCCTGACTACTAATTGTATAACACCTACCTTAAAGCAAACTTTCGCTTTTCTTTTTAACATAAACCTATATAATATATAGTATAGTGATTTAAAAAAAAGTATTATTTACCAAGCTAAAAAATTATATCATTTCTAGACTTAGTATTCCAGTATTAATTTAACAAGAAGGTGACTCCATGCTAACGAATTATCTAGGATTTAACGTCGCGATTGGTAAAAATAAACCAGAAAACATCATAAATACCACTGCCGCTTGCCCATTCTGTGACCGTGATAATCTTACAAATATAATCGACCAAGAAGGCGAACTACTTTTAATTGAAAATAAATATCAAGTTTTGCAAAACTCCTTACAAACCGTATTAATTGAAACTGAAGATTGCGATTCAGAACTTTCTCAGTACAACAAAGAACATTTACACAGCTTAATACGATTTGGCGTCAAAAATTGGTTTAAATTTACTGATTCTAAGGAATATCAATCCGTGCTATTTTTCAAAAATCACGGTCCATTCTCGGGTGGCACCATTCGTCATCCCCATATGCAAATTATTGGTCTAAAAACTGCTGATTGCTATGCTGGCCTTAATCCAAAGGAATTTGAAGGCATTGTACTTGATAAGTGTGACAACGTAGAATTTAACGTCTCTACGTACCCTAGGATTGGCTTTTCCGAATTTAATATCGTGATGAACGATAACAGCAATTTAGATCAGCTTGCTGATTATATTCAAATTGCTACCCACTATCTATTACACAGCCTTAACAGTCGCTGCAAAAGCTATAATATATTCTTCTACTTAATCGACGGTCTTATTCGTGTAAAAATACTGCCACGCTTTGCAACTTCCCCATTATTTATTGGTTACAACATTCATTTACTACCTAACAATATACAAAGCATTGTCGATAACGTCAAAAAAACTTACTTTAGTAAGTGAAAAAATATACAAAATAACAGAGGGTTTGTAGGTTAGTCCTGCTTTCCCTCTGTTTTATTTATATTATGCTTCTATTTTATCCGGTGGTACATGCAATAAATTAATATTAGAATTATTGTCTGCAATCCATCCCAAAGCCCATTCATTTGTTACTAACAATACTGGTCTCTCTTTGATATCATAAACGAACATTCCACGCTCTGCACCACGAAGTGAGGCGGGTGTAACAACTTCGCCATTTTTACCTTCGAGCCAACGAGCTACCTCATATGGTTGCATTTGCATTAAAATATCAACACCGTATTCATTTTTCAAACGGTATTCGAGCACCTCAAATTGCAGGCTACCAACTGTTCCTACAATATAAGATTCCGTACCAGCACCCGCTTGTTGGAATAATTGCACCGTACCCTCTTGGGTAAGCTGCGTAATCCCTTTCACGAATTGTTTACGCTTCATCGTATCTTTTGCTTGAACACGGGCAAATTGTTCTGGCGGAAATACAGGAAAATCTGCAAAGGAGAATTTTTCACCTTGCTCGCATAAAGTATCACCAATACCAAATACTCCTGGATCAAATAAGCCAACAATATCCCCTGGATACGCTTCATCAATAATCGTTCGATCTTGCGCTAAAAATTGTTGTGGTTGTGCAAGTTTCAACATTTTTCCTGTTTTGTCATGATAGACAGACATTCCGCGCGTAAACTTACCTGAGCAAATCCGAATAAAAGCCAACCGATCGCGATGGGCAGGATTCATATTTGCTTGAATTTTAAATACGAACGCAGAAAATTTTTCATCATTGGTTTCAATTTTCCCAACAGAAGAAGTACGCGGTGCAGGTGCTGGGGCAAGACGCAAAAACGCTTCTAAAAAGTTTTGTACCCCAAAGTTTGTCATCGCACTACCAAAAAACATTGGTGTCAATTCCCCACGGGCTACTTTTTCTAAATCAAAATCATCGCCAGCCATATCTAAAAGTTCAATATCCTCAACTAAGGCTTGGTGAATATCTTTACCTAACAATTCAGCAAAAGCCGGATCTTCTACCGAACCGACTACAGAGGAAAGAAGATTTTGACCGTGTGATCCGTCTTCATCAAAGAGCTCTACTTGTGCTTTTTGACGATTATAAACCCCTTTATAGTTGCCATCGATCCCAACTGGCCAGTTCATTGGATACGCATTAATCTCTAATACTTTCTCGATTTCTTCCATTAAATCAATTGGTGATTTTCCGAAGCGATCCAATTTATTTACGAATGTGAAAATTGGAATACCGCGCTGTTTACAAACTTTAAATAGTTTTTTGGTTTGTGCTTCCACACCTTTTGCCACATCGATAATCATAACAGCACTATCCACTGCCATCAATGTCCGATAGGTATCTTCACTAAAATCTTGGTGACCTGGAGTATCTAAGATATTGATGCGAAACCCATCATAATCAAATTGCAATACACTCGATGTTACCGAAATACCACGTTGCTTTTCAATTTCCATCCAGTCAGATACAGCATGACGTTGTGTTTTTCTTGATTTCACGGAACCAGCTAAATGAATGGCTCCTCCGTATAGTAATAATTTTTCCGTTAATGTTGTTTTACCAGCATCCGGATGCGAGATAATCGCAAAAGTGCGACGTCTATTAATTTCCGTATTAAGTTCTTCTACTGACATTGACATCCTCCAAAATAAAAATAATCGACTAAACAATATCTTCAAGCAGCCAAAGCCACTGAATCTTTGCTATTAAAAACTTACATTGTTTCTATTCTACCATATTTGCCGGAAAAACCGAAACTTATCTTCATCTTTTTATTACTATTATATGAAAAGTCACCATTTTTATCATCAATTCATAACATATCATTGTACAGCTAGATAAATACTTACGAACCTTGCCTTCTATTTAAATCTCTGGCAGTGTTCTGCTATGAAAGGAGAGTTCTTATGAGTTGTGGTAATTTCGGTGGTTTTAACGGTGGTGGAGCTTGGATTATTATCATCATTATCATTCTATTGTTTGCTTGCTGTAATAATGGTGATGCCTGCTCCTCAGATTTTTGGTAACGAACAAAAATCAGCTCTTGCAAATTCAGTTTGCAAGAGCTGATTTTTTATTTCAATTGATCGTAAGTAGAAAGTTTTCCAAGATTTTCGCTCCGTTTGGCGTAAGAATAGATTCTGGATGAAACTGTACCCCTTCAATTTTGTACTCTTTATGTTTTATCCCCATGATAATACCATCGTGGGTTTCTGAGGTTATTTCTAAGCATGTTGGCAAAGATTCACGTTCTACAATCAAGGAATGATAACGTCCGATTGGTAGCTCTTGCTCCAAACCTTGATAAACACCAATACCACTATGCTTGATTTTCGAAACCTTGCCATGGATTGGCTGAGGTGCTAAGACAACCTTACCACCAAAAACTTCACCAATGACTTGATGTCCTAAACAGATCCCGAAAATCGGTACTTTACCCGCCAAAGTCGTTACGACTTCAAGGCAGATCCCAGCATCTTTCGGTGTACCTGGACCTGGCGAAATGATAATTGCTTCATAGTTACGACTAGCAATTTCAGCCACGGTAATCTGATCATTGCGAATGACTTCGATTTCCCGCCCCATATTGGCAACCAATTGATACACATTATAGGTAAAAGAATCATAATTATCAATTAATAAAATCATCGTCTTCTACCTCCTCTATCACTTGGAATAGTACTTGCGCCTTTTGCAAAATTTCACGATATTCTGTTTCTGGCACTGAATCAGCAACGATTCCACCACCTGCTTGAATAAAGGCGGTATCCCCATCGACCCGAATCGTGCGAATGGTAATACACATATCCATATTGCCGTTAAAATCGATATATCCAGTACAACCTGCATAGGTACTGCGATCGGTCGTTTCAAGTTCATTGATAATTTCCATCGCCCGCACTTTTGGCGCACCGCTTACTGTTCCTGCCGGGAAGCATGCTTTCAGTACATCAAGTGCCATATAATCAGCTTTGACTGTCCCCTTCACTTCAGATACCATATGCATAACATGCGAGAATTTTTCAATTTGCATCAGTTTTGTTACTTCCACTGTTCCCGGTTTACTGATCCGACCAATATCATTGCGACCTAAATCAACGAGCATGGCATGTTCTGCACATTCTTTCGTATCCGCTAATAAATCTTCACTCAGTATTTTATCTTCCACTGCATCTTTACCACGTTTTCTTGTACCAGCAATGGGATAGGTATAAACGGTATCTCCGCTAACTTTCACTAGCATTTCAGGCGAGGAACCAATCAGCTTACGCTGCCCAAAATTGATGTAAAACATATAGGGTGATGGATTGATCTGCCGCAAGCGGCGATAAAGATAAAACGGTGGTTTATTGATTTTACATTGGAATTGATGTGATGGTACAATTTGAAAAATATCGCCCGCTACAATGTATTTCTTAGCGGCAACCACTTTATCCATATACTCTTTATTAAGTTTACCAAACCGTTCTTCAAAACTCTGTTTATGTTTTGCCGTCTGCTGCTCAGTCACTACGGCAATTGGCACTACTGCCTGTTTCAATTTTTTATAAACTGCTTTTAACTTATCGATCATGCCTTCATAGACTACAGCAGCGTTTGCCGTTTTTGTCAGTTGTGACAAGCAAATCAACTTTGATGTATGTTTTAAATGATCCATCACCACGAGTATGCGACAAAGTAAAAATTCACTCAATACCATATCGTCTGGAATTTCCAGTCCACGAATTCGCTCAAAGGTTCCAATAGATTCATAAGCAAAGTAGCCAATCGCTCCACCATTTAGTAACGGCAGTTCTGCAACAGCATCAGGAATCTGATACTGTGCCATATACGCTTTTACTGTATCTACTGGTGCACCTTTTAGTATCGTATGATTTTTTCCTTCTATAATATCAGCATGATTCTTATACACTTTAAGCTGCGCAAACGGCTCTGCGCCAATAAAAGAAAATCGCCCGAAATTTTTATTTGTATCAACGCTTTCAAAGATAAAACCGATCTCATTTCCTACCAATTTATAATAAAGCGAAACCGGTGTTTCCATATCTGTAGAAATCTCAGCGGACACAGCAACAAAATTTGCCGCTGTTACCTGCTTGATAAACTTTTCCTTACTCGGTAAAAAATGCATGTCACTTCACCCTTTCATCTAACGCCGTGCGAATGGCTGCAATTAATTCACTAGCCCCTGCGATATCTTTTTCCAATATTTTTTTCACGACTGCACTACCAACAATAACGGCATCGGCGACTTCACTTGCTGCAAGTGCTGCCTCGGGGGAACCAATACCAAAGCCAACTGCGAGCGGTACACTTGTTTCCTCACGTACCAATTTTGCTATGTCATTGATCACGGAATAATCAATTGCCCGAACACCTGTAACCCCATTCACGGATACGCAATAGATAAAACCATCTGCACTCAAACAAGTTTCCTTGATTCTAGCTGGAATCGTATTCGGCGTTACAAATTCAATGAGATGAAAGTCGGCTTGTTTGCATACTGCACGCATATCGGCGGATTCTTCATGTGGTAAGTCTGGAATAATCATACCATCAAGACCAGCATCTTTAAAATCACCAATAAACTTTTCCACACCATACGTCAAAATATTATTGATATATCCCATTCCCACAAGTGGAATCTTGGTAAACTCCCGTAACTCTTTAATCAATCCCAAGATTTTTTTCATCGTCGCTCCATTTTTCAAAGCAATCACCGAAGCCTCCTGAATCACAGGTCCATCGGCGATCGGATCGGAAAATGGCATGCCGATTTCGATAACGTCAGCCCCTGCTTTTTCCGCTGCTTTGATGGCTTCTACCGTCGTTTGAAAATCTGGTGCACCCGCTGTGATATAAATAAATAAAGCTTTTTTACCTGCTTTACGCATAGATTCTAATTTATCGCTTAAACGTGTCATTATTTTAAATCCTCCCCTAATATCGATGCCACCATCTGTACATCTTTATCGCCACGACCGGACAAGCAAACTACCACTGCTTCATCTTCTTTTGTCGTAGGCATCAACTTTTCTAAATAAGCTAACGCATGCGAGCTTTCTACCGCTGGAATAATTCCTTCTGTTCTCGATAACAATTGAAAAGCATCAAGCGCCTCTTTATCATCTACTGCAACATATTTTACAATACCGCTATCTTTAAAATAAGAATGCTCTGGTCCAACACCTGGATAATCAAGACCTGCTGAAATGGAATACGCTTCAACCACTTGCCCATCATCCGTCTGCAAAAGATAACTATAGGCACCATGCAATACGCCGGGACGACCTAATGTCAAAGATTTTGCATGATCGCCTTCTTTATCACTGCGACCAGCAGCTTCAACACCGATCTTTATTACCGCTTTATCATCTTTAAGCGGATAAAACGTACCCATTGCATTACTACCGCCGCCTACACAAGCAACTACATATTTCAAATTCACATTGTTTGCTTTTACCTGTGCTTTGATTTCTTCACCAATCACCGCTTGGAAGTCACGCACAATCATTGGGTAAGGATGTGGTCCAACGACGGAGCCGATGATATAATGCGTATCGGTAATATTGGAAGCCCAGTAACGAATCGCTTCACTGGTTGCATCCTTGAGCGTTCCAGTACCACTTGTAACCGGAATCACTTTGGAACCAAGTAACCGCATTCTAAATACATTAAGGGACTGACGACGAATGTCTTCTTCCCCCATAAACACACAGCACTCCATACCAAACAGTGCCGCAACGGTCGCACAAGCAACACCATGCTGACCAGCACCCGTTTCAGCCACGATACGTTTTTTACCCATTTTTTTTGCTAGTACAGCTTGCGCCAAGGCATTGTTGATTTTATGTGCACCTGTATGCAATAAATCCTCGCGTTTTAAATAAATCTTTGCTTTACCATAATGCTTCGTCAAGCGTTCTGCATAATATAATTTCGTTGGACGACCAGCATATTCTTTTAAATATCCATCAACCTCAGCTTTAAATTCAGGTTCTTCTTTATACTTCGCATAAGCTTCTTGCAGCTCCATAAGAACCGGCATTACTGTTTCCGGAACATACTGTCCACCAAAAGCTCCAAAACGTCCATTTTTATCAGGCATAATCATTTCCTCCAAAAATTTTTTTTAAATTTAATTACTGTTACTATCCCACAAGCTCGCGCGTTTTCACACCAACATCTTCTGCTTTTACCAACCCTTCACCAACTAAGATACCTCTTACACCGACCTTTTTTAATCTCTCAACATCTTTGGCTCCATAAATTCCACTTTCACTGATAATCGTACGATTCTTATCACAAAACTCAATCAAGTCAATTGTATTTTGAATATCGGTCGTAAAATTTTGAAGGTTACGGTTATTGATCCCAATGAGTTCCGCTGGTGTATCAAGCGCGGCTTTTATTTCAGCTTCACTATGAACCTCAATTAAGCAATCCATGCCTAAGCCCCAAGTCGTATAAACATATTCCTTTAATTGCGCTGGTGATAAAATACGTGCGATTAAGAGCACCGCATCTGCACCCGCTTTTCTCGCTTGATAAATTTGATATTCATCAAGAATGAAATCCTTTCGTAACACTGGTAAATCGACCACTGCTTTCACTCTAGCGATATCACCAAGTTGCCCTAAAAAATGTCGATCCGTGTGTACGGATAACGCTGTTGCTCCATGAGCTTGGTAAATCTTTGCCAGCTCTGGCACGGTGTATTTTGTACAAAGTCTGCCTTTTGCCGGCGATTGAAGTTTGCATTCCGCAATTAAGCTCCAAGGTGCTTTACGCATTTGCCGAGACATTGCAAAATTGCCAACTTGCAAATCTTTTTTCAATTCATATAAAGGCATTTTTGTTCTGTCATTTTCGACCTCAATTTTTTTCTTTGCCATAATTGCATCTAACATTCTGCATTCCCCCGTTCTAGCGATCTTGCATACGCTAGAAATTTTTTAATTTGTTCTACTGATTTTTCTCCGCTTATTTCAACGCCACCAGAAACATCAATTCCCATTGGCAACAATACTTGAACTGCTTCTTTTACATTACCTATCGTTAAGCCACCAGCCACCAATATCGGTGACTTAATCTCACGAAACCTTTGCTTAGCTTCCTGCCAAGAAAAGGTTTTTCCGGTTCCACCAGCTTTACCTACTTGATAGCTATCGATGAGCACCATGTCAACGTCATATTGATTGACAGTACGGCTATCAAATTCTTCATTATAACGAAACGCTTTGATGATCGGATAGTTGATTTCTTTGCAATACGCTGGCGTTTCATCCCCGTGCAATTGCACATAATCCAAATTGCATTGCCCTGCAATTTCATTTACCTGATCGACTGCTTCATTCACAAATACGCCAACTTTTTTTATACAACCAATCTGCTGACTAATCTGGGCCGCTTTTTCTGGTGCGATATAACGTCTACTTGGGGCGAAGATAAAGCCCATGAAATCTGCACCATTTTGTGCAACTGTTTGTGCGATTTCCAGCGATTGAATTCCACAAATTTTAATAAGCACTGGACTCACCCCGCATTACTAATATTAACCAATGCATTTAATTTTTCTAAAGCTAGGCCTTTATCGATGACTTCTTCAGCCAATTTAATTCCTTCAGCAATTGTCGTTGTTTGACCTGCGATGTAAAAACCAGCACCTGCATTCATCAACACAATATCGCGCTTCGCCCCTTTTACACCGTTAAATAAATCATAAATAATTGCCGCATTCACTGCGGGTTCACCGCCTTTATATTCATCAAGAGAACCGGCTGCAAAACCATAATCGACTGGATTGATTTTATATGTTTTCACTACACCATCTCTAAGCTCTGAAACCTTTGTTTCTGTATGCGTTGAAATTTCATCCATCCCATCATCACTATGAATAACCATTGCTTGTTTTACGCCGACATTTTTCAATACTTCCGCAACTTTTTCCGTTAAATTCGCATCATAGATACCAACCAGTTGATAATCCAAATGCGCTGGATTGATAATCGGGCCAAGCATGTTAAATACTGTTCTAAAACCAAGTTCCTTGCGCGGTTTAGCAACAAAACGCATTGCTTTATTGAGCGTAGGTGCAAATAAAAATCCGATGCCGATATCTTCAATTTCCTTACTTACTTTAGCTGCCGGTTGATCCACATTTACCCCAAGTGCTGCTAAAACATCAGCACTGCCGCAAGTGCTTGATACACTGCGATTGCCATGCTTTGCTACGGATACCCCACCGCCAGCAAGGACAAACGATACTGCCGTTGATACATTAAAAGTCCCTTTTGTATCGCCACCCGTACCGCACGGACAAATTACCGGTTTACTGTGTTTTACTCTATCGGCATGATCCAGCAATGTTTGGGCAAAACCAGCAATTTCCTCAATCGTTTCGCCTTTCATCTTCAAGAGTGTTAAAAATGATCCGATCTGCGCCTCCGTTGCGTTTCCTTCCATAATGATATTCATCGCCGCAATTGCCTGCTGCTGATTTAAATCTTTACCTTCTGTCAATTGGCTTAAATATTGTTTTAACATTATAAATTCCTCCTAAATCCTCATTTATAAAATAAAAAAAACCATTCCGCCCATATACCAAGATCAATTGATATATAGGGGCGAAATGGTTTTCGCTGTACCACCCTAATTTAATAACGTTATTATTCTGAAATACATGTGAGAAATAAAAAAACACTTCACCCCCACCAAGGGACGAAATGCATTCGTGTTGCCACCCTAATTTCAGATAATAAAATTATCTTCTCTATAAAGTACGGGAATATCATAAACAACATCCGATACCCTAGCCCAATAACGGAGGCAACCGTTCCCACCTACTCACAAATTACTTTGTTTTCAAAGGACACTCACAGGACCATTCGATATGCGCTTGAAGGTCGGTCATCTCACCTCTGATCAATATCAGTCACCGACTCGCTGAACTCTAGTGTACATATGTACTTTTCCCGCTCACAGCTTTTGTAGCTCGTATGAAATTAATTTGATTATAGTTGTTATTCTGTTACATGTCAATAGTATTTTTAAAAAAAGTTTTGTAATGTCGTAAAGAAAAAGAGAGTATTGCAATTTTTCATTTTTCAATACTCTCCAAATTTTCATGCATACATCGTCGTTAGCAATCTGGTTCCACTAGCAGTTTTAAAAATATTCTTTTTCACCGTTTGAACGGCATTTTCTGAAACCCCGTCTTCATAAAGATTTACCAGGAAGTCAGCTTCAACTAGAATTTGATAATCACTGCCTTCAATATTGTCATACGTATGATGATGGGCAATGAGATAACCAACGCGCTCAATCACTATATCTTCATAGCCTAATTTGAGTAACATTGCTTTCGCTGGAGCCGGACCTTCAATCTCTTGATATTTTCCCGCACTGCTCTTGTATTTGATTTCACTATTTTTGATCCCAATATCATGTACAATCGCGGCAGTTTCTAAAATCAGCTGCTGCTTTTCATCGATTTCTTCAAGCTGTCCAATCATCTTTGCAAAGCTATGTACTTTGATAAAATGTTGGATACGTTTTGCATCACCAGCAAAGTATTCGATCATTTTTTGCAATAGCATGGTTTGCTCCATATTCGTTTCATCTACCTTTTACCTTTATTTCATTCTATTGACCGCACTAATCAATGCATTAACAGATGCGGTGATGATATCATTGTCGATTCCTGCACCCCATACGACTTTGCCATCTTCGCCAGCAACACTGATATAAGCAGCTGCTCTTGATTTCGAACCTTGCTCTAAGGCATGCTCACTATAAGTCAAGTTGGTGTATCTGATACCCAATTCATCTTGTAATACGCTGCTAATGGCATCAAGACGGCCATTTCCTGTAGCAACAAATACTTTTTCTTCTCCATTTACTACGAAATTAGCTGTAACTTCAAAGATACCGTTTTTGCGCACAAAATTGTAATCGGTAACATTAATCGGCGTTTCGATATTTACATAGCCTTTTTGGAAAATCTCATATATTTCATCCGGCATTAATTCTTTATGATTGTGATCGGATACATTCTTAACTGCATAGCCAAAATCTTCACGCAATTTCGCTGGCATCACCAAGCCATATTTTTGTTCCATGATGTAACCAATGCCACCTTTACCAGATTGGCTATTGATTCGAATCACATCACCATCGTACTGGCGCCCAACATCTTTTGGGTCAATTGGCAAGTAAGGAACCGTCCAGTCGTCGCAAGCTTTTTCTTCACGCCATTTCATTCCTTTGGCGATTGCATCTTGGTGAGATCCAGAGAAGGCCGCGAAAACAAGTTCCCCTGCATATGGTTGACGAGCACCGACGGTCATACGTGTCATTCTTTCATAAACGCTAATAATTTCTGGCATATTCGAAAAATCAAGTTCTGGATTGACGCCATGGGCGAACATATTCATTGCAATGGTTACAATATCAGCATTACCTGTTCTCTCCCCATTGCCAAATAGTGTTCCTTCGATACGATCAGCCCCTGCAAGCAGCCCCATTTCAGAATCAGCCACAGCGCAGCCACGATCATTATGTGGATGCAACGATAAAATCACATCCTCACGATACTTCATATTGCTGGACATGTAAGCAATTTGTGCTGCATATACGTGTGGCATGGACATAGAAACCGTTGCTGGTAAGTTGATGATTACCTTGTTCGCTGACGTTGGCTGCCAAATATCTAATACACGATTACTAATTTCTAAGGCAAATTCCATCTCTGTTCCAGTAAAGCTCTCTGGCGAATATTCGAACCTAAAATTACCTGGGTATTCTTTTGCATACTGATTTAATAATTTTGCGCCAAATTCAGCAATGGCGATGACTTCTTCTTTTGATTTTCTAAATACTTGTTCACGTTGCGCAACGGACGTTGAATTGTATAAATGCACAACAGCTTGCTTTGCCCCTTTTAAGGCTTCAAAAGTTTTCTTGATGATATGTTCTCGCGATTGTGTCAGTACTTGAATGGTCACATCATCTGGAATCAGATTTTCTTCAATTAATTTTCTGACGAACTCATACTCTGTTTCAGAAGCCGCAGGAAAACCAACTTCAATTTCTTTAAAACCAATTTTCACTAAAAATTTGAAGAACTCGATTTTTTCCTCTAGATTCATTGGAATAATCAAGGCTTGATTGCCATCACGTAAATCTACACTACACCACATTGGTGCTTTATCCACATATTCTTTCTGGGTCCAACTCATGTCGACCACTGGCGGCATGAAATATCCTCTTGTATACTTTTCAAAATTTTTCATCTCTTACATCCTCTCACATATCAACTTTAAATTACAACAAAAAAGCCTTCCATCTCTACACAAAGAGACGAAAGACTTACATCTTACGTGTTACCACTCTAATTCATACTACAATTATAGTATGCACTCTCACAGATACGGACTCGAATTCAAGTCTTATATCCTCCTACGCTAACGGTTAGGCTCCGTCTCCACCTACTCTTCTCATTTCAGCGAGCTACTTCAAGGCGAGTTCAAATCTTCTCCATCACTGTTTTTCACCACCCAACAGCTCTCTGATGACTTTAAAAATCCTACTATTCCTCTGCAATGTATTTCAAATATCAATTACAGGATAACATAACGGTTTATTTTTAGCAAGTAATTTTACACATCGATCAATAAATTAATTATTTCAGCTTCTTGTTTACAGCTATTTGCTTGAAATCATGCCCCTTCTGTCCATCTAAACCTATCGCCAATTCTTCCGCTTCTTACATCGATGTGACAGAAAGTACCCGCCTCGCCAAAATAGCGACCTACACCATCGGCACCCGCCGTTTCTGCCAATTGTGCTAGTTCTTCTACGCCAACATCTGTTGCATCAACATCAGCAGCTGTACAAGGATTTCCGTTATGCTGACTATCTGGTACTCCACCAACTTCTGCATTATGCTGCGCGCACCTATAACCACAATTCACAATTAAAGACGTACCGACTGCTTCGCGAATATCATCTAATAGATTTAAAAGATTTTGATCAATACCATTAGGTGGTAACTGCCCACAGCATTTACAAACAAATTCTGATTCATCAAACCATTTACTCATATATCTTCTTCCACTCCTTCTTTAATAAAGTATATGAAATCGCTTATCAAAGCGAGAGGGCTTCTTTACACAAAAATAAGCCAACCGACTAAAAATCAGTTGACTCATTTTTCACCATTCCACTCTATAGACGACTTAAATTATGCTATTCAACTTTATATTGGGCATTAATCCAGCAATAATTTTATTAATTTATGCTGCTGGACTTATTATTTGTTCTAAATTTTCAAGTTCTATTTTAAGATGATTGTATTCTTGCTGCTTTTGATTTATATTTTTTTGTAGCTTATCCTTATTTTTTTTATTGGTTTCTGCATTTAATTTTTTCTGAAGCTTTTCGATTTTTCCTTGTAATTTTTCGAATTTTTCTTTTTTATGCTCAAACTCTTTTGTTGCCTTTTTTATTTCTTCTTTTCTTTTCTTAGCGGCTTTTATTTCTGGCTTATGTTCTTCTATGTAGTTAAGATATTCTATAATTTCTTTAGTGAATTTTTTTACTTCTTTAATACTATCTAAAGCCAGATTCGCATCAGTATCTTCTATAATAACTTTCATGCTACTTTTGATATCATTGATTTTTAATTCATACTTATCTGTAAAATCGTTCATCCTAGTTTTTGCATTACCATCATTTTTATTATCATCATCTTTTGCTTGTTTCATCTTTTGATTATGATAACTTATAAGTTTCTGAACATATCCTTTACTTATCCCAAAGGTACGCGCTAATGTTTCAAGAGACGAACTTATTTTTTTCTTTCCTAACTTTACATTATCTTCTGACAATCGTTTTAGTCGTTCTTGCTCTTGATACACAGCTTCTGCTTTATCATCCATAGTCATTTCAGACTTTGCAAAATTAGCAATCAAAGCAAGTTTTTTCTGATCTTCATTTTCATCTAACTCAACAACAGCAGCATATATTTTATTTTTTTGATTAGCAGCAAAACGTGTATGACCATCAATAATTCCGTATATAGCCGTCTTTTTATCGGACTTTTCTTTTTCCTCTTTTGTCAATTTTCTTATCAAGATAGGATATAATTGCCCTACTTTACCAATTGTATTACCTATATTTTTTATATCTTCTTCATATCCTTTTTGGTGGTTTTCATCCGCTTTTTGCTTGTCCCTTATTTCTGTTTCAACTATGGCAGTTGCATCAATCAATTTCACATCAAATTCTTTTGTTTCAATTATTTTCATTTTTAAAATTCCCCCTTAAAATTATATATATTCCGCATGTATCTATTGTTAATAAATGTAATATTTCCGTATACTCAGCATACGTTTTAAATTTATTCTTTTTATTATAATACGACTTTTTATATAGAATTGCAATTATTTTATAGTAAAAAAATCCAAACACCGCACAATTAGTCTGAATTTACAGAATATTTATTATATAGTATATTTCTCATTTGTTCTAGACTAGGCATATTAAATTTTCTGTTTTTCTTAGTATTTTTAAATATCTCATATCATCACACTACAACTATTAATTGTAAACTCAATATTTTCTTAGACTATATAGCTTCTGTTAATATTATCCTCTTATCATAACTATTCATTTTATCTATAAAGCTATTATCGCTTTCCGTTCATATACGAAACGAAACCGTCACAAATTGTGACGGTTTCGTTATATTCAAGTCTATTTATTTTTATTGAGCTTTTTCTAATTGTCTGCGTTTTTTCGCTTTATGTTCTTCATAACGACGTTTGCCCTCAGCAAATTTGTCTTGGGATTCTTGCGTCTTTAGTGGCAGTGGTGGAACTGATTTTGGTCTAGCATTTTCATCTAAAGCTACCATTGTAAAATAAGCTGATAATGCCTTTTGACGCTTACCATTATGATCTAAATCTTCCACTTCTACTTCTACCGCAACTTCTAATGAGGAGCGCCCAATAAAAACTACTTCAGCAGTACAAACAACCAAATGACCAATTAAAATTGGTAAATGAAACTCCAATTCATCTACCCGAGCTGTAACTACATTGGATTGGGCATACCTTCTTGCCGCTGCATAGGCCGTCGAATCCATAAGCTTCATGATCTCTCCACCATGAATATTACCAGCAACATTTGCTTTACTTGGCATCATAACTTCACTAATTACAATTTTTGTTTCTATTGATTCTACATTCATCTCTTTAGTCACCTCTGTAAAATTTATTGCAAAGAATCAAGCATAACGAGCGCTGATATCATAAAAATGTAAAAACATCGTCTTATAATATTATTTCGTATCAATGATTAATTTATCTACAAATTCATACTACCATAAACAATAACCCTTGTAAATTTATTTAAAAATTTACTCTATTTATAATCATTATAAAATTCTCTCTACTATTTAAGACATTTATATCTTTAACCCAAATCGACTTAAAAATTATAAACAGCTGTTTTATCAATCAATCGCCTTATATTATTTGCACCTTATAATGTTTTAACCAAGTATCGACTTGAATCAAATAGGCAAATAATTGTGCTCCACCCATCAATTGACCGAACCACGGAATATTGCTGGCTGATAAATCAGTTTTAGCAATTTCATTGATTTTTTCTACATTAACTAGCTGTACTAGAGGTGAAGAACTATCTTTCAAAATATCAAGAGCCCAATTACGTACAATATTCAAGTATTCTGGATGATGGGTCTTTGGATATGGACTCTTTTTACGCCATAAAACATCATAAGGTAGTATACCCGTTAAAGCTTCTCTTAGCAGCCCCTTTTCGCGATTTTGGTAGTTCTTCATATTCCATGGTACATTCCATGCATATTCAACAATACGATGATCACAATATGGCACACGCACTTCCAAACCAAAGGCCATACTCATACGGTCTTTGCGATCTAGAAGTGTTGGCATCCATCTCGTTAAACTAAGATAAAAAATTTCCCGCATGCGCGCTTCCATCTTAGTTTCTCCAGCAAGTTTCGGTACTTCCTTGACAGCATCCTGGTAGCGGCTTTGCGCGTAATCAACCAAATCTAAACTTGATTTTACATGATCACTTAACCAATCAAGTCGCATTGCCGGCCTTGGTGACCAAGGAAAGGCATCTGCTTGAATCATGTCTTCACGATAGAACCACGGATAACCGCCAAATACCTCATCTGCGCATTCTCCTGACAAAGCTACTGTTGCACCTTTTTTTATTTCCCGCGAAAACAGATAAAGTGAGGTATCAACGTCTGCCATACCAGGGAAGTCTCTTGCAATCGTCGCCTTTTTCAGTGATTTCGCCAATTCAATATTATCAACAAGAATCTTGTGATGATCGGTCTGATAAGCATCAACCATACGGTCAACCCATGGCGCATCAGAATTTGGCTGAAAAGCACTGGCTTTAAAGTACTTTTCATTATCGATATAATCCACGGAATACGTTGATAGTTGTCCTAGATTTTTTTCTTTATAATAATCTGCTGCAAGTGCCGTCAAAGCACTAGAATCTAAGCCACCCGATAAAAAAGTACATACATTGACATCTGCAACCATTTGCCGTTTCGCTGTATCTAACAATAATTCTTTTACTTTTCGCACCGTTGTATCAAAATCGTCTTCATGCTCTTTACTAAATAACGACCAGTAACGAATTGTACGCTTTCCACTCCGAGTGTAAATCAGTGAATGGCCTGGTTTTAGCTCTTCTATTCCACGAAAGATACCATTTCCCGGCGTCCTCGCTGGTCCAACCATAAATACTTCTGCTAAGCCTTCCATATCAACCTTAGGTTCAATTAACGGATTCGCCAACAATGTTTTTATTTCTGAACCAAACACAAATTGCTTTTCTCTTTCAGCATAAAACAATGGCTTAACACCAATACGATCGCGAGCCAGAAATAGTCTTTCCTTGGCCTCATCCCAAATGCCGAAAGCAAAAATTCCATTTAATTTATTTACACAAGATGTTCCATACTCAATATATGAAACAAGCAAAACCTCGGTGTCACAATTTGTAGCAAACTGATATCCTTTTCCTTCTAATTCATTTCTGAGCTCTGTCGTATTATAAAGTTCGCCATTATAAGTAATGACGCATTCATATTGACCACATTTTTTCACCATTGGTTGGGCTCCATTTTCAGGATCAACAACACTTAATCTCCGATGGCCAAAAGCAACTTGTGATTTGATATACTCTCCATTGTCATCTGGGCCACGTAACTGCAAAGTTTCTATCATCTTCGATAAAATTCTTCTATTTTGCCGCGAGTCTAAACCACCGTCCCAATTAAGCCAACCGGTAATCCCACACATACCTTCAACCCCTTTATGAAGTTATAACAAACTTTAGCTTTCATTAAATAACTAATCTTAACCTTTCAATTAGATAAAATAGACTATGCGCATTCCTTAACTTTTGCTACCCGTTGTATAGTTATACCTTTAATTTCATTTTTTCTTTGTTTCGTTAACTATTTTATAAAATGTAATTATTTAAATTTTGACGATTTGATTTTTTTTGAATATTTTTATCATTTAATGAATATTTATGCATAATTATAAGATTAATTTTGTTAACCGGTTTATATTTAAAATAAATCATTTTATGCATTTGTGTATTAATTGATAAATTTCAGTATCATTTTTCTCTATAAATATCATTTCATCCTTTTATCTGTATCACTAATTTTAATTTGTGTGTCAATTCAGTTTCTTTTCGTTAATTAAAATCTATTTTATTATAAATATTTATAATCTTCAGACTCTTGATTTTATTGATAAAATGAAATCTTATGCATAGAAATGAATATTTTCAATACACTGCATTGGCATCATTCTTGCATATATTAATCAGTAATAAAAGGAGGTGTACTAAAAACATCAAGCT
Source organism: uncultured Veillonellaceae bacterium (assembly GCA_963805085.1). Lineage (GTDB taxonomy): Bacteria > Bacillota > Negativicutes > JARBTT01 > JARBTT01 > JARBTT01. The sequence goes on along the minus strand of CAWDTA010000001.1, from coordinate 129,782 downwards.
TAGCAACTCTGTTCTATCATTTTAAAAATTTAATGATCTTATTTTTTATCGCATCTTATCAAGATGATTGGACTAAATTTGCTAAGAATGACTGATTATGACTCAGACTATTAAAATGAGGGAGATAATATCATGGAAATTAGTTTTGTAAGAATTGATGACCGCTTAATTCACGGACAAGTTGCCACAGTATGGTCAAAAACTTCAGGTTGCAACAGAATCATGTGTGGTAGCGATGAAGTTGCTGCTGATAGTTTAAGAAAACAGTTATTATTGCAAGTTGCCCCTCCAGGAATTAAAGCTTACGTTGTACCGATTGACAAATTAATTGAAGCTTATAAAAACCCCAAATATGATAGTTTCAAAACTTTATTTTTATTTACGAATCCTACCGATGCATTAAGAGCAGTTGAAGGCGGCATTCCCTTTACTTCCATTAACCTTGGCGGCATGTGCTTTAAAGAAGGTAAAACACTTATTTCTAGTGCCGTTGCTGTTGGTGATGAAGATGTTGCTTCATTAAAAAAACTTCATGAAAAAGGCATTGAACTTGAACTCAGAAAGCTCGCATCAGAAAGCAAAGTAAATGTTATGGATGCACTCAACGCAAAAGGTCTACTCTAAAATTAATCTATTTTAAATTACATCTTATATACGAGGGGAGATTTTATTATGGACTCTTTACAATTAATTTTATTAATATTAGTTGCAGCAATTGCTGGTATGGGAAGCGTGCTAGATGAAGCACAAACACATAGACCATTAATCGCTTGTACTTTAGTTGGACTTGTATTAGGCGATATGACAACAGGTATTATTCTTGGTGGTACTTTAGAATTATTAGCACTTGGCTGGATGAACGTTGGTGCTGCAATGGCGCCAGATGCTGCACTTGCCAGTGTTATTTCTGCCATCTTAGTTATCGTTGGACATCAATCCATCGGTGCTGGAATCGCAGTTGCGATTCCAATTGCTGCTGCTGGTCAAGTTCTTACCATTTTTGTTAGAACAATCACAGTATTTTTTCAACATTTAGCTGATAAATACGCCGCTGAGGGAAATACCAGAGGCATTGAAATGTGTCACTTTTTAGGTCTTATGCTGCAAGGTATTCGTGTTGCAGTTCCTGCTGCAATCGTAGGTGTACTTGCCGGTACCGATGCAGTGAATGCAATGCTTTCTTCTATCCCTGAAGTTATCACTAGAGGCTTACAAGTATCTGGTGGCTTTATCGTTGTCGTAGGGTATGCAATGGTTATTAACATGATGAATGCAAAATCTCTTATGCCCTTCTTCTTCATCGGTTTCTTACTCGCAGCTTTTACAAACTTCAATTTAATTGGGTTTGGTGCTGTCGGTGTAATCGCTGCAATATTCCACATTAAATCAATCGCAAACCAAGGTAACGCAGCTGTAGCTAATGCTAGTGGCGTTGATGGAGTTGACGATTCGGATTTATTATAATTGATGAGGAGGATATTATCATGACTGAAAAAAAAGTAACAAAAAGTGACTTAGTCTCAATGTTCATTCGCTCTAACTTCTTATTAGGGTCCTTCAACTTTGAAAGAATGCAATCCATCGGATTTTGCGTAAGTTTAATCCCTGTACTCAAAAAACTATACCAAGGCGAAGAATTAAAACTCGCTTTGAAAAGACATCTCGAATTCTTTAATACCCAACCATTCGTTGCTACATCAATCATGGGTATTACAGCTGCAATGGAAGAACAAAAAGCCAATGGCGCTAATATTGACGAAGCTTCCATTAGTGGTGTGAAAATCGGTCTTATGGGCCCTCTTGCCGGTGTTGGTGACCCTATATTCTGGGGTACATTACGTCCTGTACTCGCAGCACTTGGCGCTGGTTTTGCATTGAACGGTAGTATTCTTGGCCCATTAATTTTCTTCGTTTGTTTCAATATTATTCGTCTGGCAACAAACTGGTATGGTGTTTTCTATGGTTACGAAAAAGGCACCCAACTTGTATCAGATATGGGTGGTAATAAACTTAGATATCTTACCGAAGGTTCTGCCGTACTTGGTCTTGTAGTTATGGGCGCATTGGTTTCCAAATGGACGAGTGTTAATATGCCAATGGTGCTTTCTAAATATACAGCAGCGAACGGAAAAGAAGTTGTGACTACGATTCAAAGTGTATTAGATAGCTTGATTCCTGGGCTTGTACCTTTATTATTAACGTTTGCTTGCATGTATCTATTAAAGAAAAACGTGAATCCTCTACTAATCATTTTCGGGTTATTCGCAGTTGGTATTGTCGGCTATGCTTGTGGTCTACTAGCATAATCTATAAGGATAATAAAAGGAGCACGATTTCATTTTGAAATCGTGCTCCTTTTTACTGTGCTAGTCTACACGAAAGGCAAATGCATCATCAACAACTGATAATATAACACTATCACCTTCGGCAACTTCACCTTTGATAATTTTTTTACTAAGTTCCGTTTCTACTACACGACTTAGCAATCTTCTAAGTGGTCTTGCCCCATAAGCAGCATCATACCCTTGCTCGGCAAGTAAACTTAAAACTTCATCATCCCATTTTAAATTAATTTTAACTTGGCGTTCTAGCCGTTTGCTCAATGAAGTCAATAAGATGCCAGCGATTGCTTTGACCTGTTCTTTTGCCAATCCTTTGAAGACAATAATATCGTCCAGACGGTTTAAGAATTCTGGTCTGAAATAATCTTTTAATATATCAAGTACAGCTTTTTCAGCTTCAGTAAAATCTTTTTGTAATATTTCATGCGAACCTAAATTAGAGGTCATAATGATCACTGTATTTTTGAAATTTACGGTTCTACCTTTACTGTCAGTTAAATGTCCATCATCCAATATTTGCAGTAGAACATTAAATACATCCGTATGTGCTTTTTCAATTTCATCAAGCAAGATGACACTGTAAGGACGACGACGTACAGCTTCGGTTAATTGTCCGCCTTCATCATAACCAACATAGCCTGGAGGTGCACCGATCAAACGTGCTACAGAATGTTTTTCCATATACTCACTCATATCTAAGCGAATAATATTTCTCTCATCATCAAACAAACATTCCGCCAATGCTTTAGCAAGCTCTGTTTTACCTACGCCAGTTGGCCCGAGAAATATAAAAGAACCAATTGGGCGATTAGGATCTTTGATCCCTGCTCTTGCCCTAATAATTGCTTCACTCACTACGCGAACCGCTTCCTCTTGACCAACGACACGCTCGTGTAAAATATCTTGTAAATGAACCAATTTTTCACGTTCACCAGTCAGCATTTTTGTGACCGGTATGCCTGTCCAACGACTAACTACTTTGGCGATATCTTCCTCACCAACTTCTTCTTTGAGCAGTTGGTTATCCTTTTTATTTTGCCCTAGCTCTTGCTCCTCTGTTTGTAATTGTTTCTCTAGCTCCGGCAATTTACCATATTTCAATTCTGATAAACGATTCAGATCATAAGCGCGCTCTGCTGTTTCCATTTCGCTTTTCACTGCATCTAGTTCTTTTTTGATGGCCCGCACGCGCAAAATAGCCTGTTTTTCACCTTCCCATTTTGCTTTTAAACTGTCAGCTTCCGCTTGAAGCCCCTCTTTTTCTGTTATGATACTAGCCAGCTTTTCTTTCGAAGGAGCATCGCTTTCTTTCTTTAACGCTTGCTCTTCAATTTCAAGCTGCATAATTCTTCTAAGTACATCATCCAGTTGACTTGGCATAGATTCTATTTCAGTACGAAGTTTTGCTGCGGCTTCATCCACTAAATCAATTGCCTTATCTGGCAAAAACCGATCCGAAATATAGCGATCCGATAATATAGCTGCCGATACCAAGGCCGTATCACGAATTCTTACCCCGTGATGCACTTCATAACGCTCCTTCAATCCGCGTAAAATAGAAATCGTATCTTCTACGGTTGGCTGTCCAACAAATACTGGCTGGAAACGTCGCTCTAATGCTGTATCTTTTTCAATGTATTTGCGATACTCATTTAACGTCGTCGCTCCGATGCAACGAAGTTCGCCACGCGCTAGCATCGGCTTTAAAATATTACCAGCATCCATAGCACCTTCCGCCGCCCCAGCACCAACAACAGTATGCAGCTCATCAATAAAAAGTAATATCTTACCTTCGGATTTTGCTATTTCGTTCAGAACTGATTTCAAACGTTCTTCAAATTCACCTCTGAACTTAGAACCAGCGACCATCGAACCCAAATCTAACGAATATAGCGTTTTATTTTTTAAAGACTCTGGAACGTCACCGGCAACGATTCTTCTTGCTAAACCTTCAACAATTGCAGTCTTACCAACACCAGGCTCCCCAATTAACACCGGATTATTTTTTGTTCGTCTTGATAAAATCTCAATGGATCGTCTAATTTCATCATCACGACCAATAACTGGATCCAGTTTGCCTTTTTTTGCTTGCTCAGTTAAATCACGACCATATTTTTCTAAAGCTTTATAGCCTTCTTCGGGATTATCACTTGTTACATTTTCCCTGCGATGTGTTTTAATCGTTGATTTTATTTTACTTTTATTTAAGCCAAATTCTTTACATACATCGACGACATCGCTATCGCCATCGTCGACTACCGCAAGCAATAAATGCTCTGTACTAATATAGTCATCCTTCATGTCCGTTGCTGTTTTTTCCGCTAAAGCAAGCACACGAAACATCGCATTATTCATACGAATGCCTAAATTTTCTCCACGTACACTTGGTTGTTTTTTTAGCAATTGCTCTAGTCTAGCCTTTAACATATTGACATCGACATTGCACTCACTAAAAATAGTATATAATAGTCCTTCACTTTCCTTGGTTAAGGCAAGTAAAAGATGGCAACTTGTAATCTCTTGATGATAATAAAGTGCCGCCATTTGCTGTGTATCTTGCAATACCGCCATGACCCTTTGTGTATATTTTTCTTGTCCCATACGAAATCCTCCCTACCCACATTTAGACTTTTTTATTATTCCACTAGCAACAAGAAATTATTACTAATTTTCTTTGATTTTTATTATACAGCAAAAGGTCAAAAAGTCAAACATTATTTAAAAAGAAGAGAGAATCTATTCTTTTTTCAGAAAAATAGCATTCTCTTTTTAAAAGCTATACTAAAACATATCTCACCAAGCCTTCGGCTACCCCATCTTGATGAACCGTAGCTACCACATAATTTGCATATTGCTTGACCACCTCACTCGCATTCCCCATCGCAATTCCACACCCTACTGTAGTAAGCATTTCAATATCATTTTTTCCATCACCAAAAGCATAACTATTCTCAATAGGAATCTTTAAATGTTGCAAGACTTTTAAAATTCCCGTCGCTTTACTTTCTGTTTTCGAATATATTTCAAATTTCATTCCCCTAGCAGGGTCTTGTAAATATTCCATATTATCTTTTCTTAACGATTTACAAATTTCTTGTCCCTTAGCGTCCTCACACATCATTTCCATTTTATAAATATCAATATCTACTACATTATACTCACTAATAAAATATTTTTTAGAAATACCATACTCATCAAAATCACGATGTAATTTTTTATATTCTTGTTTTAAATATACTTCTTTTTCCCCTTGTAGCACGTACTCTATATTGTTTTTTTCAAATAACGCGATAGCACGAATGATAAAACTTTTATCCAAAGCTTTTTTATATATAAATTTATTATCTACCATGACAGCTGCGCCATTCATAAAAACAAAGCCATCAAACCCAAATGAAAGCAATTCTTTATCAATAAAAGCATAGGGTCTGCCCGAAGCAATAAACACATAATGCCCTGCTTCTTGTACCTTTTTGATTGCCGTTTTTGTTCTTGGACTCATCGCTCGCATTCCATTGCTGCCATCGATTAAAGTCCCATCAACATCTAAAAATATTATTTTCTTCATATAATTCTCCCTAGACTTGCGCTGTATTTTATCTATTCATTATACAATAAAATACAACTTTTGTATGAATGAAATTAAAACAAAAAGAACCTATCATATGATTCCCACTGACTGCATCACATGTAGGTTCTTTTCCATCAATCCAATAATTCATTGTGGAACAACGCATTATTCAATTTATATCCTATCAAGTTGCACTTTACTTCTTTTATAGCGCTTATATAAGTACACGCACACTCCTAAAGCAAGAACAAGCGCAATAGAAATTGCCATTACCTCCTTCGTATTATTTTGAAAATAACGTACTGCAGGCTCCCCAAAATAATAGATAACAACGGCTTCGAGAAAAAATCGTTTTGCTCTACCTAATAGTGAAGCAATTACAAATACTGGCCATTTTACATTAAAGGCACCAGCGGAGATACTCACAAATTTATAAGGAATTGGTGACATTGCCGCTAGAAAAATCGTCCAGGAAACATTTTTACTATCAGCAAACTCCTGAATTTTATGTGCATACTTATCTGGCATTACTTTATGGACAACTGGCATCCCCCATTTATGTCCAATTGCATAACCGATAAAACCACCTAACACCGAGACAACGGTCGCTACACTACCATAATAGATTGCCATATTGGGATTTGCTAACGCCAATGGTAACAATACCACATCTGGTAAAATTGGCGAACAAAAAGATTCCGTGAATGCGGCAATAATTAACCCTAATAGACCCCATTCTAGCAATAACTCTATTAAACTTTCCATTGATAAGCTCCTTCTACTATAATTGTTCTTGAATGATAGGTCTATTTTAACGTATCATTATGAAAATATGTTGAAATAATGAAAATGGCATTAGTCATAGTTTACCCTTTACCACTTTAAAATTCAATATCTTTTTCTTTTCGACAAAAAAATCAGCTAACCTCTCATGCAGAGGCTAGCTGATTTTTCATTCATTTTATCAGACCTAATTTTTGCAATACTTCAACTAATTTCTCTGTGTCAATTGGCTTTGTTGCATAAGCTTCACAGCCTATTTCAAATGATTTTGTTACATACTCTTTATCCACCAATGCAGTAAGCATAATAATCTTTGCATGATTAGTTGTAGAATTTTCTTGTTGTTTTTCGAGAGCTCTGATCGCTTTTAACACTCTGACTCCGTCTATTTTCGGCATCATAATATCTAAACAAATTAACTCATAGGGCTTCTTCTCTTTGACTGCTAGCAAATATGCATCCAAAGCTTCCTGACCATCAACCGTAACATCACATTCGCCATACTGTGATAAAATCTTCGAAATAAATTTGCGACTAATTAAATCGTCTTCAGCAATTAATATTCTCATCGAAGCCACTCTCCTCATTTATTAAACTTAAACGCTTGATTGGTTAAACGAAACATTAGAACACCCCTGTTTAAATTTGTTTATCTTTGAGCAATAAATTATCTCTTACAATATCTTTTACAGAGTATTTTAAACAGCTCATATTTTTGGCAATTTCATCCATAGAACCACGTCTCGCCGATAACTGGATCTTAAAAGCCAAGTCTTTGTCATCTTCCCTACAAACTTCCTTGAACGTTTCTTTCAAAAGATCGGCTTGTTGCTCAATCACGTCAAAATTTCCTTGATCAATGCTCTGTTCTAGGGCATCCATCATTTGTGTTACATCTTTTCCACTAACCTCGCTAGTATCGTCACCTATGGCAGCTTTTTCCCCCTCATAACAATACTCTAAAATATCAGCAATATCACTACAATCCGTTACCAATTCTAGGGCATTACTAGAAACCAATTTAATTTTGTGATCTAGTTCTTCCATGCCAACTGGTTTTGCTATATACTCATCCATACCATAAGATAGAAACTTTTCTCTGTCGCCCTTGAGGGCATGCGCTGTTAGCGCTATAATCGGAGTATTTTGTCCACTGCTAGCTTCACGCTCGCGAATTTTTTGCGTAGCCTCGATACCACCAAGTTCCGGCATTTGAATATCCATCAAGATACAATCATACTTGTTTTTTTCCGATAACGTAATGGCTTCTACTCCATTACTTGCAACTTCTACTTCATACCCCATTTTAAATAACATCTTGCTGACTACAATCTGGTTTAATGCATCATCTTCTACGAGTAAAATATATTTCGCCTTATTCGTTACTATGGTTTCATTGCCTTGCGCAAATTCCGTTACCTCTGGTTTTTCTACTTCTTGAAATGGAATGGAAAAACTAAATTTACTCCCTTTATTTTTAATACTTTCTACCCAAATATGACCAGCCATCATTTCAACCAATTGTTTGGTGATCATCAAGCCAAGCCCCGTTCCACCAAATTTTCTAGTAATCGAACCATCCACTTGACTAAATACTTTAAATAATTTTTGCATCCCTGCTTTATCAATACCAATCCCCGTATCTTCAACAACAAAAACCAAAGAATCCTTACCATTCTCATCTTTGGTTTTCTTAACACGTAATGACAATCCGCCAAAATGTGTAAATTTAATCGCATTGCTAACTAGATTATGTAGAATTTGTTTTATTCTCGTTGGATCTCCCAAAATATATCGTGGCATATTTGCAGATAAAGTATAAGAAAAATCTAGCCCCTTATTCGTTGCTTCCACAGAATGTGTTTTCACAATATCATCAATCGAATCTCTTAGGTCAAATCCAATATTTTCTAAATAAAGTTTGCCAGCTTCCATCTTAGAAAAATCTAAAATGTCATTTATAATCACCAACAACAAGTTCGCACAATTTTTCGCTACAATCAGATTACCCCGTTGCTCCGCTGTCAACTCTGTTAATAACGTCAAATCGATCATGCCAACCATTCCGTTAATTGGTGTTCTAATTTCATGACTCATATTAGCCAAGAATTGGCTCTTTGCTTTATTTGCTTCCTCCGCCGCTTTTTTAGCCCGTCTTAATTGTTTTTCGGTTCTCTTTCGTTCAGTAATATCTGTACATAGTGACGCAAAATGACCTTTTTCGAAACTATACACCGATAAAGCTATCCAACAGTTGGTGCTTGGAAAATAAAGCTCTTCACTAAACCTTCCAACCCCCGCCAATGCAACTTGCCCATATCTTTCAATTAAACCACAATTTCTTTTCAATCTGTCTGGAAAAACTTCTGAAAATTTTATTCCTACTAGAGATTTATTAGGCAATCCCATAATTTTTTTATAATCATCATTACACTCTAAATACAAAAAGTCTATAGGCTGATTATTTTCATCAACAATAATTTGATTATACGTAAAACCACTATGCATATTCATAAACAAAGAATGATATTGAGACCGACTATGCACAATCGCTGTTTCAATTTCTTTCTTATCGGTGACATCAAAACCAATACCGATGCTGCCATCTGCTTTCCCATTGATATCGTAAAAAATCCGGTTAATGCACCAAACCCATCTATATTTACCATTTCTATGTTTTAGACGAATTTCAGCATCATAATTGTTATTATTGATAAAACCAGAAAAGTAGTCGTCCCGATCTTCAGGATGAATCAGCTCTGTCCACTTATCACCATACATCTGCTCTTTCTTCATTCCTGTAAATTGTTCATAACGCTCATTTACATAGACCGTAGTTTTATCCTTAGCCCACCAAACAAGCCCTGGAAAACTATTGAGAATCTGCAAATGAAAATCTCGCGATTTCTTCATTTCTAACTCTTTTTCTTTACTATCTGTAACATCAATCATGGTAATGACAACATTTTTCTTACCGCCTATTTTGGTAGGCGCAATACTAATTCTTAGCCAAATGTAACCTTCAATTCCATGATGCTTAAAGCAAACTTGCACATCAATTTGTCCAATGGTTTGATTGTCATCTAGAGCTTTTCTGAGTGCTTCTTGAAAAGGGCATGTTTTACATTTTTTTCCTTCACCACAACCACACTCTGTTTCTTGACTACCGTCACAAAAAAATGCATCACCAAATTGTTTATTCATCGCATTGCTAAAAGTAATATTCATAATTTTAAGGGCTGAATCATTAATATTAGCAATCGCACCAAACTCATCTAAAATAACCATGCCAACAGGCGAAGCATTAAATATCGTTTTCAAACTGTTGCTTTCATCTTTTACACGTTCATCTAAATCACGAATTTTCGTGATATCTCTAAGTACTACCACACCACCGGCAATATTTTTTTTACTATCGCGAATCGGTGAACAAGTTGCTGATAAATAAATCTTTTTACCATCACTTCGCGTAATACCCGAATTTTTTTCTAATCCAATGACCCCACCACTAAGAATTGCTCGTTTCACTGGGTTTTCTAAAACACGACCAGTATCAAAATTATAAATTGAGCATATGCTGGAAAACTCTTGATAAATAGCTTCACTTTCTATTACCCCAATAATTTTGGTTGCCATATCATTAATATAAAGGATATTACTTTGCCTATCCGTCATAATGACACCATCGCCAATACAATCCAGTACATCAGCAATCAGTATTTTTTTATCTTCTTGGAACCTATCTAACATATCGTCACCTACTTTAAATTGCTTATCAGTGAACAAATCTTATCAGGTATTTGCTCTAATGACACCTGATATTCTACAGCTCCAATGTTGTACGCAACCTTAGGCATACCATAAACAACAGACGATTTTTCATCTTGCCCAATTGTTTTCGCCCCTGCTTTTCGCATGTTTAAGAGACCTTTTGCTCCATCATAGCCCATCCCCGTCATAATTACGCCCACTGCATTTACCCCAAAGCTTACTACGGAATTGAATAATACATCAACAGACGGGCAATGTCCATTTACTTTTTCACCTGCAAAACACTCAACTTTTATTTGTGTACCAATTTTTTTCACTCTCATGTGTTGATTACCTGCTGCAATCAACACTTTTCCAGGAGTAATACTGTCTCCATCAGCAGCTTCTTTGACCTCAAAGGTACTAATAGAATCAAGTCGCCTAGCAAACATTTCGGAAAAAACTGGTGGGATATGCTGCACGATGACAATCCCAGGTAAAGGTGGCTCTAAAGCAGTTAACACATTTGTTAAAGCAACAGTTCCACCAGTAGATGCCCCAATCGCGATAATTTTACTAGAAATATTTTGTGAAGTTACTTGTTCTGTATGAGCATGCCCTTTGCCGTCAACCTTTTGAATCTTAGCATTTGAAGCAATTTTGACCTTAAATATAAGATCCGCAAAAAAATCTTTATTGGCTACAAATAAATGTCCATCTGGCTTTCTGACAAAGTCAATTGCTCCTAAATTGATCGCTTCAAAAACATGCTCATTCACAGCACTGATAACAATCGTTGGCAATGGATATTGCGGCATCAGTTTCCGTAAAAATTCTATACCATTCATTCTCGGCATCTCAATATCCAACGTCATTACATCTGGCTTATATTCAAGAATTTTATCGCGAGCATCAAAGGGGTCAACTGCCGTTGCCACAACTTCGATCATAGGATCGGTCGATAAGCCTCGTGCTAACGTTTCACGAATTACCAGGGAGTCATCTACAACTAAAACTCTAATTTTTTTCATTGCTATTCCTTTCTATAGACAGCCGGCATAATGCACTTAAATGCATTGCTACGATCTAACACTTCAGAATGACCAATAAATAAATATCCGTTAGGTTCTAAATAGTCGTAGAATTTTCTCACCAAATCCTGCCTAGTTGGGATGTCAAAATAAATCATCACATTTCGACAAAAAATAGTATGAAACTTCTTCTTGAATGGAAACTGTCCATTCATTAAATTAAACTGACGATAAATTACTTCATTTTTTAGCATCGGTATTACTTGGTAATCATTTTCATTTTGTTTTTTAAAGTATATATTTCGCCATTTTTTAGGTATACTAGCCAACGATTCTGCTGAATAAACTCCTTGTCTAGCCACATCTAAAGCATTGACAGAGATATCAGTTGCTAGCAATTTTGTATCCCAACCTTGACTCCTGATGGAAAAGAAATCATTGATCAGCATTGCTAATGTATAGGATTCTTCGCCAGTAGAACAGGCGGCACACCAGGTTCGAAGATTACGATCTTGAACTTCTTTATACAAGTATGGTAATACCTGATCTGAAAAATATTCAAAATGACTAGACTCCCGCATAAAAAAGGTATGATTGGTAGTAATCGCATTCACTAACTCAACATCAGCATTTCCTGTGCGCTCGTTGATTAAATACTCATAATATTCCTTAACACTTGTATAATTCATGCTCGCAATAATTTTATGTAGTCTGCCTTGGACTAAAGTTTTTTTCTCTAGTCCAAGATGCACACCAAACTTTCGTTTAATGTATGCTGCTAGCATATCAAATTCTTGGTTGGTCATTAAAATCATTTTATCCACCTACAACAGATCCCATCACATATTCAACTCAATACTTGCCAAATTCCTCATCGCTTAATGCAATTTTAGGTTGATTACTTTGCAGGGTTTTAGCTACTTGTTTTTGTTCATAACGTTTCATTTCGTAATTTTGTGAGTTAAAATTATCATTATGGAAATTACTCATCCTATTTGTAGCTTGTAATTTAAATTGTGATACTGTTTCTTTTAATAGCTCTGCTTGGGCACTCAGCTCTTCACTAGCTGCTGCACTTTCTTCTGAAGTCGCTGAGTTAGCCTGTACAACCTGAGATACTTGCACCACCCCTTGATTGATTTGTGTAAGTGCCATATCTTGCTCATTAGAGGCTGTTGCAATACCTTCTACTAAAGTTGCCACTTCAGTTACTGTCTTGACGATTGTATTTAAAGCTTCTGCTGTTTTATTCGCAATTTTTGTACCATCATTTACTTTTTGGATAGATCCTTCGATCATATCGGTCGTTTCTTTCGCCGCTTTTGCAGAACGCGCTGCTAAATTGCGAACTTCTTCGGCTACTACTGCAAAGCCTTTGCCATGTTGACCAGCACGAGCCGCTTCAACCGCTGCATTTAATGCTAAAATATTTGTTTGGAAGGCAATTTCGTCAATAACTTTAATAATTTTAGAAATATTTGCTGAAGAATCATTGATAGCAGTCATCGCATGTAGCATTTGCTTCATATCTTCATTCCCATGGGCAGCATTATCTTGTGCTGTATTGGTAAGTTGATTTGCTTTATCAGCATTTCCCGCATTCAATTTTGTTTGCGCTGCAATTTGCTCTAGTGAGGATAGCAATTCTTCTACCGAGCTTGCTTGCTCTGTTGCTCCTTGGGATAACGATATACTTGCATCAGATACATTCTTTGCCCCCGCTGCCACTTGTTCTGATGCAGAATTAATATTAGTCATCGCTTCATTTACATTTGCTGTCATTTCCCGAAAAGCCTGCGATAATTCTCCGAACTCATCGGTGCTATTCACTGCAATTTCAACATTGAGCTCACCCTTGGCAATTTTATTTGCCGCAATGATTAAAGTTTCAATGGATTTACTTATATAACGTGCAATATATATCCCTAAAATCACTGCTAGTATAACAATAACGATACTTACCATAGCCATGATATACATTGTCGTACGAGCTTGCTCAGAAAGATCAGCCGACGCTTTTATGCCAGTAGCTTCCGCCAACTTAGACATTGCTTGCACTTTATCATTAGTATCTGCGGCTAATTGACTTCCTCCAGTTTGAATAAATGTAGCTAAAGCTTCTTCCTCTCTGTGTGCTAAGGCGATTTGAATACTACGGTCACGGCCAATTTTATATTGTTCAATGGATTTTTTCAACTCAACAAATTCTTGTTTTCCTTGTTCTGTTTGAAGTTTCTCTGCTAATTTATTTAAAGTATTGCTTATCTCTACATCAAGTTCTTTTAATCTAGCGATACTTTTTGCTCTTGCATTTTCATCTTTATCCATAAGAATTGCCCGATAAATAGTACGTGATTCATTAAAATACATACCAATTTGCCCAATATTGCCTGTCGCTAAGCCAGTTTTTTCATAAACACTACTGTACTTGCTATCTAATTGATACATATTATAAATACCTACCACACTAATTAAAGCAGCAATTAAAGCAATCCCAACAAATGCACCAATTAATTTTTTACCCACATTTATGTTCGCTAACCAATTCATTTTCTATTCCTCCAACTCTTAATTTATTGAATTCCTTCCGCCGTTTGCTCATGAAAAATTTTATCGCAATCAATAAGGAGTTTAACCGTTTCGCCAACTTTTCCGATCCCTTTGATATATTTATTCTTTGAAGACTTTATATCTGGTGGTGGCACAATATTTTCCCCTGGTATAACTAAAACTTCAGCTACACTATCAACAATTAAACCAAGAACAATATTTTCATTTTCAATGACAACCACGCAGGTTCTATCGTTATATTCACGGAACTCTTTTTTAAAGCGCAATCTCACATCCATCACAGGGATAATTTTCCCCCGCAAATTAATGATCCCTTTTACATAATTGGGTACTTCAGGCACTTCGGTAATTGGTTGAATCCCTATAATCTCTGTTACTAGCTGAATCTCAATCCCATAGATTTCTTTTTCAATTTCAAAGGTGAGAAATTTATCTTTCTGCGTATCTTCTTCCAATTCAAGCTCATTTACCCCTTCTGCCACAGCACTCATCCCTTCCTTATCTTTTATCGTGATTAAGACGAATATTTATTAAAATCCGCACTGCTGAGCGCAATACGTGGAATTTTAAATGACTCTTATTCTAAATTTATTAATATTGTTTCATCATCAGCGCTAATCATTTTTTCACAGTCAAGGATTAACTTTATTTCAGCACCAACTTTACCAATATTTTTAATGTACTGGTTTTGGGCCGACTTAATTTCTGGCTTAGAAACAATCTGTTGGTCACTCATAAAAATCACTTCAGATACATCGTCGACAATAAAGCCAATTGCTAGCTCGTGCACTTGTACTACGATGATACAAGTGCGTTCAGTATACTCTCTAAACGCTTTCTTAAAACGCAATCTCACATCCATCACCGGAATAATTTTCCCTCGTAAATTTATAATTCCCTTAATATACTCAGGAACTTCAGGAATCTCTGTAATCTTTTGGATACTGATAATTTCAGTTACAACACTAATTTCAAGACCGTATACTTCTCTACCAATACCAAATGTTAAAAACTTTCCTTTTTGTGTATCTTCTTCGTAGAAGTCATTGATATCTTTAGCCATAACTTACCACTCCAATTACCTACATATTATATTTTACTCATTAATCCAACAGCGTCTAAAATTAAACTAATATTACCATCACCGAGGAGCGTACAGCCTGTAATTCCAGCTATGCTTGAAACATTTTTAATGTAAATTGGTACCGGCTTTACAACAATTTGTTGTTGCCCGATTAATTGGTCGGCAAATATCCCAATCGTCATTTTTTCTGTTTCAACCATAATGATGATTCCTTTTGTAAAATCAGTCACTTCAGTGCTAATATTATAAATCTTATGTAACCGAACAATTGGATAACATTGCCCACGAACCATGATCATTTCACTGCCATCTGGATCATGTATGATATTTTGCTCAATGGGCCTAAAAGATTCACGAATTGATACGATTGGAATCGTATAGCTAGCATTACCAACCTTAACAGTCATTCCTGCAATAATCGCTAATGTCAGTGGTATTTTAAGCGTAATAATACTGCCCTTACCCGGCTCACTATTTACTAAAATTGTCCCACCAACGGCATTGATATTTTTCATAACAACGTCCATACCAACGCCCCTGCCAGAAAATTCAGTTACTTCTTCTTTTGTTGAAAAACCCGGTGAAAAAATAAAAGAGTAAATTTCCTTATCCGTTAATTCTGCTTCACTTTTATAAATAAGATTATTTTCCCTTGCACGTTTTAATATTTTATCGCGATTTAATCCTTGACCATCATCTACAATATTAATAACGACTTCATTACCAGCATTTTTTGCTTCTAACGTTATTTTACCAATTGAGTTTTTACCATTTTTCACCCGTTCCTCGGGAATTTCGATCCCATGGTCAAGCGAATTTCTAATCAAATGCATCAAAGGATCTGAAATATGTTCAATCACATTTTTATCTACTTCAGTTTCTTCACCAACAAGAACTAGTTCAACTTGCTTATTTAGTTTTTTTGACATATCACGCACAATGCGATTCATTTTTTGAAAAGTACCGGAAAGTGGAACCATGCGAATTGACATAACTCCATCTTGTAATTCACTACTAATCTTTTTCAATTGCCGTGAAGCTTTATGAAAGCTTTTCAATTCTAGCCCGGCAAGTTCAGGATTTTGCGTAACCATTGCCTCAGCAATAACCAGTTCACCAACCAAATCCATGAGCACATCGAGTTTGACTACATTTACACTAATCATGGTTTGGTGTACATCGTGACCTTCCGATTTTTTAGCTACTAAAATTGGTTTGATTGGTACATCATCTAAAACAACTTCTTTAACCACTGCCTTTTTTACTGGCCAAAACTCACATTCCTCGACACTAGCTAGTTGCTTGACCGCTAATTCCTGCAAAAAAATAGTTTTTTCTAATAAGTTGTGGATCTCTTCATAACTTTTTGTCGTTGTAAACCAAATATTAAAGCCATTTCTACGGATTTCAAAAGCAGTATCATCATCTTCTAAAATATTATCAGGTAAACAGTAAATTTCTTTTACAACATCTTGCATAGAATTCATCACCGTGTATGCTCTAATATTTTCCATTTCGCAATTTTCTTTATATTTAATCACTGCATAAAAGACATTTAACTCTTCTGCTTCATCTGAAGCTTTTTCCGATGCAATATAATATTGTTGATTTTTAGCTGGCTTTTTAGGAGTTTTTTCTTGAACTATATCACCATTGCTCTTTTTTAATTCTGTTAAAAATGCCTTCGTAGACTCACTTAGTAAGCTAGCACTCGCATCCGCTGGCTTTCCTACTTCTAGTTTGCTGATTTCTTCCTTAATAAAATCAGCCGAATCTAGAATAATATCCGTGAGGGTAGAACATTCAACATTTTCTGGTTTATTTTCACGCATATAAAAGAAAATATCCTCAATGGAATGCGCTAATGCTGCTACTTCATTAACCAGCATCATCGCGGATGAACCTTTTATCGTATGCATGATACGAAAAATATCATTAATTTCTTCGCTACTAAAGGTTCCACTTTTTTCGCTATTCATGGTGATCTGTTCTAATTGTTCTAAGTTTTGATTTGTCTCAAAAATGAACATCTCTAACATTGGTTCCATACAAAAATCAATCCTTTCTTGGATTTATGCACCTACTATTTTCTGAATCGTTTCAATTACATTTTCTTCTTTAAAAGGCTTCACTAGAAAATATTTGGCTCCATTTATAACTGCATCTTTAATATACCGTTCTTGTCCCAGGGCCGAGACCATGATAACAACTGCATTTTTATCAAGATTTCGTATTGCTTTTAGTGTCTCTATTCCATCCATGTTGGGCATGGTAATATCTAATGTCATAAAATCCGGCCTAAGTTCCATATACTTACTCACGGCAACATTACCATCATTTGCTTCTCCGACTACTTCGTACCCATTTTTTTCAAGCATAGTTCTGATTGTCAATCTCACAAAGGCCGCATCATCTACAATTAATACTCTTTTCATTTTTTTCATCATCTTACCCCCAAAAATTCAATTAAAGTCATATTATTTTTAAAGAACAATCATCATTTTTAAATAAAACCAAATATGGTTATATATGCTTTCATAAAAAAAATTTATAATTACACTTTATATGTGAATTTGACATAATTAACGAAATTCCTTCCCTAAAGTCCCTACCATTTGCATTTTTTTGTTAATATTATATTAAATTTATACACAAAATCCATTTCGTGGAATCACTAGAATCAAAGACAAAAGGAAAAGGACTGAACCCTATATAATACAGAATTCAGTCCTTAATTTTACTCATTCTTCTTATAGACCACATCACGGCTTCCTCGGGCAATTTCGCTATAATCCTTGCCGATACTAGTCCTTTCGAAATTATCACAATCCTCGAAATAAACTATAACATAAACATCACTACGATCCTTAGTCATTCCTGCAAAGTCGGAAATTTTTTGTTTTGGCATGTCATACTTATTCACCCAAACGTTGTTTCCAGTAGATCTATCTTCTTCTAATTTTAATAACACATCACCATGGTAAAATACTACTGAAGTTTGATAGTCACCATAAGACGCCATAATTTCACCATTTTGTGGCAAATATTTGATGATATCTTCTGAACTACGTTTGTTTGCATAATATGGTAAAATGCCACCGCTGGCCACCATAATAAGAATCATACTAATTACACTTGCCCCGAAAACAATGAAGTTTTTACCCTTTAGTTGTAGATAAAGAATAGCAAACAAGCATAGTAAAAAGGTAAAAAATATAATCAAACTACTAACATTCACTGCCATATCCATTATTATCATCATGGTAGCTGCTAGGCTGATGATCAACAATATTACAGGAATTGTCAACCACAGCCAACTTTTGTTTCTCCCCTGCCGCAACATTGTTTCTAACTGCAAGGCAATAAGAATTGCTGCTGGTAGTAAGACGATAAAGATATAAGTCAAATATTTGGTTGCCATGAATGTGTAAAAAACGATAGTCACGCCAATCCAACAAAATAAATACAGCTGTTTATCATCCAAATGTCGCTCTTTGAAGGTTTGATAAATACTACGAATAAAAATTCCCGACCACGGTAGCAAACACAAGGGAAGTACGACCAAGTAATAATAAATAACATTATCCTTAGGGTGCTCTGAGACCATAGCCCGTGTAATATTATGAAGACCTAAAAACCCATCAACAAAATCATTGCCATGGACGATATACATATAGATATACCATGGCAATGCAATCACAAGAAACATAGTGATTGCCGATAAATTACATGCTTTTTTAAACAAATAATATTTCTTACTGATGATCAGATATACGGCTACAATCATCGCTGGCAGTACAATGCCCACTGGTCCTTTGGTGAGCACAGCCAAGGCCGCCATGCTATAACTAGCATAATAATATTTTTGTCTTTCGGTTTTAAATGCTAAAAACCAAAACCCGAGTGCCATACCATCAAACAAAAACAGTATCGAATCCGTAATGATCATTTTACCAATCACCCAAAATTCAAATGAAGTAGCTAAAACAACTACACTCATCCAAGCAATCCGGGTATTTTGATATAACTTATATACAAACCAATATAAAAAGCTCAAACTACACGCACTTGCTACTACCATCGGCAATCGCGCTGCAAATGCATTGATGCCAAATAATTTATAACATGCAATAATCAGCCAATAAATCATCGCTGGTTTATCATACCAGTATTGTCCATATATCCGCATACTTAATAGATCACCACTTAACAGCATTTCTTTTGCTGTAAGTGCATAATTAGATTCTACGGGATCTGTGATCGGTATTTGCCAATTAAACAACGTATAGAGCAACATACTTCCAATGAATATCATCAATTCATTTTTATATTTCAACATTTCGGCAGCACCACGATAAAGGTTGAACCACTACCAACATTACTCTCAACCCTTATTTCCCCACCATGCACATCCACAATCCCCTTTGCAATGGCAAGGCCGAGTCCAGCACCGCCGGATTCCCTAGAACGCGCTTTATCTACACGATAAAATCGATCAAATATATGTGTTTGATCTTCTCTCGGTATCCCCATCCCTGTATCAGTTATCATCAACTTTAACTTTTTCCCTTCTTGGCTATGTCCTATTTTTATTGTAACGAGGCCATTCTCCGGCGTGTATTTAATTGCATTATCCACTAAAATAAGAAGTAACTGTTTGATTCGTTCTATATCTGCATGAAATTCTAATCTTGGTTGCTTGGCAAAGTACAGCTTAATATTCTTAGCCTGCGCCAAAGGCTTCATTTTACGAATCACTTGTTCGATTACTTCAATTACATCAAACTTTTGTTTGATGATGGCGATACCATAATTGTCATTTCTAGCAATAGCTAATAAATCAGCAACCAGTTTCGCCATCCGCTTTGTTTCATCCTTCATATCTTCAATCACTTGTTTGATAAAAGGCGACGTTTGACTAGGGTCATTTTGCAGCACATCGACAGAAGACATCACAACACTAAGTGGAGTACGCAACTCATGAGAAGCATCGGCAGTAAATTGACGCTGTTTCTCATAGGCGATCTTTATTGGCACAATGGTCCGACCTGCCATAATATGCCCTGCAATGGTAGCTAACATCAAAGCAACTGCTGAAAGAATTGCTAATACAATCGTTGATTTTTGTTGCCCCCGATAGATCGCGGTAACATCACGTCCGACATAAATCATCCCAGCTTTATCTCCATTAATTACAATCGGCATTGCCGCCATCATTAATTTATATTCATGATTTTTCAATGAAACAACTTCGCCGTCTTTGACATCCCAATTTTCAATTTTATCAATAATTATATTTTCTATATCTTCGTGTGCTCTGGCTGCATCTAGTAATTTGGCCTCCTTATCATAAGCATAATAATACATTCTGCCTGTACCATCTTTATAATCATCTTCTGTTTCAAGTACTTCTTTATGTTGAAACAAAAGTAAATGTTCATGAACCTCTTCATCTAAGAACAATAGTACCTCGCGCTCTTGCTCTGAGGTAATCGACCAAAGCATACTTTTATGCGCACCCAAAACCAGCAGTATAAAAAAAACTGCCATGATAGAAGCATAAACACAAGTTAAGCGTCGCCGTATTTTTTGAAACATCTACTATTCCTCCAACTTATATCCAATCCCCCGAATAGTTTGAATGATAATTTGACTATCACAAGCCTCAATTTTTTTACGTAAAAATTTGATGTACGCATCAATATTATTTGAACTAACTTCCGTTTCCATTCCCCAAACACGATCTAAAAGTATATCTCGAGATACTACATTGCCACGATTTTGCACAAAGAGATCTAATATTTGGAACTCCCGTGGAGATAATTGCACCTCTACTCCAGCTTTTTCAATCATTTTATTATTGCGATTTAAGATTAAATCTCCCACGATAAGTGTATCTTGCTGCAACTTATTACTACAACGTCTTCCCAAGGCTCTAAGTCTGGCAAATAATTCATTAAATTCAAACGGCTTCACCAAGTAATCATCTGCACCGCTATCGAGACCATTTACCCGATCTACCACATCATCACGTGCTGTTAACATAATAATTGCTTTTTGATAGCCATTTTCACGTAATCGCTTACAAGTACTAATACCACTTTCAATTGGCATCATCCAATCTAGGATTAGAACATCATATTCATCATACATTGCATATTCGTAAGCCATATCGCCACTAACAACCCATTCCACCGATACTTGCTTTTGCTCCAACATATATTTAATAAGATTTCCTAACCGTTTATCATCTTCTGCTAATAAGACACGCATAGTTGCACCCTCTTTTATTTCACACTTTAAAAACTAAAATCATATCCGCTTGTTTGCTCACAACCTGTAATTTTGCTTTTTCTCTTTCTGATAAACTCAAATATTTATCCTGACGAATAAACAAATATGCACTTCCGTTTCTTTTCATAAGGTCAACCACGTTGGCATTCAATTCCTTACCAGCGATTCCTGTATAGTAACAAAAACCTGGACGATAGAATTTTTCAACATAAACGGGAATATTTTTATCTTGATATACACGATTAAAATCGGTGGCAATTGTTTTCACTGATACAAATTCAGCGGCAGCAGGAAAGATATTATTCATCAAAACCACAACAAACATCATCATACCGGCAATTAAGATTCCAATCGAATAGCTATTTTTCTTTTGGTAATTTGCTAATATGACACTTACTGACATGATTCCTAACACAATACCCAAATACCAAATTCCTGCAATCACTTCACCAATTTTAAGATAAGACATTATTGCCAAAGCCATCACGAGCACAATGCTCATGCTAATAAAAACAGTTGTTGCCCGCGCGAAGCTTTTATTTAAATTCAACGTTAATAAGCGATCAATATACCACCCCACAAGCAATGCAATAGCTGGATACATCGGTAATATATAAGAAATCAATTTTGTTTGGGAAATACTAAAGAATATAAAGACAGTCATCAACCAGCTAAGTAAAAGTAATAAGATATTTCCTTCTTCGCTTGATCGATTTTGAATACCGACTTTAATCGCTTGTCCCAGAAACATCGACCAAGGAAAAAAACCGAGGATTAAGACAGGAATATAATAATACCAGTTACTACCCGAAGCATGTTCTGGTTGTAAAAAACGCGTGATATTATGAAAGCCTAAAAAAGTATTGATAAAATCCATGCCATGCAATTGATACATTTTTGCATACCAAGGTGCAAAAATCACAAGAACAATTGCCAGACCTCTTCCTAACTTCATTTGCAATAGCTTGCGAATTTGCCCCGTCAACAACAAATGTATTCCTATAATCATTCCTGGCAATACGAGACCAATCGGGCCCTTTGTCATTACAGCCAACCCCATAAATAAATACATCAACGAATACTTATTTTTTAGATACGCTAACAAAGCTACACTAAAAAAACAAGTCAAAGTCACATCTGTTACTGCTGCTTTTCCTAAGTAAAAAAATTCAAAACTAGTTGCAAGAATCAATGCGCCAAACAAAGCCGCTCTTCTGCTAATGCTTGATTTACCAATAAAATAAATGACCAATACGGTTATAATTGCGAAAATCGCTGATGGTAATCGTGCAGCCAATTCTCCTTGCCCCAAAAGTTTAATCATTCCCGCAACCAGCCAATAATACATTGGCGGCTTATCATACCAAAAATCCCCATAAATTCTTGGTGAAATAAAATCATTATTTGCCAGCATTTCAATTGCCGTCTGTGCATAGACTGGTTCATCAGGATCGAGTAATGGTATATTCCCTAATTGAAACAGCATAATGAATGTTGTTACGCCGACAATAATTAATATATTCATCCATTGTTTTTGTTTCATTTTCATTCACCTTATGCTTTCAGTAGTTTATAGTTGCAGTATACCTAACAACTCTGAAAAATAGATGAAAATAAAATTTTTGCCGGAAAATGTCGCAAATAGGTAAAATAGTAAAATAGACTTAAGTCTCAATTGATATTAAATAGGAGGCATTTTATAGTATGGAAAATCGAGCTGTCTTATATTCTGTAGAAAATGAAATTGCAACAATTACACTCAACCATGAAGCAGTATTGCAACCCCTCTGTATGCAAACTGCTGACCACCAAGAAGGACTAAGTGCCTTTAAAGAAAAACGCCTTCCAAATTTCACAGTGAAATCACCATCAATAATAATTGCATACACAATAAAAAATTGACCGTTTACACTTTCATTGCAAACGGTCAATTTTTTATTGTGTATGCAAGCTAAATCTTTTTTTATTTAGTTGGTACAATTTTTTCTTTAAAAACCTGCTGCCCATCTTTCAATTCAACAACAACGACAGATTTGATGGAATTATGATTTTGATCGATACTAAGCAAGCCCGTGGTTATTTGCATATCTTTTGTCTCTTCTAAAGCCTGCCGAATTTTCTCGGGATCATCGCTACCAGCACGTTTGATTGCATCAATCACAACCAGTGCCGCATCATAACCAAGTACAGCTAATGCACTTGGCTCTTGGTTATATTCCGCACGATAACTTTCGACAAATTTTACGACATGCGGATCCGTATCTTGAGGCGAATAATGGTTACTAAAATAAGTTCCCTCTACCGCACTGATTCCAGCAATCTCAATTAATTTGGGGTCATCCCAACCGTCTGTACCCAATATTTTTGCTTTCACACCTAAATCACTTGCTTGTTTTAAGATTTTACCTACTTCTTCATAATAGGCAGGAATAAAAATAACATCGGGATTCATCGCTTTTATTTTTGTAAGCGTTGCTTTAAAATCTTGATCTTTTTGTAAGAACGCTTCTTTTAGTAATACTTTACCACCATGCTTCGTGAAGTTTTGTTCAAAAATGGTGGCAAGACCTTTTGAATAATCTGAACTGCTATCCACATAAACGGCCGCTGTTTTCGCCTGCAAAGTATTAATGGCAAAATTGGCCATAATATCCCCTTGGAATGGATCAATAAAGCACGTTCTAAAAATATATTTTCTCACCTCGCCATTGTCTACCGTAACTGTTGGATTGGTCGCAGTTGCCGTAATCAGTGGAACTTTAGCATCTTCAGCGATCTGTACTGACGCCAAAACATTGGAACTTGCTACCGAACCAAATACCAGTTTTACTTTATCCGTATTAATCAGCTTCGTTATCGCATTTGCTGCTTCTGAAGGCTCTGATTTGTTATCAGCAACAATAAATTTAATTTTCTTACCTAAGACACCACCATTGTCATTTGTCTGCTTAATCGCTAAATTGATCCCATTCACCGTTTGTTTTCCAACCGCAGCTAAGCCACCAGTTAATTCATAATCACCACCAAGTAAGATTTCATTCGTATTGCTACTATTTTCTTTTGCACCACATCCTAGAAATAATAAACTCATGAAAGTCAAGGCAAGAACTAGGTACACCATTTTATGTATATTTGCTCTCACGCGATCTCCTCCTATAAACCAAATTTATATTAAGTTGACTGTATTTACACTTATATAGTTTGGTCTCATTTTACCATATTATTTTAAGAATTCAAAATAACATAACAAAAGACATCTACCAAGCGGTGGATGCCTTTTGTTTCATGACTCCTAATTAATCACGGGAGAATTTATCTTTAAGGATAACATCATGGGAACCACCTTCAACGATACTCGTTGAAGACACCAAGGTAATTTTCGCTTTTTCTTTAAATTCCGGAATACTAAGAGACCCACAGTTGCACATTGTAGAGCGAACTTTACTTAATGTGATACCAACATTATCTTTTAAGCTACCGGCATATGGAACATACGAATCTACACCTTCTTCGAAGGATAATTTGTTATCGCCGCCCATGTCATAACGTTGCCAGTTTCTAGCACGATTAGAGCCTTCACCCCAATATTCTTTTAAGTAATTACCATTAATTTTAACTCTATTTGTAGGACTTTCATCGAAACGAGAGAAATATCTGCCAAGCATCATGAAATCCGCACCAATTGCAAGGGCTAATGTAACATGATAGTCATGCACAATACCACCATCAGAACAAACTGGAATATAAACACCAGTTTCTTTAAAATATTCATCGCGCGCTGCAACAACGTCGATAAGAGCAGTTGCCTGACCACGGCCTATACCTTTTTGTTCACGTGTAATACAGATAGAACCGCCACCAATACCAACTTTGATAAAGTCAGCCCCAGCGTCTGCCAAGAAACGGAAACCTTCTTTATCTACTACGTTACCAGCACCAACTCTTACTTCCTCGCCAAAGTTTTTATGAATATATTCCAACGTAATTTTTTGCCATTCTGAGAAGCCTTCTGATGAATCAATACAGAGAACATCTGCGCCCGCTTTAATTAAAGCAGGAACGCGTTCAGCATAATCACGCGTATTGATACCAGCACCAACAATATAACGCTTCTTAGCATCAATTAATTCATGTTCATTTTCTTTGTTATCAGAATAATCTTTTCTAAATACCATATAGGTTAGACGTTGATCTTTATCAATTAATGGCAACATATTCAACTTATGTTCCCATATTAAATCATTTGCTTCTTTTAAAGAAGTATCTGAATCCGCATGAATCAATTTACTAAAAGGGGTCATAAACTCTTCCACTTTTGTATCTTTAGTCATTCTGCTTACACGATAATCGCGACTCGTAACAATACCAACCAATTTACCAGTAGGCGTGCCATCATCAGTAACCGCCATCGTAGAATGACCAGTTTTTTCTTTTAACGCAAGAATCTCCGCCAAAGTTGTTGTTGGTTTTATGTTAGAGTCACTACCAACAAATCCTGACTTATAATTTTTAACTCTAGCGACCATATCCGCTTCACTTTCGATGGATTGAGAACCATAAATAAAAGAAACGCCGCCTTCTTTTGCGAGGGCAATCGCCATTTTATCATCAGATACCGCCTGCATGATCGCCGAAGTCATCGGAATATTCATTGTAATTGCAGGTTGTTCACCTTTTTTATATTTTACAAGTGAAGTTTTTAGACTTACCTTACTTGGAATACAATCTACAGAAGAATATCCGGGAACTAATAAGTATTCTCCAAAAGTATGTGATGGTTCACTGAAATAATATGCCAATTTATACCCCTTCTTTACTTAAAATTTAATCTTACAGCTCATTTGATATTGTTTTGTATAATACTACTTTTTTATAAGGCTTGTCAACAATTTAGTCCAGATTTTTTTTAATAAATACAAAAGTATTTTTATGGTGCAATATCGTGTTAGGCATCGTTTACATCTATCATTTTTTGTCGTTATTTTGTATATATAAAAATATCTACACAAAAACACATCTACTACAATAGATCTTCTAACCATTAGCAAGCGCCCTATGAATTCCTAGCTTTCATCGAGGGGAATTCCCCTGACCACTTACACGAATGTACGTAGAATGGAAACCAGCAATTACTGAGCCAACCGTATTACTCAGCAAATCTAAATCGGTATCTTGAAGACTTGGCTGGTTCAGTATTTGTGGTTTCATAATCGCATCCACTGCAAACTCCATTATTTCGTAAAAACTCCCAGCCGCCATACCGATAGCGGTTACAAAAATAAAGATCATCCATTTTATTTTAATAGCGCCTTCCATAAAGCACATAACTATTGAATAAAAAAATAAAGCCAGCGCATATGCTGAAAATATATGTTGTATTCTATCAAAAAGCGGTGATAGAACATAAAGGTTGAAATAAAAGCCCAAGAGCCCATCGCCAATAATAGAAATTACGACAGCTAGACGAATATAATAGTTGATCCTCAGTTTATAAATATACTCACAAACTGTATATGCAAGCCAAAACAATGTCGTTCCGAGAATGTTACCAATAAAATCACGGTTCCCTCTACTGACGATTCCCATCAGACTAAAACCTTGGACAAAAATGATTATTAGTAATAAAACAAAACTTTTTTTCTGAAAAGAATTCATAGCATCATCTCCAATTGTTTTAATGAAGGGGGTCGTTTCAATTCCATAATATTATCTCCATTAACCGGAATAATAGAAGCTTTATTTCTATTTCATTGTTATTCTTCATATACTTTTTAATATGTTCTAGCTAATGGAGGAATATGATGGTTTTTTTATATGCTATGTTAGGCGTTCTCTGTCTTGGCATTGCCCCTTTATTTGGCAAAACAGCTTTGGCAAATGTAAGTCCTATGCTTGCCTTTGCTATTCGTACACTCATTGCTGCATTATTAGCAATTGTATGGTTGACATATAGCAATTACAATGATCATATAACAAAATTACCTTTATCTTTTTGGATTGCGATTAGTATCGAAGCCTCCTTAGCAGCCTTTTTAGGTGACTTGGCTTATTTCTATGCACTCCAGAAAGGCAATATTGGTGAAGTATCACTTATTTTATCTTGCGCACCATTAGTCACTATTATCTTTAGTCATTTTTTTTATCAGGAGCCAGTGAGTCTCATTCAAATAATCGGTGCCGCCCTCATCACCAGTGGTCTACTTTTACTTTGTGCAGAATAAATCGTTTGCAGTTATAACGAACAAAAGCCGCCTAAAAGGCGACTTTTATTCATTATAGTATTCACGCAACTTCTATCTAATTTAGAATTATTGAGGTCAAACTATAGACAAGCTGATCCACGCTAAAATCTATAGTAAACGCTTTAATTGAAAGCTTGTCCAAATAAAGTGTTATAATCACCCCGTGTTTTAAGCAAAAATCAATATATTTATAAGATGTGATTAACTTCATCATATCATATCTTTATTTTTTAATTGATTGATTGCTCTTTCTTCTTCTGGAATGCGAATCTTTAATAGCAAAAATGCATTACAGATACTAGCGACAAAAGCTGTGATAAACGCATTACACAGTAAAGGAACACTGATCATTTCTAGTGCTACTGCTACATAATTAGGATGCTTCAAAAATTGATATGGGCCATCGCTGATCCGCTCCGCTCCTGGAATTACTAAAATCCTTGTATTCCAGCAATAGCCCAAACTAGCGATGCACCAATAACGAAGAATTTGTGCATTTACCAGTACTATGGCCCAAATATACCAATACTTGCTTAGCACCCAACCATGCACATAGGATTCTATTACCCAACCGGCGATCCACCCTATATGTAACACGAAAAATAGATAATAATGATTGGCCCCGTATTCCTTAGCCCCTAATGCCATAGCCATTCGGCGATTTCGCCTTGCAATATATAACTCAATGACCCGTTGACATAGTACGATCGTTAGTAAAATAACGATCATCCTACAATTACCATAAAAACAATACCTGTTCTGCACTAAACCCTGGTCCCAATGCTAACATGATTCCATACTTTCCTTTCCTTATCGAATGAGAAATAAATTCTTTCATCTCAAATAAAATAGAAACACTCGACATATTCCCATACTCATACAGGGCCTGAACCGCATATTGCAATACATCCTCTGATAAGCCAAGACTATTTTGATATGCCAGAATAACCTTCTCACCACCTGGATGTACAACATAGTATTCTATTTTTCTTTGTTCTATATTCCAAATTGTACAACAATTTTCTATAACCGCCGGCAATAAATTCATGATAATATGCGGAATGCTTTTTGAGAATCGCACTTTCAGACCAGTTTCTACGATATCCCATCCCATAACATCTGCTGATTTAGGAAACAGGTGACTATAGCTCTTTACTATTTCGGGTCCATCTCCATCTTCTGAGATTAATACAGCCGCTGCACCATCTGCGAAAAGACTTGTACCGATTAAGTTTGCTTTTGAAAAATCATTGCGTTGGAACGTCAAACTACATAACTCTACTGCTACTAGCAATACTGCTTTTCCTGTTACCGCTTTCGCCAGCTCCGCCGCTCGTGCGAGCCCAGCTACCCCACCCGCACAGCCCAATCCCCAGATAGGAACGCGTTTTGTATGTTCTGCCAACCCTAGCCTTTGAATCAGAGTAGAATCTAAGGTAGGTGTAGCAATTCCTGTTGAGGAAATCACTATAATCATGCCAATATCTAGTGGATCTATTCCAGCTGTTTGCATAGCTGCTCGACTTGCTTGCTCCGCTAACTCTAATCCAACTTGCTGATAAATCAGATTCGCTTCAGCAAATGAATGCTCCTCTTCATACCATTCCATAGGCATTGCTAAATACCGCTTATGAATATGTTTATTATCAAATACAGTAAGTAAGCGGTTTATATCCTTATATGAATGTCCAAATAGTCTAAAAGCAAAATCTTTCACCTCCTGTTGTCCTATAGAATATCGTGGGGTCGCAGTACCTATCGCTTGTATTTTTGCACGCTCCACTACCTGCACCACCTTAGTTATAAGCTCTTAGTAACAACTTATTGGAATAAGGTCAAAAAAAGACCATAAATAAAACGGCTATGCAAGATGCGCCGTTTTATTTATGGTCGATAGTATTTTATTGCAGTTGAAAAAACGATTTATGATGTTTTTTTTCTTTTCCCATTGCATTTCCTTGTGCAGATTCTTCTTTACTTTGACGCGAACTTGCTGCGTAGCGAATTCCAATAAACTCGGCTAGATCTTTATCTACAGTTACCAAATCGCTACTATTTAGTTCCTTAGAAGAGCTTTTGCCAACTGCTTGAATGGCAAGTTTCATTTCTAAAGTGCATGAATTTAAATACTTTGCTAAATGCTCTGCTGCCATATCAATATCTAACAAATCTGTCATTTTACCTGTATACAGAGCCAGTTGGGATGGCGGCGCTTGTGGCAGCACTTTCGTAATTTGCGTATGCATAGCCGCCAAAAGAGCAACAGTTCCAATGTAAATTGCATCTGCACCTAGCGCAAGCGCCTTTAAGAAATGTCCAGGGGTTGCCATACCACCCGCAACAATAATACTAAATTTTTCTCTTAGCCCATTTTCAGTTAACCAAGCAACGGTTCTTACCAGTGTATGCAGCGTAGGTAATCCAACATTATCCTGTAACGTTGGATTTGAAGAAGCCGTCCCACCTTCTGACCCATCTATCACGATATAATCTGCCTGTGTTTTAGCAATAACAGCCAATTCATATTCTATATAATCCGTTCCTGCAATTTTTACACCAACAGGTACATCATACTGTTCTTTCATCGCATTGACCATATTAATATAGTCTTGCGTCGTACTCTTTCCTGGCATACGAGAATAAACCGTAGCATCTTGGCCTTTTTCTAAATGCCAGGCCTCACGTAAATGATTGCCAATATCTCTTGCCAACATTGGCTCATCCACCGCACCTCCCCAAGCACCTTGGCCAAGTTGAATTTCAATCGCATCCAAACGACTTAATTGTTCTGGACCACTTAATTGACCACCTCGATGATATTGCCCAATTAAAAATTTCGCTGAATCGCGCTCTTCATTAGTTACGGCTGACTCACCCGTGTTGGTAGAAGTCCCTGCCATAGCGGCTCCTTTTGCTAATGCCATCTTCATAGGTAAACTAAGCGAGCCGCCATAAGACATCCCTGTAATCATAATCGGGATATCTAAAACCAAAGGTTTCTTCGCATTTGGACCAATGATTGTTTGGGTATTAATCATTGTATAATCTTCGGTTGGTAATTCAAATAATTGCTTGGGATTCAATAAGATTTTATCCCATGGCGATAATACAACTGGGCTTCCTAATGGACGAGCTATCTCTTTTCCTGATTCAGCTCTCATTGCAGTTTCAAACATAGCTTTTGGTGATATTTTTTCTGCGGCTGTTACCATAAGAAAAAGATTATCAGAATAGCCTTCCGTAAACATTTTTTTAACAGTATCATCCATTGCTGGATTCGTTAACTTCGTCAATAGCCAATTCATTAACATAAATACACCTCCCAGAAATAGTATTCTAGATTTTATGAAAGGATATACAAGGTTCTCACAATTATGATCAACTGATAGCCAACGATTTATAATAGTAAGAATCATAATTTTATCATTTATCAAAATTCATAAATTTAAAATAGTATTGGATTCTTATCCTCATAAAAATACTATTTCAAACTTAAAAATATAAAATATAGAACCGACTATATATTTTTATTATAAATAAGAAAAATGGTAATCATACTATTGTTATCTTTTCATTTACTTAGTTGAGCAAACTTTCAAGTGAAAATAAGGGGGATATATCATGAAATCATTTGCTATTGGCGATGAAGCTCCAAATTTTACTATTCCAGATCAAAATGATTCCTATATACGTTTATCCGATTTCAGAGGAAAAAAGGTACTCCTGTCATGGCATCCACTCGCTTGGACCCCAGTTTGTACGGACCAAATGAGAGCCCTTGAAGAGAACTGGTTCACATTCGAAAAATTAAATACTACCCCTATGGGTTTTAGTGTTGATTCCGGTCCTTCCAAAAAGGTTTGGGCATCCTGCTTATCGATTAAAAACATGAGTCTTCCTGCCGATTTTTGGCCTCATGGAAAAGTAGCGAAGGAATATGGGATATTCCGTGAACAGGATGGTTTTTCTGAGCGTGCTAATTTCATTGTGGATGAAGAGGGGAAAATACTTTGGACAAAAATTTATCCCATGGATCAATTGCCTGATATAGATGAAATACTACGTGTATTAGCAACAGAAAAGCAGTAACTACATGATTTAAACCAAGCATATTTTTCAAAAATTGATGAAAAATTATAAAAGAAAGTTTGAACAGATGCGCTCGTTATATAACATGCTCTGTTCAAACTTTCTTTTTATAATTTAGTATTCAAATTTCATATAAAAAGCAATCATTTATAATCCAATTAATTTCATGAAGCTATTCATGAATTCAGGAGCTACCGTAGAAATCAACAACATTAAGGTTAAAACAATTAATACGGTAGTAAACGCCCATGCGACAATATTATACCAGTTAGAATTTTTATACTTACCCATAATAGATTCATTGCTAGCAATCAGTACCATGAAAATCAGAATCGGTGGTAACAACACTCCATTTACAACCTGGGATGCCAACATAACTGCAGTTAGTGATATCCCAGGCCATAGAGCGATCGCTGCCCCGAGCAAAATAATCACCGTATAGACTCCAAAAAATATGGGCGCTTCTTTTGGCTTTTTACTAACCCCGCTTTCAAAGCCAAAGGCTTCACAAACAGCATAAGCACTACTGAGTGGCAAAATAAATGCCGCAAGCATAGAGGCTCCGAGCAATCCAAAGGAAAACAACATGCTAGCATATTTCCCCGCCAAAGGCTCCAGAGCCATCGCTGCATCTTTCACAGTTTCAATTTGAATATCATTGGCATTTAGAGTAGCTGCCGTAGCTACAACGACGAAGAATGCAATTAACCAAGTAAAGAAAGCCCCAAGCATAACATCCCAGAAGGTATATTTATAGTCTTTAGCTGTTATGCCTTTATCAACGACTGCGGCCTGTACGTAAAACTGCCCCCAAGGCGTGATCGTTGTACCAATAAGACCAATAGCCATCATGAGAAAATCCGCGTCGCTATGAAAGGTCGGCGTAACCGAAGCCAATAGCACTTCCTCCCAAGGCGGATTTATAATAACTCCCGATATAATATAACTTAAAAAGGTGGCACACAACACAAAAAACAATTTTTCAATCCGAGAGTAATTTCCCTTAAGAACCGACCACCAAACGACAAAGGCCATGATTGGTACTGCGATAATCTTATGGATACCAAACATCTCAAAACTAGTAGCAATACCAGAAAATTCTGATGCTGTCGTACCAATATTGGCAATCAATAATACAATCATGGCAAAAAACGTCCATTTGACACCAAAGGACTCACGAATCAAATCGGATAAACCTCGCCCAGTAACAGCACCTGTCCGCGCAGAAATTTCTTGCGCAATGGCGAGACAAACCGTGCTAATCAATAGGGTAAATAATAGATCATACCCATATGTTGCACCAGCAGCAGCATAGGTAGCGATACCACCAGCATCATTATCAGCAAAGGCAGTAACAACACCTGGTCCCATTACTGCTAAGAATAAACCTAAACGAGCACGCATATTTTTCATCATCTACCACCCCACTTACTAAGGGCGAACCAAGAATATGTATCCATTTTGCCACGTTCCGGTATTAAAATGTCAACAATATCATCAACCGTGACAATCCCCAAAATAATCCCTTGCCCATCAACTACAGGTACGGCCAGCAATCCATATTTATTGATAACCTCTGCAACACGTTGATGATCTTCTTCCGGATGCACTGTTCTCAGTTTCGTATGCATCAATTGACGCAATGTTGCCTTTGGCGATGCCACAATGAGTTCACGTAAAGACAGAACCCCCTGCAAATGTTCTTCCTGATCCACCACATATAAATAATAAATAGTTTCTGCTTCTGGTGCCAGCTCTCTGAGCTGATTGATAACCTCTTCAGGCGTAAGATCTGCAGAAAAGGCAATAAATTCTGTTGTCATCAATGCCCCGGCAGTACCTTCTTCATACTGCATAAGTTCGCGCACTTCCTCGGCATCATCCACTTCCATCAGGTTGAGTAATCCCTCTGATTTTTCTGCAGTCATTTCCACTAGAATATCTGCCGCCTCATCTGGTGGCATTTCTTCTAATAAATCAGATGCCCGCTGTTCATCCATTTGTTCAATAATTTCAACTTGTGAATCCAAGTCCATTTCAATCAAAGCATCCACAGCTTGTTGGTCATCTAGCTTCTCAATAAAACCAGCACGTGTTTTGTAATCCATTTCCTCTAGTAAATCCGCAATATCCGCAGGATGCAATTCACTAACCTGTTGCTTCTCGCGATTCAGTTGAAGAAAGGAATTCCAGCTTTCTAATGGTTTAATATATTGTAAACCCAACAAGTTATTTTGATAGCCCTTGACTAAAAACTCCAATCCTAGACGACGAAAAAGACCTCTTATTCCAATATCAACAGCAACCAATACCATACTTTCAAGGTTTTCCTGCACTACCCAAGACAATGTAATATCATTT
This sequence comes from uncultured Veillonellaceae bacterium, assembly GCA_963805085.1. GTDB lineage: Bacteria > Bacillota > Negativicutes > JARBTT01 > JARBTT01 > JARBTT01. Next base: position 95,664 of record CAWDTA010000001.1, on the reverse strand, counting down.
ACCCGCACAAGTTTAGAGCCTTTTAAATCAATAATTTGCTTATCTAAAAGCCATCTACTAATGTAAATATCATTTTCATGAAGAATTGCAGTTTTCTCTATTTCAAAATTTTCTTTTAGTCTTACTTCCTTATAACTACAACACGCAATCTGGTCAATGGGAATCAATTGATGTGTTTTCTTTATATGTTTAATCCCCACAATTTTTGGATAAGTACCTTCCCATCGCACCGCCATATCTCTTATTTTGCCGATATTCCGGCCACTTTTATCATAGACAGGTGTACCTAATAATTTGCTAAAGTAAAACTCTCCCAACACTTTAACTTGATTCATAATTGATTACTCCTTTTTTGACTGATCCCATACTGATTTACAAGCATGATTGCCCACAACGATCTTCAGTATCGGAATCCATAAAACTTACCTCGTATAACTTCACTACAGAAAATCTGGCCATTTAATAAACTTTGTTTTACAGCGAAAGGATAATATCATTCTTTATCATAATCAGTTTTAGATAACTTCATGTTAAGATTTCGTTATTTTTATATTATTATTCGATAAAATCAATCTTCATATTAAATAATACACTCGAGTAAACCAAGCTCTAATTGAATGCTTCTGGCTTCAGCAAGGCAACTTCTCAAGTTCCTTGGCCCATCCGCATCATCTTCTTGCCTAAAATTTTCTTCTTGATAGCTACATAAACAAGGGCCACCCTCACCACTATCCAAAGTTGCCTCACCTCCTTTTTCACGCAAAAAAACAACGCCTCTACATTTCGGAAGGCGTTGCTAAGCATACAAATACTATATTACCTTCCCCACTCGTACGAGCTTTGACACTGCATGACGTAGAATTAACAATCAGTTACTCAGCCACCTTATGTAAAACCTTAATCCGGTCATACCTGTTCTACCCATTGGCGTCTCTCGACGTTTCCGGGCAGTGGCCTATGTTCAATGCAGGAGCCTCACCTAACGAAGAATTATTTAGTTCGTTATTAGAATACTACCTTGAATAATTATTGTCAATAGATTCATTAAAATTAATTCAAATGTTAAATTCGATCAAATTTAATGTATTTCAATCAAATTATCAATTGATACTTATTTATGGCTATTAATCTTATATAATTTCACGTTTTCATCAAATTACTAACAATTTTAAGTCATATACTGTAATTAGTTTTTACAACTATACTATAGAAACTCAACATAAAAAGCTGTCTAGATAACAACTTTTTTTATTAATAAATATATGACACCAATAAAACCATACTTCTCACCTATGCTTGTCTACTTCAAACTTTCACAAATCCTATTATGAAGTCATATTCTATATAGTACTACTGCAAAACTCTTTGCAGTGTTACAACTTAAATGTGGTGATAGCAAAAGCATCTGAGGAGTGAAAAAATGAAAGACCAACAATTAGCGTCTCGTGTTCCTATAGACTTACCATCTATAGACGGAGCAGAAATCAAGCAAAAAGCAAAAGGCCTATTGAAGTACATGGGTCCCGCATTCGTCGTCAGTGTTGCATATATGGATCCCGGCAATTTTGGTACTAACATCAGTGGTGGTTCTCAATTTGCTTATAATTTGTTATGGGTTATACTGTGGAGTAATATTATGGCAATTTTTGTGCAAACTTTATCAGCAAAACTTGGAATAGCCACAGGGATGAACTTACCTGCGCATTGCGGACAGATGTTTTCCCGACCGGTTAATTGGGGATATTGGTCTATAGCTACAGTGGCAGCTATGGCTACAGACCTTGCGGAATTTCTTGGGGGAGTGTTAGGATTTAATCTATTGTTCGGAATTCCTTTAATGTGGTCGGCTGCCTTAACAGGTGTGATTACCTATGTAATATGCCATCTGCAAAAATATGGTCAGCGAGTCGTTGAACGAATCATCACCGGTATGGTCGCCGTAATCAGTATTGCCTATGTATGGGAAATGTTTGAATCCACTCCAGATTGGAGTCAAGTTGCCTATCATACTGCTGTTCCTATTCTATCCCAAGACAGTATAATAATAGCCGTAGGTATGCTGGGCGCAACCGTTATGCCACATGTTATTTACTTACATTCCGAACTGGTTCAACCACGACGTACCGACTGCCTAAGCGATTGTAAACACCATCTCAAAATGGCTAAGATGGAAGTTTTTATCGCAATGAACATGGCCTTCGTTGTCAATGCCGCTATGGTAATTGTTTCCGCAGCCGCTTTCAATGGAAATGGGTTAAATGTAGATGGTATTGAGCAAGCTTATCTAACGCTGCAACCATTAATGGGAAACATGGCAGCAGGAGCATTTGGTATAGCACTTTTGGCCTCTGGACTATCTTCTTCAACAGTGGGCACTATGGCTGGGGAAGTCATCTTAAAAGGATTTTTAGGCTTTGATATCCGAGCCAGCATTCGTCGTCTCGTGACCATGCTACCTGCTCTAGGAATTTTAATGTCCGGTATTAACCCAATGGAAGCGTTGGTTTATAGCCAAGTTATTTTAAGCTTTGCTCTACCATCAACGATTATCCCGCTGATGATTATTACAAACAAAAAAAGTATTATGGGCTCTTTTAAAAATAGTCGCCTGACAAATATTGTAGGCTGGAGCATCGTTAGTATCATAATAGCTTTGAATGCTGTTTTATTGTACCTAACTTTTACCGGGCAATCTTAATAAACTAAATATATGATGTGTATTCCATAAGGTTTATAGTAGGTGGCAACCTAGCTACAAACCTTGCGGAATTTCATAGGAAAATATAAAGAGACCTTTATTTCCGAGCTATAAAGCTTAGAAATAAAGGTCTCGCTATAGCAGTCTTTCTGCCAGTAGAACCGGGCTTTCGCCAGTATGTCGATTCTACTTCCGGGTAAAAACCCGTTAGCTACTCCCCTTTATGGGTTTATGAAGGGTTTATGAAGGTTTTACACAGTATTGTATGCCTATCTACTGCAGGATGTTCCAACCTTGTAAAAAAATCACGATACCGATAATCATTATCGTCAATTGGATTACTTTATTCTATTCCATTGCTATCAATAATTCCACTATAGGAGAAAAATATATGCGATCTAGTAAATTATTAGTTTTAGTTACTATGCTGACATTTACCGTTAAACTAATCGACGGATACCTGACTAATAGTTTGGTACTAACCAGCGATGCTGGGGACCACTTTTCTTTAATATTAAGTTGGTGGACTGTCAAATTGGCGAGTCACAAACCAACTATATGAGTAACATATTGGTTGCACCGAGCAGGAATTCTTGCGGCGTTAATCAATACGATCACCCTTATTGCTATTTCCTTTTGCATTCTATATATTACACGAATGCAAAGACTCCTATTATGGAGTTTTAAAATGAAAATTCGTATCTTAGCATATTTTGAACAAAATTGTACACCCATTCATATCATGTAACACTAGGAAGGAGTTGTATGTATGAATAGTTTTTTCATCAGTATCTTAATAGCTATAGCAGCCAATTTGGATAATCTCGGGGTAGGTATTGCCTATGGGATTCGAAAAATCAGAATTTCTCATATTTCTAATTTCATTATATCCGCAATATCTTTAGTTGCCACATGGTTATCTGGTGAAATTGGTAAAGCAATCATCGTATATTTGAGTCCAGAAGTAACTAGTATTATCGGAGCTATCTTGCTCTTCGGGGTAGGAGCCTGGATCTTTACACAACCAATCATTACCGCAATAAAGACCAATCAGCCAATTATTGATTTACAGCTATTAGGGGGGAGAATCTATATTGGACCTACAGAAATTTTAAATTATCCAGAAAGAGCTGATATGGATAATTCACAGAATATTGGACACTGGGAAGCAATTATCCTAGGCACTGCGCTTTCCATAAATGCCTTAGCCGGTGGATTTGATGCAGGAGCAATCGGCATATCCCCATTATTAGAGGCTGCTCTTATAGGTATATTCAGCCTTATCACTATTTATACAGGTAATTATGTTGGTGAAAAATATGCCGCTGAGCAGCTAGGCAAATACGCTACTCTAGTGTCTGGTACGTTATTAATGCTAATCGGGCTCCATCAGCTACTAGGGTAGCTATTTTTTAACTCTAACTTCACTAACATCATAATTGATGAGTACTACCTCCAAATAATTAATTGCTTGATAAAATCATTTCATTTTCTTAATTATGGGGGTGTTGTCAATCTTCATAGCACTCCTTCATTGTCGTTTCCTTAATGTGTTCCAGTAAATCCATTTTTTTATAAATAATTTTCATTAAATTTGCGTACATAACCATAATATTTACTGGGAATTACTAAAAAGGAGCAAAGGAGGGATGAAATATGAATATTATGCGTTTAGGCTCAAGAGTTATTGAAAGTAGCTCACCAGTTGCTCTTATCGCAACTGGAGCCGCAATCGCCGTCGCTTTCCCACCAGTTAGACGAGGTCTCCGCAGTGCAGCTGTCTTAACTACCCGAGGTGCCTTAGCACTTGCAGATAGTGTAAAAGAACTAGGAGTCCAAATAAAAGAAAGTACTGCAGACATCGTTTCCGAAGCTAGAGATATTGACAATACGCCACAGGAAGCAATAGCCGGAACAATGGATTGTTTAAAGCATACGGCAAAAAAACAAGGTCGTCGTGTAGCTGTAGCAACCGCTGCTGGTGCCTTAGCCTTATCAGACAAAGCCAAATCATTGCGTAACAACTTCAAGGATGTTGTGGATGAAGCTAAAGCTGGTCTTGCTGTTGAAACGTATGATAGCAATGATGCTACTAACTATGTCGATGCTGTTGACGAATCCCAAACAAGTGACCATTTAGAAGAATCATCACTCCAGTTGATAGATGATAAGTTGGAAACTGATGATTTGCCCCGTCGCCGCGCCGCCCATAAAAAACCAGTCAAATAACAATCCGAATAGGGCTTTCACCAGTTAAGGTGGAAGCCCTATTTGCTTAATCTACTGCTATTTCTTTACCTCCTTCCAACTGATTTGTCCTTTTCATACCGCAATTTTTTCCCATACCATAAACAAGTGGGATCCCAATTGCATGCACCAATAGAAAAGCACCCCAACCAATTGCTGGACGAGCAAGTAACCAATACATAAAAATCACCTCCTCGCTATTAGTATTTGCAAAGAAATGAAAAACATGAAGGTAAAGCTAATATTAATTTTAGCTCACCTTCATGTTTTTTAATTAGTTAACACCTTTACTGGTTGCTGTATCAAATTTTTTTGTTCAATTTTTCTTACGACCAGAAAATCTACTGCCGAGGTTATCATCGCCACAATGAGCGCCATTAGCCACTCCCAAGCGGTCAAAGCTACAGTACCAAACACAGGCTGTAATACTGGATATTGAATAACTATAGCAACCATTGACATCGATAGAGCAACAGCTGCTATCAGCCACTTATTACTTGCAAATTGTTTTATTCCACCCATGCCTTTTTCTATGCGGCAGTCAAAAATGTGAATAAACTGACTGATCGCTAGTTGTGCCAGCGTTAAAGTACGCGCAAGCATTATGCTACCACTAGCACGCAGCTTCCAAGCATATAAGAAAAGACTCCCCATACCGATAATCAAGCCTCTGCTGAGAACTTTCTTTCCTAGGCCATTCGCAAAAACACTATCACTACTTGACTGTGGAGCTTGTTCCATTACATCAGCCGGAGGAGGGTCATTGACTAGCGCAATTGCTGGAAGACCATCCCCAACAAGATTAATCCATAAGAGTTGTATTGGTATCAGTGGCAACGGCATCCCTATCACTGCCGCCAAAAACATTAAAACGACTTCGCCAATATTGGTGGCGAGCAGATAACGGATTGCTTTGCGTATATTAGCATAGATTGACCGTCCCTCTTCCATCGCCCTCACTATTGTTGCGAAATTGTCATCGGCTAAAGTCATACAGGCAGCTTGTTTTGTAACATCTGTTCCAGTTACCCCCATAGCGATGCCAATATCTGCGGCCTTAACGGCAGGCGCATCGTTAACGCCATCTCCAGTCATTGCAACCACTTCACCTCTGCTTTTAAATGCTTTTACGATACGCAGTTTCTGTTGAGGTGATGTCCTAGCAAATATACGAACGGCTTCTACTGCCTGAATAAGTTCTTCATCGCTCATTTTATCTATTTGCCCACCAGTTACGATTCCGCTGTTATCAGCAATCAATCCCAATTCCTTACCGATAGCCTTAGCCGTACTAGGATGATCTCCCGTAATCATAACCACTTTCACGCCAGCCCGCCGACACTTTTCAATAGCTGTTGGAACCTCCGGGCGAGGCGGATCAATCATTCCCACCAGTCCACAAAAAACTAATTTTCCTTCCACTGTACTTTCATCTTCTTTATTCTCACTAACATCCATCGGACGATAGGCACAAGCCAGCACTCTTAGCGCTTTTAAGGCCATAGCATCGTTAGCCTGTTCAACTTTTTGGCGCAATACATCATCAAGCGGATAAATATTTTCCCCATCTGTATAATGCGTGCAAAGACTGATAATTTTATCTGGAGCGCCCTTTGAATACAGTGAAGACTCTTGATTTTCATCGGTACACACAACGGACATCATGCACCGTTCCGACTCAAATGGATATTCAATCTCACGACAATTCGTTTGCGTAAACTGTTCGAGATTAAGCCCAGCTTTAGCAGCTAATGTGAGGAGAGCTCCCTCAGTAGGATCGCCATCAATCGTCCATTTTTCTTCCCTACATGGTTTTAGTGGCACTACTTTACCATTAACATTCTGCTGCGCTTTCATAAGTTTTGCATTATTGCATAAAGCTGCAATGCTTGCAATCTTTTTTAGCAACTTATCTGGCTCCACATTCTGATTGTTCTCACTAAACTGCCCTTTGGGATTGTACCCTTCTCCAGAAACTCCCCATTGTCCACCTAGCGAAAACACTTCACGTACAGTCATTTGATTTTGTGTAAGTGTCCCAGTCTTATCCGAACAAATAACCGTAGCCGAACCTAGTGTCTCAATAGAAGAAAGTTTGCTAACAATAATATTACGTTTACTCATTCTTTGGACTCCCATTGCCAAGGCAATAAGAACAATAGCAGACAGCCCCTCCGGTATCGCTGCTACAGCCAAACTAGCCGCTGTCTGCAGCATATTAATCAATTGCTCACCACGCAGCATTCCTACACAAAATACGAGTCCAGAAACGCCTAAACAACCATACACTAGGTATTTCCCTAATTCTTCAAGACGCCGTTGCAGTGGCGTTGCTTCTTCCTTGTGCTGAGCAATCAAGGATGCAATCTTGCCCATTTCAGTGGTCATTCCCGTAGCAACTACCACTGCCATAGCCCGCCCTTTGGTGACTGTTGTTCCCATAAATGCCATATTTTTCCGATCTCCTAGTGAAACTTCAATTTCATCACTTTTTAACCACTGTTTTTTAACAGGCATAGTCTCCCCTGTTAAGGAAGCTTCCTCAACTTCAAAATGAACGCCTGTTAATAATCTAGCATCAGCAGGCACTCGGTCACCAGCTTCCAATACAATCACATCACCAGGAACCAAGGCTGCAGCATTGATTTTTGTTGTCCGTCCTGCACGAATGACTCTAGCCTGCGGTGCAGCCAATTCCTGTAAAACTTCTAAAGATTTTCCCGCCTTTCGTTCTTGAGCAACCCCAAGAAAAGCATTAGCGGTAACAATACCTATGGTCAGCATAGCATCCCTTCGTTTTCCTAGCACGAAACTTAAGGTTGCAGCCCCCATTAAAACCTGTACCATAAAATCTTTGAATTGATCTAGTAATTGTCGCCAAAAAGAAGGTTTTTCCCGCGCAGTTAACTTGTTGTGACCATAGATTAAACGCCGCCTGCCAGCTTCCTGCTCGCTGATCCCGAATTTTTCCGAAGTATCCAATGCTTCACAAACCGCTTCTTGGCTCATTCCGTGCCATTTTTTTGTCTCTAAATTCGCTTTTATATCGCTTTGGCTGGTAGTCTCAGGTGTAATTTGTCGTGCGGCAAAGCACTGTAAATCCAACCTACTTGAAGCCACAATATCTTTTTTAGATTTTTTAGACTTAAAGAGGCGCCCTGAATTTAAGACCACTCCAAGTGTGCTTATATTAACCAGTAATCCTGCTGTCAAAGGTGAAATAAGTCGTGCTGCGGCTAAAGCAATTCCAATAATATTTAACCCAGCTGCCAAAGCAGTGTTCTGTTTGACGACTTCATTAAGCTGTTTGCCTAAAACTACTGTCATGGCTATTTTACGTGGATCGTCATCCCCTATCACAATATCAGCCTGACTGATGGTAGGGCTTACGCCTATTTTTCCCATGGCAATGCCAACATCACTAATCGCCAATGCTTGTGAATCATTAATCCCATCGCCAACCATAATCACTTTATATTTCTGCTCTTTTAGCTCTTGTATCATTTTTGCTTTTTGATTTGGCAACAGCCCCCCATATTTACATGGAATATCAAGGGTTGCTGCAACACGATCAGCAGCGGGAGATGAATCTCCTGATAATAAAGCAATATTTTCAATTCCTATACATCGTAAGGCAGCCACGCTTTCAAAACTGGCTTCTTTCACTTTATCCTTTACGGCAATTAGTCCACAAAGTCTTTTATTTACAGCGACATAAGTGACGGTATTACCATTGAGCTCCATTCTAGCCGCTTGAGCCCTCACTCTGCTTAGCTGAATTTGCTCGCGTAGCATAAGCGCCCGATTACCTACGACAACATCTTTATCGGCAATTTTTGCGCATACTCCCATACCATGAGACGTCTGGCTGACTGCCTCCGGCAATTTAATACCTCTTCGTTGCGTCTCCATCACCAATACCCTGCTATATGGATGATATTCCTTCTGCCCAGCTGCTGCCGCCAATGTCAAAACATCATTTTCACTCATCATATCACAGGCAATGATATCCACAATATGTGGCACTGCTTCAGTCAAGGTCCCTGTTTTATCTAAAATTACTGTATCTATTTCTCCGGCAGCTTCTAAAGCCCGCGGTTCTTTTACATAGATATTTTGCCTAGTCGCTTGCGCGATAGCTGCCCCCACCGCTGAATTTCTCGCTAAGGAAATAGCTGCTGGCGACCCAGCTAGCAGTACAGCAATACTTCGAGAGACATCCCGAGTAAAGAAGAATATGAGCCCTGCTGCCGTCAAACTCCACCACATGATTTTATTCACATAACGATCACTACTATGCCAATTTTCTTCATACTTACTAGCATCATATGCCTGTGGTACAAAAGGAGTCATGCTTACATCTAACACCCTGATCTGTAGTGAACCTGTTTCTATTAGCGAACCAGCACTTATGATATCTCCTTCTGAAGCCAAATAAGGTAAGCTATCACCAGTTACAGCAGCACAATTTATTCCTGCCTTTCCTGCAATGACTTTGCCTTCAACAGGTACTCGTTCTCCAGAATGAAGAACAAGGATATCACCCTCTTTGATATCATATGCCTTTATTTCCTGCCTACGGTCATTTTCTAGCTTAAACAAATCATGCTGTTTTTGCTGCATGATTGTATGGATTCGGGCACGGGATTTAGACTGTGCCATAAATTGAAAAAGATTGGTTAAATGCACAACCCATAAGATGGACAAACCGACAAAGCTTTCCCTCATCGCTAGCAATACTAATGAGGCCATAAATATAATCAGATCATGATTGATGCGCTTATCTCGTATCAATCCCTGTAAGCCACTGCGAAATAAAGGATACCCAGAAACAATCGTTGTTAGCGCCGTTAAATTAAAAATGTGCTGTGATGATGCTAGCGGTGATTTGCCAACTACCATTCGTTTTGCAATAATAGCCGCTAATACACCGCCTGTGGCAAGCGCATACAAACCCGAATTGGAATTTTCCTGCGCAGCTGGAACGGCAGCAATGGTTGCCGCAATTTGATTTACAAGCACTTTTTCAGCGTAAAATTGTTTAACTTTTTTATACTGATTTACCACTGTATTTATTTCATTCTTTATCTGAGGAAAATCGATAACTTTATAATCAAAAAGTATCAAAATGCGCCCAGTGAGTGGATTGGCTCTAACTTCACTGATTCCTTTTACGCGACTAAGCTGATCTTTTAGTCGCTTTGCCAATATAGAATTTCTGCGCAAACCATCCACTTCAATTCGCAAACGACCTGGTATGAGTCTATATTTTCCTGTAGCATCCACTGTTTCCAACCTTTATCCCCCTTTTACCAAAACCGTTAATTCAACTTTAGACGGTAACTAAAAAGAGCATAGCAAGGAGACTCTTCCTTGCTGTTTATTTAAAATAACTTTAAGCGTGCCCATGAAACACCAGAAAGCAAATTGTCTTTTGCCTCCTTACTACGCTGCTTAATATAGCCAAATAAATCTTTCAATAAAATTTCCCAAATTTTAATCACCTCTTCTTTTGACTCGGATGACTGTGCTCGTATTTCAAGGCTTAAGTCTACAGCATTTCTTAATTCCTGCTTGATCGTCGAAACCTTTTCCTGCAAGATTCTTATATCTTCCATACTTTTTTCTCCTTTATTCATGTATTGGCCCACCATTTGGATCTGGTATTGTTTCTTCAATTGCACCATCAATTGAGTCCTTGAATTTCTCAAATTGGGCTTGACTGACTATATCCTCTAAATCTTCGCGGACACCGCTAAACAAGCCCTGTATCTGTTCAGATAAGCTCATGATCCCCTGCGTAGTCTTAACTGTCAGGGGCCGAAGTTGTTCTCTCAAACCAGGCATCAAGAGTACCGTCAATGCAGCTGCTCCAAGCCAAAACGTCGTATCATGTCCTGTTTTCATTTTAAGCTGATGTCCCATTTGGCGACGCGTACGGGTAAATCGCCCCATATCTGGGCTTTGATCAACAATATCGGCAAGCTCCGTAAGATTCATTAATTCTCTGCGTTCTTGATTGATCATATCCTGAAGGACTTTTCGAGCATACGGATCAGTTACCGATGTTAATTTGTTTTCATAAGTATGAACAGCGGCCAACTTAGCCTCAAAAATTTGGTCTAATCCTTCAGCTGATTCTCGATTGACCGTTTTTGAGATTCGTTCCCTCATACACTGACCGCGGCTACGCTCTTCATTCTGATTTCTTGAAAAGTTTTCCTGTTCATTCTGGTTTCTTGATGAGTTTTGCTGTTCTTCTTTTTGTCCTGCCTTTGATTCAATATTTGGCATGGTAACCTTTCCTTTCTAGTCGTATATTCACATTAACGTTGAATAAAAATAATTTTCCCAAAATCAGTCATCTTATGCAGACTACTCCATCAAATTTTGCGCAAAAAAAAAACGATATGACATAATCACACCGCTTTTTAACCTTATACATATAATCTTGTTTCTAACGTCTCATCCATTTCTTCTTCTAGTTCATCATAAAGCTGATAAAACCTTTGCACGATCTCTTCATCAAGCTGGATTTTTATTTGAAATTTAAAATTTTTAATTATTCCACTAATGCACGAGTTCATCTGTTGATACGATTTTTTCTTCTGCTTTTCTGGATGACAGTCAAAAATGCCCATCAAGACTGAGCCAAGCTCAATTTTATCGGTCAATTTTTTTGCAACCTCTGGCAGATTCATTTTCGCCAGACCTTTGTGACAAACTTTATTTACTGCTCGCCCCATAACTTTGGTAACCCGTAAGGTATTTACATATTCCTGTAACACTTGACTGACGTATACAGGCGGAAGAAGTTTCTGTGTAGAAATCACAAATTGTTCCTGCATTGAAATAGAAACATCAAAATAATTTTCCATTTCCATAAACACCAATTTGTTTACTGCCTTTGATAAACCATCTATATTGATATTCGTAATCATCGAATTGATTAAGCCATTGTAATCGCATTTTTCGGAAAGTAAAAGTGCAGTATATACTTGAGAATTGAGATTACAACCACTGATATGTTTTTCTACAAGTCGACTGACTTTCATTTTGCAAGTTTCTATTTGAGCAGCAAGCAACTCTTCTTGAACAGCTTCTTGATTATCATTCACAAATTCATGAATTTGTTTAGATACAGTTTTCGTCTCAACAATTTCGGTACTCTGTAAAAATGGGCGAATAAATGGTTCTGCTAAAATCGCCATATCATTTCTATCTCCTGTACATTATTTTTTCCTTGTTTTTAGTATACACCAGTATTTTAAAAGAAAAGTTAAGTACATGTTAATTTTATGTTAACTTTAAATTATATATTTTTTCAATTTATATTGGTTGGAAGAAACTACAATATAAACTTTGGTCAAAATTTGCGTAACCTTACTTCTAAAAAACCATACTATAGTTTGTAAAATTAAAAGGGAGGATAAAATATTGATGCAAATTATTGCTTTAGCGATTTTTATTGCGATTGCTGCAAACCTTGATAATCTAGGTGTCGGTATCGCATATGGAATGCAAAAAATTAAAATTTCTCATACGGCAAATACGATCATAGCCGTAATCTCTTTCATTACTACATGGCTATCCGCGCAAATTGGTAAAACCATAAGCCTATACTTATCCTCCAATATTGCTAGTATTATCGGTGCTACTTTGCTTTTCTCCGTTGGACTATGGGTTTTTGTTCAGCCTGTTATAGCCGCTATAAAAATGAAACAATCCATAATGGATTTACAACTGTTTGGTACACGACTCTATATCGGACCTGCCGAAATACTAAACAATCCTGAAAAAGTTGATATTGATGATTCCAAAGACATCTGCCCTTGGGAAGCTTTCTTGCTTGGAGTTGCCCTCTCAATCAACGCAATAGCTGGTGGCTTCGATGCTGGTACCACTGGTCTTCCCCCTTTACTAATAGCGACTTTTGTAGCTATTATCAGTTTCCTTACAATCGGCATGGGGTACTATTGGGGACAAAAATATGCCTCTGAGCAATTAGGTAAATATACTACTGCATTATCAGGTATCTTTTTAATAGTATTGGCATTCCACCAGTTGCCAAGCTAATTAGTAATTGAATTATATGAAAATAAACCGTTCACGCAAGTTATCTATAAACGCAAAAAGACACCAACATTGAAATGAACCCTGTTCCAGGAAGATTAATTAAAAACACTATGCATAGGAGTATATGATATTACAATGACTGGCATCGTTTTTGCATGTAACATTGTAAAAAAGTTTGAGCAAAAACTACATGAATTATATCCTTTTAAGGTCAATACACCATCATTTTGTTTATAAAGCTTTAAACAAATTGATGGCGTATTTCTAATTTATTTTATAGCTGTTTATAATAGTTTGGACATAACCTAGGTAAATCAAGCATATTTTGAGGAATTTGCTTTTTAGTACAAATTAAGTATAATTAGTAAATAAGAATATTACTAATTACAAATTTTACGAGAGGAATGCTCTTTTAAATGAGTATGACTCCTTTTATAATGTTACTAGCTTTACATACTGAAACCAATCGAGGAACATGTACCGGCAAAACGTCAGTATTATACTAGCTTTAACAGCAAATAAACACTATTTGATTTTCAATACAGTAAGGAGAAAAACAATGCGAAAATTTGTCTACAAAATTGCAAAAGTCATGCTGATCTTCATGATCATGACTTATTATGGTACGAATTTGTCCACCGTATCGGCACAGGCCACTCGTGGCACCCCATTGGCACCTATTACAATTGTCGAATACGTCGATTTTCAATGTCCCGATTGTGCCCAAGCAAAAAAACTGGTCGATCAAGTATTAGATAAATATGATGGCAAAGTCCAGTTAAAATTAAAGCACTATCCTCATGCCACTCACCCATTTGCGATGTCTGCTGCACAAGTTTTTGAAGCTCTTTCTAGGCAAAATGAAGAGAAAGCCTGGAAATTCTATGATTTCGCCATGGCTGAACAACCAGTTTTTAAAAATGGCAATAGCGGACTGCAGTATTTAGTGGACAAACTCAATTTATCGCAAGCAGAGAAGGATCAATTGAATCGTGATCTGGCCGATCCCACAATCGAACAAAACATCAAAAACAATATTGATGAAGAAAATAATCTAGGGTTTCACAACACTCCAGCTTTTTTCATCAATGGAATTCATCTGACGAATGATGCTTCATTGGATGGTTTCTCCCAGCTAATCGACTCTTTATTATAATACACCGATTCTCGATGATTAAAATTATTGACTAAATGGAGGTGACGAATTTTTGAAAAAGATCAGTTTTTATTATTTACTATTTTTAACATTATTGATACCTGTCACCGTATTAGCTTGCGACTGTAATCCTGACGCCAGCCCATGGTACAAGCATCTTCCAAGCCAAACTCTTGGCTATATTGCACAAGAATTTGATAAAACAGCGCCTGTCCCGGGAATGAATTGGAATGGCGATGCTGAGGACTGGTTTTCTAATGCTGCTCAATTTGAATGGATAGAAAAGACAGCTCCTAGAGACGCTCAGGCAGGAGCAATTATTTTATGGAAAAATGTCAATCAGGAAGTATCAGTCGGCATAGTCTGTGAAGTTACTGCAGACCATATCGTTTATGAAATACCCAATAAAGATGGTACTTTTGTAAAATCTTCTATTGATTTTGACACACTTGTCAATCAATTTCATTTGATTGGTTATATCTACCCTACAAAAGTGGACAGAAGTAAACAAACCCGCCTTATTCTAAAATGAGTGCTCATCGACCTACTGTATTTTGTGAAACCTCTCTAACTAAGAAAAGCCTCTCATTTTTGAATATCGCCTAAGGTAATGACAAAATCCCCCCCTTCGTAGGAGAATAAAACTACGAAGGGGGTTATTTGTCACTGTCCGTTTTTAATAGTTCAGTTCAGTGTGCTTTTGTATTGTCACCGTTCAATATTAATTTCAAGTACAATACTACTCAGCATTGAACTTGAAGCTTTTCCCTTTATACTTCTTTAATAAAATAGTCATTGAAGCTCTTCAATCGGCCCTTTCCTAGCTAGTTCAACAGCTTTATATTCTTATAGCATTTGTTCAATTTTACTTAATAGAGCATTGACACCTATTGCCAGCCCCGCTGCTAACGTACTTCCCCAAAGTATTTTGTAAACATTCATCGTGCGAAGTCCATCAAATAAAATATTGCCGAGACCTCCTGCATTGATGAATGCAGCAATCGTTGCAATGCCAATGGTAGAAACCACTGCAAGGCGTACCCCAGCAAAGAGTGCTCTCTTAGACAACGGCAGCCTTACTTTAAAAAGTATCTGCATAGTACTCATACCGATACCAGTAGCTGCTTCAATGATAGCAGGATCTACTTCATTTAACCCCGCAATAAAACTCTGCAGCAATAAATATTGATTGTAAACAACCAAAACCGTTATGGCGGTGACTTTCCCCAGGCCAGTCACCGGAATCAACATGGCAAAAAGCGCTAAGCTGGGTATGGAATAAATAACCGCAAACATATGTATTAGTACTTTTGATAGTTTTTCTGAACGTATAGCAAATATCGTTAATACGGATGCCAATAGAAGGGAAATTATCAGTGTAATTACTACGATTTCTAGATGCTCAAATAGCGCCTTACCTAATTTATCTGAATAGTTCATCGCATATACTATCAAGCAAATTCCCCCCAGAAACGTCCCTGCTCTCGCGAAGAGGTTATTAGAGAAGTTACGAAATCATCTACCGGATTTTTCGCGATATTTCTCGGGGTATCAAATTGACATATTCTACCCTCGTTCATAATAATCACTCTGGTTCCCAGTTTAAATGCTTCATTGATATCATGTGTGACAAATAAAAAGGTCTTTTTTAGTCCACCATGAATACAGAGTAACTCCTCTTGTAATTTCATCCGATTGATTGCATCAATTGCTCCAAAAGGCTCATCGAGCAACATAATCTTAGGATCAATTGCTAATGCTCTAGCAAGTCCAATTCTTTGTTGCTGTCCACCGGATAGTTGTGACGGATACCGTTCCTTAAATTTTTGCGGTTCAAGTCCTACGAGAGTTAACAATGCATCAACTCTCGCATCAATTTTCTCTTTACTCCATTTTAAAAGGTTTGGTACAATCGCAATATTCTCGGCTATTTTCATATGAGGGAATAGCCCCACCTGCTGAATTACATAGCCTATACGTCTTCTTAACTTAACCGCATCCACCGCTCTAATGTCTTCATCAAATAACATAATTGTCCCTTCAGTGGGCTCATATAAACGATTAATCATTTTGAGCAAGGTAGTTTTTCCACCCCCTGAAGAGCCTAGTATCGTAATAAACTCCCCTTCTTCAATGGCAAGGCTCACATGATCCACAGCATTATACCCGGTATTATCAAAATTTTTAGATACATTACTAAATTCTATCGCCTTATGAGACATAGTATCCTCCTCGCATTCAACTATTTAATTGAGTCGTAATACTCTTTTGTTACTTTTTCATATTCTTTTTTATCAACATCAACTTTTGCATTTAGTGCTGTAAGAGTTTTTGTATCTAAGGTAGCACTTACTTTATTTATAACGTCAGCAATATCAGGATGAGCCGCTAACACATTATCACGAATAACTGGAGCCAAATTATAAGGCGGCCATACATGTTTATCATCTTCCAGCAAGGTAAATTCATTTGTATTGACTAATTGTCCCTCCGTTGTATACGATGGTGCAACATCTGCTTCATTATTTTTCAGCACCTCATATTTTAACCCATTATCATATACCTTTGATGATTTCCAATTAAAATCTCCATATACTTTTTTTAATGCTGGAATTCCGTCATCTCTTTGGTCAAACTCACCTTGTGATGCAAACCTAAGCTCACTTACATGCTTCTGTAAATCTGAAATCGTAGTAATCCCAAGTTTTTTTGCTACCTCTGTACGAATAACAAGACCTTGCCCATCATTGGCTTTTGAGTATTGTAACCACGTAATTTGAAATTGGTTTTCGTAGCCATCTTTTACAGTCTGGTAAACTTCATTTGAGTTTGTAAGGGGCTTCATCTTGAGAACTGCTAATAGTCCAGTACCAGTATATTCAGGATACAAATCAATTTTATTGCTTACAAGAGACGTATGAATTACGGAACCTGCGATATTTGGAACTCTTTCTACCTTATATCCAGCGCCTTCTAAGGCTAATGCATACAATTCTCCAACAACTAAATTTTCAGTAAAATCTTTTGTTCCAACACGAATCGTTGTGTTCTTACTATTACTGCCACATGCTGTCATAGATAGTGCCAGCACCATAACAATAAATGCTGTTATCAACAGTTTCATTCTTTTTTTCATTTTTCCATTACCACTTTCTTATGTATTTATATTTCAGCAACACTCTATCTATCAGTTCAAGCAATAATCCGGCTACAATCGCTAGCACTGCAACCGAAATACCTCCAACCAAAAGCAAATCAATTCGATCTAAGCCTAAACCAGTAAAAATTATGCCACCCAGTCCTCCTGCCCCTATTTTGGCCGCCAGTGTCGCACTGGCAATAATTTCAATCATAGCTGTCTTGATTCCGGCTAGAATTAAGGACGTAGCCAAAGGGAACTTGACTTTCCATAATACTTGTCGATCTGTCATTCCAACTCCATAAGCTGTTTCTATCATAAAATCAGGTACTTCTTCTAATCCCACAATTGTGTTCATAAGAATTGGTGGAACTGCTAACAAAACTAATGCTGTCATTGCTGGCTTGATCCCTGTCCCCATAATCGGAATTAGTAGTATTAAAACCGCCAAACTTGGAATAATTCGCAATACCTGAAAAATAGATATAATCCACTTCTCGTATTTCTTATGCTTTACGCAAGCGTATCCGCAAGGAATTCCAATTATAATGGCAGCCATTAATGCCAATAAGCTAATCCCTATATGCTCTTGTATAGAAATTAGATAAGCATCCATATTATTAGAAAAATAATCTACAATTTTTATCAAAATAGTGCCACCCAAAATACTCTCCTTTCTGTGTAACCGATAAATTGTATACTCTAGCAGCTGAACATCCAGCGTCTTGCTAATATATCCATACTTTACCACCTTATCAACCAACACTGTCACAGTAGAATTATCGCTGTTTATCAATTTTGCTAACTGTCGCATTGTAAGAAATTCGTTTTTGTAAAACTGAAATAAAATATCACCATGCGAAGTTGCTATTCCTCCGATCTTGTGTTTCTTCAACTCATTTTCAATAAATTTACTAGTTTGGTTATGTATTCCATCGATTAAACTTATAATATACTTTTCATTCATATATTTACAATAGTTTTATGTAAAACTATTGTAAATATTTTCCTTATGCAATTGTAGTCCAGACGGATGTATCGTTTATCATTAGGAGACAAAACTCCTGCCAAGCTGAAATCATGACCACTAGATTTTAGGCGTTAGCCGAAACTTTCAAATACAGAAATACGTATTGAATAGTAATTCAATCATATCCTTTTAAAGTCAATACGCCATCATTTTGTTTATAAAACTTTGAACAAAATGATGGCGTATTTCTAATTTATTTTATAACTGTTTAAATTAGTTTGCACATAACCTAGATACATTCAGCATCTTTTGAGAATACTTTATTACTTATACACTGCTTTCGCTAAATCTCTTACGCCATATACGACATATTGTGACGTACAATATGTATATTTATCAGCGACTTGAATAAGTCGTTTATTTTTAACGGCTTTGATCGTAGATAGTGCTGGATCGTTCAATATATCTTGTTTAAACTTCTCTGTGTCTTTACCTTCATAATCCCAAGTTGGCACCATAATAACATCAGGATTGATGGCAACCATTTGTTCTTTAGCTAGCGTATCATTTTTTCCTAACCCCGCAAGAACCGCACCGTTGATAACCCCAGCGTTTTTATCAATGTCATCCAGTATACTGCCTTTACCACCATAACACCCCATAAAGGACAGTGCCATAACAACTTTGCGTTTGTCTTGAAGAATTTGCTTTACGTCATCTTGTACTTTCGTTAGTACTTCATCCATTTCTTTGACAATAGCTATCCCTTTTTCTGTCTCACCTACGACTTTACTAAATTCTTCAACTAAAGATTCTACCTCAGTGATTGTACTTGGTGTCTTATAAGCATATACGTTCAGTCCCACTTCTCTTAAGCTTTCAATTAATTCTACAGGCAGCCAATCTGCGGCAATCACGAGATCTGGCTGCAATGCAATAATGGCTTCAATACTTTTACTACTTAACTTTGGTACATCCTGTGCTTGCTCAGCTACATTAGAGATACCACGATCTGTAGCTCGCGATGTGCAAGATGCAAGACGATTTTTATCTATTAATGATAACAAAATCTCATCACTACATAAGGTAAGCGAAACGATATGTTGTGGCTTTTTGTCCAGCTTTATTACTGTACCTTGACTATCAACGACTTCATAAGCAGCTGTTGTTTTTTCTCTGGGCGTATCCATGTTACAGCCACTAAGTAGTCCACTCACTAATACTATAAGAATCCATAGAATACTACGTTTTACCATGTCTTAGCCTCACTTCAATGCTTGCTTTTGCATGTTAAGTTTGTTTTGCCAATCTTCCCGTGTACTTTGCATAAATTCATGTACTAAAATTTCTGGTTGAATATATTCAATAATACGTTTAACTTTTGGTGTTGTAAACGGCAAATGTTCGTCAATTTTAAGGATATGTTCCATAATCTCACCACTTGTTGTTTTTTTGCAACTAGCTTTTTTTATACTATTTAAAACATATTCACCTGATAATGAATAATGTAGATGCACACCCTTAATATACTTACGATATTTTCCTAAATTTTCTACTATATTTATCACATAATCAACAGCTTCTTCTTGGTTCTTTAACTGTTGATTCGTATTCATCAGATGACCTGTATCAAGCATAATCCCAACATTGTTATGATTGACATTATTGATTAATTTTTTAGCTAATCGTTTATCTAATAAGGTTAAGCCAGGCCACCAGAGATTTTCGAACAACAACATCATATCTTCCGGTATCTCTGGAGCTAATTCATTTACCAGTTGAATCGTAGCATCAATGACCTCTTCACTACTCGCGCGAAATTCCCAATCAAAAACTTCATTCGTACGCGCATGACTGACGTGGAATACAAAATATTTGGCATTTGTCTGTCTTGCATTTACAATGTTTTCTCGGTAGCTCTCTAACCAGTCTTTTCTGGTTAAGCCGCCATAACATTGAACAATAGCTTCTCGGCTGCCCAATTGTTCTTCAACGCTTTTTAAATCACCACGCCAAAACTCTAACCAACTCGGACAAAAATTTAAGTGTACTCCTTGGATGAATTTTTCCTCATGTAATGACTTGTCCCACGGCTGGCAAAACATCATTTCAATGCCATCTAGTTGATTATCTTTTAAAAATTTTTCTAGGTTTTCTTTTTTATTATCAATGAGTTGTTCTGTATCCATACAGTAATTCGACAAATTTACAAGTTCTAACATTATCGACATCCTAATCTAATTTATTGATTTTCAAGATCGAACGTTACTTTTGCTTTTTTATAATACGCTATAGCCTGTCCAGTAGAATCTCGCGCTGGTGTATATTGCCACTCTTCTACACAATGAATAGCCGCTTGATTCATAGCCTCACTACAATCAGAGCTTAAAATTTCAACATTGCTAACTTCGCCATCAGCTAAAACAGTAAAGCCAAGTGTTACTGTCCCTTCTCTATTTTGCCGTCTATCGCGTTCAGGGTAGTTTGGTTTTGTCGCTGTTATACGTTTAGCTGGGCTACTTTGATCTACCGCTGAGGCGGTGCCATTGCCCGCCTTTCCCTCGCTATTATTCCCACTACCGTTATCTCTGCTTGCCGAACCCTTTCCATTACCAGTTCCTACTGCTTGTATAGCAATATCCCCACCAATTGCCGCCGCTACCTTCGCTGTGCCATCTGCAGTTTGCAATGAAGGTTCTATCACTTTACTTTGCTCTTGTTGCTTTTGCTGCCCTATCATTGAAGTATCACTCATTTGCTGTTCTAGTTCAGACTTCACTACTGGATGTTCTAATTCTTGTTCATCTTTAACCAAAACAACCTCTGTATACTCTTCACTTTTTTGATCTGCAAAAACAAAATTCGTCATATAAAAAATGAAAAGCAAAAAAACACCATGCGCTAAGAATGAAATACAAGTCGCTTTTTGCCAGCGTAATCTTTCAAGCATTGTCTATCGATCCTTTCGCTCTGTGGCAATGGCGATCTTACTAACACCGGCTAATTTTAATTCATCTAATGTGGCTACTACTTTGCCATATTCTGTTTGTTGATCTGCTCTTAGCACAAAGGCAATGTCTTTATTTTTACTCAATTCGATTTTTGCCCGCTGTCCAAATGTGGCTAAAGCTACTTCTTCATTTTCAAATAGGATTTTTCCACTTGGCAATACAGTAATGGAAATACTGCTTTCTGTTTGTATCTTTTGTGTAGTCGCATAAGGCAAGTGAATGGGAATAGTATGTTGCTCGATCATATAGAGCGTACTCATCATAAAAAACACCAACAGAAAAAAGATAATGTCAATCATCGGAATAATCATTAATTTAGGACTCCGATTCGTCCTTAAATTACGAAGTTTCATGATGCCTTCTCCTGTTTGATCTGCCTAACGAGCAATATGCATACTTCTTCAATCTCTGTGATCACATGATCTAACCGATGATTAAAATAACTATAAAACAGCATAGATAATACGGCGACACATAAACCAGATGCAGTCGCTACCAGTGCTTCCCCTACACCACCGGTAATGGCCAGTGGTTGTCCATTTTTAACATTCATCACACTAAACGAACCAATCATCCCAATAACCGTGCCTAACAATCCTAGTAGCGGCGCAATCGTGACAATCGTATCTAAATGATTGAGATTTGCCTTCAATTTTGCTACTGCTAACGACGCTTCGCCTTCTAACACACTTTCTATATTCACTACTTTTTGGGTAAAACAGCTTATGCCTCGACTGGCAACCCCAGCTACAATGCCGCCATTTTCCCGGCACAACTCACTCGCGCTTTCCCATTTGCTGTCTTCAATCATAGGTTTAAGTTCAGCCATAAACTTTTCATTATCTGCTTTAATATTTTTATAATATAGATAACGTTCAATTCCAATGCTTAAAACAATAAATGAACATAATAAAATGAAATACATGATCGGGCCGCCCGCCCTAAACAGATGAAAACCTTCTTCTATTGAGTCCACAAAACATCCCCCTATTCTTTCATTGTATAACCAAAATAACTTAAAGCAAAAATTTCTATTTCACTGCAAATTCTAATCTTATTTCTTCAATCACAGTGTCACTTTTATGTACTGTAACACTATTTTTTTGTAATAAATTTTTATAAAGTACCGTTGCTTTGCCTTTTGTAAAATCACGTTCTTCGATTGGTGTATCTTCGATTACAATGAGCCTTTTTGCTAAAGAAGCCATTTTTAAATTAAAGTAATTTTGCTCAGTATAATTACAATTCGTTAACACTACAAAATCTGCCGTTTCTATTTTTTGCTTATTCTCAAGTTTTATCATTTCGCTCATTTGATTAAAATTCTGTGTAGTAATACTTTCAACTTGAAAAGCCTTAGCAATCACTGTATCAATATCACCTTGTTCTAATACACCAATACTTAATTGGCACTTTTGTTCATATAACTTACGAATGATCGCACCACTCGTACCATTGCCACCGATCATATGAATTTTTTTGTTTTGGAGCAAACATTCTGGTTTCGAAAAAGTATAGATGTCTAACTTACCTGAGACTTGATTTGTATACACAGCAGCATTTAAACCAAATGCATTTTTCAAATTCTCCGCCGTAATTACTTTTCCCGGTTTACCATCGTCTATTATAGTACCATTTGCAATCAATACGAGTCGCGAACAAAACTTTGCAGCAAGTCTAATATCATGGACAATAATAAGCACTGTTTTCCCTTCATTACAAAGACTTTGGCAATAGCGAAAAATTTCTTCTTGATATGCCAAATCAAGACTAGCTGTCGGTTCATCAAGATAAAGTAATGGTGTTTCTTGCGCAAGTACTTTGGCTAGCAACACTCTTTGCCGCTCTCCACCGGATAATTGATTCACTTTCTTTTCTTCTAAAGCTTCTACCCCTGTAAACTTCATGTATTTCCGAGCAATTTCATAATCTGCCTTATGTTCATTTTGCCACCAAGACAAATATGGATACCGCCCAGCTAAGACAACGTCTAGAGAAGAAAAACCAAAACCTAAATTGACCTCTTGTTGCATATAGGCAATGTTACGGGCGATTTCTTTATCACTAAACTGTGCTATTTCTCGACCAAATATTTTTACAGAACCAATTGTATTTTTAGTTAACCCCCGCAAAGCTTTTAGCAAGGTGCTTTTCCCTGCGCCATTCGGTCCAATGATACCGATAAATTCGCCTTTTTCGGCTTTCAAGTTCAATTCATGTAAAATCTTCCGTTTGCCAATAGTAACCGATACGTTTTCTGCAATCAACACGGAGTGCTTGCCCATCTAAAACAAACCTCCTTTTTGCGCGCGACGTAATAAATATAAGAAATACGGCGCACCAATTAAAGCCGTCATGATACCAACCCGCACCTCTGCTGGTGGAATAATAAATCTTCCCACTGTATCACAACCTACTAAGAAAATGCCACCTGCTAATGCACAAGCAGGCAGCAAGCTGCGATGTTCTGGGCCTAAAATAAGTCGCATAATATGTGGTACAACAAGACCAACAAAACCAATACTGCCACTGATACACACTGCTGTCGCTGTTGTTAAAGTTGCAACAAATAGAAGAATTAAACGAAGTTTTGCTACTGACATACCTACAGCACGTGCTTCTTCTTCCCCTAAAACTAAGATGTTTAATTGGCGAGCCATTGCACATAAAATACTTACACCTGCCAGAATTGGTATAAATCCAAGTAATACATGCTCCCAGCGGCGATAATCTAGCCCCCCCACCGTCCAAAATAGGAATTCACGCAATTTGTATTCACTAATGAAAGTCAAAATACCAGAGGTAAGTGCACCTAAAAAAATACTTACCGCAACGCCTGCCAATAACAAAGTCATCACTGAAATTTTATTATCATGCATTGCTAAAAAAACAGTAAATGCTACGGTTAGTAATGCGCCCACTAAAGCAAAAAGCGGCATATAAAACATACTTACTGTCGATAATCCGGTAGCAATCGCGAGAACTGCTCCTAATGCCGCACCACTTGACACGCCGATAATTCCAGGATCGGCTAGAGGATTACCAAACACCCCTTGCATAACAGCACCAGTTACAGCCAATGCTGCTCCAACTAAAATTCCCACTAACGTGCGCGACATACGAATATGCCAAATAACCGCTATTTGTTCTTGGGTAACACTGATATTTTCTAGTCCCGGTATATGTAATTGTTCAGCCACAATTGCCAATACAGTCTGCACTGGAATATGAATTTGCCCATACGATAACGAAACAAAAACTATACAAAACAACAAAACAACTAAAATAAGAAAGATGGTGCGATTATTTAGCTTTTTTAACATAAAACAAATCCTCTTTCAATTAAAAACTTCTCTATATCCCCATGCCTAGGATAGATAATAGTCACCCCAAGCATAATAATCCCCTTGTCTAAAAGTTAGAACGTATATTTAACGCCAAGTTGGAAGCTGCGTCCTGGCATTGGATACGCACCAACATTAGTATATCCAGTCAATTCATAAGCCTTGTTCGTAATGTTGTTAACTTTGAAATATGCTGTCATCATACTATTCATTTTATAGTTTATATTCGCATCCCAAATCCAGTAATTTGACGTGTAATATCTATTACTGCGACCTGTACCAGCGCTTCCCATTAGGCTATTACTCCACTTTTCATCATTATAATTAATACCAAGACGATAACCATTTGGCCTACTATTATTTTCATCCCATTTATACGAATCTTTTTCTACTTTCGTTTCTGTTTTGATATAAGAGTACCCAGTATCTATACTCCAATTATCGTTCACCTTATGATTAACCGAGAGGTCAAATCCTTTTTTCGTTTGCTGATTCGCATTTTGCGGCATCGTAATATACGTGCTGGAATCATAGATCCAACCAATTGCATCTTTTATTTCACTTTTAAATATGCTCATGTTCAAGGATGTTTTTTCATTTAATTTTGTATTAAAGCCAATGGTAGTTTTATCCCCAGTTTCAGGTCTTAAATTTGGATTTCCATACATAAAATAAGCTGGATCATTCCAATACAAATCATCGGCATTCGGCGCATTAAAAATTTGTCCCCATGATATATAGATATTGGAAGAATCATTTACTTTATAATTCAAGGCCGCTTTAGACGTAGTTTTACCACCAAACATACTATGCTCATCATGACGAACGCCTGGAACAAACGATAATTTATCATCAATTTGTATTGTATCTTCAATAAAAACGGCTTTATTTCCGAGCTTCTTATTTACATAGTTACCTCCATGTATAGCATCATTGTCAACTTCGGTTTCTCGCCATTCCGTACCAGCCACAATTTTATTTTTTTCATCTACTTGCCAAGCTTCTTGCCAGTCAACGCCTTGCATTTTATTCGTATAATGCGCATAACCACTACCACCATCTACATCGTTAAAGCCTTGTGTCGTATAATTATTATAATACCGAATATGACTCGGCAAGTTTCTATCCTCTTTATAATTGTAAGATAATGCCCAATTGTTTGCCAATTTTGTCATACGATCATTTAAATAGTGGTTAGATACTCCATAGTAACCTGTATATCCTAGAGCTTGATACCATTGTCCTGATTCATCTATCATATGTTCATAGTTAAAGGTTAAAGAACTTTTCTCATCAATTTTTTTATCCAAACGAAAGGTTGCATTTTCCTTTGTATAATCACTATTATCCATTTTTTCTGTCGAATTATTTTTGTAATTCTTATACTTCATATAATCCTGATTTTGCGATCCAGCAGTAACAAACCAACTCCAGTCATTTTCACTGCCTTGTGTAGTCAAATCAACTTTACTTGTGCCCCATGATCCAGCACTTACATCAAGCGTAGATGAAGCTTTACCCTTGCCTTTTTTGGTGATGATATTGATTACACCACCAACAGCATCAGAACCATATAATACAGAACCTGCACCTTTTACAATTTCGATTCTTTCAACATTGGTCATACTTGCTATTGTTTTTAAATCAATACCCGCTCTACCTGTTGCAGCACCTTTATCCATATTCATCCGTCGACCATCTATCATAATAATCACACGATCATCGCCGTCAATTCTTACAATATCTTGTCTCGTCATTGCTGCTTCTGTTACCACTACCCCATTCACATGCCGTAATACTTCTGCTACATCACTATAATGATGATTTGCAATCTCTTCTGCCATAATCACAGTTACATTCGCAGCGGTTTCTGATAGCTTTGTTGGTATACGGTTTGCTGTAACTACGACTGTATCAAACGCTGTATCGTCTTCTTGACTTGCATTTGCCTGTGCTATATAGGATGTACTCAACACCAACGCACTACAAATCATTGCACTTAATAGAACTTTTTTATTACTCATTTTACACACAAATAAAAGCCTCCTCAAAATATAAGTTTTACTTTTATCAATTTAAAATTATTTAAAAATACTCTGGATATACAGCCTTGGCAATCTGCTGCACACTATCCGTTACATACTGGGATACACAATAACGATAACGATCTGATACATAGATTAACTGATTATTTTTAATCGCCTTTACATTTTGATAGGCAGGATCGGAGCGGATTTCTTCACGATAACTATCAGCACTTTGTTTTTTCGTATTCCAAGTAGGCAATAAAAATATATCTGGATTGATTTTAACGATTTGCTCTTTTGATAATATTTCGCCTTTTTCAAGCCCTGCTTCGCCTGCGCCATTGACTACTTTGGCCTGTACACACATATCATTGAACAATGCAGTTTTTCGACCAAATGCACCGGAAAAAGAAAAGGCAATAATTGTTCTTTTCTTATCATTACTGATACTTGCTAATTTTTTATTGACCTCAGCCAATGCACTTTCCATATCAGCAACCAGAGCTTGCCCTTTTTCTACTTCATCAACAACTTTTGCAACATCTAACACCCGTGCTTTTGTCTCTTCTATCGTTGCTGGTGTTTTAGAAATATAAACGTTAATCCCCATTTCACGTAGTGTGTTACCAACGTCTGCCGAAACAGCATCTGACATTAATACTATATCTGGATTTAAAGCAATGATTGCTTCGACATTGCCCTTGTCTGTTAATTTCTTATTTACTTTTTTCGCTTTATCAACAATAGAAGAGATCCCTTCATCTTCTACCAAATATGATAATGCAACAATTCTTTCTGGCTTAACTAAATCGATTAAGATTTCATCTGTGCCCAAATTTAGCGATACAATACGCTGTGGTTTTATGGGTACTTTGATAACAGTTCCTACAGTATCCGTAATCTCATGTAATTGTGTTGATGCTTTTACTGCATTAGACTCACTACAACCACTAAGCAGCATGATAAGCAACATAAACATCAAAACAAAAATGCTATTCCTCATAGATTTACCATACTTTCATAAAAATTATTGCTGTTTATTTCAATTTTTCACTAAATCATTTTCTTAAAGATTCATGATATTAAAAACTCCAAAAGTGATTGCCGTAAAGGCAATCACTTTTTATCGCTGTCGAAGGCAGCAATCAATTCCTGCATCGCAACCGTTGCAGAAACTTTCCCCTCTGCCACAGCAGCTTCAATCGCATTTTTATTCTGTTTTACCTTTTCATTCTGAAAAAACACAGTATGTAGATGTTCTTCAACCATTGCATATACCCAGTCTAGTGTTTGCGCTTTACGTCTGGAATCAAACACACCGCTTTTACTGACCATTTCTTTGAATTTTTCGATTGTCTGCCAAATTTCTGTAATGCCATTGCCTGTTAACGAGGAACAAGTATGTGCTTTTGTCTTCCATCCTTCCGTTGCGGGCCTTAAATAATGAAGAATACGTTCGTAGTCAACTTTAACCATCTCTGCCTTTTGCTTATTATCACCATCCGCTTTATGAATCAAGATTGCATCGGCAATTTCCATGACACCCTTTTTCATGCCTTGTAGTTCATCACCAGCTCCAGTTAATACCACCAATAAGAAAAAATCAACCATAGAGCGGACGGTAATTTCACTTTGACCAACGCCGACGGTTTCTACCAAAATCACATCATAACCAGCCGCTTCACAAAGCAGTAATGTTTCTCTGCTCTTTCGTGTCACCCCCCCCAAAGTTCCACTAGATGGTGACGGTCTGATGAAAGCATTTTTTTCTCTAGAGAGGTTTTCCATTCTAGTCTTATCACCCAAAATACTACCTTTGGTAATACTACTGCTAGGATCAACTGCCAGTACTGCAACTTTATGACCTTCCTGACATAAGTCACAACCTAACGCTTCAATAAAAGTACTTTTACCTGCACCAGGCACGCCAGTAATACCGACACGAATCGATTTTCCTGTATATGGGAGTAATTTTTGTAACACTTGCTGCGCTAATTCCATATGCATAAGCGAATTACTTTCAATTAAAGTAATTGCCCTAGATAAAATCATACGATCACTGTTTAAAACACCTGCGACATAGTCTTCGACGGTAAGTTTATTTCGTTTTACTACCGTTGCAGCCTGTCTAACTTTCGTTGTAGCAAACGTCTTCATCCCATCGTGACACTCATCAACACCATGCATGACGCGGCATGCAAATTCTGCACCCGCGTCTTCTGGTGTCCAGTCTGGCTTATACGTATGATCAGCCATTTTCCCAGCTCAGCCGATTTTTTAATTCTTCTAAAACTTTTCCCGCTGCAATAGGAATGATTGTACCAGGACCAAAAATAGCTGAAGCACCATGTTCTCTCAAAAACTCATAATCTTGCGCTGGTATTACGCCGCCAATAACAACCATAATATCCTCGCGACCACGTTTGGCTAATTCTTCTATCAATTGTGGCAATAATGTTTTATGCCCTGCCGCAAGTGAACTCATTCCAACTACATGTACATCATTATCTACCGCATCTTGCGCCGTTTCTTCTGGTGTTTGAAAAAGTGGCCCGATATCAACATCAAAACCTAAATCCGCAAAGGCCGTAGCAATAACTTTAGCTCCTCTGTCATGACCATCTTGTCCCATTTTAGCAATCATAATTCTTGGCCGACGACCTTCATGTTCTTCAAACTCATCCGTAAGTTTCCGAACACGAGCTATTTCACCTTCATCAGCAAATTCACTGCTATATACGCCTGAAATCGAACGAATTACCGCTTTATGACGTCCAGCGACCTTTTCAACTGCATCGGATATTTCGCCTAAGCTGGCTCTAGCTCTAGCTGCCTTTACTGCCAAATCAAGTAAATTTCCTTCACCAGTTTCAACAGAATTCGTAATCGCTTCCAAACAAGATTCTACACGGTCATTGTCACGATTTGCGCGAAGTTTTTCTAGCCGCCGAATCTGTGCTTGACGAACAGCTACATTATCAACAGCTAAAATATCAAGCGGATCTTCTTTATCTAAACGATATTTATTGACACCAACAATCATCTCATCAGCTGAATCAATATGTGCCTGACGACGCGCTGCTGCTTCTTCAATTCTCATTTTAGGCAAGCCTGTTTCAATCGCTTTTGCCATACCGCCAAGTCTTTCAACTTCTTGAATATGCGCCCAAGCACTCTTCACTAACTCTTGTGTTAAAGCTTCAACATAATAAGAACCGCCCCACGGATCAACTACTTTACAAATTTTTGTTTCGTCTTGTAAATAAAGCTGTGTGTTCCGAGCAATCCGTGCCGAAAAGTCCGTTGGCAACGCAATTGCTTCATCTAGTGCATTGGTATGCAAAGATTGCGTATGACCAAGCGCTGCTGCCATCGCTTCAATACAAGTTCTAACAATATTATTGAATGGATCTTGTTCTGTAAGACTCCATCCTGAAGTTTGCGAATGCGTACGCAGTGCCATAGATTTTGTCTTTTGCGGATTAAACTGTTTAATAATCTTTGACCATAACAAGCGACCTGCCCGCATTTTAGCAACTTCCATAAAATAATTTTTCCCCATTGCCCAAAAGAAGGATAATCTTGGGGCAAAGGCATCTACACTTAAGCCCGAATTAACCCCTGTTCTGATATACTCGAGCCCATCCGCTAGCGTATAACCTAGTTCAATATCAGCAGTTGCACCAGCTTCTTGCATATGATAACCCGATATACTGATACTGTTAAATTTAGGCATAAACTTAGAAGTATAAGCGAAAATGTCGCCAATGATTCTCATTGAAGCTGCTGGTGGATAAATATAGGTATTACGCACCATAAACTCTTTTAAAATGTCATTTTGAATCGTACCTGCCAATACTTCCTGTTTTACTCCCTGCTCTTCTGCAGCTACAATGTAAAACGCCAGAACAGGTAGCACTGCTCCATTCATTGTCATGGATACGGACATTTTATCAAGAGGAATACCAGAAAATAAAATTTCCATATCTAAAATAGAGTCAACGGCAACGCCTGCTTTACCTACGTCACCGACAACCCGCGGATGATCAGAATCATAGCCGCGATGCGTTGCAAGGTCAAAGGCTATAGAAAGTCCTTTTTGCCCTGCTGCTAAGTTGCGGCGATAGAAAGCATTACTTTCTTCTGCCGTGGAAAATCCGGCGTATTGACGTACTGTCCAAGGACGAGTTACATACATACTTGGATATGGTCCACGTAAGAACGGTGGGATACCTGCCATGTAATGTAGATGCTTCATACCGTCTAAATCTGCTTTAGTATAAAGCGGTTTCAAATCAATTTGTTCCATTGTTCTTTGGTATAGCTCAGTAAAACTTTTACCTGTAGCTGCTTCAAGACTTACTTTCCACTGCTCAAAACTCTCTTGCTCTGCTTTTTCCTTTAGCTCTATTTTTGTGAAATCTGGTTTTAAGTACATTATTTTATCCCTCCTTGTTGTTGTAACCAAGTTAAGATATGCAAGCAGTTTGCACGTACATGAATAAATTCTTCTACCCCAGCTTCACGATAAATAGCTTCATGTTCCGGTGCAGGCGCCCCAGCTACCATAACGATCATTTCTGGTTTATCTGTTTTTATTTTTTTTGCCAGTGGTGGTACAAGCTCTGGATAAGTGTCATCTGTAGAACAAATAATCGCCACTAACGCTCCAGATTGAAGCGCGGCTTCTGCGGCTTCATCCATGGTCATGAACCCATCATTTTTTAACACTTCAAAACCACCCACTTCAAAGAAACCTGTGCTAAACTCAGCACGAGGTTTGTGTTGCGGAATTGGCCCCATATTCGTCAAAAATATTTTTAATTTTACTCCATGCTCAGCTTCATACACTTTCGCTTTATGGCGAAGCTCTTCAAATTGTTCTGTAAAACGATGTTTTTCAACGACCGTTTTGATTTTTTCTTTCGTTTCATCTTTGCGCAGTGCACTGGTTACTTCTGATAAAGTTGCGCCTGCGGCAAAAGCTGAAATCACAGAATCTAACGCTTCACCATAGTTACCCTTTATGGCTTTAGGTAACGCTTCTAATTTTTCATCACGATATTGTCCGTCAATGTCTGCCACAAAGTTTTCGATTTGCTGTATGCGTGCTTCTTTTATAGCACTTCCATCCAAC
The DNA here is from genome assembly GCA_963805085.1 of uncultured Veillonellaceae bacterium. Lineage (GTDB taxonomy): Bacteria > Bacillota > Negativicutes > JARBTT01 > JARBTT01 > JARBTT01. Next base: position 63,859 of record CAWDTA010000001.1, on the reverse strand, counting down.
GGATGTTTCTCTAACTCTTCTTCTAAAACATTTGCATACATATTAACCCCAACTGCACGATCAGTACGTTTAGCTAAATTCTTAAACCTTTGCTTTAACACTTCGTCAACATCTTTTTGTACAATACCTGCTCTTAAAGCAGCAACCATACCGCCATCATTTTCTACTTGCTGCAAAACTTGCCATGCTTTTTGCGCAATTTGTTTTGTTAATGTTTCTATATACCAAGATCCGCCAGCCGGATCAGCTGGTTGTCTTAAATTACATTCATTTTGCAAAATAATTTGCGTATTACGCGCAATACGGCGAGAAAATTCATCTCCTAAACGAATTGATTCATCAAATACACCAACCTGCAAGCTATCTACACCACCAACTACGCCGGAAAAAGCTTCTGTTGTCGTGCGAAGCATATTAACATAAGGATCGTAAGCTGTTTTGTTGGATTTTGCAGTTCGCGCATGAATCATCATTTTTCGTGCTTCTTTATCGCCGCCAAAACTTTCAACGACTTGTGACCATAACATTCTAGCTGCTCTCAATTTAGCAATCTCCATAAAAAAGTTTGACCCAAGTGAAAAGCCAAATTGCATATGTTTTGCAATCGTATGAATATCAATCCCTCTTACCTGCATTGCCCGAATATATTCGATTGCCGTCGCTAGCACATAGCCAAGCTCTTGAACGGTACTTGCTCCGCCGTCACTATATACCTCGCCTTGCACCAAAATATTTCTAAGGGCAGGCATATTTTTTTCTGTCCAAACAGTCGTATGAGCCATTTCATAATATAAAGCATGTAGTGAACAAGAGATTTTACCTTCCTCAGCCAAAACTCCAATCGGATCAGCACCAATCGTGCCATGTACACTACCTACGCTTTCACTATTTGCCTTACAAATTGCACTCAACATTCCGATAAGCATCGTACTAGAAGCACCAGCATTGATATAAAGTTCATATTTTTCTAAGTCAATATCATTAAATACGTTATATACATCTTGTGTAGTACTTAAAGATACTCCTCCTTGCTCAATATTCTCTGAAAGGCAATCACCATTTTTACCATGCTTAGTTCTAGCATCAAGAGCAATATTAATAGAAGTCACACCTTTATCTAACTCATGCTTAATTAAACTATTGAGTTTCTCTGGCATCACTTCATCATTTTCCTGTGCAATAAGCCAAGGATTACTTATATAACCACCTGTATGGATACCGCGCATATAGTTTTCTGAACCTGGCAAATTAGATAGCTCGTTTGGACTTGGTGCCATTTCCATAGTATAGATAGGTTCAAGCGTGATCCCTTCATAAGTTTTGGTAAGCAGTTTTTTTTCAAAATTAGCACCTTTTAGCGTCACAATTGCTTCTTGCTTCCATTCTTCATAGTCAGGTGCTACAAACTCGTCAAAGCTTACAGGTGGAAAATCTGTCTCTTGCGGCTCTTTTTCTTGTACTTGTTTCATCTTTCACAATCCTTTCTATACATTTAGGTAACAACGAAGTAAACATTTAATTACACTTTTAACATCATCATGCAAATATCCGTTATCCTTTTAGTTAACATTTTATGGGAAAAAGAAAAAGCCTATCCTGCGTATTGCAAAATGGCTCTTATTCATCAACAAGTACAATTAAATAAAAATCTCGGCAAAATAAATGCCGAGAAGAGTACTTAACTTACATGTAATCCCCTTCCCATCGCTCGCAGGTCTAACGGTGATTGCTAAACAGGCAGTTCTCCTGGCTCTAGTTCATTGCTTATCCAAACCTTCTCAAAACAAACGTTTCAATGGTATATCTTGGATTCACTCCCTATTACAGTGGCGGGACCGCGTTGGCTTCTAACCAAACTTCCCTATTAAGTCCGTAAGGACACCTATTTCCAACAATATTAAATTTTATAGTTAAACATTATTATGTCATAACCCAAAATTATAGTAGCACTTTTTATTATACTTGTCAAATTTTATCATTACTTAAAACTTATATTTATAAGTTAACATATAATTTGTTGGTGTCGTGTAATAGTACGAGCTCGTATAGCTAACATTATCCTCACGATCTAAAATATTATTTATGCTTAAACTTACTTCTTGCTGCGCATTTGCCGCATAATTTAAATTAAAATTAGTTAACAGATATGGTTTGGTTTCAAACGAGTGTGAATCACTTGGACACATCACCCGCTCAGCTAAATAGCTCGCATTTAAATTTGCCGCCCATTTATCTTTGTGATATCCTACGCCACCATTAAGTTGCAATTTACCAAAATTTCTATCCCAATAATCTTTTACGCCAGCCTTACTGGATTTTGATTTTGCTTGAGGATTCCCATAGGTAAGACCATAATTGTAGACCCAACCATTCTGACCATCAATTTCACAATTTACTTCAATCCCAGTATTTTTCAAATCTTCATTTACAGCATAAAAAACTGTATCTCCTGCTAAGGTACCACTAACATAAGAAATATTGTCTTTTATATGATAATCAAATACTGCCACCTTCCATTTATGATCATCACTATTTTTCTTCCACCCAACTTCGTAATGCATCCCTTTTTGTGGCTTTAAATTATCATCACCAATAATATTATACGATCCTGTAGCATACATTTGCTTAAACGTTGGCATTTTAAAAGATTGTCCTATACTTGCATAAACACTTTCATCTTTATTCAACTTATGAATAAACTGTCCTTGTCCACTGAAATTATCATAATTTTTATCTTCGCCATTTTCAGATTTCGGTGCACCTGTAGTCCAAGTTTCTCTCGCACTTAAAATCAAAGTATCGACATCGTTTAATGGATTTTCCCATTGTGTATAAATCGAATAATTATTGCGTTGATATCTATCTGAAGTCGTTATATCCTCATGAAAAAATTCATTTTGATACGTAGTTCCAAGTAAAACTTCGCCACTATTTAACTTCCAAGATTTTTGTACATCGTACCCATATGTACGATTTTTCTCTTCTTTATCGTATCCCTCTGGTGCTATCTTTTTCTTACCAGCACTTGAATAATAATCCATACCTGTTGATTGCAAATCATCTTCATTATAATAAATATTTCCTTTTAGATTCGCATCATTTTTGAAATTAATTTGTACAAAATCTTTTGTCATTTTATGCTTTCTATCGTATTGCGCATTTCCTGTCGCTGCATAGCCGTCGCCAAATTTATATTGAAATTTTTCAATTGATTCATTATGGCTTACCTGCATATCTACATCATCATTAAATTTATAATTAAAAAACTCGTTATTTTTTTCTGAGCCTTTAAACGAATTATATTTTTCCTTATTAGCTGAAATATAGGTGGATATATTGTCAACACTACCCCATTTTTCATAAGTATAGCCCATACCAAATTTACCTTCTTGCACCGTCAAAGCATGTGTCTGCTGCCCATAATTACCAAACCCAGTGGTGACAGTATTCTGCATTTCTTTTTTTGTAATAATATTAATAACACCGCCAGTTGCTTCACTTCCATACAATACCGAACCACCACCACGGACAATTTCAATACGTTCAACATTGTCTATCGGGATATCTTCTAAATTATATAAACCTCTTAAATTCAGTGCCGTACCATTCACTAAAACTAGTGTACCGCCATCAACACCACGAATATGTACTTTTGCAGTCATTGTTCCTAGTGATGCTCCACCAGGCCCCATAGACTGATATGTAATACCTGTTGCAAATTGCAATGCCTGTTGTACATTCCTTGCACCAGTATTTTTTAAATCTTTCTCAGTTAGAATTTCTGTTGCTGCAGGTGTATCGACATCGCGCTTTTCATATTTTTGTGCAGTAACTACCATCTCATCAAAAGTATCTTCTTTCTCATCGTTTTTTCCGTTTGCATATACTACCTGCGAAACTACCATTGTTGATAATGTTAGCGCAATCATACGAGATATCAACTTTTTCTTATACATTTTCATCTACTCACATTTCTCCTTCAACTGTTAAAAAGTCTAACCATTCCACAAAATCACACACATGAAACTATATAATATAACCCATGTTAAGCAAACAAACCTTCTATTTTTTGTATGCTTAAAAAGCAAATAAGCTAAAAACAGAAACTTCATTTGATGCCTAACCTAACATGAAAAATATAAAAACCTTTCTAATTACTTTTAGAAAGGTTTTCGATCAATATAACCATCTAAAATTAATAAAACAATAGCCTTGGATTATGAGGGGCAACTCAACCCAAGGCTATCTATATATAACAGCCAAAGAAACTGTTATTGTAAAAAGGATGTTCCTATGAAAGTAGGAACATAAGTTACGCAATAAAGCATAACAAGACAAATTTAATATATGAGCAATGTTTCCCCACAAAAGCTAAAAAGTAGGGAAAAACTTTTCGACAAAATACTAAAAGCCTCTTTCTGCCGAGCGCAAAAAGAGGCTAATTAGCTATAATAAACCAATCTAAAAATAAAAATCTCGACATTTAAAAATAGTCGAGAAAAATAGATTACTCTATTAATCCCCTTCCCATCGCTCGCAGGTCAATCGGTGATCGTCAATTAGGCAGTTCTCCTGGCTCTAGTTCATTGCTCATCCAAACCTTCTCAAAACAAATGTTTCAATGGTATTTCTTGGATTCGCTCCCTATTACAGTGGCGGGACCGCGTTGGCATTACACCAAACTTCCCTATTAAGTCCGTTAAGGACACCTAACTCTTCTTATTCAATTAAAAGTTAAATTAATAACTTACTTCCTATTTATACTATCATTACTATGATATATTGTCAACACGCAAAAGCAAACTACAAATTAACTGTAGTATTGTAAAAAAATTCGAATAAAAACTACATGAATCATATCCTTTTATAGTATATGCATATTAAAAATTGCTACACAATTGTTTGCCTGCAATATTCATCAATTAAATTAGCTTCTAAAAGCAGTTGGCGATTATTTAAAATGCTGTCTGGAGATTCATCGGCAATGATTTGGTGATTTTCTCCTAACACAATAACCCGATCCGAAATTTCTCGTACTAAATCTAAATTATGCGTCGCAATAATCAACGTTTTTCCACTTTTATGCAAAGCATTTAAAGTAGTAATCATCCAACGCTGTGTTTTTGGATCTAACCCATTGGTAGGCTCGTCTAAAATCAATGCATCTGGATTTACGGCTAATACAGCTGCAATGGCCACTTTTTTCTTTTCTCCACCACTTAAGTGATGTGGCATTCGTTCCGCTAGAAAGGAAATCCCTACAAAATCAAGAAGCTCATGCGTACGCTGCAGAGCATCTGCATAACTCATTCCCATCGCTAGCGGTCCAAACATGATTTCGTCTAAAACAGTGGCACAAAATAACTGTACATCAGAGTTTTGAAATACAAAACCTATCTTTCTCCGATAAGCAGCCGCAAAGTTTTTATCGCGCATTGCTCGTGCTGTAATTTCTTTGCCGTACGCTAAAAATTTACCTTCGCCAAAAATCAGACCCGCAAGTATTTTTTGTAGAGTTGACTTTCCACCGCCATTAGGTCCAAGTAATACAATTCTCTCGCCTGTCCGAATTGTTAAATTTATATCACATAGTGACTTCTCACCAGCATGATAACTATAGCAGATATCCCGCAATTCAAACGCAAATTTTTCGAACAAGCTATTCTCCCCCCAATAAAGCAATCCCCATAATAACTATTACAATAAAAAATCCGTTCTCTCTTCTATCAGAAGACTGTGAAAATTCATTACAAACTTCTCCTGTATAACCTCTAGCTATCATAGCAGAACTAATTTCCTTACTATATTCTACAATCAACCTTAAAAAACCACCTAATGACGCGCCGACCCAACTAAGTTGAGATCGATATTGTTCTGTACCAACTAACCTACTTTTTCGTCCTAATACGTAGTCACCTAGCAGCAATAAAAACAAAAATAAATAACGATACGTCATATCAAACACCATTATTAAAATTTCTGGCATTCCCAACTTTCCTAATGCTTTTGTTACCATACTCCATCGCGTTGTTGCCATCAATAACAATACTAATCCTAGAGAAGTAACTGTACGCAACAAAACAAATGCAGCAACCGTCAAACCTTGATAGGTGATAGCCAATTCTTGTGGCGGCATAAATCCTCCAACCTGTAAGGAAAGATTGCTATAAACAACAAAGTAAGCTTCTCCTGGAGTTATCCAACTAAAAATAGCTGGAAGCATTGCAACGCCAGAAAAACCTAATGCCGGTAACCAGACCCGCCTTATATATGCTGTTAGTCGAATACCAGACAACAAGGCCGCAAATAATAAAACTCCCTGAAAGATAGCCAGACTAAATAACTCGCGGCTTAGAGCGGACATTACTAGTAAAGCGGCAACACTTAATAATTTGACACGAGGATCTATTCTCTGCAAAAATCTTGGTTGCGCGGTAGTATTCGCTTGATACATATCCTCTACAATAACTTTATGTATATCACTCAATGTTTTTCCTAAATAGTCCTGCCGTTGCCACCATTTCATGCGAGCTGGCGGCAATTTCTGTTGTTTTACATCTGACAGATACTTGGGCAATGTAAAATTATTACTTACTCTCATCTACCCTGCCGCATGGAACACTCTTGTTTATGATTGCCAGCAAGGATTTTACCAAAAAACAACATAACAATATAAATAATAACCGATCCAATTAGAGCAGACAGTATATATCCCAGTATTTCTCCATTAGCGAATTCATCAAGCATTGGTACAGAATAATCAGGGAAAACCGCTCTCCACAACTCTTCTGCTTTTTGAATTCCCTGAGGAACGTAGCCTAGTTGTTCATCCAATTCATCTGTTCCCCACTCACCCCACGCTGTTCCTTTTGCCAACAAACCAAGTGGAGTAAAAACAATCATAATTCCAATCATCCAATAATAAATTGTTTTCATCATTATACCTCCTTCACAGCGGAAGCCATTTCAGAATTTATAATCTCTGGCGATGTTCTAAAGACAAATTTCAATGCCAACGCTGTCACAATACCATCTACAAAACCAGCAACTAAAAGATGTGCACCCATCATTGCTGGCACGGCTACATTCAAACTATACGGTCCATAAAGAGGCAGCCCATTTTCACCAACAAAAAGCATCGGTTGGATACCAATTTCAATCGATGCTACTAATGCGGCCAGATTGAGGCCCACATAACCAGCAATCCCTGCCGCAATAATACGACGTGTAGAAGTAAGTGGTGCATCCTTTGCGATCATCCGATAAATATAATAACCGGTAAACGGCATAACAAATGCCATATTAAATGCATTTGCCCCAAATGCTAAAACGCCTCCATCACCAAAAACCAAAGCTTGGATAAAGAGTGCTACACTAACGGCAATGACGGCCGTCCAAGGTCCTAATGTAATAGCAATCAAAACAGCGCCTACAGCGTGCGCTGTTGTCCCATCAGGAATAGGGACATTAAACATCATAATTAAAAAAGAAAATACGGCTGCCATCGCCATAAATGGAATTTGTGCCACATCGACTGTTTGTTTTACCATTTTACCTGCTTTATACCAAACCGGAAGCATTACAACGCCAAGCGTCGCACAAGTAGACGGACTTAAATACCCTTCAGGAATATGCATTTTATTCACCCTCCATCGTCAATTATAAATAATTCTGTAAATAAGCGCTCACATAATTAAAGATTAAGTTTAATCATGTAAGTGATTCTTTTTGTCGTCATCAACATGAGTAACAGATAGTTCAGCATAAAAAACGCCTTTTTGAACCTGAATATGTTGGCATAGCTCTTTCAATCTTTTAAAAACACCTCGTACCACTAAAATTTCCAAACATTGATTATGATTTAAATGAACATGCATCGTTGAAACAATTTCATGATGAAAATTATGTTGAAGTTCCATGAGAGATCCAGGCAGTCCAGTAAAATGATGATCATACACAATAACAATTGTTCCTGCAACTACCTCGCTTAATTGTAACTGTTTAGGCTCTATTAATGCTTTTCGAACTAAATCGCGAATCGCTTCTGATCGATTACTATAGCCTTGTTCAACAATTAGTTTATCAAACTGTTCTACTAACTCTTGATTCATAGAGACTCCAAAACGGATTAATGAATCTTTGTCTATCATTTTCTTCTCCTTTGTGCTACTAATTATTTAAATAGTAACACGAAATAAACAAAAAAAAAGAGTTTTTAGTAAAATAAGGATTTTATATTAGATAAAAATTCAAATATATTTATCTCTACCAATGCTTTCTTCACACTTTATTTTTAGCTATACTCTATTTTCAGATACAAGGTCTACCAAATTATAATAAAAACCTCTTTCTGCCGAGCGCAAAAAGAGGCTAATTAAGTATGATATACCAATGTAAAAATAAAAATCTCGACATTAAAAAATAGTCTAGAAAAATAGTCTAATTCATTGCTTATCCAAACCTTCTCAAAACAAATGTTTCAATGGTATATCTTGGATTCGCTCCCTATTACAGTGGCGGGACCGCGTTGGCATTACAGCAAATTTTCTCTCTAATTATCTTTTCATCATATGATGAGCAACTGGCTTAGCTGTTTCATTCTCCAATGCATCCCAAGCTTCATTGGCGCGATTAACGAAAAGTTTACGAACATTTTCATTTTCACCTACACCATGGATATAAGTCGATACCTTAAATCCTTCTTTTTCTAATATGGATTTATGTGAATCTGGCTCAGCACCTGCCATATCATTGTTCGCATGATCGCCTGCAACCATCATAATTGGAATCAACGTAACATTTTTTATTCCTTTTGCTTTTAACTTTGGAATAATCGTTTCTAGGCTTGGCCAGCCTTCAACGGTATAAAGTAAAACATTGTCCATTCCCATTTCAGTTAGGCGAGCCTGCACAACAGAATAGTATGCATTCGCTGGATGTGGTGTTCCATGCTGCATCAATAAAACAGCATCTTTTTTACCGGTTTTAGGAAATTCTGTGCGAATTGCTTGCAAAAATTCCGTAACATCATCTCTTTGTTTTTCTTGTCCCATCCAATACATTACAGATGTTCCCAGTGTCATTTTTTTAAATTGATTTTTGTATAAATCAAAAATAGCACTATCATATGCATATTCCATTCCTGGAATAAGATCTAAAGAGGTAAGAGCTACGCGTGTATAGCCTTCTTGTTTCAGCTCATCTAGTGCTTCTTCTGGAGTCGGAATTTTAATCCCTTCCTTTTGTTGAATTCGATCAACAATGATATGGGAAGTAAATGCCATTACAACTTTGGTATCGGGATGCGCAGCCTGGATATCCGCTACGGTTTTTTCAATCGTTGCCTTACGTGACTCAGTGTACGTAGTCCCAAAACTCATAACAACAATAGCATCTTTATTTTCTAGATCCTTCATATCGGCATTTTCTGACACGCGTACACCAATTTCTGCCGCTTTCTTTAAGGCCGGAGTTACATCCTTCACCTCTGGATTCAATTGATAACTTGCATAGCTTGTCGCTATCCCCACACCAATAAATGCAGCACATGCGATTGATGCAATAAGCATTTTTCTCCAATTCTGTTCCATTCGATTTCCTCCTAAATATTTTATTATACTAGTATAAATATAAAAAAATAAGCCTTTTCTGCATAGCAAAAAAGGCTTATTTAGATATCAAAAAATATATCTATTTAATCCCCATCCCCATCGCTCGCAGGTACATAACGGTGACTTTTTAACAGGCAGTTCTCCTGGCTTTAGATCATCGCTCCTCCAAACCTTCCCAGAGGTAAAACCTCCAGTGGCATTTCTTGGAATCGCTCCCTATTACAGTGGCGGGACCGCATCGGCATTTAACCGATTTCCCTATTAAGCCCTCACGGGCACCTGTCTCAATACTATTATTCATTTGTATGATGAAATAAAATTTATTTATTTCAAAAGCTATGTTATCACTTTTCCCTATACTTGTCAATTAATAAAATTTTACTGGATTATGAACTATTCCGTAAATAACGGACATTGAGAAAACATTTTCACTGGAAATATCAAGAAAAGATAGACACAAAGTTAAAATTTCTGACAACTTTGTAATTTTACCTCATCTTTAAAACATGATCATTCTAGCAGTAGGTGATTAAGATAATCACCCAATAAGCCTAGCAACTCCAAAGCCTAACCATGTAGCGAAAAATCCACCAAATAAATTAAGTCCGACATTATAAAATGCACGCATAACGTCAGCTTCCTGTAAAAGGTGTAAAGTTTCATAGCTAAAAGAGGAGAAGGTCGTAAGACCGCCTAAAAATCCTACAGTAATAAACAATCGCCAGTAAGGACTAATATTTAAGCGATCTATAGTCATTGCCATAAATAAACCAATAATAAAACACCCAATGACATTGACTAATAGTGTTCCATATGGAAAATCGGCACCGAATCGTGAAGCCATCCAATTTGATGCCAGATAACGACTAACAGCTCCAAGTCCTCCACCAATTGCGACTAAAAAAACTCCTAACATGTAATCTAGATCTCTCCTTTACCGTGTTGGTGGCTTAGTTCCATATTTGAGTACTTCGACATCATCAATAGTAACTAACCCCTTTCCCATTATTTCATCTAAGTAGGGTAATAATTTTGCAACATATTCTTCACTGTCAATAATTTCAATTAACACAGGTAAATCACTAGACAAATCAACTAAACTTGCCGTATGAATACGTTTATCAGCACCATATCCCATTATACCTCTAAAAACGGTGGCACCAGCCATATCTAACTCTTTCGTTTTAGCTATAATACTTTTGTATAATGATTGGCGTTTATAGTGATCACTTTCACCAATATAAATGCTTAATCGTTTTGCTTTACTCGCAATTTTAGGCATTTTATTTTTCCCCTTTGATGATTTAATTATTTTTATACTGCTACTTTTTCCATGCTTCTTCAACCGCTACCGCCACTGCTACACTAGCACCAACCATAGGATTATTCCCCATGCCAATTAATCCCATCATTTCTACATGAGCTGGAACCGAGGATGATCCAGCAAACTGTGCATCAGAATGCATTCTTCCCATTGTATCTGTCATACCATACGATGCTGGTCCTGCTGCCATATTATCAGGATGCAGCGTTCTTCCTGTTCCACCACCGGAAGCAACTGAAAAAAACTTTTTTCCTTGTTCGATGCATTCTTTTTTATAAGTTCCAGCTACTGGATGTTGAAACCGTGTCGGATTTGTTGAATTACCTGTAATTGATACATCGACATTTTCTTTAAACATAATTGCTACGCCTTCCATAACGTCATCCGCGCCATAGCACCTAACTTTTGCTCGTTCACTAGAAGAATATTTAAGTTCTTTGATTATTTCTAAATTACTGGTGTAATAATCAAATTTAGTCTGCACATATGTAAATCCATTAACACGTGAAATAATTTGTGCAGCATCTTTCCCAAGACCATTAAGAATAACTTGTAATGGCTGTTTTCTTACTTTATTAGCAGATTTAACAATACCAATTGCACCTTCAGCTGCAGCAAAAGACTCATGCCCAGCTAGAAAAGCAAAACATTTTGTTTCTTCACTGAGTAACATTGCCGCCAGATTTCCATGGCCAAGACCAACTTTGCGATTGTCAGCAACCGAACCTGGAATACAAAATGCTTGTAAACCTTCACCTAATGACAGTGCAACCTCAGTTGCTTTGGTATAGCCTTTCTTTATTGCAATCGCGGCTCCAAAAGTATACGCCCAACATGCATTATCAAAACAAATCGGTTGAATTTCTTTGACAATTTGATGTACATCAATACCTTTGCTATCACAGATTTCTTTAGCACTTTCAAGCGATTCTATATCATATTGTTTCAATACTTTATTAATACTACCGATACGTCTTTCATAGCCTTCAAACATAACCATATTTTTCTCCCCCTTATTATTTTTCATGTCTTGGATCAATTACCTTAACCGATTCATCAAATCGTCCATATTTACCGGAAGCCTTATTTAATGCTTCATTGGCATCCATGCCTTTTGCAATCATCTCCATCATTTTACCAAGATGAACAAATTTATAACCAATAATTTCATTATTTTCATCTAATCCAATATTAGTAACATATCCTTCTGCCAATTCTAAATATCTTGGACCCTTTTCAAGAGTTCCATACATAGTCCCAACTTGGCTTCTTAGTCCCTTGCCCAGATCTTCTAAGCCTGCTCCAATTGGTAAACCATTTTCAGAAAAAGCAGTTTGGGTTCTTCCGTAAACAATTTGAAGAAAAAGTTCACGCATAGCTGTATTAATCGCATCGCAAACTAAATCTGTATTTAAAGCTTCTAAAATTGTTTTACCAGGAAGAATTTCAGAGGCCATCGCAGCTGAATGAGTCATACCTGAACAACCAATCGTCTCAATTAGTGCTTCTTGAATAATTCCAGCTTTAACATTTATGGTTAATTTACAGGCACCCTGTTGTGGAGCACACCAGCCAACCCCATGAGTTAAGCCACTTACATCTTTGACCTCTTTTACTTTCGTCCATTGTCCTTCTTGTGGAATAGGGGCAGCCCCATGATTAGGTCCCTTGGCCACCTTACACATTGTCATTACTTCATTTGAGTAGTTCATAATATCTCTCCTCTCTCTGTTAAAAAACAAAAGACTCCTACTAGTAAAGTGTACTAGTAGGAGTCATCACCGCTATAAAACGGACTTAATGGCGAACTCCATCGCCTATATTATTATATGTATATATTATAGCAATTATATATTCAAAAGGTCAACATAAATGTTTACACAGATTTTTGGATAATCTCATCCCGGCTTCTTTTTATCTTTACTTTATTATAAAATAGCTGTACATATCATACTGCAAGCAGTAAATAAAATAGACTGTTCTCCTTTTTGAGAAGCTCTTTTATAATTCTAATTTCATGCAAATGCTTGATGCCGGGCAAAAACTATTTAGCGTTGAACTTTGCATAAGGTCAGCTGGTATTTCTGATCGTTGTATCTTATGAAATCCCCAACGAGCTACAAATTTTTCTGCTGTATTCGTTAAAAGATATGCATCTTTTATCCCTGCAGCACGTACTATTTCTAGACAACGATTAAATAAGGTTGCCCCTATACCACGTTTCCTTAACTCTTGGGAAATTGCCATTGATCTTAGCATTACTCCATGTCCAGCAAATTCGATTCCAATAACGCCTACAATATCTCCACATTCAGCTACTAAAAAATTCGATAAATTTTCGCGTACACCAGAGGTTGTTAATCCGTTCTCTGACAGAAGTTTATCAATCGCAGATAAGTCAGAGTCTTTAGCAGTGCGAATCGTATACCCCTCATCTACGACAAGCATATCAGCTGGCTTTTTAGCACGAATAAAAGCACTTACTAAACCACCACTTAAATCTTTTCTTTCCGTTTCTGACAGGTCAGCTAAAAGTACATCTGCTTGTTCTTTGCTAAACTCATACGTCCGTGTTCGTACTATTTCTATATTTGTAAATCCGGCAGAAATAAGTTTTTCCTTGTATTCTTCTTCAAGTAGTGCCCCAGCTATACATCCTGCCCAAGCGGTTAGATTTTTTTGTACACTTGGAGGCAAGGCACGAGTTAATACAATATCCGATATTGCTAACCTACCACCAGGTTTTAGCACACGATACCCTTCCTGTAACACTTTATCTTTGTCACCTGAAAGATTAATAACACAATTAGAGATAATTACATCGATTGTATTATCTAATAATGGAATGGCTTCTATGTGACCTTTTAAAAATTCTACATTAGTAATTCCAGAACGAGCCTGATTTTCTTTGGCTACTGCTAACATTTCATCTGTCATATCTAACCCGTAGGCTTTGCCATAGAGTCCCACTCTCTTTGCTGAAAGAAGTACATCAAGCCCAGCACCGCTGCCTAAATCCAAGACTATCTCCCCTGCATGTAATTGTGCAAGAGCTGTTGGATTGCCACACCCGAATGATCCCTTGACGATGTCTTCAGGCAATCCCTCAATTTCATCTGATTCATATAAGTTTCCCGTTATTGGATTATGAGATGCCCCAGCGCCGCAACAACTTAGCTTATTGGTAATAGCCTGTGCATATTTTTTTCTCACATCTTCCCTAATATCTTGTGTCATACTATTTCCTCCTATCATTCATTTATATTTATCAGCAATTATACCTCCTAAATGAATCAACAACATCGTTTGTTGTGTATTGCTTCTGAAAAAAGCTGCAAACTTTCTATCACCTGTTCCCGCTTTTCTTCAGGTATTGAATCTATAATTTCTGCAAAGTATGCTTCTGCTCGCTGCTCGATGTTTGCAAATAACTCTTCACCTTTTCCTGTGAGCTGTAACACGACATAACGTCGGTCACTCAAATCGGATTGCCGAACTAAAATGTCATTATTCACTAACTGGTCTACCGTTCTACTGACTGTACTTTTGTCAAGGTTGAGCAATTCTGATAGCTCATTGACAGATATTTTCTTCCTTCTACCCGTTTCAACGATTGTATGACATTGGGTTAACGTGATGCCACAGCATACTGCCTCAGTCCTATCTAAAAATCCAAGATTTCGAATTAACAATCGGGTAGTTTCTCTAAGACGTTGACTAAAATCAAAGTTTTTCATAAAGATCACCTCTTGATAACATCTTACTATATTTAGTTGTGTTTTGCAACTGTTTCTTTAAGAAACTATTTGTTCAATAAATAATTTCTCGAATATATACATTTATCAAATCAGCGTTTGTTATATTTTTTAGCAAATCTACAAATATTTTTCATCAGGCTATTGCAAAATATTTATATTTTGAATTACGGAAAATACGGATGTGAAACTCATTCTTTTAATCATTTCCTGAATTAGTTAATAATCTTTGTCAGGCTATCGTAAATGAGTTTAAATAGCATGATTTTTTGAACAAAAGGCATATACTGAGATAAAAATTATCTCAGTATATGCCTTTTGTTTAAACTTATATAGAAAATTCAATGCAACAAAATATCTTTTTTATACCGGTCAGCATACACTCTCTGCCTGCAAAAAATTACGCGGTTCTGACACCAATTTCATTTCTGCACGAAGTTCTTCCATCCCCTGATATAATCAACATTTAATCATTTAACTCTATTCCCCATTTTCTTTTAATTGGTCACGAGCTACAAAATATTTTCGAAAACCTAGAGCGACATTAACCAAACCGATCATCACCGGCACTTCAATTAAAGGTCCAATAACTGCGGCAAATGCCTGCCCTGAATTTATACCAAACATAGCTACCGCAACCGCAATTGCAAGTTCAAAATTATTACTTGCTGCGGTAAAAGAAAGTGTCGTTGTTTGTTCATAATTAACACCTATACGCCAGCTCATGAAAAAAGAAACCAAGAACATAACTGCAAAATAAATAATCAAAGGAATCGCAATACTTACTACATCCATTGGCAACTTCACAATATAGCCACCTTTTAGCGAAAACATCACCACAATTGTGAACAGTAAAGCAATCAACGCTAAAGGACTAATCTTAGGTATGAAAGTATTTTCATACCATTCGCGACCTTTCGCTGGCAGTAAGAAATGCCGAGTTAAGAATCCAGCCACAAAAGGAATTCCTAGATAGATTGCTACGCTCATGGCAACATCCTTCATAGATACATGGATCTTCATTCCCTCAAAACCAATCCACCCCGGAAGTACTGTAATGAAGAAATAAGCAAACACTGAATATAATACCAGTTGGAAAATTGAATTAAGCGCCACCAGTGCGGCCGCATATTCATTGTCCCCGTCAGCAAGTGAATTCCAGATAATTACCATAGCTATACAACGTGCGAGTCCGATTAGGATTAAACCAACCATATAATCAGGTTTATCTGCCAAGAAAGTGATCGCAAGCACAAACATCAATACCGGGCCAATTATCCAGTTCTGAATAAGCGACAATGTCACTACCTTGCGATTTTTAAACACTTTCCCTAATTCTTCATACTTTACTTTAGCTAATGGTGGATACATCATTACAATTAAACCGATTGCAATCGGGATTGATGTCGCTCCAATTGAGAAATTTTCCAGCCAGGCTGCCACCCCAGGGAATAAATAACCTCCCCCAACGCCAATAGCCATTGCCACAAAAATCCACAGAGTTAAAAATCGATCTAAAAAAGATAATTTTTTCTGAGGAGTTTGTGTATTCTCATTTACCATTTTGCATACCTCCATTATTTTAAATAGGCATCACCTTTTTATTATATGCCTATAAATGAATTTATTCATTTGTTGATTAAACTTTTTACTCGTTATTAATTTTGATTGAGTTCTCGCAATTCCCACCAAGATCTTTGTACTTCTTCATTCGCGCAAAATCTTTTTTGCATTGTGGACTTTTATCCAGTTCCTTTGCCAAAAGCTCATTTACAAAAGAATATTTCTCAAGTATTTTTTCATCAACCCGATAATATACCCACTGCGCTTGCTTTTCACTAGTAATCAATTTGGCACTTTTTAATTTTATTAGATGCCTTGAGGCATTAGACTGGCTAAGTTCTAAGATTTCTTCTAGATCACACACACATAAAGTTTCTTTGTATAATACGTTCAAAATCCGAATTCTTGTTTCATCCGACAAGGCTTTAAGAACTTCTACAATATCCATCATTTCCACCTCTTAATTCTAAATCTTTCTATCCGTCATCTAGTGCAACTTACCCCAGCAAAGATGAACAATCTCTAATATATCATAATATGCAATTATTCTATTACTATATTCAATTTTAATCATATATCATTCATCTTATGTCGTCAATATTAGATGTTCATAAAGGACTTACAGGCTCCTACGATATTCAGACACCCACGCTTTGACTCTTTCTTCTATCTCATCTCGGCCTTGCCTGAACTTATTTAAATACTCTTTTACTTTAGTGGAATTAAAAGAAGTTTAATATAATGGAAGTAATTATTTTGTTCAATCTTTTTTATTCGTGTTCAAACATATTTAATGCTGGTCAAACTTTTTTATACCTTTAGAACTTTGAAGCATGCTATGTTTGTATGCTACTGAAAAACATTTCCTGAAAACAGATTAATTACTCATATAAATTAATGAACAATATTCTTATTTTTCACACGAATTACTGCCGCATATCAAATAAAACTACCTCTTGAGATAGTTATATCCCAAGTGTAACGTTGTAAAAAAGTTTGAACAGAACCTACATGAATTATACCCTTTTAAGGGCAACATACTATCATTTCGTTTATAAAAGTTTGAACATAATGATAGTATATTTTATAGTTGTTTAAAATAGTTTGAACATAACTTGAATAAGTCTAGTGTATTTTGAAAAATTTTCTTCTATATAATATCATAATTCTGTACTTGAAGATGCTTTTCTGTTCACTACTTATATGAAAGTATCTAAAATTTCTATTTTAATAGTACTTTAATTTCTTCTATACTAGGTATTTTACCGCTAACCTTAACTACACCATCGACCACTAGCGCCGGTGTAGTCATGACACCGTACTTCATAATCTCTTTAATGTCTTCTACTTTGACAAATTCAGCGTCAATTCCAAGTTCTTTTGATGCCTGTTTTACAGCGTTATCTAACGCATTACATTTTTGACAACCCATACCTAAAATTTCAATTTTCATTATATACCCTCCAACTAGTTATTTTTTTATTATGGACTAAAGCCTAGATATCCTTTTTACTTTAAAAATTTCAGCAAACTTTGACTGTGCCCTATTTGTTCGCTTAGAGTTTTTTCAGCTGCCTCAATCAATTGTGTTACCGATGGATATGATATCGAATAAATGACTTTTTGACCATCCTTGCGTGAATCAATTAAACCTTGCTTTTTTAATACACCCAAGTGCTGTGAAAAATTCGACTGTTCAATATCAATTTCTTCGATCATCTCACATACACACCGTTCACCGTTTCTTAATATACTAAGTATTTTAATGCGTACCGGATGGCCTAATGTTTTAAATAACTCTGCTGTCAACTTGTTCACAATATCTTCTGCCATAGCGCCAACCTCCTATTTTAAAATTGCTTCAAATTGTTCATCTCTATTAGGCTAATATTATAATATGATTAAATTATAATATTAAAAAGATATCCTGTAAAGATAATAGATACCGCCAAAATAGCAATGAAAATTGCAATCAATTTTGGTTTTAATACATTGCGCAGAATAATCATTTCTGGAAAACTCAAAGCAGTTACTGCCATCATAAAAGCAAGTGCTGTTCCTAAGCTCATACCTTTCTGAATTAAAGCTGTAACAATCGGTATCACGCCAGCCGCATTAGAATACAAAGGTACTCCAATTAATACTGCCATTGGTACTGCCCATATATTATCTTTACCTGCATATTCAACTAAAAAATCTTCTGGTGCATAACCATGGATAAAGCCACCAAGTGCAATGGCAACGATGACATAGATCCATACTTTTTTTAAGATTTCTTTCGTATAATCACGTGCATACTGCAAACGTTCAGTAATGGACTGATCAACAATCTCAGTATCGCCAACTTTCATCTCATACACATAATCTTGCACTAAATGCTCCAATTTAAATTTACCAATTAGATATCCAGCAATAATGGCAATGATAACACCGGAAGAGATATAAATAGCTGTAATTTTCCATCCTAATAACCCCCATAACATAACAACTGCTACCTCATTGACCATCGGCGAAGAAATTAAAAAGGAAAAGGTAATGCCAAGCGGTACACCTGATTCAATGAAACCGATGAATACTGGTACAGCCGAGCAGGAGCAAAATGGTGTAACGATCCCAAGTAACGCAGCCACAATATTTCCATAAAACTCACGCTTGTGACTTAAAATTTTCTTCGTCCGTTCTGCCGGAAAATACGAACGCAGTATAGATACACCAAAAATAATAATCGTCAGCATCAAAAAGATTTTTATACTGTCATAGACAAAAAAGTTAAGTGCTTCACCTAACGTAGTTCCTTTCACTAGTCCTAACCATTGATAGACTAAAAGATCAGCAAATTCTTGTAACATATGAATCCCTCCATGAATTAAAGTTGCCTACATGACTGCAATTTGAGATCAAATAAACAAAATTTTTTATTTTTTAATTAAAAGCATGATAAACAAAATCGATTGATGCTACACCTCAATCCTCTTTACCAGCTTTTTGTACTGCCTCGAAAGTGTATCCCCCACCTTGGCATCCCCAATCACTTTTATCAAAAGACCATCGCGATGGTCAAACTTTTTCTATTTCCTTCTCGCTGCAGTCCATGAGTATGACTATGACTGTGGTCGTGATTGTTATGCATAAGCAAATTCCCCTTTTACTATAATTTATTCATATATTAGATTTTTATCATATTATAATATAATGTATTGCAAAACGCAAGGTGCTTTTTAAATACAGTTAATAGGCAACTGTAAAACTAAAAGAAAGCTTGACCAGAAGCATTTGTTATAACTTCACGGCTCAAACTTTCTAAAAAAATTATTATTTACATTTTCCCTACAATAGCATCTTTTACAGGTTGTACGTATCCCTGAAGCTATAAACATGATCTTGCCATAAGCTATTATTTTTGAAATTGTAATGCTTCTTTAGGACATATTTTAACACATTTTCCGCAAGCAATACATTTTTCTGCTATTACTCCCGGAGCCTGATATCCCTGCTGAACAATGGCTTGCGTTGGACAATGTGGCAACGCAGGGCATGCATGATTTTGTGGACATTTTTCTTTAATTACATAGGCAACAGCCATTACAATCACTCCTTGTTTGTTTATTTTGCACGTTTAGCTATCACTGCATACATTTCAGCATTGAGAACAATATACTCAATATTGGTGTACCCGCACTGTTGTAAAACCTCTGCCACTGCTTCATTATTTAATCTATGTTCTATCGGTGGTCCCATTTTACTATCTTGTTTAATCCACTCAATAATTGCCAGTTTACCTTCGGCCTCCAGCATTCTGTGCACTTCCCGAAAAAAAGCAAACGTGTCCTCGACCTCATGCGTAACCAAACAAGCTAATACATATTGTATGGTTTTGTCAGCCAACATAAATTCATTTTCTTTTACTTGTACAGTTTCTACATTCGCTAGATGTTTATTTCTAGCCTTATCCTCTACTATTTCAAGCATTTCTGCCAAAATATCTAGACCATATACTTTCCCCTGACTACCAACAATCCGCGCAGCCGGCAACGTAAAATAGCCAATACCACAGCCGATATCTGCCATAATATCACCTTCTGCTAATCCTAGATGACACAAAGTTTCTTCCGGTGGAAGAAGTTTGCGCCGTTCTGGGTTATCAAGCTTATGCTTGCTTTCTGGATTAAATTTATGAACCATACACGTATCATCCTTTCAATTGGTAATTAAGTCTAATCAATATCTCTACAATTTGATTAAATTCATCAGAGTTATTATCCATATTAAACTTGATCCTTCGGATTGATTCCAAGCTTTTTCCGCCAATAGCGTGAGTAAACTGCCCCCAGCGGATTATGCGCCAGTACTCTGTCTTTCGCCACCAAGCAAGATGTTGGTGCCGTACATGCGCCTGTAAATAAAGCATCATGCCCTACACATAGACCTACGGTAACACAAAATTCAACTTCTTTTTCTTTGAGTATTTTCGCTTGCATTAAAGGGTTACACATAGCTTCACGCGTCCCAGTTTTAATCTGCTCTAAACTGAGGTTTTCTTTTTCTACACCACAAACCTTGCAACAAACAGAATAGACCTCAAAGAATTTTGAGAAATATTCCTCAATTAACTTAGCTTCTTGGTTAAGACCGATGCAAAAAGCCATGCCAATTTTCTTGTAGCACATCTTTTTGCAAAACTCTACCGTTTCTTCTAACCGGGTAAGATCGTTATAAAAGCGACCTTCAGTGCAGGCAGCAGCCTTCATAATATCTAAAAGCTCTCCTACATAAGCTTCTTTAACATCTTTAAATCTAATTTTAGTGCAGTTTTGCCCTTCAATATAACATTTTCTATGAGTACATTTTGCACATTTCAAAATATAACAGCTCCGCTATCAGTTTATAAATGGACAAAAAGCTTTTGTGTTCGAGGACTAATAACTTCTGGACATTCCAAACATTTTTTGCCAAAACCATAAAATATTAGCCATAAAAGTTTTTCTCTTTTATGGCTAATATTTCTTCTAATATTCCATATCTAAAAGATCTTTATTTAGTGACCACCGCATTCATCATGATGTTGATGTTCATGGCAAACTGATCCTGTTGAAATAAGTTTTCCCTCTAAATAACTATTAGCAGCTGCATCAGCATTACCTGATGCACCGGTAATAACTTCAATGCCTTTTTCATTGAAAATATCAATAGCACCTTGACCCATGCCACCAGAAATAATGACATTAACTGCCATGTCATTCAAGAAGTTTGGCAAAAATCCTGGCTTATGTCCTGGATTTACTATGGATTCACTTTTAATAATTTTATTGTTTTCCGCTTCAAAAATATTAAAGTTTACACAATGTCCAAAATGTTCTGTTACCATTTCATTTTCACTCGCTACCGCAATTTTCATTGTCTTACCCCCGTTTTTTTCTAATATTTTAGCTATATGATCAAACCAGATACCATCAAACAGCTCAATCGCCCCTTTATCACAGGCTGCTGCAAGTTTAGGATCAATCGGTATCCTGGCTAGAACATCAAGGTTGTATTTTTGAGCAATTTCATCTATATGGCTATCGCCAAATATTTTATATTCCTGCTCACAGCCCGGGCACTTAAAATACGCCATATTTTCAACCAATCCGATAATCGGTACATTCATCATTTTAGCCATCTTGACCGCTTTAGATACAATCATTGAAACCAGGTCTTGCGGTGAAGCCACAATAATGATTCCATCCATTTTTATAGACTGAAATACAGTAAGCGGGACATCCCCTGTTCCCGGCGGCATATCAATGAACATAAAATCAACATTATCCCATATGATATCCGTCCAGAACTGTTTAACCGTATTCGAAATTATTGGACCACGCCATACTACAGGGTCCGTATCATCTTCCAAAAACAAGTTAACCGACATAATATCAATACCGCTATCGCTTTTTACCGGATATGCCCCCAGTTCGCCACCACTAATTTTATCTGTAACTCCAAAAACTCTTGGAATAGACGGTCCTGTCACATCCGCATCCAAAATTGCTGCGTTATGACCTCTGCGATTCATGGTCACAGCAAGCATAGAAGTCACCAGAGATTTACCAACGCCACCTTTGCCGCTCACAATACCAATCACTTTTTTAATGCAACTCAGCTCATGCGGCTTTTCAAAAAGATCTGTCTTTCTTTCCGCACACTCATCAGTACAGCTATTACAATTCTGATTACAATTCTCGCTCATTCGTTTATCTCCCCTATGTTTATAATATCATTTGTCTTCCGGTTGCTAAGTACTCAATTTTTTCATTGATAATTTCTTTTAATTTTTCATATGGTTCAATTCCTGTACAGTGACAAGTATAAAATTTTACATCGGTAGTTTTCAAATATTCGCCGATTTGCTTAATCTTTACTAGATCTTCACACTTATTTTTTGAATAGCTGTATAAGTGGAATCCCCCGATAACATGAGTAGGAAAGTCTTTTTTTAAAGCATAAAACTGTTCCAAAATATTCACGATTCCATTATGAGCACAACCTGCCACCATTAATAAATTCCCATTTTCTTTAATAATCAGGTTTTGTTCATGCCTAAAATCATCTGGGACTGATAAATCACCCGATGCCATTAAAAGATCTTGATTGTCCGATGGAGTAAGCACTTTTGCTTCTACATTAGAAAACAGTTCAAGCTCTTCATCAATAAACAGATAGTTATCTACAAAAACAACCCGTTCATTTGGCAATAATCCTTCGTCCAAACCAATAGATGCTTTTTCACCACTTGGTCTATTTGAATAGTGCTTTTTAAATGCCGTCTGTTGCACATATATCTTCGCTTTAGAATTTATATTTAAAAATTCTCTAAGTCCACCTCCATGATCATAATGACCATGAGAGATTACAACTATATCAACCTTCGAAATATCAACATTCAACTTTTGGGCATTTTTTGCAAACAACTCATTTGGTCCCAAATCAAACAGGAGTTTATGTTTCTTTGTCTCAATATATAGACTTAGTCCATGCACGTTCTCAAATTTATCGGCTATCGCTGTATTTTCTACCAAAGTTTTTATTACCATGTATTTAACCTAACTTTCATTGAACAAAATTTTAACTGTCTTAGCAAAAACCTCTCTTGCCGCTCGCCCTGAGGTACAGTCTATATCAACAATGGCTAAAGCACTGTTGATAGCTTTTACAGCATTTGAATCAAAAGGTATTCTGCCAGCAACAGGTAAATTCAGCTTTTCACAAAATGATTCTATTTTTTCTGTGTTAACAATATTGGTATCATATTTATTAATACATACTGCGACTCGCGACTCAAATTGTTCAGCAGTTTTAATGATGCGTTCCATATCGCTAATCCCTGATATAGACGGTTCGGCAACGATCAAAACCAAATCAACGCCGCTAAGTGATGCGATGACTGGACACCCTATGCCCGGAGATCCATCAATAATAGCGAATTCAGCATCTTTAGTTACTAAATTCATCTGCTTTTTCACTTCAGTCACTAACATCCCAGAAGTGCCGCTTCCCATTTTTAACCGCGCTGTTGAAAATACAGTTTCATCTGCATAAAGCATTAATTCTCCTGCTACAGCAGGTTTTAATGCTATAGCGTTTGCTGGGCAAACCGTTTCGCAGACGCCACAACCTTCGCAAGAATAATAATCCACTTCATATTTATCGTTCACATTGATTGCCTCAAAACGGCAATTTTGTCTGCATAAATCACATTGGATGCACTGATCGACATTTATCACTGCCTTTGGCATTCCGTAATAATCTGTTCGTTTCGGCTTAACTGACTGCTTCATAACCAGGTGCAAATTAGGTGCATCTACATCACAATCTGCATAGGCTTGCGCCTTTGCCAATTTAATAAAAGCACCAGCTAACGTAGTTTTTCCTGTACCACCCTTACCACTAAGGATTAACAACTGCTTCACGCTGCACCTCCTCAGTCACAATTTGAAGTAAGGAAGCAAATAGATCCTTATACTTTTTGCACACTCTGACGGATATTAAAGCATTCGAATTAAGTGTTCCAAGCTCATTGTCAAAGGGAATCTGTGCTAAAATCTTGATGCCTTTTTCTATGCAGAATTGTTCGGCAGGGTTTTCTCCTTCTAGACACTTGTTAAGCACCACACCGTATGGTTTATGAAACAACTTCACTAACTCATAAACCATGTTAAGATTATGCATGCCAAACAAAGTGGGCTCTGCTACTAATATGCAATAGTCTGCATCTTTTATGCTTTCCATTACTATGCAAGCACTGCCAGGTGGACAATCGATAAAGGTAATTGCCCGCTCTCGCTTTGCATAATTTAATAATTTTTTAATAATCGGAATTCCCGAAGCTTCTCCTGTATTTAATATGCCTGTAACGACTGTTACATTTTCAGAAATTCCATATTGAACTTTCCCAATCATTTTCTCTTTCTCCGTCAATGCCTTCTCCGGACAAAACAGCATACATCCGCCACAGGAATGACAAACCTCATCGAATACAAGCAGTTTGTTATTGATATAGGCTAATGCATTGAACTTACAAAACTCAACGCATTTCCGACAGCCATTACAAAGTTTTTCATCTACCACAGGTATCTTAATTACAATTTGCTCAGCACCAATAGGTTTAGGTTCGAAAAAAAGATGCCCATTTGGCTCTTCTACATCACAGTCAATATAGACGGCCTCTTTTGCTGCTGCCGCTAAATTTACCGATACTAGCGTTTTACCTGTGCCACCTTTGCCGCTTAGCACAGCTATCTTCATATTTATTTTCCTCCATGCCCATGGAATCCGCCATGAATTTTTTCAAGCAAAGATAATTGCCCATTATTAAAGGCATTGATATTATCTTGTATCGAATCATTGATTATCTTATATATTTTGATATTACTTGCTTGAATCACCTTTGCCGCATTCTCACCACATTGTGGCGTAATTAAGGCTTCAACTTGGCTATCGACAACTGTTTGAGCCGCTTTGATTCCTGCACCACCCTGACTCGCTGCTGCACTGTTATCGACAAAAATACTTTTTTTTGTTTCCGTATCATAAATAAGAAAATAGCTGGTACGCCCAAATGTATTACCTACACATGATTCCATGGATTTATCATTTACTGGTATTGCAATTTTCATTTAGTATATCCTCCTTCATATAGTATCTTTTTCCATAGCCTCTCTAGCATATCTATGTCTACGACAGCCACCACAATCGCACGACTTTTCAATACCTTCACAAAGCTTGTAATCGCCGCCTTCGATTCTTAGAACTTTGCCATTTACCAGAGATTCGGCGATTTTTTTTCTTGCAGCATTGTACATCGCCTGAACCGTTGTACGAGCAATATGCATTTGACTAGCACACTTTTCTTGATTAAATCCTTCTAAGTCAATCAATCGGATTGTTTCATATTCATCAATGGTCATCGTAACAAAACAGTCTGGATTAATCGGGTCATTCAACGGCCCGAATCGATCTCGTTCTGGTAAGCAACACACTTTTCTCCATTTTCTCGGCCTTGCCATTACTAACTCACCTCATAAGAGGCTGATAATTTACAGCGAATACACCCATTACTTATCAGCCGTAATAACTCTTATCATTGCACTATATTTTATCTACTCATAAAAACTTTATAAACTTGCTTATTTAGAATCACCATTTTTACCATTGCCAGATTGACACCCTTGCCCTCTACCAGTCCCATTTCCACATTGACGGCCAATACCTCTACCGCCACCCGAACTTCTACCAGTCCCGTTTCCAGCTTGCTGATTAATGCCTCCACATCCACCCGCGCCATTAGGACCAGTTCCATCTCTTCTTGGCATAGTAAACACCTCCATATAGTTTATGACATATGTCACTTATGTTTTATTATAACTTATTATTGACATATGTCAATAATAAGTTTGCTCTTCAACTTTGCTTTCTATACAAAAAGACGGCGACGTATCTTCATACAGACACGTCCACCATCTTTTTGTTTTGCAACCATATTACCCTTTAGCAACTTCGCCCATTTCACTAATATCATAACCACCGATATTTTTAAATTCTTTTTTGAATTCATCCGATCGAATGATATTTAGCATTGCTATCATTTCTGGTTTACCCAAATCTTCTTTCTTTATTACCAAATCATATTTTTCTTGTTGTAATGGCACAAAATCTACACCATCTATTTGTTTTGCAATCTTTTCTATACCGATACCAACATCTGCCTCGCCCCGACCAACAGCACTTGCAACAGCAAAATGAGATTGCGCTTGGGTTTCATACCCTTTTATGCTTTTGTAGGAAATTCCCAATAATTTTAAATTTTCATCAAGTAATACTCTTGAACCTGCACCAAATTCCCTATTTATCAAAACTATATCCGAGCGCGAAAAATCATGCCAAGAAGTAATGTTTTTCGGATTCCCTTTGGCAACAAAAAAGCCTTGCATCCTCTTAGTAAAACGAATAACAAGCGTAGGTATGCCCGGAAGCAGATATTTTACATATGGAATATTGTATTGTTTACTCTCACCATCCCACAAATGAGCGGTAGCTACATCTACTTTATTTCTATACAAAGCCGTCAAACTGTCATAACTACCAATATAAGCCCGCAATGCCTGATAACCGCAACTTCTCATGTAATTAGATAGGATATCCAATATGATATCTTGCCCACAAATAATAAAGTCTCGTTCATTTTTTTCTCTCTCACTATTCTTTACAAACGGTGGGTCTTGTTTTTCTGCAGCAGATGAAATGTTTTCAGTACGTGAACGATTTATATAATCGTATACATCACTTTCGGTAAAACGGACTTTTCTACCTACCTTATATGATAACATCTCTCCATTCTTTATCAGTCCATATATAGTACTTTTGCTGACATTAAGCATATTTGCAACATCTTGTGTCGATAAAGCTTTCTTTTCTTCCATGTTTTTCTCCATTCTCTCAAATTACATTTGAAGCTACTTGCAATAATAAGTCAAAATAATCTTTCTATTACGTTTATTTTAACACTTATATCTATTTAAAATTGCAGTTATAGCTCTGAAAAACAACCTTGTTTTAAGCAAAAAATTTTATCAGAAAGACTCTTTGCTTCACTTTCATCATGCGTAACAATAATAAACGGAATATGCCATATTTCTTGAATCTTTTTCAATTCCATTCCTACATATTTTCGCGTAGTACTATCAAGAGCAGAAAGTGGTTCGTCAAGAAGTAACACTTCTGGCTCAGTCATCAGTACTCGCGCCAATGCTATACGTTGCCTTTCTCCACCAGAAAGATTTTTGACATCCCTTCCTTCTAGATATTCTATCGAAAGCAGCTCTAACACTCTCTGATAAAGCTCTTGCTTTTCTTTTGTTTTTTGCGGTGCACCATACCATATATTTTTATAAACATTCATATGTGGAAAAATTGCATAATCTTGAAACATATAACCAACCCGACGTTTTCTGGGTGCTAAAGAAAATTCTTGTTCACTGCTAAAAAATAGTTTTTCATTCATTTTAATCATGCCTTGATCAGGATCCATAAGCCCGGAAATACAGCGAAGAATCGTCGTTTTCCCACCGCCGGAATTGCCCAGCAAAGTTAATATCTCACTTTCCATTTGAAACTTGATATCTAAGGTAAAATCAGTTAACTGTTTTTGTATAGTAACATTAAGCATGTGTTACCTCCTTATCGGCTGATTTTTTCCATTGGTTAAGCAAAAAAATAAGCGAGAAAATAACCATGCTTAAAATAAAAACATACATACCAGCGAGTTCAAGTTCATTCGATTCTGATGCAAAATAAATAGCCAGCGGAATTGTTTGCGTTTTCCCTACAATGTTTCCTGCAACCATAATCGTTGCCCCAAACTCACCTAGAGCACGAGAAAAAGAGAGCACCGTACCACTGACAATACCATGCACAGAAAGAGGTAAAGAAATCGTCATAAAAACCCGTAATTCGTTGGCTCCTAAAGTACGCGCGGCATCTTCAAGTTTATGGTCAATACCTAAAAATGCCGCTTTGGTGCTTTGATACATCAATGGAAATGCTACGATCGTACCAGCCACAACGGCTGCATAAGGCGTAAATATTAACTGAAAGTCCAAAAAACGAAATAGAAAATCACCGATGATCCCTTTTCGTCCGATACACAGTAATAATAAAAAACCAGTTACAATCGGCGGCATTACCAACGGTAAAGTGATAACTGCCTCCAAGGCAGTTTTGCCCCAAAAATCGTATTTTGTTGTAAGATACGCAAAAAAAATGCCGGTGACTAAAGTAATCACGGTCGACACCGCCGCAATTTTAATTGATAATATTACCGGAAACCAATCTATCATAAAAACCACCTGCCAAACAATACAAATTCAATAAATTAGTTTCCGCACGGGCAATAACGCTGCAAACCAAAAAACTGGGCAATTCCAGAAACAGTTACCCCAAAATAAAGAATCGGCTTGTCTACCGAAAATTCTTGATAACTGTCATTTACAAAAGTACTCCCCGTTGCAACAATAATATCAGCCCACTCGGCATTTTCGCGATTTGTCGATGCTGGCAAAATCGTTGTCCCGCATTTAACTTTTCCGATATTGTCTGGATTAAGATCACTCGCGCGAATTTCAAATTCAGCATCAGTCAACGCCTGTATAAGCCCAGGCTGTAAACCAACAAAAGCAATTTTAACCTGACCATAATGGTTTCGAATATATTCTGCCAATTGTAAAGCGCATTCTTGTGGCTCATGCTCACGGCAATGCACTGTTCCTTCGATTAATCCTAAACTTTTCATAAATGCATTCAAAGATGCAACAAACACAGCTCTTTCAAAGGAATTCGCCAGTGATAAATCCAAGACATCCTGCAATTTACCATCGTAGTTTCCTGGCATATCTGTAAAAGCGTGTCCCTTACTATTGCCAAATTGAGCTTCAATCATTACTTCCTTTCCTAAAAAAAGCGGATAATCGCGGCGTTCTGGCATTCCAATTACCTCTTCCGGCGTTAATGTACGCGCCGTTACATGTATTTCAGCCGTTTTCGCATCGATATCTTTTTCTTGTACCACCTTCAGCCATTTTTCGCGTGCCTGTTCCAATATCGTCATAAAAATCGCTCCCTATCCAGTTTATTATTTTTGTGGGCTTGAAAATCCATACTTTTGAAAAATCTTAACAGCATCATCAGTCGTCAAATAATCAAAAAACGCTTGCGCAGCCACTTCATTTTTAGTATTTTTTATAAGTGCTCCTGGAAATACAACTGGTTTATGAGTTCCCTGTGGCGAAACTGCTGCAATTTCTACTTTCGGGTTATTTACCACCACCGTTTCGAATGCAACCGCCACCTCAGCATTTCCTGATTCTACATAAGCCACAATTTCACGAACATTTTTCCCAATGACAGTTTTAGGCTCTACCTGTTGCCAAATTCCTATGTTTTCTAAACACTCTTTGCCGTATTGACCAGCTGGCATTGTCTTTATTTCTCCAAAACCTATGTAATGGATATCATCTCTAATAAGATCTTTAAACTCTTTGATTTGCAAAGGATTTCCTTTTGCAACAGCAAGTACCAGCTTATTGCCGACTATATCCTTAACGCTGTTCTCTTTAATCAAGTCTTTTGCTTTTAAATCATTAATCTGCTTCATCGCTGCTGAAAGAAAAACATCGCATTGCGCACCATTTTCGATCTGTGAAGCCAAAACACCAGCTGCAGCAAAATTATAAACAATTTTTACTTCTGGATGTGACTTTTCGTATTCTTTTTGGATATCAAGTAATGCCTCTTTTAATCCCATTGCCGCCGATACATTCAGCTCTATATTTTGAGTTGGTGCTATTTCTGCATTTTTTTCTTTACCACAGCCAATAAATATCATACAAATAAACACTATAAATAGCATTGGAAAAATATTACTCAACTTTTTCATTATGTACACTCCAATCTTAATTAGACGTATTTTCTTCAAAAATACGTCTAATTTCATTTGTTTTTAATTTTATATTACGAAACAACACAATACAAGTCTTTTTATATATTCTATATATCTTTTCATCTGTTTTCGCACAATAGAGAATCCTTCTTAACCTAAAAAAACCTCTTGAGATAGTATATCCCAAGAGGTTTTTTTTGTATTTTCTTTAAGTTCTTCTTATTCTACGGTAACTGATTTTGCTAAATTACGAGGCTTATCTACGTCACAACCTCTAGTAATTGATGCATAGTAAGCAAGCAATTGAAGAGGAATTACTGCTAATAATGGTGCTAATAATTCATCAGTATTAGGAATTTTTATAATATGGTCAACATATTTTTCGATTTGCGCATCATCTTCAAGAGCGATACCAATAACAACCGCATCACGTGCTTTTACTTCTTTGATGTTACTCAATGTTTTTTCATATACGCTCTTTTGTGTTGCAAGGGCAATTACAGGTACACCTTCAATAATCAAAGATAATGTACCGTGTTTTAACTCACCAGCAGCATATGCTTCAGCATGAATATATGAAATTTCTTTTAATTTTAATGCACCTTCTAATGCAACTGCATAGTCAAGTGAGCGACCAATGAAGAATACATCTTCATTGAAACCGTATTTTTGTGCAAAAGTTTTAATTGGTTCTACATCTTCAAGAATTTCATGTATTTGTGCAGGCAAATTACGCAAAGAAGCGATTAATTGTTTTGTATATTCTGGTGTAATCGTTTCTTTGATTTGTGACATATAAGTCGCAAGCATAAACATCGTGATCAACTGTGTTGTATACGCTTTTGTGGACGCAACAGCAATTTCAGGACCTGCCCAAGTATAGATAACTTGATCTGCTTCACGGGCAATAGAAGAACCTACTACATTGGTAACAGCAAGAGTCTTAGCCCCTAAACGTTTTGCTTCTTTTAATGCAGCTAAAGTATCACTCGTTTCACCAGATTGACTCACAACGATCGTTAATGTGCGATCGTCGATGATTGGGCTACGATAACGGAACTCAGATGCAATATCCACTTCAACCGGGATACGCGCTAATTTTTCAATGTAGTATTTACCAACAAAAGCTGCATGATAAGCAGTTCCACAAGCAACGATGAAAATTTTCTTAAAGGATTTTAAATAATCTTTATTCCATTTTAATTCGTCCATAACTACAGTGCTGTTATCTTTTGAAAGACGAGGAGACATTGTTTCACGAACTGCTTTTGGTTGTTCGTAAATTTCTTTCAACATAAAATGTTCGTAACCGCCTTTTTCAGCAGCTTCGGCATTCCAGTTTACTTCAAATACTTTTTTAGTTACAGGCACACCTTCACGATTTGTAATCCATACAGAATCCGCTTTTACGATCGCCATTTCTCCATCACTGATGATGTAAGTTCTGCGAGTACGCGCAATAATTGCTGGGATATCGGATGCGATAAAGTTTTCACCTTCTCCAAGACCGATAACAAGTGGATTGTCTTGTTTTGTACAAATCAATTTATCTGGTTCATTACGAGCCATAAATACTAAGGAGTAAGACCCTTCTATTAATTTAAGAACTTTTCTTACAGTTGTTTCAAGATCACCTTCATATAAATCTTCTACCAAGTGAGCTACAACTTCAGTATCAGTTTCAGAAGTAAATACATGACCTTTTTCAATTAATTTTTCTTTTAAGTGTAAGTAGTTTTCAATGATACCATTGTGAACTACTACGAAATTGCCAGTACAATCAGTATGAGGATGAGAATTGCGATCGGATGGACGACCATGTGTTGCCCATCTAGTATGACCAATACCAAGAGCACCTTTCGGCATGTTACCCTCAATTTTCTTTTCTAATGCACTAAGACGACCAACACTTTTTTCTATATTGATTTTTTCGCCGTCAAATACAGCGATCCCCGCAGAATCGTAACCACGATATTCTAATCTTGTTAAACCTTCAATAAGAAATGGAGCAGCCTCATTAGAGCCTACATAACCAACTATACCACACATAAGTGATTCCTCCAAAATTTTACATTTTATAATCAAACTAAAACTGTCTTTGCTACTCGCACCGCTTTGGCCTGTAAGTCACCTCACAGTTTTGTCGGTTTGTAACGACTGTAGTAAGCCGAGAGGCATCCGCCGATTCTTTTCGATAAACCTCTTCCTCGTCCTCTTAAGTCAATAAGAGCTAGCGCTATAACTAAAAAAACATTTCTCATTTTCCCGTCATTCTCACCCCCTAAATAAGCCATTATAAAATACGCACGAAGGAGCATTTTTGTGCTCCTTCGCATGTACAACCCATATTGTAATATAAGTTTTTCAATCGGTCAATACTTTTATCCTTGAACCGTTTTTACAACAGCAGCAATTTCATGACAAATTTTATCTAATTGTGTTTGATCTGGGCCTTCGGCCATCACGCGGATTAATTGTTCCGTACCAGACGGGCGCACTAAAATACGACCATTATCTCCAAGTTCATCATCACCAGCTCGAATCGCTTCTTTAATTTGACTGTTCTCTTCCCAGCCATCTTTTGTTTTTACACGAACGTTCACTAATAATTGCGGATAGCTTGTCATTAGTCCAGCCAATTCAGAAGCGGTTTTCCCACTTCTTTTTATCGACGAAATTAATTGAATTGCTGTGATTAAGCCATCACCAGTTGTACTAAATTCACTAAAGATGATGTGCCCTGATTGTTCACCACCCAAGGTATAACCATTTTCAAGCATATTTTCTAAAACATAACGATCGCCAACTTTCGTTACTTCTAATCTACCGCCAGCTTTTTTAATCGTTTGATGTAAACCGATGTTCGCCATTACCGTGGTAACTAAAGTATTATCCTTTAGTGTTCCTTTTTCCATCATTTCTAATGCACAAATAACAAGAATTTTATCACCATCAATCAGTTCACCTTTTTCGTCAACTGCTAAACACCGGTCTGCATCTCCATCATGGGCTATTCCAATATCAGCTTTGTGCTCTAGCACCGCTTTTTGTAAAGCTTCCATATGCGTAGAACCACATTCTTTATTGATATTCGTACCATTTGGTTGTTTATTTATCACAATTGCTTCTGCACCTAGGCTTTTCAATACCACTGGCATCGATTCAAAAGAAGCTCCATTCGAACAATCTAGTACCACTTTCATTCCCTTGAAATCACCTTTTACGGTTGTTAAGACATAATTGATATATGATTTGATAAGATCATGACGATATTCAATCGTACCAATTTTCTCACCAGTTGGACGAAATAATTTTGTTCCTTCTTCTATTGCATGTACACGAGCTTCTAATTGATCTTCCACTGCATCTGGCAATTTATAGCCATTGCTACCAAAAAATTTAATACCATTATCTTGGTATGGATTATGTGATGCTGAAATAACAATCCCTGCTTGTGCATTGATATGTTTTGTTAAATAAGCGATGGCAGGCGTAGGTACAACACCAGCAACGATTGCCTTACCACCAGCTGAACAAATTCCTGCGGAAAGTGCCGCTTCAAACATCGGCCCAGAAATACGCGTATCCATACCAATCAAAAGTACTGGCTGCTCATCCGTTTCTTCCCCAAAAAATATCGTTGCAGCTCTACCTAAGCGATAGGCCAATTCCGGGGTAAGATCAATATTTGCCTCACCACGTACACCATCAGTTCCAAAAAGTCTTGCCATTTTTTATTACTCCCTTCAAAATCAAACAACTATCAAATATCAAAATTTAGTTATTCATTATGCTTTATATTTTTTCATTACAGCAATTGCGCCATTTAACCCATCAATTGCTGCACTCATAATGCCACCAGCGTACCCTGCGCCTTCACCGATTGGATATAATCCCTCGGTATTCAAAGAAACAAATTCACGAGTTCGAATGATTCTGCATGGTGCAGAGGAACGTGTTTCTACGCCAGTCATCAATACCCCTGGATGATCAAATCCTTTGATTTTCTGACCAAAATAAGGTAGAGCATGCGCAAGTGTATGGGATATAAAATCAGGCAGGCATTCGCGTAAATCAACTGCGGTCACACCTGGTAAATACGTTGGCTTTGTTATAAAATCGATGCTCCCCTTTTTCTTATTTAAGAAATCCCCCACCGTTTGTACCGGGGCATAATAGTTACTACCAGCACAAGTAAAGGCTAGTGCTTCATACTTACGTTGAAACGCAATACCTGCTAAGACATCATCACTGTCAAAATCATCCGGACCAACCGTTACCAAGAGCGCACTATTGGCGATACCAGAATTACGATGGTAATTACTCATACCATTCGTAACAACTTGACCTTTTTCCGAAGTGGCCGCAACCACTTGTCCACCCGGACACATACAAAAGGAATACGCACCTCGCCCAGTTTCTTTATCTTGGTACGTTAACGCATAATCGGAAACTGGTAAGCGTTTATGCCCTGCATCAACAGTATACTGAGCCTTATCCATCCATTCTTGTGGATGTTCAATGCGAACCCCCACAGCAAACGCTTTTGCTTCCATCGCAATTTGATTTTTATGAAGCATAGTATATGTATCGCGTGCACTATGCCCAATACCGAGCATAACTACAGAGCAAGTAATATATTCGGTTTCATTTACCATGACACCTTGAACTACGCCATCATTGTTATCAATATTTGTAACGGTGGCTTCAAAACGTACTTCACCACCGAAACAAATGATCTGATTACGAATATTTTTTACAACATTACGCAATTTATCCGTACCGATATGTGGTTTATGCAAATATTTAATTTCCGGTGGTGCTCCTGCTGAAATAAATAAATCAAGAACATCCGTCATTTTACTATCATTAATACGCGTTGTGAGCTTACCATCGGAAAAAGTGCCTGCTCCACCTTCGCCAAATTGTACATTAGATTGTTCGTCAAGGCTGCCGCTTTGCCAAAACTTTTGAATATCTGCTGTTCTACGGTCAACATCGCGCCCACGTTCTAAGACAAGCGGCTTATAACCATGTTTCGCTAAAGTCCAAGCTGCCAAAAGTCCTGCTGGTCCTAAACCGATGATGACTGGTCGCGCCTTTAAAAGAGCCTCACCATAAACCAAAGGTTCTTGGCTCTTACTCTCCAACATTGCCACATTTTTATCATTGCGTAGCTTAGCTAGCACCTTCTTTTCCGGCATCGCTACCGTAACATTTAACATATAAACAAATTGGATTGGACTATTTCTATACCGCCTAGCATCGATGGCTTTACGCACAACTACCACCTCAAGCACAGCTTCAGGTGGTAATTTTAAGCGTTTCGCTACAATATCTTTTAGCGGAGATTCATCATCGAAAGGTACACTAAAATTAGTTATCCGTAACAATAATTATTCTCTCCTTACTCATTACTCTTCTTTACCGGGTTCTCTTTTCGCCTTGCTACATCAATTTTAGCAGTTATTGTATCATTTGTCACCGTTATTCCGATTGGCAACTGTACTTTTATTTGTTTTGATGTTGATTTATCAACATCAGCTAAACTGATTTTTTCAGTATATACGAAATCGAGGGTATCGACAACCCTTTGATCACCATAAATATCTATTTTCGCTGGTTCAATTTTAATTCCATTCAAAACATACTCTGCTGGCAAATCATCACCGATATTTGGTTTAATATCAACATATTTCTTATACAAACCTTTGACAATTGATACATCAACCTTCACCGAATCCGTCGATAATTTGATATCTGACACTTCTTTCCCTTCACTATTTACCGCAACAATTGGCATATCAACAGTAAAGTCAGTATTTCTACCCGCCAAATTAATATAGCCGACAATCTTAGCAACCGAATTTACGGCAGTAGTTGATCCTTGAATCGTTACCGTATTTACTGCCGCTGCAGCTTTCCCAATGGTTACCCCCGAATCGGGAGTCCCCGAAAAAGCAACATCTACTTTAATATCACGCTTAATGATCTTATCAATATCAAAAATAACGGTTTCTGGCGAGATGGTTACAATATCAAACCCTTGTGGCAATACAGTTTGCACTTTAATCGAATGTTTTCCTTCTTTAATTCCACTCAAGTCAACATACGCCTTAAAATCACGTTCTGTTGCCGTAGCAAATAAGCTACGTGGTCCACGTACTTTTAATTTGACACTCTCCACACTGCGGTTAACCGTGTATCCATCTGGTGCATGAGTGACTTCAAGCGGCAAGGTAAAGCTGCTGTCAATCGCTGGATTTTGCTCATTCATAACGAAAAACCATAGTACAATTGCAACAATCAAAGCAATAATTTTTGCAGTCAAATTTCTATTTATCATATCAATCATTTATTATGCCTCCATTTAGAAAACATATCAGTAACGTTCGTTTGACGAGTTGCAAACAAAGGTTTTAAATTTTGTTTTAATTTTTCTGAATCTAAGTGACGTATTAATCTGCCACTCCGAGCAATAGATACTGTACCAGTTTCTTCACTAACCACCACAACAATGGCATCTGACTGTTCACTGATTCCTATTGCCGCTCTATGCCTAGTTCCCAATTCTTTGCTTAACGTCCGATCTTCTGTCAATGGCAATAAAGAACCAGCGGAAACCATACGATTTCCACGGATAATGGCTGCACCATCATGAAGCGGTGTATTTGGTATAAATACATTAATCAAAAATTCCGATGTAACCAGCCCATCTATTTGAATACCAGTCGCACAATAATCATTTAGTCCTGTCTCACGCTCTAACACGATCAGAGCCCCTATTTTATTTTGTGCCAGCACGGTTACTGCTTTATCTAGTTCATTTACTAACGACTTAGCCTCTTCCACATTTAAAAATACACTTCTACCGAATAACTTTCCCTGTCCTAAATGCTCTAAAGTACGCCTTAATTCTGGCTGAAAAACAAGTGGCAACGCCACAAACACTAAAGTTACCGTCTTTTGTAACAACCAATAAATAACATTAAGACCTAGCCAATTGCTGACCATTGTAAGTATCAAAAGTACAAACAATCCCTTTACTAAAGTAATCGCTCTTGTATCTTTTAATAAGATATATAACTTATATAAAATAAATGCTACGATCAGAATATCAACTAAATCAAGGAAGCTAATGGTTGATAATAATCCTCTCAATTGTATTGGCATACACAAAACCCCTCAACTATTATTCCTAATTGCTATTCTCTTTATAATGGTAAAATCCTTTTTAAATCTATGGAAAATTATTAAAATTTTGTAACATTAGTGAAAATTAGACCAATAGTACTATATTTCTCGATTTTTTTTCCAGAAACTTATGAGATAAACTTAAAAAGACCAATAATCCCCACCATATTTTCACAATTCAACCTTCTACCTATAATAGATACTGTTACAAATACTCATCCTGCGAGCCCTCGCTCGCGTTCTCGCCCTGCCTAGCATTTGGGCATCTTGGTCTCTTGAATTTTATGGTTGTGTGTTCTTTGAAACACACTCTAATACTATTTTATTATATTGTATGTAAATTCCTGTTTTCCATCCAAAAACAAGAAAAAACCTCTTGCAAAGCTAGCAAGAGGTTTGAAAGCGTTAGATTATAGTTTTATTACTTCTTCAACTAAGCCTAATGTATCTTTTACTTCACCGCTTTGCAAGCCTGTGATATGATTGAATAATTTTTGTGCAAATGGCCCTATTTCACCATTATTAATAATCATTTTCTCACCCTTATAATAAAGTTCCCCAACTGGAGAAATAACCGCTGCTGTACCCGAACCAAATACCTCTTCAAGCTCACCGTTTAAATAAGCTTCATGTACTTCATCAATCGTAATACGACGTTCTGAAGTAGGCACACCCCACTCTTTAGCCACAGCAAGAACTGTTTTTCTCGTAATACCATCTAAAATACTACCACAAAGTGCAGGAGTGACAATTTCGCCTTTGATTTTAAATAAGATATTCATCGAACCAACTTCTTCAATGTATTTACGATGAACACCATCTAACCATAAAGTTTGGTCATACCCTTTTTCGTGAGCGACAAGACCTGCATGTAGACTCGCTGCATAGTTAGCTGGCGTTTTTGCTTCGCCAAGTCCGCCTGGCACCGCACGAACATAAGTATCTTCCACCATGATTTTAACTGGATTAAAGCCTGCAGCGTAGTAAGCAGCAACCGGTGAAAGAATAATCAATAATTTATAAGTGGAGCTCACGCTTACCCCTAAAAATGGATCAGTTGCAAAAATAAATGGTCTAATATACAGACTAGTGCCTTTTTTTGCAGGAACCCATGCTTTTTCAATTTCAATTAATTTACGTAATCCCTGGTGAACAGTTTCTACGTCCACCTGTGGAATATCTAAAATTTTTGCCGAACGATTTAAACGATTGATATGATCAATCGGCCTAAAGATAACGATACGCTCATCATTTGTTCTAAATGCTTTCATACCTTCAAATATCGCTTGACCATAATGAAGTGTCGTATTTGCTGGACTAACCGTAATATCATGATATGGTACGATCCGCGGATCATGCCAACCTTCTTCTGGATTATAGTCCATTTCAAACATGTAGTCAGAAAATCTTGTACCAAACCCAATTTTCGATACATCTGGTTTTTCTTTTAACGCTCTAGCTTTTTCAAATTTGATTTCAGCCATCTTTTCTTCCATCCCCTTAAACATCTAAACATACAATTCAAAGCCTTCACTTCGAAACATATCTAAATTCGTAATGTATTTATTATATTGCCTTTTTTGTATACATGTCAAGAAAACGTTCGTATTTTTTTAACATTAATTCGTTTTAAATTACGTTTTGTCTATTCCATACAGACGAATTTCCATTTTGAAAAAAATATTGTATTTCCTACATCTTTAGCATTGAGCCCCTGCAGCCATAATGTTACAATGTCTATTATATTAACTAAATATTGGAGCGATGACAATGAAAACAATTGGCCTTATCGGTGGAATGAGCTGGGAAAGCACCACGGAATATTACAAGATAATCAATCAAACAATAAAACAAGAATTGGGTGGCCTGCATTCAGCCAAATGCCTGATGTACAGCGTTGATTTCCAAGAAATCGAAGAGTGTCAGGCATCGGGGGATTGGAACAAAAGTGGCCAAATCTTAGCCGAAGCTGCTGCTTCACTTGAAAAGGCAGGTGCTGACTTTATTGTGATTTGTACCAACACCATGCATAAAGTCATTGATATTATAAAAAATTCTATTCACATTCCAATTCTACATATTGCCGAAGTAACAGCACAAGCACTCTTAAGCGATGGAATCGTCACGGTTGCATTACTAGGTACAAAATATACGATGGAACAAGACTTTTATAAAAACCGTCTGATCGCCAATCATATCAATGTGATTATTCCCGACGAAGGCGAACGTACTATAATAAACAACATTATCTATGATGAACTTTGTTTAGGCAAGATCAATCTTGAATCAAAAATGCAATTTCTTGCGATCATCGAGAAACTACATCAACAAAAAGCCCAAGCAATTATCTTAGGTTGCACAGAAATTGGACTTCTAGTACACCAAGCTGACACGACTATTCCACTTTATGATACCTCTTATATTCATGCGCATAGCGCAGCAATGCAAGCATTAAAAAATAGATGGCAAGAAGCGTAAAATCGTTTCTGCCATCTAATTTTCATTTATCTATCTGCCCTTATGATATTGACTAATTTTTCAACGCGTTCAGTACTAATCTCACCAAACAAGGAACTGTTTTCTCTGGCAGCAGAGCCAAAATGATATTCAACACCTTTGACTTCTTGCATAACAGTGTTGATATTATCAATCGTCAATCCCCCGCCTACAAGCAAACGAATATGACCGGCATGTGCTAGCATTTTATTTAATATCGGTATGTTGTCTTTGATAAACCCTGTTCCGCCCGAAGAAAGAACCTTTGTAATCTGCGGATACTTTGCTAAAATCTTTATTCCTGTAACTGGATTGATTAAATCAATTGCCCGGTTAAAGGTAACCTCAAGCCCATCGCATACAGATAAAAGCTCACGCAATTTAGGTTCAGATATATTTTCTTCTTCATCTAATACGCCAAAAACAACACCTTTTACGTTTAGTTCTTTTGCGATAATGATATCCTTTTTCATCAAATTAATTTCATCATTGGTATAATAAAATCCTTTTGCATGTGGTCTAATCATGATATTTACAGGTATGTTAACACCATTTACTACCGCTTCAATTAAGCCATAGCTAGGTGTAAGCCCACCTTCACTCAAGGCACTAACAAGTTCAATTCTGTCAGCTCCGCCAGCTTCAATGTGCTTGGCATCTTTTACAGTCATTGCAATTATCTCTAACATGTTAATCTCCTCCCAATCATCGCCACATTTATGAATCCTACCAATAAATTTTATAAATATAGTTTTATAAATATAGTTTTATACTACCATGTATAGAAAAAAAAACAACCTTTTTACATGAAATAGTTCCCACTTATTGCAGTAATCTATAATTTGCTGAATAAATGATATAGACTAGTATTGGTAAATTAAGCTGAAAATAATACATAAAAATCAAAATAATTTCTAATGTCTACATATTAAAAACAATCATTAGGAATGGGAACTGGTAGCTCTTCTTCATCCCTTTTTTTTTATTTAAAATTATATTTGAATACATTACACTATGCGAAACAGTGGAACTATGAAAAAAAGTGGTAGAAGCAATACCGTTGATAAATCGTTATAAGCTACTTAACTACTTTTACATATAGACTTCGTTATAAGAATAAGGTATTGGTTCAATATCAATTGATGCTGAACTGGGACCTTATTTTTGTAAAATGGCATTCGCACCCAATGCATTGTCAATGAATACTATGAACTACCACAATCAATATAGGAGGGATATCATGTTACTACGTAAGCTATGTAAAATCACATGCTTGATCATAACATGGCTATTTTTACTTACAGGCTGCACATCAAATGGCACGATTCAAGTAGCGAGTGATCAAGCGCCAGCATGGGCGCCTACATTATCGCCCCTTAGTAAAACATCTGTCGTTAAAGTAGGGATGAAACAGGTCAGCTCCGATTCTGGCATCTTAATCGGCATGGCAAAAGGCTATTATGACGCACTTGGCATTAAAATTGAACCTATTCAATTTAGTTCTGGTCAGGAAATGATCAATCAACTCGCTGCTGGACAATTGGATGTTGGGGCAACGGTTTCATCCTCTGGTCTATTTAATGCAATGTCACGCGACATTCCCGTGAAAATAGTTGCTGATAAAGGTATTAATATTCCTAATCAAGGTTATTATCGCCTAGTTGTCCGTAAAGACTTAGAAAATAGTATTAAAGATTATAGTGATCTGAAGGGCAGAAAAATAGCCATTGTTGGCACTGCCTCCTTGGATGAATTGTCCTTAGAACGCGTGTTAAACAAAGGGAATATGACATTAAAAGATGTCGATGTGCAAGTGATTCGTTCTTTCCCTGATATGCTGGTATCCTTGAGTAATCAAAGCATTGATGCCGCTATGGTAATTGAACCATTTATCACTCAAGGGATCAGTAAAGGGATCATATCTCCTTGGAAAGATCCAATTGAATATGATCCTGATGCCCAAACCGCATTACTTGTATTTGGCACAAGTTTAACCAAAAATACCGAAGTAGCCAACCGCTTTATGACCGCATATATTAAATCTGTTCGTGACTATAATGATGCTTTCTTTAAAGATAAGAATCGGTCGGAAATCATTGATATTCTTTGCAAATATTCCGTTGTCAAAGATGCAACATTATATGAAAAAATGTACCCAACTGGTTTGAATCCTGATGGCTATTTAAAAACGAAAGGCATTGCCTTAGATTTGGCTTGGTATAAACAAAATAATTTATTAGCATCAGATATTCAACTTTATGATGTAATTGATCATAGTTTTGTCGATTTTGCATTAAAAATTTTAGGACCTTATAAATAAAACAAAAGCATCGCAATGGATGCTTTGTGAGGTAAGTACATGAAAACACAAATGAACAACTTAACACTACTTCGCATTATGTCTATCTTATCGCCGTTAACGCTGCTACTCCTATGGGAAATATTGGCTAGAATGAATGCCATTGATATTCGATTATTTTCTAGTCCCTATTTTATTATGAAAGCCTTCATCCCTTTACTTTTATCCGGCGAATTACTCTATCATACAGCAATCAGTGTCCAAAGAATCCTCTTAGGGTTTGCTGTTGGTGCCATCCCTGGTATTGTGATTGGCATTGCCATGGGATTATCGCCTTGGGTTCGCTCTGCGCTAGAACCAATGATCAATGCAACCTATCCCATTCCTAAACTTGCTTTGATGCCACTTATTTTATTAATCTTCGGACTTGGTGAAACTTCAAAAATTTTTACCATTGCCATTGGCGTTTTTTATTTGGTCGTGATCAATACACTGACAGGTGTGCTGAATATCGATAAAATCTATCTTGATGTAGCAAAAAGTTTTGGCGCTAATCGCAAAAATTTTTATTTGACCGTAGCATTGCCGGGCGCTTTACCGATGATTTTTGCTGGTCTAAAACTCGGGATGGGCATGGCATTGATTTTAATCGTAGCCGCTGAGCTCTCAGCCGCTCAAGCGGGAATCGGTTGGATGATTTGGCGGGCTTATGACATGTTTGATATCGAAAGAATGTTCGTTGCCCTGATTATGCTATCGGTACTCGGCTATATTTTTTCCCTTATTTTAGATTGGTTAGAACGTCTAGCTCTACCATGGAAGCAATAGGAGGAGTTGAGAAATCAATATGAGCCAATTAAAAAAGCGCATCGTAATTGATGAGGTAAGCAAAATTTTTCAAACTCCACAAGGCAATGTACCGGCAATCACCGATATCAACCTAGAAATACAAAATGGTGAATTTTTCTCTATTGTAGGGCCTAGCGGCTGTGGTAAAACTACGCTGCTTAGGATTTTAGCTGGTCTGGAAGCAGCATCCGCTGGCACAATTACAATCAATTCGAGTGACGATAATCGCCCGTTAAGTTCGATGGTCTTTCAAGAACAATCCATTTTTCCTTGGCTAAATGTCCTCGACAACGTAGCGTATGGACTAAAAATGCGCGGAATATCAAAAAAGCAACGCTACGAAACTGCCACGTATTATATTAGAATGATCGGTCTAGAAAAATTTATGAAAGCCTACCCATCCCAGCTCTCAGGCGGCATGAAACAACGGGTCAGCGTAGCTAGAGCTTTTGCCAATGACTCGGAAATCCTCCTCATGGATGAGCCATTCGGCGCTTTAGATGAACAAAACCGCATCATTCTTCAACAAGAACTTCTTGAAATATGGGATCGCACAAAAAAGACCACAGTCTTTATCACGCATAGTATTGATGAAGCACTTTGCATCAGCGACCGTATTATGATTATGACAGCGCATCCCGGCACGATAAAAGCAATCATTGACATCGACCTGCCAAGGCCACGTGATATATCCAAAATCCGCACGACACTGCGCTACAATGAATTGTTCCAAATGATTTGGCAATGTTTACGCAAAGAAGTATTAAAAGGCAAAGATCAAGACATACGAGGAAATCAACATTTTCCTTGCAGTTAATTGCATAGAGAAAGGGGCTGTCGCACTGTGACTGCCCCTTTTTTGATGATAATTTATAAAAAAATATATACAAGACTAGACAAAAAATGTTAACCTCTCAGTCGCTTTTGCGACAGCTCTCATATTAGTAAAGCCCTGAGCGTAGACTTAGAAACATCCATCTTATCTACAAGTTTTTAAAACTAAATAGAGATAAAAGGAATTTTCTTTTGTCTTTTTTTTCCAGAATCAATTCTAACAATCACTATCATTTATTTTTGTTTCCCACCAGCCTAAAGCAATTCGAGCCTGGAGAAGAGTACTTCCCTGTCCGACTAAAAAAACAGCAAAAGAACCTCCTGGTGGAAGAATAAACTTTCCATCTTCCTCATCTACAACCGTCGTTATCGGAGGAATAACTCGATCAAAAGGATTCACTCCCCCGCTTGGAGTACCCTGAAGATTTTGCGCAAACTGTAACAATACTTCGGGTCTCGGCCTCGGACATAATACTGTATTAGTGGGCGTTACCAATCTAGAAACAGTTCCTGTCTCTGGCAGTTCGGCATTAAACCAAATTTGAGCCAAAAAATCGGTTTGGGTTATGTTGGAAATAGTAATTACATTAACAAATAAATTTACCTGAGAATGAGTAGGGTTATATAATCTCCCCACCGCATTTGTCTCGTTTCCAAAATTCAACAAATCAGTCTGCCCAACAAAATATCTGCCTTCGATAGACTCAAACAGCGAGATAGGGATATTGACCGCTTTTTTTAACATACGCCATCCTCCTATAACATAAAAAATATCCTTTATATATGTATGAAGCCGATGACATAGTTATTCAAAGGAATATGATTATGACCGCACATCCTGGCACGATAAAAGCAATCATTGATACTGATCTGCCACGCCCGCGTGATATAG
Source organism: uncultured Veillonellaceae bacterium (assembly GCA_963805085.1). GTDB lineage: Bacteria > Bacillota > Negativicutes > JARBTT01 > JARBTT01 > JARBTT01. The sequence continues at coordinate 19,073 of CAWDTA010000001.1, read as the reverse complement.
CAAAAATCCGCATGGCACTTTGTTATAATGAATTATTCCAAATGATCTGGCAATGCTTACGCGCAGAAGTATTAAACGGCAAAGAGCAAAAAATACATGGGATTTGAGATTTTTCTCTATGCAAATTTATAAAAAATATATACTTAAGTATAAAAGATTAGACAAGTTGCGCGTCACCTTGACTACTTTTAAGACCAATTTCATAGCATGGTAAACTCATCCGCTTGCTCTAATATAGATTTGAGTATATATAATCCATTTTCTAATTCCTCTAAATCTTTTGGAGCTGTTATTGCGATACGAACTGCAGCGGGTACAGGGGAATTACCAACAGCAAAACGTTCAGCACAATATACTTGAACACCTGCATTTTTTGCACATGTTTCAAAGGTTTTTCCAGTCCAACCTTCGGGTAGCAGCAACCAACGGAAGTAGCAATATTTATCACCAAGAAGATGATAATCATTAAGAATGGAATCTGTTAACCTGTTTCGTATAACAACCATCTCTTTACGTTCCTTAACAATTTCATCGGCAATGGAAGAGTCTATAAGCTGGCGAATGATTTCAGCGTTAAAAGGTGATATTACCAGATTAATATTAGGTCTTTCTTGTACAGATGTTGCTTACTATGCTTATGGAATTCGAACGCTAGAGTACTTTCTGCAAAATAAAGAACCTGATTTTTCAGAAATATTGAAAGGGGAAGAGGACAATCTGTATAGTTTAATTCTACTGGATAAGCCGGATAAATCTATTCCCTGCGCAGAATTTAATTATGATAAACTATATAACTCCTTTGAAAGTGTCCTAGAACTTCGCAAAGTGGACAATCCTAACCTTGATATATTCGGATTTGTTTTTACACAAACACAGAAAAAGAATGAAAAAGAATTAGATTCTATTCTTTCCTCGGATTTATATGAATTCTGTAATTGTTAAATACTTTCCGTCTATTCGTTTGCTCTTTGATTAAAACCAAACAGCTAAGTTATAAAATAATAACTTAGCTGTTTTTCAGCATAAATTTATAGACAAAAGTACGCGTCACCTTGTCTAATATTTTTCCCGCAGTTAATTACATAGAAAAAGGGACAGTTCACTATCGCCTGCCCCTTTTTTGATGATCATTTATAAAAAAAATATATTTATCAATATTTTCTCGAATTTTTGAAACACAGTCTGCCGTCCCCTCGTCTGATTTAATCATTCTTCGATTATCTTTTCTAATGTCATTTGATCTTTTCCCCACGCTGCAATAGCTGCAATAGCAGGAACCAGCTTTTTAGCCTGTTTTGTTAAAAAATATTCAACATGAGGTACTTTTTCTAAATACTGAATGCGTTCTATAAGACCATATTTTTCTAATTGTTGCAGAGAACGTGTAAGCATAATATTACTAATTCCGGGCAGCTTCTTTTTTAATTGGTTATAACGTAAGCATCCACTCAATAAATGGTGTAAAATTAACACTCTCCATTTTCCACCAATAATATTTATTGTATGTAAAACCGGGCACTCATCACCATAAGATCGTTCTTTACTCATTTATAAGCATCTCCTTAGCAATTATATAAGGTACAAAAATGTGCGTACTTGTTTAGTTTATCTCTCTTAGTATAATTATACTATAAGCGGAAATCAATTGGATAAAAATTTTTATATAATAAGGAGGCATTTAAAATTGAAACTTCCCGAACTTAAAATTGGAAATTTAGTTGCAAAAGTACCTATTATTCAAGGAGGTATGGCCGTACGGATTTCTACCGCCCGACTTGCAGCCGCCGTAGCTGAAAATGGTGGTATAGGAATAATCGCTGCTTCCGGAATGTCTCTTGGTGAATTACGTAATGAAATTCATCTTGCACGTTCACTAACCAAAGGAATCATTGGTGTTAACGTGATGGTCGCAGCTAGAGAATTTAAAGCACTTGTAAAAACTGCCATCGATGAAGGTATTGATTTAGTCGTAGCTGGTGCAGGATTTTCACGCGATGTATTTGATATAGGGAAAAAAAGTAATACTCCTATTGTCACAATGGCATCTTCGGTAAAAGCAGCTAAACTTTCAGAAAAACTAGGTGCTGCGGCTGTTGTTGTTGAGGGAAAAGAAGCTGGCGGACATTTAGGTACAACGAACCATTCTATAAAGGATCTCATCAACGATATAAAAAATGCAGTTCATATCCCCGTTATTGGCGCCGGCGGAATTATTACTGGACAAGATATCGCCGAAACATTAAATCTTGGTGCTGATGGAGTCCAAATGGGCACTAGGTTTGCTATGAGTAAAGAATCAAATGCTGCTTCCTCATTAAAAGAATTTTATTTAAAGGCAAAAAAAGATGATGTTGTCTTAATTAATAGCCCTGTTGGATTACCTGGACGTGCTTTGAAAAATCCATTTGTCAAGAAAATTAATGAAGGTACCATCTCTCCGAAAGTATGCAAAGCCTGCTTAAAACATTGCAGTCAGAATTTTTGTATAATCAGTGCTCTTTCCAAAGCACAACAAGGAGATGTTGAGACTGGGCTAGTTTTCACAGGTGAATATATTTATAAAATAAAAGAAATCTTATCCGTAAAAGAGATTTTTGATAAGTTATTAGAAGAAATAAAATCTATTCATACTTCATCCTGTCTATCGACAAAATTATCTGGACTACCGCAAATATATTGACTAACGTTGGCTTAGTTTTAAACTACTCCATATGTATAACAACATTATGTAATACATTTAACAGATCCGAATTGGAGAATACTCGCTTAACTTGTTCAATTACAGCAATAATATCTTCTTTATTTATAAACTCCGGTTGTACTTTATATTTTTTTCGACAAAAGCTTAGCAACTTGGCCCCATCTAACATATTATCTGTACATATCTCCTCAGCAGAATGATTTAACATCCATTTATACCGAGGGAAAATATGCATATGAAAATGCGTCGTTTTTTCTCCAAAATTAGCCAGATACACTTTTTCGATACCGTCTATACGTTTTAGAGCAGCTACTACTGCCTTTGTAACAATTCCCATATGTAACATCTCACTATGACTTAAATCACTGTAAGACTCAATATGCCTTAATGGTGAAAGGATTAAATATCCCGGAATTTGTAAGTCAATACAATGGTGCAAAAGAACGTAACTATCTTTATAAATTATTCCACCAACTGGAAAGAATTCTCCATTAACGATACTGCATGTTAAACACATTTGCTTTCCCCCAAATAACAAATTTAACTCAAAATGAACAAATTTATATTATTGCGCCAACTCTTTTCCCATATTAAAAAATAGTTTTTGTTGATTTTCTATCCATGATATACGCAATATCTAAGACAAAAACCTGCTAATAAAAATCAATAGCTTTTTAAAAATTTTCCCATGAATTTTCAAGATAAAAAAAGGCATAGCTAAGCGATTTATTGTCCATTAACCTCTGTTTTATTGTTTATTTTAATTAATCAAATTTCAAATTCCCTTTTTCCCATTCTGACAATGTCGTTTCTGCAGAATAACCTGTTAATCCTCGAATTTCTTTTAGTTGAGTAAGCACTTCTTTGGCTCTTTCTGGTGCTACAGGAATGACACTAAACGCTGTTTTTAATCTAACAAACGGACTCGGATGCTCCAAATAAGGTAATAACTTTTCTATACCATACTCAGGGTTTTCTTTTAACTCTTTACGGATTTTTTGTATTACTCTATATTGTTTATTGGAATTTTTGGAATCCCCATTTTCCTGTGCTTCTTCCCCTTTAATACAAGCACTTTCATAGTCGAGCAATATTTTTTCTAATTCCTTCACTATATTCCTCCTAATTATTCAAAAGGCTTAAATATCCATTTTCCAGTTTCATCTTTTGCAACATCACCATATCTTCTCAAAATTTTCATACCTTCCTCAAACTGTTCTTGAAAACTTTTATTTGCAAGCCAATCTCTTACTCTCATTCCATCGGTAAAATCTTGAATTGATGAATAATACGCACTTATTTTACTATGAATACTTCCTTTACCAGATTGCAACGCAATTATATTCTCTACAGGATTTACTTCTTCTACTGCAAATCCTGCTCTCTTTGCATTTATCTGTGCTTGCTCTACTATGTGATGCCATTGATTTCCTACCCCAGGTGTTCCAAGATAAGCCTTTAATTCTTTAAATGACTTGAAACCAACTCCACCAACAGAGCCTGTTGCCCCACCTAGAGTTATTTCTTTCTGTCTTTCAAATTCATCTGCTAATTTCTTCGCATTTTCTGGATCGTCTGGATCAATACCCTTCGACTTTAAATTCCTTTTCGCAAACTCTAAGTCCGGATCATCAAATTTGGCATTTTCAACCTTTTGTTTGATTACTTGCCAAGCTGATGGTTCTTTTGAAGTAGCCCAACATTTTTTCTGATCGTCAGGATTAAGATCATCGGGATCTAATACAAAATTTTGATCACCAATTTTAACAAATTTCGCATTAGGATCTTCCGCCAGCTTATCCCCTTTAGTCGGTGCATTATAAGCAGGATAATAATTGCCATCTATAACTATAGCAGCCGTTCCGTCATCATAATATCCTGATGGTTGTACGCCTTATATGCATAGTTTCCTCTATTAGGTAGGTTATCACATACCGTTCCATCCGCTCTCACGGCTTTTCCTTCGCTGTTCCATGATCCCCCATTATCCATCACACTATCTACTGTTTCTGGAGGTTGATTTATCTGATCTACGGTATCTGCAGTTGTTGAAGTATCAAAGCCGTGATTTTCTGGCAATTGTAATGCAAATTTATTGACGCTTGCCGCTAAGTTCGCTAAATCATAATTCAATCCATTATTAGTTAACGTTTGACCAGTTGATGAAGCGTATCGTTGTAATTGCTCTAATAAACCCGCACCGTCATCGTCAAGACCTTCTGTAGCTTCGTTATTAAAAGAGTTTAAATCTGAATTTCTTTTACTTATCTCAGAGTATTCTCTTATTATCCTCCGAGCACCATCTATATCACCTTCGACTAAAGCTTTCTTTAAGCGATTTGCAAAACTGACCTGCTCGTCATGACTTAGCCAATTATTCTTCGTCTCACTTGCTGCGACACTTGCTCCTGTCTTAGCATCACCACCAACTAATTTAGCTGCGGCTGCTCCTACAATTGCACTTGCCCATTGGAGTACTGCTGGGTCTTTTATATTTTTTAACTCATTCATAACTAATTGGGTTATTCCTGCACCTGCGGCTCCTGATGCAAAGCTACTTCCACCCAATTTGCTCATTACTCCACCAGCTGAGCTATTTTTCTCATCATAGGTTTCTTTGTCTTGCAGGCTTTCTAGGTTTAGATTTTCTCCTGCATCTACTTTTACTTTATCCCCACTTACTTTTGAACCTTTGATATCCGTATCTTTACCAGAGTTCATGGTTAAGTTGTCATTGGCGGTAACTGTACTTTGGTTATAGGTGGTGGAGTTTTCTTTGATTTCTCCTGTTTGTTTGCTACCACTTACATTGAGTCCGCCAATACTGCCATCACCTAAGTTTATACTTGCTCCGATACTTGCTGAGCTACTTTTGCTGTCACTGTTGCTTACATTTTTGTTTTCACTGGCGGTGATTTCGATATTTTTCTTGGCATCTAAGGTTACATTTTCTCCGGTGATATCTGAGCCTTTGACTTTGATATCTTCTTTTGTTGCTGTGATCTTTACATTATTTCCGCCTGTGATACTGCTGCCTTGCGCAGCTGTTGTTTGGCTGGTTGAGCTGCTTTCGGATTTACTTGTTCCTAGACTTACACTGATGGAGATATCACTTTTTTCTGCTGTTTTTTTCTCTGCTCCATCTTTAGCGTTTTTATCTGCCCCCTGTTTATTTTTTGCTTCTTCTTGTTTTTTTGCTTCTTCTGCTTCTTGTTGTTCTTTTAGAGCTTTTGCCGCTTTTTCTTGTTTCTTTATGTCTTTATAGTCTTCATCTGCTTTATAGGCATACAGTGCTTTTAAACGGTCATCTGAAACTTGTCCGGCTCTGTCTATGTATGATACTGTGAGAAAATGTCCAAATTGTGGTAGTGATGCACCTTGTATGGGTTCTTTGATGAAATGCAAAGAATGTGGTGGTACTTATTGTTCTAATTGCTCTGGTAATGGATATGGGAGTAGTTGTCCGTTTTGTGGAGGTAATGAGTCTAAGTCTTTTTAAATTTAGAGTTACTCAGATTTTCTAGATTAATTGAAATGGTATTGTTAATAGGAATTTATTACCTATGATTTAGGTGTCACTAGAGAGCACCTGAGAAAAAAACAGGTCAACGGATTTTTACGTCCGCTGACCTGTTTTTATTTACCTGTTTTTCCATATAGGGACAGTGTCCGAATTTTTGAAGCACTGCAACTCGTCACTTCGTCTTAATTATATTTTAGTTGAGACAAAAGTACGCATTGCATGAGAGTGCGTAAATTTTTGTGTAAAGTCCAAATATCAGGATAAAATTAAGTTGAGTTTTATAAAGAAATTTTAACTCGATCGCCAAAATAAATCATGAGGTTATCGAGTATCATGCCCCAATTTCGAATTGGCATTGTCCATTTATCGACGATGTTCATCGTTGTTAAATATAGCAATTTCATTAAAGCATTATCCGAAACAAAAGCACTTTTTGTCTTGGTTACTTTTCGTAATTGACGGTTGAAATTTTCAATCGCATTGGTTGTATAAATTAATTTGCGTATTTCTGGCGAATATTTGAACATGGTAGAGAGTTCATTCCAATTAGCCCTCCAAGATTTTACGCCTAACGGATATTTCGAATTCCATTTAGCCTCAAATTCATCTAAAGCAAATAAGGCGGCCTCTTCTGTTGGGGCTTTATAAATCGGTTTTAGATCAGCAGTAAATAGCTTAACGTCTTTATAAGATACGTAACGTGTCGAAGCACGAATTTGATGAATTACACAGCGTTGCACTTCTGTTTGAGGAAAAGCAACATTGATGGCTTCTACAAATCCAGATAAACCGTCTACCGATACAATAAGAATATCTTGAACGCCACGATTTTTCAATCCATTCAGTATAGAAAGCCAATATTTAGAGGATTCACTCGCACCTAACCAAATGCCTAAAACATCTTTCTGCCCCTCTAAATCCGTACCAATGGCAACATATGCAGCTTTTTTTGTAACAATGCCATTTTCACGGACATTGTAATGAATGGCATCTAAAATAACCATCGCATAGATCGTTTGTAACGGGCGTTCTTGCCATTCATTAATGAGCGGCAGCAGTTTATCTGTAATTCTTGAAACACGGCTGTCGTCTACATCAATGCCATACATTTCTTGCATTGTTTTTTGGATATCGCGAGTGGATACACCTTGTGAGTAAAGAAAAATCACTTTATCTTCTATGGTCGAAATATCTGTTTGATGTTTTTTTACTAATTGTGGTTCAAAATCGCCGTCGCGATCGCGGGGAATTTTAAGTTCCAGCTCTCCGTTGGAACTTTGAACGGTTTTAGAAGAATAGCCATTGCGACTATTCTTTGTCTTCTTATTTTTGTAGTCATATTTGGAGTATCCAAGTTCTTCATCCATTTCAGCATCAAGAGCTGTCTGGATGGTTTCAGCTGTAAGCATTTTGACAAATTCATGGACATCATTCATGTCTTTAATACCATACTCTTTGATAAGATCTTTGAGCTTGTTGTTTTCTTTATTTGCCATAATAAAATACCTCCAATATTAGTTTTATTTTACCTAACATTGGAGGTTTACACAATTATTTCAGCACTACCCATTGCATTATCTCATTCCGCTAGTTCAATATCTCTTAAATTAGCAACAATTTGTCCAATGGTAAATCCTGTTTTACTATCAGAAAATTCAACTTCATATGTCTCATTATCATATACTTCAATGATATAACCAATATCACCTATATTTACACCTTCGCTTTCAAACTTATTTGCCAACAACTTCACTCTACTGTATTGTTTCATACTGTCCTCCATTTCTTATCGAGTAACCCCTGTGAACGGAGTATTCAGAGTTATTGAGCCATCTTCTCTAATCATCCAACCAGACTTTAGGTAAGTGTCACTTTATCTCATTATTCTCTTTGCAACATTGTCTAAATCAATATTTTTTCCACTTAGTTCACATAGACAGGTATCATTGTCTGCTGCAGGCTCGTAACCTATTCTAACTTTTTCAATACCATATTTTTCTCGAATGTTAGATAAATATTTCAGCACTGTTTTAATCTTCAATGCATTACTGACTTTTTCCCCGGTTAATAATTCTTTTTCAGGAAAATTACAGACCACATCTCCATATTCTTCATCGAATGAAAGTACTACAACCACATCCTTTATCAATACCCCTAGCTCTAACTGATACAAAACAATATTCCCTGTACCAGTTGGTGATAGTATTTTATATATACTTTTTATATGGACAAAGTCAATGTCTTTTCCAGATTCCTTGTCAAAAAAATGTGACGCTTTGACTTGTTCATTCTTTATTTTCAATTCGTTAAACAAGAACTTTTCTATATTGCCTTTTGGAAAATTAACCAGCAAAATCTCCATGTTTTCCAAGCACGTTCATCTCCTTCTAATTACTGATCGATAAAACCTTTAAATGTTCCATCAAGGTTTAATCGAGCACCCCGCCCATCTGGAAGTTTCTTTTCCAAGAATTGAATTCCTCTTTCATTGGTGACTTTAACAAAATCTCCTGGTGCGTCTATGATTTCTCGCAGATGTTTTAGTGCCGTTTGATTAATCTCATCGGATCCGCCTTTAACCTTACCCCATATTTCAGGATTGCGTCCCGCATGTTTTTGTAAAGCATGTCCAACAATTGTTTCGCCACCCTTATTGGCAGCAGTAGCTGTTTCAATGATTGTATCGACACTAACTTTTACAACATCATCCGCCCCCGCTACCACAGAAGATGTATATTTGAATGCTTTTATTAAAGAATAAAGTTCTTTTACACTCTTAGCTGAACCCATGTACCAAAAAGCATCACTCTGTTCTTTTGCTTTTTTATATTCTTCTGCAAACTTCGAATCATATTCTGGATCATCCTCAGCTATACCTTTTTCTACTAGTTGCCTTTTTGCATAATTGATATCTTTTTGTTCCTTAAATTTAATTATATCATCTTTACTTTGTACAACATCTTCTATTCCATTATCAACCTTTTGTTTGATTACTTGCCAAGCTGATGGTTCTTTTGAAGTAGCCCAACATTTTTTCTGATCATCAGGATTTGGATCGTCAGGATCTAATACAAAATTTTGATCACCAATTTTAACAAATTTCGCATTAGGATCTTCCGCCAGCTTATCCCCTTTAGTCGGTGCATTATAAGCAGGATAATAATTGCCATCTATAACTATAGCAGCCGTTCCGTCATCATAATATCCTGATGGTTGTACTCCTTGACTATATGCATAGTTTCCTCTATTAGGTAGGTTATCATATACTGTTCCATCAGCTCTCACTGCTTGTCCTGCGCTGTTCCATGATCCCCCATTATCCATCACACTATCTACTGTTTCTGGAGGTTGATTTACTTGATCTACGGTATCTGAGGTTTTTGAAGTATCAAAATCATGGTTTTCTGGCAATTGTAATGCAAAATTACTGCTACCTGCCGCTAAGTTCGCTAAATCATAATTTAGTCCATTATTAGTTAACGTTTGATTCGTTAATGCTGCATAGAGTTGTAATTGCTCTAACAAACCGGCGCCGTCATCGTCAAGACCTTCTGTAGCTTCGTCATTAAAAGGGTTAAAATCTGAATTGCTTTTACTTATCTCAGCGTATTCTCTTATTATCCTCCGAGCACCATCTATATCACCTTCGACTAATGCTTTCTTTAATCGATTTGCAAAACTGACCTGCTCGTCATGACTTAACCAGTTATTTTTCGTTTCACTAACTGCCACACTAGCACCAGTCTTAGCATCACCACCAACTAATTTAGCTGCGGCTGCTCCTACAATTGCACTTGCCCATTGGAGTACTGCTGGGTCTTTTATATTTTTTAACTCATTCATAACTAATTGGGTTATTCCTGCACCTGCGGCTCCCGATGCAAAGCTACTTCCACCCAATTTGCTCATTACTCCACCAGCAAAGGTGTCTAATGCTACTTTTTCAGCACTACCTTCTTTTAATCCAAGATCTCCTATCGCTTTAAATACTTCTTTCCCAAATAAAGCGGATAACTCTTGTTGTTCCTGTACTTTCTTCTTATCAAATATCTTACCTAATTTATTTAACGAGCCACTAGTATCACGACTTAGGTTAGATATATCTTGGTTTGGATTGCTCCGTACTTCTATCGTACCATCAGCTACCGCTGATTTTGTGGTACTACTACCACTACCAGAAGATGTTGTACCATTATTTGGCGTTAATCCCTGATCTTTTTTCTTGGTATCTCCACCATTGCTGTAATTTACGCCCTTACTACTTGCGCTATAATCTGCTTTATTTGCAATATCCGAATATGTAAGCGTATCTGTACTGATCTTATTCTTATCTGACGTAGCATCGCTCGAAATGACCGCACCTTTTAGATCGGTATTTTTGCCTACTTCGATGTCGAAGCCGTCTTGTCCTGCATTGATTTCGGCCTGCTTGGTTACGCTTTCGTAGTTAGAGTCTATATTTCCTTTGCTTGTGGATCCAGTCGTTTTGGAATTAACAAGCGTATTTGGCTTCTTCGCACCTTGTTTTTTAATATCCGCACTGAGGTTAAATCCACTTGAACTGTTTTGTTCATCATAGGTTTCCTTATCCTGCAGACTTTCCAGATTTAAGTCTCCACCTACATCTACTTTTACTTTATCTCCTTCTACTTTTGAGCCGATGATATTGGTATCTTTACCGGATTTCGCGGTTAAATCCTTTTCGGCGGTTACTGTACTTTGGTTATAAGTAGTACCATTTTCTTTTATTTTACCATTTTGTTTACTACCACTTACATTCACGCTACTAAGACCACCAGTTAAGTTGAGGTCTACTCCGATACTAGCAGAACTACTGCTACTTTCGGTGTTGCTGGCATTTTTGTTTTCACTGGCTGTGATTTCGATGTTCTCTTTGGCATCTAATGTAACATCTTTGCCTTCTACGTTAGAGCCTTTGACTTTGATATCTCCCTTGGTTGAAGTGATATTTACATCACCATCGGATTTTACATTACTTTCCTTGGCTACTGTTGTTTGACTGGTTGATTCGCTTTCGGATTTACTTGACCCTAGACTTACACTAACGGATAATTTGCTTTTATTTAGATGTCCTAGATCTTTTAGTGTATCTGCATTTTCTTCGATTTGATTTGCTGTTTCATAGGCGTAGAGTGCTTTTAGTCTGTCGTCTTGTACCTGTGTTGCTCTTTCGGCTGGAGATAGTACTTTTTCTACGGCTGTTACTACGTTACCACCTAGTGATACACTAAGTCCACTTTGTTTAAATTCGTGTTTTTCCTCTGCATTATACGTATTATCTTTATTTTCTATATTGACGTTTTCTCCGGTGGTGTTGATGTCTTTATTTGCGATTACATCACTGGCTTTTACGTCTACGTCTTTACCTGCTTCTAGGGTTACATTGCCTTGTAGACTGCCTACAGTTGAGCTGATTTGTTCGGTGTTTTGGTTCGCTTGGCTGTCTTTTTGGCTTTGTTTCCCTATGGTGACGCTGAGTCCTCCACCTGTTAGAAGACCAGATTTTTTAACGGATTTTTCGTATAGGCTTTCGCTGGTTTCTTCGGCGGATTCGATGTTGATATTTCCTCCGGCTTTTAGATTTACATCTTGATCTGCTACTGCTGTTGAGCCTTTGATGTTGATATCTTTCGTAGCATCTGCATTTATTTGATTACCGGAGATATTGCTGCCTACAACTGTATCTTTTGCTTGATAGTCGTAGATATCTGTTTTAGTTGAGGATAGGAAGCCTGTTTTTTCTCTGTGTTCTTCGTGCAGGCTTTCGTGATGTTCGGTTTCGTTTGAGACATTTACATTTTCTTTTGCATCTAGAGTGATTTTTCCTTTATTACTGGAGATGTCCGAGCCTTTGACGTTGATGTCTTTGTCTGCTTTGATTTGAATATCCTTTCCGGCTGTGATACTGCTGGAAGCGATAGTTTCGTTGCTGTCTTTTTGCCGATTGAAGTATTCTCCGCCACGATTTCCTACGGACGCATCTGTTTCTGCGAGGTCTTTTTCAGCGGTAATGTTGACGTTAGTTTTGCCTGTAATGGTTACGGCTTCGTCTGCGGCAACATTTGAGCCTTTGATATTTACATTGTCACCGTTTATCGTGATGTTTTGTCCGGTTAGAGTACTACTTACGCTCTTTGTAGTGTTTTCTTCGGCACTGGATTTACCGTAGGTAACGGCTACGTGTTTTTCCTTCGCTACGGCTTCGATGTCGATATCTTTTTTGGCTGTGAGTACGAGTTCTTTACCTGCACTTAGCTTTGCTCCTTGATTTTTTATGGAGTCTTCAGCGATTAGGGTAAGGTTGTTTTCTGCTGCGATACTTGCAGTATCGAGTGTTTTTGTTTGGTTTAGTTCTTGGTAATTTTCTGTTTGAGTTTGAGTTGTGTTTGTGATATTTTCAGCAGAGATGGTTACGTTTTTCCCGGTAATGGCTGCACTGTTATTGGTTACATTTTCTTCTGCGGTCAGCGTTACTTCTGCGCCAGAAATCGCACCATTTTCGTTGGTGATGTTTTTGGCAGCTACGGTTAGATTGTTATCTGCTTTTATGGTGCCGACATTTTTTAAGTCATCACTGGCAACTAGTTCGACGTCTGTTCCCACAATGAGAGCTCCACTGCTGGTTAAATCGCCTGTTTTTAGGGTTGATAAGTATACTTCGGGAACGAGGACTTTTTCTCCGTTTACTTCTTCTTCGACTAGCCATACGATATCGCTGGTTAAGGCTGCCATTTGTTCTTTGGTTAAGGCTACACCTACGGTAAGGTTATACTCATTGGCAACGGTTGCGCCATTTTCCATTAAGGCTTGGTATTGTTCAAGGGCTGAGCTGTAGTCGTTTAAGTATTTTTTACCGGTTAATTCAGTGATTTGTTCGGTGACTAGTTTTTGTTCGTAGTAGCCATCACCTAAGCGTTTTGATACTTTTGTTGGATCAGATTTTACCCGTTCTAATAAGTAATCACTGGAGAGGAAATTGTTGTAGTTAGCAAATTTTTCATTTGTTTCTACCAAGTATTTTGCTGTTGGATTTGTATTGATGGTGAACAGTTTGCTATTTATAGCTAGACTTCCGATAGTGATTTCCTTATCTTCGGCATTGATCTTAGGATCTACTTGGCTGGCTACTTTTGTTTGTCCTGTCAACTGGGTTAGAACGCTAGGCTGCGTTACTGCCTGGGTCTTCGTCTGAATGACATTTTTACCAGCATCAAAGGTTTTATTGTCGATCGTTCCGGCAGTAATCTTTACTTTTTTGACCCCGCTTAAAATACCTGGTCTGACGGTTTCTTCGTCTACTACTGTTTGATTGTAATAGGGAATAACGGTAGTGCCGTAAACCATATGGCAATGATGATGCAGTTTTCCATGGTGTTTATATTTCCAGTTGTGAATGTCATTGCCGACATCGGTGGTAATAATCGTACCTTGATAGCCGAAGTTTTCTAAGTAAGCTGCATCTATGGTTAGATCATTACCAGCGGCAATTGTGCTATAGTGATTGATTACATTTGACTTTGTCTTGATTGTGATGTCTTTATCGGCTAAGATTTGCGCTGTTGCTGTTTCTTCTTTAATCGTACCAGTTTGTATTTTTCTGGCGAATTTTCTCGTGGCACTGTAATGTCCAGAAATAGGCGTAATTCCATAGGCTATATTTTGATTGGTTATATCCCAATAGGTCTCAAATATACCTTTTTCATTGGTTAATTGGTTAGCCGTAATAGCGATACTGCCTTGGCTTTCGATATCTGAGGACTGGTTTAATATATTATTTTCTGCTGTTAAGGTTAAATCACCACTACTGTAAAGCACAGAGTTATCGAGATTATCAATACCTTGCGCGGTAATATTGGTTTTGCCATTTACAGCGAGTACAGAATTTTGGTTGGTGAGTTTATTGGTTAAATTTAGATTGAAATCACCTGTGGTAAAAATGCCAGCATCAGCTTCGTTGCTAAGGTTTTTAGCGCTGATTTCACTACTTCCTTCTACTTGGATGTCAGCATTTTTATTTTGAATATTTTCTTTTACCGTCAGAGATAGATCACCTGCACTGGTAAAGGAAGAACCTTCATTGTTAAAGTTTCGGCTGGTAATTTTGGTGTTACCAGTACTTTTTATTGTGGAATCTTTATTGGTAATATCTGATTCTACTGCCAGATCTAAATCTTTTTCACTTGAAATCACAGAGCTGGCTTGACTAGTTAAGGCTTGTGTTTTGGCTGTGATTTTCCCGCTACTTTCCAGCTGAGAGGCTTGATTTGTAATACTAGCTTTGGCAGTGACATCCATATCCTTGCCACTAGAAATGGTCGCATTACTTTGATTTATTAATTCTTTTGTCTGAAGATTAAAGTTTCCATTTGTTTTAATGGCGGAAGCTTGATTTTTTAAATTATTTTCAGCCTGTATGGTTAAATCATCTTCACTTTGCAAAACTGCGCCATCTTGATTGATGGCCGCTTTTGTCGTGATGCTTGTCTTTGCTTTGCTTTTTAAAGTAGACGCTTGATTTAACAGACTGTCATCCGCATGAATTGCAAGGGTATTTCCACTTGAAAAATACGCACCGTCTTGATTTTCAAAGGTTTTGCTGTTAAGGGTAGCTATTCCGTCAGCTTGCAGTGTAGATTTTTGGTTATTGATATCATTTGCTACAGCTACGTTCAAGTCACTGCCACTATAAAGCAATGCATTTGCTGTATTTTGCAGCGAGTTTCCTGTAAGGTTTGTTTTACCGTTTACGGAAATGGCTGCTGTCTGGTTATTGATATCGCCCTCTACCTTGAGATCAAGGTTTCCTTTACTATAGAGTACGGCATTTTCTTTATTCGTGAAACTTTTTCCTGTAATCGTAGTATTACCGTCACTATTTATGGCAGCGGTTTGATTGAGGATGTCTTCTTTTATCGTTAGATCTAAATCACCAGTACTGCTAATCACGGCATTTTCTTCATTGGTTAGGTTCTGCCCTTTAATCTGCATACTGCCAGTAGTAACTATTTTACCGTTATTACTTAAATTGCCATCTGCTGATAAGCTGAGCTGAGTTGCCCATAGTTCAGAAGCAGAGTTTGCAAACTCTTTGGCAATAATATTGAGCGTATCTGTCTTGGATGCATTTAAGCCGTCACCTTGCAATAGTATGTTCCCATTTGCAATTGGATAAAATTCTACGGTGCCGTTTTGCCAGCTACTGATGATACCCGTAGACAGTGTCGCATTGCTGGTGTTGATATAACCAAACCCATTGACAGTCATGCCGTTGGGATTGGCAATAACAATGCTGGCTTTATTACCAGCAACTTCAATAAAGCCATTTAGTTTACTTGGATTAGTACTGGTAACTTCGTTTAAAATGACTTTGGCACTAATACCACCTAAACGAGTGTTGTAGTCAATATAACCACCTAGCTGGGTGCTGGCATATTTCGTTGCATTGTTTAAAATGAGTCCACTAGTGTTGATATTAAAATCGGTATAAAGGTTTCTTGAAATACCGTTAGTATTTGGAGTGGCAATCTGCACGAGATCAACACCGCTGGCTGTTTTATCGATGATTGGTTTATAGTCTCCTGATGCTGATTGATCTGCAGTAAGCAATAGATTTTGTTCTTTTTCTACTGCTTTTGTCGTTTCTAT
Source organism: uncultured Veillonellaceae bacterium (assembly GCA_963805085.1). Lineage (GTDB taxonomy): Bacteria > Bacillota > Negativicutes > JARBTT01 > JARBTT01 > JARBTT01. The sequence goes on along the minus strand of CAWDTA010000001.1, from coordinate 3,183 downwards.
TTGAGAATAGGTTGGTAGAGCTGGAGCTTTTGGATTGATTACGGTAGTAATGGTTTCAGTTTTTGTTTCCTCTTTTGAGGGCGTATCTGGGTCAGTTGGTGTCGGGGTTTCGGGTTCGACCACCGGAGTATCTGGCTCAGATTGATTGACAGTTATATTTTGAGCGGTAGCATTACTTGGTTCATAAGTTACTTTTTTACCGGATAACGTGATATCTCTACTTGCACTGATCATACCGCTAATATTGATTTTTTCGGCTGCATTTGCCGTTAAATCTGCCAAAGTCGTACTTGCACTTGCAGAGTTACCGTCTTCATCTTCTTCATCAGCTTCTTCACCGGCACTGATAAATCCACTACTCGTGATATTTTGCGCTGTGATATTGATATCTTGGTTAGAAGATATTTGACCATTATTTACAAAGTCATCACTGGTTGTGATTTTTATTGGTTCTTTTGCACTGATACTGCCATTTACGGTGATTTTGCCTTCATTGGTTAGGGACAAGCCCTTGCTCGCAGATACTTCACTATCGAGGGCAACACCCAAACCTTTTTCTGTGCCAACGAGCATGATTTTTCCTGCATACATGCCACCTACTACGCCTACATCTAGGGCTACTGTTGGTTTTTTAGCTGGATTTTCTGCTATCGTTTCAGTTGCTAAGGTCTGATAATTTACTTTATTATTCCCAGTAACTACATTGATTTCGTCCGCCCATACTTCGGCGTTGATATTTGCCGCTCTGGTCATGATATCTAGTTTTGTCGCCGGAGTATCTTGACTGATTCCAGTTCCTTCAATGCTGACGTCACCACTATTTACATTGAAGGAATCCAAGCTGCCATTTGTATCTACATTTGGTGTTCCTGTGACCAAACTCACACGATTCGTATTGATAAAGCCAAAACCATTTCCTGTGATACCATTGGGATTAGCAATAATAACAGCGGCTTGATTTCCTGCTACTTCGAGCATCCCATTTAAATTGGTACGATTGGTGCCTGTAACTTCATTTAAGATAATACTTGCTGCATTTGCTTTAAAATTTGCATTTGCTTGCAGGTTCCCCAGAAGGGTAGTATTTCCAGCTTGTGTTGCGTTATTTAAGATTAGACCGTTTGCCGTTACATTAAAGTCTGTATATTTATTATGTGATAGTCCTCTCGCATTTGGCGCGGCGATATCTACTACCGTTACTTTGTTTACCTCAGTAACGGTAGGTTTTTGACTACTATCTGCCGCAGTATCTGCAACTGCAGCCGCAAATACAGTAAGCGGCTGTCCGACAAATGTTACCAATAATACAGTTGCGATTATCTTTTTGAAACGCATTTTAAATTTTTTCTTCATATTGCCGCCTCCTTATATTTGCATGGTTAGCTGAAATCCATGGTTTGCTTCGTTTTACCGTTAGCAAAATGTTACTTTGTCCCGCTATTTTTGCTGGTTCAATTTTTATATCCACATCTTGGGATGGTACTCGTTTCATTTGCTCTAGGCCTTGTTCCAAGTCGCGAATATTTAATAGATCACCAGGATGGACGGAAAAGGCATTTTTCCATGTTCCCCAGGTGTTATTGTCGGCAAAACCTATTTCACCAATCGTTCCAGCGGCAAGGTCGAACACTAAAATACCACTCGATAGGTCTTGTTCTTTCACATAGACACGAGTGGTAATATATCCTCTATTTACAATGGCATCATTAACATTTTTCAATAGCAAATTGATTCCTCGAATCCCGATTCTCTGATTTACATATTGATCTAAATATTCTTCTACCCAAGTAAACTTTTCCGCATATATACCATGTAATTGAATCTCATTGATATAAAAGCTGGGGTCTTCTTGTGGTAGTTCTACTTTTGTTAGAGGTTTTATTTCTTTTTTTAGTTTGACCATACTTGCTTGGCTACGTTTATTACTTTCTTGATCGGCTTCTTTTGCTGTAATTTTTTGTTCTTGTTGCTGTAAAAATTTTTCTTGTTCCTTGATATCTGCCGCACTTGGTGCAGCGAACACCGTCGGTGCTGAAACAAAAAACATGAAAAACAGTATGAAAATCTTATCACACACACGCATTATATTTATGCCTCCTTGGCTTGTAATTCTATCCATAATACACACAAAGGTATTGTATTACATTTATTAGACAAAGTCTATATTTTTTACCATTTAATAGGTCGAATTTACCATTATTATTAGTACTTTTGTCTTGTAATTTTTCTTTATTTCGACTTTCAATGTTAAATTCTACTAAAAATTTGTTTGGCAAATAGCATAAACACTAGTCAAAATGATTTTTACCAATTTTATTTATTTAGGATATATGTCCTGTAGGCATTATATTTTGATTTTTTTACTAAAAAATAATTGAAAAAAAATGGTAAAAACGAATAAAAAACCGCTTAGCAGAGATATTTTAGCGGACGATACTCCCATTTTCACCTTTATTCTCAAAAAAAAATCCCCCTATGTTAGTTATTTTTACCTAATATAGGAGGATTTTTTACTCAGTTTTGTTTTTAACAGGAACGAGGGGAATTCCTTCTTACTTCTATAGAACTTCTTTTACTGCTTTTGGTAATACACTTTCTGATATTTTAAGGCACAACCAGCAGGTATTAGCTGCCAGTTGTGTCTGCTTCTAGAAAATTATTCCAATCGAACTTTGGATAATCCATCTTTTGGGCTTTGATTTCCTCCTCTAATGATTCCTTATATATTTTCGCATAGGTAATTTCTCTAAACTCTTCTAATGAAATTTCGTCAGCTATTTCATTGACCTGACCAACTAGCGAAAAATTATATATATTAACTGCATCTTGCCACTTGATCATCACATATTCTTTGCAATCTAAATCTGTAAGCAATTTAACTGTAAAATCAGTGTTCTCTACTTCCTTGGCAATAATCGTGGCTGTTGGTGTTCTATAGATTCTATACATTTACAGAACCTCTGTTTTCCCAAAAAACATATCTTGTCCCTTGTAAATAGAATGAACCTCTCCCCTTGGTTGTGGCGAGGAGGCTTCCTCGCCACACGCTGGTGCGATACCTTGCCCATAGCTTTTTACTCCCTTGTACTGATACCAATTTTATATCCCCCTTCATCATTCTGCACGTGGTTTCTTCTATCCGCTGATGCAGATAGAAAAAACCAACATACAGTTTGTTTCAGG